>NZ_JAZAQL010000002.1:0-1144317 GCF_037081675.1 Halorubellus litoreus | reverse complement strand
CGAGGGCGCCGTTTCTGCGTGAACTGACCGCGCGAGCATACGGCGTCCGCGAGGACGCCGTCTGTCCGGCGTTGGGACTCCGGGGGCGACGTCATGGTTTGGCTTCGAACACCAGACTGGTCGGGGTTTCGGCTGCGCGACGGAAGCGCGTGAAGCCACCTTCGGTCACGACCTCTCTGGTCTTGTCTTCGCCTGCTTGCGCACCGAGCGCGTACCCGACGTCCTGACTCAGCGAGTTCGGCGTGCAGGCAAGCGTCGAGATGGCGTACCCGAGGCGACCGAAGGGGGTGAGGTTCTCTTCGACTCGGTCGTTGGCGTACGGTTCGACGATCATCCACGACTCCTCCGGCTGGATCGTCTCTCGGACGTGTGCTGCGACGCCGACCGGGTCACCCATGTCGTGATAGCAGTTGAACATCGTGACGAGGTCGTAGTCGGCCCCGTCGTACTCTCTGGCGGTCGCCACTTCGAAGCTGACGCGATCGGCGACGCCCGCCGATGCTGCGCGTTCTCGGGCGACCGATATCGAGTCATCGTGGTAGTCGATGCCGACGACCGTCGAGTTGGGGTACGCGTTCGCGATGCGGATCGTCGGCGCGCCGTGACCGCAGCCCACGTCGACGATGCGACCGCCGGACTTCAGTCGTGGTTCGATGCCGTCGAGCGCTCCGATCCAGTCGAGGAGGAACGCTCCGTAGGACGGCCCGAAGAAGCGTTCGGTGCCGTGGAAGACGTCCTCGTCGTGTTCGTGCCAACCGATGCCCTCGCCGGTTCGGAAGGCCTCCTGGAGGTCCGGCGCTATCTTGGCGACGGAGCCGACGAGCTGGAACGCTCCCGGCATGAAGACGGGGCTGTCCTCGTCGGCGAGGAGGTGCGCCTGTTCGGGGGTGAGGGAGTAGCGCTCCGTCTCGGGGTCGTAGGTGACGTATCCGCCGGCGGCCTGTGAACGCAGCCACTCGCGGACGTAGCGCTCGGCGGTTCCGGTGCGTTCGGCGAGTTCGGCGGTGGTGAGTGGTCCCGTCTCGTCCAGTGTGGCGTACAGGCCGAGTTCGTCGCCGATGACCGCGAGCGCGGCGTGAACCGTCGCGCCGAGGTCGACGAGCGACGACTCCACGAGTTCACCGAGTTCCGCCTGGTCGAGGGAGTCCGTCCGAGTGTCGGTAGTCATCACACTACATGGTACGGGGACTCGTTAGTTATATGCGATTGATAAGAGCCTCTCACGGGATGCGAGTGTCCCACGCAACGGAACGCCCGAGGTGCTCCCAACGGGAGGCCGGCCAGTGGTCGCAGGAGTCGCGCGAACGAGGAGCGCCCGCGAGCGGAAGGTCTGCATCGTTCCAGGACAACTTACTGACGGGCAATTCGCCTTCGGAACGGTTGGTCTCGTGGTCCTGGACTCCCCGGAGATACAGTAAAGCCCACGGAGAACCATCGTACTCGAATGGTGACGCCGCTTGAGGAGGTCGAGTTCCTCGCGCGGTCAGAGTATCGCGTCGAAGTCCTCGAACTCTTGCACGGAACCCCGCGGGAATATTCGGACCTCCGAGCGGGGACTCCCGCCTCGAACGCGACGGTGCACCGCATCCTCTCCGAGTTCCGGGATCGCGGATGGGTGCGTCGTACGCGGCGCGAGTACGAACTCACGGTCCCGGGGACGTTCGTCGTCGAGACGTTCGACGACGTCCTGACTCGAATCGCCGCCGAAACCCGGCTCCGAGGCATCTGGCAGTGGATTCCGGCGGGCTTCCTCGACGACGACCTGGAGCCGTACCGCGATGCCGTCGTGACGACCGCGAGTCCGAGCGACCCCTTCGTCGCCGATGAGCGATGTGCGTCGTTCCTCCGACAGACATCGACGCTACGTGGCTTCGACGCCGTCGTGAGCTCCCCGAGAAGCGTCCGGGTCCTCGCAGAACGGATCCTGGACGGGCTCGCCGTCGAGTTCATCGTGACGCCCGCCGTCATCGAGCGACTCGAGGAATCGTACCCGGAGACGTATCGAACGGTCACCGCGAGCGACCACTTCACGCTCTGGTCGAACGGCGACCTGCCGCTCGTTCAGCTCATGATATTCGACGACCGCGTCGGCATCGGTGGATACGACGACAGGACCGGCAAGCTCGCGGTGTACGTCGACACGGACGATTCCGCCGTCCGCGACTGGGCAATCGCGACGGTCGAGGAGCAACGAGACGGTGCGACGGTGGCGGGGGCGACCCGACCACTGGCCTGACCGCGGCATCGCTCCCGTCGGACGCCTCGGCGCTCGCACGACCGACGAGTGCCGTCCGACCGCCCGGTGAGACGCACCACTTTTGATGACGGCGCATCGTGCTAGCGGGTATGACACGCGAGCCGTTGGCGACGCTCCGCGCGACCCGGAGCGCCGTCAGGCGCATGGTGGGGGTCGCGTCGCTCGCGACGGACGGTGACGCGTACTACGACGAGATGCTGGTGCGCGTCACGGACGACAGCGTCGAGACGCCGGCCGGGAAGCGCGACACGTCGATGGCGGCGTACTGTTCGGTCGCGCACGAGGCGTTCGATGACGTCACGCTCCATATCGACGGTCCGGCGGTCGCGATCTTCGATATCGATGCGGCGCTCGGGTGGCTGGAGTGGTTGGCGGCGGAGCAGGTGGAGGTCGTCCTGCTCGGTGACCCCGAGGATGCGTTCGCTGGGACGCTCGAGCTTCGGACGGCTGCGGAGACCGTGCAGGTAGCGTGTCGTCACGGCCCGGAGGTTCTCGGGACGGTGACGACGGAGCTGCCGTCGCGGTTCGACGACGAGAACCGGTTCAGGCTCGAGGACGGGTCGGTCGCGCCGACGCGCGTGCAGACGGACGCTGCGTCGCTCGAACGGCTCGCGGACGCGGTCGACCTCGCGGAGACCGTCGACGGGTACCCGTTCGTCGTCGAGAACGGCGAGTTCGTGCTGGACGTCGGGAGCGAGCTGTCGCTCGCGCACGCCACCGCGACGCTCCCCGGGGAGGTGACGGGGCCGGACGTCTCGAACCGGTACAGTGCGGAGCTCGCGGCGCTAGCGCGAGCGCTCTCCGGTGATATCGTCGTGCAGACGGGGCCGGGCGAGCCGCTGGTCGTCGTGCAGGCTCGCGAGCTGTTCACGCTCCGCTACGTGCTGTTGCCGGCGTCGTGGTGAGAACGAGACGGGTCGCCACCCAGCGGCCCGCGTCGGTTCGTGGTTACGACGGTCGCCCGAGTTCGAGTGTGTAGTCTGAGCGGATCCAGGCGTCGGTGTTCTCCTCGTCGTAGATCTCTACGCTGCCGTCGTCGGCGTCGCGGGCGCAGAACCTGTTCTCTATCTCGGGCGGGTCGGCGGTCGTCGCTTCGTCGTTCGTGCTGTTCATGGGGGGAGTCGTGCGGGCTGTGGCCCGCGCGATGCTAACTATTGCCGAGGGACTGATGAACATAAGCTTTCCGGGGGTGTGTGTGGAACGTCCTTCCAGGGGTCGGGATTCCTCTAGGATGTTCTAGGACGGGGCGAGTCCTGGTTGGAATCGGGTGCCCGCGCCGGACGTGCGCAGTCGTCGGTGCGGGTGCGTGCCGAGTCGGGGGCGTTAACCCGATGGCCCGAGGAGTGAGTGCTATGACAGACGACGGGTGGTTCGCGAACTGCGAGCCCGGTGACGTCGACGCGGCGGCCGCGGCGGTCCGCGACGGGTCCGCGACCGAGCCCGCTGATTGGCCGGCGCGAGCGGTCGACGTCGGGTTCGCGCCCGACGAGGCCGCGTACTACGACGCGCTCCACGAGGCGACGGTCGCGGCGGCGCGCGCCGAGGCCGTCGAACGGGAGCGCGCGGACGACCAGCAGCTCGTGCACGCGGTTCGTGCGATGGACGATTGCGCGCGCACCGCGAACGAGCTCGCCGAGCGTGCGGCGGAGTGGGCGGGTGCGCTCTTCGACGTCTCCGGCGGTGGCGTCGCGCTCGCCGAGGACGTCGCGAGTCGGACCGCGGAGACGCCCGCGGAGGAACGCGCGATATCGCTCGCCGAGCGCGTCGTCGAACTCGACGCGGAAGCCGAGGACCTTCGCGGGTTCATCGAACAGCAGGCGCCGACGGTCGCGCCGAACCTCGCGTCGATGGCCGGGCCGGTGCTCGCGGCACGACTCGTCTCGCTCGCTGGGAGCCTGGAGTCCCTCGCGAAGAAGCCGAGCGGGACCGTCCAGGTGCTCGGCGCGGAGGACGCGCTGTTCGCGCACCTCCGCGGTCGCGCGTCCTCGCCGAAGCACGGCATCATCTACACGCACGAGTACGTCCGCGGCACGCACCCCGAGAACCGCGGGAGCGCGGCGCGTGCACTCGCCGGGAAGCTCTCCATCGCGGCGCGCATCGACCACTACAGCGGGGACCCCAAACCTGAGATAGAGGCGGAACTCGACGAGCGCATCGCCACCATCCGCGCTCGCACCGGCGACGAACTGCCCGACGACGCTGGCGGTGACGACGCGGGCGGAGACACCACCGGCAGTGACCACGGAGGTGCGGGCGAATGACGGACGCACCCGCTCCCGAGGACGTCGCGCTCCCCGATGGATTGGTGCGCCGGGACTTCGGCGGCGGTGAGACCCTCGCGACCGAGGGGCCGGTCGTCGGCCCGGAGGCGACGGATGGCGACTGGCGTGCGTGGGACGCCTCGCGGTCGAAGCTCGCCGCGACGTACGCGGCCGGACTCGACCCGGGGCTGTCCGCGGACGCGACGGTCCTGTACCTCGGCGCTGCCGCCGGCACCACCGTGAGCCACGTCGCGGACGTCGCCGGACCGACGTACGCCGTCGAGTTCGCGCCGCGGCCCGTGCGGGACCTCTGTCGGGTCGCCGACGACCGCGACCGGCTGTTCCCGCTGCTCGCCGACGCCCGGAAGCCCGAGTCGTACGCGCACGTCGTCGAAACCGACTGTGACCTCCTCGTGCAGGACGTCGCGACGCGCGGCCAGGCCGAGGTGGCGCTCCGGAACCGCCAGTTCCTGGCTGACGACGGTCGGCTCGCGCTCGCCATCAAGGCCCGCAGCGAGGACGTCACCGGTGACCCGACCGACGTCTTCGACGCCGTCCTCGACGACCTCCGCGACGGCTACGAGGTCCTCGAGACCGCGAGCCTCGAACCGTACCACGACGACCACCTCGCGGTCGTCGCCCGACCGCGCTGACCGTCGGTCCTCACGTCGCCGGGGCGCGCTCGTGCACGGCGACCTGCCGACTCCGTACTCCTTTTATCACGTGCGAGCGAACGTGGCGTCGATGGACAAGCGCGGGTCGCGCGAGGCGTTCGAGGACGCGGGGACACTCGGCATCGAGGAGGAGTTCTTCGTCGTCGACGAGGCCGGCCGTCCGGTCTCCGGGAGCGACGCCCTCGTGTACGACGCCGACCCGCCCGAGCTACTGGACGGTCGGCTCGACCACGAGCTGTTCAAGACCGTCATCGAGACGCAGACGCCGAAGTGCGAGGACCTCGCGGACGCCCGCGAGAACCTCCACGCGGTCCGGGAGGCGCTCGTCGACTTCGCGGCGAGCGAGGGGTACCGGGTCGCGGGCGCCGGCCTCCACCCGGGCGCTCGGTGGCGCGAACTCGAACACGCCGAGAAACCCAGGTACCGGAGTCAACTCGACCGCATCCAGTACCCCCAGCATCGGAACACGACCGCAGGGCTGCACGTGCACGTCGGCGTGGACGACGCGGACGCGGCGACGTGGATCGCGAACGAACTCCGCTGGTACCTCCCACCGATGCTCGCGCTCGCCGCGAACTCGCCGTTCTGGGACGGCTACGACACCGGCCTGGCGTCGGCTCGCGCGAAGATATTCGAGGGCCTCCCGAACACCGGGATGCCGACCGCGTTCGACGGCTACGACGACTTCGCCGCGTTCGAGAACCGCATGATAGATACCGAGAGCATCCGCGACCGCGGAGAGCTCTGGTACGACGTCCGCCCGCACTCCGGGCACGGGACCGTCGAGATTCGAGCGCCCGACGGACAAGCGGACCCCGACGTCGTGTTCGCGTTCGTCGAGTACGTGCACGCGCTCGTCGCGGACCTCCGCGAGCGATACGCGGACCTCGCGGCGCCGTGGGACGACCGAGGCAGCGGGTACCCCCATCAGCATCGTCGCGAACTCCTCGACGAGAACAAGTGGCGGGCGCTCCGGCACGGCCACGACGCCGAGTTCGTCGCGCTCGAGGGCGACGGCACGGTCCCGCTCGGCGAGCTCGTGGACCGCGAGTGCGACCGCCTCGGGGTCACCGGCATCCGCGACGTCCTCGACGCGGACAGCGGCGCCGAACGACAGCGCCGCATCCTGGAGACCGAAGGGTTCGACGCGCTCTGCGAATCGCTCGTTCTCGGTGAGTGACCCGTTCTCGGTCGTTGAGGACGAACACCCCCGAGCAATGGGTTTTTACCCCCGCACGGCTTGTGTCCTCAGTGAAAGGACATGACCAGGGACGAGGCGGAGACACCGGCGGACGACGACGAACCATCCACGCGACGCCAGAAGGCCGTCGACGGCTTCGACTCAGGCATCGTCGACCTCCTCTCGTGGGTGCTCGACACGGAGACGCGAGCGAAGATCTACATCTTCCTGCAGGCCAACCCGGCGTCCACGAGCGAGGAGATCGCGCAGGGAACGGGTCTGTACCCGAGCACCGTCCGCGAGGCCCTGGCGGAACTGCACGACGAGGAGAAGGTTCACCGTGAGAAACGCGCCGCTTCCGGCGCCGGGAACAACCCTTACGAGTACACGGCGATCGCGCCGAGCGAACTCGTCTCGGGCGTCGTGGGGCAGGTACAGGACGAACTGAACACCGTCTTCAACCTCGACTCGCTCCTCGACGACGACGACGAGGACGACCTGGAAGCCGTGGACGCCGACGACGAGCCGGTGACTATCACGGTGCAGTCCGATGCCGTGGACGCGGAACCGGACGCGGGTGCGGACGACGCGGACGCCGACGACGACGGGACGGCGTCGACCGACGAGTGACGCGTCTGGCGGACTGTGAGCGACGCGGGACGCAGGGGTCCCCGGATTCAATCCTTTTATGCCGCGCCCGGTCGACCGTTCGGGCATGAATGTTGCGCTGGGTGGGACGTTCGACCCAGTTCACGATGGGCATCGCGCGCTGTTCGAGCGCGCGTTCGAACTCGGGGACGTGACGGTGGGGTTGACGAGCGACGAGCTCGCACCGAAGACGCGGCACGTCGACCGGTACGTCCGGTCGTTCGCCGAACGGAAACGCGACCTGGAACGCGAACTCGAACCGCTCGCGGCCGAGTACGGCCGCGAGTTCGCGGTGCACGAACTCACCGAGCCAACCGGGATCGCGACCGAACCGCGGTTCGACGCGCTCGTCGTCTCGCCGGAGACCGAGGACACCGGCGAACGCATCAACGAACTCCGCGAGGAATCGGGCGTCGACCCGCTCGACATCGTCGTCGTCGACCACGTCATCGCCGAGGACGGCGACGTCATCTCGTCGACCCGCATCGTGAACGGCGAGATCGACGAGCACGGGAACGTGACGCCCGAGCGCGACGGCCGAGACGCGACGCGCTAACCCCCTGACTCGCTACGCGCCTACCAGGACGGCGGTTCGAACCCTGCTTCTTCGAGGACGTCCTTCCAGCGCTGCTGGACGCTCAACCGGGAGACGTCCGCGGCGTCGGCGACCGCGGTCTGCGAGCGCTCGTCGCTCTCCAGGAGCGCCGCCGCGTACACGCTCGCCGCTATCGCCGCGGGCTTGGACCGGTCGGACTCCGGCGCCGTGGAGAGGAAGAGGTCCGTCGCGGTCGTCCGCGCCGCCGACTCCAACTCCAAGCGTTCGCAGACCGCCTGTAACTCCTCGATCCACGCTTCGTTGTCCACACGGTCACTCGCTCGATACACACTGCCCCCTGGGGCGGCCTCGCCCTTCAATCTCGCGTCCGAGACGACAGGTTCTTGAACTGCTCGGGGCTTACGCTCGGAGTGCGCGCGGGTAGCCAAGCCAGGAAACGGCGCAGCGCTTAGGACGCTGTCTCGTAGGAGTCCGCCGGTTCAAATCCGGTCCCGCGCACTCCTCGACGCCGTCTCGTCGTGCAGTTTTCTCCCGGGTGTCGACAAACGACAACACCCGACTATGGACATAGATAAGCCAAATCGACTATCGCGCTGTATGGTCTTTAAGGGAAGCGAGTGGGACAACGGGAGGAACATCCTCATAGTCCACCAGCGCAACGCAGACTTCCTCGATACCAAACAAGTCGTCGACTACTACGAGTACCGCAAATCGTTCCTCAAGTGGATGTTGCAGTTCGGCAAGGAACCCGAGAAGGCAGAGGGCTACTCTCCGTACACGGTCTACAACACCGGCCAGCGCGCCGCGACGTTCGACCTGTGGGCCTGGGAGTACAACCGCGAATACAGCCAGCCACCCACCCAGGAGACGGCCCGGGCGTTCATGGACGAGAAGGCGCTTGAGGACGTCACGAACTCCACGAAGGGCAAGTGGCTCGAAATGCTCCGGCGGTATTCGTCGTGGCTCCAAGCGCAATTCGGGGAGGACGAGTGGGAGTTCTCGTGGAACTTCACGAGCGGCGGCGGCAACCCCCAACCCCGAGACTTTCTCTCCAAGCAGGAACGCCAGAAGATCAGGAACGCCGCCCTGAGCGTCGACGGGAACCCCGCTTACGGCATCGAGGACAAGGACGCCCTCCAGTACACGGATAGCAGTTGGAAGTTCACCACGCTCGTCTGGGTCTCTCTCGATGCTGGGCTACGGCCCGTGGAGGTCCGGCGCGCGCGAACCAGTTGGGTCGACACCACCAATAGCGTCCTGCGTATCCCACGGGAGGACTCCGCGAAGAACGACGGGAACTGGACTGTCTCACTCACGGATCGGACGTCGACCGCCCTGGATTACTGGCTGGACGAACGCGAGAAGCACCCGCGCTACGACGACACCGACCGACTCTGGCTCACTCGCCACGGCAACCCCTATCCAGCACAGGAACTCCGCCGTATCCTCCACAAGTTATGCGACGTCTCGGGAATCGACACTCAGAACCGGTCGATGTCGTGGTATACTATCAGACACTCCGTGGGCACACACATGACGCGAGAACGTGACCTGGCCGCGGCGATGGTACAGTTACGTCACCGGAACCCACAAACCACTATGAAGTACGATCAAGTCCCCGTAGAGGATCGCCGGGACGCACTCGACCAGATGGGATAAACGAGATAGAAAAACGAAGCAGACTCCGTACCCACTCAGTGAACAGTCCCGGTTCCCAACACCTGGGACTTCTCACCGTTGTTCCAGATGACCTTCAGCGTCTTGCCATCGGGAAGGCCACTACTGGACGTCTCCTTCAGACCGAGTGTGTCTCCAGACTCAATCTTTGGGCCGGTCCAGGTTTTCCCAGCGTAGGTCGTGATGTCAACCCCACTTGGGACACCAGAGTCTTCCCAGATGATTGTCCCGTCGACGGTGACAGTCATGAACTTACTTTTGACGTCATCACCACTAAGGATTGTAATGTCGACAGTTTGACTTCCACCGTCGACACCCCATTTTGTTTCGACGGTCGTGGTCGGTGTCTTCTTTGTTGATTCTTCTGCAAGCCCCAACGCGAAGGACCCCACTGCCGCTGCCAGAACAACAGTCACAGCAACCATCAGCACTACGCCAATGGTTGATGAGACTGCATTTTCATCTTGGAGAACGGTTCGGACCTTCATAAATGGGAACCTCGGAGGTTAGATACTGATTTCGCCTTCCGAGATAATATTCGACGAGTCCCCGCTGGAGGTGGTCCAGACAATGGTAATAGACGTCCCACTACTAACGGACGCTTTCGGCTTTTGGACACTCACAGTGGACCCCGCAGAAACCGTCCCACCTTTCCAGCCAGAAGTAGTATCCGTAGTGTTTTCAGACCATCCGTTTGGGCTACTTCCGATTGCGCCGGAATCCCAGACAGTCGAGGAACCGATTTTGACATCCAGATTGTTGCTGTCAATATCGCCCCCACCTTGGTGGCTGATATCGACCATCACATTACTCGCGTAGGCAGTCGAGTCGTAATTGAAAGTCGCCTGCGGGACTTGTTCTTGACTGCCACCGATACCGAGTACGAACGCGCCGATCACGGCTGCGAGGATGACAGTGATTGCCACCATAAGGATGACGCCGATGACCGGCGACACCGCGTCCTCGTCCTTAAATATGTTTTTTAATTCCATTTATGAGGGAACTTCGGATTCGGAAATCACGTTGGAACTATCTCCACTTGGGCTGGTCCAAATGACCTGAATCGTGGAAGTACTACCGGTAGCCCCACTGTAAAGCGTATCACCCGCTGCACATGGGCCACAGCTAACAGACTGCTTCCCACCGTCAGCTTGGACCTTCAGATTACTTGCTTCGATGTCATCGCCTCCTGCGTGAGTGACGGTTACAGTACTACCGCTGTAGGAGTAATCGAAACTTGCCTGCGGGACTTTCGCTTGACTACCACCGATACCGAGTACGAACGCGCCGATTACGGCTGCGAGGATGACTGTAATAGCCACCATAAGGATGACTCCGATAACCGGGGAGACAGCATCCTCGTCCGTGAAGAGGTTGTTTAGTTTCATTGTTATTTTTCCCACATCGGTCTGCGGCGTTCACCCACCGCGCCGATGGTATCCAGTGACTATTCTGCTAAGCACTTAATACCGTCGGCCAGCCACTCTGCTCCCGGTCGGTATCGCTTATCCAGAAAATGGTATAGCGACTCTTTCCTCGCTTCAATGTGTCCTTGAAGCGCATATGAAACCGGTCGCGTCTTGCGTTATCAAAATTGATGTTGGTTCGCTCCCGGTCATGATACTTTCCATATACTTACTCAAAGAAGCAAATAGCTGTGGAAGGATTTATATACGAGTTTAGTCGTCTATCCTCAAAACGGATGGGGCGCGGTATGCCCCCAACCGGTGTGGGTAAGCGAGGGTTGCCACCCCCGCAACCTACTCCAGACCACCCGGACTTAAACATCTTACCGCCTCCTTCACAATCATGCAAATTCTCACCGAAGCCGACGTTCTCGCAACCTACAACCGAAAAGACCCCACCGCAGAGGAACTCGTAGACGACTATCGAGAATACCAGAATTACAGCGATGAACACCCGCAAGAAGGCCCGACACTCGTCTCGCGCGCCCTCGATATGCCACATGGCCGAATCAAAGAGTGGCACAACGGCGTCCAACCAGACGGCTATCGCGCGATCTCTTTCCTCGAACAAAACGGGTGGTTCGACAAGATTCCAGCGTCCACAACGAACTCACTTAATCGCCTCATCGCTTGGCTCCTGGCGAGCGGCTGCGTCAAAAGCCGAGGCTTTCAACCTCGTTTCACGCTCCACGACAGCAACGACATCTATCGACTCTCCAGTGGCCTCCGTAACCTCGGCCTCAAACACGACATCCAACATCGAGAAGGGCGGCCCGATGAAGTTACGATCCCCGAACAGTCGTCCGTTGCCGGGCGTGCGTTCGTCGCCGCAGGCGTCCCCCGAGGGACAGACCACTATCAGGTCGATAGACTCCCCGAGTACCTCAATTATGCTACAACCGCAATGAGACGGAAGTTCATCGAGAGCTATCTATTGACACGCGCTGCGGAAGCCCCGGAACCGTGGGCGACACGGATTGAGCTTCGTTCAACTCGGCCTGCGTCGTACATTGACGACTTTGAAACTCTCTGTAGACAGGAGGCCGGGCGTTCTCACGTCGAGCGTGCTGGATGTTCCGTGTTTCTCTCGCCAGTGGCGCTTGAGCGTATTACTGGAGATTCGTAAATCGAGTTAGTTGCTCTCTCGTTCTCGGTCTGTCGTTCTGCGGCTTGGATTTGCACCGAGTCGCGCACGAATCACTTTCCGCGCTAGATCGGGAAGTCCCAGGCCAATCGCCATGCCCAGGAGCAAACTGTTCACATCTATCGCTATTGTAAGATCGCTCATTGTCAGAATACTCTGCTACCGGACGCGCCGTTCAATCATCCACTCATACGCGGACTCCGCGAGGTACTCGCCGAGATCGGTGTCCTCGTGGACGTTCCCGCTTGAGTATACGTGGTGGTTATCGTACACCACAACGTGTTTGGGCTTGACGCCGGTCCCACAGAACCCAAGCGTCAACGGTCGGTTCGTATTCTCCATCAGCATATTCAGCACCACGAGCGCGTAGTCTTCGCAGTCGCCTTCTCCAGTCATGTATGTCTTCCAGGGGTGTTGCGCGTAGTCCCACCCTGGGTCCGCGCGCCAGGTGAACGACCGGCTCCACCGCCGGACGTTCGTATGTTGCCACCGCGAATCAGCTTCGATGAATCGCCGCGGGAATAGGTACAGCCACACCGACAGTCGTGTCAGTCTATAAGCTCGCCAACGTAGTCTCATAACTGTAGTTTCAGGTCCGTCTGTTCCATCAGGAGATAGAGCATCTTCGTCGCCCCAATGATCGGGTCAACCGACTCACCCAAGAAGTGCTTCCGCGGGGCGTCCTGCCAGTCGTACTCCTCGTGTGCGTACACCAGGACACCGTGCCCGTAGCGCGGGAGGAATAGCGTAACGTGGAGCTGTCGGTCGCGCTCCAGCAGACCGAAGCGGTCGTCGTGTGACCGAAGTACCCACGACCCCTCACTCTCTCGTCCGTCGACGAGCGACTTGAAACACGCAATCGGGTTCCGTTCGAACCCAAGTGCCACAAGCACCGTCTCGATGGTTTCCTCGTCAACGAGAACCCGACAGACACGTTGGTTCTCGCCTGTGGTTCCAATGGTGTACGCCCCGAATCGGGACGCCACCCCGTGCAACCGCGGGAACAGCCAGCGCCGCACTACCTCTATCCAATCATCGTCCGCGTCCAACAGGAACCGCATCACATCGCCTTCGCTTGGTGCGGCCCACCAAACTCAACCGTCTTCTTCGACCAGTACGGCGGCGTGTTCGTACTCCCGATACAGTAGCCGTTCCTGATGTTGGACAGGCCATGGTAGCCATCCCAGGTGACGTTCGCCGAGAGGAACTCATACAGAAGTTCGGCTTCGTCGCCCAACCCAAGTTCACGGAAGTACGCGCCACTGCGGATAGCAAGTGCCCGCGACTCCACGCAATCGAAGCTCGCCGGGATGTGGCTGATGAACTTCCAATTCATGTACTGCCATATCGGATTGACCATCCCGTCGACGTTCGTAACCCGGACGTACTCGGGGTCGTCGTCCACCAGCTCGGCGCTCTTGCTCGCACACGCGATCTCGTAGATGGGAACCTCGTTCGACTTGTCGACGTTCTCCACGTAGAAGTCAATCGCGCTCTCCGGGTAGCCGAATAGTTCGCCCAGCGTTCGGTCGTCCTTCTGTGCCAGGGCCTCCACCACGGCGTCCAGCGCGCTCCGTTCGTCCGCAACGATGATTCCCCCACGGTCACCCAGGGAACGCACCAGCGACCCCGTGGTGTCCGTCATGGCGAGGATACTGTTCAAGTCCGCCTGGGATTCATCGAGAAGCGCCGCGCGACGAGGGTGGTCCGGGTCGTTGACCGCCATCACCTCGACCTTGTAGAACGCCCGCTTACAGGCGTCCAGGGCGTCACGGAAATGATCGCGCGACTCCGTGGTCTTCCAGTTCCGTTTGTAGATAGGCTTGATGTTCAGCGGCAGGTCAACGTCAACCGGGTAGATAGGTTCAATCATTAGCAGTCACACTCGTCGCCGCAACACCCCGCCTTCCCGTCGTCGTCCGCTCGGGGTTGCAGGCGGGCAACGTCACTGTCAGCGTGGATACTCCCCGTCGCGGGGTCCGCCGTGACAATCTCCTCACCGTAGTAGTCTTCGTAGAGCTTCTGTCGCGCCTCGAACGGCATATCCATGTTCGTGATGATGCTGAACGGGGGTTCAACCTCCGCCGTTCCACGGAAGACGTTCGGTTCGCCGCCGTTCCCGTGTTGCATATTCACAAAGGGCTTGATGTCGACCTGCTTGGAGGCCGCAAGGTCACTCACAGGCGCGTCCCACGGGAGGTCGGTCATCAACCGGATAGCGGGGAACATCCGTCGCATATCGCCCTCGATGCGCTCGTACAGCGCGTGGTGGGCTTCGTGGAACGTCGAGCGATTCCGGTAGTCGCCGTCAATCCCAGCGGAGGGACATCCGCCCTGGTCGACCGCCCAGTATCGGCACCCGCGCAGGCCACCGAGGTCCGGTCCATCATACTCGGGGTCGCACGCCCCAGGGACCTGCTTGAGCATCTCGTAGCGTTCCTGCTCGTCCGGGTCGTTGTACCGGTTGTCGGTACTCTCGCCCTGGAGGAACGGCACACCGTCGCCCACGGCGGCCCACGTCTTCCCACAGCCCGTCTGCTCGCCGTCGCCCTTGATGATTTGGGCGGCCCCGGCGTTGTAGACGTCGCAGGTGTTCACGATGCAATTCCGAAGGGAGGTCCCGAGCAAGTTGTTCTGGAAGTCACGCATCGGGTTCCACGACCGGTAGTCCTGGCCGGGTTCCATCATCCACTCCCAGGTTCGGAGGTACACTTCGGCCAGCCGCTCGCCCGTCAGGGAGATGTCCGTCTGTACATCCTCATAGGGGATAGCGGGGTTGTAGTGGCCGTAGATACCCATTGCGTTCCACTTGTCCATCTGTGCCAGGAGCTTCTCCAGCTTCTCGTCGTTCCCCGCGTTGCCGTCGTGGAGGACGACAATCAGACCGACCGGCACGCCTTCGTCCGCGAGGCGCTCGATGGCGCTCAGGGTGCGGGCGCTCATGTGGTCGGTGACGTCCTTCCCACCGCCGCGCGCCAGGCGCTCTCTGTTGAGTTCTATCGGCCCGTCGCACGAGATACCCACGGAGACGTTGTACTTCTTGAACAGCTCAATGTGGTCGTCGTCGATGAGCGTGGCGTTCGTCTGGATGTGCGTTCGCTTCTCGTCCCAGTTCTCGTAGCAGTACGCGAAAATCTGGTCGAGGTGTTCCTTGCGGAGCAAGAGCGGTTCGCCACCGTGCATCCCCGGCGGCTCCCATGGCTTCGTCTCCTTCCACTCCTCCAGGCGAGCCATGATAGCGTCGATGTCGTACTCGTTGTCGATCTGTTTCTGTTTCATCACCCGGTCGGGTTCCTCGTAGCAGTACGTACAGCCGAGGTTACAGCCGGTGTTCGCCGCGATGTGTAGCGTCATATGTTTATCTAAGGGTATTCTATGGTACTACCAGTAGTGGGATAGCAGTGGTATAGCGTGTAAGAGTTGAACGTTCTCTATTCCATGTTCAACATCGGGAAGGGGTGTACACTCCATTTACGTGTACATGAGTCCATGTCCGTAAGGAGAGCAGAAGAACACGTACTCAAAGAGGTGTGTTTCTCTGAGTGTTCTTCTTTAGTAGTATAATAGTGCTGTAGACACTTAAAGCTGTCGAAGGTTTTCAAAGGATAGTCAAAGAACGGTGAGCATACCACCACTCCACCGCTTCCCGATGAAACCCACCAGCTTACACCCGCCGAGGTTGGTCGGCGTGTGCAACATCCGTGTACGCCGTGTTCGAGTGATCGTCGTGATCGTCGTGGGAATCGGAGTGGTCCGCGTAATCCGTGTAGACGTTCTTATCGGAGTGACTGTTCGAGTGCGGCTGGTCATCCGAGTGACCGCCGTTATCACTGTGCCCGTAGTTCGAGTGATTGTCCTGGTGCTTCGGGTCGTCCGAGTGCCCGATGTCCGAGTGTGAATAGTTCGAGTGCGAGTCGCTGTGCTTCGGATTATCGGAGTACCCCGTGTTCGCGTGGTCGGAGTGCGTAATCTCGTCCGTGTGGTCGCTGTACGCCGCGTCATTGTGAATCCCCGGCGAGTCCCCGTGCGGGGTGTCGCTGTGGGAGTTCGTGTGCGTCGGCTGGAGCTGGTCGACGTGATTGTCGCTGTGCGGTGGGTCGTCCGAGTGCCCGTCGTTGTGCGCGGGGCGATTCGCGTGGTCGTCCTGGTGCTTCGGATTATCCGAGTGCCCGTCGCTGTGTGGGGGCCTATCCGAGTGTGAATTAGAGTGCGGCGGGTTATCGGAGTGACCGCTGTTCTGGTGGTCCGAGTGGTCGTCGTGATTATCCGAGTGCCCCGTGTTGGAGTCGTTATGCGTATCGGAGTGCGGGATGTCCGTGTGTCCGGCTTCCTCGAACGCCCGGACCTTACTGCCCGTCTCGTCGACGTACTTGATTAGGCCGTCTTCAATCCAGATCGACCCGGTGGTCCCCACGACCCACGACCCGACTTCCCGCGGAATCCGACGCTCGTAGCGCACCGAGTCGACATAGTGGAGGTACGTCCCCTCAATCCAGACCGACCCGGACTTACCGGGCGAGCTGGTCGTGACGACGTTGCCCGTGTAATACCACTCGTCGCCAGCGCCGTCTACGAAGTGAAGGTTATCACCCTCCACCCACATTGAGCCTGGTTCCTTCGCCATGGTTCAGGCCCACTTGTCGGTGCCGAGGGGCAACACAACCCGACCACCAGAGAGGTCGAGCGTCCCCGTCACGGAGTCACCGGACTTCTTGACGGCTCCGACCTGACTTGCGGTCACGTCGTGGGGGTTCCCCGTGTTCGTAACGTGAGAGACGGGCGCGGCCCCAATCTGTGCGGGCGTCACACTGTGCGGGTTCGACGAGTCAGCCTCGTGGTTGTCGAGCGCGGTCTGCACGGCGTCAACTTCGCCCTTCTCCGCAACCGTCTTCCAAACCGACCCGTTGTAGTACCCGAGTCGGCTGGTGTCCGTTCGGAACACCTGCTGGCCGTTAGTTGGGCTACTTGGGTTCGAGGCCGCCCGACTTGAGTCCAGGCGCTCGTTCGTCACCGACACCAAGTGAAGGATGTCTTCGACGACGTTGTAGTTGAAGTTGTTATCGTAGGCATCAACCGGCTGGTCGCCAGCGAGGTAGTCGTATCCGGTCGGGTATTCCGAACCCTGTGCGCCCCAGGTCTTGAGGCTTGAGCTGTAGGTCGTCATAATCGTGATGTGTAATCGTGGTTAGTCAGTCAGCAATCCCGCATACGTACCGTCCCCAACCGAACCCGCGATGTTCGTGTACCCGAGGGTGGGGTCGTTGACGTTCCCGTTGTAGTCCGCCGACGTCCGGTACGTGAACGTCCCACGGAACAGCGCGTCAACGCGGTACCCGAACGGCGTCTGCCGGTTCAGGATGTCGATGAACTCCGCTTCGGTTATCTCCACGGCGTCCAGCGACGACTTCGGTATCTCCAGTAACTCAACCCCCGGTTCGCCACTGTTCGGGTCGTACCCGACTTCGGTGGGCTTGATGTTCAGGAGGGTCGCCGCGTTCGCGATGATGTTGTTCACGGTGCCCTCACAGGTCACCAACTGGAACTCCGCGATGAGCCGCAACCGGAACTTCTCCTTGGACTCACCGGACTTCGGGCGAATCTGCACCATCCGAGAGAGCTTCTCCAGGGATGGAAGTTGGTTCGCCGTCTGAATCGTGGACTCCTCGTCGACGACCTGGATGTCTTCTTCAACGCGGTCGAAGGCGTGTCCAATCGGGTCGAGGAGCTTGAAGTTCCCCGAGGTCCGGTCGGTCGGCATCACTTCGGGCAGGCCGTCAGCGAGCCGGTCGCCGTTGTTGCTGTACGTCGGCATCAGGGTGAGACGACGGTCGTCGTCAGCGTGATACTGTCGTCGTTCGAATCCGCCGTCGCAACCGACCCGTCGCCAATCGCGAGGTTCGCCGTCCCCGTGGGCGGGTCAACCGTGTCGACGGTGAGCGCCGTGATGTCGTACACGCCGTCCACGGAGCGAATCGCGTACTGAATCTCACCGAAGATCACGTCGTCGCCAACCCCGATGTCGCCCTCGATGGTAGAGCCGGTCGACATGAGGCCACCCGTGTACGCCACGATAGCGTCACGAACCGAGTCGGTGCCAGCAAACTCGTCCGTCACCTCGATGTCCATATCCACGTAGATTTGGACTTCGGTTGGGCGACTGATGCTAAACTCGTCCGTCTGCCCGTTGATGTACGTCACCGTGAACGGGCCGTCCGAACTTCCGTGAACGCCCGACGCGAGTGTGTCGCCCCAGGCCTTCTTGTCCGCAATCTTCTGAGCAATCGTCTGCCCGTCGCCGCCCTGGACGACGAACTCCCCGGAGTGCGGCGGGAGGCCATCAGCGTCCGTGACGTCCTGATTGTTCCCGAAGTAGGTCACGTCCTTGACCCCCGAGATGTTCTGGATTGCAGTGATAATCGAGTTGGGCGTGGCCGCGCTTCCCTCGGAGAGCTGTTCTTCGGCGCGCGCCCGTAGCTCGTCGTCGGCTTCTTCGTCGACCCCGCCGGTCGTCTCCGCAGGGTTCGTCACGGCCTCAATGCCACTGGGTGCGCTCGGCATCACGACCAGGGTGTTCGCCCCGACGTTCCCGAGGACGCCACCCTCGACGGCTTTGATAGCCACGTCAACCTCGGTGTTCCCCGAGAGGAGGGTTGCGCTCGTGGTCGTCACGAACCGAACCGGCGTGTCACTGTCGGTCTGCACGGTCGTTCCCTTCGGGATCGTGTAGTCCACGCCCGCCGCCGCGCCCCGAGAGAACCGCGCGCTCCCGGTCGCGACAACTGCGTCCTGGCGACGAACCCCAATGAGCGCCGTCAGGAAGTCCAGCGCAAGTCCTTCGGCGTGGTCGAGTTGCGCGCTATCCAGCACCAACCCGAGGTCGTTCTGTATCTCCGCGAAGCGAACCGCGACGGGTTCGTACACCGCACGGATAATGGACTCGTCGCCGTCCTGCATATCCTCCCCCCAATACTCCTTGGCATCAGCGAGCATTACCGCCAAAATCGCTTCGGCGCTGTCGCTGACGAATCGGCCATTACTTACAGTCATGTTACTCTGTTAGAATCTCCCTGTATGGTTCGCCCACCGTGTAGTAGACAGCAACCTCAATCTCACCGGGTGTGTCCGTGAACTGCACCCGAAGCCCCTCTATCTCGTCGACGAGCTGGCTGTTCATCGCCACCCGCTCCGCCTGCAACCGAACCTTCTCAACGATGTTCGCGGGACCAGTCTCACCGAGGATACGAGTGAAGTACCGCGAGAGGATGAACCCAAGCGCCTGCTCGAACGACTCCCGTCCGGTTACGGTCGCGAGGTCGTTCGTGTCGTCCAGATGTAGCTCGAAATTCCCGTTAACCTTCAAATCCCTCATCTACTCAATGTTTACCTTGGTACTGCGAACCAGGTTCACGCTCGTTACGTGCCCGTCCACGTCAGTCGTCGTCGTTACGTCCGTAATCGCCCCAGCGGGGTTCCCAGTAGTGTCTCCGAGCGTCACTTCGTTGGCGTCGATCTCCACCGCGTAGGAGCCGCCATTGTTCGTGACTGTGAGCTTCGTTCCGTCGCCGAACACCAGTGCGAACTCGTCGCCGGTCAACGTCGGGAAGCTCCCGCCCGCCGGGTCGTGCGTCAACACGCCCACGATAACCGGACGACCGTCGCTCAGGTAGTCGACCGCCACGTCGTCTCGCTGTTGTGGCGTCACCGCCAGCCCCGCACTCAACCGAAGTACGGAGACTCGCGGCAGGTCAGTTTGCTTTGCGTCGTACAACTTGACGTTGCACTCAACACCGCCGTTGTCACTGAATACCGATGTGACTTGTCCAACATCAAGCGTCATTATCCAAAGATGTCCTGTGGGTCGTACTCGTTCCCGTTCGGCCCCACCAGGAACGTCTCCGTCTCCATCGGAATCAGGTGGGGGCGGCCCTGGTCGTCGAAGTACATCGGGAGTCGCGACAACTGAAGCGTGACTCGCCAGCCGTCATGTGGACTCATACTGTGCTGGGCCGCCGTAATCTCGAACACACCGCCGTCGATGGTTCGCTTGCACCGGTTCCCGCTGGGTTCCACGACGAGCTTCTGGCCGACCGTGACCGCACGCAGGTCACCAGAAATCTCCGTCGACGACAACCCGTTCAGGGTGATACTCCCCGAGGACTCCGCACGAATCGCGTTCTGAAGCACGCGCCGTGCGATCTCCTCCAGTACCACACCGTCCGTCGCACCGCTCCAATCGGAGAGGCGACCATCTTCGTGGTCCTGGCGTTCATCGAGCCGACGCGCCAGCTCCTTGTGGTCGCGGACGTCCACGATGATAGATTCGTCACCAGCGTTCACGTCACCGCGAGTTGCCCGCGCGTAGAACCGGTATCGGTCAACCTCGCGCCGAGAGAACCCAACTCCGGTCGGGGAGAACTGCTGGGTGAAGTCCGTGGACTTCGCGTGGTTCTTCACGCCCCCCACGACGACCGCTGTTCTCACGGGCGTCGGGTCTTCGGGGACGTTGTAGTTCGTGACCGTCAACAGCGACGGGTGCGTTCCCGCGAGATACGTCGTACCGTCCGCGTCCGGTGTACCCAACTCAAGGTACCCAAACCGGTTGACGTGAACCTCGAATCCGAACCGCTTCTGGACGGCTTCGATTGCTCGCCACGGCGTAACGTGGTCGAACGTGAACCCACCATTGACACCCCAAAGCGCAGAGGACTCCAGAAACACCTTGTCACTGAAGTCCCGCAGGAGGTGCTGGATTGACTCCAACCAATCACGGTTCTCCGAGCCAACATACGTAATCCCGTCACGGAGGTCGTCGTCAGCGTCTATCTCTCCAGGGTCACGGTCGTCAAGCACCGCCTTCCCGATGGTGACCGTTTCAATGTCTCCCGCGTCAACGTACCGAACCCCTTTGATAACCTCATGGGGGTCGTTCCGCTGGTCGAGGATGTATTCCATGATCTCCCCGAGCGTGTGGTTGTGCATCCGCTTCTCGACGAACCCACGCGTGAGAATCTTCCGCTGGTCGTAGAGGTTCACGAACGCCTCGTTCCCGTCACCGACGTCGTGTTCGATGGTGTCCGGTGGGAGCGTGAACCGTCCGAGGATCGCGTCACCTGCGGTAACGGTCACGGGTTCCCACTCCTCGGCGCTATTCTCAATCAGCAAGCCAGCCTCCTCACTAACGGTCGCCCGGCAGTGGTCGAGCTTCCCGTACTCCGTGTCGACGGACAGCTCGTAGGGCTTCACGATGATACCGGAGACTTCGAAGTTGAGGTGCGCCCGGATACTGTCACACCGCATCAGCCGTAGAACCCGTAGCCGGGGTTGTAGTCGTCGCTGATGGTCGTGTCGTCTGCGGCGTCACCGCGAGACACAATGCCGTCGTCGGGAATCCCGTACTCGTCGGTCCCCGTGGAGACGAGCGACAGCGTGTAGCGATAGAGCCAATCACCGGTTTCACTGGAGATAGCGACCGGCCCGCGAACCGACCCCGTTTCCACGAGGACTTCGCCAGACCACGACATCCAAATCATATCGAGTTCCTTCCCGTAGTCCAGTAGGCGATTGAAGTTGTCAACCTCGTACTGGTGGAGGTAGCCATCGAGCGTGATGGTCCTGTTCTTCGCCCCAATGTCGTCGACGTCCTGGCCTTCGCAGATTGAATCCGACTTCGAGAGGTTCCGTTCCTTCTCAACTTCGGGTTCCATCGGCGGGTAGAACGGTGCGAACCACTGGTTCTCTCCGAGCAACTCAAACTCTATCTCGGTCTTCCCGAGGGTTCCCGAGGATGCCCCTGCTGGAGTGGACACCGGCCCGGTTTCGTTACTGATGTCTGGTCCAGTATTGATGTCTGCCATTTAGAGACTCCGTGCATTGTCGACCGCGCCAATCCGGTTGTGGACCGACGTGATCTTCCGCGTAATCATCGACTGTTCTTGCTTCGACAGGCGACCGTTCACTTCGAAGTTGTAGTTGACCGTCGTGTTCCCGCCACCGTAGCCCGGAACAGGCGCACTCGCGTTACGACGCTTCCCATCGAGGGTTGCGTAAGCGAGGCCACCTGCGGCGACCGCCGCGAGGCCCACGAGCGTCATGGCCTGGAGCGTGCCCATCGCCGTGATAGCGCCCCACAACTCAACGACGAGCGTGCGGACGGCCATTATCGCGGGTGCCATCGCCTTCGCAACCGACAGCCCGAGCGCACTCTGCATCAGCACCTTGTACGCCAGCCACGCTCGCGCCGCGAAGTACACGGTCTGTCCGAGCGTGAACAGCGTCACGGTCGCCATCAGGAGCGCCCCCAGCAGGGGACCCCCGAGGAACTCAGCGACCTTCGCCATCGCCGCAAACACCGGCTTGAACAGGGAAACGAACCCGGCCCATGCCTTGCTCAGTTGGTAGATGAGGTAGATGATGTACGCGAAGGTCTGTCCAATGTCAATCAGGACCTCCTGGTTCTCGTACATCTCGACCGTCGCCCAGCGGAAGAAGTCATTGATACCTTGACCAATGAGTCGTCCAAACTCCTGGGTGAGCTGGTGGATGTGCGGCGCGAGGCTCGCCATCGTGTCGATCACGAGGCCAACCCACTCTACGATACCACGCAGGGAGTCACGAACCGCCTCCTCGAACACAGTGAGGTGCCGGACGTTCTCCATGAGGCCGCTCAAGTCGACGAGGGTTCCCGCGAGAAGCCGGTCGCTAATCGGCGCGAACAACTTCGCCACGGGCTGTATCACCGAGAACAGCTCTCGCTTGAAGTCACCGAGCTTCCTGCGGGCGTTCGCGAAGGACTCCGCGAGCGTATCACCGTCCCCGAGCAACCCGAGGCCAATCATGGCACCACCAGCAACCGCAACCGCACCAGCCGCCGCCGCCAGGCCCGCAAGCTCAACGGAGAGCGCCACGACCATCGGCAGGAGCATCGCAATCAGTTGGATGAACTGGTGGTAGGTCGGAATCAACTTCTTGATACCACCCCGCATCCCATCCAGGCCAAGGTCGAGGAGGTCGAGTGGAGACTTCCCCTTGAGCTTCCCGCGAACGCCATTGACGATGTTCTCGAACAACTTGCGTTGGCGAACCACGGTGGACATCGACATCCCGAAGCCCGTACCGGGTGCCTTCGTCAAGAAGTTCGCCGGGTCGTACTCTGGAAGGGCCGGAATCGAGAGGCCACCGCGACCACCACCGCCACCACCGCCACCGACCTGCCGGACGTACTGGGTGTGCCGGGAGACGGTATCACGAGCAAGCGCCTTCTTCTTCGCGAGCGCCCGGTCCAGGTCGCCGTCTCGGATGTTGATCTCCGTGTTGATGTCCTTCCCGAGCGACTCCAGTTCGGCGCGAATCTCGGCCAACTGTTCCTGGGTTTCGTTCGCTATTCTAACAACTAAGTCTACGCTCATCTGATGGGTTCAGTAATTTCTTCTGCGTTGTGATTCACGAACGAGCGGGTCTGACTCGTCGTGTTCGCGTTCTGGTTGTGTCGGGTGTTCCGTGGTCCTGCGTCGACCGTGGGTAACCCACCCGTCTGTTCGTCGATACGCGCCGCCTCCTGGCGCTTTGCTTCAATGAGGATTTGTCGTTGTAAGGGAGTGAGTAAGCCCTGGCGCTCCGCGAGCGGGATGTCTTCGTTCAGGGCAACGATGTCGTTCGCCCACCCCTCAGCGACGAAACTTCTCCGCGTCCCCCATGGCGTGCGACAGCTCCATGACCGCCGAGCCGATCTCGATGGAGATACCACCCACGAGGTGTTCGTGGACAAGCTCTGCCCAGCCGTCTTCGGTTTCGCCAATCGCTTCGGCGTCGACGCCCATGACCGCGGCGTCCTGAAGGACGGCAATCATCTCGGGGTCCATGGAGTCCATGTCGACTTCACCGTCGTTCTCCTCTGCCTGCTCGTCCATTTCCTCCATGGCCTCCTCCATGTCGTCTTCCGTGACGTCCAGGCGGAACAGGAGGGCGTAGAAGTCGTCGTCAATGAGCGGCTTCAGGACCAGCTCAACGTCTTCACCGCCGATGCTAAACTCGCGCTTCTCGCGGTAGCTGGACCCACGAAGGGCAAGCTCTCGGACCTTACTGCGACTCTTTCCGGTTTCGGTTTCCGTGTTGTTGTCACTCATAGTGAATATTGGTTCTTATCAGTAGCGGGACCCCGCGGGAAGGCGGGGAGAACAGTAGTGTGTGAGGGGGTTCGCCGCCGAATCAGGCGGGCGTCTTACCGAGGGCAATCCAGTCGTAGGAGACTTCAGTGACCTCCCCGGTCTGCATCTCGTAGCCGGTGGAGACGACACGAAGGTCGTGCCACGTCTCCGTGAACGGGTCCGGGTTGTTCGGGTCGTTCGGGTTGAGGTCGTCGTGGGTCAGCGTCAGCGCGACGTTCCGGCGGGGGAGGCCGTTTTCATCGAACAGATAGGAGTCGATGACATGACGACGACCCTTGAAGGTCATACTCCCCGAGTAGGAAATCTCGGTGACGGCATCCCCGATGGGGAAGACGTTGTTCTCGCGGACTTGCTCGACGGTGATCTCCTTGGTGGTGTCGACGTTGGCGACCGATAGTTCGTAGTCGCCGTCGACGGTGGAGATTGCGAGCGTGACGTCCTTCGCGGCCTCGACCGGAGGCTTGCTCTCGTACTGTTGCGTGTTCTGCGTGGTGTTATTACTGGGCATACGTTATCAAAGGGTTTTCTTAGCCTACTGGCCCGCCGTGACCGTGTTGTAGATGTTACGGAGCGGCGCGACCGGCGTCACCCCAACCTCAACATCAGCCGTGTCCTTGTCGCGCTTCTCGACGTAGACCTCGTAGGAGAGAATCGCCCCGGAACTCAGCAAGAACCCAAGCCGACCCTCAAGGACGTTCTGCATCCGCTTCAGGACCTTCGGGTTGTTGAACTTCCCGATGAACGGCTCCTCGTTGTCACGGATCGTCTCAATGACGGCATCCATGATGAGGCGAGCCAGCCCGTAGTCGAACGCCGCCTCCTCGTTGTTCCCATCGGAAACACAGGTGGGGTCGTCGACAATCTTGGAGCCACGCCGTTCGCTCGTGAGCGGCACGACGTTCTCCTCGATGAGCGCGGCCTGGTCCGCTTCGGAGAGACGCTCGTAGAGAACGTCCTGGGTGCGGAGGCGCTTGTTCACGGGAGAGGCGTTGATACCGAGGGTCGCCCGGCGACCGAGGTACGAACCAACCACGCTCTCGCCGTCCGCGTTCCTGCTGGGGTAGACGACCTGCGCCCGGCTGGAGTTGTGCGCCGCCGAGTACGTCTGCGGGTCCATGTGCTGTGGGACACCCGCAACCGCAATCGCGAAGTCGTAGGACTTGGCCGCCAGCACAACCTGTGCGACGAGGTAGTCCGCGACGTCTTCGTTCTCGGTCGTGGTACCGAGGAAGTCCACGGCGTCAACCGCGTCCACGTCGTCCATGAAGGCGTCAATCGCGCCCTCGTAGTCGAAGTATTCGTAGTCGACCGTGGCCGAGGAACTGACGCTCTGGTCGAGCTGGAAGTCGCCCGTGACGGGGTTCAGGTACACCTCGTCCTGGCCGGGCGTAATCTGCGTCGGGTCGTCGAGCGTGACAATCGTCGTCTTCTCGGTACCGTCGATGGTGAAGACCGTCTTCGCGGGGTTCTCACTCACGGGGGCGTTGTCCAGCGTGCCCTCGGAGCCGGAAACCGCGCTCTGGTCTTCGACCTGGACGGTCTGCCGGGCCGGGGTCAGCGCGTAGACGGGGTTCGCGCCCTCAAGGAGTGCGTCCAGAACCGCCTGGGTTAGTTGCTCGCCGGTACCGAACAGGCCGCGTGCCTGGGTGCCGCGCGTGATTCGATACACCGTGTCCGGGTCAGCGGTCCCCGTCGTCGGGTCGTACTGCCCGATGATCGCCACGTCGCTGGGAGCGTCCGTAGAGATACCGAGAGTCGAAGCCGTCTCAACGTCGGTGACTACACCGGGGGTGTTGTCATTTCCAAGTCGTACCATGTTATGTTAAGTGTATGTCGTTTTCGATGTTCAGAAGCACATCCTCGCCAAGCTCAGGGAGGGTGCGCGTCAAGCGGTTCAAGAACTTCAGTTCCAACCGAACCGTCTGCCCGAAGGTCGGGACAGGCGGGGCGAACTGCAAATCGTGTTGCCCACCGGAGGCAACCTCCAGTTGGCGGACGTCCGCGTGCAGGTCCCCCGGCGTATCCTCAAGGAAATTGAAGTGTTCCTCGATGGCCGCGAGTAACTCGTGGGACTCAACCTCGTCGTCAGAAAGCACGACCACGAGCGCGGTCATGTCGTGATAGATGTGAAATTCCGCGCCGTTCACGTCGCCCTCCTCGTCGAAGGTCGGCCCCGCGTAATTGCGGTGACCGCCGTCGTGGGTGCGGGTCGTGTCCCACTTCGCCAGGGCAACCGCGGGAAGGTCGCGGTCTTCCCCGGTCCCAGTATGCACCGGAACAGAAACGACCGACTCAAGCTCCGCTACCAGGAGGGCAAGAACGTCTAACTTATTCATGTTTTAAATCCGCCGAGGCATCTCGCGCTCGATAATCTCCTTCGCGATCCGCTCCTTATCGCGGTCCAGCCGTTCCTCCGCGTACCGCGCGAAGTGAATCCCGTTCAGGCCGTCGCGCTTGATTTTCTCGCGAAGCCACTCCACCTTGTACTCCTCCGGCATCGGCCAGTGCGCCAGCTTCTCGCGGACCCACGGTCGAAGGGCCTCCTTCGGTGGTGCCTTGTACGGGAAGGTCGCCCCACGCTCAACGTACTCGGCGTGTTCGGCGAAGTTCCGTACAATCAGGTGCAGGTCGTTCCCGCGGTCTTCCTCTATCTTCGCCCAGGACTCCCACACCTCCCAGTTGAAGATGGCATCCTTCCGTTCGATGCGGTGGCGAGCGAACGCGACCGCCTGGTCGTAGAACTCGTCGCGAACTTCATCGAGCGCACTATCAAGCTCGCGCTCCAGGCGAGCAAGCGACCGGTCAATGCCCTCAACGTCGACCTCAAGGTCAAGTCGTATCCGCTCCACGTCACTCCACCCGCTTGGCCGTGGATTCGATGTGGGTCTTCCGCGCGAGTAGTGCGCGTAACTCGTAGACCGCACCGTCGTAGACGATACGGTCACCGTCGAGAATCGGGGCGTCGGTGGGGAACGCGAACCGCGGGGTGTCCATCTCGAAGTTCCCGTACTGGGTATCAACCTGGCGGTTGCGCTGGACTCGCCGACCGTAGTAGCGAATCGCCCGCGTCTCACCAACCCGGTCGAAGTCCTTCACGGGATTGTTCAAGACGTCCTTACCGGAGCCGTTGTTCCGAAGAACGTCGCAGTGTTCACCCTCCCGCTTGATGTACGTGGAAATACCCCTCATTTATTCGTAACTGTAAGTCCGGTCTGACCGCCCAACAGAACGAATCCCAAAGAGGTTCTCGGAGGGCTGAACACGCGCCATGTAGTCCTGAAACTCCTGCTTCCAGACCACGGCGTCTTCACCGTCTTCATCGGCGCGGAGCGTCCGTTGCTCGATGTCGCCGATGCTCATGTGGACGTTCTCCAGTTCACCCATCTTGATCTTCGCGAACAAGCAGGTCAACCAGAACAGCGCGCGTTCGGCGTAGAGGTCATTGGTCCCGAAGAACTCCAGGTCAATGATACCCGCCTTCGCCCGAATCTCACGCTTCGCCAGCTCCACAAGCTCCAGCATCACCGGAATCTCGATGATTTCGTCGTCGTACTCCGTGAGGTTCTGCACCTCAAGGACCAACTCGTAGTCGTTAGTTGCCATCGTTCATCTCGTTGAGCCGATTCAGGTTCCGAACCAGCTCGTCTCTCCAGAAGCGTTCGTCGTCGTCTTCGAACGTGTGGCGTCGGAGCGCCCCAAGTCGCTTGGGGGTGTTCCGCCGCTTCCCGCGGAGGACCGCCTTCCCACGAATCAGCATCAGCGAGACAAGCGCCTTCTCTGCGGCATCAGCCTGGTAGAAGTTCAGGTTCTCTCCGTTCGTGAGGCGTTCGTTCACTTCGCGAGAAATCTCGGCCTTTGCTTCAGCAAGTTCCTCCCGAAGAACGTCCGTCCGAACGTCAACTGCGTTGGTCGCACCGATAGAGCCGCGGACGAGTGACAACAGTTCCTCGTCAGAACTAACCATGTGTGGTTAGGCCCTCAGGCGAGGTTGTCTGCGTTGACCTTGACCGCCGCGAGCGGGTCGGCCATGAAGGTCCCGTAGCGGGCACTGCCGTATGCGCCGATGAGCGCACCCGGCTCTCCAACGGGGCCGCCGTTCGCGCCCTGGGTGAGCGTGACGGGGCGGGCCTCGTGGAACGCGACGGGCTTCTCGTCGGAAACCACGTAGAACTCGTAGGAGCCACCCGTGTCCGCGATCCACGGCGTCTGCATGAGCGTCACGCCGTCGATGATGATGCGGTTCTCGGGGAGCGCCTGCGAGCGCAGGCTGGTCGCGTCGGGGATGTGGAAGGTCGCGTCCCAGGCCAGCTCGTCAACGAACTCTGCCGCGAACTCGCTGGAGATGAGCGCGTAGGACGGGCGCTTGCCGTGGTGCCGAAGCTGCTTGTTCGCTTCGCGGATGTGGGCCGTCGCGCTGCGGGGGTTGGCGTCCCCGAACAGCTCGTTGGTGTCCGCGAAGGTGTGGTCGTGGGTGTTGCTGAAGGTGTACGCCCCGTAGTCGGGAACGTCGTACCAGAGCGCGGAGCCGTCTGCGACACCGTTCTGGATGGTGCCGAAGATGACTTCGTGTTCCTTCTTGAGTGCGCCCTCGACGAGAACGCGGAACCGCTTGAGAACCTCGTCCGCCGGGTTGTCTTCGATGAACTCCTGGGTGAAGCCGAGCGAGCGCCCGTACTTCGCGATGCTGAACGCAACCTGCTCGTTGGTGACGTCACCCGTGCGAGCGTGTTCGCCCTCAGCGAGTTCGTGCCACGTCATGTCGCCATGGGCGGCGGTCGTGAACACGCGGTCACTCACGGTGGTCGCGAGCATCTCGCGGAACGGACGGGCGGCGTCGTTGAACGCGTCAACAGTCGCCATGCCGTCGATGAGAAGTTCAGTCAGCGATACGTCGTCCTTCGTCGTCAGGTCGCGCTTACGGTAGTCTGCCATTTGAAATGTTGAAAGGGTTTTGTTAGGGTTGTCTTAGAAACGATCAGGCTGCCACGTCGTGCTGTTGCGAGACGCGGAGAACGATTGCCTCACCGTCGTCAATCGCGTAGCCGACGATCTGCTGGAGGTCGCCAACTGCGGCGGGCATCGTCTGCGTGTAGCCGCCACCAGCCGCCAGGTAAACGTCGTCACCCGGAGTGAAGCCCCAGTCTTCGTCGCTGTTCTCAACGACGACGCCGTACTCGATGTAGGACACCCGGTGGGTGCCCATGAGGGTCCGGTTCGCCTCGGTCACGAGGGAAACCGCCTCCTCGGTGACTGCCGAGAGGTCAGTGACGGGCGACATGAGGACGCCGCGTGCCTTGACCGCGACACCGGAGTCCGCGTCGGCCTTCACGATGTCGCCGTTGGCGTCGACGCCAACAAGCTCTGCCTCCTCCCCAGCGTACTGGGCGAGTCCGGCGTGACGGTTAACGGGCTGTTCCGCAGAAGTTGCGATGCGTGCGTGTACCATGTGTGTAGTAAAGTTGTGTTAGGGTTTTCTTGGGATTCAGTCGAACGAGAGGCCGGGGATACCCTGGAGGGAACCGCGTGCCTTCTCGACCGCCGAGTCGTAGTCGTCAGCGGAGAAGTCGCCAGCCTTCGACGGCTTGGACTCCTTCATGAACGACGGCGTGTCGTCGTCCGCCGGGTCGTCCACTGGGTCGTCGTCCGCGGGAAGGTCCGCAGGCGCTTCCTCGGTCTGCTCGTCCATCTCGTAGAGACGCGACAGCGAGAACTCCGCCAGCTCCTCAACAGTCAGGGGAACGCGCTCGGCGAGCGCCTCCGCGAACTGTGCCTTGAACGCCGAAACCTCCTCCTGAAGCGCCTCAAACTCCGCCTCCTTCCCGTCGTTGCCCACGCCGTCAAGGGCTTCAACGAGGTCGTTGAACGCTGCCTGGTTCGCCTCGTGCTTCTCCGCGAACTCCGTGAGGGTCGCGCGCAGTTCGTCCTCGTCCATCTCGTCGATTGCCGTCTCGAAACTCAGATTGTGAAATTCCATGTTTAAATCTCGTATTCTACCGTGTGTACCGACAGGCGAGAGAACTCTGCCCGCGTACCCTCTGCCCCACTTACGTCGCTGGGAGCTTCATCGAGAACGCCTGCGTCCTGTGCCGCCTGCATAAACTGGGCCTTCAGGCCCCCGCCGTTGTCGTACCCACCGGGGAACGGCGTGGCGGAGAACTCCTGAAGGACACCATCAGTCGGACGAATAACGCCGTCGTCCGTGATCTCGTAGTCGAACGACCGACCGAACCCAACACTCCCATCACGGAGCGCCGGGGGACGGTGGGTCAAATCCGCAATTACGTCTGACCGGAGCGCGTTGCCCGTGTTCGGAACGTAGCCGTGAACGCGGAGTGCGTCGTCGCTGAACCACACCTGGTCGATGTAGCCCGCGTTCGAACGCTGGTCCTTGTCATGGGACATCTGGAACGGAACTTCCGACGAGTAGTCGTGCCCGGCGACGTTCGCCAGGAACTCCGGGCCGATGTCGAAGCCGTTGCGGTCTTCGGGGTCACCCGGCTGCATCGCCTCGAAGATGAACTCGACTCGCTCCAGGTTCCCGTCCTGGTCGTGAACCTCCTTCACGCCGTACTCGTTGTAACCGTCCGCCAGGGCGTTCGGGTCAGACGGCGCACTGAAGCGCGTACTGAACGTTAGGTCCTGGTCGATGTTTGCTTGGATGTCACTCATGTTTCTACCATCGAATTAGCCCGCCCAGCTTCGCGAAAATCGCCGTGATAGCCGAGCCGAGACTGAACAGCACACCACTCGTAATCATGGTGTTCCGCTGGACGCGGGAGTCCAAGGAATCAAGCCGCTCGTCGTGCCGGGCGTCGTTCTCGCGAAGTGATTGTAGTTCGTTACTGATGTGATTCGTTCGTTCGTCTATCCTGGCCGTTCGGGTGGCAATGTCTCTGAGATACTTGTTCTTCTCGTCGTCTTCCATGGATGAGATTCCTTACTCATTGTGGACGTCCCGCTTTGGACGGGAGTCGTCAGATTGTCGTTCGGGGTTCTGTCGGGTCTTCGCCGCACGAGAGGAATCCTCGCCGCCCGTGCCATTGTTCGTCGGGTGTCCGCCGTCCGGGTTCATCACGTTATCACCCGCGCCTTGCAGGTCTTGGATAACCGGGACGATCTCACTCCGTAGCTGTTCCTCGGTCGGCATCTCGACCTCGGGGTCAATCCCGACGCGAGTCGCGAACGCTTCACGGGTCAGGAACCCCGCGAAGAACAGGTCAAGTGCCTCCTGGGTTTCCAGGCGTTCTTCGTCGCTGGAGTGTTCCCCGAACTCAAACTCGGGGAGAACCTCCTGGTAATCCTCGGGCGTCGGGTGGCCCATGATGGACCGGAACACCACCTGTTCGACGGTAGTCTTGATGATACGCTGGTATCGCTTGATGCGTCGGTCGAACTTCGGCATCGTCGAGAGCGCCTGATTCTGACTGCCCTCCGTATCAAGCATCAAGTGCATCGGGACACCCAGCCCGGCACTCATGCGACCCAGGAGGTGCGTGAACGTGCCCTCCAGGTTCAAGACGCCGCCCTGGGAGCTGGTCGACGTCGTGCCAACCACGTCGAAGTCAACGTCGTGGCCGACCGCGAGCATCGAATCCGGTTCGATGGCTTCGACGGTATCCAGCCACTCGTCGATTTGCGTGGGCGTGTAGTGTCGGTCGTCCGTGCCGAGCTTCCACAACACGGGCGGGTAGGCCTTGGTCGCGACGAAGCGCGCCATGTCGATCTCCATGTCACGGAGCATATCGGCCTGTTCACCGAACCGCTCGATGAGTGAGCGACCGTAATCCTCGCCGGGGTGGTAGTGGAACTTGAGGTGGGCCACGTCGTAGGGGCCGTATTCCACGGGGTCGTCGCCGGGAACCTCCATCTCGTAGCCGGTGACGCGCCCGAACTCGTCGGTGAGAATCTTGATCTTCTCACTCGGGAGCAATCGCGGGGAGAACACCTCGTCTTCCCACACAATCTCGATGTATCCGGTGCCGTCGACGAGCGCGTGCCACACCCACAACTGTAGGACTTCCTCGAAGTTGCTGGACTCAATGAGTCGCTTCAACTCCGCGATGTCCTGGTGGGTCTGTTCCTCGTCGGTGAACGGGATGTTCTTCGGCTTGATGACGAACCCGGACCCCACGAGGTAGTCGACGAGCGTCTGCACGCCCTCGCCCACATGGGGGTCGGTGTCCGCAATCAGACGGTTCTCCGTTATCTGTTGAACCGGAGGGTCCGTTGGTCGAACGTTGCCACCCGGTCCCTTCTGCTTGACTACGCCAATCGGGGCCTCAAGTGCGAACTCAAGGTTCCCGTCGCGTAGTTGTCGCTCAAGGAAATCTCTGGTTTCTCCCATAAAGTATTGAAAGGGTTGTCTTACCGCCGGTACCGGGCGCTGTACGTCTTCCTGTTCCCCCGCTTCACGTTCGTCGCCCCAAACGCAACCGGGTGCGTCTCCTCGGGTCGATACGCCTCACCAGCCCGCGACCGGGCGGCAGACGGCGTAACTCCTTCACCGAACGACTCCACCTCACGCTCCTTTGCGTGCATTTGCGTCGACCGCGACGTATCCAACATCACCGGGTACGCGCCCAACATGACGGACATGGCAATGTCGTCCTTGCCGTCCTTGGACTGCTCCTTCCCGGTGAACTTCGGCTTCTGATGGTCTTCCTTCTGGACCTTCACAATCGACGACAACTGGTCGAACATCCGGTCGTCGTCGTGGAGGGTGACCAGGCCGTTCCGCAGGCCGTAGTTCAGGTCACCCATCATCTGCTTCACGCCGTCACGGTCATTGAAGTCGAAGCCGTGAACGCCGTACCCGATTGCGTCTTCGATGATGGTCTTGAACGACTTCCCGAACGAGGTCGCGTCCATCACGAAGTGTTCGACGCCGAGCTGGGCCTTCAGTTGCTTGAGGCGCTTGGCGATATGATTCGGGTTCGCGCGGTCGGGGTTCTCAATGCCGGATAGTTCGAGCGCGCGCCGATCCAGTACCTCCTGGTAGCGCAGGTGGCGCTTCTTCCCGGTGTGTTCGAACACCGAGATAACCGTCTCGTCGTCGGTCATCCCGAAGTCCACACCCGCAACCATCGTCCCGCCGTACTGTGGGGACACGGAGGGTCCGAACACCTCCTTCCCGCCAGCTTCCATGGCGGCCTGAATCGACGCCACGGAGAAGAACCGGTACTCGTCGCTGATAGGACGGCACAGGTACTCCTGGGCGAACCCTTGTGGGTCCTGTGCGCGCTCCTGTTCGACCGCCTCGATGTCCATGTCCGGGCGCACCGGCTCGACGTCCTGCTTGAACAGCGACGTCTCAATGTCAATCGCGTCCGGGTTCTTGAACGACGGTTGCTTGATACAGATGGGGACCGGGTGGCCCTCCTCGTCCAGCCCACGGGTGTTCCCGCGGCGGTGCGTCGTCATGAACAGGTCGTTCGCCACCTTCGGCGTACTGACCTGGATCATCTTCGCGTCACCGAGCGATACGAACGGCATGAACGCCCGCATCGTATCCTCCTGGTTCTCAAGGAAAGCCATCTCGTCCACGAAGACGGCCTTCGCGGAGTCGTCACCACGCGCACCCTCGGGGTTCCCCGTGTACGCGCGGAAGGTCGCGCCGTTCCACAGCACGATCTCGCCCTTGTTGTCCTTCTGGACGGGTATCTCGACCTTCGCCTCCTGAATCAGCTTACGGATGTCGTTCACCCGAGACTCGGACGACGACTTCCGCGTGCTGACAATCGGGAAGAACGCTCCTGGCGTCTGAATCCCGTCGATGAGGAGTGCCAACATGAAAATGAAGGACACCCCGATTCGGCGACCCTTGTAGACGTTGAGAATCTTGCCGTCAGAGTAGAAGTACGCGTGGAGGAGTTGGGGCTGATACGGCCAGAACAACTCCAGGTCTTCAATCTTGTGCGACTCCTGGCTCTTGACTCGGAACAGGTCTTCGGCGAGAAGCTCGGGGTGTCCGTCCCACCGCTCAAGGAGAGCGGCGACAGACGCCCCAGTTTCCTCGGAGAGACGTTCGGCTATTTCACGAGTCATATGAGATGTTTCCTAAAACGGAACGTCGCCAGCGCCCGCCTGGGCGGTCTGGTCGGTTCCGACGCGTACCTCGATGGTCGCGATTTCGGGGATTTCCGCGGGAAGGCGTTGCTGGATAGCGGCGGTCGTCATGGGAGACAACCCACAACCGTCACACGCCCCGTCCAGGGCGAGAACCGCGTGTCCAGCGTCCAAATCCACGGCTTCGACGTATGATTCGCCACCGTGCATCGCAATCTGCGGGAAATTGAACGCGAGAAAGCGGTCAATCGCCTCGATTACGTCCTGGTCGTTCATCCGAGGTCCGGCTTGATGATGACCGTCAACGACTCCGAGGGGAACGTTTCGACCGTCCCATCGGGGTACGTCAGCTCAAACTCGGCCTGGAACGTGCCATGTTCGGCGGTATCGGCGGCCTTCCAGCCGTATCCAACCACGCCGCGCGGTCCATCGACCACCTGTCCGTCGTCGTCGACGGTCAGGGTGTCGCCCCCGATGGGCTTCATCATGAAGCGGACGTCACACCCGGTGACGTCGATCATCTCACCGCGCTCGCCCGTGACGTTCCCGCCGATGGGCGGTGACGTGTCGTTCTGTGTTAGCGTGAAAACGGTCATTTTCGGTCTTTGAAGATGTCAATGCGGCGCGTCCCGGTTCGAGACACGCGGTCCCAATCGAACAGTCGGTTGAAGACAGCAGGGTCAACCGAATCCAGTTCGAGCCTCCCCGGAAGCATCACCGCGAAGACGGTGTTACTCACACTCGGGTCAACTGGAACGCCGACCAGTAGTTCACCGACGTCTGGCACCGAGATAGACTCGCCAGGAGTCGCGGACACGATGTCCGTACTCGTAAGCGAGAGCGTCGGCGTGGCGTCGGTGACCGCGATCTGCGACCACGTAACCAGCGGAGCCACGAACCCGAGGGCCATGGACTCGCTGTCGGTGGTCGCACTCACTGGACCGGTCGACTTCGTGGGGTCGAGTCCCGTGAAGACCAGTTCGCCAGTGTCCGCGACCGCCGCAAGGTCGAGAATCCACGTTACAGCGGGTTCAATACCGCCCACGGTCAGGAATCCCGTGTCTCCAATCGCGGAGACTGCCCCGACGTTCTTGTCGACGTCCAGGGCGGTGAGCGACAGGTGTGCCGTCTCACCCGGAACCGCTCGCCGTGCAAGGTCAATCGTTGCGTCGTACCCGATGACCGAGAGGCCACCGAGTGCGGGCGTGGCAATCGACACACCGGGAATCGCCCGCGGGTTCGATGACGCGAGCGCGAGACTCGATGGGTTCGCCGGGACCGACCGGGGTCCGACACTCATCGTCGGCGTGGTGTCCTTGAAGCGGAGCCGACCGCGGTCAGCCGCAACCTTCGTGTAGACACCGGCCAGCGGCGAGAACGCGCCCACCGCCATCGAAGACGGCGTTGGCGTTGCACTTACCGACCCCGTGGCCGTCGTGGGAGAGCCACCACTGAGGCTCAAGCCCGCAACCGACATACTCACAACCTTCCCGATGGTTGCCGTGGGAGAGAACGCAGAAGCCGTCAGCGTCCCTCGATTGATGGTCGCCGCCTGCGAACCGGCGCTTGGCGGGTTTTCGCCCGTCGTTCGGTACCCGTTGTACCCAGGGATGATGTCTTCATACGTGATACCAGGGTCGGTCCCGTAGTGGTTCCCGTAGAAGTTCATGTTCTGCCACGTCGAGGTGGTCTGGATGATGACCTGTCCGTAGGTGTCAGTTGGTCCAGACAGACTCGGGATAGCTTCGTCCGCGAAGAACCAGTTATCCCAAATCACACACTCGTCGTTCGGGACATCCCGAATCACAACGATGTGGTTGTGAAGGTCGTCCCACGTTCGGAAGATCGTCTCCACAACGTTGTTGTGAATCTCGTAGCGCGTCCCTGCGGGGGAGTGCGCGTCGATGTTGTGGAGAACCTGCAAGGGGCCACAGTGGTTGTACCGGAACCTGTAGCCGTAGTTGTCGCCCGTCGTGGCGACGTCATGGCGGTTGTAATTGAAGTAGTTGTACTCAATTATCGGGTTCCCGCCGTCCACGGAGACACCGTAGCCGAGGCCGTCCTTGTTACACTCGCGAATTACATTGTGGTGTATGTGCGCGTCGACCGTGCTGGGTTCAATGTCGATGCCTGCGAAGCTGAACCCCCAAATCTCGCAGTTATCCACTTCCGCGGTGTGGAACATCTCCACGCCACTCGCACTGGAGCTACCCGTGGTATCGGAGCCGGGGTGCGGCCCCTCAAGTCGGATACCCGTCAGCCGGGCACCGTCGTTGACCTGGATAACCTCACCAGGTTCAGCCGCCGTGTAGATGTGTGCGCCCGGTGCGTCGTTGATGCCTCGGTCAGAAGCCAGCGTGACGTCCGGTGGGACGTTGATGTGCGTCGACCCCGCGTCGATGCTCGCACTGCCGTCGATGTACACGATGTCCCCAGCCGAGGCCGAGGATAGTGCGCTCGTGATTCCCGAGAGCGTACTGACCGTGACCGTTGCTTCACTCGGGTCGACGGTGTGTCCGTATCCGGTTCCGCCACCAATGTTCGTCTGTGACGTGGTGTTCGTCGGAGCCGCGTTTCCAGGCTCGACGACGTGGAAGTTGTCAACGTTGACTCGTCCACCCGTGTCGCTCTGCTGGAATATCTTGACGCCGCCGTTGATGCGGTACGCCGAGTTTGCCGTAATCGTGGACACGACGGTCCCGCTCCCAATCTCCGTGACGGTCGCGGTAATGTCGCCGTCAGCACCACTTATCGTACCGTCGTCCCAAACGATTTCGAGCTGGTATGCGGTGTTCGCGGCGTAAGATGCCCCGAAGTCGACGGCGATTCGCTGTTGGGAACTTCCAAGCTCCCACATCTCCAGATTCCCGCTCTGGATGTCACAGTCAACGCGGTATTCGTCGTCGACGCCATCCCACCCGAAGTAGAGATGGACTTCACCAGTGGTCGCGGTCGCGGAGCCGACCGTCGTCTCGAAGTCCAGGTAGAACTTCGTGCCCTTCTCGGGGTAGATCGGGAGGCCGGAGGTACTCTCCAGGCGCTCCTTGAGGCCACCGGAGACTTCGTAGCCGCTGGTGCCCTCGGTCGCGAAGTTCGTCGTGATACTGCCATCGCCGTAGATAACAGTCCAGTTGTTCGTGTTCCCGTCTTCCCAGGAATCCACGATGGTCGTGGTTTCAGTGACGACACCGCCCGTGGTCTGAACGTTGTAGCCGGTAATGTTCAGGCCCGCGGGACCGTCAATGACAGCCGTCTGTGGGCTGGATGACGCGGGGCGCTCGACGCGGAAGTAGTCCACGTTGACGCGCTCGCCGGTATCAGGTGTCTGGAAAATCTTGACGCCGCCATCGCTCCGGTACGTGCTGTTCGCGGAAACACTCGCGGTAACCGTGTCAGCGGCCACATCACGGAGCGTGGCGGTTATGTCACCGTCCGCGCCACCGAGCGTGCCGTCGTCCCATACGATCTTTATCTCGTAGTGGGTGTTCGCATTGACAGTGAGGCCCCAATCAACGCCGATTCGGGCCTGCTGGGAGCCAAGTTCCCATAGTTCGAGTGCGCCACCCTGAACGTCGACGTCCAGGCGGTACTCGTCGTCCACGCCGTCCCACCCAAAGTGAACTTGGACCTGGGTCGTGGCCGCGGTTGCGTCACCGATGCTGGACTCCATGTCCAGGTAGATGGTGTCTCCCTTGACGGGGTAGGTCGGAAGACCATCCCCAGGCTGGCTCTCCAGCCTCTCCTTGAGGCCGTTGGAGGCTTCGACACCACTCGTTCCGTCAGTCGCGAAGTTCGTGGTGATCGTGCCGTTGCCATAGGATTGGGTCCACCCATTGAAGTTCCCGTCTTCCCAGGAGTCGATTGATTCAACGGGCATCAGTCACCTCACCCGAGGGTCAGCACGCCAGCGACGTCCCACTCGATAGAGACGTCACCGCCGTTCGTCGGGAGCGGGAAGTCCGCGCTCGTCATGTACGCGAGAACGGGGCTGTCGGCGTCGTTCGTGACCTCCTTGTAGATGAGCGCGCCCTGAATCGTGTCGTCCGTGGAGCCGCCGAGGGCGCTCCAGGTGAGGTTCGTCGCGTCCATGACGGCCTCGTTGTCAACGTTGTCCTGGCTGATGCTCGGGGCGAGCGTCTTGCGAGCGTAGTTGGTCGCGTTCAGCTCGCTCGCGGTCACGTCGTCGAGAACGTCGTTGACGTAGACTTCGGTGTCGATGTCGGGGGTGTACGCGATGTCGTCTGCAACGAGAGCGACCTTGAGGGTGTCCGCGTCGAGGTCGATGCTACCGTTGAACAGGAGGGTCTTGAAGTTGTTGTAAATGCTCGTCATTTGTCTAATTTATAGGTTTTTCTTAGGGTTTTCTTAGAGGGACGCGTCAAGAGACACAAAATCCCCCTTCCCGGCCCTGATCCAGCAATCCGAGTGTCCGTAAACGCCACCAGTCCACCAAAACGCGATAGCGGTGCGCTCGGACCCCTCTCGGAAATTGAAAATCTGGACGTCAGCCGGGTTATCGTCGTTCGTAATAGGTGAGCAACAACGGGAAGCCGGGGAACTCACCCAATCTACACTCACGCGAGCCGCTGGTCGAGGAACTCGTCCCACTGAACCAGCATCTTCGCGCTAATCTCGTTCGCCACGAGGACCTCGCGGAACTCATGCGCCCGAATCGCCGCCTTCCCGCGGATGTCCGCCGAAACCGCCAGCGTATCCGCCGGAACCGCCGCATCGGGGCGCACTTCGTAGTGCGAGCGTCCCATCTTCACGAAAACCGGCAATCCGAACGCCGAATAGCGGTCGTACACCTGCGCTTCGACGTCTTCGTACTCGTCAGCCGCAAGCAACACACCGTCGCCGCCGTGTTCCGTGACCGTACAGGTCCCGAGATAGTACCCGGAACTGAACGGCTCCAGGTACATCGTTAGTTCTCTGACTCGTCAGCGTTCTCAGGCTCAGATTCCTCGAACGCCGCCGGGTCATACTCGTGTTCGCTCTTATCAAGGGCGTCAGCCATCCCCTCAACCAAGCCCGCGACCGTTCGAGAGGCGTCTTCGGCCTGCCCGATCTCGTCGCGGTGCTTGCGGGAGATACCCAGCTCGTCCTTCATCTTCATGACGAGACGCCGCTGGGCCTGTTCCTCACTGATGAGGTAGTGAGCCTGCTCCTCGCGCTCAAGGAGAGAGCCATCCGGGCCGTAATTGCCCTTCGTGGTGGTCAAATCGCGATTCGCGTTGATGACGTCGTTGGCCCGTCCGTCGCGGATGATCGCCAGGGCGAGCGCGTGCATATCCTCCATCGCGCTCGGGTCCTCGTCGAAGTCAATCCCGTACTTCTCGGGCCACTCGTACATCACCTCCTCGTAGAACTCGCGCTCGTAGTCGCGAAAGTTCTCCATCAGGTGCTTTCGATTAAGGAAAAATCCGTGGCTCATGTTAGCAAGTGGGTCCAGGTTGTCGAGGTTCGGATTCGAACTGAAACTGCCGCCGTGGAACCGACAAAACGGGGCTTTCGACCCGTCGTCGTTCGTCTTCGCCCGGTTCTGGCAGTACCGCTGGGGGCCGTCGTACTCCTCGGGTTGCTTCCCGATGGGCATGAGACAGAACGCCTCCTCGAAGGGGCGCTCAGTCTCCAGATACAGGGGTGAATCCAGGTACTCTTGCTTGAGTTGGCCTAATTCAGCGGTCGACGCCCCAGTTATTTCCCCAAATGCCATTACGTGAGTGAGTTTCCGGGGTGGTATCCCAGTGGGACACCCATGTTCGATCTTCCAATGAGTCTATTTCACCCGTAATTCATCGGGAAGGTCCGTTCAACCCTCTCTCAATTACAGTGAGTCAATACAATCCTCAAGAACAGTGTTCGTGTCCACATGAGTCTCTCATGTGAAACTGCTACTGTGTTCTCCCAGGCGTGGTTGCCAGGGAGCGTTCTTCAATAGTAGTAATATACAATGGGTACTTATACTTTATATACCCCCGTGGGTACACGCCCTCTATCCCTCGTCTACGGCTGGCACCCAGTAGCATACATCGGCGCTATCGGAGTGCCAGTATGCCGTGCCAGCCCACCCAGGACATGAGCGTGTTGCTTGATATAAAAAGCATCGGTCATTGTACGATGTCAAGTCTATTTAATCTCGGACGACTTAGAGCCACCTGAGTCGGCCAGGCCCCTCCGTGTTGGAGGACACAAGGGGGCAGGGCTGACTCACTTTACTGAAACCAGTAAGCGAGTTACAACCACTTCCCCGACCCCCGTTCCGCACCGCGTTTACGAATCAACGGTTCCGCATTATATGGCTATCGGTTATGTCATTTGAAAAACTCCATTGGCACCAGCCCAAAATTACCAAAAATTTTCGCACGAACTAACAATGATCCACGGGCGAGTGCGTCCGGTGGTGTCGCAACCCAACTTGCGGTGTTACCCCACTTGGGTTGGATACCGTTGGTACGCACCACCACCACCGAACGCCGGGGGTTGGGTGGCCGTTGGTGATAGCCACCACCACCGCGGTCGACCGGCAGAGTGTCGGCCCACCAACACCTCGGGAGTGTGGACAGGTCGGGATTGTGGATAAGTCCAATCCTCCAACCAATCAAAACCGATAGACGGCGGCTTGTTACTCGGACTTGAGTCCTACCCGTTTCGGGAAGCTCCTGAGATGACGATTATCCAATCCTTCGTATCGGGAAGGTTCGACGACCGACCGCGGACGGACGGCCACCGACCGCGCGCACCAGCAAAACCGATAGACGGCGCGGCCTTCCCGACGTAGCCCACGCCCCACGCGCGTTAGGAGCGTTGCGAAACGACGGCCAACCGCGGTCGACCGTCCCACGGACCACTTGTGTCCATACGTTGTCCAATCCCACAGACACAAGTCAACCCTCCAAACGCCCGAATCCTTGCGTCTCAGGGGTTTCTTTATATACGTTACCGGTACCACAATGCTTAATACGGTGGCAGGTATCTCTGTAGATGTCGAAGAACCAAGCCCGAAACGGCCTCTGAACGTTCAAGACTCCCACCCACCCGAGGGTGGCAGGTAAGCGCCACCGGACCCAACCATGGGGCCAACCCACGGTCTTACAGGCTTAGGTTGAGTGTTCCGACACTTCCGACTCATGGACTGTCCGGGTTGTGACCTTGGCATGGCAACGACCGTCTTAACGGACCTAAGGTAAAGTGCTAAGAGAATCACACTATAGGGCTACGACTCTGTAGACTAAGGCGCGGGTATGGCACCCGAAGTTAACCCCCAACCACCTGAAACCGAAGGTAACGGACCTTCCCGCATCTGAGAGTGGTGCGTGTTAAGGGGTTGGTTAGCCCTACGACATCTGTAGGAGTGAGAGTCTCGTAAAATAAAAGACACTTTTGTTCGGTAGGAAAAGGCCAACCCGTTGCACGGGCTACCTCGGGAACCTGCGGGGAACGGGAAGGGTAGGGAACGGCGATCCCAATAGCGCGAGCTTTGGGAACCGCCCGGTGATTAGCCTCAAGGCAAGTTGTCGGGTTGGAGATACAGCACCACTACTACGTAGTGGGGAAACTCGTCGGTACCGACTCCCTCCGAACCGGGAAAGCGATAGCGCGTATGGTTTCGTTAGTGAAAGCGATTTACCGCGCCAAGTCATGTGACACCAAGCTGACGGTGGTTGGTAGTGACTCAACCAAAGAGCTGTTGAGATACTTTCTCGGAAGTGTTGCCTGCTGAAAATTGTGTTCGGAAAACGCGACAGTTAGGTCTACTGGCAAGATAACTTGTTACCCATAGGGAACCCGCAACGGGCGGGGTATCGAACGATAAATCCCACATACGCTGGGTTTGTTTTGACATTTCTATGGGATATAAGTGTGCGCCGTAGGCCGATTCGTGGCTACGCCACAGTTAGCTGAAAGCGTGATTCGCAGACATATAGGCAGGCTTGTAGCACACACTACTTGATTGGAACAAACCCGGTGGGTACTATCGAATTTCCGTGCGGCTTGCGCGGTATTTAAGCAAGCCCAAGTAACCCGTATCGCCCGACGACCAAACCAACCAACCAAACAGCCAATGTTCGCACAAGAACCCAAGGCCGACGTAGCAACGACCACGACCGAAACCAACACCAGCGAAACCACGACCGAGGGACCGTTCCCCGGACGCATCCAATCTCGCGAGGATTACTGGGCGGGTATCGACCTGAAGCGCATAGTTGGGGCAAGTGTCCTTCGCTCTGACAAGGTACGCGCCAAGGAGAAAGACGGTTCGACGATGACCGCCGACCGCAACCGTAGCCCCCTACTGCGGGAATACGATTTGGTCATGGAGATATCAAAGGACCTGAGCAAAGCCTTCCGTAGTGACAAGTCGGACAACTTGCCCGGCCTTCGCGAATACCGCAACCAGTTCCCCGAACCCGATGCGGATATGTGGCGGGATTTCTTCGCTCGGACCTTCGGTGATTCGTTCAAGCTAACGGGTATCCACAAGGTTCCCCAAGACGTTGCCATGAACACCTACGGGATAGATTACACCAAGGACAAGCAAGACCCAATCTACCTTCCCGAGTTCGAAGGGATGGGTGTCTACCAAGTTCCCCCGGAGCTGGAGGAAAGCGAAGCGGTCGAAGAAACCGAATCTGAACCCGAACCGGAATCCAGCGGGAAGCCCGCGAACGCCGGAGACAAGGCCGCACAGTACAAGAAGGACCACCCGCACCTATCGAACGACGACGTTGGAGCCAAGTTCAACATCTCCGGTACGGCGGTCGCAAATGCCTGCAAGCGCAACTTCGGTGAGGAGGGCTATGAGGCAATCAAGGCCGAAGGCCGCGAAGCCCGCCAAACCGAAGGTGGCTTCGAGTTCGTCGAATCCGAACCCGAAACGGAATCCGCGGACCTTCCGTTCACCGCCGACCAGCTCGAAAAGGCGAAGGCCCTTGCCGGTGGCAACCTCGACGCCGCACTCGACCTCCTAATCGCGCTCCAGTAAGCCATACGCGGCGGCTTACACAATCCTTTGACAAACCTGTAGTGGCGGACGCTGGTTCGACTCCAGCAACAGGAGTGGGGAACGCCCCCAAGCAACCCGGAGCTGTATCGCCGCGCGAACAAACCAACCCGAACCAATCGAAACCAAACCAATGAGCGACGTAATTAGCGTCAAGCAACACTTGTCGTACCGCTATCTGGACGAATCGCCGTGCCCGAAGTGCGATTGCACGCACACGGTTATCTCGGGCGAAACCCGGTCGGACTTCTACGAACGGAAGTGCCCGGTGTGCCTATTCCACGAGACGAAGCGCCACGAACACCGCATTGTCGAACCCTGACCGAATCGCGATCCGAACCAAACCAACATCAATGAGCTACAGTTACAGTTTCACCCGAAGCGAGATTGCCGCCGAACACCCCGCCGATGGCCTTTGCCCGGTGTGTTCATCGAACCGAACCAACCACGTCGACTTCAGTAGCGACCGAATCACCTACGTTCGCTGTTCGGATTGTGGGTGCGATTCCGAAGTCGATTGGCAGTAAGCCCGGCTAAGACAATCCTTAGACAACCTTAATACGACTGCCGCGAATATACTACTGAGAACTAACCCATGAGCCACAGCCGAACCCAAATCATCCCCGATATGCCGGACGGCGCATTGACCATCTCCTGTTTCAGCGCGAAGCAAGCGAACGAACTAACCCGAATCCTCTACGACGAGAACCCCGGTTCGCTCTATCACGTCGAACACTACCCACGAACCCACGACGATACCGGCGAGTGGGAAGACATCCTGCTCGTAATCAGGCAACTCAGCCACCACGACGGCTTCGGTTGGGCGTCGAGTGATTCCCACCCCGAACCTGACTACTGGGCGGAGGACCTGCTATGAGCGCCACATTGCGATCCCAACTCAAGGCACCGGACCTCATCGAGAAGTACGGTAATTGGAGTCGAATCGAACACATCGAACAAACAGAGAACTTCCCCGGTCTGGTCTACATCGAGTCGGCGAACCGGGATATGCCCTTCTCCCTGTTGCATACGATTCAGCGAGAACCCCGGCTATACGTATGGCAAGTGCTGGCAACCGAAGACGGACGCGCCGCGATGTTCGTTGGCACCCACGACCGAGAGTGAATACCTATGATAGAATACAGTTTCCACATCCACAACCCGAGCCGCATAATCAGCGACACCGAACAAACCCAAATCGCGATTGCCCTATCGAACATCCTTCTCGAAAACCACGACGTCAGTTGTGACGACATCGGGATCGAACTCAACCTGGTCGAAGAACAATGAACCCCGACAGACAACCCCAACAGTGCGGTCACTGCGGTAAGAACGAATACAACACGAGTATCATGCGGGTTTCCTGCTTCCCTCGTAAGGAGCTTCCCGATGAATACGACGCGTTGTGTCGGCCCTGTGCCGAACAGTTGGACGAGTTCGACCCAGCGAACCTCACCGACGACGAGCTGATAGCGGCTATCATCTCGGACAGTATCGGTTACGCAAGTCCACGCCACGCCGCCTTCCACGTTCGCGACTATCGCGATGGGGAAACCGGCGTTCACTGTGAACGCGGCCACGCAATCTTCGACGGCGACCTTCTCGCGCTCATGGAGAGCGCCGGTCGACACTGGTTGGGCAAGTCCGAACAGGACAAGCAACGGTTGCTTGCCAAGGTTCAGCGGTGGGCTGAACTCGAAGACGAAGACCGTATGGCGGGCGTGACGCTCTCGATGATGATGCCGGTTGGGGGGTTGTGATGCCACGCCGTGCCGCCCCACCCCTGACGAAAGAACAGGCCGAAGAACGCTACGGCGACGGCGAAGTGCAAGAGTGCCGGGGTTGCGGTGGCTGGTATAGCCGCCACTCGTATCCCGGTGCGTGCTTCGCCTGTGCGGTTGGCCTCAAGCCGTACCGCGGATAAGAAAACCCTTACACAACATTACCATGCACCTCGACACCACCGAACCCCGATACGCACTGCTCAACACCGACCTGAACCGAATCCTCACCGACGCCCGCGGCCACTCGACGTTCGGTAACATCGCCGACGTTGCCGACTTCTACTGGGGCCTCGGTTGCCCGGACCACATCGTGATAGTCACGATCCGAACCAAGCGAAGCGAAACGCTCACCGACGAGGTTCGGATGCTCGTCGCTGAACGCGACCTGATGTAACCATACCCATGACCCTCATGCCACAAGAGACGCGAATAGACATCCTCGACGACGGAACCGCCCGCCTCACCGATGGGGATGGGTGGATACTCACCACCCATTTCATTTGGCTGAGTGATTGGGAGTAAGGTAATCCCACAATGGCACTACTACTGGTATCCCATTAGTGGTGTCCCACTGGGTATCCCATGTAAGTATTGAACGTTCACTATTCCATGTTCAACATCGGGAAGTCGGTGTGCATTAGGAGTAGTGTCCATTAGCGGTACGGAATTTCAGTACGGGGTACCGTTTTTTGAGTACCCCACAATCGGAGACAGAAAACAATGAGTACCAACCTCAACACCAGAACCATCAGCGAAACGAGCGACAAAATCACCACCGAAGAATACGCCAAGACAACCCCGGCGGCGGTCCTGACAGTCATTGAGACGAACGTCGGTGACTTGACCGTCCCCGAGTGGTACATCCCGACGACCAAAGCGGTGTACGACAAACAGGGCGTCGTCGAGAGCTGGGCACAGAAGAAGTTCCCCGTTCACACCGTCAGTCTGTGCCCCGATTCGGACGACAGCGTGTTCCGATCCAAACTTCGCAACACCAGCAAGAACCAGACGGCGTATCAATACACGGACGGCACCGGTATCTGCTACCACTACAGCACCATCTGTGGGATTCGCACGAAGTCCGGGTTGGTGTTCAACAACCAGCAGAACTACGCCAGCGGTCGCGTCACCCTGTATTCGGTCCCGCACCGGTTCTCCGATGGGAACCTCCCATTGACGACGCTCCGCGAGATCGTTCGGGGAACCGACGTCGACCTGTTCGACATCACGGAAGTCATCGAGGGGAAGAACGCCGAGCTGGTGGTCTTCGGTTCGGGCCGCGAGGTTGTCGCCATCGGCTACGACGCAACCGCGGCTCAGGGCAACGGTGAGTTCGCGTTCCTGTTGACCGAAGACGAGCAAGAGATGGTTCGCCGGGAACCCGACCGTATCTACGACATCCTCATGCCGGTTGAGGTGGCGCGGTTCCTGAACGACGGCGTGAAGCTCAACGAGAACCCCCGCATCTACGGCCACAAGGCGGACGGCGAAACCATCATGCGACAGGGTGAACACTTCTTCGTCCCGTATCCCGACTTCGAGTACCGGTACGCCGACACCGTTGTTGGCGACCGAGCAAACCCGGATGGGCTGGAGAAGCCTCAAACGAACAAGGTCCGGTACGGTCGCCGGTACCGGGCGCACCACGACCTTGGGTCGCACATCCCTCGGGACTACATCCAGCTCACGGACGGTCGGCGGTTCGTTCGAGGGACGATTCGACACCTTCGGCGCGAACACCGGATGCTGAACCTCGGTGAGACGTGGCACGAAGTGTTCACGAACGACCGCGAGGTGACCGTGATTGGCGACCGGTCGACGCTCTCGGACTGATGGGGTTCACCGCGATGCTGGCCTTCTCATTGGGGACAGCGGCGGTGTTGCTGGTGGTATCGTTCGCGTGGGAGTTACGGCACGACATCGTTCGCCCGTTCAAAGACAACCCTAAGAAAACCCATAGAAAACCTTAAGTCGTCTCCCGCGAATATACTACTGAGGGCAAACGGCACGCGGCGAAACTGGTTCTCCCCCTTCCCGACGAAATCCGATACTGGCGTTCACAGTTTGGTTCGATCCCGAACATCGGACTGTGGCGGCGGCCACTCTAATCCACGCACCATCGGTAACACGGACTAATCTACATATGAGCAGTAGCAACGACACCAACAGCGGCACCGCCACCGAAACCATCACCAACCAGGAAATGATTCGCCTCCTGAACGAACCCGTCACCATGACCGTCTCGACGACCCTCTACGGGTTCAACGCGCTTCTCTCCGGGCTGGAGGTAGTCTCCGAGCTGGAGATGGAACAGGGCGACGTCAAGAAGGCCATCAACACCCTCATGTTCCTCTCCAGTATCGAAGACGAGAACCCCGACATCCACGCCAAGTACCAAACCATCATCGAGTACGTCCAGAACGACTCCATTGAGATGGTTGAGGGCAACGAGACGCTCGAACTCGTCCCGACCGACGACGAGGAGGATGCGGAAGAACAGTAGGGTCACGATTGACCCCGACCGACTCCACGCCATCGAGGTCGTTGGGTCCGGTCTGGTGCTTCTCACTCTCTGTCTCTGGTTGCTTGGGGCGCTGTCGTAGGACAGTACAAATCGACAGCGGTTGCCCTGTATGGTTTTACTGATGTTCGATTCATCAGCAGGGCGTGGCCCATGGTGGAGGGCCACCTGCGGTATGTGGAACACGGAACGAGGAATTACAATTATGGGAATCAAAGCAAGCAAGGAAGTAAAGCAGTTAGTCAACAAGAACAGCGGCAAGTCGCTCCGGCGAGGTAGCACGGACAAGCGGTTCTACCCGGTCACGAACGCGACCTTCAAACAGCTGTACCCGACGAAGGAGTGGCAATCGCGCTACTACCAGACGGTGTACGGAGGCCGCTGATGGAACCCTACTGGGTTCGGTACGCCCGGTTGCAGGACCGCGAGTACGACGAGGGTGGCGAAGTTGTGATCGCTTACGCGAAGAAGATGGGGTGGCTCGTCGACGAAGCCAACCTGGAGGCGCTGTCGTGAGGCCCGGCCCGGATTGGACCGTCGAGTCGCACAGCGTCGGTGTCCCCGGATTTACGGAGGATAGGTTCTATCACAAGTCCGGTCGCATCGAAATTGCGATTAGCCCGTATAACGGGATGGACGACGGCGAGACACCGGTTCGGGAGTTCTACACGAACGTCTACGAGTACCGAACCTACGACGAAGATAACGACGAGTGGATTGACGACTGTCTGCTCGTGTCGAAGCGCACGAAGACCCATGCGGCGGCGCTTAGTTGGGCGCTTCACTTCACGACGAACCTACTGGACCTGATTGACCACCAGGGCGGACGGCCCCTGAAACCCGCGCGGTAGCCGTCACACAGCGGAGAGAAACCTATGTTTATCAAATACGCACTTCTGGACAAGTCAACTGGGTTGTTCAAGGCGGTCCCGAGCGAGGGAACCGACCTCTTGGACTCCTGGGACGACGCGGTTGAGTTCGCCGATCTTCTACGCGACACCGAACCCGGTGATTGGAGCATCGTTCGGGTGAAGGCACTATGAGTACGAGCGAGGAATCCACGCGGTTACACGTCCTTGACCTGTGCCGTCCTGGTGTTCCCCTGGAGTTTGCCGAGTGGCGGAGTCTCTACGATAAGGAGTGGAAGGCGAGCTTGGCGAACCCCGAGAACGAAAACGAGTGGCTCGTGTTGACGTGGAACGACTACAACCAGCGTCGTGTCCACCAACTGTGGCCCTGACAACCAAGAACAATCATGAGTACGAACAACGACATCCCCGGCGACTGCCGGTGCTTGAACTGTAGAATAACCTTCGCGGCCCCGTCGAAGCGGTTCGTCGGGAACTACTGCCCGGAGTGTTCGGCGTACTTCGCTGAACACGGGCGGCATAGAGAAACCTAAGACAACCTTTGGTTTCCCGGTGGCACGAGCGGCGGCAGGAGGGTTCGACTCCCTCCCGTGTCGTGTAACCCACCGCGGGTTGCCCCAATCGTCCGCTGGGTAATGCGGACCACCACAATCATGAGAGCAGACACGACTATCAAGTTCGCAGGCGTGGACAGCATGGACAACTTCTGGATGGAGTGGGACGACCAATACGGAGACAAGCCCGAACGGTCCTTCGGTGACGTGATACGGGCGCTCCCCCGCGCCATGCACGCCGACGTTGCGTGGCTGAACGAAGTCACGAACGACTACGAGGCAACCGAGCGGTTCTCCGCAATCGTCGATCCCGAGCGCATGATGAAGATGGCGAACGGCGAGGATGTCGACCCCCTGTGGCACATCCCCACCGACAACTACACCATCATCAACCCGATGGACGCCTACGCGCCCCTCGAAACCGCGCTCGACGAGAACGACCTAAGTGGGTCGATGTTCGGTGAAGCCCGCCTCTACCGCGGTGGTGGCGAGGTTCACATCGACATCCTGTTCCCCGAGAAGTACATCGACTACCAGGACTCGCGCGTCCTTGCTGGTATCACCACCGGCTACGACTTCTTCGGGCAAACCACCCTCTACGCCGTTGGGTACGCCCAGGACACCGGCTGCAAGAACAGTATGCGGGACCTCACCGACGAGAAGACGCGCAAGCACGTTGGCGAACCCCAGGACTTCAGCGAGTGGTGGACGGACATCCTCCTCCAGATAGATGTGATGACCGACCACCTAACCGAGATCATCCGGTTCGCGGAAGCAACCACGATGGACTTCACCGACCTCCCGTTCACGCTCGGCGAGTTCTACGAGAACCTCGGGATTCCGAGTTACCTGGCGGAGTCCGCGGCTCGTGACGCCCGCGCTCGTTCCGAAGACCCCTTCGCAATCAGCCTGTGGGACGTTCACTCCGGGCTGACCTACGCGCTCACGCACTCCTTCCGGGGTGGCGAGTCCGGGTCACTGGTTGGGTACGTTCAGACGGCGAACGACCTGCTGATGAACCCCGATTCGATGGTCCGCCGGGCAACCACGAGCTACGAGCGTTCCCTGGAGGGCGACGAAGCGGACGAACTCGGGAACCCCGAGAACTCCGGTCGCGCCGCCATTGAGCGCCTGGAGACGAGCATCCACGAGAAGCGCGCCGAGTACGGCGAGTTCGAGAACCGCATGGAACGTGTTCTCGCAACGATGGACGGCGACGACGGCGAGGCACCCGCCGCATGAGAGTCACCTACGACGACCCAACTGAGTGGTTCAGCTCGCGAGTCGACGGAGACGAAGACAACCCGGTGATCGTCGTCGAGAACCGGGAGGGCGCGGCGCTCTACCTGGACAAGTCGTTCATCGACGAGTACATTGACGAGGATGTGTACGACATCGTGAACCAACTCGCCGAGGAAGCAATCGAGGTCTACTATCTGGAGTACGACCACCTGTTCGGCGTCCCCAGTTACTTCGAGGAACGCTAATGGTTCGGTGTTTCGTCTGCATCGAACCCATCGAACCGCGTAGCGCCATGGAAGTGGCGACCATGCGGTTCCCGAACGGGAGCGAGATCGAAGTTCCGACCTGCCCGAACTGCCTGCCCACGTAGGGCGAGGCACCCCCTTCCTGCGGTTTTTCAGTACGGGGTCACGGCTTCAAGGCCCCCAATCAACTATGAGCAACGCAACTACCAGCAACTTCAACAGCTCGTACAACTTCACGACCGACTTCCCCGGCATCGGCACCGTCACCGCCGACAAGCTCACCCTCGACCACGGGATTGAATCCGGCGAAGACCTGGCCCGAACCTATCTGACGACGGACGCCCGCCGTCTCTACGACGACATCCAAGAGCAACAGCGCGCCCGGTTCCACTATGCGCTGTTGGATTCCGGGCTGACCGACGACGACCTGGGTGTGGACGCTGATGGACACGGCCTGGAGGCCATGGTGTTCATCCGCGCGTTCGGGTTGTCCCGTAACTTCGACGACGAGGCAACGCTGAGTCCGCGACACAAGGCTCGAATCCGCCCGACTGAGGTCGACTTCAGTAAGGGCGGCCTCATGTGCGCGAACAACATCGTGGCCTACGTGTGGGATACCGAGACGTTCTACGAGTACGCCGACTTCAAGGACTGGCCCGCCGAGATCACCCAACCCGTCCAGAAGTTCGACACGGACTACAAGACGAGAATCGTTGTGTCTGCGGAAACCGAGACTAACTCGACGTTCTTGACGACCAACCAACTCTCGGTGGCCGAACACCTGTTCGGGTTCGATGTATTCGATGAACCGAGCCGGATGCGAACCCACCCCGATGAGATGTACCCGGTGTTCATCGACAACTACGCCGAAGACCGGTTGCTGATTATCGCCCCTCGCACCGAAGGTAAGTAGGGCGACCCCTTCCCGCGGTTTTTCAGTACGGAGCCAGCGGCGCGGTGCGGTTTCAGGCTCCAACCAATCAGCACCATGAGTGATTATACCATGATGGATATTGACGAGTTAGAACAGCGCGAGCAGTCCCTTTGGGAACGCATCGAAGTAACCGAGGGCGTCGTTAGCGACCTGCGGCACGCCCAATCCCTGTTGTATAGCGCGGAACGACGGAACAGCTCCTACGGCCTGGGGTTGGACCTCCCGACCGTCACGAACGAACAGATGTACGAGGCCGAGTCACACCTGGAGTCACTGGAGGAACAGCACGCCGACGTTGACGAGGAGCTGTACCACCGGAGGGAGGCATGACCCTCACCATCAACGGCGTCGAGCTGGAGGAAGGCATGAACCTGTGGCGGTACGCGGCACTCCGAACGTACAACAGGACCCTCACCGAGCAGGACCCCGACGACGTGTTCGAGGAGATCGCGCAAGTCCTGGTCGCGGACTACCCCGAGGTTGTGAACGGCGCACCAGCGAACATCGTGAAGGCGAACCTCCGGGGGACGCCTGGCGTCTACGATGATAGCGAGTTGATTAACTATCACGCGATGGTGGCAACCCGCGTTCACCATGACCCCGATACCGGGCACATTGACATCACGCTGAGGGACTTGAAGGAACAGCGAAAGTTCGTGTTCTCATCGAACATCGACGTTGCCTACACCGGAGAATACTACAACTCCGAACCGCTGAGCGCCCTGGAGTCGCACCTTGGGGTCACGATTCTCCCCAGCGGAGGGAACTAATGAGTGAACGTTCCCGGCTCATCAAGTCGCTCATCATCGTCCACGACCGCTACTGGGAGGACGACGGTGAGGGTGAGATGCTCATGCGAATCCCGCTCCCCGAGGGGTTCGCTTACGACGTCGACGACCTGGGGCAAGGCGAAGTGGTCGTTCAATACTGGAGGGAGGACTGATGCGTCACGAAGACGCGGTTCCCCCAACCGGCGAGCGGGGTTGGCACAAGATCGCGGAGTTCCCTGACATCGTGAAGTGGCAGTACAAGGACTCGCCGTACCGGGTGGTCGTCCACAAGAACGGACGCGGCCACTACGAGGCGCGGTTCACGTCGTGGTTCAATGGGGCGTCCTATCGAATCATCGGGAACTGCGGCGGCGACGAGTTCGGGCGACTCAAAGCCATCGTGAAGGCCGAAGCCTGGATGAACGAACACCCGTATGGGTGCGCGCCACCGTACAAACTCGCGGAAGAAGCGGGGCAACTCGCATGACCGAGTACACCTGCCGGAAGTGCGGCGGGGCTACGGAGGTCCTGAACCCGAGTGCGATGCGTGGCCGCCGACTGTTCGACATGATGCGGCCCCGTGTACAGTGCGTTGACTGCAAGCACATCTTCAAACTGGAGCGATGAACGCGCGATTACTGGCCCGCGTCCTGTTGGGAATCACGGCCTTCCCGATGGTGTACGCTGGTGTGATAGTGAGAAACCGACTGACGAGACTGATTCAGAAATGGTACCGAACTGCCGAGACTGCGGAAACGAACAGCTTGTGAGAGAAGGAGCCTGTGCGACCTGCCCGTTGTGTGGGTGGTCGAAATGTAACATCTGAGCGATGCCCGTCGTGCAACAGACGTTTGCCGAGGCGCTCGCGACACAGAATAAGGGCTGTTGGAATACGGCCTGCCCGAACGTTCCTCCGGCTCCCGGTGACTTGTGCAACGAGTGCTTGGACCGGGTTCGGCGCGAAGATCGCGAAGCGAACTACGAGAACTACGGCGACTACTTACGCGACAAGTTTGAGTAGGCGAATAACACACCTGATAGGAAATGCGAAATGCGAATCCACAACCAACCAAGGGAATCATGACAATCACAGAGATATTGGATGCACCGAACGGCGAACACCAGCTCACGTTCATCAATGGACACACCCACGAGGGGCTTCAGACGGTCGTGTTCCGGGTTCGTGACTCACACTACGTTGGCTACGTGAAGGCCCCGGACGCGCTCATTGAGGCGTATCCTGCGCCCGCTGACGACGGTGTGTACGATGTCCGTTCGCTTGAGTCGATGGTCGATGTCCACGGTGGACTGACCTACGGCCCGGACGAAGACGGCTGGGTCGGGTTCGATTGCGCGCACTCCGGCGATATGTGCGTCGACGAGAACGGCACGCCCCTCCCGAATAACATCGAGGCTGACCTTCGGGCGGCCATGAACGACTACGACCGCAAGGAGTGGGCGACCGATTGGTGGCCTGAAGATGTGGTCGAGGAGTGTGACCGACTCGCGGAAGCACTCAACGAACTTGCGTTGAAAGTTCGGTAATCACCCGACTGCGGTTGAGTAGAACATGAGTAACTCAAACCCATTAGCACCGCGTCCAGCGTGCCCTGTCCCTGGGTGTACGTCACACACCGTTCGGGACCTGGGTTCGACGGACGAGTATCACGAGTACGATTGCCGGGTCCACGGGCGCGTTCGCTGGTGGCCTGAGAGCGGACTTACAGAACGAGTTGAGACATAATGGCATTACAAAACATAGCTGACGAGTGGACTGAAGTACCGACCTGTGACCTTGTGCGATACGGCCTGTTCCTGATGCAAGAGATCGGGACGTGGAACGCGAGCATCGACGACGAATCCTACAACACCGACGAGGTGTTCGATACGGTTCGAGCGCGGAACGTCACCGCCGTTCACGTTGAGGGTGACGGCGTGATTCAAATAGAGGGCGAAGGAACCGCGCAGGAGTACATCAAGCGGATTCCTGGCGACTACTATCAGCCCCCGGAGTGGGTAACCCGCGATGCCGAGGTACTGTGGCTGGTTCGGTTCACGCTCGCCGATGAAGGCTACGCTGAGGGCGAGATAGAGGTGTGGTGATTCCGATGATTGACACCTGCAACTTCTCACAGGAGGCAACGATTGACGTTCTGGTACGTGACCACGACCGGGAGCTGTACATAGACGTCAACGAACGCGGCGGTCGGATTCACGTCCGGCTGTTCGATGGCGACGATAACACTATCTCGGTTGCTGACCTGGAATTACCAGGGGACGAGCAACTGGGCGAGGCAAACTAATGGACTACAGTAAGTATCAGAACCCGAAGCCGGAACCCGAAGTGACGCAGACCAGTGAACAACCGCGGGAAGCGCCCGTTTCCCCATCCCCCGCTCAGGAACCGAAGTACGAGTGGGAGTGGCACCACTACCTATGAGCTATCAGGACACCATCGAGGCGTTCTATCGCGGTGGGCGGCTCATCACCGGGAGTGTCATCTTACTGGTGGTCGGGTTCGTTGTCCTGCTGTTCACGATAGGTGGCGTGGCGAACATCGTGATGTTTCAGGACATCAAGACCGGGACGATGAACCTCATGGTCGCGGTCGTCCTGGTTCTCGTGGTCGTTGGGTTGGTGCGCCTGGGGAAGCGAGGGACGGACGCTCAGTAGGGTCCGTACTCTTGTTCCCAGGACTGGAGCAACGTGTACGTTGCTTGGGTCGCGTAGGCCCGATCAGGATAGAACTCGAACCGAACGTTGTACCGCTTCGGCCAGCCGTCGACCGTGCTGGTGATGGTCCGCGGGTAGGTTCGACAGAAGTAGTGTGGGCAGGACTTCGCGCCTGCGTCGGCGTATTTTTGTACGAGGTGTCGTGGTTCCTCTACGATAACCACGAACTCTTGGAGGTCGCGGTCAGCTCGCTTGACTTCGGCCTCGAACCGTTTGCGGTCGGACCCAAGTGACGTTGCGAGGTCGTTGAGTGACTTGCGCTCGACGGCGGCGATGCCTTCCAGGGCTGGCGTCGTGTAGTCGCCCGTTTCCAACCGGGTGGTTTCGAGCGTGACGTTGGGGATCGCGGAGAAGTCGAACGGTTGCTTCTCGCGGTCGTCGTGGAGGATTACGAAGTCGTGGTCACTCATGGCGGAGTGCCTCCTTGACCGCGGCGAGGCACGCGAAGATGCGCGTCGTGCTGTAGCCCTGGTGTCCAGCGAGAACCAGGAACGGGTCGTCGTTGAGTTCGCCTCCGTTGAAGACATGGCGGCGTCCGTCCTGTTCGGCGACGTGGATACAGACACAGTACGCGATTAGTTCTGCGCCGTAGCCGATTTGCCTGATGTTGAGTTCATCAAATAGCTCGCGCCCTCGTCGGCGCTGGGCTTTGGTGAGGTCGACCTGGCTGGAGATGGCGTCGTAGAGCGCGAGGTTGTCGCGGTTCCGTAGCGCCTCCTGGTCGCTCCAGGTGCGAGTATCACCGATGTTGTACTTGTACAGCCGTTCGTACCGCGCTCGCAGTTCGTGCGGGGCTTCGGCTGGGTGAAAGGTCGTTGCGTTTTCAGTGTCGCTACTCGTTATGGGTTCGTCGTCTTCGTCAAACATTGTCTTAGTATTGTCTTAGCCTATCAGGTCATAGTTCACCTTGGATCAGCGAAGTATGCTATCAGTGTCTCACTCTACTACTGGTAGTCCTACTGGGATACCACTGGGTGTCCCATGTAAGTAAGAACGTGTACTCTAATCCATGTACAACATCGGGAAGGGGTGTACATTGACTATGAGTGTACAATAGGAGTGTACAGTAAAACAGGTACAGAGGTAATGTGATACCTCTCTACGTGTCCTCAATAGTATAATAGTCATGTAGATACTTAAACGTTTCGGAGGGTATTCAAAGGATGTTCAAAGAACAGCAGTACACGACAGCGATACTGTCAATAACACGCAGGAGCATAGTGACGGTAATGAACGACCAGCAGGCGGAACCAGAGATACCGGTGGGGTACGTCGCGGGAATCATCGACGTGAAGGGGTCGTTGACTGTGAACTTCAGAACGCGACCAGAATACACCCTCGGCTTCCAGGCGTGGCCGTCCCTCCTGGTCCGCACCGAATCAGAGGCCATTGTGGGCCTACTGGACGCGTTTTCGCACTCACTCGGTGTGCAGGCCAAGATACACAAGAACGTCCAGGAGGGGCGGCACGAGTGGCTCGTGGAGGGCGCTGATGACATTGCACGAATCATCGAGGAACTATTCCCGTATCTCCTCCTGCAACATGAAAAGTTCCAGCACTACTACGAGCGAATCCTACCGATGTTCGATGACGGGATCGAAAGTGAAGACGACCTGCTGGAGCTGGCAGACTTAGCTGGTGAATACAGCACCAAGGACCGCAAGTACACCCGCGAGTTCTTCGAGAAAGAGTTTAGTTCGACGGCGTAGCGGACTCGGATTCCCCCGCCTTCCCGCTGTTGTCCTGGCCGCGATACCGCTCGATGATGTTGTCGACGCGTTCCGCGGCGTGGTACGGCGTGATGTCACGGTCGTTCTCCGCGTCGTCTATGAACTTGAGGTAGAGCCGCTCAAGCTCCTGTAGCGGAACCATCGTACCGTGCTGGATACCGTCGCGCTCGCGTTCCATGTCGTCGACCGTCTCCTGGTCCGCGACGATGATACCCTCCTCGTGGTGGATGCCTTCGGCGTCCGATGGGTCGGTGACGATGAGCTTGCCGTCCTCGGTCGCGGGATAGGATTCGAACGTGGAGATGTCGCGATCTTCGGCGTCCGCTGGGTGGAGGTCGTCCGCACCGGAGCGGCGACCCAGGTGGACGTTGAGTCCGAGCTGTCCCTTGAACGTCTTCCCGCAGTAGTCACACACGAAGCGGCGGTGGTCGACCCGGTACTTCGTGGGCGTGTTGACGGTGACTTCGCGCCGACCGGTTATCTCGGCGTCGTCGACACTGAAGTCGTCGGGAACCTCCCCACGGGGTCCGTGGGCGTCGTCGTCGGAGTTGTAGACGTGGACGTAGAGTCCCCGTGAGAGAACTTCTTCCTCACAGAACGGGCACTCACGCACCGATTCAAGATTCGTGTGCGCTTGATACTGAGTCATGGATACTTAGATCACTCAATCGCTCATACAGTCCGGCACGATATAACGATTACTGTATTGTAAGCCTATTCCTGGGTTTTGGGTAGGTCTTCAAAGGGTGTTCAAGCGATAGACTTAATACGTCAGCCGCGAATATACTTGTGAGGAAAACGGCCCCGCTGGGCTGGGTCCTCATGATATTGCTTTAGAGAGGCAGTGCTTTGGCCGCATAGACAATCCTTTGAAAACCCATAGAAAACTTTAAGTCTATGCGGCGCGTTATACTACTGAGGGCAGTGAGTCAGACGACTCCGTTCTCATGGCGGTTCTTGGCAGGCTACTGGCGTAGAGCGTACTGTGCGCTCCGGGTTCGATTCCCGGCCTTTATACCTCGCCCCCACGGGCGGTGGTGTGCCACTCCCGGTTAGGCGAACACCGGGACAATTTGCGGATACTGGTTGTTGGTTGGTTCTGGTTGCCGATTGGGGCACACAGACAGACGGGGGTGGCTCCCCTGTCATTTTCTACGCCGACAACAGACAACGAAGGACAGCCGTGGGTTCAACTCCCACCTGTCCCCTCCCGGCCTCAGTGCCGGGGTTCCTATCAGTAGTGTGATCGACCGCCTTCGGTAACGAGGGCGGTTGTGTCTCGATAGTTCAGTTGGTAGAACGCGTGACTGTTAATCACGTCGTCCCAGGTTCGAGTCCTGGTCGAGACGTGGCGGTGAGGGTCCGCCTGAACAACTCTCCTTAATGTAATGCACGCCCGAGAGGGCGCTTTGGTACTACGCTATCGTAGGTCGCATGAGCCACAGCCGGTGCCTGTGGTGCATTGCCAGCCCCGACTCACCACCGGGGCTGTAAGGGAACGTAGCTCAACGGGAGAGCGCGGCTTTGAAGAAGCCGTCGTTGCCGGTTCGACTCCGGTCGTTCCCACTGGGGCAACAGACGTCAAGTCCGAGAACCGCCCCTTGAGGTATCGCGCGTAAGACAACCCTTAGAAAACAATCCATACATGGACTACAACAACTTCGGTAGCAGTAGCACGACCAGCAACCAGAACGACAGCGACGAGAACAACGAGTTCACCCTGAAGGTAACTCCCTACGCGGCCATCGACGGCGATCTCGACTCCGCGTTCAGTGTCGAAGGCAAGTACGGGCAGTCGCTCGCCATCAAGATGAACGACGTGACCCTCGTCGACGGCGCACTCTACAAGCGCAAGGGCGACGACACCCACAAGGTGTTCTCGTGGCAGGCACTCGGCTTCGACGACGAGATGGACTTCGACGGGAACGACGCGCCCAAGGTCTACTCCGAGACGTTCGGTGGACGGACCTACCAGTACGAGCTGGTGGCCGCCCGCTACGACGAAGCCGACCCCGACGCCGACCAGCCCGAAGTCGGGAACATCATCATGTGGGAGTCCGGTGGCGAACACGGCCCGTCGTCGTCCGCGAAGACCTGCGCCCGGAAGCTCACCACGCACGGACGCGGTGCGGTTCTGACCGAAGACGACGTTCACGCGTGGCTCGCAACCGACGTCTCCCTCCGCCCCGAGCTGGAGGGACTCCGCGTTCGGTTCTTCAAGGTCGAGCGTGAGGGCGAAGAATACACGTTCTACACGCCGGTCTTCATCAACCTCGCGCTCGACGAGGAAGTGACCATCAAGAACGAAACCGGGACGACCACGGCGAAGGCAACCGAGGAAACCGAACCCGAAGCCGAACCCGAGGTTCAGGCCGCCGCGACCGATGGTGGCTTCCCGGCACAGATTCAGGAGTTCATCGGCTTCTGCCGCGACCAGCAGATCGTTGACCCCGAGTCGGTTCTTCGCACCCTCGACACGATGGTTGCGAACCCCGAGTCCAGCGTCGACGAGGCGATGGTTGAGGGCCGCCAGGACGACATCGTGGCGGCGGTCCAGGCGTGAGACTCCGGCACGACAGCATTGACGACGACTTCCTCGATGAAGTCCTTGGGTTGGTGAAGTTCGCGTTCTACGTGGGCGCGGCAACTGTCATCATTGCCCTCGGCGTCGTTGCGCTGTTGGGATTCCTGCTGGTATAGGCACGAGAACAATTTTTTAGTACGGGGTGGGGCGCGGGACTTCCCGCGGTTTACCATCCCAAGAGGCACCTGAAGATGAAACTAACCACTATCACGGCCAGCTACAGCGACCGTCGCCAACGGAAACAGTACGAACCCATCGAGTTCGGGTGTACACTCACCGCTGAACTTGAGGGCGACGACGACCCCGTGGACGCCTACGAGGAACTTGCGCGTCACGCGAAGAACGTCGTCGGTATCGAAATGACCCGCCGCCTCAAGGAGAGCGAGATGGCGGACGCAATCGAACGGGGTGACTAATCAATGTCGTTTCGGGAAGATCAGCAGATGTGGCTCATAGAGACAGCGTATGACCATTTGATGTTCCTCATAGAGCATCATACACTCAGCGAGCGAAACTACGAGTTAATCTCTGGTGCATTAGACCATCTTGGCGTTGCGTCGTTGAATCGAGAAGAAGACCTTGGGTGGGCACCCTGGATCGACAATTCCTGTGACGACGAGGTGTGGTATGACGAGTGAAACAAGCATCCCCACGTTGTTCCAGGTCCGGCAACTGATTCAGGACAACGGCCTGGAGGGAGAGGAAGAAACCAGCCTGTCCGTCCTCCTGGGGACGTTCATGGGCGGGTTCATCATCATGTATGGTGACTCGTCCGCCGGGAAAGACGAGACGGCGAACGCAGTCCTGGCGTGCTATCCGAACGAGGGCGCAGGCGAAGTGTTCACGGTTCCGAACAGCTCGTCGCCTACGGTCCTGTTCGAGAAGGCCGAAACCGCGAACGCCGCGAGTATCTACGTCTACCCCGACTCCACGAACCTCCCCGAACACATCGAGGGCCTCATCAAAGCTCACGCAGAGGGCGAGCCGTTCACGCACGAGTGGACCGAGGTCGCGGGTGGTCGGCACCTGGAGGGTCGGAGTCTGTTACCCCCGGATTGCATCATCTATCCGTGGGCACGGAACAACGACAGCTTCGACATCAATGACCACGCCGAGTACCGGAACCGCGCGCTGATCCTTGAGGTCGATGGGTCCATGGAGCAGACCGAACGGGTCAACACCCGGCAAGCGTTGGAGAAGTCCGGGCGGTACATCCGTAAGACGACCTACGAGGAAGCGGCGGAGATTCGCGAACACATCGGGACGATTCGCCCGGTGGTTGGTCGCTTCGGTCGGAAGGACTCGATGGGCGAGATTCTGAATCCGTGCATCGAAGCCATCGACCGGATGAAGCCCCTCCCCCAGCACTTCCCTGAGGCGCGGCGGGACTTCCCGCGGTTGTACAAGTTCATCGACGCGGTGACTCTGTACCACCACCCCGACCGGATGCAGACCGTGGACAAGAACGGGAACCCCGTTCTCCTGAACGCGCCTGCGGACTGCTGGTACGGCATGAAGGTCTTCGGCGAGAAGATGGTCCTGTCGGCACTCAACCTCACCGACCGCGACATGATTCTCTTGCAGTACCTTCGCGATAACTCCGAGGAGGCGTTCACGGTGAACGAACTTCAGCAGGCACTCCGTGAGAGCGGTGAGAACGTCAGTGACCGCGACGTGAAGAAGTCCCTGAAGTCCATGAAGCACAAGGGCTACGCGAACGTCCAGAAGGGCGACAGCGGCCTCAACGAGTGGTCGGCTGGCCCGTTCGCAGCACGAGCGGAACACAAGTCGCACTTCGACTGGCAGGAGATCGTGGACGACGCCGAAGTCGTTGTTCGTGACATCCTCAACGAAGAAGACGCCGAGGAGTACGTCGCCCGGTTCTGCCGGGGTGACGGCCTCTTGGTGACCCACCCGTTCACGGGTGAAGTCCTGAACCTCGTGGAACAGGGCAGCGACGAGTTCGAAGAAACCCTGGCCGACGCGGAGTCGGACATGGCGGACGTCTTCGATGAACCCGTGTACGCTGGTGCATCTACCGAATCTAATGACGAGAACAGCGGACTTAGTGGTTTCCTGGGTAGTAGCGGCGCTGGAGAGTAAGCGACGGAACACGCATACACTCGCGACCTACCACCCGGAGGAAACACCCGAACATGAGATAATGAGTATCGAAACCACCGTAGAGAGTTGCATGGACATCCCCGGAGTTGTGGGGATAACCGAACACATCGAGGGCTTCACTGGTGACGCCTGGCTCGTGGAGATCGACCAGGACGTTCCCGTGCTGAAGGCTGGAGACGAGACAACCACGCGGTTCTTCGTCGTCTCCGGTGTCCACGCCCCGTATTCGGGCTGGGAGTGCCTGGCGTTCCCCGCGACCGAAGACGGCGACCCAATCAACTTCCGCGAACACGCAGGCGGTCGTGGGTATTCCCACAAGGCAACCATCGAAGAACTCATCGAGCGGTACCTGTAGGCCATGACCGACCGCGACTTGATTCGGCAAGCGTCCGAGGTGTGGGCACCCGACTTCCCGCGCCAAACCGTTGACGCGTCCAAACGACAGTTCGCCGTGAACACTCGCGACGAATTGGTTGACGCGCTGGTGGCGGTCAACGGGAAGAACGCGGGGTTCGTCTCCGTGTACAGCTTCCCACGAGGGCACTCACGCGATAGGAACATCCCCGAGGTGAACACACTGATGTTCGACCTGGATGTTCCCGACGCCAAGGAGTACCGCCCTGGTGACGTTGCGGCGTGGCGGCGCGACCAATCGAACCTGCTGGCTCGGGTCCGTATGATAGCTCGCTTCCTGATCGACGCGGGCGCGGACCAGTATTGGCGTGGGTCACTCTCGGGGTTCAAGGGCGTCCATCTCTACCTGGACTTCCCGGCGATTAACCCCGATGAAGGCTCATACAACCAATTCAAGGCAGGGTTGGGTCGGTACGCCGACGAGTTCCTTGCGTTCTTAGAGAGTGAAACCAGTGTGTCGATTCGTGACTGGGTTGACGTTGACTCGTCCGACCTGGGGCGGCTCACCCGGCACCCGAACACGGTTCACACTGGGGCAACGGCGTTCTTCAATGACGAGCGATACTGCGTTCCCGTGTCGCTCAGAGAACTTGCGACCATCACGCCCGACGAGTATGAGAAACTCACATCTGAACCGCGCCCCCTTCCCGATGAATACCATCGAGTTGAGTCCGAGCGCGCGGGACAGATAATCACCCAGTACGTTCGCACGGCGAGTGTTGGTGGGTCGAGCGGTCGACCGTCAATGTCGTCGACGCGGACGCTCTCGCTCAACGAGTACGAGAACGAGGTAGCCAATCACAAGATAAAAACGAAAGAAGACGTCGCGTTCGTCACGGCACACAAGCCCTGTGTGTTCGCGTACTTTGAGCGCGACGGTGACCAGTTCGAGTACGGCCACGCTTCGCATAAGTTCGAAGTGTTCGTCATCGACGAGCTGGTTGACGCGCACGTTCCGGTTGAGGTCATCGTTGACCTCTTTCGTGAGATTCCGGGGTTTAATGAAGACGAAACCCGGTCACGGATTGCTGATGTGATCGCCGCGAATTGGGCACGGCGATTCAACTGCGAGACGATATGGGCAGAAGCGCCGATGTTCTGTCTCGGGGAGGTCTGCGGCCTCTACGACCCTCAGCACCCGATTGCGTAACCTACAGCTATTCAGCTATCATCTATCAATGAAGAATACAGCGTATGCGAAACTCACGCCGCGACAACTGGATGTTCTCGCGGAGCTTCCGAAGACCGTTCCCGCCCTTGCGCTCTCGCTGGGCATCACGGAGTCTACGGTCTACGACCACCTGTCCGACATCGAGAAGCGCGGGGTACATCTCGCGCAGAACGATGCGGGCGAATACTACGAACCCGGCGGCGGTCGCGTGGAAAACGACGTCATCAACGTCTCCGCGCCCGTTCGCACAACCGCCGCTCAGAAAGCCGCCGTTAGTCGCAAGACGAAGGCGTTTCTCGCGGAATTAGAACACGAGATTCGGGCCTACCGCCAGGAGGTTGGTCCCGTTATCGCCGATGGTGGTGTCACGTACACCCCTGGTGGGATGGATATTATCGTCCCGTGTTCGGACGACCACTACGGCGACCTCGTTGCTGACCCCACGCAACCGAACCCGTATGAGTCCCAGCCGTTGTTCGACGCGGAGATCGCGTCCGAACGTATCCACGCGAAGTTCGACCACGCACACCAGGTGGCGGACGCTCGCGAGGCCATGGGACACACGATTGATGCGTTCGTGGTTCCGATGCTCGGTGACCACGTTACGAACGAAGCCATCTACGAGCAACAGAAGTGGCACCTGGAGCCACGTATGCACATCCGAGAGCAACTCAAGGTTGCGACGGACGTCTACACGTATGAGATCGCCAGGGCGTCCGCTCGCTTCCCGAGTGTTGTCGTGCCGTGCTTCCACGGGAACCATGGCGAGTTCCGACAGGGCGGGCAGTCACACCACGCCAACGCCGACGACCTTCTCTACGACCGCCTGGAGTTAGCGGTTCAGGCGATGGGCCTGGAGAACGTGACGTTCATCCGGTCGGACATCGACGACCATATCCTGTTCACGACTCGCAACGGGAAGTGGACGGGCTTCGGTGTTCACGGTGAAGACGTCCCGTACCACATTGGTACGAAGTCACCGCTCCAGTGGTGGCAGGCGCAGGTCAACCGGTGGGACTTCGACTTCGCCTTCCGGTGTCACTACCACGAGTCGAAGGAGGAACGCGTGAACGGTGTGCCCGTGCATCTCCTGCCGAGTATCAAGGACACGGGCGAGTACGAAGCCAAGTTGGGCATCTACGGTGTCCCGCTTGGGGTCGTGTTCGGGTCGACCGACGAACAGCCGCTCGCGTTCAAGGAGTGGGTGTCATATCCTGTCTCAGCGTGACACGCTAATCGCAAGCAAGCGCCGCTACAGACAGCTAACAAGCACCCATACAGATATATACTAAGTATGACGAATCCTATAGATGTGTCCTCCAACACACTTGAGGTAGATGCAGAACCAGTTCGGTTATCAGACGTTGTTGACCAACTTGATGTCACGGCCTATCAGGTCAATCTTGACACCGGAAACGGGTGTGTGCCCGTTGGTATCCACGTCGCGGCTCCCGACCGGGAGTGCGCCTGGAACAAGCTCCTGGTCGCGGTTGACCGTCTCGGAGCGCCGCGAAGCGTGCTGAAAGACCTGGATTTGGAAGAACTCTAAACGACCTGCATAGTCTGCATAGCTAAGACAACCCTTACACAAACTCTAATGGCAACGAACCACTCTAAAGTCGGCAAGCGGTGCGATCACTACGCTCTCGAAAACGCCCACCCTGACGAACTCTACTTCGACAGCGGGCAACCCGTCTTCGTCGCATACACGACGTCCGATGGGCGCTGGCACGAGAAGCACATCCACAAGAAGGTCACGTTCTACACGTCGAAGTGCCCCGAGTGTGGCGGTGATACCCGCTACGACCACCGCGCCATGCAAGCCTGTCTCAACGACTGTGGTGGCATCGCCGAACCCCAGGGGCGGCCCCTGGATTACTCCCGGTCGTCCGCTGGCCGATACTGCTGACCTAAGACAATCCTTACACAACTATGACTGAAGACCTAACTCTCACTGAACTTGCGGACCTCCGAGCGGACGTCCGACAGACGCACGAGCTGTTGACCGAACTCAAACAAGACGCGGCGAACATCGTGGACCGACTGAACCACAACCTCGATGCAGTATCCGCGACTCGTTTGGCGGTTGAAGACGAGACGACCGAAGCGGAACTACTCAACGAACAGTACGGCCTTATCATGGACACGCGCGACCTGGCGTCACTCGTCTACGAGCGCGTCGAACACGGTGACGCCGCACTCCGAGAGGAGGTGGACGCATGAGCCTCGTCCGCGTTGAGACTATCACCTACGACGGCACGGAGCCGTTCGAGGTTCCCGGCGAAGTCCTGGCGGTTCTCCACACCAACCACAACCAGAGTCGTATGACTGTGTTGTTGCGGGTGGACGTGGATCAGGCAGTGCTGGCCGACCCCGTGGAAGACGACGGGAAGGCGGAGGACACCCACTACTGCATCGGGATGAAGGGCGACGGTTCCCGGTGTACGCGCGAGGTCGACGACGTTGGTGACCGATGCTGGCAACACCCGGAGGAAGACGATGCCGAGTGAACACCGCTACGTTCGACTCGGAGAGGGCGTCTTCGTCGAGGTGACGTTCGACCCCGACCGCTACACCATCGACCGCTACGACGCCTGGGACGGCCTCCAACTCGTCTTCGACGGCCCTGATGGGACCGCGCGCTTGACGTGCGAACCGGTGGCCGTTGAGGAACGATGACCGACAAGCGAACCTGGACGGTCGCGGTCGACTTCGACATGACGCTCACGGCTGGCTCACCGAACCCGTACAAGACGGGCGGCGAGGAACCCAACTGGGAGATGATCGAGCGTGTCCGCGCCCTCAAGGAGAAGGGCCAACACGACATCATCATCTGGACCGCGCGGCCCTGGAGTCACGCGAGCCACGTTGCCGGGCTTCTCACGATGTGGGAGGTCCCGTTCAATGGCCTGAAGATGCAGAAGGGCGGCGCACACGTCTACGTCGATGACAAGGCCGTCAACTCGTTCAGCGAGACGCTCGACGACGACATAGACGCTCTGTTGACGTAGCACGCAACTCGGTGGTAGTCTGAAAATTCATGAAACGCCCAGCCGGGCGGCCACCCTACCAATCATGTTCGCTGAAGCATTTCAAGCCGCGCAAGCGGCATACAAAGTAACGATTCGGGACCCCAGCGGCGAGTTCGTTACCTTCGGACAGGACGACTTCGCGGAGTTACTCGTCCTTCCCGATGGGTCCCTGCAACGTATCGACATGGGTGGTGTCCAGCACGGTCACGCTGGCACCATCGTACAGGCAACCGGGTGCCTGAAGGTGTGGGTCACCACTGGTGGTGAAACCCGCAAAGAGGAACACATCGGGAAGGTCATGCGACTCCACGACGGTCGAATCCTGGCCTTCTACGACGACACCGTGACACCCGTGAAAGCCCCGTTCGCCGGGGGCGACATCAGGCGAATCAAGCGACAATACATATGACTGAAATCACCAACGCAGAGAAAGCGGCACAGCTCCCCAAGGAGATCGGCGAAGTTATCGGCGAGCGCAACGGCACCCACGGCGACCCCGTTGACAACCACGACCACATAGCAGACCTGTGGTCGGCGTATCTCGGGGTCGGACAGGAGGGAGACTCGACGGCCCACAACCTCCTGGCTCGCCCCCTGGAGGGTCACGAGGTGGCGGACCTGATGATTCTCCTGAAGCTCTCCCGCAAGCACGTCGGGGGGATGGACCTGGACCACTACCGGGATACCATTGGGTACGCGGCGATTGCGGCCCTCTACGTTCCGGGCTACATGGACGACGGCGACGAGTCCCTTGACGCGCTACGGAACTACCGACAGGAGGGCGCGGTCTACGAGAACCAGAACGCCGAGGAGATTGTGGACTGATGTGCCACGAGCTTCCCGATGATGAACTTGAGCGTTTGGTCCGCCTGGACGCCCAGCTCGCCGACATCGAAGAACGCCTGGACGCTATGATTGACGCCAACGACCAGGCGCTCCGGGTGGTGAACCACGACGAAGACACGGACTTCCAGCGGGCGACGTACTTACACGAGGGGTACTATGCCACCCGGTGAACAACCGCGGGAACCCGCGAAGTTCTCGCCCCGCGACCAGGTGATTGACCTGCTGATGCTCGCCCAAGAGCAAGAGCGGACGGTCATCGAGTTCTCGCGGCGCGGCGACCAGGTGTTCGCCATGGAGATCACGGACCACGTAGCGGAATTGGAGCGGTTGGTGAACGACTAATGGGATTCGTTGACGAGATCGAGAACAGCGACGAACAGCTCCCGCACATCTCCAAGTCGCGAGTCAAGACCTGGAAGACCTGCCCCCGGAAGTTCTGGTTCCAGTACATCTTCGGGTACCGAACCGGCGACACGTTCTACACGAAGCGCGGGACCCGTCTGCACAAGACCTACGAGTTGTTCCACGAGAACGCCGAAGCCGCGATTGACGCTGGGACGTTCGACGCGAGCTACCTGGAGCAATACCTGCCCTACGACGAGGTGGGGTTGTGGCTGGATTGGGTTGACCCGTTCGTGGTGAACTTCATCAGGTTCGAGGAACGCCGCTGGCACGAAGCCTGCAAGCACTCGGAGAACCCCGCGCGACTGTGGCTCCCCCAGGAGGTTGAGGCCGAGGGCTGGCTGGACGAACCGCCGGTCGCGGACTCCCCGCCATGGATGGGATACGCGGATGCGGTCCTTCACGCGGCGTCGGTTCCCGATGTTGACCGCGACGAGGGGTACGTTATCCTCGACTACAAGACCGGGAAGACGCCCGACCCGAAGTACCGCGAGGAAGGCATCTTCCTTGAGGGCGAGTTCTACGCGTGCCTGTTCGAAGACGAGCTGGAGATCGCGGCGGTCGCGGGCTACTACCCGATGAACGACGACTTCATTGTCGCGCCGTTGGACGACGCCCGGCGCGAGGTCATCAATGCCGCCGTGGAGATGATGATTGGGAGTCGGAAGATGGCGGACTTCCCCATCGAGGAACAGCCGTTGTGCAAGTGGAAGCCCGGCAAGGACAACGAGTGCGACTTCTACCGTATCTGTTCGAGTCGGTGGGGGTGCCGTGGTGGACCGGGACCGACGTTCGATGATGCACCCGACCGCGAGCGAGAGGAACCGACGACCCAGCCAGGGTACGGCGACCGCTGGCTGAACTAACCCGCCCCAGTGGGGCTGACAACCAAACCATGAGTGACGACATTACACTATACATCACCAAGACGGAGCCGGATTGCGAGTACGACCGAGCGGGAAACCCCATCGAACCGATTGTGCAGGTGTGGGGCCGCACCGAGGGCAACTACGCTGAACACATCAAGGTCCGCGGGTTCTACCCGTACTTCTACGTTGAGCCAGGACACGGCGTTACGGCGTCCCAGCACTCGGAGCTTCACGCGATTGAACACGGCGTCGGGGAGTCGCTGTTCGGCGACACGCTCGATAAGGTGTACTACAAGACGCCGTGGCCGTCGACCGCTCGCGAACTGAAGACGCTGTTCCCCGAGGGGACCGTGTACGAGTCGGACGTCTCCTACACGAACCGGTTCCTGATTGACATGGGTATCAAGACGGGGATGCAGGTACCGTCGCGTGACGTCTTCTACGACGAAGTAACGGCGGTGGACTTCACGGCTGACCTGCGTATCGTGACGTTCGACATCGAGACGGACGACCGCGGTGACTTCCCCGAACCTGGGGAGGCACACATCCTCGGGTTGGTCGCACACGACAACTACACCGACGAGACGGTTGCGTTCTACGACCTGGACGGTGACTCCTTTGAGGATCGCTTCGGGTGTGACGTACCGGAGAAGCTCTCGGACCTTGACCTGGACATCGGTGACGTTGACGGGTTCCTGTTCGAGCGCGACGAAGCGTCGATGCTGAAGCGGTTCGCGGAGTACATACAGGAGGTTGACCCGGACGTTCTGACGGCGTGGAACATCGACTTCGACGCGTCACAGCTCGTCGGGCGGATGGACGCTATCGGCGTGGACTCGGGGCGGCTGGCCCGCAACGGGCGGTCGTTCCTGCTGAAGTCCGGTGAGGCGCGTATCCTGGGCCGGGAGTGCTTCGACTTGCTGTATGCGTACAAGAAGTCCCAACTCAACGAACTTCCGTCGTACTCGCTCAACTCGGTCGCTCAGGCTGAGTTGGGTCATGAGAAGGTCGACCACTCGGGGATGGGCTACTACGAGATGTACCGCGACGACCCGGAGCTGTTCGTCCGCTACAACGTGATGGACGTGCAACTCGCGGTGGGCATCGACGGGAAGGCTGGTGTCTTCGACTTCAAGCAGGCCCTCCGCCATGAGGTCGGTATCTCGCTGGGGGAGACGCGGGACAACCACACGATGATCGAGATGTTCGCACGGCGCGAGCTGTTCGAGCGTGGGTTGGTTGCCCCGGACGCCCGCCACGAGGACGTCGACGAGTACGATGGCGCGCACGTCTTTGAGCCGTTCAAGGGCCTCACGAAGAACGTGACGGGGATGGACTTGGCTTCGCTGTACCCGAATACGATGGCGATGTTCAACATGAGTCCCGAGACGAAGGTCGAGGTTCCTGAGGCGATGCAGGACGCTGACCCGTCTGCGGTTGGGTCGATGCTCGGGATGAATCTCGCTCGCGCCCCGAACGGGACGTGGTTCAATCTGGACAAGCCGGGTATCTTCGCGGGCCTCGTTGACAAGGCGATTGGACTCAAGGAAGGCTATGGCGAAGCGAAGGATAAGGCGTCAGGTGCGGAGAGAGACGCTCTATCCGTAAAATACGCGGCGGCAAAGGCTGTTACTAACTCGCTCTACGGCGTGTTGGGATGGCGACACTTCTTCCTGTACGACAGGGACGTCGCACTCGCAATCACCAGTGCTGGGGTCGCTTGCATCAAAGAAACGGCCCGGTACATCTCCGAGGAAACTGACGGGCGAGTGATATACGGCGACACCGATTCGAACTACGTCGCGTGGCCGAAGGAGTGGCTCAAGGACCAGGTGCTTGACGCGGCCATGGCCGCCGCTGACTACCTCAACGACGAGCTGTACCCCGAGTTCGGGAAGACCTTCGGTGTCCCCCCGGAGATGAACCGCTGGGAGATTCAGGTTGAATCCTACGCGGTGACGTACTTCCAGCACGGCAAGAAGAAGAAGTACGCCATGCGGATTACGTGGGACGAGGGCAAGGACGTCGACAAGGAGAAGATCACGGGCTACCAGCGGTCGGACGTCTCGCCGCTCACCCAGGAGTTGATTAACGACGTTCTCTGGAACATCGTTCGGCACGGCGGCGACCAGGCGAAGATCGGGACGATGGTTCAGGAGGCCGCGGCGAAGATTACGTCAGACCCCGCTGACGCTGACATAATCGGGATTCCGGGTGGCCTCGGGAAAGAGATTAACCCGGACTGCACTACGCCGTCGTGTGACGACTGCTACCGCTGGAACCATGAGAACAACCACCCGACCGACGCCCACCCGCGGGCGGCCTGGTTCAGTAACCACCTCATCGGGACCGAGTTCGGCAAGGGGAGTAAGCCCAAGCGGGTGTACCTCCAGCCGAAGTTCAATGAGGGGGTCGGGACGGAGGTTGACGTTCTCGCGTTCGAGGAGGCACACGAGCTTCCCGATGATGTCCGCGTTGACGTCCAGCGCATGACCGGCGCGGCAATCATCAGCCCGATGGAGGATATTCTGGACGCCGCCGACATCGACGTTCACGCGGCTATCCGCGGGCAGACGCAGACCGGCCTGGGGGCGTTCCTATGAGCGTCAACGTCGACGACCTGCCCCCGCAGACACGAGCGAAGTATTGCGAGGAACATGGCCTCTACCATGTGAAGAACGCGATAGGCCTGTTCGTCTGTCCGTTCTGCGAGTGTAACATCGACTTTCAACAACAGGAGGAATCAGAATAATGGGAAGCACTGACTGGGAGGTATTCGACTACGAACGACAGCAGGTTACGGCGACGTTCTACTGGGAACCGACGCCGGAAGTGAAGGCGTTCTTCGAGGCGATGGGCTACTGGGTACGCCCGCACCAGCTCAACCCCGAGAGCGATTACTACGTGGAGTATTACTGATGAGCGAATTGGCCCCTAAGGAAACCTGTGGTCGGTGCGCGAAGTCCATGGAGTTTCAGGAGTACACTCGCATTGGGTTCGCCGTCTACAAGTGCGATCCATGTAAGTCGCGGCTATCGAAGCACGTCAGTCTCGCCCTGGCGCGAGAGTGGTTATCAGAACAGGAGTAAGTGAAAATGAAATTCGAGATTGTGAAACTTGGAGAGGAGAACCGCATACCGATTGCCAACGAGAAGCCCCTGATTCCAGGCGCGAAGATACGGTGCGCTCGGAACTTGGAGACGACGGCGTACAAGAACATCTGGACGGTCGAGGCCGCGAGTGTGTCGTCGTTGGCGAACCTCGCAGCGTCAGAAGTCTACTGGTTGTACCCACCGGAACACAACGGGACCGACCACAAGTTCGTGTTCGCGCCGGGTGACCCACGCCAATGACGCAACTGACGTGGGACGACATCACTGGGAATCCGCGAGAAGCCGGTGACCCACCCTTCCCGCAGGAACCCGGACCCCGACACCCACACGACCCAGGGAACCCGGAGCCACCGATACCGCCGGGCTACAGCGGTCGACCGCTTGACCCCGAGCATGGGTGTCCGTGGTGTCTCGCTCCGCCCTCGGAGTTTCACACGCGAGAGAACGCGCTTGGTGTGTCCTGTTCGCGGTGTGAGTGTCTCCTGCCGGTTGATGCGGAGTGGTTTCAGAAGGGTGATAAGATAGTGACGCTCCCGCAGGCGGCGCGGTTGTTCCAGTGTGCTGACGAATAAACAGGCAAATAACGCCGGCAACTCGGTGATATTCCCGGCAAAACCAAAACAGCGGTACGCGCTGTATGGCCGATTCTTTATATACTTCGCTTCCGTACTACTTAAACGACACCCGAGAGAAGCCGCAAACCGGCGCGACAGGCCTTCAAGCCACCGATTTGCGCTCCCGCGCGCTTAGGACGCTGTCTCGTAGGAGTCCGCCGGTTCAAATCCGGTCCCGCGCATTCCCGCGGCGAACACACCGTGAGCCGCGGGAATCTCGACGAGCGGATTTGAATCAGGGAGCGAACGAAGTGAGCGACCGTGGTTCGAATCCGGTCCCTGATGGGATTCCACCTTCGGACGAACGTGAGGGGAGGCATCGCGACGAGCGGATTTGAATCAGGGAGCGAACGAAGTGAGCGACCGTGGTTCAAATCCGGTCCCTGATGGGATTCCACCGTCGGGTGACCGTGGTTCGAATCTGGTCTGGCGTGTTCCTGTGGGGTGTTGTGGGCTGCTGTGCGTGGGGTGTGCCAGACGGGGGCGTGTTTTTGGGTGGTGTTGTCGTTTGTCGGGGTATGCGACGTCGTTCGTTCGTTGGGGCGGCAGTCGGTGGTGTGTTGGGGTCGGTAGCGGGGTGTGTGTCGTTCGGGCGTGAGTCGGGTGGTGAGTCGACGGGCGTTCCATCGACGACGGCGGCGCACGGTCGTCGTCGCGGTCGGTCGCGACCGGACGCTGTACGCGTACGACCGGCGTATCGCCGGCCGGACGCTACGGTTCCGGCAGACGCCCGAGGACGGCGTGGTGCGCGCCGGCGGGTCGCGGTGGCGCGTCGCGACCGGCGACGCGCTCGATGGTCCCTACGCAGGCAAGCGATTGGCGTCGGCCGCCGACGGCAGTCAGCTCTACTGGGCGGCGTGGCTCCAGTTCCACCCCGACACGACGGTGTACGGTATCGACTGACCGCGAGCCACTCGTCGGTCGGACAATCTCTCGACGTGACAGGTGGCGGGTGACAGTCGTCTGACTCCCGTCGGACGCTGCACAAGGCTTTTTGACGCGTGGGCGATTCTGTCTCGGTCATGGAGGATATCGGCGAGTTGTTCGACGGGTTGTTCGCTGACGTCGACGCCGTAGTGTTGTTCTCGCCGAGCGGCTCGTACTTCGAGCGGTTCGACGACCTGGAGGAGACGGACGTCGTCGTCATCGCGACGGAGAACTCGGTTGGTGCGGATTCGTTCGTGGAACTGCCGTTGGACTTCGACGAGGTCTCTCAGCGCGTGAAGTTCGGCCTCGAGGGCGCGCTCGAACAGGGCTTCATCGACGGCGGTGACATGGTCGTGTGTGCGACGAGCGTGTTCGACGGGACCGCCGACACGGTCTCGCGCGTTCGCGCCGACGAGGACGTTCGCTCGGGCGTCTACGACCTGTTCGCGAACTCGCGCGCCGAGGCCGCCGTCATCAAGAACGTCCTCGAGCTCGTCGTGGAACTCGGGAAGAAAGGCCAGAAGGGCGAACCCGTCGGCGCGCTGTTCGTCGTCGGTGATGCGGGGAAGGTCATGAACAAGTCCCGGCCGCTCTCGTACAATCCCTTCGAGAAGAGTCACGTCCACGTCGGCGACCCGATCGTGAACGTGATGCTGAAGGAGTTCTCGCGACTTGATGGTGCGTTCGTCATCTCCGACTCCGGGAAGATCGTGAGCGCGTACCGGTACCTGGAGCCGTCGGCGGAGGGCGTCGACATCCCGAAAGGCTTGGGGACGCGTCACATGGCGGCGGGTGCGGTGACGCGGGACACGAACGCGACCGCGATCGTGCTCTCCGAAAGCGACGGTCTCGTTCGCGCGTTCAAGGGTGGTGAACTCGTCCTGGAGATCGACCCGGAGGACTACTGATGGTGCTCCTACAGGTCGGTGACGCGGTCCGGTGGCTCGAGAACGCGGTCTCGAACCGGTTCGTGCTCGCGAGCGTCGTCGTCGTCATCGGCTTCCTCGTCGGATTCCTCATCGGGAAGCTCAGTCGTCGGGCGCTCAACGCGGCGGACGTCGACGACGCCGTCGAGGGAACGTCGTTCGAGCGCACCGCGCAGAGTCTCGGCACGTCGACGGTCGACATCATCTCGCGGCTGAGTTCGTGGTTCGTGTACGGGTTCGCGATACTCGTTGCGGTGTACGTCGCCGGGTTGAACGCGGCGTTGTTCTGGGCGGTCATCGTCGAGATGGTACCGCAGTTGTTCGTCGCGGTGCTCGTGCTGGTCGTCGGGTTCGTCGTCGCGGACAAGGCCGAACTCGTCGTCAGCGAGCGCTTGCGGGGGGTGAAACTCCCCGAGGTCGCGTTCATCCCGCGCGTCGTGAAGTACAGCGTCCTCTACGTCGCGGCGCTCATCTCGCTCAGTCAACTCGGCGTCGCGACCGAGGCCCTCATCGTGCTCCTGTTCGTGTACTTCTTCGGTATCGTCGTGTTCGGCGTCGTCGCGCTCTGGGACTTCCTGCGGTCGGGCGCCGCCGGCGTCTACCTCCTCCTCGAGCAGCCGTACAGTATCGGCGACCGCGTCCGCATCGGGGAGAGCGAGGGCGTCGTCCAGGAGGTCGACCTGTTCGTGACGCGCGTCGAGGACGACGACATGGAGTACGTCGTCCCGAACCGGAAGGTCCTCCGCGAGGGCGTCGCCCGCGAGCGCTGACCGGGCGGGACCGACGGCTTCCGCGGCCGACTGCGTCCGTACTCAGTCCTCCGAGAGGTCGTCCTCGGTCATCGGTTGCGCGGGAACGCCGGCGACGGTTGTGCCGGGTGGGACGTCCCGAGTCACGAGCGAGTTCGCGGCGACCTGCGCGCCGTCGCCGATCTCGACGCCGGGGAGGACGATGGCGCCGGCCCCGATCATCGCCCGCTCTCCGACGACGACGTCGCCGACGCGGTACTCCTCCTGGAGGAACTCGTGACAGAGCAGGGTCGCGTCGTATCCGATGATGGCGTGGTCCCCGATGGTGATGTGCTCGGGCCAGAACACGTCGGGCGTCGCCTCCAGCCCCCACGAGACGCCGTCCCCGACGGTGACACCGATGCGTCGCAACAGCCACGTCTTCAACTTCAGGCTCGGTGATATCCTGACGAGCCAGACGACGACGTAGTTCAGTGCGACGCGCAGCGGCGACTTCGCGCTCGTCCAGTGCTGGAGCGAGTTCAGCGGCCCCTGCGTCGGATAGCTCCGCACGCGGTCGTGTCGTGGTTCGGCGTCGCCCGCGCTGTCCTGGTCGTCGTCGCCCGCACGTTCCTCGTCGCTCACGCTACCTCGTAGCCGACGCTGGGTCTTGAATCCATCCCGGGCAGTGCCCGATATCGCGCGTGGCGCGAAAGCGACCGACGAGCGCGGGTTCGTCCCTCAGTCGCCGCGGAGTTCCTCGACGTGGTCGATCCGGGACTGGACGAGGTCGGCTTTCCCGACGTCGTGGCGGACGTGGAGGCCTTCGTCGCCGGCTTCGTCGAGGACGGCTTCGGCGACGGCTTCGGCGTCGCTGATGGTGTCGGCGATGCCGACGACGGCGAACGCGCGGCTCGTGGTGGTGTAGATGCCGTCGTCGCGTTCGTCGACGCTCGCGTAGAAGAGGAGTGCGTCACCGTCGTAGTCGGCGGCGACCTCGCGCGCACCGGCTTCGTCGACGGTGACCTTCGTCCCGGCCTCGGGGTCGACGGGGTAGCCTTCGGGAGCGGCGTACTTGCAGACCGTCGCCCGGTTCTGGAACTCGAGCTCGGGGAGCGGGCGGCCGTCGCGCGCGGCCTGCATGACCTCGACGTAGTCCGTCTCGAGGACGGGGAGGGTGTTCATCGCTTCCGGGTCACCGAAGCGCGCGTTGAACTCGACGACCTTGATACCGTCCGCCGTGAGCATGAACTGCCCGTAGAGGATGCCGCGGTAGTCGTCGAGCGCGTCCACGGTCGCTTCGAGGACCTGGAGCGCCTCGAAGCTGTCCGCCTCCGTCATGAACGGCAACTGGAACTCGGGGGCGGTGTAGCTCCCCATGCCGCCCGTGTTCGGGCCTTCGTCGCCCTCGTAGGCGCGCTTGTGGTCCTGCACCGCTGGCGTGACGAGGACGTCGTCGCCGGCGACGAACGCCTGGATGGTGAACTCCTCGCCGACGAGACGCTCCTCGACGACCCAGTCGTCCCAGTCGCTGTCGCGCATGTAGTCGACCGCTTCGCTCTTGGTCAGTTGGTCGCCGGTGACGCGCACGCCCTTCCCGCCCGTGAGGCCGACGGGTTTGACGGCGACGTCGCCGTCGTACTCCTCGACGTAGTCGCACGCCTCGTCGACGTCCTCGAACGTCGCGTAGTCGATGCGGCCAGGGATCTCGTGGCGCTCCATGAACTCTCGCTGGAACGCCTTGTCCGTCTCGATGCGCGCGTCGGCCTCGCGTGGTGCGAACGCGTACACGTCGGCGTCCTCGAGCGCGTCGACGACGCCGGCCTGCAGCGGGGACTCCGGGCCGATGGCGGCGATGGTCGCGCCCACTTCGAGCGCGTAGTCGACGACTGCGTCGGGGTCGTTCTCGTCGAGCGTCTCGAAGTCCTCGGCGAGCCGCGCGATGCCGGGGTTGCGGTTGCTCGCGCACGCGTAGAGGTCGGCGGGCTCATCGGCTTCGTCGACCGCTCGGGCGATGGCGTGCTCGCGGCCACCGCCGCCGACGAGCAGGACGGTCTCTGTCATACGCGAAACCGGTACGCACGACGCTGTAAAGTTTGCCCTTCCACGCGCCGAGAGTATCCACGGACGTGCGTACCGAATGGGTCTGGGCGCGCGATGACCGCGTGATTATCGTCCGCCGTCGCCGTCGGTCAGTTCGTCGAGGCGAGCGTCGACCTCGTCCTCGTCGACGTTCCCGCGAGCGTACTCGCGGCGGAGTTCAGCGAGCGAGCGCTCGCCGTCATCGTCGTCGCCGCGACGCTTCGCGACGACGAACGTGACGACGGCCGCGCCGACGACGATGGCGACGGGGCCGACGTCCGTCAACCCGTTCGCGAGGTCGGGTGCGAGCACACCGAGCGCGACGACGAGGACGGTGCACCCGACGAGGAACAGCTTCAATGGGAGGAGGTCGTCGTTCACGACCCCAGCATCGCCGCCACTCCTCAAAGAGCCTGCGTTTCCAGGGGTCGAAGCCCGCCCGGAGATCCCGGTCCCGTCCTGCACGGGGATTTCGGCCCTGTCCTGCACGGGGATTCCGGTCCTCTTCCGACCACGGACCTCGGTCGTGACTCGGTCGCGGGCGAGGCGACCGCGACGAACGCCTTTACCCGCCATCGCCTCCAACCAGCGAGTATGACCGAGCCCACGGACCGGAATCGCCTCGACGAGGAGGCGTCGCCGTACCTCCGACAGCACGCCGACAACCCCGTGAACTGGCAGCCCTGGGACGACGCGGCGCTCGACGCGGCGCGCGAGCAGGACAAACCCATCTTCCTCTCCATCGGGTACTCGGCGTGCCACTGGTGTCACGTCATGGAGGACGAGAGCTTCCAGGACGACGACGTCGCGGAACTCCTGAACGAGCACTTCGTCCCCATCAAGGTCGACCGCGAGGAACGCCCGGACGTCGACTCCATCTACATGACCGTCTGCCAGACCGTCACGGGACGGGGCGGCTGGCCGCTGTCAGCGTGGCTGACGCCCGAGGGGAAGCCGTTCTACGTCGGGACGTACTTCCCGAAGGAACCCCAGCGGAACATGCCCGGGTTCGAGAACCTCCTGGAGCGCATCGCTGACTCCTGGGGGAACGACGACGACCGCCGGGAGATGGAGAATCGCGCGGACCAGTGGACGGCCGCGGCGAAGGACCGCCTCGAGGACGTGCCGTCGGCGGGCGCGGACGCGCCGGACGACGACGTGCTCGCGGACGCCGCCGCGGCGATCGTTCGCGGCGCCGACCGCGAGTACGGCGGGTTCGGGAACCAGGGCCCGAAGTTCCCGCAGGCCGCTCGCCTCCACGTCCTCCTGGCCGCGCACCACGAGAGCGCCCGCGAGGCGCCCCGCGACGTCGTCCGGGAGACGCTCGACGCGATGGCGGACGGCGGGCTCTACGACCACGTCGGCGGTGGCTTCCACCGGTACTGTACGGACCGCGACTGGACGGTTCCGCACTTCGAGAAGATGCTGTACGACAACGCCGAACTCCCCCGGGTCTTCCTCGCGGGCTACCAGGTCACGGGCGAGGAGCGGTACGCCGACGTCGTCCGCGAGACCGTCGACTTCATCGAGCGCGAACTCCGCCACCCCGACGGCGGGCTGTACGCGACGCTCGACGCGCAGAGCGAGACGGCCGAGGGCGACCACGAGGAGGGCGCGTTCTACGTGTGGACGCCCGAATCGGTCGCCGACGCGGTCGCGGCGAGCGAATCGTGCGAGCCCGCGGACGCGGACCTGTTCTGCGAGCGCTTCGGCGTCACCGACTCGGGGAACTTCGAGGACGACCAGACGGTGCTCACCATCTCGGCGTCCGTCGACGACCTCGCCGACGACCACGACCTGGACGCGGCCCCGGTCCGGGAGCGTCTCGAACGCGCTCGCGAGGCCGTCTTCGCCGCTCGCGACGAGCGCCCGCGACCGCGGCGCGACGGGAAGGTGCTCGCCGGCTGGAACGGCCTCGCCGTCAGCGCGCTCGCCGAGAGCGCCATCGTCCTCGAGGACGACGGGCACGCCGAACTCGCGGGTGACGCGCTCGCGTTCGTCCGCGAGTACCTCTGGGACGACGCCGAGGAGCGGCTCTCGCGACGTGCAGTTCCAATGGAGGACGCCGAGGGCGGGCTGGACGTCCAGGGCGAGGGCTACCTGGAGGACTACGCGTTCCTCGCTCGCGGCGCGTTCGACCACTACCAGGCAACTGGTGCCGTCGAGTCGCTCGCGTTCGCGCTCGACCTCGCGGACGTCGTCCGTGAGGAGTTCTACGACGCCGACGCCGGGAGCGTCTTCTTCACGCCCGCGTCCGGCGAATCCCTCGTCGTCCGTCCGCAGGAGGTCCGCGACCAGTCCACGCCCTCCAGCCTCGGCGTCGCGTGCGACGTCCTCCTGAGCCTCGACCACTTCGCGACCGACGACCGCTACGAGTCCGTCGTCGAGACCGTCCTGGAACGCCACGGCGCCCGCATCGAAGCCAGCCCCGTCGAGCACCCGACGCTCGCGCTCGTCGCCGACCGCTACCGGCGCGGCGACGCTGAACTCACACTCGCGTGCGACGACCGCCCCCCGGAGTTCCGCGAGACGCTCGCCGAAACCTTCCTCCCGCGTCGCGTCGTCGCGCAACGCCCCGCGAGCGCAGACCGCCTCGACGCGTGGCTCGACGAACTCGGACTCGACGAGGCACCACCCATCTGGGCGGGTCGCGACGCCCGCGACGGCCCGACCGCGTACGCGTGCCGGTCGTTCGCGTGCTCGCCACCGGCGGACGCGCTCGCCGACGCCATCGCGTTCTTCGACGACTAACCCGGCGCGCCCGGGGCGCCGGAACGGTGCCGTTCACGACGCCGTCACAGAAATCGACGCTCGATTCAGCCACAACGGTTTTGCGTCGACACGACGCATCTCGTGGCAGTGAAGCGAACGTTCCTCGGAGCGGTCCTCGTCGGCTGCCTCCTCGGGTACGTCTTCCTCTCGGGCGCCGCCGTCGACCTGACGCCGACGCCCACCGACGAGCCGCCGCGCACGCACGACGTCCAGGTGCGAGCGCTCGGCGAGGACGCGACCCAGGTCTCCGTGACGCTCCTCCGGAACGACCGCACGGTCATGGAGCGGTCGCTCGCGGCGAACGCGTCCTTCGAGCGCGTCCTCCGCCTCCAGGGCACCGGCGAGTTCACGCTCGTCGTCTCCACGGCCGGTGATTCGACGACCGTGACCGTCGACCGCCCCGCGTACTTCCGCGAGTGCTCCGGCGACATCAACCTCCGATTCTCCGTCGAGTCCGAGGACGTCTACCTCTCGACCGACGAGGAACCCGGGCGCTGCGCGCAGCCCTGACCGACTGGGAGAAACTCGCAGCCCTCGTCCCGAAAGTGCCCGTTCAGACGTGTGCTTCGAGGTCCTCGGCGAGTGCAACGCCGACGGGGACGGCGGCTTCCTCGACGAACCGAGCGAGCTCCTCGCCGGTCTCGCGGTCCTCGACGACGACCGTCGGGATGAACTCGATGCCGTACTCGTCGACGCCGGGGCCGACCTTCTCGCCGTCCTCGCGCTCGACGGGATAGTGCTCGACGGCGTCCACGCCGGCCGCGTCGAGGAGCGCCCCGAAGTCGGGGAGCTGCTGGCGGCAGTCGACGCACCAGTCGCCGCCCCACACCTTCACGACCACGCGGTCAGCGAGCGCCTCCCACGTCGCGACGGTGTCCTCGTACGCACCGGGCGAGAACGCGGGATTCGGCCGCATCGTCTCCAACTCCAGTGATTCGGTCATGGGGACTCGTACCGACGCGAGGGATTTGACGGTTCCGCTCGCGACACTCGCCCGTGCAGTCGTCGGGCGACGAGCGCGAGCGTGGTCGATGGACGGGCCGAGGGCGGTCGGCCGACGGGCGCGAGCGGGGTTGGGACGAACTGGTGGCTGCGGTAGCGTCAGGGGCTGCCGGTGTCCGACACGGTAAAACCGCTGCGGGCGAACGGCGTGGTATGAAGCGGAGCATCCTCGGGACCATCGGGTCGCCGCTCGTTGCGGTCGACGGGCCGCCGGGGGCGACGGTGGCGGCGAAGATCGAGTCGTTCAATCCGGCCGGGTCGGCGAAGGACCGGCCGGCGTTGGAGATGATTCGGGCGGCGGAGCGCGCCGGAGAACTGGAGTCCGGCGACCGCGTGGTGGAGCCGACGAGCGGGAACACGGGAATCGGCGTGGCGATGGTGTGTGCGGCGCGCGGGTACGAGTGTACGATCGTGATGCCGGCGTCGAAGAGCCCGGAGCGACGGCAGGTGATGGGTGCGTACGGCGCGGACCTGGAGCTCGTCGACGGCGAGATCGAGGCGGCGAAGGAGCGCGCGGACGAGATCGAGCGGGAGACGGGCGCGGTTCAGTTACATCAGTTCGAGAACGAGGCGAATCCGCGAGCGCACTACCGGACGACCGCGGAGGAGATACTCGAGCAGGTGGAGGGCAGAGAGATAGATGCGTTCGTCGCGGGCGTCGGCACCGGCGGGACGCTCTCGGGGAACGCGCGACGGCTCCGGGAGGAGTTCCCGGAGATGACGGTCGTGGCGGTCGAGCCCGAGGAGAACGCGGTGCTGTCGACGGGCGAGAGCGGCGACGACGACTTCCAGGGGATGGGGCCGGGGTTCGTCAGCCCGAACCTCGACCGGAGCCTCATCGACGAGGTGGAGACGGTGAACGTCGAGACTGCGGAGGCGGAGTGCCGGCGGCTCGCTCGCGAGGAGGGCATCCTCGTCGGGCAGTCCTCGGGTGCGTCGAACGTCGCCGCGAAGCGGGTCGCGGAACGCATCGCGACGCCGGACGTGGAGTGTCCGCCCGCCGGGAGCGGCGAACCGCGGACGCCCGTCGGTGAGCGCGACGAGGAGCGGACGCACACCGGCGAGCCGGCCGTGGGCGCTGGGCGGGACGCGGGCGAGGACTGCCCGCTCGTCGTGACGGTGTTCTGGGATTCCGGCGAACGGTACCTTTCGACGGGGCTGTTCGACGACGCCGAGTGAGTTCCTGGCGGCAGTGTCGCGTTCGGCGGTGACTGTTCAGATCACGTCCGGAACTCGAAGCGTGCACCGCCCGCGGCGCCCGACGTGACGCGGTACGCCCACCCGTGGACGTCCGCGACGCGCCCGACGACGAACAGCCCGATGCCGGTCCCGCCACTGCCGGATTCGCCCATCCCGAAGATGCCGTCGCGGTCTCCCGCGGGGATGCCGGGGCCGTCGTCCTCGACGTAGAACCCGTCCTCGTCGGCGAGTTCGCCGACCGTCACCGTCACCGCGTCCGGCGAGTGGTCGTTCGCGTTCCGGAACAGGTTCTCGAGGAGCGTCGCGAGCAGGTCCTCGTTCGCCGTCACCGTCGGCGGGTCAGCGAGCGAGAGCGATGCGTCGGGTGCGTCCGTCGTCTCCCAGGCGTCGCTGGCGGCGGCAGCGAGTTCGACCGGCCGCGAGTCCGAGACGTCCTCGATGCCGCGCGTGAGCACGAGGACGTTCTCGATGATGGTGTCGATGCGGTCGAGCGAGTGCTCGATGCGTTCGACGTTCTCGTCGTCGTCCGGGAGGTCCGCCGCCAGCAGATCCAGGGAGCCCGACGCGACTTGGACGGGGTTCCTGACGTCGTGACTGACGATGCTCGCGAACGCCGACAGCTCGTCGTTCGCCGCGACGAGCTCCTCGTTCGCGGCGTTCAATCGGACGGCGTACACGCCGATGACGGCGCCGAGCGCGGTCCCGGCGGTTATCGACGTCAGTATCGCGAGCGGGATGGTCGTCTTGAACGTCTCGGACAGCACGAAGAACCACGCGCCGACGAACACGAAGTACAGGAGTATCGCGAGCAGCCACTCGCCGAGCGGCCGTGGCGAGTGCCGGCTGAGTGTGTGGTCGTGCCGTCGCCCGTATGCGACGATGCCGAGCGAGAGAACGGTCGGGAACGACGCCTGCACGAGGCGCGCTTCGAGCGGGTTCGACGCGAGGACGGTGAGGACGACGACCACCACGAGGAGCGTCGCGCCGAGCACGACGAGTGCGTTCGGTCGACCGCGGGTGGCGTCGGCTCCGCGCGACGGAGTCTCGTTCACGGCAGGACGGACGCGCAATCGAGAGATAACTATTGTGGCGGCGGTGTGGCCGCCGAAGTGCGTCGCGGCACCGACCGCTGCGACGGCGAGGGCGAGGATGCGCGGCGACGACCTCGACGGGGGAGGTGTCCGAGAAACCAGAACGCTTCTTTGGCGGGCGCGGGAACGCCACGAGCGTGAACGACGTCGACGAGCGGACGGTCGGCGTGTCGGTCGCGGTCGGCGCGAGCTACGCCGTCGTCGCCGTCGCGTTCGTCCTCACCGTCGACCTCTCGAACCCGACGTTCGCGCCCGGCGTCGACTTCCTCCTCTCCACCGCTGTCGGGACGCTGCTCGCGGGGAGCGTGCTCTGGTGGCGCGGAGCCGAACGCCCGGCGGTCCGCACGCGCCGCCGGAGCGCGGCCGTCGGCGCCACCGTTGGATTCGTCGCGCCGACGCTCGCGTTCGCGTTCAACCCGAGCGTGTACGGGTCCACGCCGAACCTCCTCCTCGACCTCGTCGGTGCCGTACTCGCGGCGGGCGTCCTCGGCCTCCAGGCACAGCTCTCGACGTTCGGCCTCCCGGTCTTCGTCGGCGCGCTCACCGGCTGGTCGCTCGCCGGCTGGCTCTCCTTCCTCGCCGGGAGCTGACCCGACCGGGGTATCCAGTCAGGTCGCGAAGAACGAGCGGAACGCGTCCACGACCACGCCAGGGTGCTCCTGGGTCGGCCAGTGCCCGCACTCGGGAATCTCGACGAGCGAGGCGTCGGGGACGCGCTCGGCGCCGCGGCGCGCCCACGCCACGGGGAACAGGGGGTCCTGGGTGCCGTGCACGAACAGCGTCTCGACCGCGAGGTCGCCGAGTCTCCCGGCGAGGTTCGTCTCGACGCGACCCGATGGCCCGATCTCGTTGCGCTGGAACGCGGCGAACGCCGCGCCAGCGCCGGCGCGACTCGCGCGCTCCCGGAACGCCTCGACGAACCCGGCGTCGAGCGTGGACGCGTCGTACACGACCTGCGACAGGCCGGTGCGTGCCGCGGTCGTCGACGACCCCATCGCCGCGTACCCCGCCTGGTTCGCGCCGGGGACGTTCGCGAGCGCGTACCAGAGCGACCCGGCCGGGACCGACCGGCCGAGGCCGTAGCTGGAGACGAGCGCGAGCCGGTCGACGCGCTCCGGGTTCGCGAGCGCGAACGAGAGCGCGACCCCGGCGCCCATCGAGATGCCGGCGAGCGCGACCGACTCGAGGCCGAGTTCGTCGAGCACGCCGACGAGGACGTCGCGGTACGCGGCCACGGAGTGCTCGGGCGCGTCGTCGCTCTCGCCGTGCCCCGGCCAGTCGAGCGCGTACACGCGATGCGTCCGGCCGAGCTCCGGGAGGACGTGCTCCCAGGAGAGCGCGCCGTCGTCCACGCCGGCGCCGTGCAGGAGGACGAGTGGCGGGCCGTCGGTGCCGGCGCGACGGTACGCGACGCGTCGTCCGTTAACGACGGCCGCGCCCGTGCCGACGCTCGCCGGCCCGTCCATCGTCGACTCGACGCCGCCGTCATCCCCTATGTCTTCGCTCTCGCCGGCGACGGGCGCGCTCGCCTCGCCACCGTCGACCGGCTCGCGTTCGTCCTCGGGTATCATACGGTGAACTCGCCCTCCGTGAGTCGGACGACGACGGTATCGTCGACGTCCCGGAGGTCGTACTCGGGGACCGCGCCGTCCTGCCGCGAGACGTACAGCGGTTCGACGAGCGCCGGCGGTCCCTTCGGGTTCGGGTCCTCCGGCGTCGGCTCCGGTTCCTCGAGCCCGTACACCTTCAGGTACTCGCCGGTGTCCGGACCCGTCACGTCGCCGTCGCGGACCGCGGTCGCGAGTTCGCGCGAGAGCCACTCGTCGTCGTCGACGCTCGGCTCGCGCACCAGGACGTCGTCGACGAACCGCACGACGTACCAGTTCAGGTCGTTGCACAGCGAGACGGCGGCGCCGAGGCTCACCGTCGACAGCGCGATCGCGTTCTCGAACGGCCGCCGCAGGTCGTACGTCGATAGCGCCTCCCGCGCGGTCTCCCGCGAGAGCAACTCGTACTGGAGGTCGCAGTCAGCGTCCCCGACGAAGCAGACCTCTGTCACGCCAGCCTCTCGGGGACGACGGGGCTAATCGGTTTCGGCTCGCGCGCCCTCGTCGCGTCCGGTGCCGATAGTCGCGTCGTCGCGCCCTTGCACGAGCCGCCGAAGGTCTCGCGCCCGATCTCGTTGTCGCCGCCGAGACGGACGTTCTCGGTGACGAGCGTGACGTTCACGGTCGCGAGGGTGGACGCGTGCCGGCGGTTCCAGCGCTCGCAGAGGTACTGCGCGAACCGGTCGCGTCGGTCGTCGACGTCGCCGCCGCGGACGTTCCGCAGGTAGAGGTACCACTTCTGGCTCGGGTACGTCCCGTCGACGTCCGCTGGCGGGCCGCGACCGGCGGCCCCGGCGTAGAGGTCGACGCGTTCGCCCGATTCGGTCGTGCCGACGGTCGCGTACCAGGCGTCCGACGAGAGCGGGTACGGTGCGAACATGTCCCAGCGGTACTCTTTCGGGTCGACCGTCTCGGTCGCGTCGGCGGGGAGCGCGAGCAGCCCGAACCCGGCGGCGTTCCAGACGAGGACGGCCGCGAGGACGACGACGGGGAGCACGCGGTACGCGGTGCGTCCGACGGCACGCGCTCGCGACAGGGTCACGCTCGCGGCGTCCCGCCACCACGTCGGCCGCGGGACCGAGGGCGTCCGCGCCGCCACCGCGGACCGTGCACGACCGAGTGCAGTCGCTACGGCGGTCGCGCGACCCGCGAAGTGCGCGGCGACGACGCCCTCGACGCGGTCCCAGACGAACGGCGGGAGGAAGACGAGGAGGCCGGCGATGGAGACGAACGGGAAGGCGCCGAGGTACAGGGTCGCCGCCATCGCGAGGTGCGCGGCGACGAACGCGCCGGCGACGAGCGCACGGAGCCGGCCGGTGGCGAGCACGAGCAGCGGCGCCGCGTACAGGAGGAGGACCCAGGCGTGCGTGCCGAGCTCCAGGAGGAACGACTGTCCGGCGAGGGCGTCACCGAGGAGGACGGTGATGGCGTCCATCCCGAACACGAGCTCGGCCGCGTCGCCCGACCGCCACGCCGGGCCACGGGACTTCAGGACGGCGTTCATCGCGTACACGACGAGCACCTGCACGACGACGCCGACGGTCGCGACCGACGCGACGACGGTCGACCCGCTGCGCTCCTCGTCGTCGCCCGTCCCGGCCGTTCCCGTCGACGTTCGGCGTCGTGCGTCGAGACTCCATCGGGCGCCGACGGGGAGGAGGACGCTCCAGAGGAGGAGCCGTCGGAGGAGCGCGTGTCCGGAGTTCAGGACGTACGGGTTCCGGAACTGCATCGAGAGCACGAGCACGAGCGTCAGCGCGGTCGCGAGCCGACTCCGGTACCCGACGAGCATCGCGACGGCGGCGAGTGCGACGAGCGCGAACGCGACGTACTGCCACCAGAGTTCGCCCGACAGCGAGTGCAGGGAGAGCGGGCCGCGAACGGGGAACTCGGCGTACAGGAGGTCGCGCGGGAGGACGCCGGCGTCGGTGTAGAACGCGGTCGCGTCAGCTACGGAGAGCGCGACGTCGACGAGGACGACGGTCGCGAGGAGGACGCGGAGGGCCGCGAGCGCGCGCTCGTCGACGCCGACGCGCGAGACGGTCGCCTCGCGGAGCCGCTGGAGGGAGGGCATGACGGGGCAATCCTGTCAGTCGTCTTCCAGCGGCGGTAAGTGTCTTGTGCGTTCCGAGGCCGCGCGGTCGGCGCCCGCACACGCGGTGACCCCGAACGGCCTGACGTCGACGCGGTCTGGCGCGTCCAGGACGACGCTACGGGCGACGAACGTGACGTTCACCGATTCGAGCGTCGACGCGTGCTCGCGCGTCCAGCGCTCGCAGAGGTAGTGCGCGAAGCGCTCGCGGAGCGCTGGCGCCGGCGCGTCCCTGAGCGACGTGAGGTAGACGTACCAGCGATGGCTCGGGTACGTCGAGTCCACGTCGGCGGGCATCGCGGTGCCGTCGGCACCGGGAGCGAGGTCGACGCGCTCGCCCGACTCGGTCGTGCCGACGGTCGCGTACCAGCCGCCGGTCGCCCGCGGTTCGGGGGCGAACATGTCCCAGCGGCGCTCCTCGGGGTCGACGGTGTCCGTGACGCTCCCCGGGAGCGCGACGAGGCCGAGCGCCGCGGCGTTCCAGACGAGGACGAACGCGAGCAGCGCCGCTGCGAGCGCGCGCGCCGACCCAGCGCCGAGGTCGCGGAGCGCGGCCGGGAGCGCGACGCTCGACGTCTCGCCCTCAGCGAGGCCGACTCGGTCCAAGACGCGGTCGGCGCGCGGCGCGAGTCGTTCGTCGACGACGCGCTCGACGCGGTCCCAGACGACGCCGGGGAGGAACGGGACGAGTGCGGCGAGCGAGACGAGCGGGAACGCGCCCAGGCGGAGCGTGAGCGCCATCGCGACGTGCCCGGTCGCGAACGCCGCGACGACGGCGGTTCGCGCGCGTCCGGTGGCGAGCACGAGCAGCGGGGCGGCCAGGAGGACGACCGTCCACGCGTACGTCCCCGCCGTCAGGAGCGCGGGGAACTCGGCGACGACCTCGCCGAACATGACCGTGATGGCGTCCATGCCGAACGCCAGTCGGCCCGCCGTCCCGTCGTGCCAGGCGCTCCCGCGAGCCTTGAGGACGGCGTTGACGACGTACACCGCGAGCACCTGCACGAGCAACCCGGCGGCGGCGATCGACGCGACGTCGGCGCGGTCGACGGTCGACTCGCGTCGGCGCGCGTCGACGCTCCAGCGTGCGCCGAGCGGGAGGAGGACGCTCCAGAGGAGCAGGCGTCGGAGCAGCGAGTCGCCGGCGTTGAGGAGCACGGGGTTCCGGAGCTGCATCGAGAGCACGAGCGCGAACGTGACGGCGGTCGCGAGCCGCGTCCGGTAGCCCGCGGCGAGCGCGAGCGCCGCCACTGCGGTCGCCGCGAACAGCACGAGTTGCCACCAGAGTCCGCCCGAGAGCGTGTGTATCGAGAGCCGGCCGAGCGCCGGGAACGTCTCCAGGAGGAGGGCTCGCGGGAGGACGCCAGCGTCGGTGTAGAACGCGCGGACGTCCCGCAGTCGGAGCGCGAGGTCGACGAGGACCGCGGTCGCGAGCGCGACGCGGAACGCGGCGAGTGCTCGCCGATCCACGGAGAACCGGGCGACGACGGCGCGCTGGACGCGCGAACGGAGAGACATGTCGCTTCGAGCCGTATCGACCACCAGCACGGAGAAATGTCTTGTGTACCGGCCGCGCTGCCCTCGCGGGTCGCGTCAGTCGTCCCCGGGCGCACTCGACTCCGCGCTCTCCGCGCTCGCGTCGGCGTCGGCACTCCGCCGTCGCGCCACGAGCACCCCGAGTTCGCCGACCGTCCAGGCGAGCGCGAACAGCGCCGCGAACACCATCCCGACGGCGTCCACGGGCGTCATCCACCGCGGGAGCGTGAACAGCATCCCGTTCACGAGCAGGCTCGGGAGGACGTCCTCCGCGGCGAGCACGACGCCAGCGAGGACGCCGCCGCTCGCGCGCCGCGAGTCGAGCCCGGCCTCGACGGCCGACGGGCCGCCCGCGCTCTCCGCGCCCGTCCCGAGGCGCTCGGCCTCGTAGGGCCCCGGGAACCGCATCTGCCAGACGATGTCGCCGTCCTCGTCCACCTCGACGACGCGGTCGCTGTGCGTGTCCGTCACGAGCGTGTGCCCGTTCGGAAAGCGGTCCGCGTCCCGCGGCCACTGCACGCTCCCGTCGCGCCACAGCCACGAGCGCTCCCACGCGCCGTCGACGCGCTGATACTCGACGATCCGGTCGTTCTCGCTGTCCGCGACCACGACCGCCGGCCCACCGCGCTCGGCGGGGATGAAGTCGGGGTTGTGCGCCTCGTAGAGCGTCCGATGGTCGCCGTCGCTCCCGAGCGTCATGTTCTCCACGACGCCCTCACCGGGCCGGACGAAGATGACGGAGTCCATGTTCCGGGGGCTCGCCATCACGAGCCCGCGGTCGTGGAGGTACTCCACGTCGTTCATGTGCGTCCAGTCACCGGGGTACTGGCCGCCCGAGGCGTTCGGGTCGTAGTGCTCGCTGGCGTTCCACCGCCACACCTCTTCGTCCGCGGAGACGTTCACCATGTACACGCCGTCCGGGTGCGATATCTCCGCGACGACGAGGTGCGTGTCGTTCACGAAGTCGACGTCGTGGATGTTGTTCGACCCGGAGGGCGTCGCGTACCGCGCCCATAGCTCCTCGCGCTCGCCGGTCGTCACGTTCAGGCGCATCACCTGGGACTTCCGGCAGCGGTCCTCGCTCGCACAGTGCCTGGCGGCGGCGCCGTGACTCGCGACGTACGTCACCGACGCCGTCCCGAACCGCGGCGCGGGGTCGACGTCGTGATAGAACCGGTGCTCGTCGGCTTCGTACACCTTCGACCCGTTCGGCGCGTACGCGGCGATGAGCCCGGGCCCGATCCCGTCGACGGTGACGACCGTGTGGCCGTCTGCGGGCGGGACCGACTCGGGGACGCCGCCGTCGTAGCTCGCGCTCCCGGTGGCGACACCGAGGACTGTCGCCATCGCGGGCGACGCACTCACGAGGACGAGCGCGAGGGCGAGGACGCGGAGCGTTCGCCTGGATGGACGTGGGACTGCGTGGAGGGCGCTCACAGTCCACTGGCGGACGCGACACGTCTCTAAAGTTACGATTCCGCAGTCAGACCGGCGGCGGGCGACGGTGCGTTCCGGCCCGTCCTACGAGGTGTTCCGGTCGAGAGGGACGCGTTCGGCGCGGCCGACCGCGTCTCGCGCTCGCGACGCGAGGTCGTCCGGCTCCAGGTCGCGGATCTGGTCGAGACTCCCGTCGACGACGGGTTCGTCGGGGACGATGCGGTTACAGCCGGCGTCGATGGTGGAGTCCGCGAACGTCCCGACGTCGCGAGCGAGCGCGGTGATGTCGTGCTTGTCCCACGTCAACAGCGGCCGGTGGACGGGGAGGGTCGTCACCGCGTCGGTGACGGCGAGGTTGCTCGTCGTCTGACTCGACTTCTGGCCGATGGCCTCGCCCGTGACGACACCGGCCGCGCCCACCGTCTCGGCGACGGCTTCGCCGACGAGGAGGAGGAATCGGCGGTGCGCGAGCATCCGCCCGCGATCCATCGTCGCGACGAGGTGCGCGACCGCGTCGCCGCCGGGGACGACCCACGTCTCGTCGACGTGATTCGGTGCGTACCGTGCGAGGTCCCGGACGGTCTGGACGGCGCGAGCGCGATGGTCCGGGCCGCCGTAGTCGCCGAGGTCGACGTATACTGGAATAATCGGGCTGCCGCGTTTCATCACCTCGAACGCCGCTATCGGCGAGTCGATACCGCCGGAGACGAGGACGACGAGCGGCGCCTGCGTGCCCAGCGGGAGACCGCCGACGCCGTCGACGGTCTCCGTGTAGACGAACGTCGTCTCCTCGCGGACCTCCACGCCGAACGTGACGTCCGGGTCGTCGAGGTCGACCGCGGGGTCGACGCCCGCCGCTTCGGCGGCGTCCCAGACCGCCTGTCCGCCCTCGCGCTGGACGTCCTCGCTGTCGAACGGCAGCGAGCGGTCGCTCCGCCGAGCGTCGACCGCGAACGCGCCACCGTCGTAGACCTCGGAGGCGGTCGCCGCGAGCGCGTCGCAGATACCGTCGAGCTCCGAGTCGACCGACAGCGCGGGACTCGCGGAGACGACGCCGAACGTGTCCGCCGCCGCCTCCGCGACCGCGGCGACGTCGCCTTCGGTGGTGTGGACGCGCGGCCGCGACCACGTCAACTCCACGTCGCCCGCCAGGTCGCGGTCGTCGAGGACGGCGCGCAGGTTCTCCCCCAGCCGGTGCTCCATGTCGCGCTTCACGCCACGGGACTTCGAGCCCATGTCGCCGTGCCGCACGAGCACCACGTCCGCGCCAGGAGGCTGCATCACCTCTCGGTACCGCGCGCCCGCCAAAACGCGTGTCGGTCCGCGCGCACCGACCCGTCGGTCGACACCACCGTGCGCGGGCATCGGCCCATCGGTCGGCGCCCCCCGCGAGTTCGGGTCGCCCAAAGGCACTTACCGGGCCGCGGACACGCTCGGTGTATGAGCCGCCGCCCCCTCCCCTCCACCCCCAGCAGCGCGCTCCCCGCCACTGACTCCCCGACAGTCGACGGTCGCGACGACGCGAACGCCAACGCCAACGCGACCGCAGATGCGGACGCGGACGCCCCGATGCGGACACCGGAACCGCATCACGCCGTCGTCGTCGAGAACGACACCGCCGAGACGCGCGCCGTCACCGTCACCGTCACGCGCAGCGACCGCAGCGACGTCGTCTCCCACGACACTCACCGCGTCGCGCCCGGCGTCTCCGTCGACGCGTACGACCTCGCGGACGCCGACCCCGACGGCGTCGAGACCTTCCACGTCACCGCCGAGTGCGCCGAGTACGGCACGGGCACGGCAACCGCGCGCCTCCGGACGAACGCCGCCACCGGCGACCTCCGCCTCGTCGTCGGCGCCGACGACGCCATCGACGCCGTCCACACCCTCCACGACGCATGAACCGACGAACCCTCCTCGTCGGCACGCTCACAGTGGTTTCGAGCACCGTCGGCTGTCTCGAATCCACGAGCGACTCGGGAACGGACCCCTCGTCCACGACCGACGACTCGACGACGGTCCACGCGATGGATGCTCCCGACCCCGACCATCGCATCTGGGTGGAGAACGAGGCCGAAACCGCCAACCAGATCGCCGTGACCGTCACGAAGCACGTCGACGACGGCTCGGACGAGGTCGTCCACGAGTCCACGGAGGACCTCGACCCCGGCGGCACCGCGTACGTCTACAACCTGAACGAAGCGAACCCGGACGGCGTCGAGCGGTTCAAAGTCACTGGAGAAACGGACGAACAGACCACCTGGCGGTTCATGGCGACCAGCGAGTGCTACACCGACTGCGGTATCGTCCGCAGAGAGAACGGCGAACTCGTCGTCGAGCGCCCCATCTGTTGACCATGAACCGACGAACCCTCCTCGGGACGGCGACGAGCGCTCTCGCGAGCGTCGCGCTCGCCGGCTGTCTGACCGACGACGAACCCGGGGCGCCCACGACCGACCGCTCAGCGACGCCCGACGACACTGCGACGACTCGCTCGGGGTCGGAGACGACCGGGCGCTCCACGACGCCAGCGGACACGACCGACGACGATTCGAACTGGTGGTCGGAGGCGGCGAACGAGCCCGACCCCTCGAAGGACGTCATCCTCGGGAACGACGGCGAGGACGGCGTCGCGCACACCGTCGACCTGGAGGTGTACCGCGAGGCGACCGGGACCGTCGTCCACGACCAGTCCCACGAGATATCCGCGGGCGGCGAGATCGTCGCCTACGACACCGCGGACGCGAACCCCGACGGCGTCGAGGCCTTCAGGATAACGTGCACGTTCGAGGACCAGACCGAGACCGTGACCATCGAGACGAGCGAGTGCTACGGGTGGGCCGAGTTCGTCGTCAGCGCCGAGGACGAACTCCGCGGGACCTACGCCATCTGCTGACCGGAACGAGCGACAGCGCCGCAGAATACGGACGAATCGCCGATGCGGTCACGCCGGGAACGTCGGCGCGGTCAGAACGTCGTGAGTTCGCCCTCGATGACGCTGCGCGTGACGTCGGTGACGTCGGCGAGTTCGCGGTCGACGATGGCCTCGACCTCGGGGCGGACGTCGCTGATGGCGACGCCGTCCTCGGTGATGACGTGCGCGTCCGCGACGTGCGGCTGGTCGATGGGGCGCCCGATCTGGCTGAGGAGGCGGATGCGGAGGTCGCGGATGCCGTCGACCTCGTCGACGACGGCCTCGGCGATGCGCGTCGAGAGGAGGTTGTAGATCTTCCCGATGTGGTTCACGGGGTTCTTCCCCGACGTGGCCTCCATCGACATCGAGCGGTTCGGCGTGATGAGGCCGTTCGCGCGGTTCCCGCGACCGACGGAGCCGTCGTCGCCCTGCTCCGCGCTCGTCCCCGTCGTGGTGAGGTAGATGGAGCCCTCCTCGAGGTCGTCCGCGGTGTTCACGTGCACGTTCACCTCGCGGTCGGTGTGCTCGTACGCGACCTTCGACACGAACTCGCGGACGCCCTCGACGGCCTCGGTGTACTCCTCGATGCCACCGACGTACGCGTCCACCATCGCCGCGGCGACCGTGATGTCTATCTCGTCGCCCTCGCGCTTCCCCATGATCTTCACGTCCTGCCCGAGCTCGGGGTTCGTCTCGTGGTACTCGCCGTTCAGGCGACGTTCCGCCTCGTACACGATGGTCTCCGTCTCCGTGAGCGGCGCGTGGCCGACGCCGAAGCTCGTGTCGTTCGCCATCGGGACCGTCGCCCCGTCCTCGCCGAAGACCTCCTGGAGGTCGCCGGAGCCCTCGCCGAGTTTCACGTCGACGACGACGTCCGTCCCGAACTCGAGCTCCGGGAAGTGCGCGTCGATGTAGTCACGCGCCGCCTCGAGGGCCACGCGACCCGTGGGGATGTGGTGGGTGACGCCGTCGTCGGTCTCGTACTCCTGTGTGGCACGGCCGACGATGAGGAGGTAGATGGGCTCGATGACCTCGCCGCCGCCGAACGCGGGCGCGGCGTTCCCCGCGACGAGTTGCGTCTCGTCGGTGTTGTAGTGCAGGACCTTCCCGACGCGGTCCAGGTACGTCTGCGCGAGCGCCTGCGAGACGCTCTCGGCGATACCGTCGCAGATGGAATCGGGGTGCCCCAGGCCCTTCCGCTCGACGATCTCGACCTCCTGGTCCTCGACGGCCAGTCGGTCGATGGGCTCCACGCGAATATTGCGGTCAGTCATTGTTCCACACCTATCCCACCGTGGTTTCTATAACTTGCGGAAACGACCACGGCTCATATTATGCCCGGTAGTAATCATCGTGGTTCTCTGTAGGTGCGCGTTCCGAGGACGAGGCCGGTCGGGGGGTGCCGCCCGAGCACCGCGAGGCGAGTCGTCTCCGCGACGCACTCGAACCCCACCCGCTCGAACACGGCGCGCGAGGACGCGTTCGACCGACCGACGAGCGCGAACGCCGCCCCAGTGCGGTCCCGAGCCACCCGAGCGGTAAGCGTCGTGACGAGCGCCGTCCCGACGCCGTCGCCGCGGACAGCCGGCTCGACGAACAACCCCCAGACGTACGCGCCCTCGAACGCGAGCGGTCGCACGCACTCGCCGACCCGAACCGGCGCGTCGACCCGGGCGAACGCCCACCCGAGGACGCCGCCCGGAGTCCCGTCAGCGGTGTCACGAGCGACCGCGACGAAGTCCGAGGGCGCCGCGTCCGTCGCCGCCGACGCCGGCAGGTTCGAGACGTCGCCGACGCGCTCGACGTCCACCTCGACGCCAGGCGGCAGCCGCGTCGCGACGGTGCCCTCCTCGAGCGAGGTCGCGTACACGCACATCGCCTCGTGTCGGACCCCCAGGAGGCGACCGAATCCAACCGCGACCCGCCCGGCGACGGCGCGGAGCGCGGACACCAGCGACCGGGAAGCCATCAGTACACGACCACCGGTACTCGGACAATCAGCCTTCCGGTCGCCCGCAGCACCCAGCCCTGGCCCGATCCGAGCACGGCCCCCTGCAACAGTGCCCGTCGCTCAGTCGCCGGCGGCCGCGAGCAGCAGCCCGAGGTACGACGTCCGTATCTGCTCGTCGGGGTCGAGGTCGAGCGCGCGGAGCGCGTCCGCGACCCGTTCACGAGCGGCGTCGACCCCGGCCTCGTCCGTCTCCGCCTCCGCCTCCACGAATGTCCCCAGGTCCGCCACGTCGTCGACCGTCACCGTCACCCCGTCGAGCGTCCAGAACTCGCGGCGCTTCGCGACCGTCGCCGCCGGCGAGAACCCGAGCTCCGAGAGCACGCGCGCCATCGTCTCGCCGTCCGCGACCCCCGTCTCGAACTCCTCGCGAGTCTTCGAAGCGTCGTCGACGAGCGGCCCCTTGTACGTCACGCGAGACTCGAACGCACCGTCCTCGAGCGCGTCCATCACCTCGTCGACGCTCGTCGGCGCATCCGGCGCGAGCGTCGCCTCGCGACGCACCCGGAGCGCCTCGTCCGTCTCCGCGAACTCCCGATGCGGCGCGTCGTAGTACGTGTCCTCCTGGAACACGACACGCGACAGCGACGCCCCTGCCTCGCGGAGTCCCGCCCGCGTCTCCACGCCGCCCGCCCGCACCTTCATCTCGACCTCGTACATACCACGAACCCATCGCGGAACCGGCAAAAACGTGGTCGTTCCCGGCCGCATCCGGCCGCCGAATCCGCTCTCAGGACCCGGTCGAATCCGCTCGCGCGAAGTGCACGCTCGCGGGTCGAAAACGTGGTTCTTAAATGCGGGCTGGGAGACGTATACGACATGACCGACGAAGAAGCCGAGACTGAGGACGCAGCAGCCGAGACAGAGGCAGACGAGACCGAGGGCGTGCAGGACGGAGACTTCGTCAAGCTCGCCTACACCGCCCGCACGGTCGAGAACGACCAGCTCGTCGACACGACCGACCCCGAGGTCGCCGAGGAAGAGGGCATCGACCAGGAAGGCCAGGAGTTCGCTCCGCGCACCATCGTCCTCGGTGAGGGCCACATCTTCGACAGCGTCGAGGACGACGTCCGCGGCAAGGAGGTCGGCGACACCGGCACCGTCACCGTCCCCGCTGCCGAAGCGTTCGGCGAGTACGACGAGGACGCCGTCCGCACGATCTCTGCCGAGAAGATCCCCGAGGACGACCGCCATCCCGGCGCGCAGGTCCAGATCGACGGCGAGGAAGGCTTCGTGAACACCATCATCGGCGGCCGCGCTCGCGTGGACTTCAACCACCCGCTCGCCGGTGACGACGTCGAGTACGACTACGAGATCGTCGACGTCGTCACGGACGAGGTCGAGAAGGCCTCCGGCCTGTTCGAGATGTTCTTCGACATCGCGCCCGAGATGCACATCGAGACGGACGAGGTCGAGGAGGAGACGATGGTCGAGCCGGACGAGGACGCCGACGAGGACGCCGAGCCCGAGTTCGAGACCGAGGTCGTCGAGAAGCGCTCGCTCTACGTCGAGAGCGTCCCGCAGCTCCAGATGAACCAGCAGTGGATGTTCGGCAAGCAGCAGGTCGCCCAACAGATCATGAGTCACGTCGATGTCGACCGCGTGGTCGTCCAGGAGATCATCGACGGCGGCGGCATGGGCGGCATGATGGGTGGCATGGGCGGTATGATGGGCGGCATGGGCGGCGGCGAGGGCGCCGACGCCGAAGCCGTCGAGGAAGCGCTCGAGGAGGCCGACGTCGACGCCGACGAGATCGCCGCGGAACTCGACGAAGAGTAACGCAGCAGCGCCGATTCTCTCGTTTCCAGACCTCGTAGTGGCGACGCTCGTCGACGGATTCCAGAACGCCCTTGGAAGGTGGCGTCGACGCGCTCGACATGGACGCTCAGGACCGCGTACGCGAGTTCCACGACGAACACGACATGCAGGGGGAACCCGAGTACCAGCTGCTCGACCTCGCGAGCGAGGTCGGCGAACTCGCCGCGGACGCGTGCTCGTCGACCGAGTACGGCGCCGGTGACGGCGAGGTGGAAGTCGAGCGCGACGAGATCGGGGACGCGCTGTTCAGTCTCCTCTCGTTCGCGAACTCGCTCGACGTCGACGCCGACGCTGCACTCGACGAAGCGCTCGAAAAGTACGAACGACGCATCGAGGCGACCGGCGACCCCGGGAGCGATCGCTGACGGAGCGCGCGAGTCGAGAGAACGAAGTCGTCGCTGCCGTCAGTTCCGAACCCAGTCGCGGGCCGTCTTCGCGAGGATGGAGACGTCCTCGAGCTTCAGCATCCCTAGCATGTCGCGGAGGTTGCCCGCGTTGACGGAGTCGAGTTTGTCCTTGGAGTGCTTGTGGAGGTCGCTGACGAGGGCGTCGTACCGGTCGTTCGACGCGCGGTACAGCATCTCCGTCATGAACAGTCGCTTGTTGACCTTCGGCGCGACGCGGTCCTGCCAGAGCTGGTCGTAGACCGCGAGCTCGCCCGCCGACGTGTCCCGGTCGCTGTCCGTGAGCGACCGGTCCGCGGTCGCCGCCGCAACCCGCCCCGAGCGCATGCACTTGTCGATGCCCTCGCCCCAGAGCGGGTCGACCGTCGGCACCGTATCGCCGATCGCCATGAAGTTGTCCGTACTCATCTTGTCGGGGAGCTGGACGTGCGCGGACCCGCGATGTTGTTTCCCCTCGAGCTTCTTCGCGTCCGCGAACCGCGGGTCGGTGTCCACCCAGTACTGGAGGTAGTCGTCGATCGTGAACCCGGACTTCGAGTTCGCGCGATGACTCTCGTTCTGGAGGTAGCAGACGCCGACCTTCGCCGTGTCCGCGCCCGTGTGGAAGATCCACGAGTACCCGCCCGGTGCGATGTCGTGGTCGAGCCGGAGCATCATCGAGTCCGTCAGGTCCGCGTATCCCTCCGCGTCCACGTCGACGTTCTCGTACTCGAACTCGATCCCGATCGCTTGCTTCTCGCGTCTCAGCCCGCAGACGTCGAGGGCCTTCGCGAGCGGTGCCGCCGGCCCGGTCGCGTCGATGACGATGTCGGCGTAGACCTCCTCGTCGCCGTTGTACGTCACGCCGACTATCTCGTCGCCGTCCATGATGGGTTTCGAGACGCGCGCGTCGAACCGATACTCGGCGCCGTCGGCGACCGCCTCGTCCACGAGCCAGTTCTTGAAGTCCGCGAACTCCAGGACGGCACCTGGCTGGTGACGGCGATAGTGATGGTTCGGGGACTCCAGGATGACGTCGTCCGTGAAGTTCATGACGACGTCGTCCGGGATGCCGAACGACGCCATCGTCGACGGGAACGTCCCCGCTGTCGACTTGTTGCTCCTGCTCGGGAACTCGTCCTCGGACTCGGTCTCGAGTACGACCACGTCGTACCCACGGGACGCGAGGTCTCGCGCCGCCTGTCCACCTGCGGGGCCCGCACCGGCGATAACCACGTCGTGTGTGTCTGTCATGGTAGGGTAGGAATCATCGGTATAGAGTCGATGTTCGTCGTCCTTGTCACTCCGTACTGAACGGACCTTGTAATTTGTGCTGGTTTCGAACGCTCACGTTTCTCGCAGTTTACTCCGGCGAAATCTCGCGCTATGGCGGTGCTCCGCGACGATACGGCGGATCGAGCGTGGCTGGTGCTGGAACGAAACGTGAGCGTGACGGCTCGGAATGGAGACGTGGCCCCTGCGGCTGCGATGGAACTCGAGCGCGTCGTACTCGTCAGGCGATGTCGCGGCTCGTGTCGATGGCGACCTCGTCGGAGAGTTCGAGCTTGATGGATTCCTTCAGCGCGGTGCCCCCCCGGAACTTCGGGACGGTCAGGCGGTTCTCGAGTTCGCTCCCTCGAACCTGCGTCTCCAGGTCGAAGACGACGTCCGCCATGTGCTTCGTCGACGACCGGTTCTGGGGTGGCGTCTGCTCTTTCATGCAGTGCATGATGGCGATGGAGCCCGTGTTCACCATGTGCGTCTGGAGCTCCGTCATGAAGTTCCGGAAGCGGTTCCGGTCGCCGCGCTCCAGGACGTTCGCGGTGTCGATGATGAGGTTCGCGCCCTCGGGGAGCGCGCGGATGAGGCGGTTCGCTTGGTCGAGCGGTTCGCTCCCGGAGATGTCTCGGACCGTCGGCGAGCCGACGGGCGCGTTCGTCTTCTCGATGGCGTCGCGGACCGCCTGATCGGAGCGTTCGGTCGTCAGGTAGAGGCTGCCGCGGGCCGCCGTGAGCTCGTAGAGGATGAGTTCGGACTGGCTCGCCGGCTCTGCGGTCAACGCGACGATGGTCCCCGGTGGGAGGCCACCGTCGAGCTTCCGGTCGAGAACCTCGATGCCCGTCTCTAGACGCCCCGCCATGTGCCTCTGGGTTGGCCTTCACTCCGTAAAAAGGTGTCTGCCGCGTCGAAGTCCCTTGCAGAGGCGCCCCATTGCGGTCCGGTGGGCTGGAGCGGTCAACGGGTCGCCGTCGACGAGCGGGACGGTGACGACGCGTGGCGCTCCGAGGACGTCTTCGAGTGCGCGCGGTGGATGGTTGCCGACGACGACGGCGGCGACGACGGGCGTCTCGAGTGCTCGAGCCATCGCCGCGGTCTTCGCGGTGTCGCGGACCGCGGCGGGCGTCGGGCGCGTCACGAGGACGACGCCGTCCGCGGCGGCGAGCGGCCGCGCTGCGTCGGGCCCGCCGCCACAGGGGGCGTCGACGACGACGCGACAGCGCGGTCGAGCGCCGGTCGGTCGTCCCTCGGCGCTCGGTCGGTCGGCCGCTCGCAGCTCGAACAGCGTCTTCTCGAATGCGTCGGTCGCGTCCCCGGGTGGTGCCGGGGCGACGCGAACCCCCGAGAGCGACGGGGCGGGCCGCCCGCGCGGGCACTCGAGGACCGTCGGCGTCCGGTCGACGCCGACCATCGAGTGCACGTCCGGCATGTCGACGTCCGCGTCGACGACCGTCACGCTCCGTCCTGACGCCTCGCCCGCTCGGCCGGCGGCGAGTTCGCGCGCGAACGCGAGCGCCGTCGTCGTCTTCCCCGTCCCACCCTTCCCCCCGGCGAACGCGAGCATACCCGTAGTCGCCGCCCCATCGCACTTCAACTCGCGGCCGGGGCGCGACCCGAACGGATTGATTCAAGGGCCGGGGGTGGGTGGTGTCACGTGATGCGTCACGACCACCTGCTCACGGCGCGACAGCTCTCGCGCGAGGACATCGAGGAGGTCCTCGACCGGGCCGCGGAGCTCGACGCCGACCCGTCGGCCGCCCGGGAACGGAACGCGGGGACGCTCCTCGGGTTGTGTTTCTTCGAACCGAGTACGCGAACGAAGATGAGCTTCGAGGCCGCTATCAAGCGCCTCGGCGGCGACGTCGTCGACATGGGGAGCGTCGACTCGTCGTCGGTGAAGAAAGGGGAGAGCCTCGCGGACACCGTCCGCGTCATCGAGGGGTACGCGGACGCGCTCGTCCTCCGGCACCCCCTGGAAGGGTCGGCGAAGATGGCGAGCGAGTACGTCGACGTCCCGATCCTGAACGCGGGCGACGGCGCCGGACACCATCCGACGCAGACGCTCCTGGACCTCTATACGATCCGGGAGACCGCCGGGCTCGACGACCTCACGATCGGTATCATGGGCGACCTGAAGTACGGGCGGACCGTGCACTCGCTCGCGACCGCGCTCACGAACTTCGACGCGCACCAGCACTTCATCAGTCCGGAGTCCCTGAAGCTCCCGCGTTCGGTCCGCTACGACCTCCACGAGGCAGGCGCGAACGTCCGCGAGCACACCGACCTGGAGGAGGTCCTCGCGAGCCTCGACGTGTTGTACGTCACTCGCATCCAGCGCGAGCGCTTCCCGGACGAGAACGAGTACCACAAGGTCGCGGGCCAGTACCAGATCGACGCCGAGACCCTCGAGGCGGCGAGCGACGACCTCACCGTCATGCATCCGCTCCCGCGCGTCGACGAGATCGCACCCGAGGTAGACGACACCGCGTACGCGAACTACTTCGAGCAAGCGCACAACGGCGTGCCGGTACGGATGGCGCTGCTCGACCTGCTCATGGAGGGCGAGCGATGACCGACAAGGAACTCCGCGTCTCCAAGATCCGCAGTGGCACCGTCATCGACCACGTTCGCGCCGGTCAGGCGCTGAACGTCCTGTCGATGCTCGGCATCGACGGGTCCAGCGGCGAGGAGATATCGGTCGGGATGAACGTCCCGTCGGACGCGCTCGCCCGGAAGGACGTCGTGAAGGTCGAGGGACGCGAACTCAGTCAGGACGAGCTCGACGTGCTGTCGGTCATCGCGCCCGACGCGACCGTCAACATCGTCCGCGACTACGACGTCGTCGAGAAGAACCGCGTGGAACGCCCCGACCGGGTGACCGGCGTGCTCGCGTGCCCGAACCGGAACTGTATCACGACCGCCGACGAGCCGGTCGAGTCGGCGTTCGCGGTGCTGCGCGATGGCGTCCGCTGCGAGTACTGCGAGACCATCGTCCGCGAGGACATCGCGTCGCTCATCGACGGCTGACACGACGGCCCGAGAGGGCGAAGACGTGGACCCAGTCGTCCCGTCGCGCCCGGGAGCCCGGTCGCGTTCGACGGTCCCTGGTTCAGTAAGCCATAAATAGTCAAAGCTCGAACGTATTGGTATGTCCAAGAAGGTCAAACTCCTGATCGCGGTGGTCGCAATCGCCCTCCTCTACAAGACGTTCTCCGGCGGTGACGAGACCGTCGAAGTAGAGTACGACGCCGAATAACCCCGTCGAGTCCGCCGGGCGGCGCCGCCGTCCGCGCCGCCCGCTTCCGAACGGTTTTCGTGTATCCACGCCCCAGCGACGGGTATGTACGGCGTCGTCACGCGGAACGAGCCGGAGCTCGACTGGCCGTCGTTCGACCGCGCGTTCTACGAGGTCAAGGACGTCACCGGTCGAGCGGTGGAACCCGAGGCGGAGGGCGTAAACATGATCTCGTGCTTCGGTGATACGGCCGCGGGCGAGGCGAAGCCGGACCTCGTGCCGGTGAGCGAGGACGGTGAGCGGGCGACGCGCGAGCAGCCGTACTTCGACTGGGGGTACGTCTGTCCGAGCCGCGAGCGCTACCGCGAGGGGCTCCTGGAGATGATCGAGGACGCCGCGGCGGCGAATCCGGACGTCCGCCTCGACGACGTCGGGTTCCCGCGGGCGGAGTACTGTCACTGCGAGCACTGCGAGGCGGCGTTCGCGGACAGCGAGTTCGAGGACTGGTGGGCGTGGCGCGAGGCGACCATCACGGAGTTCGTCGCGGAGGCGACCGACCGCATCCCGGGGAAGGTGTACTTCACGCTCTACCCGGACCCGTACCCCGGGCACCTGGAGGAGCGCGCGGGATTGGACGTGGACGCGCTCGCGGAGTACGTCGACGAGTTCGTCGTGCCGCTCTACGATACGCACTACGGGACGACGTACTGGCTGGAGACCATCGCGAAGGGCTTCCGGTCGCGCATCCCCGACGGCGTCGACCTCGGTATCGAGCTGTACGCGGTCGAGGTCGAGGTCGACAACTTGATTCACGCGACGGAGGTTGCTGAGGCGTACGCGGACGGCGTCTACTTCGGGTACGACGCGAGTCAGGCCCAGGCGGCGCTGCGGCGGATGAAGGCGGACGCGCGCGACGGCGAGTCCCACGGCGCGCCCGAGTGAGGACTCGCCGTCGCGGGCCTCCGGGACTCGCGGCACGCTGACCGCAGCGGTGGCCGTGCCGTCGCCGATTCTTCACTTGCAGCGGTGGTGGGGGTGGATCAGACGGGGAGTGCGCGGTCGCGCCACTGCCGGAGGTCCTCGCGGTCGCGCGTGTCCTCGGGGAGGACGTCGAACCACTCGGCGGCGGTTATCTCGCCGTCCGGGTCCTCGACGGCGGGCTCGTGCGTCCGCGCTTCCGCCGCGAACACGGGGAGCGCTCCCGTGACCGCGTACGAGCCGTGGTGGACGTCGATGCGCCCGAGGAGCGCGAGGCCGTCGTAGTCCGCGGCGACCCCAGCTTCCTCCGCGAGCTCGCGCTCGGCGGCTTCGCGGAAGGACTCCTCGGGGTGGACGCCGCCGCCGGGGACGACCCACTTGTCGACGCCCTCGTGGTACACGAGCAGGAGCTCGCCGCCGTCGCGGTAGACGACGGTGTGCGCGCCGAAGGGGGCGCCCGACTGTGCGACGCGTTCGGCGACGCGCTCGAACTGCTCGCGGCAGACGTCGCGGGTCTGGTCGCACGCGAGGTACTCGTCGTGGCCGTCGTCGAGTCGGTGGTACGCGCGCTCGCCGACCTGCGTGGCGCGGTCGGCGAGGAACCAGAGGTCGTCTACCGGCATCGCCGCGTCGAACCGGCCGCAGGGGTCGTCGACCGACGGGGCGTGGCGGAGAGGGACGGGAGAGCGTGGGACTGCATCATACCGCGAACGTATGCGAACGCAACCCAAAGAGGCTTCGTTATCGACTCGCCGCGTCGCCGCCACGACGCGAGTCACCCCCGGTGTCGGTATCGGCACGTGCGGCCGCTTCCTCACCTGCCTTTCCCCGCCCGCTCGTACCCGAGGGTGATGACACGAGCACTGTTCTTCGTCAGCGAGGACGGCTACTGGGGCGAGGAGTGCGTCGAACCACTGACCACCCTGAAGGACGCCGGCGTCGACGTCGACGTCACCACGCCAGCGGGGAATCCGCCCGTCGTCGACGACCGCTCGGTCGACCCGGAGGAGGTCGGCGAGGAGACCGCCGAGCGCGTCCTCGACGTCCACGAGAACGACCCGGACCTGAACGACCCCGAACCGTTCGCTGCCGTCGACGCGAGCGAGTACGACGCCGTCGTCTTCCCCGGCGGCCACGGCACCGTCTGGGACGTCAATCAGGACGTGCACGCTCGCGACGCGCTCCGCACCGCGGTCGCGGGCGACGACGGCGTCGCGCTCGTCGTCTGTCACGCCGTCGGCATCCTCGCGTTCACCCGGGACGACGACGGTGAGTTCGTCGTCGACGGCCGCTCCGTCACCGGGTTCCCGAACGCGTGGGAGGACGGCATCGTCGACGACCACGACCGCCTCGACGGCCGCAAGCTCCCGTACTACGTCGAGGACGAGGTCATCGCGGCTGGCGGGAATTGGGACGCCGAACTCGACGCGGAAACGAGCGTCACCGTCGACGGCGACCTCGTCACCGCACGCGGCCCCGGGTCGTCGGCCGCGGCCGCCGACGTCCTGCTGGACGAACTCGACCACTGACGTCGACGATCGAGCGAGCGCAACAACGGTCCCGCCGGTGACGACGTCGGCGACCGACGGCCCGCCCGTATCGAGTCCTTTTTACTCGCGCCGAGGATACGCGGTGGTATGAGCTTCGACGAAGACGACACCGTGGTCCTCCACGACGAGCACAGCGAGTACGACGGCGAGACGGGCACCATCACGCAGGTCATGGAGTCCATGTTCGGCGACGCGAACTACACCATCAGCTTCGAGGACGGCCAGGAGTCCGGCGTCCCCGAGGACTCCCTCGAACTCGTCGACGACGACGAGGCCGAGGACGACGAGGAATAACGCGGCCCTGGAGCGCCTATGGCGAGCGTACCCTTCCACTACGTGGACGTCCGGACGTTCGCGTACGCGACCGAGGACGAGAAACGCGTCGAGCAGGCGCTCCGTCACTTCCTGCCCGAGGACGTCGAGGTCGAGCGGACGTCGTCCGAGGGGCATCACGGCGACCGCATCGCCATCCTCTCGGCGCGCATCGAGAACGCGGACGACCTCCGGTACGCGCTGAGTCGCGTCGCGAACCTCGACGACACCGACGCGCTCCTCGCGGAGATCGAGGAGCGCGTCACCGAGCACTGCGAGTTCTTCCTGCATCTCGACAAGCAGGCGGCGTTCGGTGGTGAGACGGCGCGCGGCGACGGTATCACGTTCCGCGCGAAGGTCGAGGCGTATCCGGCGAAGCGCGAGAAAGCCATCGAGAACGCGCGTCGGACGATCGAGGAACTCGAGGAGCACGAGGTCCGCGTCCCCGACGACGACGCGGACGCGACGAGCGACGGCGACGACCCCGGCGCGACCGAGGACGGCGACGACGCCTAGAGCGATGACGGGGGTCGCCGCGGGATGACCGGTTTCTACGAGGCGGTGCACGCGCGACCGGACGGCGAGTCGACGGTTCGTCGATGCGCCGAGCACGCCGCGGCGCTCGGGTACGACGGCGTCGTGGTTCGGAATCACGGCGACGCTCGGAGCGACGTGGACACCGATGCGGTCGCGGACGCGGTCGGTATCGACGTCGTCGACGGCCTGGAGATCCGTGCGAACTCGCCCGAGCAGGCGAGTGGCTACGTCGGGAACTACCGGCCGAAGTACACGCTCTTGCTCGTGCACGGTGGCACGAACCGGATGAATCGGTTCGCGGTCGAGCAGGAGCGCGTGGACGTGCTCGCGCACCCGATGCGTGGCGACGGCGACTTCAATCACGTGCTCGCGAAGGCCGCCGCCGAGCACGGCGTCCGCGTCGAGTTCGACCTCTCGGGCGTGCTGCGTGCCACGGGCGGCCAGCGCGTGCAGGCGCTCGGGGACCTGCGGAAGCTCCGCGAACTCGTCGAGTACTACGACGTCCCGTACGTCGTGAGCGCGGACGGGACGAGTCACCGACACCTCCGCGGGCCGCGCGCGCTCGCCGCGGTCGGCGAACGCATCGGGTTCTCCCGCGAGCAGGTCGAGGATGGTCTCCGCGAGTGGGGGCGGCTCGTCGCTCGCAATCGCGAGGTCACCGCGCCGGACTACATCGAGCCGGGCGTGCGTCGTGGCCGCTACCGCGACCACCACGACGCGACTGGCGACGATCGCGAGCAGTAGCGCGAGTGGGAGCGAACCCACGGCGTTCTTGACGCGGGGTCGCCAACCCCGAGGCATGAAGCGACCGATCGAGGAGCACGCGGCGCGGTTCGACGAGATGGCGGCGACGTACGACGACCAGGAGAACGACACCGACGAGTACCGCGCGTGCGTCTCGCTCGTCGTGGACGCGGCGCGAGACGCCATGGATGCGGACGCGACGGTGCTCGACCTCGGCTGTGGAACGGGCGCCATCGGTCTGTCGCTCGCCGAGGACGCGGCCCGCGTCCTCGGCCGGGACATCAGCGAGGGGATGCTCGCGCAGGCTCGCGAGAAGGCCGCGGACGCCGGCTTGGAGAACGTCTCGTTCGGCGAGGGCCGGTTCCGCGACCCGAACGTCCCCGACGACGTCGACGTGGACGTGGTGGTGTCGAACTTCGCGATGCATCACCTCGCGGACGACGAGAAGCGCGAGGCCCTCCGGGCGGTCGCCGCGCTCGACCCCGACCGGTTCGTGCTCGGTGACGTGATGTTCTTCGGGCTCCCGGACCCCGAGGAGCCGTTCTACTCGCCCGAGGTCGACGACCCGGCGACCGTCGGCGTGCTCGCGGAGGCGTTCACCGACGCGGGGTTCGCGCTCAGTGACGCGACGAGCGTCCACGACCAGGTCGGCGTGCTCGTCGGCGACGACGTCGACGCGCTCGCCGCGGGCGACCACCGCGCGTTCGCCCGGGCGGACACCGATGCGCTCGGGGACGGGCCGCGATGAAGCACCTCCCGAAGCATCTGCGACCGAAGTGGCGGTACGTCGCGGTCGCGCTGGAGGCCGACCCGGACGTCTCGCTGTCGCGTGGTGCGTTCCAGCGCGAACTCTGGTACGCCGCTCAGAACCTCCTCGGGGACGCCGGGAGCGCGGACGCGGACGGCACCGTCGTCCGCTTCCAGTTCCGGAACGGCGACGGGAGCGCGGTCGTCCGCGCCCGCCGCGGGCACGTCGAGGACCTCAGAGCGGCGCTCGCGTGCATCGAGAGCGTCGACGACGCGACCGTCGCCGTGACGGTCCGCGGCGTCTCCGGGACCATCCGCGCGTGCGAGGAAAAGTTCATACCTGCCGCGACGGAACGTCCGGACCGACGCGAGGTCGCGTTCGCGGACGGCCGCCGGAACGCCATCGTGCGCGGGGACCGCGTCGCGATGGACGTGGACGGCGAGCGCGTGTACGCGACCAGCGAGGACGTGGAGTGACACGATGGACGGACACGACCAGATGGCGTACGACCGCGGCACGAGCATCTTCTCGCCGGACGGCCGGCTGTATCAGGTCGAGTACGCGCGCGAGGCAGTCAAGCGCGGGTCCTCGACGGTCGGCGTGAAGACGTCGTCGGGCGTGGTGCTCGCGGTCGACAAGCGCGTCAGCTCGTCGCTGATGGAGGGCGAGAGCATCGAGAAGCTACACGTCGTCGACGACCACCTGCTGGCAGCGAGCGCGGGTCACGTCGCGGACGGTCGTCGACTCGTCGACGAACTCCGCAGGGACGCGCAGGTGAATCGCCTCCGGTACGGCGAACCGATCGACGCGAAGACGGCGACGCGACACGTCTCGGACCTCGTGCAGGCGTACACGCAGGTCGGTGGGGCGCGACCGTTCGGCGCGGCGCTCCTGATCGCGGGTGTCGACCGCGACGGCACGCCGCGGCTCTACGAGACGGACCCCTCGGGGACCGTCGACGGCTGGCAGGCGGTCGCGGTCGGCGCGCACCGCGGCGACGTCCAGTCGTTCCTCGAAGCCGAGTACGACCCCGCGTTCGACCTCGAGGACGCGACCGCGCTCGCACTCCGCGCCATCTCGGTTCCCGACGAGGAACGCCCGGCCGTCGACCAGGTCGCGGTCGCGACCGTCGACGTGGAGACGCGAACCGTGACCGTCCTCGACGACGACGCGCTCGCCTCGCACCTCGACGCGCTGCCAGCGCCCGAGAACGACGCAGGCGGCGAAGATGCGGGCGGCGAAGAGGCGGGCGGCGAAGAGGCGGGCGGCGAAGAGGCGGGCGGCGAAGATCCGGGCGGCGAAGATGCGGCGAGCGAGGCCGTGGATTCGAGCGAGGATGTCGACGGCGACGACGCCGCCGACGACTCCGGAGCGGAGTGACCAACCGGGACACACCTTTTTAAGCCCGACCGCGTAAGTTCAGGGTATGATTTCACTGGACGAAGCGGTGACGGCGCGGCTCGAATCCCACGGCACGCGCTTCGAGGTCCTCGTCGACCCGGACGCGGCGCTCGCGATCAAGCGCGGCGAGTTCGACGGCGACCTCGAGGACGTCATCGCAGCGGAGGACGTCTACGAGAACGCAAGTCGCGGCGACAGACCCGCGGAGAGCGACCTCGAGGACGTCTTCGAGACGACCGACGTGATGGAGATCATCCCCGAAGTCATCAAGCGCGGCGAGATCCAGATCACGGCCGAGCAGCGCCGCGAGATGCAGGAGCAGAAGCACAAGCAACTCGTGAACAAGATCGCGCGCAACGCCGTGAACCCGCAGATGGACGACGCGCCGCATCCGCCCGACCGCATCGAGAGCGCGCTCGAACAGGCCGGGTTCCAGGTCGACCCGATGGAGCCCGTGGAGGAGCAGGTCGACGACGCGCTCGACGCGCTCCGTCCCGTCATCCCTATCCGGTTCGACGAGGTGACGGTCGCAGTTCGGGTGCCCGCTGACTACGCGGGGTCGGCGCAGGCGAAGATCCGCCAGTACGGCGATCTGGAGAGCGAAGAGTGGACGAACGACGGCGGCTGGATCGGCGTGCTGACGTTCCCGGCGGGGATGCAGAACGACTTCTACGACATGGTCAACGACATGACCAGCGGGCAGGCCGAGACTCGGATCGTGAAGGACGAGGACGACATCAAGACCCGCTAGCATGGCGTCGCGGGTGGACGTGGTGGCGTTCGACGAACGCGAGGCGCTATCGGATGCCGAACGCAAACACCAGCAGACCGTCGCGGTCGCGACGTACGTCGTCGTCGCGGTCGTGCTCGGTGGGGCGCTCGTGCAAGGGATGCTCCTCCTTGGCGTGCTCGGCGCGGTCGGCGTCCTCGTCGTCCATCGGTTCCTGTTCCGGGACGAGCGCCCGATAGCGACGACGTACCGCGCGGTCGACGCGGGCCGCGGCGAGGAGATCGTTCGAGCGCACGAGACGGAAGCGCGGAAGCGCGACCAGATGCGGACGTTCCTCGTCGCCGTCGTGGTCGTGGTCGTCGCGGGCTGGGGCGTCCTCCAGGGGAGCCTCCTCCTGTCGGTCCTCGGCGCTGGCGCGGTGGCGGCGTTCGCGTACGTCGCCGACGACGAACCGCTCCTCCCGCGCGTCGTCGAGGCGGACATCGACCGCGAGCGCGCCGACCGACTGTTCGAAATCGTCGAAGGGACGACGGCGGCAGCGGACGACGACGCTGGCGACCGCGGTCGCTGACGAGCGAGGAGAACGAACGAGAGAAGCGGCGGTGGTTCGTGGTTCGAGTCCGTCAGCCGATCATCCCTTCTTGAAGCCGATGAGGAAGCCGCCGGTGAAGCCGGCGCCGACGGAGAGCGTCGAGAGGATGGTCTGGATCCACGACGGCGGCGCGCCGCTGGCGGCGTCTTGGCCTGCCTTGACGAATCCGGACGTGAGCTTGTCCCAGTCGACGGTGAGGATACCGCGGGACTCGAGGAACTTGAACAGCGCGAGCTCGAGGCCGATGATGACGGCGATGATCTTCGCGATCTTCTTCGCTGCGAACCCGATGATTCCGCCGATGACACCTCCGGTCCCGAACTCGATACCCAGTTGCTGGGGATCGACGCCCAGTTGCAGTGCGATTGGGTCCATACCCCTCACTCCTCGCCGCCGCCATAAGGCGTTTGTGGCGTGAGCTGACGTGCGTCCGACGTCATCGGATTCGCTCCGGCCGTTGGGCGACCGGTTCGTGTCGGCGACGGGTGGGGAGAGATTCAAGGATGCGGACGACCAACGGTCGGGTATGACTCGGACAATCGAGGTGGCGGCCGGCCCTGCTTGAGATGCGAGGAGCGACTGCCGGCGCGACGCCGACGGGGTCGCGTCACGAGGCCGGGGTGGGTCGTCGATGAAAGCGGTGATCGCGAAGCGCGCGGACGAAGGCCATGCGGACCTCGAGGAGATCCTGGACCTGGCGCGTGCGGCGGACTACGAGGTCGTGGGGTCGGTGACGCAGACGCGCACGGAGGACCCGGCGTTACACTTCGGGGAGGGGAAGGCGGACGAGCTCGCCGCCGAGGTTCGGGCGACCGGCGCCGAGGTGGTGGTGTTCGACAACAGCCTCGGGCCGTACCAGACGTTCAACCTCGGCGCGAAGCTCCCGGAGGGCGTGGAGATACTCGACCGGTTCACGCTCATCCTGGAGATCTTCGGCCAGCGCGCGGAGACCCGGAAGGCCCAGCTGCAGGTCGAGCTCGCGGAGCTCCGGTACGAATTGCCGCGCGCGGAGGCGAAGACGAGTCTCGCGAAGCGCGACGAGCACCCTGGGTTCATGGGGCTCGGGGAGTACGACGAGTCCCGCGAGCAGGACATCAAGAACCAGATCAGTCGTATCCGAGACGAGCTCGAACGCATCGAGCAGACCGAGCAGTCTCGACGGGAGCGTCGCCGCGAGGGCGGGTTCGACCTCGTGGCGCTCGCGGGCTACACGAACGCGGGGAAGTCGACGCTCCTCCGGCGGCTCGCGGCGGACATGGACGTCGACGAGAACGAGGACCTCCACCCGGACCTGGACACGACCGCCGAATCCGAGAATCGGCTGTTCACGACGCTCGGGACGACGACGCGGCGCGCGGACGTCGAGGACCGCGACGTCCTGCTGACGGACACGGTCGGGTTTATCTCTGACCTCCCCCATTGGCTCGTCGAGTCGTTCAAGTCGACGCTCGACTCCGTGTACCGCGCGGACCTCGTGTTGCTCGTGGTGGACGTGAGCGAGGACGTCGAGGAGATACGCGAGAAGCTCGTGACGTGTCACGACACGCTCTACGAGCGCAACGAGGCGCCTATCGTGACGGTCCTGAACAAGATAGACGAGGTCGACGACCGCGAGCTGGAGCGGAAGCGCGACGCCATCAGCGCGCTCGCGCCGAACCCGGTCGCGGTGTCCGGGCTCGCGGACCTGAACGTGGACGCGCTCCGCGAGCGCATCGTCGCGGAACTCCCGGACTGGGAGCGCGAGCGGCTCGTCCTCCCGATGACGGAGGACACGATGAGCGTCGTGTCGTGGCTGCACGACGAGGCGAACGTCGACGACGTCGAGTACGGCGACGACGACGTCCTCGTGGACTTCGAGGCACGGCCAGCTATCGTCGAGCAGGCGCGGTCGCGCGCCGAGGACCTCCGCGCCGTAGAAGGCGCGGTCTGAGCGCTCGCGACTACGTCGTTCGGCGGTGTCGACAGTCGAACGATTCTACTGCTTTTTGTACGAGGCCGCGCAATCGGCGGGCATGAAGACGATAAAGGACAGCGTCCACGACCACATCGAGGTCGGTGGGGTGGCACGCGACCTCCTGGACACGCCGGCGGTCCAGCGGTTGCGGCACATCGTCCAGCTCGGGACGTCGTCGCTGGTGTATCCGAGCGCGAACCACACGCGCTTCGAGCACAGCCTCGGCGTCTACCACCTGGCGTGCGAGGCGCTCGACCACCTCGGCGTCGCGGGGCGGAACGCGAAGCGCGTGAAGGCGGCCGCACTCTTGCACGACGTCGGGCACGGGCCGTTCAGTCACAACCTCGAACCGCTCACGCATCGCCGGACGGGGAAGTACCACGACGACGTCCACGAGCTGTTCGAGCGCGGCGAGGTCGGCGCGGTCCTCAGGGAGCACGACCTGTCGCCCGCTCGCGTCGCGGACCTCGTCGCGGGCGACGGGAAGTACGGGCAGGTGGTCTCCGGAGAGCTGGACGTCGACCGGATGGACTATCTCGTTCGGGACGCTCACCACACGGGCGTGCCGTACGGGACCATCGACCACGGGCGGCTGGTGCGCGAGTTGACGTTCGACGAGGACGACGACCTCGTGCTCGACGAGGGGAACGTCCAGACCGCCGAGAGCCTCCTGGTGGCGCGTGCACTCATGATTCCGACGGTGTACAACCATCACGTCACGCGCATCTCGAAGACGATGTTGCGGCGTGCGGCGGAGCGACTGCTCGAATCGACGGACGTGGACGCGGAGGAACTACGGCGGATGGACGACCCGGGGTTCCTGGTCGCGCTCCGGGAGACGCCGGAGACGGAGTCGTTCGCGCGCCGGTTCGACGAGCGCGACCTCCACAAGCGCGCGCTCTGGGCGGAACTGGACGACACGCCCGAGAGCTTGCTCGACCTGGCGCACGAGGACGTCCGCGGGTACGAGCTCGAGATCGCGGAGCGCGCGGGCGTTCCGGAGGCGGACGTCGTCCTGGACGTCCCCGGGGAGCCGGAGATGACGGAGTCGTCGACGCGCGTGCTCGTGAACGGCGACGCGAGGGTGCTCCACGAGCAGTCGCCGCTCGTGGACGCGCTCCGTGCGGCGAACCGCGCGCAGTGGCGCCTCGGCGTGTACGCGCCCGCCGAGGACACGGAGGCGGTCGGGACGGCCGCCGCGGACGTGCTCGGACTGGACCTCGACGGGGCGCTCGTCTCCGAGGTCCGGTCGGGCCTCCAGGAGACGCTCGGGTCGTTCTCGGGTGAGGACGCGTGACCGCAGACTCGGCGCCCGACGCGGGCGCGTCTGGCACGCTCGAAGGCCTCGTTCTCCGCGGCCGCGAGTTCGAGCCCGTGGAGGGTCGAGTGGTGTTCGAGGACGGCGAGATAACGGCTATCGAGGAGGCGTCGGTGGAGAGCGACCGCATCGTGCTGCCGGCGTTCGTGAACGCGCACACCCACATCGGGGATTCCATCGCGAAGGAGGCCGGCGAGGGCCTGACGCTCGAGGAGCTCGTCGCGCCGCCGGACGGCCTCAAGCACCGGTTGCTCCGCGAGGCGACCCGGGAGGAGCTCGTCGCGGCGATGCGGCGGACGTTCGCGTACATGGAGCGCGCGGGGACGGCGGCGCACGTCGAGTTCCGCGAGGGCGGCGTCGAGGGCGTCGATGCTATCGAGCGCGCTGGCGCGAACTCGGCGGTCGAGTCGGTCGTGCTCGGGCGCGAGGAAGTTGCGGCGATGGAGCGCGCGGACGGGTTCGGGGCGAGCGGCGCGAACGACGCGGACTTCGACCGGGAGCGGAACGCGACGCGACGCGAGGGGAAGCTGTTCGGGATCCACGCGGGCGAGGTGGACGCGTCGGACGTCCATCCGGCGCTGGACCTGGACCCGGACTTCCTCGTGCACATGGTGCACGCAGAGAGCCTCCACCTGGACCGCGTCGAGGACAAGGGCGTTCCCGTGGTGGTGTGTCCGCGGTCGAACGCCGCGCTGAACGTCGGACTCCCTGATATCGACGCGCTCCACGACCGGACGACGCTCGCGCTCGGCACGGACAACGCGATGGTGAACGCGCCGTCGATGTTCCGCGAGCTGGAGTGGGCGGCGAAGCTCTCCACGCTGTCCGCCCGCGAGGTGCTCGCGATGGCGACCGCGAACGGCGCGGACATCGCGGACCTGAACTGCGGCGTCGTCGAGGCCGGTCGGGACGCGAAGCTCCTCGCACTCGACGGGGACTCCGACAACCTCGACGGCGTCCACGACGTCGTCCGTGGCGTGGTGCGGCGCGCGACGGTCGACGACGTCGACCGCGTCGTGCTGTGAGGTGTCGAGAGCCGCGCCGGTGGTCGTCGTGGGGTCGATTACGGCGAGGATTCATGATAGATGGTATCGTATCACCATCCACGGGGCGATGTACGACCACATCCTGGTGCCGACGGACGGGTCCGTCGGCGTGGAGCGCGCGGTCGAGCACGCGGTCGAGCTGGCCGCAACGCACGACGCGACCCTGCACGCGCTCTACGTCGTGAACACCGCGAGCTACTCGAGCATGCCGATGGAGACGTCGTGGGAGCACATCCGCGACATGCTCGGCGAGGAAGGCCAACGCGCGCTCGACCGCGTCGGCGAACTCGCCGCCGACGCGGACGTCCCAGTCGAGACCGTCGTCCTCGACGGGTCGCCGAGTCGCGAGATCGTCAGGTACGCCGAAGAGGAGGGCTGTGACCTCGTCGTCATGGGCACCCACGGTCGCGGCGGCATCGACAGACTGCTGCTCGGGAGCGTCGCCGAGCGCGTCGTCCGCGCGTGCCAGGTCCCGGTGCTGACGGTCCGCGTCGGTGACGACGCGTGATGGACCTCCAGCAGAAGGCGCTCGCGACGTTCACACTCGTAGCGATGGTGCTCGCGTTCGCGTACTTCGACGAGACCCTCGCCGTGTTCGCCGGCATCGCAACGCTCCCCTTCCTCTTCGGCGTCCTCAGACAATAGCGAGCGCGCTGCGTCCGGCTTCGCGCGGTGACTCGGAAACGGCCGCCTGACGGCGGCCGTATGCTCGAAGAGTCAGTCCACCACAGAAACGGCCGCCTGGCGGCGGCCGTATGCTCGAAGAGTCAGTCCGCCGGGCGCAGATGCTCGCAGTCGCCCGCGGTGACGCGTTCGACGCCGTCGTCGGTCTCGACGAGGAGCGCGCCGGGGAACTCGACGTCGCGAGCGACGCCCTCGACGACGCCGCCGGGCGTCTCGACGCGCACCCGCTGGCCGAGCGTGAGCGCGCGCTCGCGCCACGCCGGCAGCACCGCGTCCAGGTCGCCGGAGACCAGATCGTGGAACCCTTCGAGGACCCGTTGGACGAACGCTCGGCGGTCCGCGACACCGCCCTCCATCGCGACGCTCGTCGCACCCTCGGGGAGGTCCGCTGCGTCGACGTCGACGTTCGCGCCGATACCGACGACGAGCCACGACACGCGGTCCGCCTCGCCCTCCATCTCCGTGAGGACGCCAGCGAGCTTGCGCGTGCCACCGTCCTCCGTCGGAACGAGGACGTCGTTCGGCCACTTGATGCCCGCGTCGACGCCGGCCTCGCGCGCCGCGTTCGCGGTCGCCACCGCGGCAGCGAGCGTGAACACCGGGACCTGCGCGGGCGGGACGTCCGGCCGGACGAGGACGCTCGTCCACACGCCGCCACGGGGCGCGGACCACTCCCGGTCGAGACGCCCGCGACTCCCCGTCTGCTCTGCGGCGACCACCGCGACGTCGCGCTCGCCGTCCGCCGCGAGGTCGCGCGCCCGATCGTTCGTCGACCCGACCGAATCGTGGTAGTCGACGTCGTACGGTGCGTCCAGTTCGTGCGCGACCGCCAACCCGCCGTACTCGGGGATCGCGTCGAGTCGATACCCGTCGTCGGTACTCGACACCTCGAACCCGGCGTCCCGGAGCGCCTCGACGTGCTTCCAGACCGCCGCACGGGAGACGTCGAGCGCGTCAGCGAGCGCCGGCCCGGTGACTGGCCCGCCCGCGAGCGCGGCAAGCACCCGCAGTCGCGTGTCGTTCATGCCCGGCGCTTCGCGTGGCGTCGACAAAAAGGCGCGCGATGCGTTCGTCGTCCAGCTCGACGGCGGTTCAGTCCCGCAGTTCCTCCAGGCGCTCCCGGCCGGGCGCGATGAGTTCGTCGAGGTACGCGGCGAGCGTTCCCTTCGCGTCCGCCGGGTGGAGTTCGCCCGAGTCGAGGTCCTCGGCGAGCGAGTCGTAGTCCTCGTACGTGAGGTCGCCGCCGTACTCGTCGGGTCGTTCGACGACCACCGACTCGAACCGCGGGAACACGTGGTACTGGAAGAGCTCCAGGACGGGGTTCTTGCGTTCCTCGCCGTCGTCGGTCGGCTCCGGGTCGCGCGTCGGCGGACAGTACGCGCTATTGACCTTCTCCTCGAGGGCGTCCGCGTCGTCCTCCATGCTGATGGTGACGCCCGAACTCGACGACATCTTCCCGACGCCCGTCGTCAGGTCCGCGAGGATGGGCGTGTGGATGGCGGGCCGGCTCTCGTACCCGACGTTCGGGAGTTCCTCGCGAGCGAGCATGTGGACCTTCCGCTGGTCGAGGCCACCGACGGCGAGGTCGAGGTCGAGGTACTCGATGTCCAGCGCCTGCATGAGCGGGTAGACGACGTGACTGACCTTCGCGGTCTCCCCGCCCTGGATCTCCGCCATCGCGCGCTGCGCGCGGTTCAGCGTCGTCGACCGCGCCATCTCGTGGAGGTCCAGCAGGTAGTCCTCGTCGAGCTGGTAGCTCGAGCCGAAGACGAACTCGGTCTGCTCGGGGTCGAGGCCGTACGCGAGGAACTGCTCGCGCATCACCTCGGCGGTCGCCTCTATCTCGTCGAACGTCCCCTTGTCGTTGAGGTACGCGTGAACGTCCGCGAGGAGGACGACGACGTCGAACCCGGCGTCCTGGAGGTCGATGAGCATGTTCGCCGTCAGGAGGTGGCCGAGGTGGAGGACGCCGCTCGGCTCGTAGCCGACGTAGACGCGCTTGCCCTCTGGGTCGTCGGCGAGCGCTCGGAGTTCCTCCTCGGTCACGACCTCCTCTGCGTTCCGCGTGATCAGGTCGTACGTGTCCATATCGAGGAGGACTCGCGCGGGCGTTTTGAACCTTCCCAACCTGTGCTAGCGCTTCAGCGGTCGTGCGGCGACCGCTCGGGGTACGGTCGGGTCGCGGTGCCCCGCGCCGGGCCGGAGGTCGTCACTCCTGGCAGCTCTCGACGTGCTCGTTCGCCCACGTCTCTATCTCGTCGAAGACCGGGCAGAGCGCGCCGCCTTTCTCGGTGAGGCTGTAGTACGTCGCGATGGGGGCGTCGCTCTCCACGCGGCGCTCGACGAGGTCGAGGTCCGCGAGGTCGTCGAGCACGCGACTGAGCGTCCGCGAGCTCGCGTCCGTCGAGCGCTTGAGTTCGTTGAACCGCTTCTCACCGTCGTGGAGGTCGTGGAGGACGATGAGTCGCCACTCCGACCCGATCTGTTGGATCGTCTCGACGACGGGGCATGCGCCCGCGTCGTCCTCGTCCGCCGTCGCAGCGACCGTCGTCGGTGAGTCTGAGGACATCGGTGTTATCTGGTATCCCTCGGGTCCGCGTCCGCTTAAATGGTTCGCTGACGAACCAGGTAACGTGATGCAACCACAATCGGTTCGCTCGCTGCACGCACCGCTTCTCGGAAGCACGACCACCCCCGCGGAGGTGGTCGCCTGATGGCCGTCACCGGGGTCGAGGGCGTCGCGCTCCTCGTCGGGCGCGTCCTCCTCGGCGGCGTCCTCGCGTTCATGGGTCTGAACCACTTCATGCAGCCCGACGGGATGGCAGCGTACGCCGAGGCGAAGGGCATTCCGTTCCCGCGCGCCGCCGTCCTCTTCTCGGGCGGCCAGCTCGCGTTCGGCGGCGTGCTCCTCGCCCTCGGCGCGTACCCCGTGCTCGCGGCGGGCGCGCTCGCGTCGTTCTTCGTCGTCGTCACGCCGATGATGCACGACTTCTGGGCGGTCCCCGACGACCAGGTCCAGGACGAGATGACGGGGTTCCTCAAGAACGTCGGCCTCCTCGGCGCCAGCCTGCTCGTGCTCGCGCTCGCGGGCCAGGAGTGGGCGTACGCGGCCGGCGTCGGGCTCTGAACGCGGCCTGACGGCTCGACCTCGTCATTCTTCGAACTCGGTCGCGAGCGCGGCGAGCGCGCGTTGACACACCGGGACGTAGCCGCCGGCGAGCAACGGCACCTCGAAGACCACGCGGCAGCCGTCACCACCCGCGTCGCGGTGAACGCGCTCGACGCGGTGGCCGGTCGCGGGAATCCGCGCGACGGACCACGTCCACCGGCGGACGTCGCCGTCCGCGTCCCCTTCGACCGCGGTCACCTCGAAGGGCACCCACGGGCCGCCGAGGACCTGGGCCTCGCCGGTCAGCCCCTCTTTGACGGTCGCGTCCGCGGGGCGGACCGCGGAGACGGTCGGCCCCCACGTCGGCCAGTGCGCGGTCTCAGCGAGGACCGTCCACGCTCGCTCAGGGGGAACCGCGTACTCGCGACTCACCGCGTACCGTCGACCCGACTCGCCGCGCTCGACGCGCACCCGACTCTTCATGCGCGAGTCGTCGGGCGCGACGCCCAAGACGGTCCGGGTCCACCACCCGACCTGTCGCCGTCCAGACACGCTAGCTGTCGGCCGGCAATCACGAGACGCGTCCGCCTCGACCGTCGAATCGAGCGGTGAGGTGCCCAGAAGCTTAACCTGTATTCGACCCCAGACTCGACCTAACGAATGATCCGGGTGGACGACCTGCGGAAGGCGTACGACGGCTTCGTCGCCGTCGACGGCAGCACGTTCGAGGTCGACCGCGGCGAGGTGTTCGGGGTGGTGGGCCCGAACGGCGCCGGGAAGACGACCACGCTCAAGATGCTCGCCGGCCTCGTCGAACCGACGAGTGGGGACGTCGAGATCGCCGGCGCGTCCGCCGGGAGCCTCGACATGCGTCGGAACCTCGGGTTCCTCCCAGAGGAGTCGCCGCTGTACGAGGAGATGACCGCGCACGGCTACCTCGAGTTCTTCGCGGACCTCTACGACGTCCCGACCGAGACCGCACGCGAGCGCATCGAGGAGGCCCTCGACCGTCTCGACCTCGAGCACCGCGAGCGACGCATCGGCGACATGAGCAAGGGCATGAAGCGCAAGGTCGCCATCGCGCGGTCGCTCGTGAACGACCCGGACGTCCTCATCTACGACGAACCGGCGTCGGGCCTGGACCCGCTCACGACGAACTACATCATCGAGTTCACGCGCGAGCTCGCCGACGACGGGAAGACCATCGTGTTCAGCGCGCACAACCTCTACCACGTCGAGTCCATCTGCGACCGCCTCATCGTGATGAACCACGGCGACATCATCGCCAGAGGGACGCTCGACGAGATACGCGACGAACACGGCCAGACCGCGTACCACGTGTACACGGACGTCCCGGTGCGGGACGCAGCGCACGACGACGACGAGGACCACTATCAGGTCGTCGTCGGCGACATGGACGCCGTCGAACGCGTGCGTCGGGAGGCCCAGGCCGACGGCGGGCGCGTCGTCGACATCCAGACCGAGGACCCGAGCCTGGAGGACATCTTCCTCGACATCGCCGGCGAGCGCGTCGAGTCCGCGCGCGAACCCGAGGCGGAACGCCCGACCCAAGAGGTCGAGACGTGAAGCTACGGAAGACGCTCCGCATCGCGCGCTGGGAGGTCACGAAGAGCGCCGGGACGCTCGACCGGACGACCGTCGCGTTCGCCGTCCTCGTCCTCGCCGTCGGTATCGCGGCGGGGCCGGCGCTCGTCTCGGACGTGAGTCTCGACGAGGGCATCTATCGCGTCGGCGTCGACGAATCGAGTCCGTACTACGACGTCGTCCAGCAGAACGAGCGCCTGGTCGCCGGGTCGCCCAGGGGGGAGCTGGGCGACGACGTCTCCGTCCTCGTTCGGAACGGCCAGTTCCAGCAGGCGGACACGCGGAAGGGCGCGGCCGCGTACGACGAGTTACGGACTGCGATCCGCCAGTACAACGACCGCAGTCTCGCGGCGCAGGTGGACCGCGGGGAATCCGAGGAGTACGCGGCGTTCCCGGTCGTCGTGACGCTCCAGTACGTCGAGCGCGTCTCCCAGCCGTTACCCGGCGTCGACGGCGGCGGGAACGACGGGGGCGGTGGTGCCGGCGGGGACGCAGGCGGCGACGGAGCCGGCGGCGGTGGTGGTGCGAGCGGCGGCGGGGCCGGCGGCGGCATCGGGGGCGGCCTCGGCGGCGGCGACGACGGACCGGTTCGTGCACCGAGCGTCGGTAGCGGCGCCGGCGGGTCGGATACGACCGGGACGCCGGGGGCGCTCTCCCCGCCGTTCCCGTTCCAGTCGCTCGTCCTCGCGTTCCTGTTCATCGTCCCGATGAACTTCGTCGTGCAGGCGTACGGGAGCACGATCATCAACGAGCGCGTGAACCGCCGCGGGGAACTCATGCTCGTCTCCCCGGTGACCCGCGGTGACATAATCGCCGGGAAGACCCTCCCGTACTTCGCCGCGCTGCTCGCGGTGTGCGCGGGCATCGCGGTCGTCGTCGGTGGCGACCCCTACAGTCTCGCCGCGGTCCCACCCATCCTCGCCGCGGTGACGCCCATCGCGCTCCTGTTCCTCGCCGCGACGTTCGTCGGCGGGATGTTCGCGCGGTCGTTCAAGGAACTCACGTTCGTCACCATCGCCGTCTCCGTGTTCCTCACCGCGTACGTGTTCGTCCCCGCGATCTTCTCGGACATCACGCCCATCGCGCTCATCAGTCCACTCACGCTGGTCGTCCGGCACCTCCGCGACGTCGGGTTCACGACCGTCGAGTACCTGTACTCCACGGGCCCGTTCTACCTCGCCGCGCTCGTCCTGTTCGCGGTCGGCGCGAGCGTCTACCGCGAGGAGGACATGTTCACGCAGAAGCGCCTCGGCGCGAAGGCGCTGGACGCGGTCGCGACGTTCGTGCACTCGAAGAAGTCCGTCGCCGCCGTCACCATGGCCGCGCTCCCGTTCGTGTTCGTCGCGGAACTCCTCGTCATCGCCGTCGTCTTCCCCATCCCGAGCGTCGTCGCCCTCCCGCTGCTCCTCGCCGCCATCGCGGTCGTCGAGGAGCTCGCGAAGAGCCTCGCGAGCTACGCGGGGTTCACGCACGACCGCTTCGAGAACTCGACGCTCGCCGCGGTCGGCGTCGGCGTCGCCGCAGGCGTCGGATTCTTCCTCGCGGAGAAGGCGACGCTCGTCGTCCAGCTCGTCGGGATGGGGAACGTCGAGTACGGGCGCGCCGCGTTCACGACCGTTCCGACCGACGCGTCGCCGCTGCTCGTGCTCGCGCTCCTCTTCCTCCCGCTCGGACTGCACGTCCTCACCGCCACCATCTCCGCGATAGGGGCGCAGAAGGGTCGGACGACGTACGCGCTCGCGTTCCTCACCGCGGTGTTCGTCCACCTCGGGTACAACGGGCTCGTCATCGGCCTTCGGTCGGGGGTGGCTTGAGATGAGCGACGACTCGGGGTCCTCGGGCGCGCGACTCGCCATCGCGAAGCGCGAACTCGCCGCCCTTCGCTCGGAGAAGACCATCGTCCTCGCGCTCCTCATCCAGCTGTTCGTCGCGTCGTTCTCGTCGTTCCTCGTCGTCGGCCTCGTCTCCCTGTACGACCCGGGCGCCGGGCAGACCTACCAGCTCGGCGTCGGACTCGCGGGCGACGGCAGCGACGAGATCGGCGCCGTCCTCGGCGACGACGAGGGCGTCGTCGTCCGCCGGTACCCCGACTCGGCGACCGCACTGGACGCGTTCCAGGACCGGGAGGTGGACGCAGTCCTGGTCTCGAACGAGACGGTGAACGGGACACTCAGGGTGCGAGCGATGGTGCCGGAGGAGAACATCCGGACGACGATAGCGGTCGTCCAGATACGCGAAGGGATGGAGGAACTCGAACATCGACTCCGCCTCGAGTACCGCGACGACCTCGCCGCACCGCCGCTACACGTCCCGGTGCGCTCCGGCGGCAGTCCGTACTACGGGTTCACGTACACCGTGCTCGTCCCGCTCCTGATGTTCCTGCCGGTGTTCATCAGCGGCTCCATCGCGGTGGACTCGCTCACGGAGGAATCCCAGCGCGGGACGCTCGAACTCCTCCGGGTCGCGCCGGTCTCCATGGGCGACATCGTGGACTCGAAGCTGTTCGCGACCGCGAGCCTCGCACCGGTGCAGGCGCTCGCCTGGCTCGTCCTCCTCGGCGTCAACGGAACGGAGGTCCGGAACGTCTCGCTGCTCGTCCTCCTCGTCACGGGCCTGTCGCTCGCGGTGGTCGCGTTCGGCGTCGGCATCGCGCTCTGGTCGTCGGACCGCCGGCAGGCGCAGTTCCTGTACTCGACGGGCATCATCGGCGCGGCGACCCTCGGCGGGTTGCTCCCGGAGCATCCGGCGAACACGGTCGCGCGCCTCGCCATCGGGACGACGAGTCGGACGACCATCGCGTTCGCGGTCCTGTACGTCCTCCTGGGACTGGCAGCGTACGTCGTCGTGCGGCTGCTCGTCGGGCGAATGGACCCGGAGCGAATCTGACCGCGCCCGACGCGCCGCGTCAGGAGAACTCGTCGGTCAGGTACGTCATCGCCGTCGGGAGCACGAACAGGTAGAGGACCGCGGGGAGGAGGACCATCGCGAGTACCATGACGATCATCGACCCGACGAAGCGGAACGGCGTCGACCCGGCCGGGTCGTCGTCCGCGCTCCCGTACTCGACGACCGTCACGGTGAGTTCCTTCGTGACGGACGCGCCGGACTCGTCGACGACGGTCACGGTGATGGTCGCGTTCCCGCCGTCGGCCCACGTGTGCTGGACGGCCGTGCCGTTCTTCGTCACGCCGTCGGTCCCGTTCGCCGCCTCACGGTCGAACGTCCACGTAGCGGTGACGTTCCCGTCGGCGCCGTCGACGGCGACGGAGTAGTTCTGCGTGACGTTCTTCGCGATGGTACGCGGCGTCTTCACGCGGACGCTGAGGTTCTCCGGCGTGGCGACGGCGGTGGACTGGAGGGCGGTCGTGTCGTCCACGGATGCTGGGGCGGTCGTGTCGTCCACGGATGCGGTCGGGGTCGCGTCGGCAGCGAGCGCGTCCCCAGTCGCTGCGCCGGCGATTCCGGCGCCGGAGACGGCGGCGGCGACGAGCGCGACTGCGACCAGGACGGCGGTCGGGGTGCGCATACTCCCGTATCCCGCCGTCCTTGTCTTCAACCTATCGACACGAACGGGTGCGATGGTCGCCGCTCACCGAGTCACCGCGTGCGCGCCGCTGGTTCGCCGGGGGGCGTAGGTCTTAGTGGCCGGGCGTCGTCGCGTCCGGCATGGAGTACACCACACTCGGCAGCACCGGCGTCGAGGTGTCCCGCATCTGCCTCGGTTGCATGAGCTTCGGGGACAGCGACTGGCGGCCGTGGGTCCTCGACCCCGAGGAGGGCAAGGAACTCGTCGACCGGGCGCTCGACCTCGGTATCAACTTCTTCGACACCGCGAACATGTACTCGGCGGGCGAGAGCGAACGCGTCCTCGGCGACGCACTCGAGGGGCGCCGCGAGGAGGCGGTGGTCGCGACGAAGTGCTACTTCCAGATGGACGAGGACGACCCGAACTCGGGCGGGCTGTCCCGGAAGGCCATCGAGCAGGAGTTGGAGAACAGCCTCGACCGGCTCGGGATGGACACCATCGACCTCTACCAGATCCACCGCTGGGATTACGACACTCCGATCGAGGAGACGCTGCGCGCGCTCGACGACGCCGTCCGACGCGGGAAGGTCCGCAACATCGGTGCGTCCTCGATGTGGACCCACCAGTTCGCGGACGCGCTCCACGCGAGCGACTCGCTGGGGCTGGAGTCGTTCGCGACGATGCAGAACCACTACAACCTCTCGTATCGCGAGGAGGAGCGCGAGATGCTCCCGTTCTGCGAGAAGCGGGGCGTGGGCGTCATGCCGTGGAGTCCGCTCGCGCGCGGGTGGCTCACGCGACCGCACGACGAGTTCGAGACGACGACGCGCGGCGAGAACGAGGAGCACGCGCGCCGGCATCCGTACGACGAGGGCGGCGGTGTCGAGGTGAACGAGCGCGTGCAGGAACTCGCCGCGGAGAAGGGCGTGAAGATGGCGCAGATCGCGCTCGCGTGGCTGTTCGAGAAGGACCACGTGGACGCGCCCATCGTCGGGACGACGAGCGTCGAGCACCTCGAGGACGCGGTGGAGGCGCTCGAGTCGGTGAGTCTCTCGGCGAGCGACGTCGCGTACCTCGAGGAGCCGTACGAGCCGGTGCGGGTGTCCGGGCACGAGTGACGGTGACTGCGGCCCGGGCCGGTCTCGGTCGGTCCGGGTCGCTGACGGTCAGTCCGAGTAGGGGTCCTCGGCGGTTGCGGTCTGGGCGTGCGTATGATGGAAGAACCAGAGTCGTCCGCCCGGTCGCGGCTCGAAGCACACGCGCTGGTAGCGTTCGTTGTCGAGGAGGTTCACCATGACGCCGGCGTCGTGCTCGCTCACGGAGTCGTACGGTCGGTCGCAGACGGGACAGTCCTCGGGTGCGTCGTCTGGCACCTCCATCGTCGTTCTTCGGTTGGGTGGGGAGACAGTTAGTCGCTAGCCCGGCGGCGAGCCTTCGTTGGTCGCGAAGGTGCCGACGCGCCCCAGTTGGTCGCCAGGCGGGCGTCGACGTGCAGGTGGTCGCCTCGTCGGCGACGGGTGTCGTTTACTGGCGGTTGCGTCCAGAGAGCCGCGTTCGCCCGCCGCCTCGGCGTCTGTACGCCGTCGAGGACGATGAACGGGTTCGTTCGCATCGCCGTGATTCCCCGTGAAACGCGTTTCTGAGCGTGCTACCTGCATTTACTCCCGATCACAGCCCCGTTATTTCGGCCTTGAGTAAATCTTTTGCATCTGGGGGTGCAGTGTTCTACCATGGAAACCACCGCAGCACAGCGACGTGAACGCGTGTACGTCGACGGCGAATGGCTCGGCGGCGAGAAACGCCTCACCGTCACCGACCTCGCCGACGGTGGCACGTTCGCCGAGGTCACCTCGGCCACGCCCGCACAGGCCCGCGACGCGCTCGCGGCCGCCCAGGCAGCCAAGCCCGCGATGCGCGAGACCACCGTCGTCGAGCGCGCCGGCTGGATGAACGAGATCGCCGACGGCCTCGAAGCACGAAAGGAGGAACTCGCGGAAGTCATCGTCCGCGAAGCCGGGAAGCCGATATCGAGCGCGCGCGGCGAGGTCGACTCCGCCGCCGAACGCTTCCGCCGCGCCGCCGAGGAGATCCGGCATATGAAAGGCCAGTACCGCGAGGGCACCACCGCCGGCCACGAGGGCTGGGAGGCCATCGTGAAGCACGAACCCATCGGCGCGGTGCTGTGCATCACGCCGTACAACTATCCCCTGGCGACGACCGCGCTCCAGGTCGCGCCCGCGCTCGCCGCCGGGAACGCCATCGTCCTCAAGCCCGCGAGCAAGACGCCGATCTCGGCGGCCATCCTCGCGGAGGTCATCAGCGAGGTCGACCTGCCCCACGAGGGCGCGTTCAACTACGTCGCCGGGTCCGCGAGCGACATCGGCGACGTGCTCGCCGGCGACGACCGCATCAACGCCATCGCGATGACCGGCTCCAGCGGCGCCGGCAAGCACGTCGCGAAGGAGTCCGGGATGGTGAACCTCCACATGGAACTCGGCGGGAACGCCCCCGAGATCGTGTTCCCGGACGCCGACCTGGACGCCGCCGCGGCCGCCGCGACCAAGGGCTCGCTGAAGTACGCCGGCCAGCGCTGCTCGGCGGTCTCGCGCGTCCTCGCGCACGAGGACGTCCACGACGAGATCGTCGCGAAGATCGAGGGCCAGATGGACGAGTGGCCGATCGGCGACCTCTTCGACGAGGACACCGCGCTCGGGCCGCTCATCAGCGAGGACCAGGCGGAGTGGGTCGACGAACTCGTGCAGGACGCCGTGGAGAAGGGCGCGACGCTCGTCCGCGGCGGCGAGCGCGACGGGAACTTCTACGAGCCGACGCTCCTCGCGGACGTGCCCCACGACGCGCGCATCGTCCACGAGGAGCAGTTCGGGCCGGTGGCGGCCGTCACGAAGTTCGAGAGCGAGGCTGACGCGCTCGACCTCGCGAACGGGAACGACCTCGCGCTCGACGCCGCCGTCTTCACGGCGGACCACGACCGCGCGATGCGGATGGCGAACGCCATCGACGCCGGCGGCGTCCGCATCAACGGCGCGCCCAGTCACGGCCTCGGCGACATCCCCTTCGGCGGGAACAAGGACTCCGGCATCGGCCGCGAAGGCATCGACGCCAGCATCCACGCGTTCGTCCGCAAGAAGAGCATCATCCTGTAAGCAGCCACGCGGTGCGCCGTCTCGCACCGAACTCGTTCTCGACGACCGCTCGTTTCTCAGGGCAGCTGGAACATCGCGATGACCGCGGACCGGCTCCCGTCGTCGCTCGTCCAGACCACCTGGAGCGTCGCGCCCGACTCGAAGTCCGCGCCGGCCGCGTCGACCCGTAGCGTCCACTCGCCGCCCCCGGCCCACGTGTCGCCGGCGGGTTTCGTGGACGCGAACACGTCCGACTTGGCGACGTCCGACCCCTCGTAGTGCAGCGCGACGTTCGCGAGGGCGATGCTGTCGCCGCCCTGGTGCGTGACGACGACGCGTTCGTCCTCGCCGCCGTCCCACTCGCCGTCCTTCCCGCGGTTCGCCTCGAACGCGAACGACACCTGAGGCATGCTCCCGCCGGTCGCGGTACGGCCGCCGTCGTCGCGCTGCAGGAGGTCGAACTCGGAGACGGAGAGGTTCGCGGTGAGCGTGACGACTCGCCCCGTCGTCTCCACGTCGAAGTTGCCGTAGTCGGTGAAGCCGGCCATGTCCGAGAGCTGTGCGACCGCGCTCGGGTCGGTCGCGTCGTCGTCCGGGAACGCGAACGGTGCGGCGAGTGCCACGTCGTCGCCGAACCGCCAGCCGTACCCGAACGCTGCCGCGTCCGCGACGGCTCGCTGACTCCGTGCGGCGACCGCGAGCAAGTCCACCTCCCCGGTGGCTTCCAGCACGGCGTCGACGTCGGCGTTCGCGGCGTACCGGTCGACGTCACCCGAGTGCGCGTCGACCATCGTCTGCACCAGTCGTCGATCCGGACCGTACAGGAGGTGGTCGCCGCCGAGCCAGTACACGCCGATGGCGGTCTCGTATCCCTCGTAGCCATCGGGAGCGTCGATGCGGGTGACGCCCGATTCGCCCGAGCCCGTCTCTGTTTCTGGGTCGGTATCGTCGTCGCCGCTGGGTGTGCCGGCGCCGGCGGTTGGCGTCGCCGTCGGCGTACCCCAATCGGGCCGCACCGCTCGGATCCGGTCGCGCACCGTCGCCGGGGCGAGGTCGAACGTGCACGCGGTCGCCACGTCCTGGACCGTCGCCAGCTCCACGACGTCCTCCGGGGAGAGGACCTGCCCGCGCAACGGGAGGAAGGTGTCCGCCGTCCGAGCCATTGCCGCGTCAGTGACGTCGGCGTCCCGGAGCGCGTTCAGGTCGCCCGCGAAGCCCATGTACGCGCTATCGTACCCGAAAGCGTCCGGTTCCGGTAGCCACGTCGTCGCCGCGAACTCGCCGTCGACGGTCGCGGTCGCATCGCCACTGCCAGCCACCGCGTCTGTCTCCGTCGTCTGGTCGTCAGTCGTCGCTGAATCGTTGAACTCGCCCTCGCCCGTGGAGAGACAGCCGGCCGCGAGCGATGTCGCGGTCGCGCCGGCGAGCCCGAGGAGGTCGCGTCGCTTCTGGGGACACATACTCGAGTCGACGTGTCTCCACGAATAAGTGTCTTTGGCGACGCGACCGAGGGAGTCTTGCCCCAGCGGTCGCATGGCCCTCACATGAACGTACTCGCTCGGACGCTCGACGCGAGGTCGGTGGGGTTGTCGGCCGTCGGAAAGCTCGCGGCGGCGGACGTCGCGACGCTGCTCGCGCTCGTCCTCGCCGGGGAACTCCGGCACGCCGTGGACGTCGTCGGGAACCCGGGTCGCGTGCTCGTGACGGCAGCGCCGTTCCTCCTCGGGTGGTTCCTCGTCGCCGCGCTCGTCGGCGCGTACGGCGACCGCGCGTTCGCCGGCGGTGTCGACACCGCGAAGCTCACCGTCGGCGCGTGGCTCGGTGGCGCCGGCATCGGCCTCACGCTCCGCGGAACCAGCTACCTCGCCGGCGACTCTCCGCTCTCGTTCGCGCTCGTCATGATGGGCCTCGGGTCGCTCGCGCTCGGCGTCGTCCGACCACTCGTCGTCTCGCGACTCGGTGCGCGCGCCTGACCGCCCCTCCCTCTCCCCGGTAGTCACTCACTCGCCGCGTCTGGCGAGCGCGAGCGCCGCACCGGCGCCGAGGAGCGCGATACCGCCGAGGGTCGCGAACAGCGCCGCGGCGTCGGCGAACTCGAGGATGGCGCCGGCGAGCGCGCCGCCGAGCGCGCCGACGCCGAACACGCCCAGGTACGTGTAGCCGTACGAGAGCCCGCGCGTCCCGGCGGGCGTGTGGTCGGCGACGGCGGCCTGGTAGAGCGGCTGCACGAAGAACAGCATCGTGCCGAGGACGACGCCGAGCGCGAGGAACGGGACGAGGCCGGCGTTCGCCGCCGGGAGGACGAACGCGGCGAGGACGGCGAGCGCGAGGAACGCAGGCGCGAGCGCACGCTCCGGGCGCACGAGGTCGCTGACGCGGCCACCGGCGTACTGGCCGAGGATGCCGACCGCGAGCAGGCCGGCGTACGCGTACCGGTACGTCTCCAGCGAGAGGTCGCCGACGGCGATCGCGGCGAACGCGTCGTACGACGACAAGACCTCGGGGAGGAACGTGAGGATGCCGCGGTAGTAGAGGCCGGAGGCGACGACCACCGGGAAGATGAGCGCGAACCCGCCGAGGAACAGCTCCTTCGACCCGAGCTTGAAGTCCGCGAACGACTCGACGGAACTGGTGCGGTCCTCCCCGCCGTCGCTCGCGGTCGCGGGGTCCTCGTTTCCGTCCGAGCTATCCTCCTCGACGGCGGCGCGTTCGTCGACGTCGATGCGCGTCGCGAGCGCGGCGACGCCGACGACCGGGAGGGCGAGTGCGAGCGCGACGGTCTGCCAGTCGGCGACGACGAGCGCGACCGCGACGACGAACGGGCCGAGGGCGATACCGAGGTTCCCGGCCATGCCGTGGTACGCGAACGCCTTCCCGCGCTCGCTCGCACCGCGGGAGAGCATCGAGAGGCCCGCGGGGTGATAGACGCTCGCGGCGGCGCCCCAGAGCGCGAGCGCGCCGCCGACGGCGAGCGCCGACGGGGCGAGCGCGAGCACGACGAACGCCGCGCTCATCCCGAACAGGCACGCGACGATGAGGCGCTTCGAGCCGACGCGGTCCGCGAGCACGCCGCCGGGGAGTGCACCGAGCCCGAACAGCCCGTACCCGATGGTGACGAGGACGCCGGCGGCCGCGGCGTCGAACGGCACGCTCGCGACGAGGAGGTCCAGACTGTCGAACTCGGCGAGCCAGAGCGGGATGAACAGGGGGATGGCGAGTTCGAACGTGTGCACGCTCGCGTGTCCGACTGTCGCGAGGCCGACGACGGCGCGGTCGTTCCGGTCCACGTGCCCGGCGAGGGCGTTCTCCGACAAGAGCCCACCGGTCGGGGTAGATTCCTCGGTGTTCACGCGGGCCTTGCGCCACCACTGAGTAATTTACCTCAGGTAAACCCGCTGCTGTCGTGCGTTTTCCTACTCGTTGTATTCTCATAAGTTACGAGTATGTGTCGCAGTCATGCTGGAGCAAGTACGAATCATCGACGCGTGAAATACAGAACCCATTCCACCCCAAGATACAAGTACCCGGGCCCCATTTGTTAGAGTATATTATGACTGGGTACTACGACATCGTGCTCGGGGCGATCCCGCTTTCGCTCCTCGGCATCTCCGGCTCGCTCACGTTCGCAACCGACCTCGCGCTCAGCACCGCCGTCACACTCGGTGCACTCGTCGCCGTCGCCCTCATCGGGCACGCGATGTTCGTGAACGGCCCCGTCGACGCACCCAGCCTCCGCCAGGACGCCCCTGCGACCCCCACTGACTCGCCGACGTCGACGCCCGTCCCGGACGCCGAATAATCGACTTGCCGCTACCGACCTCGAGCGACTGCGACCCAGCCAACTCGCCTACCCGGCCCCTTTTTGCGATTCGCGCTCCGAGCTAGGGGCATGACAGCGCTGTTCCTCTCGAGCGACGACGTGAGTGGGCTCGCCGACCCCGGCGAGTTCGTCGAGGCGGTCCGCGACGGCTACCGGCAGCGAGGCGAGGGTGCGTCCGCGAAACCGCGGACGACGCTCCGGAACGCGGACCCGCCCGGGATGTTGTTCTCGTACGCCGCCGTCCTCCCGGACACGGGCGCGATGGGCGGCTACATGTACTCTGCGGGGTTCGCGGAGCGCGACGCGTGGTTCGCGACGCCGTTGTTCGACGCCGAGTCCGGGGAGCCGCTCGCGGTCGTCGACGGCGCGAGCATGAACCCGTTCAAGACCGGTGCGGCCGGCGCCGTGGGCGTGGATGCGCTCGCGCGCCGGGACGCGAGCAGTCTCGCGGTCATCGGGTCGGGCGCGCAGGCGCGAGGGCAGCTTCGTGCGACGGTCACGGTCCGAGACTTCGAGACCGTGGACGTGTTCTCGCCGACGAAGGAGCACCGCGAGGACTTCGCGGCGGAGATGAACGACCGGCTCGACCCGGCGGTCGCGGCGGTTTCTTCGGCCGCGGCGGCGGTGGAGGACGCGGACGTCGTCGTCACGGCGACGACCGCGAGCGAGCCGGTGTTCGACGGCGAGGACCTCGCTGACGGCGCGCACGTCACCGCGATGGGTCAGTATCATCCGGAGAAACGCGAACTCGACGAGCGCACCATCGAGCGCGGGACGTACGTGCCGGACCTCCGCGAGCGCGTCCCGCAGGACGCCGGGTCGTTCATCGCGGCGAAGGACGCCGGCGTCGTCGACGAGAGCGACGTGCACGCGGAACTCGGTGAAATCGTCGCCGGGAACGCCGACGGCCGCACGAGCCGCGACGAGATCACGATCTTCGACTCCGGCGGCACCGGCATCGAGACGGTCGCCGGCGCGTACCTGCTCTACGAGCGCGCGATGGCGGCCGACGAGGACCTCGGGACAGAGGTCGAGTGGCTGCCAGCGAGCGAGGCGCTTACTGGTCAATGAGCGTCCGGCGGCCTCAAAGTCCGAGTGCGGTGGTGAGCGAAAGCCCGGATGCGAGCGCGCAGATGAGGTAGCCGGCGATGGCGCCGCCGTTGAGGAGGGGGAGGCCGGCGTGCGCGCGGCCTTTGAGGACCATCCAGAGGAGGACGACGAGGCCGAGTTGGGTGCCGACGATGGCGCCGAGTGCGGGGAGGTTCATCGTGACGAGCGGGAGGCCGAGGTCGGGGAGCGGGCCGTTCGGGACGGCGGTGTGGAAGTGCGCGGCGCTCGCGACGAGGATGGTGGGCATGACGGCGTCGCCGAGGCCGACGAAGAACGCGTCGCGGTTGAGGACGCCGTCGTCTTCGGGCTCGTCGGTGGCGTCGGCTTCGACGTCGTTCGCTGACTCGACGTCCGTCTCCGCGTCCGCGCTCCCTCCGTCGGTAGCGACCTCTTCCTCGTCGCTGGTGTCGACGCTGTCAGGCGACTGCATGTCGAGGAAGGAGAAGGAGAGCGTGGTGGGGATGACGAGGATGACGGGGACCTTCATGTCCATGACGCCGTCGGCGAGGTCGAGCATGTGCTCGGTGCCGTAGACGCTGATGGCGTCGTAGACGGCGAGGACGACGAGGAGGACGAGCGTCGGGAGGAGGCCGAAGCTGATGCCGAACAGGCCGGCGGCGGCGCCACCCATGAGGACGCCCGCGGCGTCGATGACGTACCATTCCGGATAGGCGACGAGCGCGACGCCGACGAGTGCGGCGAGCCCGAGCGAGAACGGCGATGGGACGAGGACGTCGAACACCTGCCAGGCGAGGCCGGCGCTCGCGAGCACGACGAATCCGCGAACGATCCAGTCGAGGTCGAACTTGAACGCGGCGAGCATCAACGCCGTCATCACGAGGATGGCGCCGACGTACAGGATGGAGTTCGTCGGGTCGTCGGGGTTCTGCGTGAACGCCTTGTCCGCGGCCTCCAGCGGTTCGACGAGCATCAGTCCGCCGAGCTGGACGCCGAGGAACAACGCCATCGTGAACGCGACCGCGGCGTAGATGCGAGTGCGGTCTTCCATGCCCGCGAGTACCCGCCCGCGCCGGGAGTACGTTTCGCTCCGCGACGACGCCGCAGAAAGACGGAGTCAGCGCGCGCGAAGCGTCTCGTCGAGCCGGGCGCGGGTCAGCGCGCGTACAGCTTCTCGCCGAGGAGGAGCGCGGGGTCGACGCCGTCCGCGGACACGGCGACGTACGGGCGCGCGGCGGGCCCGAACACGTCGACGACGCGCCCGACGTCGTCGAGGTTCTCGTCGACGACGCCCGCGCCGATACGCGGCGGGTCGTCGTCGCTCACCCGAGCGATAGCGAGCCCCTGTGCGACGCGGACGACTTCGCCGACGCGCTTCATACCGACTGCCCCCCAAGAGCGGTCGTCGGTCGCGACGCCACCCCGAGACCGGTCGTCATTCTCGGAGCGCGTTCACGTAGGCCGCGGCTGCCTGGACGATGTCGTTCTTCGCGTCGCCGTCGGGGTTCTTCACGAGGACGCGACCGCGGTCGCGGTGGCCTTCGCGGCTGTACTGTTTGTCGCGTTCGACGATGACGTCGTACCCGACCTGTTGGACGGCTTTCGCGACCTCGTCGACGTCGGGGTCGTCGACGGCGAGGGCTTCCGGGACGCGTCGACCGTCGGCGCGGGAGAGCGTCGCGTCGAAGTACGCGGGATAGAGGACGTTCTCGACCATACCCATCGGTCCGGTCGTGGGACTTACAACCTTTCCGGAATCGCGGGTCGAGACAGCGGAAACGACGCGGGTCGTCGTCGGTCGTCAGTCGCGGCGTGCGAGCGCGCCGACGACGAGGGCGGCGGCGGCAAGTAGTGCGACCGGCCCGAACCCGGGCGAGCCGTCCTCGCCGACGGGCTCGGTCGTCGTCTCGTCCGTCGCGGTCGTCGTCGTCGCGTCGCCGTCGCCAGTGCTACTGGTGGTCGCGTCGGTGTCGTCGTCACCGCTCGTGGTCGTCGTCTCGTCGTCGACGCTCGCGTAGACGTCCGCGTTCACCTGGACGCTCCCGCGGAGGCTCTCGTTGGCGGCCGCGTACGCGTCGGGGTACCACGTCTTCGTGAGGCTCCGGACCGCGAGGACGACGCGCGGCGCGGGCTGACTGATGTGGTTGCGGTCAACGGCGACGACGTTCCCGTCCTGGACGGCGGTCGTCTGATTCCACGCGGCGTTCTGCGGGATGGCCGCGGGCGTTCCGGGATAGACGATCCAGTCGACGCTGAGGTTCGCGACGGTCTCCGGGTTGATCGGCGCGTACCCGTTCGGCGGGAACTCGACGACGCCGATGGCGAGGTTGTTCCCGCCAGCGGCCTCGAGTCCGGAGTTGATGAACGTGTTCTCGCCGGCGGTGTACCCGAAGAGCGCGTAGAGGAAGTCACGCGGTTCCTCGCCCGCGGTCGCGTTCTCGACGATAGCCATCTCCTCTCTCATCGACCGGACGGACTCGATGGCGGCGTCGCACTCGCCGACGACTCGCCCGGTGGTGGCGACTTTCTTGTAGACGTCGTCGATGCTCTCGGAGTTGTTGAAGTAGTAGACGGTGATGCCGGCGTCGCGGAGCTTCGAGACGGTCTCGGGGCTCGTGACGTTCTCGGCGAGGACGACGTCGGGTTGCTGGGCGACGACGCGCTCGACGCTGATGCGCGCGCGGCCGGCACCGGAGACGTTCGCCTTCGCGGTGGCGCCGTCGAGGTACGCGGCGAACTGCGTGACGCCGACGACCTTGTCCTGGGCGTCGAACTCCCACATCGTCTGGGCGCTCGCGGGCCCGAGCGTGACGACGCGCTCGGGTTCCCCGGTTATCTCGACCTGGGTGCCCGAGGCGTCACGGAGCGTGAGCGGGTACTCGCAGGGGCCTGCTGTGCTACTGGTATCGACCGACTGCTGCGTGACGTCGGTCGTCTGGAGCGACGTGCTCTCGGCCGCGGCCGTCGTTGCGCCCTGGCCGACTGCGGCGGCGGCGGGCGTGGCGACGAGCGCGAGTGCGAGCAGCACTGCGGCGACTGCGTTCGTGCGTGTCATCGTGGACACCTCCCGGCTTATGCAACAAGTATTTATCTAAAGCAAGTGGACTTGCTATCGATGCGAGCAGGGACGACAGCCACCGCGTACTCGAGTGCCCTCCTGGTCGCGCTCCTCGCGACCATCGCCGGCGCCGCGACCGTCGGCCCCGTCTCCATCCCGTACGCGACAGTCGCGAAAGCGCTGCTCAACGCCACGCCCGTCCCGGTCGGCGTCACCGTCCAGGGCGGCCTCGGCCTGGAACTCGCACATCCCTTCAGCTTCGACGTCGCACAGACCAACCAACTCATCGTCGTCGGCGTCCGCGCCCCACGCATCGTGTTGGCGGCAGTCGTGGGCTTCGCGCTCGCCGCCGCCGGCACCGTCATGCAGGGGTTCTTCCGGAACCCGATGGCGGACCCGAGCATCGTCGGCGTCTCCTCGGGCGCCGCACTCGGCGCCGTCGCCGCTATCACCGCCCCGGGACTCGTCGTCGCCGTCACCGGCCCGCTCGGGCTCCCGAAGGGCGTCGGCATCCAGACCGCCGCGTTCGTCGGCGCCATCGTCGCCGCGTTCCTCGTGTACGCCATCGCCACCGAAGGCGGCCGGACCCCCGTCGCGACGCTCCTGCTCGCGGGCGTCGCCGTCCAGACGTTCCTCGGCGCCGTCGTCTCCTTCCTCCTCGTGCACTCCGGCGAGAGCATCCGGCGAGCGATCTACTGGCTGATGGGCGACCTCAACAACGCCGCCTGGGGCGACGTCGCCGTCGCCACGCCCGTCGTCCTCGTCCTGTTCGCCGCCCTCCTCCCGTTCACGCGCGACCTGAACGTCCTCCTGCTCGGCGAGGAGGACGCCCGCACCCTCGGCATCGAGGTCGAACGCACCAAGCGCGTCCTCCTGGCGGTCGGGAGCGTCGTCACCGCAGCCGCCGTCGCCGTCGCCGGCGTCATCGGGTTCGTCGGGCTCGTCGTCCCGCACGTCCTCCGGCTCGTCGTCGGCCCCGACCACCGCGTGCTCCTCCCGACGAGCGCGATCGCCGGCGGCATCTTCCTCGTCGCCACCGACACGCTCGCGCGCTCGACCGCCGCGACGCTCCCCGTCGGCGTCGTCACCGCCGCCGTCGGCGCCCCGTTCTTCCTCTTCCTCCTCCGCCGCCGCGAGGTGCACGAACTATGACCGGCCGGACGCACCCCCGCCCGAGCAGCCCGCCGGAGGTGCCGTCGCGATGATCCGCGTCGAAGACCTCACCGTCTCCCTCGGCGGGACGGACGTCCTCGACGGCGTCTCGATGGCGGTCGACGACGGCGAGTTCGTCGGGCTCGTCGGCCCGAACGGCGCCGGGAAGACGACCCTGCTGCGGTGCCTCTCGGGCGTCCTCTCCCCGGACGACGGCGTCGTCACCGTCGACGGCGACGCGGTCGGGAGCCTCGGCGCTCGCGAGTCCAGTCGCCGCATCGCGGTCGTCCCACAGGACACCCAGCTCGCGTTCGACTTCTCCGTGCGCGACGTCGTCGCGATGGGGCGCACGCCCCACCGCGGGCGGTTCGACCGCGCAACCAGCGAGGACCGAGACGTCGTCGACCGCGCGATGGACCGCACCGAGGTCATGAGGTTCGCCGACAAGGCAATCACCGCAGTGAGCGGTGGCGAGCGCCAGCGCGTCGTCCTCGCTCGCGCGCTCGCTCAGGAGGCGCCCGTGCTCCTGCTCGACGAACCGACGGCGAGCCTCGACGTCAACCACCAGATCCGGACGCTCGACCTCGTCGCCGACCTCGTCGAGGACGGTCGCACGGCGGTCGCCGCCATCCACGACCTCAGTCTCGCCGCGCGCTACTGCGACCGCCTCGTCCTCCTCGCCGACGGCGGCGTCGTCGCCGCCGGGCCGCCCGAGCGCGTCCTGGAGCGTGCGACGGTCGCGGACGCGTTCGACGCCGACGCTGCCGTCGTCGACGACCCCGTCACGGGCACGCCCGCGGTCACACCGCTCTCGGCGCCCGCGTGGTCGCTCGACGCGCACGTGCACGTCGTCGGAACCGGCGCGCAAGCCGGCCGCGTCGTCACCACGCTCGCCGCCGCGGGCGCGACCGTGACCGCCGGCCCCGTTCCGGACGGTGACGCGGTCGCAACAGCCGCGACCGGCGTCGAAGCCAGCGTCGTCACCGTCCCCGCGTTCCAGGGCGTCGACGAGGCCACCGCTCGCACCGTCGCGGACCTCGCCGGACCGGCAGCGTGCGCCGTCGCCGCCGGTATCGTCCCCGCCGCAGCCCTCAGCGCCCTCCCCGACGCGATGCCCACCTACGCAATTCGCGATGCGACGCTCCCCGACGCCGTCCACGCAGGGGACCGCATCGGACTCGACGACCTCCCCACAATCGTCGCCGACGGCGTTCGGGGGAACGCCGCGGCGAACGACGACGCCATACGCCCAATCGCGTTCCGCGACGACACAGCGACGACCGACCGACGGGGTGCTTCCGACCCGCAGACGACCGACGACTGACCGTCCCGATGGCACTGGCGTCCGATAGTCGCCACTGTTCGGTCGTACGTGCTCGAGTTCCGTACACCGAAACGTGATTTACGTGGCCACCGGAGTACGTGATGTGACTCGGACGACAGTGGTCCTCGCCGTGCTCGCGGTCGTCGTCATCGCCGGCTGCTCGTCGTTCGGAGGCGTCTCGACGACGCGCGAACCCTTCGACGTCGACGAGCCGACGGGAACCACGACCACCGAATCGTCGGCGGACCGACCGCCGGTCATCGCGTTCGACCCCGTCGCCGACACCGCGCCCGACGCGTTCGATCTCGTTGACGCCCACTACCGGAAGCTCGCAGGCCGCTCGTACACCGTCCAGATCGATCGCGTCGAACGGTACGCGAACGGGACGGTGTACACGAGCGATCAGTCGACGACGACGTTCGGCGCGAACCGCTCGACGTACGTCCAGGAAAGACGGTCCACGCTCCGGAACCGGAGCGCGCACCGACAACTGTACGCGAACGGGTCCGCGGTCTGGCAGCAGATCGCACTCGACGGCAACGACGACCCGACGGTCCGACTCCTTCGCTCGCCTGAGGGCGAGCCCGTGCCGCCGACCGAGGTGTCCGTTCGCGCCGCCCCCGGCATCCTCCAGGCCGGCCTGGTCGCGACGAACGTCACGGACGTGACCGCGCTCGATACCGTCCCGAGCGGCGTCACCGAACCCGTGTTCAGAGTGGTGGCGAACGAGACCGCGACCCCGAACGCGTTCGGAGACCGGACCGTCGACGTGTCGCTCACGCTCATCGTCACCGAGGAAGGCCGCATCATCGAGTACAGTCTCGAACGGACGTTCGTCGAGGACGGTCGAGAGCTGCACTCGGTGACGCGCGTCCAGTTCGGGGGTGTCGGTCGCGTCACGGTCGACCGACCGGAATGGGTACCGGGAGCCTCGGAGAACGGATCGGACCGAACGGGGACGCTGCAAATCGGGACGACGAGTCAACGACTCGAACACGTGCCTTCGACGTCGTCCGCTGAATCCGGCCGTGTCGCGTTCGTGGCCGCAGGAGTGGCACGCCGCCTCTGATACACCCTCGGTCGTTCTCCGTGCTATCCCTGAACCGTCGTCGGTGACTGGAGCGCTCGTCGGCGCGACGAACCCATCGCGAGCATCGTCGCAGAACCGGTCGCTCCACCCCCTTAGTTGCCCGAACCCACGTGTTGGCGTGCCGAAGCCAGAGTTTCGGAGGATGGCCTAGTTTTCTCTAAATTTCTCACCAGCTTGTGATTCTACTCGCCGTATCACCAGTGGGTTGAGTTCTTTTGGCCGCAACTATCGAATGAGGGTAAGATAGTAGCTGATTTCTGACGGTGGTGAACAGTGTTTCCACTCCGGGAGAGCACTCCCGGCGGGAGTCAGTCAGTTAGTCGGGTGGAATCAGCGTTGAGACGACGATCTCGACGCATTCACCCGCAGTCAGCACAGGTGCATAGTCCATTGGGCCATCAACATCCACTTTCAACAGGAAGTCGGTCAGCCGCCAGATATTGTACAGTAAGACGGCGAACACGAAGTAGAACAGCCGTACCCGGTAGTCCTTCGAGGAGGTCTTCGCGAGGAAGTCGTGCTTGATCGATTTGTACTCGTTCTCGATCTGCCAACGGCGACTGTATCGGCGACAGACCGTCTCTGCCTCGTCTGGTCCGACCCTGAGGTTCGTCGCGAAGACGGCCGTGCCATCGCCTTTCGTCGAGGGTACGTACAAGAACCGCATCTGGTGGCTGCCAGCTTCGACGTGAACGGACGCTGATTCCACGGCGACGTCTTCCCCATCAGTCTCCATCGTCTCGATGACCTCCCGCTCCGTGCTGTTGATTCGCTTCGGGATTAAGTAGTTCACGCCGAGGTTCGAGAGCGTCTGGAACACGCGCTGTGAGCCGAATTCGCGGTCGCACAGCACCGTCTCGATGGGGACGTGGTCTTGAGCTCGCTTCACTAGGCGTCGGACGACACGATGAATCTTGTTCGATGGATTCTGATTCCACTCCGAGCTCTCCCGAATCGGCTCCACAGCCAAGACCAGTGGGATGTTCTGCCCGATGATCGACAACGTCGCGAATTTGAACGCTCGCCGGTCCTCCTCTTTCGTTCCGTTGACCATCGGCATGCCCTCGACGTCGCCGTAGTACGGGATGGTCGTGATGTCGATTGCAGCCGTCACCGGTCGTCGGAACGAGGCTTCAGACCCGATAACGGAGAGCAGCCGGTCGGTCGCCGCCTCGAATCCATCAATAAGTGTCTCGGGCTCGAACTGTTTGACGGCTCTGAGGTGGTGTCGCCATGAGGGCTCCTGTCCGGGCCGTGTCGGTACTGGAAGCGGTTGGCGCCCTGTGGCGTGCCACAGCCGGCCATCCCCATGAACGTCTGTAATTCGAAGAATTGGGTGTCCTCGTAGGTGGCGTTCGCGGCACGACCGGAATCGAATCCATTGAAGCCATGGTCCCGAGCCAGCCGTGTCGTCCGCTGGATCTGCTCGGCAGTGAACTCGAGTGCTTCGTCTTCGGCCGGCTCGTCCGGGAACGCACTCGGGTCTCGATCTTGGGTTACAACCTCGGCTTTCGGTCGGGCTTCGGGAACGTGGATATCGCGGTCGTGAATCTCTTTGACGACGTAGTGTGCGGCTCTGGTGACGAACTCTCTGGTGGCGTCGTCGAAGCGGTTACGCTAGGTCCGCGAGAGCACCGATTCATCAGGAATCTTCTCAAGGCCGAATGTGTCGCCCAGTTCGGGATGCCTGGTGAGATCGCGATAGCTCTCGCCTGTGAACTCCCGGTAGAGAAATAAGCGCAGCATTCCCTCAAAGGAGTGGGGTGCTGGGTGCCACTCGGGATAGCCGTCATCAAGCAAATCGAATGGGCCCTCAAGCTGTCGAAGGGGGATAAAAAACGATTGTCCGGCGTTGAGTGCTCTCGTGAGTTCCACTCCGATCAGGTACGCGTCGGTCAACAACCGCTCCCGACAAGCCATATCTGACATCGCGTGAGTCAATCAAACAAGCGAACTCCTTCACATACTGGCAATCATCTCGACCGAAACCTAACTCACCGAGAGTTCAAATCAGTGAGTGCGTCGGGTCTGATGATCTTCGATTCGAACTATGCCCAAAGTAGGTTTGGTGAATCACTTCTGGACGAGTCCCATGACACACTAATAATATTGATTCCTTTTATTTGTGAACGCAGACAAGAGTAGGGAATATACAAATTCAGCCACTGTTGTTCTAACCCAGCGTCACACCGAAGTGGCTCAGTTCAGAAGGTCTCTAGATTGTCAGCATCGTGTGCCGTGATTGCACAGTCGCACGACGTTCAAATCAGTTGGGTGCAAACGATTAGTATGCTTCGCGTCGGACAGGAAGCCCCATCGTTCACGCTCACTGGGGCTGCCGCTGGTACCATCGACACGCACAGTCTCGACGAGTACACGGATAGAGGGTGGTCGGTGGTTCTCGTCTTCTATCCGTTCGACTTCCATCCGGCGTGTACCGACCAGTGGTGTTCGCTCCGGGATGCCGACTGGCTGACGCTTTTGGAGGACGTCGTCGTGCTCGGTGTCGGGTCCGACGCCGCCTACGCACACCGCGAGTACGCTAACAAACACAACATCCAGTTCCCGATACTGTCGGATACGGACGGTGCGGTAAGTCGCGCGTACGACGTCCTGGTCGACGAGTTCGAGGGGCACAGCGATGTCCCAGGTCGCGCAACGTTCGTCGTCGGCCCGAACCGCACTATCCAGTTCGCGTGGTCGGCCGACGGTCCCGAACAACAGCCCGACCTGGATGCACTTCGCGAAGCGACGACGTGACCGAAACTGTAGTGCTACAAGTCCACGAGATGACAGACTGCGACGCGGTTCACCGCGTCGACACCCGCCTACTCGCCGTACGTGTGGAAGTCGACGGCTTGTTCCAGTAGTTCGTCTGGAATGCCGGGCACCTCCTCGTCTCGAACCGGGCCTTGTTCTTCGAGAAGGCTCGGGTCGCGCGGGAAGTCACGGAGCTGGAAGTGGACGTCGATACCGGCTTTCGCGCCCTGCCCGAGCGCGACGGGAATCTGGTTATGGCCGGGCGTGCAGTCTCCGACCGCGTAGACGTCGTCGACGGACGTCTGGCCGTGGTCACCGACGACTATCGTGCCGTCGTCGTTGATGTCGCACCCGAGTTCTCGAGCGAGGCCGTTGTTGTACTCGGCACCGTACATCGCGAAGCCGCCCTTGTACTTCCGGACCGTGCCGTCTTCGAATTCAAGTGCCTTCAGCCAGCCGTCTTCTCCATTCTGGACGCCGGAGACGTCCTCGTGGATGACGTCTATCGGGTGGTTTTCGAGTACGGCTCCAGTCTCCTCGCTCCACTCGGGGTCGTTCCCGCGCGTGAGCAGGTCGACCTCGTCGGTGAAGTTGAGCATGATGCCGGCGACGTGCGCGGCGCTCTCGGCGTGGCCCATCACGTACACGGACTCGTCGACGAACATGTGTGCGTCGCAGTGCAGACAGTAGTGGAGGCCCCGTCCCGTTCGTGGGAGTGGCGGCTCCGGTCGCACGTCGTTGAACCCGGTGGCGAGGACGACCCGGTCGGCCTCGTAGGTCGATCCGTTCCCGGAGAGCCGGAGTCGGTCCTCGTCGGTCCGTGAGCAACTCGCGACGCGGTCACGATGGATGTCACAGCCGTACGACTCGAGCTGGTCCTGGCCGACGCCGAGGAACTCGGCGCCGCTCGTCTCCTCGGTGACGCCGAGCAGATTGTGGACCTCCTGCATCATCGCTGCGCGGCCGCCACCGCGGTTCACGACCGCGGTGTTGTGACCGAGTCGCGTGCTGTACAGCGCCGCAGTCATGCCGGCCGGGCCGCCGCCGACGACGACGACCTCGTACTCGTAGTGTTCGGCTGAGTCTCCCATACAGGATGCCGACGCTCGGAGACGAAAAATAGGTATGCGTCGACAAACCCACTCGGCAGTGAACATCGAGGCAGAAAGGCGGTCAGCGTTGTGCAGCGGTGGCGTCACCGGCCGCCACCTCTCTAACTGCAGCACGTACGCGCCGTCACGGGCCGGAACACGCTCGTCGACGGCGAGTGGCAGACCGATATCGGACCGTACACCGACGAGCGTGGCGCGTTCGACCGCGGGGAAACGACGTTCCGTGACCGGATTCGAGACACCGCTGACGCTCGCTTCGAGCAGGCGTCCGATCGCCACCAGCTCCACGTTGCTCGGAACTGTCCGTCGGCGCACGACGTCGCACTCACGCGACGCCTCACCGGCCTCACTGACCCCGTCTCGATGGACGTCGTCGACCCGTGGCGGGAGGACGAGGGCTGGACGGTCACGACCGAGACGGTATGCTGTACGCCCGATACGGTCCTCGGAAGCGAGCACCTGCGAGACGTGTACGTCGCGGCAGACCCGACCTACACTGGGCGAGTGACCGTCCCCGTCCTCTGGGACCGAGAACGCCAGACCATCGTCAACAACGAATCGATCGACATTACTTCCCCAGCGTGCGTACAGCCGTTTCTCGCATACTTAGCAGATTTTATACTGTGCAATACCGTTGAACTCCCTCGTAGGTCTTTATTCACTGTGATGTGAGGCCTAGCGTGATGGATACGAGTCCGGGAACTGAATCACAGAACTCAGAATCAGAGACGCGGCACGGCCGGCCGGAGGCGAGTCGGTACCGAGTCCTTCTCCTGCTTGCGCTTGCCGAACTGTTGGCGATGACGCTCTGGTTCAGCGCCTCGGCAGTCGGGCCGGAACTCGCGACGGCGTGGAGCCTTTCAAGCGCAGAGACGGCTTGGTTGACGAACGCCGTACAGCTCGGGTTCGTCGTCGGCGCCGTCCTGTCCGCGACGCTCACCCTCGCGGATACGGTCCCGCCGCGGTACCTGTTCGCCGTCTCAGCCGCCATCGGGGCAGGAGCGACCGTCCTCATCGCTCTTGTCGTGTCGTCATTCCTTCCAGCCGTGCTGTTGCGATTCCTGACGGGCGTCGCACTGGCCGGCGTGTACCCGACCGGGATGAAAATCATGGCTGGCTGGTTTCGAGAAGGACGCGGGTTCGCTATCGGCACGCTGGTTGGGGCACTCACTATCGGCTCGGCGATGCCGCACCTACTCCGGGCGATCGGTGGCGTCGGCCGGCCGCGTCTCGTCTTGCTGGGTGCAGCTGGGCTCGCGGCAGTCAGTGGCGTGCTCGTTCTGTTCGTACGCCCGGGGCCACACCAGGCTCCGGCGGCTCCATTCGACCCCGGAGCGGTTCGTCGGATGCTCGGTGACCGCGGGACGATGCTCGCCAACCTCGGATACTTCGGTCACATGTGGGAGCTATACGCCGTCTGGGCGTGGATACCGGTCTATCTGGCTGCGAGTTTCGCTGCCAGCGGTGACCCTGCACCAACGCTCGCTGCGCTGCTCGCGTTCGGAACCATCGCCATCGGGGGTCTCGGCGCCCTCGTCGCCGGTGTGTTCGCAGACCGAATCGGACGAACGACCGTCACGAGCGCGAGCATGGTCGTCAGCGGCACCGCCTGCATCGGTGCCGGCTTCGTGTTCGGCCGCACCCTGCTCGTCCTCGTCCCGTTCCTGTTGATATGGGGATTCGTCATCGTCGCCGACTCCGCGCAGTTCTCGGCGGCCGTCTCCGAACTCGCCGAGGACAGTTACGTCGGGTCAGCGCTGACGCTGCAGACGGCCGTCGGCTTCCTACTGACCGTCGGCTCGATCCAGGTCACGCCGATTATCGCCGGCGTCGTCGGCTGGCAGTGGGCGTTCGCGCCACTGGTCATCGGACCGCTCGTCGGGACCGTTGCGATGCTGTGGCTCCGACGGCTCCCCGAGGCGACCGCACTGGCTGGCGGCCGAGGATGACACCTGAATCCCGATTCCGCGCCGGAGTCAGTCCCTCGGAATCGTGACTCTGTGGCATTCCTCGAGCGTGTACGGGGCAGAGATCGACGTCAGTTGCCGACTCGACCTCGAACCGGGTCACCGCCGGTTCCCCCCGTGAAGCCCCGTATTGCTGAACTAGTCTTGAGAGATAGTTGGAGCCCCTTCCGCGGGAGCGGGTGAAGGTGGCTCGTGAGTTCCGAACTCAGGGTGAGTCTCTTCCATCCAGACGTACACGACTGCACCAGACGCGAACATCAGGAGTGCGGTCATGTAGAATGCGGCTTCTGCGTTGACGAACTCCATCGAGAGCCCGATGAGGATGGCTCCGACGGCGTAGCCGGAGTCACGCCACATCCGGTAGACGCCCATCCCTGCAGACCGCCACGTCGGGTGGGCGGCGTCGCTTGGCACAGTCATCAGGTTCGGATACAGCAACGCCATACCAAGGCCGGAGATACCGGCCAGGACGACCCACGCGAGGTACCCCTCGACGAGTACCATTCCGAGGACGCCGGCACCTGCGAGGAACATCCCCCAGATGACGGGCGGTCGGCGACCGATACGGTCAGCAAGTCCACCGGTCGCAATCTGGAGGAAGTACATCGCGCTGTGGGCACCGACGACGACACCGACAGCTGCGATACCAAGACCCTGGCTTACCAGATACAGCGGGACGGCGATCCAGAACAGCGTATCCACGAAGTTCTCGATGTGGCCGGCTTGAGCCGCAGCGAACAGCGTCTTGTCACCGTAGGTCGCTCGCTTCACCACCTCGTTGAACGGCAGATTCGCGTCGTGGTGGTCGTCGTCTCCCTCGGCCTGGGCGTACTGGACGGTCTCCTCGATCAGGAATATCGAGATGAGGAACGCCAGCACGACGACGACCGCGAGGAAGTAGAACGGCTCCGGCCGGAGGCTCCACTGACCGGCGATAACGCCCGTGAGCCATGCCCCGACGGCGACGCCAGTGTAGCCGAACGACTCGTCGATGCCGACCGCAAGTCCACGTTGGTCGGGCCCTGCGAGGTCGATCTTCGCGTTGATCGCCATACTCCACGTCAACGCCTGGTTGATACCGAGCAGGATGTTCCCGACGGTGATCCAGGCCCAGCTCGGCGCGAAGATGAGGATGACCGGCAGGGGGAGTGCCGTCGCCCACCCGGCGACGAGCACCGGCTTGCGGCCGTACTCCTCACCCCATTTGCCAGCGTAGAGATTGAGGATCGACTTCACGATTCCGAACGAGACGACGAACGAGCCGAGAACGAGGAACGATTCGACGCCGAGTACCTCTTCGCCCAGAACGGGGACGACGGTCCGTTCGGACCCGATGGTCAGGCCGGTGGCGAACACCAGCAGGACGTGGAGTGAGAACTGTCCGAGGTGCTCGCGGATCCCTTGCTTGATTTTAGTTCCCGTACTCATAGATTCATTCAGCAGCGCAGTTGTTGGGGCCCAGTTCCAACTCGGCCAGTTCGTCGCTCGGGACCGATTCCTGCCCCACGTTCGTCCGCTTGACGCGTTCGAAGTTCGGCGGATGATCCGGGATGTCAGCTGCGAGTTCGCGGACGAACTCCTCTCGGTCGCGGCCAAGGTCGTCGTTCCGTTTCTCGACCTCCGCAAGGGTCGCCGACACCGGTGGTTCGGGCGAGCCAGGGTCGTGTGCTGGCAGGACCAGCGCGTCGTCCGGTCGGGCCAGCAATCGTTGGAGGCTCTCGTAGAGCGTCGCCGCGTTCTGCTCGACGTCGGAGTCTTCGATCCCAGCTTCGACGCCGAGTTCGACGCGGCCCACGCTCTCGTGGAAGAGCGTATCGCCCGTGATCAGGGTGGCGCCGTCGATGTCGAACGAGACGCTCCCCTCGCTATGTCTCGGCGTGTGAATGACCTCGATGTCGAAACTGCCGACTGTCACGGTCTGACCATTCTCGACCGGCGTCGCGTCGATGCCGAGTGCATCCTTCGGATGGAGGTAGTAGGGGACGTCGTGCCGATAGGCGAGTTCCGCTGCACCCGAGACGTGGTCGGCGTGGGCGTGCGTGTCAAAAACGCCGACCACGTCGGCGTCGTGCTCCTCGACGATCGCCTCGTATTTGTCGAGATAGTGTGACGGGTCGAAGACGACTGCTTCACCGCCTGAAACGAGGACGTGCGAGAGGCAGCCCTTCCCCGGACGTGCGACCTGAATGAGCGCGCCATCGAGATCGGCGGGTACCTCCGCGTGGCGGTGGACCCGGCTCCAGCCGTTCATGCCATCGGTGAGCGTCACTGCATCGTAGTCCAGCTCTTGGAGAACTTCCGTCGCGGTCTCAGAGACGACGCCTGCGGCACAGACCGTGACGACCCGATCGTCCTGAGGCAGGTCAGATAGAGCGTCCTTGGCCCGTTCAGGGTCGTCAGTCAATTCGTCGTAGACATCGACGTTGATACTGCCTGGGATATGCCAGTCCTCGAAATCCGCTTCGTGACGGATGTCAAGGATAAGCGGCCCGGTATCACCATTTCGTAATTGTTCGCAGAGTTCTTCCGGCGTAATATCCTGCATCGGTATTCGAGCATAGAGGAGATATTTGCATATAGGTGATGCCGGCCATGACCGGCACTGTTAATTTTGGCCAACTCAAAGTCCGTCGTATGAGCCTTCACGAAGCTTCGATACGGGTCAAGCACGAGTGTCCGTACCGAGAAATCTCCGAGCGCCACCCGGACTTGACGATCCGTGAGTGGCCGCTGAGCGACTGTCAGGTCCTCGAAATCACCTCAGAGGCGACGCCGACTGACGAGCTACTCGACGAGATCAGTCAGCTTGGGACCGTCCTCCACGAATCGGAGGGGGAGGACGGGTATCACGTCGTCACGCAGTCGTGTCTCTGCTCACTGGAAGAATCGATCATCGACCGCTTCGAGAAGCACAACTGTCTGTATCAGTCACCGACGATCTACCGCCAAGGCTGGGAACACTACACGGTGGTCGCATTCGACGGTGAAGACGTCCGGGAGTTACTCGGTGATTTGCGGTCCGACAGGGAGATCGAACTGCTCGCGAAGACCCCGATCTCGGAGACGCAGATCCCCCACAGCATGCTGGCTCCGGCGAATCAACTGTTCGAGGACCTCACTGACAGACAGCTAGCGGCACTCCAATTGGCACTGGAACGCGGCTACTACGAACAACCGCGAAAGACCTCCCTCCGGGACCTGGCTGAACAGACCGCCGTCGCTCGTTCAACGTTCGAAGAGCACCTCCGGAAGGCCGAGAACAAACTCCTCACGAACGCTGGCCAGTTCTTGCGACTGGTCACTGCGACGTCGACGACTGGCCCGTTGGGCGTCGCTCAGACCCGACAGGCGGAACGGACAGCCGACCAATCTGCTGATTAACCTGGATAAATGTTTGGCAACCTGGTCAGGGCTCGTCAGCGAACCTCGGCATGTATCTGGACATATGTGATGCGTGGCCCGGTCGTGCGTCGGCGTTGCATGCACGATAGTCGGTTAAGAGGATTCCACGTCACCCTGTAGGTGATGGTGGAGCAATCCTCTCAGACGACCGATGGAACCGTGACTCCGCTCGAGGAACTGCCACCGAGTGCGAAGCTCGTGGCGAAGACGCTCGAGTACGAGGGCGAGGATACGCAGGCGGGACTCGCGGATTCGACGTTCCTCTCGCCGCGGACCGTGCGGTATGCGCTCAAGCGACTCGAGGAGAACGGTCTCGTCACGTCTCGAATCTCGTTCGTCGATGCGAGACAGCGTATCTACTCGGTCGACGACGCCGGTGAGTGAGTTGGCAGAGACGGGGGGAGCTGTCGGTGGGAGCTGTTGCGGCCAGAAGGGCGTTCATCTGACCGCGGTCGACCCTAGAAGGTGATGATCTCGTAGTCGTCGGCGACGAGCGACCGGATGCTCGGGTGGCCCTCGTAGTCGTCGAGGGTGACGACGCCGGAGTCGGCGACGGCGTCCTCGACGCCGAACGCGCCCGAGCAGTAGTCACAGGCCGCCGCGTTGTCCCGAACCGCCTGATAGAGTTCGTGATAGTCGTGGCCCTCGTCTTCGAGTTCGGGGATCCACTGTGTCCCGGCGCCGTCGAAGACGAGCTCGACCTCGTCGCCGTCGTTCTCGGCGAACTCCTTGGCGGTTTCGAGCGCGTTGAACACGCGTCCTGCGTTCTCGTGACCTTCTGTTCCTGCGAGTACGACGATTGCTGCTTTTGCCATTGCGGACGTGCCTACACCACCACCGCATATATCGGGCGTGTCGGCGTGTGAAGCGCGTGCAACTCCAACAAACCATTAAATACCGCAGTCAGAGATTGCCGGGACCACGGCCGCACGCAGACCCGACTCCTGGGTGGACAGACCAGCGACGAACCCGCCCCGGGTCAGTGAGAGTGCGAGTGGTCCGTGGGGCGCGTGAACTGCCCGGAGAAGCCGCGCTGGACGACCTCCGAGAGTGCGGGGTGGATGTGGACGGCGTCGCGGATGTCCTGTACCGTGCCCGAGCCGGCCGTCATCGCGACGACGACTTCCTGGATGAGGTTCGACGCTTCCGGTCCCATGACGTGACAGCCCAGTATCTCGCCGTCGAGGTCGATGATGGCCTTCAGGAATCCGTCGGCGTGCATGGCGCTCCCGCGAGCGGTCTCGTCGAACTGGTACGTTCGGGTCGCGTACTCGCGGTCCGCGTCGCGGAGTTCGCGCTCGGTCGCACCGACGCCTGCGACCTCCGGTGACGCGAACACCGCGAACGGCATCGCGGTGTAGTCCACCGGTTCGAGGTTCTCTCCGAACAGGTTCCGCGCGACCGCTTTCGCCTCGTGGTTCGCGCTGTGCTTCAGGAGGTACTCCCCGACGATGTCCCCGAGCGCCCACACGCTGTCCGCGGTCGTGCGGAGGTATTCGTCGGTTGCGACGAACCCGCGGTCGTCCGTCTCGATGCCCGCGGCGTCGAGGTCGAGACGGTCCGTGTTCGGCGTCCGCCCCGCGGCGACGAGCAACGCATCTCCAGTGACCGACACCGATTCAGCGTCGTCCACCACCCCGCCGTCCTCGCCGTACTCGTACGGTGACGCCTCGACGGTCACTGTGTCGCCGTCGCCCGAGACCGCCGTGGCGGCGTGCCCGGTATGGACGGTGAATCGGTCGGCGTATTGCTCCGTGAACGCCGCCGCCACCGCGTCGTCCGCGGCGGGGAGCAGGTTCGGACGCCGACCGATTATCGTGACGTCGCTCCCGAACGTCCCGAAGAAGTGCCCGAGTTCCGCCGCGATGTAGCCGCCGCCCACGACGACCAGGTGGTCCGGCGGGGTCTCGAGCTGGAGCGCCTCGGTGCTCGTCAGGTAGTCCACGTCGTCGAGCCCGTCGATTTCCGGAATCGAGGGGCGCGTTCCGGCGGCGATGAGGACGGTTTCTGCATGGATACGTGCACCCTCGTCCTGGCCGCTGACTATCTCGACCGTACGCTCGTCGACGAACCGCCCCTCGCCCTCGTAGAGGTCGTGTCGTGGCGACGACCGCAGCCCCTCGCGAATCGAGGCCGCGTCGGCGTGCACCTCCTCGTTGACCTCACGGACGATCTTCGCGAAGTCGACGCCAGAGACCTCGGCGTCGATATCGAACTCGCCGGCGCGTTCGACCATCTCCAGGACGTCCGCGTGGTACAGCAGCTTCTTCGACGGAATGCAGCCCCGGTTGAGACACGTCCCCCCGAGCCGTCCCTTCTCGACGACTGCAACGGACTGTCCTCGATTCGCAGCGGCGTTCGCCACGTCCAGTCCCGACCCGGAACCGATCACCATGAAGTCGACTTCGTCCATACCACGAACATCGCTCTCGGAGTGCATAAACAGCAGTCGGTGTCGCACTCGCGTCTCGAAACCGCTCGGTTATCCACCGCTGAGTCTGGTTAGAAAATAGAAACAGGTGTCGAGGATGAATGGAGGCGGGAAGGGGAGAGGGGGAATAGAGGGGGAGCAGACGGTGGGCGAAGCGCGTGTCGACTCCCCGGTTCGGGGAAGGAACTCGGGGATGAAAACGGTCTCGCGGAAGTGCAAGAAGAGCACACGCGAGATCGAATTCGTTCACTCTCTCGTGATAGCTCAGGATTCGAACCAGGTGCGCTCGCGGCGGTCGCTCTCGACCACGATGACGGTATCGTCGTCGTCGAAGTACGACGCCGCGAACGCGGGGTCGTCGATGCTCGGTATCGCGTCTCGCGGGAGTACGTCCAGAACGCCCATACCGAGGACACGCTCCCGGCGAGCATCAAACGGCTGCCCGGGCAACCGAACGACGGGGTCGGCGAGTCGCCGTCGGTCGTGGGTCGCGATTGCACGAGCGCCGGGTGGTTATTATCGTATTCGTCGATGTGTTCGTATGGGCTTCCTGAACAGTATCCTTGGACAAACTGACGAACAACCAGTGGCGGACGCTGACGAGACGGACAAGTACGCCATCCTCCTGAACGCCGGGCCGGAAGACGGTTCGACCGCGAACAACGCGTTCGGGTACGCCATCGAACTGGACGACGCCGGGCACGACGTCGAGATGTTCCTCGACGGGACGGCGACGAAGTGGGCGACGGAGTTCGCGGAGGACCCGGACCGCCCGTTCAGCCACCGATGGCGGACGATCCAGAGCCGCGGGCTCCTCGCCGGCGCGTGCGGGTACTGCGCGGACGCCTTCGACGCCACCGACTCCTGCAAGCGCGCGAACGTCGACCTCCTCAGCGACTCCGGACAGCACGCCCCCTCGGTCGGTGAACTCGCCGACCGCGGCTACGAGCTCCTCACCATCTAGTTCGGCGGAACGACGTCGACACGAACGACCGTCTCTCCGCATGCATCGCGCTCACTAGACGAGTTCGACGTCGGTGAACTCGAAGCGAGCGCCGCCAGCGTCACTCTCCGTGACCGTGAGCGACCAGCCGTGTGCGCTCGCGATCCGCATGACTATCTTCAGTCCGAGCCCGGTACCGGTCTCGTCCTCGCTGTACCCCGCTTCGAGGACTTGCGTTCGCTCGCTCTCGGGGATGCCGACGCCGTCGTCCGCGACGTAGAACCCGTCGTGGAGCGCGCCAACGGTTATTGCGATCTCGTCGTCGTTCCTCGTGTCGGCGCGGCCGTGTTCGGCGGCGTTCCGGAAGAGGTTCTCGAGGAGTTGCTTGAACAGGTTTTCGTCGGCGCACAGCGCCGCGTCCTCGGCGACCTCGACGGTCGCGTTCCCAGCCGCGACGTGCTTCCAGCACTCCGCGACGAACGCGGAGAGCGAGACGACCGAGAGGTCGACGTCCGCGTGGTCGGCCTGCGCGGTCCTGAGGATGTCGTCGATGAGCGACTCCATGCGGTCGAGCGACTCCTCGATAGCGTCGACGTGGTCGTCGTCGCGCGAGGCGTTGACGAGTTCGAGGTGGCCTTGGGCGACCGTGAGCGGGTTCCGGAGGTCGTGACTGACGGTGCTCGCGAACTCGTCGAGGCGGTCGTTCTTCGCCTCGAGCTCCCGGAGTTGTGCGGCGTTGTCGAGCGCTGCGTGGACCTGTGCGGCGAGTATCTCGGCGACGTCGTAGTGGAACTCGTCGAACTCCCTGTTCTCCGTGGAGGCGATACCGAACACGCCGTGGTCGCCGAGCGGGAACAGGAGCGCGTTCCGGAACGGGAGGTCGGTCGCCATCTCGTCGCCGGCCTCGGCACGGACGTCGTCGAACACCCGTGGCGTGCCGGCTTCGAGCGTCGACCAGAGCAACCCGTCGGGGTGCTCGAACGCGGGCGGGTCTCCGACCGTTCGTGCGAACGTGTCAGTGACGGCTGCCGGTTCGAGTCGCGACTCCTCACCGGCTTCGCTGCGGAGGTAGACGTGTGAGAGCTCGAGGTCGAGAGTGCGGTCGGCGGCGTCGACGGCGTGTTCGGCGATGGCCGTCCGGTCCTCGAGGCGGATGAGTGCCGCCGCGGTACTCGCCAGGTCGTCGAGTATCGCCGCGCGTTCCTCGCGGTCGCTGACGTCGCGTATCGACGCGAGAACGACGTCTCGGCCGTCGTAGTCGAACGTGGTCGCGGAGATCTCGGCCGGGACGCTTCGGCCGCTCTTGGTGAGACAGGACAGCGAACTCGTCCACCCGCTCCCGTCGGCGTAGACGGTGTCGACGAACGCCTCGAACGCGTCGATTTCGTCGGGATGGATGTCTCGTGGACTCAGCGATTCGAGCTCCGATGTGGAGTACTCGAGGAGGTCGGCCGCCTGCGGGTTCGCAGCCAGGATCTCGTCGGCATCGGGGTCGAAGATGAGGATGGCGTCGTTGCTGTGTTCGAACACCGACCGGAAGCCAGCCTCCTGCATGGTCATTACTTCGGCTCGTTCGTATTGAAACTAGAGGTAGGGGCGACTGACTCGGGCAGTACATGGGGGTGTTCGAGTAGGAGTCAGCCAGGTTCGTCCTCGAAGTACGAGAGCACGCGGGCCTTGATGTCGGTGAAGGCGTCGCCGGTCCGGTCCCGCGGTCTGTCGAGGTCGACGGTGACGACGTCGCGGACGGTCCCTGGCGCGTCGGAGAACACGACGATGCGGTCGGAGAGGTAGACGGCTTCCTCGATGTCGTGGGTCACGAAGCAGATGGTCTTCCGGGTCGCCGCCCAGATGTCGAGGAGTTCCCTGTGGAGCGTGGTGCGCGTGCGGGCGTCGACGCTCCCGAACGGTTCGTCCATCAGGAGTATCGGGGGGTCGACGGCGAGTGCGCGTGCGATGCCGACGCGCTGGCGCTGCCCGCCCGAGAGTTCCTTCGGGTACGCGTCGGCTTTGTCGGTGAGGCCGACGAGTTCCAGACAGTACTGGACGCGCTCGTCGACGGAGAATCCCTCAGGCGCACCGACCTCTTCCAGGCCGTACCGGACGTTGCCGGCGACGGTCCGCCAGGGGAACAGCGCGTCGTCCTGGAAGACCATGCCGCGGTCGGGGCCGGGTTCGGTCACGCGGGTCCCGTCGACGTGGACGGCGCCGTCGGTCGGCGTTTCGAGACCGGCGATGATGCGGAACGCGGTCGATTTCCCCGACCCCGATGGGCCGACGATGGAGACGAACTCGCCGCGTGCGACGTCGAAGGTGACGTCGGTGATGGCTTCGACCGGGCCGCGGTCGGTCTGGAACGTCTTCGAGACGTCGGCGACGGCTATCTGTGGCGTTTCGCCGGTGGCTGCGTCGGCATGCGTGTCGGTGCCGGTCGGTTCGCCGTCCGGGTCGTTCTCGGTCGATGAGTGGTTCGGAGTCATGGTTAGCGCCAGGCGAGCATGCGGGCTTCGAGGAGTTTGATGAGGCGGTCCGAGGCGAGGAACAGGACGCCGATGACGAGCATGTACGCGATGACGACCTGCATCTGGAGGAAGTTCGCGGCGTCCCAGAGGTGCTTGCCGATGCCGGGCACGCCCAGGAGTTCCGCGGCGACCATCACCATCCAGGCCTGCCCGGCGGCGGTTCGGAAGCCCGTGAAGAGGTCGGGGAGCGCGGACGGCAGGACGACTCGCCGGATGAGCCCGAGGTCGGTCTTCGTGCCGAGCGATTGCCCGACTTCGAGGAGTTGCTGGTCGACGCCCCGAACGCCGCTCTCGGCGTTGTAGTAGTTGATCCAGAACGCGACGATGCCGATGATGAACGCGGCCCCGCTGTCGTTGAGACCGAACCAGATGATGGCGAAGGGAATCCACGCGAGCGGCGGCACCGGACGGAGGATGCTGGCGACGGTGCCGACGGAGAGGTCGACGGTTTCGGACCAACCGACGAGGACGCCGACGGCCATCCCGAACGCGGAGCCGACGAGCAATCCGGGGACGTAGTGGCGGAGGCTCTGGACGGTCAGTTCGAAGACGAGCCCGGAGCTGACGTCGGCGACGAGGACCTCGAGGACCGCTGGCGGTTGCGGGAGGAGATTCTGGGGTGTGACGAGCGCACCGGCCCACCAGACGAGGACGAACCCGACAAGGGCCGCAAGTTGGATGCCGATGGACCGACCCTGGTCATAGCCGAGTCTCCCCGTGGGGTACCCAGCGGGGTCGGTGTCGGTCTCGGTGCTACTCGCCACTGCTCGCCTCCTCGTAATAGCTGTGGTCGAAGACGTCGCTCTCCGCGAGGTCCGTATCGACCGAGCCGAGTTGCTGGTGGAAGTCGTTGTAGACCAGCGACTTGTCCACGATACGCTTGGGGTTCGAGATGAAGTTCGACGCCGGCGAGTTGATGGCTTTGGTGGCGACGTCCGTCGTGAGGATGTCGCTCCCGATGACCTCGCTCGCCATCTCGGCGGCAGCGGTGCGGTTCTCGTGGATGAACGACGTCGCGCGGACGTGGATGTTCACCAGCTCCTGGACGAGACCGGGGTTCTCGTCGAGTAGTCGCTGGGAGGGCTGGAGGACGGCCCCGGGTTGTCCGGGCATGATCTCGCCAGCGTATTTGAACGGTTGCATGTCGCTGTCGGGGTTCTCCTTGAGGAGCGTCGGGACGGGCTCGATGGCGCTGCCCGCGTCGGCGTTCCCCGTCGAGAGCGTCGATTGGAGCGCGCTCGGGCTCTGGCCGAGTATCTCGACGACGTCGAGGCTCAGGCCGAGCACCTCCGTGATCCAGTACCGCAGGAAGACGTCGGGCGTGGAGCCGGCGGGAAGCGTCGCGAACTTCGGCTTGCGGCCCTTGTCGGCGCGGAACTGCTCGAAGGCGTCGGCGCCGTGGTCGGTCCAGTACGATCGGAACTCCTGGCTGCCGACCATGACGTTCGGTTCGAGGACGTTCGCGGCGACGACCTTGGAGGAGACGCCGTTGGCGATGGCGACGAGTCCGGGGCTGATGCCGACGTACGCGAAGTCGATGTTCCCGGACGCGTACGCCTGGACGAGCGGGGGGCCACCGCCGAACGTTTGAACCGTGATATCGGGGCCGAGGTCGTCGTACCAGCCCTGCTGGTCGATGACGAAGTACTGCATCATCGGGAAGACGTTGAGCGTGCCGAGCGTGAGCGAATCCGGGGACGAACCGCCCCCGAGATTCAGACAGCCGGCGAGTCCGGTGGTGATGCCGGCGGTCGCTGCAGCGCCGGTACGGAGGAAGTTACGACGAGAGTGTTCTGATGGAGTCATGGATAACAACGGGCCCGTGACGGGGTTAACCGTTGCAACCAGAGTAGGCCTTACCGGTGTCCACGACGTCACTGGAACCCGCGTCCATCTGGAGAGGGCTGGTCGCAGTCGTGTGGTTTCTACCACGAGCACGTACGAGGTTACGCGATGGTAACCGAAACTTGTGCTTCCGAGACCACCGGAGTGCGTCGGGCTACCTCTCCTCGACGGATACTGACAAGGTAGCTGCCTGACCGAGCTAGAGGTAATAATCTCTCCTTCTTTCGATGGTAGCTGCCGCGGGTGTGCAGCGGGCTTCAACGACCGCACTACGGTTTAGGTGATATCGCGTCTCTGTGCACTCACACACTATGGCTTCACTCACTGCAGGGCTGGCCGGTGGACTCGTTGCGACGATCGTGATGACCGTCTTCATGATGGTGCTGGGCGACGACAGCCCGCCGCCGACGGCTGGCCTCGTCGCGAAGTTCGCTGGTGGCGATCCCGAGGAGTACGCGATGCCCGGGATGCTATTGCACCTCCTGTACGGCATCGGTGCCGGTGCCGTGTTCGCCGTCGGCGTTCCGATAGTCGGTCTCGAACTGTCGTCCATCCTCGTCGCCGTCGGCCTCGGCCTCGTCTACGGCATCGTCCTCATGATCGGCGGGATGCTGTTCTGGATGCGAGGCGTCATCGGCATCGAACCCGACAAGGGCATGATGATGATGTTCGGTACGGTCCACGTCATCTACGGCGTCGTCCTCGGTGCATTCCTCGGTGCCGGCGTCCTCGGATAACCAAGGTCTCCCACGAATAGCACTCGAACCACGAAACCGCAACCGACAGCAACACATGTCACGCTTACCGCTCCTGGACCGAGACGAGATACCGGACGAATACGAGCACCTGTTCACCGACGAGTACCTCGGCGACCGCCACATCTTCCGCATCTGGGCGCACAACCCCGAGGTACTCGAGGCGACGCTCGAGTATCTGAACGTCCTCTACGACCAGCTCGGGCAGCGACGCAAGGAACTCGTCATCCTCACCGTCGCCCGGGCTCGGGGCGCTCGCTACGAGTGGCACCAGCACGTCGACATCGCCCGCGACAAGGGAGTCACTATCGACGAGATGCGCGCCATCGGCGGCGGCGACTTCTCGGGGTTCGACGACGCCGAGTACGTCCTTCTCCAGTACGCGCGCGCCGTCGAGTCCGGCACCGTCACCGACCAGATACACGACGCCCTGACGCACTACTACTCGAACAGTGAAATCGTTGCGCTCGGGTTGCTCGTGGACTTCTACGTCGGCCTCTGTAACTACATCGCGGCCACCGACATCCCCTTCGAGGGCGGCGAGTTCGTCGGGTGGATTCCCGAGGACGCAATCGTCGCCGAACTGTTCGACTGATGCGAGGTCGTCGTCTCACGTCTACGAGTTGGGCAGTCGCTGGAGCCGTGCTCGTCGTGCCCCTGCTCACGTTCGCATTGGTCGGCGACGGAGTCGCGCTCGCGCAGACGCTCCCGGGTCCCGAGAGCTTTCCCGTCGACGAGTTCCTCGCGCACTGGTGGGTGTTCCCCGCGTCAATCGTGTTCTCGCTGGTCGCGCTCGCATCCGGCGTCTCCGGTGCGCTGTTCTTCAGTCCGTTCTTCATGCTCGTCGTCGGCCTCCCGCCCGCCACGGCCATCGGCGCCGGCCTCATGACCGAGGTGTTCGGCATGGGGAACGGCCTGTTGAACTACGTCCGACAGCGCGTCGTCGACTACCGGACCGCAAAGTGGTTGCTGGTCGGTGCGGTTCCCGCGACCGTCGTCGGTGCGTTCGCCGCACATCTCGTTCCGACGACGCTCCTCAAGCTCGCGTTCGGCGCCGGCCTCCTCCTCCTGGGCGGGTTCCTCGTGTACTACGACCCGCCCGAGAAGTGCGAGCCCGGCGAGTGCGAGGGCGAGTACCTCAAGAAGAAGAACGACGGCCGCGGGAAGACGACGATCGAGGCCGCGGACGGTGAGACGTTCGACTACGACACCTGCTGGCGGCCGCCAGGTGTCGCGCTGGCGACCGCCGGCGGCTTCATCACCGGCATCATCAGCGCCGGCCTTCCCGAGGTGACGACGACGCAGCTCATCGTCCGCTGTCGGATGCCGCCGCGGGTCGCGGTCGCGACGAGCGTGTTCGTCCTCGCCATCGCCGCCATCGCCGGCGCGGCCGTTCACGCCGTCTCCGTCGACGCGTTCCCCGTCCACATCGTCGCGTGGTCCATCCCCGGCGTCCTCATCGGCGGCACCGTCGGGACGCGCGTCGGCAAGCACGTCCCCAGCGAGGTCATGGAACCCGCGCTCGGCGTCGTCTTCTCGATCGTGGGCGTCATCGTCCTCGCGAGCGAGTTCCTCGCCTGACCCACCGCCACCGCTCTCCCGACGCCCCTCATTGTCCCGGCGTTGCACACCCGACGTACCCCTATACGCGCAGCCAGCCTACGAGTGCGTACGTATGCCAACCGACGACGACTTCGAGTTATCCGAACCGACGCTTGCAGCGGACGACCTCCTCGTCCTCGAGGACCCGTACTTCGGCCCGGAGTCCGTCGCGGTCGTCACGGGCGGTGCCTCCGGCATCGGGCAGGCACTCGCGGTGGCGTTGGCGGCGAACGGCCTGACGGTCGTCGCCGCGGACATCGACGAGGACGGCCTCGACGAGACCGTCGCACTCGCGGACGACGTCGACGCGCCAGGCTCAATCGAGCCAGTCGCCGCGGACCTGACCGACGACGTCGCCGTCGAGTCGATGATAGACACCGCCGCCGACGCCGGCGACCTCCGGTTCGTCGCGAACGTCGCCGGAATGCAGCACATCGCCTCCATCGCCGAGTTCCCGATGGAGAGGTACGACCTCATGCTCGACATCATGCTCCGGTCGCCGTTTCTCATCTCGAAACTGGCGATGCAACACATCCGCGACACCGACGACGACGAGTCGTCGGACGACGCCTCGAGCGACCGGACGCAGTCCGGTGATGGCGTCGGCGCCATCGGGAACATGTCCTCGGTGCACGGCCACTACGCGACCCAGGACAAGCCCGCGTACATCACCGCCAAACACGGCCTGGAGGGCTTGACGAAGTCGATCGCTGCGGAAGGCGGGGGCACCCTTCGGGGGTTCTCCGTGAGCGTCGGGTACGTCCTGACGCCGCTGATGGTCGACCAGATCGAGGACACCGCCACCGAGCGCGGTATCTCCGAGCGCGAGGTCGTCGAGGACGTCATGCTGGGGCAGGCTCGCACGAAGGAGATGATGACGCCCGCAGCGGTGGCGAACCTGTTCGTGTTCGGGTTCTCACAGCACGGACGGCACCTGAACGGCGGCGACATGCTCTGGGACGGCGGCTACACGACGACCTATGAGTGATACCGCCATGGACGAGTCGGCTGCGGAGGGAGAGGCGGCGGACGACCCGACCCGTGTCGCCATCGCGTGCCAGGGCGGTGGGAGCCATACAGCGTTCACTGCGGGCGTGCTGAAGGGACTGCTCCGGGAGTGGGATGACGACCACGAACTCGTCGGTATCAGCGGCACCTCCGGTGGCGCGTTCAACGCGCTCGCGGCGTGGTACGGACTTGTGACGGGCGACGAGGCGAAAGCCATCTCGCTCCTAGATGCCATCTGGGAGGACCTCTCCGCGTCGAGCGTCTCCGACCGGTTCGTGAACGACTTCGTCGTCGGGCTGAACCGGCTGGGGAGCGCCGGCGTGCCGATGCTCCAGGTCAGCCCCTACGACGTCCCAGGGGCGGAACTCGGGAAGAAGGAGATCAGGGAGACCCTCGAGCGACACATCGACTTCGACGCGGTCCCGGACCTCTGCGGGCGTGAGACGCCCGAACTGGTCGTCGGGACCGTCAACATCAACGCAGGTATCTTCGAGACGTTCACGAACGAGGCGGTGACGCCGACGGCCATCCTCGCGTCCGCGGCCGTGCCGTCGATGTTCGAGGCAGTGAAGATCGACGGGCACTATCACTGGGACGGCTTGTTCTCCCAGAACCCGCCGATAGACGACCTGTTGAGCGTCGACGCCGACCGGAAGCCCGATGAGCTGTGGGTCATCCAGATCAATCCCCAGGAACGGGAGGGAGAACCGACGTCCCTGGAGGAGATAGCGGACCGACGGAACGAGCTCTCGGGGAACATCTCGCTCAATCAGGAACTGCGCGTCGTCGAGCGTGTCAACGACTGGGTCGACGAGGGGCACCTCCCCGAGAGCGACTTCTCGAAGGTGACGGTGCGACGCATCTCGATGGGGGAGACGTATCACTGCTCGACGAAGGTCGACCGGTCGCCGGGGTTCCTCGCGGAACTGATGGACCTCGGCGAGCAGCGGGCCGCGGAGTTCCGGTCGAGCACGCCGCCCGCGGTCGAACGAGAGGTGTAGCGAGTGCTGGACGAAGTCGCGGACCGAACGCTGCGCGTGGAGGTGTGGACGCGAGAGCGCTCGCCACCGCCGGGCAACGGGCGTCGCGAGACCGTTGCGACCCTCCGCGAGCTCGAAGCCACCGGTGTCCTGGCGGACGTCTCGATACACACGTGGGGGCGGTCGGTCCCGGCCTCGCCGCCCGAAGACGGCGAGTCGCTCGTTCACGACCGCATCGAGGCGTTCGAATCGTGGGCCGCCTGCAACGGCCACAGTCTCGAACCAGCGTTCCGGTACCGGGAGCGGACGACGCTGGTATCCGAACACGCGGAGGAGGTCGTCCACCTTCCCCTCCAGTGCCTCGCCGTGTACGACCGTGACGACCTCGTCGCCGTCTTCCCGTGCACGAACGAGGACGGCACGAACACCGCCGCGGAGTGCGTCGCGCGCCTCGACCCCGCCATCGAGGACGACTGAACGCACCGCTCGACGGCTGGCAGCGTCCGCCTTGTCAGGGTAACAGCGCGAGCTGGCCGGTGGCTGCTGCGACGACGAGCAGGTAGAACGCCGTCCCGAGGGCGGCGCTCGCGACCACGACCGCGTCAGGGTCGCGGCGCGGCATCGCGTGCGCCACGAACGGCAGGTCGGTGAGCTCTGGCCGCGTCAACACGTGATTCATGACGACGCCCACGGCTCCGACGATAACCGGTCCGACGACGAGACTGTTGACGACGGCCAATAGCCACGTCGTCGTAGGGTCGGTGAGCTGGAGCGTCGCTATCGGCCCCACTACCAGCCCTGGAGCGGGTAGGAGTGGAACGAGTGCGCCGTACTTCGCGTAGAGGAAGAGCACGATCCCGCCCGCGATTGCGGTGAGCTTGACGACGCGACCGCGGCGTGGACGCATCGCTCTCGGCGCGAGGAACACGCCAGCGATGAACACTGCGTTCATGCCGATCCAAGGTCCGAAGTCCTGTAGTGCGAGTGGGAGGCCGGTTGCGAGGATGCCCATGCTGAACCAGTCGAGGCTGAGGTAGCGGGCGTTCGGGCAGGTGCCGGCGAGGATCTGGCGTCGGTGAGTCGGATGGAGGAGGTGGATGGCGACGCGGAGCGCGAAGAACACCGGGACGAGCAACAGGTACGCGAGCAGGCGGAGCTGGAGTCCGGCGGGCGTGGCCACCGCGCCGATGGTCAGTGCGGTCGAGAAGTCCAGCAAGCCGTTGACGAGCCAGAACGTCAACAGCGACGGCGCGAACAGGCACCCGTTCAGGAGCGTCGCGACGTACCCCGTCGACGGCGACAGCTCCTGCGAGAAGAGGTCCATCGCTGCCGCTCGGAGCGCCGTCAGTCGGCCGCGAACCGATCGAAGACGGACGTCTAGCACAGTCCACGGGGAGCCTGATGCATCGCTTTCGCGGTCGGTATCTGGCCCGTGACCCGAGTCGAATCCCTCGTCACTCGCCGACGTCTTGGAACGCACTTTCGACGATCTTGTTCAACGTCGGGTGTGCGTGGATGGTGTCGGCCATCTCGGCGACGGTGACGTCGTTCCGCTTCGCGACGACGACCTCGTGCAGCAACGCCGACGCCTCGTAGCCGAGCGCGTGCGCGCCCAGAATTTCGCCGTCCGGAGTGGCGAGTACCTTCACGAATCCGTCGTCGAGCTTCTTCGCACGTCCCATCGCCGAGTCCGCGTAGTCCGCTCGCCCGACGGCGTACTCGGCGCCTTCTTCTGCGAGTTCGTCCTCGGTCGCGCCGACGCCGGCGACCTGCGGCTCGGTGAAGATGGTATGGGGCATCGCGGAGAGGTCGAGCTCGCGGTGCTCGTCGTGGACGACGTTCGCGACCGTGTGCTGGGTCTCGTAGTCGCCCGAGTGTTTGAACAGCGCGTTCCCCGCGATGTCGCCTTGCGCCCAGACGCCCTCGGCTGACGTCTCGAGGTGCTCGTTCGTCTCGACGAACCCGTTGTCGTCGACCGCGATGCCGGCCGCGTCGAGGTTCAGCGTATCGGTGTTGGGGCGGCGGCCGAGTGCGACGAGCACCTCGCTGCCTTCGACGGTCGCCACCTCCCCGGCCTCGGTCTCGGCGTGGACGGCGTAGCCGGTACCGGTCTCGTCGACCGCCGTCACGCGATGCCCGGTGTAGACGTCGTGGCGCTCGGACGCGATCTCGGTGAACGCCTCGGCGACGTCGCCGTCCTCGCGCGGGACGAGCGAGTCCATCATCTCGACGACGGTCACGTCGGTCCCCATCGCCTCGAAGAAGTACCCGAGTTCGACGGCGATGTACCCGCCGCCGAGCATGACGAGGCTGTCGGGGGTCTCCCGGAGCGAGAGGGCGTCCTGGCTCGTCAGGTAGTCGATATCGTCGAGGCCGTCGATGGGTGGGACGATCGGTCGACTGCCAGCAGCAACGACGACCTTGTCGGCCGTCACTCGTTCCCCGTCGAGTTCGACCGTCCGCTCGTCGACGAACTCCGTGTACTCCGTGAACAACGTGAGGTTCTCCTTCTCGCGGTAACGGGCCTCCATGTCCTCGGCGATTCCGCCGAGGAGCGATTCCATCTCGTCGACGACCGCGGCGTGGTCGACGCTATCGAGCGTTGCGTTCACGTGAAAGCGTTCTGCATCGTGCACGTCGTGGACGGCCTCGGCTGCCTGCAGGAGCATCTTCGAGGGGTTGCAGCCGCGGTTCAGGCAGGTGCCGCCGAGCGGGCCGGGTTCGACGAGAGCCGTCCGTAGTCCAGCGTCGGCTGCCGCCGCAGCGACGTTGTTGCCAGTGCCACCGCCGATCACGAGAACGTCGAAATCAGCCATACAGCACGGTTCGACGGCGACCGATAAGAACGTCTGTCGGTGATTCAAGCGCGTTGCACGCCCGACAGCACTCCCCGACCGTCGTCGACGTCGGGCGTGTTGCTCAGTCCTCGGTCAGGGAGTCCCAGAAGACGTCGGGCAGATCCTGGTCCGGGTTCTCCTCGAGGTAGTCGCGCTTCGTGAGGTTCGCGTCCTCGATGAGTTCGGCGGCTTCGCCCGCCCAGACGTAGAACCCGATGAGGGTGTCTCGCCGCATCTGTTCGAGGTCGATGGAGTGATACACGTTCACGACACCGCCCTGTTCGCGGTTCAGTTCGGACCGCTGCAGTAGTCCGAGTTCGACGAGTTTGTTGAGGTATCGGGTGACGGTGCTCCTGTCGTAGCCGAGCGTTTCGGCGACCTCGTTCGCGGACAGCGGGCCGTCACCGATGACGCACAGACAGATGTCGAGGCCCGCCTTCGGCAGTCCGAACGCTTCGAGGAGCACCTGCTTCACATCGGGCTGTTTGACCCGCATCTCGATGTCCGTGATGCGCTCCATCGGTTCGTCGTGACAGGACATCGGCGGCTCGTCGCGGCCAATCGTCAGGACGACGTTGTCGCAGTCGGAACACTCGTAGAGGTTGTACTGGCTGTTCTCGGGGTCGTACGTTACCTCGTCGGAATCAGAGGCCGATGCAGTACCTTCGTTCTCGGACATCACTCGTCCACTTCCACTACGAAAGCGGATGCACGGCGTCCTGATAAAGACCACCCCCGAACACCGCTCGGGGATGCGCAGTCAGTCGACGTCGTCGAGGAGAGATGGGTCGACTACGATCGCGTCGTCGGTGTCGAGAGCGAGCAACTCTTCGCCGGTGACCGTCACCCGGACGTGCTCGTCGCCCTCGATTCGGGCCAGGGAACACGCTTCGAGCGCCTGGATGTGGGTGCGGACGGAGGACAGGTCCGCGTTTAGCGTCTCGGCGAGTGACTTGAGGGGGGTCGTCTCCGGTGTCGCCGCATCGGTCTCAGCAGCGAGCGCCTCCAGGACGGTACGTCGGTCTAGGGGCATCTTGATGGTGTTCTCCTCACCAGGTCAAGTTGAACAGCAGGCCAAGGTGTCGAATACCGAACCCGTGTGGGTCGCAGCGTTTCGAACCGACCTGGATGAACGAGCATGCGTTCCTCCTTCGCCGACCAGGACTCACTGGCTGTGTGTACCCCCGACAGTCGTAGCCCATCGGTACTCGTCCGTCGAGACTGGTTGTGTGCGTAATATTCGTTACGGCTTCGTCGGTTGAAGTATGAGAAACGGTCGCCATAGGGTCGTCTCTCTTCGATAGGTTCCGATAACCATTATTGGTTGAGCGGGCGTGTAACACGGCTGCACACGCCGATATAGTTTAGTTCTGAACAAGCAGAGATGGTTAGAAGGCACGCATCAATTCTATCCTCCGAGGTTGTGGCGGAACAGAACTCCCGGGTTTCGTATAGCGTTATTTGATTTATCCGGAGTATATCCGCCCCCCGGATTACTCGATTATCGAGTAAATATGCTGGTCGTAGACGTCCGCGATGCGGGACCCCCAGTCGTGCGTGTAGGTGTCGATGACGTCGCTCGCGACGTCCCCACGAAGGTACTTGACGACCCCGCGGTCGCCCGTCCGGTCCCGGAGGTGCGTCGTGAAGAAGTGCCGGAAGTAATGCGGGGTGACGTTCTCGCTCGCCCCACCACCCGTCCGATACCAGCCGGCGTCGCGAGCGTGCCGCGTGACGAACGACCGCACGCCACTCGCCCGAAGACGCTCGCCCCACTCCTCGCTCGTGTCCACGAACAACGGCTCAGCATCGGACCGCGCGTCCGGCCGGACCGCAAGCCACGCCTCGAGGACCGTCCGGAGCTCGTCGTCCACGGGCACGACCGTATCGCGCTTGCGTTTGTTCGATTCGTATCGCTCCTCGCCGTTCACGACCGCCCCCCGCGACGGCTCCGAAGAGACGTACAGCGACGGCCCACGACCATCCAGGTGAACGCGCTGATCGACGTCGAACGCCGCTCTCGCCGTCGAATCCGGGAGCTGTAGGTCCCGGAGGTCGAGGTTACAGCACTCGCCGACACGCATCCCCGTCTTCAGTAACGTCACGATAACCGCTCGTTCCAGGGGATGCGTGACGGTCGCGACGAACGCCCGCATCTCGTCGAGCGAGACGTCGCGACGCGTCGGGTCCGGGTCGATCGCCTCGTCCATCTCCTCGACGACGAGCGCCATCGGGTTCTCGTCGAGCTCGCCGACCTGCGTCATGTACGCGTAGAACCGATGCACGTAGGAGGCGTACGACGCGACCGTGCTCGGGGCGTGAGTATCTCGGAGTGCGTGCACCCACGCCATGCACTCGCGGCGATCGACCGCGTCGGGCGTCGTCGACCGGCCGCCTGGCCCGCGCTCTGGGTCCGCGAGGAACGCCTCGAAGTCCCTGAGCACGCGCTCGTAGGACGCTCGCGTCCGCTCGGCCTTCCCGTGGAAGCGCTGGTCCTCCAGGTAGTGGTCCACGAGGTCGAGGTCGTCGGTCGACCCGTGACCCTCCGCGTCGGCGTCCGTCTCGCTCATTCCTCGACCGCCTCGTATCCGCCGTTACGCCCGCTGTACACGACCTTGTTCGACGCCTGCAGCGACTGGAGCGCGTCCTCGAGTCGCCCCTCGACGTCGTCGGTGACTGCCTCCAGGAGGTCGTCCCAGGACCGCGTCTCCTCGCGGAGGAGCGCGTACACGCGGTCCTCGAACTCGCCGCGGGCGTCGTCCGCGTCGTCCTCGGGTGCGTCACTCGATGCGGTGCCTTCCCGGTCCGCCGCTGCCGTGTCGTCGGCTGCCTCCGGGAAGCCATCGACCGCGAAGTCGCGGCGGCCGGCCTGCACCATCGTCCGGACGAACTCGCTCTGGCTCATGTCGAGGCGGTCGGCGTGCTCGATCCAGGCGTCCTTCTGGTACGCCGGGACGTACGTCTTCACCACGGCGCGCTCGACGTCGGGTTCGTTCACCGCCGCACACCCCCCGAAATCGAACCCGGTTTCGGGCCTGAAACCCCTGGGGTTCGGGCACCGAAGACGGCGCTCCACGACCCCGGGGTCGAGCGGCCATCTCGACCGGTGAATTCTCTGCTCTCGAAGCCTCCACCACTGGTCCACTTCCAGAGCGGCCAATCACTGCCTGGTCGACGACAATCGACCGCCGATTGCACCCGCTTCGAAGTATGTTCTCTATCTGGTAGCTCCGCCCACCACCCGCGAGCGTCGTCGCGTTCGGTCACGCTCGAACGCTCTCACCCCACCCACAAGTATCTAATCCCACAGCAGGAGATAAAAGACCTTATCCTACGCTATAGGACTTCGAACTCGCCCCGATTGCACGCATATGCAATCGCGTAGAACCACAATTTGCGCCCTATGGTGCTATAGAAACGGATGTATACCAGAGTATTCGTTGCGTTGGAGACAACGCGTTCTCGTAGTGTGTGTCGGTGTTGCTTCCAGAATGCACGCACACGTCAGTTATGGAATCTGGTACGTTTGGTCGGTGCACGGGCCGTCAGTCGCAAGCGATCCAATTGAGATGGGCGTCGACACCGCGATGACTCATCGCGGTCGACGGCGTCCTGCTCGGTCCACAGCCGCACGGTTCGAGTGTTCAGGGAGCCCCTCGGTCGGCGGGGGATGGATTGGTCGGCGACGGTCGGGTAGTCGAGGGGGGTGCTGCCACCACGGTCGGAGTAACCACCGATTCGAGTCAGTCGCTCGTTGGTGCTGGAACCCGTACGTGTTGCGAGCACTGGCTCTCCACGAGTGACGCTGCTGAGACGCCGCGCGCGGCCGTCACTCTCGCCAGTAGCACGTCCAGCAGGCGTTCGTGGACGGTATCTGGTCGGTATCCCTCGTCTATGTGCGTTCGCCGACGAACGCGCGTCAGCGGCTTCTCAGGCGTTCCTGTCGGTGTCGGGGGTCTGGCGCTGTCCAAATTCAGACCCGTGGGGCGTCCGAGACCAGTCTCGTAAATCCTATGACGCTATATCGAACGAAGGGCTCGTGGCGAGCGAGAACGAGTCGAGAACTGAGCCTACTGCACGACCAGCTCGGAGTCCAACTCCGCGGATTCGAACAGGGAGATGGCGCGTTCTGCCGCCTCGTCGATCTCGGCGGTGTTCGACATCAGGACCGTCTCGCTCGGGAACAACCGTTCACCGAGCTCCAGCCCGTGGTCTCGCGCCGTCGAGCCGCTCATCGTGAGGTAGACGCCAACACCCGAGTCGGCGATCGCGGCCTCCTCCTCGCGACCATCCTCGGCGTACGTGAACGCGACGTCCTCGACCGCATCCGTCCCGAGCACGGCCTCGACGAGGCGCTCGTAGCGCGGCGAGATACAGAGCTCGCCCTCGTAGGCCGCGACGAACCCGCGGTCGAGCGTCGACCGCGACGACCCCTCGATAGCCTCCGGCGTCGCCATCAACGTGTGATAGACGGTGTCGCCGAGACCCGTGACGACGCGAACGTCCGTATCGTGCGGGTCGATACGTTCGTTCACACCTGCGAGGTCCTCGAGCGGGTCCGGCGTGAGGCCGACGACCTCCTCCAGGACGAGGTCCGCGCTATCGAACCCGAGCGCGAACGAATGCGTGCGGAGCGCACGGAACGGTTCCTCGCGACCGACCAGATGGATGTCGACGTCGTCGCTCGTGAACGTGACGCTGTCGAACACGACGCGTCGCGGGAATCCCTCGCGGTCGTCCCGGAGGAGCGTGAACTCCGGTGCACTCGCATCGTCGATGTCGCTGTACGCTCGCAACCGCTGGTACACGTCCCGATGCTCTCGCTTCGACCCTTTCGTGACCGCTTTCTCGTAGCGAAGCGTCGAGATCACGTCGTCGGCGAGGTTCGTATCGCCGGTGCGGGCCGCGAGCCGCTCCAGGACGGCCTCCAGTGGCCGGCCTTTGCGCGGAACCGCGACGGAGACGGTCGCTGTCATCACTCGACACCTATCGTCTCGACTGTAAACAGATTGCGTTTCGAGCGTAGGCAGTGCAACGGACCGCTATGGACTGGTATGGAGTGGTCCCTGCGGCTTAGGAGAACATCTCGCCGAGCTGGTCGCGCCACTCCTGGATCTCCGTGACGTCCTCCTCGATGGCGTCGACGTCGTCGCGGAGTTCGGTCACGTCCTCGTCGAGGTCGGTGACGTCCGCCTCGACGTCGTCGACGCGCGTCGTGAACTGCTCGACGTGCTCGTCGACGGTCGTCTCGAGCGTGTCGACGTCGTCGGCGACCGAATCGACGTCCGCTTCGAGGTCGTCCGTGGTTGCTTCCAGGTCCTCGGTCGTCGACTCGAGGTCGCTGGCGGTGCTCTCGAGGTCGTCTTCGAGTGCGGTGACGTCCGTCTCGAGAGCGTTGATGCGGTCGTGTGCTTCGGCGCTCTCGTCGCCGAGCTCGTCGACGTCCGCCTCGATGCCCTCGATGACCTCGTCGTGCTCGCCGACGGCGGACTGCACGGACTGGAGGTCGTCGCGGAGCGCGGACACCTCGTCGTTGTACTCCTCGAGGAGCTGGTTCGCGGTCCCCTCCTCGTCCAGGAACTCCTCGAGCGCGCTGGTGTACGCCGCGAGTTCCTCCACGCGCGACTGGAGGTGTTCGACCTTCGCGACGTCGGGGCCCGCGGTCTGGGTGTCGAGTGCGTCCTGCAAGCGGTCGCGGGTGTCTGCTTGGACGGTTCCGTCGTCGAACTCGTCCGCGAGTGCCGCGGCGACGTTCCCGGAGGCGACCACGTCGTCCGCGTCGATTCCAGCGTCTGCCGCCGCGTCCGCGTCCACGTCAGTGTCCTCGTGCGTGGCTGGTGCGATAGCGTCCTGGATGACGGCGAGGTCGTCGTCGTCGACGTCGTCGTCGCGAACCGCCGCTGCAAGCGCCGCGACCACGTCGGATTCGTCGACGTCACTCTCGTCCTCGTCGACGCCGGTCGCTTCGTCGGCGACGCTGGTGGATTCGTCGTCGACGTCGGTCGCTTCTGCAGCGTCTACGTCCGACTCGGCGTCGACGTCGGACTCCACGTCCGCTCCGTCGCTTTCGCCGGTGGACTCGTCGTCGCCGTCCTGGACCGCTCCAGCGTCCACTGCGTCGTCGGTATCGCCGTCCGTGTCGTCGTCGGCGTCGACGTCGTCCGTATCGACGTCCGCGTCGACCGGTTCGGCGTCAGCTTCGTCCGTCCCCGCGTCGTCACTCTCGTCCTCGGCCGCTGCGTCCGGTTCGTCGATGTTCAACTCTATCTCCGGTCCGTCGTCGGGGCCCTCTTCGCTGACTCCGTCGTCGGCGTCGGCCCCGTCGTCCGCGTCGAGCGCCGCTTCCGCGCTCCCGAGGTCGAGGTCGATGGCGGATTCCTCGCCGTCGGCTTCGTCGGCGTCGTCGTCGGCTGCGTCAGCGTCGTCGTCGAGCCCGGGGACGCTCTCGCTCTTCCCCGAGATCATGTCCTTGACGACCTGGTTCGAGTCGTCGTTCACGATGTCGTCGATGGTGTTGTCGTCGCCAGCCGCTTCCTCGCCGTCGGCGTCACCGTCGGCGTCGACCTCGGTGACCTGCGGTTCGGTGAGGAACTGGGGGACGTCGCTCTGGGACTCGATACGGATGCCGTAGACGGTGACGACCTCCTCGCCCGGGTCGAGCGTGCGCTCGTACTCGACGTGATGGTCCTGGAACGCGGTCCAGTTGTCGCTATCGTAATCCGGGTGGAACCCGACGCCGTCCATCGGGAAGTCCGCGGGGATGTCCTCGTGCAAGCGTACTGTGACCGCCTCGTCGCGATTCGACGTGATAGCGAACCGGATCGCGGGGACGGGGAACTCGTCTGCCGCGAACGACTTCTCGACGGCAATGCCATCGGCGGACACCGCCACCGTGTCGTCCGGGTCGACCTGACTACTCATACCCCTCCGTATCCACAGCACGACCATAAAGGAAACGGGGGTTCCGGCGACTGTTCACGCAGACCTGTCCAACCAGGCCGCTCTTTTATCTGAACACAGACATGACTTGGTGATGCAGCAGCGCGCTGCACGTGGCCGATGCGTGCAAACCGACGTACTCATCGACCGCGAGCCGACGTCGAATCCGGCGGCTCGTCGACGAACCCAACCATCCACCCACTACTCGACGACTCGCCGGGTCACCTTCCCGCAGCCCTCCCCCACCCGCGAGTTCTTTTCGGCGTGGCCGGCGCGTGACGAGTCCCAACGCTCTTGGACCGGCCACTCACAGGAGCGAGTATGAGCAAAAGCGACTGGGGTGACTGGCTGCCGCGAGCGGTCGCGGCCGCGGACCCCGATGGCGTCGCAGTCTGGTACCTCGGCTGTAACGGCTTCGTACTCAAGGGCAGCGAGGGGACGACGGTGTTCGTCGACCCGTACGTCGGCCTCGGCGACCCGCCGCGGACGATACGGATGATTCCGGTGCCGTTCGACCCCGAGGACGTCGACCGTGCCGACGCCGTCCTCGCGACCCACGAGCACACCGACCACGTCCACGGCCCCTCGCAAGCACCCATCCTCGCGAACACGGGCGCGCGTCTGCACGCGCCCGCCGACAGCCTCGCGGTCGCTCGCGAGGACGAGGACTGGCCCGCGAACTACGACGTCGACGACGACCAGTTCGACGAGGTCGCGGTCGGCGATACGTTCGAACTCGGCGAGTTCACCGTGCACGTCGAGGCCGCACACGACCCGGACGCAACCCAGCCCGTTTGTTACGTGTTCGAGCACGACGCCGGCACGTTCTTCCACGGCGGCGACACCAAACCCAGCGACGAGTTCGCGCGCATCGGCCGCGAGTACGACATCGACCTCGGCGTCCTGGCGTTCGGAACCGTCGGGAACGTCCCGGACAAGGAGACGCGCGAACCGAAGCGCACGCGCTGGTACAACGACGAGAACCAGGTGATAGAAGCGGCAAGCGACCTCCAGCTCGACCGACTCCTCCCGAGCCACTGGGACATGTGGAAGGGACTCACCGGCGACCCGACCGTCCTCCACAAGCACGCGAACTCCTTCGAGCACCCCGAGCGCCTCGATATCGTCGAGATCGGCGATCGCGTCGACCTCTGAGCGGCTCGCAGAACGCCTTTTAGAAAGTCGTTACTCGCGCCAGCGCTGGCTTGAACCGACGGGCGGCCGGGTGCGTCGTCGGCGCCGTCGCGGGCAGTACTTTTAGCCTTCGACCCCCACGGCTCCGGTATGCTCTCGGCCGCCTGGCTCGGGCCCGCCTTCGTCGTCGCGGTCCTCCTCACGCTCGCCGGTTCGTTGTACGCCGTCGCTCGCATCGACGACCCCGACGGCGCGTGGGGGCACGCGCTTCGCTCGCGGCTCGTCATGGGCGTTCCGTGGGGGACGCTCGTGACGACGGCGCTCGTGCTGCTCGCGTACCTCCTCGTCCAGGACGGGTTCGCGCAGTGGCGCGACCCCGTCACCATCCCGTTCCGGTCGTGGTCGTGGTTCTACCCGACCGGCGTTGCGTTCGCGTCGTTCACGCACGTCGGCCCCGGGCATCTCGTCGGGAACCTCATCGGGACGCTCCTGTTCGGGTCCGTCGCCGAGTACGCGTACGGCCACTTCCCCGACCGGCGCGGCTCGCAGTCGTTCACGTCACTCACCACGAACCCGTTCGTGCGGGCGTTCTGCTTCGTCCCGGCCGCCGCGCTCGTCGGCGGCGTCGCGCTCGCCGCGTTCGGGCTCGGGCCCGTCATCGGGTTCTCCGGGGTCGTGTTCGCGCTCGCCGGGTTCGCGCTCGTGCGCTATCCGATGACGACCATCGTCCTCGCGCTCGGCGGACAGAGCGTCGCGAGCGTGTTCTACAGCGCACTCCAGAACCCCATCGTCACCGCGCAGGTCACGCCGTCGCCGCCGTCGCCGCCGTGGTGGGCTGGCATCGCCATCCAGGGGCACGCACTCGGCTTGCTACTGGGAATCGTCGCCGCCGCGGTCGTGTTCAGTCGCCGTAGCGAAGGCCCGAGCGCCCTCCGCCTGTACGCGGGCGTCCTCTTCTTCGGCGTCTCGAAGTCGCTGTGGGCGATCTACTTCATCGAGAGCAGCGACCGGTTCGTGCTGTTCCGCGCCCCCGGGCTCGTCGCCGTGTTCGTGCTCGCGGTGCTCGTCGCGGGCGCGGTCGCGAGCCGCGGCGACGGCACCGCGAACCCGCTGCGCCTCCTCGAAGGCACCGGGTCGGCGTGGCGGACGCTCGCGCTCGCCGGCCTCGTCGTCACGTTCGCGGTCGTCGCCGGGATGGCGCTCCCGACGAAACTGAACACCGCGCAAGCGTCGAGCATCCCGGGCGAGAACCCCGTCGACGTCCGGGACTACACGGTGACGTACGCCGAGGGCACCGAGTACAGTCTCGTCTCCGCGGTCGACGTCCCGTTCGTCGACCTGCCGACGGAGAACGTGACCGCCTCCGGGGTCATCGTCGTGAGCGAACGCCGCGGCGTCTGGTACCCAGCGGTCTCGAAGGGACAGCTCGCGTTCGGCGGGTCGCGGCAGGTGGACGTCGGCGGCGTCACGTGGCGCGATTCGGTGTGGGCGATCCGCCGCGGGTGGTCGGCGAACGGCGGCCCGACGACGTACAAGGTGTGGTTGCAGCGCCCGAACGAGTCCGCGAACCTCGCGTTCGTCGCCGACGCGGCGACCGCGGACCCGGTGCTCGACGGGAAGAACGTGAGCGTCGCCGCCACCGAGAACGGGTTCGCCATCGTCGTCTCACGGAACAACGAGACGCTCGCTCGCACGACGATGCCGAGCGAGGGCGGGAACGCGACCGTCGCCGGCATCTCGTTCGAACGCCAGGGCCGGCACGTCTACGCGGTCGTCAACCAGACGCGCGTGAAGGTGTTCACGAAGGAGAAGTACGGCCGGAACCGGTAACCGAACGCGACCCGCTCCACGCTCGCGGCGTCACGTCCACTCGATGCGGTAGGCTTCGGCGTCGATGGCGGCGGATTCGTGGTCGTGGAACTCGAACTGGTTGTCGACGTCGAGTTCGACAGCGAATGCGTCGGTGACGGTTGCGTCTGCGTCTGCGGCGTACGCGCGAACGAAGTCCTCGCTGCCGGCGTTGTGGACGGTGTAGGAGACGCTGGCGACGTCGCGGACCTGGTCGAGGAACGCGCGGTCGGCGTGCTCGTTCCCGTCCTGCGCACCGAACGGTGGGTTCGAGAGGACGACGACGCGCTCGTCGAACGCGAGCGGGAGGTCGGTGGCGTCGCCGACGACCCACTCGACGGGCGTGGTCGCGCCGACGCGAGCGGCGTTCTCGCGAGCGGTACGGAGTGGCGCGGGGTCGACGTCGACGCCGACGACGCGACGGGGGCCGCGGAGGGCGGCGGCGAGCGCGAGCATCCCGGTTCCGGTGCCGAGGTCGAGGACGGTCGCCCCTCCGTCGTCGACGAGGTCACCGCCCTGGGCAGAGTCGCTGTCAGTGAGGTCGCCGCCCTGGACAGAGTCGCTGTCAGTAAGGTCACCGCCCTGGGCAGAGTCGCTGTCAGTAAGGTCGCCGCGTTGGTCGGCGACGTGAACGAGCGACGCGGCGACCTCCGCCGAGGTGGCGTACTGTTCGAGCGAGGGACTCGGGTCCTGGAAGTCCTCGACGACGCCGAGGCGGCGGGCGAGCGCGCGACGTGTTGGCATCGGGTGCCTATTCGGCGTCGAGCGTGATGGGTGCGTCGAGTTCGAACGCCAGGCCTTCGCGGCGGGCGCGTTCGGCGCACGCGGCGAGCGCGGGGCGGACCTTCTCGGCGTCCGGGACCGATTCGCACGTGACGCGGACGCTCGCGGCGCCGAGGAACGCGGCGGCGCGGACGTGCCCGCGGATGCGGTCGGCCTCCTCCTGGGTGGCGAGCGAGCAGTCGTCCTCGAAGCGCGCGCGGACGGCGAGCGTCGACGGCGAGTACCCTTCGGTGGCGAGTTCGCGCTTGAGGTCCCGGAGGTACTCGGGGGCGGTGGATTCGAGGGTGTCCGCGTCGACCTGGACGGGGGTGACGTCTTCGGGCCGGCAGCGTTCGATGGTTCGTTCGACGTTCGGCGAGGGGGTCGCGCTCATCGTACCAACGCATACATACTGCGAATACAAAAGCCTTTGTTTATGTTCTGTAGTAATACGCGGGCCGGGTCAGTTACGGATTACCGACCCATGAGAGAATGGAACACACTTATTATTGCGGGTTAAGCAGTTCCTGTATGAAAGATTGCCCACGCTGTGGCTCCTCCCTGAGCCACTACGCCCTCGCGGACGGGGAGGCCTACGGCTGCGACGCCTGCGGGTGGGTCGGCGTCGACGTCGAACACCGAAGCAAACCGGCGACGCTCGAATCCTGGCACGACGCTATCTCTCGATTCGAGTCGAAGTTCGCACGCGACGGCTCCGAGAACGCCGTCCGGAACCTCGAACGCATCCGGGACAACGTCTCCATCCCAGACGACGCCCCCGAATCAGACCCGAAGCCCCACGTCGAACGCGTCCCCAGCGACGTCCCAGCAGACGCCGACGCCGACCGCGACGAACCAGACGCTCAGGCCGAGGTCGACACGGCCGACCCCGAGACGGGACGCCAGGACGACGACCTAGCGGAAGGTGACGCAGTCGAAGACGAGGCAGCCGAAGACGACGCAAACGACGCGGCTGACACCGGTGAGGGCGACGCGACACCGACGAGCGAATCCGACGACGCACCATCCAGCGAGGATCAGGACGTGGAGTCGGACAAGAACGAAAGCACTGCATCCGACGAGAACGAGGACGCGAGTACGGAACGGGCGGCCGACGTGGACGAGGACGAGAGTACGGAAAGGGCGGCCGACGTGGACGAGAGTACGGAACGGGCGGCCGACGTGGACGAGGACGCGGTCGCCGCATCCGACGAGGTCGCAACTACCGACCACGACGAAGTCGATACGGAACCCACCGGCGAAGAGGACGCCGACCGCGGAGCGGACGACGAAGACGAGGAGGTGGACGACGCGGACGGACGAACCACGAACGACACCGAACCGGGGTCGACGGACGACGACGATACCGACCCCGACGCCAACAGCGTCGACGAGGACGCCACCGCAGAAGCCGCCTGACCAATCCCCGAGAATCCGTCTCACGACCGGGTCGACCGCGACACCTGCACCGCTTCAACGAGCCCGGTACTCCTTCAACGAGCCGACCCGTTTTCGACGACCCGACTGCAACTCGAGAACAGACCTCGCCACTCGGAACGCACCAACAGCAACGCGACCGGACGCCGGACAATCGACGTCCCTGCCGGAAGCGACGACCACACGCGTCGCTCCACGCCAACGTCTAGCGCGCGAAAAACGAGGTGAACGACGGCGACACCGCGTCGACTAAACGTCACGACCGACCGAGTCGTCGGACACGAAGCCGGGCGTCGTGGCGTTACTCGTCCGCTGCAGCCGCTTCCGCCTCTTCCTCGGGCTCGTCGACGTCCTCGTCGGAGCGTGCGGCGACGAGGCCACCACGGGCGACCGAGTACAGCGGCTCGCTCGCGTGATGGACGCCACTGATCGAGAACGGGATGTTCGCGTCCTCGAGGTGGTCGCGGAACAGCGCCTCGAAGCCGTTCGGGCTCGAGGTACCGCCCGTGACGACGACCGGGACGTCGAGGCCCTCCTCGATGTCCTCCTCGTCGACCTCCTTCACGACGTTCTGGATGACGTAGTCGAGCAGGTTCTCGTAGTAGATGGAGAGTGCACCCTCGACGCCACCGACGTCGGTGGTGAAGTCGAGCTCGAAGTCGCTCTCCTTGACGCTCGTGACCTTGTCGACCGGGGTACCGGTCGCCTGCGCGGCCTGCTCGTCGACCCAGTCCCCACCACGGGCGACGGAGAACTTCATGACCGGGACCGCGTAGTACGCGAGACAGACGTTCGTCATGCCTGCGCCGAAGCTGATGCCGAGGCCCGTGAAGTTGTTGTCAGCGAGCTCGCTGTAGATGACAGCCATCCCCTCGTTGATGGGTTCGGCGTCGTACCCCATGTTGTCGAGGAAGCTCTCGATGGTCTTCTGGTGGTAGAGCGTCGAGAGCTCGGAGTCGATCGGGTCCGCCGGGACGGAGAAGTACAGTTTCTCGTCGGGATAGCTGGGTTCGCCGACGACCTGCTCGATGATGAGCTTCATCATCGGGATCGCGGACTTCTCCTGGCTGGAGAGGATCCCGTGCTTCATCGGGCGTCGGGTGTTCTTGTTGAAGATATTTGCAAAGTTCAGTGCGTCGTCACCTACGACGTACACCTTGTCGTCCTTCCGGATGTGGAGGACCTCCGACCGACTGAGCATCTGCTCGGCCATGTCAGAGTACTCGATCTCCACGAAGGAGTTCCGCTGCTGAACGAATACGGTATCGCTACCATCCTGTTGTGCGGACAGGATGTTCATCGTGCCGACGTCTAGGCCTTTAGCCATATTTGCCCATGTACCCCACCGGATAATAAAACTATGTGAAATTATTTCATCAGGATAGAGGTTAGTATTAACTGGCTCCTAATTGAAGTACGAGCGGGCGCTCAACCGAGCCCGAGCGCGCGCTTCAGTCGCGTCCACAACCCGTCACGTCCACCACCGAGTGACCCCGAGCTATCCGACGCCACGTCCTTCTCGGCCTGTTCGCGCTCCCGACGCTCACGCAACTCCTTGAGCTTCGCCGTCTGGTCGTCGACCGTCGACTGCGACCGCGCCGTCTTCTTCTCCCCGCCCTTCATCGCCTTCAGCGAGTTGATCTGCGAGTCGACGCCCGAGGACCGCGTTGTCTTCGCCATCCCGCCAGCGAGCGTCGTCCCCTCCATGTCCGGGTCCTCGCTGAAGTTCAGATTCCGATTCTCGGAGCGCTCGACGCCACCCCACGAGAGCTCGACGCCCGACATCGCGTCCTCGATGTCCGCCTCTATCTCCGCGTCGGAGATGGACTCGCTCTCGTCCTCGTCCTCCTCCATCGGCTGGATGTCAGCGGGACCAGGTTGCTGGTAGCGCTCCAACTGGTCCGCGATGAGCGCCGCGCCCGTGGAGCCGACGACGAGCACGAGCCCGACCGCGTACAGGCCGACGACGGCGAGCGTCGTCGTCGCGTCACCCTCGTTCCACGACCCGGGGTACGCCGTCCAGAACCACGCCACGGCAACCGTGTTTATCGCAGCACCAGTTCCGGCAGCGTACACCGCGCGCTCCTCGACGGGTAGCAACACGACGACGCCGGTGATGAGCGCGGGGAGTGCGAGCATCCCGGTCGCGAACGCGTACTCGGACCAGAGCCAGTACGCGCTGGTCCCGTGCTCCAGTACGCCGAAGCTAACGACGGTCAGGACGAGCGCGAGCACGCCCAGCCCAACACCGGTGAAGAACAGGCCGAATCCGAGGTAGACGTCGGTGTCCTCCTCGGGTTCGCCGATGTACGTCTCGTAGAGGTCGTAGAGGACGTTGTCCGGGTGGTCCGGACCGGTGGCATCCTCGTCCGCTTCCTCGGTAGGCATTGCCTATGCGTAAACCCCCCACTGCCATGATTGTTTGGTTAACAGTTTGTTACTTGAAAAAAGACGCTGTCAGACGTCTCGCTGTCGCCGAGTTTCAGTCCTTGCGTTTCACGACGTCCCCGAGCGTCGTCTTCGTGGACGACCCGCCACTCCACTCCTCGTCCTCGCCAGATGACCCGCCGGCGTCGAGGTCGATACCGAGTTCCCGCTCGAGCTTCGACTGGACCTTGTCGCTCGGGAGCGTGTCACCGCGCTCTAACTTCCGGATGAGACTCGCCTTCTCGTTGAGTTCGTTCGCGAGATCGGCCTGACTCAATCCCTTCTTCTCACGAGCTTGACGGATTCGTTCGTCGTAGTCCTGGGCGAGCTCGCCCATGTCGTCGAACATGTCCCGGCGTCGCGTACTCCCGCCCGACGACGAGGAGCTCCCCGACGACCGACCGCTCGACGAGGACGAGCTCGAGGACGAGGAACTCGTGGAGTACTTCGTGGACGTGCTCGATTGCTTCTGACTCTTCACTTCCGTTCCGAAGTCGGTGCACTCCGAACAGACGTCCAGTTCGGCGCCTTCGACCTTCACCGTCTTCGGGTCCGACGTTTCGGCACCACACATCTCGCACTGAGCCATATCCTAGCCTTTCTCCCCGCCGCGTATAAAACATGTGCCCCCCGCGTGCTCAGTCGAGTCGCGACCACGCGCCCCAGAACCGCTGGACGGCGGTGACGTGACCGACGACGGCGAAGACGACGAGCAGCCAGCCGACGAGCGTCAGGCCGTAGACCTCGCTCGGGTAGAGGACGACGGCGACGCCGACGGCGCCGGCGAGCGCGAGGCGGTCGGCGCGGCCGAGGACGCCCGCGTACACCCGGTCGAGGCCGACGGCTTGCGCTTGCGTGCCGAGGTACGACGTGAGGAGGACGCCGGTGACGGCGGCGAGCCCGAGGTCGTACCGGCCGATGCCGGCGGCGAGGCCGACGATGATGGCGACGTCCGCGTACCGGTCGAGGACGTGGTCGAGCAGGTCGCCGCCCTCGCTCGCGACGTCCTGTTCGCGGGCGAGCGCGCCGTCGACGATGTCGAGCCAGCCGTTGAACGCGACGCAGACCGCGCCGACGGCGTACAGTGCGGAGACGTCGCCGACTGCGGGTCCGGCGTACGCGTAGAGACCGCCTGCGGCGAGCGCGAGCACGAACGCGATCACGCTCACACCGTCCGGACTCATGCCGAGAGCGTTCGCGGCGCGCACCCACGGGTCGAGCAGGCCCGAGATACGTGGTCTGAGTTGGTCGAGCGTCATAGGTACTCGATGTAGTCGACCGTGCCCGCACTCGGTTCGCGCTCTCCCGCGATGACCGCCGCGATGGCGTCGGCGACCTCGTCCGGGGCCTGGTCGGTCGTCGCGATCTCGTACACGGACTCGGTGCCGTGGGCGTCCACGGTCTCGCCGAGCACGACGTCGAGCGCCTCGCTCTCCGCGTTCTCCGCGGCTTTCGCGGCGGGTTCGCCGCGGTCCGCGAGGCGGGCTTCGAGCGTCTCCGGATGGCACCGCAGGACGACGACGCGGTCGACGTCGAGGTGATGCGCGAGGTGCGAGTCGAGGACGACGACGCTCGCATCGGACGCGGCGACGTACTCGTCGACCCACGCGGCGAGGGCGTCGAGGTCGACGACGACGCTGTCGCGTGCCTCGTCGACGTCGTCGTAGAGCTCCTCGTCCTGAACGACGTCGTTCAGGTGGACGACGTCCACTTCGTCCGCGTCCAGGGCGTCGTACTGGCTGGCGTCGACGCGCTCTCGGAGCCGGTCGGTCGCGGTCGTCTTCCCGGTGCCGGGCGTCCCGGTGACGGCGACGCGCAGCGGACCGCTTGCGGTCACGCGGCGAGCACCTCGTTGATCGCGTCGACGGCGCGTTCGGTGCCCGCTTCGGTCCCGCACGTGACGCGGATGCAGCCGGGGAGCCCGAAGCTCGTGCAGTCCCGCACGATGACGCCGCGCTCCTGGAGTTCGCTCGCGACCGCGTCGGCGCTCTCGGGGCCGCGTGCGTCGCTGACGTCGACGAGCACGAAGTTCCCCTGGCTCTCCCAGACCGGCGCGTCGAGTTCGTCCCGCATGTGCTCGCGCGCCCATCGAGCGGTCTCGACGCTCTTCGCGACGTGGTCGTCGGCGTCGAGCGCGGCGAGTCCGGCGCGACACGCCAGTTCGCTCGCGGCGAAGGGCGTGTTCACTCTCGCGTACGCGTCCGCCCACGCCCCTGGAACGACTGCGTATCCGAGGCGGACGCCGGCGAGCCCGAACGCCTTCGAGAACGTCCGGAGGACGGCGACGTCGTCGCGTTCGGCGAACGCGTGGTCGGCGGCGCCGTCGCCACCGAGCAGCGAGACGCCGGACTGGACGTCCGCGTACTCGGCGTACGCCTCGTCGACGACGACGAGCGTCTCCTCGCCGGTCCGGTCAGCGATCTCGACGACGTCCTCGAGCGAGAACACGCTCCCGGTCGGGTTGTGCGGGCTCGTGAGGTAGACGACGCGCTCGCCGTCGTACTGGCTGCAGACGACGTCGCCGTCCTGCGTGAACTCGGGCCGGGAGAGGTCGTAGCGGTTCACGGTCCCGTGGTGGAAGCGCGCACTCATCTCGTAGTACGCGAACCCGGGGTCGGGGACGAGGACCGCGTCGCCGGGTTCGAGCGCCGCTCGCGCGAGGTAGTCGAGCGCGCCGTCGCCCCCGTTCGCGAGCCAGACCTGCGCGGGGTCGACGCCGTGGCGGTCCGCGAGTGCGTCGGTGAGGTCGGTGTGTGCGGCCTTCGGGTACGACGACGCGTTCGCCGCGGCGCGCTGGATGGCGTCGACGGCCGCGTCCGGTGGACCGAAGGGGTTCTCGTTGGACGCGAGCTTGACGAGGTCGCCGGGGTCCATGCCGAGTTCCCGTGCGACCTCCTCGATGCCGCGCCCCGCCTCGTAGGGGACGTGAGTGGAGAGGTCCCGTGGTTGCATGGTCGAAACCGCGGCCCCGCGGCCCTTGAGCGTTGTCAAAGCGTCGGCTCCGCCTGGCGTTCGGACGACTCGCGCCGGCCTCTGGTGGGCTCGACCGGGGTTTCGACGCTTCAACGCGCACCTCCTGTTACTCATCTGACGCACACGACCGGTCGAGACCGAGCAGACAAACCGTATTCCGCTATACAGAATACGGTGATTCGCGCACGAGTGGCCCTGAAGCGTTTCCGCCGAAGGGATGGGCCACCGATGCGTAGAGACGCTGCTCGGGGCGCGCTAGCGGCTATCCGTGGTTTTCGCGCGAACCCGTTCGAGCACGGACGGTCGTGCGGTCACCGTCACGGTGACGTCCTCGCCGTACGCGACGTCGTCGACGCTGGCGTGGTCGTAGAGCCACGAGAGCGTGCGTTGGCCGTCGCCGTCGTTCGTGAGGGAGAGCGTCGCGGTCTCGGTCGGGAGCGCTTCGCGGACGCGGTCGCGGAGCGCGTCGATGCCGTCGTCGGCGAGCGCGCTGACCGCGACGACGTCGTCCACGGCGTCCGCGAGCACGTCGCGTCGCTCACCGAGGCTGTCGTCGTCGGCATCCTCGTCGCCAGGTACCGCGTCGATCTTGTTCAGGACGCCGACGACCGGCCCCTCGGTCTCGCCGATAGCGTCGATCGAGGTCTGGACCTTCTCCCGGAGTCGCTCGGGGTCGTCGGTCGCGTCGACGACGAGGAGGGTGACGTCCGCGGCCGCGGCCTCGTCGATGGTCGCACTGAAGGACTCGACGAGGTCGTGCGGGAGCGCGTCCACGAACCCGACGGTGTCCGTGTAGCAGACGCCGAACCCGTCGAGCGTCCCGCGGCGCGTGACCGTCTCGAGCGTCGCGAACAACCGGTCCTCGATCGGGCTCGAATCGGTGAGGTCCGCGTGCTCGGGGTCGGCGTCGTCGAGACGCATGTCGTCGGCGAGCCGGTGGAGGAGCGTCGTCTTCCCGGCGTTCGTGTACCCCGCGATGGCGACGAGGCCCTGGCCGGCCTCCCGGCGTTGCTCGCGGCGCTCCGCGGCCAGTTCCGCGACGTCGGCGAGCTCGTTCTCGATGCGGTCGATGCGGTCCTCGACGTCCAGTATCGGGTTCCCCTTCTCGACGGCCTTCGAGAGCTGGGAGACCTTCGTGATGCGGCGGAGCCGCGGGAGCATGTACGCCAGGCGCGCTGCCTCCACCTGGAGCGCGGCGCGCTTGTCGCCGGTGCCCTCGGCGAACACGTCGAGCACGAGCCGATACCGGTCCACGGGCTCGACGCCGTCCGGGAGGAGGTCGACGAGGTCCGCGTACTGGCCGGGGTCGAGCCCGCCGTCGAACACGACGACGTCCGCGTCGAGTTCGCGGGCGCGCTCGGCGAGCTCCGCGGCCTTCCCACGACCGACCCAGGTGCCCGGGTCCTCGCGTCGCTGCTGGGTTACTGCGTCGACGACCGCGTAGCCGGCGGCGTCGGCGAGACGTTCGATCTCTGCCGTATCTGGGCGTTCGCTGGCAGCGCGCGCGACGACGATGGCGCTACCGCCTGCGAGTCGTGACTGTGAATCCTGCATGTGGTGTGATCGACCGACGCGACGCCGCGGGCGGGTCGCGGCGACGGCGTTCGGTCGGGTCGGGCGGTCCAGTGGCGATACGGACGCGATGCCACCGGGAACGAGCCCGCGCTCGGTCCCCGGTCAGCGGGGACGAGAAAGGGTCTCCATGCACTGACGGACGGGCGCACCGCGTATAGTCCTTGGCCTGGTATGTGGGGCGTTGTCGTCCCTGGACGCGGCGGGTGCCGTTTCCGCGAGTGGTCGTGTTGGACGAAAGGGACTTGTCGCGGTGGTGCGTTGGTCTCGCCCGAATGAGGGTGAGTACGTGGCGCTGACCGTTGCGGACCTGGAGGCCGCGGGGTTGGGGAGCCAGCTCGCGACCATCGAGGACGCGGTCGCGACCCACCTCGACGGGTCGGTCGCGAACGTCGCCGTCATCGCGGAGCCGTACGCCGGCCGCGACGTCCTGTTGGAGTACGCGGAGGACCAGTTCGGCGCGGCGTCGGGGCACGTGACGTTCGAGTCGCTCGTCACCGACCCGGCGGCGCTCGAGTTCCCGAACCGCGAGGTCGTGGTCGTCGAGGGCTGTCACTTCCTGTACTCGCGCCGCATCGGCGGGTTCGACGTCCTCGACGCGTTCCTCGACCACATCGCGAACAGGGATGCGTTGTTCGTGACGGCGTGGAACAGGTGGGCGTGGGATTACCTCGCAGCGGTCAAGGACGTGGACCGCGCGTTCCCCGTGCAGGTGGACGTGCCGCGGCTCGAACCCGAGGCCATCTCGGCGCTCGTCCGCGAGCACGTCGACGATTCCCCGAGGTTCGTCGAGAGCGACGGGCACGGTCGCGTGAAGACCGTCGACTTCGACCGGGCGAGCGTCGACGTCGCCGGCCGCGAGGTGTCCGTGCCGGTGCCGTCGCTGAACGTCGAGTACCTGACCGCGCGGGACATGGGCGAGGAGTACGGCGAGACGGAGCGCGTCGTCTACGAGAAGCTCGCGCGGCTCGCGGAGGGGAACCCGGGCGTCGCGCTCGCGCTCTGGGACCGCTCGGTCCGGAACGGCGAGATGTCGCCCGCGTTCCTCGACGACCGCGAAGCGCCCCTGGACCTGGACGACGACGAGGCGATGACGCTCACGAGCGTGCTCACGAACGAACGTCTCGCGATGCCGACGCTCCGCGAGGTACTCCCGGACGTGAACGTCGCACAGGCCGTGCAGACGCTCGAACACCAGGGACTCGTCGAGCTCGAACGCGACGCCCGTCCGCGCTCCCGCGACGACGCCGACGACGTGGACGCCGAGGAGGCGCGTGCGCTCGCGGACGGCGACGGCGCGGGGTCGCCGGGCGAGCGCGTGGACGTCGTCTCTGTCGCCCCCGAGCGCTTCCACGCGGCGGTCGAGCACCTCGAAGGGAGGCGGTTGCTGTGGTAGCGGCCGCTCGATTCCTGGCAGCGGACGCGTCACGGGTAATCGCGCAGACCTCGGCCGAGTCCGACCCGAACGTCTTCGACGCCATCAACTGGAACCTCCTCCTCGAGGCCGTCCCCATCCTCGTGCTCGCGTACTTCCTCGCGCGCTTCTCGAGCACGCTCCTCACCGGGCTCGCCGACCGGTTCGTCGCCGCGCGCTTCCGCGTCACCGTCCTCATCCCCGTGTTCAAACTCGCCATCTACGGGACCGCGGTGTACCTCGCGTTCTCCATCCTGTTCGACCTCACCGAGAACCAGCTGCTCGCGCTCTCGGGCGTCGCCGGCGCGGCGGTCGGGTTCGGCCTGAAGGACCTGCTCGCGGACCTCGTCGGCGGCCTCGCGCTCGTCGTCGAGCAACCGTACCAGATTGGGGACAAGGTCGCGATCGGCGAGTACTACGGCGAGGTCGTCGACATCGGCCTGCGGTCGACGAGCCTCGTCACCCCGAACGACAACCTCGTCACGGTTCCGAACTACCTGTTCTTCAACGAGAGCATCGCGAACGGGAACGCGGGCGCGGCGGAGATGCTCATCACCGTCGAGTTCTACGTCGACCCCGAGTCGGATGCCGCGCGAGCGCGCGAACTCGTCGAGGAGGCGATGCTCACCAGCCAGTACGTGTACGTCACCGACGACCTCCCCCACGAGGTATTGCTCGACGACGACATTCACTACCGGAAGATCACCGGGAAGGCGTACGTGAACGACCTCCGGAACGAGTTCCCGTTCCGGACGGACGTGACGAAGCGCGCGCTCGCCGCGTTCGACCGCGAGGGCATCGAATCCCCGAAGGTTCCCTCCGGCGTCGCCGGCGAGATAGACCATCCCGGCGTGGACTGAATCGACTGCTCGCGGGCGCTCTCGCTGTTCGCTGTTGAATCGACTGCTTGCGGGCGCTCTCAGAGACCTTCGCCGCTGCGTTCGCTCGCTCAGAGACGCTCGTCGACGTGGTCGGCGCACTTGAGGGCGAGTGCGGCGATGGTGAGCGTCGGGTTGAGGGCGCCGCCGTACGTGAACGTCGAGGAGGAGGCGATGGAGAGGTTCCGGAGGTCGTGCGTGCGGAGTTGCGGGTCGACGACGCCGCTCTCGGGGTCGGCGCTCATCTTCGTGGTGCCCATGTGGTGGAACGCGGGGCCGGTGTCGTCGGGGCCGACGGTCCACTGGACGTCGACGCCGAGTTCGTCGAGTATCTCGCGCTGGCGGTCGTTCGCGGCGCGGAGCGTCGCTCGCGTCCGGTCGTCGAGCGACCAGTGGACGTCGGGGACGGGGTTGCCGTGGTCGTCCGTCACCGACGAGTCGAGCGAGACGTAGTTCTCCTTCCGCGGAGGTTGTGCGGCGAGGCCGCCCATCGCGATGGCGTTCCCGTACGCGCCGCGGAGTTCGTCGAGGAGGTCGTCGCCGAAGCTGTCCGCGCCGAGCGCGAGTTCGACGGGGCTCGGGCCGGCGTAGTTCAGGAACTCGAGCTTGAACGGCCCGCGGTCGTCGGTGACGTCGTCGTAGAACTGGTGGGATTCGCTCGTGAGGAACCCGACGTGGTTCTGCCTCGTGGGTTCGTCGAGTCGGCCGCCCATGCCGGCGAAGAGGTGGTCGTGGAAGTACTTCCCGACGAGGCGCGAGGAGTTCGCGAGCCCCCGCGGGTACGCCTCGCTCGCGGAGAGCAGGAGGAGGCGCGGTATCTCGACGCCGCCCGCGGCGAGCACGAACTCGCGCGCTTCTTGCACGTGTTCCTCGCCGTCCGGCGTCGCGTACACCGCGGTCGTGACGGCGTCGCCGGCGCGGTCGTGTTCGAGCCGCTGGACTGGCGCGTGGTCGACGACCCGCGCACCCTTCTCCTCGGCGCGCCCGACGTGAACGGTCGCGTCGTACTTCGCGCCGCTCGGACACACGGGCTTGCACGTCCCCCAGCCCTGGCACGCCGAGCGGCCGTCGCGGCGCTCGGAGTTCCGTGCGTTCGGGACGGTGTGCATCGTGACGTCGAGCGCGTCGCAGGCCTCGGCGAACAGCGAATCCGAGTAGCTCGGCGGGAACCCCGGCATCGGGTACGGTTCCTCGCGCGGCGGCGCGAAGGGATTGTCGCCGGCGGTCCCGGAGACGCCGAGTTCGTCCTCGGCGCTCGCGTAGTACGGCCGGAGGTCGTCGTACGCGATCGGCCACGGGTCGACGCCGGCGGCGCGCGCGTGCTCGTCGAAGTCGCCCTCGTGCAGTCGGAACACCATCCCCTGCCAGTGCAGCGTCGTGCCGCCGACGCCCTTCACGCGCGCCGCGTTCAGCGGGTAGCCGCGGTCGCCACTCGTCGTGTACGCGTCGCGCTCGCCGCCCATGTCCCAGACCTCGTGGGGGTGGTAGCTCGGTCGGATGTCGCGCTCGACGCGCTCGATGCGGTCCGCGCGGTCGAACCGCGGGCCGGCTTCGAGCACGACGACGTCGTGTCCGGCGTTCGCGAGGCGGTCCGCGACCAGGCCGCCCGCGGGGCCGGCGCCGACGACGCAGACGTCGACGCGCTCGCTCGGCGACCGGTCGCGGCCGTCGCCCACGCCACCGTCGGACGCGTTCGCCGTCATCGGTCCGTTCCCGGGCCGCGCTGGTAGCTGTCCGTGCCACCTGGGAATCCCTGCGGGTTCTCCAGGCCGACGAGCCGCCCGCCGGTGTCGGTCGTGTAGAGCGCGTACAGCAGTTCGTTCACGAGGTAGTATCTGACGCGCTCCGGGGGGACGCCCTCCGGGTCGGGGTCCTCGACGTCCACGCCCATCTCGTAGAGGACCGTCTCGGCCGTCTCCGACTCCAGGTCGACGTAGTCGCTGTCGTACCAGTCCTGCGTGTACTCGTCGAGCGCGGCGACCGCGTCCGCCATCCCCGTGCGGTAGTCCTCGTCGCCCTCGCTCCGCGAGAGCGCGTACGTGCGGACGAACGACTCGACGTTCTCGAGGTCGCTCGGATAGATGGCGCGGCCGACGGCGACGGTCGTCGCGAGCGCGTGCTCGTCGAACGCGGGCGGGTCCTCCTCGGTGCCGGCGAACCGGTCCGCGACGACGCCCGCGCCGACGGCGACGCCAGCGGCCGCGAGTGCCCCCATCGCGTCCCGGCGCGTCAACTCCATGTTCACGGGTCTTAGGCAAACCTAAAACTTGAGTCTTGTTACTCGCGGTCGCCTCGACGGCCGACGATGGCCACCGCGACACGGCCGCCTCGACCCCTCAGGCGTCGGGTATCGTCACCGTGTGTTCGAGCGCGCCGACGCCCTCGACCTCGACGCGGACCTCGTCGCCGTCGCTGAGGCGGCCGACGCCCGCGGGCGTCCCGGTCGCGACGACGTCACCGGGTTCGAGCGTCATGTACGTCGTGATCTCCGCGAGCAACTCGGGCACCGAGAACACCATCTGGTCGAGCGAGCCGTCCTGCTTGCGGTCGCCGTTCAGGAACGAGCGGACGTGCGCGTCGTCAGGCACCTCGTCGGGCGTCGCGACGACCGGCCCGATGGGGGCTGCGCCGTCGAACGCCTTCCCGCGCACCCAGTTCGTCTCCTCTCGCTGGTCGTCGCGGTTCGACACGTCGTTCACGCACGTGTAGCCCGCGACGGCGTCCATCGCGTCCTCGGCGTCGAGGTGCTTCGCCTGTTCGCCGACGACGACGCCGAGTTCCGCCTCGAAGTCCAGTCGGTCCTTCCCCGCCGGGAGCGTGACGTCGCTCCCGTGACTCGCGACCGTATTGGGCGGCTTGAGGAACAGGAGCGGCCGGTCGGGGACGTCGTTGTCCATCTCGTCGGCGTGCTCGACGTAGTTCCGGCCGACGCACACGATCTTCGACGGCTCGCAGGGCGCGAGGACGTCGACCGATTCGAGGTCGTACGTCTCGCCCGCGAACGAGACGGCCTCTTCGTCGTCGTGGTACTCGCCGCGGCGGACCGCGCCCGCGGGGTCCCGGAAGCGAACGTGCTTCATACCCGGGGCGTCGCCCCTCTCCGGCGTAGGCGTTCCGGAAGCGGCGAGCGAATCGACTCTCCCTCGCTGGCGTAGGCGGTCCGGAAGCGGCGAGCGAATCGACTCCCGCCCACCGAGCGCTCGACCGTCGGCGTCCGGTCAGGCGTCGTCGTGTGCGCGAGCGAACGTCGCGGGGAGCCGAGCGTATATCTCGGCGTTCTTCGCGAGCGCGTCGACCGTGGTGTACTCGTCGCGGGCGTGGACGGTGTCGGTGCCGAGCGCGAACTCGACGGTCGGGATGCCGGCGTTCCGCAGCGTCTTCGTGTCGCCGCCGCCGGTCGCGCTCCGACGATGCACGCGCTCGCCGACGACGGCCGCCGCGGTCTCGGCGGTCGCGGTCGCGATGGGGCCGTCGACCGGGACGTACGTGCCGCGGCTCCAGGAGACGTCGGTGAGGTGGACGCGGTCGTGCTCGCGGAGGCACTCGCGGATGTCCGCGAGCACGGTCTTCGTGTCGACGCCGGCGACGACGCGGACGTCGAGGCGTGCTCGTGCGCGCTCGGGGACGGCGTTGATGGTGTCGCCGCCGTGGAACTCGCCGAGGTTCGCGGTCGGATACCGGAAGGTGTCCCTGGCCGCCTGTTCGCCCATGATCGGCGCGTAGTAGTCGATGGACTCGTCGACTATCGCGTCGACCTCGGCGGGCACGTCGAGCGGTCGGTCGGTGAGCGACTCGCGGAGGTGCGAGACGGCCGCCCAGAGTACGTCGACGGCGTTCACGCCGAGCGTCGGCCGGGAGCCGTGCGCGCCCTCGCCGGTCGCGTCGAGCGTCAGCCAGATGCTTCCGCGGTCGGCGACGGTGACGGAGTGCCGGCCGCGCTCGCAGGTCGTCTCGCCGATGACGCAGCCGTCCGCGTCGAGGTCGTCGACCACGGACGGCAGTCCGGCGTCCCCGCCGGTCTCCTCGTCGCTGACGACGGCGTACGCGAGCGTCACCGGCGGGCGCTCGTCGACGGCCTGGTAGGCGCGCGCCGCGTGCAGCATCGCGGCGAGCGGGCCCTTCATGTCGGTCGCGCCGCGGCCGTAGATGCGGTCGTCGCCGTCGACCGTCGCACGCTCGCCGAGCGGGTCGCGCGTCCACTCGCTCGCGTCGTACCCGACGGTGTCGAGGTGGCCGTTGTAGAGCAACGTCAGGTCGCGCTCGCCGGGTATCTCGAACAGGAGGTTCGGTTTCGCGGGGTCGACCGTCGCGTCGGCGACGGACACGCCCGCGCCGTCCATGGCGTCCCGGACGACCGCTGCCGCCGCGGTGGTGTCACCGGGCGGGTTCTGCGAGTCCGCAGCCAGTAACGCCATCGCGAGGTCGGCGAGGTCGTCGGTCGTCGCCGCCACGTGCTCGACCGCGGCAGCCGTGCCCGCGTGCGCGGCGTCCGAGTCGTCAGTCATGGTTACGGGTTCGGCCTGGAGCGTGATAACCGTTCTCGGGGACGACGCCGGGGTCCTGGCGGCGATAACGAAACCCTTTAATTTTACCACCCGGAATGAACTGGTACGCGCTCCGTTGGTGTAGTCCGGCCAATCATTTCGGCCTTTCGAGCCGATGACCTGGGTTCAAATCCCAGACGGAGCATCTTCCTGCTTCCACCGACCGCGAGCGTAGCGAGCGGTCCGGAAGCAGGAAGTGCGGTATCTGGATTTGAACCAGCGAGCACGCAGCCGAGCGAAGCGAGGACCGTGCGACCGTGGTTCAAATCCCGGACGGCGCATCTTCCTGTTTCCACCGACCGCGAGGGCCGGGTGCTGATCCGTGGTCTTCTCTGGTTCGGTATCTCTCGGAAGGTTGGGGTCGTGGTGGGTGTCGCGTGCCGTCGGGGACGCGTTCGCGGTGCTGTGTGGGCCGTGAACGTGTTCATTGCCACCACGAGACATTCTCGTCGAGCATAATTCCGTGCGTTTTAATTACTTCAGGTTATTCGGGTCGGGTATGGCATCGCTCTCGTTCGAACCGGCGACGTACGACGACCTCGACCCCGAGCGCCGGCCGACGCTCCGGCAGGCGCTCGTTCCCGTCCTCGGCATCGTCCTCTCCCTCGGCATCGGGTCCGGGTACCTCAAGCTCGCACCGCACGCCCCACTCCTCTGGAGCATCGTCCTCACGGCGGCCGTCGGCACGTACTGGCTCGGCTACACCTGGGACGACGTCTACGACGGCATCGCCCAGTCCCTCCTCACCGGCCTCCAGTCCATCCTCCTCCTGTTCGTCATCTACGCCCTCATCGCGACCTGGATCGCCGCCGGCACCATCCCCGGCCTCATGCGGTACGGCCTCTCGCTCCTGACGCCGACCGTGTTCCTGCCCGTCACCGCGCTCCTCGCCGGCGTCGTCGCGTTCGCCATCGGCTCCTCGTGGACGACCGCCGGGACGCTCGGCGTCGCGTTCGTCGGCATCGGCTCCGGCCTCGGCATCCCCGTCCCCATGACCGCGGGCGCCATCCTCTCCGGCGCTTACGCCGGCGACAAGCAGTCACCGCTCTCGGACACCACGAACCTCGCCGCGGCCGTTACCGACACCGACCTCTACGACCACATCCGCGGGATGCGAAACGGCACCGTCCTCGCGTTCGGGCTCGCCGTCGCGCTCTACGCCGCCCTCGGATTGCGCGCCGGCGGCGCCATCCCCGCCGGCCGAGTCGCCGACATCCAGACCGCGCTCGCCGCCACCTACGACCTCACCCCGCTCGTGTTCGTTCCGCTCGTCGTCACGTTCGGCCTGGCAGTCGCCGGCTACCCCGCACTCCCGACGCTCGTCGCGGGCGTGTTCGCCGGCGTCGCCACCACCGTCCTCGTCCAGGGCGCCGCGTTCACCACCGCCTGGACGGTCTTCCTCAACGGCACGAGCCCCGAGACCGGCCTCGACGTCGTCGACGCACTCCTCGCGAGCGGCGGTCTCGCCGGATCTGCGTGGACCATCTCGGTCGTCGTGCTCGCGCTCTCGCTCGGCGGCGCGCTCGAACGCACCGGCGTCCTCGCCGTCCTCGCGCACGAGGTCGCCGAAGCCGTCACGAACCGCCGGAGTCTCGTCGCGAGCACCGGCGTCTCCGCCATCGTCGTGAACGTGTTCTCCGCCCAGCAGTACATGAGCATCGTCGTCCCCGGGATGACGCTCCGGAACCTCTACGACGAGTACGACCTCGACTCCGCGGACCTCTCCCGCGCCATCGAATCCGCGGGCACCCCGACTGGCGCGCTCATCCCGTGGCACGCCGGGAGCGTCTACATGGCGGGCGTCCTCGGCGTCGCACCCTGGGCCGGCGCGTTCGGACTCGCCGGGTTCGCGCCCTACTACTTCTTCGCGTTCCTCTCCCCGCTCGTGCTGTTCGCCAGCACGCTCCTCGACCGCGGGTTCGTCACCGGCGCGAACGTCGACGGGCCGTCGGCGGACGCGACGCCCGCCGACGACTGAACGCGACGACTCGCCGCCGAGACCCACACGCGCCACTGAGACCCGCCCGCGCCACCGTCCTCGTCACACGTCCCGTGGGTCGAGCGCGTCGCGGAGGCCGTCGCCGAGCGCGCCGAACGCCATCACGGTGAGCGCCAGCGCGATGGTGGGGAAGACGGGCGTCCACCAGACCTGCGGGAACGCGGCCTGGAGGCCGTTGAAGCCGTTCGCGATGGTCTCGCCCCAGGATTCGTTCATGATGTTGTTCATACCCATGTAGGCGACCGCCGTGTGGAGGAGGACGAGGAGCGGAATCATCCGCGTGAGTGCAGTGACGACGGTGTTGGAGACGTTCGGGAGGATGTGTTCGCGGATGACGTGCCGGTCGCTCGCACCGGCGTTCTTCGCGGCGAGGACGTACTGGTGCTCGCTGCGTTGTGCGGTCTCGCTGCGGACGAGGCGAGCGATGCCACCCCACGAGAACAGGCCGAAGACGAGGACGAACAGGAACAGCGTGCGCCCCCAGAACGCGAGGACGAGGTAGACGACGAACGCGGGGACGGCTTGCTGAGCGTCGACGTACCCCATGAGGGTGGTGTCGGTGCGGCCGCCGTAGTAGCCGGCGAGGACGCCGACTGCGGTCGCGAGCGGGACGACGAACAGCGAGATGACGAACGCGAGTTCGACGACGACGCGCATCCCGGAGACGACGAGCGCCGTCAGGGGTTTCCCGAGCGCGTTCGTCCCGAGCGGGTACTCGAGGGTGCCGTGGCAGCGCTCGTTCACGACCGGCCCGACGCAATCGGAGACGTAGTAGTTCACTGGCGTGCTCGTGAACGCCGGTGGTTGACTCTGTGCGGCCGTGTCGATGCTCGGCGGGTAGAGGACGGGACCGACGACGCCAGCGAGGAACACGAGCGCGAGGAAGAGGAGCGAGGCGGTCGCGAAGCGGTCGCGTCGCAGTCGCCGCCAGTACAACCGCGTGAGTTTCGGTCGTTCGACGAGCGGGACGGCGACGAAGCACGTCGCGGTGAGGACCGCGGTCACGAACAGCCACTCGATGCCGGTGACGTCCCAGTACAGGGGGAGGAGTTGCTGGCCGAACAGCGACACGGACGGCCCGATACCTTCGAACGTCGGCTGCTGGGTCGGAACCTCGAAGTAGTCGTAGAGGACGCCCGCGGCGAGGGTCGAGAGTCCGAGGAGGAACGCGATGGTCCGTCTACGGAGCCCGCGACGGGACGGCTCGACGGCGTCCCAGTCGACGGTCTGGAACGCGGCGACTGGCTGACCGCCTCCGTCGGTCTCGGCCGGGGGTGTCGCCACCTCGTCGGTTTCGGTTGGGGGCGTCGCCATCCCGTCGGTATGGGCCGGGCTCGACGCCGTTCCGTCGGTCTCGCGGTCGGACATTGGGGTCGTCAGACGAACCATCGACGCGAGGTGACAAAAACCATTCAGAGGGTCAAACGACCGTTTGACGCTTCGCACGGTATTTGTTGGCGGGGCACGCATGCCCGGTCGATGCAGGTTCGCGGGACCGACGCCCACGCGCCACGAGCGCTCGCCCGGAGGTGCACGCCGTGAACTCGCGGTTCGTCGCGCGTCGCGCGCTGTTCGCCGTCCTATCGTTCTACGGCGTCGTCACGCTCGTCTTCCTCGTGCTCGCGCTCGGCCCGGACCCGACCGGGACGCTCCGGGTCGCGAGCGGCGACCTCCAGACGCTCCTCGCGGCGAGCGATGGCGGGCAGTCGTTCCTCTCGCGATACGCGGGATTCCTCTGGGACGTCACCACCCTGAACTGGGGCCGGTCGACCGCCGGCTTCGAGCAGGGCCCGGCGGTCACCGCGCTGCTCGCGAAGCACCTTCCGTACACGCTCACGTACGCGATTCCGGCGGTCGTCGTCGGCGTCACCGGCGGCATCGCCCTCGGCGTGTTCGCGGCGGTCAACAACGGCGGGACCGTCGACCGCGCCATCCAGTCCATCGGCTACTTCGGGTTCGGCATCCCGAACTTCTTCTTCGCGGAGGTCGCGCTGTTCGTCCTCGAGACAGAGCTCGGCCTCATCGACTTCACGCTCGGCCGTATCGACCCGAAGTTCTACGTCGTCGGCGAAGCCGTCGACATCTGGCAGCCAAGGCACCTCATGGAGTTCGGCGTCATCGCCGCCATCCTCGCGCTCTCGCTGGTCGCCGGACAACTCAGGTACGCGCGCTCGGAGTGCCTGGAGTACGTCAGCGCGGACTTCGTGAAGCTCGCGCGAGCGAAGGGCGCGAGCGAGTTCCGCGTGATGGCGCACGTCCTCCGGAACGCCGCGCTCCCGCTCATCGCGATGTTCCTCGCGGACCTCGTCACGGTCCTCGTCGTGCACGTGTTCGTGCTCGAGTTCGTGTTCAACGTTCCGGGAATCGGCCAGATGGGTATCCAGGCGGTCAAGCAACGCAACCTCCCGTTCGTCATCGGTATCACGATGACGGTCGCCGCCGTCGGCGTGTTCGCGAACTTCGTGCAGGACGTCGGCCTCGGGTACGTCGACCCGCGCACGGACGTGGAGTGACGGCGACGCCAGCATCGCAGGGCGACGACTCGGTCTCGCCGTCGGCGTCGTCGACCCGCGAAGCGAAATCGTTTTCCTCGCGCTGACGTTTCTTCGAACCATGAGCGACAAGCCGGCGTCGATGTACCGGGAGATCTCGAAGCCGCCGTACACGCGGCGCGAGTACATCACGGGCATCCCTGGGTCGAAGATCGCACAGCACAAGATGGGTGACGCGGGCAGCGAGCCCGAGGACTACCCCGTCCAGATCAGTCTCCGCGTCGACGAGGAACTCCAGATCCGCCACGGCTCGCTTGAGGCGGCGCGCCTCTCGGCGAACCGGCACATGATCAAGACGCAGGGCGAGGGGAACTACAAGATGATCCTGCGGAAGTTCCCGCATCACGTCATCCGGGAGAACAAGCAGGCGACGGGCGCGGGCGCGGACCGCGTCTCCGACGGGATGCGTCAGGCGTTCGGGAAGGTCGTCGGGACGGCGGCGCGCATCCAGAAGGGCGAGCGCCTGTTCACGCTGTACTGCGACGTCGACCAGGCCGACGCCGGCAAGGAAGCGTTCCGTCGCGCGTACAACAAGATCAGTCCGCCCTGTCGCATCGACGTCGAACGCGGCGAAGAACTCCTCATCTCCTGAGCGAACGGACTCGTTCGCTGCTTCTCGACCCTGGAAGCGGCGGCTATCGGCGGAAAATCAGGAGGAGTTGCTTGGAGAGACCGACGATGGCGCCGAGACCGCCGTGCTCATTTCCCTCGCAAGCCCCCGAATCGTCGGTCGTGCTGCGAGCGTCTCGGAGCGTTCTCGCGGCGAGTGCACCGACGCCGAGCGTCGCGGCGAGCGCGATGGCGACAGCGGGGAGCGCGCCGACGAAGGGCGTATCGACGGCCAACAACACGGTCAGGACGGCGAACACGCCGGTCAGCGACAGGAGGGTTCCGGCGTCGGAGCGGGCGACGCTCGCGCCGTCGTCGAGGTACGGTTCGAACGTGTCGAGGTCTCGCTCGGCGGTGACGACGCCACGGTCCTTGTCGTACTCGACGAGCCCGTAGCTCGCCATCGACGGGAGGTGCGTCTGCACGAGCGACGTGTACACGCGTTTGCGTTGCCGGTAGTCGAGCTGGTCTGGGTCGAGCCCGTACTCGATACCGGCGACGGCGCCGGTGAGGTCGCGTACCGTCATCGTCTCCTGTCCGCGGAGAACACGGATGACGGAGCGTCGGCGTTCGTTGCTGAGTGTGTGGAATATCGTGTCCTGATCGAGGGTCATTGGGCGCTCCTGGGGAGGGGTGTTTCTGGGCGAGGGGAAGGACGCTCCCGTGACGACCACGGTGGACGTTCCAGTCCTGGGACTGGACGGGCGGGTCCGCTACTCGTTCTCTAGACGCATGGTTGGATATTAAAGGTTCTCGTCGGTGAAGTAACGGTGTCTTACCGGTAGCAGACGGCGATTACCGAACGCCGACGCAGTCGAACGCTCCCCCAGGCAGCCGGCGAGACGAGTCACTCACTGGTCGCGAGAACGGGATGGTCGTCGGACCGTACCTCGAACCGCGCTCCGTCCGCGTCCGTGACGGCCTCGACCGTCCACCCGTGAGCGTTCGCGATGTCCGCGACGATCGCGAGCCCGAGGCCGGTGCCGCCGTCCCCGGAGACGCCTTCCTCGAACAGCTCCCCCGCGACGTCCTCGGGGATGCCGGGGCCGTCGTCGGCGACGTAGAACCCGTCGTCGTCGGAGAGCGGCCCGACAGTCACCGACACCGACGCACCGCCGTGGTCGATGCCGTCGTCGGACCCCGTCCGACTGCTCGTGGAACCATGTTCCACGGCGTTCCGGAACAGGTTCTCGAAGACGCGCGCCAGTCGCGTCCTATCCGCGACGACGGTTCCCTCGTCGACGGCGAGCGTCGCGTCCTTCGTGTCGACGGCCTCCCACGCGTCCTCGGCGAGCGTCTCGAGCGACACCGCTTTCCGCTCGGTCACGTCGTCGTCCTGCGCGAGCGCGAGCACGTCGTCGATGATGCGCCGCATCCGGTCGTGCGACGTCCGAATCTCGCCGACAGCAGGGTCGTCGACGCGTTCCTCGAGCAGTTCCGCGTAGCCGTCCGCGACGTTCAGCGGATTCCGGAGGTCGTGACTGACGACGCTCGCGAACCGTTCCAGGCGCTCGTTCGTCCGCTCGAGGTCCGCCATCGTCGCCTCGAGCTCGCGCTCGCGGTCCTTGCGTTCGGTGACGTCGCGCGCATTCACGACGATCCCCCCGACGCTCGGGTCGTCGATGAAGTTCCGCCCGACGGCCTCGTGGACGTGCCATTCGCCGTCGGCGTCCGGAAGCCGGTACTCGACGCGCTCGACGGCCCTGGAGTCATCGAGACTCGCCTCGAACACCGCTCGAAGGTCCGCGGCGTCGTCCGGATGAACGAGGTCGAAGACGACGTTCCCGACGACGGCTTCGGGCGGGATGCCGAGTCTACGTTCGACGGTCGGACTGATGTACTCGACGACGCCGTCCTCGTCGAGGACGCTGATGATGTCCGACGACCGCTCGATGAGCGTCTGGAAGCGTCGTTCGGCGCGCCGTTCGTCGGTGACGTCCCGGAGGACGACGAGCGTCCCGTCGACGGACTCGAGCTCTGACGTGCTCACGTCCAGGTAGCGTCGGTTGCCGTTGACCTGCCGCGTAACCTCCTCGTGGCCGTGCTCGGGGGTCTGTCCGCGCTCGACGGCGTCAGCTACCTCCGGGAGGACGTCCCGGAGGTGCGTGCCGACGAGGCCGCCGGGGACGCCGAGGACCCGACTGGCGGCCTCGTTGCTGTCGACGACGGCGCCGTTCTCGTCGGCCACGACGTAGCCGTCCCGCATCCGTTCGACGACCGTGTCGCGTGCGAGCGGTGCCAGTTCGAAGAACCGGTAGCGGGAGATGGCGGTCGCGAACGCGAGCCCGGAGAGGCCGAGGACGACCGACGTGAGGTTCACGTGGTCGCCGAAGACGTCCAGGACGAACGCGGCGTTCGAGACGACGGGAAGGAGGCTGCCGCCGACGAGAAGCACCGCCTGGCCGCGGTACGTGCCTTCGTCGAGCCTGACGAACTGGAGGAAGATGAGTGCGCCCGCGACGACGAGCGCGTACGAGTACGCGGCGTGCAGGATGAACACCGGGCCGAGTTCTCGCGACAGCACCCAGAACCCGGGGTCGTTGACGCGTTCGAGCGTGATGTAGTAGAGGTCGTGTCGCTGCCCGGTGAGTACCACGGCGGCGACGACGACCGGTTCGACCGCCAGCGCGATCCACGTCCGCCTGGTCAGGAGATGGTCCTTGTCCGTGTACGAGAGCGCGAACGCGAGCCACGCGGTCGGCGCGACGACCGTGAAGAGGTTCGTGACGGCGAGCCAGAACACCTTCGGGCCGTACTCGACCTCGGAAATCCCGATGGCGTACAGTCCCGACCAGCCCGCGGCCGCCGCCATCAGGACCGCGAAGTACAGGAGCGACCCGGGGTTCCTGGTGGCGGACCGATGACGATGGACGGCGTACACGCTGAGGCTGCCCGACAGGACAGCGGAGAACACCAGCAGTTCCGTGTACGGCGTCGACTGAAAGGTCATCCACCCACCCGGTTCGGGACGCGGTTGTCGATACGGAAATCACGGAAGCCGTGACTATAAACCACATGGCTACTGGGCTCGAGACGTCCGGGGAACGCACCGTCGCTCGGTGCGAGCACGAGACGGTCGTGTGGTTCGCTTCGACGGCCGCGAGGACGCCGTGACAGCGCAGTGCATCTCGCTCGTTTCGATACTACTAACTCGGGGCTATCGGTACTTCGAGGTGAGTTACATCATGAAGCTTCAGGAATTCCAAGGGAAGCAGGTCTTCGCGGACGCCGGCATCCCGGTCCCGCCGTCGAAGCTCGCGTCGACAGTGGACGAGGCTGTCGCCGCGGCCGACGACATCGGGTACCCGGTCGCTATCAAGGCCCAGGTACAGGTCGGTGGACGCGGAAAGGCCGGCGGCATCAAGCTCGTCGACGACGCCGAGGAGGCCCGCGAGGCCGCGGAAGCCATCATCGGGATGGACCTCAAGGGCATCCCCGTCGAGCGCGTGCTCGTCGAGGGCGCCGTCGACTTCGTGAACGAGCTGTACGTCGGCGTGACGATGGACCGCGGCGAGAGCAAGCCGGTCGTGATGGTGTCGACGAAGGGCGGTGTCGACATCGAGCAGGTCGCCGAGGAGGAGCCCGAAGCCATCGTCCGCGAGCACGTCGACCCCGTGTTCGGGATGCATCCGTACCAGGCGCGGAAGGCCGTCTACGACGCCGGCGTTGAGCGCGACGTCGCGGGTGACGTCGCGAAGATCGTCCAGACCGTCTACGAGCTGTGGGACGAGAGCGACGCGAGCGAGGTCGAGATCAACCCCGTGATGGTGACGAGCGACCGGGAGGTCGTCGCCGCGGACGCGGTGATGAAGATCGACGAGGACGCGATGTTCCGTCAGCCGAAGTTCGCCGAGATGGAGGACGAGGCGAACGCGGGCGGCGACGAACTCGAGCGGAAGGCCGACGAGTACGGGTTCGATTACGTGCGTCTCGACGGGAACGTCGGTATCATCGGGAACGGTGCGGGGCTCGTGATGACGACGCTCGACCTCGTCGACCACTACGGCGGGAAGCCCGCGAACTTCCTCGACATCGGTGGCGGCGCGAAGGCAGAGCGCGTGACGAACGCGCTGGACATGGTGTTCAGCGACGAGAACGTCGATTCTGTCGTCTTCAACATCTTCGGCGGTATCACGCGCGGCGACGAGGTCGCTCGCGGTATCAACGAGGCCCTGGAGCAGTTCGACGAGATCCCGAAGCCGGTCGTCGTCCGACTCGCGGGGACGAACTGGGAGGAGGGCATGGAGATCCTGAACGAGGACCTCGTCGAGGTCGAGAAGACCCTCGAGGACGCGGTACAGCAGGCTGTTGCGAACGCGAAGGAGGTGAGCCAGGAATGAGCGTGCTAGTCGACGACGACACGAAAGTTATCGTGCAGGGTATCACGGGCGGCGAGGGCAAGTTCCACGCCGGCCAGATGATCGAGTACGGGACGAACGTCGTTGCCGGGGCTGTCCCCGGGAAGGGCGGCCAGGAGGTCCACGGTGTCCCTGTCTACGACACGGTCGACAAGGCGGCGCGCGAGCACGACGCGGACGCGAGCGTCGTGTTCGTGCCGCCGGCGTTCGCCGCGGACGCCATCTTCGAGGCGCTGGACGCGCCCATCGACCTCGCGGTCGCCATCACGGAAGGCGTTCCCGTGCAGGACATGGCGAAGGTCAACAAGCGTCTCGGTGAGGTCGACACGCGCCTCATCGGCCCGAACTGTCCGGGCATCATCACGCCCGGCGAGGCGAAGCTCGGCATCCTCCCGGGGAACATCTTCGAGTCCGGGAACGTCGGCCTCGTCTCCCGCTCGGGGACGCTCACGTACCAGGTCGTCTCGAACCTGACGAACCGCGGTATCGGGCAGACGACCGCCATCGGTATCGGCGGCGACCAGATCATCGGGACGAGCTTCGTCGACGCGCTCGAGGACTTCGAGAACGACCCCGACACCGAGGCCGTCGTGATGTGCGGCGAGATCGGTGGCGAGGACGAGGAGGCCGCCGCGCGCTACATCGGCGAGCACATGGACACGCCCGTCGCCGGATTCATCGCCGGCCGCACGGCGCCGCCGGGCAAGCGCATGGGCCACGCGGGCGCCATCGTCTCCGGGAGCGGCACCGGGACCGCGCAGTCGAAGATCGACGCGCTGAACGACGCGGGCGTTCCCGTCGGCGACACCCCCGAGGAGGTCGCCGACCACATCGAGAGCTTCCTGTAACGCGACTCGGCGGTTCCAGTCGGAACCCCACTCGCGACCGCGGTTCTCGTTCTTTCGCGTTCGAAGAGAAGCAGCGAGTCGACGCGTTAGCCGAACAGCCAGGCTTTGAGTCGCGCGAACAGTCCCGCGGGTTCGTCTGCGTCGCCATCGCCAGCATCGGCGCTGGCGCCAGTTTCGGCCGGTTCGCTCGTGGCGCTCCCAGCTTCGGGGTCGCTGTCGCCCACGCCCCCGCTGCCCGCCAGCGGCCCCGCAGTGCTCGACGAATCGCCGGTCGCCGCACCGCTCACCTCGACGTCGTCGACGTCGAGGTCGACGTCGCCGATGTCGGACGTGTCCTCGCGGTCCGCGGCGCCCTCGGTCGTCGGCCGACCGAACGAGTTCCCGTCGTCCGCCTCGGCGTCCGCGAGCGCTTGCGCGACCTCGTCCGCGGACAGCGGCTCGTCGTCCGCGTCCGAATCGGCTTCCGCGTCCGCGACCGCGTCGGCGTCTTCGTCCGCGTCGCCTGACGTCCCGTCCGCGTCGCTACCGGAAGCGTCCGTGTCCTCCTCGACGCCGGCGGACGCCGAGTCGTCGCTCTCGGTCTCGTCGGGACTGGGTTCGGTTCCGGCGTCGACGTCCGCGGCGGCGTCGGCGAGTGCGTCCACGTCCGGGCCCGGTGCGGGCGCGTCCTGAGCGGACGCGGGCTCCTCGCTCGACGAGTCCGCGGTCGTCTCCTCGGTCGTCACCGCGGTCGCGGGGTCGTCGACCGCGTCATCGTCCGCCGATTGCTCGCTTGCTTCAGTTTCGACGACGTCGCCGTCCTCGTCGCTGTCCCCGGATTCGTCGTCGGGCGTCGCGGTGCCGGTGGAGGTACTGTCGGTGACGGTCGTCGTCCTCGCAGTAGGAGTCTCGTCGCCGTCGTCGTCGTCCGCGAAGATGTCGGCGAGCATGTCGTCGACGCTCTCCTCGCTCACGTGCGTCCGCGGACCGCCGCCGCCAGCGTCCGCAGCGGCGTCGACGTCGTCGTCGACCGAGCGCTCGGAGACGTACGTCTTCGGGCCGGCGTCCGCGGTGTCGCGGTACGCGTCACCGGCTGCCTTCCCGAGCTCTGCCGCGCGGTCGTCCGCGTCCGGCGTCTCGTCGACCACGTCGGCGTCCGCGACGTCCGCGGCCGCGTCCTCGAGCGCGTCGACGTCCTCCTCGTCCGCGGCGTCGGTTGCGTCAGACGGCGCGGGCTCGGCGTCGTCGTCGGCTCCGTCAACGGGTTGTTCGTCCGGTGATTCCGATGGTGCCGACTCCGCATCCACGTCCTCGTCGTCGGCGACGTCGTCGCTCATGGTTCAACCGAACGGGGGCCTCACCAAGAAACTTCCTGGCACGACCGCAGCGAAACGACCACTGGGAACGGACCCGACGCTCAGAACAGGTTCTTCAGCCAGCCGACGAACCGACCGACGACGCCTTTCGACGACGAGTCGTCGCTCTCCCCGCTCGCCGTCGACTCGGCCGGGGGCGACGACGTCGCGTCGGTCGGTTCACTGGACGACGTCGCGTCGACCGTGGTGGCTTCCGTCACGGGCGCGTCCTCGGCAGTGGCCGCGTCGGACGGTTCGCCGCCCGCGGATGCCGCTGCGTCGTCGTTCGGGGAATCAGCCTCGAAGAGGTCGCCCTCCGTCGTCTCCGCCGCCTCCGGCTCGGATTCAGCGGGCTCGGACGCCACGGGTTCTGGTTCCGGTTCGCTCGCAGGCTCCGGCTCCGGTTCGGGCTCGCTCGCAGGCTCCGGCTCCGGTTCGGACTCGCTCGCAGGCTCCGGTTCCGGTTCTGGCTCGCTCGCAGGCTCCGGCTCCGGTTCTGGCTCGCTCGCAGGCTCCGGCTCCGGTTCTGGCTCGCTCGCAGGCTCCGGCTCCGGTTCGGACTCGCTTGCAGGCTCCGGCTCCGGCTCTGGCTCCGCTTCGGCCGCAGGCTCGGGTTCCGCGTCGACCATCTCCCCTGCCGTGGCGTCGGCGGTCGCTGGCTCCGACGTTGCAACATCGGCCTCGGCTTCGGACTCCGCGCTCGCCTCCGCGGGCTCGTCGACCTCCGCAGGCGCAACGGGTTCCGCGGGCTCCACGTCCGCTTCCGCCGGCTCGGACTCGGCCGGTTCGGCCGCAGCGCTCGCATCCTCATCCGCACTCGCGTCCACCATCTCACCTGCCGACGTCGACGCCTCGACCGGCTCGGACTCGACAGGTTCGCTCGCAGGTTCCGGCTCTGGTTCGGGTTCGCTCACAGGCTCCGGTTCTGGCTCGGGTTCCGGGTCTGGTTCGGGTTCGCTCGCAGGCTCCGGTTCCGGTTCGGGTTCCGGGTCTGGTTCGGGTTCGCTCGCAGGCTCCGGTTCCGGTTCGGGTTCCGGGTCTGGTTCGGGTTCGCTCGCAGGCTCCGGTTCTGGCTCGGGTTCCGGTTCGGGTTCGCTCGCGGGCTCTGGGTCTGCGGGTTGGAACGGTGAATCGCCAGCGTCGACGGGCTCGCCGCCTTCCGCGATGTCGCTCTCCATCGACGCGAAGACGTCGTCCAGGCTATCGTCGACTGGACTCGTCGATTCGGGCTCGGGTTCAGGTTCCTCGTCGTCCGTCGCGAGGATGTCGTCGATGCTCTCGTCGGTCGTCAGGAGGTTCCCGATCGCTTCCTCCTCCTGGTCCTTCGGGATGTCGTCCGGCGCGTCGAGTTCCTCTGCGTCGGCGCCGTCGTCGTCGTCGGGGACGAAATCCTCGACCTGGTCGGCAGCGAGCAGGTCGCCGCCCGCGAACGAGATGCCGTCACCGAGGTTCGACGTGAGCGAGTCGAGGTTGGACTCGTTCACGAGGACGAACCGCCAGCGGCTCTCGTCCGACAGGCGAACGAACGTCAACGGGGCGCCGTCGAGAACGGACGTCTCGATGGCGTCCAAGATAGCGGGATAGTTCTCGGTGCCGAGGTCGTGCGCGGGGAACGAGAAGGAGAGGTCGCGGACGTTCCCGGACGGGTCGGCAACCTCGATCGACCACGGTTGCGGGTTCGGGCCGCCAGCAGTGAGTTGCTCGTCGTTCGCGTCCGCGATAGAGACCGACCCGCCGATAGCGGAGAGGACGGCGTCGAGTTGCGTTCCGACCTCGCTCTCGTCGAAGTCCCGTGGCGCGTCGATACCGCGCGAGGAGTTCGAGAGGACCTTCAACAGCGCGTGATGCGCGTCGCTCGCGGACGGGTTCTCGGGGAGCGCTTTCGCGACCACCTTCCGCGGGTCCACGTCGTCGGGCACTTCACCGCCGGCGTGGATCGCTCGAATCTCGTCGTTCGACAGCCCAAAACCGCGACAGATTTCGACGTACGCAGAGAGCGCTGAGTCACCCGTCATTTACGATATCGGACCCATAGCCCGGGAAGGAATTAAACCTGACCCCCGAACGGCGAGACTCAGCCGGTGAGGATGGAGCGGATGCGTGCGGCAAGCCCGTCGTCGTCGGAGTCCTGTTCGTCGTCAGCGGTGTCCTCGGGGTCGTCTCCGTCGATATCTTCGTCAGCGGTGTCCTCGGGGTCGTCTCCGTCGATATCTTCGTCGGCGTCGCTCGGGTCGCCTTCGTTGGCGAGCGCGTCGTCCTCGCTCGGGGCGGTGGACGCGTCCTCGTCGTCTTCGAACGCGGCGGCGTCGACGGCGAAGTCGTCTCCGTCGCTGTCGAACGTCGCGGCGCGCGCGTCGAACGACCCCGGATCGTCGTCCGTGAGCGAGAACCCGTCGTCGCTGCGTTCCGCCGCGGTCGCGTCCGGGCTCGACTCGTCGTCCGCTGGCGTCGACTCGTCTTGCTGGGTTTCGCTCGCTTCGTCGCTGGCGGCGAACAGCGACCCGATGTCGTCGGTCGCGTCGTCGTCTTCGGTCTCCACCCAGAGGAAGCCGTCGGCTTCGCGGCGTTCGGTGAGCAGGAGGTCGTCGAGCGCGCCTTCGTCGGCGCGGATGGCGTCGTCGATCTGGTCGACGTGCGCTTCCTCTTCGTCCGCGCGAGCCATGATTTCGTCGGGTGATTCGTCCCCGAGTTCGTCGACGGCGTGTGCTTGGTCGGCGTCGTCCTGTTCCTCCCGGAGCTGCGCGAAGAGTTCGTCGGCGGTCGTGTCCTCGGCGTCGGGCGTAACCGTCCCCGACCCCGGTGTAACCGTCTCGTCGTCGGACTCTCCGTCGTCGATGGAGATGTCCGTCTCGTCGGTGGCGAAGAGGTCCTCCACGTTCAACGTGTCGGAGTCACCGCCGTCGGCAGTGGTTCGGGTAGATTCGGACATCGGGTGATTAGTTAACGAACCCGTTCTACGGGAAGTTAAATTTTCCCCATCTGGACCACTCAATTTGTTGAAGTAGCGGCGGCGACCACGGCGGTTAACTGCGACGGTTCCGTGAACGCGGGTATGCGATTCGGCGTCATCTCCACGGCGAACATCGGACTGAAAGCGGTCGTTCCGGCGATAGCACGCAGCGAACACGAGGTCGGTGCCATCGCGTCGCGCGACGAGGCCCAGGCGAGAGCGGTCGCAGACGAGCACGGCATCGACCGGGCGTACGGGTCCTACGAGGCGCTGCTCGCGGACGACGACATCGACGCGGTGTACAATCCGCTCCCGAACGCGATGCACGCCGAGTGGACGAGGAAGGCGGCGGATGCCGGCCTGGACGTGCTCTGCGAGAAGCCGCTTGCGGTCGACGCGGCGGAGGCGCGCGACGTCGTCGCGTACTGCGAGGACGCCGGTGTGACGATCATGGAGGCGTTCATGTACCGGTATCATCCGCGGACGCGCCGAGCGCGTGAGATCGTCACCGAGGAACTCGACGCGGTCCGTGGCGCCCACGCGACGTTCCAGTTCCCGTTACGCGAGCGTCCGGGCGACATCCGCCTCGACCCCGACCTCGCGGGTGGGAGCCTGATGGACGTCGGGTGTTACGCGGTGAACGTCACGCGCACGCTCCTCGGCGAACCGGACGCGGTGTCGGCGCGGACCGTGGACTCGCGCGACTGCGGCGTCGATACGCACGTCGCCGCGCAGCTCGCGTACGACGGCGCGACCGCGCAGGTGTCGGCGAGCTTCGACACGCAGGACGTGCAGCGGTATCGCATCGAGGCGGAGAACGGCTGGCTGGAGGCGCCAGCGGACGCGTTCAATCCGCGTGGTGACGAGGTCGAGCTCCGGTACGCGGTCGACGGCCGGGAGGTCGTCGAGACGTTCCCGGCGGGCGACCAGTACCGCCTGCAGGTCGAGCACTTCGCGGACTGCGTCGAGTCCGGGCGGACGCCCGAGACCGACGGCGAGGAGGCGGTCGCGAACATGCGCGTCGTCGACGCGATCTACGAGAGCGCCGACGATGGCGGCCGGGTAACTATCGACTGAAGGCGCGTGGCCTCGCGTGGTCGGCGACTGGGTCGCGGACGGGTGCGTGGGGCTCAGTGATCGGCGAAGTGGTCGATGGCACGCTCGACGTGGGCGGGGCCGGAGCCGGCGAGCATCGAGCGGTCGCCGGGGCCGCTTCGGACGTCGGCCTGGGTCGGGACGGTCTCGCGTATCTCCGCGAGCGAGACGAACCTGGCGTCGGCGGCGTCGTCGCCGGGTTCGACGGTGCCGGTGACGGCGTCCCGCGGCGCGGCGTAGTTGATGGAGATCGTGGTGTCGCCGGATTCGAACCGGAGGAAGCCGTTCCCGATGGGGACGAGCGCGTCCGGGTCGACGGCGAGCCCGGTCTCCTCCGCGAGTTCGCGTGCGGCTGCCGCGACGGGTGGTTCGTCTATCTCGACGTGGCCACCGGGGAGCGACCACGTGCCGACGCTCGGCGGGCGGCCGCGTTCGACGAGGAGGACGCTGTCGCCGTCGACGACGGTCGCGGCGGCGCACGGCGTCGGGTTCTGGAACGCGCGCAGCCCGCAGTCAGGACAGGACGGGACCGTCGACCCCTCGATGGTGAGTGCGTCGAGTTCGTCCCCGCAGTGAGGACAGTACGTCGGGCGGCGCGCGTCGAGCGTGTACGGCATCGCTCGTGCTTCGACCGTCGCTCCCGAAACCGTTTCGATGGCTTGTGAGAGGGTAGCGTGGCTGCGGCGACGTCAGTCGACGATGGCCTCGACCTCGCGCGCGACGGCTCGGGCGCGCCGGTCGAACCGGTCGTTGTCGGGGTCCTCCCACGTGTCGAGGCCGCTGACGGCGCGACTGACCGCGGCGAGTCGGTAGACGTCGTGGAGCGCGTGGTCGTGGTCGAACGGCAGTTGTTCGTAGAGCGCGCGCTGGACGGGCGTCGGGTCGTCGACGCCGGCAGTGAGGAGGTACTCGAGGTTCGTGGCGGTGAACGCGACGGGGCCGACCTTCGCGCGTTCGAGGTCGACGACGCCCGCGAGGCCGTCGACGGTCGCGGGCGGTTCGCCGCCGGGCGCGAGGAGGTTCCCGGGCGAGAGGTCGGTGACGAGGACGGAGGGTGTCGGTTCGGCGGGGACGCGACGGCGGTTCGCGTCGACGAACGCGAGTGCGTCGGGGGCGACGCGTTCGAGCGCGGGATGCGGTGCGGGCGACTCGAAGTGCTTCGTCGCGTACGAGTGGAGCCACTCGTCGAAGCTCTCGGTCTCGCCGACGAGGCGGGGTCGGTCCTCGGTGCCCGCCTCGCGGACGACGTTCCCGTATCCAGTCGCCGCATCGGGTGGGATTGCCGCGAACTCTCGGACGACGGCGCCGAGCAGGGAGACGCGCGCCGGGTCGGTGAGGTTCGGGACGTCGTCGAACCCGGACGCGAGCGGCGTTCCGTCGCAGTAGGTCGTTGCGACCGCTGGTGGGCGGTCGTCGCTCCCGGGGTCGAACGCGAGGACCGCCGGGACGGGGAGGGTCGTGTACGCGCGGAGGGCGTGCGCGGCGGCGACGCCGGCGCGGAGGTGCTCGGTCCTGGAGAACGTCCCGACCTTCAGGACGAAGCGCTCGAACTCGCCGCTCGGCGCGTCGACGACGAGGACGTCGTTGACGCCGTCGCCGACTGCCGTCAGCATGCCCGCGGACAGCTCGTCGGGGTCCGGGACGACGTCCATGTGGTGGAGGATGCGTCGCACGGCTTCGACGTCGAGCGACCCGGGGACGGGAGGCATGCGAGCCGGTTCTTGTCAGGCAGACGTAATCGTACCGGTCTCACTTCCAGCCGTCGCTACGCGGTTCGGGGATGGTGGGAACCGCGACCCGGTGGTTTACGGCGTGCTGGTGCGAACTCGCGAGCGATGAGGGACTTCGAGGGCGTCGTGTTCGACGTGGACGGAACGCTCGTGCGTGGCCGGAAGCCGATTCCGGGTGCGGCCGAGACGGTGCGTGCGGTCCGCGAGTCCGGCGCCAGGGTCGCGTTCGTGACGAACAACCCGACGCGGACGCCGGATTCGTACGTCGGGAAGCTCCGCGGTGCTGGTATCGACGCGACCGCGGACGAGGTCGTGACGAGCGGGACGGCGACGGTCGCGTTCCTGGAACGCGAGCACCCTGGCGACGCGGCGTTCGTCGTCGGCGAACAGGGGCTCGCGTCCCAGCTCGCGAACGCGACGCTCGACGTCGTCGACGACCCGACGGCCGCGGACGGCGTGGTCGCGTCCATCGACCGCGAGTTCACGTACGACCGGCTCACGGACGCACTCACCGCGTTCGAGTCGGGCGTGGACTGGTTCGTCGGCTCGGACCCCGACCGAACCATCCCGACCGACTCGGGGCTCGTCCCTGGGTCGGGCGCCATCGTCGAGTCCGTCGCCGCGGTCGCGGAACGCCGGCCGGACGCCGTCCTCGGGAAACCGCACCCGTTCACGCGCGACCTCGTCTTCGACCGCCTGGGCTGCGACCCCGCTCGCGCGCTCGTCGTCGGCGACCGACTCGACACCGACGTCGCGTTCGGCGCCGGAGCGGGTGCGACCACCGCACTCGTCGAGACCGGCGTCGCCACCAGCGCCGACGCCGCCGCGAGCGACGTCACGCCCGACCACGTCCTCTCGGACGTCACGCGCGTCCTCGACATCGAGTGACTGCTGTGTGAGCGGTGCGGCGGCGCCGTGCCGGGACGCTGGAACGCCAACCCACCTTTTTGTATGCTGCGAGAGAAGTCGCGAATTATGACGACCGGAATCGAGTACGACGACTTCCTCGACCTGGAGTACGAACCACGCGACGACGACCTGGTGTGCGAGTTCACCATCGACCCCGCCGACGGCATGACGATGGAGGCGGCTGCGAGTCGCGTCGCGAGCGAATCGAGCAACGGAACGTGGGCGGCACTCGCCGTCGACGAGGACGAACTCACCGACCTCGGCGCGACGGCGTACATGATCGGGAACGACGACCGCATCAGCGTCGCCTATCCGGCGGCACTGTTCGAGGCGGGGTCGATGGCGCAGATTCTCTCGTGTATCGCGGGGAACATCATGGGGATGAAGGCCGTCGACAGCATCCGCCTGGAGGACTGCTACTGGCCGGAGACGGTCGTCGACGGGTTCCCGGGGCCGCAGTTCGGGACGAGCGTCGCGAGCGAGAAACTCGACGCGGGCGACCGGCCCGTGCTCGCGACGGTCCCGAAGCCGAAGGTCGGGTTGTCGACGGACGCACACGTCCAGATCGCGGAGGACGCGTGGCGCGGCGGCGTCGACCTCCTGAAGGACGACGAGAACCTCACCGACCAGCCGTTCAATCCGTTCGAGGAGCGCGTTTCGCGGTCGCTCGCGAAGGCCGAGGAACTCACGGAGGAGACCGGCGAGAAGAAGGACTACCTCGTGAACGTCACCGCGGAGACCGAGGAGATGATCCGGCGCGCGGAGTTCGTGCACGAGCACGGCGGCGGGTTCGTGATGGTGGACGTCGTGACGTGCGGGTGGTCGGCGGTGCAGACGCTCCGCGAGCACTGCGAGGACATGGACCTCGCCATCCACGCGCATCGCGCGATGCACGCGGCGTTCGACCGCATGGACCATCACGGCGTGTCGATGCGCGTCATCGCGCAGGTCGCCAGGCTCTGCGGCGTCGACCACATCCACACGGGGACGGCGGGCCTCGGGAAGCTCGCGAACGAGGACACGCCGGGCATCAACGCGTGGCTGAAGAGCGACCTCTACGACTGCACGGACGTGCTCCCGGTCGCCTCCGGCGGCCTGCACCCGGGCGTGACGGATGCGCTCATCGACGCGCTCGGCACCGACATCGCCATCCAGGCCGGCGGCGGCATCCACGGCCACCCGGACGGGACCGAGGCGGGTGCGCGAGCGCTCCGGCAGTCCGTCGAGGCGACGATGCAGGACGTCCCGCTCGCCGAGTACGCGGAGGACCACGCCGAACTCGCGACCGCGCTCGAGAAGTGGGGCGCGGAGACGCCGCGATAGGACTCCCGTAGCGGGCTACTCTCGGAGGCGCGCGAAGCAGAACGGATGGCCGGCGCCGTCGGCGTCGGGCTCGACCAGTCTCGGCTCGGTGGCGCGGTCGTCGCCGAGGCCGGCTCCGAGGATGCCGACCGCGTCGGTGACGGTGAATCCGGCGTCTTCGATGAGTTCGCGACTCTTCTCGAGGCCGTAGTGACTCCACTCCATCGGGGTGCCGGAGTCGAGCCAGTCGTCGTTCCGCCCGCTCCAGTCGTCGGCGCCGACGGTGACGAGGAGTTCGCCGCCGGGTTCGAGGACGCGCTCGAACTCCGCGTAGACGTCCGCGTGCTGGTCGAACGGGACGTGGATGACGGAGCAGAACGCGGTGAGGGCGGCGAAGGCGTCGTCGGCGAACGGGAGGCTGGTCATGTCGCCCTGGACGACGCGACCGGGGGCGACGTCGTCGGCGCGCGAGAGCTGTTCGCGAGAGAAGTCCAGTCCGACGACGGGTCGGTCGGCGGCGAGGTCCGAGAGCACGGGCTGGCCGGCGCCACAGCCGACGTCCAGGACGGGACCGGCGGGTGCGTCCGCGAGGAACCGGTCGAGGAGGACGTCGTAGTTGGCGTCGTCGCGTTCGGCTGCGTACGCGTCTGCGAGGTCGTCGTACCCGCGCCTGACGGCGGTGCGTTGGGCGAGGGCGTCGTCACCGACCGAGTCGTCGTCTCGTGTCACGGTTCGAGACGGGTCCGGGATCACCAAAACAGTTCTCCCGGTGTGCGAATCCGTCTCGTGTGCACTGGTGTCGCACGTTCGGGGTGCGTTCTTGTGGCTGTCGCGCGTCCAAAGTGTATGCGCATCGAGCACGACCCCATGCAGTGCGAGAACTGCGGCGAACTCACGCACGAAGACCTCGAGACGGTCGAGAACGTGCCGCGCCTCGACCCGGACACCTACGAGGTCCACGGCGACGCGACCGAGGTGTACGTCTGCGGAGGCTGTCACGCCATCGTCGGCGTCCAGTGACTCGATTGCCACCCCGTGGTCGCGTCCAGTGACTCGATTTCCACCCCGCGGTCGCGTCCCGTGACCGCGTTCAGTGACGACGACGTGCGGCGACGACGGTCGCTGCGAGCATCGCGCCGAGAGCGGCGGTTGCCGAGAATCCGGGCGTGGCCCCCGTCGAGTCGTCGCCGTCCTCGTCAGCGTCGCCGCCCGCTGCTGCGCCAACACCACCGTCGTCGGTACCGTCGTTCGTTCCATCGGCGGTCGGAGTCCCGTTCTCCGCGAGGAACCCGCGCCAGACGGCGCGCGCCTCGCTCCGGTTCTCCGCGAGTAGTCTGAGCCGCGGGTCGTCGGCGAACGCGCCGCTGCGGACGTCCTGGGCGAGTCCCGGGGCGAGGCTGAAGGAGTCGACGGCGTCGCCGTCGACGACGAGGAGGAGACAGTAACCGTCGTCGTTCCGGCCGTCCGTGGGGGGACACGCGCGGGGGTGGTCGGCGAACCCGGTCTCCACGAGCGCGTCCGTGAAGTCCGTGGCGCCGTCGTCGGTGAGCGTCAGCGTGACCGTCCACGCGCCGGTCCGCGAGTCGTTCGTCGGCTCGCCGACGCGAGCGACGGCGTCGGCCGAGACGACCGTGCGTTCGACCATCGAGCCGTCCGCGGGGTACCGGGCGACGAGGGACGCGTTCGGCGCGGTCGCTGCGGTCGATGCGACGGCCTCCGCGGGTCCGCTCGGACGCGCGTCACCGGTCGAACCCGCGCCGACGGGTGCGAGGGCGGTTCCGAGCGCGAGCGCGACGAGGACAACCGCGAGGACCGTCGACTGGGCTGTGGTCGGTTCTCGCATCGCTGCGAGCGTACTCCCGACCACGTCAAAAACGTTCTGCCTGCTTGTCAGATAGCGGGTCAGTCGTCGGCCGGCGCCGCGGGCGTGACGCGCTCGGGGTCGACGGTCGCGTGCTTCACGACCGCGTCGAAGTGCTCGAGCGAGAACCGGTCGTCGTCCGTGATACCGCGACCGCTCGCGGCGTCGAGGTGGGTGTCGACGAACCGGCGCGCAACGAGCGCGAGACGCCCGTCGCCGTCCTCGAGGTCGCGCTGGGCCATCTCGCACAGCAGACTCGCCGTGTAGACGTCGAACACGTAGTCCGCGAGGTCCTTCGCCTTCAACTGCGCCGCCTCGCCGTCGAGCGTCCCGAGGTGCGCGAGCGCCCCACCGAGTTCGGCGTACTCGGCCTCGACGACCGCCGTCGCGTCGGCGAGCGCGTCGTGCGTCGCCGTATCGAGATGCGACTGGATGCGTTCGAGGAGCGGTTCGTGCGCGTCCTCCCGGTCGAGTGCCCGCAGGAGGTCCAGCGAGAGGATGTTCGACGTCCCCTCCCAGATGGGGAGCACCTGCGCGTCCCGGAGCAAGCGGTTCGTGACGAAGTCGTTCACGTACCCGTTCCCACCCAGTATCTCCATCGCGTAGCTCGCCGTGTCCACCGCCATCCGGCCCGTCCGATACTTCGCGATCGGGACGAGCGCGCGCATCAACCGGTACGCGTCCTCGCGCTCGCCGTCGTCCGCCGCGTTCTCGCGGCGGTCGAACGTCGCCGCGGCCGCGAACGTGAACGCGGTCGCCGCCTCGTGGTCGACCGCCATGTCCACGAGGTCCTGGCGCATCAGCGGGTACTCCTCGATGGGGTTCCCGAACGCCTCGCGGTTCGCGGCCTGCACCGTCGCCTCCAGGCGAGCCCGAGCGATGATACCGCAGGACGCCGAGGCGTTCGCGAGTCGCTCCAGGTTCAGCATGTCCGTCATCATCTTGAACCCGCGGGACTCCTCGCCGACGAGTAACCCAGTCGCGCCCGTCAGTTCGACCTCGCCGGTGGGTACCGAGATGGTGCCGAGCTTGTCCTTCAGGCGGCGGTATAGCTGGTCGTTCAACTCGCCATTCTCGTGTTCGTGCGGAACCACGAACAGCGACAGCCCCTTCGTTCCCTCGGGAGCGTCAGGGGTTCGAGCAAGTGCGAGCGTCGCTTGCGCGTCGATGTTCGAACAGAACCACTTCTCGCCGGTCAGCTCGTAGACTCCCGGTTCGTCGGTCGGGTCGGCGACGGTCTCGGTCGCGCCGACGTCGCTCCCGCCCTGCTCCTCGGTGAGGAACATCGCGCCCTCCGAGAGCGCGTCGTAGTCCCGGCTCGTCGTCTCCGCGAGGAACCGGTCGAGGGCGTCGCCGTCGCCGTACTTGTCGAGGACGAGCGCGACGCCCGCGGTCATCGACACCGGACAGTACAGCCCGGCGTCGCTCATCGACAGCAGGTACCCCATCGCGAAGTGATGCGTGAACGGGAGCGGGTCCTCGCGCCCATCGGGGGCGTCGAAGACGTCCGCGACCATCCCGGACTCGTACGCGAGCCGGGCCTCCTCGTGGAGTTCTGCAGGGTAGCGCACGTCGTTCACGACGTCGCCGTGGTCGCCGTACGTCCGGAGTTCGGGGCCGTGGTCGTCGACGTAGTCCGCGTGGTCCGCGATGGTGTGACCGGCGTGCTCGCCGAACGCACGCAGGCGCTCGGTCGCGGCCGCGTGGTCGTCGCCGTCGAGGACGCGGTCGACTGCGCGTCGAAGCGTCGGGTCGTACGCGTGGTAGTTCACGTGTCGCCCGCGGTCGAGGGCGGCGTAATCCAGGTCGCTCATGTCCGAACCGACGGCAGCCAGCACAAAGGGATTTGCCAACAGGTCACGCGTTCACGATCGTTTCGCCGCGGGACGCTCGCTGAAAGGCCGCCGAGTCATGCGAGTTGCAGGACGCCGAATCCCGCGACCGCGGTCGCGAACACGCCGAGCGCGAACAGGAGGTAGTTCCAGACCGTGCTGTCGGCGGTGGTCAGCGACACGGTGTACGTTCGCCCGGAGAGCGGCCAGAGGAGCGGGACGCCCGCGGGCGTGAGGACGTCGCCGGCGAGGTGCGCGAGGATGCCGAAGGTGCCGACGGCGAACGCGAACGCGACCGGCGTCGCGAGTTCGGTCGCCGGCAGCGGGTTCGCGCCGGCCTGCGAGAGCGCGACGATACCGCCGGCGAACGCGGCGCCGACGAGCACCGCGAACAGGACGGTGTGGGTCACGCCGCGATGCGTGATGCCGGGAACGCGCTGGTCGTAGTCCGGGACGCGCGCCAGTGCGAGCACGCCCGCGCCGCCGAGGACCGCCAGTCCCGGTTCGCCCAGGAGCGCCAGCACGAACCCGATGGGGGCGTACAGGAGGAGCGACACGCCGTAGTGACCGAGGCGATACACGACCACCCCTTCCGCGTACTCGTACAAGAACGCTCGGCCTACTCGCATCCGGCGTCGGTGCCCCCGCCCAGATGGGAGTGGCCAGTCGTCGGTTCCCAGGAAACGATTAAACGACGGCGTGGCGTAACGGGTGCCATGGCTAATCCAGTGCTCGACCCGCTACTGGAGTACCTCTCGGGGTACGGCGTCGTCGAGCGAACGATCCTCGTGCTCGCGGTGTCGTTCGCCGCCGCCGTCGTCCTCGAGTTCGTCGTATTCAAGGTGGCGCGGAAGGTGGTCAGGCAGACCGGGAGCAAGTTCGACGACGTCGTCGTCTCCGAGGTCCGATGGCCGCTCGTCGTCACCGCCGCACTCGGCGGTATCTGGCTGCTGACGGTGTCCTCGGCGGACGCCGCGAACGTCGTCGTCAGCGAACGGGACCTCCAGGACTTCTTCGCGCGCCCCGCCGCGGTCCTCATCGTCCTCATCTGGGCGTTCGCGCTGAACCGCATCGTGAACCGCGCGGTCGACCTCGTCGACAAGACCGGGAAGTACGACTTCGCACCGATCTTCTCGAACGTCTGGACGTTCATCGTCCTCGCCGGCGCGGGCGTGCTCTCGCTGTCGATCTACAACATCGCCATCACGCCGCTGCTCGGCGCCGCGGGTATCGCCGGTATCGCGGTCGGGTTCGCGGCGAAGGACACCGTCGCGAACTTCTTCGGCGGCCTCGCGCTGTACTTCGACGACACGTACAAGATCGGGGATTACGTCGTGCTCGACACCGGCGACTCCGGGACGGTCGTCCGCGTCGGCATCCGGTCGACGACGCTCCTGACGCGCGACGAGGTGATGGTGACGGTCCCGAACGCGAAACTGAACTCCGCGAGCATCACGAACGAGTCCGCGCCACAGCGTCGACGCCGCATCCGCGTCCCCATCGGCGTCGCGTACGGGACCGACCTCGACGAGTTCGAGGAGCTCGCGGTGCAGGTCGCGCTCGACGAGAAGCTCACGTTGGACTCGCCGAAACCCCGGATGCGGCTCCGCGAGTTCGGCGATTCCGCACTGAACTACGAGTTGCTGTGCTGGGTGAGCACGCCCGTCAAGCGCGCGAAAGCCGTGCATCGGCTCAACAAGGGGCTCTACAACGCGTTGAACGACGCGAACATCGGGATTCCGTTCCCGCAGCGCGACGTGAACCTCACGACGGCCGACACCGCTCCGGCGGCGGGCGTCCAGCCCGAGCGAGCGACCGCGGACGTCGACGAACCCGTCGCCGACGGTGGCGGGGACGAGGACGCCCCGGCGGACGCCACGGGAGCGGCTGCGGAGGATGCGACCGACGGAACGCAGTGAGAGCCGGCGTGACGCGAGCGAACGAAAGAAGACGCTCGCACCCCGAGGTCGACGCATGCTCGATTCTATCTACGAGTTCGTCGGTCCGTTCGTGATTCCAGTCGTCCTGTTCGCGGTCGGTGGGCTGGCGTACGTCGCGCTCTGGTATCTGAACCGCGTCGACCTGTGAGGGACCGTCGCGGCGACAGGGGCAGGTGTCGCGGCGACAGAGGCAGGCGTCGCGCCGACAACGGCGCGCGTTCCGGCGTTCACTCCACGACTATCGTGCCGCGCATCCCCGCGCCGCGATGCGGCGCGCAGTAGTACTCGTACGTGCCGACCGCCGAGAACGTGTGCGAGTGCGTGTGGCCGGCGCCGTACGTCGTCCCACCACCGCCACTGGTTCCTTCCCAGTCGCCGGAGTCGGGTTGGCTGGCGACGCGGACGTTGTGGCCGCCGGAGTCCCACCGGAACTCGACGGTCGACCCGACCGGGACCGTCACGCGGTCCGGGTCGAACCGGAGCCGGCCGCCGGGGGCGACCGTCACGGTCTCGGTCGTCGGCGTCGCAGTCGGCTCGGCCGTCGTCGTCGACGCTTCCGTCGTCGTCCCCTGCTCCGTCGTCGCCGTCGACTCCGTGGTCGTCTCTGGTTCCGCGGTTGTCGATTCGTCCGTCGTCCGCTCCGTGGTCGTCTCTGGTTCCGCGGTTGTCGATTCGTCCGTCGTCCGCTCCGTGGTCGTCGACTCCGCTGTCGTCGCCGTCGCGTCCGTGGTCGTCTCCCCGGTTGGCTGCTCCGTCGTCCCGCCGCCGTCAGTCGTCGTCCCTGTCGCGCCGCCGTCCGGCGTCCCGCCGCCGCTAGTCGAACAACCAGCGAGCGCCGCGGCGAGCGTGGTCGTCGCACCAGCGAGCACGCGCCGCCTGGAGGATTCGTCCATACACCTCGGTCGCCGACGACCCGTAAGGTGATTTCCCCAGTTCTCACCCAAAAACCACCGCCTTCTCGCCAGTACGACCACGTTACTCCACGAACACGGCCCGGTTCACGGAGCGCACCGCGTCACTCCTCCACGACGACCTCGCCGGTCATCCCGGACCCGCGGTGTGGATTACAGTAGTACGCGTACGTGCCGGCGACCTCGAACGTGTGCGAGTACTCGTACCCGGCGTCGTAGACCGCACTCGGTGCGCCCTCGGTACCGGACCAATCCGCGCCGTCGGGCGTGCTGTCGGCGACGACGTTGTGGCCGCCCGACGACCACACCCACTCGACGGTGTCCCCGACCGCTATCGTCACCGAGGACGGCGCGAACCGGAAGTCGCCGTTGGGGCCGACGACGACCGTCGTCGGCCCGTCGCTCTCCGTCGTCGTCTCCGCCTCGGTCGTCGTCTCCATCTCGGTCTCCGTCGGCTCCGTCTCCTCGTCGGGTTCGGTCGTCGTCTCCTCCCCGCCGGAGGAACAGCCGGCGACGCCCGTCGCTACGGCAACGCCAGTCGATGCGAGCACCTGTCGTCGCGTTGGTCGGTCCATACTCGACGAGTACGCCCGTTGGTCAATTAGGTATTCCCCCGATACGACGGGACTCGCGTACGCGACGGCCAGTGGGTTCGAGCACCACCGCGGCGGGCGTTACTCCTCGACGACCACCTCGGCCACCATCCCGAGCCCTTCGTGGGGCTGACAGTAGTACTCGTACGTGCCCGCCGTCTCGAACGTGTACTCGTAGACGTGGTCGGTGTCGTACGTCTTCGACCCGTCGCCGTCCGTCCCCGTCCAATCCGCGCCGTCTGGCTGCGCGCTCACCACGATGTTGTGGTTCGCGGAGTCCCACGTCCACGTGACGGTGTCACCGACGGCGACCGTCTGGGACGACGGCTCGAACGCGTACGACCCACCAGGGCCGACGACGACCGCGTTCTCGCCGTTCGCGGACTGCGTTCCGTCGTCGTTCCCGAAACACCCGGCCGATGCTGTGACAACCGCGACACCGGCGCTTCCGAGGAGATCGCGTCGACGCAGCGTCCGGTCGTCGTCACTCGAACCGTTCATGGTCGACACTACGGGGTCGACGAAGTAAAGCCAGCGAGTCCCGCGGACGGCCCGATAGCCGACCGGGTCAGGCGGCTTCCGCGTCGTAGCCGGCGAGGTGAACCTTCTCGACGAGCGTCTCCGTGCTCGCGTCCCCCTCGACGGTCGCCTCGTTCGCCTCCCGGTCGGCCGACGCGCTCTCGACGCCATCAGCCATCTCCAGTGCTGTCTCAACGATGTCCTCACAGCCCTCACAGGTCATGCCAGTCACGCGCAGAGTCGTGCCCATACACATCACTGCGCAAGCCTGGGTTAGAACAGTTTTGGTCGCGACGACCGACGCAAGCCGGTGTCGTGAACGGACTGGAGGGACCGCCGTCAGTTCTGACTCGTGAGGCCAGTGTAGCGGTCTTCGAACGTGCCGAGGCACTCCTCGCTACAGAAGTGGAAGAGGTCACCGTCGTACTGGGTCGTCACACCGTCGTGCGTGACGGGGTCGGCGCACTCCTCGCAGGAGAGACTGAGTTCGCCGTCGCTCACCTGGGGCTCCCACGCGTGCTCCTCGACGAGGCTGACGTCGAGCGAGTCGACGAGTTCCATGTCGACGATGCGGTGGAGGGTCTCGCGGACCTCGCCGTCGGGAACGGTGGCGTGTACGACGAGGCGGTTCTCGGCGGTGAGGTAGACGTGCTCGACGGGTTCGGTGTCCGCGAGGCGCTTGGCGACGCGGTCGTCCGCGTCGGGGACGAGGTCGAGTTCGACGAGCACGGGGACGCCCTTCGAGATGAGCGACCGGTCGATGTCGATGGTGAACCGGTTGATGACGCCGAGGTCGGCGAGGCGCTCTACGCGGTCGGAGACCGTCGGCGGGGACACGTTCACGCGGTCCGCGATCTCGCTGTACGGGCGGCGGGCGTCCTCGACGAGGAGTCGAAGGATGTCGAGGTCTGTTTCGTCCAAGTCGCGCATGTCTGAATACGATACGGTTTTCGGCTATACAAGTTTCGACATAGTTTGAAATATGCCTACTTCGCAAATAACTATGGGGGTGGTTCGCACCCATCGATGTCTTGCGATTCGAAGGACCAACCGGAGGACGTGACAGTGAACGGACAGTCGAGGGGTCGCCGCATCGAGACGCGTTCCACTCGGTATCTGGACACTACCGGCCCATGGCGTGGAACTCCGCGTTCGGCCGCATGTCCGCGAGGTGCGCCATCCGGTTCGAGAGGTTGAAGAACGCGGCGACGCTCCCGACGTCCCAGACCGCGCGCCGCGAGAACCCGTGGTCTTCGAGGCGCTCGATGTCGTCTTCCTCGACGGCCGCGGGGTCCTCGGTGAGCTTCACCGCGAAGTCGAGCATCGCGCGATGCGCGTCGTTCACGTTCGCGGTCCGATGGTTCGAGACGAGCTGGTCGGCGAGCAGCGGGTCGTCCGCGTAGATGCGGACGAGCGCGCCGTGAGCGACGTTACAGTAGTAGCAGTCGTTGGCGCCCGAGACCGCCACCACGATCATCTCGATCTCCTCGCGCTCGAGTTCCGTGTGCTCGGTGAGCGCGTCGTAGTACGCGAAGAACGCCCGGAAGTGCGACGGCCGGTACGCGAACGCCTCGAAGACGTTCGCGAGGAACCCGGCCTCGTCTTCCTCCTCGGCCATTCGCTCGCGGACGTCCTCGGGGAGGTCGTCGCGGTCCGGTACGGGGAATCGCGTCATCGCCGGCACGTCGTCTGCCATGCGCGAGCCCACGACCGCTGCTGCAAAGAAACCGCCGACTGCGGCGGCGCGAACGCGACCGCACTGGTGACGGAGTGCGTGACCGCGACGGTTTTCTCCCGGGGTCGCCTACGGGGGGTCGTGCAGAACGTCACGGACAGGGTCCGGAATCCGTTCGGGCTCGTCGTCCCGGAGCGGTTCGCGGGCGACGACGACCCACCGGCGGTGTACGGGTACGGGGACGCGAACGCGGACTTCCACGTCGTCGGGGACCGGCCGGCGGTTCACGGTGGCGACGACACGGGCGTCCCGTTCACGGGGTCGGTCGCGGGCGAGCGCCTCCAGCGCGTCCTCCACGAGACCGGGTTCCTGGCGGCGCCGTACGCGGACGAACCCGATGCGTCGAACTGCTACCTGAGTTACCTCTTCGTGGGGCGACGGCCTCGCGACCCGAGTCCGCGCGAGTACGCGGACCTGGAGCGGTACTTCGACACGGAGCTTCGCGCGATCAACGCGCACATCCTCCTGCCGGTCGGCGAGCGCGCCATCGACCACGTCCTCGAGGCGTACACGACGCAGCGACGGAAGGTCGGTCGCGACGTCGACGACGCTGCGCTCCACGCGACCGAGATACGCGGCCGCGGGTTCCTCGTCGTCCCGATACGCGAACCGGCGGCGTGGACGAACGGCGACGAGCGCGCGCTCGTCGACCGACTGAACGCCATCCGGGGTCGCGACTACCGGCAGACGAAGGGCGTCGCGACGCGCGTCGGGTGACTCCGAGAACGACTGCGGCCCGCGAGGCGTCGGTCCCGATGGTCAGTCGAAGAGCCTCGGTCGAACGACGAGACTGAACAGGAGCACGAGGACCGTGAGGACGGGTACGAGCGCGGCGAGGAGGTCGACGGCCAGCGGTGGCGACGGCACGACGTACTCGGCGCCGATGACGGCGAGCGGGACGCTGACACCGAGGACGTACGCGTACGACGGCTTGAACTTGTACGCCATGTGGGTGTGGCGGATGATGACGAGGAACACGAACGGCATGACGACCGCTCCCGCGAGCAGCGGCCCGCCGTACACAGTCGCCACGGTCGCGGTGACGACGCCGAGACCGACGGTCTCGTTGATCGTCACCCACTTGTACGGGCGTTTCGCCCAGACGGCGCGGTAGATGCCGAACGCGAGCGCTGTCGCGACGACCGCGCCGGCGAGCGCGCCGTACCACTGCATGGTCGGGAGCATCGGCTCGACGAGCGTCGTCGACTGCACGAACTCGTACATCGTCGGGATGCCACGTCGAGCGACCAGGACGTCGCGGAGCGCGGCGGTGTCGGTGCCGGCGGCGGCGAGGGCGCTCCCGAACCGCCGGAACGCGCCGAGGTTGTAGTACGCCCAGTAGCCGACGCCACCGACGAACAGGAGCGTCGACAGCAGCATCAACGGGTAGCCCAGTTGGAGGCTCCGCCACCAGTTGAACAGCGCGTTGTCCGTCCACGACGACGACGACGGCTCCGACTTCGTTCCGATGGTCGAATCCTTGTCCGTGGTCGTACTCGTCGATCCGGACGCGCCACCCGATGGCGTTCCGCCGGCGCCCGCGGTGGACGCCGACCGCGCTCGACGGTTCGACGACCCCGTGGACGTCGACGACGTCGACGCCTTCGACGACGAGCTCCGGCGGTTCGACCGCGACGACGATTGACTCGACGACGAACCGGTACTCGACGAAGACGACCGCGACGAGGAACTCCGACGGTTCGACCGCGACGACGAATCACTCGACGACCCAGAAGACGACGACCGCGACGAGGAACTCCGACGGTTCGTCCGCGACGACGACCGCGACGAACCGCTCGACGACGACCGGGAGGACGACGACCGCCTGCTCGAACTGTCGCCCCCTGCGGTCGACGACCCGCTGGACGCGCTCGTCGTCGACCCGCTCCGCGAGGACCCGCCGTCGTCGGTCCGCCACGCGCTCGGGTCCGGGATGCCCGACGTTCGCTTGGCGACGTAGTCCTTGTGCCCGAGGCGGTCGTACGCCTGTCGTTCGGCGGGGTCCTTGAGTATCTCGTAGCCCTTCTTGACCGCGGTGAACTGCGCTGGAGCGTCCGGGTCGTCGTTCAGGTCGGGATGGTACTCCCGCACCTTCGTCCGGAACGCGTCCTTGACCTCCTCCTGGCTCGCGTCGTCGTCTATCTCGAGGAGGTCGTAGAAGTCGAAATCGTCGGTCATGGGGTCGAGCGGTAGTTGATAGTGAGAATGGGTGTGGGGTTTATATTTGCAATGCTTGGTGTCGGGCTAGAAGTCCGTCAAGGAAGTCTGCCCTGGGGGGAGGGCATGTGTCTTGTGGCCGTCGCCTGCTGGCGACTCGTCGTCGTCACCGTCGGTCGCGTTCTCCTCGGCGTTCTCGCGCTCGCCCGCTCCGTCTTCGCGTTCGCTCGACCCGTCGTCTCGTCCGCTCTCGTCGCCGTTCTCGGCGGTGGCGCCAGCGTCGGACTCGGTCGCCGACCCATCGCCGCTGAACGACGCCAGCGACGGCTGGTCGCGGTCGGTGAACGAGAGGTTCGCGACGCGGACGCCGACCTTCCGGACGGCGACGTCCTCGAACTCCGCGAACAGGTCGAGTGCCGCGGACTCGACGAGCGCCGGGTCGTCGACCGGGCCGGGGAGCGAGCGTTCGCGCGTGTTCACGTCGAACGGCGGTTCGACGGCCTTCACGCCGATGGTCCGGTAGAGCGCGCCTTCGCGCTGGGCGCGCTCGGCGACCGCCGCGGCGAGCGTGCGAACCTGCTCGCGTTTCGGCTCGGCGTCGGTGACGGGCGACCCGAACGCGGATTCGCGCGAGAAGCTCTTCGGGTCGCCCCGCGGCGTGACCTCGCGGTAGTCCCGGCCGCGAGCGCGGTCGTGGAGTTCCCCGCCGCGTTCCCCGAACTGGTCGACGAGCGCGTCCCGGTCGGCGTCAGCGAGGTCGCCCGCGTTCTCGATGCCTTCCTCGCGGAGCTTCCTGGCAGTCACCGGCCCGACGCCGTGGACGTCCTCGACGTCGAGCGGCGCGAGGAACTCGACGAGTTCCTCGGGCGTGACGACGACGAGCCCGTCGGGTTTGTCGTGGTCGCTCGCGACCTTCGCGGCGCTCATCGTCGGCGCGACGCCGACGCTCGCGGCGACGCCGACCTCGCGAGCGATGCGCTGCTTGACGTGGCGCGCGAACCCCTCGACGACCTCCCAGTTCGTGCGGTCGGTGACGTCGAGGTACGCCTCGTCGATGCTGACCTCTCGGACGACGTCCGCGCACTCGTGGAGGATGTCCTTGACTTGCGCGCCGACCTCCTGGTAGTAGTCGAGGTCCACGGGCCGGTAGAGGCCGGTGTCCTCGGGGTTCGGGGCGTCCGGGTCGTCGGGGTCGGCGTCCTCGCGCCGCGGGAGGCGTTCGAGCGCGGTCGTGATCGCCATCGCGGAGTCGACGCCGTACTCGCGGGCCTCGTAGCTCGCGGTCGCGACCGCGCCCGTGTCGTCACCGGCCTCGTACCCCATGCCGACGACGACGGGTTCGCCGCGGAGCGCGGGTTCGCGGAGGCGCTCGCAGGCGGCGTAGAAGCAGTCCATGTCGACGTGACAGACGAGCTGGTCGGGCGGGCCGTCCTCGACCGGGCTCGCGCCCGGTAGTCTGGTCACGTCGTCTGCCACGGGTCGTTCGGTCGACGGTTGGGACTCGACGCTCTCGTATCTGCCGGGTCCGGAGTGGAAGTGGAATCGGCTCCGCGTGGGGGTGTCGCGGCGCGCTCGCGAGCGGTCGCGACGTCAGCCGAGCATCCCGCGGAGCATCGTCTCCGCGGTCTTCAGGCCGTTGGGGCGGGCGATCCGTTCGACCTCGTCGGCGTCGAGTTTGAAGTCGAAGATGTCGAGGTTCTGTTCGAGGTGCTCGCGCGACGTGGACTTCGGGATGGCGCAGACGCCGCGATGCTGGGTCGCCCAGCGGAGCGCGACCTGCGCGGGCGTCTTGTCGTACGAGCGGCCGATCGCCCAGAGGAGGTCGTCGTCGAGGACGGCGCCGTGCGCGAGCGGGCTGTACGCGGTGAGCATGACGTCCTCGTCCTGGCAGTACCGGAGGAGTTCGCGCTGCGGTTTGAACGGGTGGAACTGGACCTGGTTCGTCGCGATGGGGACGGGGCTGCGCGCTTGGGCGCGCTTGAGCTGGTCGACGGAGAAGTTCGAGACGCCGACGTGCGTGACGGCGCCGTCGTCCACGAGGTCGGCCATCGCGCGAAGCGTCGCGTCCAGGTCGCTGAGGGGGTTCGGCCAGTGCAGGAGCAGGAGGTCCACGTAGTCGGTGTCGAGCTTGTGGAGGCTCTCTCGCACGGACGCCTTGAGGTCGCCGGGCTCGTAGCGGTCCGGGCGGACCTTCGTGGTGAGGAAGACGTCGTCTCGGTCGACGTCGCTGTCGGCGATGGCGTTCCCGACGTGGCGTTCGTTCCCGTACGCTTGCGCGGTATCGACGTGCCGGTAGCCGAGCGAGAGGGCGGTCTTGACGGTGCCGTACGCGGTCTGGCCGTCGAGCTTCCAGGTGCCGAGGCCGACGGCGGGGACGTCGTCGTCGGCGACGGATACGTGCTCCATGGGGGAGGGTTCTCGTTCCACCGTAATGTGTCCTGTCGTCGAGGTCAGGGACGGGGCGTTCGTCGTCGCGGACTGGCAGGCCCACGTCGTACGTGAGCGCTTCGCAGAAAGCGTCAAGTCCTGGCGTGCGTAGTCAGCGGCGTGTACGACGCTGTGGTGTTCGACAACGACGGAGTGTTGACCGAGCGAACGGACCGCGACGTGCTGCGGCGGGCGGTTCGCGCGACGTTCGAGTCGTTCGACGTGGCTCCGGCCGAGGACCTTCTCGACGACTTCGTCGCGGGCGTGTCGCCGTCGCGGGTCGAGGAGACGTGCGCTCGCCTCGGGCTGGACGCGGACGCGTTCTGGCGGGAGCGCGACGCGCAGTTCGCCGAGCACCAGTGCCGTGCGACCGACCGCGGCCAGAAGCCCGCGTACGACGACGTCGCCGCGCTCGACGAACTGGACGTCCCGCTGGGGGTGGTCTCGAACAACCAGAACGCGACCATCGACCACGTCTTCGAGGTGCACGACCTCCACAGGCACTTCGGGACGTGGTACGGGCGCGAACCGACGATGGAGAGCGTCCGGCGGAAGAAGCCGGAACCGTACTACCTCGAGCGAGCGCTCGCGGACCTCGACGCCGAGACCGCGCTGTACGTCGGGGACAAGGCGACGGACGTGCAGGCGGCCCACGCCGCGGGCGTCGATTCGATGCTGGTGCGCCGCGAGCACAATCGTACGGTTGCGCCCGAGCAGATGCCGACGTTCGACGTGGACTCGCTGCATGCCATCCCGCCGCTCCTCGAGAAATAATAGGTATATTAGGACATACCATTGGTACTGTTTGTTATTATAGGCTCCCCGACAGCGTTAAGTACAGGAGATGTGCTACCTCGTTGCACGATGGCAGACACCGACCGAGACCGAATGAAGGACGTCTCACACACCCCACCGAACGGCGAATCAGTCACGAACGTCTGGGAGCGCGGCGCGACCGAAGACGACGACGGCCCGACCCCCGCCGACGACTGACGACGCGACGACCGTTCTCCACACCCCACAGCGACTAGCGACGCGACGGCTTCTTCGAGCACTGCCCCCGAGCAACGTCGTCGGCGTCGAGAGCGTTCGCGCCGAGTCGCGCACTCTGATTTGCGGGCGCTGGCCGAGTCGCTGCCGGACGATCCCGCGGCCGCGAGTCGCGTTCCTGACCGAGTCCTGTCGAGCGGTGACCAGCTCGGAGCCAAAACCTTCAGACTCGACGTGAAAGGTCTCCGCGAAGCGGGGAATGCGGTGGTTTCCGTTCGTAAGCGACGATAACCCGCGTCCGTTGGGCGGTTCCGGACGGAGAGGCCAGTGGTACATAGTCCTAGTAATCGGTAACTATCGCTCGGATATGCTCCCCCTGTCTGCGGATTGGACGTTCCCAACCGTAGGAACGTTTTTGTGGTTTCTGCGCCTGCCAATGGAACGTGACTCGCCAACCCCAAGCCGTGGACGGTGGAACGAGTGCAGAACTCTGGGTGCGGGCGGACGTTCCTGGTGGTTCGAACGACCGTCAGGAACGCCTCTACGAGCGGGCGCTCGACGTGGACGCGTACGCGGACGTCCGGACTCGTCTCGTCCCGAACCGGTTCTCGCTCTCCGGGGTAGCCGCTGACAGTCCCGCGGGCAGCACCATCAGCGACCTCGTCGTCGACGCCAAGCGCTGGGCGGCGTCGGCGGGCGTCGACCTCGACCCGTACCTCCCCGTCACGGACGAGTCCTCGCTGGCGTGCACGGACACCCGCCGCGTCCTGACGTTCCCGTCGGTCACGCTCGTCGAGCGAGACGACGAGGGGATCACGCACGTCGCCCCGCACGTCGACGACGGCCGCGTCGTCTCCGTCGAATCCAGGTTGGCGGCACTCGCGGCCGACGAGGACTCGCCCGACGACGAACCCGATGCGGTCCTCGCACGATCGTGACCCTGTACGTCGGGTCGGACGGCGAGCGGTACACGCCCTCGGAGGTCGTCGAGAACCTCGAAGAGGGCCCGTGGCGGTCCTGTCTCTGGCGGACGGACACCGACCAGGAGCTCATCGATACCGGCGACGGCGAACTGCTCATGCTCGTCCCCGAGTCGATGTTGACCGAGCGGCCGCCGGAGCCGCGGCTGGACGCGGAACGCTGATCTCGTCGGTGCCCACGGCGTTCTCGATGCTTCGATAGCTCGCTAGCGGCGCTGCCGGGTGCGCTCTCGACGTGCCGTCTTCTCCGAGCGTGGGTCAGGCGACGTTGCGTTCGGCGTCGGTGTCGCGGTCGTCGTCGAAACGGTCGGCGGCGAGTGCGTCGGCGCCGTCGATGTCTATCGCGCCGTCGAGGATGGCGTCGGCGACGAGTCGCGCGGTGGCTGGGGCGTGCTGGAACCCGTGCCCGGAGAACCCGATGGCGGTCACGTACCCCGGTGCGACTTCGTCGACGATGGGGTGATGGTCGGGTGTGACCGCGTACAGTCCTGCCCAGCCGCGCTTGATGCGTGTCTCGGGGCCGAAGTACGTCGCGCAGTCGGCCGCGTGCTCGACCGCTTCGATCGTCCAGTCGGTGTCGGCGGTCGTTGAGTACCGGTCGGGGTCCGCGGGCGGGTCGGCGTCACCGAAGTGGCCGCCGACGATGGCGGCGCCCTCGCGTTCCGGCCGGAAGTACACGCCCGTATCGAGGTCGATGGTGAGCGGGACGTCGTCGGGGACTGGCGTCTCCGGGTCGACGACGGCGACCTGGCGGCGTCGCGGTTCGACGGGGAGGTCGACGCCCGCGAGGTCGTTCACGCGACCAGCCCACGGGCCGGCGGCGTTCACGACCGCGTCGGCGTCGATGCGCTCGTCCGGCGTGCTCACGCCGACCACCGCGCCGTCACCGCGGTCGCCTCCGTCCCGGTGGACGGCTTCGACGGGCGTGTGCGTGCGGACGTCGACGCCGGCGTCGTGGCAGGCCTGGACGTACCCCTGGAGTGCGAGGTGCGGGTCGGCGAACCCGTCCGTCGGACAGTACGTCGCGGCGACGAACTCGTCGGCGTCCAGCCCCGGGCAGCGCTCGCGGGCCTCCTCGGGCGAGAGGAGTTCGCTGTCGACGCCGAGGTCGCGTTGCATCGCGACGTTCGCCTCGAACTCCGCCGCGGTCGAGGGCTCGCGTGCGAGGAAGAGGTAGCCGGCGCGCCGGTACGCGATGTCGACCCCGAAGCGCTCCTCGAACGACGACCACGTCTCGAGGCTCTCCAGCGAGAGTCGGACGTTGACGGGCGTCGAGAACTGCGTTCGGATACCGCCCGCCGACCGTTCTGTGCTCCCCGACCCCACGTTGCGCTTCTCGCAGACGACGACGTTCGCGCCGCGCTCCGCGAGTTCGCGTGCGGCCGCGAGCCCGACGATGCCCGCGCCCACGACGACGACGTTCATACCCGTCCGTGCACGCCGGCGGTGTTAAGTTTCACTCGACCACGGACGCCCCGTGGAACGAGCTCTCCACGGACCCAACCGTGAAGGTGGTTCGCGGGGACGCTCCGGTATGGTTCGCGTCATCGCCGACGACGACGTCGACCGACTCCTCGACCTCGACGCCCTGCTCGGGGTGGTCGCGGACGCGTTCCGCGCGCAACGCGACGGCGCGGTCGAACGCCCGGACCGACCGCACTTCCCGATCGGTACCGGCCTCGACCCCGAGGACGCCGACCGCGCGCTCGGCACGGGTCTCGCGATGCCGGCGTACGTCCACGGCGCGGCGACGTACGCGACGAAGGTCGCGAGCGTCCACGAGGAGAACCCGGACCGCGGGCTCCCGACCGTGCACGCGCAGATTCTCGTCGCGGACGCCGCCACGGGCGAACCGCGAGCGTTGGTCGCCGGCGGGCGCGTCACGAACGCCCGCACCGGTTGCATCGGTGGACTCGCCGTCGCACACCTCGCACGGTCGCCGGTGACGCTCGCGACCTTCGGCGCGGGAACGCAGGCGCGCTGGCAGACGCGCGCCATCGCCGCCGCGACCGAGGTGGACGCCGTCGCGGTGTACTCGCCGAGCGACTCGAAGCACGAGTGCGCGACCGACCTCGACGCGGAACTCGACGCGGACGTCCGCGCCGCCGAATCACCCACTGACGCGCTCGACGGCGCGAACGCGGTCGTGACAGCGACGACGAGCACCGAGCCCGTGTTCGACGCCGCGGACTGCCCGGACGGCGCGGTCGTCGTCGCCGTCGGCGCGTACACGCCCGAGATGCAGGAACTGGACGCCGAGACGGTCGGGCGCGCCGACCGCCTCTACGCCGACGTCCCCGAAGAAGCGGTCGAGACGGGCGACCTCGCCGGCCGTCGGTCCGTCGAGGAGCTCCGACCCTTCGCCGACGCGTTCGACGCCGAGACGGTCCCACCCGAGGAACTCGTCGTGGTGAAGAGCGTCGGCTCGGCGGTCCTGGACGCCGCGACCGCCGACTGGCTGCTCGAGCGCGCCGCTGACCGAGACACTGGTACCGACGTGTCGCTTTGAACGTCAGGACTGGCCGTCGTCCTCGGTCGCAGAGTCACCGACGTACCCGAACCGGGATTCGACGAGGAACCAGCCGGCGCCGACGGCGGTTCCGGCGGCGTTCGCGACGACGTCCGCCATCGACGCGTATCTGTCTGCGAGCGGCCACTGCACGAGTTCGATACCGACGCCGAACGCGGTTGCGAACGCGATCACGATACCGATACGGTACCTGCGGCGCGCCCGGAGTTCGATCGTCGCACCTGCGGCCGTGACCGTGACCGCAGTGTACGCGACGAAGTGGAGTTCCTTGTCGTACCACGGCGAGGGCTCGAACGCGACCGGTGGCGCGTCGAGGAGCGAGTAGTAGACGACGATAGCGAGCACCGCAGCGAGCGCGCAGACGCGGAGGAGACGCGGCGGCTTCGGGAGTCGAGGCATAGCGATGTCGGAGAGGGTGCGTGGTAGGTCGTCGTTGGTCACCGGACGGGGTTGTAGGGGCGTGGTCGTGGGTCGGCGTAGATGGCGCCGGGGTCGTTCGCGTTCGTCGTGTCGCGGCAGGTGAGGGAGGCGACGGGTGTGGCGACGCCGGTGTCGAGGTGGCCGGCGCGCGCGATGGCGCGTCGGGCGGCGTCGTTCGGGGTCTCGACGAAGTACTCGTCGACGTCGACCTCGTCGTAGAACGCCTGGACGACTGTCTCGGCGAGGCCGCCGTCGCCGCGGTACTCGGGGAGGAGGTAGATGGAGTCGAGCGTGACGTCCGAGCCGACGTGCTGCCAGCTCGCGTACCCGACGACTTGGTCGCCGACGAGGAAGACGAGGGCGTGCTTGCCGGCGCGAGCGTACCGCTGGATGGCGGGGTTCTCGTTGTTCGCCATCTGCGAGAGCACGTACACGGCTTCCTCCTTCGGGGAGACGGGACCGTCGGGGACGATGCGGAACCCGCGGATGGTGCCGTCGTCGCCGAACGCTTCGCCGAGGTGGACGGCGTTCAGGACCTCCATCGAGCGGGTGCCGTCGCCGTCGTTCATGACGAATAGCGGTGCGTTGCAGTCGACGCACGAGGAGACGTCGATGCCGAGGTTCGGTGCGGTCTCGTTGTCGCCGGAGGGCGCGTGGTCGCAGTCGGTGAACCCGGTTGGTTCGTGCCCGAGCGGGTCGACGCGGTACGATTCGAAGGACTCGTCGGGGTCGTGGCCGGCGAACAGCCAGTGGGTGTCGTAGGCGGCGCGTTCGCGGAGGCGGACGATGGTCCCGGCGTCCTCGTCGGCGAACCGGAGCGTCTGATTCCAGACGGTGCCGACCCAGTCGACGGGTTCGCCGACGGTCCCGGCGGCGACCTGCTCGAAGTCGACGGTGTCACCGTCCCGGCGGCGTGCGTAGACGACCATGCGTTCGCCCTTGACGACGAAGAACGCGGTGACGAACCGCCCCGTCTCGTCGTCCCCGACGAACTTCGGGAGGACGGTCTCGACGTCGGGGCGGGAGGCGAGGTCCTCGACGAGGTCGGTGTCGTCGGGGAGCGTCTCGAGGTCGCTGCCCTGGATCGGCGGAGCGATTGGCATTGGCCTCCCTTGGAGAACCCTCCTGAAAAGGCTTGTCGGACGATACCGATACCGGCGCTAGCTGTTCGTCCGTGTTTGGCACTCGCGGTCCGTGGTCGTGTCGGACGCGGGTTCTTTCGAGCGCGGACCGCCGCGAACCTAGCCCTTATTCACGTGGTGGTCTAACGTCCCACATATGCGTGTTGCTCGACATGGCACGGGCGCGATGGCGGACGTGAAGGCGTACGCGTCGCAGGTCCACCCCGTGTTCATGCTGCCGCCGATCGCCGCGGCGTGGTTCGGCGCGGCGTTGGCGCGCGAGTTCACCCTGCTCCCGCTCGTCGTCGTCTCCGTCGGGACGTTCTGTGCGGTGTACACGGCGCACGTCAAGGACGGGTACGTGGACTTCCATCTGCGCGGCGAGGACGACGACCACCCGCTGACGCCCGTGGGGTGTCGGCTGGCGCTCGCGGCGGCCGCGGTCGGGTTCCTGGCGTGCCTCGCCGTGCTCTGGGTGGCCGTGGATCCGATGTCTGCGGTGTTGCTCGCGCCGACGTGGCTCATCGGGTACCTGCACGCGCCGACGCTGGACACGAACCCGCTGGGGGCGACGCTCGGGTATCCGGTCGGTATCGCGCTCGTCATCGTCGCGAGCAATCACGCCCAGACGCTGGCGGTGCGCGCGGAGGCGGTGGCGTTCGCGGTCGTGTTCCTTCTGGTGTTGACGGGCGTGAAGGTGATAGACGACTTGACCGACGTGGAGTACGACGCGAGCATCGACAAGCACACCGTCGGCGTCCTGCTCGGTGAGGCGCGCGCTCGCCGCTTCGCGTACGGGTTGATGGGCGCGGGCCTGTTCGCGGTGCTGGCGTTCGCCATCGACGGGGTCGTCCCGGCGAGCGCGCCGCTTTCGATTCCGGCGTTCGTCGTCGTCGCGTTGTACGCGTCGCGAGCGCCCCCGGACCTCGCCACGATGCTCCTCGTCCGCGGCGCGTACGTCTTCCTGGCGGTCCTGGTGGCGGCGGTGTTCTTCCGGCCGCTCGCCGGGGTGGCGCTTCCCGACATCACCGTGCTGGGCGAGTGGACGTACCTCGCGACGGAGGTGGCGTTCGGGTCGGTCGCGGCCGCGCTCCTCTATCGTGCCGGCCGCGATGCGACGCGACGGGCGGCTCGTACCATCGTCGCGGTCTACCCGATCGCGTACGTCTGGGACTGGTACACGCTCGAGGTCGGCGTCTTCTCGATTCCGATGCGGACCGGCGTCGAGCTCCTCGGTATCCCGCTCGAGGAACACGTCTTCATGGTGGTCGTGCCGGCGCTCGTCCTCGGCATCCACGAGACGCTCGCCGCTCGCGACGCCCGCGACAACCACGATGCCCGCGACACCCACGATGCCCGCGACGCCCACGATGCCCGCGACGCCAGCGATACGACCGAAGCGCCCACCACGGAGTCGAGCGAGTAGCAGTCCCGAGTGGGCGTGGACTGGGAGAGATTCTAGAGAGAGTTCGGGCGGACCTTGCGTGGAGGTGAGTCGGAGTTCGGAAAATCATCATACGTTTGGTAGGTGTCGGTGTTGGTACGATGCGCGAAGACAGCACGCGGCGGCGGTTCGTTGCAACGCTCGGCGTGGTCGGCGCCGGAACGATCGCGGGATGCCTCGGCACCGGCGACGGCGAGTCGACCACGACCGAGGACGACGGCATGGACGGCATGACGACCACCGAAGGCGACGGCATGGACGGGATGACCACCACCGAGGACGATGACATGGGGATGGAACCGATGGACCCCGACGCCGCCGAGCGCGTGGCCGTCGACCGCTTCAGCGACGACGCGGGCACGCTCCTGAAGCGGTCCGCGAACCCGGACCTCCCCGGTCCCGACGAGCCAGTCGACTTCGACCAGAAGCCGTTCTGGCACCAGGGGCTCGGCCCCGACGGCGAGACAGTGCAGTACTACCACTTCGACGTCCACCCGCTCGCGCCGGCGCCCATCTACGTGCTCTTCCGCGAGGGCGAGGACGAACCGGTCGCGGACCAGTTGAACGTCGTCGGCGTGAAACCCGGCGACGACGGCTACAACGACTTCTGGCAGGTCCACCGCGTGACCGTCCCGGAGGACTACGCGGCGAACGCCATCACGAGCGTCGACGCCATCGACGCCGGCGACTACCCCGTCGAGGCCACGTCGACGCTCGTGAACTGTCCGGTCGTCCCGGAGGGGTCGACCGCCGAGAAGCACGTCGGGGACGGCGACACCGGCCTCACGCGCGGCTGGTACGACGGGAAGGTCCTCTCGTACTTCACGTTCACCGAAGCGCCGCTCGAGGTCGCGAACGAGATCGTGCCGCTGTCGCCGATCTACGTGACGTTCAACACGAACCCCGGCGAGGACGGCGGCGGCCCGCAGTCCGGGTTCGTCACCGAGGACGGGAGCCCGCAGAACCACAACGTCGTCGCGTCCCTCCCCGGGGACGACGATTACTCGCCGTTCTGGCTGGTGAACGTCTACGACAACGCGGACTTCGAGTCGGTGTCGGACCTCGCGTCCGCGAAGGACGCGGAACTGCTCGCGCAGGGCACGGCGAACGTGAACTGCCCGCTCGTCACCGTCGAGTGACGACTGTCGCCGACCGCCTCAGACGTTCTGCGTGACGGTCTCGGTGGCGCCTTCGGTGTCGGTTGCGACGACTGCGACGGTGCCCGCGGTGCGCTTCGTTCGGACTCCGTTGGTGCCGCTGGCGGAGCCGCCGGAGACGTCGTTCGACGCGGCGTCGAGCACGCTTCCACCGTTGTCGCGGAGTTCGACGGTCACGGTGTCGAGGTTCCCGTCGGCGTCGGTCGTGCTCCAGGAGACGTCGAAGCGGTCCCACGCCGGGTTCGAGTTGTCGACGACGCGGTCGATGGTCGGCGTCGGCGCGGCGTTCGTCGACTCGGTCTCGTTCACCGTCGTCGAGCCCGAATCGGACGCTCCGGCGGCGTCGGTGACGACGAGGTCGACCGTGTAGGACTCGCCGCTGCCGTCGTCGTCGGCCGCGACGAGGCGCGTGGTCTCGCTCGCGGCGTCCCCGCTGACCGCGACTGACGCGGTGTCCTCGGTCGTGCCGTCCGCGTCGCTCGTGAGCGTCAGGTCGACGGCGTCGAGGTCGCCGTCGGCGTCGCTGACGTCCCAGGACGCGTCGAACTCCGCGTCGCCGTCGCTGGTCTCGACCTCGGTCGCTGAGAGCGAGTCGACGGTCGGCGCGCTCTCGGCGTTGTCCGTGGTGACGGTGATGGTCGACGTCGTGGTGTTCCCCGCGCTGTCGGTGGCGCTCGCCTCGAGCGCGTGCTCGCCGTCCGCGACGGTCGTCGAATCCCAGTCGTCCTCGTAGTAGCCGGCGCTCGTGTACGTCGTCGACCGGGCGCTCCCGTCGTCGACCGCGTACGTGACGTCGAGCGTGTCGTCGCCGTCCTCGCTGTCGGTCGCGTCTATCTGCACGCCGACGGTGCCGGACACGGTGTCGCCGTCGCCGGGCGTCACCCAGGAGACCGACGGGGCGCTGTCCGTGCTCGAGTCGACGGCGGCGTCGACGTCGAGGAGCCCGCTCCCCTGGTCGTTCGAGTCGAGTCCGAGGTCCTCCGCGGTCGCCGTGAGCTGGTCTCTCGCTTCGGTGTTCGTGTACCCGTTGTCCATGAGTTGGGCGCCGGCGCCGGAGACGTGCGGGCACGCCATCGACGTGCCGGAGAACGTCGCGTAGTCGCCGCCGACGACGGTGGAGTAGATGCTCCCGCCGGGCGCGGCGAGTTCGACCTCGGGGCCGGTCGAGGAGAACGAGGAGAGCGAGTCGTCGCTGTCGGTCGAGGACACCGCGACGACCGTCGAGTACGCCGCCGGATAGCCGACGCAGTCCGAGCACGGGCCGGAGTTCCCCGCGGCGGCGACGAGCAGCACGCCGTTGTCGTACGCGTACTGGCAGGCGTCCTTCACGGTGCTGGAGCCGGAGGACGCGCCGAGGCTCAGGCTCGCGACGTCCCAGCCCTGGTTCGCGGTGTACTCGATGCCGGCGGCGACGTCGCTGAACGTCCCCGAGCCTTGGCTATCCAGAACTTTCACCGCGTGCAGCGTCGCCCCGGTGGAGACGCCGACGACGCCCTCGGTGTTGTCGTCCGCGCCCGCGATGCCCGCACAGTGCGTGCCGTGGTCGTTGTCGTCGCTCCACGCGTAGTTACAGCCGGAGCCGCTACAGGAGACGTACGCCTTCCCGCTGCCGACGTTCGCCTGGAGGTCGGGGTGGTCGTCGTCGATGCCGGTGTCGATGATGGCGACGTCGGCACCGCCGTCGCCGTCGGTATCGTCGCCACCGGTCTTGCCGTCGGCGTGGACGAGGTCGGCGTCGACGCGGTCGACGCCCCAGGGCGTGGTCTGCGCGATGGCGTGCATCCGGCCGTCGGGTTCGACGTACCGGACGTTCGGGTTCCGCCGGAGGTTCCGGAGGGCCGCCTCGGAGAATCGGCCGGCGACGGCGCGACCGATGTCGCCGAAGTCGAGCGTCCGATGGACGTCGTCGGCGGCGCGTTCGGCCGCTCGGGTCGCCTTCCGATTCGCGGTGCCAACGACGTGGCGCTCGGGCTTGCCTGTCGACCCGGCGGCCGTGCCGATGCTCCCGATGCCTGCGGCGCCGATGCCGGCGAGGACGCTCCGTCTGGTCGGTGTCCGTCGAGACATGAACAGATGCTCTTGCCCATGACCAATAGTAATTCCGTTCGTTTACAGGGTTGAATCATCAGTAAACAGCCCCTAAACGGTCTCGGACGCTGGCGTCGACGGCCGCTGTCGCCAGCACGCCGACGACGCTCCGTGGCCGTCGCCCGTCGACTGAAACACTTATCAGGGCCCCGACGGTAAATGTGATGTGACCTACGATACCGTCGTCTTCGACAACGACGGTGTCCTCGTCGGTCGAACGAGCTTCGACGTGCTCCGGGACGCGACCCAGGAGACGTTCGAGTTGTTCGACGTGACCGACCCGGACCCCGAACACGTCGAGGACATGACGATCGGTGCCACCCCCAAACAGGTGGACATCGTCTGCGACCACTACGACATCGACCCCGACATCTTCTGGCGGACGCGCGACCGACGGCTGTCGCTCGCACAGCAGGAGGAGGCCCGCGCGGGACGGAAGACGTTCTACGACGACCTGGACGTCCTCGCGGACCTGGACGTCGACATGGGCATCGTGAGTTCGAACCAGCAGGAGACCGTGGACTTCCTCCTCGATCACTTCGACGTTCCCGTCGAGTTCGGGGCGGCCTACGGCCGCGAGGCCACGATTCAGAGCCTCGACCGCCGGAAGCCAAATCCCCACTACATCGACCGGGCGCTCGCGGACCTCGAGGCGTCGACGGACTCCGCGCTGTTCGTCGGCGACAACGAGTCCGACATCCGCGCCGCCGAACGCGCGGGCATCGACTCCGCGTTCATCCGACGCCCTCACCGCACCGACTGGGAGCTGAACGTCTGGCCGACGTGGGACATCAGCTGCCTCGAGGACCTCCGGCGCATCTGTAGCTGACGCTACAGGCGTCGAGCGCCCGATACCATCGGGGCCGTTAGATAGCGGTGCCACCGGTTCGACGTCGACTGCCTCGCCGGTTCGGCGTCGACTGCCTCGCCGGTTCGACGCCGACTGCCTCGCCGGTTCGACGCCGCTACGGTCGAGTCTCCCCTCGCGGAATCCGGGCGACGGCCGCCCGGTGACGTCGACGTCACCGGGTGACGTGCACGTCCGCACTACGCCTATAGCGCCCTGGGCCCTATTCACGAGCGTGACTCCCGAGACGCGCGGGCTGCATCACGTGACCGCTATCGCGAGCGACCCCTCGGCGAACGCGGCGTTCTACGTCGACACGCTCGGGTTACGGTTCGTGAAGCGCACCGTGAATCACGACGACACCGGCACGTACCACTTCTACTTCGGCGACGGCGAGGGGTCGCCGGGGTCTACCATCACGTTCTTCCCGTGGGGCGAGAACGGCCGCGAGGGCGAGTTCGGTGCGGGCCAGACGGAGACGACCGCGTACCTGATCCCCGGAGATAGCGTCGGGTACTGGCGCGAGCGCCTCGCCGAGGCGGACGTCGCGGTCGCCGAGCGCGAGCGGTTCGGCGCGACCGTTCTCTCGTTCGAGGACCCGGACGGTATCGGGGTCGAACTCGTCGCCGACCCCGACGCCGAGGGCGTCGGGTCGACGTGGACGGAGAGTCCTGTCCCGGCCGAGCACCAGCTCCGTGGGTTCTACGGGGTGACGCTCGCGGTCGCCGAGGTCGAGCCGACCGCGACGGTGCTCGAGGACGTCCTCGGGTACGAGCACGAGGCCACCGAGGTCGACGCCGGCGCAAGCCCGGACGCGGACGACCGGTCGCGGTACCGGTATCGCGCGACCGGTGGCGGTCCGGGGTCCGTCGTCGACCTCGTCGAGACCGACCTGCCGCGCGGGCGGATGGGGGCCGGCACCGTCCACCACGTCGCGTTCACCGCCGCGGACGTCGACGAACAGGCGGCGTACCGGGATGCGTACGCCGACCTCGGACTGGAGGCGACCGAACCCATCGACCGGACGTACTTCCACGCCATCTACTGTCGCGAACCCGGCGGCGTCCTCTTCGAGATCGCGACGACCGGTCCCGGGTTCACGGCCGACGAAGCGGTCGACGACCTCGGGCGCGACCTGATGCTCCCCGAGTGGCTCGAGGGCGAACGCGACCGCATCGAAGCCGCGCTCCCAGCGTTCGACCCTCCCGAGAGCCACCCGGAGGGCGGGCGATGACTGACGACGAGTCAACCGACGACGAGTCCGCCGACGACGAGTCAGCGGGCAGCGGGGCTCGCGGGCGGTCGTTCCGGTTCGACTATCGCCCGGGCGTACTCCGGTTCGGTGCGGGGAGCGTCGCGTCGCTCGGGAGCGAACTGGGCGCGCAGGGCGTCGAGCGCGCGCTCGTCGTGACCGGACGGACCGTCGGTGAGACGTCAGCGGTGATGGACCCGGTCCGCGAGGGCTTGGGTGACCGGCTCGCTGGCGTGTTCGCGGAGACGACGCCAGCGAAGCGACTGTCCACGGCGTACGACGCGGTGGCCGCGATGCGCGAGCACGACGCGGACGCGCTCGTCGCGGTGGGCGGGGGCAGCAGTCTGGACGTGGCGACCGTCGCGAGCGTGCTCGCGGCGACAGACCGCGACCGCGCCGTCGTCGCGGACGAGTTCCAGACCACTGGGACGGTGATGGTTCCCGAGGCCGCCCTTCCACCTATCGCGGCGGTCCCGACGACGCTCGCCGGCGCGGAGCTCTCGCAGGTCGCCGGCATCACCGCCAGTCCCGAGCACGGCCTCGTCGACGCGGAACGCGGCGGCGGCATCGGGCATCCGGCACTGATGCCGTCCGCCGTGTTCCACGACGCCGAGCTCGTCGCGACGACTCCGCGACGCGTGCTGGCGGCGTCCGCGATGAACGGATTCGACAAAGCCCTGGAATCGACGTACGCGCGGAACGCGACGCCGATCACGGACGCCACCGCAACGCGCTCGCTGTCGGTCCTCCAGGACGCGCTCCCCGCGCTCGGCGACGACCCGGTCACGCCCGGCGACGTCGACCCCGTCCTCGAAGGCATCCTCCTCGCCCAGTACGGCGTCTCCAGACCCGACGGGACGACGCTCTCGCTCGTCCACGCGTTCGGGCACGCACTCACCCGGACCTACGACGTCCAGCAGGGCGCCGCGCACGGGGTCGTCGCGCCACACGCGCTCGAGTACCTCCTCGCGGAGACCGGCGCCGGTCGCGCGCTCCTCGCCGACGCGTTCGACGTCGCTGACGCCGGACCGGCCGAAGCCATCGACGCCGCCATCGTCGACGCCGTCGCCGAGGTACGCGACGCGCTCGGCCTCCCGGCACGCCTCCGGGACGTCGATGGACCAACGCGCGAGGCGTTCCCGACGGTCGCCCAGCACGTGCTCGACGACTCGTTCATGGCGAACGCGCCCCGTGAGCTCGACGCGTCCCGCGAGGACGTGGCGAGCATCCTGGAGCGCGCGTACTGACGCGACCGCAGAGAGCCGCCGCTAGCCGCCGATACTGGCATTCTCCGTACGGTCGTCGGAACTGTCGGGCCGAAGCCGACGTTTAGACGGCGGAATTCCCGGGCTCCGATCACGTCACGAGGCACAGACGGCGGGCGACAGGAGTGCATCGAGTCGCACGACGAGACGCGGCCGGCGCCGGACGACCACGGCCAGCGACGGGCGCTCTCTGCCCACGCAATTCCCCCCACGTCCTCTTCCTCGTCTCCCCCTCGCCGCTTCACTATCACCACACACGCATCGCATCGTTTCAATTCGAAGTCGCGTCACTCGTAGCACTCGCCGAGTCCGACCCCTCACCGCCACAGAAACATCACCGGACTAGCTACTCCACTACCGCTCTATACGTCCACTGTCACCGGACGATTCGACCGACGACGGACGAAAAGTAGTTTATTCTGATAAAATAATATACGAATAGAAAGCCCGGGTGCACGTGATGCAATCCAGACGGAACCTGCTTCGGTTCGCAGCGAGCACGGCCACAGCGACGACACTCCTGGGCGCCACCGCCGGCGGTACCGCCGCAGCACTCACCCCCGAAAAGCCCCCGATGCGCTGGAAACCAGCGCACGAGAGCAACTACACGCCCGCCGACCGCGACGCCAGCGACATTCGCTGGATCGTCCTCCACACCATCGAGGGCTCCGCGAGCGCGGGCATCAACTGGTTCCAGAACCCCGACGCGAACGTCTCCAGTCACTTCGTCGTCGACGACGACGGCGACATCACCAAGATGGTGAACCTCGACGACGTCGCGTGGACGCAAGGGAACGGTCCGTACAACGACACCGGCATCAGCATCGAACTCGCGGGATACGCCGGCGAGACCGACTTCTCCGAGGCGACGTACGAAGCCGTCGCCGACCTCTGCGCGTACCTCTGCGAGACCTACGACGTCCCGGTCCGCCATCCGACGTTCGACGTCGCTCCCTGCAGCGCGTACGACGGCGACGGCGGGCTCGTCGGGCACTCCCAGATACCGTCACCGTACGACTGCGACGACGTCACCGGCGGGAAGACCGACCCCGGCGCAACGTGGAACTGGAACTACCTCCTCGAGAAGATGAACGGCTCCACCGGCGGCGGCGACGCCGGCGGCTCGTACGGCACTGGACAAGACGTCGTCTCCACGACCACCGTGAACGTCCGCGCCTCCGCCGAGATCGCGGACAACGTGAAACACACCCAGCCCACCGACGTCGAGGGGACCATCGCGAACGGCCCCTACCAGAACGACGGCTACACGTGGTGGTGGGTCGAGTGGGAGAACGACGTCGGCGGCTGGAGCGTCCAGGACTACCTCGACCCACGTAACGACGACGGTGACGGCGATGGAAACGACGGCGGGGACGACGAGTCCGGCGACGCACCAGACCCAGCGTTCGATATCGGCGAGGCGGTCGCGACCACGACGGACCTGAACGTCCGTCAAGAGGCCACGACGAGCGCGGACGTCGTTGGGATCGCCGACGCAGACACCACAGGGTACGTGAAGAACGGCTACGTCACCAACGACGGCTACACGTGGTGGAAGATAGACTACGGCCAGACGCGCGGCTGGAGCGCCCAATCCTTCCTCGAACCCGCGAGCGACGACGGCGGCGACGGCACCGGGAACCCCATTCAGGGCGTCCCCTATCTCTCCCAGCGCGACAACGACTACAGCCCGAGCGGCTCCTGCCAGAACACCTGCCTGTCGATGCTCTTCCGCCACTACGGCCTCGACACAGACCCCGACGCACTCACCGAACGCTGGGGGACCGACGACGGCCAGACCCCCGCCGGCGCCGAACGGGTGTTCGACCAGGTCGCCAGCGAGAACGGCCTCGACGTCCGCGCCAGCGGCTCCCGGGAGACCACGATGGCCGACCTCGAAGCCGCCATCGACCGGGGCGTCCCCGTCATGACCTACGGCTGGTTCACGGGCGCCGGCCACATCGTCGTCGCCGTCGGCTACACCGCCGACACCATCACCGTCCACGACCCCTACGGCACCTGGAACGAACGCTACGAAGGCAGCCACACGCCGGCGGCGGCCGCTACGTCACCTACGACCGCGACGCGTTCGAACAAGCTGTCAGCCCCGACGGCTACGTCTGGACGCTCATCGCAGAATAGAGAGAGACGACGAAGTTCAGTGTTTGGTCCTGGGCTGTCTCAATCCCTTCGTCCCGGTCATCCAACGTCCAGCAGGGGGTCGCGTACGCAGGCGTCGCCCAGCGCGTCCTCGCGTCGCTCCCCGAGCACGTCGACGCCGGCCGGTGGCTGACGGACCTGACGGTCACGCGCAACGCTGGCGGCCGTACCGAAGCCGCGCTCGAGGCTTCCCAGGAGCGTGACTGGTGGCGCTTCGATGGTCGAGTAGCTCCACTTTCACCGTGCATGGCGAGACTTTATTCAACCTCAGCTCGTGGTGAGTGTATGAGGAGTCCGAACGGGTTCGAGTCCTGGGAGTCGTACCGCGAGTTCGTCGAACGGTCGCAGCGCGAGCTGTTCGACCCGCTGTACGACGCCTTCCAGGCGGACGCCCTCGACCTGCCCGAGGAGTTTCACTCCGGGCCGCTGCTCGACGACGGGACGAAGCTCGACCCCGACTGGCCGAGCGCGTTCGACGACAAGTGGATGGACCGAGACCTCCACTACGCCGACAGCGTCGAGTACTTCCTCTGGCACGACGACGCCATGTCGCCAGCCAACGGGGACGTGGACCCGGGCATCATTGGAGAGCAACAGGAGGTGCGGGACACCGACTTCGAACACCACAGGAAGCAACGGGAAGGGGCGAAGGCCGACGCCGCCGGGTACAGTGACATGGACGACGAGCGGTACCTGTACTACGAGGTGCAAGCGCCTACCGGCGCGCTGGCGACCGAGAACTACCTCGACGCGGCGAGCGCGTTCCTCGCCGGCCTCGCCCAGACGACGCCCGAAGACCGGGGGCGGATATACGACGCCACCGGTGACCCGTCGTCCTACGAGAACACGACCGCGTACTTCGTCGTCGAATGGCTGTTCGAGCCGTTCGACCGGGAGGCGTTCGTCGACGGGAGCGCGCAGGCGGCGGCGTTCGAAGCGCAACGCGAGCGGTACGAGAAACTGGCACCACAGACGGTCTGGGCGACGTCGACGGTTCCGACGCTCGCCGTGGACGACGAGAACCAGCCCGATGGCGTCGGCCACCCGCGGACGTGGACGGTCCAGCCGTCGTCCGCACTCGCTGGGTTCGAGCACGCCATCGATGGGCCGAGCGACGCGACGGCGACCGTGACGGTCGAGCGCGAGTACGCCATCGTGACGCCGACGCGGCATCGCCTCACGCAGTTCCGGCTCGGTGTCGTCGAAGAGTCTGACGACGCCTTCCCCGCCAGCCACGGCGACGAGGTTCTCGTCGCCCCGGCGAACGCCGTCGAGCCAGCCGACGGCGAGCGGGCCCGCGACGACGAGGGGCTCACCGCCACCCAGCGCGCCGTCGTGACCACCGTCGACACCGACCCCGACGCCGTCACGACCGACGAAGTCGACGACCTCGTGACGTGGGCGACGACCGCCGAACCCGGTCCGCGGGCACGAACGAGCGAAGCACTCGGGACGGTCGCCGTCGACACCGGGGCCGAGCAGCGTCACGTCGACGCGCTCGCCGAAGCGCTCGCGGACCCCGAGCTGGACGTTCGGAAAGCCGCCGCGGGCGCACTTCACGCGATCAGTGACGTCGAACCGACCGCGGTGGCGGCCGCGACCGACGCACTCGTCGACGCGCTCGACGACGACGGTGACGACACCGAATCCATCAGGGAGGACGCTGCGGGTGCACTCGCCGCGCTCGCGGCCGCCGACGCGAGCGCGCTCCGCGACCACGCACCGGCGCTCTGCCGCGCACTCGACGAGCGCGCCGGGCACCAACCCGGTGACACCGCGACCGTCAGAGCGTCACTCGCCGCGGCACTCGACGACCTCCGCGAGGTCGGCGTCGACGTCTTCGACACGATACCCGAAGCAATCATCACGACAGCGACGGTCGGTACCGACGACGAACGCGACCCCGCGAAGCGAACGCTCGTCGCCGCGCTCGCCGGGGACGACGACGGAAGCGTCTTCGACGAGGTCGTCGACACCGCTACCGACGTCCTGGTGTCGAACCTCGAAGAACCGTACCCGCACAAACAGCACCGCGCCGGCCAGGGACTGGAACGGCTCGCCGCACTCGACCCGGAAATCGTCGTCGCCGTCGACGTCCGCGACACGCTCCTCGCACTGATCCGGGGCGAGCACCATCCCGGGCTCAATCCGAACGGGACCGAACCGGCGCTTCGACTGCTCGGCGCACTCTACGAGACGCACCCGGAATACGTCCTCGGCGACGGCAACCTCCCGGACGCACTCGTCACCGGACGCGGCGAGTTCGACGGCGTTCGCGAACTCCACGCGACCGTCCTCGGTCGTCTCGGCTACCACGAACCATCGGTCGCCGACGCCGTCGTCGACCCGCTCTTCGAGACGGCGACGAGCGACTATCACCGCTGCGGGCCGCGTGACTCCGCCGCGCGAGCACTCTGCATGATCGGCGCGGCCGACCGCAGCCGACTGGAGGGAGCCATCGGCGACACACACCCCAGTCAGCTGGCTCAATCCGTCGACGCCGCCATGCACCACATCTACAAGACGCACCAACACTCCCACCTTCGCTCGAAGGCCGTGCAGACGGCGTCGCTCGCCGGCACCCCGGTACTCACCGACGACGCCTGGGACCGGGTCACGAACGGCCGAACGTCGACGCTCCCCGAACGGCGCCTCGCGGCCGTCAGCGTCATCGAACAGGTCGCGAACACCGACCGTGCGTTCTTCGCGGACCACGGCGGCTTCGGGTGGCTGCGCGCCGTCGTCACCGACGACGACGACCCGCGCGTCGCCGCGGAAGCACTCCGCGTCCTCACCGCGCTCTGGGTGGACGACCCCGAGTTCGTCGCCACGCGCGCCGTCCCGCTCGACGAAGACACCATCGCGGAGACCGACGACGGCGTCGTCGTCGAGGACGTCGGCGGCCGGACCGAGCTCTCGTTCCCTGACGCGTCCACCGTCCCGGAGAAAACCGGCGTCAACGTCCTCGAACTACTCGTCGACGCGCTCGACGCCTCCACGCGTCCCGCACAGCTCCGCGTCGCAGAAGCACTCGAAGGACTCGCCGACGACGGAAACAGCGACGCCGCCGTCACCGTCGACGACGTCGAGAATCACGCCGACGTGCTCGGCGACGTAGTCGACGCGAACGCGGACGCGGACTGGCGCGAGCGCGTCCTCGAGCTCCTCGAACGCGCCGCCAGCGAACACCCAGACCGGGTTCGACGCGTTCTCGACGACCTGGACCCGGTCGTCCACGAGCGCGTCGAGCGCGCGATGCCAGCCGACGAATAGCGCGAACCCGCGACGCGCCACCAGCACCCGAACCAGAACAGACCTCGAACCCGACTCGACCGGGCCACCCCCGTCGTGACCGACGGCTGGATAGCCAGCGCCGGCCACATCGTCGTCGCCGTCCGCTACACCACCGACACCATCGCCGTCCACGACCCATACAGCACCTGGAACGACCGATACAAGTGCCGCTCTACTCAAATGGCTTTCAGGGTCGTTTCCGGAAACTTCCAGAAATCAGAACACGAACCAAAGCAGCTAGAACTGGTAGACGTAGGCGCTGTAACCGTTGTTCTCAGAGCTTTCCTGTATCTGGTTTGCTAACTTCCGCTCTCTTTCATCCGTGTCCTCTGATCCGGGAATCCACTTTATGGTGACAATCTCGACGGGCGGAAAGATACCGGTGAAATTAGCACCCGTACCCCGACAGTGCTTCAATATCCGCTCTCGCACGTCTCCAGAGTATCGCCCCACGTAGTACAGCCGGTCTGCATCGAACGCCTTGTCGATCCAGGACGGTGGAGAATCGTAGTAGCTGTCTTCTCCGCGGACGACTTCGCGTTTGATTGCTTCGCGAGACGAGCTGTGGCGGCACCTTAGCAGGTAGAGCGCATTTCTACTGTGGACATCGCCATCGTTGGGATACTCGCGTTCAATCAGATCGCGGATGATGTGCTCGGGGGCGTCCTTGAGTGTATAGTTGGAACCCATCCTCCCCTCTCTACCTGACAGTACAGGAGCGGTCCTTGTGTGACCTCCTCCTCGCCGTGAACGGCGAGGCTTCCCACGGCACCGCACCGCTTGGTTGGGATATTTGCGGGTTCACGACTCGTCGGTATGACGGGTCGATGGCGGGGCCACACCGCCGTTACTCCTATCCCCGGCAGGGGGACTCGGAGTTATCTCGCAGTCGAGACACGCACAGCGGTTCGAGATTGGTGTCTCGAACGTTCTGGGTCTCGGAGTCCCGATACTATCCGTTTATTTGGGCGGTGGATGCCCGCCTCGGTGTACATCATACGACGAGTCGATGTTACTTAAATATCTGTCTTGCTGCTGAACGAGGGGTGTGGAGGGGTTGTCGGATTCACTCCCACCGTCAACGGCGGGATTCTCTCCTTGAAGAAAGATGGGCCGACTGCGTACGGAATCCAAGACTCTCCCTCGATGAAGGAGGCTTAGTTTACACTCGCTCCAGCGAACTCCTCGTTGACCACTTCCTCAGTCGGCGCGTTCAGATATGGTCCGATAGCGTCGAACGAACCCCAGCCGCCGACCTGCATCATGACTCTCGGATTCATCCGCTCTCGGACCAGGAGCGTCTGCGCGTAGTACCTGCGCAAATCGTGGCTGGATACCTTCCGCCAGTCCGGATCGTCGGACTCGTCGGCGACGACCTCGGCGGTCGCCTTCACGCGGCGCTGGACGGTTCGCTTCGTGACGTCGAAGATGGGTTCGTCTCGTTCGATGCCCTCGACGTTCGCATACCGCAGTAGGTCGCTCTCGACGCTCTCGGGAAGGTAGGCGTCGCGTGGCTTCCCACCGCCACCTTCGGTGTCCTTTCCCTCCGGCACCCGGAGTCGAGCGTGCCCGTCCACCTGGCGAACGTGCTCGGGACGAATCTGCGGGATCTCGAACGACCGGAGCCCGACCTCCCCACCGAGCTGGATGATGAGACTGTCGCGATAACTGCCCGCGGCACGCTTCAGGTGCTGGTACTCGTCGGGCGTGAGCCAGCAGCGATACGAGTGGTGGTTCTCGCAGCGTTCGATGCGCATACAGTAGTTGCAACAACCCCGACACCTAGAATCTTCTCCACCCGTAGAATCAGGCCGAATCTGGGGTCAGACAGGGTGTGCGTGTCGGACTTGTTGTAGAACTACGAAATTTTGAAACGATTCCTGTCTCAGTTGTTTTCTACAGGATAGTAGGAGCGGTCCTCCAGCCGGACTAAGTTCTTGTTTCGAAGACTCCCCAGGGCCGTTTGAACCTTCGTCCTTTCATCGCTCCACTCGTCAGTCCACGTGATTGAATCTTCGAGCTCTGCCGCTTTCCGATGGACCGTTCGCAATGCTCTCCCTTCGGCATCATTTCTGACGGCTTCCAAAACTGCTGATTCAGTAACCGACAATTCGATGCCGGAAACTGAGACAGTAGCTGAGGCCTCTTCTTGTACTGCTTCGATGACCTTTGCCGCTTTACCGATTTCGTCCTCCTCGAAGTTCATCTCTATATTGAGATTCATTTTCGCTCTCTTGGGGCGTTTCGCCCTGTCAATACCATGTTTTAGAATCAAAATAAGGATTTTGGTGGTTTCCAAATTCAAAAAGGGCGTAAGATAGACCAGGACATTCTGTTTGGGCATCCTAAAATGTGGCACAGCCCCTGTGCGAAGCCTCATCGATGAACTTGTCCAAGAACTACGCAACCAGATTCTTCTGGTTGCTCATCTCTGCAAGCAGAGACGTGATTCGGACTCAGTCAAAAAGGTGCTTGTAATCCTCAAAGTCCTCAGCCCGCGTTAGTGCTCCTGGAGTGTGGAACACTTCATGATTTGAATCAATCCCATGTTCATCAGCGAGCCATTCTTTGTAGCGATTAAAAGCATTTGAATCACCAAAGTGGGTCTCCAAATGAGCTGCGGCTACGAAGACAAACGTCTCATCACAGTAGAGACAAGGTGCTTCTTTCTGGGCCATCTTGAACCGATTATCTCTCAGACATATATGAGTGGTGCCCGCATTCCGGTCTTGGCTCGACCGATCTTCCCACGGTGCGAGTTGGCTTGCGCTGTAGCCAATCACAGACCTTCCCTGATAATCGTGGAACGCATTCTACTGGCAAATGTATATACCTGGAATTGAATTCGTTACTATGGGAGCCCATGCTTGGATGAGAGAGATGAATGACGCTCTTGCAGATGAATTCGGGACCATTTATGAACGTAATATCCGGCTCCTTCTCTTATTACGCAGCTTCAAGTCTCCAGAATACGGCCCAATTTCAGACCGGCTCAAGACTCATGATAAAGAAAGAAGGATGCTGTATACAGAACTCCCCTCTGTGTTGCGGAGTCAATATGGATTTACAATTGAAAGCCGGTGGAACTCACTAATGGACGACCTCGGATATCAAGAGATGTCAGACGCAGGCGTCTATCTAATTCCCTGGGAAGATTCTGATGCTACGGATTCTATACCAGACGTGAGTGACACCTGGGACAGATTCAGTAGGTGAGTCTCTACTGTCCTTAGTCGTTCCCGCATCTTTATTTCTCATGTCTCTAACTTCGTTAGTGACTTAGTCCTCATAGATCTTCAAGAACTGTGAACTCTTGTCCGGCAACTCACCGCCCTATTGCCATTTTATTACTATAGTATGGGTAAATAACAATCTGCGGTTCCCACATTTGGGTTGGTGATATAAATAACAAAGACTAATGACTTTGCTGCTGATTTGCAGGCACTATTAATGTTATACGCCAATGATGCGGATGAATTGAGTCAGCTTGGGGCCGAAGCGGCACGAATTACACGTAATGGGTACTCGTCATGGTGGGATGAGGACAAGGTCACGAACGAATTCATCAATAACATTAAATCAAAAATAAACAATGTTGGAAAGGCGACACGATATCATATAGAGTCAAAAAAAGTCCCGGATTCGGGGCAGAATTCTGCAGAACAATATGTTGGATCAGATCTGATCCTTGCTCTCTTTTTTGCTAAAAAGGGGGGCATTACAGGCACAGGCGTGATGGCCCAAGCGAAATGGAAGAAACAATACGCTAAACGAGGTGCGGCGAAAGATCTAGTCCGGCATCTAAAGGAAGATTGTGAAACCATGCTACATCACACACCTAGCTCATTTGGCTTGGTGTATCTAAAGGAAAGCTTCCGGTACTTCCCGGCTCAAAGCATACGGAAAGTTGATCCAGATAATTATGGGGCAAATGGGAAGCATTTACATTTAAGCATAGGAAATCGAGAAACTCGTAGTTTCCTTAACGCGTTCTTCAGAGGAGTGACCGGAGACCCTTGGATATTTGAAAACTTAGAAGAGATTTTGACAACGAGCGATGAAAATCTCCCAGCACGTGGTTTCCTACCTGATGGGGGAGAAAACGAATTGAATTCTGGCCCTCAAAATATTCAGACCTTAGCAATCCTCGTAGCCGAGCCTGATATCGAATATGAGGTTTCTGAGAAACTCCCATATGATAACGAAGAACTCCGATATCTATTTGGGTAAAAAAGCTCTCCGCGAAGACTGATTCGACACCTCCTAGTGAACTCGGAAATTTCAACTTCAGGATTCCCCAGGCCTTCTCATCAGGATTTACCCCTATTGCCGGTCTTTGGCAAGAACCCCGACTTCCCTCTTCCTGATTTTTGAGTTCTCCTGATAAGAATAGGTGATGTTATAGCCGATCGCTGGCGAGATGATTCTTATTTTCGCCCTTCCAAGATTTCGTATCCTTACTGGTTTTGCTATTTGACCTGTCGGCCGTTTTCACACTGTCCGTACTATTCTTGCTTGACGAAGAGCAATCTGCCACCTTCTGAAATTCGACGTCATATTCAATCCCTGTATCGTCGGAAACACACTTAGCATACCTCTCATTGAGACGCTTCACCTCTACAGTATCGCCCTCTTCCACAGTCAAACAATGGACCGGGCCAACATTGATGTGGCCTTCATCATCCAATTCGACTAGAGCGTTCCCGTTATTGCTAATCCTGGATATAGTGACTTCGCCTCTTTCACCGACGAACGGAACATCCATTTGCGGGTATTCTTCCCTGTTATCACTTATGCCTTGCCCGCGAAAATAGTCCAGAGGCGGAAGGGACCTAACCGTCGAACTCCTCCAAGAACTACGAATTTCACCCCCGCTTCCGAAAACCTCAACAACATAACTGGTAATCGGGTACATGGTGGAAAAGATTGGTTGCTCCTAATTCTCCAGAGGGCTACACTCCCTACGAACAGTATTCCTTACCCGGGTATTCTCAGTGGATATCCCTCGGTCTAATCGGTAGCATGTTCTTGCTTCTGACTCTGGAATACGGTTTACAATTTGGTCACCCCGATTACCGACTTCTAATTGTAGGAATCGGAATAGGGTTAGCCGGCACTCTCTTTCTCCATGAATCTCTGCATTTCATAGCTGACCGAGCTTTGGGTTATAATCCCGTGTATATCTGGCCGAGTAGTATCTATATCCCTGATGAAGACGTCGAGACCTGGGAGAGTATCCTTGGTTTGTTGGCTCCTCAACTGCTCACAATTATCTATTTACCACTCCTTCTAACAGGAGATCTTGGCGACATGGAGCATCTGCTCGTATGGGGTCTCCTAATGCATTCTCTCGGTTCATACAGCGACCTTCTCTGGATTTTTCGACTTCTCTTGTGGCCAGATGATACTATGGTGACGGTTGGAGAAGACCTTGAAAACTACGTTGCCTTTCCTACGGACGAAGGTGAGTCGTCACCATGAGAATCAGCTTTTCTTCGGCCGCCAAGGGCGCTCCCGAAATGGCCTTTTGGCCGCTTGCCGCCTCGATCCTAGTCTACTCAATTTCTCCGAGTAGAGTGAATCTCGTTATACTCTTTCTTGTGATGTTCGCTGCCTCAATGACACACCTGTTGATGAGGCAGGTTCAGAACCTATTGGACGCAGATGCGGGAAAGAGTCCTGCACAAATTCGGCGGGAAAACAGAAGGAACCGCCGGAAGAACTCCAAGAGCGATTTCGGTGAAAAATTCTGGAACCTTTGGAGAGGGATGATGGAACTACTGCCGGACTCTACTCTCGCCAAATCCATCATAGGAGGCTGTCTTCTGCTCAACCTCCTTGCAGGAGTTTATTTCTGGATTAAGTTATCAAATCGACTCTTATCATATAGTGAACCGTCTGTAGCGCTTGTAGGCGTAATCGCGCTTCCTTATGTCTATTTCTCAGTGATTATCTCGGTCGTGGTTTGGAAAATGTTGTAGAAATTGAGCGGATGGCAGATATCCTCCGACATTCAGAGATTCAGAAATTATAAACTAGATTACGTTTACGGGGTTCGGCCGTGACGAGTGGGCATGGTCAAACTGACCAGAACCGAGCTGATTGAGTCCGTAAAAGGAGGTGGGACCTATGGAGTGCCGACGTGATGGGTGCAAAGTAAATCGAGCCACACGAGTGGGGATGGAGCTGCATCTCGCTAACGACCACTCGTTCCCGGACGAGTTCACGGATGAACGTCTCGAAGGGTAGTGATCGCGTCGTGTTTCAGGCGCACACAGAGGCCGAACAGCGGTTCCTCCGGGGCGTTCGGAAGGCGCTGGCCGGTGAGACGGACGGGCTGGCGTGGTGGACACTGGACACACCGGAGTATCCCGCGCTCGACGACGACCGCGACGTTGGCGCGCTCGGTGAGAAGGCGCTCGTCGTCTCCTGGGGTCGCCTTGAGGAGACCGAACCGAACCGCGAGTTCTTCCCGTACATCGAGGTGTACGGCGATGTCTGAGGGCGGCTGGCCGTCGGCGTGGCTGCCGGGCTTAGTGCTGCCGCGACTGCCGGAAACGCCGCGGCTGGAGGTGGCGCGTGCCTGAGTTCGAGTTCGGGAGTCGCGACGAGGCGCGTGGCGTTCGCGAGGAGTTCGACGAGTACCTGTGCCCGCACGACGACGCTCGCATGAAGACCGTCACCATCGTCTCGGACGCGCCCGACCGGGTGCTCGACGCGGTCGGACAGCAGGCGGCGATTTCCCGCGACGACCACGACGGCACCGGTCAGCTCTCGCTGACCGACGGCGAGCGCGACCGCTTCGATTTCTCGAAGGACGGGCTGAACGTCCCGAAGCTCCGGGCCATCAAGGGCGTGATGCGCGACGAGGGCGTCGAGGACTGGAGCGCGTTCGTCAACCCCGACCTGACTGTCGACGAGCACGTCGCACTCGCCGAACGTGCCAAGCGGGACGAACGCGGCGACCGGTTGGACGCAGAGGACTCCGCGACCGAGAAGGCCGCGCGGGCCGCTCGGAGCGCGCAGTCCAACCAGTGCGATCACGCCCGCGACCACTGCAAGCACGGCGAACCCGAGGCGTGCGAGTTCCTCCAACACGAGTGCGGGATGGACGACGACGAGATCGACGCGCTGCTCGGGTTCGAGGACGACCGTGACCCGACTGAGCAAACTGACCTCGTCACAGTCGGCGGCGGGGACTTCCCCGAGATGGACGTCGAACCGGAGGTCGCGGGCGCGCTCAGTCGGTCCTGGCAGGGCTACCGGAGTGCTGTCGGCCGACTGTCGCGGGACCTCGACGACGTCCGCAAGGCCGTCATCAACGCTCGACAGGCGTTCCAGGCCATCAACGCGATTCGCGACCGCCACGGCCAGGACGCACTGCATCCCGACCGGCTCCACGAGGAGCTGGCGGCACTGGCAGGGATGCCCGAGGACATCCCGGAAGTGCGGACGCTCGCGCACTTCGCGGACGACGGTGACGTCGTCGAGCACGACGCCCAGCGGTCGCTGTCGGGCGAGCACGCCGACCCGCAGACGCGACTCGCCGGCGGCGAACGCGGCGAGGTAGAGAGCGAGCGGGAGAAGCATGTCGAGGAGAACCCCGGCGGGCTTCGAGTGGACGAGCGCGAGGAGACGACCAGCGAGACGGAGACGACGCAGGCGAAACCGGATGCGTTCCAGGTCGCGGAAGGCGGACAGGAGACGCTATGACAGACTACTACTGCCCCGTGGAGGGGTGCAAGTTCGGTGAATCGGACGAGAAGACACTCCAGCAGGTACGGTCGCACATCAACTCGATGGGCGACGGCGACCACCGCTGGAGCGACCTGAAAGGGGTGGTCGAGGGGCAGGGCGACGCTGGTAATGACGCGGCTACCAGCGACGACCAGCCGGACGACCAACCCGAAGGCGCAGACGGCGAAGGGGAAGCGACCAACGACGACACCCCCGAAGACACCCCTGTAGAGGGGGGTGAGGAGGGGGCTACCAGCGGGGACGACCAAGAGATGCCGACAGACGAGGAGATAGACCAGCAGTGGAACGGGGGTAAAGGCGCAGACGATGGCAGGGATGATACCGGGGGCGATACCAGCCAGGACACCCCTTCAGATGGGGGGCCGACGGGTGGTACCGGTGGTGGTATCCCGGTCCCGATCTCGACGACCACCCTGCTCGTCGCTGGTATCTTGGTGGCGGTGGCCCTGTTCTGGGTGATGAGGCGTCGGTCGAACCAGCCGGAAATCAGTGAGACAGGAACTGAACCAGCGGAATCGGGTAGCACGGACGACGACCAGACGACGAGCGACACCATGAGCCGGCAGTCCGGGGGTGGTCTCAGTGGGTGACGCCGCCGCGGAGGAGGCGACCGACGCGGACGTCGAGGCAGCCGCGCCCGACGAACCGGAGGGGCCGAACCTGGACGACGACGATCTCGTCGACATCCCCGACGACGTCGCCGAACAGGTGGCCGAGGCCGACGCCGAGGCCAGCGACGACGACACCGACGCCGAGGAGACCGACGACGCCGGCGACGACAGCGAGGGAGTACCGTCGCACTCGCCGGAGGAGGACCGCACCACGCTTGGAGACGTCTACTGCAACGCCCTCGGGATGGGCGCGACCGTCGCGAAGGACCGGTACGGCGAGGGCGTCGACGACCGTGGCGACGCGATGGACGAGTACGCGGACATGGCGCGCCAGCTCGACCTCGACGAGTACGTCGACGACTGGGTCGATGCCCACGGCGGCCCGGACGAACTGTCGCCCGGCCAGTCTATCGGCGTCTTCAGCGTCGTCTTCGCGGTGATGGTGCTCGTCGAGGACGCGGATCTCGCGGCCAACGTCATGGACGAGGTGGACGCATGAGCCTGCTGGACGCGATGCCGGGGTCGACCAAGCGGGGGATGGCCCAGAAGCTCCTGACCTCGGAGATGGGGAACGCGCTGCTAGACATCGTCGCGCGGGCCGAGCATCAGCTCGTCGAGTCCGTGGTCGACCTCCAGCGTGCGGCGGACCTCGCGGACGAGGAGCGTATCGAGCGTGTGATTCCGCCGGAGGACCGTCGCGAACAGTTGCGGTCGCTGGCGCTCGCGAAGCTCGAAGGCCGGTTCCCCGAGTGGTGGGTGGTGAACTGCTCGGGCGTGGACAACGCCGAGGAGGCCACCGAGAAGGTCGGCGTCGACTGGGAGGCACAGAAAGCGCGGTGGGCGGACCTCGTGCGTGAGAACGGTGCCGAGGGCGACGACGTGGTGCTCGCGGAGTCGTACTGCCAGCGCCGGTACGGCTGTAGCCTGAAGCAGTTCCGGCATCTCGTCGTGGAGTGGCCGGAGGGCGACGACGGCGGAGAACCGCGCGAGGCGAGAGAGATGCGCGCCGTCGCAGTCGGCGGACTGTCCCAGGCAAAGGAGACCATCGACGCCGTGACCGCGGAACTCGACGGAGGCAACGATGAGTGACCTGCTGAAGGGGCTCGTCGAGAGCGCCGCACGGGGCGCCGCCGAAGAGGTCGCTGACGAGGTGAACGCCGCAGACCGGGCTTACGCCGACCGGAACCGGATGGCACTCGCGTGGGCGGTCGACCGCCACCGGATGGGTTGTGATGCCGGGTACTACGATGACGACACCGAGACGGAGTACCCCGTCGTCTGGGTGGTGTTGCCGACGGGCCAGGTGTCCTGGCACATCACGCCCGATCTCCGCGACGAGCTGGAGGCGTCGCGTCTCCACGAGCAGGAGCCGGTCGGTGGCTACGACGGCCACGACCGCGACCTGAAGAACCAGCGCATCGTCCGGCACGCCCTCGACGACAAACCAGACCGGCTGTCGTCGCCGGCGGTCCCACGATGACCGTCGCTGCTCCGATCTATCCGGTAGGGCTGTCGGTGCTGACCCTGCTGGCGGTGGGGATGAACGTCGCGTTCGCCGCGCAGACGGGATGGGGGAAGACCTACGTCTCGCACTCGTACATCGAGGAGAACGCGGAGGACTACGACCTGACGGTCGTGCTGGACTACAAGGACGAGTACAGTGGGCTGGTCGAAACAGGGCACCTGAAGCGGATGACGGCACCGAGCGGGAGCGAGAACATCACGCCCGAGCAGTGGCAGGGTATCGTCGAGAGTGTCAACGGACTCCAGGTCGTCCGAGCTGGGCTGAAAGACGGCCAGTGGCAGGAGCTACTGGCGAATCTCATCCTGGCGCTGGAAGCGACGGACCTATCGGTGTTTCTGGTGCTCGACGAGGCGCATCGGTTCGCACCCCAGCGCGGGAGCTATCCGGAGGAAATCAGCACTCTGGCGACGACGTACCACGGCGACGGGTTCGGCGTGGTGTGGATGTTCCAGCGGTTCGCGAAGATCGACAAGACGGTACTGTCTTGCTGTACGGCGTCGATGCTCGGTGGGTTCGGGACGACGAACGACATCGGCCAGCTCGACACCATCGAGTACAACGCGGACGTCCACTTGAAGGACAAGGCGGGGGTGTCGCACCTGAGCGAAGACCTGTGCGTCGACGGCGAGCCGCTGGCGCTACAGCGCTTCACCGACAACGAGGGGCACACGACCGGGAGTGAGTGGATCTACAGCGAGGGTGGCGAACGTCGTCGGCTGGATTCGCGAGAGTTCGAAATGGAGAGCGAGCACTACGGCAGTAACCGGAAGCGGATTCAACATCCCTTCTAACAATGAGGGTTGATATCACGCTCAGGTCAGGAAAGGCGGAACGATTTATCGAAATCAAACAAGAACTCGCTGACGAGCTTGGTTATGAACCATCACGCCCGGAAGTACTAGGCTATCTCATGGCTGAATCGGATATCGTCAGAACTCGGATTCAATAACCCTACTCGATTTCTGGCCATAAATTTCACATCTTCTCCATTCACCAATCTTAATAGATGCCAACTCTCAAACGCTACGCTAACAAGAGAGGTTACTATATCCATGCGAATATCGGTCAATCGGTCGTAACATTTCAGGTTACGGGAAGGGCTGCAACCATATTTGAGGAAATCGGTTACTCGGATGGGTCGACCGTTTCTTGGGAGATGATTAGCCAGCTTCGCGACCGTGGAGACATTTATACCAAGAAGTCAGGAGTGGACTATCAGGAACCGAATACCGAAAGCGGGGGTCTCAGTGAGAAAGAAAAGCAAGTGCTTGAGAAATATTCCTTGAAGCGAAATCTCTCAAATCCTGATTTAGTCAGGGGAGCAATCGCGGAACAAACTGGCTTCTCAAAAAGTAGTGAGGAAGTTAATCGAATAATTCAAAGCATCTCCCGCACCGACCATAATCACGCTCTATACTCCATTCAGGCGTTTCAAAACGTCCCTTACGAATTACTTTGGGTGTCAACGAATGCGAACTCAATAATTTATGAATTTTCGATAGAAGAGGACATCTCCCTGACGATATCTGACGACCGATGGAAACCTGATTCATCCTCCGGATTTAGTGGTACCGTGGAATATCCGGATGAGTCGATATCGTTTGCTGTTTATGATGGCTATATTACTAGATGGGACTCTTCAGCAGGAGACTCAGGTGAGAATTGGAGCGAACCTGAGGAGAACCATAAGGAGGCGATAAAATCAGATACCTTGAAGTCTGGTCTGGGGTTTAACGTCTCTAATTGGACTGAACTGTTACGTAAGTGTTTTATTTATATAGAAAATTACGACATCCGTCCCTATAACAAGGGTCATCGAGGGCTTGCATCACTTAGTGAATTAGTAGGAAAGCACCTTTGGATGAGACCAACCTCAACCACCGTCTCTTCCAAAAATCGGGCAAGGGGTGCTGGCTCTTTGGTGGAAACGAAAGAGATGAAGGAGTTCGTAATACGAGACGTTGATTCATCAGATTGGGTGTTTGTTGAAGTGCTCGAGGGAGAGGACGGAGGATTCAAGAAAAACAATGGAGGTGTAGCAATCGCTGAACCGATAGAATTCGTCGGTGGGCGCTAAATCACCATTTCATAAAATTTCTCTGTCCAAGGCAATTCCGCATTTTGAGCGTCAATAGCAGGCATTCGGAGCAGTTCTTGACTCGGTGTATTTTGTCACCGTAGAAACAGCCGTGACATGCGACATGGCAAGCATGAATTTCGGCGATGCGTTCCAGACGCTCGCCGACGACGAAACTTGGATGGACGCCGCCGAGGTGGCGGCTGGCTACGCCGGCCCGATGGTTGGCGCGAACGTACTGGAGGGCTCGATGCCGTTCGACGTCCCGAACGAGGCGTACGGCCTCGTCGGGGTCGCCGCCGGCGAGTACGGCGGCCGCCGCATGGTCTCGGTCGGCTCCGGGCTCTACACCATCGACGCGCTCGCCCAGCGCGCCGGTCTCAAGCGCAAGGTCACGCAGGTGGGTGGTAACTGATGGGTGAATCCCTCTACGCCGCGCAGGGCACCACCGGCGACTACGTGACGACGCTGTCGAACACGACCGGCCAGTTCGACCCGGTGCTCGAGATCCAGCCCGACGACGGTGTCGGGCTCGTCCTGAAGAACGCGGTCGACGTCGGCCAGAAGCCGACGGGCTTCCCGATCTACGCCGACCTCAAGGACCAGAACGGCGACGACCTTCCCGTCGACACGCGGGTCGCCATCGCCTACGAGCGTCCGACCAGCGACAACTGGCAGGTCGTCAGCATCCCGTTCTCGAACATCCGGTCGTACCACAAGAAGGACGTCAGCCAACAGCAGGACCGCGAGAACGTCGACGCCGTCAAGCACGAACTCAAGGACGACACCCTGGAGATCCGTGACATCGACAAGGCGTACCTCCTGCTCGACTCCTCGGTCGCCATCGACCACTCCAAGAGCGAGATCTACGTCGACAGCGACGCCGTCGACGAGGTGGACATCGACTGATGTCCGTCCAGAAAATCAAGCAGCGCCTCCAGAACGTCTCGTACCAGCCGGGAACCATCAAGCGCGGCGACTGGGCGTTCTCGACGAACACGACCGGCGAGGAATCGGTCGTCGCCACCTACGAGGCGCCGCGGCCGCTGCGCATCCGCGAGGACCGCGAGTTCGACCTCGCAGTACCCGCTCACGAGACCTTCAGCGTCGACGGCACCGCGGACAACACGGAGACGTTCAACCTCTCGCACAACCTGCTGGACACGCCGGCGACGGTGTCGCTCGTGCTCTACGACGACGGAACCCCCGTCCAGCCCGACAGCATCGACTACGCCGGCGACACGTTCGACTACACCAGCGCGAACACCGGCACCACGCTCGATGTCTACTACATCCCGCGGGACCCCGCGAGCGTCGAGTTCAAGAAGGTCGCGCCGGGCGGTGGGGCGACCATCGAACAGCCGCTGTTCGAGATGCCCACCGTGATGGCGCACACTCGCGACCAGTCCAAGGACCCCCTGAGCTTCGACCTCGGGCGGAGCCAGCTCCACGACACGGTGCCGCGGAAGTGGCAGATCCAGATGGTCGTCAAGGCGCCGTACCCGGTCGCGTTCGAGGAGTCGACGCGCGGGACGACCGCGACGAACGCGCTGGTGTCGATCCCGAAGGCACAGACCGAGGAGCGCATCCGCGGCCTCAAGGACGCCGTCAAGGCCGACATCGCGGGGCTGAGCTAACACCATGCAGGGCGGCCTCAACTCCAACACGCGGGGGTCCGCCTACGCCACCGCGACGAGCGTCGACCCCGCGACCGGCCGCGACACCGGCCAGCCCGTCGCCCAGCGCGAAGCCGTCCGACTCGGCAGCGTCTCCCTGACGATGGAGGAACTGCTCGCGATCGCCGTCATCGCCAACGCACTCGGCACCATGGTCGCCCTCTACCTGGAGGTGAGCGACTGATGGCCGTCATCGCGGGCGGCGGTTACAGCGGCGGTGGCACGCGCCTCCGCGACAAGACCGACGACGTTGAGGACGCCGCCGACGACGAACCCGAGACGCAGACGTCGGACACGCCGCTGTACGAGTCCATCGGGTCGGGGAACCTGAACCTCGGTATCGACAGCGACACCGGGCGCGCCATGGAGACTATCGGCGACGCCTCCGGCGGCACCCCCGGCAACAACACCAGTGACGTCGGCACCGAGGACGACGTCAACCTCGGTTCGTTCGGCCCGGAAACGTCGACCAGCACGGTCGAGCAGGCCGAACAGGCCGCCGAAGACGCCACCCAAGGACGTGCCTTCGGCGACCCCGACGAGATAGAGGACGTCGGGAGTGGCGAGGCGGTCAGCGACGTCTCCGGCGACGAGTTCGGGAACGAACCCTCAGGCGCGACCACGCCGAACGACGCGTCGACGGGCGCGCTCCCGGTCGACCAGCTCCTCATCGCGGCGGTCGTGCTCGTTAGCGCGCTCGTGTGGGGGGTGAGCTGAGATGCCCGACCTCATCGGCGGGCTCACGAGTGCGGCGGGCGACGCCTACGACGCGGCGGCGGGCGCGGCCGACCAGGCCGCTGGGAACGTCGACGAGGCGTTCGCGCGGTCCTTCGACGACGAGGGGGGCGGTGGGCTCGTCGACGGCGCCGCTGGCACGCTCGACCACCTGGCGGGGTCAACCGACGAAGCGTTCGCGCGCACCTTCGACGACGAACCCGGTGGCGGCATCCTCGAGGGTGCGGGCGAAGTCGCCGGGCAAGCGGGGTCGGCCGTCACGGATGGCGTCGCCTGGGCCGCAGGCGGCTACACGGGCGCGGTCACCGAAGTCGGCCAGAGTGCGCTCGGCGACTGGTTCCAGTGGTGGATGCTGTTCGTCGCGCTCGCTGGCGTCGCGTGGCTGTTCCACGACCCCATGGCGGACGGGCTCGGCCTGTACGCGACCGGCGGTGCGTCCGCTGCAGCCGGCGCCGCCGGGGGTGGTGGGTCGTGACGCCGTTGCTGGACTGGGCTGTCGGAGCGAGCGCTATCGTCACGGCTGGCGCAGCGACCCAGGCCGCGCGCTACCTCGGGTCGGTCAAGCAGAAGGTGGACCGGAACGAGGAGCGGTCTGAGAAGAACAAGACGCGCTCGCAGCGCAACCGCCAGTACATCACGGGCGAGGACACGTACCGCGAGGGGCTGATACCGCGCGTCGAACGCCTGGACGACCGGCGAGGTGAGACGTGATGCCGGGGCCAAACTCCCGCGTCGAGCAGCTCCTCGGCGAGTACGGTGTCGGTGCGAACTCGTGGATTGAAGACATCTTCAAGAGCGACACTGACCGGCTCCTGCTCGCGATACTGCTGGAGCAACGCGAGCAAGACCTCATCGAGGCGCTGGACGACGCCAGTAGCGAGTACACCGACGAGGACAGTGGGACGCAGTACTACGTCCAGAAGTTCACTGTCACCCAGAGCGGCCCGCCGGAGAATTTGAGCGACGACCAAGGGCGCCTGGACTTCGGGTTCGAGGCGTCGACGGTCGATCTCCGGTTCAGTGACTCCATCGAGGTGGCGTTCAAGCCGGAGGCGACCTCGAACCGGGTCATCGAGTACCGCAAGCAGGACAAGCACGCCGAGGACATCCCCGTGGAGACCCAGACGATGGGCGTCGTGCGGGCGGATTCGGCGACGAGTGACCCGACGGTGTGGGTGGAGGCCTGGCCGTGACGGGGTTCGGCCAGCGTATCGACACCTACACGCCGCCGAAGCCGGCAAACACCAAGATCCGGCGCTTCGGCATGGGTCGGTTCATCGGCCAGCCCTCACCGTTCCGCCTCCCGGATAGTGCCCCCGCAGCCGAGAAGTGGCGCGCGACCTCGTGGGTCCCCTCGGGTATCTACCGGCAACCCCTGGCCACCGAGGAGGCTATCATCGCCCAAGCCCAGAACTTCGGGGGTACGGGCACGCTCGCACGCATCTCGAAGGCCAACGGAACCGTCGAAGCCACCGCCGACCAGAACGACGAAGCGGGGTTCTTCCTCACCGAGGACACCGACCTCTGCGTGGTGTGTGCGAACTCCTACGTGAGAGCCTACAACACCGACGACCTCACACTCGAATGGGAACAGACCGGGTTGAACCTCAGCGCAGCGAACCCGCAGACGCTCGCCCACGGCGCGCTCTACGTCGGGGACGGAGCCGACCAGCGCGTGCTGTCGTTCGACGTGGAGACCGGCCGCATTCGGTTCGACAAGTCTGTTGGGTTCGACGTCGACGTGTTCGCCACCCACGACACCGAGGGGTACTACTACGCGTCTGACCAGAACAACGGCGTCATCTCGAAGCTCGACGCCACGACCGGCAACGTGGTAGCATCCTACAGTCTGAACAACGCGAACCGCTGGGAGGGAATCGCCTACCCCGGGCATGGCGACCTGCTGTTCGCGATCCGGGACAACGACGGGTCGACGCAGGAGCTGTACGCCATCGATAAGCGCGACATGACGGAGGCGTGGACGGCTCAGCCGTTCGGTCAGGGACTGTACAGCATCGCGTTCTGGGCGGGCTCGCTGTACGTGACCGGCGGGGGCGCCGGGATGGCGGCGTACCGCCAGGACGACGGCACACAACTGTGGGCGGACACGAGCAGGTACTTCTACTACCCCCGAACCGTCGACGGCGGGAAGCTCCTGGTCGGAACCGGCTCGTACAGCCTGGAGGCGTTGGAGGCGACGGACGGGTCGAACATCTGGACCCACGAGAACCCGCTCCAAGACGGGTACTACGGCATCATCCCGGACAACGGAGAGGTGTTCACGGCGACGTCGTCGGGAGTGTTCGCACACGAATGGTAGAGGCGACACTCCTGCTGGCGTTCGTGATGGGGCTGCTCGTGCCGTTCCAGTTCGCGATGGAACGCCTACGAGGGTTGGGGCGGCATTTCGTGGCGAAACTCCCGTACAAGCCACCTGTGAAATCTGTCGCCTCGGACGCCGAGGAGACCGACGAGAAATAGGAACTGAGTGGGCGCTACTCTTTTCGGTCAGTTCCCGTATGCAGTGAGCAGCCTGTTCCCCTGGCGGCAGGTGAAAGAATGAATGTTCCTTGCCCCATCTCGATGACAATCAAGAATTGGTAGATACAGACACGCTAGTTATCAATAGAGTCATTATTTCTCGGGCTTCTCAGAATCACCGTCTGAGATGCACACTGTAATTTTGGGGACACTTCACGTCAAGCGTCCAGCTGAATGTTCTCTTGTGGAACTGGAACAGAAATCACGACCGCCCCTGTCCCGTGATATCGTATGTAATCGCATGAAGAATCATCTCTTCTCCTGCTCCTCTCACGTAGTCTGCTGGCAGATACTCAGCAATGTTACTTCCGCTTGGGGATTCGAACTGTTTGATTCGTTGAATACAGGAACTCCAATCCACTTCGCGGGCAAACTCGGAGTAGATGGTGTCCGATAGCCTCAGAATTCCTTCCAAGTCATTATTTTCCATATAGGAGGGTGCGCTCTGAGCTGCCCTCCACACCCGTTTGGGATTATCGAGTGCGTCCCCCCCCGTGTTCCTCTTTAACGGATTGCCGGGTTTCAGATACAATCTGCGAATAAATCTGTAAATATTCCTCGTGAACCTCGTCACCATACGTTCCGACCATATGTCTTAATCACAAGATGGGGTAATATAGCTCACTCAAGCGATCGGCCCCATTACGTTGAATTATAATTGTCTTGTTTATTAATTACCCTCCTCGTATTTCTGGTTGAATGCTTCGGGATCCTCTTGGAATTGCTTAACGAGATTATCCTGCTCCTCAATCGACTGGCCCTTTTCAGGCTTAACGACCTCAATCTCGGCACCTTCGAGGAACTCTCCATCACCGGTTAGTACTTGGCTTCCGGCAGTTCCACCACCTGTTTCACCAAAGGCTAGATATATGCCGTCCTCTCCACTTACTATTTCAGATAAGCCAGTTCGATATATTTGCTCGCCGTCTTTTGTTTTGAATCGGGCCTCCATATTCAACTCATTTGAATACTTATTTCTCAGTATATAAGAGTGAGGATGATATAGACCGCTCACAGACGTATCATCGGTTGATCCCCTCCCCATCGGTCTCCCAGCCGACGATCTTCCAGGCGGAGTCGCCGTAGACGTTGGATTGGAGCGTGATGTAGCCGCGGCGGTCGAGCGGTTTGAGAACGAGCGCGTCCACCTCTTGCTTGCTGAGGTTCTGTGGACCGTTCGAGCAGGCTTTTCGAGCGGAGTCCCGACGCACGACGCCGTTCCTGTTCGCGGCCTTGCAGAGGCGCTTGTAGCCGCGTGCGAGGCGTTCGTTCCGCGGTGGCTCCAGTGGGGTGACGTACTCGGGGGTGCTGCCGACGGCGTTGCGCATGAGGCCACGGATGGCTTCGCTACGAGAGTCGAAGCGGTCGCCGCGGTCGACCCAGTCGTCGAACTCGTCGACGAGATTCTGCGGGACCGACGAGGCGGAGACGGTGGCGCCGGGGCCGGAGTCGGTGGGGCGCGCCATCAGGCATCCACCTCGTTAATAGCGAATCGGGGGGTGCTAATAGCAGGAAGGCGGCGGGGATTGCATCCGTTAATAGAACCCCCTGGGGTGGGTGAGTCCGGGCTTCGTGTGCGGGCGCGCACTTTCCGCCTGCGCGTGACCGACCGCCCTCGTGGGTGGTGGGGTGGCGTCATCGACGCTCACCTCCGTCGGTGCGGGCGACGCCACGGGACGCGCTGGTCGGGGTGGGTGCGTCGTGGTCGTCGACGCGGAGCCACCACGGTGGCGAGGTGTGGACGCGGCGGGTGTCGAGGTCGGTGACGGCGAGGTCGTCGCGGACCCACTCCCACCAGAGGCGAGCGACGTGGGCGCACCAGTGGCGGTGTGGTGAGTGCGAGAACCCGGCGCACGAGCAATCTGCGATGAGGTCGCCGTCGTAGATGGTGAAGGTGACTTCGTGCTCGTCGCCGTGGCCGTCGTGGTCGATGTACCCCATGAGTACGCGGAAGGCGGCCGGGCCGGTGGGCGCGCAGATGGCGGCTGCGCGCTGCGCACGCTCCCAGGCGGTGGACATGGTCCAGTCGTCGGGGAAGGTTATCGTCGGCGGTGCGAGGCGCCTGTCGAGCGCGTTGCGTGCCTGCTTGACGCCGTCGCGGCCGACGTGGCGGTCGACCGTCACGCCGAGTCACCTCCGGCGCCGTGTGGTCCCCTGGGGCACTCGCGGCGCGTGAGGCCGCCGCGTGTCGTGATGGTGACCATCCGTGTCCCACAGTGCGGGCAGTGCCGTCTCACGGCTGGCACACCCCGTCATCCAGTGCCGGACACTTGACAGTATCCAGGGTTATCCAGCCACCACAGAAATCGCAAATCAGTGGCTCAGCGTTGCTCTGTTTCTTTAAGGACGTTATGGGGCCGGAGGGATTTGAACCCCCGATCGACTGATATCTCCGGTGTGTGCGCCTCGGAACTCCAGAGGGTCGTCGTCGCGACGCGATGATCAGTCGGTCGCTCGGTATATCAGCTGGAGTTTCGTCCCGGGCGCGTGGCCTCTGGAGTCAGTCGCCATGCCTGGCTTGGCCACAGCCCCGCTGCGCTTTCGGGTTGGATGGAGTGCTGTAAAGGGGTTTCGATTCGCGCTAGTTGCGGTCGGCGTCGCGCCAGTCGCACTCCTGGCATTTGTAGCCGGTGACGAGTTCGGTGACGCTCGGCATGTACGTGACCTTGATGACGTTCTCGCCGCAGTCGGGGCAGTCGCGGTCGGCGTCCTCGATGGCTTCGGTTTCCATGACGCTGCCGTCCTCGATGATTTCGGCGAGTTTCTTGGCGGTTACCATGCGGCCCTGGACGACGCGGTTGGCTGGCATACTCGTGTCTGGTGGGTCGCTGGTAGGTAAGGGTTCTCGTCTCCGCGACCGCGTTGCGGTCGATGCGGGACGGCGGTCGGTGTGGGGCGATGGTGGTCGGGTCAGAGCCAGGGTTCGCGGTCGACCTGGAACGCGTCGTCGCCGTCGTCGGTGTTGGTCGAGTCGCTGCCGTCGTCACCGGTGTGGTCGGTTGCGTCGTCCGTGGGGTCGGTGTCGTCGAACGTGGCGACGGGTTCGGTGTCGTCGCCGCCGTCGGTCGCGGGGACGGTGCCGGGGTGGGTGGGGTTCGCGTCGTCGGCCGCGGTTGCGTCGTCGGCGTCGTCGGCGTCGTCGGCGGTGACGTGCGTGGTTGCGTCTGGTTCGAACGCGAACAGCGCGGTGACGGCGACGACGAGCAGCGGTGCGCTCCCGACGGGGAGCTTGAGTATCGAGAGCGCGAGCAGGCCGAGGGCGACGGCGCTCCCGAACCGGAAGCGGTCGATGGCCATCCGCGCACGGAGGTGCGGTGCGAGGAGTGCGGTCGCGAGCGCGAACGCGGTGCCGACGAGTGCGCTACCGGCGGCGAGTGCGACGAGTTCGGGGTTCGCGGTCGGCTCGATGGTCGGGTTGGAGAGGTCGATGCTCGCGATGAGGCCGGCGCCGACGATGACGGCGGGCCGCGGGAGGTACTCGCCGATGCGGGCGCTCGCGGTCTTCGCGGCGATGGCGATGATGACGAGTGCGGCGAAGCGCTCGAAGAGGTGGAGCGTGAGGACGCTCGCGAGCGTCGGTGCGATGGCTGCTTCGACGGCGGCGCCGACGGTGATGAGGGCGCCGACGGCGAGGATGGTGCGGACGCGCTCCATGCGCGTGCCGCTCATCTCGGCGAGGACGACCGCGACGGTTGCGCTGCCGCCGAAGACGAGCAAGCCGACCTGGACGATGCCGATGGGGAGTGCGCCGACGACCGGGAGCGGGCTCGTGCTCTCTTCGAGTGCGCCTGCGAGGACGAGCGCGGGGAAGATGCCGTCGAGGAGCGGGAGGGCCATGACGGTGGCGAGCAGTTTCGCGTCGCCGCCGACGAGGCCTTCGAGCTTGAGGGCGATGGGGTGCCGGCTCGTGCTCATCGATGTTCGTACGGGGCGTCACCCGTGCCCGAGTGGGAGTGATGCGAGCGAGTGCCTGCGTCGACGGTGGTGGGTGCTCGCGGGAATCCGAACGGGAGGGCTTTGGCTACGAGTTCCATCGGGAGTGTAAAGCGGGCGGTCGAGTCGGTCGACGTCTGCCCGGCGATACACGTTGCGGTGGAGTTCGTAGCCAGCATACGCGCTAACAAAATGGGTTTCGAGGGTTAAGCGTTGTGTGAGATGTGCCCGCAAACTCCAACGGGGCGTTCTCCTCGTACAAGTACCCTGGTTCAGAATCAGCGATTCAGACTGTATTCTGCCGAAGGATAGTAACTGGAACGTAGTCGTCGGTTCGTTCCGGGTGCGAGAACCACCGTCTTCGAGTCGTTCCGCGCTCTCGCGCAGACACGAATCCCGCGGTCCGCGGCCCGTGAGACCGTCTTGCACGCCGCTGACTGTCTCGCAAACCTTTAGTTGCGCCCGTTCGGACGGTTTACATGGCGAACGACGTTCCCCCCGACGGTACATTCTCGGAGAAACTGCGCGTTCCAGAGGCGTTGACGTTCGACGACGTCCTCCTTCGACCGAAGGAGAGTCGCGTCGAACCGGACGAGGCTGACCTCACCTCGCGAGTGTCGAAGAACGTGGAGCTTCCGACGCCGGTGCTCTCGGCGGCGATGGACACCGTGACGGAAGCGGACCTCGCGATCGCGATGGCGCGACACGGCGGGCTCGGGGTCATTCACCGGAACCTCGACGTCGACGAGATGGCGCGACACGTCGAGAAGGTCAAGCGCGCGGACGAGCTCATCATTCGGGACGTCGTGACGGCTCGCCCCGAGCAGACGGTCCGGGAGGTCGACGAGCTGATGGCGCGCGAGGGCGTCAACGGCGCGCCGGTCGTGAACGAGGACGACGAGGTCCTCGGCATCATCTCCGGCACGGACATCCGGCCGTACCTGGAGGTCGGCGAGCAGGACGACGTCGCGGAGGCGATGACGGAGGAGGTCGTCACGGCACGCGAGGACACGAGTGCGCGCGAAGCGCTCGAGTTGATGTACGAGCACAAGATCGAGCGCGTGCCCATCGTCGACGACGACGAGCGGCTCGTCGGGCTCCTGACGATGCAGGGCATCCTCCAGCGTCGCGAGTACGACAACGCGGCGCGCGACGAGGAGGGTCGCTTGCGCGTCGGTGCGGCGGTCGGGCCGTTCGAGACCGACCGTGCGCTCGCCATCGACGAGGCGGGCGTCGACGTGGTATTCATCGACTGCGCGCACGCGCACAACCTGAACGTCGTCGACGGGGCGCGCGAGATCAAGGAGTCCGTGGACGCGGACGTCGTCGTCGGGAACATCGGGACGCGCGAGGCCGCCGAGGACCTCGTGGACTTCGCGGACGGCCTGAAGGTCGGTATCGGGCCGGGTTCGATCTGTACGACGCGCGTCGTCTCGGGGGCGGGAATGCCCCAGATCTCGGCGGTTGCGCAGGTCGCTGACGTCGCGAGCGAGCACGGGGTGCCCGTCATCGCGGACGGCGGCATCCGGTACTCGGGCGACGCCATCAAGGCGCTCGCGGCAGGTGCGGACGCGGTGATGCTCGGGTCGTACTTCGCGGGGACGGCGGAGGCGCCCGGGCGCGTCGTGAAGATGAACGGGAAGAAGTACAAGCAGTACCGCGGGATGGGGAGTGTCGGTGCGATGCAGTCGGGCGACGACGAGAACCGGTACCTGAAGGAGGAGCCCGAGCAAGAGGAGGATTACGTGCCGGAGGGCGTGGAGGCGGCGACGCCGTACAAGGGCCCGCTCCGGGACGAACTTCATCAGCTCGCCGGTGGGATGCAGTCCGGGATGGGGTACGTGGGTGCGGAGACCGTGCCGGAGTTCAAGGAGCGCTCGGAGTTCGTTCGCGTCTCCTCGGCGGGGCAGGCGGAGAGTCACGCGCACGACGTCGTCATCACGGACGAGGCACCGAACTACAGTCCCGACAGTAGCTGAGGCGTCGACTCCGGGGTCGCGTCCTTCGCTCTTCGTTCCGCGTCAGGTTGTCGTCGCTCGTTCGTCTTCGTTCGTTCTCGACGCTCTAGGTTCGTTCTTGCTGCGCCACGTTCGTTCATTCCCGCGGGTTCGACGTCGGGTCCAGGTCCAAACCCGGACGAATCGTGTGCGGTGGTAACAGTTAACATATCTGGGCGCGTAGTTCGACGCGGACCATGAGCGTACTCGACTCCATCCGCGACGCGCTCGGCGGCGGGACCGACGACCCCGAGAACGACGTCCGCTACCAGTGCGAGTTCTGCGACAGCGAGTTCCAGACCGCGTACAGCTTCTGCCCCGACTGCGGGAGCGAACGAATCGCTGAGATAGCGTAACCACCACTCGGACACCCGCTCGTACTCCAGCCCGTCACGGAGGGTCGCATCCAGCTAGTGCGCGGACATCTCCGAGAGCACCGTCACGCAGTACACGCCGCCGACGATGAGGACGAGGCCGACGATACCGGGGACGTCGAGCGCTTCGTCGAACACGACGACGCCGATGGCGGCGACGCCGACGATCCCGAGTGCCGCCCACGTCCCGTACACGACGCCGACCGGGAGGTCCTCGAGCGTGAGCGAGACCAGGTAGAACGCGAGGCCGTACCCGACGACGACACCGACGCTCGGGACGGGATTCGAGAAGCCGTCGGAGAGCTTGAGTGCGGTCGTTCCGACGAGTTCGGACACGATTGCGGCCGCCAGTAGCACGTACGGATTCATGCGTTCGGGTCCCACCACCACAGATGTGAACGTTCTGTAATGAGCCGCCACTTGCGGGTCGTTTCACCCCACCACCCCGGAGCGTGACTCGCAGCACGCACCCGGTCGTCGAACGACGCACGCGAACCTACAAAGTACACGCAGACGTGGGGCGAACCAATGACCGATCTCGGCGAACTGGGTCTCTCGAGCTACGAAGAGGAGGTCTACCGGACGCTCCTGGTGACCGGCGCAGTCACAGCAACGGACCTCGCCAACGCCAGCGGCGTCCCCAGAGGACGCATCTACGACGTCCTGAACGGACTCGAATCCCGACAACTCGTTCGAACGCAGTCGACCGACCCGACGCGATACGCCGCAGTCCAACCCGAGACCGCGGTCGACAGACTACTCGCCGAACGCGCACTCGAGTTACGCGACGAATGGACGCGATACCGCGAGGTCGCTGCCGACCTCCGCTCGAACCTCCTCCCGACAGCGCCAGCCGACGGCAGCATCTGGCTCGGGTCACTCGGCAGCGAAACGATGCAGACCGCACTCGAAGAACACGTCCAGACCGCCACGACGTCCATCCACGCCATCGTCGGCCCACCCTACGAATCCGCTCCCTGGAAGCCGCTCGAACGAGAGGTCGACGCCTTCCTCGACGGCACGAACCCCGACGTCTCCGTCTCCCTCCTCGTCACCGAACCCGTCCTCGAAACCCTCCCCGACACCCTCTTCGACAAGATCGACGCGCACCCAGCAACAGTCCACGTCAGAGCCCTCCCCGACGTCCCGATATCGTTCGACGTCATCGACCACCACGTCACCACGGTCGACATCCCACACCCACAACACCCCGCAGACCGCCTCGGCATCCTCGCAGTCACCGACAGCGACGTCGTCGACGAGTTCGAACGACAATTCCAAGCACTCTGGAACGACGCACTCCCAATCACAGAATGACGTTCATCCACCCACCAGAACACACGAACCCGACACAGCCCACTCGCTAGACTCGTCGTATTGCGTCGCGGAAGAAGCGGGCCGGAAGGGAATTGAACCCTAATGATAAGTTCGAATCGCGGCACAGCGCCGCGATTCGCTCCTTATCATAAGCATTCGCTCACGTCGCACGGCGACGTTCGCGAATACCCTGACCGCTTTCGCGGGTCGCTCCCTGCCGGGCATCCAGTAGGTGCCGGGCGGGGTGCGCTTCCACGCCGAAAAGACTCAGTTCCGGGCCTGCGGCGCTTCGCGCCGTTCCGGGCTCCTGACCTAGAAGAGTCGATCTCCCCGCGTTTCGAGCTACAACCCCGTGCAAATCCGTCCGCACACTCGAACGCGTGGCGAGCATCGGACACCCAGACCCTCGAAGAGACCTCACATCGGGGCCTCGCAAAGGAACCGGGAATGCCTGTCGTCCTGCGACAGGACAAGACCATGACCGACGACCTAGAGCCCATCGGGCCACGAGAAGCCCTCGAACTGTACGCCAAAGACCGCGACATAGCTACGTCGACCGAGCGCGCCCACCGTCGGCGCATCGGCCGGCTCGCCGCGTGGTGCGAGAGTCAAGGTATAGACAACCTCAACAACATCAACGGCCGGAAGCTGCACCGGTTCAAGATCGACGCGTTCGAATCGAAGGACAACGGCGGGAACTACTCCCGGGAGACCATCCGGAGCGTGATGGACACCATCCGCGTCTTCATCCGCTGGTGCGAGTCCATCGACGCCGTTCCACAGGGCACCAGTGAGAAGGTGCAATCACCCTCGCCGGAGAACACGCGTACCGAAACGCTCGATGCGGAACGCGCAGGACAAATCCTCCGCTACCTGCACGAATACGAGTACGCGAGCCATCGTCACTGCCTCCTCGAAGTCTTCTGGCACACTGGCCTTCGGCTCGGCGGCGTTCACGGTCTCGACGTCGACACGGTTCATCTTGAGGAGAACTACGTCGAACCGCTCCACCGGCCAGAAGAAGACACCCCACTCAAGAACGGCGAGGCCGGTGAACGGCTGGTCAACATCTCCGAAAGCACGTCCCAGGTCATCGCCGACTACATCGAGAACAATCGCCACGACGTCCAGGACGACTACGGTCGCGAACCGCTGTTCAGTAGTCGATACGGTCGTCGTGCCAAAACCAACCTCCGTGAGATAGTGTACGCCGTCACCTGCCCCTGCACGTACACGAACGAGTGCCCCCACGGCCGAACCATCAGCGAGTGTGAGGCCACGGAGCGGAAGGATCAGGCATCGAAGTGTCCGTCCTCTCTCTACCCGCACGCGTTCCGCCGTGGCAGCATCACGCATCACCTGCGAGAGGATATGCCGAAACATCTCGTCTCGGATCGGATGGACGTGAACTCCGAGACGCTCGACAAGCACTACGACACGCGTTCGGACAAGGAGCGGATGAACCAACGGCGAGACTACCTCCCCTCCAACAACGACCTGAACAATCGGCGTAAATAATCAAGTCAGGGAGTAGCCTCTCTACGGCCCCTGCTGTTCTTTCTCCGACTCCTCTCACGCGTGGGTTGGAGACTTACTGAGTACAGAGGGTGTCATAGAACAGTTCGCATACCCGGTCAGTCGTCACAGGGTGAATTGTTAGATACAGTCGAAGGATGTGAGCCGACGGATTATGGTAGCCTCCTATCTTGTCAGAAACTACGTGCGGGTACAGAGGTTGAATCTTTCATAACTATATTTACTCAAGCGACCAGAGCAACAACGTCTCACCCCTTCTTGAACGAGGTGCCGGAGGGATGGTCTGCTCAATTTTTAACTTCGGCAGTGGCCAGCAGCTCCTACTGTGGGTCGCCAACCGAGACATCCAATGCAAAGAATATTTTTGAGCATTAATTGTTGTCTCCGAAGATGAGCAGCACGCAATACTCAAATAGAAGAAACCGGATCTACAAGGATTGTTTCAATGAATATCGAGCACAGTATATTAATTATCAAAAATATTATCTCGCAGCCAACGTCCTTAGTAATGCCCATTCCGCATTGAATATCTATGGTACTGTAGCCGGCGCAGGGCTGTTGGTACTGATTGCTTGGATATTTCGTGCATCCGATCCAGGGGTATGGACTCCCATTAGTCTGATAGCCGCCGCATCAATCTCTGTAGCCTCGTTTATCAGTTTTTCAGTAGATTGGGAAGACCGTTCGAATACCTACTATCGTGAAGGCCAAAAACATCAAGAGCTATATAAGAACTTTAATTATCTTCTTAAAATCCGGATGCCAGACCCGAACGAAAACGATTCTGATTTGGAAACCCGGTATAAAGAGCTGGTAAAAAATAAGAACGATCTGAATATGGAAACGTCTCAAATTGCACAATTTTGGTATAAATTGCTGGGTCTCAGGGAAGATCTGGACTGGGAACGTCCTCCATTACATAAATTACAATAGTAACTGAAGAGGATCATTTAACAAATACTCGCCGATGCAGAGGAAGTGTATATATCCGTCGGCTTTTATCTTTTCATGATTTCATACAATCAACGGAATATAGATTGTAAGATATATGCTGCGTGTCTTCCACGGCGTCGCGAACATCATCTGAAACTGGTATAAACTCTAGTGGTCAATTCGCAGCTTTGACTGAACAGTCCATTCACTCTCAGAAGGACTGGAAACAACTACCTTGTGAACTATTCTATGACGCCCTCGAGTACAATCAGGCAGAATAAACTAACATCCGTAACATCACAGCCAAGGTTCTGCATCGCTCGGTGCGGACGTAGATTGCCGTCAGCAAAGCGAGCCGCAATCAGTGGCTTCCGTACCGTCGAGCGTACGGCCGGAACACGGTGAAGAATTGCTCACCATTCTCGATCAACCAGTTTTGATATTCGCTCCAGCGAGCCCTGTTGCTTCCAATATCGACGTCCTTTCGTCTGACTATAATCTTGGTGCTCTGGTCTGGAGGACGCCATTCGAGCCGCCCATCGAACTCGGCATCGATTTCGGACTTGAAGTCCCGGAGAAAGTCGAACATCTCCTCCCTCTTCTCCCGATCTCGCGGAATGAGATACACCAGCATCTGCCCGTCCAACCGGACGTTGAAGCCAACACCCAATGACGACGCCATCGTAGGCTGCTTCCTCCAATTATCGTTCTCTGCATCCGCTCGCTCCATTGCCCTCAGTGGCGTGTCCTCCCTCTCTCGAATCCGCTCGTTCAGTTCCCTCCAAAACTGCTGACGTGCTTCGTTCATACGAGGATTCCAATCTTCGTTTGATAGTTCGACTGGACTACTTACTCCCCTACACGTTGGAGGAAACGATATCCTCCGAAGTAAATGTTAGCACACCGAATACGACAGATCTGTGGATGCCAAGGCTCCGAATATTCGACATTCTCAGATCGGCAGACAATCACATGTGGGCAGACGGAACGTCACTACCCGGTTACTGAATCGAGGTAGAATCCCCAAGGTCTTGGTCTAAGATGGGCGTAAGCTGTTCGTAGAAATCGACCATTCGGTCGACCGCCCACGTTTTCAGTTCCTCGTCTTCAAGAGCATCATCAAGTTGTCCAACTCCTTGTGTGATGTAGAACCGGGCGTATCCGCTACTGCCATAATCCTCGGAATGGATCTCTTCAGGAATGTCAAGCGAGCCCTCCTCCACCGTCGATAGCACTTTTTCCAGCAGTTCTTTGTTCCTCTCGCCATCATCGTATCGGAAGTTCATGACGACGCGCAACTCCTTCTCGCCGGGAGATCCCTTGAACTCCCAGACGAGCTCGACATCTTTGTCTCCGGTTGGAAGTGTGAGATAGTTCCTACTGCTGGCGCTCTTCCCTGTAACGTGGGGCAGCTTTTGATTGAACCGTTCGAGTAACTCGCCGTGGAACCGACGGTACTTCTTCTGCTTGGGTGACTCCTCTCGTTCCTTGATCTCCTGTGTCTCCTCAATCCCGATGATTGTCGGGACGAACATCTCGGCATCGTCCTTCTCGTAGTAGTCGAACTCGACACAGTTGATCTTCAGATCGTGGGCCTCTCGCAACCAGCGCGTCATCCGCCGGACATCGTCGGTGATTGTATAGGCGACCAGCATGAGTTGAGGCGACTCCAGTGCGTCTTCAAATTCCTTCTCGAAGTTGCCGATGTCGAATTCCGAATCCTCCTCGTGGTCGAACGCTTCGTAGAGTTCATCCAGTGACTCGTAGTTGGTCAGTTCGAAGAACTGCTCTTGAGTCAGGCGGGACAGAGAAGACGCGTAATCGAAGAGTTGGGTGACGGCTGAACGTGGCGACCGGTCTCGCTTGAACTCGATAGTGGTGAGCGTCCCTTGTTCGTCGCATACGAGCAAGTCCAACTCCTTTCCAGTAGGAAGTTGCATCTTGCTCCCAAGAACGGAATTCTCGCGGGAGGTGAGCGTCCCCATCACCAGCCTTGGGTCACTTTGTATCACTTCGTGAAGGTCGTCCTCCAGGTGTTCCTCGCTATATTCCACCTCCTCAAGATACTCGATTTCGCCCTCTTCGCGGCGGAAGCCGATCAATGACATTGTTCATAGATGTAGGTGACCGCTCAAAGGCTCTTTCCCACTAACCGGGCAATCTGGAATCGGAAATGTCGAGCCGCGTGTTGGGCAGATACACTCTCTCTCTTCGCGCTTTCATCGAAACCGACGGGTCTGAGTAGAGAGCTGTTGTCGAACCTACCGACCGAATCGGAGGTTTCGAATGAGGCCTCGACCCTACGAAATGAGCAGCTTGTGAGTTTGCAGTTCCCGTATCATCTCTACACTCTGCTTAGATGACGAGCCAATGAATAGCGGGCTGGGGCGGGGCGGTTGTGATTGAATGCCCCGGGGATGGGCACCCAGCCCATTGCGAATTCCAGTGTCCCTCCCAGACTGAGCGGAATCCGCAGTTATTCCAAACTATCTTCTGATTAATAATACCTTGGGATACATTCATACAGAGTTGATTTTAGATTGAGTATCTGATGCAGTAGTGCCGGGCATCTATCTATATGATTCCCTCAAAACATCCACTCAGAAACCGAAGTCGAACTCTTCGTTCCCTTCGGCCGAGATGACTTCAGCGCGGAACTGCTGCCAGAGCGATTCGGTCGCCCAGTCCTCCGACCACTCCACCTCCCACTCGCCGGTCGGCGAGACGTGGACGAGAGCGGCCCCGTCAAGTTCTGGGAACGCGTTTTGGTAAGCTATGGCCTGCATCCGGTGAGGCGTCCGCAGCGTTCCCGTCTTGATGTCGACCGCGCGGAGCTTGGAGCGCATCTCTGCCACGAGATCGATCTGCCCGCCGTAGCCGACGGGCGGCCACGCGTCCCCCTCGAGCAATCGGATGAACTTCAATTCGCCCCGCCACACGTCTTCGTAACCGATGTCCAGTTCCGGTCGAATGGTCGTGCGCCACAGGTGTCCTATCTCGTCGGCGTCCTGCTCCGCGACATCGAGGAGCGGATGCTCCGCAGGATACCGGTCGTACTCCCAGCCCTCGGCGGCGAGACCCACGTCGTCGTACGAACGGATGGTCTCGAATAGCGTTGCCGCTGAATGGTGACGAACGCTATCGTCAGATGGATGGATCAGCTCTTCGCGGGCCTCGACAGTGTCGTCGGGTGTGCTCACGTCCATCTGGCCGGTGATGCGGTAGTGTCCGAGTATCCCCAGCTGGCGCTTGTACCAGTACTTGATCCACCAGCGTTGAGTGTTCTTTTTCCACTTGCGCAACGGCCATGGGCTCTCGAACAGGGGTGACTCTTCAGGAAAACTGCTGAAGTCGATGTTTCCCGTGACCGTGGTCACACTGGCATGACGCCGTCCTTCCTCGTCCTCGTACCAACGGTCTCCATCGTCCGTCGTTCCTCGTCGTACCGTACGCCGCCGAAACCGTGATTGGAGCCAGTTCCGCTCTGGTAGGTTGTTCGGGTTCGTCATTGGTGTAGTGCGAGTGCGGCTGCTCGTTGGTGCTCAGATGAACGCGTCCGCCGAAATCTCTGCGTCCTCGGCGTCGACAGCATCAGCATCCCCGCTGAGGAGGGCGGTGACGATGTACGTCACGTCGACAGCGTCGCGGACGTAGTCCAGCAGACGGTCGATGCGGTCGGTATCGAACGCCTCGAGCGAGTCCAGTAGTAGGAACGGTACCTCATCGGCCACATCGTGTGCGATATAGCCAGCCAGCGCGACGACGAGCCCCACCAGCGACCGTTCTGACTCGGAGAGCGTGCCAAGGTCATCCTCGTCGACGACGGTGCCATCCTGCTGGCGTCTCTTCACGACCAGCCGGAACTCGGAGAGACCAGCCGGATGCTCGGTCGGCTCTCGCTCCAGGTGGATTCCTGCGAGTCCGGCGTAGTCGAGTCGGTCGACGAGTTCCGTCATGTGGGTCGTCGCTGCGTCCTGCACGCGTGTCTCTAACTGCGTGATGTGCTCGCGCTGCTCCTCGATCGACGATTCGATGTCTGCGAGTTCCTCGCGCAGGTCGGCCTCTACGCCGATCGTCGACTCGTGCTCTGCGATCTGGCTGTCGATTCGTTCGAGGTTCGCTTCGACGTCCACACGAGCGCCCTGGAGCTCCGCAATCTCATCGTACAGGGCCTCCAACTCGTCACTGCGACGCTGCTGGAGTTCCTCAACCCGTTCCTGCAGCTCGTCGATCTCCGAACGCGTCTCGTCGCGGGCGTCTTCGAGTTCCGCGATGCGCTGCTTCGTGTCCGTGATGCGGTGTTCGAGTTGACGAATGTCGCTCTGGAGGTTGTCACGCTCGTCACGCAACTCCTCCAGATGCTGTCTCTGTGATCGGAGTTCGTCCTGTTGCGCAGCAATCTCCCTCGCCGCATCGTAGTACTCGGACGCCGCGGCTGCTATCGTCTCGACTCGCTCTCGAACCGTCTCGCGTTGGACTGGGTTGCTACAGAGTGGACAGGCAGTCGCCTGCGAGTCGGGGCCAAGCAGCCGAGCAATATCTGCGATGGCGTCCTGACCGCTGTCGATTTCTGCCGAGAGAGCAGGCTCTTGTTCGGGGTTCACGACCACGCGGCCGGTCTCCGCAAGATTGTCGAGCAACAGACCCACACGCTGTAACCGTTGCTCCTTCTCTTCAAGAGAGTGGAGGGCCAAATCGTCTGGGGCGGAGATTGACTCGATCTTTTCCTCCACGTTCTCTAACGTGTTACGTCGATCGGACAGCTCCTGTTCTATGTTCTCAACCCGTCGTTCCCTGCGGTCGATCGTGGTCTCGATATCACGGTAATCCTCCTGTGTGGCCTGCAGCGCATCGAGTTGCTTCTCGGCCTGCTCTGCCGTCTCGTGGTCGACATCGAGAGTGGTGAGCTGGTCACGCTTCTCCTCTAACTCGACCTCGAGCCTCTCAAGTTCGGTCTGACTCACCTGCCGCTGCTCATCCAGCTCTGGAAGCTCTGCCTTCGCAGCCTCGATGGAGTCGAGTTCAGACTCAATCTCCTCTTTGCGCTGCTGGTACTGTTCGATCTCCTGCTGGATGTCCTCCACATCGACTGGCGCCATCAGGAGGTCGGCCAATCGCGCATCGACTGCACTCGGGTCAGCAGTCTCGACGAGCCTGCGAATCTCGTTCGACTCCAGCAGGGAGACATACAAGTCGACCAACGTGGAATCTGGGCTATAGGGATGACCGCCGCGCAGGACATCTCCCTTACTAGCTTCGAGTGTCCGTTGGTATGTTTCGCCAGCAAGGGTCAGTTCCACGCGCCCCCGACTGTTGTCCGTTCCACGCCTGATCGATCCCATTGTCCCGCCCAACACCTCGTTTAGTGCCTTTAGGAGGGACGAACGATTGGAGGCGTTCGCGCCCGCAAGCGTCGTGATGCCAGCGGGGAACTCTACTTCGGCGTGCTCGATACCTCCGATATCGTTCACGGTGAGAGTCGGCCGTTCTCCGACCGATGATGAATCAGTGGTTGTCCGGGTTTCCTCTGACATACATCCGCGGCAGCAGCAGCCCGCGGGCATAAACGCATGGGTAGACGTCACGAGAGGCAGATGAAACTCCTAGCCGATGCACCTCCTGGTGAGAATGAGGCTCGTAAATTACGAGTTGCCTGACTATTCAGCCCTAATCCAACGTTATTCCGCTGGCACTCACTCGGGGTTTCCTATCTGGCCGGGTAGGACATTCCACAGAATTTCTATTTGATCATCATAATCTTCGGCGATTGATATATGGTAAAGTGCAAGAGTCACACCGGTGCTAAGAGCGTACATCAGGGTGAGCTGACGACTGATGAAAGAAAGAACGCCGTCAACGGATTTGGTTATTTCTTCATCTTCCAATTCAATATCTATATTTTTCTCATTAATCTCTAGTGCATCGTCGAAATTGAGTTTGTAATTTGCATGAGCGAAGCCGTTCCGGATATCAGATGCAATCGGACTTTCATCGAGATCAGTGTAATCAAGTGATTCTTGAAAACTCTGTTTTAGCCCATTCCGCTCGGCGAACGACTCATGCTGGTCAATGAGAATCAGAGCACTTGTTAGATACTTTAACCCATCCTGTAATTCTGCATTGTCCGGTATATCATGTAACGATTCGGATATCTGAATACAGGTGTTCAAAACGTTACCGAAGTAACGACGGTCACCATCATCGTATAGCCTTTTTTCCCAATCACCGTCTGACCCACGAAACTCATCAAAGAGGTCATTCAATGCAGTTACATGATATCTCATTGGGCCTTCTAACTCTTGGACATATATTGGTGCGAAAATGTGAATTCCTGCCCTTTTTGTAGTATATGGCTTCCTTCGACCTTCTGAAACCCAATCAGTCCAGTCATTGAAGAACGCATGGTATACTCGTGACCGCTCATATAACGTGGCGATATAATCAACCAACTCTTTAGATTTGAACGACTTTGCACCGTCACTATCCAGGTTCTTACCTAAATAGAGCGGTACTAGAGCAGCAGAAAGGTGGAGTTCTTTCTCCCACTCATTATCATATTCGGCATCGAATATCGGTTGTAACGCCGCCTTGTCGGTTAAAGGCTCTACAAATTCGTAATCCTCTGGTACTACCATACTTCCCAATTACAATGAGTTGAGGTAACTTTTGTCCATGCTAAGTAACCGGTATCAGTGATGCCCAGGAGACGTACAGCGGCTACCATCAATATCGCTTACGCTCCTTCAGATAGAACTAGCCCGTGTGACATCAAACAGACTACTTTTCCCGGTATCTCACGGTTTCAGAGATTCACAATGACTACCTCCAATGAAGACCCCCCATCCGCATAATCAGAATGGGTCGCCAATGGTTCCATCCTCTCGAGGGTCGCACTCTGAAGAATATCATTAGTACAATATGAACCACTGCTCGTTTGCTGGTGTAACTACTGTTTTCGTGTCTCGTATCTGGTGACGGCCTGCCGTGCGTCGTCTGGGTTAATTGTAATACAGGTATGCTCCCACACCAATTGGCCATCCTCCAGTACGACCACGTTCAAAAGCTCAACGACCACCAGCGAGTCCTCTACGATATCATCGCGGAACAATCACAGGTCAGCCCCGGAGAGCTGTATGAAGAATACTGGAAGAGAGTGGAGGAACCAAAGACGCGTCGAATGATGAGAAACCACCATCAGAAGATGGCGAGGTACAATCTCGTTCGTCCCGAGGGCGAGGGAAGGGGACGGGAGCACCATCACGTTTTCTGATTGGCATGTCGACGCATGCAACTGGCTTTTGGGTATCGGGATAGTTTCTGGTAATAAGTGAACCGGAGACACTTCCTCGGCTCGATAGCTGCGGCCTCAGCTGTTACGTTACCAGGGAGAGCGAGGGGAACTCAATCGGCGTTTGTTGACGAGTTCGGATACGCAGTCGTCGACTTCTTCGACGATGACTGGGACGAGTCCGGTCTGAAGAACGCCGTGAGTGAAACAGTGGACTCGGTGTGCTACGCGTACGGGAAGCTCGACGATCCAGAGGAGGTAGAGTCGACACAGGAGTCGGGATTCCTAAGCAGTTTCCAGCAGGTCGGCTTGGAAGAGCTTCAGGAGAATCCCGATGCGTACGATTGGTTGCTTGAGTACCTCGACGACATCGGGGAGTTCCTTGGCTGGCTAGACGTCTTTCCAGACAGAATCGCCGAAGAGGTGAGCGACCTTGCCGACAAAGCTAGTAGGTTCACCAAGTATGTCCCACTCGTTTCGAGCGTGAAGGGCGTCCTTGATTCGGGGTGTGGAATTCACGAGCAACTGGAAGCCGGTAAGAGCCCCTCCGCAGACCGGTATGTCGAGTTCTTCAAATATGTCGCGCTCACCATCGTCGAGGTCATTCTCCTCATACTCTCGTTTGGCGCGTCGTATCGGGTCGCGTACAGCGTAACGGGCAAAATCAACCAACTCTTGATACATCGCGTCGGTCGGTCGATCGGTTGGCGGGCCTACTCGTGGGTGTTGAGCCAGATTCACTGGGGAGTTCGCGTTGCATTTGGTGAAGGGATGGCCCAGAGCATCAATCAAACAGTCGGAACGGTTTCCGAAGAGGTCGTCTCAGCATCGCGGGGAACCGACAATCCGGTCTCTGAGAAGAGAGCATCGGAACTGGCTCGGAAGGACGTGAAACAGATGGCGGAACGCACAGACGATTGGGGCATAAAGTATGAACTCTGGGAAACCCAACAGTGGATCGAACAACAGAGGCGGTCGGCGATGAAGGAGGCCGATAGGTTGAGACGGCAAGCGGAGGCCTTCTTCGGGAACCTTCCGTTGTGAGCAACAGGCGGGGTTAGAGTATAGGTTCCGTTTCCGGAAGTCACACTCCTAGTCGGACATACCCTCAGTGGGTTACAGCGTACGATGAGCTGTACGGCTGCTCACTCTCAGGAGGTGTATCGCCCCGATGACAGGTGAAGAGGAGCGTTTCGCCGAGAAGATCGACGGCGATCCCTTCGGCGAATGGTATCGAGAGCGGAAGTGGGAGAAGAATATTCGAGAGGGCCAGCCGTACTTCAACGGGCTGTCGCCGGTTCCACCAGCGGAGAAGCACTCGCCGAGCAGTCTTCTCCAGTGCCATCGGAAGGTGTTCTACCGACAGGAGAACGCGCCGGCGGAGCGTGAAAAGCCGGAGGGCATCTTCTGGGCAGGCACCCACTTCGAGGAGGATGTGATGGTGCCGTACCTCCGTGACGTGGTGTACGACACGGACGCGTACGTACGCAACTCGATGTGGGTCGACTTCGAGATACCGACCGAGGTGGACAGTGCGTTTCAAGGGCGTGACGGATCCCTGCATCGTCGACCGGGAGTCCGAGCCCATCCTTCGGACAGAGGTAAAGTCCAAGGAGGAGGTCGCCGACATCGATGACCCCAACCGCCAACACCGCACACAGGTTCACGCCTACATGCGCAGTCTCGCCGAAAAGCACGACCGTGAGATTGACGAGGCGGTCGTCATCTACGGCTCGCGGAAGACGTTGGATCTCCGCGCGTATACTTTGCCGTTCGACGACGCGTTCTGGCAGGAGGTCGTCGAGTGGGCCGCCGACCACACCGCGTACCGGGAGCAGGGCGAGTTGCCGCCGGGCAACCCGGAGTACGGCTGGGAGTGCCGCTACTGCGACTGCCGTCACCGCTGCGGCCAGAGCGACGAACCGTACTTGGACGAGGAGCCACGCGGGTTCCTGCCCGACCTCGTCGACTATCCACGCGAGCAGGTCGTTGAGTACCTGCAGGCACACGAAGACGCCGCGCTCACGCCGGCGCTAGGTCACGAGTATCCCGACCTCGCCGTTGAATATGGGGTGATGAACTGGATGTGTCCGCGGTGTGAAACCGAGTACAGATGGGATTCGAGCCAACTGAACGCAACATCGAACCCGCCCGTTTGTCCAGCGTGTGCTGACGGCGATGAGCTGACAACTCTCGACCTCCTGTGCCGCTGCGACTAATCTCGTATCAGGCTACGAATCGGCCCGATAGTACCTAGCCGAGTCATCAACGTTTTCGGTGTAGTAGATTTTCCCGCTACCGAGGTGGAGTCTGTGCCACAGGACGTGGCCACTTGTGGGAATAGGCTCCCCGCCATCAATGTCCCCCGCCTCCAGAAGGCGCGCGGTTCCATCAGGGAGCCACTCGATGGTGAACTACTACGTTCCATCTCCCCCGCGATAGTAACTCCGGGGCCCAGTCCCATCTCGGACGCTTAGAGATCGAACATCTGCTCTGCAAGCCCTCGAATCTCTTCCCCGGTCAAGTCGTTCGTTGTCCGACCGTCCAAGCAGTCGCGAATGAGCTGAAGGTCTTCATCAGTCAGGTCTGCTGGCGACAGAATTTCCCTCTCGTACATTTGGTTCATCGCCTTCAGAAGGTCGATATGCTCCCGTTCCACGATGTCGGTACGGAGGAACTGTACCGCTTCATCGGGTGGAAGCCACTCCTCGATAGAAGCATGTTCCAACCCCTCACCGGCCTTCTGTCCGGATAGGTACAGCCCCATACTCTTGACCTCCCCTTCCTCCATAGCCGAGTGGAGCTTCCAAAGTTCCTCGTACTGGTCGACGGTCAATCGACTCGTGACCTCGAAACTGTCGATTGTGACGGTCTGTTTCGCAGTCCCCATTATGCGAGATGCGCCCTCGAAATGGACTGTGAACGGCCCATACTCCTCCTCGTCGACGACGTGGAACTGCAACTCTCCGCTCTCGTACTGAATGGTCGCGGGTCTCTGGAAGATTCGTTGAATCTCCTCGGTTTCTTCGAAGTTGCCGTACAGGACGAACCCGTCCGGTTCCCCCGATCTGACCTCACGATATTCGTCGAGTATCGATTCGAGGTCATCTCGTATTAGCGTCAGTTCTCTCTTCTCGTCGTCCTGATCTTTGCTCGCAATGGCGTCAGAGAGAGAGCGAACTCGCCGCGCCACACCGAATGAGTAATTCGCCAGTAGCCGGGCGTCGACGGCAATCGGAACGGGTTCACCATCTGATTGCGGAATGAAGAGGACGTACCTCGTGTCCTCGGCCTCCAGCTCGATGGGAAATTCTGTCTCGAACTCCTCCAGTTTGAGAACTTCGTACCGCTGGGCATGTTTCTTGGCGCCGTAGATGTCGTAATAGCTCGTGTAGAAGTGGGCAATTCGGCGGAGATGGCTCTTGAACCAAGAGAAGATGTCGTGTTCCGCGACCTCTTCGGAGAGGCCAAAGGCCGACTGTAGGTTCTCGGCATAGCCCCCATCGATCTCGTCCTTCAAGTTGCAGAACGACTCCGCATTCTCCGTAGCGACGTGCTGATAGAAGGTTCTCACCTCGTCAGGCTGGTAGCTCGCTAACCGATCCGAAATCTGGTCTGCGTCCTCGAATTCGCATAGGAGCCGTATTCCGAAGGTTTCGGCGTACTCCATCGTCTCGCGAAGGAGAGTAGCGGACTGACGAGCACCTTCCTCCGAGTCGATTCCCTCCTCTCTCACCGTCTCCATCACTTGCCCGATCTCCTCAAAGGTACGTCCGGGCCGCCAGTCGCCTACAGCCCACTCGACGATGTCGGTTGTAGTTTCGGCCTCGTATCCGTCGGGTTGAGGATCGCTGTCATCTGGCTGTTCGTCTCGTTCGCGCATCTACGGTGTAGTTAGACCCCTCGTGTTTAATAGGCCGTTGGAGGGGTTGTTCCTCAATCCCTCGCCCGACCCTCTCGATCGATGCACAGATTCTGGCATTCGCAACTACAGTGAGGAGGTTGAGGTGGATGCCGCTCATGACTTGCTCACGTTCATTACTCACTGTCTCACTCTTGCTCGGGAGGGAGTCGTTTGACGATGTTCTTGACGAAGCGAGTCGTCATTGAATCCGACCCGGTCACAGAGATCGTCGGCCACGGTCATGTCGTAGGGAGTCAGGAAGATGGTCTTTTCGGGCTAGCGGAGCTCAGGGGGTGACATAGAATAGTCTGCTAACCCGTTGGTTTCAGTTCTCGTGAGGGTGAATGGTCTGTTCAGTCAAGCCTGCGTACTCATCAGTGCGCTGGTCAACACAAGGAGAAAGCAATTTTTCCCACTTCGATCTGAGACCGAATTATATGGGAGAAGCCACCGGAACCCAGTAGTGGTGTGTCACCCGGAGGCTCCTGGTCAGAATCTGCTATTCTTCTGAAATGCTGGCAATTTGATCCTGAATAGCAACGGTGGGCTCCGGCTTAAAAAAATCTCCACCCCAGAGCGTGTCCTCTCCCGAACAAATCTCATCTACCCTGTCAGGCATAAGCCGAATCTCAATAGGCCCCACCTCGATATGAAGCGTGATTATTTCGATGACGAAGTGCATTCCGTACTCGCGACTCTTTTCAGTTTCATGCGTCTTCTCGAGCCAGCTCTCGTCGACACGCGAATCCTTCTTCAGTGCATCCTCCCAGTGGTTGATAAGGCGATAGCCCAGTTCTTGCTTGGGTAGGAGGTTCGGAGGGTGGAAGGTGTGCGGAAGGTCTGCTTCTGACATCCCACCTGTTGACTGGATTTTGGCTTCAAACTCATCTCGAAGCTCAAGGAGTAAACTGATAACTCTCTCCAGCGGGTCTGCCCCCGTTTCATTTTCCGTCACGAGAAACTTATCGACTTCTTCGTCGTCTTCGGGTAACTCGTCGGTGTAGTTCGATAGTCTCACTTGATACGTCGCCATTATCAGTGACTTCGTGGTGACGAATATAGCCCCGTCGTCTGCGGGGGTGGCTTCGATGGCTCTCTCGACCTCCCGGGGCGACGTATTTTTGTTCTGGACTAGCTGACCGATATCTAGACTGTGAAGGATATCGCATGCCCGACCTGTAACGCCAGTAGGTACCCGACGAACTCCCCGCACGAACACACTGTAAATACTGTGACAAAGCGGCCAAGCCTTCGACGTGGATGTGCCTTTGGTGTAATACGGACGAGGAAGTGACTCAGAATCCGCACGATGATCCAGCCCGCTACTATTGCTACGAATGCAATCTGGTCTTCGACCCACGATGATCGTGGTTCAACTTGACCGATAGGGAGTACATGTCGTGGATAGACCAGACTTACTCTCACTAGAATTTACCATCAAGATGCGACCGGTGGCTGCTGACCTGTGATTGTCGATGGGGAAGCTGTATCTAACGAATTGAGAGAACGGGATGAGTGAGTGAATTGTTGTATGACACACTCGGAGATCATCGATGACCACCTTCACAGCACGGATGTTCCTGGGGTCAGTCATTCGCTGTATGCTCGCCGATCCAGTCGCGAACCGTCGATTCGAGACCGCATTCCTCTTCGACGGCCATGATGAGTGCTCGGAGGAGACGGTTGTACGCAGCTGGGCGTTCGATCATCGCGACGTGACCGGTGCGTTCCATACGGCAGAACACGCTCTCGGGGAGCCGACGTGCAGTCTGGCGGGCCACAGCGACCGGAACGATCCCATCGGCGGGGCCGTGGATGACGAGCGTGGGTACGTCGACCCGTTCGATGTCGGGGCGTCCGTCGTAGCCCCAGAACGCCTCGGTCACGGTCGTCCAGGCCGAGCGGCGGCGCGGCAAGGGGTTCGATTGCAGGAAATCCTCGATGACGGCCTCTTTCGTCCCCTCGTGAAAGCCGACGCGGTAGGCGAGCTGGCGAATTAATGCGTCGTTCGCAGGCAGCCGATACAATCGCAGCGCCAGGAACAACCGTAACAACGGTCTCTCCCACGCCGGCGTAAGGTCGTGATCACCCCCAGCGTGGAGGACGAGTCCAGCCGTCGGATGGCGTTTGGCGTATTCGAGCGCGATGGCGGTGCCGTAACTGTGGCCATGGACAATCGGTCGGTCGATATCGAGCGTGTCGAGCAGGTTTCTGAGATCGGTGATGTGCCCGGTGAGCGATTGTTCGGGACGCGTCGTGGAGTTCCCGTTTCCAGCCAGCGCATACGTCACCAACTCCTGCTCGCCCTCGAACGCGTCCAGTTGTGGATACGGGTTCCACAGCGAACCGAGCCCGCCGTGGACGAACACGACCGCCGGCTCTGATCCGGCCACGTGAATCGTCTCCAATGCGACTGACTCCGAGACCCGTACCTGGCGTGGCTCCAGCATCGAACTGCGGACATCGTCGAACCGGACGTACCCAGGAGGGAACGGTGAGTTGGACATCGGTGGTTCAGAAGGAGAACGTGTCACGCGCCGATTGGAGTGCCAGGCGCGAGAGCAGGCGGGCGGGCCCACGCTTGGGTAGCTCCCGGAGCGTCTCGACGGTTCCCGGTGGCTCTCCACCACCAACGTGTAGCTCCCAGCCCATCTCGTCGGCGAAGCGTTCGACCACCGCTTCCACGCGTTCCTGTATCGCGTCGGTATCCATAGTCATCGGTGTCCCATCCTGCATCACGAGTTCTCCGTCGACGATGACGGTCTCCACGTCGGCGGGCGCCGCGTTGTTCACGACGTGGGCAGGCACGTTCGTCAGCGGTGTGAACTTCGGCTTGTCCACGTCTAGAAGGATGATGTCCGCCCGCTTTCCGGGTTCGATACTCCCAATCTCGTCGCCGACCCCCAGCGCATGGGCCCCCTCGATTGTCAGCATCCGCACCAGTTCCATCGAGGAGTATTGGCCGGTCGTCCGCTTGACGTTGGCCGCGAGGCGAGCCTGTCGGGCCTCACCGAACAGACTGTAGGAGTCGTGCCAGTAGTGGTCGTCGATGCCCAGCCCGACGTCGACGCCCGCATCCCGCAGTTCCGGGACGGGTGTCCACTGCATGTCGGCGTCCGGGTTCCAGTAGCAGAACACCGACGGACAGTGCGCCACGGACGCGTCTGCCGCGGCAGTGCGCTCGATATCCGTCTCGTCGGCGACGCGGAAGTGAGCCGCAACCAGCCGGTCGTCGAGGAGGCCAACCTCCTCGAGAAGGCCAAGGGAATCCCTGCCCCCGTTTGCGCGCGCCATCGTGTTGCTCTCTTCGAGCTCGAGCAGGTGCGTGTGGACGAGCAGGTCGGGGTGCTCGGCAGCGAGCTCGGCGGTGCGCTCCCACAGCTCGCGCGTACACGACCAGTCGTCGTGCGGGCAGATCGTCGCACGGATGCGCCCGTCGTAGGTGTCGTGGTACTCTTCAATGAATGCCCGAGCGCGGTCGAACTGCTCGTCGACGGGAACATCCCAGAACATATCCGTGATGGTTGGGCCGAAGAATCCGCGGAGTCCCGCCTCGCCGAACGTCTCCGCCCCCGCACTCGGCCGGACGTCCATCGAGTTGGTGGTCGTGACACCCCCGAGGAGGAAGTTCAGGGCGGCAAGCTCGTACCCGGCCTCGACCAGATAGTCGAAGTCGCCCTCGCCGAGGCGGCCGTAGATGGCCGTCATACTGCCCATCATCTCCAGCAGGTCGAGGTCGCTGAACGCCCCGATCAGCGGCGTCAGCTCCAGGTGGGTGTGGGCATTGACCAGTCCCGGCATCACCAGTCTCCCGTCACCGTCGATTGTGTGCGTGGCCTCGATCTCTCCATCGCCGTCCTCGGACGGTCGAACCTCGGTGATCCGACCCTCTTCGACGAGCACCGTGCCACGCTCGTACAGGCGGTTTCGCTCGTCGACGGTGAGAACGAGCGCATCGGAGATAGCGACGTCAACGGTCATATGTCAGGCCTGAACCGGCAGTCGCGTCAAGGTTGTCGATACTAGTCCGAAGCAACAGTCTTCGGGCGATTGGACGACGCGAAGACCGAGGCTCGTGCAGCGGGGCGGTCGGTGTTAGAACCCCCATCGGAGGCCGGACATCGTTGCGACGATGGCGATCATCAGGACGAGTTCGACCAGGCTCAGCATGCCGTACTTCTTGTTCAACGTGGCGAGGCGCTCGTGGTCGGTCTCGTCGGCGGCGATCTCGTCGAACATCCCTGCCGTGAACTTGTGGAGGGGGCCGAACCCGAGAACGAGCAGCGCAATCGCGATCGCAAGCGCCGCCCACAGTGACGGCGTCGGGGATGCCCACAGTCCCAGCATGCTGGCGAGGCCAATCCCAGACCCGATCGCGCCGACCGAGACCGGTTCCATCAGCAGGTTCATCTTCGGGACGAAGCCTTCGGCGAACTCGACGTTGGCCTCCTCGGAGAGACTCCCCATGACGGGGCCGAGGACGACCGCGCCGAGCACCGCAGTTCCGAACCAGAACGCCCCGAGGAAGAGGTGGACGGTGAACATGATCCGGACATCGTTCGAGAGGTAGCCCAGGACGGGAAGCACCAGGGGAACGGCGACAGCACCGGCCGTGAACGGTCGGGATGCCGCATCGGTCATCAAGCGGTACCGCTCGCGTGTGTTCGTCGGTCTGTGTGCATCAGCCAGTGACATCCAGTCTCACCCCACTGGCGAGTACGTCAGCGGTGGCACACAAAAAAGTTGGCTGATTGGCAACAATGGAGGGGGGCAGACACGACATCCTCCTCCTCGCGTTGTTCTCGAACCGTTCCAGTGGATGCTGCTTCTGTCCCAACCCCGGGACGACCTCGATCAGCCTTCTCGGTCGTCGTCCTCGTCGATGTACCCCTCCTCTCGGAGAAACTCGAATCGGTTGGCATGGTTGCCAATAACACCGTCTCCTACCTCGCTCTCGTAGTGGTGCCGTAGCGTATCGTCATCTGTGATAACGGCACCGTGATAGTGGACGAACGGCCTCGTCACGTCCACCAATTTGTCCCCGTCAAGCATACACCATGCGTGTTCGAGACCGCCGATGTCCGTCTCCGAGACGACAGCGAAGCCCTCAGCGTATTTGAATCGACAATCGTACGCCCACATTTCGAGGGCGTTGGCAAAGCAGGCGTTTGTCCGAGGTTCGGTTGCTCGGATGGCCTCGGCGACGAGTTCCCTCTCGTCATCGGTGATGGCGTCCGAGATTGCGACGGAACGACCGGCTATTGGTTCCTGTGTTATCCCGCCGCTGTCAACGGCGTTACCGTGATCGGCGATGTACGTGTGAACTGGTGATAACTCGCGCGACGCGTGGACGTGATCAGTGACTGGATTGCCCAGCCATCCACGCGTGGACGACTCGCCGGTTTAATCACATCACCTCACGGGGTCGTTCTCTCGACGACCCACTACCCCTTGGTTCCGCGGAGTAGAGACTATCCCCAGTGCAGAGCCTTGGCCAGTGGCGCCGAACAATGTCATTCCGATGCCATTATACAGGAGTCTGCAGGTGTTGTGACCATGCCGCAGGTGGCGACCAACGGAGTGGAGACGTATTACGAACGAACAGGGGACGGCCCCCCGGTCGTGTTCATCCACGGCCTGGGCTGGGATCACCGCTCGTGGCGCCCACAGATGGCCGCGCTCGAGGACGAGTACGAGCTGATCGCCTACGACTATCGCGGCCATGGAGAGACCGAAGCCTCATCTCTGCGAGATTATTCGATTGAACTCCTCGTGGAAGACCTCCACGTACTACTTGACGAACTGGACGTGGAGCGTCCCATCCTCTGCGGACACTCGTACGGCGGACTGATCGCTGCAGAGTACGCGATTCAGCACCCGGACGACGTTGCTGCCCTCGCCTTCGCCGACGCACGCACGGACATCGGCGAGAACGTGTTCGAGCGAACGATGTTCCGGCTCCAACCGGTTCTCAACCGCATCGAGGATGTTATCGGTCGGGAGCGGTTCCAGAACGCGATGGAGTTCATTGCTGAACGGGTTAAAGACATGGAGCAGGGCCCCGAGGAGGAGGTGCCCGAACTGGGACTCACCCCCTCGGAATACGCGAACGAGGCTATGAGTGATCTATCTACCGACGAACGGTCGAAGCTCATAGCGGCCGGTCAGGACTACGTCGGGACGAGCCCGACCGACTTCCACGTTCCAGTCCTCTACGCGTACGGTGAACTGACGGGAAACGTCATCGCCGACAAGGCCGAGCAGCTAGAACGGGCTCCGACGGACGTCCGCGTCCACGAAGTCGAGGATGCAGGTCACGGCGTGATGCTGGAACAACCCGACCTGTTCACGGAGGTGCTGCGTGACTTCCTCGATGATGTGACTCCTGGGAGTCCAAACGAGAACGGTGATAGTCCCGCTTAAGTTGTGTCAAAGGCTGCCAATTCGAACCATCCAAGGGCTCTAAACGAGAAGTCCTCCTATGCCCGGTCGCTATTGAGAATGCGCGAGCTCAGGTTCTTCTCGTCCGCAGGGTCATCTCCTTGTTCAGGTATCGACGAAGGTCTCGTGACCGATGGTGACGAGATCAGCATAGCGGCCGGCCACTTCATCAAGGAATGCCTCGTCGCGCACGTCAGCTACCGAGTCCACGTCCCAATGAGCTGTGACGATCCGGTACGTGTTCCGTGACTGGTCGACGTGGAACCCCCTTTGTTCAAAACAATCCGTTGCGTCCCGAATGCGGCCCGTCAAGGCCGTCTTGTCGACTTCTTCCAGCTCCAGCCCACGTGAGGTCACGTCGATCGAAAGCCGCACATGACCCTCTTCTAACGGCTTGACGCGGAGCGCGTACCGAACGGCATCTGGGTGTTCAGGATGCTGCGAGTGCATGCGTGGCTCACGATGATCGAAGCCGCCAGGAAACAGTTCTTCGGGTGAGGTGGCGTGGGTTACATCCTTGAACGCAGGGAACGCCCGCGAGACGATTGCCTCGTTGATCTCTGGATAGGTGATGGCATCCTCTTCACGAGGCTGGACGCGTTTCTCGTCATAATCAACGACCGTCGAAGCCACCAGCACCGGTGACGAGTCAGCATCCGTGGAGAGCCGGAACCGTTGTACCTCGACACACTGCAGGTGTAGCCCCTCATCTCGGAGGTATCTGGCATTTGCAGCCGTCCGGTCGGTGATCTCCTCTGCGACGATGACCATCCGCTGGTTCTGATTGAACGTCTCTTGCGGCAGTGTCGTTCGGAAATGACTCTCGAACGCGTCGAGCAGGGAGTCACCATCGAGGCCGTCGGATCCGGGCCAGTCCTTCGCACCAACCTCGGTGGAGTACTCAGTGAAGATGTCATCCAAGTCCTCGTACGTGAGCCAGTGCAGGGCCTGTGCGTACTCCTGTGGCTGGCTCAAAATCGACCCTTCAGACGCACTTCCAGAGCCACTGTCCCCTTTCTTCAGCTCGAAAACCACGACGTTCCCGTACTTATCAATGCCAAGCAAATCAAGCGTGCCGGTATCCACCCCGACCTGCCGTCCAATAATCAGAACGTCCTCTTCCAGTAATAGTGAGGGGACACTGTGAAGCAACTCCTCCAATTTACCCTCCGACTGGAACGGTTCAACTTCGCGTTCTACTGGTTTCTCCCCGCGTACCAATTCAAAAGTGCGCATGGGTAGTGTCCACCATTCCCCGATGTAACTCTGCTGGCCCAGTATTGAGAAGATCTCCAAGGCGACGGGTTTGACGGATTTGTGACGCCACTGAATCCGACCTTTCGGAGGTCAGGGTCGACAGCGTACAGGACTACAACTATTCGTCCGGTCGGTTGTGCATACTAACCGAGGTTGTTGATACCGCGAGAACCCGCATCCGGGGGGTGCCCTGTCTTGGATTTGACCGTGAATATCAAACAGAGCAACGAAGCATTACGGGCTGTTCAATTACGTCTGCAGTCGAATCAAGACAGAGGATCGCTTCAACGTCCTGCCCGTACGTGTCACGCACCTCACCGGAGTTAAAAAGATTGAGCTGCTTTCGTTCGTTTCCCTCGAACTCAACGAAAGAGCGTTGCCATCCTGTCCTCGTTCGGTCGTTGTAGAGGAATAGTTCCTCCTCGGTATCGGGAAGAGAGAGCGTGAACTCGGACAATGTAGTCGGTTCCCGACCGTCATTTTCCAGCACAACTTCGAGCGAATACTTAGTGTCTCGAAGTTCAGTTTCGTCAATCTCGTTGGTCGGAACAATATCTCCGTACGCATTCTGTGCTCGTGGCTCGTATGTCGGCTCATCAATAGAGATAATGTTAAGGCTGGCTTGTTGGGCGCGGTAGTATTGGATTTGATGATAGGCAGTGTAGGCAGCCACACCGGCGGTTAAGACGGTGAGCGCGTCGTTCCAATTCCCTGCGATGAAATCAAGCAGCATGTGATGGTGTATCCTCTTGCGGTGCCTTCAATATATTTCCGGAGACCGAAACAAGCGAAGTGTGGAAGAATGAGATTGGCGAACGAAGCTTCATATTGCTATACCCTCAGAGAATGCTGCTTCAGCGTATTCTGTGTAGAGGTAGTTGATTAGCACTGGAGCAGGACGTCATTGGTTCCAACCTCTCCTTGGATACACTCCGAGCCAGTTCATCACCACACGTATTCGTCCGTGGTCGGTTTGACCCCCCATCTCCAGCGCCTTTTTGAACAGCGCCACTTCTCTCGGCTGGCTCGGCCACATTCGACTACTATGGGTTCGTCTACCTTCTGGAAACACTTCAGCAGGCGAACGACGACGTAAATCTTCTCTGGGCTCCTGTCTCGCGTTTGAGTCCCTAGTCTCATGTACTGGACGTGGACTCTCTTGAGGATTCGATTTACCACGTCTACCACTTGGCCACGTATCCCGGTATCCACGAAATCGGCCGCAGATCCCCCTCTCATGATGTGAGGTTCTATTGGCCGCGGGGTGACCCCGCCCACTTTATACTTGTGCTTTTTCTTATCGTTATATTCGCTATCTGCCCCAAAACTGCTTTCTAAGGCCCAAGGGTATATTCTAGATATGCTAGAAAAGTTATTTGTGCATGGTCGGAGTTGTGGCTAGTGAAGTGAAAGCTGGATATCTACCAAGCGACCGTGACCGAATCGGGCATCTGGAAACTGCTCACGAGAGGTGAACTATACCATGCAAAAAGAATACTCCCCGATAACCATACGGGTCGAACAGCCAAGACGAGATGATTGGGAATCAGACATGGACGATAAGGGCATCGAAAGCCTCGCAGAATATATTCGCGTTATGGTCGAGGCGGGTCGTCACCAATTTGACGATACATCGCCTTTCGAGACTGATGAGCAGCAGTCGCTCAGACAAAAAATCGAGGACGAACTCACGACGGATTCATTCAGGAGCTGGGACGATCTCATGGATCCACTCATAGACCGCCATGCGCAAGAGGTGGAGCGGGTTCTGAGAGGTATGAAAGAGGCAGGCAAAATCGAGCATTCTCCCAGCAGAGGTGGGTGGAAGCTACATGAGCAGTGAAGACGATTATCCCGAGAGTCCGCTCCAGCATTATTTACAAGAGATACTCCCCGGTCGGAATCTCACCCCTAACAGGAATTGGACATATGAAGAAATTGTCAGGAAATTCGAAGATCAAATTCTGATTCCTGAAGGTATCTCTGCTGAAGAGATAGACACCCCTGAAGCGAGGAGGTTTGCAAATAACCTTGAAGATCAACACGAGTCGAACACGGCAGGGTCGTATCTATCTACCCTAAACAAAATCTACGAGTGGATGAGAGATAAGGGGATAATTAATCGGAACCCGTTCCGGATAGTAACTAGGGATCGAGATTTTACAAAGGGCTATCGGCGACGAAGAGATATCTCTGTAAGCGAGATGGGCTCATTTCTCAAGCGGGGGTTCTCAAACCCCCTCTTGCTTGCGGTTTTCACCATGCTTGCCAAGACGGGTATGCGGGTGGGCGAGATCGTGAATCTCGACCTCCGAGACGTGTACCTTGACCACCCGAAAGTCCAGCAGTGCTATCCAGCTCGCCGTACGGAACTGGATGGTCGCCCCGATACAATCTATGTAACAAATGAGATTGACATGGGTACCGAATATCGTAATGAGATCCGCAAAGCTGGCAACAAACGCAAGCGGGTCACATTCTTCCCTATTGATCCGGAGCTCAAACAAATTCTGGTCTACTACCTGAACACGCGTCCCACGGTGGACGTCGTTGAGCGACCGTTCTTTGTAGGACAGGGTGGAATCACCAAGAGGCTCAATCAACGACTAACCCCAGCCACAGTCCAAGGCCAACTCCGAGAACGAGCAAGCGCGGAGGGCTGGAGGGATGGCAAATATAATCCACAGAACGTCACGCCACATTATTTCAGGCATTTCTTCACGACCCACGCAAAACGCAGAATGGACGAGCTGACCGTAAAGTATCTTCGAGGAGATAAGGGAGACGATGTGATGGATCGATATACCCATAATTGGGGCAACGAGGTTCGTAGAGAGTACCTCGCCAACATCTACGAATTATACTAGGTTGTTCGCTCTTTCCTAGGAGCTTGTTGGTGTCAATCCCGTAATTAAGGTCATGTCTGTAGATCAGTTCGTTCAGCCGGTCTCACTCCGGTTCTGGAAAGGTATGTGGTGGAGTACAGCTATAGCAGCTCGCCCGGCTACTCTCTACTTACGATGCTCGACCCACGGATTCGAAGGATTAGGGAATTCCAATAAGAAAGAATATATGATTAACGACAGGAAATTTTTATTAGTAGGGTATAGTATTGAGAGACACCATTTGCGTGCAGCCCAGACAAGTTTTCGTGTATCAACTGTTCGCTGCTGCTGCTATACATGTCGGTCTACATCACGTTCGAGTCTTACCAAGCCAAAGTAATCCGATATCCGGCGCTGGGAGCCGTTCGAAAACCATGATTTGGCTGTCGTCAACAATTAAGACACGCATCCTAACACATGCCCGTTCGATTGCTAGATTATAATACCTGACGGATATCCGTTTATTCTAACACCATATTTCTTATACTAGCACGGATTTGGCCGTGGTACTAGTCGAAAAAGGAGAGGTATACGTGATCGTGTGAACGATATCATATTACGGTTCGTAGGCTCTATAATTGGGGTAGTAGAACGGATTTGGACGACCCAGCCAGCCTCAGTCGTAGCATTGACCGTCAGTCCGTAGGTGTTCTGGGGGATTGTCGAATCGATCGGAGTATCGCCGTATCTTATCAGTGTCCGGATTGAAGGGGCTTGTCATGATTGCCGGGAACGACCAGCTCCGAAAAGATTTAAATGGCAAATTGCAACCGCCGATTGATGTTCTGATTGACCCATCCCTGCTCACTGCCAGCCGCTCACTCAACCGCTTGACAAAATCCACGGTCTTCGCATCGCAGACACAGGCAACCCTCGGCCGGACTCCTACAGAGCCACGTCTTGGCGACCTCCATATCCCGACAACATTCCTAGAGTTGATAGAGGCAGAAAAGCAACCTACCGTACAGAAGACCAATCTGTGGAACTTCTATCGTGGTCAGGCAGAGGCCGCATTCCGCGACGACATCGTCGACCTCATCGACCAGAACAACTTATTGGGCTGGTCTGGCGACGCAGAATTCTCAAACCTCGGTTGGTCGGCTGCTCTTGACGACCCGGCACGGCAAGACCAGTTGGTGAATGTTTTGCAGGAAGAGATATCCTTCCTTCGTTCGGGCGGAATCCTACTCTCGAGGACGCCGGCCTCATTCAACGCATTTAGAGACGCGGGAGTAACGACGATCGACGTCGGCAAAGCGGAGCTTGTGCCAGAGTTAGAGGAGGCCCTGTCCGACATCGGATACAAGGATCCCGCTACAATATGTGGCTTCGCGGTCTCGACTGCCGACTCGACCGTGGACGCGCTGTCTGGGAACGTTCTCAACGAAAGTTGCAATCTCCTGATCTACCGATTCGGGCGATAACGGCCATCACTCGCCGCAGCAATCCAACCCAATCCTACTGTTCCCGTCGAAGGTAAGCGGATTTTCAGTGGTCACTGCCGTCCCACAGTGTTCACAGGTAACCTCCTCCATCACGCCTGCCCCGATCGCGTAGGAGTAGGAGACAGTAGCAGATGCGTCATCCGTTTTCAGCGTGAGGTCGAGGTCACCGCGTTCGTAGGACACCAGGGTTGTCGTGACTGGACGGATTCTGACGGTCAGCGAGTGGCGGTCTCGGATGTCCCGGCGCTTTTCGGGGAAGTCGTTCTCCAACTTCGTGGTTAGTTCCTCGAGCTCAGAGCGTAGGTCATCGAGTTCTGCCTGGAGCTCCTTCCGTTTGCGGAGTGCTTCGACTCGGTCTTTCTGCTCGGACGCGTTATCGATGGTGCTGGTCGCATCCTCGATCCGATGACTCATGTTGTCGATCTCGCCCTCCAATTCGTCGCGTCGTTGCTGGACGAACTTTCGATACTCCTCCAGTTCGACCTTCGCGGCACGCGTTGCCCGTTCCCGTGTTTCGTGAACCACCGGTGCAACCTCGTTCTCGATATTACTCCGAACTGTCCCGAGGGCATTCTTCAGTGCTGTGTCGTCGACGGGACGCCCAGGTGCCAGTTCCCGCTGCTCACCATCCGTTAACTCCAGATAGGTCTCAGCAAGTCCTGGCCGCTCTTCTTCATCGTTGAGGTCAACAGCGAGGGAACGGAGTTCCTCCGTCTGATATTCGCTGACCGTCTCGATTCCGACGTGGAATAACGCACAGAGGGCTTGACGGTCGTAGTAGGGCGTGAACGTTCGATCGACCACGTCAACTGGGCCGGCAGTAATCCAAGCGGGTAGTTCAATTCGCCACTGTTCCTCCGTGAGTTCGAGTGACCCGACCGGTACCCTGTCTGCGGCTTCGTCGAGTAGCCGCTCGACGAACGCACTCTCCGGCGCGATGGCAAGTGCATCGTCGCCGACCTCCTTCGCATCGCTGGCAATCTCCAGTACGGTGTCCTCAAGTTCGAGTTCGGAGTCAACATCGTCAGGCAGCGAAACCGTCCAGCGACGGCCGTCTTTTCGAATCTCGGCGTCGAGAGAGACGAGGTACGCCTCCACGAACCGTTCGACTGCGCGCTCGGTGACGGCCATCGCGGCGTCAGTCATCGCTCGCCCCCAGGTCGAACCCCTCGAAGACGCCACCGTTGAAGTCCTCGATCTTTTCGGCGAGGTCACGCTGCTCTTGCAGGTCGACGGCCATGGCATCGAAGTCGTTCTCGAGTTCGACCTCTGAACCCGCTCCGACCAGCCGCTCGAACACTTCGTCCTCGAAGTTGCGACCCGTCTCCTCCATGCGCGTCAGAATCTCGCTCAGCTCGCCGACGGACTGCTGGAACAAATCGATCTTGTGGTAGAGTCGCTCCAGAACGTACTCTTCGATGGTGTCCTCAAGAGCGATGTTGAACACGTAGACCTCTCGTTCCTGTCCGATGCGATGGATACGGCCGATGCGCTGTTCGACCTTCATCGGGTTCCACGGGAGGTCGAAGTTCACCATCACGTTACAGAACTGGAGGTTGCGTCCCTCGTTCATCGCGTCGGTCGAGACGAGCACACCGCCTTCCTCCTCGAACCGTTCGACGATTTCTTCCTTCTCGTCGCTGGAGTGGCCGCCGTGGAACGCGTGCGTGGTGTAGCCCTCGTCGGAGAGGGTGTCCAAGAGGGACTGCTGGGTGGCCCGGAACTGCGTGAATACGATCACGCGTCCCATGTCCACGCGTTCTCGTGCTTCCTTCGTGATCCGTTGCACCTGTTCCAGCTTGGTCGGCTTCTCGACGGCGTCGACCCACTCTAGGATTTGTTCGAGCTGGTCGGCGTGTGCGGGTCGTCCGTCTTCGACGTCGAGTTGGCGCTCGATGGTCTGTTTCAGCGCAGCAGGACTGCTGACCACCTCCTTCTGGAGCATCATCAGGACGAGCTTCTGCCCTTGGTCTTCGCTGTACGCTGTGCGCACGTAGTCCGTGACGGCCTCGTAGAGGTCTTGCTCTGCTGGCGAGGGTGTGAATGTACGCGTCGTGACGTTACGTGGCGTGAAGTCGATGTCAGTCTCCTCGCGCCGGTTGCGGATCATCACTTCCCGTAGCCGCGTCTGGAGTTCGTTCCGATTGACCAGCGTCTCCTGTGAGGTGTTGACGAAGTAGTTGTGGAAGGCCTCGCGAGTACCGAACAATCCCGGACGGAGTAGTGAGATGATGTTGTAGAGATCCGTGACGTCGTTCTGGATAGGGGTGGCAGTGAGGAAGAACGCGTAGTCGTAGGAGAGTTGCTCGAGAAGCCCGTAGCGGTCGGTGTCCTCGTTCTTCACGTAGTGCGCCTCGTCGAGCACGAGGACGTCCCAGTCGCGAGCGAGGACGGTCGAGCGATGTCGTTCGCTCTTTGCCGTGTCGATGCTCGCGATGATGTGGTCGTGACCGTCGAAGCCGGCGAAGTCGTCGTCGTAGTTGCAGGTGAAGTCGAGACCGAACTTCTCCAGCATTTCGGCCTGCCACTGCTGGGCGAGCTGCGCGGGGGTGAGGATGAGTACAGCGTCGTCGGTGCCACGGTAGTGCATCTCCTTGAGGATCATCCCGACCTCGATGGTCTTGCCCAGGCCGACTTCGTCGGCGAGGAGGGCCTTTCCACCCATCTCGAAGAGGGCGCGATGGGCGGCGTCTACCTGATGTTCGAGGAGCTTGACGTTCTCCTCGTCGAGGTGTGAGAGCGAACGGAGTTCGGAGTCGGGCTGGCCAGCCTGGAGTCGGTTCGCCTGAACGGAAAGGAGATGTTCCACAATGGAAGACGACTCCCCAGCGTCAGCCAGTAACGTATCCTCGTCCTCGTGGCGGAACTCCACCTCCACGAGATTCTCTCTCGACATCTGCTTCCATCATTTCATCGGAGGTGTTTCTGTGTTTCCCCTGGCCGAAGCCCGCCGATTGCGTCGAGTCGAACGGGTTGAGCTGCACTCGTTACTGCCAAATTATATTATCAGTGGGTCAGATATTGTCTTCATGACCGAGGACAGCACTCCCGATGATGTGGCTGACGAGGACGACCTCGATGGGTCGGTCGAGATGGACGAGTTTGAGTTGTATGGGTCGCCGGCGCCGACGTCGAACGGCGTCTCGAATGCCATCGAGAAGCTCGACAGGAGCGAACCAGAACGGTACCTGGTCGAGTGGGCTGGCGAGACGATGGATTACCAGGCAGCCTACGACGTAACGAAGATCGGATTCGGTCGTGGTGGACGTCCGATACTTGAGATCGAGGGACGCCGAGGAGGGGAGTACCTGATCGACTCCAATCCTGCTGGGAAGCCACGCGTGGAGTATCATCCACCGAACGGTAGTCCACAAGAGGAACGGCTGACCATGATCCAGATATACGATACCAAGTTCGAGTGGAAGAACTGGGTCAAGCAGCGCCTCGGCCTCTGAGGTGCTTACAATTCTATATGGTCGAGAACATCGAAACTCGGTGTCCCGAGTGCGGCAAGCAACTGAAGGTGAGTACGCACGACCAAGCGACCGGGTACGACTGCCCGAACTGCGGCTACAGCATCTACTGATTCGAGTATGGTCGAATATCCACCGGGAGAACCACAGGAAGTATGCGCCATCTGCGGCGAACCGTTTGAGGGCTACGACCCTGATTTCGCATCGAACTATGCGAACCTCGTCTGCGACGCGTGCGACGAACGTGCGGTGACGGAGGAGGCTGCTCGGCCCAAGCACGGGAACGAGTATCTCGACCGGGATTCCATCGTCGAGAAGGAAGACGGGACGAATGCGATACGGCTCGACCCTGACGTTGGCGATAATCCCGTCTTCATCGATGGCGAGAAGTGCTGGCGACGATACCGATTCGGCGGATGGATTACGCGTCGCGACGACCACGACTGCAGTTCGATCGAAGAGTTCCACGAGAAGCACAGGGACGACTTCTGAACCGATGACCTCTGAAAAGATTACCTCGACCAGCATCACCGATCACTCCGGGCTTGCGGAGCAGCTCCTTCGGGTCTACGAGAACTTCGCCGACGAGTTCTCTCGCCGTGATGTCCCGGTTCATCTCTCTAACGTCGCTAGAGAAGGGAAATACCTGAAGGGAAAGAAGCTCGGACAGCACCCAGAGCGGTTCGTCGAGCAGTATCTCATCTGGCCGACGCTGGAACTCCTCGACTACGAGTGCTGGGCACAGCCGTATGGCTACCCGAAGTGGGACAAGACGCGTCCGGACTTCGCGATCAAGAACTTCGACTGTGGCCTGGACTGTGCCGTCATCGGCGAGGTGAAGACTCCGAACAAATTCGAATACGGCAAAGAGCAGATGGAGGACTACCTGAAGAGCGACTTGGGGGAAGCCACGGTCGGAATTACTACCGATGGGGTGCGGTGGAATATCGAAGCAAGACCCGAGAAATCTCCTGAACTCCTGGAAGTCGTCGACGTGAACTTCCACGATGTCGTTCGGAAACTCCCCAGCCGACACGAGGAACGGGAGTCGTACCCGAGTCACCGTACTCGACAAGAGATGGAGATGGTTGAGTCACTCGAACGGGAAACAGTTGAGGCGGGCGTCTCTGAGGTACTTACGATGGCTACTGAGAATTAGCTCTCACGGGGCCTGAAATTTTGATCCTTCCGATCTGATGCTTGGTATTTGGGCACCTGAGTGCCCACCAAGGATCCAAGGGAAAACCTATTACCAATCGCGTTAGTTGCACTTTTCAACATGAATTCGGAGATACATTCGATGACCTATTCACCTGTCTCTCCTGATCTCGACAATGCAAATCAATGGAAGGAATCGGTCGGTGGGGACGTCGACGAGGACTTGGAACTCTTCGAACGGTACATCCAACAGGTCGTGGTGAAAACCGACATAGCTGACGTTACGCGTGGCGACTTTGTCACTTCAGATACGGATTCAGAAGAGTGGCTAGAAACGGCGAGAACGACCGATTTTGATGGTTCTCCTGACGATTTTGAGGCAGCATCGAAGGCGCTAGCCGAAGAGTTGAATTCACAGATACACCCTCGAGCAAACGATGGCGTCTTGTTTATCATCCAAGCCACGATTTCTGGAGAGACTCTTCTCGACGATGACGAACACCAGATTGTCTCGATTCTCAAGCTGGATCTAGTTGAGGAACAACGACTGAAACTGGCAGACGATCGAGGTATCGAAGAACTGGACTTGGAGGACATATTCCCTGAACCGAAAGAGCTGCAGAAGGGCCTCATCTATCCGATTGTGCAGTCGGAAGGCTATCGACTTCCTGGCGATGTCAAATTCTATCAGTCCGGCTCTGTCTCTGACTATTTCCACGAGTTCCTCCAATGTGATATAGAGGAGGGCTCTCTGGAGCAGGCGAAGAACGTGTTTGAGGTAGTGAGTGAATTAAAGAAGGAGCATACAGGGCAGAGTGCTGACGGGGCTGATACTTCACGCTTTAGAGACCTGAAAGACCGCACAGACTCGGGTATCGTCGGAATCGATGAAGTGACCGAGGTGGCGAGCGACATCGTCGGTCGGGAAGTTTCACGGGATGAGTTGGCAGATCGCCTTGGGGTGGACAATCCAGATGCTCTCGCCATTGATACAGAGAACCTGCCAAGTACAGTGAAGTACGAGGTCGACAAACAGATACGCGTCCGCTTCCCGTCGACTGCGGAGGACATGGTTGAAAAGGAAGAGAGCGACGATGGGGTAACCGTGACAATACGCGGAACTGAACTCGACACGGAAGTACTAGACAGCTAATGTTGTCTGGCTTGGAATCGTCTATCGACCGACTTCAGGATGACTGGGCAACCGAGGTCGTTGGCCGTCGTCTGAAAATCGAAGACGACATCTCCGCCGAGGCACTCGGCTCAGTCTTCGATACTGTCGAGAATATACGCGAGTTTATTGATGGTCGTAACCTGGTTTTTGAACTCGACCATCAGGCTGGTTCATTCGAGTATCGGGCCCTCTGGGAGACCTCGGGCGACGTAACGATTACCAACAGCTCCGACAATGATGCGGACACTGGTCGGTTATTTAGCCAGGATGATGCTCAGACGGCTATTCAATCTCTTCGCAGCAACTCGGTATCTTCCAGAGCCGACCTTGAGGACTGTATCCGTTCGTTAGTAGAGGCGGGTTCTATCGACTGCCAATTTCAATACGTAGTTGACGGATCGCACATCGACGAGTACGTTCAGAGCCAACTTGACCAAAGTTGCTGTGCAAGCTACTACTTCGAGAAGTCCGACGTAATCAGTGACATTCAGGATTCCTCGTTCGCAGAACTGAAGGATGTCTTCTATTGTGACGAGGGCAAGCGGTTGTTCATCATCCGGAATTTGGATCAGGCGGTTTCAGGCCCCGAGGTGGGTTACTTCCCCCCGGAGCGTCTTGGCGAACCCGATCTGGAGTCTTTCTTCCAGCGGGACTCGTACATCAGCGACCAGTATCAGCGAATTCGCCGGGAATGTGCCATTGACCACTTTGACGACCAGTACCTCCCCCCAGATTACACGAAACTTGACTCCTCTTCCCAGTCCGAGTTCGCAGCCCAACTTCGCTCCCTCTTCCGTCCCTATCGACTAGCTTCTGGGATTCTGGGCGTCTCGAACGTTAGCCGAGTAACGGATGACGGATGGCAAGTTCGAATCAACGGTCGCCGAGTCATAGAATCGGATCTCATTCTGAATAGTGAGGAGGAGGGACTGACGCTCGAGGAAAGTGCTGTAGATGATGGATTAGCAGATGCTGACCAGGAGACTGTCGAGACCTTCATCGAACTTTTCAATTGGATATACAGCTCGCGAACGACCGATCGAATCTCTGTCTTCAGGAATATCGCCACTCTCTACTCGACGACTGTCTCCGGGATGATCACGGAGATCGGTGACATTGGAGAGAGCGTCAGGTCGAACTTCGAGTTCTACATCCGAGACAGCATTGAGGAATTCGTCGAAGTCCAGCAGGACGTCACTGAATACGTCTTCAACACGCATCGAGAGCTTTCTGACATTCGAAGGGGGCTGGCCAACAACCTGAATCGAGACCTGTTTCGAATGGTCGCATACGTGGCAATCACCTGGGCAGGGATAATCTCACAGCTATCGAGCATCACGGCGATTCAAACCGCCCTGACTGCTTCCCTGATCCCTGTAATCGTGTATATCGCCCTGGGGCTTCGAACGGCTTACAGTCTGAGTCAACAGTTCCAGGCCACGGAAGACGGTCGGGAACAATATTATTCGATGTACGAAAACCGAATTGACGAGAACACGTTCAACGGCATCAAAGAGGGCGACGGCAGCGAAGACATGAAGCGGCAGTTCAAGATCGACCTGTGGATTTACTACGTACTGTTCACGGTCATGCTCGGTCTCTGCGCATACGCCATCATAGACCTGACGTGGTTTGAGGGGGCCCTCACTGGAGTAATTGAATCCATCGTGAATTGAGAACCGTCTGCCGGCGCCACTAATCAATCACCACAGCAAACATCTTCTGATCACATACTCGAAATCCGCCTACTATATCTGTCACCGCAGAGGCTGTTGTGAACTGTTGGAAATGAGCATCGTAACAACGTTACTCTCTGGTGCTGTCGGCGGTCTCGTCGCCACTCTCGGTGCGAAGGGGATTTGGCGGTTCATCTCTCGTCCCGAACTTGAATTCACTTCGGGAGTTCTCAAGGAAGGAGAGTCGCATCCAGAGGAGTCGATGGCGTGGGGTCAATACCGTGTGGAAATCTCGAATACCGGGAGGTCGGTCGCCTCGAATTGCAAACCCCGAATCCGGCTCGTTGGTTTTCGTGAGACGACCGAGAAAGTGCCTGACTTTGGCCCTGATGGAGAGGAGTTACACGAGGTAACCATTCAGAAGAGATACGTCATCGATCTGGTTCCGACATGGAACGAGTCGGAATCACCCACAAGGATCGATCTGAACCGTGGTGAATCCGCCCAGTTTGACCTGTTCTACGTACACTCTGAGGCTGCTCCACCAAACGGAAGTGATACTGACATCCGGTTCGGGGATCGGAAGCCATTGGATGAGGTCGAAGAGACAGGAGAGACCTGGGAAACGGAGCCAATTCGGGTTGAAACGTCTCATCAGGGAGATTTCTCTCGTCCCGTCGTAGAGACGAATCCGGAACTGAAGAAAGAGGTCTTCGACGAGATCGAGTGGACTGAACAGAGTGTCAACGTCACTTCGGCAGATACGAAGAAATTAGAAGGCGAGTTGGATTTTGTCTGGGACGACGTCATCCCAGAGGTGAGCATCCGGCAGTAGTCGGTCAGGCGGGATTCGTCTTGTTCCCTCAGAAAAATCTCGCACGGCGCTGTCGAAGTTCAGGGATTCAGTTGAACGCAGACCCACGTTTCCATTCCTTTTGGAGGCCATCCTGATTGAACCGTCGAACTGAAATGGAGTAGTTCAGGTAATCATGTCCGTAGTCCGCTGGATCGGGGACATCTGAGTCCTTGAAACGATGAATCTCGTAGTGAGCAAAGTTTTCGGTCTCCTGTCCCGGAGGCACGACTTCAACCAAATCTACACCATCCCAAATCGTGCTTGTTCTTGCGATCTCACGGGTGAGTAACTTGTTCCAATGCTTCGCAATAAGTCGGATATTCTGGTTTCCATAAACCATTCGACAGGGTGCAGGATCTCTGTTCCAATCTAAACGAGACCTCTTCACTGGTACATCGAGTCCGTTATCGGCAAGCGTATTTTGCACAAATGTGACCAGCTCATTGTCGGCCGAAGGCCGCACAATCACCTGCGTAATCAGCTGTTCGACGTCAATGTCGACACTGAGTGAATCGTCATAGTCCCAATCTGGTGGTTCTTTTGACGGTTGAAACACCAACTGTGGGTCTCGGTCAAGTACGACTCTGAATTCGTTTTCGCTCGCGAATTCCAGCAGCTTATAGAAATAGGCAGCTTCTGGAACAGAGGGAATCTCTACTAGGTCGTCCACGTACCGCACCATTCCCATATACAGCTGATACTCGTACGAAATTGCTTTCCGCAATCTCCCGACCGTGGTCTCTATAGCAATCTCGCCAAATTCGTCCCAGTGCTGGTGGTTCTCATCTCTTCCGAGTTTCCAACAATTGAGGAAGAAGCGACCAATCGAGTTTTGCCGGAGGTCTTCGAGGTATTCGGCTGGTGCAAAAGCTGATAGGGGCGTCCCAGCGTCTTCGGCTTCACGAGTAGCATCTGTCGCTTGTCCTTCGGTGTCGTCAAAGTCCTCCTCGTGATACTTTCGAGCAGCTCCAAAGTAGAGTTCTTCCTCTTCAACGAGCGTTTTGAAATGCTCCCGGCTCTTGTACCTGCGAATAGCCATTGAATCTGACGGGAGAGCCCATCGCTCATCCCGGTATGCTACGGGACTTTTGCCGGCTCTCTTGGCAGGTGTTTTGTGAGATTTCCCCATGATTCAAGCGGTAGCTGTCGTCAGTAGTCGCTCAGGCGGGATTCCAGAATGTTCCGGTAGGTATCGTCGCCGGTCGCGTCGGCCAGTCCTTCGCACAGCTCGCGGAGGTCGTCGGTGATCTCCCACTTACTGAGGTAGTCGGAGACGTTCTTACCGTGTTCCCAGCGATAGCGGAGGAACTGGGCTTTGTCGAGGTTGGTGAGTTCCTCGTCACTGTCGAGGCGTGACTGGATATACGCGATGCGCTTTTCGTCATCCCACATCCCGAGTTTGAAGCCATCGTCCATTCGGTAGAGTTGCATGTCCTCCATGCGTTCGGGTGTGGCGTTTGTCCCACGAGATAGCTTGTTGAGGTCGTTGAACGACGCGTCCGGGGTCTCAATCAGATCAAGGAACACGTCGATTTCGCCGATGTCGCTGCCGTGTTGAATAACGCCATAGATTTCGTCGACGACGTCTTTCGCGGTCATCGTGTCGCCGGCGCGTTCGACTTTGCCGTGGTGCTTCGAGTACTCGTGGAAACACCGACCCATCTCAACGACACCGATGTCGCCGCGAGAGAGGTCGCGATTCTCTTCAAGACGCTGTCGGGTCTTCTGGGCAGTTCGGTAGATATTGCGGCGGAGGCTGTTCCACGAGATTGGCTGGCGGTCTTGAGCGGGGCGGGCAACGATGATAATATCGAAGTCCACCGACTCACCTTCGTTCAATTTGTACGTCGCACGGTTCGTGTCGGCAGTTACTGGGTATGTGGCTGTGACTTCGAAGCCCACCTCACAGAGAGCGCCTAGCAGTTCACCCCACGATTCGGCGTCACTGTGGTGATAAGTGAACGCAAGTACGCCGTCCTGCTTTAGCGCCTGATGTACCTTCGAGAAAGACTGAAACAGTTCTTCTTCGAAATCGGTCTCATCTTTCCCCTCTGCAGGGTTAGCGACGATGCTATCGGCCCGAGGGGTCGTATCCGGTTCGAAATATTCGTATTCGTCTTTTAACAAGAGGCGTTGCCAGACGTAGAAGAAGTTGGATAGCTCGGAATAGATTACGTTGTTGTAGTACGGAGGATCAGTGAGGACAGCATCGAACTCGTTCTCGTACTCCAACTCCCGCATATCTCCGCAGTGAACTTCGTGATTCTCTCCGACTGGCTGATTGAACGGTTCAGTCTTCTTCGTTGAGCCGTCTTGGATGTATCGTTCAACAGGAGCTTCCGCCCATTCGACACCGGCTAGAACTTTCTTCCAACTTTTCAGGAATGTCCCTCGGCCATACTCCGTGCCCCATACGTTATTCTCGACGTACTCCTTCTGTGGCTTGAACGAGTTCGTTTTGAAGATGCCCTCTATGTTGTGTCTCTGACGATTATAGATAGTGAAAGTATTGCTGAACATCAGGGAGTCAGAGAGGGCGAGCAATAGGTATTCCTTCGCGTTCTGATTCTCGACGTCATCGATAGCACCGAGTAGTTTGGACAGACAGAGGAGTTGCCGTTCGTCAAAGATGTCTGTCCATTCATCATAACCGTGGCCGAGTAGATTATGACCTCCACCGATGCTACCCTCAAACGCGGTACTGTCCGTGAGAATTCCCAGTGGTACCTCTTGGGAGGGAACGTACGACTCTAAGCCCTCGCTCTCTTGCCATTCTTCTACTGCGTTCTCGTACTTCTCGATGTCTACTTCCTCGGCCTGCTTGTACCCCTTGTAGACGCTTCGATCGCGCCCCTCCTCGTCACAGTGTGGACAGTAGTACTCAATAGCGTACATCCGAGAGCCGTACCCGCCTTGCTCTTGACCGGCATCCATCACACTGTATTGCTGGCCACAGCTCGTACAGGAATACTCGGCACCTTTTGCTGGCCCTTCTGCAGGGATAAATTCGTTACCACAATCGCACTCACATTCGCTACGCCAATCGTCGACGTGGAATATAGATTCGCAGTCTGGACAGAGAATGTTATACTTCCCTTTGTTGCCGTAGCGGCCCTTCGCTACTCTATAATCTTTGAACAGCGAGATAGTCTCGAAACAGGAGGTACAGTCCAGTTCCGTGACCCAAAGATAGTACATAACGTCCGCAGTCCTCTCGCACTCAGGACACTCAGTGCTATAGTGGTCAGTGAGCTCCTCTTTCACCTGACTCTCGACTTGGTCAAAAGCCGCCTCAAGTTCGGCGATGTCAGTTTCTCCAGCCTCTAATTCTTTCTTTGTCACAAACCAAGCTACTGGATTAAGATCGTTTCCAACGACTGAGGCACCGAATCGTGATGCCTCAATTAACGAAGTCCCCCCTCCCATAAATGGGTCAAGAACACGCTTGTTCTCCACGCGAACATCCTTGTTGTAGAGTTGCCAGAGGGAATCTGGGTCACCTAAGTCAACATTGTTGACGAGGTCTCTGAGAGAGTCTTGATTATCCAAGAAGTCGCCGAGCTTCTGATTGTCGCTGCCTGCGTCATGTATTGACAGTGAGGCTGGGTCGTCAATTAGTGTATAAAGAGAAATTGTTCGGAAGACTGACCCGAGTCGCCGGGCCCACCACTTATGCATGGTATAGAGTGGCCGGTAGTATCGCTTCGATTGATTTTCTCTATCGACAATGTCATTCACCTGCTCAATAGGATACCCTTTCTCTATGGGCAGCGTCTTCCGCTCCCCTTCTTTTGACTCACCGATTTCCTTAGACATTGATTGTCTCCTACGTGTTCTCGGGAGGGTTGTATAGCTTTCCGCTCCCGGCTGGTGGGGACACGTCCACAATCTGAAGAGCCTTCTCCGAGAAGACTGCCTATGAGCAAGGCCGAGATCACGGAGGAGTGGTTCAGTAGCCTGTCGTCTAACAGGAAGGGAGAGATGGGCGAGGGAATTGCGAGGACGCACCTCCGTTCGGTGGTCGAAGAGCGTCCGCACGCACTGTTCCCCGCTTTCGAGTCGGACAGCCCGTCGTCGATCTACACGCAGGTTCGTCATCGCCGGCACTTCACGTACGAGGACGTCCAACAGGACGGGTCGACCGAGCGCATCCAGTGGCAGGCCGACCTGACGATTCGACTCAGCAACCTCTACTCGGATTCCGACCGCGAGGTCTCGCGGACGGTCACACTCGAAGTGAAGACCGGACAGTACGCCCAGCTGGAACGCGACCAGCAGAAGGTGATGGGGATAGTCAACGAGAACGACGACTACCTCGTCCTCCGGGCGAACGTCCGATTCGACGCGGACTCGGTCGCCGAGATCCAGTATGCCACGCTGGAACCCGCCCCGTCGACCAAAGCAGGGTATCGGTTGAGTTCCTACGACCTCTAAGTTCGAGACGAGAAGCTACGCCCGCTCTCACAGAACCGACTTCCTGGTCGCTATACAGAGACCTTGCTCTTGGGCGTCCCCAGAGTCTTCAGTCAGGTGTTGCAGGCCTGATTTCGGACAGTGGCTGTCTTTCAGCGGTTTCCAGACTCCATCGTCGCTTCGCAAAATCAACGATGTCGTCTAACTGTCCTGCGATCTGATCTTCTCCCCACTCCTTGTTCTCTCGGGCAATCTCTCTGGTTATCGTGAAGTCGGAGTTCAGGTAGTCGGAATCGTTCTCTTCGTCATCGTCCATCCGGCTCCGCTTCTTCGGGTACGGCAGGTTCTTCCAGCCGGAGTTTCGCGGCCCCGTCGTCAGCGTGAGGTTGCCGAGGCTGTGCTTTACCTCTTCGTGGACTTCTTCCTCCTCTTCGCTCAGTTCGAGTTTCTGAGTATCGTTCGGCCAGATGTGGTCGAGCGTGTACTCGTTTCCGGCGTTGTCTGCTGCCTTCTCGATACTCGACACGTCGCCACCCTTTGCCTCATCCCTCCGATAGAGTTCGTACGAATACAGGAGGTATCTAAGATCCTTGTACCGGAGCGAATTGTACGCGTTCTGGTTCCGGAGCGTCCCCTCGAAGTCGTTTTCCTTCGACCGAATGCAGTCTTTCAACTCCTCGATTATCCACGTGGCATCTTTTTCGCCTGTTCCAATATCGTTAGCGACGGAATAGAAGCGATTCCGACCGGTATCGGAACGGCTGACAGTCGTGTAAATCCGGAAAGACGCCACCTCGATCAGTTGAAGCATCTCGTAGAGTTCGTCTTCCGAGATGCTGCCGCTATCGTACTCATCCCAAACCGCTAATAGAATTGGATAGAAGTTCCCGAGCCTGTCGAGAGCGAAGATTTTCCGCAGTTCCCAGTCGATATCGGGATTGTACTCTCCGTCCTGCCGGTACGATCCGATTGTTTCCATATGCGAATAATAGTCGCGGAGACTCTTGGTGTACGAGTCAATTTCATCCGGACAGTCCCGTGGGTACGAGTCGTAGATCGAGAGGTCGTTCTCCTCGTGAAGATTGGTGAAATGCCATTTCAATGCCCCCAAATAGACTGTCGCTCCCGAGCGGAGGGTTTTGTTCCGACGGTTCGTCTCCTGACGGAGATAGCTGCTATTCACCGTCTTGTTGATAGTCGAGATGTAGTGGTACCGCTGGATTTGATCCTCACCAATATCGGAGACACGGTCGGTTTCGATGATGTCTTGCATCCACCGATAAATGCGTCCAAACCGCTTTTGGACACCGTTGACGCTGACTCCTGAATGGGGATTCTCTCCCTGAGTGAGGTACACCTTGTGCATCAGAAAACTCTTCGTCTTGTCCAGATTGCTCAGACCGATCCCGCGGTCGTTTATCGACTCGAATATCAGGGTGGCTTGCTCGGAATTGTCGACAGTGTACACAATGAAATTGAGCGACCGGATAGCGGAAAGCAGCTCATCAAGATGGCTGATGAACTGTCCGTGGGAAAGCTCCTCTTGCCGTTCCTTCAACTCCTCTCGATAGAACCTATAGGCTTGTATCAATCTGTCCTGGGATGGGGTCTCAGTCGCCGTCTCGTCAATATCTTCTTCCAAAATGGCTTCAAGCGTATCGTTGTCGTCGTCTTGGAGTCGCAGCTTGCACCGACTCTCTCTATTAGCCAGCCTGATTTTCCAATCTCTCAAAAACCTCTTCCGGCTCAATTCGACGCTTTCCTCTGTATGGTTCCCACCCCCCTCCTCCGATGCCTCTTCTGAGCTCATTGTTGTGTAGACCGAGGCTATTGCCTTGATGAGTATAATGAGGGTTGTGAATCGCTGTTGTCCATCGACGATTGCATAATTCCGGTACTGATTGGTACCCTCTTCAGTCAAGATCGGGGTTGGCTCTTCCTTGCAGATGACCGTACCCATGTAGTGTTCCCGATTATTCTTAGCCATGTTAGACAGGTCGTTCCAAAGATCGGCCCATTCCGATCTCTCCCAAGAATAGAACCTCTGATACCGAGGAACATGAAATACATTCTCATCGAACAGTTCATCGAGCGTATAATCAGTGTTGCCGAGTTCTTCGATTATGTTTTCCCCTGAACTCGTGGCGTCCATGTCACCAACCAAACTTCTTCGGGAACTTAACGTTTCGTAGCCTTGCTTGCAGAACAAGCCAATCGCCATCTGTCGCTTTGAAATCCAGCGAGGTTTTAGAACCGCTCCTGGGGATACCCATTCCACTCGCCCTTGTAGACAATCACTCGACCTTGATTCCCCATCTCGTGAAGAGCCATCTCTTTTTGTCTGCCTTGACCAACCTCCACTTGGAACGTATCGTCGTTATCGTACGTCTCTACGCTGTCCGTGTGTACCTCGGCGAGATACAGGCCACTGTATTTACCAACAACAACGCGTTCGCTCCCGTCTACCCAACCCAGATCGGGAATTTGTAACACGCTCCCCGGTTCAGTGATATGGTTGTTGAAGGTCTGGCCTTGGGCATCAATTCCGGCCACCCTTCCAGTGTATCCGTAGGCATCCGTGTGAATCGCTTTGAGTTGACGACTGTCGATCGAATGCGCTTCGGGCACGTCTATACGGAGTCCAGCATGACTTCGGGTCGACGTCGAAGCCGCGTATCCGTGGAGCTCCAACGCTCGTGCGATATGTTCCTGCATCGAGAACGAATAGCTATCCAGATCTGGAATCCATACCCCGCCATCGTCTACTGAAAACATATCGTCGCTCCGAAGCATAGAGGCGACGACGGTCGCGATTTCTCGAGTCATCGCCTGTACTGTCGAGCAAGATAATTAACAGTCTTTCCCAGCAGGAGATGCTCGAAGACTCGTTCAGTTAGGTCTTCCAGGAGGAAGAACTGTCAGCGGACGCAATCTACGACCTCTTGTCGTTCCTGACCGAGGAGAGAGACAAAATCCAGTAAGATTCCTACCGCCGTCTCGCGAAACAACCGTACGTTCGACGATTGGTGACCACAGTACTTATGCGATTTACATACGGTTCCTATAGTATCAGATGGCCAGTACGGAATCTCTCTCACGAACGATTGCGGATACGGTTACGATAAGCCGCGAGCTTCGAGAGGAAGGCGAAATTGACGGCCAAGTCAAGCTCTACAACGTTGAAGATGAGGACGAGTTTGAGGCCGATGCTTCCACGTTCTTTGATCGGACGCTGATGACGCAGGGGCTACGGGAGGGATTCGTCGACCTCCGGGACACTCTTCGCGGGGACGAGAATTACGGCACGCACATCCTCTATGGCCCATACGGTAGTGGGAAGTCTCACCAGATGGTGGCGATGTACCATTGCTTTGCCGACCCTGGTGCTGCCGGCGAGTTCGGCGATAGGCACGTTGACGGCTTCGCCGATGCGTTACCCGAGGAGGAGAACTCGGAGGCGGTCACCGTCTCGCTCCAGCAGCGCCAACCGGACTATCTCTGGGAGCCGTTCTTCGACGTTCTCGGTTACGAGCCAACGGAAGGTGACCTGGATCCGTATCCGGACATGGAGACGATTCAGGAGGCGGTCGATGGGCGTACCATCGCGTTCCTGATGGACGAGCTCGAGGACTGGTTCGAGCCGCTCAGCGGCGACCGGAAGAAGCGCAACCGTGGGTTCCTGCAGGCGCTCCTCGAGACCGCTGACCTCGATGACAGCGACGTCTTCGCAATCGTGTCCGTCCTGCGGAAGGGCTCGGACGTTCATCGGATCCTCGACCGCGAGAACGCGTCCGAGGTCAACATGAGCAGCAAGGTGAGCAAACAGGAGGTCATCCGTCACCGTCTCATCGACGACATCGACGAGAGCGCGGTCGACGAGATCGTCTCAGGGTATGTGGACGCGTACGCGGACAACGACCATCTCCCTGACTCGGACATCCCCACAGACCTCGCGGGGAAGATGCGAGACGCGTACCCGTTCCATCCCGTGTTGCTCAACGCCCTCGAAACCCGCTATTACGCCGACGAGGGGAACCAGAACACGCGCGGGATGATCTACCTCTTCTCGAAGATTCTGACTACCGCCGCTGACCCAGAGGCCGACCCAGACGACGAGGACGCTTCGCGACTCATCGAGGAGACCGACCTCGTCACGCACGGTGACATCGACGCCGTCCTGTTCGACGACGAGCTGACGCGGATCAACATCGATCGGCCGAGCGTATGTATCGACGACATCCGCAACCGCGTCGACCCCGAGAAGCTCCCCTACGGCCGCCGCATTCTCAACACGATTCTCCTCTACAGCCTCAAGCCCGACGAGAGCGAGGGGGCCAGCGATTCGGAGATCGTGATGGGAACGTACCAGACGGGTGACCTCATCTCGGACATCATCCTCAATCGCGAGCAGCTCTACGGTGTCGCGTGGTACCTGCACAAGCTCAACGGCAAGTACGCCATCCGCGACCGACAGAACCCGAACGCTCTCATCCAGAACAAGGCCGAGAACGTCGACGAGAAGATCGCACTCGGACAGATCGGTGAGACCGTCGGCGAGGTATTCGGCCCGGACGCGTACCCCGTTGGGTTCACTGACGGTGACTTGAAGCAGGTACCGGACAGTCGCGAGACGAAGGTCGTCATCAAGGCAAGCGACTGGTCGCAGGACGAGATCGAGACGGTGATCAAGAACGCCGACGGAACCTCCGGCCGTGAGTGGCGGAACACGCTCGTGTTCGTCCAGCCCACCGGAGACAAGACCATCGAATCCGGGACGGGGTTCATCGAGAAGGCGCGGTACATCGAAGGTGCCGAACGCGTACTCAAGGACGAGTCCCTCGACCCCGAGATTCGCTCCTCGGTCGAACGGCAACGCGAGGACGAGCGCCGGGAACTCCGCGACCGCGTCGAACTCACCTACGGCGAGATTGTCGACGGTGACGACCTCCTCAACGAGTTCGATTTCGCCGCCCAGATGGATCTCGACGTGTTCGTCGACGGTGAATCACTGAACGCGAAAGACATCGCGGACAGCGTGGCCGCGGAGGGACTCGACCTCGAAAAGCACGTGTGGGGCATCGTCGAAGACCTCCTCGACCGGCGGGGTGAGGCCAGTATTGAGGACGTCTACGAGCAGTTCCTTCGCCAGCCGACCTATCCCATCCCCGGGAGTCCCGGAGATGTCCTCGACGCTGCGGTGGAGGCGCTTGAGGACAAGCCCGTCATCACTCACGGGTCGAACGGCTTCTCGGAGTCCCTCGCGGGCAGTTCTCTGGACACGACGATTCTGCATGAACGCGACGTCGAGCGATGGACGACCGAGGACGTGGAGCAGGAGCTACGCCAGCGGTTCGGTAGCGGGACGAAGGCGGTCGACATCGGGAACTTCGAGCTGGAGCTGCTCGAGGACACCGAGGTCTGGTTGGAAGGCGACAGTCACGATACGGTGATGACCGCGGCCGGTCGCCTCGGTCAGGACGACCAGTACGTCCTCTACAGCGGGACGGCCATCGTGACGAAGGCGCAGTCGGATGCGACCATCCGCGATATCTCCGAAGCCGAGCGCATCGGCGCCCCGGAGGTTCGCGACCGGATCCGAACAGCCTTGGAGGGCAGCGGCCGCGCGAACACTCACCGGATTCTCGAGGAGATTCGACGGGACGAAACCGTCTACCTCCCCGGCGACCAGACCGACCGAGCGTTCCGGGAAGCGGTGAACGATTTCCTCGTTGACGACTACCTCGTCGATATCGACCACGAGTACGCCGACGACCTCGGCGACCGAGACCCGACCGATCTGACGCTCGTTCCGGTCGTATCGGATGACGTTGGTGACCAGATTCTGGAGTACATCGAGGGTCTCGATGGCGGCGACGAATTCACGGTTGGAAGCGTGGCAGAACGCTTCGATTCGTCGGTCTCGGAGGATGCCGTCCAAACCTACCTCCTCAGACATCTCGGACGCGAGTCCGAGCCCGAGTACGTGATTGCGACGGATGGGTCGGGCGACCCGACGCGTTGGTCACCCGGATATCAGTTCCGAGTGCCGAGCGGCGGATGGCGCTTCCAGTACAACGGCGATGACGCCGCAGACCTTCGCCGAAAGTGGCGCGAAGAGGAGGATTCGGGCGAGGTGACGTACGGGGAAGTCCGGTTCACGCTGACCAACAGGATGGGGATACCCGGCCCGCTCCAGGGCTCCGCGAACATCAAGGAGACAATGACCAAACTGACCCTCGAATCCGGCGAGGACTTCACCAAGGTACGCGACCTCTTCGAACGACTGCCCGACGAGGTTTCGAACATCTCCGTGGAGATCAACTTCGAATAACAATGCCTGACCATGGGAAACTCCCCGGCGAGTACAACATCGTCGTCAAGGACGAGTACGACGTCTTCGACCATCGCGTCCCGATCGAGGAGTTCGAGGAGATGCTCCGGGAGAACGACGTCCCCGACGAGGTATGCGTCGTCGGCCTTGACGAACTGTTCGAGGATGGGGATGCTGTACAGAACCTGTCGAGGCTGATGGACGGCAATGCGAATTCGCTCGAAAACCGGAGTTCGCTACCGACAATTCAGTTCGCTGTCGAGGGGTCGTTCCAACGCCGAGAGCGAGACTTCGAACTCCAGACGGAGACCGACCTCTACCGGCTCAGTCGGGTCTTCGGCCCACAGATCCAGCGCCGGAACGCAGGCTGGCTCACAGCGCCGTTCTGAAGCCGTTACCGTTCCCCACCGGAAACTGACGAATGACACGCGTCCCGGTCATAGTAGTCGGAAATCGTCTTCGAGCGTGACCTCTGTCGGAGTCCCGTTCTCATCATGCGTCACGAAGTACAGGTCGATGCGTTCCAGTCGGCCTTCGCGCCTGAACACTGGGACGCACGAGGTGGTCTCTGCAGGACGCTTCGCACACTGGGTTTCGATCTGCCGACGCGTCCATTTGCCCTGTTGTTCGAGGTCGAACCGCGACTGGTGCCGGTTCGACAGTGTGTCTGCCGCGGCGTTGACGACGCGTAGCGAGAACTCCTGGACGTTGCTGAAGTCGAACGGGCCGACCGTGTCGGTCAATCGGTCTAAGTCGGACACATCGTGCTGATCGAGACAGAGTGCGTGGTTGTCGATGGCCCTGAAGACCTCAAGCGCCGGATAGTCGTCGATGAGCGCGTTATGAAGATAATCGCGGATGCACGCATGATAGCCTTCCAGAGTGAAGCCGTCGCCTGTGGGTGACACTACCTCCAGCTCTGCACCGGTTTGTGCGACCAGTCGCGACCTGGGCTCACCCAGCGGAGTCAGGAATCCCATCTGGTCGGTCTCAAGGAGATACGCGTAACTGAACAGCCGCGACCGTGACCCCCCACTCTTGACCGGATCCTTCCCCTCCGCGTAGTACTTCGAATCCAGCACGGCGAGCGTTCGATCTCCTTCCTCGATCGCGTGGTCTGGCTGGTGATAGACCTGTGATTCCTTCTCGAACGGCTGTAACGTCGGCGACCGGACTGCTGAGACGTCCCCCGTGTAATCGAGGTGATCGAGCGTCTTGAGCGCCTCTAGCTCGTCTTCGATTGCCACCTGGGAGTACTGTTCGAACAGCGACTCCATGTTCAGCACGTAGTCTACGACGAGTTCGCGGTCGCCCTCCATCGCAGGTGACCCGAGCGAGGATGCCACCACGGCCTTCGCGACCTCGATGGCCTGCCGATAGTAGTGCCGTTGCTTCGGGAGGTCGTTCAGCGAGAACCGGCGATACTCCGGAATCCGTCGGCGGTTACTCGACACGTCCAGCTGTTCCAGATGTCGCACCTCTTGATGCACCTGCGAGAAGATGTGGTAGTACGCCTGGTGGTCGTACTTGTCCTCGTACTGGCGGAAGAGCCGTAACAGGTGTGTCCCCGCGTAATGGAGCAACGAGTTAGCAGGGTTGTCGTAGTTCACCTCTTTGAGAAGACAGTGTTGCTTGGCACTCCCCTCGGCTTGATTCACAAGGGATTGCTCGATGTCGATGACCCCCCTCGGTTTGTCGAGGTCGGCCCGACGCGTCTCCAGTCGGCGGATGAAGCCGTTACGGTGGATGTTCTCGATTCCGTTGAGATAGTTGATCGCCAGGATCAGAAAGACGTCTTCCAGATCGACGTTCTCGGACTGGAACTCATCGAGAGGGACTCCATGGTAATCGACCGAACGCTTGCGGCCGTGAACGGCCAGCAACATATCGAAGATGTAGTCCCACTCTATCTTCGGCTCGATGCGAAGCTTCGAACGGGGCGTGAGGCTGACGATGCCAACGTTATCACGCACACTCACGTGCATCACCGAGCCCTCGATCCGCACGCGTACGACAGAGTGCTCCTTTTCGCGGTCATCAATCGACTCCTGGGTCTTCACGAAGACGTTCGCAGACTCCTGGTCGAACGAGGCGCGTTTGAGCTGGTCGCCGATGGAGGCCGGGCATCCGTCTATCCGTATTTCACCGTGCTCTTGGACGCTGAACGTCCCGGGCTGGTAGGTGTACGATGCGTCAGGGTCGGAGACGCTCATTGCTCGTAGGAACCCATCCGGCGTTGTTCCGCCTCAAGCTCGCGGCTGGCGAGTTCAGCCGCCGGGGTGAGATCGAACATCTCGAAGGACTTGTTGAGCGCGCGGTAGTGCTCCTCGATTTGCTCGATCTGAGGGAACGCTGCAGAGTTCAGCAGCCGAGGGACGATGAAGGTGCGGAACGCCTGTCCGACTGCTGCCTCCGGCTCGTCCATATAGAGCGATTCGTCTTGTAGGGCCTCTCGAAGGAAGATTGTGACGTCGCGGTAGTGCATCGGCCCAAAGCGCATTATCGGGCCACGCGAGGCCCGCTCGGAACCGTTGTTGATTCCGTCGTAATCCGCTTCGAAGAGGTCAAGCAGGTCGTCGTTGTCGAGCAGGGGGATATCGCCGAGGTTGTCGGTGAGCCAGCCGTCGAACAGCTCTCGGCGGTCATCGTCCTCGTATTCGTCGAGTTCGACCATCGCGAACCGCCGCGTAATCGCGTTGTCCAACTCGTTGACCGTCCGGTCGGACATATTCATCGTACAGATGATGCTGACGTCCTCGTCGAGTTCGATGGTCTCACCGTCGTCGGTTTCGATCAGCGTCTGATTGCGATTCTCGATGGCGGTGTACAGCGGCCCGAATATCTGGGAGATGTCCGCACGCGTTATCTCGTCGAGGATGACCGAATAGGGGATGTCGAAGTCGCGCGCCCGCTTGACGGCTTCCGAGACAGCCCCGAGTTCCGTCTGGTAGTTGAGAGACTGGTAGCCAGACGATCCCGAGAGGTTCGGCCCGATGCCGCCGATGATGTCCTTCGCCGTCCACGAAGGCGTGGCTGTATGGAGCGAGTACCCGACGCTCTGACCGAGCGCAAGTTGCTTCGCGAATGTCGTCTTTCCTGTTCCCGTAGGGCCGTACAGAACGACGGGCTTGCCAGTTCGGAGCGCGGTTTTCGCGTTTCTCTCCACCTCGTCGGGAACCAGAATGCGTGCAGGAGTATCGTCACCACGCGTGATGACGGTGCGCTTCAAATCCTGCGAGGCCTTCGACGATTGGAGGACTGCCCGACGAATCTTCCCAACCCCCTGATCGCCTTCGTGCTGGAGATCGAACTGCTGCTCCCGGATGAGGTATTCCAAAACCTCTGGAGTCTCCGCCGCTTCAATCGCATCAACAACTCGGTCTTCGACTGCTCGGAGCACGTCGAGATCGTCTTTGACGTCCTCGAGGGAATAGGACTCCTCCGATGAGTTATTCATATGATGACTGTCTTTTCAGACTCGGGGATTAAAAAACGTGACTGCAGTTCGGTGTTCGAATGCGTTACGAGACGGGCCAGCTGAGTAACGCCACTGCCCCCACCGACTCCAGTTCACCCCCTGAGGCAGTGGAGCTATACCTTCGACGTTCTCGACACGGTGTCGATGGCAGATTTGGCAGCTGAGACGCTCGTAGCAGCCCACGAGACGATTCTCGATTGTTGGGCCCAGGAGAAACCGGAACAGGTCAGCAAACTTGCGGAACCCGTGCGTACCGAACCAGTCTACCGACCGCTGAGTCCATCGCGAAGCGAGGAAGAATTCTACCAAGAGCGCGACGAGTACCTTCGGGAACTCACTCGGTTCCGCGTCCGCGAGGTGAGAGAGATACGGAACGGTCACATTCGTCCCGAGTCGCGGGTCGCCGTCATCGAAGATACGAATCGGATGGCAATCTATCGGGGATGCGTTCCCGATATTCTGCGTGGCGCGGTCGACTGGCCGGACGACGTCATCGCGTTCGCGCGCGACGAGGTTCCGAAACGCGTTCGTCGTCCTCGAGCTTCGAGGAGCCGTCCTGAAGAAGACGCGTCGGATGAATTGGCCCCTCCCGCTATCACGGAAATCTTACCGCGATCGATTCTCGACGGCGCCGCACGCGTCGCGGCCGTCGACGAACTCATCCTCTACCGCGCACTCGACGACCTCCAGTCGAGGATGGAGAGACAGTTCGACGAGTTGGTTGCGCAGTACACCGTCGAGAGGTGCGCGGTAGATCACATCGCCATCGAGGCCGATGAGAGGGTGCTTGCGAACGCGCTGGCGGGATACAGTGACGAGGCGCGGGAGGCCGTCGCTCTTGCGCACGCGAGGTCGTACCCATCCTCGACAACGGGAGATGGGACGCCCCTGCACATCGCGTGCTCCCCGACCGACATCTATCACATTACCGACGTAGCTAACGGGGGCTGAGCGCGTCCGGCGCGCGCGGGGACAATACGGAGAAACTGGTCAATATCTGCAGCCGGCCTTTTTATTGCTGGAAACTGCACACTCAACTTGTCGCAGGACGGCGGACACCCGCAACCCACGACGGGTCGCACTCACATCGCTCAGGAGCAATGAGTTTAAAAGGAACCCGACGCTGTCTGGACAATCAGAAATGACCGCGAGAGAAGCGGGCCGGAAGGGAATTGAACCCCTGACCGTCTGATTAAGAGTCAGACGCTCTGCCTAACTGAGCTACCGGCCCTGAGTGCACTCGTTGGTTGCGGGGTCGTGTTAAAAAGGGTTTTCATTCGGTGAGGGTGCGTGGTGTGGTTGCACGCTCGCCGCCGGGTGGTCTCGGCGTCCTCGAGTGATGCGAGAGTGTTCGGGAGGGTTAAGTGACGTGGGAGTTAGTTGGGGCATACATGAGTACCGGGGTCACGATCTCCTCGATGTCGAAGTACGCGATCCTCGGGTGCGGGAGCGTCGGGCACGCGGTCGCCGAGGAGCTCGTCGAGCAGGGGAAGGACGTCCTCATCGTCGACAAGGACGAGGGGCGCGTCGAGGCGTTACGCGACCAGGACCTGAACGCGCAGGTGGCGGACATCAGCGACGAGCACGTCGCCGAGGAGGTGAGTGACCAGGACGTCGTCCTCATCATGTCCTCGGACGTCGAGGCGAACAAGCGCGCGGTCGAACACATCCGCGAACGCGACCAAGAGCAGTTCGTCGTCGTGCGCGCGAGCGACCCCGTGAGCGGCGACGAACTGACCGAACTCGGCGCGGACGTCGTCATAAATCCCTCTGCGGTCATCGCGGACGCCGCGATGCGGAGCCTCGAATCCGGCGAGCTCGAGTTCAAGGCGTCGAAGCTCGGCGAGGTGCTGTCCGCGACGAAGGACCGCGTCGCCATCCTCACCCACGACAGTCCGGACCCGGACGCCATCGCGAGCGCCGCCGCACTCCAGGCGATCGCGGAGACGCTCGGCGTCGACGCCGACATCTGTTATCTCGGCGATATCGGCCACCAGGAGAACCGCGCGTTCGTGAACCTCCTCGGCATCGAGCTCCTGAACTGGACGGACGTGGAGGACCACGACGAGTACGACACCATCGCGCTCGTCGACCACGCGAAGTCCGGGGAGACCGTCGACCTGGACGTCGACATTCTGATCGACCACTACGAGCCCGAGGCGGAGTACGACGCGGCGTTCGTCGACATCCGCCCCGCGATGAGCTCCACGTCGACCATCCTCACGAAGTACATCCAGGAGTTCGACATGAACGTCGACGAGGCGGTCGCCACCGCCCTCCTGTACGGTATCCGAGAGGAGACGCTGGACTTCAAGCGCGATACGACGCCCGCGGACCTCACCGCGGCAGCGTACCTCTATCCGTTCGCGAACCACGACCTCCTCGAGCAGGTGGAGTCGCCGAGCATGAGTCCGGAGACGCTGGACGTGCTCGCGGAAGCCATCCAGAGTCGCGAAGTCCAGGGGAGTCACCTCGTGTCGAACGCGGGGTTCGTCCGCGACCGGGACGCGCTCGCGCAAGCCGCCCAGCACCTCCTGAACCTCGAAGGCATCACGACGACCGCGGTGTTCGGGATCGGCGAGGACCGCATCTATCTCGCCGCGCGCTCGAAGGACATCCGGATGAACATCGGGAAGATGCTCTCCGACGCGTACGGCGACATCGGCGAGGCCGCCGGGCATTCGACGCAGGCGAGCGCGGAGATCCCGCTCGGTATCTTCACGGGTATCGAGACGAACGACGACAACCGCGACACGCTCCTCCAGCTCACCGAGGAGGCCGTGAAGCGAAAGCTCTTCGAGGCGATGGGCGTCGAGAGCGGCGAGTCAGGGAACGGCTCGTAGTCGACCCGTAGACGCTTCTCCGCGGGACGTGCGAGCGCTGGAACCGTCGTATCGAGACGCGTGTGCGTCGAGAAGTGCGTCGTGGGTCGGTCAGGCGGCGGCTTCTTCCTCGTCGCTTGCGCCCCGGTACCGTTCGACGATGTCGTTCACGAGGACGACGTCGCCGACCGCGCGAACCCAGCGGTACGGGATGATGATGCCGCGCGAGTCCTGCATCGAGTTCCCGAAGATGTCCGAGTTGATCGTCGAGAGGGCGAGTCCGGTGACGGTCTCGCGTTCGATGTCGAGCCTGACGTCCTCGATCTCGCCGACGTAGACGCCGTTGTTCGAGTACACCTCCCGTCCGACGACCGACGTGATCTCCTGTGGGGTGCCGTCCATACGTCGTCCGTCGGGATGGCGGGTCTTATAAGTTGGTCGTCGGGCGTGACGAGACGCCCGTCGCTGCGTCGCTGGTCCCGTCGGTATGGTCACGTGAGGTCGTCGAGAGCGTCGGCGAGCGCGTCGAGTGCGGCGGTGACCTGTTGGGTTGGGCGTCCGAGACTGACGCGGACGGCCTCTGGCCGGTCGAAGAAGCGACCGGGGACGACGAGGACACCGGCGTCGAGGGCGTGCTCGGCGAGGGTGGTGCCGTCGACGTCGTCGTGTTCGAGGACGGCGTACGTCGCGCCGTCGTGGACGTGTCCGGCGAGGTCGTGGCGGTCGTCGGCGAAGTCCGCGAGCAGGTCGTGGTTGCGGTGGATGCGTCGTCGGCTGTCGGCGGCGAGGTCGTCGAGGTGGTGGAGCGCGCGGCGTGCGAGGGCGACGGACGGTCGGGCGACGCTCGGGAGGTGGTGGCGGACGCGTTCGGCGGCGGCGACGAACGCCGGGTCGGCGACGAGCCAGCCGATGCGGAGGCCGCCGAGCCCGAGGAACTTCGTGAGCGACCCGGTCGTGACGACGCGGTCGGTGCCGGCCATCGACGGGGCGCCGAAGGGCGCGTCGGTCGGTGTGGTGGTGAACGGCGCGTACACCTCGTCGACGAGCAGGCGGGCGTCCGCGTCGGCGACGACGTCGGCGGTGGCTGCGAGCGCGTCGCGGTCGGCGCGTCGACCGGAGGGGTTGTGGCGGTCGGTGACGGCGACGAGTTCGGTGGCGTCGGTGAGTGCACCGTCGACGCGAGCCGGGTCGAGGATGCCCTGTGGCCGCATGAACCGGTCGACGCGCGCGCCGAACCCTTGCGGGGTGGCGGTCAGGGGCTCGTACCCGGGTTTCTCGACGAGGACGCGCGAGCGTCGCGCGTCGTCCTCGCGGTCGCCGTCCGCCACGGCGGTCGCTTCGGGGTCGCGGGCGAGGCGTTGTGCGGCGACGGCGAACGCGAGCGCGTTCGCGTTCGACGCGCCCGCGGTGACGAGGACGTTCTCGGGTGCGACGTCGTACTGGTCCGCGACGAGCGCGTCGACCCGCGGCTGGCCTGGTGGGTCCGCGCGGTCGGCGAGCCGGTCGGGTATCGGACCGTCGGCGTGCGTCGCCGGCCGCAGGTCGCTGGACGCGAGGTCGTGCGTGACCGCCTCGGGTCGTCCGTCGATCCACTCCAGGTACTCGATTACCGGGAACACGACCGACCGTGCGCGCTCCCCCCGCAAGAATCCATCCCTCGACCGGCGGTTGCACTCACCGCGACCCCGAGATAACTTAAATGGCCATCACGTTCAAGTACGTGTACCGGACGGCGACGTCGGACGAAGCCCGTAGGGTTAAGCACCCGCGGCCGTTTCGTGCAGATGCCGGGTGCCTCTGACAAGCCGGCACGACGACGCGGGGCTTTGCCCGAGCCTGGCGTCGTGCGGGATATCCCGCTTTTCGGACGGTTCACGCATCGAGCGCGTCGCTCGTCGTTCTCATCGGCCGCGGTCACGGCGCGACGAGCGACGCGAGGAATCCGGACTGTGCTGGTGAGCGAGCGTCGTCTCGTGTACCTGTCACGGGGTCGAACGGAGGAGTGAGACGGCGGATGTCGCGTTACAGTTCTTCGAGTGCGCCGACCGGGTTCACGAAGCCACTCCCGTGGTACTCCTTGCCGCCGGTGCCGTCGGCCGCGGTGCGCTTCAGGAGGCTCTCGACCTGGTTCGCGTTCATGTCCGGGGCTTCGGACTTGACGAGCGCCGCGGCGCCCGCGACCTGCGGTGCCGCCATCGACGTGCCGGCGATCCACGAGTACGTGGGGGTGGCGCCGAGGTAGTTCCCGTCGTCGTCGAAGCTCGGTATCGAGATGGTGTTCAGGACGAGGTCGTAGTACCACGTCGTCTCGTCGGCCTCGGCCGCTTCGGGGTCGTAGTCGCCGCCGGGCGCCGAGAGCGTGACGGCGTTCGTCCCGTAGTTCGTGTAGTTCGCGGGCGAGTCGGGGGCTTCCTCGAGGCCGTCGTCACCCCAGCCGAACCCGACTGGGCCGGTCGCTGACACACCGACTGCTTGCGCGCCCTCGTTGGGGATGCTGATGAAGTTCTTGTCGTGCTGGAGGTCCGCGGCGTCGTTCCCCGTGGAGATGGTCAGCAGCGTGCCCTGGCTGTTCGCGTACGTCATCACGCTGTTCAGGGCCTTCCCGTAGAACGTACCGAGGCTCTGGCGCGGGACGGGGTACGCGCCGAGCGAGAGGTTCGCGACGTCCGCGTCGATCTGTGCGCTGTAGGCGATCGCGGCGAGGACGATACCGAACGACCCGCCGCCGGCCGCCGAGAACACGCGACAGTCGACGAGCTCGGCGCCGGGTGCGGTGCCGACGACGCCGGCTTCGTTCTCGTCGTTCGCGGCGACGATTCCACCGACGTGCGAGCCGTGGTAGCCGCCTGCGGCGTTCGCGGCGCCCTGCCCGTCGTCGGTGAAGTTCACGGAGAGGTCCTCGTTGACGGCGTGCGCGAGGTCCGGGTGGGCGGCGTCGACGCCGCTGTCGATGATGGCGACGCGCGCGCCCTCGCCGCGCGTCGTCTCGTGCGCCGTCGGGATGTCCTGGACTTGCTTGTCCCACTGGAGCGGGTAGCGGGGTTCGTCGGTCGCGGATTCCGCGTCGACGTCGGCGTCCACGCGCTTGACGCCGCCGTCGAAGGAGAGCTCGATGTCGGGCGCGTACTTGCCCTTCGTCGCCTCGACGTCCGTCTCGGCGCCCTCGACGAGGAAGTAGCCGGCCTCGGAGAGGTCGGCGACGACGTCCAGTCCGTCGGCCTCCACGTCGCTCGCGCTACGCTTCTTGGCTTCGAGCAGGAAGCGGTCGCTGGACTCGGCCGCCGTGACGGTCGAGCCCACCGCGATGCCGCCGAGGAGTGCGCCACTGAACTTGAGTACGTCTCGCCTGGACCTGTCTACCATGGGTCGTAGTACCGAATCTCCCGTATAATATTTTCTGGTTTAGACCTGATTATTGCAATGTATTGAATATTCGCGCAAGAACAAAGACCGATTAATTAACTGGTAGCGGTCGACGCGCCGCTGTGCAACGATTGGTTCGCACCGTTCGCGCTTCGCCGACACGCCGGAACGACAACCACGTTCAAGGAGGCAGCGCGTGGTCGGTACTCGGTCACGCCACCGTGTCCACCGCGACCGAACCCCCTCAGCCGGACACCGCCTCGACGCGATGGCTGCGTACCGCCTCGACGCGATGGCTGCGTACCGCCTCGACGCGATGGCTGCGTACCGCCTCGACGCGATGGCTGGGTTGCCAACTGAGGCTGGGGACTGCCAGCGTGACGGAACTGGCGTACGGAACAGGGGATGTGGACCGTTGCGAGGGCCTCGGCCGACCCTGGCAGTCAGCCCGTCAGGAGAGCGATTCGAGTGCCGCGACCGGGTCGACGAACCCCTTCCCGTGGTACTCCTTGCCCCCCGGTGCGTCGGCCGCGGTCTGCTCGAGCACGCGCTGGACCTGCTTGGGCTTCAGTCGTCCGTCGACAGCCGAGACGAGCGCGGCAACGCCAGCGACCTGCGGTGCCGCCATCGACGTTCCAGACATCCAGAAGTGCGTGTGAGCAGCCCCAGCGTAGTCGCCAGCGGCGTCGAACTGCGGGACGGACGCGGTGCTGAGGACGAGGTCGTAGAACCACCCCTGGGGGAACGCCGTATCGTAGTTACCGCCGGGCGCGCTCAGGTCGACGACGTTCGAGCCGTGGTTCGAATACGGCGCGGGCGTGTCCGGCCCGTCCTCCACCCCCGGGTCGCCGTGGTTGAACCCGATGGGGCCGGTCGCGGACACGGCGAGCGCGTCCGGCGCTTCCGCGGGTATCGAGACGACCGGCCCGTCGTACTTCAGGTTCGCGCCGTCGTTCCCCGTCGACGCGACGAGGAGCGTCCCGTTCCGGGTCGCGTACGACGTCGTCCGATGCAGGAACTGCGCGAGGAACCGACCGTACGCTGCCCGCGGAATCGGGTAACTGCCGAGGCTGACGTTCGCGACGTCGCACCCGGCGGACGCGCTGTACGCGATCGCCGCCATGATGCCGCCGAACGTCGCATCGCCGTCGTCGGCGAACACGCGACAGTCCACGAGCTCCGCGCCGGGAGCGGTGCCGACGGTCCCGAACTCGTTCTCGTCGTTCGCGGCGACGATGCCCGCGACGTGCGTCCCGTGGTAGCCGCCGGCGGCGTTCGCCGCGCCCTGCCCGTCGCCGGTGAAGTTCCGCGAGAGGTCCTCGTTCACGGCGTGCGCGAGGTCCGGGTGGGACGCTGCGACGCCCGTGTCGATGATGGCGACGCGCGCACCCTCGCCGCGCGTCGTCTCGTGCGCCGTCGGAACGCCCTGTGCTCGCTTGTCCCACTGGAGGCCGTAGAACGGTTCGTCGGTCGCGGACGCCGCGTGCTCGTCGACGCTCGCGGATTCCACCGCGCCATCCAACGCGAACGAGACGTCTGGTGCGTACTCGCCCGGTGCGCGCTTCGCGTCCCGTTCGCTCCCCTCGGCGACGACGTATCCGACCTCAGTGAGGTCGTGAACGACGGAGAGACCCGCTGCCTCCACGTCGCCCGCGGTCGTCCGGCCCTTCGTCCGGACGACGAACCGGTCGGTTCGTTCGGCGGCGGTGACGGTGACTCCCACCGAGAGCCCCCCGATCGCTGCACCCACAGCACGCAGCGCGCTTCGTCTGCTATACTCACCCATACAAGACGAACTATCCTGTTAGGTGTAAGTTGTTCGGGTGGGTTGCCATTATGGCCAACTAATGTTATCTTCTCGTGGTGTATATCTTAGAGAACGAAACCCGTTAGCGACACGTACGGTCCGCGTGGTGATTGACGCTGGGCGCAGGTCTCGTAACTCGTCGACGGCGACGCCAGCACGTTCGAGGACGTCGTTCGCAGCGCTCGACTACCTGGTGGGCTCGCCGTGGTCGCGTTCGTCGAGCTCCACGTCGAAGATGTCGACGAAGCGGTCGTGCGTCCCCTCGGCGACGGCGTCCCTGACGAGCGCGTACGCACCCGAGGCGTTCCGACGGCGGACGTTCGTGGCGACGCTGTCGAGGAAATTCCCGACGCTCGGGCGCTCCGCGTACATCAGCAGGACGTTCACGTTGTCGAACACCACCCAGCCCTCGCCGGGTTTCACGTGATTCATCCCTCGGTCGAAGCGCTCGTAGATGCCCGACAGGTCGTTCGGGTGAACCACGCTCGTCGTCCACAGCGGCCCGTCGTAGTCCACTGGCGACCCGGAGACGGGAACGAGCCCGACCGTGTTCGGGTCCCCGCCGCGTTCACGGATCAACTGCTCGACCTTCTGGGGCGACCGGGTCGTCGACACCACGAGCATGTTGTCGAACGCCTCGACGGGGACGCGCGACAGCGGGGATTCGAGCGACGGGGAGAGGACGAGCGCCTGCGTGCCCGAGGGCACGTCGAGGGCGTCCTCGGGCTCGCGTCGCGACGGGTCGCTAGTCGTCGGCATCGTCGAACCCCCCCGAACCCTCCGGTTCGGTCACTTCGAACTCGGTCGAGTCCGTTCTGATGAACTGTCTCGCGAAGTAGTAGATGCCGATGGTCGCCGCGACGGACGCCCCCAGGTTCATCAGGGCGGTGATCGCCGCCGACGACTCGAGGCCGGGCGCCAAGACGTCGTTGTCGATGAGGAGCCCGAGGAGGTTCGAGAGCGTCAGGAGGAAGAACCCGACGGCGATACCGACGAACCCCTCCGTGTACGCGACGTTCTGCGCGTACGCGTAGACCGGGTACGCGAGGAGGAGGCTGGCGGCGAGCAACGCCGCTATCTGGACGGCACCGAGGACTTGATAGGGATTGTTGAGGATGGCGTCGACGACCGTCATCAGAGGTCCCTCCGTTCGGTGAGGAGCATCGTCGCCTGGAACGCCGCGTAGACGCCCGCGATGACGCCGACGGAGAACACGACGGCGTATATCTCGGTCGCGTACGGGATCGAGAACAGGAAGAACGCCGCCCACGGCATGTTCACGACGAGCATGCACGCCATCACGACGGGAATCGGTTTCAGGACGCGATTGATGGGTGCGCCCCGGAACCCGCGGACGGCGATGAGCGAGAGGACGATGGCGGTGGCTTGCACGACGATGTTGAGGAGCGAGAACAACTGGACGAGTACCCAGTACCAGTCGGGGAACTCGGCCATCAGCGTTCACCCCCCGTGGTCGTCGCAGTCACTGCCGGAACGTTGCGCCGGGATTGGAAAACTCTTTGGGCGTGGAGAATTCTTCAGCTCGTTGAGATAGCGGCGGTCGGCCACTTCACCGGCGCCCGATGACGTTGGCCGAGAGGACTCAGTTCAGGATGGCGTCCACGTCGACGTGCGCGGTGACGAGTTCCTGCACGCGGTCGACGGTCCGTTCGTCGCGAGCGCGGCCCGAGCGGACGACAGCGTCTGCGCGCTCGACCGTCGTGAGCGTATCCGACTGCACCGACAGCACGGGCACGCCCTTCTCCGTGGCCTTCCCGAGGACCGCGCCCGGTGGGCGGTGCCCGCCGGTGAGGATGAGGCACTTCACGCCCGGCGCCTCGAGCGCGGCGGTGTGTATCTCGCTACGGTCACCGCCCGTGATGACGGCGGCGTCCTTCGTCCGGCGGAACTGCCTGAGCGCCTCGTCGCCGCTCATCGCGCCCACGGAGAACCGCTCGACGTACGCGTCCGTCGGCACGTCCGTCAACGTCGTCGCACCGAGTTCCTCCGCGAGGTCGCCGACGGTGACGCCCGCGAGGTCCTGGACGCGCGGCACGACGCCGTGCACGGGGACGCCGCGGCCCTCGAGGAACGGCAGGACGTCCGTCTCCAGTTCGTCGTACGCCTGGTCGGGGACGCCGTTGAACACGACGCCCGCGAGCCGGTCGCCGAACGACTCGGCGTACGCGAGCGCCGCGTCGACGTCCCACGGCTCCTCGTAGCTCGCGACGACGAGCACGCGCGCGTCCACGAGGTCGGCGACGTCCCGGTCGGTGAGCGAGATGACGCTCCCCGTTTCGGGACCGCCACCCCCTTCGAGGACGACGAGGTCGCGGTCCGCGGCGATGGCGTCGTACGCTTCCTTGACGCGGTCGGCGACGTCCTCGGCGTTCTCGCGGCCACGGACGGCTTGCTGGACGAACGTCGGCGAGTACACGACCGGTTCGAGTTCGTGCATCTCCTCGTCCAGGTCGAGGAGTTCGCGGGCGAGCATGGGGTCGGCGTCGAGGGTCTTCCCGACGTTCGACTCCAGTCGCGTGCCCTTCGGTTTCATGTACCCGACTGTCGCGCCCTCGCCGCTGTCCCGAGCGAGTCGTGCGAGCGCGAGCGCGATGCCGGTCTTCCCGATGCTATCCTCCGTGCCGGTGACGAGTAACGAGTCGGTCATAGTTCCTCCAGGTCGGTGGTGAGTCGCAGGTCGACGGCGGTCGCACCGTCGGGTTGCACGACGAGCGGGTTCACGTCCAGTTCGAGTATCGCGGGGAAGTCCGTCGCGAGCTGGCTGAGACGCTGCACGGTCTCGACGACAGCGTCCACGTCCACTGGCTCGCGGCCGCGCGCCCCTCGGAGGAGCGGCGCGGACTGTATCTCCTCGGTCATCTGCCGAGCTTCCGATTCGCCGACGGGGGCGACCCGGAGGCTCGTGTCCTCCATAACCTCGACGAAGATGCCGCCGAGACCGAACATGACGAGCGGCCCGAACTGCGGGTCGCGGTTCACGCCGACGATGGTCTCGACGGCGTCGTCCAGATCCACGAGCTCCTGGACCTGGACGCCGAGGACGTCCGCGTCCGGCTGGTAGTTCCGCGCTCGCGTGACGAGGTCCTCGTAGGCGTCGTAGACGTCGTTGAACTCCACGCCGACCTTCACGCCGCCGATGTCGGACTTGTGGAGGATGTCCGGGCTCACGATCTTCATCGCGACCGGGCCGTCGATGCCGCGAGCGACGTCCAGCGCCTCGTGCGGGCTGGTCGCGACCTCGCCAGTTGGCGTGTCGATGCCGTACGCGTCCAGTATCTCCATCGCCTCCACGCCGATGCGGTTCTCGCCGCTGTCGGCGGCCTCGGTGAGTATCTCTCGCACCCGCTCACGGTCGACGTCGAACTCGCGGGGCTGGTCGTACTCGCGCTCCCGTATCTCGCGGTAGTCGCTGAGTGCGTCCAGGCCCGACACGGCGCGTGCGGGGTCGAAGTAGTTCGGGATGCCGTGCTCGCTCATCGCGGCCGCGGGTGCCTCGGAGCGCTCGCCGCCCATGAGACACGAGACGACCGGGAGGTCGTGCTTCGCCTGAGTGTCGACGATCTCCTCGGCGAGGTCGTCGAAGCTCAGTATCGCGGTCGGCGCGGAGACGACGACAGCGGACCCGACGTTCGGGTCGCCGAGGACGGTGTCGAGCGTGCGCGCGAACCGCTCGACGTTCGCGTCCCCGATGATGTCGACTGGATTGAAGACGTTCGCGTTGTCCGGGAGGAACGACTGGAGTTCCTCGACGGTGTCGTCCGCGAACGACGCGAGTTCGAGGTCGGCGTCGCCGATGGCGTCGGTCGCGAGCACGCCCGGGCCGCCGGCGTTCGTGACGACGGCGACGCCGTCCGCGTCCGGGAGTGGCTGGTCGGCGAGGACGCGCGACCAGTCGAACAACTCCTCGACGCTGTCGGCGCGGAGCACGCCCGCTTGCTCCAGGCCGGCCTCGTAGGCGGCCTCGCTGCCCGCGATGGCGCCCGTGTGACTGGACGCGGCGTGCGCGCCGGCGTCCGTCCGCCCGGACTTCACGAGCACGACCGGGGTGTCGTCGGTGACCTCGCGCGCGGTGTCGACGAACTCCCGGCCTCGTTTGATGGACTCCAGGTACCCGATGACGACGTCCGTGTCGTCGTCGCCGCCCCAGTGGTCGACGAAGTCCGTCTCGTCGAGCACCGCCTTGTTCCCGAGCGACACGACGTCGCGGAACCCGATGCCTTCGTCGTTCGCCCAGTCCAGGACGGCGGTGATGAACGCCCCGGACTGACTCATGAACGAGATGTTCCCGGGCTGGGCCATCTCGGGGCCGAACGTCGCGTTCATGTCGACGCCGGTGTTCATCACGCCGAGACAGTTCGGGCCGACGAGGTCGATGTCGTACTCGGCGGCGACCTCGGCGAGCTCGCGCTCGCGAGTCGCGCCTTCACCGCCGGATTCACCGAACCCGGCCGTGATGACGACCGCCGCATCGACGCCCGCCTCGCCGGCGTCCCGCACCACCGGTACCGCGACCTGGGGCGGGACGACGACGACGGCGAGGTCCGTCGCGGGCGCGTCGGTGAGCGCGTCGTAGCACTCGTGCCCGAGCACCTCGTCGCGGTTCGGGTTCACCGCGATGACGTCCCCGACGAACCCCGAGTCGAGGTTCTCGAGGATGGCGCGACCCACGGACCCCTCGCGGTCCGTCGCCCCGACCACGGCGACGCGGTCCGGCGCGAACACAGCTGATAAGCGTCCCATCACTCGAACCGACGGCCGGCGCCCCGATAAAGGTGGGCGTCGCTGTCATCGGATGAGAATCACGCGGCGACGACGCGACCAGGTTCGAGGCGTCGGCCGCGTCACTCCGCGACGTCCAGAACCGTCGCTTCGGCGGTCGCCTCGATGGTATCGGGCGTGACGGGGAAGACGGCTTCCGGGGTGCCGGCGGCGGCCCACACGACCTCGTAGTCGGTGAGGGTCTCGTCGAGGTACGTCGGAACGCCCTCGATCTCGCCGTGGTGACAGAACGGCGGGACGCCGCCGATGGCGTACCCCGTGGCTTCGCGGACCTCGTCCGCGTCCGCCATCCGGACAGCGCTCTCGTCGACGCCGCGCTCGGCGGCGAGCTTCGCCATCGACACGCGGTTCGCGCCGCTCGTCACGACCACGACCGGGTCGTCGCCCGCCATCAGGACGATGCTGCTCGCGATCTGTGCGACGTCACAGCCGACCGCGTCCGCGGCATCTTCGGCGGTCTTCGTGCCCTCCGGGAACTCCGTCGTCTCCAGTTCCAGGCCGTGCTCCTCGCGAGCTCGCTTCGTGAAGTCGGCGGCGCGCTCGTGCATGCGAGGCTCGACTACCCGCCAGCGCATAAACGTGGGCGTGGAAGCGGATGCTGCCGGTCAGTCGTGGACGGCGACGTCGACCAGTCCAGGGTCGTCGGCGTCGAGGTCCCGGTGGACGTACTGCACGGGGTCGCGAGCGACCGCGAACGGCGCGACGGTGACGACGACGCGCCCGACGTCGGTGGTCGCGCGCAGGACGACGCCTTCGGCGGTGACGGCGACGTACGGCGGCGCAGGGACCGGGTCCGCGCGGAGGCTGCCGCCGGCGGCGTCGACGGCGGTCGCGAGCACAGCGGGCGCGGCGTCGAGCGTTCCGGTCTCCCGGAGCACGCGCTCGAACCGGTCGACGACCGCGCTCCGCGACGAGGCGTGGTCGCCGTCCCACGACGCCGCAGTGACGCGCCCGGCGGCGGCGACGGCGTCCAGGAAGTCGGCGTGCTCGCTGCGAACGCGGTCGCGGACCGTGCTCGCGGTCGTGTCGGCGTCGGTCACGTCCCCGACTCGCGTCCTGCGGCGCTTCAAGCTGACGACCGCCCGCGGGAGTCGTGCCGGCGTCGGCAGTGCCAAGTACGGCGTGGGTCAACGCGGCGGTATGGAGATCGTCGATTACGACCTGTACGAGGTCCCGCCGCGGTGGCTGTTCCTCCGCGTCGAGACCGACACCGGGCTCGTCGGGTGGGGCGAGCCCGTCGTCGAAGGCCGCGCGCACACCGTCCGCGCCGCCGTCGAGGAACTCATGGACGCCTACCTCGTGGGCGAGGACCCGCTGCCGGTCGAGGACCACTGGCAGACGATGTACCGCGGCGGGTTCTACCGCGGCGGCCCCGTCCTCATGAGCGCCATCGCGGGCATCGACCAGGCGCTCTGGGACATCCGCGGGAAGCACTTCGACGCGCCGGCGTACGAACTGCTGGGTGGACCCGTCCGCGAGAAGATACAGGTGTATCAGTGGGTCGGCGGTGACCGACCGGACGACGTCGCCGACGCCGCACGCGAGAAGGTGGATGCGGGCTACGACGCGCTGAAGATGAACGCGACCGCCGAACTCCGGCGCGTGGACTCGCCGAGCGCGGTCGACGACGCCGTCGAGCGCCTGCGGACGGTGCGCGAGGCCGTCGGGCGGGACGTCGACGTCGCCGTCGACTTCCACGGCCGCGTCTCGAAACCGATGGCGAAACGACTCGTCGCCGCGCTCGAACCGCACGAGCCGTTCTTCGTCGAGGAGCCCGTCCTCCCCGAGCACCTCGACGCGCTCCCCGCGATACAGGCGCAGACGTCGACGCCCATCGCGACGGGCGAACGCCTCTACACGCGCGGTGACTTCCGGGACGTCCTCGAAACCGGTGCGGTGGACGTCATCCAACCGGACCTGAGTCACGCCGGCGGCATCACGGAGGTCGCGAAGATAGCGTCGATGGCGGAGACGTACGACGTCGCGCTCGCCCCGCACTGTCCGCTCGGTCCAATCGCGCTCGCGGCGTGCGTCCAGGTCGACGCCGTCGCGCAGAACGCGCTCATCCAGGAGCAGAGCCTCGACATCCACTACAACGAGACCGCGGACGTCCTCGACTACCTCGCGGACCCGAGCGTGTTCGAGTTCGAGGACGGCTACCTGCCGCTCCCCGACGGCCCCGGGTTGGGCGTCGAGATAGACCGCGACGTCGTCGAGGACCGCGCGGGCGCCGTGGACTGGCACAACCCCGTGTGGCGACTGGAGGACGGGAGCGTGGCGGAATGGTGACCGCGACCTCGATCCATGGCGGTGATGCGGGCCGATTCACGAGGTAGCCCGCGGTCGTCTCGGCCCGCGAACGCTTTTCCCGCAGGCAGTCGACGACCGTGGCATGAACCGAACGTTCGCTGCGGGGGTCGCGCTCACTGCCGTCAGCGTCCTCGGGTACGTCGTCGGCGTGCTCGCGCCCTACCCGGGGCGCGCGTTCGCGCTCTCAGGGCTCATGGTCGGCATCACGGTCGCCGCGATCTCGACGGGTGAGGGCGCGTGATCCAGACGCACGTCCTCACGCCGGAGGGCGTCGAATCGCACGAGGACGTCGGCGAGGCGAAGGCCGCGACGGGGACGACGTGGGTTCGCGTCTCCGACGGCACCAGCGAGGAGATGCGCGCGGTCTGCGAGACGTTCGGCATCCACGACCTGGAACTGGAGGACGTCCGCCAGGGCGTCCGTCCGAAGGTCGAGGAGTTCGACGACCACGCGTTCGTGCTCGTCAAGAGCGTGCGCCTCCGCGGCGGCGACACGACGTTCGAGGAGGAACTCTCCGACCAGCCCGTCGGCGTGTTCCTCGGCGACGACTGGCTCGTCACGCTCTCGACCGCCACCCTCCCCGCGGTCGGTCGGGTCTGGGACGCGGCGACGCGCGAGGAGAAACGACTGCTCTCCCGCGGCCCGGACTTCCTCGCGTACCGCGTCCTGGACGCCCTCGTCGACGAGTACTTCGACGTCCTCGACGAGATCGAGACCGACATCGAAGCCGTCGAGGACGCGGTCGTCGGCGCGACCGGCATCGACACGCTCGAACGCATCAACAGCCTCCGCCGAGAGCTGCTCGCAACGCGACGGCTCCTCTGGCCGACGCGAGACGCGCTGTCGACGTTCGCGCGAGGAGACGTCGACGTGGTCGCCGACGAGAACGAGAAGTACTATCGCGACGTCCAGGACCACGTCGTCCAGCTCGTCGAACTCGTCGAGACGTACCGCGACCTCGTCACTGGCGCGCGCGACATCTACCTGAACTCGCTGTCGATGTCGACGAACGAGGTCATGAAGCGCCTGACGGTCGTCGCGACCATCATCCTCCCGTTGACGTTCGTCGTCGGCGTGTACGGCATGAACTTCGGCGGCGAGTCGCCGTACAACATGCCCGAGCTCGCGTGGACGTACGGCTATCCGGCAGTCCTGTTGGGGATGGCGGGCGTGACCATCGTCCTGGTCGCGTACTTCCGGCGCGAAGGCTGGCTGTAGACGTGCTCGCCGCTGCCGGCCCCCGCGAGCGCTGGACGTGCGACGTCGGTCGCGGACGCTGGACGTGCGACGTCGGCGCCGACCACGACCGCGCCTGGTCGCTTCTTGCGACTTAATCCTCGTCGTAGAATACTGAAAACTAATATGGGTCGAACCGCAACGTGTACGCGATGGCTGTTGTCGACCGACGCGGCTGTGACGGCTGTGGTCGCTCCCTCCCCGTCGAGGAGCTCGTCGCGGTGTCCCTCCCGGGCGACGAGCACGCCGTGTGCTGTCCGGACTGCCGCGAGCACGCGGAGTCGGTGGTCGACGACGAACCGACCGCGGTCGCCCGCCAGCGCGGCGAGTGCGAGGGCTGCGGGACGACCCGTCCGGTCGACGAGTTCGAGACGGTGAACGTGACGGACGGCGAGACGGTCGCGGTCTGCGAGGACTGCCGCGAGCACGCGGAGTCGATGTCGCGACGGACGAGCGTCGACGGGCACCGCGGGAGCTGTTCGGGGTGCGGGGAGCGCTTCGACGTGAACGACATGACCGCGGTCGAACTGGACGACGGGACGACCGTCGCGTGCTGCGAGGAGTGCGCGTCGTACGCTCGCGCCGCCGCTCGCACGACCCGCGACGACGCGGCCTTCGACGACGTGACCGACGCCACGGGGGCGGACGCGGGTCCCGCGGGCGACGGCGCCGGCGACGGTGGCAGCGTCGACGAGGTCGATGACCACGGCAGCGTCGACGATGCTGAAGGGGACGAGTGCGCTGAAGACGACCGCTCGAAGCACGGTCACGCAGCCGCCGTCGACGCGGACGACGACCGGTCGAACGACGTCGTGACGGCGGCCGACGCCGAGGAGACGGCGCTCGCGGAGACGCCGTCGATATGCGACCAGTGCGGTGATTGGGTGGACGTCGAGCTGTTCGAGGTGGTGACGGCTGCGGACCGCGTCGAGGAGTTCTGTCCGCCGTGCAAGGATCGGGCGCGCCGGAACGGCGTCGTCCGCGAGGTACGGATGCGGCGGTCCGAAGCGTACGCGGTCCTGGACGTCGACCCGGGTCGCGCCGAGGCGGTGGTCCGGGACGCGTACCTCTCGCGGATCAAGGAGGTGCATCCGGACCGCGAGGACGGGAGTCGCGAGGCGTTCCGGCGCGTCCAGCGGGCGTACGAACGACTGACGGACTGACGGCGAGTCAGTCGTCGGGGAGGGCACCGTCTTCGCGGTGGAGGAACCCGAACGTGCCGGCGTCGAAGAAGTACGAGGACTGGCAGGTCTTGCAGTCCTGGCGGACGGGCTGGTTGTGTTCGTGCATCCGCCAGAGGTCCTTCTGGCTGCGTTCGACCTCGATGGTGACGGTACCGTCGCAGCCGTCGAGACTACACGGGAATCGCAGGAACCAGTTCGGGACGGAGAGTGCGCCGAGTGGGGCGAGTGCGGCACGGAGCCGACAGACGAGGTTGAAGACGGTGACGGTGAGGTCGTCGCGCTGCAGTTCGACGCCTTCGGTGTCGGCGACGTACCCGCCGCGGTCGTCGGGCGACTCGTAGATGGGGAGGACGGGGACGCCTTTGGCGACCGCGTACCCGACCTCTTGGTTGAGCCACGCGTCGGTCGCGCCGTCCTCCGTGAACAGCGCGACGACGAGGTCCGCGTTCGCGATGCGGCCGCCGAGCTCGCTCCGCGAACGCCCGGATTCGAGCTCCTCCATCGCGACGTGCACGGTGAACGGGAAGTTCCGGATGGTCGAGAAGAGGTCCTGGGCGAGCGAGAGGTCCGCAGGCCCGTGGGTCACGTAGACCGTCTCGTCTATCATGCTGTCCGAATCGTGGCGGTCCCTAATATGTCTGTTCTCGACTGGTCGCATCGGCCGCAGTCAGTCGTGGCGTCGGCGGTGTTCTGGCTGCAGTCACTCGTGTAGTCGCCGGTGGCAGGTCGGGCAGAGGCTGACGTAGTTGTGTGCGTGCCGGTAGCCGGTGGCGTCGATGGGGACGATGGGGTGGACGTGGAGGGTGTCGCCGACGACGATGTGTTCGCGGACGCCGCAGCCGCGGCATCGGTGGTCGTCGCGGGCGCGGACGGTGTCGGCGTCGACGGCGTGGCCGTCGTGCGCGCAGCGGTCGAACGACCGGTCGTCGCCGGTGCTGTCGTCCACGTTGGTCGAGTCGTCGGTGCTCGGGGAGGCTGCGGTCGCCGCGGCCGCGTGACAGTCGTCGCAGAGCGTCACCTGATTCCGGCCGTCCACGGGCTCGTCTGGGACGAGTGCGTGGTCGTCGACGGCGGCGGCGAGATTGTCGCGCGCGCAGTTCTGGCAGGTGTCGCCGAGGACGAACTCGCGAGCGGCGCCGACGCTGCGGTCGTTGCGCGTTGCGGGGACGCGGTCGGTGGTCGCTCGCTTCAGTCGAGCGAGGACGTCCTGGGTCTGCATCGACTGAACGAACGACCCCATCCACCTTAATTATTGCTCTCTTAGAGCTTCGAAATTAAGTCACTTCGCGCCGGAGACGAGGTCGCGGAGTGCCGCCTCCGGGTCGTCGGCCTTCGCCACCCCGCTCGCGAGCAGGACGCCGGTCGCGCCCAGGTCGCTCGCGGCCGTCACGTCGTCACCGGTCGAGATACCGGCGCCGCAGTACACGTCCACGGACTCGTCGACCGCCGCCGCAGCGTCGACCGCGCCCGTGACGACGTCCGGGTCCGCCTGACTGACCGGCGTCCCCGTTCCGATGAGTTCCGGCGGTTCGACCGCGACAGCGTCCGGGCCGAGCGCCGCCGCCGCCCCGATCTGGGCCGGGTTGTTCGCGCAGACGCACGTCTCCAGCCCCGCCCGTTCCGCGGCCTGCACGGATCCGTCGATGTCGGCGAGCTTCAGGCGGTTCTCCGAGTGATTCAGGAGCGTCCCCGTCGCGCCCGCATCGGCGGCCGCTTCCGCGAGCGTACTCCCGGTGTGACTCCCGTAGTCGTTCGGCGACACGTGCTGCGCCCACGTCTCCACGCCCGTGTCCGCGACCGCGGACAGGTGCGCGGCCTGGGGCGCCACGCCGACGCGAACGCCCGTATCGTCCGCGACGTCCGCCGCAGCACGCGCTACTTCCAGGTGATCGCACGGATACGCCTTCAGGTTCACAAGAACGAACATACGAGAACCGCCGGTGGCGAGCGAAAAGTACCTTTGGAGTCCGGCGAAGCCTCGCGCGAACTCCCACCCGTCGAACTCGATCGTCGCCCGTTCGACGGCAAGTGACTCGCGGTCGGCCGTCGCCCGTTCGACGGCAAGTGACTCGCAGCTAGTCCTGACAGCAGCCGCCCGCTTCCTCGCCGAAGTCCACGATGAGCTGGTCGCTGATAGCCTCGTTCACTGCCTCCAGGCGCGCATCGAGCGCGTTCTGCGCCTCCAGGTACTCGGCCATGACCGGCATCTCGTGGAGTTCCGCTTGCGCGTCCTGGACCTTCTGGAGGTCCGCTTGCGTCGCCTCGCCGGTCTGGCGCGCGAGCATGAACTCCTGGCGGATCTGCTCGAACTCGTCGATCTTCGCCTGCGCGTCCTCGCTCGCCTCAACCGCCGCCTTCGCGTCCTCGAACCGCTGGTACTCGTCCAGTTCGGTGATGGCGGCGCCGAGTTCCCGTCCGAGCGCCTCCACGCTCTCCGTCGTCGTCGACTCGCGGTCGGTCTCCACGCTCATATCCGAGTCTTGGACCGAACGCGTTTGAACCTGCCGGAACCCGCGAACTGCCCGTCCCGGATGGACACCAGCGAGGCGCGCGACACCAAACCGCACGGTCTTGCCCAGTTTCGGCGGCTACAGCCGGTTGAACGAACGATTGAACGGTTTGAACGGTGCGTGAACCGACTGAACGGAAGACCCCCTTCAATACGTGGGGCCGTCCAGTGAGAGATACGATGGGCGAGAACGACGTGACGGTACTGGTGGCGATGCCCCCGACAGAGCGACGCGGGCGGATCGTCGAACTGATCGGCGAGAACGGCCACGACGTCCGAACGGCCGACGACGGCGTTCGAGCAGTCGACCGCATCCGGCACGCCGACGTCGTTCTCGTCGGCGGCTACCCGCCGCAGGTCGCGCGCGTCGTGCTCGACGCGACCACGCCACCCGGCGTCGTCCGACCGAACGTGCTGGTCGCGGACGACGCCGACGCGTTCGACACGGTCCCCGGCGACCACCTGCCAGCGGACGCGACCGCGCCGGCGGTCGCCGACGCCGTCGAGGCGGCGGTCGGTCGAGCGAACTACACGCGTCGCGTCGCTGCGTTCTCGGCGGTCGCCGCCGAAGCCGCCAAGAGCGACCGACCGTCGCACGCGCTCGCCGAACAGGTCGCCGGACTCGCGAGCGACGCCCGCAGCGTCCAGACCGACTTCTCGCCCACGGACTGGACAGCGGCGTTCCGCTCGGTCCTCCGAACCGACGCCTCCGCGCTCTCCTCGAAGTCCGGGAACCGTACGAGTTAACCGTCCGTGCCGGCTACGACGGGGCAATGAGTCAAGAGTCGTACTCCGAAGGCGACCTCCGCAATACCGGCATGTCCCTCAAGCACGACCGCGAGTGGGACTACGAGCTGGACCGCATCGTCGACGCGGTCCACGACCGGGACGCGAAGAAGGTCGGCCTGCAGTTCCCCGAGGGCCTGAAGCGACGCGGCCCGGCGGTCGCTGACGACCTCCGCGAACTCGTTCCCGACGACGTCACCATCATGTTGTCCGGCCAGCCGTGCTACGGCGCGTGCGACCTGGACACGTTCCTGATGCGGCGCACGGACGTGTTCGTGCACTTCGGGCATTCGCCGATGAAGGAGTCGGACAAGATAATCTACGTGCCGCTGTTCTCGAACGTGGACGTCGAACCCATCATGGAGGAGTCCCTCGAGGAACTCCCCGATCCGGACGTCGACGACGAGGTGGGGCTCGTGACGACCGCGCAGCACATGAACCTGTTCGGCGACATGCGCGAGTGGCTCGAAGCGCGCGGGTACGAGGTCCACACGCGTCGCGGCGACGACCGCCTCACGCACGAGGGGCAGGTGCTCGGCTGTAACTACGCGAGCGCGGACGTCGACGCCGACCACATCCTCTACGTCGGCGGCGGGAAGTTCCACCCGCTCGGGCTGGCGATGGAGCACCCCGAGAAGAAAGTCGTCATCGCGGACCCCGTGAACAACGTCGTGACGGTCGCGGACACGGAGAAGTTCATGAAGCAACGGTACGGGGCGGTGCATCGCGCGATGGACGCGGAGAAGTGGGGCGTCATCTTCTGTACGAAGATCGGGCAGGGGCGGTTCGACCAGGCCCAGGAGATAATCGACGGGAACGACGACGCGTACCTCATCACGATGGACGAGGTGACGCCGGACCGCCTCCGGAACTTCGACATGGACGCGTTCGTGAACACGGGCTGTCCGCGCATCACGACGGACGACGGCCCGCAGTTCCACAAGCCGATGCTGACGCCCGGCGAGTACGAGATCGCGGTCGGGAACAAGCCCCTCGAGGACCTGTCGTTCGACACGTTCCACGGCACCTGGTAGCGACCGACCCAACACTGGACGGTATTCCTCGGTGGTCGGGGCGAAACCGCACGACCTCCGCATGGTGTTTCAGGGGTTGCAACACGTCTCGTGGCGTACATACTTCCAGTATCACCCCGTACGTGTAGATGCCGCCGGCCGCGGTGCATTGCCCCCGCCCCGTGGCCGGGGTCCCCACGCTGGAAACTGCCCTGATTGCCCTCTCACTCGGGCCGAGCGGATTCTTCCACCTCGGCCTGCTCGCCCGGGACGCAAGTAGCCCTCGACCGTAGCGACTCGAACGTGTCGGTTGCCCACGACACGAACGAGTCGTCCACGGCGTACGCGAGCGCCACCAACTGATTGTCCGGTCCGTACCCACCGACGAACGCTCTATCGTCCAGTACCGTCAGCCCGAACCCGGGGTCGTCTTCGAGGACGAACAGCGAGAACCCGTCGGTTGCGAGCGTCTCGCCGAACTCGTCGCCGGCGTCCTCGCGTTCGGCTTCCAGGACGTCCCTGGGGATGATGAGTTCGGTCTCGACGCCCGCTTCGATGAGCTGGTCGTGCCCGAAGTCGAACATCTCGCTGCGGACGGGCGAGAGCCCGTGCACGCGGTCGGTGTCGCTGGCGGTGAGTTCTTCGACGTACCGCATCACTGGGGCGTGTGGTTTGTCCTCGGCGGTCGTGACGAGGTCGGCGGTCGCGAGGACGTCGAGCGGTGGGACGCCCTCGGATGGGATGGTCTCGAGCAGCTGCTGGAATCGGTCGATGGTCTCCATCCCGGTCCGGAAGTGCTCGAAGCGGTCGTGGACGAGGACGCCGGCGGTCGTGACGTGGTAGCCGTCGGCGTCCTGCCGGACCCACCCGCGGTCGGTGAGCGCGGAGAGGTTCCGGTGGACGGTGGCGCGAGAGACGTCGAGTTCGTCGCGGAGATCGCTCGGACGAGCGGGTCCGAGTGACTGCAGTGCCCCCAGCACGCGCGCGCGGACTGGCGAGTCCGCGAGGAACGTGAGCGCGTCGTTGGTCATCGTCAAAGGTACCGGCCCCGGGGTCAAAAACGTTCGGCCGCGGCCGACAGAATATCGCCTGCTTGCGAAACGACGCCGACAACTGCTCCCGACTCGCGGCCTCGACGCAGACAACTGCCCCCGACTCGCGGCCTCGACGCCGTCGACCCGACCCGGACGAAGCCGACGCGTTCGTTCCACTCCGCTGGAATCGACTGACCCGCCGACCCCTGCACGTCCGGCGTCCCGGACGCGCGGCGTTCCGAAACCTGTAAACGCACGTCCCGGGTACTGGGTCGTATGGAACTGCGGGTCATCGAGAACACGGAGGACGAACTCTCCATCGAGATCGCGGGCGAGGACCACACGTTCATGAACGTCCTGAAGGGGACGCTCCTGGAGGCGGAGAACGTCGGCGCGGCGACGTACGACATGAACCCCGAGCAGTCCGGTGGGCAGACCGAACCGATCCTGACCATCAAGACCGAGAACGGCGCGGACCCGCTCGAGGAACTGGAGGCGGCGGCGGCCGACATCCGGGACAAGACGGCGGCGCTGACGGACGCGTTCGACGACGCGGCCGCCTGAGTCGCGCTCTGACTCGTCCCTGCCGACCGAACCGACGTCTCTGAGCGGTCTTCTGCGGTTGTTCGGTGGTCAGCGACGCATCGGGATGCCGCGTTCGTCGAGCCGTGCCTTGCATTCCTCGACGCTGTACTCGTCGAAGTGGAAGATGCTCGCGGCGAGTGCGGCGTCGGCGCCGGCGTCCGTGAAGACGTCGTACATGTCGTCCGGGCTCCCGCACCCGGAGGAGGCGATGACGGGCGTGGTGACGTTGTCGCAGACGGCTTTCGTGAGCGGGATGTCGTAGCCGTCCTTGGTGCCGTCGGCGTCGATGGAGTTCACGAAGAGTTCGCCGGCGCCGCGGGATTCGGCTTCGCGCGCCCACTCGACGACGTCCAATCCGGTGCCTTCGCGGCCGCCTTTGACCGTGCACTCGAACCAGCAGGATTCCCCGTCGACCTCGACGTAGTGCTCGCCCTCGTCGTCGAACCGGCGGCGCGCGTCGACGCTGATGACGATGCATTGGTTCCCGAACGCCTTCGCACCCTCGTCGATGAGGTCGGGGTTCGCGATGGCGCCCGAGTTGATGGAGACCTTGTCCGCGCCCGCTCGCAGCGTCTCCTTGATGTCCTCCTTCGTTCGGATGCCGCCGCCGACGGTGAGTGGGATGAACACCTCGTCCGCGACCGCGGAGACGGTGTCGAGCATCGTCTCGCGGCCGTCCGCGCTCGCGGTGATGTCGAGGAACACGAACTCGTCGGCGCCGGCTTCGTTGTATCGCTTTGCCATCTCGACGGGGTCGCCGGTGTACTCGAGGTCCTCGAAGTTCACGCCCGTGTACACGGCGGGGTTGCCGTCGTCGTCGAGGTCGACGTCGATGCAGGGGATGACGCGCTTCGTGAGAGTCACGGTTACTACCTCCACGTGCGAGGCCGTCGGACAAAAGGCGTCCGCTCGCGACAGGCCGTGCGGTGGACGCGAGCGTGGACCGGTCGCCGCGGTCCCGTGCGCGCCGACCGATGCGTGGAACCTACAAGTACCCGGGGTGCGTCGGTTCGCGCAGTTCGATGAAGCGTTATCCTGGGGTTCCGGACGCGAGCGAGGTCCTGCCGGGGTTCGCGGACGAGGGCGGGCACGTCTGGGTGCAGGAACTCGTCGCCGGCGAGTTGTTCCGCTTCCAGCTGGGGGAGTCGGGTGCGGTCCGCGTGGGGACGCGTCGTCGCGAGTTCGCGCCCGAGGACGCGCCGCTGCGATTCCGGCACGCGGTCCAGTACGTCCGCGATTCGCTGGACGCGAGCGCGCTCCGGGACGCGGTCGAGGACGTCGAGTCGGTGACGTTCTTCGGGGTCGCCACCCAGTACGCGGGCTATCCGTACGACTGGGGGCGGACGCCGTCGGTCCTCGGCGTCGACGTCTGGGATGCCGACCGCGAGGCACTCCTGCGGGTCGACGCCGCCGAGCGAGCGTTCGACGCGTTCGGGCTCGACCCCGTGAACGTATTTCGGAAGGAGGTGCACGTCCGCGACTACGGGTTCGCGGACGAGTCGCTCCCGGCGTCCGCGTGGTACGACGGCCCGGCGGCGGGTGTCGTCGTCCGGAAGAAGACCGGCGAACGACTCGCCTTCCGCGGAGAGGCTTCCGCACCCGACCAGGCTCCCGACCGCGAGCGCGACGTCGCGGACGCGACCGCGGCCGCGGCCGAGACCGCGACGGCGGCACGGTTCGGGCGCGTTGCGGCGACGGTCCGCGACCGCGGACTCCCGGTGTCGTTCGACACCGTCTACGACCGCCTGCTCGCCGCTATCTACCGCGAGGAGGGCGACTGGCTGCTGGACGAACCGTCGGGTGGCGGGACGGCGACGGGGCGCGGGTTCGACCTCGGCGCGTTCCGGGACGCGGTCGCGCAGCGAACGAGCGAACTGCTCCGAGACGTCGACGACGGGTGAGGCGTCGCCGGACGCGAATCCACTTCCGACGCGGCGGTCGCGTCGGCTCGAACGACAAGGTTCTTGCGACGGTCGCCCCTCGAATCCGACGATGTCGTTGCTGAGTCCGTTCGTGAACTCGCTCCCGGTCGCCGCCGTGTTCGTCCTCGGGTCGCTCGCGGTCATCTGGAAGGGCAGCGAGTGGCTGGAGCACTCCGCGGCGAACCTGTCGCTGTACTACGGCCTGCCGCCGGTCGTGCACGGCGCTATCGTCGTCGCGGTCGGGTCGTCGTTCCCCGAGCTGTCCTCGGCGGTGATCGCGACGTGGCTGCACGGCGAGTTCGGGCTCGGCGTCGGCGCTATCGTCGGCTCCGCGATATTCAACATCCTCGTCATCCCGGCGCTCTCCTCGCTCGCGGTCGACCATCGCGTGGAGGCGAACCGCGACATCGTCTTCAAGGAGGCGCAGTTCTACATGCTCTCGGTCGCGGTCGTCCTCATCACGTTCTCGCTCGCGGTCATCTACAACGGCGCGCCCGGCGAGTTCAAGGGCGTGGTGACGCCGGCGCTCGCGCTCCTCCCCATCGCGCTGTACGTGCTCTACATCTTCATCCAGTACCAGGACACGAGCGATTACGACGCGGAGGCACCACCCGCTTCGCTGAACGTCGGCAAGCAGTGGGCGCTCCTCGCGGTGAGCCTGCTGACGATCGCGCTCGCGGTGGAGGCGCTCGTCTCCGGTATCACGTACACGGCGGCACGATTCTCGCCGGACCTCCTGTGGGTGTGGGGGATGACGGTCATCGCGGCCGGGACGAGCCTCCCGGACGCGCTCGTGTCCATCCGCGCGGCGAAGGCCGGGGAGTCCGCGACGAGTCTCGCGAACGTCCTCGGGAGCAACGTCTTCGATCTCCTCGTCGCGGTGCCCGCGGGCATCCTCGTCGCCGCGGCGGTCGGGAACGCGGTCGTCATCGACTTCGCGATAGCGGTCCCGATGATGACCGCGTTGACGGTCGCGACGGTGTTCCTGTTCACGCTCCTCCGGACCGACCTCCACCTCACGAACAGGGAGGCGTACTTCCTGCTGGGGGCGTACGCGGTGTTCGTCGCGTGGCTGTTCCTCGGTATCTTCGGGGTGTCGCCGATCCCGGTTCCGGTGAGTTCCTGACTCGCGCGTCCTCGGTTCCGGGCGTCGTCCCGGTCGGTCGGGCGGGATGGCAATCGTCAAGTGCGGGCGGTGAGGAGCACGAGGCATGAGCGACGACTCTCACCACGAGGACGACCACGACCACGGCGAGAGCGAGGGGCGCGTCACCTCGCCGATGCAGGAGTACACGACCGGCCAGGTTGCTCGCGGCGCGCTCGTGCTCGTCGTCGGCCTCCTGCTCACGTTCGGCGTCGGGTTCGTGCTCTGAATCGGTCGGATCGAGCCGAGAGCAATCGTTCTTGCAGTCCTCGAACTCGGTAGCGTCGGTGCTGTCAGGCGAGCGTCGGTGCTGTCAGGCGAGCGTCGCGAGCCAGAATCCGAGTGCGGCGGCGGCGAGTGCGAGTGCGAGCGTGCCGAACGCGTTCGCGGCGGCGGCGCGCGTGCTTCGGGTCTGGCGGTCGACGGTCTCGAACGCGAACGTCGAGAACGTGGTGAACGCGCCGCACGCGCCGGTACCGACGAACAGGAGGGCGTCGCCCCCGAGGACGCCCGCGGCGCCGAGCCCGGTCGCGAGCCCGAGGACGAGACTCCCGACGACGTTCACGGCGAGCGTCGCTCGCGGGACGTCGGTGGTGTTGTCGACGCGCTCGTAGACGGCGTGGCGCGCGACCGCGCCGAGTGCACCGCCGAGGCCGACGAGGTACGCGGGGTTCACTGGTTCGTCCTCCGGGCGAGTGCGAGCGCGACGTGGCGGCCGACGAGGACGCCGGCGACGCCGAGCGCGTAGTTCGCGGCGACGTTCCCGGCGGCGACGAGCGGTGCGGCCTGGTAGGTCTGGACGGCGAACGTCGAGTACGTCGTGAGCGAGGAGAGGAAGCCGGTGCCGACGGCGGTCCGCATCGGCCCGGAGAACACGCCGAGGTACGCCTCCTCGTACAGCAGGAATCCGAGGAGCGCGCTCCCGAGGACGTTCACGGCGAGCGTCGCGGGGAGTGCACCGAACGCGCCGTCGACGACGTACCGGGCGTTCGCACCGGCGAACCCGCCGAGCGCGACGAGCGCGTACGTCTCCACGGTCGCGAGCGGGTGGCCGTCGGTCATCGAGAACGAGTCCGCAACGTGACGGCAAAAACCCGGCGAGTCCCGGTCGAGCGCTTCCGGGAGTGGGCGCCGGCCCCGCTCAGCCGAGTGCGTTCGCGACGGTGATGGCGTAGTGTATCTGTGCGATGCCGGCGACGACGAGGAGGACGCCGGCGATGCGCGTGATGCGGCCGGTGCTGGCGCGCAACCGGTCGACGACGGCGGTGTGGCCGAGCGCGGCGGCGAGCGTGACGGCGCCGAGCGCGAGCACGAGCCCGAGCGCGTACAGTCCGACGACCGCGGCTGCGGCGACGGGGCCGCGGGAGACGCCAGCGAGGGCGACGCCGACGAACACGGGCGCGCTGCAGCCGGCGGCGGCGACGCCGTACGTCACGCCGAACGCGAAGAACCCGCCGGGCGAGCGCGAGCGCTCGGCGAGTTGCACGGAGACGTCGCCGAACGTCCGGCCGCTCGCGAACGCGACGCCGACGAGGACGACGAGCGCGCCGACGACCAGCTCGAGTTCGCCGGCGAGCGACGCCACGCCAGCGCCGAGGACGGCGACGACTGCGGCGAACGCGACGAAGACGACGGTCGCGCCGAGTCCCGTGACGCCCGCGACGAATCCCGCACGGCGCAGCGACGGTCGCGCGGCGGTCGCCGCGCCGCCGTCCGTGGCGGTGCCGCCGGCGTCGTCGTCCGCGGGGCCTGCAGGGCTGGACCCCTCGGTGTTCGCGCCGACGAAGAACGCGACGTACCCCGGGAGCAGCGGGAACGCGCAGGGCGCGGCGAACGCGAGCGCGCCAGCGGAGAACGCCAGCACGAACAACGGGTCTATCATCGCTGCTCTCCCGGCCCCACGTTCGAAGTGGCGGCGGCCTCGTCGATGGCGGCGACGACCGCGTCCGCCCGGGCGACGCCGACGTGCCGCCAGACCTCGCTCCCTGGGCCGCCGCCGGGCGGGAGGACGAGCGTCGTCGGCAGCCGCGGCGCGCTGTACGTGCTCGTCGCTCGCGCCTCCGGGTCCATGACCGCGGGCCAGTCGCCGCCGTAGTCCCCCCACCACTGCCGGATGGCGGCCTCGTTCCCCTCGTTCGTCACGGAGACGACGTACGCGTCCGGGCGTTCCTGTGCGGCCGCCCAGATGGTGTCGAGTTGCGGGATGCAGGGCGCGCACCACGTCGCGAAGAAGTCGAGGACGATGGGGCGGTCGGCGACCGCGAGCGGGACGCGGTCGGGGCCGGGGCCGGCGGCGCGCTCCAGTTCGATGGCATCCACGCCCCCGTCGCCGACGCCGAGACTCCCCAGGCAGCCGGCGAGCGCGGCGCTCGCGGCGACCGCGCCGCTTCGGAGGAGTCGTCGACGGGAGAGCGGTTCCATACCCGTCCTACGACGACTGGGGGTATCGGGCTAGCGGGGGTGTGAGGGATTGGCGCACGACCGCCCCGCGTTCATGCGTCGACGACGCGTACCGGACGCCATGAATCGGCGTGCCCTCCTGCGAGCGACGGCGGCGGCGGTCGGCCTCGGCGGACTCGCTGGCTGCCTCGACCTCGCGAGTTCCTTCGGCGCGGACCGCGGCACCGCGAGCGGGCGCGCTGGCCCGGGAACGGGCGGCGAGGACGCGTACCCGTCGCTCGCGCAGACGGGGTTCCCGCCGACGGTCTGCGAGGAGTCAACGCAGCCGTGGGCGCTCCTCGAGATCGACGACCCGCAGTTCGCGCGCGACTGGCCGCGCGACGTCGACGAACGGTACGCGGACGACGGCCGACTCGACGACTCGCAGGTCGTCGTCGGGCTCACGGGCGGCGACCGCCCGCGCGCGTACCCCGTGACGGTCCTGTGGCGGCACGAGGTCGTCGAGGACGAGTACGCGGGCGAACCGCTGCTCGTGACGTACTGCTCGCTGTGCCGGAGCGGGATGGTCGCGTCCCGCGTCGTCGCGGGCGAGACGCGGTCGTTCCGCGCGACGGGCCTGCTCTGGCGGCCCGAGGACGTGTTCGCCGCGGCCGCCGAGGAGGACAACCGGTCGTTCGGCGCGACCGTCAGGGACACGGACGTCGGCGTCCGGAACGCCGGGAACCTCGTCATGGTCGACCGGGAGAGCGGGAGCTACTGGAGCCAGTTGCTCGCGCGCGCCATCTGCGGGCCCCTGGAGAACGAGGCGCTCGCGATTCGGCCGTCGCAGGTCGCCACGTGGGGCGACTGGCGCCGCGAACACGCGGAGTCGGAGGTGTTGCTGCCGCCGCCGTACTCGGGCGTCGACGAGACGGGAGCGGAGAGACGGAAGTAGGCGAGAAGGCGCCGCGGTTAGAAGACGTACTCGTCGTCGTGACCCATCATGCCGTCGTCCTCGAAGCCGGAGTCGAGGCGTTCGTCCTCGTCGTCCATCGGGCCGCTCGTCTTGTACGCCTTGAGTCCGGCCGCCAGGAGGTCCTCTATGGCTTCGTCGCGGTTGACGAACTCGCCCTGCTCCACCATCTGCGTGATCTGCATCTCGAGATGCTCGGGGATGTTTATCTCGACCTTGGGCATCAGTAATTGGGGCTATCGGTAAGGGGGTATTTAAGCCTGTTGGGGACGTGAATCCGCCGCGGGAGGCCGCCTCAAGCCCCCTCGGCGGACTTTCGGGGCCGTTCGTGTCCGTCGATGAACGAGTCCGTACACGCTCCTCGCCCTGGATTGGCAAGGTCCTCCGACGTCGGGCGAGTGGTCGCGGACCGCGACGCGAACTCGGGTCCGTCACGCCTACGGTCGTTCGCGCGCTACGAGTCCGCGATGACAGTCAGGGACGTCACGGACCTCCACGAGGAGTTCGACGGCGAGCGCGTACCGCCCGGGCAGCGCGAGACGTCGAAGTTCCCCGTGCTCTCGAAGAGCGGCACGCCGAACTACGACCCCGACGAGTACTCGCTCGACGTCTGGGGCGCCGTCGACGACGAGCGCTCGTTCTCGCTCGACGAGTTCAAGGCGGTCGACAGCGAGACGCAGCGCCAGGACTTCCACTGCGTCACCGGCTGGTCGAAGCTCGACTGCGAGTTCACTGGCGTGACGTTCCCGACCCTCGCCGACCTCGCGGGGGTTCACGACGACGCCGTCCACGTCATGTTCCACGCGCTCGACGGGTACACGACGAACCTCCCGCTGGAGGAGTGCATGCGCGATGAGGTCATGCTCGCGTGGGCGTTCGACGGCGACGACCTCCCGCGCGAGCACGGCGGCCCGCTCCGGGTCGTCACCCCGCATCGGTACGCGTACAAGGGCGCGAAGTGGGTCGACGGCGTCGAGTTCCTCACCGAACCCGAGCGCGGGTACTGGGAGAAACGCGGGTACTCGAACACCGCGAACCCGTGGAACGAGGAACGTTACGCGTGAGTCGCGGTCCGGGAGCGCTACGCCTGACTCGCGGTCCGGCGGTCGGCGGTCACGGGAGCGATATCTCGCCGTCGACGACGAGTTCGACCTCGTAGGTCGAGCCATCGTGTTCGAGGTAGTAGAGATGGAGGTACGCGGGCGGGGTCACGGTCGCGTCCTGCTCGGTCCACCGTTCCTCGTGGCGCTTCGAGCGCAGTTCGTTTCGCTCCTCGATCCGTTCCGCGAGCGACTGGAGCGCGCTCGCGTCGCCACAGGTCACGTACGAGTCCGGTGGAACCGCCGCCTCGACGACCCGCCGTTCGGCGTCGGGGAGTTCGCTCGTCGACACCGGCGGGGTCTCGTTCGAGGGCCCCAGCTCGTACTCGGGCTCGCCGAGTTCGAGCGACGACGGCGCGTCGCACGGCACCGTGGTCGTCGCGGCGGTCGTCCGCGTCGAGGCATCGGTGGTCGAGACGCCGGTGGTCGATTCGCCGACGGTGTCGTCGCCGAGACAGCCGGCGAACGCGGTGGGGAGGGCGGTCGCGGCGAACGCGTGGAGGGTACGGCGGCGTCGCATGCGCGGGGCGTCGAGCGGTCGCGTGAAGTGCTTTCTCCTTAGGTTCTCGGATATGAACACCCTTTATACGGCCCGTCCCTGAGTTGCGTGCGATGGAACGAGCGGAGAGCGGCGGGGCGTCGGGAGACGTCGTGCTCGACGCGGGACGCCTGGTGAGTCGCAGCCGCGAGGTCGGCGACGTGTCCTTCCAGGCGTTCCTGGCGTCGCGAGAACCGCCGCGGCTCCAGTGGGCGAGCCCCGGCGGCCTGGAACTGGCGGGTGCGGGGGTCGCCGCCGAGGTGACCGCGGACGGCCCGGAGCGCTTCGATGCGGTGCGGTCGGCCGCGGCCGCGGCGTTCGCGGACGTGGACGCGAACGGCGCGAGCGGGAAGGCGCCGCGCCCGCGGTTCGTCGGCGGGTTCGCGTTCCGCGACGACCACGCCCCGGAGGGCTCCTGGAGCGGGTTCCCGGCGGCGTCGTTCGTCCTCCCGGAAGTGCAGTTGACGCGGACGGACGACGGGACGTGGGTGACGGTGAACGCGTACGGGCCCGACGCCGACCCGGAGGCGGTCGAGCGCGCGCTCGACGACGCGGTCGAGTCGGTCCAAGCCCTTCCGAAGATGCGGCCGGTGGGGACGCCGCCGGGCGTGCGGGCGACGCGGCGGACGACGCCGAAGGACGCGTGGACGACGCAGGTCGCGGACGCGACCGAGCGCATCCGCGCCGGCGACCTGGAGAAGGTCGTCCTCGCGTGCGCGCTCGAGGTCGACCTCGACGGGCCCGTCGACCTCCCGGACGTCCTCGAGCGGTTGCGGCGGACGTACCCGAACTGTTACCGGTTCCTCGTACAGCCCACCGAGGACGCCGGGTTCCTGGGAGCCCCACCGGAGCGGCTCGTGAAGCGCGACGGCCGGCGCGTGGAGACGGAGGCGCTCGCGGGGTCGGTCGGGCGCGGCGGGACGCCGGAGGCCGACGCCGAACTCGCGCAGTCGCTCGTCGACTCGGAGAAGATACAGCACGAGCAGCGTCTCGTCGTCGACACGATCTGCGAGCAGCTCGCGGGGTTCGGCGACGTGACGGAGGGCGAGCAGCGCGTACGGAAACTCGACAATATCCAGCACCTGCAGACGCCCATCACGACCGAGCTGGCGTCGGACGTGCACGTGCTCGACATCGTGGAGGCACTGCATCCGACGCCCGCGGTCGGCGGGCTGCCGCCGGCGGCGGCCGCGGCGACCATCCGGGACGTGGAGACGTTCGAGCGCGGGTGGTACGCGGCCCCCATCGGGTGGTTCGACGCGACCGGTGACGGGGAGTTCCTCGTCGCCATCCGCTCGGGGGTCGCGGGCGGTGACGGCGCGACGCTGTTCGCGGGGAACGGCATCGTCCGGGACTCGGACCCCCAGGAGGAGTGGGACGAGATCCAGCTGAAGTACCGGCCGTTGCTCGAAGAGTTCAGATGAGCGACGACGACCGCGCCCGCGGTGACGCCGAGGACGGCGGGTACCCGAACCGGAACGTCCTGTGGGCGGAGACGCTCGTCGACGAGCTCGCGGCGGGCGGACTGGATGCGGTCGTGGTGTCGCCGGGGAGCCGGTCGACGCCGCTGACGATGGCGTTCGCGGCCAACGACGACGTCGACGTGTTCTCGATCCTCGACGAGCGGTCGGCGGCGTACTTCGCGCTCGGTCGCGCCCGCCGTACCGGCGAGCCGACGGCGCTCGTCTGCACGTCGGGGACGGCGGCGGCGAACTATCATCCCGCTGTCGTGGAGGCGAGCCAGGCGCGCGTGCCATTGCTCGCGCTCACGGCGGACAGGCCGCCGGAGTTGCGGGATTCCGGCGCGAACCAGACGGTCGACCAGGAGAAGCTGTACGGGTCGACCGTGCGGTGGTATCGCGACCTCCCGGAGCCGGAGGCGACGCCGCGGAAGCTCCGGCGGCTGCGGACGGACGCGGCGAGAGCGCTCGCGGAGACGACGGGGACGCCCGCGGGACCCGTCCACGTGAACTGTCCGTTCCGGAAGCCCCTGGAGCCACTCGAGGTCGAGGGGGACGTGCCGGCGGGCTGGGACGAGGGCGACGTGCGAGCGAGCGAGGGACGGCCGGGGCGTGCGTACGTCGAGACGGCGCAGGGGCGGCCGACGCTCGACGACGGACGCCTCGATGCGCTCGCGGCGTCGGTCGCGTCGGCGGACGCGGGACTCGTCGTCGCCGGCCCCGCCGACCCCGTCGACGTCGCTCGCGATGGGTACGCGCCGGCGCTCGCGGAACTGGGTGCGACCGCGGGGTTCCCGGTGCTCGCGGATACGCTATCGACCGTCCGCCACGGCGAGCACGTCGCTGAGGCACCGATTCTCGGTTCGTACGACGGGTACGTCGACGAGCTGTTGGACGCGGTCGAGCCCGACCTCGTCCTGCGGTTCGGGGCGTCACCGACGTCGAAACCGCTCCGGAAGGCGCTCGCTGCGCGCGACGTCCGCCAGGTGCTCGTGGACCCTGCTGGCGAGTGGCGTGACGCCGAGTTCGTCGCCGACGCCCTCCTCGCGGCCGACCCCGTCCACGTCGCGCGCGGCGTCGCGGACCGGCTTGCGGACCGCGACCGACCGACGGGGACCGACCGCGACGCGACCGTCGAGCGCGCGCTCGCGATGGACGAGGCGTTCACCTCGGGGGTCGCGGACGCCCGCGAAGACGATTCGGTCGGTGCGTTCGAGGGCGCGGTGCTCGCGGACGCGGTCGCGAACGCGCCCGCACCGGCGACGCTGGTTGTCGGGAACTCGATGCCGGTGCGGGACGCCGACCGGTTCGCTCCCGCGAGCGAGCGCGACGTGACGGTGCTCGCGAACCGCGGCGCGAGCGGCATCGACGGCGTCACCTCCACCGCGCTCGGCGCCGGGAGCGCCACCGACGACCCGCTCGTGTACGTCACGGGCGACCTCGGGTTCTACCACGACATGAACGGCCTCCTGTCGCTCTCGCGCTGTGACGTCGACGCGACGATCGTCGTCGTGAACAACGACGGCGGCGGCATCTTCCAGGAGCTCCCCATCAGCGAGTTCGACCCGCCGTTCACCGAGCAGTTCCAGACGCCCCACGGCATCGACTTCGAGCCAACGGGTGACCTCTACGAGTTCGCGTTCGAGCGCGTCCCGGTCGACGCGTTCGCGAGCGCGTACCGCGACGCGGTCGCTGCCGAGGGCTCGCACGTCCTCGAGGTCGGGTTCGACGCGGCCGCGAGCCACGACGCTCGCGACGCCGTCACCGACCGAGCGCGCGAGCGCGCTCGCTCCGCGAGCGAGACGCGGTAGACGGTTGAGTCCCGTCCGTCACCGCAGCACTTGCATGAACAGCACGCTGTACCCGAACGGTATCCACGTGCTCCCGAGGACGACGACGCCGAGCAGCGAGACGGGGTCGAGCGCGGGGAACAGGAGGAGTGCGAGCGGCGCGATGACGCTCCACGCGCCGAAGACGTAGATGGCGATGCGTGGCATCGTCAGGAGGTACCCGGTGAGCAGGAGCGCGCACGCGGCGACGGTGACGTTCACGACGAGCGAGAACTGTGGCGTTATCGCGGAGTACGCCATGAACGGGTAGAGGACGAACATGATGCCGACGACGACGAACTCGCTCCCCTGGAGCTTGTAGGGCGTCCGCGCGGTGTCGAGTTCGTCGTCGTTCCAGTCGTGCACCGAGTACCCGCCGTCGGTGTCGTCGGCGGCGGTCCCGCGGCCCTCGCGTTGCGCGTGCTTCGAGCGTTCGCGCTCTCGTTCGCGCCAGTGCCGGCTGTCGGTCGGGTCGCCGACGGTCGCGCCGCCCGCGTCCGTCGACGTGCTCGCACCGCCACCGGGCGCGGTCGTGCCGGTCGCGTTCGCGCTCGCACCGGTCGCGCTCGCCGACGCCTGTCCCTCTCCGCTGGACCCGCCGACGTCGTAGCTCCGCTCGCTCGGATTCGACCCGGAGCGGCGCGTCCGGTCGTACGCGCCCGGGTCGAACCCGAACCCGCCATCCGCGCCCACGCCTCCGTCGTTCACGCCGTCGTCGCCCGGCCCGCCAGCGCTTCCGCGGCTATCGCTCTCGCTCCCACGACCGCTCGCGCCCCAGCGACTCCCGGACGCGTCGCCCCGGGCGTCCGCGGTCGGGTCCGCGCCGACGTCCCAGCGACCGCCACCGTCGCCGGTCCCGCCACCGAAGTGACTCGTGTACGACGCGTGCCCGAGGCGGTCGTAGCGAGCGCGCTCGTCCGGGTCGCCGAGCACCTCCTCGGCGGTCTGCACGCGCTGGAACGCGTCGCTCGCGTCCGGCGCGTCGTTCAGGTCCGGATGGGTCTCCTTGACGCGTTCGCGGTACGCGGCCTCGATCTCGTCCTGACTCGCGGCCGCGTCCACCCCGAGGACGTCGTAGAACGTCTCACCCATGCCTCGTGCGTGTTTGTAACCGAGCGGAGAAAAACGTTCCCGGCAACGAACCGGCACGTATCCCGTCTTCGCGAACGCCGACGCCGTATCCGGCCGCGTCCCCGGTTCGGCGAGGGCCAGCCGAGACGCGAACCTCCAAGTGCGCGCCGCGGCGAGTCCCCGGTATGGTCAGCGAGCTCTTCGACCCGGAGCGCTGGGAGGCGACCGAGTTGAACGACGACTTCCGGGACATCACGTACCACCGCGGGACGGACGTCGGCGCGGTCCGCATCGCGTTCGACCGCCCCGAGGTCCGGAACGCGTTCCGGCCCGGCACGGTCGACGAACTGTATCGCGCTCTCGACCACGCGAAACGCCAGACTGACGTCGGGTGCGTGCTCCTGACGGGGAACGGCCCGAGCCCGAAGGACGGCGGGTGGGCGTTCTGCTCGGGCGGCGACCAGCGCGTCCGCGGCGCCGACGGCTACGAGTACCAGGGCGACGACGCCGAGCGCGAGGACGCCAGCAGCGCCGGCCGCCTCCACATCCTCGAAGTCCAACGGCTCATCCGCCACATCCCCAAACCCGTCGTCTGCGTCGCCCCCGGCTGGGCGGTCGGCGGCGGCCACAGCCTCCACGTCGTCTGCGACATGACCCTCGCCAGCGAGGAACACGCGAAATTCAAGCAAACCGACCCGGACGTCGCAAGCTTCGACGGCGGCTTCGGGAGCGCGTACCTCGCGAAACAGGTCGGCCAGAAGAAAGCCCGCGAGATCTTCTTCCTCGGGAAGACCTACGACGCCGACGAAGCCGCCGACATGGGCATGGTGAACGAAGCCGTCCCACACGACGACCTCGAAGACGTCGCACTCGACTGGGCCGAGGAGATGCTCGGCAAATCCCCCACCGCCATGCGCATGCTCAAGTACGCGTTCAACGCCACCGACGACGGCATGGTCGGCCAACAAGTCTTCGCCGGCGAAGCCACCCGCCTCGCCTACCAGACCGACGAAGCCCAAGAAGGCCGCGACGCCTTCAACGAAGGCCGCGACCCCGACTTCGACGACTACGAGTACCACTACTAAGCGACCACCTTTTTGCTGCGTCGGGTGCGCTCACTGCGTTCGCGCACCGCTCCTTGCAAAAACGTGGGCGAAAAACTCCCGAGCGACTCGCTCGCTTCGCTCGCTCGCGCTCGGTGAGTGCGCTTGACCGCACCGCGACAGCGACCGCACCGCGACCGCACCGCGACCGCACCGCACTCTAGCCGGGGTTCGTCCCGGTTCGTGCGACCACGAGACACTTACGCCGCGGGCTGGAACCGTCGGGCGATGCGGGCTTCTCGACGCAGGGTCCTGGCGACCGCCGGGACCGCCCTCCTCGGCGGCTGTAGCGCGTTCAGTGGGGACGACGGCGATAGCGACGGGTCGACGATGCCCGCGCCGTTCCTCGTGGAACCCGGCGACTGGGCGCACCCCGGGCATGGTCCTGGGAACGCGCGGCGCGCACCGGGCGACGCCGCACCACGACAGTTCTCGGACGGGGCAACGTGGCGTCGGTCGCTGTCGGCGTCGACGGTCGATTCGGTCGCGCCACCCGTGGTGGCGGACGGTGTCGCGTACGTCGCGTTCGTCGGCCTGGATCGCGGGACGGAGTTCGCGCGCCTCGTCGCGCTCGACCTCGATACCGGTGCGGTCCGGTGGACGGTCGAAGTGTCGGGGACGGCGTACGCGGGTGCGCCGCGGGTCGCGGGCGAGACGGTGCTGTGGCGCGGCGGCGCGGACACGCTGTACGCGCTCCACGCGGCGGACGGCAGCGAGCGGTGGACGTGGCGCGTCCGGAACCACGTCGAGCCGGTCGTCGCGCGCGGTCTCGCGCTCGTGACGGTGCCGGCCGAGGCAGGCGAGGGCGCCGAGGAGCTGGTCGCGGTCGACGTGCGGGACGGCGACGCGGTGTGGACGCGCCGTGAAGCCGAGCGCGGCTGGATTCCCCATGCGGCCGACGACGAGCGGTTCTACGTGACGCGGACGGTCGAGGGCGACGGCGCGGGCGCGCTCCTCGCGCTCGACCCGCGGACGGGCGAGAACGCGTGGTCGGCCGGAGGAGTGGCGCCGCGGTCGCTGGTCGTCGGCGGCGGCCGCGCGTTCTCGTCGATAGCTGCGTCGGAGGGGAGCGAACTGCTCGCGCTCGGCGCGAGCGACGGCGACTCGGCGTGGTCGCGGTCGCCGCCCGTGGAGCGGGAGACCGACGACGGCGTGGTCGCGGGCGAGGAGACGGTCGCGGCGGCGACCGAGGCGTTCGTCGTCGCGAGCCAGGACTTCCACGGCCGCGCCCCGAATCGCGTGGTCGTGCGCGACGCCGCGACGGGCGACGTGACGTGGACGGTCGGGGACGACGACTCCTCGGGTGCACCGACCGCGCTCCCGTTCGTCTGCGGCGACGCGCTGTACGTCCCGGTCGAGGCGGCGGCCGCGGGCGACGACGGCGACGACGCCCAGCGAACGGGACCGGCGCTCTCGGTGCACGCGCTCGCGGACGGAACCGTCCGCGAACGCCAGGGCCTCGACGTCGACGAACTCGTGCACGCCGTCGTCGCGGACGGCTCCCTCGTCGCGACCGCGCGACCGAGCGGGGACGCCGTGTCGGTCGACGCGTGGTGACCGTCGACGCGTGGTGACCGACGGAGTCGACCGGACGCGGCCGCGTCCTCGACCGTCGACCCTTCCTTCCGGTCGGGCTCCGCGTCAGTCCGCGACCGCGTCGAGCAGTCGCTTCGCGTTCGCGACCTTCTCCTGGATGCGGTGGCGGTGGACCTTGACGGTGCTCTCCGCGACGTCGAGACGGTCGGCGATAGTGGCGTAGTCGAGGCCGGCGTCGTGGAGGACCTGGACCTCGGCCTGGCGCGTCGAGAGTCCTGCGCGGACGAGTTCGGCGACGTCGCGCGACGGGAGGACCATCGGTTCGCGCCGCGACTCGTCGCCCGGCCGTCCCGTTTCGTCGGTCGCGAACGCGGCGTGGACCGCGCGTACCGCCGGGGCGACGTCGGCTGGGACGCCGTGCGTGTCGAGCGTTCGCGTCCAGGTGTCGTCGTCGACGTAGACGACGGTGGCGAGTCCGTCCGCGACCGTGACCGAGTCTGGCGCGTCCGTGGTCCGGTAGTGCTGGAGGATGGCGTCGCTCCCGTCGACGAGCGACTCGTGGAGCGCGTCGACGGCTCTCGTGAGCGCTCGCGGGTCCGCGTCGGCGCGACCGGCGACCGTCTCGACGGTCGAACCGGGGATCGGCGCGTCGAGCGTGACAGTAACCATACGCCCGACTGGCGACGCGGACGCTTGAGGTTTACGTCTCGTGTAAACCCTGGGCGTGCTACTATCCGCGTTTCACCTTGCCGAAGGCACTTATCCGAATCGACGGAACGTGGTGGTATGCAGCCCTCCAAGCGGCTTCTCGTCGCGCTCGCCGTCGTCGCGCTCGCCGCGACCGCCGGGTGTCTCGCCGACCCCATCGGGGACGACACCGACGAGGCGACGACGGTCGACACCGAGCGCACGACGACCGACGGTCCCGCGACCGAGCACCGCGAGTCGAGTCACACCGGGTCGACCGACGGCACCACCGAGTACAACGACGTCCGCGTGTGGGACGCAGACCCCGGCGACGCCCCGGACCTCGCCGCGTCCCTCCCGGAGCCGGTGGCGTGCGACGGCGGCTGGGTGAGCTACTGGGGGACCGGGAACGCCGAGATGCTCTGGAGTGACGACGGCGCGCTCCGCGTCGGCTGGACGGTCCCCGGGAACCAGTCGACGCTGTTCGTCGCGTTCGAGAACGGGACCGCGGTCGGCGTCGACCACGTCGCGTACGAGAACGCCGTCACCGCCGACGGCGCCGGCGTCCCGGTCGACGACGACGGCACCGGCCGGTACGCGGTCGTGATGCTGCACGACGTGAACGGGAACGGCGAGTACGACCCCGGCACGGACCGGCCGTGCAGCGACGACAGTGACGGCGCCGACGCGGGCGCCATCGAGATGACCGGCTGGCTGTGGGTGGACTGGGACGCCGACGACTGACCCCGTAGCGGTCGCGGGACGAACGGACCGCCACCGGTAGCGAAGCCGAACGTTTTGGTACGAGCGGGCCCGACTCGCTGGTAATGAGTACGGAAGCGGTCTCGCGACGGAAGGCGTGGGTGATGGCGGCGCGCCCGCAGACGCTCCCGGCGGCCGCGGCGCCGGTCCTGGTGGGGTCGGCGGTCGCGGCCTGGGCTGGCGTGTTCGAGGCGCTGCCCGCTATCGCGGCGTTCGTCGGCGCGGCGCTCATCCAGGTGGGGACGAACTTCGCGAACGACTACTACGACGCCGTTCAGGGCGCGGACACCGCGGACCGCGAAGGGTTCACCAGGGTGACCGCGGGCGGCCTCATCGAGCCCGCGGAGGTCAAGCGCGCGATGATTCTGACGTTCGCGCTCGCCATCGTCTCCGGGACGTACCTCGTGTACGTCGGCGGCGTTCCGATCCTCGTCGTGGGGCTCGTGAGCGTCGTCTGCGGCGTCGCGTACACCGGCGGGCCGTACCCGCTCGGGTACAACGGCCTCGGCGACCTGTTCGTGTTCGTGTTCTTCGGACTGGTCGCCGTGACGGGGACGTACTACGTGCAGGCCGCCGCTGCCGCGGTCGACTACGGCCCGCTCGCGGTCGGACTCGCGCCGATGGACGCGCTCTGGCTCGCGGTCGTCGCGAGCCTCCCGGTCGCGGCGATCTCGACGAACATCCTCGTCGTGAACAACGTCCGCGACAAGGAGGAGGACGCGCAGACGGGGAAGACGACGCTCGCCGTCGCGTTCGGGTACGGGTTCGCTCGCACGGAGTTCGTCGCCCTGCTCGCGCTCGCGTACGCGACGCCGCTCTACCTCTGGCTCGGCGCCGACCTCGCGGTGACGGTGCTCGCGCCCGTGCTGTCGCTCCCGCTCGCGGGAATGGTCGCCCGAACCGTCCTGACGGAGACGGGCGGTGCGGCACTGAACCCGGCGCTGGAGCGGGTCGGGCAGTTGCTCGCGCTGTACGCCGTCCTGTTCGCGCTCGGACTCGCCGCGGCGAGCGGGAACGTGCTGGGTGCCGGCGCGCTCGCGGCCGCGGGGGTGGCGTAGATGGACGCCGAAATCCGCGATTTCACGGTGTCGCTCTCGCAACCGCTCGCGACGGCGAACGGCGAGATAACGGACCGCGAGGGGTTCCTCGTTCGCGTGAGCGACGGCGAGCACGAGGGGTTCGGGGAGGCGACGCCGCTCGCGCCGTGGACGGAGTCGACCGCGGAGTGCCGGGGGGCGCTCGAGGACGCGGTGTCGCGACTCCGCGACGACGAGGCGGCGTTGCGCGCGGACCTGGACCGGAATCCGGCGGCGCGTCACGGCGTCGCGCTCGCGCTCGCGGACCTCCGCGCGAAGCAACACGACCGGCCGCTGTACCGCTTGCTCGGTCGGCAGAGCGAGCGCCGCTGGGTGCCGGTGAACGCGACCGTCGGCGACGCCGCGCCCGCCGACACCGCCGCGGCCGCCGAACGCGCGGTCGAGGAGGGCTACGAGACGGTGAAGGTGAAGGTCGGCGCGGGCGACGTCGACCGGGACGTCGAACGACTGCGCGCCGTGCGCGACGCGGTCGGCGAGGACGTCGCGCTCCGCGCGGACGCGAACGGCGCGTGGGCCCGCGACCAGGCGGCGAGAGCGTTCGACGGGTTCGCGGACGCCGACGTGCGGTACGTCGAACAGCCGCTGCCCGCGGACGACCTCGCGGGACTCGCGGACCTCCGCGGTGGTCGCGTCGGCGTCGCGGTCGACGAGACGCTCGCGACGCACTCCGTCGAGGGCGTCCTGGACGCGGACGCGGCGGACGTCCTCGTCCTGAAACCGATGGCGCTCGGCGGCGTCGAGCGCGCACGCCGCGCGGCCGTGGAGGCGCAAGCCCAGCAGGTGGCGAGCGTGGTGACGACGACGATCGACGCCGTCGTCGCGCGCGCCGGCGCCGTGCACGTCGCCGCGTCGCTCCCGGGCGTCCTCCCCTGCGGCCTCGCGACCGGCGACTGGCTGTCGACGGACCTCGGCCCGGACCCGTGCTTCGTCGACGACGGCGCGGTTCGCGTCCCGCAGGACGCCGGACTCGGCGTTCACGGCGTCTGGGAGGACGACGATGCCTGACCGCGCACGTAGCGACGGAGGCGAGCGAGCCGACGCGACCGACGCCGCGAGCGCGGCGGGCGCGGGTGGCGACTGGCCGACGACGGACCTCGTCGCTGCGCGCGCGGCGGCGACCCCCGACCGGGAAGCGCTCGTCGACCATCCGACGGGCGATCCGTGGACGTACCGCGAGCTCGACGCGTGGGTCGCTGCGGTCGCGAACGAACTCGGGGACGGCGACGATGGCGGTGGGGTGCCCGGACGCATCGGTGTGCTCGCGGACCCCCACCCCAGGGTGGTGGCGCTCGTGCACGCCGCGTGGCGCGCGGGCCGCGAGCTCGTCCTCCTGAACGTCGACCTCGCACCCGGCGAACTCGGCGCGCAACTCGACCACGCGGGCGTCGAGACGCTGCTCGCGGACGCGGCAGGTCGCGACCGCGCCGACGCCGCCGTGGACGCACTGGAGTCGCCCTCGGGCGTGACGGTCGAGGGTCTCGGGACCGTCGCGGGCGAACCGGACGCGCCGACCGGGAGCGCTGCCAGCGACGTGCCCGACGCGACGGCGCCATCGCATCGGGTCACGCCGGGCGACGTTCCGGTGACGATGTTCACGTCCGGGTCGACGGGCGACCCGAAGGCGGTGCGGGTGACGGTCGGGAACCTGCTGTCGTCGGCGACCGCGAGCGCGTTCCGGCTCGGCGTCGGGCGCGCGGACCGCTGGCTGTCGCCGCTCCCGACGTACCACATGGGCGGGCTCGCACCCATCGTGCGGTGCGCGCTCTACGGGTCGACGGTCGTCCTCCAGCGCGAGTTCGACGCCGACGCGACCGCGAGCGCGCTCGACGACCACGACGCGACGGGCGTCTCGCTCGTCCCGACGGCGCTCGACCGGCTGCTCGACGCGGACTGGACGCCACCGGCGTCGCTCCGGTTCGTCCTCCTCGGTGGCGCGGCCGCCGACCCCGCGTTGCTCGCGCGCTGCGAGCGCGCCGACGTCCCCGTCTACCCGACGTACGGGATGACCGAGACCGCCTCGCAGATAGCGACCGCGACCCCCGGGCAGGCGTTCGCGGACCCCGAGACGGTCGGGCAGCCGCTCGTGAACACGACCGTCGCGGTCGTCGACGCCGACGACGAGACCGTGCCGCCCGGCGAGGTCGGCGAACTCGTCGTCTCCGGGCCGACGGTCACGCCCGGGTACCTCGACGCGCACGACGACGCCGACGAGAGCGCGACGACCGGTTCGGGCGCCGGCGAGCGCGACGTCGCGGGCCGGTTCGGCGAGCGCGGGTTCCACACCGGCGACCGTGGATACCGCGACGTCGACGGGAAGGTGTACGTCACGGGGCGCGTGGACGACATGATCGTCACCGGCGGCGAGAACGTCCAGCCCGCGGTCGTCGAGGACGCGCTCCGCGCGCTCGACTCCGTCGCGGACGCCGCCGTCGTCGGCCTCCCGGACCCCGAGTGGGGCGAGCGCGTCGTCGCACTCGTCGTCCGTTCCGAAGCCGACGTCGGGCCGTCGACGCCCGATGCGGTCCGCGACGCACTCCGCGATACTCTCGCAGCACACGAACTCCCGAAGACCGTCGCGTTCGCCGACGCCATCCCACGCACCGCGTCCGGGACGGTCGACCGGCCGGCCGTCCGGGAGCGCCTCGCCGACGACTGACCGGGCAGGAGCGAACCCGAACGGGCACGCGCACCCGCCGAAGCACCCCTTAAGTTGCCAGCGCACCTACGCGTCGACGTGTGTACGTTGACGTTCGCGTGGCGCGCGTTCGCTGACGCGCCGCTCGTGGTCGCGGCGAACCGCGACGAAGCGCTCGACAGACCAGCCGTCGGTCCCGCCCGCATCGACGGCGAGGACGGCGACCCGGTCGTCGTCGCGCCGCGCGACGAGGAAGCCGGCGGCACGTGGATCGGGACGAACGAACACGGCGTGTTCGTCGGTATCACGAACCGCTGGACGGACGCCGACCTCGCCGCCGAACGCTCCAGAGGCCTCCTCGTCCGGGACGCGCTCGCCGAGGCGAGCGCCGCGGACGCGACCGCCGTCGTCGAGGACGCCGTCGCCACGCACGAGTACGACGGGTTCAACCTCGTCGTCGCCGACGCCGACGACGCCAACTACCTCGAATGGGACGGCGACCTCGTCGTCGACTCCCTCGACCCGGGCGTCCACGTCGTGGTGAACGTCGGCGCGGTCGACGACTTCGAGATACCCGACCTCCGGCGCGAGTACGCCCAGCGCCAGGCCGAGAACGCGCGCGCCGTCCACGACGCCCTCCAGGTCGAAGCCGGCGAGACGCCCGAGGAGTGGCGCGAGCGCGCCGCAGCGGTGCTCCGCGACCACGACTACGGCGTCTGCATCCACGGCGACGGCTACGGCACGCGGTCGTCGTCGCTCGTCCACGTCGGCGAGGAGTTCGGGTACTGGTACGCCGACGGCGCCCCCTGCGAGACCGAGTACGAGCGCGTCGACGCGACGTTCTGACCGAGCGTCGACCGAGACGCGCGGACCGACCTGCACCGACCGAGACGCGCGGACCGACCGCCGACCGGGACGCGCCGACCGCGCCCCAGTCGACTCAGACGACGGCCTTCAGTTTCCGGACCGCGAGCTTCGGTGCGAGCGAGAGCACCGACGGGAACGTCAGCCCGAGTTGCTCGCGGAACCCGACCTGGTCGAAGTAGTCGCGCCACGACTCGATACCGTCCTCGCCGAACTCGATGACCGCGATCGTCTCGGTCGTGGCGCGACGCCCCGTCGCCGGGATGCCGTCCATCGAGCCCTGGTGGGTCCCGACGTACGTCAGTTCGAGCGCCACGTCGCGGTCGGTCGACGCGACGACGCGCCGAACGTCGATGGTGAGGTCCGGGAACGCCTCGAAGATCTCGGTCGTGTACTCGCGCAACTCGCGGCCGGAGACGGGTTCGTCGAGGAGCGGGTCGAAGAACGTCCCGTCGTCGGCGAACGCGCCCAGGACGCGCCCGACGTCCTGGTCGTTGAACGCTTCGATCGCGCGTTCGACGCGCGGGTCGAGGTCGTGCGGTGATTGCGTCGTCGCTCGCCCTGATTCTGCTGGCATACGTTCGCGTTCGACGCCCAGTGCCGTTCCCTTACGCAGTGGGCGAACCCTCACGGTCCGGGTCGGTGAGACGGACCGAAACCCGGTCGTGGATTCGACCGGGCGTCCCGCGGCGAGACGGTGACATTTAAGCCGTCGCCGCTATTTCGTTCCAACGAACCCATGTCCGGACAATCGTCGCCGAGGTGGTCCGCGTGAGCGTCGCCGCAGAGGAGGAACTCACAGAAGACGAGCACGCGGGGCTCGAACTCGTCCGCGAGACGGGCGGCATCCACCAGAGCGACTTCTGGAAGGAACTCGGCGTCTCCTCGCGGAAGGGCTCGCGCATCGTCGAGAGCCTCGTCGAGAAGGGTCTCGTCGACCGCGACGACACCATCTACAACGGACACAACACGTACTACATCTCGCCGACCGCGCGCGACCTCGACTTCTCGCTACTGATGGCGGGCGACATGCTGTCGCCATTCATCGGCGAGGAGGAGGTCGACGGGAACTCCGACGCGTTCTCGCAGTGGATCATGAACCTCGCGTACGAGGAGTAGTCGCTCGCGCTCGCCCGTCGACGCTCAGGCCCGCACGTCGACGACACGTCCCGTTCTCGATTGTACCGCCGCCCGCGGAGCGACGGCTGGCCGCGCCGGCGCGTCGATGCTGACGGTCGATTCGCTCGGGTCAATCACGGTCGCGCTCGACGCGACCGACTCGTTCCCGTCCGTGGCGTTCGCCACGTCGTCGCTGTCGTTCGTCGCCGCGTCGCCGTCGCTCTCGTTCGTCTCCTGGACGACGTACTGCTGGCCGACCATCGGGTCCAGCAGGCTGTCGACGGGCGCGTAGTCGTCGGTGAGGACGGGGACGTCGCTCGTCTTCGGCGGGTCGCGGTAGTTCCGTATCTCGCTCTCCAGGTCGATGCCGATGTCGCGGCGGTCGTTGCGCGCGAGCAGCGTCTCCTCGCTGACGCGCGTCGCGTTCTTCGTCGCGATGACCTCGACGTTCTGGACGACAGCGCCGCCGACCGTCGGGAACGTGTACACCGTCTCGAACGTGCTGTCGATGGTCTTGTACTCGGCGCGGTAGAACTTCGACGCCGGGCCGCTCGGCGCGCTGATGAGGTTCGTCAGGAGCACGCCGTCGTCGTCGAGGCGCTGCTTCGCGAGCTCCATGAACTCCTGGGTGGTCAACTGGAAGGGGACCTTGTCCTTCTTGTACGCGTCGAGCACGATGACGTCGTACGTGCGATTCGTCTCCCGGAGGAACTCGCGGCCGTCCGCGTTGTACACGTTCAACTGGTCGGACTCCTCCAGTCGGAAGTACTCCTTGGCGACGCGGATGACCTCGGGGTCTATCTCGACGGCGTCGACTCGTGCGTCGTAGTCGTTCGCGAACCGCTTCGGGCCCGTGAACCCGCCGCCGCCGACGAACAGGACGTTCTCGACCTCGTCGTCGCGGTCCGTCAGGAGCAAGGGCAGATGGAAGTACCGCGTGTAATCGAAGACGTGCCGGTTCGGGTCCGAGCGGTCCATCGCGCTGTGCTTCTGGCCGTCGAGGAAGAGCACGCGCGTGTCGCCGCGGTCGACGACCTGGAGTTCCTGGTACGGCGTCTGGGTCTCGTAGACGACCCGGCCCTCGACGGACAGTCCGAGCGCGGGGCCGGCGAGCGCGGCGACGAGGACGACGAGCAAGAACGCGCTGACGGCGACGTTCTCCCGGGTCCACCCGGGGCGCAGGAGCGCGACGGCGGTCCCGACCGAGAGCACGCCGAACACGAACGCGATCTCCTCCACGCCCAGCGACGGGATGAGGAAGAACGTCGTCGCGAACGCGCCGACGATGCTCCCGATTGTGCCGAGCGCGTACACGTGCCCGGACGCCTCGCCGAGTCCGTCCTTCTCGGAGAGCTCGGCGGCGTACGGACTGACGTACCCGAGGAGGTACGTCGGCGGCCCGAACAGGAGCGTTATCGCGGGGAGCGACGCGAACCGGCTCGGGAGCGGGACGGTCGCGAGCCCGCGAACGAGGAGGTCCCCGAGGACGATGAGGACGGCGACGTAGCCCGCGGTCAGGAGGAACACGCGCGCCATCCGGCCGTTCGTCGCCATCCGCGCCGCCTGCTTCCCGCCCCGCCAGTAGCCGTAGCTGAGCGCGGCGAGGAACACGCCGATGATGCTCCCCCACGTGTAGATACTGCTCCCGAACTGGGGGGCGATCATCCGGCCGGCGAGTATCTCGAGGCCCATGCTCGCCACGCCAGAGACGAACACCGCGAGCTCGGGCTTGGAGAGACGGACGGCGTCGACGTATCGACGGGAACGCATACCCGGAGGCTAGACCCCGAGGCGGTTAACTGTTCGAGACGGGGACGGGGTCGCGGTCCGCGTGGCGTCGCCGTCAGTCGACGGGCGTGACGCGTTCGACGAGGACGAACGGGTCGCGGTCGCGGTTGTAGTAGGAGACGTCGCCGTCGAGGGCTTCGATGAGTCGGCGGTGGACCTCGCGGGCGGCGCGGCCCTCGTCGGGGTGGAGGTTGTGTTCGCGGCGGAGGCGCGACCAGAACTCGCCGTCGACCCAGTAGAGGGTCTCGTCGTTCGACTGGTAGGTCTCCTCGCCGACCTCGGCGAGGCCGTCCGGGCCGAGGTCGCGGCCGGAGAGCTGCGCGCGGGCGAGGACGGCGACGAGCTGTCGACGGGAGACCGGTGCGTGGAGGGCCACGTCGTCGACCAGGTCGCCGTAGTAGTCCTCGACGAGGTCGCAGGCGCGCGAGAACTCGCCGAATTCGACGTCAGTGTTGTGAGAGATTTTCATTTGTATGTCACCTTTGCTGTGGAGGGGTCGTGTGTACCTGCACATAGACGAGACACACGTATAGTTCTCCGCTTCGTTTCGAGAACTGAGTCGCCCGATATCCGTAGTCTAGGTCCCTCGAAGGAGCGTTCTGGCTAATTTGCCGCTACCGTTGTAGCAGTCGAACGTTCTACAAAACGTTCGTGGCCGGCGTCGCCTCACGACCAGAGCACCGAAGAGTCAGTAACCCGATATGCCTTTGGTAACCAGGGTCGGTCCGGTCGCTCCCCCCGAACCGGTGCCTCGCCTGCTCGAACACTGCCCGACCGGTCACTCGAGCGCGCTCGCCGCACGAATCGCCGTCGCCTCGTCGAACGCCGGCGCGACGAACTGCATCCCCACCGGGAGCCCGTCGGTCTCGCCCGCCGGCACCGACACCGCCGGGAGGTCCGCGAGGTTCACCGGGACGGTGTTCGCGTCCGCGAGGTACATCGTGAGCGGGTCCGAGAGGCTCTCACCGAGCTCCATCGGCGGCACCGGCATCGTCGGACTCGCGAGCACGTCCACCTCGGCGAACGCCTCGTCGAAGTCCTGCTTCACCCACGCCCGAGCGTTCTGCGCTTGCTTGTAGTACTTGTCGTGGTAGCCCGCCGAGAGCGCGTACGTCCCGAGGAGGACGCGACGCTTCACTTCGGCACCGAACCCTTCCTCGCGGGCTTCGCCGAACACCTCGTTCCAGTTCCCGTCGTAGCCGCCGGACTTGCCGTAGCGCACGCCGTCGAACCGCGCCAGGTTAGACGAGGCCTCCGACATCGCGATGACGTAGTACGCCTGCACCGCGTACTCGACGGACTCCAGACTGACGTCGACGACGTCCACGCCCTGCGCGCGGAGGTCGTCGAGCGCGTCCTCGAACGTCTCCAGGACGCCGTCGTCCGCACCGTCGACGAGTTCCGTCGGGACGCCGACGGTCATCCCGTCCACGTCGCCGTCGGCCGCGTCGGCGTACGGCGCGTCGCGCTCGGGGTCGCGCGTCGTCGCGTCCTTCGGATCGGGGCCGGCGATGACGTCGAGGAGCGCCGCTGCTTCCTCGACGGTCGGCGCGAGCGGCCCGATCTGTTCGAGCGAGTTCGCGTACGCGACCAGCCCGTACCGGGAGACGACGCCGTACGTCGGCTTGATGCCGGCGACGCCGCAGAACGCGGCCGGACAGCGGATGGACCCGCCGGTGTCGGAGCCGAGTGCGACGTCGGCCTCGCCCGCCGCGACGGCGGCCGCGGACCCACCCGAGGAGCCGCCGGGGACGTGCCCGGGCGCGACCGGGTTCTCGGTCGCGCCGAACGCGCTCGTCTCGGTGGTCGTTCCCATCCCGAACTCGTCCATGTTCGTCTTCCCGACGATGGTCGCGCCCGCGTCCTTCAGTCGGGAGACGACGGTGGCGTCGTACGGCGGAACGTAGTCCGCGAGCATCTCCGACCCGCAGGTCGTCCGCACGCCCTCGGTGGAGATGTTGTCCTTCACCGCGACCGTGGTGTCCGCGAGCGGCCCGTCGTCGGCGCCGTCGACGGTCTCGCGCGTGATGAAGATGTTCTCGCTCATGAGACGTTCGGCCCCTTGAAGTAGCCGTCCTCGGTGCCTTCTGCGTTCGAGAGGGCGTCCTCGCGAGTGAGACAGTCGTGTTCCTCGTCCGGACGCATGACGTTCACGAGGTCGGCGTCGGTGTCGACGGTCGGAACGTCGTCGAGCGCGTCGAAGTACTCGAGGATGTCCGCGAACTGCTCGGCGAAGTCGTCGACCTCGTCGTCGTCGAGGTCGACGCGAGCCAGGTCCGCGACGTGCCGGACGTCCTCGGCGGTGGCGGCGTCGTCGCTCATGGTCGAAAGCACTCCACTGGCATGAGTAAGGGTTTCGATACCGTGCCCGCCGAAGGTCGTGCGACGGGGTGGGGTTGGTGGTGCGATGCCGCGGTGTTGGACGTGCGATGCCGCGGTGTTGGACGTGCGATGGCGCGGTGTTGGAGGTGCGACGGCGCGATATCGCTGGACGTGTGTTGGGCGGACTCCGGGAGCCGGTCGGCGCCCGGAGGTCGTCGTCGTCCCGTCACCCGAAACGGCGACTCGGTCGAAGATTCGTCGGCCGAATCGAGTTTCAGTCGAAGAATCATGAAGAAACCAACGCATCTGGCCAATGCGTTTAAGTCGCCGTGGATGCAACGCGATAGGGAGAGCCCGGCTTTTTCCACGCGGCTCACCCTCCCCCCACCACGATGACAGACACCAGCATCCGGCGACGAGAGACGGACACAGCGAGAACGAAGACAGACACCAAGACCGACTCCGGCGCGGAGACGCTGTCGTGCCCGGAGTGCGACGGTCGGGTCGTCAGCGACGAGTCCCAGGGCGAGACCGTCTGCGAGGACTGCGGGCTCGTCGTCGACGAGGACGAGGTCGACCGCGGCCCCGAGTGGCGCGCGTTCAACTCCAAGGAGAAGGACCAGAAGTCCCGCGTCGGCGCCCCCACCACGAACATGATGCACGACCAGGGGCTGTCGACGAACATCGGCTGGCAGAACAAGGACGCCTACGGGAACAGCCTCTCGTCGAACCAGCGCCAGAAGATGCAGCGGTTGCGCACCTGGAACGAGCGCTTCCGCACCCGCGACAGCAAGGAACGCAACCTCAAGCAGGCCCTCGGCGAGATCGACCGCATGGCCTCCGCCCTGGGACTCCCGAAGAACGTCCGCGAGACCGCGAGCGTCATCTATCGGCGCGCGCTCGCCGAGGACCTCCTGCCCGGGCGCAGCATCGAGGGCGTCGGGACGGCGTCGCTCTACGCCGCCGCCCGGCAGGCGAACACGCCGCGGAGCCTCGACGAGGTGACGAACGTCTCGCGCGTCGAGAAGGACGAGATCGCTCGCACGTACCGGTACGTCGTCCGCGAGCTCAACCTCGAGATAGAGCCCGCCGACCCCGTCCAGTACGTGCCGCGGTTCGCGAGCGAACTGGAGATGAGCGACGAGGGCGAACGCCGCGCTCGCGAACTCTTAGACGCCGCGAAGGAGAAGGGCATCCACTCCGGGAAGTCCCCGGTCGGCCTCGCCGCGGCGTCCGTGTACGCCGCGAGCCTGCTCGCGAACGAGAAGGTCACGCAGAAGGAGGTCAGTTCCGTCGCGAACATCAGCGAGGTCACCATCCGGAACCGCTACCACGAACTCCTCGAAGCGGCGCAGCCGGTCTGACTGTACGCGAGAGCCCGGACTGAGAGCGAGAAACCGGTCGGGTGGTCGTGGCGGGCGTCGTCGATTCAGAGGACTTTTTCGCCGTGGTCGAACGTGACGAGCAGCGCGAGCGCGACCGCGCCGAGCGTCGCGAACGCCAGGCCGACGACGAGCAGGGCGTCGTCGAGGCCGCCGCCGCAGTCCTGCACGAGCACGACGTCGGCGTCGTAGACGCTGCCGCCGAAGCGGACGCTCCGGTTCTCGAGGTGCTCGCGGAACGCGGTACGGTCGACGAACGCGGTCTGGTTCGACGTGACGGAGCGCTCGGTGGCGTTCGCGAGGTCGAGCGGGAGCGCGCTCGCGTCGACGACGCGCTCCGTGGTCGCGTTCTCGCCGCCCGGTATCTCCGTGGTGTCGAGCGCGAAGTTGTCCGTGCACCCAGCGGGTGCGGCGATACCGCCCGAGAACAGCGCGACGCCGAGGACGAGCGCTATCGCGGCGCTCGCGTGCAGGACGCCCAGCGGCGGCCCGAGCTCGTCGCGGTAGAGCGCGAACAGCACGAGCGCGACGGCGCCGAGCGCGGAGAGCGTGCTGCCGGCGACGACCAGCGCGTCCTCGACCCCGCCACCGCACGTCTCGACCGCGCGGATGCTCGTCGCGTACGTCGTCCCGTCGTACCGCACGCGGCGGTCCTCGAGGTGCGTCAGGTACGCGGCCTGCGTGACGTTCACCTGCGCGTCGCGCTCGACCGCGTCGACGAACGTCTCGCGGACGTCCTCGGGAAGCGCGCTCGCGTTCGCGACCGGCGCGTCGCCGTCCGGCGCGGGCGTCGTCTCGAGCGCGTACGTGCGGTCGCAACCGAACGACGGTGCGAGGCCGGCACCGAGCAGGAGGACGCCGACGAGGAGGACGCCGGCGGCGGCGGCAAGTCGGTTCACGACAGGAACCCCGGGCGGGAGGCACATTTGCGTTTCGTCAGCGGCCCGGACCGCCGCGAGCGCTAGCGGTCGATTCAGACCGCCGCGAGCGACCCGGCCCCGTGAACCGGTCGATGCTCACTCGTCGACCCGCGACCGGACGTACTGCGTGACGTGGTCGTCCTCGCGGCGTTTGAACCCGGCCTGCCGCGCGAGCCGGTCGAGTTCGCGGCCGACGAGACTCCCGTACTGCACCGCTTTCTTCTCGCGGAACGCGACCGAGTCCGGGACCCACTCGCGGGCGGCGAGTCGGAGCGCGAACTTGCGTTCTCCGCGGTCGCTCACGAGGCAGTTCGCGGGGAGTGCGCGAGCGGCGTCGACGACGCGCTCGTCGAGCAGGGGCGCGACCGGGTCGACGCCCGCGGCGGCGAGCGCGCGGACGTCCCGGTCGAGTTGCTCGGGGAGCGTCCGCGTCATCTCGTCGCGCGCGCCGAGGACGGTGTCCGCGTCGACGCGCGGGTCCGAGGGTGCCTTCGCGACCTTCGCGTACCCACCGAAGAGTTCGTCCGCGCCCTGGCCGACCGCGAGGTGGCCGTAGCCGTCCGCGGCGACGCGCTCCGCGACGAGGAAGAGTGGAAGCGCGATCTGGACGCTCATCGCGTCCGTCCGGCCGATAGCGCGGGCGACCCGCGGGACGGCCGCGGCGAGCGCGTCGTGGTCGAGTTCGAGTACGGTCAGGTCGACGTCCATCGCGCGCGCCGCCGACCGCGCCGCGGCGACGTCGTGACTCCCCGGGAACCCGACGACGTAACACGGCGCGTCGACGAGCGCGGCGACGAGCGCGCTGTCCACGCCACCCGAGAACCCGACCGCGACGTCGCCAGCGGGCGCGTCCACCTCCTCGCCGGCGGCGCGGACCGCCTCGCGCACCCCGCGCACCGCGGCCTCGCGGCCCGACGCGGTCTCGGGATGGGGACGAGCGAGCGCGCGCTCGACGGCCACCACCGCCGGCAGCGCGTCTCCGTCGCTGGTCGTCACAGGAACTCCGCGAACCGGTTCTTCACGCGGCGTTTCGCGCCGCCGGCGGCCTGCCGGAAGCTGATGTGCCACGGCGTCCGCTTCCCCTCGACGGTCGTATCGCCGCGGCGGATGGCGTCGAGGATGGCGTCCACGGTCTCCTCGCCGTTCGTCTCGACCTTCGTCACCGCCTGCCCGACCATCTCCGAGATGTGCGCGTCGCTCCCCGCGGTCCGCGGCAGATTGTAGTCCACCGCGAACCGCTCGGCCTGCCGGTTCGCGCGACCCGTGAGCAGCCGCGAGTTGTACACCTCGATGGCGTCCGCGGTCGCGAGCGTCTCGCGGTCGATGTTCGCCATCACGCCCGAGCGCGACTCCTGGAACGGATGCGGGACGACCGCGATACCGCCGAGTTCGCGGATGTACGTCAGCGTCTCCTCGAACCCCATCCCCTTCGGTACCTTCTCCTCGACGCCGAGCGCGAGGATGTGACCCGCCGCAGAGGTCACCTCCATCCCCGGAATCCCGACGAGACCGTACGAACCCGCTTTGCTGGCGGCTTCGAGGCTCGCGTCGATCTCGTCGTGGTCCGTGACGGCGATGGCGTCGAGCCCCACCGCGGCGGCTTGCTCTAAGAGGAGTTCGACGGGGTCTCGCCCGTCGTAACTCAGCGCCGAATGACAGTGGAGCTCGACCGAGAGCACGCCTGTCCGTTACTTGGGGGCGGTAAAAAACAACTCGGTTACCGGCTGCGAAGGCGACCGAGCTGCCGGTGGCGAACTCCTCGGTCACGTCGAGGCGGACGCTGTCCGGCGTGCGCGGTCCGGGGTCGCGTCGGTCGTCTCTGCGAGGTACTCTCGCCACGTGGTCGTGTCGGACGCGGCCGCGGGCAGCGTCGCGTGCCCGTCCCGGAACGCCGTCGCGGTCGCACCGGGGACTGGCAGCCGGAGGATCGGGCGTCGGTACCCGTGGGCGTCGCGGTACGCCGTCGCAATCTCGCGGAGGTCGAGGACGTCGGGGCCGCAGACCGCATCGGTGCGTCCCCGCGGTGCGGCGTCGGCGTGCGCGACGAGTTCGTCGGCGACCACGCGGGCGTCGACCGGTTGCATCCGGAAGTCGGTCGGGAGCGGCCAGACGGGCAGCCAGCGGAGCGGGCCGAGGAGGCGGTCGAGGAACTGGTGGAACTGGGTGGCGCGAACGATCGTCGACGGAACGGATCCGGATTCGACGACCCGCTCCGCGGCGAGCTTGTGCTCGTAGTACGAGAGCGGGACGTCCTCGATACCGACGATCGACGGGTAGACGACGTGGTCGACGCCGGCGGTTTCGGCGGCGTCGAGGAGTCGGCGCGTGCCGTCCACGTCGACGGCCTCGGCGTCACCCGTCGGCGCTGATGCGGCGTGGACGACGACGTCCACGTCGGCGACGGCGCGCTCGACGCCGGTCCCGTCGACGAGGTCGAGTTCCATCCACTCCGCGTCCGTCGAATCGGTTCGAGCGGCGGCGTCGGGCGTGCGGCTCGCCGCGCGAACGGCGTGGCCTGCGTCCCGTAGTCGCGGGAGGAGCGCGTTCCCGAGCGTCCCGGTGGCACCCGTTACGAGGATTCTGCCCATACGTCGCCTACGGCGTGCAGTCCCGAAGGTCGTGTGCCGGAGTCGTCTGGTGGGTTTAAGTCGTGCGTCGAGGAGGTTCGAACGATGAAGCACGTCCGGGTGACGCTGACCGCGAACGGCCGCGAGGACGAGATCCACCCGATGTACGACGTGATGGCGAACGCGCCGTTCGTCGAGTACGCGACCGCGATGCAGTGGAACCTCTCGGACCGGGGGTTCGGCATCCTCCACTACGTCGAGGGGGACGTCGACGCGTTCCGGGCGGCGACCGAGGCGGTCGACGTCGTGGTGGACTACGAGGTCGAACCCGTCGGCGACGACGCGTTCTACGCGTACGTCCGGGACGAGGCGACCGCGGGGCTTCGCGCGATGCTCGACCCGCTCGAGAACGGCGGGGTCGTGGTCGTCCCGCCCATCGAGTACCGCGGCGACGGCACCATCGAGCTCTCCGCGTTCGGCCCGAGCGACGAGATACAGGTGCTGTTCGAGGAGACGCCCGCGCCGATGAACGTCACGGTCGAGGCCGTGGGAAGTCTCGGGTCCATGCGACCGCTCGCCGCGTCGCGGCTCTCGCCCCGGCAGCGCGACGCGGTCGAGGCCGCGAGCGCTCTCGGCTACTACGCGGTCCCTCGCGAAGCGAGCGTCGAGGACGTCGCGGCTGCGCTGGATTGCGCGCCGAGCACGGCCGCCGAGCACCTCCGGAAGGCCGAGGCGGCGCTCGTCCGGTCGCTCCGTCGCGACGGCTGACCGCCGTCCCGGCTGACACCGGTCGAATACGCACGTTCGTGGACATGGAAACGCCTTTACTGGGGGTCGATGTACAGCGAAGTGAATGAGTCTCGCCGATTCGGACCGCGAACTCGTCGAGGAGGAGCTCGGCCGGGAGGCGACGCCAGCGGAGGCGGCGCTGTTCGAGAACCTCTGGAGCGAGCACTGCGCGTACCGTTCCTCGCGACCCCTGCTGTCGGCGTTCGACAGCGAGGGCGAACAGGTCGTCGTCGGGCCCGGCGACGACGCCGCCGTCGTCGCACTCCCGAACCCCGACACGGAGGGATACTCGGATACGTACGTCACGCTCGGTATCGAGAGCCACAACCACCCGAGTTACGTCGACCCGTTCGACGGCGCCGCGACCGGCGTCGGCGGTATCGTCCGCGACACGATGTCGATGGGCGCGTACCCCATCGCGCTCGCGGACTCGCTGTACTTCGGCGCGTTCGACCGCGAGCACTCGAAGTACCTCTTCGAGGGCGTCGTCGAGGGCATCAGTCACTACGGGAACTGCATCGGCGTCCCGACGGTCGCGGGGAGCGTCGACTTCCACGCGGACTACGAGGGGAATCCGCTCGTGAACGTCGCGTGCGTCGGGCTCACCGACGAGGACCGCATGATTACGGCGGTGGCGCAGGAGCCGGGGAACAAGCTCGTGCTCGTCGGGAACGCCACGGGCCGAGATGGCCTCGGTGGGGCGTCGTTCGCGAGCGAGGACCTGAGCGAGGACGCCGAAACTGAGGACCGGCCAGCGGTGCAGGTCGGCGACCCCTACGCGGAGAAGCTCCTCATCGAGACGAACGAGGTGCTCGTCGAGGAGAACCTCGTCGAGTCCGCTCGCGACCTCGGCGCCGCCGGGCTCGGCGGTGCGTCGAGCGAACTCGTCGCGAAGGGCGGCCTCGGCGCGGACCTCCGCCTGGAGGACGTCCACCAGCGCGAACCGAACATGAACGCCCTCGAGATCCTGCTCGCTGAGAGCCAGGAGCGCATGTGCTACGAGGTAGCGCCGGAGAACGTCGAGCGCGTCCGCGAGGTCTGCGAGCGGTTCGACGTCGGCTGTTCGGTCATCGGCGAGGTCACGGATGGAAACTACGTCGCGACGTTCGAGGGCGAGACGGTCGTGGACGTCGATGCCCACTTCCTCGGCGAGGGCGCGCCGATGAACGACCTCGACTGGGAGGAACCCACGGAACCCGAGCGCGACCTGCCGACGGTCGACCTCCCCGAAGCGTTCGAGGCGGTCGTCTCGTCCCCGAACACGGCGAGCAAACGCTGGGTGTACCGGCAGTACGACCACGAGGTCGGCGTGCGGACGAGCGTCCGCCCGGGTGACGACGCGGGCGTCGTCGCGGTCCGCGAAGCCGGTGTCGGCGTCGCCATCTCGTCGGGCGCAGCGCCGAACTGGACGAGTGCCGCGCCGTACGAGGGCGCCCGGGCGGTGGCGCTCGAGAACGCGACGAACCTCGCGGCGAAGGGCGCGACGCCGCTCGCCGCGGTCGACTGCCTGAACGGCGGGAACCCCGAGAAACCCGACGTCTACGGCGGCTTCAAGGGTATCGTCGACGGGCTCGCGGACATGTGCAGCGATCTGGACGTCCCCGTCGTCGGCGGGAACGTCTCGCTGTACAACGACTCGCCGTCCGGCCCGATTCCGCCGACGCCGACGCTCGCGATGGTCGGCTCCACGCCGGACTACGACGCGCCGTCGATGGCGGCGAGCGCGGAGGGCGAACTCCTGCTCGTCGGCGACCGCGTGCTCGCCGACCCCGACACGGAAGCGCGCCTCGGCGGGAGCGAGTACCTCCGCCAGCAGGGCGGGAGCGACCGCTTCCCGAGCGTCCCCGAGGACGCGAGCGCGTTCGTCCAGCTCCTCGCAGCGGTCGCGCGCGAGGACCACGTCGAGGCGACCCACGACGTGAGCGACGGCGGGCTCGCGGTCGCGCTCGCCGAGATGGTCGGCGAGGACGCCGGTATCAGCGCGCAGGTCCCCGAACAGGGCGGGCTCTCGGAGGTCGGCGAGCAGGTCGGCTGGCTGTTCAACGAGGCCAGCGGTCGCGCCCTCGTGCAGACCACGGACCCGGAGCGCGTCCGCGAGGCGTTCAGTGGCGTCGCACCCGTCGTCCGCGTCGGTGAAGGCCAGCGCGACCCGCAACTGGACCTCTCGGTCTCCTGGACGGACCTCTCCTACGACGTCGACGACATCGCGGCGCTTCGCGCGACCATCGAGAACGAGCTCGACTGACTGCGGTCGCTTCAAAACCGGGTTCGCGTCCCCGTCATCTACTTAACGGTCAAGTCTGAAGTAGTGCCCAATGCGTTCACCGGGAGGTAACGGATGACCAACGAACCGACGGTCCTCATCGTCGAGGACGAGCCGGACCTGGCGAACCTGTACGCCGCGTGGCTCCGCGAGGCCTGCGACGTGGAGACGGCGTACAACGGCAGTCAGGCGCTCGAAGCCATCGACGAGACCGTCGACATCGTCCTGCTGGACCGGCGGATGCCGGGGCTCTCCGGCGACGAGGTGCTGTCGACGATCCGGGACCGCGACCTCGACACGCGGGTCGCGATGGTGACGGCGGTGGAGCCGGACTTCGACATCATCGAGATGGGGTTCGACGACTACCTCGTCAAGCCGGTCTCGAAGGACGACCTGCTGTCGACGGTCGACCAGCTCCTCCTGCGGTCGACGTACGACGACCAGCTCCAGGAGTTCTTCGCGCTCGCCTCCAAGAAGGCCCTCCTCGATTCGCAGAAGACCGAGGCGGAGTTGCGCGCGAGCGAGGAGTACCGCCGGCTCGAGGACCGGCTGGCGGTGATGCGCGCGAAGGTCGACGACACCATCAGCGAGCTGTCGAACCACGACGCGTACCAGCGCGTCGTCCGCGACATCTCGCGGAAGACCTGACCGTTCGGCCCTCGGTTTTCGCTGTCTCCGTGACTCGCTGGGAATCCGCTCGACGGGCGCAGTGCACGGCCACGCAAGACGTTTGGGTATTGGTGTCGTCTAGCATGCTATGGCTCGGAGTCGTCGCGCGTTCGCGGTCGGGGCCGCCCTCGCGGTTGCAGGCTGTACGAACGGCCGCAAGCGGCGCGACGACGGCGCGGGCGACGAGGACGACGCGAGCGACGCTCCGGCGCCGGTCCGCGACCAGCCGGCGTCGAAGTGGGGAAGCGAGGACCCGCGCGAGTGGTGGGCGACCCTTCCGGACCTCGCGCTCGTGAACGACGGCGATGATGGCGTGACCGCGTACGTCGCCATCTACGGGCCGGACTGGCTCGAACCCAGGTTCCGGCGGACGGCGTCGCTACGAGCACCCGTGCACGGAGAGCCGCCGGCGCGGGTCGCGTTCAGCGACGTGGACGTCGTCGGAGCGAGCGGCGTGCTCGCCGTCGAGACCGCGGACGGCCTCACCGGCACGCAGGACTGGGACGGCGGCGGCCCGCGTCGCGGCGTCGTCGTCCACCTGTTCGACGACCGCATCGAGTTCGCGGTCGTCGCGCGATAGCGGAACGGAGCCAGGGTCGAGGTCGCCCAGCGTGCCTCACTCGCGGTCGACGGTGAACGTCGGCGCGCTCGTGATCGAGAACCGCGTGCCGCCTGGGTCGCCGGTCGTCACGTCGACGTCCCAGCCGTGGGCTTGCGCGATCTGGCGGGCGACCGGGAGGCCGAGGCCGACGCCGGCGTCGCTCGACCCCTGTGGTTCGAAGACGCGATCGAACTCGGTCTCCGGTATCTCCGCGGCGTCGTCGAGGATGTAGAACCCGTCCGGACGGCCGTCGGCGGCGCGCTCCGGGCCGATGCGGACCGTCGCTCCGGCGTCCTGCGCGCGACTGTGGATGTCGTTGAAGAACGTCTCCAGCATGTGCACGAGTCGATCGCGGTCCGCGCGTAGCGACCCCTCGAACTCGAGGTACACCGTCATGTCGTCCGCGAGCGACCCGTCGAGGGCGTCCGCGAGCGCGCTCTCGAACCCGACGGACTCGCGCGACCCGAGCGTGGCGGAGTCCTTCGCGAACTCGAGGATGTCGTCGACGAGCGCCTCCGCGCGGTTCAGGGTCTCCGTGGGCGCCCCCTCGCTCGCCGCAGATACTGAGGCGAGGTCGTCCGCCGCCGTCTCCAGGTGCGCCTGGAGGTCCTCGCTGAGGATGTCCGCGACCGCGCCGAGGCGTTCGCGTTGCTCCTCGAGGCTCGCCCGACGCTCGTCGAGCAGTTGCTCGCGGTCCATGCGGTCCAGCGCCGCGGTCGTGTTCTCCGCGAGCAGGGAGACGAGCTCGAGGTCCGCCTCGTCGAACGCGTCCGGCTCGAGCGCACCGGTCATCACCACGCCGTGCGCGCCCAGCGGCGCGACGATCTCCGCGTGCAGCGGCGTGTCCTCGTTGAATCGCCCGTCGTGGTCGTGGACGTCGTCGAACAGCCGCGGTTCGCCGTCCCGGTATACCTCCCAGACGAGGCCGTCGCCCTCCGGGAACTGCGGGAGCCCACCGAGCTCCTCGTGCGCGCCAGCGGTCGCCGCGATGGGGTCGAGGACGCCGCGTTCGTCGTCGATGAGCCACACGCCCGAGATCGGAAGCCCCAGAAGCTTCCCGGTGGCGTGGGTCGCCACCGAGCAGATCTCTGGCGCGTCCTCCGCCTGGAACAGCCAGCGCGTGACGTCGTGCAGTCGTTCGACGACGCGCTCGTACTCGCGCTGGTCGGTGACGTCCCTGACGACGCCCGCCACGCGCTCCCGGTGCTCGTCGAGCGGCACCATCCGGACCTCCCCGATGCGTTCGTCGCCGGCGTCACCGCGGAACGAGAGCTCGAAGCGCTCGAAGCTCGTGTCGCCCCGGCGGATCGCCTCGACGGCCTGCCCGAGTTTCGTCGTCGACCGCGCGTCGACCGCCGCGAGCTCGTGGAGGCGGTCGACGTGCTCGCCGACGAGCGACTCCCGGTCTGTCGATAAAGCGTCCTCGATGGCCTCGTTCACGGACGCGACGTGATTGTCCGTGTCGACGACGATGACGCCGTCGTTGACGGCTTCGACGACGCGCGCGTGCTCGTCGAGCTTGCGCTTCCGCGTCCGCCGGTCGGTGACGTCCTGCATGAACACGGAGAGCCCGTGGTCGCCGGGGTACGCGCGCGCCTCGAACCACGTGTTCAGGGGCTTGTGGTAGACGTCGAACGCGACCGGGTCGCCGGTCTCCATCGCCTCGTGGAAGCTCTCGGGGAACTGCGTCTCGACGGTCTCGGGGAACTCGTCCCACATGACGCGGCCGAGGAGGTCCTCGCGCGAGCGCCACAGGAGGGATTCGGCGCGGTCGTTGAGGTACGTGAACCGCCAGTCGGTGTCGAGCGCGAAGAACACGTCTTCGACGCGGTCCAGAACTGGCTCGCTGGGGTCGGGGACGGGCGTCTCGCTCATCGTGGGCGACCACCTCGCGGCCGCGAAGGCAGCGTGGGGGTGGGGTGGCGCCCGGGGCAGGCCGGGGGCTGATCCATCTACTCGAATGGGTCTACGGGTGAGGGGCTACTTGACTCTCGTGGCCGCGGCCGACGCGACGATATCTCGAACGATACCCGAACGATACCCGGACATTACTCGGACGAAAGCCGGACGATACCCGGACGATGCCACCTGGGCGCGACCGGTCAGAAGAACTGGAGCATGCACGCGTCCGTTTCGGGGTACGCCGCGTCGAGCGCGCCGAGGACGCCCTCGGGCGGGTCGGCGTCGTCGCGGCCGGTGAGGTCGCGGGTGCGGGCGAGGTCGGTCGCGGTGCGCGTCCCGAGGAGGACCTGGGTGAGTGCGCCGACGCCGAGTTCGACGTCCGGGACCGCTCCAGGTGCGCGCTCTGCGGTCGCGGTGCCGTCCCCGAGCGAGAGCCGGACGGGGTCCTCGTGCCACGCGGCGAGCGGGTCCGCGACGTCGAGGACGACGTCCGTGTCGACGCCCGGTTCGACGGGGACGGCTTCGAGCGCGTCGACGGCGTCGACGACGCGACCCATCGGGCCGGTCCGGAGGTCGCTCTCGACCGCGCCGGGGTCGTCGACGACGTACGCGAGCGGCCAGTCGACGGGCGTCTTCAGGCGGACGGTCTCGACCTGCGAGTCGTGCGCGTGACAGAACGACAACACCGCGAGGAGGGCGTCGTGGTCGACCGCGCCGAAGTACGAGACGCTCAGGCGACGGCCGTCGTCGCCGTCCTCGACGGTGTACGTGAGGTACGCGACCGGGTCGCCGTCCCGGTAGCCGACCGCGGCGTACGGGTCGGTGCCCCAGGACTCGAAGACCCGGTGCCGCCAGAAGTCCTCGCCGCGGTCGATGGCGAGCGTCTGCGTCCACGTCGCGTCGTCGACCGCGTCGAGGGCGGCCCAGTCGTCGGCGGTGACGCGCTCGAACTGGACGGCGTCCGCGGCGTCGGTCTCGGTCGCGAACGACAGCGAGCCCGCGTCGACGTCGTGGACCGCGTACCGGTTCGTCGTCGCCCACCCGTACTGGCCGTAGAACGGCGTCGAGAACGGCCAGAGGAGGCTGAGCGGGTCGCCGCGCTCGCGGTACTCGGCGAGCGAGTGCTCGAGGAGCTGGCGGACGTTCCCGCCGCGGCGGTGTTCGGGCGGCGACGCGACCATCGTGAGGCCCGGAGCGGACGTGGGGGAGCCGCGGACGTCGACGTCGAACCAGTAGTGCGCGCAGACCACGCGGAGGTCGTCGCCATCGAACAGGCCGCGCTGGCCGCCGACCGCTTCCGGTGCGTCCTCCGGGTCGAACTCGTCGGGGTCGAACGGCCCGGACTGGGCGTCGAACGCGTACCGCACTATCTCGGTGACGCGCTCGTCGGGCGGTTCTATCTCGCGGTACTGCATACGCGGAGAAGCACCCGGAGACATCAAGAAGGTTCCCGCGGCGTGCGACCGGTTCACGTATCCGGGGCGGCGACGCGGTCAGTCGAGGAACCGCTCGAGGCGGTCGGTCGCCTCCCGGAGGTCGTCGAGCCCGGTCGCGTACGACACGCGGAGGTGGCCCTCGCCGCCGTCGCCGAAGACGCTCCCGGGGACGACCGCAACGCCTTCGGCCTTCAGGAGGTCCTCGGCGAACGCGTCGCCGGTCTGGTCGGTCGGGACCTCCGGGAACGCGTAGAACGCGCCCTTCGCGCGGAAGCACTCGATACCGAGTTCGTCGAAGCGCGCGAGGAGGAAGTTCCGGCGGCGGTCGTACGCCGCCGTCATCTCCTCGACCGCGTCGTCGCACGACGAAAGCGCTTCGAGCGCGGCGTGCTGGGCGGTCGTCGGCGCGGACAGCATCCCGTACTGGTGGATGCGGTTCATGCCCATCACGGCCTCGCTCGGCCCCATCACGTACCCGAGGCGGAGGCCCGTCATCGCGTACGCCTTCGAGAAGCCGTTCACGACCACGGTCCGTTCGCGCATCCCCGGGAGGGTCGCGATGCTCGTGTGGTCGTGCTCGTACTGGAGCGCGGCGTATATCTCGTCGCTGACGACCGTGAGGTCGTTCTCGACCGCGAACTCCGCGATCGGCCGCAGGTGCTGCTCGCGCATCGTCGCACCAGTCGGGTTGTTCGGGAAGCACATCACGAGCACCTCCGCGTCGCCGGCACCCGAATCCTCGAGGGCCGAACGCGTCAACCGGAACTCGTCGCGCTCGTACGTCGCCACGGGCAGTACCTCGCCGCCCGCGAACGTCACGCCGGGCGCGTACGACACGTACGCCGGCTCCGCGACCGCGACCGTATCCCCGGGGTTCACGAACGCGCGGAACGCCAGGTCGACCGCCTCACTCGCACCGGCGGTGACGAGTATCTCGTCCTCGGCGTCGTACCCGAGGTCGTACTTCGCGTCCACGTGGTCGCTTATCGCCTCCCGCAACTCGCGCATCCCGCGGTTCGCGGTGTAACTCGTCTGCCCGCGCTCCAGCGAATCGACCGCGGCGGTTCGCGCGCGCCACGGCGTCGCGAAGTCCGGTTCGCCGACCCCCAGCGAGATGACGTCGTCGCGCTCCTCCGCCAGCTCGAAGAACTTCCGGATACCCGACGGCGGCACCGCCTGCACGCGCTCGGAGAGAGTAATCCCCATGGTCAGGGACTCACCGACAGTCGGTCGTCGTCGTCGCCGTCCCCGAAGTCGACGCCGCTCTCCTTGTACGTCGTCATCGCGTAGTGCGTGACGGTCTGCGTGACCGCCGGGAGCGGCGCGACCTCGTCCGCGATGAACGCGGAGACGTCCCGCATCGACTCGCCGAGGATCTCGACGTGGAAGTCGTAGTCGCCCGACACCAGCCGGAGGGTGTCGACGGCGTCGTAGCCCGCGAGGCGCTCCGCGACGTCCGCGTACCCCGTCTCGCGGTCCAGCTCCACGTTCACCTCGACGACCGCGCGAACGCGCTCGCGGTCCGTCGACTCCCAGTCGACGACCGGGCGGTACCCGCGGACGACACCGTCGGCTTCCAGGTCCGCGATCGCTGCTTCGACCTCGCTCGCGTCGAGCCCCGTCATCCGTGCCAGGTCCTCGGTACTGTACCGGGCGTTCTCCAGGAGCGACTCGAGCAAGGCATCTCGCGCACTCGCAGTCATACACGAACGACCATCCGGGACTGGGATAAGGGTTTCTTCCCCGGCGGCACTCGCGGAACGACGCCTCGGCTCGGAGACCGAGTGCGGGCGTCGACGCCGGAATTGGCGTCGTCGCGGACGCCGACAGCGTCAGTCGTAGTTCTTGAAGATGTGCGCGCGGACGTCGTCCTTCGTCTGCACGTACTCGGTGGTGCCGTCCGGCATGTCGATCTCGTAGCGCGCGTCCTCCTTCGAGGCCTCGCGCCATTTGTCGTCGTGCGTGTCCAGGAGGTTCATCATCGCGTTCAGGCGGTCGTCGTCGTCGCCCTCCGCGTCGGGCGTCGGCCCGCTGCTGCTCGACCCGCTTTCCGCGTCCTCGCCGGTCTCGTCGGCGCCAGCGTCCTCGCTCGCGTCCGCGGTCGTGCTCGCGTCGTCGGCGTCGGCGGCGACCGCGCCACCGTCCGCGCTCGTCGCGCTCTCGCCGTCGGCGACCGCGTCGGTGTCGACGTCCACGTCCGCGTCCACGTCGAGCTCGCCGCCGCCCTCGAAGTGATCGATGAGGTACTGGAGGGCATCCTGCTCGCGAACGGACCCGTACTGGACCTCGTTCTGGAGTTCGTCACGGAGCGCGCGCAGGAACGCCTGCTGTTCGTCGGATACGTCGATGGTCGGCATGGTCGCACGTCAGTCGGCAGGCCACTTAAGCGTGGACGCTCGGCCGGTCGACGCGACCCCGCCGGGAGGCGATATCGATGGTTACACGGTGGGTCGTGGAGCACGCCCGAACCGATGCCCCGCGCTCGCCTCCTCGGCGTCGCCGCGCTCTACGCCGCGACGGTGCTCGCCGTGCTCGCCCTCCTCGCGTCCGTCCTCCTGGCTCCGATGCTCACCATCCATCCGGCCTCCATCCTCGTCCCGTCGGCGTACCTCGCGCTGGTCACGCTCGAGTTCGACGAGGACGAGGACCGGAAGCTGTACTTCCTCCCGCTCGGCGTCTGCCTGCTCGCCGCCGGCGCGTTCGTGGGTGCCAGCGAACTCGAACCGCTCGTCCGGTCCGTCGACGCCCGCAGCGCCGTCGGTCTCGGCACCGTACAGGCCGCAGCGACCGTCGTCGTGCTCGGCGCACTGGTCGCGGTCACCGTCCCCGTCGTCGTCAACTGGTACGCGTGGCGAGAGCTCGACGACACTGCGGTCGCCGACGACGCGGACGGAACACGCATCCCCGACGAGTTCACTGCGCACGCACCCGACCGGCTCTCGACGGTCGTCCTCGACGACCCCGACCCCGCGGTGTACGTCGTCGACGACGGCCGACGCGCACTGCTCGGGTTCACCGCCGGCGCGACCAAAATCCTCGACGACCGGGAGCGCGAGGCCGTCGTCGCCCGCGAACTCACGCGCGTCGTCGACCGCGAGGCCGCGGCGTCGTTCTGGGCGAGCGCGCTCGCGTTCGCGGCCGCTCGCCTCGTGGACCCCATCTCCACGCCCGAGTACGAGGCACGGGCCGGCGGGAAGGTCCGCCTCCCGTACTGGTTCGTCGCCCCCCTGAAGATAGTCGGCGCGGTGCTCGCGCTCGTCCTCTGCTTCGCCATCCCCATCGCGTTACTCGCAACCATCCTCCACGTGAACGCGTTCCTGCTCGTGTTCGCGTACGCCGTCGCCACGGTCGCCGCGGGGTTCGGGCTCACGAAGGCCGCACGGTGGCTCGCCCACGACCTCGCGACCGACGCCGTCATCACCGCCGACGAACACGGCGCGGTCCTCGCCGACGACCCGGACGCGCTCACCGCCGCACTCCGGAAACTCCACGACGCCGACGCGACCGGCGAGGACGCAGCAACCATCGCCAGCGACCGCGGCGACGAGGACGCGGCGACCGTCGGGAGCGACCGCCACGAGGACACGCTCGACGCGTTCGACGGCCTCGTTCACTTCCCCACCGACCGGGTCCCCATCGAGGAGCGCCTCGACGCGCTCGACGACGTCGCAGAACGCCTCGACGAGCGACGTGGTCGGTCCGCGAGCGCAGCCGCGCCGAGCAGGACGCAGTGAAGCCGGGCGCTCCGCGCGCGAGCACGCTCGGAGCGATGCGTCGTCGGCCCGCATGGTGCGAACCGGTGGCTTGAGGGCCCGTCGTCACGACTCGCCGACACGAACCGTGTCTCGCGCCCTCGGCGTCCTCGCGCTGTACGCCGTCGCGGTCAGCGTCGTCTTCGAGGTGTTCGCGTCCCTGTACGTTCCCGTCCTGACGGTATCGTGGGGCGGCCCCCTCACGCTCCTCGTCGTGACCGGAACGTTCACCATACTGCTCGTGCTCTGTCTCGCGTTCTGGCTCGAACTCACGATCGACCCCGGGAAAGACCCGGCGGACGTCGAGTTCGACCGTGGCCGACTCCTGTTGGTGCCGTTCGCGCTCGCGGTGCTCGCGAGCGCGCCGGCGTTCCTGACCCCGAAGGCCGCGTTCGGCGGGCGTCTCGCGGTCGGTGGGGTCTCGGTTTCGGTCTCGGAGACCGTGATACCGACGGTCGCACTCTGCATCGTGGTCCTCGTCGCACTCCCGCTCGCCGTTCGGCGCTTTGCGTGGCGGCGCGTGAACGCGCTCGCGGTCGAGACGACGGCTTCAGGGGGGGACCGACCGGGCGAACGGTCGGTTCCGGACGTCGGAAGCACCCTCGACGTGGCCGTGCCGGAGCGTCTGGAGTTCGTCACGCTGGACGTGGACTCGCCCGCCGTCTACCTGTTCGACGACGGGCACCGTGCGGTCGTGGCGTTCACGACCGGTGCGCTCGACGCCCTCTCGCCGCGCGAACGCGACGCGCTCCTCGCTCGCGAGGTCGCACGGGTCGTCGAGCGCGCCGCAGTCCCGCAGTTCTGGGCGAGCGCGCTCGCGCACGGCGTCGACTACACGCTGGAGCCGGTCACGACCCGCGCGTACGACGCTCGTGCGGGCGGCAAGGTGCGGCTCCCGTACTGGGTCGTCGGCCCGCTCAAGACCGCCGCGGTCCTCGTCGTCCTCTTCCTCTTCGTCGCACTCCACGTCTGGGCGCTGGCGTCGTCGCTCCCCGTCGACCCGTACCTGCTCTCGGCGGCGTACGCCATCGGCGTCCCGGCCGTCGCGTTCGGGCTCGCACGAGTCGCGACGCGCGTCGCGGACTGGACCGCGACGACGCACGTCGTCGCCGCGGACGAGCACGGCGCGCTCCTCGCCGACGACGCAAGGACCCTCCTCGCTGCACTCCGCAGGCTCGACGACGCGGACCGCGCACGGGACAGTCGGGAAGACGACAACGAAGACGCCCTCGGGACGCTCGACGTCCTCGCGGACTGCCCGACCGACCGCGTCCCCCTCGAGGAGCGCCTCGACGCGCTCGAGGACGTCGCCGACCGCCTCGAGGACCGACCGAACGTCGATGTGACCGCCGGGAACGCCAGTTCTTAACCCGACGCCCACGTACGAGCGGGCATGGTCCTGAAGGAGTCAGACTCGACGCTCGGCGAAGGCGACGTCGCACCGGACTTCGAACTCCGCGGCACCGACGGCGACACCCACGGCCTCGACGACTTCGCGGACAACGACGCGCTGCTCGTCGTGTTCACGTGCAACCACTGCCCGTACGCGAAAGCGAAGTTCGACCTCCTGAACGAACTCGCCGCCGAGTACGACGACGTCGCGGTCGTCGGCATCAACCCGAACGACGCCGAAGAGTACCCCGACGACTCCTTCGACGCGATGGTCGAGTACGTCGAAGACGGTCGCGTCCAGTACGACGCGTACCTCCGCGACGAATCCCAATCGGTCGCGTCCGCGTACGGCGCCGTCTGCACGCCCGACCCGTTCCTCTTCGAGAACGACGACGGGACGTTCCGGCTCGCCTACCACGGCCGACTCGACGACGCACTCAACCCCGACGACGAACCGTCGCGGTTCCACATCCGCGAAGCCATCGACGCCGTCCTCGCAGGCGACGACGTCGACCTCGAGTGGCAGCCGTCCCAGGGCTGCTCGATAAAGTGGACTGAGAACTGAACGCTCGCTCTTTCCTGCGGTCCCTCGCCGGTCAGTGCTCGACGAGTCCTCGCGACACCCGGCGTCGTAGCGAACGCGTCTCCTCGACCGCGGTCGTCCCGAGCGAGAGCACCGGGTAACTCGACGGCAGGTCGCCGTACACGTACTCGTAGAGCGTCGTCGGCCCACCGGCTTGCCCGACGACGTGACGTTGCTCGTGGATGTCGGCCTGCCGCGACTCCAAGAGCGAGACGGTCGTGTCGCGAGTCGCTTGGATCGCGTGCCAGTCCGCGATGAGGTCCGCTCGCGGCCGGTCCGGGTCCGGGTCCGGGTTCACGCCCGAGAGTGTCTCGTCGACCTCGGCGAGCGTTCGCGTGCACGACGACAACGACTCCTGTTCCGCGTCGAGTGCAGCGAGCAACCGCTCTCGGCGCTGTTTGGCTTGCAGCGCGGACGCGTGCAGCGTCCGCTTCAGTTGTGGGGAGAGGATGGCGCCGTTCTGGACGGCGAGCGCGACGTCGTCGCCGAACTCGGCGGCCATGTGTTCGGCGAGCGAGTCGTCGTACTCGTCGTCGTAGTGCGGGACGTCCATGACGGTTCGACGGTAGGCGTCGACGACGTCCGGGAGGCGACCGGTACGCGAGCCGGTGACCGTCATCGGACCACCGTCGGTGAGTCGCGGGTTCTCGCTGTCGATACCGGCCAGAGCGTCGACGAACGCGGCGAACGCGTCGCGCTCGCGCTGCGTTCGGTCTTGTTCCGCGTCGAGCGCGTCGGCTGCGTCGTGGAGCCGGGAGAGCGCGAGGAGGACGGCTGCGGCGAACAGGACTGTTGCGACCGCAGCGAGCGCGTGCGTGAGGACGTCGGCGGGAACGCAGAGCCCCTCGGCGAGGCACGTTTCGCCAGTCGCCCCTATCTGTTGTTGGGACACCCGCGTGAGTCCTGGCGAGGAGAGTGACATCGTATGTCGTGTCTTGACACGGCGAGCGAATAATAGTTGTCCCTCGTCCCGGTCAACCAACCATTTCGAGCGGTTGCGTCTGACGCACGCTGACGTCGCTATCGGTCCCAATTCGACGACCAGTGTGACAGAAAGCGGATGTGTCTGGTGGCGTGCTCGTCGACCGTCCCGTCAGACCGCTTTCCGATACTGCCGCGGCCACTCGACGGCGTCCTCGCGGTCGAGCGTTTGGGCGGCGTGCAGCGCGAAGTACGGGTCGCGGAGGTGCTGTCGGCCGACGATAGCGAGGTCGGCGCGATCGTTCCGAACGAGCGCGTCGGCCTGCTCGGGGGTCGTGATGCCGCCGACCGCACCGACGAGCGCGTCCCCGCCGACGGCCTCGCGGACGCGCTCGGCGTACTGTACCTGATAGTTCGGGCCCATCTCCGGCAGTTGCTGGTTCGGATGCAGGCCACCGGCGGAGACGTCGACGAGATCGACGACGCCGTGGCTCGCGAGGTCGGCGGCGAGTGCGGCGGTGTCGTCGACGGTCCACGAGTCGCGGTCCGGGAGCCAGTCCGTCGCCGAGAAACGAACGAACACCGGCTTCTCGTCGGGGACGGCGTCGCGAACTGCGGTGCAGACCTCGCGGACGACGCGCGTTCGCGCCTCGAAGCTCCCACCGTAGCGGTCCTCGCGACGGTTCGTGACGGGACTCAGGAACTGGTGGAGGAGGTACCCGTGTGCAGCGTGCACCTCGACGACGTCGAACCCGGCGTCGTCGGCGCGTGCGGCAGCGTTCGCGAAGTCGTCGACGAGCGCCTCGACGTCCGTCGTCGACATCGTCTCCACGTGCTTGACGTCGGCGTCGTCGCTGCGTTCGTCGTCGCCCTCGCGCCAGGGATACGCGTCGGCGCTCGGCGACGGCGCCACCCAGCCGTCGCCGGTCGGGCCGACCGGGACCGAATCCTCCCAGGGCGGCCGCTTGCTTCCCTTGTGCCCGGCATGCGCGAGCTGGACGCCCGAGAGCGCGCCGGACTCCTCGCAGAACGCGGTTATGGGTTCGAGCGCGTCGACGTGCGCGTCGCTCCACAGCCCGAGGTCGTCCGTACTGATGCGGCCGTCGGGGCGGACCGCGGTCGCCTCGGTCATGACGATACCGGCGCCGCCGACGGCACGCGATTCCAGGTGCTGGCGGTGCCATTCGGTCGCAAGGCCGTCCTGGTCGGGACAGGAGTACTGGCACATCGGCGAGACCATCACGCGGTTGCGCGCGGTCCGGTCGCGCATGGAGAGGTCGCTGAACAGGTCGGTCATCGAAGCGGGGTAGTCGGGGCGCGCGGAAAACGGTCGCGCTACGCTGACGGGGTTGCCGGCGGTCGTAGCGAGCGTGCCGCGGTGATGGCCGCGGCGAGCGCGCCGTCGTGGTGGTCTCGGCGAAGCCGTCGCTGGCCGTCTTGGCGAACAGGTCACCCATGGGCTCGGTGCGTCGGCGGGTGACGCTCCCGTCTGGACCGACGCACCGCGACTCAGTGCATCGACGACGCTCGCCGCGTCCCAGTACTTGAACCATTGGAATGGGGACGTGGCTGGTTGGACGCGGCGAGTCCGGTAGCGAGTCGGAACGGTCTTTGTGTGGGCGATTCGAGCGGTTCGGTATGGAACTGGAGTCGCGGTTCGGGACGGCGTCGCCGGTGGTCGGGATGGTGCATCTACCGCCGCTGCCGGGTGCGCCCGGGTTCGACGGGGACCGGGCGGCACTCAGGGAGCGAGCGATAGCGGACGCGAGAGCGCTGGAGGCGGGTGGCGTGGACGCGGTGCTCGTCGAGAACTTCGGTGATGCACCGTTCTATCCGGACGAGGTGCCGACGCACACGGTCGCGGACGTGAGCGTGCTCGCTCGCGCGGTCGTCGAGGCAGTGGATATCCCGGTGGGCGTGAACGTCCTGCGGAACGACGCGGACGCGGCGCTGTCGGCGGCCGCGGCGGCGGGCGGCGAGTTCGTTCGCGTGAACGTCCACGTCGGGTCGAGCGTCACCGACCAGGGCGTCCTGGAGGGGCGAGCGTTCGAGACGATGCGTCGCCGGGAGCGGTTGGACGCAGACGTTGCAGTGCTCGCCGACGTCGACGTGAAGCACGCCGCACCGCTCGGTGGACGGCCGCTCGCGGAGCGCGTCGCGGACGTCGTCGAGCGCGGACTCGCGGACGGCGTCGTCGTCTCCGGGTCGGGGACCGGGCGGCCGACGGACGACGAGACGCTCGCGACGGTCCGGGAGACGCTCGACGCGGTGGCGCCGGAGACGCCGCTGTTCGTCGGGAGTGGCGTGACGAGCGAGACCGTCGCGGCGACGCTCGACGTCGCCGATGGCGTGATCGTCGGGACGGCGCTCAAGGAGGGAGCGGAGACGACGAACCGCGTCGACCCGGACCGGGTTCGCGAGGTCGTCGGGTCGGGGACGGATTGAGGGCGGACGGGAGTGCCGTCGAACGCGGGTGCCCGCAGTCGGGGTCGGCCTACGCGGTCTCGATGCTGGAGTCGTCGATGGCGTCGAGCGGGTCGGTGCTTGCTTCCGTGAAGACGACCTCGACGATGCCGTTGTTGTAGGAGACGGTGGTCGGCGTGGGGTTGACGAGCGTGGGGAGAGACACCGTCCAGCGCGGCCCGAGCGGGCTGCCGACGAAGACCGTGGCTTCGGTGTCGGTGGCTGCGAACCCGAGGTTCGCCTTCGGGATGTCGGCCGGGACGTCGGCGACTGCGTGGACGAACCCGTCGGTCTCGTAGGTCGTCCAGAGGACCGCCGGGGTCGCCGTTCCGACGCGGTCGTCCCGCACTTCGTTGAATCTGTTCACGTTACTAATACGTCGTGTTAGGTATTAACATGATTGGTTGCGGTAGCAGGGTTCGAAGCCTACAGCGTTCGGTAACGCGTCGTTACCGAGCGTTCAGGACAGAACCGAGGAGTGGTGGAACGACCGCGTCCGATGTGCGAGTCTATCCGTCGACCGGACCGGGGACGAGCGGCCGGAGCGTCGACACTCGCGCGTTCTCCTTGATCATGATACCCTCGCCGCCGACGGACAGCGGGACGAGCGGCAGGTGGTCGTCCACGCGGAGCGAGGGATGGGAGGCGCCGCGGGCGAGCACCTTGTTCCGCGCCTGGAGGTGCATCGGGTCCTCGCCGACGAAGAACTCGTTGTACTGGACGACGTACTGGCCGGCGTCGAGATGCCACCACTGGTACTCGTCGTCGGGGTTCCGACGCGTCAGCTCGCAGGGTTCGAGGTCGGCTTCCGCGAGTTCGTCCCCGCCGAAGTCGACGCGACCCGGCGCGGCGACCTCGTGGATTGCAGCGACCGTGAGGTCGACGCCGCGCTCGTCAACTTGCGTCTCGGGATGCAGCAGTCCATCGACGACGTCGGTGAGTTCCGGCATGCGTCGTCCTAGGGGCGGCCGGATGAAAAAGACCCACGGCGACGGCTCTGCCGTGACCGAAGGCATTAGTGGGGGCGTGGTGTGGGTGTGGGCGTGAAGCGACCGGTCGGCTACGGCTCGCTGCTCGCCGCTGCCGGACTGTTCGTCGGCGTGAACGTCCTCCGAAGCACCTGGACGGCCTCGCGTACGTTGACGACGGTGGAGGTGTGGACGCTGAAAGCCCTGCTCGCGGGCGCCGTCGCACTCGCCGCCTATGGCGGGTACCTGCTGGCTTCGCGCGTCGTCGCCCGCTGGAGCGCGGACCGCCGCCGCCAGCACGACCTCCGGAACCTCCTCCGGCTCGCGTTCGGGCTCGCTGGCGCCGTCGGCGTCGCTGGTGCACTCACCGACCAGTGGGTTGGCGTCCTGTTCAGCCTCGGCGTCGTCGGGTTCGCGGTCACGTTCGCCCTCCAACAGCCGATGTTCTCCCTGCTCGGGTGGGTGTACGTCATGACGATGCGGCCGTTCCAGGTCGGTGACCGCGTCCGCATCGACGAGGCGCGCGGCGACGTCGTCGAGATCGACTTCCTCGTGACGACGCTCTGGGAGGTCCACGGCGACCTCGTGGAGTCCCACCAGCCCTCGGGCAGACGGGTGACGGTCCCGAACAGCGTCGTCCTCCAGGAAGAGGTGTACAACTACACGAACGAGGAGTTCCCGTACGTGTGGACGGAGACGACGGTACAGGTGTCATACGAGACCGACCTCGCGTTCGCGCGCGATCTGGCTCGCGACGTCGCGGACGACTACTGTGGCGACGAGATGGCGGCCCGCATCGCCGAGTACCGCGACCATCTCGAGGAGACGCCCGTCGACCTCGACGTCAGCGACCGGCCGACGGTGAACGTCGAGCAGGCGGAGTCGTGGGTGGAACTGCACGTCCGCATGCTCGTCGACCCGCGGAACATCCAGGCGGCGGAGAACGACCTCTACGCCGCGATACTCACCGCGTTCAAGGACCACCCGGAGCGCATCAGCTACCCGGTCGGCCGGTTCCGGTGATGCACCGCAGCGAGCGGATGGTCGCGGCCGCTCGGACGCGGATGGTCGCGGTCGATCCTCGACGGTCGCGGTCGACCGGAACTTGAAGACGGCGGTGCGAGTAGTTCGAGCATGGTCGAATCACACGAGGTTCTCGTCGTCGGCGTCGGCGGCATGGGGAGTGCGGCGTGCGCCCACCTCGCCGAACGGGGCGTGGACGTGCTCGGTATCGAGCGCTTCGACGTTCCGCACGACGAGGGGTCGTCGCACGGGTCGACGCGCATCATCAGGAAGGCGTACCACGAGCACCCGGACTACGTCCCGCTCCTCGAGCGGGCGTACGAGAACTGGCGGGACCTCGAGTCCGCGACCGGCCGCGACCTCTTACACATCACGGGGTCGGTGAACGCGTGCCCGCCCGAGGCGGACCTGGTCGCGAACGCTCGCGAAGCGTGCGAGACCCACGACCTCGAGTACGAGACGATGACGGGCGCGGAACTGAACGACCGCTACCCTGGGTACGGGCTGCCCGAGGGTTACGACGTCCTCGTCCAGCCCGATGGTGGATTCGTGGACTGCGAGCGCGCGGTGAGCGCGCACGTCGAGCGAACGCACGCCGCTGGCGGGACCGTCCACGCTCGCGAGGCAGTGACCGACTGGAGCGCGACCGAGGACGGTGTGGTCGTGGAGACGGACCGCGAGACGTACCGTGCGGACCGGCTCGTGCTCGCGGCGGGCGCGTGGACCGGCGACCTCCTCGACGACCTCGACGGCGTCGCCGTCCCCGAACGCCAGGTGCTCGGGTGGTTCCAGCCGCCGACGGACCCGGACGCGTTCACGCCCGATGCGTTCCCCGTCTTCCTCACGCAGAACGACGAGGGAACCGAGTACTACGGGTTCCCGCGGTACGACCGCCCCGGCGTGAAGGTCGGCGTCTACCATCACCTCCACGAGACGGTCGACCCGGACGACGTCGACGAGCCGACGCGAGAGGACGAGGCGCTCCTCCGGGACGCGCTCAGCGAGCAGTTCCCGGGCGCGAACGGGCCGACGATGGGCTTGGAGACGTGCATGTTCACGAACACGCCCGACATGGACTTCGTCCTCGACACGCACCCCGAGCACGAGCACGTGGTCGTCGCCGCGGGGTTCTCCGGGCACGGGTTCAAGATGGCGAGCGCCATCGGCGAGGTGCTCGCTGATCTCGCCGTCGACGGCGACACCGACCTCCCCGTCGACGCGTTCCGGCTGGACCGCGACGCGCTCGCGGACTGAGGATTCGCTCGCGGCGGCGGGGAGTGCGCGACAGGCGGAGCAATCCTTACGGTGTCCGTGGGCGCACTCTCGGGCATGGACTACGACGACGTCGAGCGGTACGTGGAGGCGACCGCGCCCGAGCCCGACGCGCTCGCCCGAGAGATGGACGAGTACGCAGCGGAGATGGGGTTCCCGCACGTCGGCCCGGCGGTCGGTGGGACGCTCCGGATGCTCGCGCGGATGGTGGACGCCGAGCGCGTGTTCGAGTTCGGGAGCGGGTTCGGGTACAGCGCGTACTGGTGGGCGCAAGCGCTCCCCGACGACGGCGAGGTCGTCCTGACGGAGTTCGACGCGGACGAGCTCGACGACGCCCGCGAGTTCATGACGCGAGCCGGGTTCGACGACGTCGCGCGGTACGAGCACGGGGACGCGATGGACGCCATCGAGCGCTACGACGGCCCGTTCGACGCGGTCCTCATCGACCACCAGAAGGAGAAGTACGCCGAGGCGTTCCACGCCGTCCGCGACAAGGTCCCCCCGGGCGGGGTCGTCGTCGCCGACAACGCCCTGACCGCGGGCATCATCTCGTTCGACGACCTCCTCGCGCACTTCGCCGACGACGGCGCGCTCGACGACGCGAGCGACGCCACGAACGGCATCGCCGAGTACCTCCACGCGGTCCGCGACGACGACGCCTTCGAGACCATCGTCCTCCCGCTCGGCGAAGGTATCGCCGTCAGCTACCGCGTCGATTGACTGCTAGCTAGCCGCATCCGCGTCACTCGTCGACGCCGCCGTCGGTCGTCGGGGTCGCGGGCTCGAACGGGTCCGCGTCGTCGTCGAACCCGTCGTCACCGTCGCCGTCGTCGAACCCGTCGTCACCGTCGCCGTCGTGGACCTCGAACGCTTCGAGGGCGTTCCAGAGGTCCGAGGCGCGGTCGCTCAGCCGGTCGGCGCTGTTCGAGACGTCGGAGAGGTTCGCGGTCTGTTCTTCGGCCGCTGCGGCGACCGTCTCCGCCTCGCTCGCGGTGCGATGCCCGATCTCGGTCGCGCCTTCCGTCATCGCGACGACCTCCTCCGTGCTCGCCGCTTGCTCTTCGGTCGCCGCCGAGATCTCCTGGACGCCCGTGTTCGTCTCCTGGGCGTGCTCGGCGACCTCGTCGAGCGCCGCCGCGGCCTCGCGGACGTCCTCCGCGTTCGCCGCGACGCGCTCGTTCACGTCGCGGACTTGCTCGGCCGTGCTCGCGGTCTGCTCGTCGATGCGCTCCAGGCGGCCCTCGATGTCCTCCGCCGCGTCCTTCGCCTCCGCAGCGAGGTCCTTGACCTCCTGGGCGACGACGGCGAACCCGCCGCCGTCGCCGTCGCCGCTCGCACCACGGGACGCCTCGATGTTCGCGTTGAGCGCCAGCATGTTCGTCTGGTGCGCGACGTCACTGATGAACTCCACGAGCTTGTCGACCTCGCGCATCTGCGCCTCCAGCGCGTCGATCTCGTTGACCGCGTCCGCGGTCTCGCCAGCGATCTCCTCCATGCTCTCGATGGCGTCCTCCGCCGCTTCGCGGCCCTCGCGGCCGACCGTCGCGGACCGCGCCGCGGTGTCCGCGACCTCGTTCGCGGACGCCGCGATCTCCTCGGTCGTCGTCGCGAGACTCTCCATCTCCGAACTCACCGCGTCGAGCTTCTCCCGTTGCTCGTCCGCGCCGACCGAGATCTCCTGGACGGACTCGGTCACCTGCGCGCTCGCCTTCCGGACCTCGTCCGTCGACGTCGCGACGCTCCCGGACTCGTCCTCGACGGCCGCGGCGAACTCCCGAGCCGCGCGCACGGTCTCCTCCAGGTCGTCCAGCATCTCGTTGAAGGACGTCGCGACCGCGGTCATCGCCTCGCTCTGCTCGGAGCCCTCGAGGCGCTGCGTGAGGTCACCGTCCGCACAGGCGTCCATCGCGTCGCTGTACGCCTCCGCGCGCTCCTTGAGGTGGTCGCTGAACGCGTCCGCCGCACGCCGGCGTTCCTCGGCCTCCTCTCGGGCTGCCTCGGCCTCCGCGATCTGGTCGCCGAGGGAGACGCGCATCTCGTCGAACGCGTCACCGAGTTCACCGAGTTCGTCCCGGCGGTCGACCTCGACTGCGGTGTCGAGGTCGCCTTCGCGAAGCCGTCGGGCGTCCTCCGAGAGCGAGGAGATGCCGGAGACGGTACCGCGAACGAGCGTCATCCCGACGACGCCGAGGACGAGCGCGAGCGCGCCGAGCATCCCCGCGACGCCGAGTTCGACGAACCGCTGCACGGCGAACGCGTGCTCCGCGGTCGTCCGTCGCGTCACGTACCAGTCGGTGCCGTCGACGCTCGCCACGCCGACGACCTTCGACACGCCGCTGGCGTTCTCCACGCGGTCGAACGACCTGGAGAGGTCAAGGCCGGCGTTCGCGAGCTGGTCCGACGCCATGAGCTCCGACTCGTGCTGTGAGAGCACGGTCGTACCCTCGTCGTCGACGACCGCGTACGAGCCGTCACTGGTCGCGGGAAGCGTGGTCCGCGAGAGCTCCGGGAGTTCGACGACGAGAACGATGGACCGATGCGGGTGGTCCTCGACGGGCGTCGCCATGAACACGACCGGCGGCATCTCGTTCCGCAAGAGCACCGGGTCGGAGACGCCGACCTCACCGATTGCGTCGCCTTGCGTCGCGTTCACGCGCTCGATGTGTTCGGCGGTGAGGTCGGTGCTGTTCGGTTTGAACAACCCCCAGTCGTTCCCGGCGCGAGCGAGCGTGTCTCCGCTCGTCCGGTTGACGTAGACCGCTGCGGCGACGTACGACGGGTCCTCGGCGTTCCGCAGGAGGACCGCCGAATCGCCCGTGACGTCGTTCTGCACTGGCCGCATCCGCGTGAGCGTCGTCGCACGTCGTTCCAGGCCATCTATCGTGGATTCGAGGTGCTGGCTCTGGACGGTCGCGTCCTCGACGTACTCGGTGCGCACGTCCTCGCTCATGTTCTGACTCACTGCGCCGTAGACCGCGCCACCGATGCCGCCCAGCACGAGGACGACCACCACCCCGGCGACGAGGAACTTCGTTCGGAGACTGTCCGTGACCGCGTCCGGCAAGATTCGCCCCATCAATCCCATCGGCCGCGCAGACTGAACACTCGTTAATATATATAGCGGATTACCTGGTCGGGTGTGTCGCCTAGCCAAACATACTCCAGTACGTAACTATGTAGAATCTCGGCGGCGGCGCCGGATTTTACGAAGACAGATATTGAATCAGTAACTGGGAACGTTGCACGAATCGACGGATGCGCTGACGACCCGCGAGTCACCGGCAGCGCGCTCGCGCGCACCCCGGACGAAGAACCCGCAACGACGCACCACCCACCCGAACCGTCCCAGTCACTTCGCGGGGGACTCCCCGAACTGGAACGGCACCGCCGCCGCGTCCGCGTCGACGTCGACCGCCTCGTTCCCGACGTCGAACGCGGCGAGGTGCTCGGAGAGCGCGCGAGCCTGTGACGCGAGGTGCTCGACGCGCCCCGAGACGTCCGAGAGGTTCGCGGTCTGCTCCTCGGCGGCCGCGGCGACCGTCTCCGCCTCCGCGCTCGTCTCCTCGCTGATGGTCGTCGCCTCCTCGACCATCGCGACGACCTCCTCGGTGCTCGCCGCCTGCTCCTCGGTCGCCGCCGAGATCTCCTGGACGCCCTCGTTCGTCCGGTCGACCTGCTTCGCGATCGTCGACAACGCCCCGGCGGCAGCGCGCACGTCCTCGGCGTTCGCCGCGACCTGCTTCTTGGTCGCGCGGACCTCCGCTGCGGTCCGGTCGGTCTCCGCCCGGATTCGCTCCAGGCGCTCCTCGACGTCCGCCGCCGCGTCTTGCGTGTCCTGTGCGAGGTCCTTGACCTCTTGAGCGACCACCGCGAAACCCTTGCCGTCGCCGTCGCCGCTCGCGCCACGGGACGCCTCGATGTTCGCGTTCAACGCCAGCATGTTCGTCTGGTTCGCCACGTCCGCGATGAACTCCACGAGTTCGTCGATCGCCGCCATCTCCGCCTCCAGCGCCTCGATGGCCTCGACGGCCTCCTCGGACTCTGCCTCGACGTCCTCCATGCCCGCGATGGCGTCCTCGGCGGCTTCGCGCCCCTCGCGTCCGGCCTTCGCCGTCGCCTCCGCGCGCTCCGCGACGTCGTTCGTCGTCGCCGCGATCTGCTCGGTGGACGTCGACAGCGACTCCATCTCGACGTTCACCGACTGGAGGTTGTCGTGCTGGCGGTCCGCGCCGACCGAGATCTCCTGGATGGACTCGGTGACCTGCTCGCTCGCGCGCTCGACCTCGGTAGTGGACTCGGCGGCGCTGTCGCTCGCTGCCTCCACGGCCGCCGCGAACGACTTCGCGTCCGCGACCGTCCCCTCGATCGCGTCGAGCATCCGGTTCGTCGCCTCCGCGACCGACGTCATCGCGTCCGAGCGACTGTCCGGGTCGAGGCGCGCCGTCAGGTCGCCGTCAGCGACCTCGGTCATCGTCGCCTCGTACGCGTCGGCCTTTCGTTCGAGGTGCCGTCGCATCGCCTCGGCCTCCTGTCGAGCGGCTTCGGCGTTCGTCCGCGCCCGTTCGACCTCTTGGATGCGTTCGCGGAGCGACGCACGCATGTCGTCGAACGCCCGCCCGAGGTCGCCGATCTCGTCAGAGCGTTCGGTCGGGACGGTCGCCTCCAGGTCGCCGTCCTGTAGGCGGTTCGCGGCGTCCGAGAGTTCGCGCACCGACCCGACGGTGTTCCGACCGAGCGTCATCCCGAGGATGCCCAGGCTCGCGACCACGAGCGCGACGAGCACGAGCATCTGGTTGGAGATGGCGTGTTGGAGCGCGTACGCGTCGCTCGTCGGGACGCGCGTCGCGACCGTCCACGGGACGCTCTCGCCGACCGCGGACCCGACCGCGTACGCCTGCCCGTCGACCTCGACGCGCGAGTTGAATGCGGTGTCGCCGTCGCGCGTGTCGGCGGCGCTCGGGTCGTACCCGGCCGTGTTCGCGTCCGCGAGCGGCGTGTAGTTCTCCTCGGTCGACGCGAGCGCGCGTCCCTCGGCGTCGGTGAGGACGACGGTCCCCGACTCGTGGTCGAGGAGGTAGTCCTCGCCGACCGAGCGGACGTCCGCGACCAGGAAGATGGTCTCGTTCCGGTTCCCGTTCACGGTCGTTGCGAACAACATGTACGGTGCCTCGTCGCCGCTGATCTGGAAGGGAGCGGTGCTGCCGACCGCGGCTCCGCTCTCGTTCATCGCCTGCACCGACGCCTTCCGTATCGGTTCGCGGAGCGTCCCGGCGCCCGCCCCTCCGATCTTCATGAACCGCTGGTCGCCCGAGGTTATCTCGAGCTCGCCGTCGCGCGAGTCACCGTAGTACGCGGCGACGACGTGTTCGCGTCGTTCCACGGTCGCGGAGAGCGCGTTCCCTATCGCCTCGCCCGAGTACTCGGGCTGGCCCTGCATCGTCGACACGCTCACGCGGAGCGACTGCATGTTGCTCGTCGTCCCGCGGTACCACTCGTCTATCTGGTCGCGCTGGAGGGACGCGGTGGTCGTCAGTTCGTCTTCGGTCGCGTCCTGGAGCTGGTCGCCAGCGTTCACGTAGACGAAACCACCCACGCCACCCGCGACGGCGGTGACCAGGAGGAGCCCGAGGAAGAACTTCGTCGCGTAGTTCCGTCGGAGACGTCCTGGAACCAGTCGTCGTATGATAGACCCCATCGGGTAAGGACCCACCACCAAGCCACCTATAAGTTTCTGAAATATTATATGTTATCGTCCGTTCGACAACGACACCCACAATCAAAGGGTCACGAGAACGTTCCTCATTGTACGGTCCCGGAGGACCCCACCACGCCGAGCGCCCACCTATCCAGACGCCACCGTGCTACAAAGAATCCTACCCACTCCCTCGACCCGGTAGCTCGCTCCTCAGGCCTCGTCCTCGAACCCGTCCTCGAACTTGAACGTGCCGTTGCGCTGGACGACCTCGCCGTCGACCTCGATGCGCGAGTCCTCGCTCATGTCGACGATCATGTCCTGATGGACCGCGGACTGGTTGACCTCGTTGTCCTCGCCCACGGTGTCGTCGTACGCGCGCCCGATGGCCATGTGGACGGTGTCGCCCATCTTCTCGTCGAACAGCATGTTGTACGTGAACTGGTCGATGTCGCGGTTCATCCCGATGCCGAGCTCGCCGAGGCGCTTCGCGCCCTCGTCGGTCTCCAGGACCGACGTGAGGACCTCCTCGTTCTTGTCCGCGGAGTGCTCGACGACCTCGCCGTCCTCGAACACGAGGCGGACGTTCGTTATCTCGCGGCTCTGCACCATCACCGGCATGTCGAACAATACCTCGCCCTCGACGCTCTCGGGCTGCGGTGCAGTGAAGACCTCGCCGCCGGGGAGGTTGTGCTCCGCCCAGTCGTTCTTCGTCGGGTTCCCGCTGACCGACATCGTGACGTCCGTGGTGTCGCCGGAGACGATGCGGACCTCGTCCGCGTCGTCGAGGATCTCGACCATGTTCGCCTGGAACGCCTCCTGTTCGTCCCAGTCCTTGTTGACGGCGTTGAACACGAAGTCCGCGTACGCCTCCGTGCTCATCTCGGCGTCCTGCGCGTTCCCCGGCGCCGGGTACTGCGTGAGCAGCCAGCGCTTGTCCATCATCTCGTCCATCAGCGGCCGCATCTCCTTCTGGCGCGCCTGGTTCGTCGACGGCGGCACGTCGCTGGACTCGAACGTGTTCGAGTCCGCGCGGATGGAGATGGAGACGTCCGTCTCCTTCGCCATCGCGAGGACGTGCTCGGGGGTCTCCCAGTCGTCGTCGTCCATCGCGAGCTGGTACGCGCGACTCGCGCGACTCGACCCGAGGTTGAGCGTGGCGGTCGCCCCGATGTCACCGAGTTTCTCCATGACGGCGACACCGAGGTCCTCCGCCTCGGTCGGTGCTTGCACCAGAACGTTGTCGTCCGGTTCGACGCGCGTACAGTGGTCGACGATGATCTCCGCGTGCTCTTGGAGGCGTTCGTCCATAGGTAAATACTGCCAGAGTGACGGGATATTCGTTTCGAAACACGAGGCTGGCGACGGGCGGCGTGAGGGGCGGCGGTGACCAGCGTGAGGGGCGGCGGTGACCAGCGTGAGGGGCGGCGGTGACCAGCGTGAGGGGCGGCGGTGGCCAGCGTGAGGGGCGGCGGTGGCCGGCGTGAGGGGCGGCAGCCGGGGATGTGAGGACCGGTGGCGGCCCGCGAGGGCGACCCGGTCAGTCGACGTGCGGTTTCGCCATGAGGTCGTCGAACGCGCGGTCGTCGAGCCAGTCGCAGAGCGCGACGAGTTCGTCGGTCGCGGCCTCGAACAACTGCTCGCCCTTCTCGGCGGTGGCGTCGGTCTGGTCGCCGAACACGCCATTCGGCGAGTTGTCGATGGCGTCGTAGTAGTTGCGCGCACCGTGGATCGTCGGGTCGCCGTCTTCGAGGTGGACGCGGCCGCCGTCCCTGGCTTCCTCGAGGCGCTCTTCGTGAACGTTCTCGGGGTCCAGGTGCATGAGCATCGCCGTCTCCTTCGGGCCACCGTGTGGGCCGTTGTGTTCGAACAGGTCGTCGACGAGGTCGGGGATGGACTCATCCCACATCCACTCCACGGCGTAGGCGTCGCGGTCCTCGCGGAGGCGGCGGCCGACCTCGCGGAGGTGCTGCATGTTCCCGCCGTGGGCGTTCACGTACACGACGCGGTCGATGCCGTGCGCGGTGAGGTTCCGCGTGAGGCTCTCCACGTAGTCGCGGAAGGCGGGCGGGTCGACGCTCATCGTCCCGTGGAACTGCATGTGGTGCGTGCTCACGCCGACCTTCACGGGCGCAGTGCAGAGGTAGTCGCCGCGGTCGGCGGCCTCGCGAGCGAGGTTCTCGGCGATGACGTGGTCGGTGGACTCGGGGAGGTGCGGGCCGTGCTGTTCGGTTGAACCGACGGGGACGAGTGCGAGCGACTCGCGCTCGAAGTACTCGCCGAGGTCGGGCCACGCGTGGTCGGGCAGGTACATGGTCGACGTGGCGGATGCGACGGGGAAAGAGGTTACTGCACCGGCACGCGCGTCCGCCCTCGAACGGTCAGTCCTCGACGACGTCGGACGCGGCGAGTATCTCGGGTTGCGCTCGAGCGATGTCCGTCGTCGTGACGATACCGACCACGTCGAGGTCCTCCTCGACGGGGAGGCGCTTGACGTCGTGCTCGGCCATCTCGTCGACGGCGTCCGCGACGCTCGTCGTCGCGGTCGTCGTCACGAGCGGACTGCTCATCTCGCGGGAGACGTCGATGTCGCCGAGCGCGGTCTTCGAGAGGTACGCCGCCCGGAGCGCGTCCGTGCGCGTGACGATGCCGTCGGGTTTCTCGCCGTCGTACACGATAGCGCTCCCCGCGCTATGCCGGAGCATGAGGTCGGCCGCGTCCCACATCGAGTCGTCGACCTGCACGGTCACCACGTCGGTCGTCATGAGCTCGCTGACGTCCATACGGCCGCTTCGCGGACCGCCGAAGTATGGGTTGTGGCCGGGCGTACCCAAAGCTTACCCCGGCGAGGTCGTGAGGACGACCGTGGAACGAACCCGACTCCTCGCAGGGGTCGTCCTCGCCCTCCTCGTCGCCGTCGCCGGGTTCGCCGTCCTCGGCGGCGAACCGGCCGAGACGCTGTCCATCTCGAACGAACGCGACGGGACCGCGGTCGTCGAAGTGTACCAGGTCGACGCCGACGCGACCGTGGTACTCGAACGCGCCGACGGCTCGTCCACGACGACCCAGCCCGGCGACGTCGACTCACTCGACGACGTGACCACCGTCCGCGTGCCAGCGAACACGTCCCGCGAAGCCATCCCCATCTTCCCGAACGGGACCGCGACCGCGGACGCCAGCCAGACCGGGTCGCGGTTCGTGTACGTCGTCCACGACGGCGACCCCGACGGCCGCACGTACCTCGCGGTCGGGCTCGTCGACTGCGGCGACGCGAATCCGTCCGCGAACGTCACGATAACCGACGACGACGCGACCCTGGAAGCGGGCCCCTGCGAGTAGCGCACGCCCCGAGCGCGCCGGGTGGTGGCGCCGCGTTCGAGTCCCGGCAACCGAGATGGTTGTGGGCAAAGCACAAGCCCCTGCCGGGTCGAGTGCATGCCATGCCAGGAGGTTCATCACAGACCCTTCGACCGTTCCTGTGGCGCGCCGAACGACTCTTCGAGGACCGCGAGATCGTCTCGCGGACACTCGAAGGGCAGAAACGCTACGGGTACGGCGAGTACGCCGACCGCGTCGCACAGCTCGCGAACGCGCTCGACGACGCCGGCATCGAGCACGGCGACCGCGTCGCGACGTTCTGCTGGAACGACCACTGGCACTTCGAGACGTACTTCGGCGTGCCGAGCATGGGCGCGCAGCTCCACACCATCAACCCGCTGCTGCCCGACCACCACATCCAGTACATCGTCGAGAACGCCGACGACCAGATACTGTTCGTCAGTCCGTCGCTCCTCGAGAAACTCGAGGGCGCCGCGGACGACGAGGCGTTCGACGGCGTGCAGCAGTTCGTCGTCACGAGCAGCGAGGTCCCCGACACGAGCCTGGACCCGGTGACGAGCTACGAGGACTTCGTCGCGGGCCACGACACCGACTACGACTGGCCGGACCTCTCGGGCGACCAGCCCGCTGGGATGTGTTACACGTCGGGGACGACGGGGAAGCCGAAGGGCGTGGAGTACACCCAGGAGATGCTGTGGGGGCACACGATGGCGACGCTCCCGCAGTCCGGGCTCGACCTCGGCGCGGACGACGTCGTGATGCCGCTCGTCCCGATGTTCCACGTGAACGCGTGGGGCCTCCCGTTCACGTGCACGGCAGCGGGCGCGAAGCACGTCTATCCCGGCCCCTCGCCGGAGCCCGAGGACGTCGCGCGACTCATCGAGGAGGAGGGCGTGACCGTGACCGCGGGCGTGCCGACGGTCTGGCTCGGCTTGCTCGAGTACGCGAAGGAGAACGAGGTGGACCTGTCGTCGCTCGACCGCATCGTCATCGGTGGGAGCGCCGCACCAGAGTCCCTCATCGAGACGTACGACAAGCAGTTCGACGTCACGGTCCTGCACGCGTGGGGGATGACGGAGATGAGTCCGCTCGGCACCGCCAGCCACCTCAAGCCCGGGATGGACGACATCAGTGACGACGAGCGGTACGCCAAGCGCGCGAAACAGGGCCTCCTCGTCCCCGGGCTCGAGATGAAGGTCGTCGGCGACGACGGCACTGAGGTACCGTGGAACGGCGAGGACTTCGGCGAGCTCTGGGTGAAGGGCCCGTGGGTGACCCAGGAGTACTTCGAGCGCCCGGAGGCGAACGAGGAGGACTTCGAGGACGGCTGGCTGAAGACCGGTGACGTCGTCACGGTCGACGAGGAGGGGTACGTGAAGATCGTGGACCGCGCGAAGGACGTCATCAAGTCCGGCGGCGAGTGGATCTCGAGCGTGGAACTGGAGAACGCGCTGATGGCGGTCGACGACGTCGCGGAGGCGACCGTCATCGGCGTCCCTCACGAGCGCTGGCAGGAACGACCGGTCGCGTTCGTCGTCCCCTCGGAGGGCGCGGATTCGGACGCGCTGAAGGAGGCGGTGCTCGCGACCATCGAAGCGGAGTACCCGAAGTGGTGGGTGCCCGACGACGTCCTCTTCATCGAGGAGGTCCCGAAGACGGCGACCGGGAAGTTCGACAAGAAGGTACTGCGCGAGGAGTACGCCGACGAGAGTCTCGTCGAGGGGAAGGTCCCGGACGAGGCCGCACCCGAGGACGAGTGACGAGACGCACCACGTAGCCGTCGGGTGCCGGTCTCGAGCCCTCGTCGGTTCGGGACGTCGCACCTTTTTTCGTTCGTGCGCCGGAACGAACGCGTATGCGCCGCCGTGCCCTCCTCGCAGCTCTCACCGCTTCGGCGTCCGCGACCGCGGGATGCTCGATGCTCGACGACAGCGAGCGCCCACGGGAGACGTTCGCGGTGTCCGACACCACGACCGAATCCACCACCGAGATGTCGTTCGACCCGCCCAGTGAGGGCGTCAGTCGTGGGTTCGCCGTCCCCGGGAACGACGACCACCGGGTCGCCATCACCGTCCCGAGTAGCATCCCGGACGACGTCGCGGTGACGCTCGGGTTCACGACCGTGCCGTCGAGCGACGACCCCGCGACGGTGTACGCTCGCGTCCAGGTCCTCGAGAGCGCCGACCAGCCCGTCGAACTCGCCGCCGGGGCGACGCCACCCCTGAGCGCGTACCGCGGCGTTCACGAGACGGAAGACGGGTCGACGCGCCCGATGTTCCTCGTGCCGCGACGCGCCGGTGCGCCGTTCGACGCGCTCGTCCGCCGCGACCAGGGGTGCTGGCGGCCGAAACTCCCCGTCGGCCCCGAGGACGCGACCACGGGGACGCGAACGCTCGCCCCCGGGGATGCGTTCGAGCGCGAGTACTACCTCGTCACGCCGTGGGCGAACGACCGCTGTCTGCACCCCGGGACGTACCGGTTCCAGGCGGACGCAGGCTGGGGGTTCTCGGTGTGTTCGTTCACCCGTGAGCAACCCGGTGACTCCGCGTACGCCGACGTCGACGTCCCCTCACTCCCGGGGTTCGCGAGCACGCGCTGGTACCACGAGGCCAACGCTGACCTCTTCCTGCGCCCGCGGAGCGAGCAGTTCGGACTGCCGTCGACGACCGCTCGCTTCGCGCTCTACAATCAGACGTACCGTCGCATCGTCGTCGACGAGAGCGCGTGGGCGCTCTACAAGCTCGAGGACGACCGCTGGTATCCCATCGCTCCACTCACCGGGCGCGCCGACGCGCCAGGCGACCGGCCCGTCTACCCTGGAACGACGTCCACGGTCGCACTCTCCCTCCACACCGACGCGGACGCCCCCAGCGACGACGACCGGCGTGCCGTCGGTGGACTCGGCCAGGGGCGATACGCGCTCGCGTACCCCGCGACGCTCGCGCTCCCGGGAGACAACCCTGGCTCGGGGCGTCCCACGGCAGCGCTCTTCACGCTCGTCGGGAACCCACCGCGCGTCGACGGCACCGGCGCCGTCGACCACGCGACCGACCGCGACGGCGTCCGCCACCTCCACACCACGCCAGACGAGAGCGCGGTCGCCACCCTCCGGCTGGAACGACTCGCCGACGACGCGGACGCAGTCCCACTCATCACCGAGCAGGTCCTCCAGCGCGACGCCCTCCGGAACGCCATCGTCGAACTCCGCGCCGCGAGCGACGTCGACGCCGTCGTCTACCACACCGAGCCCAGCGACGTCGTCCAGACCGTCGCCTGGATCGACCCCGATAGCAGCGGCCTCACGTTCACGTACGACGGCGACGCGTACGCGATGAGTTACGGGTGAACGGCGCGCTCGGTCACGGGAACGGCGCGCTCGGTCGCTTGGAGGCGTCGACCGCTTCGACCGACTCGTGAGGCAACGAACCGGCGGTTTCCGGCGCGATTCGGGTCGGGCGGCCCGACCGTATTTGTGTCCAAGGCCCGAAGCCGGGGTATGGAACTGCTAGACGATAGCGTGGTCCCCGAGGAAGCGCGCGACATCAAGCAGGAGGCGCGCGAGTTCGCCGAGGAACACATCGCGCCGAACGCCGAGGAGTACTACCGGACGGGCGACTACCCCCACGAGATCCTGGAGGCCGGCCAGGAGGCGAACCTGGTCGCGCAGGACATCCCCGAGGAGTGGGGCGGCCGCGGGCTCTCGCTCCACGAGTTGCTCGCGATGACCGAGGAGTTCTATCGCGCGGACGCCGGCATCGCGCTGACGCTCCAGCTCGCGAGCTTCGGGTGCGAGATCCTCTACGACCACGGGAACGAGGAACAGAAGGAGGAGTACCTGCGACCGGTCGCCGAGGGCGACCAGATATCGGGGCTCGCGGTGTCCGAACCCGAGACGGGGAGCGACCTGTCGGGCGTGTCGACGTTCGCGGAGAAGGACGGCGACGAGTACGTCATCAACGGCGAGAAGTACTGGATCGGCAACGGCGTGGAGGCGGACTGGATCACGCTCTACGCCCGTACGGACGACTCCGATAACCGCTACGGGAACCACACGCTGTTCATCGTCCCGACGGACATCGACGGGTACGAGGCCGAGCACATCCCCGAGAAGATGGGGTTCCGGGCGTCCAAGCAGGCGCACATCACGTTCGACGACGCACGCATCCCCGAGGAGAACGTCATCGGGTTCGAGGGGAACGGGTTCCTGATGCTCGCGGAGTTCTTCAACATGGGGCGGGTCGTCGTCGCCGGTCACGGCCTCGGGCTCGCCGCCGCAGCCATCGAGGAGGCGTGGGACTTCACGCACGAACGCGAGCAGTTCGGGCGCCCGGTCTCCGAGTTCCAGGCGGTCCAGCACGGGCTCGCTGACATGCTCATCGAGTTCGAGAGCGCGCGAGCGCTCACGTGGCGCGCCGCTGACAAGGTCGCGAACCACGAGGACTCGGGGTACTGGGCGGCGATGGCGAAGACGAAGGCGACGGAGACGGCGGTCGACTGCGCCGAACAGGGCATGCAGTTCCACGGCGGCCGGAGCGTGCTCACGGACCGCCGCATCTCTCGGGTGTACCGCGACGTCCGCATCCCCGTCATCTACGAGGGCGCGAGCGAGGTCCAGCGGAACCTCGTCTACGGCCAGCGCCCCGGGACCTGACCGCGACGCGACGGCCACGGCACGGCCGTGCGACGGCGACGCCCCTCCCCGTCGTCGAACGCGACGGCAAGCATTATTACCCGGAATGGTCAAGGGTGGAGGTAGGTAGCGTGGGGCATCGTCGCACGACAGCCCCGGCAGGGAGTTGACCAGATGAGTTCGACGAACTCGGTCCTCGTCATCAGCAACGACGCGCAGCTACGGGACCGGCTCGCCGCACCACTCGAGTGGTCGTACCCGAACGTCGACGTCGAGACCGCAGCCGGCTTCGAGGGCATCATCGAACAGCTCGCCGCCGGCGACCCCGATTGCGTCGTGAGCGACCTCGCGACCGTCGAATCGGCGCCAGCGATACTGCAAGCGGCGCGCGAACGCCATCCCGAGCTGACGTTGCTCGTCGTCTCCGAGTACAGGACCGAGCGCGGGGACGGCGCCGCCATCATGGAGGTCGTCGAGTACCTCGACGGCATCGGTGACCCCGGGAGCGACGACGCGTTCGCGGGGTGGGTGGCGAACTCGGTCGTCCGAACGCCCGGCGGTGGCGACGCCGCACCACCCGGCGGGAATCGACCGGAGGACGTCGTCCGGGACGTCAAGCGCGCGCTCGTCGACGCGGAATCCCCGATGGACATCGAAGCAGCGGTCTGCGAGCAACTCACGCTCGGCGGCCGGTACGCGTTCTCGTTCATCGGCGAGTACGACCGCGGCGAAGGCCAGGTCGTCCCGTGGGTGTCCGCGGGCATCGACGACTGGCCGGTGAGTACGACGTTCCCCGTCGGCACTGGCGGCGTCGTCGACCGTGCGCTCCGGACGCGCGAGGTCCAGGTCGTGCAGGACGTCGACGACCACGAGATATCGGTGCCGTGGCGGCGAGCGGCGAGCGACCGCGGCTGTCGGAGCGCGCTCGTCGCGCCGCTGTACGTCGAGGACGAACTGTACGGCATCCTCGGCGTGTACTCGAAGGACCCCGACGGCTTCAGCGACATGGAGGTGTCGGGCGTCGAGGAGATATCGCGGACGGTGTCGTACGCGCTCGACACGATGGCGATCCGCGGTCGTATCGACCAGCAGGAACGCATCCTGAAGCGCTACGAGCGCCTCGTGGAGACCGTCGGCGACGGCATGTACGCGCTCGACTCGGACGGACACTTCATGACGGTGAACAACGGCCTCATGGAGATGACGGGCTACTCGAGGGAGGGGTTGCTCGGCGAGCACATCTCCATCATCCTCGAGGACGACGCGATCGACGAGGGCCGCCAGCTCGTCCGCGAGATGTACGAGCGGAACCAGATGACGGCGGAGACCAAGGAGGTCCAGGTCCGCCCGAAATCCGGTGACCCGTACCCCGGCGAGGTCCAGATCGCGCTCCTCCCGTACGACGACGAGTTCCGCGGAACGGTCGGCGTCGTCCGCGACATCACCGAACGGAAGCGCCGCGAGCAGGAACTCGAACGCCAGAACGAGCGACTGGAGGCGTTCGCGAGCATCGTCAGTCACGACCTCCGGAACCCCCTGGGCGTCTCACAGGGCTACCTGGACCTCGCGAGAGAGGAGAGCGACGAAGCGGTCGCGGAGTACCTCGGGCACGTGAAGGACGGCCTCGACCGCATGGAGGACATCATCGGGGACGTCCTCGCGCTCGCCAGACAGGGGCAGACGGTCACGGAGACCGAACCCATCGAACTCGTCGGGCTGGCACGCGAAGCGTGGTCGAACGTCGAGACGGAGTCGGCGACGCTCGAAGTGGAGGGTGACCTCCGGTTCGCCGCGGACCGGTCGCGGCTCCTCCGGTCGTTCGAGAACCTGTTCCGGAACGCCGTGGAACACGGTTCCACGAGCAGTCGGACGGAGTCCGACGACGCCATCGAGCACGGCGGGCGCGACGTCACGGTGACCGTCGGCCCGCTCGCGGTCGGTCACGCCAGCGGATTCGAGTTCGCCGGCGACGATTCACCGGCTCGAACGGGGTTCTACGTCGCCGACGACGGTCCAGGGATGCCCGCGGAGATCCGCGAGCACGCGTTCGACTCTGAGTTCACGACGAGCGACGAAGGCCTCGGTATCGGCCTCTGGGTGGTGCGAGAAGTGGCGTCCGCGCACGGCTGGACGGTGGACGTCGTGGAGAACGAAGACGGTGGCGCTCGGTTCGAATTCGAGGACGTCGACGGCGCGTGAGGGAGGCGAGTGGTCGTGACTGCTGGTTACTGTTCGCCGGGGAGGTCCTGGAACGCGCCGACGAAGTCGTCGTGGTCCTCCATCCCGGAGACCGCGTCGTCGACGCGCCCGCGGAGTTCGTCGACGCGCGCGGTGAGCTCCTGGTACTCGTCGTTGTCCGCGAGCTCGCGCTCGGACTTCTCGGACTCCAGGAGGCTCTTCTTGGAGACGAGCGCGTAGTACTCCTGGATGTCGTTCTCGTACGTGGAGCGCGATTGCACGCTCTCGACGACCTCCATGAGTTCGTCCTTGGAGACGGGTTTGACGAGGTAGTCGTCGAACCCCATCTCGATGATGTCGAAGTCCGGGTCGACGGCGGTGACCATCACGACCCGGCAGTCGTAGCCGCGGTCGCGGATCTCTTCGAGGACCTCGTCGCCGGAGAGCCCGGGCATCCGTCGGTCGAGGAGGACGACCTGGACGGACTCGCTCATCAGTTCCAGTGCTGATTCGCCGTCGTAGGCGGCTTCCACCTCGTACTCCGTCGTCAGCCAGGCGGTGAAGAGATCCGCCAGCCGCGACTCGTCGTCGACGACGAGGACCTCCAGTCCCCCATCGGATGGACCACCTCCCTCTTGTCCGTCGTTTGCTGCCACGTTCGACCCATGGAGACAATGCTTCATAAATGCCGCGACCACTGTTCTAACTTCTGAAAATTATGTGCGAGTTACGAACTGGGTCGCATCGACGGCCGTCTCGCAACATGCACCCTCATGGCGGTCGACGCGCCACCGGCCCACATCCGTATCATCGCTCGGACCAGAACGGAAGCCGACACGTCGCTCTCGACACGTCAACCAACCACCAGACCACCATGCGGATTGGCAACACACCAACCACTCGGGGATTCGAAACCGTTCGCTCTTCGTCGCTCACCGTCGTTCGCGACAGAAGAGCCAGGAGGGGGATTCGAACCCCCGAAGTCTCGATTACAAGTCGAGTGCATGAACCGCCCATGCTCTCCTGGCGCGTGATTCACTCTCCGAGGTTGCCCTTTGTATCCGTTTCGACATCGACTCGCTTCTCGACGACGACGCGCTGTTCGCGGTAGCCCTCGCGGTCGTAGAACTCGCGAGCACGGTCGTTGCGCGCGAGCACCTCCAGGGACACCACCTCGACGCCACGAGCCGCGAGCGCGTCCTCCGCCGCCGACAACAGCGCCGCGCCAACGCCAGCCCCACGCGACCCCGCCCGCACGAACAGGTTCTCGACGCTCCCACGAGACGCATCCATCTCGTACCCACCGTCGTCCACGGAGAACGTCACGAACCCCACGAACCCATGCTCGTCCGCCGCCGCATCCTCCATCGGCGCGTCCTCCGCCGGCGCGTCCTCCCGGCGAGCGACGAGACAGGAATCGTCGACGACGTGATGCGCCATCGACTCGCGTATCCGAGCACGGTTCGCCGCGGCTTCGAGATGCGACCCGTGCGCGCGCTGCTCCGCGGCGAGCGCCACCCACGCGTCAGCGAGCGCATCCACGTCGCGAGCGCGCGCCGGCTCGATACGCATCTACGCCTCCCGCACCGTCGGCGCGTTCCGCAACGCCTCGACCGCAGGGAGGTCGCCGTCCGTCAGCATCCGCAGGCACGCACCGCCACCCGTCGACAGGTGGTCGAACCCCGTCAGGTCGAACTTCCGGATCGCTGCAGCGGTGTCCCCGCCGCCGACGATACTGTACGACGCCTCGCTCGCCGCCGCGTACAGCTCGCGAGTCCCACGACCGAAGAGGTCGTCCTCGAACACGCCCGCAGGACCGTTCAGGATAACCGTCTCCGCGGACTCGAGGACGCTCCGGTACAAGCGGATGGTCTCGCTCCCGACGTCCATCGCCGCCTCCCCGTCCGCACTCGGGAGCGCGTTCAGTCCGAGTTCGTGGCGTTCACCGTCGCGTTCCACCGCGACGTCCTGCGGGAACCGCACGCGGTCACCGTGCGCGTCCAGGAGGTCCGCTGCGCGATCGATCTGGTCCCAGTACCCCTGGTCGTAGATGAAGTCCGAGGACGCGTCACCGATGTCGACGCCGTCCGCGAGCAGGAACACGTTCCCGACGACGCCCGTCGTCAACACCTGATCCGCCATCCCGGATTCGAGGACGTCCCACGCCACGTCCACCGAATCGGAGACCTTCGCGCCACCGAGGAGGTAGACGCGTGGACGCGGGGTCTCGTCGACGTTCCCGAGCACCGAGATCTCCTCCTCCATCACGCGACCCATGTAGCTCGGAAGGTGCTGCTGGAAGCCGACGAGCGACGGCTGCGAGCGGTGCGCGGCAGCGAACGCGTCGTTCACGTAGTAGTCGAGGACCGGGACGAGCCCCTCGACGAGATGCGTCCCGCCGGCGACAGCGGGGTCGAGCTCCATGTACTCCTCGCTGTAGAAGCGCGTGTTCTCGAGGACGACCGCTTCGCCGGGCTCGAGCGCCTCGACGGTGTCCCTCGCCTGCTGGTTGTAGGTCGCGTCCAGGTACGAGACGGGGACGTCGAGGAGTTCGTCGAACCGTTCGGCGTGTGGACGCAGTTGCGAGAACTGGTCGCCACCGGGACGTCCCTGGTGGGCGAGGACGGCGACGCGGGCGCCGCGGTCGGTCAACTCTGCGAGCGTGTCGTGGTGGGCCTGGAGGCGCGCGTCGTCGGCGAGCGCGCCGTCCGCTGTGAGTGGACTGTTCACGTCCACGCGGACCGCGACGGCGGCACCGTCGAGGGTGGCGTCGTCCAGGGTCTCCAACGGCATGCTTGGGGTTCCGCGGGGCCCCGTGAAAGACCTTTCTTTGTTCGACAGGGCGGGTTCGTTGCCACGATTCACTGTGTGAGTTGAACTCTCGTGGGGTGTGACAGCATCCTGAATGGATTTGGCGAGTGCCATGACCTTCCAGGTGACGTGACCGCCGTACGCGATGCAATCCCGGCGTCTGGCGGCGGTACCGTCGATATCCAGACGGCCACCAGACTGGTCTGTTTTATTATAAACGCTGGTTCGATACGTGGTAGTTTCTGAACGGTGACGTGCTCTCGAACCGGTGGAAACCCGACGTAGTAACCGGGCGCCTTCGGACGAACGGCTACGGCGACCGGACGCTCCTCGTCGGCCACTCCGTATCCAACGGAAATGATAGGTCGGGCAAGACTTAACTATCTCCTTGTCGCGCTTTCCTTGTAAGCCACACACATGGGAGCATCAGAATCAGTAACGAGAGGTAGAGAGCTCATCGTCGAGAAGCCGATGACAGCCGCTCTCGTCTTCATCGGAGTCGTCCTTCTACTGGACATGCTTCGTCAGCTCCTCACGGGAGAGCTGGCGATATCCGGCATGCTCGGACTCATCAAGGACGGACTCATGCGCGGCCTCGTCATCGGACTCGCGGGGATCGGACTCTCGATGACGTACAGCATCCTGAACTTCGCGAACTTCGCCCACGGTGACTACATCACCGCCGGCGCGTTCTCCGGATGGTCCGTCACGTACCTCATCGCCGGCGGCTTCGGCGCCGAGGCGAACATCGGGTCGCTCGCGCTCGTCGGCGCCGGCGGCTCCGTCTTCGGTGGCGCACTCGGCGTCAACATCGTGAACACGCCGTTCGCGGTGCTCGCCGGCCTCATCGTCGCCGGGAGCCTCACCATCGGGCTCGCACTGTTCATCGACCGGTTCATGTTCAAACCCATCCGGGACGCCGGCGGCATCCCGCTGCTCATCACGAGTATCGGGGTGGCGTTCGCGCTCCGGTACCTCATCCTGTTCGTCTTCGACTCCAGTACGCGCGGCACCACCGACGCTGGGACCGTCCCAGACATCCGGCCGCTCGTCCTCGACGGAACCGTCCCGCTCACGCTACACGACGGCTTCCTCGTCATCGTCGCTGGCGGCCTCATGCTCGGCGTGCACTTCCTCCTGCAGCGCACGAAGCTCGGGAAGGCGATGCGCGCGATGAGTGACGACGAATCCCTCGCCCGCATCACGGGCATCCCGACCGAACGCGTCATCCGGTCGACGTGGATCATCGGCGGTGGCCTCACCGGCATCGCCGGGTACATGTTCGTCCTCTGGAAGGGCACCCTCAGCTGGAACGACGGCTGGCTGCTACTCCTGCTCATCTTCGCAGCGGTCATCCTCGGCGGCATCGGGTCGGTGTACGGCGCCATCCTCGGCGGCCTCGTCATCGGCCTGACGGCCTCGACGGCGGTCATCTGGATACCGTCCGGGTTCGCTCGCGCCGCCGCGTTCGTCGTCATGATCCTCGTCCTGGTCGCGCGTCCACAGGGGCTGTTCTCTGGGAGGTCGACAGCATGAGCGAGACGGACAGCGGCGACGAAGCGAAGGGGTACGGGCAGAGCGAGGAGGAGGACCAGTCGGTCCTGTTCGGGATCGACTTCCGGAACGACTCGTACATGCTCCTCACGCTCCTCGTCGGCGTGTTCGCGCTGTACCTCATCGGTGGCCTCGTCATCGGCCTGCCGTTCCGTGGGCTGATGAACCAGCTCGGCCAGTTGAGCTTCTGGATCGCGGTGTTCGCGATGTCGGCGCTCGCGCTGAACCTCCACTGGGGGTACACGGGCCTGTTCAACATCGGTATCGTCGGCTTCATGGCGACCGGCGTGTACATCACGGGCGTCCTCTCGAAGCCCGTGTTCGGCTCCGGGACGAGCGCCGCCGAGGTCGGCGGGTTCGGCCTCCCGCTCCTCGTCGGTATCGTCGGCGGGATGGCCGCAGCCGCCATCCTCGGCCTCATCGCGGCGCTGCCGGCACTTCGACTCCGCGCGGACTACCTCGCGATCGTCACAATCGCGTTGTCCGAGATCGTCCGGTTCTCACTGCTCTCGGACACGCTGAGTAGCACGGACATCGCGGGCTACAAGGTCGGTCTCGGCGGCGGTGACGGCGTCATCCTCGACTACGGCGACCCGCTCGAGGTGTTCGTCCGCACCGCGTCCGTGCCGTTCGACCTCGTGTTCGGCCAATCAGGGTGGTTATGGGAGGAGGTGTATCTCGGCGTCGTCGTCGAAGCCGTCGGGACCGCCATCCCGAACAACCCGAAGCCGGTCGTGGACAACTTCGCGTACGCGTTCGTCCTCCTGCTCGTGCTCGGCGGGTTCTACGTCCTCATCACCCGCATCGGGAGTTCGCCGTTCGGTCGCGTCCTGAAGGCCGTCCGCGAGGACGAGGACGTGACGAACGCGCTCGGGAAGAACACGAACGTCTTCAAGATCAAGTCGTTCATGGTCGGCTGTGCGCTCATGGGCCTCATCGGCATCCTCTGGTTCGGCACGCAGGGGTCGGTGACGCCGAACACGTTCCGGCCACGCATCACGTTCTACGTGTGGATCGCGCTCATCATCGGCGGCTCCGGGTCGAACACCGGGAGCGTCATGGGTGGCGCTATCTTCGCCGCGTTCCTCTTCCAGGGTCCGCGGTACTTCAAGAACATCGTCGAGACGGTGCTCGGGAACCCCGAGGCGCCGTCGAGCTTCGGGATGGCGATGGCGCCCCTCGGAAGCGGGGACATCTTCCCGATGCTGCTCTACACGCTCGACTCCATCCGCCAGCTGCAGTTGTTCCTGATGGGGGTCGTCCTCATCTGGCTCATGCACCGGCGGCCGGACGGCCTGCTCGGGCACCGGAAGGAGTCCGCGTCGAGCATCCCGCTCACGCGCCCCAACAAGCAGCCCGCGACCGACGGAGGTGAGGACCAATGAGTGACGCCGAACCCTCGGACGCAACCGACTCGGAGGCAGAATCGGGCGGTGTAACGGTTCCGGACGCCGACGCGGACGTCGAACTGGACGCGGTCTCCGAGAGCGCGGACATGGTCGACGTCCCGCTGAAGGTACGGGACCTCCGGAAGACGTTCGGCGGTATCACGGCCGTCGACGGCGCCGGGTTCGAGATCGAGAAGGGCTCGATGACGGGCCTCATCGGTCCGAACGGCGCCGGGAAGTCGACGACGTTCAACTGCATCACGGGCACGTACACGCCCGACTCCGGGGTCGTGGAGTTCAACGGCGAGGACATCACGGGCCTGGAGCCGTACGAGGTCGCGGAGCGCGGGCTCGTGCGGACGTTCCAGATCGCGCGCGAACTCTCGGAGATGACCGTCCTGGAGAACATGATGGTCGCTCCCATGCATCAGCGCGGTGAAGCACTCTGGCGGTCGGTGTTCGCGCGGAACGACGTGAACAAACAGGAAGAGGAGATCTTAGAGCGCGCGTGGGAGACCCTCGAGTTCTTCGACATCGAGCACCTCGCGAACGAGTACGCGGGGAACCTCTCCGGCGGGCAACGGAAGCTCCTGGAGATGGCGCGCGCGCTCCTGACGGACCCGGACATGCTCCTGCTCGACGAGCCGTTCGCGGGCGTCAACCCGACGCTCGAGGAGCGGCTCCTGGAGCACATCCACGAACTCCGCAACCAGGGGTACACGTTCCTCATCGTCGAGCACGACATGGACCTCATCATGCAGAACTGCGAGAAAGTCATCGTGATGCATCAGGGCCGCATCCTCACCGAAGGGACGCCGGAGGACGTGCGGAACAACGAAGACGTCATCGAGGCGTACCTCGGAGGTGAGGTATGACCGACGAACCGACGGCGGCGGACGCGACAGCCGACGAATCGTCGAGCGGCTTCCAGCCGGACGGTGGCGCGGCGACGAGCGCGGCGACGGAGGTCACGCTCTACGAGGACAGCATCCTCTCCGTGCGCGACCTGGACGCCGGGTACGGCGACCTCCAGATATTGACGGACGTCGACATGGACGTGAACGACGAGGAGTACGTCACCATCGTCGGCCCGAACGGTGCGGGGAAGTCGACGGTGATGAAGTCCGTGTTCGGCCTCACCAGCCACATGGGCGGGACCGTGCAGTTCGGGACGAACGACATCACGACGATGCGTCCGGAGGACATCATCCACCTCGGGCTCGGGTACGTCCCGCAGAACGACAACGTGTTCGGGACGCTGACGGTCCGCGAGAACCTCGAGATGGGCGCGTACATCCTCGAGGACGTCCCGCAGGACAGCCTGAACGAGGTGTTCGAGCGGTTCCCCATCCTGGAGGAACGCCAGGACCAGAAGGCGGGGACGCTCTCGGGCGGGCAACAGCAGATGCTCGCGATGGGTCGCGCGCTGATGCTCGACCCCGAGCTCCTCTTGCTCGACGAGCCGTCTGCGGGGCTGGCGCCGGACCTCGTCGCGGAGATGTTCGACAAGATCGACGAGATCAACGACGCCGGGACGGCGGTCCTGATGGTCGAGCAGAACGCGAAGGAGGCGCTGCGGCGCTGCGACCGCGGGTACGTGCTCGTCGACGGGAAGAACCGCTACGAGGACGAGGGAACGACGCTCCTCAACGACCCACAGGTCCGCCAGGACTTCCTCGGCGGCTGACACCCCGGACTCGTGGACGGGTACCGTCGCCCTTCCGGGTTCGACCGGTGGGGCGGCGGACCGTCCGTCTCTCTGAACGCAGTCGACCGGATGCTGATACGACCCGTCTCATTCGCTCGGGGAGACGGGGATGCGATTCTCTCGCAGAGCGAACGCACGTAGCGAGCGCCGGCTGTCTCGACGACCGCCTCCTCAGAAGACGATCACCGCCGTTTCGTTGCCGGTCGCCTGGGTGGTGGTCTCCGGGACCGACGTCTCGTTACCCGGAACCTCGGTCACCGGCGTCGTCGTCTCGTTACCCGGAACCTCGGTCACCGGCGTCGTCGTCTCGGTACCAGGCGTCTCGGTGGGTGGCTCGGTCGTCCCGTTGTCGACCGGTTCGTCCGCACCGGGGAGTTCCACCGTGAACGTGGCGTCCTCCGTCAGGAGGACCTCGAACGGCCTGTCGACCGGTGACGCTTCGGGGTCGAGGTAGCCGAGGGCGAACGCGGTGTACGCGGTCCCGCCCTCCAGGGACGCGTCGACGGTCTCGACGACCTGCCCGTCGTTGTCGGCGGACGCCGCGCGGATCTCGACCGTGTAGTTCCCGGCGGGCACCGACACGTAGTCGGAACCGTTCCGGAACGTCACGTTCTCCGCGAGCACGACACTCCCGTTCGCGGCGGTGACGTCGACCGCGGGCGCGTCCGGCGAGAGGTGCACGACCGAGATGGCGCTCTCGTTCTCGGCGGGCGTGAACGCGTCGTCGGCGTAGAACACGGGCTCGAACGTCGAGCTCGCGTTCTCGCTGACCTCGCCGCTCGCTGCGACGGTCGTCACGGACCGCGGCGACAGCGTCACCGTGTCCTCGAACACCGCGGTCTCGGTGCCGCTCACGAGGATGGAGATGTTGTACGTTCCGGCCGGGAGCGACAGGTAGTCACTGGCGGTCCCGAATTCGACGCCAGAGAGCACCTTCTCGTTGTCGACGACGACGTCGACCGAGGGCGCGTCGGGCGAGGCGTGCACGACGCGCAGGTACGAGGTGTCCTGACTGACAGTGTGTTGGTCCGCCGTCCGGTTCGAGTCGATGGCTGTGGCGTACGCGACGGTACTCCCGACGAGTGCGACCGCGAGTACCAGCGCGAGTACCTTCGTGGATGTGATCTTCGAGCGCACACCTACGTCGCGGGTCGCTCGTCGCTTTGTTATGATGCGGTGTCGAACCGGGCCGGATTCGGGCGGTTGACGTAACACTATGGTACCGATTTCACGTCGTTTCAGGGGTCGAACGCCCGACGAATCGAGCGTCGCCCAGGGTGGTAACCGGACGTCCACCCGCACATCAGCGCCGCTTATCGTGGTGGCGAGCGCGTCACCCGAAGTTACCCGGTGCTGTCGGGCGCGTGACCGGCCACGTCGATGCAGCGGGTAACGTCGTCGTGTCCGCGAACGCGGATGCGAGGTCGTGGCGTTACCGGCACGTAACTGGGTGCTGCAAACGATTCATCCGCGTTCATCCGGACTCGGACGCGAGCGGTGGGTTCGCGGACCGTCAGCGGGCACCGCGACCGCTGGCGTCGAAAGAAGCCGGTGCGAGTCGATGGCGTCGCTATCGAGCGTGGCGTCGAAAGAAAACGGGAATCTGTGGGTCGTCTCCCGGCTTACTCGGCGGACATCGCTTCGCTGACGACGGAGCTGTACGAGGATTCGCCCTGGTTGAACGCGACCTGACGGAACACGCTCCCGTCGAACTCGTCCTCGAACACGCTGGAGAACCGGTTCGAGAGCTGCTGGCCGTAGTCGTTGTTGACGTACAGCGTCGCGGCGCTCTCGGCTTCAAGGCGCTCGCTCGCGACCTGCGCCATGACGCGGCCCTGCAGGCGGTCGGACGGTGCCGTCCGGAAGATGTAGTCGTCGTCCTCGAGGTTCGTGACGGACAGCGCCGTCGAGGACGGCGAGCAGCCGACGACCTGGTTCGGGATGAGGACCTCCTGGCTGACCGGGACGTTCACACCGGAGGACGCGCTCCCGCAGATGTACGGGAACCCGGCGTTGACGAGGGAGTTCGCGGCGGCGACGCCGGACTGGGAGTTCGTCTCCGTGTCCTCGAGTTGCGTCGTGACCTCGAGGTCGATGTCGGCGTTGTTCACCTGGATGGCGGGGAGTTGTGCGGCGTTGATCATGTCCGCGCCCGTGGACGCGAGCGCGCCGGTCTCCGGGAGGAGGATACCGACCATGATCTCGCGGCCCATGCCACCGGGGATCTCGTCGGCGCTCGGGCCGTTCCCGTCGGGGTTCGAGCCCTCGAACTGCTGGACTTCCGCGGTCTCGGTGCCGCCCTCGGTGAACTCCCAGATGGCGTACGCGGCGGACGCCGGGTCACCGTTCTGGTCGAAGTTCACGGAACTGGACGACCCCTGGAAGTTCACGTCCTCGCCGTTCGCGGCGGCTTCGACGCCCTCGACGAAGTTCTCGACGCCGACCTCCATGCCGCCGGGGTTGGCGACGTTCCGCATCTGGTCTCGGATGGCGGTGCCGTCGTTCTCGCCGGCCGCGGCGTTCGCGAGGATACCGACCGCGACGGAGTCGTAGGACTGCGTCGTGAAGACGCCGGGGGATTCGCCGTACTCGTCCTCGTACAGCGACTGGAACGCCTCCTGGTTCGGGCCGCCCGCAGCGGGTGCGGTCCCGGTGATGTTACTCATGTCGTTCCCGACCTGACCCGGCAGGTCGCCGTCGCGGAGCCCGTCGGGGATGAGGATGTTGACGTCGTCGCTGTAGGAACTGTAGAAGTCCCGGAACAGCTGGATGCCGTCTTCGGGGTAGCCGACGACCGTGAGCATGTCGGGGCCACCGCCGCCGCCGCCGCCGAGGCCGCCGATACAGCCCGCGGTGCTTGCGAGTCCAGCTGCGCCGATGCCGCTCAGTACGTCACGTCTTCGCACGTTCCGTGCCATGTGAGTCCCTTACAAAGGCGGGTGTAATAAGTCTGACCCCGGGACCGCCGTTTCGTGGGGTGGTTCCAGTGGCGTTTGGACGGGTAAACCCGGTTGTTCCAGTGGTGAGTAAATAAAACGGTGGCCGACCGGACCTGTTCGACGCCGGTTGGCCGCGACGCCCAGCGCGACCGCAGGTTCGAACCGACGACCCTCCAGCTAGACGTCGAGGCAGTTGTCGCAGACGAGCTGTCCGTTCCGGTCGGTGAGCGTGTCGCTGAGCGACCCACAGACCTCGCAGATGCTCTGCGGGTCGTACGTGGCGTCCTCGGCGGGCTGACTCCGGTCGTCAGCGACGGGCATGCCGCCGTTCTCGACGAGGTCGCCCGCGGTCGGTTCGTCGTTCCTGGGTGCGGTCGCCGAGCGCGCCGAGAGGACGTCGTCCGCGGCGAGCACTCCGAAGAGTTCGTCGCCCGCGGTGACGACGAGATGCCGGATGGTCTCGGTCCCCATGCGTTCGGCGGCGAGCGCGAGGGACTCCTCGGCGTCGATCGTGACGACCGGGTCGCTCATCACGACGCTCACCTCGGTGTTCATCGGGTCGCCGTCCTCGGCGATGAGGCCGACGACGTCGCGTTCTGTGACGATGCCGACGGGTTCCGAGCCCCGGAGGACGACCGCACAACTGGCGTCGTCCTCGTACATGAGTTTCGCGGCGCCGTTCACGGAGTCGGTCTCCGTGACGCCGACGAAGTTCCTGGCTGCAACGTCGCGAATCGACACGTCCGCATTCATACGTGAGTGATTGGCACGGCCGTTCTAAAAGGTACCTCCAGCAGACTTAAGCCCGTTCCAACTGTTACGGGGCGGCGCCGGTGGCGCCGTGAAACCGGCCGGCGCGATGCCGGTTCGAGCGACGCCGGTTCGAGCGACACCGGTGGCGCAGGCCGTTCGATGCGAACGGTCGACCGCATCACGCGGCGAACGGTCGACCGCATCACGCGGCGAGGCCGTCTCCCTAGTGGAACTCGACAGTCGTGTTGCGGGCGCGACAGTCCTCGAGCGCGTGCTTCGCGTCCATCCCCGCCTCGTGCGCGGTTCGGTCCGAACTGACGCCGACCTGCAGTTCGACGTCCGCGTCCGCCTGCACGTGCTCGATAGCCGCTCGATACTCGCTCTCGGTGAGTTCCGGGACGGTCGCGATGACGTTGTCCCCGCCGACGAAGAACGCGAGCCCGTCGTACTCGGTGTAGAGGTGCCGCATGAGCGACGCGTACCCCTGCTCGATGTGCGTGAACGTCTCGAACGCGTCGAGTTCGTCCGTGTACTTGCCGGTGGCGTCCACCACGTCGAAGTGCGCGATGTGGACGTCGTCCTCGCGCCGATGCTCGCTCGCTATCGTCCGGCCAGCGAGCACCTCGCGTCGGGACTTGTCCTGCGCGCTCCCGTGGTCCTGCACGAGTTCGGTCGCGTCGACGAGCGCCTGCGCGGGCGTCGTCCCCGTCGCCGTCGCCACGCTCAACGTCACCGGGTACCGGTTCCGCACGGACTCCTGGATGAGTTCGAGGTCTGCGTCCTCGAGCCCGTTCGTCACCGCGACCATGTTGTCGAAGCGCGTGAAGAAGACGTACCCGCCGCGGTTCCCGACGAGCTGGGAGAGGTCCGCGTACAGGCGGGATTGCAGCGTCTGGAGGTCGACCTCGCGGCGCGGTTCGGGCGTCACCGTCCAGGGACCGTAGTTGTCTATCTGGAAGAGAGTGACCTGAGTGTTCGTCACGTTACCGGCTCGTAGCGGAGCCGACGGCTTAAGTCACCCTAAACGCGATGCCGCGGGTTAGCCGTCGAACGGCGAGCGCTGCTGGCGACGTCATCGAACGGACTGGGGGGAGAAGGCGATTCGGCGTCTCAGGCGGGCTTGTAGTTGGATTCGCCGGCCTTCGGTTGGTACTCCCAGAAGTCGCCCGAGCGCATCGCTCGCCCGATGGTCTTGTGGAAGTCGACGATGTCGTCGAACTCGCCCTTGTCGACGTGCTCGAAGATGTCGGCGACGCTGACGACGCGACGGTGGTTGAGGCGCACGGGTTCGTCGCCGTGTTCGTCGACGAAGTCGGCTGCTTTCAGCGGGAAGTCCTCGTCCTCGTCGAGTCGCTTCGCGAGGATCGCCATCCCGTACTTCCGCATGCCCTCGCTGCCTTCGTCTCCGTCGGGGTCGAACGGCCAGTCGGTCATACGAGAGCGTCCGGATGGAAGGCGCAAAAGGGTTTCTCTCCCCGACGACGCCGTCGACTGGAACGGAACCTAGCGGGTTTGGCCGGTGACTTGGGCATCGGACGTTCGAAGAATCGAGTAGGAATGTCCGAATCCGTCTCTCCCGCCAGTGGTCACGGGAACGCGACGACGAACCACGAGACGATACGGCGATGGGCCGAGCAACGGAACGCGGAGCCGGCGCGCGCTGGCGCGGGCGCCGAGGACGTCCTCCGGTTCTCGTTCCCGGATTCGGACCGGTTCAGGGTCGTCTCGTGGACGGAGTTCTTCGCGGCGTTCGAACGCGAGGGACTGGCGTTCGTGTACCAGCCAGAGGAGGACCCCGGCGTCGATTCGAGTCGCTTCTACAAGTTCGTCGACCGCGCCACCGTGTGAACGGCCGCCATCGGGTCGGTCGACGCGGGGTCGTCCGGCGTGGTCGAACGAGTTCCGTCCTCGGGGTCGTTCCTGCACGTAAGGCTGTCGACGGTGAGGTTCCCGTCCTCGACGGCGAGCGTGATGCGTTCGATGTGCTCGTCGCAGGTTACGACCCCCCACGCGTCCAGTTGGATGGTACCGTTGAGGCTGACGGAGAACAACGCGGTCTGCATCGGTTCGATGGCGTTGTACCCCGTTTTCGTGGCGATCGTGGTCTGGTAGTTGAGGGTGTGGTTTGCTTTCGGTTTGCCGAGGTCATCGAGGGCAGGGCTGGCGTTGCGCAGCACGATACGCTCTCTGGGAACGTCGACGGACGTCCTCGTTTCGTTGTCGTAGTAGAGCCTGACGTTCTCGACGGGTTCGTCGTACAGCCCGACGACGAACTTGGCGCGGTCGGCACGTTCCCTTCGATGACGAGGTCGGTCGACTCGTTCCAGTCGTCCCTGTAGTCCGGTGTGGTCGGTTCGTACCGTGTCGAACTGGGGGCCGTGAGGCACCCGGCGAGTGCGACGATGGCCGCGAGCGCGAGCGCGATGCGAAACACGTGGAGGACGGTCACGTACGGGGCATTAGACGTACTCATTAAAACCTTGACTAAAACGCGGTGACTGGCGGTCGATAGCGCGGGCGTGTCGGGCGGGTTCGAACGTGCAGTCGACCTGCTGAGCGGGCAGGCCAGCGATGACCGACCTCGGTCCGCGACAGGCGACCGTGGGCCGAGGTCAGTTGCTGCACGCGAGCCCGCCGACGGTAACCGTCCGCCCGGTCGCGTCGAGCGTGACGCGGTCGACGTGACCGTCGCAGTTCGCGACGCCCCACGCGGCGACCTGGTCGCTGCCGTCGACGCGCACGACGAACACGACGGTCTCCATCGGCGCGATCTCGTTCGCGCTCGCGGTGAACGCGGGCGGTCCCTCGAAGTAGACGCCGCCGTCGTCCTCGGGCGTCGCGACGCTCCGCAAGCCGTCGGGGGCCGAGCCCTGGACGAGACCCTGTTCGGTCGGGAGTTCGAACTCGCGCGTGGTGCCGTTCGCGTACTCGAGGGTGACCGACTCGGGACGCTCGGTGTAGAGGTGCGTGGCGACGTAGACGCTGTGCGTCGAGTTCCCGGTCATCTCGACGGTGAAGGACTCGTTCCCGGGTGGCGCGTTCGGCCCTGAACTGGGCGAGTCGAGACAGCCGGCGAGGCCGACGGCGAGCGCGAGCGCGACCGCGAGCGCGAGGACGTGTCGAGCGTGCATGCTCTGGAGTACGACGGCGAGCAAGAAAAAGCGGGGTTGACGCGTGCTGGCGTGGTGCTCGCGGACGCCTGAGCGCCGGTTCGATCGCGTAGTCCCGGGTCAGTCGTCGCCGCTGGCGCGCGGGCGTTCGCGGTCGCGGTCGCCGAGCAGTTCGTCGCGGTGCTCGTCGAGGAGTGGGGCGCGGCCTCGGGGACCGGTGGGGGCGTCGCCGAACTTGATCGGGCAGCCGGCGACGGTGACGTCGCGGTCCGCACCGGGTTGTTCGACGTCGGCGAGCATCCCGCGGTCGTGGACGTGCGGGTCGTCGAAGATGTCGGCGGTGTCCTGGACGGGTGCGGCGGGGACGCGGCCGTCGAGCAGGTCGACGATGCCGTCGGCGCTGAGGGTGCGCGTCCACTCGGCTATCTGCGGGCGGAGGTCGTCGCGGGCGCGGATCCGGCTGGGCGCGTCGGGGTAGTCGGCGGCGAGGTCGGGGCGGTCCATCGCCTCGCAGAGCTCGCGCCAGTGACCGTCGCTGAACGCGGCGATGACGACGTAGCCGTCGTCGGCCTCAAAGGCGTTGTACGGGAACAGCGTCGGGTGGCTGTTGCCCTGTCGCGTGAGGACGTCGTCGTCGTACGAGTAGTGGTAGACGGCGCGCTCGCACATCGACACCATCGCGTCGTACATGCCGGTGTCCACGTAGCTGCCTTCGCCGGTTCGCTCGCGCCGGTGGACGGCGGCGAGGATGCCGACGGCTTCGAGGACGGCGGTGAAGAGGTCGCCGATGCCGGGCCCGACCTTCGTCGGTGGCCCGTCCGCCTGGCCGGTTATCTCCATGACGCCACCGAGTGCCTGTGCGACGAGGTCGAAGCTCGGCTGGCCCTGTCTGTGGCTCTCGCCCGTGCGGGGGTCGCCGAACCCGCGGATGCTCGCGTAGATGAGCTCCGGGTTCAGCTCCTTGAGGTCCTCGTACGCGCACCCGAGGCGCTCCATGGTGCCGGCGCGGTAGTTCTCGACGACGACGTCCGCGGACTCGACGAGGTAGCGGAAGTCCTCGCGGTCGTCGTCGTCGCCGAGGTCGAGTTCGACGCTGCGCTTCCCGCGGTTGACGCTCTGGAAGTAGCCGCCGTAGGGTTCGTCGTCGGCGTCGCCGACGTGCGGGGGGTTCGAGCGGATGAGGTCGCCGCCGGGGCGTTCGACCTTGACGACGTCCGCGCCGAGGTCAGCGAGCAGCATCGTGCAGTACGGGCCGGCGAGTACCTGCGTGAGGTCGACGACGCGGAGGTCCGAGAGCGGGCCCTCGTTGCCGGGCGCGGGTTCGTCGCCGGTGCGCGTCGCGCCGGTCCCCGTGGTGGGGTCGGCGTCGTCGCCGCCGGTGTGGCTGTCGGCGCGGTTCGATGCCGGCTCGTCGCCGGCGTCGCGTCCTGGCATGGGGCGTTCGTGGACGCCGTCACGCAAAAACCTTCCCAATAGATAATGATGGTGTGGTTTATTCTCAAACGCACCCTTCAACGTGTATAAGGAATATTATCATGATAGACCATTATCTTTAACTATTGTTCATACAACTTTGGAGCTACATGGCCGCGACAGTCACTCTCGGTGTCATCGGGTCCGACGCGCACGTCGTCGGTATCACCATCCTCGAACAGGCCCTCTCCGCAGCAGGGTTCGAGGTTCACAATCTCGGCGTCCAGACCTCCCAGGAGGAGTTCGCCGAGTCCGCAGCTACCCACGACGCCGACGCTGTACTCGTCTCCTCGCTCTACGGGCACGCGGAGCAGGACTGCCGCGGCTTCCACGAGACCCTACAGGAAGCGGGCGTCGACACCGTCACGTACATCGGCGGGAACCTCGCAGTCGGCCAGAGCGACTTCGAGGAGACCCGACGCACGTTCCGCGACATGGGTTTCGACCGCGTCTTCGACAGCGAAACCAGTCCCGAGGAAGCGATCCGCGCCCTCGAGATGGACTGCGCGCACAGCGAGCGCGATACAGAACGCGTCACCGCCTGACCCGATGTTACGCGACGAACGCATCCCGGCCGAGCAGTTGCGACGCATCGACGAGGACGTCCGCGGGAACTGGTCGACAGGCGCAGCCGTCGACTTCGAGGAAGCCGTCGAGTTCCACGAGTCCCTGCCCGCGAGCAAGCGGTTCGCCGACGTCCTCGAGAACGCCGACCGCCCGCTCCTCCAGCCGCGAGCTGGCGTCGCGCGTCTCGAAGAACAGATATCGCTCCTGGAGCACCTCCAGAACGAAGGGCAGGCGGACCTCCTGCCGACGACCATCGACTCGTACACGCGCGACAACCAATACGAGAAGGCTCAGACCGGGCTGGAGGAGGCGCGCGAGACCGGGAAGGCCGCGCTGAACGGATTCCCGGCGGTGAATCACGGCGTCGAGCGCTGCCGCGAACTCGTCGAAGCGCTCGACGCGCCCATCGAGGTCCGGCACGGGACGCCCGACGCGCGACTGCTCGCCGCCATCACGTTCGCGGGCGGCTTCCAGAGCTTCGAGGGCGGCCCCATCAGCTACAACATCCCCTACTGCAAGGAGAACTCGCTCGCGGACACCATCGAGCACTGGCAGTTCGTCGACCGGCTCGCGGGCGCGTACACCGAACGCGGCATCACCATCAACCGCGAGCCGTTCGGTCCCCTGACGGGCACGCTCGTCCCGCCGAGCATCGCCATCGCGGTGATGCTCGTCGAGGGCAAGCTCGCTGCGACACAGGGCGTGCGCTCGCTGACGCTCGGGTACGGACAGGTCGGGAACCTCGTCCAGGACGTCGCCGCGCTCCGCGCGCTCAAGAAGCTCGGGAACGAGTACCTCCCCGACGCGGTCGAGGTGACGACGGTCTTCCACGAGTGGATGGGCGGGTTCCCGCCGGACGAGGCGCGCGCGAACGGCGTCATCGGCCTCGGTGGGACGACCGCCGCGATCGCGCAGCCGGACAAGGTCATCACGAAGTCGCCCCAGGAGTTCCAGGGCGTCCCGACGAAGGAGGCGAACGCCGCGGGCTTGCGGACGACCCGGCAGATGCTGGACATGGTCCGCGAGCAAGCCATCACCCTGGAGGGCGTCGACGAGGAGCAGGAGCTCATCGAGCGCACCGCGATGGAGCTCGTCGACACCGTCGAAGCGCACGGCGACGGCGACGTCGCACTCGGCGTCGTCGACGCGTTCGCGAGCGGGGCGCTCGACGTGCCGTTCGCGCCGAGCGACGCCGCGATGGGCGCGGTCCTCCCCGCGAGGGACGACGACGGCCGCGTCCGCATCTTCGAGTTCGCGGAGCTCGACGTCAGCGACGACATCAAGGAGATACACGGGAACTTCCTCGACGAGCGCGCACGCACCGAGGGCCGCAAGCGCTCGTTCAAGATGGTCGCCGACGACGTCGACGCCATCAGCGACGGCCGCCTCATCGGTCGCCCGAACCCTGGAGAGGGCAGGCAGGGAGGCGAGGACGCCGGCGCGCCGAAGGGAGGTGAGTCGCGTGCGGATTGAGCGCGTCCGCGCCGTCCCCACGGTGTCGGGGTTCTTCTTCGACGACCAGCGCGCCATCAAGGCGGGCGCGACCCAGGACGGGTTCGCGTACGACGGCGACCCCGTCACCGAGGGGTTCGACGCGGTCCGCGAGGCCGGCGAAGCGCTCACGGTCGAACTCGACCTGAGCGACGGCCGTACCGTCTCCGGGGACTGCTGTGCGGTCCAGTACTCCGGCGCCGGCGGTCGCGACCCGCTCTTCCGCGCCGAGCGCTACGAGCCGGTCGTCGAGGACCGCGTCGCCGAGGCTCTGGAGGGCCGGTCGGCGACCGAGTTCGGGACGAACGTCGCCGAACTCGCCGCGATGCCGGGCGAGGACGGCCGCGAGCAACTCCACACGGCGGTCCGGTACGGCGTCTCGCAGGCGTTACTCGCCGCGGCGGCGCACGGGAACGGTGAGACGCGAGCGCGAACGCTCGCCGACCACCTCGGGACGACGCCCGCGACAGAGCCAGTTCCGGTGTTCGGGCAGTCCGGCGACGACCGGTACGTGAACGCCGAGAAGATGATGATCAAGGGCGTCCCCGTCCTCCCCCACGGGCTGTTCAACAGCGTCGAGAAACTGGGGGGCGAGGGCGAGGGACTCCGCGAGTACGTCGCGTGGCTCACCGAACGCGCGAGCGAACTCGGTCCCCCAGACTATCGGCCGCGACTCCACCTCGACGTGTACGGTGTCATCGGCGACGTCTTCGGCGCACCGTACGACCGCGCCGAGGTCGTCGACTACTTCCAGTCGCTCGCCGAGGCGGCGGGCGAGCACCCGATACAGATAGAGGGCCCGATGGACGTCGGCGGGCGCGCCGAACAGATCCACGCGATGACCGAACTCCGGGACGCACTCGGCGACGCCGGCGTCGACGTCGACCTAGTCGCCGACGAGTGGTGCAACACGTTCGAGGACGTCCAGGCGTTCGTCGACGCGGGCGCCGCGGACGTCGTCCAGGTGAAGACCCCGGACCTCGGCGGCATCCAGCGCTCCGGGGAGGCGGTCAGGTACTGCGAGGGTACGGACGTCCGCGCGTACCTCGGCGGGACGTGCAACGAGACCGTCACGAGCGCCCGAGCCTGCGCGCACGTTGCGCTCGCGACGGACGCGTTCCAGGTGCTCGCGAAACCCGGGATGGGGTTCGACGAGGGCTACATGGTCGTCGAGAACGAGATGCGGCGCGCGCTCGCTCGCGACGACGCCGACCGGACGACGCGAGCGGTCGCGGACGATTGAAGCAGCCAGTTATCGATTCCAGCACATGACACGCGATCTCGACCTTACCGACTCCAGCACATGACAGGCGACTACGACTTCAGTGACGGCGAGACGTTCCGCGCGGCACTCGACCGCGTCGAGACCAGGGAGAAGGGGAACTGCTTCGAGGACTTCGCGGAGGGCGACGAACTCGAGCACGAGCCCGGGCTGACGCTGACGCGGCACGCGAGCGAGACGTGGGCGGGCCAGACGCTCAACCACGACCCCGCGTACTGGCGGCCCGACGCCGCCCGCGAGCGTGGGTTCGACGAAGTCCCTGCGCATCCGGACTACCTCACCGCGGCGGTGATGGGGCCGACCGTGGAGGACCTCTCCGAGAAGGGCGGGTACTTCCTCGGCCGCACGAACCTCCGCTTCCACGAGCACGGCGTTCCGCTCGGGACGACGCTCCAGGTGCGGTCGACGGTCGACTCGACGGCGACGTCGTCCTCGCGACCGGACTATGGCATCGTAACGTGGCAGACCGAGGGCGTGGACGCCGAGACGGGCGAGCGCTTGCTGTCCTACGAGCGCACGAACATGATCCCCCGCCGGAACCCGCCCGCGACCGACGGCGGCGAGCACGAGTCGCTCGACGACGTCGAACCCGACGGTGGCGAGACCATGGACCTCGGGCTCCCGGGGACGTTCGTCGAACCCGAGGGCGAGTACTTCGAGGACTTCGCCGCCGCGCTCGCGACGACCGAAGACAGGCACGGGGGCGACGCGGCGGTCGCGTACCGCCACGAACGCGGCCGGACGATGGACGCCGTCACCGTCTCCCAGTTACCGCTGATGACGCTGAACACGGCGAAGCAGCACCACGACGCGGCCGTCATGGCGGACTCGCCGTCGGGCGACCTCGTCGCGTACGGCGACGTCACGCGTTCCACGGCGCTCGGGCACGCCCGGAGCGACGAGGCGACGTGGCGCGAGGTCGGGTTCGACGACGAGCGCTTCCACACGTTCGTCACGCCCGGCGACACCGTGTACTGCTTCACGCACGTCCGCGACGCTCGCGACGACGGCGACCGGTACGGCACCGTCGAGTTCGAGCACGTCGCGTTCAACCAGGACGACACCCCCGTGTACTCGGGGACGCGGACCGCACAGATACAGAAGCGCTCGACGACGAACGCAGGCAACTGACTCCAGATGAGAATCGCACGCACCTTCCAGACCGCACCGGCCGCCGTCCCCAAGGAGAACACGGCGAAGTACCTCGACTCCGCGCTCGCCTCGGAGGGCTTCTCGGCCCCCGACTGGCTCGTCCCCGACCTCGAAGACGGCACCGCGCCCGACATGAAGGCGGAGGGATTGGAGAACACCATCGACCGGCTCGACGGCGGCGTCGAGTTCTCCGGGGAGATCTGGCCGCGCGTCCAGTGGGCGTACGACGACGCCGGCCTCCGTGACCGCGGCGAGGAGGAGGTCCGGACCCTCTTCGAAGCCGTCGGCGACGAGCTCACCGGCGTGGTCGTCCCGAAGGTCGGCCGGGTCGCGGACGTCGAGCGAGCGATCGACGTCGTCGAACGCGCGGAGGAGGCCGCGGGCCTCCCCGGAGGCTCGATGGAGCTTTCGGTCATCGTCGAGACTGCCGCGGCGCGCTCTGACCTCCGGGACATCGCGATGCTCGGGAACGAGGACGCCCACGGTGGCGGTCGCCTCGCGGGCCTCGTCTTCGGGCCCGTCGACTACACCGCGGAACTCGGCGGGCGCGCCATCGACGGCGACCGCCCGCGCTGGGACGGCCTCCTGGAGGCGCTCTCGAACGAGGCGAGCGCGAACGACGTCGTCGCCATCGGCGGCCCGTTCGACAAGCTCTTCGAGGAACGCGCCGGCGTCACGTACTACAACGCTCCCGCCTACGCGGACCAGGTCGAGCGCGAGGCCGCGGTCGGCCTCGACGGCTCCTGGAGCCTCTACCCGAAGCAGACCGTCCAGGCGAACCGCATCCACATGCCGACGCCCACCGAACTGGAGCGCGACGTCTCGAAGATAGAGCGCTTCAACGACGCGAAAGCCGAAGGCACCGGTGCGGTGACGGTCGACGGCCAGATGGTCGACGAGGCGACGTTCAAGAACTTCGCGAACACCGTCGAGACCGTCCGCACCATCCACGCGCGGCACCCCGACCAGACCCGCGACGTCTACGACGAAGCGCTCGTCGACCGGGCGCTCGACCTCGACACCGACTGGCAGCGATAATCGATCGACGCCGACATCGACAGTCGTCTCGCGTCACTGTCGCGACGGCCTTCAGCGTTCGTCCTCGTCGCTCCGGCCGTTCCGGTGCGGTCGAACGCGGCCACCGGGAGGGTCGGCGTGGATGCGTCGGCGTTCCTGCTTCTCCTTGAACCACTTCTGGCGGACGCGTTCCTCCTGCGCGCGCTCGTCGAGGCGCCGTCGGATGTGGTTGGCGTCCTGCCGTAATCTGGGGATGACGGCGTGTTCGAGGGCCCTGACGCGTCGCTGCGTGGTCTCGATGACGTCCACGAGCAGCAAAGCGGCCGTCTCCAGTTCCGCGAACGCAACGAGTTGCTCGACGAGCGCCTCGTACGCGTCCACGAGCTCGTCGACGACCGGGCTCGTTCCGAGCAACCCGTACCCGTGATGCGCGAGGTCGGTGCGCACGCCGGTGGCCTCGAACTGCGGGAGCGCCACCCCCAGGAAGGGTTTTCGAGACGTCGTTATCTCGGGGTGGACGCTCCGAGCACGCACGAGCCCGTCGATGACGACTTCTCCTTCGGTCGCGCGAATGCGGTCGAACAGCGACTGGGCGCGCTCGAACCGCGTCCGCAGTTCGCGTTGCGCGTCCTGGTACTCGTCGAGGAGGTCGACGAACTCGAGCACGAGCCCGTCGCGCTTGCGTTCCAGGACGTGATGACCGCGCTCTGCGAGTTCGATACGGTCCTCGATGACGTGGAGGTTGTGTCGCGTCGGCGTCACCGTCCGAGTCCGCATCTGTTCGAACGGCTTGACGTCCTCACGACGTATCGTTATGGCGGGCGTTCTCGAAGCCCCACAGGCTGGAAGGGAGCTACTTCTGGATGCGGTCGAGGAACTCGAGCCAGGAGCGATGGGACTCGACGTGTCGCTCGTGGCGGTCCGCCTCGAGGCTGCGGTCGCTGAGGTCGGCGAGCGCGGCGAGCGCGCGGTCGAGACCGACGATGCTGTCCGCGAGCGCTGTTCCCTCCTCGACGCTCAGGTCGGCGCTCGCGAGCCGGTCCCGTCGACGGTCGCGTTCGGCGCGGAGGCGGTCGCGTACGTCCTGCACGCGACTACGTTCCGCTGGCGTGAGCGTCCGCTGGTTGCGCGTCGCGACCACGAACTCGCGGAGCGCGACGTCGGTGCCGTCGACCGTGACGGACGCGGGAACTCGCGAGCCGACGGTCGCGGTCCCGCGGTCGACGCGCCGGAGGAGCGCGTGGCGCTCCGCGTCGTCGAGCGAGTTACGCGCCATACCTGTCGTTCGGCCGGCGAACGCAAGTGTCTTGCCCGCGTCAGGCGGTCCCCTCGTCCTCGGATTCGTACGCGAGTTCCGCGTGCTCGACGAGCGTGTCGAGCAGGCCGTCCCGGAGGGCGTCGAGGCGCTCGCGGAGCGCCCGTACGCGGTCGTCGTCGCTCGCCGCGGGGTCCGGGTGATCGTCCGCGATCGTCGTCACCTTCGACTGCAAGCGGAGGTACTCCTGGAGCGCGTCGTCGTAGTTCGAGCGCAGGAGCTCGCGTCGAACGATCGTTCGGAGTTCGTCGCGAGCGATCGGTTTGCAGACGTACTGCTCGAAGTCCATGTCGACGATATCGTAGCCGGGGTCGAGCGCGGTCACCATCACGACGCGCCCGTCGTACCCGCGGTCGCGGAGTCGCTCCAGGACCTCGTCGCCGTGCAGTCCCGGCATCCGACGGTCGAGGAGGACGACGTCGACCGTCGCGTCGACGACGTCGAGCGCCGCCTCGCCGCCGTACGCCACCTCGACGTCGTGGTCGTCCGCGAGGAACGTGGCGTACACGTCCGCGACGCGCTCCTCGTCGTCCACCACCACGACGCGACCACCGCCCGAAGCACCCCCAGAAACCATGTGGGTAGGTAACGCGTCGTTAAACAAGTAACTGGCCGTTACCACGTCCACCGGCTCGATTACATCAAACGCGAGGTACTTCGGATTGAAACGCGCGTCGTCCTCCCGGCGAAACGCCAGCATCGGCTGCTCGCGGTCAGCACGGTCCGAAGAACCTAATCGTTCGCTCGGCCAACGCCGGAGGTATGCCTCCGGAAGCCGTACTCTTCGACCTCGACGACACCCTCTACCCGTACCAGCCCTGTAACGACGCGGGGAAGCGCGAAGCGTGGCGGACCGCGCTCGAACTCGGATACGACCTCGACCGCGACGCGTTCGAGACGCTCTACCAGGAAGGCCGCCGGGAGACCAAACGCGAACTCGCCGGCACCGCGAGCGCGCACGAACGCTTCCTGTACTTCAAGCGCGCCATCCAGATCCACACGGGAACGCACAAGTCCGAGCACGCGCTCGAACTCGGCGAAGCGTACTGGGACGCGTACGTCCACGAGATGGAGATCTACGACCACGTCGAACCCGTGTTCCGCGAACTCCAGGCGGCCGACGTCGACGTCGGCATCGTCACGAACCTCACGACCCGCATCCAACTGAAGAAGATACACCACCTCGGCATCGAACCGTACGTCGACCTCCTCCTGACGAGCGAGGAGACCGGGCGCGAGAAACCCAGTAGCGTGATGTTCACCGACCCGCTCGCCCAGCTCGACACGCGCCCGAGCGACGCCGCGTTCGTCGGCGACAACCCGACTGCCGACATCGAGGGCGGGAACGCCGTCGGCCTCGAAACCGTCCTCTTCGACCCGCGGCGCGAACACGACGACCTCCGCGGCCGCATGCAGCCAGACCATCAGGTTCACGACTTCGCGGCCGTAACCGAGGTGCTGCTATGACACACGACGCTATCCGCGACGCCGTCGTCGAACACGCCCCCGAACTCGCCGCGCTCACTCCCGGCCGCACCGGGAACCTCTCCGTGCGCGACGGCGACGCGTTCGCCATCACGCCAACGGGCGTCCCCTACGACAGCTTCGACACCGCAGACGTCCCACTCGTCTCCCTCGACGGCGAGCACCTCGACGGCGCCATGGACCCCAGCAGCGAGGTCCCCATGCACCGACACATCTACCGGTTCGACGAACCCGGCGCCATCGTCCACACGCACTCGCCGTACGCCACCACGCTCGCCACGCTCCACGAAGAACTCCCCCCCATCCACTACATGATCGTCGCCGTCGGCAAACGCGTCCCCGTCGCCGAGTACGCACCCTACGGCACCGAAGCCCTCGCGAAGAACGCCGTCGACGCCATGCGCGAGGCCCAATCGACTGCAACGATAATCGAGAACCACGGCCTCGTCGTCACCGGCCCCGACCTCCCCACCGCCATCGAGAACACCGTCCACGTCGAATCACTCTGCGAACTCTACCTCCGCGCCAAAGCCATCGGCAGCACCCCCCACGAACTCACCGACGACCAACTCGACGTCGTCCTCGAAAAGTTCGAGAGCTACGGACAGAGCGACGACTGACGAAGAGCGTCGACGCGCACTAATCCTCCGCACCCCCACTCACCACGCCCGAACCAACCTCGTCGCCAGCGAGTTGGGTTTCGTCGACTCGAGGCTCGTCGATGTAGACCGGTTCCGAATCGTCGCCGCCAACAGCCGGCTCGACTGAGCCGACGTGGTCAAGAGCTGGCGGCCGATATTCGTAGAGGTACCCGTCGTGCACGACGTAGAACACCGCTTCGTGCGGCGACTCCACGACACCGTTGTCGGTGTCGATGGCGAAGTCCACGAGCGACCCGAGCGACGCGGCCTCCGCTCTCGGCAACTCGAAGGCCTGCTCGGGGAGGTGGATTTCAGAGATCCACTCGTCGAACTCCTTCCGATCCTCGAGGTAGGTGATTCGGTCTTCTTCGACCGCGGACAGCCGGATTCGGTCGTGATGGTCCGCGGTGACGACCAGTCCAAAGCCGACCATTCCGAGGAACAACAGTAGTGGACCACCGCCTGCCCGCAGGGCGCCATATTCCTGTTCTCGCGTGACGGTCCTCGTATCCTCGAATGATTGGGTCTCTGGGCCGCTACCGGTCACGTCGTACGCCTCCCGTCGAAAGTCCAGTGACAGGTGCTGTTTGTGACTGGATTCGACGGGCTCACCGTTGACTCGCCCAACCGTGCGGACAGTCGCAACAAGGACGATTCGCGTCTCCCGCGAAGGTTTCCCTATCGCTTCCTCGATGTCTTCCGCTCGCATTGAGACCGCTGTCGCGTTGAACGAGAACGGAACAGACACGTGTTCGCCCGGTTGGAGCGACGACTTTCCGTCACGTCCCAGCGTGCGGTTCTTGCTCCAGAGAACGGTCAGGTTGTCCTCCATCCTGTCTTGACGGACTCCTTGCATCACTAGCTCAAGCTGGACGGTTCGGTTCACCGTTCCACTGTCACTCGCCCTATACGAGGAGACGAATCTCCCCTCGAATCTGGGTGCCACGCGAGCGAGGTACGTCGAGCGGTTCGTGAGGTTCGCTCCAATCGGATAGAGCGCGTTCTCCTCGGTCACGATTGCCCGGTGTTCGAACGTCCCCGTCGTCTCCCATTCGGAAGCAGTTCGCTCCACCGTCTCCGTTCCCGGAGCGATGTGTGTCGTCGCCGTCACCCACCCTCCGATCGCAATCACGACGACGAGTACGCCAAGGACCAACATCAGGTTCGCGTCCAGAAAGGCTCTCAGTCGAAGTGTGGAATCGCTCATCCTTCGCCCAATCGAGCAGACCAGAGTTAGTTATACGACCGTTGCGCCGCAGGAAACGGTCATTGCGGACTTTCACGCGCGAGACAACTCGATTGTAATCACCTGGATGTCGAGCGTTCAGTGTCAGTCGACGTGCCTGGTCAGGATCTGGTCGAGTTCGGTGCGGTCCATCGAGCAACAGATACGCGATCTCACATGCCTCGCAATCAGCCCCTCGAGAGAACGCAGCAGGCCAACAGCAATCGTTCTATGACTCGATCGAAAAGACACGTTCCACTGCTCGAGCTAGCGTCCAAACCTCCTGGACGGTGTATAACTTTACGGGTGCTCGTCCGTCCATGCACCGAGGACTCGAATAATGAAGCGAATCACCCAACTTCCGAGGAGACCACTCCTGAGCGACGAACTCGTGGCCCTCGACGACCGCCTCGTCAGTGCGGTTCCGTACGGCGGAATCACAGACAACGATGAGGTTCGATTTTACGCAATCAAGATCGCGACAACAACGGGAGCTCATGCACTCGGTTACGACGACGCAGAAGGCCACTGGCAGCACCTCGCTTCGACGGATAGCACCGATCTCGACGCCGCCGATTCGCAGCTCGACGTCGTCCTCGATGACTGGGTGCAGTCGACGTATACCCGTCAGTTCGATGTGGTGAAAGCTCTCTGAGAGACGGCCCCTCGTTCACACGACCTTCGAGCTTCGGCCTATCGATTCCACACTATCGCTCGACGAAGGCGAGACGTTACTGACGCCGTTGCCCGTCGGGAACGATTGCGCACCCGACCAGACCCCACGAGGGAGATGCCAAGAAGATAGAAGGACCCACCCACGAGCGTGTCGATAACGACGACTGGCGCCAGTGGATGGAGTGAAAAGAGAACACGAATCACAGATGGCGGGAGAACCGTGAGATATCGATGCTGCCCGAACCATCGGTATTGGGTGTCGCCACTACGTCCAGGCAGGACCCTGATAGAGACCGTCTCCGTTGCTCCAGGACCGACGCTCACAGACGTCGGTTCGATACGAATTCGATCGCTTTTCGGTTCGAGTATCGTCGTCGTTCCGAGGAGCCCGTTGTTCGAGACCTCCAGTGAGACGCGTTCCGCCGAATCGCTTCGCACGTCAATCTTCTGCGTCCCGGAGGCCATGAGCATCGGTGCACTCGTCGATGCAACGAGAAACAGCGCCATCAGCGCTAGGGGGTATCGAGCGTCAGCCCCCACCGATCGACCAACATCCCGTCCGGACCTTCGTTCAGATGACTGACGTCGGCCGTAGACCAGCATCGCGCCATACACACAGAGACAGAGGATCGTCGTGAGATAGACGAGGCCCGTGGTCCCGAGGAATGCCCGCGTTCCAATTGCAGCCGATGTATGTCGTTGAATCGACCCAATGACGCCCTTCGTCGTCGTCACGAAGTCACCCAACGATGGAATCACCAGGACGCGACCGTTCACTGCCAGTGCTTTCGCAACTATCCGTTGGTCCGTCACTGTGGGTTCGTCGCTCCCCCGTTGGTCCGTGAACGGATTCGCGTCTCCTTTCGTGATATACCCCGCTTCCGTTCTTTCGATTACGCGATGAGTCACGAGGCCGCCGCCATGGATGACTTCCGCCCGAAACACGATGACATCACCAGGTGAGACAGGACCAGCGATGGACGCGGGAATCGATATAAACCCGTCGTTGGGTTCCAGCGTCGGTGCCATGCTTTCGGTCTCGACGTACGCAAGTCCGACCGGCTGTCCGAGGAACAGACCGGCGAGGAGCCCCACCAAGAGCACGATAACCAAGAGTTCAACAAACAGTGAGAAGACCGATTTGAGGCTCATACTATCCGTGGACGGTTGGGACGAATATCGTAATGAACCGAATACAGTAAGGGGTGACGTTGATTGAAAAAAGAATTGGTTGTAAGCGCTGACTAGACGTTTCGCTTCTCGATGTGCATCGTGAACTCGTCGTCCTCGTCCCAGGGCAGGCTGTCTCCAGCGGTGAGGCCGGAGTCGATGAGGTCGACACAGACGCCGACGGGAAGCTGCGCTTCGCCTCCCCAATCCATCTGTCGGGCGTTACTCTTTCCAACCAGGCTGGTGGCGTCGGGATCCTGACTGTCGACGTAGAAGTTCAGCCTGCTGGGCACGTCCTCGAACCAGAGGAAGTAGCCGTGGCTGGAGTTCCCCGACGGGTTCTGATTCTCCACGAAAAACACGACGTCGAAGTAATTGCGAGAGTCGGGGTTGAGACCCGCGCCGCCAGAGCCGATGTCTCCGAAGTACACCTGCATCTCGCCCGTGCTCGGATTGAAACGAACGTGTTCTTCGTTTCCAGCGTTCGAGCTCGGACGGACCTCGATGTACGCGCTGTTCGGACCGTCAGCAGCAACTCTGCCTTTCACGCCACGTTCCATCGTAGAGTCCGTAATCGCTCCAGTGCCCATCACAGCGCTTGCACCGGCAGCGAGCGATCCTAAGCCGACAACGAATTTTCTGCGTTCCATAGTTCGATGTGCTGTTTGTTGCGCACTCCCCGACTCGCCGGCTGGAGACGCCGTTCCATCGCGGAGTGCGTACCTCGATAGTGAACCGGGTCCAGTATTGGAATATACAGCCCGCAAAAGCGATGGAGAATGCCATCTGCCAGTGCAATTCCCGCTGTACGACTCACATAGAGGGACAGCAATTCGGCGAACGTCGTTTACGAGCGAACGTAATCGCGGTAACGGTGGTTTTCGACTCTCCCGGATATGTGAACGGATTGGTGAGCCACTGGATAGCTTCTGACAACAGGTCGGAGACGGGAGATGGCCAACAGCGGAGCGGCACCAAGAGAGCCATCGGATAAACTGGTTCTCGGTAGGATTGCGGAACTTACTCACCATTCCGCATATTCTGCGAATAACAAATTGCACGCCTTGCGTGGCTTTCGCTGCTATGAGGGGGCAGCAGTCCTTGTCTGACGTACCGTATCGAGGGGGAAGTACGCCGGTCGTGGATCGAGGACGATGAGCGAAGCACGGTCGCCGTCCGCCACCGGGGGAACGGCGGACGCCGACGAGCCCGCGAACGCCTCGTTCTCGCGCGATGCGGTCCTGGAGATGCTCAGCAATCAGCGTCGGCGGTTCGTCATTCACGCGCTGAAGCGAACTGATGGTCCGATGTCGGTGAGCGACCTGGCGGAGCGCGTCGCGAGCTGGGAGTACGACAAGCCCGTCGAGCAACTCGATCATCGGGAGCGAAAGCGCGTGCGGAACGCGCTCCGCCAGTTCCATCTGTCGAAGATGGCGGATTACGGGTTCATCGACTTCGACGCTCGACGCGGCACGGTGTCGCTCTCGGAGGAGGCCGAGCGCGCGAACTTCTACGTCGATTCACTCACGGGCGGTGACGTCCCGTGGGGCGTGTACTACCTCGGGTTCTCCGCGATTGCGCTCCTCGCAGTCGCGGGGACGTCGATGGGCGTTCCGCCGTTCTCGTGGGTGTCGCCGGGTGCGTGCGGGTTGTTCCTCGCGGTGGCGCTCCTCGTGTCGGCCGTCGGGCACTGCTACGACAACTACTATCGGATGCGCCTCGGTGCGAGAGAGAAACCGGCGGAGGTGCGCGAGCCGTGAGCCGCCGTGGGTGGCTTGTCCTCGCGGCGGCGGCCGTCGTCGTTGCCACGACAGCGGGTACAGGCGCGTTCTCCGCGGTCAGCGCCGAGCGCGGCATCCAGATCGCTGTCGTCGACGACGACCGTGCGTACCTCGGCGTCGCAGTGACCGCGAACGTCTCCGGGAACGACACGACCGCTCGCATCACGGTGACGAACCAGTTCCCGCAAGGCACCACGCTCAGCGCCGTCACCGCGACGGTCGACGGCGAGACGGTCTCGCTCACGCCCGGGAGCACGACCCTCGACGGCGGCGACTCGACCACCGGCACCGTCGCGAACGTCACCTGCGGCGACACCGTCACCATCCGCGCGAGCGGCGACGGCGTCCGCGTCGAACTCGAACGCGAGATCGTCTGTGAGTGACGACTGGACACGAGCAGTCACGAGCGACAGACCGGACACCGCTGCCCGTCCACCACCGCGTTCGTCGCTGTCGCTCGGCGCGTGATGGTCGGAGGAACGACGGCGGGACTGGGATTCGAACCGAAATCAGACGTGCTCGCTCACGGTCGGTCGCTGCGCGCGACTGATAGGATTCGAATCCAGTCGTCGTACACTCGTCGAACGCGACTCGTCGCTACCGCTCCTCGTGTGCGTTCGACGAGATGCGGTGGGACTGGGATTCGAACCCAGGAGGCATGACGCCACCTGCTTTCAAGGCAGGCGCAATGGGCCGCTCTGCCATCCCACCTCGGTCAGTGCTTCTGGGAGAACGCCATTATGCCTGTCGGTTAGGGGTGGTTCGGTCGCGCGCTCACTCGCGGACGAGTTCGGCGCCGTCGCCCCGGTCGCGGACGGCGAGGCCGAGGTCGTCGACGACCCGCGCGGTGCGTTGCGGGACGACGCGGTCGGCGTGCTGGCGGGCGCGAATCTGAGCGACGGTCGCGCGGAGCCCGGGGACGGTGTCGAGCCGGGGGTACGTGGGTGCGAAGCCGACGTCGTTGCCGGCGTCGACGCCGCGCTGGGCGAGCGTCTCGACGGCGGGCGTGGTGTACGCGCCGTCGAAGTCGACGGGCTCGCCGAACGCTGCGCCCCAGACGGCACCGTCGGTGCTCGGGCCGAGCACGATCTCCGAGCGCCGGAGCTTCATACTCGTGGAGTCGACGTCCTTCCGGCCGAGGAGCGGCGCGACGGCGTCGGTCGCGAGCACGCTCGAGACGTCCGGGTCCTCGCGGAGCAGGTGCGTGACGGTGTTCCCCACGCGGCCGTCGAACGTGGAGCCGACCTGGACCTCGAACCGGACGTCCTCGGCGTCGAAGTCGAGGACGTCGCTCGCGAGCGCTCGAATCTCGGCTTCGGCGGGCGTGTCCGTGACGTGCTCGTCGGGGAGGGTGTCGTCGCCGCGGTAGTTCACGAGCAGTTTCGCGCCCGAGTCGTCGACGGCGGCGAGCGTGTCCTTGAGACTCGCCTCGTAGAGGTCCGCGGCCTCGGTCGCGTCGAGCGGGCCGTCGTCGACGAGCGAGTCCAGGACGAGTCCGGGGCGTGGCGGGTCCGCGAGCACGGCGACGAGAGTCATAGCACACGGTCGGGTCGCGCCGTCCTTCAACCCGCCGTTTTATGTCCGCGCTGGGGGAACTCCCGGGCATGAATCGACTTCGACTCCTCGGGTTCCTCGGGTCGCTCCTCGTCGCACTCGGCGGCGTGGGGTCGCTCGCCGCGTTCGGCCTCCGCGTGGGCGAGTTCCGTCCCGTCTCCACGGGCGCCGTCGTCGCGCTCGTCGCACTGCTCGCCGTCGGCGTCGTCGCGCTCGGCTGGACCGGCGCGCGAACGAAGACGACACGGTACTGGTAGCAGCTCCCGTCGACAAGTCAGAACCCATCGCAGCACTCTGGACGGACGTTCTCGAGGGACGTTGGGTAGCTGATTAAGACACAGCCACGACGTCGCCTTCCGTTGACGTCAAATAAACCGTCCCATTTGCGACAGCAGGAGCAGAGTGATTGACGTTCCCGCCGGACCACTGCCATCGCTCCGAGCCAGTATTCTTGTCAATACCCACGACTCCGCGATCGGTCGGGACGTATACGATCTCTCCGACGAGGGAGATCGACCGGGCAGTCGTCACGGGTGCGGTCTGGAACTCCCATGCGGTCTCTCCGCTCCGTCGGTTGATTCGTACCACCGTCCCACCCATATCCATCGCGTAAACCGATTTCTCGTCGACGGCCGGAGACGCACGAACAGGTCTTTGCAACTGTGTCGTCCACGTCCGTCCCGTGTTCCGAGTGTCGAATGCGTGCACGACGCCGTTCATACCGCCGCAGTAGACGACACCGTCCACGACGGTAGGCGGACACGTGACGTTCCCCTCGGTCCTTGCGATGCGATTCCGCTCGACACGTCGACTATCGACCGAAACCAGCGTCCCGTCAACCGTGCCGACGTAGAGTTCGCCGTCGGAGAGCGCAGGTGTGGATATCGGTGATGGAAAATCGAGCTCCCACTCCTTGTCTCCGGCTTCGAGATCGATGGCGACCAGTCGTCCTCTCGTCTGGTCGCCGGACTGGACGTCTACGGGTACATAACAGACTCCGTCGTTCACCGTCGGTGCCTCCGTCACCGCTCGAGTCTCTCCAGAGTCGACAGCAAAAGCGAGACTGCCGTCGTCTCTGGAGAGAACTGAGAGGAATCCATCGCCTCGACCTGCGACAACGATGCCATCTCCGCTGGCAACGGGTTCGACGAGTCGTCGAGCATCGACTTCGGTCTTCCATGCGACCTCGCCAGTCGCTTCATCGACAGCGAGCACCTGGCCATCTTCGGTACCAGCGAACACCATACCGTCTTCGACGACCGCACCCGCGTCGAAGGGCCGACCACTGGTGACACGCCATCTCGTCGTCGGCACTTCCGAGATGCCGCTGTTCGCTCTTCTCCCGGTGTTGTTCACGTCTGCGGCGAGTATCGGCCAGTCATCACCGACGTTGACGTAGTCGGCGTCTGGCGCGTCTGTACCGCGTTGCCCGGGGAACATCGAGACACATCCAGCCGTAGTCGAAACCGAGAGGCCAGCCAGACACCCGAGGACTCGTCTTCGAATCATAGTGGGAGAGGGTGTTGTTAGCGTGCTTTCAGAACGTGCGCTTCATCGTGCCTGTGGGGTACCAAGTGAACAGTCCAGAGGGAATCTCGCTGTCCTTCTCTAGTTTTCGATCGCTTCGGAGTCGGACCGTCGCATTCAGCGCGATGTTCTCGTACCGGGGACTCGAATCGCCGAGGTCCCAGCGCACGCGGTACTCTCCTTCGTTCCCTTGAATCGTGGTGATGGGTTGATTCCTCCCGTACGACTTGTACACGGTATCGGTCGTTCCGTACCCGACGTCGCCGAATTCGATCTTACTCCCGATGCGATATTTCTTCTCTCTGACGGGGACCGTCGATTTCGGCTTGTAATGGGTGACCGCGAAGTCGTTGTCGATGACGTTGATACCGTTCTCCATGCTGTTGGGTTTGGCGGTCCACCACCATGGGCCCGAATTCGGCTTCGAATTCGAGTTGAGCCAGAACCAATAGTGGTACTGCCCCTCTGGTGCGTCGACGCTTCTAAAGAGCGTCGCGTCGCACTGGACGTCTCCAAGATGGGTGCCGTCGTCCAGAACGATGTCGAGGTTCGTATTCCAGGCGTCGACGTAGACCGTATTGGCCCCACCGGGCGTCGAAGAGGTCGATGGCCCATCTTCGTAGAACGGATTTACCCGTTTCGCTGCTTCCAGACCATCTTCGGACCGGACCTTCTCAACGTAATTCCGATACTCTCGTTCTGACATCCCCTCGACTTCACCGAGGTCGAGTTTTTTCGAACCGGTCCCGATCTGATCGGGGGATTCACGACGATCATCATCCGGTTTAGCTCCCGAGGAGACACCAGAGAAACCCACCAAACCGACACTCAATGCAGCTTTCAACGCGTTCCGCCGTGTCTTTTTACCAGACATCAACAGAACGATTTGTCCACCAAGGTTCAATCCTTACTATCTGATATTTCCGAAGTGGTTAGAACGCATGTTCGCAGAAAGGAAGCACATTCCAACCTCAGACTTTAGTTAGAAAGTCAGATACCTTCTTTCTTTATACACGGTATGTATTCGATGTATTTACCGCTCGCGTCGTCCTTTCGTCTGTCGATAATCGGACGCCATGAGTTCGGCGAAGAACTCGACGAAGGATTGCTCGTCGTCGTCGGTCATCGCCGCCGGGGATTTCATCGGTGCGAGTTCGAACCCGCGGCCGCGGATGCTCGTCGCGTGGTGATCGTCGACGCCCAGCTCGCTCGCCGCGGTCGTGGTGTACTCTTCGGCGATCTCGGCGAGCGCGCGTTCGCCGACGGGGACGAGTATCTCGGGGTTGATCATGCGGAGTTCGGCGTTCAGGTACGGCTCGCAGTTCCCGACCTCCTCGTCGGTCGGGTCGCGCTCGGGGTGGTGACAGCGCGCGATGGAGGTGACGTACGCGTTCGAGAGGTCGGGTTCGTTCTTGGGGCTGGCGCTCGCACAGAGCATGCAGCGTTCGAGGATGCGCCGGAAGCGGTCGCCGCCGGCGTCGTGGAACGCCGGGATGCCTGACTGGTCGGCGCCCGCGCCGGGGGCGTCGACGACGAACAGGAAGTCCGCGCCGACGTCGCCGTAGCCGTGCACGACGTGCTCGCGCGTCTCGCAGAGCGCGGGACAGTTCCGGCAGTCGTCGTCCATCCCGAACGGGTTCGAGGTCTCCAGCTGGTTCGCGTCCACGCTCCATCGGTGGGCGCGCCCGCTGTTAAGTCGCTTGGGTCGCCACAGCGCGAGCGTCGCCACCGGCACGCCCTCGACAATGTTGTTGGATTGATTTCAATAAATCGTGCCGTTCCGTGAGTTGATTTTAAGGTCTCCCCCTTTGACGTGCGACACGAATGCACGGGATCGTGATGAAGACCCTGAAGGACTTCGTCGTCGAGGAGTACGACGCGGCGACGTGGCGCGCCATCCAGGAGGAGGCGGGGCTCGGCGGGAAGCTCTACGTGCCGGTCTCCGAGTACGACGACGCGGAGGCGCTCGCGCTCGTCGGCGCGGCGTCGGAGCTCTCCGGCGAGGACGAGGCGGACCTGCTGTACGCGTTCGGCCGGTACATCGTGGAGCCGCTCGTGGAGACGTACGGCGTGCACGTCGAGCGCGACTGGTCGGGCCTGGACCTGCTCGCGAACGTCGAGACGTACATCCACGAGGCGCTGCGCGCGAAGCGACTGTCGGAGTTCACGCCGCCAGCGCTGCAGGCCAAGCGCCTCGAGGACGACCTCGCTGTCGTCCGGTACGGCTCGGACCGCCAGCTCTGCATGCTCGGGGAGGGCATCATCGACGGCGTCGGCGCGTACTACGGCGAGTCCTACGACATCACGCACGAGACGTGCCAGCTGGACGGCGACGCGCACTGCGACCTCGTCGTCCGTCGCGTCCAAGTCGACGCGGTGGCGCACTGACCGCCAGCCAGCGTTCGCTGGCGAGACCGCGGTCGTCGCTGTCGTCGCTGTCGTCGCTGTCGTCGCTGTCGTCGCTGTCGTCGCTGTCGTCGAGAAGACGGCGGCTCGTCGCGTGCGAGTGACGCGGGTGGGTCAGCGGCCGAGGCCGCCACGTTCCTTGACTTCGAGGATGAACTTCACGTTCTGCATGACCTCCTCGGGGGAGGTGTCCTCGTCGGGGTCGTAGATGTCGCTCGTGCGGTAGAGGACGTTCGCGAGCTGCTCGGACTCGCTGGTGTCGCCGCGGACGTCGTCGGCGACCTCGCGGAGGAGTGCAGCGCGCTCGGGGTCGGACTCGAAGTCGTCGTCGTCGGACTCGGTGTCGACGTCGGGGTCCTGGCCGGCCGTCGAATCGGCGTCGCGGTCGGGGTCCCGGTCGGGCGCGTCGTCGGTCATCTCACTGACTGGGCGGGTTGCGCGTGGTGTGTTCGCGGCGGCGGACGATGCCGGTGTTGTTCGCGACGTTCCGCGCTATCTCGCGGAACGCTTCGCCGGTCGCGGAGTCCTCGTCGAGGACGATGGGTGCGCCTTCGTCGCCGCCGGTCCTGACGTCGGGGTCCAGGGGGACCGACCCGAGGAACGGCATGTCGTGGACGTCCGCGAACTGCTGGCCGCCGCCTTCGCCGAAGATGGCGTGCTCGCCGCCGCAGTCCGGGCACTTGAACGTCCCCATGTTCTCGGCGATACCGAGGACGTTCGTGTCGTGTTTCCCGAACATCTCGAGGCCCTTGCGGGCGTCGTCGAGCGCGACGTCCTGCGGGGTGGTGACGATGACCGCGCCGGTGACGGGGACGGTCTGGAGGAGCGTGAGTTGGGTGTCGCCGGTTCCTGGGGGGAGGTCGACGATCATGTAGTCGAGGTGCCCCCATTCGACGTCCTCCCAGAGTTGCGTGAGGACCTTGTGGACCATCGGGCCGCGCCAGATGACGGGGTCGTCCTCGCCGACGAGGAACGCCATGGACATGAGCTTCATCCCGTACTTCTCGGGCGGGACGAGCGTCTCGTCGCGCGTCGCGCCCGGCGGTTCGTCGGCGTCGACCATCCGCGGGACGTTCGGCCCGTAGACGTCGGCGTCGAAGAGGCCGACGCGAGCGCCCATGGCGCTGAGGCCGGCGGCGATGTTGACCGCCATCGTGGACTTCCCGACGCCGCCTTTCCCGGAGGCGACGGCGATGACGTTCTCGACGTTCGCGAGGACGTCGTCGTCCGCGGCGAGGCCGGTGTCGACGTTCGCGGTGAGGTTCACCTCGCGGTCGACGCTCCCGATGGCGTCGCGGACGGCGTCCGCGATGCCCGTCTCGGTCGGCGAGTACGGTGCGCCGAGCGCCAGGTCGACGTTGATGCTGTCGTCCGTCACCTCGATGCTGTTCACGAGGCCGAGGGAGACGATGTCGTCGCCGAGGTCCGGGTCCGTGACGTTCCGGAGCGCGTCGCGGATGGCGTCTGCGTCCATGCGCGTTCGTCGGGGCGAACGAGCGAAAAGGGTTGTGTTACGCGGACTCGCGGTCCCCTCGGCGCGTCCGGTCGAGGGGTGCGCGAGTGCGACCCGGCTAAAATATATTTTAGCTAACATATTTCCTCGGGTGGCCCCAGGTCCCTGCCATGCTCGACCGAACGACCGAGCGATTGGAGCGCAGGACGACGTTCGACCTCGAAGCGACCGGCGACCCCGTCGAGGGCGAGCCGCTGAAGACCGGGACGACGACGGTGGCGGTGACCGCCGGCGACGCGGTGGTCGTCGCGGCCGACCAGCGCGCGAGCCTCGGCGGCCGATTCGTCGCGAACAAGGACGTGCGGAAGGTCCAGCCCGTCGCCGACACCGCGGCGCTCGCGATGTCCGGCACCGTCGGCCCCGTCCAGGACCTCGTCCGCACCCTCGAAGCGGAGGCGAACCTGTACGCGGCCCGCCGGGGCGAACCCCTCTCCGTGTCGGGACTGGCGTCGGTCGCCGGGAACCTCGTCCGCGGACTCCCCGCGCAGTTGCTCCTCGGCGGCGTCGACGCCGGCGGCGCGCACGTCTTCGAACTCGACGGCGGCGGCGGGGTCATCCCCGCGACCTACGGCGCTGCCGGGAGCGGCATGCAGGTCGCGTACGGCGTCCTCGAAGGCCGCGCCGACGCCGTCGAGGATCCAGAGCGCGGCCGCGAGCTCGCGCTGTCGGCGGTGGCGGCGGCGAGCCAGCGCGACACCGCGAGCGGGAACGGCGCGCACGTCGCCACCGTGACGAGCGAGGGCGTGGACGTCGACGCGCTCTCGCTCGACGAGGTGGCGGCAGCGTCGGCTCCCGAGGCCGACGCCTTCGGGGGTGACGCGGCATGAACGGGAGCGACCGGCAAGCGTACGACCGCGGGGTCTCCGTGTTCTCGCCGGACGGCCGCCTCTACCAGGTGGAGTACGCTCGCGAGGCGGTGCGGAACGGGACCGCAGTGGTCGGCGTCCGCGGCGCCGACGGCGTGGTGCTCGCAGCGGACGCGCGGACGCCCTCGCCGCTGCTCGTGGACGGGAGCGTCGAGAAGCTCCACGACGTCGACGGCCGCCTCGGTGCAGCGACTGCCGGTCACGTCGCGGACGGCCGCCGCGTCGTCGACTTCGCCCGTCGGCGCGCACAGACCGAACGCCTCCGGTACGACCAGCCCGTGGGCGTGGAGCCGCTCGCGACCGCGGTCGCGGACCACGTCCAGGAGGCGACGCAGGCCGGCGGCACGCGCCCGTTCGGCGCGGGCCTGCTCGTCGCCGGGGTCGACGGAAACGCCCGCGCCGCAGGTACCGGGGAGCGCCCGCGGTTGTTCGAGGTGGACCCGTCGGGGTCGCCGAGCGAGTGGCACGCGACCGCCATCGGCGGCGGCGCGGACGCGGCGCGAGAGCACCTGGAGCGCGAGTACGACCCCGACGTCGGCCCCCTCGGTGCGCGGAACCTGGCGCTCGGGGCGCTCGCGGCGACGATAGACGCGGACGGGTTCGCGCCATCCGACGTCGCGGTCGCCGTCGCGGACGCCGACGGCTACCGGTCGCTCGACGCTGGCGAACGAGCGAGTGCGCTCGACGAGGCAGGCGTCAGAGCGTCGTAGGACAGTGAAAGCGAGGTCGCGGGCGCCCGCTCAGGCGGGCGTGCCGTCGTCCGCCGGGGCGTCGTCGGTGGCGTCAGCGTCCTCGGCGTCGGCGGTGATGGCGCCGTCGTCCGCGGCGGCGTCCGCAGCGCTCGCCCCGGCGGCGTCGAGGCGGTCGGTGTCGACGACGGTCAGGTCGCGGCCGACGTACGCCGCGAGGACGTCTCGCGGCCCGCCGTCGGGGTCGTCGTCGGTGGGATCTCGGAGGGTGGCGCGCACGCACCACGGGTCGGTCGAGAGGACGCGTTCGCGCCAGTCGACGCCGACCGTCCAGAGCGCGCGCTCGCGGACGTCGACGCCGTGGTCGTGGTACGCGGCGACGACCGCGGGATGGTCCAGGAGCGCGAGCGACACCGGGCAGGCGAGCGTCGCGGTGCAGGCCTCGCACGCGAACCGCGCACGGACACCCAGGGGCTCGTCGGTGTCCGCGTCCGCACTCGTGTCCGTGCCGGCGACCCCATTGCGGTCGTCCTCGTCGACGGGTTCGACGTGACCGGTCGCGGAGCCGCCACAGTCGGGGCAGACGCCGTCGGCGAACGACGCGATGCGTCGACGATGATGGCGGTCGACCGCGTCGGGCACGCGCTCCGGGTCCCGCGTCGCGTACCCGCTGGGTGGGAACGGGAGCGCGAGCACGTCGCGCTCGCAGGCGTCGCAGCCGACGCGGGTGACGTTGTCCGCGACGGTCGCGTGCAGGCCTTCTGGGTCGCCGCAGATGGGACAGTCGTCGTCGAGCGCGACCGGCTCGGTATCGACGCTCGCGGTGTACGTGCCGGCAGCGACGGCGCGAGCGACGCGTCGCCCGGCGTCGGTCAGCTCGTAGCGGTCCGGCTCGTCCGCGTCGGCCGTCGACCCTTGGTCGCTCGCCGCGTCGTCGCCGTCCGCTGCCGCGTCGCTCGCAGGGACCTTCCGGACGAACGCGTCCGTGAGCTGGCGGAGGTGGTACGCGAACCCGGCGGTGGTGTCGACGTCGGTCGCCTCGTCGACGTCGGTCCCGGGTCCGGGGTCGCGCGAACCGTCGCCCGTCGGTACGTCGTCGCTCATGGGCGCATCGTGGGCGGTGTCGGATTTACGTCTGGCGCCCGCGGCGACCTCGAGTCTCACGGACCGGGAACGACGAGGCACCGTTATTGTGCCACGGTACCAAATAGCACGTATGGCCGGGAAGCAAGCCACTCCGATGGACGCGCTCGACATCGCATCGTTCCTCGACGACCACGGCACGGGCGTCCTCGCGCTCGCGAAGGACAGCGACGCGTACGCCATCCCCGTCTCGTACACGTTCGACGAGGACGACGAAGCGATCTACTTCCGGATGGGGTTCGCGCCCGGGAGCCAGAAACAGAAGTACCTCGACGACACCGACCACCTGTCGTTCGTCGTGTACGCCGACACGGACGACGGCTGGAAGAGCGTCGTCGTCGAAGGGACCGCCGAGACCCTCGGCACCGATTCGCTCGACGCCGCCATCGTCGAGGCGATGCAGGGACTGGACATCCCGTACTATCAGGTGCACGAACGGCCGGCGACCGACGTCCAGTTCCGAATCGTCCGCGTCCAACCAACTCGTATGAGCGGTATCGTCGAAGGGGAATCCCAGCGCAAGCGGACGCCCGCTGGGAACGTCGAAGACGGGAGTCGCTGACCGATTGGAGGTCGTCGACCGCCGACTGCAGTGACGGCGCGCCCGCCGCGTACCGATGGCTTTTACGCCGGGCGAGTCGACGCTTCGCGTATGGCAGACGACGAGGATTACCGGACGGAACGGGACAGTCTCGGCGAGATGCAGGTACCGGCGGACGCGTACTGGGGTGCCCAGACCCAGCGCGCGGTCGAGAACTTCCCCATCTCGGGTATCTCGTTCGGTCGGCGGTTCGTTCGCGCGCTCGGCGTCGTGAAGAAGGCGTCGGCGCAGGCGAACCGCGACCTCGGGCTGCTCGACGAGGAGACCGCGGCGGTCATCGTGGAGGCCGCGGACGAGGTCATCGCGGGCGAGCACGACGACCAGTTCCCCGTGGACGTCTTCCAGACGGGGTCGGGGACGTCCTCGAACATGAACGCGAACGAGGTCATCGCGAACCGCGCCGCGGAACTGAAGGGCGCGGAGATCGGTGACCGCGTCGTTCACCCGAACGACCACGTCAACTACGGCCAGTCGAGCAACGACGTCATCCCGACGGCGATGCACGTCGCGAGCCTCGAAGCCGTCGAGAAGGACCTCATCCCGGCGCTGGACACGCTCCGCGACGCGCTCGACTCGAAGGCCGACGAGTTCGACGACGTCGTGAAGACGGGTCGTACGCACCTCCAGGACGCGACCCCAATCCGGCTCGGCCAGGAGTTCGACGGGTATCGGACGCAGGTCGAGAAGGGCCTCGTGCGCGTGGACAACGTCCGCGAGCACCTCGCGGAGCTCGCGCTCGGCGGGACCGCGGTCGGCACCGGCCTGAACACGCACCCGGACTTCCCGGGACTCGCGGCCGAATACATCACGAAGGAGACGGGCGTCCAGTTCCGCGAGGCGGACTCGCACTTCGAGGCGCAGGCCGCGCACGACGCGATGAGCGAAGCGCACGGCGCGCTCCGCACCGTCGCTGGCTCGCTGAACAAGATCGCGAACGACCTCCGGCTGCTCGCGTCCGGCCCGCGGAACGGGCTCGGCGAGCTGGAGCAACCGGAGAACCAGCCCGGGTCGTCGATCATGCCCGGGAAGATCAACCCGGTGGTCGCCGAAGCAGTGAATCAGGTCCACAAGCAGGTCGTCGGGAACGACGCCGCCGTCTCCGCGGGCGCTGCGGAGGGCCAGATCGACCTGAACCTCTACAAGCCGGTGCTCGCGCACAACTTCCTGCAGTCCGCGGAGATGCTGTCGAACGCGAGCGAGGTGTTCGCGCGCCGGTTCGTCGCGAAGCTCGAGGCGAACGAGGAGCACTGCGCGGAGCAGGTCGAGCAGTCGATGGCGCTCGCGACCGCGCTCAATCCCGCCATCGGGTACGACAAGGCGAGCGAGGTCGCGAAGACCGCGCTGAAGGAGGGGAAGACGGTGAAGGAGGTCGTCCTGGAGAAGGGCTACCTGAGCGAGGAGGAGGCCGAGGACGTCCTGGACCCGGTCGCGATGACCGAGCGCGTCATCCTCGGCGACGACTGACCAGCGGGGCGCGTGGGCGATACTCGCCCGCGTAGAAAGCTTTATATTCCAGTATCGTCGCCGCGCTGCGGGCCAAACCCGCAAGACGGCGGAGACTTACGATTCGTAACCGAACGCCGCCGTGGACCCGAACAATCCACGGGTGTTATTACGTGCGAGTGAGATAATCCAGCCATGCACACCTGTCGTGACTGCAACGAGAGCTTCGCCACAGAACTCGCGCTCGAACTCCACCGAGACACGTGCGAGCAGGCGGACCTCTTCTGTGACGTATGCGGGAAGCGATTCCGAGAGTCCGCGGCGACGCGAGACGGCTGGCACTATACGTGCCCGACCGAGGACTGCGAGGGACAGGGCATGGGCGACCAGATAAAACGCATCGAGGACATCCGCGCCGCGACCCAGTAAGCGAACTACCGAACGACCAGCGACGCGGTCCGGACGACGGTGCTCGTCAGCGACCGATTCCGGGCCGGTAACGGGTCGCGAACGACGGCGAACGACGCGTTATTCGCGGTCCTGCGAGGCCGCGACTCGGCGGCGGCGACGAGGGTACCCGGCGGTCGACACGACGGTAAGATGCGTCGTGCGAACGGGACCACGTGGCAGTCACGACACTCCACCGAGGTTTTCTGTCCCAGTTACGCTCCGCCACTGAGAGGATTCCTCGCGGTCACGACGCGGGCGCGTCGTCGCCGAGGTCGGTCGTGCGTGCCGCGGGCCCGACCGACGACCGTTCTTCTCCGTCGCAGTCCTCACCAGCGGACGTGACAGCAGATTCGTCCCTCGTCGACCCGCGCGCACCACGATTCGGGCAGGCACTCACGGCGACCCTGGTAGCGACGGCGCTCGTGCTCGTCGACCCCGTCCCCGTCGTCGTCCTCGCGCTCGTCCTGGGTGCTGCGGTCGTCTCGCGGTGGCGCGTCGACGCCTGGGCCGCCGTCTGGCGGACCGTCGCCGTCCCGATAGTGGGACCGCCGACCGAACGCGAGCCAGCCGCGCCCCATCGGTTCGCGAAGCTCGTCGGCGCGGCGTTCACGGGCGTCGCGACGCCGCTCGTCCTCGTCGGCGGCCCCATCGCGACCGTGGGGTACGCGCTCGTCGCGGTCGTCGCCGTGCTCGCCGCGCTCGGCGCCACCACCGGGTTCTGTCTCGGATGTCGGCTCTACGAGCAGGTCGGGTTCTTCCGGCGGGCTGGAGTCGTCTGAATCGAATCGACTCTGCGAGCATCCGGCGGCCGAATCGACTCTGTGAGCATCCGGCGGCCGGCAGGCCGCCGGTTCGAGGCGAGTGGCTTGAATCGACTCTGTGAGCATCCGGCGGCTGGCAGGCCGCCGGTTCTGTGGTGCGTTCGGCCGAATCGACTTTCACCAGAGGGTGGTGGTCGCTGGCGTCGGGGTCGGCTGCGACGCTGGCCGGAACTGGACGGTTTTTTACCGTTCGGCCGCGGACGGTCTCGTAATGACCGAGTACGATTACGACGAGCTCGGACTCGTCGCCGGCCTGGAGATTCACCAGCAGTTGGACACGGCGACGAAGTTGTTCTGTTCGTGTCCGACGGAGCTCCGTGAGCCCGAGGAGTCGGTTCGTTCGTTCGAACGCTACTTGCATCCGACGAAGAGCGAGCTCGGGGAGATAGACGAGGCGGCGTTGGAGGAGAGTCAGGTCGAGCGCGTGTTCGAGTATCTCGCGTACGATTCGACGTGTCTCGTGGAGGAGGACGACGAGCCGCCGGCGCGCGTGGATTCGGAGGCGCTGTCGGTGGTGCTGGAGATCGCGCAGTTGATGGATATGACGCCGGTGGACGTGGCGCACGTGATGCGGAAGCTCGTCGTGGACGGGTCGAACACGAGCGGGTTCCAGCGGTCGATGGAGATCGCGACGGACGGTGAGATAGAGACGAGCGAGGGCGCGGTCCGGGTTGCGGACCTGATGCTGGAGGAGGAGTCGGCGCAGCGCGTCGAGGAGCGCGAGGATGGCGTGACGTACTCGCTTGACCGGTTGGGGATTCCGCTCGTGGAGATTGGGACGAAGCCGGACATCTCGTCGCCCGAGCAGGCGCGTGAGGCGGCGGAGCGCATCGGGATGCTCCTCCGGTCGACGGGGCACGTCAAGCGCGGGCTGGGGACGATTCGACAGGACGTGAACATCTCGATTGCGGCGGGGGCGCGCGTCGAGGTGAAGGGCGTGCAGAGTCTGGACGACATCGACGACATCGTGCGGAACGAGGTCGGGCGGCAGGTCGCGCTGCTCGACGTCAAGGACCGGCTCGGCGAGCGCGATGCGAGCGTCGGCGAGCCCGTGGACGTGACGGGGACGTTCGCGGACACCGACAGCGGCGTCGTCCGCGGCGCGCTCGACGACGGTGGCGAGGTGTGGGCGGTGCGTCTCGAGGGCTTCGACGGTGTCGTCGGCGAGGAGATCCAGCCGGACCGCCGGTTGGGGACGGAGCTGTCGGACCACGCGAAGCGTCACGGCGCGGGCGGTATCTTCCACACGGACGAGTTGCCGGCGTACGGCGTCACCGACGAGGAGGTCGCTGCGCTCCGCGAGACCGTGGACGCTGGCGAGGAGGACGCGGTCGCGATGGTCGCCGCGGATGCGGACGTCGCCGAGGCTGCGGTCGAGGCGGCCGGCGAGCGCGCCGAGGTCGCACTCGAGGGCGTTCCGGAGGAGACGCGTGGCGCGAACGACGACGGGACGACGCGGTACCTGCGCCCGCTCCCGGGTGCGGCCCGCATGTACCCGGAGACGGACGTTCCGCCCGTGCACCTCGACCCGAGCGACGTCGACGAGCCCGAGCTCTTGACGGCGAAGGTCGACCGCTACCAGGACGAGTACGGGCTTGACGCTGGCGTCGCCGAACAGGTGGCGTACGGCGAGTACATGCCGTTGTTCGAGTCGCTCGTCGACGACGACGGCGTGGACGCGACGCTCGCCGCGACGACGCTCGAATCGACGCTGACCGCGCTCCGTCGCGACGGCGTGGAGACGGACGAACTCACGGAGACGCATCTGCGGGACGCCGTCGCGCTCGTGGACGCGGGCGACGTTCCGAACGAGGGCCTGGAGGACCTGCTGTCGGCGCTCGCCGCGAACCCCGAGTGGTCGGCCGAGCAGGCGGTCGAGGAGGAGGACCTCGGCGGCGTCGCCGAGGACGAGGTCCGCGAGGCGGTCGTCGAGGTCGTCGAACGGAACAGCGACCAGGTCGACGAACAAGGGATGGGCGCGTTCTCGGCGCTCATGGGCGAGTGTATGGGCGCACTCCGCGGGAAGGCCGACGGCGACCTCGTCAGCGAGGTGCTGCGCGAGGAGATCCAGGCGCGCGCCTGAGTCGCGAGCGATTCACGGCGCGTCGAATCCGGTATCGGGTCGCCATCGCGGGAGTTCGACGACGAACACCGCGCCGCTGGGGTCGTTGTCCTCGACGCGGACGCTCCCCTCGAACTCGTCGACGAGGCGGTCGACGAGGAAGAGACCGACCCCGGTTCCCGAGGATTCCAGGCCCTTCTCGTCCCGACCGAACACCTTCCGCTTGCGGTCGTCGGGGATGCCGGGGCCGTTGTCGGCGACCCTGACCGTGACGGCGTCGTCGGTCGCGGTCGCGGAGACGACGACCTCCGGGAGGTCCTGGTCGTTGTGCTGGACGGCGTTCTTCAGGAGGTTCCGGAACACCGAGTGCAGCATCTCGTTCGCGCGCACCGCGCCGTCGGGAAGGTCGCCTTCGATTCGAGTGATGGCGCGCGGGAACGCGGCGTCGACGTCCGCGAGTTCGTCCTCGAGGACGCCCGCTATCGGCACGGGCTGGAGGTGCTCGGTCTCGTCGAGGACGACCGTCATGAGGTCCCGGAGCGTCGCGGTGAGGTCGACGACGTGCTGCGCGCGCTCGCCGACCTCCTCGACGAGGTCCGCGCCCTCCTCGTCGGCGACGTGCTCGGAGAGCAGGTCGAGGACGGCGAGGACGACCGTCATGTCGTTCCGGATGTCGTGCCTGAGGATGCGGTTCAATAGTTCGAGTTGTTCCGAGCGCGCTTCGAGCCGGCTCTCGTAGGCGACCTGTTCGGTGACGTCACGACAGATACCGATTGTGCCTGCGAGCTCGCCGCCCTCGTAGAACGGGATGCGCGTCGTCTCGAACACGACCTGGCCGTCGTCGGTCGGGACGCGTTCCTCGTACGTGATGCGTCGTTCCTCCTCGAGCGCGGTGCGTTCGCGCTCGCGGATGCGCTCGCCGACCTCCGCTCCGAACAGTTCCTCGTCGGTCCTCCCGAGGATCGCTTCGGTGTCTCGGCCCGTGTATTCGGCGACGGCGTCGTTCGCGAGCCGATACCGGCCCTCGCAGTCCTTTATCATCACCGCGTCGTTCGCGTTCTCGACGATGGTCTCGTACCGCTCGAGTTCGCGCTCGCGTTCGACCTCCTCGGTGACGTCCTGCGAGAACACGCTCATCCCGTTCTCGTCGGGGTAGACGCGCGCCTCCACCCAGTAGTCGAACGGCTCCGGGAGGTACGTGCGGAACGTCGTCGACTCGCCGGACGCCATCGCGGCCTCGTAGCGCGCCTGGAGTTCGCTCCCCTCGAGGTCCGCGAAGACGTCCCACGCGACCTCGCCGATTATCTCGTCGGCGGGGACGCCGGTGCGGTCGGCCATCTTGTCGTTCCAGTACGTGACGCGCCACTCGTCGTCGACCGCGTAGAACGACTCGGCGATGCGTCCGAGGATGGTGCCGACGCGGGGCGTGCTCTCGAGGCGTTCCGTGACGTTGCACGCCTCCAGGACTGCGGCGGCGTCCTCGCCGTCGACCGCGACGACGCGGAAGTGGTAGACGCGCGGGGTGTCCGTCGTCACCGTGAGTTCCGCGTCGGCCTCGTCCACCGCGTCGTCCTCGACGACTCTGGTGATCGCGTCGGTGACGCGGTCGACGCCCGCGGTCTCGTTTGTCGCGTCAGCGAGCGTCGCTTCGACCGTCGCGCCCTCGGACGCGGGGAACCGTTCCTCGAACGCGGCGTTCGCGAACGCGATGCGGCCGTCGGCGTCGAGGACGGCCGCGGCCAGGCCGACGTGCTCTGCGAGCGTTCGCGCCGCTGTCTCGCTCATGGCAAGACTTGCGCCCCGGGCAGGGTTAAGCGACGGGGCCGAACGCGGGGGTCGCGCTCGGGGTCAGTCGTCGGCGCGCTCGGGGTGTTCGCTCGCGCGCCGGAAGATGCCGGTGAGCGTCGATACTTCGCGCTCGGTCGGGTGGGTGCGCGAGAGGAGGCGGCGTATCATCCGCGTGGTCTTCTGGCGTTTCGCCTCCGGGTGATTGATGGCGTCGAGCACGCCCTCGAACTCCGTGTAGAGGCGTTCTATCTCCCGTTCGCTGGCGCGCTCCCGTTCGCGGTCGGGGTGCTGGGTCTCGGCGACGGTCGCTTCGCGCATCTCGTAGAGCGTGACGGTCGCGGCCTGCCCGAGGTTCAGGACGGGGTAGTCCGCGCTCGCGGGGATGGAGGAGACGGCGTCGAGTCGTTCCAGTTCGTCGTTGTCGAGCCCGCGGTCCTCGCGGCCGAACACGAGGCAGACGTCCGCGTCGACGCCAGCGAGGTGCTCGGGGAGTTCCGCTGGCGTGTAGAACGGGTAGCGGACGTGACTCCGGCAGTCCTCGTTCGTCGTCGCGGTACAGCCGACGGTGTAGTAGTTCTCGACGAGGTGGTCGAGGTCCACCGCGGTCGCGTTCGGCATGACGTCCTCGCGGGCGTGCCCGGCGTAGCCGTACGCGACGCCGTCGGGGTCCCAGACGTCCTCGGGCGGGTCGACGAGCAGGAGGTCGCGCATGCCGAAGTTCTTCATCGCTCGCGCGATGGTGCCGACGTTCCCCGGGGTCTGCGCGCCGACCACGGCGACCGCGGGCGCGTCCTCGCCGTGGAGCGGGGGTGCGTCGCCCGCCTCGTCGCTTGCGGCCGCGTCGTCGCTTGCGGGTGCGTCGTCGTCTGCGAGTGCGTCGTCGTCCGTCATGTCAGGAGGGGTAGTCCGCGTCCAGGTCGAGGTCCGCGTCGTCGAGGTCGAGGTCGTCCTCGTCGTCCTCGCTGTCGGTGTCGGGTCGCGGGTCGGGGGCCTCCTCTATCTCGCCGGTGCGGAGGTCGATGCGTCGTTCGACGACCTCGCGCGTCCCGAGGTCCTCGTCGTCGGGCTCGGGCATCTCGGTCTCCGGGAGTGCGCGCGGGTCGGTGTCGACGTGCTCGACGCCGCCGTAGCCGTCGGGCGCGCGCTCGCCGCCGGCGAACCACTCGTGGAACGCGTCCTCGAACCGCTCGGTCTCGGCGTGCTCGATACCACCGGCTTCCCGGAACCAGTACATGAAGTCGGGTTCGTGCTCGTCGCAGAGGGTGACCTCGGAGAGCGCTTCGCCGTACACGACGGTCGCTTCGTTGCACGCTTCGAGGTTGTCGTCGCCGTGGATCAGCCAGCACGCGTCGCACGGCGACCCGTAGAGGACGCCGACGCGGACGAGTCGCCGCCGGGTGTCCTCGCGCATCTCGTCGAACGGGCGGACGTCGCCGTCCTCGGTGAACACCTCGTCCTCGTCGAAGCGCCACCCTCGCAGCCCGATGCTCACCTTGCTCATAGCGCGTGGTAGCGCGCGAACGGTCAAAAGGGCCGCGTCTCGCCGACGCGAAAGTTGTGCGCGCTGGCTTCCCCGAACGGTCCGTTTTTGGTCCGGCCACACTCGCCTAGAGGTATGGACAACGTCGACGCCGCGGGCCTCGGTATCGGGGACGACCACCCGCCCCGGGTGATGGGCGTACTGAACGTGAGCAAGGAGTCGCCGTACGACCCGAGCGTGTTCGACGACCCCGGCGAGGCGGCGGCGTACGTGGACGAGGACCTCATCGGGGAGGGCGCGGACATCGTGGACGTCGGCCTGGAGTCCGCGAACAAGAAGTTCGACGTGCTGAGCGCCGAGCAGGAACTCGACCGGCTCGACACGGCGGTGGAGACCCTGGCGTCGACGAGCGGTGACGCGGTGTGGTCCATCGAGACGCGGTACGCCGACGTCGCCGAGGCGGCGCTCGACGCGGGGTTCGACATGGTGAACGACATCGCGGGCTTCGCGGACCCCGACCTTCCCGCGGTCTGTGAGGACCACGACGTCGCGGTGGCGAAGATGGCGAGTCCGCCGGACCTGACGCGACCGGGTGCGGTCGAGGAGACGCCGTGGGCCGAACGCAAGGGTGCGGCGTGGGCGGACGCCGCGGACTACGTCGACATGGTGTACGAGGCGCTCAAGCAGAACGGGCTGACCGAGAAGACCATCGTCGACCCGGCCTTCGGTGGGTGGTCGGAGGCCCAGACGGTCGAGCAGGACCGCGAGGCGTTCCGGCGACTCCGCGAGTTCCGCGGGCTCGGGAAGCCGATGCTCGTCTCCATCAACCGGAAGAACTTCCTCCGGTCGCTGACCGGGCGGTCGACGGAGGACGCGCTCGCGTCGTCGCTCGCGGCGACGTCGATGGCGGTCGAGCGCGGCGCGCACGTCGTCCGCACGCACGACGTCCGGGAGACCGTGGACGCGGTCGCGGTCGGCCACGAGTTCGCTCGCCGGCGCGTTCGCGACGGCGACGGGGTGGCCGAGGACCCGCGCGTCGAGGAGTTGGACGTGACGACGACCCGGGAAGGACGGCGGCACGCCGAACGCCTGGACGTCGACGCGGGGGTCGCCGCGGAGGGCGTCGCCCGCGTGTTCGAGGTGGCTGGCGTGGACGCGTCGACTGCCGACCGACTGGCCGCTGGGGCGGAGGACGCCGGTGTGGCGTACGCGCCGACCGCCGACGGCTGCGTGCTCGCCGGGACCGACGCGGCGCTCGACCGCCTCTGCGACGATTCCGAGGCCGCTGAAGGGCCGTACGCGGCCGTTCTGTCCCGTCTACAACAATCCGGCTACTAAGAGAAAACTTATGCCGGAGGGGTTGAAATGGATGAGTGGAAGCCGGTAGGGCCTCACGGGTAGGGGTACACGTGGAGGCTCGGCCGGCCCACACCAACGGATTATCTTAACACTAGCTCGTTAGCGACGGCTATGGACTTCGAGACGTTCGAGCCGGCGTACGAGGCGGTGCTCGCTGACTTCGGGTTCGACCGGGCGGGCGACGAGCGCGCGCGGGACGTCCTCGCGGACCTGTCGCCGAAGCTCTCGCTCGCGGCGTTCGAGGGCGTCCTGAGCGGCCGCGACGTGGCCGTCGTGGCCCCGGGGCCGTCGCTCGATGCCGACCTCGATGCCGTCGCACGGGTCGCGGACGACCCCGACGGTGCGGTGCTCGCGGTGTCCTCGGCGGCGCCCGTCCTCCGCGAGCACGACGTCGCCGTCGACGGGTACGTCACGGACCTGGACGCGGCCCCCGAGCTCGCGCCAGCGCTGACTCGCGAGGGCGTGCCGTCGGCAGTGCACGCGCACGGCGACAACGTCCCCGCGGTCCGCGAGGTCGTCCCCGAGTGCGACCGCGAGCACGTCCTCGGCACCACGCAGGCCGCGCCACGACCGGACGCCGGCGTCGTGAACGTCGGCGGGTTCACGGACGGCGACCGCGCCGCCTTCCTCGCGGACCACGTCGGCGCGCGCTCGCTGTCGTTCCCCGGCTGGGACCTCGACGACGACGCCGTCGACCCGATGAAGGCGAGGAAGCTCGCGTGGGCGCGCCGCCTCCTCGCCTGGCTCGAACGCGACCGCCGCGCCCGCCTCGGCACCGACGAGCGGTTCGCGGTGCTCGACGGCCACCGCGACGACGTCGACCTCTCCTTCGCGGAACCGTAACCGTCCGCGACCCACTGGGTTTACGTCTGATGTAAACCCACCGTTCGCTGGACGGTGCACGCCGGGGACGTTGCGGTTCCGGGGCAAACGATACGGCGCCGGCGTGCGTCGGTCGGTCCCATGAGTCACGACGTGTCGTTCCTCGACGACCTCGACGTCGACGGCGAGACCTCGACGTCGTCGGGGACGCTCGAATCGCACGCCGCGGACTGGGGGACGCCCGACGGCGAGGGCGTCGCGCCGGACGCGGTCGTCTACCCCGAGTCGACCGGTGACGTCTCGCGGGTGCTCGCGGCGGCGAGCGACCGCGGCGTCCCGGTGACGCCGTACGCCGCCGGCACGGGCCTGGAGGGGAACGCGGTCCCGGTCGACGCGGGCGTCAGCCTCGACCTCTCGCGGATGGACGCCGTCCGCGACGTGCGTCCGGGCGACTTCCAGATGGACGTCGAACCGGGCGTCATGGGGTCGGCGGTCGACGACCGCGCGGGCGAGGACGGCCTCTGGTTCCCGCCGCTGCCGTCGTCGGGCGACATCTCCACCATCGGTGGGATGATCGCGACCGACGCGGGCGGGATGGGGACCGTGAAGTACGGCGAGGTGAGCGACTGGCTCGTCAGATTGGAGGTCGTGCTCGCGGACGGGACGATCGTCGAGACGGGGACGCGCGCCGTGAAGTCGAGCGCGGGCTACAACCTCACCGAACTCGTCGTCGGGAGCGAAGGCACCCTTGGGGTGGTCACCGAGGCGACGCTGGAACTCGACGGGCGGCCGCGACAGGTCCGCGGCGGCCGCGCGGTGTTCGAGACGCTCGACGACGCGGCGGCGGCGGTCACCGACGCCGTCCAGTCCGGGGTCGACGTCGCGAAGCTAGAGCTCGTCGACGAGACGAGCGCGCGGATGGCGAACGCGTACACGGGCACGGACCTCCCGGACGCCCCGACGGTGTTCGTGGAGTTCCACGCGGACCACGGCGTCGACGAGGAGGTCCGGTACTGCCGGGAGGTGTTCGACGCGCACGACCCGCTCCGGTTCGAGATAGCCGAGGACGGCGACGGCATGGACGAACTCTGGCAGGCGCGCCGCGACCTCGCGTTCGCCATCCGCAGTTACGACCCCGACCTGACGCCGCTGCATCCCGGCGACGTCACCGTCCCCATCAGCGAGTACGGGACCATCGTCCGGTACGCCAAACGCCTCGCCGCCGAACACGACGTCGTCGTCCCGTGCTTCGGGCACGCCGGCGACGGAAACGTCCACTACTCGGTGCTCGTCGACGCTACGGACGCCGACGCCGTAGAGAGAGGCGAGCGCGTCTACAAGCAGATCGTCGAGAAAGCCATCGACCTCGGCGGGACGTCGACGGGCGAACACGGCGTCGGGCGCGGGAAACGCCAGTACCTCGAACGCGAACGCGGCCCCGGCGCCGTCGACGCCATGCGGCGCGTCAAGCGCGCGCTCGACCCCGACGGAATCCTGAATCCCGGGAAGATACTCCCCGAGGACTGACGTCGTCGGCCGGTCGACGGACGGCGCGCCGACGACCGGTCAGGTCTCGTACTCGCGTTCCCGGTCGCGGTCGCGACCGGCGTCGTCGGCACGGATCCCACGGTCCTCGCGCTCCACGCGGTCGCGGACGTCGTCGACGGACTCGTTCTCGAGGAGGAGGGCGGTGCGGCGTTCGAACTCGGCCTCGTCGATCTCGCCGCGAGCGTACCGCGCCTTCAGTTCCTCGAGCGCGGCCTCGTCCTCGTCGACCGCGTCGCTGGTTCGGGTCGTGCCGCCGAACAGGCGGCCGACGAACGCCTGCGCCCTGGAGTTCTCCGAGAGCACGCCCACGAGCGGGAGCAGGAGGAGCCAGCCGACGACGAATATCGGCGCGGTCAGCCCACCGTAGCCGAGGACGGCGCTGCTGACGCCGACCCCGAGCGTCCCGACGGCGACGACGCCCGCCAGCGACTCGAGCATCTCGTGGCCGACCGCCTCCACGTCCCGTTCGGCGTCGTCCATACGTCTAGACAACCAACACGTCCCTCAAAACGGTACCGTTCGTCGACCAGTCCCTCGCCCGCGACCCGTCGAGTGGCTGCCTCCGGCGTCGACGTTTGGCCCCGATAAGCAGGACGTATCGAGAGACGACGGCAGGTCGACGTCGGTCGCGCTGCCCGCCAGGTCGCGCCACCGGGACGCCGGCGCTCGATTCCGGGGCGAGTAATCCGGCGATGTCGATTGCCCTCCGCAATAATCCACTCGTAACTAACTCGCCGACCGACGCCAACCTAAGGGATGAAGGTCGCACTCATCGGGTTCGGGAACGCCGGCGGGAAGGTCGTCGACGAGCTCGTGGCGCACCAGCAGGTCGACGACCTGCACTTTATCCGCGCCGTCCTCGCCATCAACTCCGCGCGCACCGACCTCGCGAAGCTCGACCACGTCCCGCCCGCGAACCAGCTGCTCATCGGGCAGACCAACGACCGCGTGAAGGGTCAGGGCGTCGGCGCGGACCCGGACCTCGGCGCGACGGTGACCCGCCAGGACCTCCACGAGATAGAGCGCGCGCTCGACGACGTCCCGCTCTACGACATCGACGCGTTCCTCGTCGTCGCCGGCCTCGGCGGCGGCACCGGATCGGGTGGCGCGCCCGTGCTCGCCGAGGCGCTCAAGGAGACGTACGACGAGTCCGTCTACGGTCTCGGCATCCTCCCGAGCGACGAGGAGGGCGGGCGAGCGTCGTTCAACGCCGCGCGGTCCTTCCGGTCGTTCGTCCAGGCCGCGGACAACGTCTTGCTGTTCGACAACGACGCGTGGCGCGGGAGCGAGGACACGGTCGGCGCGGGCTACCAGCGGACGAACCGCGAGCTCGCGCGGCGGCTCGCGACGCTGTTCGCCGCCGGGAACGTCGGCGAGATGGTCGCGGAGAACGCGATGGACGCGAGCGACGTCCGGCGGACCCTCGGCACGGGCGGCGTGTCGACGATCGCGTACGCGACGACGGAGCTGTCGCCGGAGACGGTGCAATCTCGCGGCCTCCTCGCCCGGTTCCGGTCGTCGTCGACGGCGAGCGACGACGTGGACGCCGCCCAGAAGGTGAGCGGACTCTTCCGGCAGGCCGTCCAGTCCCGGTTGACGTGTCCGGCCGACGTCTCGTCCGTGGAGCGCGCACTCATGGTGCTCGCGGGCCCGCCAGAGGAGTTCTCCCGGAAGGGCATCGAGGACGCGCGCAGCTGGCTGGAGCAGCGGACGGGGACGATGGACGTCCTGGCCGGCGACAGCCCGCAGCCCAGCGCCGACGAGCTGTCGGCGGTCGTCCTGCTCTCGAACCCGACGCAGGTGCCGCGCGTCGACCACCTCCAGCGTCGTGCGGTCGAGGCGAAGGAGAACCGGGACTCGAAGGCGGGGGCGCGCGAGGACGCCATCTCGAAGCTCATCACGGACGACGGCGAGCAACTCGACCCGCTGTAGGGTGCGCCGGCGAGTGCGGCTGACGTGCCTGATGGGAGCAGGGGAGGCGTCGGTCGGTCGCGGTCGCGGACCGTGACCGGCGGGAAACCCGGACTTACCGAGTGCTGGGGTGCGCCCATCGGGGGGCCGCGATGTCGAGTGAACCCCCGGCGGGGTTCTCCGACGAGCCCAGTCGTTACTCGGCCAGGCTCGCCGTATAACAAAGCCGCGGGTCGCCGTACGTCGGTTACCCGAGTCGTTCGGGACAGAACCATGACATCTGACGTTCACGAAACGGCGAACGAAGAGCGAGGGAGAGAGCGATGACGACCGAGTATCGGTTGAGTCGGCGGCGCGCGCTCGCGCTCGGTGGCGGCGCGCTCGTCGCGGGCGGACTCGGCGGGTCGACGGTCGCCCAGGAGGACGACGGCGAGCAGGGTCGCGCGTACCGCGTGACCGTCGCGAACCTCACGCGGGGGCAGCCGTTCACGCCACCCGCGGTGGCGGCGCATCGCCCGGCGGTCGAGGTCTTCGCGGTCGGTGAGCCCGCGAACGAGCCGACGCAGGCGGTCGCGGAGAACGGCGACCTCGGCCCGCTCCTGGAACTCATCGAGTCGACGTCGGAGATCCGCGGGGCGGCCGCTGGCGAGTCCCCGCTCGTCCCGGAGGGCGACCCCGGTGACACCGGCTTGCCGTACTACGCGTCGTTGACGCTGGAAGCGGACGCGAGCGCGACGCACATGACGTTCCTGAGCATGCTGATCGCGACGAACGACGGTATCGTCGGCCTGGACACCGTCGAACTTCCGGAGGACGTGAACGAGTCGTCGACGTACTACGCGAACGGGTACGACGTCGGGACGGAGGAGAACACCGAGCGGTTCGAGGACCTCGTGCCGCCCGCGAAGACGCTCATCGTCGGCGGCGAGCCGGAGGGGACCGCCGAGAGCGACCCGGACCTCGCGACGGACGGCGTCATCCGACCGCATCCGGGCATCCAGGGCGTCGGCGACCTCCCACCAGCCGTCTACGACTGGCGGGAACCAGCGGCGCTCGTGCAGGTCGAACGACTCGACGGCCTCCCGGATGACGATGACGGCGAGGGCGACGGCAACGGCGACGACGACGGCAATGGCGACGACGACGGCAATGGCGACGACGACGGCAACGGCGGCGACGGCGGCAATGGCGACGGCGACGGTGACGACGGCGAGGAGAGCTGAACCGTCCCCACACGTCGTCTGGTGTTCGGCGACGGTCGACGGTACCGACCGTCGTGGACCGCCCGGCGCGACATCGGTCTTCCGGTCAGTCGGGGACCGCTCGGCCGCCCCTAGAATCAGTCGTAGGCCTCTCGGCCGCCCCTACGGTCAGTCGTGGACGGGGACGTCGACGACGACCGGGCCCGCGGTGTCGACGGCGTCGGCGAGCGCGCGTTCGAGGTCGTCGTCCGGGTCGACCCGGCGGCCGTCGACGCCGTTCGCTGTCGCGCTCGCGGCGATGTCCACGGGTGGGTCGAAGTCCATGCCGACGAAGTCGTCGTCGGTCTCGTCGTCGCCGAACATCGCGCGCTGGTTGTCCTTCAGGATGCGGTAGTTCCGGTTGTCGACGACGACGACCGTGAGGTCGACGCCGAGGCTGGCGGCGAGCTGGACGCTCTGGGGGTAGTACAGGTACGAGCCGTCGCCGACGAACCCGACGACGTCCCGCTGGTCGCCTTCGGGCCGCATCGACTCCGCGAGTGCGGCGCCGACGCTCGCCGGGAGGCCGTACCCGAGCCCGCCGCCCTTGTTCGACGCGAGGTCGCCGGGTTCGAAGTCCCAGCGCGAGAGCAGCGCGTACTTCGCGGTGACGCCCTCGTCGACGACGTACGCCTCGGGAACGACCGCGTTCAGGGCGTCCACGAGGTCGGGCTTGGAGGGTCGAGGGTCCTCGACGTCCGATTCGGCGAGGTCGGCGACCTTCCGCTCGGCGAACGTCTTCATCGCGGCGACGCCGTCCAGGCGCTTCTCGCGCTCCGCGTCGTCGAGGCGCTCGCGGACGCGCTCCGCGAGGTCGGTCATGAGGAGCCCGAGGTCCCCCGTCACGCCCGTTCCGGGGTGGTTCTTCCCGGCCTCCCACGGATCGGTCGCGAGGTGGATGCACGTCGGGTCGCCGGGGACGAGGGGGTCGTCGTGGTCCCAGAGCGTCGTGTTCGTGGACACGCCCGCGAAGGCGAGCGTGTCCGTGTTCAGGAGCGCTTGCGCGAACTCCTCGCTCGGCGGGATGTGACTCACCCACTGGTCGTGGTCCGTCGGAAAGCTCGCCTCGCTCGACAGTATCTCGCCGTGGACGCGCATCCCCGCGGCCTCCGCGAGGTCGACCGCGGCCGCGACGGGGTCGACGGGCGACGACGCGGCGTGTCGGGGGACGTGGTCGCCGACGACGAGCACGGGGTCGTTCGCGGCCGCGAGCCGGTCCGCGGCCTCCTCCAGTGCGGCGGGGTCGCCCCGGCCCGCGTTCTGGATGCGGCCACCGACGGGTTCGGGCTCGGCGTCGGTCGCCTCGCGCATCACGTCCAGCGGGAGCGCGAGGAACACGGGGCCAGTCGGGGGCGTGCACGCGACGCGGAACGCGCGCCGGAGCATCGTCGGGAGCGCCTCGACGTCGAGGACCTCCGCGCTCCACTTCGTGAACTGGTCGGTCATCGCGACCATGTCGCCGTCGAGGATGGGTTCCTCGTGCCGGAACCCGCGACCGTGCGCCCCGGCGGTGACGACGAGCGGCGCGCCCGTGACGCTCGCGTCGTAGAGGTTCCCGAGGCCGTGCGCCGTCCCGGGCGCGACGTGGAGGTTCACGACCCCCGCCGGAAGCCCGTCGAGTTCGTCGGCGTACGCGAGTCGCGTCGACGCGTACCCCGCCGCCGCGCCGACCGCGACGTCCTCGTGCAGGCCGAGCGCGTACTCGACGTCGCTGTCCGCGAGCGCCCTCGTCACCGGCAGTTCCGTCGTCCCCGGGTTCCCGAAGACGTGCTCGATACCGTACGTCTCGAGCGCGTCCACGAACAGGTCCGCGCCCGTGTACTCGGTCATGCCGGAGGCCACGCAGCCCTCCCTCTAAGCGGTTTTCCCGCCACGGCCCCGACGTCTCTCGGTCGACTCCACGACACGCGGGTTCTCACACTCGAAGAACCACGCCCTCGCTATATGCTCGCTGCACGCGTCTAGACGCGTATGAGCCCCACTACCCGTAACTCGTACACGGTCGGTATCGGTATCGTCCTCGGTTCCGCACTCGGCCTCCTCGCCGCGTTCATGCTCGACTTCGACCTCGCGCTCGGGTCGGCGTACGGCGTGGGCACCGGGATCATCGTCGGCGCCGCCGTCGTCGCGCTCGCCACGCACGAGCACCGGCTCGCGCTCGGGACGCTCGCCGGCCTCCTCACCGGTACCGGCGTCGGCGCCGTCGCCGCGTGGGGCGGCGACCTCGACCCGCTCGGCGGCGCACTCGCGGGCGCGATCGTCGGGTTCTCGCTCGGCGCGATGCTCGCGCTCACCGCGCCGCGAGACGACCGCGGCCCCCTCGCACCGAACGCCAGACACGGCCAGTAGACGACCGGCCTCCTTCTCGCTGCCGCCGACTCCCCCGTCACGTCTCGCGGTCGTCGCCCCCGTCCGCGGCCGCCACGCCCCCCGGACGGCCGCCCGACACCGCGCTCGGTCCGACGTCGGCGACGCACTCCGCGATGTCGAGGACGGCGTCGCCGTCGTCGTCGAACTCGACCGCCCCGCCGAGCGACCGGACGCCCCACTTCACGAGCCAGAGCGACAGCCCGCTCGCGTGCTCGAGGGGCGTCTCCTCGCCGCGTCGAACGACCTCGTACTCCGACGCCGGGATGCCCGACCCGTCGTCGCTCGCACGAACCGTCAGGTCGCCGTCGAACGTGAACGCACGCACCGAGATGACGTCGTCGCCGTAGTGCGCGAGCGCGTCCACGAGGTCCGCGACGACCGCCTCGAACACGACCGCGTCCACGTCGACGTGCACGGCGCGAGACGGCGTGTAGACGTCCACGACCACGTTCGGGTGTTCGTCCGTGACGCGCGACACGGCGTCGTCGAGGAGGTCCGCGAGCGCGTACGTGTCCGCGTCGTCGTCCCGGGACATGATGCGTTCGACCTCGCGCGCCTTCTGCCCGAGCTCGTCGAGCGTCCCCGCGGCGGTCGATATCTCCGCGGCCATCGACGCCCCGTCGTCCTTGAGCTGGCGTTCCACCATCGTCGCGTACCCCGAGATGACGTTCACCTCCGTGCGGAGGTTGTGGCGGAGGACGCGATTCAGGACCTCGAGGCGCTGCTGGGCGTCCCGGTGCTCGGTGATGTCCCGGAACACGAGCGTCCGCCCGATGACCGAGCCGTAGCGGTCGTGAACGGGCGACACCGTCACCTCGTAGACGCTCCCGTCGTTCACCACCTCGAACAGCTCCTCGTCCGGGTCGAGCGTGACGCCGGCGACCGACGTCAGGGACGCGCCGAGCGCGCGCTCGCGGTCGAGGTCGAAGCGCTCCGAGGCCGCGGGGTTGACGTCGACGACGCGCTCGGCGTCGTCCACGACGACGACCGCGTCCCGCATGTCCGCGACGAGCGCGCTCGCGCCACGGCGTCGGGTCGCCGGGACGAAGTCCAGGAGGTCGTACCGGAAGATGGCGTTCGCGAACAGGAGCGCGGTTATCGGGAGGGTGAACGGGAGGACGTCGAGGCCGGGGATGGGTTCGGCGCCGAGGACCGCGACGACGTTCCCGACCCACGGGAAGAGCGCGCCGACGACGAGGCTCGCCGCCTGGTGCTTGTAGAGTCGGTCGAACCGGACGACGAACTCGAAGAGGATGGCGACGCCCGTGATGAAGAACACGTACGCGACGACGATGAACAGCACGTACAGCGGGCCCTGGCCGTGCGTGATGAACGTGTGCCCCATCCAGGCTTCGGCGGTCGTCGTCGGATAGAAGAGGTCGCCGAACCGCGAGACGAGGAGCGCGTCCGGGACGGGCATCGCGTTCGCGACCACGGCGGCGACGGCGAGCGCGGGGACGACGGAGAGCGAGACGACGACGCGTCGCGTCAGGTACTCGGGGCGCCCCGAGTACTCGAGCGCGAACAACAGCCAGACGACGGGGAGTGGCGCGATGGCGAACCACTGGGCGGCGCCGAGCGCGGACCGAAGCGGCCCCGCTTGCACCGGGAGACTGAGTGCGTACAGGAACGCGTACCCCGTCATCGTCGCCGCGAGGAGCGCGAACGTGCGTGCACCCGGGCGGTCTCGCTGGCGGTACCCGAGGTACGCGAGCGACCCGGTCGCTAGCCCGGCGACCACGAGCACACCGCTGAGGAACGGGAACCCACCCACGATACCAGCCTGTGTGGTACAACGTGTCTAACGGAGCGGCCTTAAGCTTCTGGCCCCTCCGCCACGGATCGGCCGAACCCGCCGGTAGTGGCCGTGACGACCCCCCACGGCACTCCGGGATACCCTTCGACGTCGCTTCGGAGTTCGAGGGACGTTCGAGCGGGATGCGAGGGGCTCCCGGACCGGGATGCAAGGGGCGTTCGAGCGGGGATACTCCCCCCAGCCGCCTCGAACCGGAGAGCGCCCCCTCAACGTTCTTCCGTGCCAGTCACGTCGTGCTAGACGTATGCATCCTCACCGGCACACGGAGCGTGTGGAGTCGTGAAGGCGTCGGATCTGCTGGTCGCGTGTCTCGAACGCGAGGAGGTCGAACACGTGTTCGGCGTTCCCGGCGAGGAGCTCGAGGACCTCCTGTTCTCCATCCGGGATTCGACGGTGACGTTCGTCCCCGTCCGGCACGAACAGGGCGCGGCGTTCATGGCGGACGTCCACGGCCGCCTGACCGGCGACGCCGGCGTGTGTCTCGGGACGCTCGGTCCCGGGGCGACGAACCTCCTCACGGGCGTCGCCGACGCGCACCTGGACAAGAGCCCGCTCGTCGCGATAACGGGCCAGGGTGGACTCGAACGCCTCCATCAGGAAAGCCATCAGGCCATCGACGTGCTGCGGATGTTCGAGCCCGTGACGAAGTGGAACACGCAGCTCGACAGCCCCGACATCGTGCACGAGTCCGTCCGGAAGGCGTTCAAGGTGGCCGAGTACGAGAAACCCGGTGCGACGCACCTGGAACTCCCGGAGGACGTCGCCGCCGAGGAGACCGACGCGCGGCCGCTCGAGTCGCGGAAGGGCGTTCCGTTCGCCGCACCGAACCCGGATACGCTCGCTCGCGTCCAGGAGCACCTGCGGAACGCGGACCGACCGATCGTGATCGCCGGGAACGGCGCCGTCAGGACGCACGCAGCGACGCAGCTCCGGGAGTTCGTCGAGGCGACCGGCATCCCGGTCGTTTCGACGTACATGGGGAAGGGAGCGGTATCGGACGCGAACGAGCAGTCGCTGATGACGCTCGGGTCGGGAACCGACGGTGAAGCGACGACCGCCATCTCGCGAGCGGACCTCGTCCTCGCCGTCGGCTACGACATCGCCGAGCACGATCCGGCCGACTGGAACGACGGAACGCCCGTGCTCGTTCACGTCGACAGCGAACCCGCGGAGGTGTACGAGGCCTACGACCCGGACGTCGAGGTGATCGCGGACAGCGGTCGAACCCTCCGGTCGCTCACGGAGTGGTCGCGGTCCGCCGAGCCGTCCTTCGACCGGGAGTGGTTCACGGAGGGCAGGGAGCGAATCGTCGCGGGGATCGACCGGACGCCGAACGAGACGGCTCCGTTCACCGTCGAGGGCGTCCTTCCCGTGCTGCGAGAGGCGATGGCGCCGGAGGACGTGCTCGTCTCGGACGTCGGCAACCACAAGATGGCGATCGCACAGAACTTCCCGACGTACGAACCGAACACGTGCATCATCTCGAACGGCCTCGCGTCGATGGGGATCGCGGTCCCGGGCGGGCTGGCGGCCGACCTGGCGATCGACGCGAACGTCGTCGCGGCGACCGGCGACGGCGGGTTCCTGATGAACGCCGCGGAGATAGAGACGGCGACCCGGACGGGCTGTGACTACACCATCGTCGTGTTCAACGACGACGATTACGGCCTCATCTCGAAGAAACAGCGCGACCACACGGGCGAGTCGTTCGGGACCGGACTGACGAACCCGGACTTCGTGACGTTCGCCGAGAGCTTCGGCATCGACGGGTACCGGCCCGAGACGAGCGCGGACCTGCGGGACGCCCTCGAGTCCGCCATCGGCGGTGGCATGGCGCTCATCGAGGTCCCGGTCGAGTGAGGAACGCAGCGGATCGGGCGGCGAGGCGTCCCCGTAGCGTCACGCTCCGAGGCGCTCGAGAGCGCCTGCGGGCCCCTACTCGGGCGCGAACGCTTCGAGCGTTGCGTCGATCTCCGCGGGGCTGGCGGCGCGCGGGAACCCGATGGAGACGTTGTCGACGCCGTCGACCTCGGCGAACTTCGCGAGTTCCTCGCGGGCGCGCTCGGGCGTGCCGGCGGCGGTGAAGTCGTCGAGCATGTCGTCGCTGAAGACGTCGATGGCGGCGTCGCGGTCGCCGTTCATCCACTTCGCGGCGACGTCGTGCGCCTCGTCCTCGTAGCCCTGGCGAGCGAGCGAGTCGCGGTAGTACGTTCCCATCGCGCCGACGTAGAACGCGGCGTGCTGGGCGGTGAGGTGCCGGGCGCGCTCGCCGTCCTCGAGCGCACAGCACGTCAGGGAGAGCGTGACGTCCTGCTCGCCCCGGTCGTTGTCTCCCAGTTCCGTGCCGCGCTCGAAGTCCTCGATGCGGTCCGCCATCGCGTCGGGCGTGAAGAGGATGGCGTGCCAGCCGTCCCCGAACCGGCCCGCGAGCTCGACGGCCTTCGGGCCCATCGCGGCGACGTCCACGCGCGGCGCCGGGTCGGGTGCCTCGCAGCGCAGCCGGAACCCGCTCAGGTTGAAGTACTCGCCCTCGTAGTCCAGTTCATCGCCGCGCAGGACCTTCTTGACGATGTCGACGTACTCGCGGGTGCGTCGGAGCGGGTTCCCGAAGTCGATGCCGTGCCAGCCCTCGATGACCGCCGGCCCCGACGGGCCGATGCCGAGGCGGAACCGGCCGTCCGATACTTCGTCGAGCGTCGCCGCGGTCTGCGCGAGCAGCGCGGGCGACCGAGAGTACACGTTCATGATGGACGACCCGATGAGGACGTCGTCCGTGGCGTGCGCGATGCTCGTCATGATAGTGACGGCGTCGCGCCCCCACGTCTCCGGGAGCCAGACCGCCTCGTACCCGAGTTCCTCCGCGCGCACCGCCATGTCGACGAAGTCCTGCACCGAGTCCTGTGCCGCGACCGGCAGGTGTACGTGGTAGTCCGCCTCAGACATCGGGGCTCTCCATGATGTCCGGGACGCCCGCGACCGTCAGGCTCTGCCCGACCACGTACGAGGACGCCGGGGACGCGAGGAACTGCGCGACGTCCGCGATCTCCTCGCTCACGCCGATGCGGCGCTTCACTTCTTCCCTATCGACCTCGTCGGCGGTGACGCCCATCTGGCTCGCGACCCCGGGCGTGGCGACGAACCCGGGCGCGATGCAGTTCACGCGGACGTCGTCGTCCGCCCACTCGAACGCGAGCGTCTTCGTCAGGTTCTCGACCGCGGCCTTCGCCGCCGCGTAGTGACTCATCCACGGCGCACCCTGCTGGCCCGCGACCGAGGAGAGATTGATGACCTTCCCGGACGCGTCCTTCAGGTGCTCCTCGGCGGCCTGCACGCAGTGATACGTGCCGGTGAGGTTGATGTCGACGATGGTCTTCCAGCCGTTCGGGCTGATGTCGTCGAAGCCCGCCATGAACGACGCGCCGGCGTTGTTCACGAGGACGTCCACGCCACCGAACTGCTCGACGGTCGCCTCCACCATCGCCTCGACCGCGTCCCGGTCGGTGACGTCGCACTCGACCGCGTGCGCGCTCCCCGGTCGGTCCGAGTCGTTGATGCCGTCCGCGACCGGTTCGACGTTCTCCATCTCGCGCGAGCAGACGACGACGTCCACGCCGTCGTCCGCGAACCGCTCCGCGATTACCTGTCCGATCCCAGACGACGAGCCCGTGACGATGGCGACGTCGCCGTCGACGCTGAACTGGTCCGTGGCCATACCGAGGGCCATGGAACCCAGGACCAAAGTAATTTGCAATGGGTTGTCTGTTCACTGGTTCCGGTCGGCAGCGCCCGGCCCGGGTGGGCCAGCGGCGCGGCGCGTCGGCGACGACCGCGGGTCCGCGCCGGGCCGACGAGCGCGAGCGTTTCGAATCGAAGGTCATTTGCTGCGCGCTCGGATTGATGCTCTCAACGTGGCCTCCGACGACGACGAGAACCCCTTCGAGGCGTACCGCGTGGACGTCGACCGACCGCTCGGCAGATTGTTCCGCGAGTACGGCGTCCCGCGGTGGCCGTGGCTGCTCGCGGGCATCCTCTCGAACTTCGTCTCCCGCGCCGCACTCCTCGTCCCGCCGGTCGTCCTCGGCACCGCCATCGACGCCGTGTTCCGCGAAGGCGGCGCGAGCCGATACAACCTCCCGCTCGTCCCTGCGGGGATGCTCCCGAACACGCAGGTCGAGCAGTTCTGGTTCTCGGTGTGGCTCATCGTCGGCGCGTTCGTCGTCGGCACCGCCGCGCGCTGGGTGTGGGGCGTGACGATGAACACGTTCGCGCACGGCGTCATGCACGCGGTCCGCACCGACACGTACGCCGCGATGCAGGACCTCGACATGTCGTTCTTCGACGACAAGGAGACCGGCGAAGTGATGAGCATCCTGAACAACGACGCGTCGAACCTCGAGACGTTCCTCGACGACGCGCTCTCGGAGGTCCTCCGCCTCGTCGTGATGGTGCTCGGCATCGCCGGCATCCTGTTCTTCTACAACGCCCAGCTCGCGGCGGTGACGCTCGTGTTCGTCCCCCTGATGGGGGCGTTCACGCTCTGGTTCATGCGGAAGGCCGAACCGCGGTACGCTCGCGTCCGCGAGGCCGTCGGCGACCTGAACACGCGCCTGGAGAACGGGCTCGCCGGCATCCAACTCGTGAAGACCACCGGGACGGAAGCCCACGAGACCGGGCGCGTCCGCGGCGCCTCCCGCGAACTCTACGACGCGAACATGTCCATCTTGACGCTCTCGTACTTCTACCGGCCCGGGATGAGCTTCCTCGCCGGCCTCTCGTTCGCCGCGACGTTCCTCGTCGGCGGGCTCTGGATCTTCCAGGGGCCGCCCGGGCCGCTGTCGGGCGAACTCAGCGTCGGCGAGTTCGTCATCTTCGTGTTCATGACCCAGCGGTTCGTCCAGCCGCTCTCGCAGGTGTCGAACATCGTCGACTGGTACGAGAACGCCAAGGCGAGCGGGAAGCGCGTGTTCGGCCTCATGGACGTCCCGCCGCACGTCACCGAGCGCGAGGACGCGGTCGAACTCGCGGACGTCGACGGCCACGTCCGGTACGATAACGTGACGTTCACGTACGACGGCGCGGACGAACCCGTGCTCGACGGCGTGTCCATCGACGCCGAACCCGGCGAGACCGTCGCGCTCGTCGGGTCGACGGGCGCCGGGAAGTCCACGACGCTGAAGCTCCTCATGCGCCTCTACGATGTTGACGGACCACGTCCGTCAGCACGTCAGACACAATCTGACGACGTCGACGGACCACGTCCGTCGGCCAGTCAGACACAATCTGACGACGTCGACGGACCACGTCCGTCGGCCAATCAGACGCAGTCTGACGCTGTGAACGACGGCGCGGTCACGGTCGACGGGCACGACGTCCGCGACGTCACGCTCGCGTCGCTCCGCGAGCACGTCGGGTACGTCGGCCAGGACTCGTTCCTCTTCGACGGCACCATCGCGGAGAACGTCCGCTACGGGCGGTTCGACGCCGACCGCGACGCCGTCGAGCGCGCCGCCAGGCTCGCGGAAGCCCACGAGTTCATCGCGGACCTCTCCGAGGGTTACGACACGCGCGTCGGCGAACGCGGCGTGAAGCTCTCTGGCGGGCAACGCCAGCGCCTCGCCATCGCGCGCGTCGTCCTCCAGGACCCACCCATCCTCGTGCTCGACGAAGCGACCTCGGACGTCGACACCGAGACCGAACTCCGCATCCAGCGGAGTCTCGACGACCTCGCCGCCGACCGGACGACGTTCGCCATCGCGCACCGGCTCTCGACCGTGAAGGACGCAGACCGCATCGTCGTCCTCGAGGACGGCCAGGTCGTCGAACGCGGCAGCCACGACGACCTGCTCGCCGCCGACGGCCGATACGCGACCCTCTGGAACGTCCAGACCGGCGAACTCGACGACCCGGACGACGCGTACTGAGCAATCGATTCCGACGACGCGTACTGAGCAACCGATTCCGACGACGCGTACTGAGCAGTCGATTCCGACGACGCGTACTGAGCAGTCGATTCCGACGACGCGTACTGAGCAGTCGACTCCGACGAACCCCACCCGCCAGTCCATGGTCGCGCACGCCGACTGCATGGACACGAAAGCCGAGACCGGCGGCTTCGTGGAAGCGAACCGAACGTTTCTTGCATGAGTCGGTCGAGCGCCAACGATATGCGAGACGTTCAGGTGCTCTGCGTCGACGACGAACAGAGCCTCCTGGACCTCACCGAGACGTTCCTCGACCGCGAGAGCGACCGCATCAGCGTCGTCACGGCGACGACCGCCGACGACGCGCTCGACGTCCTCGCCGAGACCGACGTCGACTGCGTCGTCAGCGACTACGACCTCGAACACCGGACCGGCCTCGCGTTCCTGAAGACCGTCCGCGAGAACCACGCGGACGTCCCGTTCATCCTCTTCACGGGGAAAGGCAGCGAAGCCGTCGCCGCCGACGCCATCTCCGCGGGCGTCACCGACTACCTCCAGAAGGGCGGGCGCGAACAGTACGCGCTCCTCGCGAACCGCGTCGAGAACGCCGTCGACGCCGCCCGTGCGGAACGCGAACTCGAACGCACCCGCGAGAAGACCGCGCAACTCCACGGGCACGCCGCCGACATCGCCGGCGCATCGTCGCGCGACGCCGTGGTCGACGCCGCACTCTCCGCCGCCGACGACATCCTCGAGTTCCACGTCTACGGGCTCTACGAAGCGGTCGACGGCCGCTTCGAGCCGCTCGGCGCGGCGAGCTACGAACCCGACTCGCTGCCCGCGCTCGACGACGGCGTCCTCGGGAAGACCTACCAGCGCGGCGAGTCGTTCCGCGTCGACGACGTCACCGAGACGACCGACGCCGCGCCCGACCAGTCGTCGTTCCGCTCCGCCGTCTCCGTCCCCGTCGGCGACGACGTCGTCTTCCAGGCTATCGCCGCGGAACCGAACGCGTTCACGACGTCCGACCTGGAACTCACCGAGCTCCTCGCGACGCACGTCGAGCAGGCGTTCGAGCGCCTGGACCGCGAACGCGAGTACGAACGCACGACCGAGCAACTCCAAGCGGTCCTCGACAACACCACCGCGATCGTCTACATCAAGGACCGAGACGGTCGATACGAGCTCGCGAACGAACGGTTCCGCGAGGTCGTCGACGTCGACGGCGAGCTCGTCGGGCGAACCGACTGGGAGATACAGGACGACGAGTTCGCCGCGGAGGTCCGCGCGAACGACCGGCGTGCGATGGAGGAGGAGCGCGCGATCGAGGTCGAGGAGGACGCGTACCGGAACGGACAGCGACGGACGTACTACTCGGTGAAGGTCCCGCTGTTCGACGAGGACGGCGATCCGAAGGGCGTCTGCGGTATCAGCTCGGACATCACCGAACTCAAGGAACGCGAGCGCGAACTCGAGCAGGAACGGAATCGACTCGACGAGTTCGCGAGCGTCGTCGCGCACGACCTCCGCGGGCCGCTATCGGTCGCCGAAGGCTACCGCGAGCTCCTCGCCGCGGACCTCGACGACCCGCGGCTCGACGAGATCGCGGACGCGCACGACCGGATGACGGAACTCATCGACGACGTGCTCTCGCTCGCCCGCGAAGGCGACCACGACGTCGACGCGCACGACATCTCCATCGCGGGCGTCGCCAGTTCCGCGCAGTCCGCGGTCGACCTGCCAGAGGACGTCGCCGTCGAGGTCGAGGGCGACGGCGTCGTGAACGCGGACCCGTCCCGGCTCCGGCGCGTGTTCGAGAACTGCTTCCGGAACGCCGTCGACCACGGCGACTCCACGTCCCGCATCCGCGTCGCGGTCACCGAGGACGGGTTCGTCGTCGCGGACGACGGCGACGGCCTTCCGGCGGACGCGCGCGAGGACCTCTTCGAGTACGGCGTCAGCGACGGTGACGGCACCGGCATCGGGCTCGCGGTCGTCCGCGAGATCGTGCAAGCGCACGACTGGTCGGTTCGATGCACGGAGAGCGCCGACGGCGGCGCGCGCTTCGAGTTCACGACGGCGGAGCCGCCGCGGCCGCCCGCCACGCTCCAGGAGAACTGAGTCGCGACGGCTACAGGTCGTCGTCGTAGCGCGTGATGCCCGCGAGCTCCTCGCTGTCGGGGTCGCCGAACGCCCAGCGTGCGATGGAGCGCCGGTGGACCTCGTCGGCGCCGTCGACGATGCGGAACGCGCGGACGTTCTCGTAGAAATCAGCGAGCGGGAGGTCCTTCCCGATGCCGTTCCCGCCACAGACCTGGACGGCGGTGTCGACGGCGTCCTGGGCGACGTTCGCGGTGAACGTCTTCGCCATCGCCACCTCGATGCGGGCCTCGTCGCCGGCGGCGATGCCGTCGGCGGCGTGCCGGATCATCGTCCGTGCGGCGTGCAGGCTCGTGCGGTGGTCGGCGATCTCGTGTCGGAGCGCTTGCTTCTCGCTGAGGGGTTCGCCGAACGCTTCGCGTTCGCTCGCGTACGCGGTGGCGATGTCGAGCGCGCGGTCGGCCATCCCCGCGAACCGCATGCAGTGCGTGAGTCGCGCCGGCCCCAACCGGGCTTGTGCGACCATGAACCCGCCGTCCTCGGGGCCGAGCGTGTTCTCCACCGGGACGCGCGCGTCGTGGAACTTCACCTCCGCGTGACTCGACCCAACCGGCTCCCCGCCCGTGTGCGGGACGTCGCGGACGACCTCCACGCCCTCCGTGTCGCGCGGGACGATGATGAGGCTCGTGCCCTCGTAGGGGTGGGCGTCCGGGTTCGAGCGCGCCATCACGAGGAACACGTCCGCCTCGCTCCCGCCGGTCGTCCACCACTTGTGCCCCGAGATGACCCACTCGTCGGCGTCCTCGTCCTTCCGCGCGGTCGTCTGGAGCATCTTCGGGTCCGAGCCGCCGCCCTGCATCGGTTCGGTCATACAGAACCCCGAATTCATCTCGCCGCTCGCGAGCGGCGCCAGCCAGCGCTCCTGCTGCTCGTCGGTCCCGAAGTGCTCGAGCGTGTGCATGTTCCCCTCGTCCGGCGCGGAACACCGCATCGCGAGCCCGCCGAGCAGGCTCCGGCCTGCCTCCTCGAACACGGGGAGCATCGCGCGGAAGTCCATCCCGAGCCCGCCGTACTCTTCGGGGAGTTGCGGCCCGTAGACGTCGTACTCGCGCGCTCTCTCGCGGAGGTCCGCGATGACGTCGTCGGGAACGTTCGACTCGCCGAGGTACTCGCGTTCGACGGGGATGACTTCCTCGCGGACGAACTCGCGCGCTCGCGACGCCACCTCACTGCCGCGTTCGGGGTCGTCGTACTCCATGCGCGGACCGACGGACGCGGCCCCCTAAACGGTATGGCAACCGGTGACGCAAGGCGCGACGTTTCCGAACGCGTTCGGGTGGTCAGTCGTCGCCGGTGGCTGCGTTGGTACTGCTCGGGCGACCGCCGGTATCGCCGACCGCCGTCGTGTGCGTTCGCGCGAAGACGGCGACGTAGAGGACGACGGTGAGGAATCCGACGGCGGCCGCGAGGAACTGGATCGCGGGCGCGGGACTGGTGAACCCGCCGGGGAGGCCGAGCGCCTCCCAACCCTGGCCGACGACCGGGAGCAGGCGCGCGGCGACGAACCACGGCGCGCCGCCGATGACGGGCGTGGCGTTCGCGCGGACGATGGCGGCTGGGGCCATCGAGAGCGACGCGCGCTCGGTGCGGTCGGCGAGCGAGCGACTCCTGACTAGCACGTACCCGAGCGCCATCGCGACGCCCGCGTACCGGAGCGCGGGCCCGGCGGCCGCCCCGCCGAGCAGCGAGAGCGCGACCCAGACGCCGAGGACGACTGCGATCGGGACGCTCTCCCGGAGGAGCACTCCGGGGTCGATATCGACGTTCATGTTCGACCGTAGTCAGGACTACCCGAAAAGCGTGCCGTAGGGTCAAACCGTCACTTCACCCGCGGAGAATCTCCTGGAGTCGCGTCGTCAGGCCGCCGTCGTCGCCGAGTTTCAGATAGTACGCGTCGCCGCCGTCCTCGTAGTAGTTGTCGATGCGGCGCTTCACCTCGAACCCGAGGTGCTCGTAGAACTGCAAGGCGTTCTCGTTCGTCGTTCGCGCGTGACACGTGACGGTGCGGTGGTCGTCGGCGACGCGCGCGACGAGTTTCTTCCCGATGTCCTCGCCGCGGTGCTCGGGGGCGACCGCGAGGAAGAGGATGTAGCCGTCGCGGCGCACGGCGACGAACCCCATGAGTTCGGGCTCGACGCCGTCCGCGACGAACGCCTGCACCGTCGACCGACGGTAGGCGTCCGTGAAGAAGTCACGGCGCTGCTTGAGCACGCCTTCGGCCCGTCGAATCTGCTCCTTCAGTTGCCACGCCTCGGTCACCAGGTCGTCGTTCCCGGGACCGATGACGCGTGTGTCGACGTTGACGCTCACTAGGATGGGAATCCGAGACACACAGGTATAATTCCATCGGCACCCCCGCTCGCACAAGCATACGGTGACCGTCAGGTCACCGTTTCGGGACTACGGCTCGCACGAGTATACGGCGCCCTCCAGGGCGCCGTTTCACGCTGTTTGCTTGCACGAGCATACGGCCGCCGCCAGGCGGCCGTTTCAGGTTGCCCGCTCGCACCAGCGTACGGTGGTGGTGGTGTCGTCTCTGGGGGTGTTCGTGCGTGTGGTTCGGTGGGGGCGTGTGGGGGTGGGTGGGGCCTAACTGTGTCTCCCCAATCCCTTTGCTGGCTCGCCCTGTTGTGGGTGGTAATGGAGTCAGGGTCGGGTGGCGAGTACTCGTCGCCGCGTGAGGCTGGTCGGAGCGTCGTCGATTTGGTCAGGGATGCGTTCATCGGTGGGCTGGCGGTCGTGGTGCCGTTCGCCGTGACGGTGCTCGTGCTCGCAACGGTCGTCCAGTACATCCTGAACTATATGACGACGTTGCTGGACGTCACCGGGAATCAGGGCGCGAGCCCCATCCTCCTGGGGGCGGCGGTCGGGGTGCTGATCGCTATCGTGTTCCTCGTCGGGTTCCTCACGCAGTTCCGGTACGGGGAGACGTTCATCGAGTACGTGGACGCGGCGCTCGCGCGCGTTCCGGGGTTTGGGTCAATCTACGAGAGCTTCCGGGAGATGAGTGACGTGATGATGGAGAGCGACCAGCAGAGCTTCCGGGACGTGAAGCTCGTGGAGTTCCCCCACGAGGGCGCGTACACGCTCGGGTTCCTCACCGCGGAGTCCGCTGGGTCGTTGAAGGATGCGGCTGGTGAACGGGACCTGGTGACGTTGTTCCTGCCGCTCGCGCCGAACCCCGTCATGGGCGGGCATCTCGTGCACGTGCCGAGCGAGCGCGTGATGGACGTGGATATGACGGTCGACGAGGGCATCCGGACGGTCGTGACGAGTGGCGTGGCGACGGGGGGGCCGGACGACGTCAGTGGTCGGTCGAGCCTGTCAGCGGACGAACTTGAGCGGCTCGGAGCGACGTCGGAGGTGGCGGTCGGTGCGGAGGCGGCGCCGGACGGGCACGCTGGCGAACGGCAGCGTCGCGGCGCGAGCGCGGCGGAGCGCCGCGGTGCGTACGAGTCGTACGCGGAACCGGATTCGCCTGGCGAGGAGGCGGTTCCGTCCGGCGTCGAGTCCTATAGCGACGAGGAGATGCTCGGGGCGAGCGACGCGCACCCGGGGGACGTCGAGCGCGAGCGAGTCGAGGAGACGCTCGGCGAGGAGCACGCGACGCCGTCGGACGTCGCGGCCGGGCGGACCGAGGGGTCGCTCGGGAGTGACTTCGACACGCCCGCGGACGTCGATCCGGCGGATGCACCCAGTGGGCGGTGGCGCGACCAGACGCGCGACTCGGACGCCGGAGCCGACGACGCCGACGCGACCGACCCCGAACCGAATGCGGGTGACGGGACGGCCGACGACGACGCGTTCGTGGACGTCGACGCGTTCGAGCGCGACCGCGACAAGCCGTCGGGACCGACGCGTCCGGACGCGGACACGGACGCGGAGGGACGATGACGGGCGAGTTCGCGCTCCGCGAGCACACCGCGGACGTGGCGGTCGAAGCGACCGGCGAGTCGACGAGTGCAGTGTTCGCGGCGGTCGCTGACGGCCTCGCGTCCGCGCAGTGCGACGACGTTCCCGCGACGGGCGGAGAGCGGTTCTCGGTCGAACGGGAGGCCGAGGACCTCGACGGACTCCTGTACGACTACCTCGGACGCCTCATCTACGAGCGCGACGTCCGCGGCGTCCTCCCCGTCGACAACGACGTCGCGATCTCGCGAATCGACGACGAAGACGCGGCGCAGGCCGCGGGCGGCGACGAGAATCAGTATCGACTGGAGGCGACCGCTCGCGGCGTCGACCTCGCGGACGTCGACGCTCGCGAGGTGAAGGCGGTGACGTTCTCGCAGATGGTCGTCGAGGAGCGCGACGACGAGTGGTACGCGTACGTCGTCTTCGACGTCTGAGCGGTCTCTGGGGGGTCGCCCCACGAGAACCGTCGTGGTGCGTTTACGTTCTGGGACCGAACAGTGGACCATGAAGCGTCTCACGCGACGCGTCGGGTTGGTGCTCGCGCTCGCCATCACGGCCTTCGCCGGGACCGCGAGCGCGCACGTCCGGTACGTCGTCGACGAGCCCGCGGACGTCGCATCCATCGTCTCGTTCGTCGCGACCACGCTCGCGGTCCCGCTGCACGCGGCCATCCTCGGCGGGAGCGCACTCGCTGCCGTCGCGAGCGTGCTCGCGTACGAACGCGTTCGGCCGTTCGAGCGCGACCGCGCGCTGTTCGCCGCCGCGATGACGGACTACCGCGACCTCCTCCCGTGGCTGCTCCGACTCGCCATCGGCATCCCGCTCGTCGGCGCCGGCTTCAGCGGCTACTACTTCACGCCGCTCGTCGCGAGCGACGCACGACTCCTCTTCATCGGCCTCGGGTTCCTGCTCCTGTTCGGGCTCGCGACGCGCTTCGTCGCCGCCGTCGGCCTCGTGCTCTACGCGTACGGCCTCGGCGTCGAACCCGCGCTCGCGCTCCAGTTCGAGTACGTCGGCGGGTTCCTCGCGCTCGTCGCCGTCGGGAGCGGCCGGCCGAGCGCGGACGACGTCCTCGGACGGCTCGCCGCGGACGACGAGAGCACGTACGGCCGCATCGACCCCGTCCACGGTCTCGCCGTTCGGTTCCGCGAGCGCGTCGCTCCCGCCACGCCCCTGGTCCCCGTCGCCATCAGGCTCTCGCTCGCCGTGACGTTCGTCTACCTCGGCCTCGTCGAGAAGCTCCTCAACCCCGGGTACGCGCTCGCCGTCGTCGCGAAGTACGACCTCACCGCGGTCGTCCCCGTCGCCCCCGAACTCTGGGTGGTCGGCGCCGCACTCGCCGAGATAGCGGTCGGCGTCGTCCTCGCTGTCGGCCTCTACACGCGCGCGACCGCCGCGCTCTCGCTCGGCCTGTTCACGCTCACGCTGTTCGGCCTCCCCGACGACCCCGTGCTCGCGCACCTCTCGCTGTTCGGACTCGCGTCCGCGCTCATGATAACCGGCGCCGGCCCGTACTCGCTCGACGCCGTCTTCGGCGACGACGACGCGGACGCAGCCGCGACCGTATCCGCCGACGCGGCCGCGTCCTGCGACGAGCGCACGGCCGACGACTCGGCCGCGTAGACGAAACCTATTCCGCCGGCGCGACCGACTGCTAGCACATGACCACGTACGACGCCGACGGCATCACGCTCCACAAGGTCCGAGACTACGTGTGGGAGATCCCCCAGGACGAGAGCGAGGGGATGCGAGCGCCGGCGCGCGTCCTCGCGAGCGAGACGCTCCTCGACGAGATCAGCGACGACATGAGCCTCCAGCAGCTCAAGAACGCGACGCACCTCCCCGGCATCCAGAAGTACGCGCTCGCGATGCCGGACGCCCACCAGGGGTACGGGTTCCCCGTCGGTGGCGTCGGCGCCACAGATGCCGAGAACGGCTGTATATCACCTGGAGCTGTCGGATTTGATATAAATTGTGGTGTCAGAATGATGAAAACTAATCTCCGGTACGAGGACGTTCGCGGGCGCGAGGAGGAGCTCGTGGAGGCGTTGTTCGAGAACGTGCCGACGGGCCTGGGTGCGGGCGGTATCTTCGAGGGATCGGTGGCGGACGTGAATCGCATCCTCCAGGGTGGCGTGGAGTGGGCGCTCGCGGAGGACTGGGCGGTCCCCGAGGACCTCGCGCACTGCGAGGACGAGGGGAAGCGGCCGGACGCGGAGCCGTCGAAGGTGCCGGAGGAGGCAAAGCAACGTGGCCGGAAGCAGGTCGGGTCGCTCGGGTCGGGGAATCACTTCCTTGAGGTCCAGCGCGTGACGGACGTGTTCCGCGAGGACGTCGCACGGGAGTTCGGGCTCGTCGAGGACCAGGTCGTGGTGCTCATCCACTGCGGGAGTCGCGGGCTCGGCCATCAGACGTGTCAGGATTACGTGCGCGACATCGAGAAGCGTCACTCGGGGTTCGTCGACCAGCTCCCGGACCGCGACCTCGCGGCGGCACCGGCGGGCAGTCAGCTCGCCGAGGATTACTACGGCGCGATGTGCGCGTGCATCAACTTCGCGTGGGTGAACCGCCAGCTCATCATGCACCGCACGCGCCAGGTGTTCGAGGACGTGTTCGACCGGGACTGGGAGGCGATGGAGATGGACCTCCTGTACGACGTCGCGCACAACATCGCGAAGAAAGAGGTCCACGAAGTGAATGGGAAAGAGAAGGAGCTGTTCGTGCATCGGAAGGGCGCGACGCGCGCGTTCCCGGCGGGCCGCCCGGAACTGCCGGCGGCCTATCGGGACGTCGGGCAGCCGGTCATCATCCCGGGGAGCATGGGCGCGGGCAGCTACGTCCTGCGCGGTGGCGAGAACTCGCTGTCGGAGACGTTCGGGTCGACCGCACACGGTGCGGGGCGGACGATGAGTCGGACGCAAGCGAAGCAGGACTACTGGGGCGGTGACGTCCAGACGGACCTCCGCGAGCAGCAGCACGTGTACGTGAAAGCACAGTCGGGTGCGACCATCGCGGAGGAAGCGCCCGGCGTCTACAAGGACGTCGACGAGGTCGTGCGCGTGAGCGACGCGCTCGGCATCGGCGACAAGGTGGCGCGGACCTTCCCCGTCTGCAACATCAAGGGGTGAGCGGCGAGCGGGGGTTCGTCGCGCCCCGGCGGCGGCGGCCGCCTCACCGCGTCGCCGCGGGCGGGCCGCGTTCGTGCTTCGCGGCGAGGAACTCGCGTTCGTTCGCGCTGAGGTCGTCGCGGTCGGCGAACGCGTCGAGGCCCTCGCGGTAGCGCGCCGCGGGGTCGACGTCGCTCGAGAGGGCTTCGTCGGCGGGGTGTTCGAGGACGAGTTCGGCGATACCGGTCTCGCGGCCGGTGTACGCGAACCCGGTCTTGTAGAGCGCCTCGTAGCTGTAGGGGTTGTTGACGGCGATGCGGAGGCGGTCGTAGCCGCGCTCGCTGGCGGCGTCGCGGACGAACGCGAGGAGTCGCGGGCCGAGGCCGTCGCCGCGGCGGTCGGCGCGCACGGTCACGTACCGGAGCCAGAGCGTGTTGGCGTCGGTGCGGTCCTCGTTGAACGCGACCGCGGCGAGGACGTCGGTCGCGTAGTCGTCGCTGTCGCGGCCGGCGAACGCGTCCGCGGGGTCCTCGTGGGTTTCGGCGACCGGGTGCGGACGGTCGTGACAGACGGCCTTCCCGGTCGAGGACATCGCGAACTTCCCGGCGTACCCGAACTCGCGGTAGTCCAGGCGGAGCGTCGCCCCGTCCTCGGGCCAGCCGATGACCTCGCAGTGCACGCGTCAGCGTTGCTCGGCCAGCGTGGTGTGGCTTTCGCCCCGGCCGGTCCTGCCGTTCGTCGCGGCCGGTGGCCGTGTGTCCGTGGCATCCCGGAGGAACGCTTATCGGCCTCAGGGCAGACGGTGCGGGCATGCCTGGTGCACTTGTCGTGGCCGGCGACCGCGTGACGCTCCGGACGCTCGAGGACGAGGACCGCGCGTTCGTCCAGCGGTCGCGCGCCAACCCCGAGGTTCGATACCCCATCGGCAACCCGCTGACGAGTCGGACGGCGATGGAAGCCGGCGACGACGACGACGGCCACGACTTCCTCGTCTGTCTCGACGCCGACGATGCGGGACGCGGGGCGGCCGACGCCGACGACGTCGAGCGCCTCGGGACCGTTCACGTCGGCGAGGCGTCCTACAAGCGCCCGAACCTCGGATACTGGCTCGCCGGCGAGTACCACGGCGAGGGGTACGGGCGCGAGTCAGTGGGTCTCGTCGTCGACTGGACGTTCCGCGAGTACCCGACGCCCGCCATCGGCGCGGAGGCGTTCGCGAGCAACGACGCCTCGCGCGCGCTCCTCGAGTCCCTCGGGTTCGAGCGCGAGGGCGTCCGTCGGGACTTCATGTTCGTCGACGGCGAGCACCGCGACATGGTCTGCTACGGGCTCGCGCGCGAGGACTGGACGGGCACCGAGTGATTCGGCGCCGGCGGACGCTGACCCAGGTTCGCCGTCGGCGTTCGGTCGTGGAGAATCACCTATATGTGTGGCGCGGGGAGTGGGTGAGTGATGGAGACGACCCATTGCGTACACGTTGGGGATGCGCGGGACCTGTCGGGGCTCGACGCGGACAGCGTGGACCTGGTCGTGACGTCGCCGCCGTACCCGATGATCGAGATGTGGGACGACGTGTTCGCCGACCTCGACCCCGAGATCGGTGACGCGCTCGACGCGGGTGACGGTGAGGCGGCGTTCGAGCGCATGCACGACGTCCTGAACGACGTGTGGGCGGAGGTCGAGCGCGTGCTGGCGCCGGGCGGTATCGCGTGCGTGAACGTCGGGGATGCGACGCGGACCGTCGGCGACCGGTTCCGCGTGTACCAGAATCACGCTCGCGTCGTGGAGGCGTTCGCGGACCTCGGGTTCGACCCGCTGCCGGACGTCCTCTGGCGCAAACCGGTGAACTCGGCGGCGAAGTTCATGGGGAGCGGGATGGTGCCGCCGAACGCGTACGTGACCCTCGAGCACGAGTACGTGCTCGTGTTCCGGAACGGCGAGTCCCGGTCGTACCCGCCGGGGGACGACGCGCGCTACGAGTCGGCGTACTTCTGGGAGGAACGCAACCGGTGGTTCAGCGACGTGTGGACGGACGTGGGCGGGGAGCGCCAGACGCTCGCTGACGACGCGCTCCGCGAGCGGTCGGGGGCGTTCCCGCTCGAACTCCCGTATCGACTCGTCTGTATGTACTCGGTGTACGGGGAGACGGTCCTGGACCCGTTCTGGGGGACGGGGACGACGAGTCTGGCGGCGATGGCCGCGGGTCGGAACTCGGTGGGCGTGGAGCGCGACGCGGGGTTCGTTGAGGCGTTCGCGGACCGGGCGAGCGAGGCGCCGGCGGTGTCGCGGGACGTGAACGCCGCCCGGTTGGCGGCGCATCGGGAGTTCGTCGCGGACGCCCGCGAGGCCGGTGACGACCTCGGGTACGAGAACGAGCACTACGACGTGCCGGTGCGGACGCGCCAGGAGCGCGACCTCCGGTTGTACGACGCCGCGAGCGTCGAGCGCGTCGACGGGGGCGAGGTGGACGGGCGTACGGCGGTGGAAGCGGACGGTGGGTCGGACTCGTTCGGGGACTGCACGTACCGCGTGGTGCACGAACCGCATGATATCGAAGAGTAGCAGGTTCGTTCGGGTTGTTCGCGGGGACGGTTCCGCCGGGGTCCCAAAATTATAAATACCCAGCGTGCGAAGTTGTAAGTGAAGAAGACTGTTAAGCAGAATAGAAAATCTTTTCCGGTAGCAGCAGGTATCCTCTGAAGCCGACGAAGACCCACCCAAAACCCACGATTCGGTGCCGTACCGCATCCGTCCGACCAGCCACGGCCACCCCAAAATGACAGGAACCATAGACGCATCCGACCGCAGCGACGCCAGCCATCCCGAGACCATCGACTGGAACGCGTTCTGGCGCGACGCAGACGAATCCGACCGCGAGTACGCCACGCCGAGCACGCATCACGTCCGCGACCTCCTCGCGCAGTTCTTCGACGCGAAGGGCGTCCCCGAGTCGTTCGCGGACGTCGGGTGCGGTCCCGGCGTCGTCGCCTTCCACGTCGCCCGCGAGCACCCCGACACGACCGTCTACGGGTACGACGCCGCCACCTCCATCGTCGCCGAGAACCGCGAGCGCGCCGCGACCGACGAAATCTCGAACGTGCACTTCGAGCAGGCCGCACTCCCGGACCTCGACATCGACCGCCAGTTCGACACCGTGCTCTGCTACGGCACGATGAGCTACGTCGCCGACTCCGCCGCCGCACTCCGCGCACTCTACGACGCCGTCGAACCCGGCGGCCACCTCGTCCTCGGGTACGTCAACGACGGCTACCGCCGGCACCTCCAGCGCATCCTCGACGACCCCGTCGGCCACGGCAAGGACCCCGACGCGTTCGACGCCGCCGAGTTCGAACGCCGCTGGCGGCTCGTCCTCGACGGCGAGAGCACCCTGACCTACGAGGCCATCCACGACGCCGTCGGCACCTGGCCGCGGAGCTTCTGGGAGGTCGCCGACTACCCCGAGGAACGCTGGGCGTGGGAGGACGTCCCCATCGTCTGGCTCCCGAAGTGACGGCTCGGCCGCACCGACGGCCCCGCTGACGCGCAGAAGACATATGCCGGCCGTGACAGCAGTACGGCCCGCATGCCCTCCCCACGCCACTCTGGTTCGACGACGCCGCGTCGTCGACTCCTCGCCGCGGCGGCGAGCGCGACGCTCGCCACCGCAAGCGCCGGGTGTCTGAACGACGCCATCGGCAGCGACCCACAGACGCCCGACGACGGTCCCGCGATGACCGAACCGACGACGCGCGCGGTCACCGCCACCGGCACGTACGCGGACGCACCGAGCGGCCCGAAATCGTACCCGGACCGCCCGACCGACGCGAGCAAGGCCGCGAGCGTCGCGTTCGCCGAAGCGTTCGAGAACGCCCGGACGTACAACAGCCTCCACGAACCCGACGCCGAGACCGTCTCCACGAGCGCGTCGACGCACCACCATCGCGCGATGCACGACGGCCACTACGTGCTCGCGACCGGCTCGGGGTACGCGAACTACGACGACGGCGTCCACGCGGACTGGGGCCAGGCGCCGGCGGTGTACTACGTCAGCAGCGACCTCGTCGTCCGCACTGGGCGCTACCAGGACTACTACAGCGACTGCGAGGACGTGTTCGCGAGCGACGACCCGAGCGAGAACTTCGCCGCGGTCTGCGAGGGCGGCGACGCGGCGTTCCGCGCGTACAACATGCATCCCGACGCGCACACGCTCTCGGTGACCGTCGACTACCGCGGCGAGAACCGCGACGAGCGCATCCTCGAGGACGAGTACTTCCTCGGAACGAACGACGCGGTCGAACAAGGGAGCGTCACGTACCGCAAGGGCACGTACCGCGTGACGGCCGCGCTCGAATCGGGCGCGCAGGCGACCCAGGACTGGACGCTCCAGACCGAACCGACCTACGACGACCCTCCGCTCTGCGTCGTCGTCGGACCGACCGGCGGCCTGACCATCCGACGAATCCCCTTCGACGAGGTGTAGCAAACGCTGCTCGCTTTCGAGCCGCGTAGGAGTGCACCAGCCGGGAGTTCACCGAGCAACGCGAGGTGAACGTCGGCTGAGGCGCGACCAGAGTGCCTCGGGCGGAAATCGAACCGAAACCAGACGTGCTCTCCCTGCGTTCGCTGTGCGCGACTGGTAGGCTTCGATTCCCGTTTCGGCATTCCTCCCGGTCGGCTCGCGCGTCGCTGTCGCTCCGCGCTCGGAGTGTGCTGGAGAAGTGCACCAGCCGGGAGTTCACCGAGCACCGCGAGGTGAACGTCGGCTGGCGCACGACCGAAGGGAGTGCACCAGCCGGGAATCGAACCCGGATCATTGGCTTGGAAGGCCAAGGTCTTACCATTAGACCACCGGTGCGCTCGGTGTCGTGCGGCGGCGCGGTCGTCGGTGACCGTTGCGCCGGCACTCGTTTCGAGGGAGCCGTCGCTCGCATTTGATGGTTACGGTTGAAGACAGCGCGTGGTGCGCTGTGTCTCGGGAGCCGTGCGCGAGGGCCCCCGAGACGCGTAGGTCCCACACCAACGGGTGTGCGCACAGAGTGCTTCGTAGCGAGGCCTTAAGATGTTTTCCGTTCAGACCTGACGCTGGAATAACAATTACCGCTGGATTGGAACGTCTCCTCGACACTGAGCGCGCTCGCCGCGAGGTCGCGCTCGAACTCTGCGGGCGCGTAGATGTGGTAGAATCGCGGGACGGTCTCGCCGCCGGGGAGCGTCCAGTCGACGGTCGTATCGAAGCCCACGTCGTCGTCCGCGCTCGCGTCCTCGAACGTGTCGTGCGCCGTCGACCACGCGCTCACGAGCGCCGCGCCGTCCGGTGAGAGCACGCGCGCGAGCTCGTCGAGGCTCCGGACGCGACGCTCGCGGTCCGGGAGGTGATGGAGCGTCGCGACGTAGACCGCGAGGTCGACGCTGTCGGTCGCGAGCGGGAGTCGAGAGGCATCCCCCTGGACGAGCGCGACAGCCCCCGCGTACTCACGGTCGTTCGCTCGCTCCGCGGCCGTCTCGAGGAGCCCACGGCTCGTGTCGACACCCACGACGCGGTCGCACACCGCGGCGAGCCCCTGTGCGTGCCGGCCGTTCCCGCACCCGACGTCCAGCCCAAGCGCGCCGTCGCGGCCATCGAGGAACGACTCCACCTCCGGCCACGGGTACTCGCGCGTCGACGAGAAGTGCGCCGCGATCCGGTCGTAGACGTCGCGAGTGCGTTCGCGAGACCGATCCATGTCACTCGGTCCGGCCACGACACGCATAACGACCGCGGTTCAGATGAAGAGAAGGAAGACGCCGTACGCGATGGCGAGCAGGACCGCGGCGTGCTTCGCGCCACCGCGGATGTCGCCCGTCGACAACTGGCCGGCGATGAGTCCCGAGAGCAAGCCCTGGAGGAGCGTCGAGTGGAAGAAAAGCAGCGTGTACGCTTCCGTGTTCACGCCGCCGCCACCGATACCGCCGACGGCGCCCACGCCGGCACCACCGGTCGAACCGCCACTCCCCGTGCCGTTCAATGCCGCGCCCGTCCCGCCGTCGGGGAGGTTCGGGATGAGGACCGTCGACAGCACGCCGATGATGAACAGGAACACGAAGAACGACACGTACACGACGACCATGTACGTCAACATCTCCTGCTTCCGGCGCTGCTTCAGGCGCCGGTCCGCCTTCGCCTGCGACCCCGCGATGCGCAGCACGGTCGACAGGTCGCCGCTCGCGTTCATCGCCTTCGTCGTCAACGTCACGACGCGCGAGATGATCTGCGTGCGGAGGCGCGCCTCGAAGCGCTTGAGTGCGGTCTCGACGTCCGCGCCCCACTCGATGTCGCGCCACACGCGCTCTATCTCCGGGTCGAGCGCCCCGAGTTCACTCCGCTGCACGCGCTCGATGGACTGCACGACCGTCATCCCCGCCTCGTTCACGCTCGCCAGGCGGTCCATGAGGTCCGGGACCGCGGACTCGATAGCCTCCAGGCGGCGTCGATGCACCTCGAACGCGATGGCGAACGTCCCGACGACGAACAACGTCCCCTGCACGAGCAGGTCGTCGAACGCACGGATAGAGACCTGTCCCTCCACGAGCGTCTGCGGGAACCGGACCGCGGTCACCACGAGCACGATAGGGACCGTCACCCAGAACAACGCCGTCGGTCGTTCGATGACCGTTCGCCCGGGATTCCCGAGCTTCCGCCCGAGCCAGCGGAACCGACGATACAGGAGCAGGCGTTCCATCCCCGCGTTCGAATCCCGCTCGCTCCCTGCCTCGACGCCACCGTCCGACCGGACGTCCTTCGCGCGACGAACGTCCGTCATCGTCTCGATGGGGTCGTCGATGTCGTCGATTCGCTGTATCTGACTGATGGTGTCCGTCGCAGACAACAGGTAGATGATGAACAGGAGGTTCGCGCTCGGGACGATGACGTACACGAGCACCTGCAGGGGCTGGATGGTGTCACCGACCGCGATGCCGATGACGACGAGGATCGTGATGAGGAAGAGCGGCCCGGCGACGAGGCCCGTGACGTACACCTCCGCGAGCGTCGCGAGGAGGTCGAGTAACTTCTCCTGCTGGCTCTCGGCTTCCTCCTGGTAGTCCTGGTACTGTTGCTGGAGGAACGACGACAGCGACCGGCCGGACTGCAGGACGCTCGCGAGGTTCTCCGAGAACTCCTTGAACTGGCCGCTCGGCGTTCGATGCGCCATCGTATGGATGGCGGAGATCATGTCCTGCCCGAACATGTCCATGTTCCGGACGGCGACGTTCACCTCGTCGGCCGCGTCCCCGTACACCGCCTTGTTGTCCGCGAGGATGCGCATCACCTTCGGGAACTCCATCCCGGAGCGACTGAGCGCGTACACGAACGCGATTGTTCGCGGGAGCGACGCCTCGATGCGGCGCGCGCGCTCGTCGGCCTTGTACGACGGATACCACCACCGCAGCCAGTACGTCAACCCGCCGAAGACGATGCCGACGGTCGCGCTCGTTACGAGCATCAGCACGAACAGTTCGTAGATCGTCAACGACGGGAGACCCGTGAAGTTCGCGAGGACGTGTAGTTGCTGGGGGAGCGTGTTCGTGATCGTCTGCTCGTCGATGGCGAGAACGGCGAACGTCCCCCAGATGAAGTACATCCCGGAGAGCGACCCGACGACCGCCATCACGGCCGCGTAGAAGATGGTCTTCGCGGCGTAGATGCGGTACGTCGTCGACAGGTGCGCGGCGCGGAGCGTGTTCTTGCGCTGGGTCTTCTTCCGGTCGATGCGTTCGACGTACGACCCGAACCCGACGAGCGCGAACCGACTGACGATGCGGTTCGCGTACGCCCAGTACGGCGCGAGCGCCACGGGCAACGCGAGGAGGACCGCGATACCGAGCGGCACCCAGTTCGCCCACGACATCCGTCAGTCGCCCTCGGCGAGGGTCACGTCCAGTCCGTCGTCGCTGTCCTCGTCGTCCGCGGTGGTCGTCGACCCGACGACGTCCTCGATGCGGTCGAGGGCGCGCTCCGGGTCGGCGTAGTACTCGTTGATGAGCGCGGTGAACCGCCGGTAGTCCGTGATGTCGCGCTCCCAGAGGTACTCGAGGAACCGCCGGCGGTTCCGGAGTTCCGTGAGGAGTTCCTCCTGGTTCCAGCCGCGGTCCTCGCGGATCTCGTCCAGCAGCGAACTCCCCGAGGACGAGAACTGGTCGTCGTCGGCCGACCACGTGAACGCCGTCGAGTAGTCGAGTTCCCCGGTTCGCTGGTCGATGCCCTCGATCTCCGCGATGGTCTTGTTCCGGCGGACGCGCTCCTCGTCCATCCGCGTGAGCGTCTGCACGCAGAGGATGTCGAGGGACTGGACCATCGACCGCGGGACGTTGATCGGTTCGTTCTCCAGGCGATTGATGACCGTCCGCACCGAGTCGGCGTGCATCGTCGAGTACGTCGTGTGCCCGGTGTTCATCGCCTGGAAGAGCGTGATCGCTTCCTCGCCACGCACCTCGCCGACGATGATGTACTCGGGGCGATGCCGTAGCGCGGAGCGGAGGAGGTCGTACATCGTCACGTCGGTGCCTTCGTGGAGTCGTTCGCGGGTGATGCTCGACAGCCAGTTGTCGTGGTACAGCGAGAGCTCGCGGGTGTCCTCGATGCTGAGGACCTTCGACCGCGGCGGGATGAACATCGAGATGGCGTTCATCGACGTGGTCTTCCCGGACGCGGTCCCGCCCGCGAAGATGAGGCTCTTGTTGTGCTCGATGGCGAGCCAGAGGTACGCCATCTGGTCGATGTTGAACGTCCCGTAGTCCAGGAGGTCGATGGGCGTGAACGGCTCGTCGGCGTACTTCCGGATGGTGAACGCGGAGCCGCGCGGCGTGACCTCCTCGCCGAGTGCGAGCTCGGCGCGGGAGCCGTCGGGGAGCGTCGTCTCGACCATCGGATCGCCGATACTGATGTGGCGGCCGGAGTGCTGGGCGAGTCGAACGACGAAGTTGTCGAGCGCCTCCTGGTCGAACTGGACGTTCGTCTCGATGTCCGTGTACTCGTCGTGGTAGACGAACAGCGGGAGGTCGTAGCCGTCACACGAGATGTCCTCGACGTGCGGGTCGTGCATGACGGGGTCGAGCTTCCCGTACCCGCGGAACGCGCGCCACAGGTAGTAGTAGAGCTTGTAGTACGTCGTCATGTCGACGTCCGCGCCGTACCGCTCGAGGTGCTCGTGGAGCGCTTCGTCGAGCACGACCTCGGTGTCGTCCATCTCGATGTCGCGCCGGTACACGAGCGGGTCGCGGACGTCCTCGAACAGCGTCTCGAGGAGCGCGTGCTCGTACTCGTCGAGTTCCGGTTCGACGACGTAGTAGAGGTGCTCGTTCGCGTCCGTGTCGTGATTGATGGAGACGAACGCGAACGGCGGATTCACCCAGTACCGGTTCACCTCCTCGTAGCCGTCGAGTCCGTCGAAGTTCACGAGCCGGCCGTGCTCGTCGGGGTCGTACCGCGAGTGGTCGATGGTGGTGCCGCGGAGCATCTGGACGGTCCGGACGACGCGACGCTTGAGTCGTGCAAGTCGTGACTCCGGCGACGTGGCGTCCGCTGACTGTATCCGTTCGTGGGAGGGGGCGTCGTCGCGTCGTTCGTGTGGGTGTCCGGACATCGTCGAAGAGCAGGAACCGCAGGTTTCCGGGGTATAAGTGGAGCGTCGACTTAAATCAGGCGGCCATCTGGGTACGAGGAGAGTGCTATCGAAGCCGATGCCGGCGACGGGTTCGTGAGAGAAAGGCCCGCGGTCGCATCGGGCGGCGTACGGGCTCGCGGTGGTGTCAGGCGGAGTCGGCGTTCGCGTCCGCGCTGTCGACGTCGGTCCGGTCGACCCGGAGGAGGATGACGCCGAACGCGAGCTGGAGGAACACGCCGAAGGGCACGAACAGCGCTGCCTGCGTCGTGAACAGGACGTACGTCGCCCCGAGGAGGACGACGGCGACCCCGAGGAGGAGCGCGCCGAGGAGTCTGACGGGGTCCGTGGGGATGGCGTCGAGTGCGGCGTCGACCTCGAAGTACATGAGGAGGGACACGACGACGGCGACGGCGAGTAACGCGACCCCGACGAGCCAGAGGTCGTACCCCGGGACCTGCGAGAGCGCGCCGCCGCCGGCGTTCACGACCTCCTGGCGGAACTGGAGTGGCGTCTTCACGGACGTGCCACCGAGAATCTGTACGCCCAGCTGGTAGCGGATACCGACGAACGGGAATCGGAGGATGACGAGCGTGAGGTCCTGTCCGGACGTGACCGCGAACGACCCGTAGGAGATCGACCACGGGACGAGCGCGGACAGCCACGTCACGAGGACCGCGAGTTCCTCGGCGTACTCCGACTTCACCCAGACCATACGCACACGGGACGGGGCGGCGAGTAAAGCGTATCGGATGCGCGTCACGCGTCCCGGTATCGGATGCGCGCCACGTGTTCCAGATGGGTCACGCCGCGGTCGGGGTCACGCCGAGGCCGGTGGAGTTCCGGTACCGGCCGGGCCGGCGGCGGGCGTTACGTTCATACGGGGGGATACCTAAGGCTCGAGCGTGGAATGAGGCGCGACTACTTCACGCTGGACGTGAGCAACGTCGACTGGGTGGACGACGACGGTGAGCCCTCCAAGCCGACTGTATCGATCGATTTCGAGGGCCCCGTAGCGACGCTCGAGGAGCGCCTCACAGACCAGAACGGGAATCCGCTTCCGGCCGAGGAGACGGACGTCGCGTTCCGGTACAAGGACGACGTCGGCGCGGACGACGCGACCGGCGTGGTGAGCGTCACGAACCGCTTGACGGGGGACTTCGTGCTGGAACTGAACGAGGACGCCGAGGACGTCGGGACGTTCATCACGGCCGCGCGCCGGTACGGCGAGCAGGCCGGGGACGACGGCGAGTACCGCGTCGACATCGCGCTCGGCGGCGAGGACTTCGTGTCCTACGAGAAGTCGACGTTCCTCGTGTACGACAACGACGGGAACCTGCTGCGGAACCACTCGCTCATCCCGAGCGGCGTGGAGTTGTAGGCCGAGCGCAGTCCTTCCTTTCTTCGCGGTTGCCGTCGTCGATGGAACCTGCTGTTCAGTTGAACATACGGTCCTCGGGTCGTTCGTTGTCCGGGATGGATTCGAGCCGCTCGTGGAGGCGCTCGTAGTACGCGGCGACGTCCGCGGCGAACGCCTCCAGCGGTCCGGTGTCGACGTCGAGATCGTAGAGGCGCGTGACGGTGTCGAGGAGCTGAATCGCGGCGTCGACGTCCGGGACGCGTTCGTGGACCGGCGTGAGGAAGACGCCGACTGCGAGGTCGCTGACCATCCCGCGTTCGACGAGCGCGGCGTCGACGCCGTCGAGGAAGCCGTTCCCCATCCCGGGAATCTCGGGGTCAGCGTCCGCGACGCGAACGTCGAAGTAGTCGCGCGTCGACACGTGGAACGTCCGGTGGTCCTCCGGGGCGTGCGGTATCGGCACGCCGCTCAGGACGGCGACCTCGTCGACGCTCGCGGACTCGGTCCAGTCGAGTATCGCGTCCGTGAACGGTTTCGCCGCCGAGTTCGGGACGAACAGGCCGCCGTGGAGGACGGCGACGTCGAGGTCCTCGCGGGTCAGGATGCGCGTGTGGTGGTGCGGGCGCCCGTCCTCGAACGGCGTGATGGTCGGGAGGGCGTCCGTGGTGACGTACCCGCAGGGCTCCAGGTCGAGGCGTTCGCGGAGGTAGTCGACGGCGGTGAGACCGGCGAGCCCGTACGCGGCGAACCCCGAGATGACGTGGTCGACGTCCGCGCCCTGGTCGCAGACCTCGAACCGCGGTGTGCTTTCAATTACCATGGTGGTACTTGGGGGGCGGTGGGCTTCGTTCTTTGCCCGACGGCGACGCCGTGCGTTTTATCGGGGGTGGGCGAGACGGGTGTGACGTGACTATCGGGCAGCAGACGGGGAACGAGACGGCGGGCGGCGGGAGCGGGGCGGCCGCCGGGGAGACGCTGGCGGACTGGTTCGGGGTTGAGCTCCCGGCGTGGTTGCCGCCGGAGGTCATCGGGTGGGTGCTCGCGCTCGTCGTGCTCGCCGTGACGTGGACCGTGTCGAAGCTCGCGGTCCGGCTCGCCGGCCGGACGGTCGCGCGCCGCATCAAGCGACCGAGCGTCACGCGGACCGTCCTGCGGCTCGTGCAACTCGGCGTGGTGCTCCTCGGCATCGCGGTCGCCGCGAGCCTCGTCGGGTTCCAGGCCGGCGACATCCTCCTCTCGGTGACGGTGTTCTCCGCGGTGCTCGGTATCGTGCTCGCGCCAATCGTCGGCAGCATCATCAACGGGTTCTTCGTGCTCGCCGACCAGCCCTACGAGATCGGTGACATGATCGAGCTCGCCGACCGCGGACAGACGGGGTTCGTCGAGGACATCACGATCCGCTACACGAAGATGTTCACGCTCGACAACACGTTCATCGTCATCTCGAACGACTCCATCCGCGACCGCGACGTCATCAACTACTCCGCGGAGGACGAACGCACGCGACTCTCGCTCACCGTCGGCGTCACGTACGAGGGCGACCTCGACGAGGCCCGCGACATCATGGAGTCGTGTGCGCGCGACGTCGACGAGGTCATCACGGGCGGCCCGGACATCCGCATCGGGAGCGCGCGGTACCCGGCGGCGCCGACGTGCTACATCGACGAGTTCGGCGACCACGGCGTCCACCTCACGCTCCGGTACTGGGCGAAGCAACCGTACAAGCTCCTGACCGTCCGCTCGAAGGTCCAGACGAACGTCTGGAGTGCACTCGAAGACGCGGACGTCGAGATCGCGTACCCGCACAGTCACGTGGTGTTCGACGACACGAGCGGCGAACTCAACGTCGCGAACCGCGACCGGCCGCGCGACGACCGGCACTTCCCCGCCGACGGACTCCCGGACGACGGCAGCAAGTAACCGTCTCTTCGGTCAGTCAGTTCTCGCCGCTCGCACCGCGGGTCGCGTGAGGTCCGGGTTGAACACCTTCTCGGGGAGCTCTTCGAACCAGTTCACGTCGACGATGTCCTCGTCGTCGACGCCGAGGTCGTCGCCGACGGTGGTGTCGGTCGCGCGAGCCTCGTAGAGGACGACGTGGAAGCCCGTCCACTCGTCGGTATCGTCGGCGTTCACGATGCGACTCGCGCCGACCGCCCGTGGTCGGACGGGGTCCACGTCGACGCCGGTCTCCTCGCGGACCTCGCGAACGAGTCCACCGTCGAGTGACTCGCCGCGCTGGAGCGTCCCGCCGGGGAGCACCCATCGTTCGTCGTCGCCCTGCCGGATGCAGAGCACGCGGTCGCGGTCGTCGAGCACGACGCCGACTGCCACCCACCCCGAGCGGAACGCCTCCATCTCGCGGTCGTCGCGGTAGCGCTCGGGGTCGCGGACGTCCTCGCCGCTGTCCTCGACGAGGTCGTCGTATCGATCGCGCGGGTCGACGACGGCGGCGTACCCCTCGAACCCGTCCATGCGCGACGCTCCGAGGTGGTCGGTCTTCAATCGGTCGGACTCGCAGCTCGTGGTCGACCGCTCGACCGCCGGCCCCGGCCGTGGTTCGCGGGGTCGTCGGTCAGCCGCCGGTGAGGTACGACCAGACGCGGTCGACGGCGATGGCGTTCGTGAGCGTCGCCGCGGTCGCCGCGAGCGAGTCCTCGTCGCCGACGGGGTCGGGGTCGCCGAGGTGGCTCGCGCGGTACTGCGTCTCCGCGTTCGCCGCCATGTACCACGTGAAGACGGTCGCTTCGCGGACGGTCTCGCCGACGACGACGGCGCCGTTCCCGGCGAGAACGACGGCGAGACCGTCCCCGAGCGTCGCCGCGAGCCGGTCCGCTTCCGCGTCGCTCGTGACGAGATGCCCGTCGGCGTCGTCGAAGTCGTCGAAGACCGGTATCGGGTCCTCGAACGGCGCGCCGAGACGACTCACGGGTCGGATGTCCTCGCCGGCGGTGACGAACGGGAGCACCGCCGGTGCGTGATGGTGGACGACGGCACCGACGTCCTCGCGCGCCGCGTAGATGCGGCGATGGAGGGCGTGCTCGTCGTGCGGGCGCCCGTCGCCGCGGACGATGCGGCCCTCGACGTCCATCTCCAGGAGGTCGTCGCGCTCGGCGCGCCCGGGCGGGACCGCGGGCGGCAACACGACCATGTCGCCGTCACGCGCCGAGACGTGCCCGAACGCGTCCAGGATGCCGGTATGCGAGAGGGCTCGACTCGCTTGCACGAGGTCCCGTCGTGTGGTCACGCGCGGCGGTTCGACCGCCGGTACGTTAACGCTTCCCCCGCATGTCAGTGCGAACGAAGGCATCGGGGTGAATCGCCGGACGGCACCGGTCGATGCCGTCCGTCCGACGAACTGGACGCCCCAGCTAGCCGGTCGCGGAGACCGTCACGACCTCGCAGTCGAGGTGCTCGCGGAGGTACGCGTCGACGTCCGGGTCGTCGAACAGCCGTCGGAGCATCCGCCGCCAGCGCCCGGCTTGCTTGGTGCCGATGACGACGACGTCGGCGGCTTCGGCGGCGGCTTCGTCGAGGATGGTCTCCTCGACGAGGAATCCCTTCCGGACGACGTAGCGCGTGTGGACGTCGACGTCGACGGCGCGCTCGGCGGCGGCTTTCAGGTCCGAGCGCGTCACCCGCCCGCCGTCCTGGTAGAGGTTGACGTGGAGGACGGTGAGCGCGGCGTCTCGCTCGTGCGCGATGTCGACGGCTGCGGCGAGCGTCCGCTTCGAGTGCGAGGAGAGCGGGTACCGGACTGGGACCAGAACGCGCGTCATCTAGCCTGACGGAGCGCGTCGACGGACCTAAACGTTAGGACTCGGCGCCGACGGCCTGCACGCGCCGACACGTCGTGGCGCGACTCGCGACCGTCGATTCGGCCCCCGACGTGACAGCGGCACGCGCACAGACACGAGACTTATTACGAACTGTCAGGTAGCCTCGGACGACATGCCCTCCGACTCCGCGGTCTCCTCCATACCAGAGCTGTCGCGCCGCCGCGTGCTCGTCGGCGTCGGCGGCGCCGTCGGCCTCGGCACGCTCGGCTCGATAGCGGTCGGCGCGACCGCGCCGACCGCGCTCCCGGACGTCCTCACGGACGAAGCGACCAAGCACTACCCGACGCCGCCGGAGGTCACCGACCACTGGCGGCCGACCGTCACGGAAGCGCACGCCAGAGACGTCGTCGAGACCTTCGAGACCACCCACGAGCGCGCCGACGAGCGCTGGGCGCGGATCGACGAAGACCGCTTCGGGTCCGGCGGCAGCGGCTGGCTGGAGGACGCGCGCTCCGAACTCGACGCCGGGAACTACCACGAGGCGCTGTTCGCCGCGACGTACGGCCTCCAGTTCGCCGCGATCGACCTCGGCAAGGCGCGCGCCAAGCAGGGCGACGCCGACATCCCCGCGTTGGCGGAGCGCGCCATCGACGTCCGCGAGCGCGCGACCGCCGTCGTCGACGCGCTCGCGCCGTACCGCGTCGACGACCCCGGAACCGACCTCGCGTGGTACCGCCGCATCGAACAGGAGGCCGTCGGCGGCGCCTGGCGAGCGACGTGGTCGACGGTCGAGGAGACCGCGAACGGCGTCGACGACGACGACGGCCCGCGCCGCACCCAGTTCGACCCGGGAGGCGTCGGCGACCTCACCGAAGGCGTCGTCCTCGGCGACGTCGCCGTCTCGAACGCCGAACGCTTCCACGACCACCTGATCGAGCGCCTCAGCGAGGACGCGACCGCCTACGAGAGCCACCTCGACTTCGTCGTCGAGGACTTCCGGAGCGTCCTCGCGGACGCTCCCGACCGCGAGACCGTGCTCGAACGCCACGACGTCCGCAGCACCGACGACTACGGCCCCGACGAGTTCGCGCACTCGCGACTCGCCCGCTGGTGCTACGACGCCCCCTACGTCAACCCGTGGACGAACGAGATCGACACCGACGCGAAAGCCCTCATCGCCGTCGCCCTCGCCCAGGGCGTCGTCGACCACCGCGCCCACCAGTTCGCCATCGACAAGCTCGTCGTCGACGAATCCACCGAAGGCTTCGACTCCGGCCACGTCCTCGCCGAGAAACGCCGCGCCCGAAACACGTACCAGAACGTCATCGGCGACGACCCCGACCCCCTCCTCACCCGCCAGGCCGCCCGCGCCATCGAAGACCTCCAGGTAGCCACCGTCGACCTCGACCACACCGACGGCGACTGGACGCCCTGGAAGGAACGCCTCGACGCCTACCTCTACGCCCTCCTCGGCCGCGCCAAACTCCACCACCACCCCGACGTCTACCAGCAGTTCGTCAACTGGCCCTGACCCGACGAGAGCGACCAAGCGCACCGCGGTGACAACGACCCACAGTAACGCCCGCCTGGCGGCGGCCTCCGCTCGTGCAGTCACCCCAGCCCCGAAACGGCGACCTGGCGGTCGCCGTATGCTACTGAGTCAGTCGGACCAGGCGACTCGACCCTCCAATTGCGGGTCGAGACCGTTCTCGCGGGCGTAGGCGGCGAGCACTTTGTACTGGACGTCCCCGAGGTCGACGCGGTGGGATTGGTCGAGCGCGGGGAACTCGTGTTCGGTGTGGAAGAGGTAGTCGGTGGTGGCGAGCGTGTACGTCGCGTCGTCGTCGACGAGGTCGCCGTCGACGCGGAGGGCGATGATCTCGTCGCGTTCGCGGTCCCAGACGACGGTCGCGCCGGAGAGGTGCGCGTGCCACCAGTCGGGTTCGCCGAACGAGAGGTTCGCGCCGTGGGCTTGCGTGATGGTCTGCTTGAGTTCCGCGCCCGTGAGTTCGGCGACCGCGACCGGCTCCTGGAACGGGACGACGCTCATGACGTCCGCGATGGTGACGTCGCCCTCGAGCGGGTCGCCCTCGCGGACGCCCCCGGAGTTCTGGAGGCCGACGTCAGCGCCCGTCGCCCACCGGTACGCGTCCGCGACGAAGTTCCCGATACGGGACTCCCCGCGGAACGCCGCCGCATGCGTGCGCTCGATGGGGTCCTCGACGTGCGCGACGACCTCGTTCAGGTCCGCGCGCGCCATCGCATCGCGCATCGCGTCCGCGACGCCCTCGTGGACGTCCGCGGTCGCGGCCTCGTGGCGCGTCACGTCCACGCGCACCTCGCCGTCGTCGTCCACGTCCAGCGCGACCTCGTACGCGATACGGCCGTTCACGCCCGGGCGAAGGAGGACCGCGTCGTCGACGCGCTCGACGATCTCGCTGTGGACGTGCCCGCCGAGGACGACGTCGACGTCCGCCGCGACCGCCAGCTCGTCGTCCTCGGTCCCGAGGTGCGACACCGCGACCACGCAGTCGGCGCCCGCGTCGCGGCACGCCGCCGCCGCGCGCTCCCCCGCCGAGATGGGGTCCGCGAACGCCACGTCCGTCGCGTTCGGATTGATGGAGTTCGTCGCCGGCGTCGTCACGCCGAACAAGCCCACGGAGATACCGTCGACGTCGCGCACGACCCACGGCTCGGTGTCTTCGCTCGCGAACCGCTCCCCGGCGCCGCCGTCCGACGCCTGCCGGTCGTCCACGCCGCCGTCGCTCGCGGCCGCCGGCGTCACCTCCTCGACGTTCGCGGTGAGCCACGTCTGCGGGGAGTCCGCGACGAGTTCCCGCGTCACGTCCGGGCCGTAGTCGAAGTCGTGGTTCCCGAACGTGTCGAAGTCCGCGTCGACCGCTTCGAAGAACGGGAGCGCGTGACGGCCTTCGGTGACGAGCGAGAGCACGCCCGGCGCGGTGTTGTCGCCGCTCCCGACGACGACGGCGTCGTCGCCGTCGAGGCCGGTGAGGAGTCCGGCGAGTCGGCCGATGCGTTCGGGGTCGTCGAAGGCGTTCTCGACGTCGGAGTAGTGGAGGAGACGCGCAGTCATCTAGTCACCGAACGCAGGCACTCGCCGCGTTTGAGGGTGTCGAATCCGACGACGGTCGACGTCGCCCCGTCGCCAAGAGGTATGTCGACGGACGCCGTAGTGGTCGGTGATGCGTCGACGCGCCGTCCTCTCCGCGTTCGCCGCGTCGCTCGGTGCTGGCTGTAGCGCGTTCGAGCGCGACGACCGCCGTGGCCGCGGGACGTTCGGCGTCGACGACCCGCCGACTGGAACGAGAACCCAGCGCGCGCTCCGTCCCGTGCCGTACTCGCAGTTCGAGGGGACGACCGCGAAACTCCCGGCAGCCGACCGCGCGGTCGCGTTCTCGCCCGCCGAGACCGGGTCCTCGAACTCGCTCGTGTTCCGGGTGGCGTTCGAGCGGGACGCGACCGATTCGCGGCCGGCGACGCTGCGCGCGACGCTCCGGAACCGCTCCGACGAGACGGTGACCGTCGACACGCGAGGCATCCCCGCGTTCGACCCCGAACCGGTCTACCGCCCCGTCGAGACGACGTCGGGCGATGTCGACGGTGGGTCGTCCGAGCGTCCTGGCGCGTTCGCGCTCGCGCCGACGCCGAACCACCCGTTCTCGGTGTCGACGCCCGCGGTCGCCAGGTCCGACGACGGGTCGTGGACGGTCCCGGGCGTCGACGCGTGGCTCCCCGAATCGGTGACCATCGACCCGTGGGGGAACGCGACCGGTCGGTACGCGCTCGTCGGCGTCGACTCGGACCGCGACGCTGGTGGGGCGGCGACGAGCGACAGCGCGTCGGACGCGCCAGCGGACGACGACGCGGACGCCGGGACGTCCGTCGCGACGGGCCGGTACCGGCTCGGCGAGAGTGCACTCGCGACGACGGCGTACGTCTGGGACCTGACCGCTCCCGGGCCGACGACTCCAGCGGACGGCGTCGGGTCGGGACTCCCACCGCTATCGTCGGTCGACCAGTGGTATCACGACGTAACCCCGCAGTCTCGCGCGTGGCTGGCGCCCGCGGTGCGTCGGGTCGCGGCGCCGGGTACGCTCTCGTTCGAACTCGTCAACCACACCGAACGGAACCTCGTCGGCCGCACCGACCAGTGGAGGGTGTATCGACTCGCCGACGACGCGTGGAGGCCGCTCACGTGGCGCGGCCGGAACGACATCAGCGAACCCATCCTTCCCGGCGAGCGCGTCTCGTGGACGCTCCGACTCGCACACGACGGCACGCCGCCGTCGGGCGATGGCGTCCCGATACCGTTCCTCGGTGGCGGAACGTACGCGTTCGCGAGCGCGTACGCCGACGGGTTCGCGGCAGCGTTCGAGCTCGACGCCCCCGAGCTGTCGCTTCGTCCGACCGACGGCGTGGTCGTCGAACGCGACGGCGACGCGCTCGTGGTGAGCGACCGCGACCTCGACGACGAGTCGACCGTCGTCGTCTTCGAGCGACGCGCCGTCGACGCGACGCCGTCGCGGACGCTCCTCACGGAGGAGGTGTACCGCGACCGCGCGCTCCGGAACACGCTCGCGTACGCCGACAGCGCCGACGTCGTCCGGTATCGGACCGCGGTCCCGGCCGACCGCGGGCCGTTCCGGTGGGGCGACGGTCCGTTCCGGTTTACGTACGACGGCGAGGCGTCCGCGATCGAACGCGTCGACGACGAGTCGCGCGCCCGAAGACGACTCCGGGAGTGACCGACCGTCGGTTCGATGCCCGCGGTGACCGGGACGAACAGCACTAAGTCGCGGCGTCGACTTCGTCGATGCATGGAGTTGGACCCTCACGAGACCGACGACGGCGAGACGGTGTACGTCTCGACGACGGAGGGCGACCGCGGTTCGAAGGCGCCGTTCATGGTGGTGTATCGGACGAGCGACGGCGAACGCAAGTACGGCTGGTTCTGCGCGAACTGTTCGACGTTCGACAACGCGATGGATTCGATGGGGCGCATCCAGTGCAACGAGTGCGGGAACTTCCGGAAACCGACCGAGTGGGACGCCGCCCACGAGTGACCACGGGGGCTCGGCCACCCTCGAAGCTATCACGGACGTGACGGTCGGTACCGGTCCCGTAGCGCCGTCTTCGGCTTCGAACCCGAAGAGGTGTTTATACAACAACTTTATGCCCTCGCTGTGTGATAACACATATCGAATGGTCTCTGGTACCACGACCGAGAACCTGCACGAGCGCGCGAAGACGATCTTCCGCGGCCTGGGCTACGACGTGACCGACGCAGCCGGCGAGTTCCGCGCGGAACGAGACTGGAAGACGGTCTTCGTGAACCCGACGCGCGACGTGCCCGAGACCCCGACCGGCGGCGACCTCCGCTGCTTCGTGACGCCCGAGGACACCGCCGACTCGCTACGGGAGAAACTCCTCGCGGACAAACCCGACTACGACTGGGCGATACTCTCCGTCACCGACGCTCCCGCAGCGGGCACCGACGGCGGCTACGACGTCATCCATCCGCCACAGGACCCGCTCCGGTAGCGCCCCACCCCTATCGCTCCGGTCTCCGACCCCACGACGACCAGCGGCGGCGTCGCGATGCACGCCGCCGACCGTGGTTCGGACCGTTTATTATCCCGGCCCGACCGGTGTTGGCGTATGAAGCGTGTCGACGTTGCCGTCGTCGGAGGTGGGCCCGCGGGGACGAGCGCGGTCTGGGAAGCCGCGCGCAACGGCGCCGACGCCCTCCTCCTCGAGAAGGGCGTGCCGCGCGCCGACCGCGACGGGCTCGGTCCGGACTCGACGGACGCCGCGGGGATGCTCGATTACTGGATAGACATCATGGACATCGACCCCGGCGACCTCCCCGACGGCGTCGTCCTCCAGGAGCTCGACTGCGTGGAGTTCATCGGGCCGACGGAGACCGCGACGATGTACGCGACCGGTATCGAGTCGAGCTACGACCGGTTCGGGTACACGTTCCAGCGCGCTCGCATGGACGACTTCCTCCGCGAGCAAGCCGAGGAAGCGGGCGCGACGTACGACGTCGGCGTCTCCGTCCGCGGGGTCGACACGGACCTCGACGCCGAGTACCGCCACACCCTCGAACTCGCGGACGGTGAGGACGTGGAAGCGAAGTACGTGGTGCTCGCGGACGGCCCGCAGCGCCAGGTGTCGATGGGCGTGCTCGACGGGTTCCTCCCCGAGCATCGCGCCGCGTCGGACGTGATGTCGCCGCCGAAGGCGAACCACATCGCGTACCAGGAGCACCGCGAGTTCCCCGAGGGCGCGTTCGAGGACGACCGACTGAAGTTCTGGTGGGGGTGGATGCCGGGCGAGACCGCGTACCCGTGGGTGTTCCCGAACGACGGCAACGTCGCGCGCGTCGGCCTCACGATGCCCATCGGGATGACGCTCGACGACGTCGAGCACCCCGAGGCGTACCGCCTGCTCGACCCCGAGGACGAGTCGCTCCCGAAGGCGAGCGAGTACATCGAGCGCCTCCTCGAGCGCGTGTACGGCGACGAGTACGATATCGAGGAGGACTTCCCGCGCGTCGAGGACCGCGGGAAGTCCAAGGGGACGGAGACGTACCCGATCTCGTCGACGCGGCCCATCGACTCCCCGGTCGGCGCCGGTATCGCGGTCGCGGGCGGCGCGATGGGGACGACGAGCGCGTTCCACGAGGGCGGGTATCACGTCGCCGTCCGCTCGGGGAAGATCGCGGGCGAACTCGCCGCGACGGATTCCCTCGAGCGGTACAACGACGAGTGGCGGCGCGCCATCGGCACGGAACTCATCCGGAACGTCGCGTTCGCGGACCTCGTCGCGGAGTACGACCCCGACGACTGGGACCGCACGTTCAGTCTCGCGAGCCGGATGCTCGGCGACGGCGCGGACGGGAAACTCCTCTCGCGACGCCTCAGTGCCGGCCCGGGCGCGCTGAAGCTCCTCGCGAAGTACAAGTGGCGCAAGCGCTCGCTGAAGAAGGACGGCTACGTCCAGATCACCGAGGACGAGTACCGGGTCTGAGCGCGCGGTCGACGACCGCGTCGGGTCCCGACCGTTCGTCGGTGCCGCCGCGCCCCCTCGTGCGCGACGAATCCGGTGGTGTCGATTGCTGCGGCTGCGTGCCGCGGTGCGACGGCTTTTACTGCGGGCGTCCGAACGGTCGAATATGACTGCTGGAGACGGAACGCGGGATCCGTTCGACGCGTTCCGCGCCGACGTGGACGTGCGAGCGACAGGGAGCGGTGCGACGACGCGGGCGGCGACCGGTGGCGAGGCCGGCCACCGGTCGGTCGCCGTGGTCGGCGGTGCGATGGCGGGGCTCGCGGCGGCGCACGCGTTCTCGCGATTGGACTGGGGCGTCGTGCTCTTCGAGCGCCAGACGTTCGACGAGAAGCGCGTGAACTGCGGGGAGGCGATGACGGACGTCACCCGGATTCCCCTGGCGAAGACGGCGGAGAACGGGTTCGCGAACGACACGCCGACGTTCGAGGTGCAGGTGTTCACGGGCGACGTCGACGACCGCGAGCTCGCGGGCACGGGGCGGTTCCCGGCGTCGCGAGCGTACGTCACGGACCGCGCGCTCGTCGAACGCGCGTGGGCCTCCCGATTGCGAGCGAACGGCGTGGACGTTCGCGAGAACACGGGCGTGTCGAAGGCCGACTTCGAGGAGTTGTGCGAGACGCACGACCTCGTGGTGGACGCGACCGGACAGCCGTCGCTCGCGAGCAAGATAGAGGGGACGACCGCGGAGTACGCGGGCGCGATGACGGCGCTGAACGCGGACGTCGAGGGCGACTTCTCGGACCTCTACCCGGATTCGCGCATCGTGTTCGAGAACTACCTCGGGTACTCGTGGGTGTTCCCGAAGTCCGAGTCGCGCGCGAACGTCGGCATCGGGTGGGCGCAGGACCGGCAGCCCGAGAGCTACATGGCGGCGTTCGAGGCGGCGTGCGAGCGCAACGACTGGCCGGTGCCGACGCGCGAGCAGGCGAACGTGTACACGATACCCAGGGGACCGTCGCTCGACCCCGACCGGACGTGGCTCCCCGACCGCGGCGTCGTGCGCGTCGGCGACGCCGCCGGGATCGCGAACCGCTTCACCGGCAAGGGCATCTCGCAGGCCATCGAGTCGTCGTATCTCGCCGCCGCACTCGCCGACGCCGGTGCGCTCGACGACTACCCCGATGCGCTCTACGCGCGCCTCCGCGACGAGTACCGGCTCGCGTACGTCGTCCGCGGCGCGCTCGAGGACGGCCGCCCGGACATCCTCTCGGGCGTCATGGAGGCCGTTTCGGGCATCGACGTCGAGGACGTGGACCGGAACCCGCGGAAGGCGTTCGCGCGCCTCGCGCGCCACCCGGTCCTGGTCGCGAACATGCTCGGCAGCAAGCCGATGCTGAAGCGCGCGTGGCGAGCGTGGACGAACGACTGGGAGTTCAAGCACCTGGACGCGACCGCGCGTTGACGTCCGGGAACACGCCAGGACGACCGGGAGTGCGTCCGGACGCCCGGTGTCGCGACCGGACGAAGCTTTGTTACTAACTAGCACGAACGTGTGCGTATGGCGACCGAGTCCACGCCAGAGAACGCCTTCGACGGCGAACGCGGCGACGCGCTCGAGGACGTCTCCTTCCTCGCGCGCTCCGCGAACCGCGTCCGCATCCTCGCGGCGGTGACCGACGCCGCGGCGTCGCGGCGAACGCTCGCCGACGACACCGGCGTCTCCCGGACCACGCTCGACCGCATCGTGAACGAGTTCGAGGACCGCGGGTGGGTCCACCGGCGCGACGACGGCACGTACGCGGCGACGGCCACGGGCGCCGGACTCGTCGACGCGTTCGAGCCCGCGCTGGACGCCGCCGTCGCCCTCCGACGGCTCGGCGACGCCGTCGACTGGCTCCCGCGCGACGAGCACCCCATCGACCTCGCGCACTTCCGGGACGCACACGTCAGAGAGCCCGAAGGCGGCGACCCCGTCGAGACCGGACGGTACTTCGCAGACCTCGCGCGCGAGGCCGACGAACTCCGGGTGATGAGCGAGTGGGCACCCCCCGAGTCACTCGCCCGGCCGATGCGCGACGAGGTCGTCGCGGGCGACCTCGACGCGACGTTCGTCGTCACCGGCGACATCGCCGAGCAGGTATTCGCGGCACCCGAGCGAGCGGCGCGCTGGCGGGAGATGCTGTCGACGAACGCGACCTCGTGGGTCGTCGACGGCTCCATCCCGTGCAACCTCTACGTGTTCGACGACAGGGTGCTCCTGAAGCGCAGCGGGCCGGACGCGGTCAGCGAGTCCTACGGCGTCCCCATCGAGACCACGAATCCCCGAGTTCACGAGTGGGCGCTCGAACTGTTCGAGTCCTACCGCGAGGACGCGACCGCGGTCGACCCCGACGCGCTCGCGGGCTGACGACCGGGCAACCGCAGGGGTCGACTCACCCCGTGAGTACGTCCTCGCGGTCCGGGCGACCACTCGCCGGGTAATGGGACGAGGGGAGCGCACCATCGTTCGAGTATGACGCTCGACGAACTCGAACGGTACGACGCGGACGCGGTCGAGTACTGTGGCGACCGAGCGGTCGTTGTCGGCGGAAGCGTCGCCGGCCTCCTCGCGGCGCGCGTGCTCGCCGACGGCTTCGACGAGGTCCTCGTGCTCGAACGCGACGAGGTCCCCGACGAGCCCGTCCAGCGCGACGGCGTCCCGCAGGCGACCCAGATCCACGCGCTCCTCGAAGCGGGCCGGGCGACCATCGAGGATTGCTGTCCGGGCTACTGCGAGTCGCTGCTCGCCGCTGGCGGGGTACTCTTGGACGGCGCGCGCGACCTCCGGTTCTACGACCAGGGCGGCTACCTCGCCGACGGCCCGCGGCGGATGCCGTTCTACGCCGCGACGCGACCGCTGTTCGAGGACGTCCTCCGCGAGCACGTCACCGCCGGACGGTCGGTGACGGTCCAGGACCGCACGCGCGTGACGGACTTCCTCCTCGACGACGACGGAGACGCGGTCGTCGGCGTCGAGCGACGCGAGGGGACCGGTGACGCCGAACGCGTGCCTGCGGACGTCGTCGTCGACGCGACCGGGCGCGCGAGTCGCACGCCGCGCTGGCTCGAAGCGAACGGGTTCCCCGCACCGCCCGTCGAGGACGTCCCGATCGACGTCGGGTACGCGACCGTCGCCGTGGAACGTCCGCCCGGGGGCCGGAAGACGATGCTGGCGATGGCGTCGGCCCCGCGGACGCGCGGCGAGGCGGTGTTCCCAGTCGAGGGCGATCGCTGGCTCGTGAACGTCCACGGCGTCGCCGGCGACCACCCGCCCGCGGACCTCGACGGCGTCCGCGAGTTCGCCGCGTCGCTCCCGACGGACGCCGCCGCGACCACGCTGTCCGAGCACGAGATTCGGGGCGACGTCCACGCCTACCGATTCCCGTCCAGTCGCCGCCGGTACTACGAGCGCCTCGACACGGTTCCAGAGGGCTTGCTCGTCGTCGGCGACGCGCTCGCGAGCTTCAACCCGATATACGGTCAGGGGATGTCGGTCGCGGCGCTCGAGGCGCTCGCGCTCCACCGGGCGCTCGCAGCGGATGGGACGACGGGTCTCCCCGAGCGGTTCTTCGAGAACGCCGCCCCGGTCGTCGATCACGCCTGGGAGATGGCAGTCGGTGCGGACGCCCCGTTCGCCCCAGGCAACGCCCCGGTTCCGGGTCGCGTCGCCGCGTTCGGTCGCTACTTCGACCACGTGATGCGGGCCGCCCAGGACGACGGCCACCTCCGCGAGGCGCTCATGCGCGTCATCGCGATGCAGGACTCGCCGACCGCGCTGGTCCGGCCGAGGGTGCTCCGTCGCGTGGCCGCGGCCGAGGTCAGGAACGCCCGCGCTCGGCGGTCCACGACCGGGTCGGCCCTGCGTCGACTGGCGTCCGCGCTCGGCTCGCGGTTCGCGTGACCGAGGCGTCGAAGCCGGGACTGCGACGCCCGGGCGCTCGTGGTCGAACGCATCGTCCTCGCGCGTCGGCACGAACTCACCGCGGGACGTCGGTTCGCGCGCCGTGACACGACGCGAGTGCGAACAAAGAAAGGAATCGGAGTGGATCAGTCGTCGCCCGGTGCTGCCTGCTGTCCTTCGACGTGCTCGACGATCTGTTCGGTCTCGCGTTCGAACGCGTCGAGGTCGATTTCGCTGCCGTGGAGGACCGTCGAGAAGTACCTGACGCCGCTGGCGATGCCGACGGCCTCGGTCAATTCCGCGTCGGACGCGCCCTCCATCGTCGATTCGGCCTTGTGGAAGTGGATACAGTACGGGCACTGGATGGCCGCTGCTGCGCCCAGTCCGACGAGCGCCTTCTCGCGGCCCGAAAGCTCGGTCTCGCCCAGCTGGAAGTCCCGCATCATGCCCCAGCCGTGGTCTGCCGCGGCCTCGGGGAGTGCCTCGATGAAGCTCGGCACTTGCCCGAGGTGCTCCTCGACTTCGGCTCGTGTTTGCGCTGATACCATGTGTCTCTCGTCCCGGGAACCGTGCCGCCGCGTCCGCGAACAGGACGCGCCCGGCACAGGCCCATGCTAGCATCCCACACGAGATCGCTTAGCAGTATCTTCCACGAGCCAGCAGTTTGCTTACCGAAGGCCGACCAGATCCGACGCCTTCGGACCATTCCGGGACGTCACCGACGGGCGCGTGAACTCCCGGACCCCGGCATGGAACGCCGCAGTATTACGATTTCTGCAGGTCGTATTACCGGAACGTAATTGAGGGCGGTTCCGGAAGCATCGGGCGATGCCGGAGTCGTCGCGCGTCGACGTGCTCGCTGGGACGCCGCGTAGCGTCCTCAAGTACTACGTCTACAAGGCGACGAAGGCGGTCGAGTTCTACCGCCCCATCATGTACCTGTTCCTGCTCGCGCAGGACCTCTCGTTCACGCAGATCGCCATCCTGGAGGCGACGTACAACGTGACGACGGTCGTCGGCGAGATACCGACGGGGTACGTCGGCGACCGCGTCGGCCGCCGGAACAGCCTCCTCATCGGGACGGTCGTCATCGCCGGGACGCTCGTCGGCATCGGCCTCTCGAACACGTTCCCCGCGTTCCTCGCGCTGTACGTGGTGTGGTCGATGGGGTACAACTTCCGGTCGGGCAGCGAGGACGCGTGGCTGTACGACACGCTCACCGACGACATCACGGAGGACGCGTTCGCGGCCGTCCGCGGTCGCGGCGAGTCCGCGTCGCTCGCGGTCGGCGCGGTCGCAGCGGTCCTCGGTGGGTATCTCGGGAGCGTCGACCTCTCCTATCCGTGGTTCGTCGCCGCGGCCGTCACCGCCGTCGGCGCGCTCGTGCTCCTGACGATGGACGAACCCGACACGTACGAGGACGCCGACACGGACGTCCTCGGACTGCGTCGCATCGTCGGTATCGTCCGGGACGCGCTCGCGCAGCGGAACGTCCGTGCGCTCGTCGTCTACTACTACGTGCTGTACGCCGCGGTGACGTACCTCGTGTTCGTGTTCCTCCAGCCGGTGTTCGAGACGGTCGTCGTCGACCTCGGCGTCGACCAGTCGCTCGTCGAGTCGCTCCTCGGGTGGTTCTACGCCGCGTACAGCCTCGTCGGCGCGGGCTTGAGTTACTACACGGGCTGGATTCGCGACGTCGTCGGGATGCGGACGTGGTTCGTCGCCCTCCCGTTCGTCGTCGGCGGGGCGCTCGTCGGGATGGCGTTCGTCCCACTGCTCGCCCTTCCGACGTTCCTCGTCGCGCGCGGCCTCGCGGACGTGACGCGGTCGTTCGCCGCGCAGTACGTGAACGACCGCATCGACACCGTCGGGCGCGCCACCGTCCTCTCCGCGATGGCGATGGTGAGCGGCCTCACCGTCGTTCCCTTCCAGCTCGGGAGCGGCGTCATCTCCGACGTCGTCTCGCCCCTGATAGCGCTCGCCGTCGCCGGCGGCGTCCTCGTCGTCGGGTCGGCGCTCGTGCTCGCGTGGGAAGTGCCGATCGCCGAGTGACGGTCCAGAATGAGTTCCGAGAGCGATTGTGGTCGCACCGTGGCTCGCTACCAGGGATGTGATTCGACGCTGATGACGTGATCGCACGAGCCGCATTCGGCGACCATCAGCGGGTCGTCCTGGGAGTTTCGGTACACGAGGTCGTCGTCGCCAGCGGGTGCACCACAGTACGGGCAGACGGCCGTCTCCGACTCTGTCTTCGACATTGAGTGTCTGCAGTGAGTAGGTCACCGACGGGCATAACCCGGGGGCAGGACGCCAACGGGTAGTGACCGGATGATGACGGGCCGAACGCGGGCGTTGACGCGACCCGCAAGACATACCCGCGTACCCGGCGAACACGGAGACGCGTGCCTCAGTCCCCGCCCCAGTAGACCCGGCAATCGGGTGCGATGACGGTGCGGAGAACCCGGGCATGCAACATTCCAGCACGAGAGTGCTCGTTGGCCGCGTACGGCCCGCCCGGCACGAGGGTTTCCCGGCAGACTCGGCACGCCGCCAGGGATGACGTCGGTCGTTAGTGTTCCGGGCGAACATTCCAGTTCGGTAGCGACGGCGCCGGTCGTCGCATCGACCCGTCGGGTACTCGAGCCGAGACGTCGACCGCTCGAGGAGGGAGGAGAATCGATAAGCGCGGGCGGGTTCGAGTGAGGGTATGGGAATCAGTTACGGGCTCAGGGCGTCGTTCCACCTCGGTCGGTCGCCGATGGACGACGCCGTGGACGTACTCGAGCGGTGTCGCGACCACGGGTTCGCGGTGGCGCCGTTCGACGACGACGAGACCGTCGACTACGCGCTCGATCTCGATGCGGGCGACGAGGAGCGTTCGGCGGCATCGCGAAGCGAGTTGGCGGCGGACGCGGCACGCGAGGGCATCTCGTCGATCGAGTTCGACTGCCGGTTCGACGGCGTCGAGTGCGAACTGGCGCTGGTGGCGCCGGAGGACGGGTCGAACGGCCCGGAGGTGTATCTCTCCGGCATTCCGGAAGCGGCGTTCGCGGAGGGCGACGGGGTCAGTGCGGCGGGGGTCCGCCGTCGAGCGGACCGGTTTGTCGACTTCGTCGCCGACGTCGCGGCGACGTTCGACGCGTGGTACGCGTTCGCGACCGATTCGGACTACGGGCTCGATTCCGCGTTCCCGCGGGGTCGCCCGCCCGAGTCCGGGGTGAGCACGCTCGCCTGGGTGACCGTGTTCGGGCCGTCGTGGGCGCGCGAGCTCGACGGGGTCGATCGACTCGTTCACGCGCCGGCGTACGAGACGCGAACGCTCGACGGCGGCGGGGTGTTGCTCCGGAAGAGCGACCGCCCGGCGATGGGCGACGAGGTCGACGAGGGCCCGCCGTTCTCGGCACGCGAGTACGTGTTCGACGGGCTGACGCCGGAGTCACTCGACACCGAGATGGCGGCCGCGAAGCGGCGCGAGGAACTCGGCGAACGACTGCATCGGGACCCCTTCCGGTCGCTTGCGGACGGCGAGGTCGGTAGCGACCCGGTGATGTGTCAGTACGATGCGCCGTTCGACGTCGACCGCATCGACTACGACGAGTTCCCGGACGATCTGGACGTCGAGGACAACTGCTTCGTGCTCGCGGTCCGCCGGGAGGGAGACGCGCTGTACGGCGTCGAGAACGACGAGTTCGTCCGGCGGCTCGTCGACGACGACGGCGAGCCCCTCGGCGAACTCCCAGCGGACTGGCCGAGCGAGCACGAGATGGTGTCGCTCTCCATCGCGGTCGAATCGTTAACCGCGTTCGCTCCGCGGTGGTTCTACATGCCCGAAGCCTCTTCGGACCACGTCAGTACGTTCGCGGAGCTCAGCGGGCTTCGAGCCGTGCCCAGCGACATGCAGCTCTGGGAGGAGATCGAAGCGAGCAGGGAATGAGGGATGCGGCCGCGAGCGTCAGCCCGTGTCCCTCGCCCCGCGTATCAACGCGAGGTTCCCGGTGACGTCCTGTGAGACGTGCCTCGTGACGGCGCCGTGGACGATGCCGGAGCCATCCGCGCGTTCGGAGAGACCGAAACACACCGTGTCGTATCCGTCGACCGCGTCGCGAAGCGCTCGCTCGACGTCGTCGCTCACGACCACCTCGCTGTCGTACTCGTCGGCTGCGAGCCCCGCGGCGTCCGCGACGTCCCTGACGGCGCGCGCGCCGGCTCCGGCCGGGTCAGCGTCGGCGTCAGCCCCTGGGGGATGCACGTGGAGGAGCGTGGGCGTCGTGCCGTCCGCGGTCGCGAACTCGAACGCGCGTCGCGCGACGATTGGTGCGTTCGGCCCGGGGGCGACGAGCGCGACCGGCGTTCCGACCGACGGCGTCTCGAGGTCGACCAGGGAGACGTCGCAGTCGGCGTGCTCGAGGATCGGGTCGGTCGTGTGCCCGAACGTGTGTCCGTCTCCACCGACCGTGCCGTCCCATCCGAGGAGGAGCTGGTCGGCGTCCTCCTCGGCGACGACGTCGAGTATCGCGCGGTCGAGTTCGGGCGCGACGATGGAGCGCGTGCGGAGGTCGACGTCCATCTCGGTCGCGATGGTGCGTGCGTTCTCGAACAACTCTCGTTGGTGGTCGAGGCGCTCGGATTCGACGTTCTGGAACGTCTCGTCGTCCGGACCCTCGACGACGTTCACGGCGACGAGTTCGGGCGTTCCCTGCTCGACGTTCGCGTGCGCGGTCGCTGCCGCGAGCCGGAGCAGTCCGTGCTGCGTCTCGGGGTTCGCGACCGGGACGACGACGCGATAGGTCTCCGTTGGCTCGGCGCCGAACGCTTCGCTGACGAGTCCCGGCTCGACGACTCGGCTTCTCGAGTACGCGAAGTACCAGACGACCCCGAGCGCGATGATGCCCGACCCGAGGAGGATGATGACGGTCGCCATCTGCGATATCACGAGGACCGCCAGGAGCACGCCGAGTATCGGGACAGCCGGATATGCGACGCGTGGCAGTTGGAACGACGGGTCGTACTCGTCGGGGTCCGCACGCCGGAACACGACGAGCGAGACGTGCACGAGCAGGTACGCGACGAGGAAGCTGAAGCTCGCCGCTTCGGCGAGCAACGCGACGATGGTGTCGACCTGGAGGCCGAGAGCGATGAGGAGCGCCGTCACGCCGCCAGTCGCGACGATCGCTCGGTGCGGCGTGTAGAACCGGTCGTGGCTCTCGTTGAACCAGTCGCTCACGACGCCGTCGCGGCCCATGGCGTAGATGACGCGCGAGGCGGCGAGTATCGACGAGTTCGAGCTCGATATCGCGGCGACGATCGCGGCGAACGCGATGGCGACGACGCCGACCGGCCCCATGGAGACCGCGGCGACGTCCGAGACGGGAATCGGTGATTCGCCGAGGACGTCGATGGAGACGGTGCCGGTGCTGACGAGCATGACGAGCACGTAGAGGATCGTCACCAGGACGACGGAGAGGATCATCGAGAGCGGTATCGTTCGACTCGGGTCCTTGATCTCGCCGGCGACCGTCGCGATGATCTCGAACCCGAGGAAGGACACGAACACGATGCCCGTGGTGGCGACGATACCGCTGGTGCCGGTCGGCGCGAACGGGGTGAGGTTCGCGGTGTCGATGAAGAAGACGCCGACGGCGACGAACACGACCACGATCGCGGTCTCGGTGCCGATCATCCAGTTCTGGAGTGCGCTCGATTCGTCGGTCCCGTAGTAGTTCACGCCGACGAGCAACGCCAGTCCGACCAGTCCGAGCGCGATGACGAAGTGTCGGCCGTCGAGGCCCGGGATGGGTTCGACGATGTACTGCCCGAAGCCGACCATGTAGAACGCGCTCGCGAACATCAACCCGGTCCACATCCCCCAGCCGACGATCGCGCCGAAGAGGCCGCCGAGCGCGCGGTTGACGTAGTGATAGCTCCCGCCGGCGATCGGCATCCCGGTTGCGAGTTCGGCGAGGGAGAGCGCCGCGAGGAGGGCGACGAGGCCGGCGATCGCGTACGATATCGAACTCGCCGGCCCCGCGTTCTTCGCCGCGATACCCGGCAGGATGAAGATGCCGGCGCCGATCATCGTGCCGCCGCCGAGCGTCATCGCTTCGAGGAACCCGAGCGTCCGCTCGAGTTCACCTCCGTCCCCGCTCATGCTGTCCTCGTCGAGTGCGCGACGGCGGGTTCGGGCGCGGTCGGCTTCATTGGACGTCTCTCACGATGAGCGTGGGCGTCTCGATCTCGTCGATGATGGCGGAGAGAACGTGGCCGATGATGCGCTCGCGAAGGGACGGTTCGGTCTCACCGAGCACGACGAGGTCGTACGCCGGCGCACTGGCGAGGATCGCGTCGGCAGGGTCGTCACTCACGGCGACCTCCCAGTCTACGCGGTCCGCGTCGATACCGTAGTCCGTGAGGCGCTCGAGTGTTCCGCGGAGGAGGAACTCTCCGGGACCGTGTTCCGCGTCGTCGCTCGCCGCGTGGAAGAGCGTCGCGGTGGCGTCGCTGCCGTCGAGCAGTCCGGCGACGACCGACACGATCCGTTCGACGTTCGCGTCGCCCCTGATGGGGACGAGGAGTCGGTCGAGGTGGTCGGTGTCTCCGGCGGTGAGTATCGCGTCGCAGTCGTACTCGTCGGCGACCCTGTCGACCGTCGCTTCTCTGTCGTGCGTGAAGACGAGGACGTCCGACACGGCGGTTCGCCCTGCGGCAATCCCGTCGAGCGTCTCTCTTGCGGCGTCCTCGTACTCGTCCTTGATGAGCGCGGGTGCGGCCTGGTCGGGCACCGGGAAGTACCCGAGGAGGACGACCTCGAACGGCCGAAGGACGTCGAGCACCTCGAGGGCCGGTGGGTCGTCGGCCGAGACGTCGATCGGCACGAGGATGGTCAGGTCGCCTATCGGGGGCATCGTGTTCGTGTCCTTCACCGGTAGCGTTTGTTAATGCATCGCATACCATGGTGGTGAACGCGAGCAGGAGGTGCGCCTGGACGACCCGGCAGGCGCCGATGGCGGACGCCGGTCGGGAGTCGTCCTTATATCGGACCAGGTCGTGGGTCTAGCGTATGAGTCGCAGTCGACGCCAGTCGGGGACGGTCGCCGCGAGCGTTGCGCTCGCTGCGACGGGACTTGGACTGTGGCGGTGGAAACGACGCCGGCTCGCGTCGCTCGCGGCGAACAGCGAACTGGTCGAGACCGACCGCGGGGTCGTCGAGGTGGCGCGACGCGGGTCGGGGCCGCCCGTTCTCGTCCTCCACGGCGCGCCAGGCGGGTACGACCAGGGGCTGTGCTTCGGCGAGGCGCTGTTCGGCGACGACGTCGAGGTCATCGCACCCTCTCGACCGGGATACCTCCGGACGCCGCTCGAAGCGAACGGGTCGCCGAGCGCACAGGCCGCCCAGTGCGTCGCGCTCATGGACGAACTCGGGGTGGAGCGAGCCGTGGTCGCCGGGTACTCGAGCGGCGGCCCTGCGGCGCTCCACCTCGCGGTCGAGCACCCGGAGCGCGTCAGCGGCCTCGTCCTGGGTGCAGCCGTCACGACCCAGTTCGAGGAGCGCGCGTACGGCGTGGGCGTCCCGGTGCTCGATTCTGTCCTTACATCGACGCCGTTCCTCGACGTGTTCTCCGGCGCGCTCGCGGCCCTCGCGCGGCTCGCACCGGGTCGCGTCGTCGCGCTCGGTCCGGGGATGTCGTCGACGCTCGACGGCGACGAACTGCGGGCGTACGTCGAGTCCGTCGCCAGCCGACCGACGCATCGCGAACGCGTGCTCGCACTCGCCGCGTCGCTCTCCCCGGCGAGCGCGCGCGTCGACGGCGTGCTGAACGACGAACGCTGGCAGCGACGACTCCCGCTACTCGACTACGCGGACGTCGCGTGCCCGACGCTCGTCCTGACCGGCGCGTACGACGCCCTCGTTCCGCGGTCGCACGCCGAGTACGTCCTCGAACGCATCCCGGACGTCGAACACCACGAGGCGGCCGCCGACCACATCCTGATGGTCGGCCCAGACGCTGCGGAGACCGAGCGGGTCGTCGACGCGTTCGTCGACACCGTGCTCTCGTCGAATCCGCAGTCGTCCTGACGCCTCGAAGCGTGACACGAGAGCTCGCGGCAGCGAGCGACGCGGTCTGAAACTGCGAACCAGTTCCCAATCGTTGAGAACACCCGTTCGTGTATTTTTGCGCGGATAGCATTGGTAGACGCATGGCAACGCTCACCCGTCCGGAGAGCAGCGTCTCGACGAGGAACAGCGTCGACCACGGAGCAGCGGGACGCGGAGGTCGGTCCAATGGCTGACCTCCTGATGGTGCTGTTGGCGGTGATTCCGCTCGCAGCGATCGCTATCCTCATGGTCGGATTGTACCAGCCGGCGACCCGCACGATGCCGATCGCGTGGGTGCTCGCTGGCGGCGCCGCGTTCGTCGGGTGGGAGATGTCCCCGCAGTTGATCGCAGCAGCGTCGATACGGGGTGCGATGACGGCAACGCGGATCCTCGTCATCGTCTTCGGAGCCATCCTCCTCCTCTACACGCTGAAACAGTCCGGCGCGTTCGACGTCATCAACGCGGGGTTCTCCTCTATCAGTGACGACCGACGCGTGCAGGTGGTGTTGCTCGTGTTCCTGATGGGGTCGTTCATCGAGGGCGCGGCCGGGTTCGGGACGCCCGCAGCCATCATCGGGCCGTTACTCGTCGGCCTCGGCTTCCCGCCGATGGCCGCCGTCGTCGTGGCGCTCACCGGGAACATCCTCGCGATCACGTTCGGAGCGGTCGGCACCCCGCTCATCATCGGGCTCCGCGACGTCGTGTTCGCGGAAGGCACGGACGCCGCCACCCAGATCGTGCAGGAAGGCGGGTTCGAGACCGTCGGCGCATACGTCACCCAGCTCGGCATCTGGGCGGCACTCATCCACGCCGTCGTCGGTATCGCCATCCCGTTCGTCGGTGTCGCGATGATGACTCGGTTCTTCGGCGAGGAACGGTCGATCAAACCAGCGATCGAGGTGGTCCCGCTGTGTCTGTTCGCGTGGGCCACCTTCGCGGTCCCCTACGTCGCGACCGCGGTGTTCCTGGGACCGACGTTCCCGGCACTCCTCGGGTCGATGGTGGGGCTGCTGGTCACGACCGCGACGCTTCGCGCCGGCTACTTCATCCCCGAGTCCACGTGGGACTTCGGGCCGCGAGCGAACTGGCCCGAGCACTGGGTCGGGACGATAGAACCCGGTGAGAGCGTCGGCAGTGCCTCCAAGCAGTCGGTCTCGACCGACGGCGGGACCACCACGGGTTCGTTCGAGGACGCCCACGACCAGGACATGTCCCTCGGGATGGCGTGGCTCCCCTACGTGCTCGTCGCGGCGTTACTCGTCGTGACGCGCGTCGTCGGCGAGGTCCAGTCGTTCCTCCTCCAGTTCCAGCTCTCGTGGAACAACATCCTCGGAACGCCGTTCTCGGAGTCCATCGAGATACTCTACCTGCCCGGGACGTTGTTCGTGCTCGTCGCCGTCGTCACCTACGGACTCCACGGAATGCGTACGGAGGACGTCAAAGCGTCCTGGGCCGAGGCCGTGCGGAACATCGCGCCGGCTGTCGTCGCGCTCTGGTTCGCCGTCGCGACGGTGATGATCATGCAGCGCACCGGCAGTACGGTCGTGCTCGAGAACACGACCGCGACCGCCGGGATGCTCGGCGTGCTCTCGGAGTTGACCGCCGACCTCACCGGGAGCGCCTTCCCGTTCTTCTCGGGATTCATCGGCGCGTTCGGCGCGTTCATCGCGGGCTCGAACACGGTCAGTGACATCCTGTTCGGGCTGTTCCAGTACCAGGCCGCACAGCAGATCGGTGCCCCGACCCAGGTCGTCGTCGCCGGGCAGGCCGTCGGCGGCGCCATCGGGAACCTGATCGCGATCCACAACGTCGTCGCCGCACTGACCGTCGTCGGCCTCATCGGCGAGGAGGGCCGCGTCATCCGCCTCGAACTGATTCCAGTGCTCTACTACGGCGTCGCGACCGGGCTCCTCACCCTGCTGCTCGCGTACGTCGTCGTCCCCGGCGCGTTCTGAGCACTCGCGTTCGCTTTCCGGCACGTACGTCTTCTTTTTGGCTCCTAGGTCGGCTTTCCGGCGCTTACGTCCGCTTTCGGGAACCCGCGTTCGACTCGTCCCGTACTCTCGAACGGACGTCACCACGCAAGACATGACAGTTCAGCTAGGAGATGGTTCGCGGGGGGTTCACCTACTTGTGTCTCGGCGTCGTTTTGCATGACAGGATGCTCTACGATCGCGTCGCGGACCTCGACGTCCGCATCGACGACTACGACCTGGAGTGGTTCGAGAGCGACACGTCGAGCGGGTTCACTCGCGCGTCGACCGTCGTCGCCCTCCACGGCGACGGGGAGACGGGACGCGGGGAGGACGTCACGTACGAGACCGACGCGCACGAGACGTTCCACGACCTCGGGACCGACCTCGCGTTCGCCGGCGAGTACACGCTCGATTCGTTCTCGTCGTACGTCGCCGACGGCGACCTGTTCTTCGGCGAGGAGCCCGGGCAGCCGATCTTCCGGAACTACCGCCAGTGGGCGTTCGAGAGCGCGGCGCTCGACCTCGCGCTGAAACAGGCGGACACGGACCTCGCCACCCAACTCGACCGCGAGTACGACCCCGTTCGGTTCGTGGTGAGTACGCGCCTCGAGGACCCGCCGACGGGCGACCGCGTCCTCGACTGGCTCGACCGCAACCCCGACCTCGAGTTCAAGCTCGACCCGACGTCGGACTGGACCCAGGAGGTCGTCGACCGGCTCGCTGAGACGGGCGCCGTGCGGGCGCTCGACCTGAAAGGCCAGTACCACGGAACGACGGTCGACCAGCCCGCGGACCCCGAGCTCTACGAACGAGTCGTCGAGGGGTTCCCGGACGCGTTCGTCGAGGACCCCGAGGTGACCGACGAGACGCGACCCTTGCTCGAATCGCACGTCGAGCGCGTGACGTGGGACTACCCGATCCGGAGCGTCGACACCGTCGAGGAGCTCCCCTGGGAGCCGGAGTGGCTGAACGTCAAACCGTCGCGGTTCGGGAGCGTCGAGGCGCTGCTGGACACCCTCGACTACTGCCGCGAGCACGACATCGAGCTGTACGGCGGCGGCCAGTTCGAACTGGACGTCGGCCGCGAGCACCTCCACGCCATCGCGTCGCTGTTCTACCCGGACGCACCGAACGACGTCGCACCGAAGGCGTACAACGACCCCGAACCCAGCGACGACCTCCCGACGAGCCCGCTCGCACCCCCCAGCGACCCACGGGGCCTCGACTGGCGGTAATCCCGCGTACGGCCGCGACCGTGACTCGCTCGGCAGTCGGTCCGCCGGACGAAGACGTTTGGTCCGGGGCGTCGTCGATGCGAGCATGAGCAACGGTGGTGAGCGCGTCGACCGGTTGCCGGCGCGTCGTCGGGCGACCGTCGACTACATGCGCGTCGCGAGCGGGCGGAGCAGCGTCCACGGGCTCGTCGAAGCGGACGTGACGCCGGCACGTCGGCGCATCCAGCGCTACGAGGCGGAGACGGGGACGCGACTGTCGTTCACGGCGTTCGTCGCGCACTGCTTGGCCGCCGCGGTCGACGACCACCCGCACGTGAACGCGTACCGGGACTGGCGCGGTCGAGTCCACACGTTCGACGACGTGGACGTGAACGTCCTCGTCGAGAAGGGGACCGACGCCGGCCGCGTCGGCGTTCCGCACGTCGTCCGCGCCGCGAACCGCCGGTCGCTGCGCGCGGTCCACGACGAGGTCCGGGCGGCGAAGGCGTCGACCGACGACGCGTCGCTCTCGCCGACCGAACGTCTCGCGCTGTCGCTCCCCGGGTTCGTGCGACGACTCCCGTGGCGGCTCCCGCAACTGTTCCCCCCGTCGGTGGAAGTCGCTCGCCGGCACCGTCGCCGTCACGTCGGTGGGGATGATGGGCGAGCGAGGCGGGTGGGCGGTCACTCCCTCGAACTACACCGTCCAGGTCGCCGTCGGCGGCGTCGCGGAGAAACCCCGGTACGTCGACGGGGAACTGGAACCGCGAGACGTTCTCTCGCTCACCGTGACGGTCGACCACGACGTCGTCGACGGCGCCGACGCCGCCCGGTTCGCCGACCGGTTCGTCGAACTCGTCGAGGACGCACACGGACTACCCGCGGTGGCCGAGTGACGCGAACGCCGAAATCGGACCGCGACGGGTCCGGGACCGGTCGCGGACCGGGTCGAGCACAATCGGTTTGCCGCCCGCGGGAGTACCGCTCGGTGATGCAGGCCGACGAGATGCACCCGCAGGCCAAGGCCGCGGTCAAGCGTCAGGCGTACATGCCGTTACCGCACGGTCGCCTCGGCGTGAAGTTCGCGCGACTCCTGACGCGCCCGGTGATGTGGGTCCAGAACCGCAACCCGCCGCCGGTCGGTGCGACGGCCGACCTCGCGATACCTGGCCCCGGCGGCGACGTCGACGCGCGCCTGTACCGGCCGGACGCGAGCGAGCGCTCGCCGACGGTCGTGTTCTTCCACGGCGGCGGGTTCGTGTTCGGGAGCATCGAGACCCACGACCGCCTCTGCCGGCGGCTCGTCCGCGAGAGCGACTGTGCGGTGCTATCCGTCGACTACCGGCTCGCGCCCGAGCACCCGTTCCCCGCGGCCGTCGAGGACGCGTACGCGGCCGTCGAGTGGGTCGCGGCGAACCCCGACGCGGTCGGTGGCACGGGCGACGTCGCGGTCGCGGGCGACTCCGCGGGCGGGAACCTCGCGGCTGTGGCCGCGCTCATGGCCGCCGAGCGCGACGGTCCCGCCCTCGCGTACCAGACGCTCGTCTATCCCGGCGTCGGGGTCGACGAGGACGCGCCGTCGGTCCGCGAGCACGCCGGCGTCGTGCTCTCCGAGGCGGACCTCGCGTTCTTCGCGGACGCCTACTACGGGAGCGACGTCCACCGGCGGAACCCGTACGCGGACCCGACGAACGCCGCGGACGTCTCCGGCGTCGCGCCCGCGACCGTCCTCACCGCCGGGTTCGACCCGCTCCGCGACGGCGGCCGCGCGTACGCCGAGCAACTCGTCCGCGACGGCGTCGACACGCGCTACGTGAACCATCCCGACATGCCTCACGGGTTCCTGACCATGCCCGGCGTCGACCGCGCTCGCGACGCCATCGCCGCCCTCGGCGACGACCTCGCGGCGGTGCTCGACGCGCACTGACCGCTCGACGACTCGACCGTCGAACGCGAGCCCGGACTACTCGACTCGGCCGTCGAACGCGAACGTCGACGGGGCCGATGACGTGACGACGTCGCCGCTGGGGTGGCGTGCGACCGCGACCGACCCGGCGTCGTGCGCTCGCGCGAACCGCCGGATCGGCGCGCCGTCCACGAACGCGTCGGGCGCGTCGACGTTCACGCGGTCGGTCATCCCGTCCGCCTGCAGGCACACCCAGCCGGCGAGCACGAGCGCGACCTTCGGGTCCCGGTCGGCGTGCTCGGCGCGGTCGACGGCCTCGTGGTCGGCGTGCTCGACGCGGTCGTCGGCCTCGTGGTCGGCGACGACCGCACGCCGCAGTCGCTCGTGCATCCCCGACGGGACGACGTACGCCGTGCCATCGGGCGCTATCGTGACCTGGTCCGCGCCGAACCCAGCCGCGACGTCCGCGGTCTCCGGGAACGGGACGGACACCACCTCAGTCCAGACTGATGTTCACGGTCTTGGTCTGCGTGTAGTGCTCGACGGCCTCCGCGGCGGTCTCCCGACCGATACCGGACTGCTTGTACCCACCGAAGGGCTGACCGGCGGGGAAGTCGTTGTACGTGTTCACCCAGATGTTCCCCGCCTCGATGTCCTTCGCCGTCCGGTGGGCTTTCGTGAGGTCCTCGGTGATGACGCCGGCTGCGAGCCCGTAGTCGACGTCGTTCGCGAGCTCGATCATCTCGTCGTAGTCGCTCCACGTGAACACCTCCTGGACTGGCCCGAATATCTCCTCCTGGACGGCCTTGTTGTCGTGGTCGATGCCGTCGATGAGCGTCGGCGCGACGAAGCAGCCGTCCGAGAGCGCCTCGTCGTCGGGTTGACTCCCGCCGGTGACGAACGCCGCGCCCGAGCGTTCGGCCTCCTCGATGTATCCCATCGTGCGCTCGACCTGCTCCGCGGTGACCTTCGGGCCGAGGTCGGTCGACTCCAGCAGCGGGTCGTCGACGACCATGTCCTCGGCGGCGGCCGCGAGTTCGTCGAGGAACTCCGCTTTGATGTCCTCGTGGACGAACAGCCGCGAGCCCGCACAGCAGCACTCGCCGGTATTGAAGAAGATGGCGGTCGTCGTCGTCTGGACGGCCTGTTCGAGGTCCGCGTCCGGGAAGACGACGAGTGGGCTCTTCCCGCCGAGTTCGAGCGTGATGTCGGTGACGTTGTCCGCGGCGCTCTTCATCACCTCCTTCCCGATCTCCGTGGACCCGGTGAACGCGAGCTTCCGGATGTCGCTGTGGTTCGAGAGCGGTTCGCCGGCGTCCGGCCCGAAGCCGGTGACGACGTTCACGACGCCGTCTGGAATCACGTCCTCGGTCTCCGCCATCAGTTTGAGGATGGAGAGCGGCGTCTCCTCGGCGGGCTTCAGGACGACCGCGTTCCCGGCGGCGAGCGCGGGGCCGAGCTTCCAGGCGGCCATGAGGAGCGGGAAGTTCCACGGGATGATCTGGCCGACGACCCCGTACGGTTCGCGGAGCGTCTGGACGTGCCGGCTGTCGTCGGTCCCCTTCGTTCGGCCTTCGTGGCTGCGGGCGATGCCCGCGAAGTACCGGAAGTGGTCGGCGACGAGCGTCATGTCGATGCGCGCTTCGGTTATCGGCTTCCCGTTGTCGAGCGATTCGAGGCGCGCGAACGCCTCCTGGTTCTCCTCGACGGCGTCGGCCATCGCTTCGAGCATCGCCTGCCGGTCGGCGTCCGAGTACCCGCTGTAGACGTCGTCGTAGGCGTCCCACGCCGCGGCGACGGCCCGGTCGACGTCCTCGGCGTTACCGGCCTGGACGCTGGCGAGCGTCTGGCCGGTCGTCGGGTCGGTCGTGTCGAACGTCTCCCCGGACGCGCTCTGTACCCACTCGCCGCCGATGTAGAGTTCGCGGTGCTCGGGAAGGACCTCGCTCGCTGTCTGGTCGTGACGCTGCTTGATTGCGGACTTCCGCTCCGCCGAGGATTGTGCACTGTCATCAAGTGACATGGCAGTCGCTGCTTCGAAGGTGGCCCCATAAAATCACGTCCTACTGGTAGCTACCAGTTCGTATCCGCTAGATGACGTGCCGGAACCGTTCGCCGGGTTCGTCGGCTCCAGGCCGCCAGCACCGCCACGACACGACCATTGGCCCGACAGCAGCACGGACCAGATCTCGACACCTCGGAAGTCGCGAAGGTTTCTGTGGGGCACTCGACGGGCAGGAACGTCGACTGGAGACCTCGTCAGCTCGACGACGGCCGTCACGTTCGGGAAGGGCACCGCGTTCGACGTCAGAGCGCGTCGACGAACGCGTCGAACGCACCGCTTTCGGCGTGAACGTGCGCGTACGTGCCGAGCGTCCGGTACTCGGTGAGGCCGTCCTTCTCGTCGTGGATGCCGTCGCCGCGTTCGACGTCGAACGCGAACCGCGCGTCCGCGTCGACGTCGGCGCGCGAGTAGTGGAACTCGTGCCCGCGGAGAGACTCGCCAGCGCCGGCGCTGACGGTGTCGGTCCTCGCGCGCAGCTCCACGTGGTCGAGCGCCTGATAGCGCTCGCACATCCGGACGTCCGCGGGGAGGACGCCCGCCATCTCGTAGGTGTCGCCGTCGGTCGTCGTCAGCGACCGCGAGAGCGCCATGAGGCCGCCGCACTCGCCGAGCACCGGGAGGCCGTCACTCGCGGCGCGAGCGAGCTGTTCGAGCGCCGGGGCGGCGGCGAGCGCGTCGGCGTGGAGCTCCGGGTAGCCGCCGGGAAGGTAGACGCCGTCGCAGTCGGGGAGGTCGTCCCCGGCGGTGGGCGCGAACGCGACGACGTCGGCGCGTTCGCGGAGGCGTTCGACGGTCGCGGGGTACGCGAACCGGAAGGCGTCGTCGCGGGCGACCGCCACGCGCGTCCCGGTCGCGGAACGCTCCTCGCCCGTGTCCGGGTCGCTGGTCGCGGGTCGCCGTGCCGTCCGCGCGACGTCCAGGAGACCCTCGACGTCGAGGGACTCGCTCGCGGCGTCGAGCGCGTCCGCCGAGAGCGGTGCCTCGTCGCCAAGGTGGAGGCCGAGGTGGCGGTCCGGTATCTCGAGCGCCTCGTTCGGCGGGACGCGCCCGAAGTACTCGAGGTCGTCGGGGAGCGCGTCGCGGATACCTTGCTCGTGCCGGCCGCCGTGGGCTCGCGCCGCGACGACGCTGGCGACGTCGACGTCCACGTCGGCGACGGCCGCGTACCGCTGGAACCCGAGTGCGGTGGCGGCGACGCTCTCCATCCCGGCTTTCGCGTCGACGACGAGCACGACCGGGAGGTCGAGCGTCGCGGCCACGGCGGCCGTACTGGAGACGTCGCCGTCGTAGAGGCCCATCACGCCCTCGACGACGCAGACGTCGCCCTCGCCCCGATGGTAGTTCCGGCGGAGGCCATCCTCGCCCTGGAGCCACGCGTCGAGCGTCCGCGACGGCTTCCCGGCGACGTGCGCGTGATGGCTCGGGTCGATGAAGTCCGGACCGGCTTTCGCCGGCTGGACGTCGCGTCCAGCGTCCTGGAGCGCTCGAATCACCGCGAGCGCCGTCACCGTCTTCCCGACCCCGGACCGCGTCCCGCCGACGACGAACCCTCTCATACCACCCGCTTCGAGCGGGACCTACGAGTGCGTTCTCCTTCCCGGGCCGTCGAACGTCGACGGCGAGCGAACGTTTCTTGTCGGTCGCGGGCGACGGTCGCGTCGATGGAATCGAGGTCGTTCGCTCGCCGCTCCCGTGGCGCTCGTCGGGTCGCAACCCAGGACAGACGCGGACACGAACCCGGACGCGGACTCGAACGTGGGGCCCCGGAATGACGGACGACGAACAGGCCGGAACGGACGACGAAGACGTACCCACTGGCGTCGACGGCAACCCCCTGGAACCCGGCGAGCACGCCCTGCCACCCGAGGACCTCGTCTATCCGACGTTCGCGTTCGACGACGGCGCGGTCGACGCCGACGGCGGGTTCGACCTCTCGCGGGACGTCGACCGGGAGACGCTGTCGTCGTGGCTGTCCGACCTCGCGGGTGCGATGGCGAGTCACGACGTCGCCGTCGAATCCCCGGACGGCCACGTCCGCTTCGGTGTCGGCGCGAACGACGTCTCGATGTCGTTCGACCCCGACGACGATCACCGCGGCGAGCTCGAGGTCACGGTGCGGCTGAACGCGAAGGCGATGTTCGTCGCGGACGACCCAGAGAAGCCAGCGGTCGGTGCGCGCGGCGGCCGCGGGTTCGTCCCCATCGAGGCACTGACCACGGACCAAGAGGACTTCCGGTGCTACAACTGGATCGACGACCCCGAGACGCCGGACGACGAGTGAGTCGGGTCGCGACGGCCGCGCTCAGAGCCCGGCGACGTCCTCGATGGCGTCCGTGAGCTTCTCGATGGAGTCGCGGTCGTGCTCGCCCATGTGACCGATGCGGAACGTCTGCTCGCCGAGCTGGCTCCCGTAGCCGTTCGAGAACACGTAGTCGTACTCCTCGCTGACCTGCTCGATCGTCGCCGCGACGTCGATACCCTGCGTGTTCTCGATGCAGGACACCGTCTGGGACTCGTAGCCGGCCTCGGGGAACATGTCGAAGTGCTCGCGGGCCCACTCCCGGGTGTACTCCGCCATCTCCAGGTGGCGGTCGCTGCGCTCGTGGTGGCCCTCCTCGAGCATGTGCTTCATCTGCTTGCGGTACGCGAGCATCACGGGGATCGCGGGCGTCGAGTGCGTCTGGCCCTTCCGCTCGTAGTAATCGATGGTACGCTGGAAGCCGCCGTACCACGACGCGGAGTCCTTCCCGACCTCGCGCTCGTACGCCTCGTCGCTCACCACGCACACCGCGAGCCCGGGCGGCATCGCGAACGCCTTCTGCGTGGACGCGAAGATGACGTCGATGCCGTGCGCGTCGATGTCCACGTGGTCGCCACCGAGCGCGGAGACGGCGTCGACGACGAAGTACGTGTCCGGGTACTCCGCGACGACGTCACCGATCTCCTCGATGGGATTCCGGACGCCCGTCGAGGACTCGTTCATCACGGTCGCGACGACGTCGTAGCCCTCGTCGCTCGCCTCCAGTTCCGCGCGGATGTCCTCGGGCTTGATCGCTTCGCCCCACTCGTACTCGAGGCGGTCGACGTCCTTCCCGAGGCGCTCCGCGACGTTCGCGTGCCGTTCACTGAAACTCCCGCACGTCGGGACGAGGATGTTCTCGTCCACGAGATTCAGCGTCGACGCCTCCCAGAACTCGGTCCCGGAGGCCGTGAGGATGACGACCTCGTTGTCGGTGCCGAGGAAGTCCTTGGTGTCCTCGACGATGGTCGTGTAGAGGTCGGTCATCCGGTCCATGCGGTGCCCGAACATCGGCTGTGCCATCTCCTGGATGACGTCCTCGCGGACCTCGGTCGGCCCGGGGATGTACAGCGTCTTCTCGGGATAGTCGTCGGTGTATTCGCGTTTCTCCATGCAGAATCTACCTGATACCCGGACCTGCAACGTCGGGTTCCAAGGTAGTTGTGATACCGGCCCTTGTGACGACGGCGTCGAACCGGCAAGCCGGCGAACCGAACTCGCTTACTCCTCGACGAGCTGGATGACGTTCCCGTTCGTCGTCACGTGGAGGTCGCGGCCGAGCTTGTACCCCTGGTTTCCGGCGAGTTCGACGTACCCCGAGAAGCCCTTCATGTTCTGGTGCGCGGGGATGACGTTCTGGGGCTGGAGCGCCTGCAGCATCTGGTAGTGGCCTTCTCGCGACAGGTGGCCGGAGACGTGGACGTCGTCGTAGATGCGCGCCCCCTGCATCCCGAGCAGGTTCTCGGACTGGTAGCGCTGGCCTTCGTTCGTCGGCTCCGGGATGACCGTCGCACTGAAGATGACCTTGTCGCCCTCGTCCAGTTCGTACGGCGTCTCCGCGCGACCCATCCGCGTCAGCATCGCGCGCGGCTCGCCCTGATGACCGGTGACGACCGGGAGGAAGTTCCCCTTGCCCTCGTTCATGATGCGCTGGAACGTCCGCTCGATGCCCTGGCGGCGCCCGTACATCTCGACGTCCGGGAAGTCGACGCCGTCCATCCGGCTCGCGGCGCCGGAGTACTTCTCCATGGAGCGCCCGAGCAGGATCGGTTTCCGACCGATGTCTCGCGCGAACTCGACGAGGGATTTGACGCGAGCGATGTGGGAGGAGAACGTCGTCGCGACGATACCGCCGTCGTAGTCCTCGAGACTGTACATGACGTCCTTCAGCCGGTCGCGCGCCACGCTCTCGCTGGGCGTCCGGCCCTTCTTGTTCGCGTTCGTGCAGTCCTCGATGTAACAGAGGACGCCCTCGCCCTCGCGACCGATCTCGCGGAAGCGATCCATGTCGATGGGGTCGCCGATGACGGGCGTGTGGTCCATGCGCTTGTCGAGACCGTAGACGACCGCGCCCTCGGGCGTGTGGAGGACGGGGTTGATGGCGTCGATGATGGAGTGCGTGACGTTCACGAACTCGAGGTCGAGCTCCCCGGAGTCACCGATGGGCATCGTCTCGCCCGCTTCCATCGTCACGAGGTCGTTCTCGGTGTTGAACTTGTTCTCGTCCTGGATCTCGTCCTTGACGAGTTCGATCGTGAACGGCGCGGCGACGATGGGTGCGTCGTAGCGGTGCGCGAGCTTGCTGATCGCGCCGATGTGGTCGAGGTGACCGTGCGTCGGCACGATGGCTTTCACGTCCCCCTGCAGGTCGCTCATCACGCGGTCGTCCGGGATGGCACCCATGTCGATGAGGTCGAGGCTGTGCATCTGTTCCGTGCGGACGTCGTCGTGGATGAGGACCTTCGACAGGTTCAGGCCCATGTCGAAGACGACGATGTCGTCTCCGGCGCGGACCGCCGTCATCTGCCGCCCGACTTCCTCGTAGCCGCCGATTGTCGCGATTTCGATTTCCATAGGTATGAGGTCCGAACAACGCTATCCCAGAACCCGTCTCAGAGTACGCCTGTGTGGAGGAGAGCAGGACGACCGGTGCGTCGCCGACCGCCGGTTCAAGCGGCGGCGGCGTCGCCTCGACTCGTCCTTCTCGGGGACGACACGTGTTGCGGTTACGTGAACATCTCTCGCCCCGACGTAAGTACTGTCCGGTACCTTCCTCATTCCTCGTCGTCGCCGTCCGTGCCGTCGGCGTCGCCGGTGTCGCCATCGGACGTATCCGCGTCCCGGTCGCCGGTGTCGCCATCGGTCGTGCCAGCGTCGGCGTCGTCGTCCGGCTTCTCGGGTTCGCGTCGGACGACGAGGACGGGGCCGACGGATTCGGCGGCGACGCGGCGGGCTTCCTCGCCGAAGACGAGCGACTGGAGCGACGGTGCGCGTTCGCCCATGACGATGGCGTCGTGGCCGGGGATGGCGTCGACGAGCGCTTCGAAGGGACGCTGGCTGGTCGCCGTCTCGACGGTGACCGCGGGGCCGCGTTCGTCGAGGTCGGCGGCGACGTCCTCGAGCGCGCTGCGGACGGCGTCCACGTTCGCCTCGGCGGCGGCGGCGAACACGGTGATGTCGATGTCGCGGTCGCCGACGAGGTCGGTGACGAACGCGACGATGCGGTCGACGTCCACGTCGCCGGTGAGGGGGACGAGGATGCTGTCGACGGCGCCGGTGGCGCCCGTGATGGCGTATGCGCTCGCGTCGACGGCCGCGGCGACGCGGTCGATGCTCTGTTTGCGGTCGTGCGTGAACACGAGTCGGTGGTCGGCGTCGCCGCCGGCCTGCCGGAACTCCTCGGCGATGTCCTCGAGCGCGCTCGTGGCGCGGTCCTCGTACTGGGCGCGCGCCTGGTCGGGCGGGGTCTGCTCGGGGAGGACGTGGTAGCCGAGGACGGTGACGTCCATCGTCGACAGGAGGTTCATGAGGCCGAGGGAGACGGACTCGGACTCGAGGACGCGGATGGGGACGAGGACGCGCGTCATCCGCGGACACCTCCGAGTTCCACGTCGCGAGCGTAGTACGCCCACCACCCGACGGTGGCGAGCATGAGTGCCGCGCCGACGATCTGCGAGGTCGGTTGCATGAACCCGACGAGCGCGAAGCTCGCGAGCGCGCCGAGGACTGGGACGACCGGATAGCCCGGGGTGCGGAAGTCGGGGTCGTACCAGTCGGGGTCCTTGCGGCGGAGGACGACGAGCGCGACGCAGATGAGGCCGTACTGGACGAGATGGAGGAAGGAGGCGATCTCGGCGAGCACCTGGACCTGGCCGGTGGCGACGAGCACGAGGATGGGGCCGCCGGCGAGGCCGAGCGCGACGTGGGGCGTGCCCCAGCGGAGGTTCACGCGGCTCGCGCGCTTCGGGAGGAGTGCGTCCTTCGAGACGGCGTAGATGGCGCGCGAGGTGGAGAGGACGCTCGCGTTCGCGCTCGACATCGTCGCGAGCAGGCCGCCGAGGACGATGGCGAGCGCGCCGGGCGCGCCGAGGAGGTCGCGGCCGACGTCCACCATCGCGGTCTCGCCGATGCGGCCGAGTTCCTCGCTCCCGAGGGCGCTCGTCGCGACGAAGATGGTGACGACGTAGAGGACGCCGACGACGACGACCGACCCGACCATCGCGAGCGGGAGGTTCCGCCCCGGGTCCTTCATCTCGCCGGCGACGGTCGCGACCTGCGCGAACCCGAGGTAGCTCGTGAACACGAGCGCGGCGGTCGTGAAGATAGGTACCGTTCCGAACGGCGCGAACTGCTCGGGCGCGGTCTCGGCGCCGAAGACGCCGACGGCGTCGAGGCCGCCGTACGCGAGGAACGCGACGAGTATCGAGAGGAGGAGCGCGACGATACCGTTCTGGAGTTTCGCAGCGTTCTCGGTACCGGTGACGTTCAGGACGGTGACGGCGGCCCCGAACAGGAGCGCGATGGGGACGACGAGTCCCTCGCCGACGGTGACGCCGAGTTGCGCGAGCGTGTCGACGGCGTAGTACCCGAACCCGACGAGGTAGAACGCGGTCGCGAACACGAGCCCGAACCACAGCGAGATGCCGACGACCGCACCCGGGAGGGTGCCGAGGGCGCGCGAGATGAAGTAGTACCCGCCGCCGCTCTTGGGCATCGCGGTCGCGAGCTCGCTCGTCGGGAGCGCGACGAGGAGCGCGATGACGGCGCCGAGCCCGAACGAGAGCGCGGCGGCCGGGCCGGCTTCGCCCGCGGCGATACCGGGGAACACGAAGATGCCGGCACCGATCATCGTCCCGATACCGATGGCGAGTCCGCCCGAGAGGCCGATGGTGCGTTCGAGCTCGGAGTCGTCAGTGACGTCGGCCTCGGGCGTCTCGACGGTCGGCTCCGCGTCCGGGGCGGTCCCCTCGGCGTTCTCCCCGCTGGGTGGTTCGGGAGCGGGCGCCTCGGCCGCGTCCGGGACGTCGCCGTCGGGCGGGCCGGGGGCGCCCGCCTCCGAGGATGAGTGGCTTGGCACGTTCCCCGCGTCGACCGGACCGCACTAAGGTATTCGGGCGCTTCGCGTCGACCGACGACGAGGACCGGTCGGTCGTGGCCTGCTTCGGGTGTCGGGGCGACGGTTCCTGCGAGCCGAGAACCGCCCGGGCGAGATATCTTCGTTCGGTGCGTAGTAATCGGTACAAGGCCGTACAAGACCATGTCCCCAAACGAGTCCTCCAATTCGCCGACCTCGTGCAGCAGGAAGAACGACCACGAGCACACTGCGACGTGCCGTCGCGGAGCGTCCACTCCGGTGGTATCGCGGCGGCGCGTCCTCGCTGGCGCGAGCGCGGTCGCCGTCGCGAGCGTCGCCGGTTGCCTCGGTGGCAACGGCGACGCGGCGCCCGCGGCGGTCGCGATATCGGACGTCGCGGCGTGCGACGAGTGCGGGATGGTCATCTCGAAGCACCCCGGGCCGAACGCCGAGATATACTGGGCGGACGTCGAGCCGGAGGGACGCGACGCGCCGTTCTGGTTCGACTCCCTCAAGCAGTGCTTCTTCCCGCATTACTTCGAGGGCCGGGACGCCGGCCGGTCGCTCGACGCGGCGTACGTCACCGACTACTCCGCGGTCGAGTACTCGGTGAACACGCGGGAGGGAGCGTCCTACATCACCTCGCACACCAGCGCGGACTCGATGGCGGACGCCACCAGCCTCAGCTACGTCGTCGAGAGCGACGTCGAGGGCGCGATGGGTCCGGACTTCGTGCCGTTCGGCGACGACGCCGACGCCGAGGCGTTCGCGGCCGAGCACGGCGGGAGCGTCGTCGCGTTCGACGAGATAACGCCGACGCTCGTCGGGAAGTGAGATGGCTGCACGCGGCGCGCTCGCGGTCCTCGTCGGCGTCCTCCTCGTGTCGAGCAGCGTCTTCGTGACCGACGTCGGGCCGACCGGGGACGTCGACCCCGTACCGTTCGAGGACACTATCGTCCTCACGGACCTCACGGACGCGGAGCGCCGGATCGCGGAGGAGCGAGGGCTCGCGGTCCCGAGAGCGGAGGTGTTCTACTCGCGGTACCGGTACGTGGTCGGGCACGTCGGGTTGTCGTCGCTCGTCGACGTGCTCGGCGACGACGCGCACGCTCGCCAGTTCGGGGAGCCACTGGATATCCTCGTCTCGGACTACACGACTGCGACGCTCGCGGTCACCGACGAGGGGTATCTCGCGACGACCGACGGGTACGCGAGCTGGGTCGCGGTCGAGCACGCGGTGTTCGTCGTGAACTCGAGTGCGCGCCGACCCGGTGGCTCGGTCGTCGTCCCGTTCTCCGAGCGCGCCGCGGCGCGAGCGTTCGCGAGCGAGCACGGCGGCGAGGTCGTCGACTGGGCGGGCCTGCAGGCTCGCGAGCGCGACCGCGGCGACCGCCGGCTCGCCGTCGAGACGGGGCTCGCGCTCGCTTCGGACCGCCACGCGTGGGCGGACCGCGCCACCGCTGACGCGCGGCGTCTCGCGGAGCGACCGGTGTCGGTGGTGGTCGGCGAGGACGCACCGACGCTCGCCGCCGCGATAGCTGCCGCGCCACCGAACACGACGGTCCGCGTGCCCGCCGGGAACTACAGCGACGTGAACGTCACCGTGCGGAAACCCGTCACGATAGCGGGCGCCGGGGCGAACGCGACGACGCTCGTCGGGACCGGGAACGGGAGCGTGCTCCGCGTCCTCGACGCGCAGGTTGCGGTCACCGACCTCGCTATCGAGGGCGTCGGCGAGGGGAAGGGCGTCCCGAACGTCTCCGTGGACGAGGGCGCCTGGGACGCACTCGTCATGCGGTCGTACGCGCACGCCGCCTCCGGCGTCGAGTTCGAGAACGCGAGCGGGTCGTACGTCGCGGACGTTCGCGTCACCACGCCGTCGAACGGCGTCACCGTCCGGTACAGCGACGGCGTGGTCGTCGAGCGCGTGCACGTCGACGGCCGGTCCCCGTGGCTGGAGGGCTTCATGAGTACGCTCGCCGCGCACTCGCGGGTCGTCATCCAGGACTCGACGTTCGACGGCGGCCGCGACGGCGTCTACATGCACGTCGCGGACGGGACGGTCGTCCGCGGGAACGACTTCCGGAACCTCCGGTTCGGCGTGCACGAGATGTACACGTCGGAGACGCTCGTCGCGGACAACGTCGTCGCGGACGCGGACACGGGCATCGTCGTGATGACGCGCCCCGAACGGAACGTCGTGCTCGGGAACGCGGTGCGCGACAGCGGCGTCGGGGTGGACGTCGCCGGCCGGTCGTCGTTCGTCCTCCGGAACGTCGCCGTCGGGAACGACATCGGGCTGACCGTCGGCTCGTACCGGTCGCTGTACGCCGAGAACACCCTCTACGGGAACGGCGTCGGGATCAGCGGGTCGACGCTCGTCCCGACGAACGCGGTCGCTCGGAACGACGTCGTGCGCAGCGACGCGTACGCCGAGGCGTCGCTCGGCCCGGTCCGAGTGTGGTCCCACGACGGCCGCGGGAACTACTGGGCGGGCGCGCCGGGGACGGACCGCGACGGCGACGGCGTCCTCGAGCGGACGTTCCGCCCGACGGGCGCGGTCGACCGGCACGCGGAGGCCGTACCGAGCGTGCACGTCCTGGCGCGCTCGCCCGCCGTCTCGCTCCTGCGGTCGTCGGCCGCGGAGATGCCCGGACTCCGCCCCGAGGGCGTGCTCGACGTCGCACCGCTCGCGGCACCGGTCCGCCCGGACGTCCTGGAGCGCGTCGCGGCGACGCCCGACGCCGACCCGCGGTCGTGGCTGAACGCGACCGCGCCCGACTCGACGACGGCCAACGCGACCGACCACCGGGTCACCGGCGACGATAGCGTTACGCGTCCGGCCGTCGAACACGCGAAGGAGGTGCATCGAGCATGAGCGACGGCAATCCGGAGGTCGCGGACGAGACCGAGGAGGCGGACGTGGATGAAGCCTCGCCCGACGTCGACGAAGCGGCCGCCGACGAAGCCGCGGCCGACGTCGACACCCAGTCGCTCGAAGACACCGGGGGCGCGCCCGCAGCGGAGCCGACGCCGGAGTCGCGGGTGGTCGCGCGCACCGACGGACTGGGCGTCCGCTTCGGTGACGTCCAGGTCCTCTCGGACGTCGACCTGGCGGTGCAGGGCGGTGCGGTGACCGCGGTCGTCGGTGCGAACGGCTCCGGGAAGTCGACGCTCCTGCGCGCACTCGCAGGGCTCCTCGAACCCACGGCGGGGACGGTCCAGGTCGTCGCCGACGCCGCTCGGCCGGTCGGCTTCTGCCCGCAGGACCCCCGGTTCCGCGCGCACTTCACGGTCGACGAGACGCTGTCGTTCTACGCGAGCCTCCTCGACGCGGCCGTCGACGTCGACGACACCCTCGAACTCGTCGGTCTCGGCGCGGTCGCGGACCGCCGCGTCGACGCGCTCTCCGGCGGCATGATCCGACTGCTCGGCATCGCGCAGGCCGTGCTGGGAGACCCCGAACTGCTCGTGCTCGACGAGCCCGCGTCCGGACTCGACCCGTCGTTGCGCGCGCACATCTTCGAGACGCTCCGGGACGTCGCCGCGACCGGGCCCGCGGTCGTCGTCGCCACCCACCACCTCTCCGGGGCCGCGACCGCCGACCGCGTCCTCGTCCTCGACGACGGCGGCGTCGCCGCCGACGACACGCCCGAGGCGGTGATGGCGGACGCCGGCGTGGACTCGCTCGACGCGGCGTTCACCGCGATCGTCGGCGACGAACTCGCGGTGCGCGCCGGCACGGAGGTCGGAGAATGACGACCGACCGCGACCGCCTGTTCGCCGTCGCCGACCGCGAACTCGTCACGATGCTCCGGACGCCCCAGTACGTCCTCGTCGCGGCCGGGTTCGTCGTCGTCGTGCTCGGGCTCGCTGTCGCGAGCGGCCTGACGGGGTACGTCCCGCTCGCGGTCGACCTGCTCGCGCCCGTCGAGGTACTCGTCCCGTTGCTCGCGGTGGCGTTCGGGTATCGGTCGCTCGGCGCTGGCACGGAGACCACCGAACGCCCGGTGCTCCGGACGTACCCGATGCCGCGGTGGGCGTACGTCGGCGGCGTGTACGTCGGGCGTGCGGTCGTCGTCTGCTCGCTCGTGTTCGCGACGCTCCTCGTCGCCGGCGTCCTCGTCCCGTTCCTGGGGCCGGAGGGATCGTCGGTCGTCGCCACCCACGGCGGCGAGGGCTCGTTCGGCGCGTACCTCCGGTTCGTCGTGCTCGCCACCGCGTACGCGGCCGTCGTGCTCGCCGCGGTCCTCGCCGTCTCCGCGGTGACGTCCACGGCACGGACGGCCGTGGCGGCCGCCGTCGCGCTGTTCGTCGTGGTCACGGTCGGCGTCGACCTCGCGTTCGTCGGCGCGCTCGCCTCGGGCGTCCTCGGCCCCGAGAGTCTTCGATACCTGCAGGCGCTCGGGCCGAACGGCGCGTTCCGCGGGCTCGTTCTGACGCTCGTCGTTCGCACCGTGGACGCCGCCGCGATTCCACCGAGCGTCGTGGTTGCGAGCGCGCTCGGACTGACCGCGTGGCTCGCCGGGGCGCTCGCGCTCGCGACGGCGTTCGTCTGGCCCACGCCGCGCGAAGGCGGCTGGGAGCGCGTCGACGCGAATACGACCCCGAGCGGCGGCGTCGAGTCCGGCGAGGAGTGACGGACGGCGTTGGACGGCGAGCGCGCGGACACGCTGGCGGCCATCGAGTCCCGGTCCCCGACTCCGTCTCGACGGGTCAGTACGCGAGGCGGCCGCGGAGGAGGTGACTGAGGCCGAGCGCGAGGACGGCGAGGGCCGCTGCGGCGACGGCGACGCCGCCGACCGAGACGGGGATGATACCGGGTTCGAAGGGGTTCCGGCCGACGAGCGTCTGGAAACGGCCGACGAGCGGGTCGCCGGCGAGACCGACGAGGAAGAAGCCGTGGACGACGGCGACGGCGGCACCGCCGGTGACGAGACTGACGTGCGTGGCGGCGTCCTCGATGGCGAGGAGGTCGTGGACCTCGCGCTCGGAGAGGACGTCGTCGGCCGCGAGCCGTCGGTACGCGACGTAAGAGACCCCGAGGACGCCGACGAGTTCGATGGCGCTTGCGTACGCGCCGAGGAAGAGGAACTTCGGTTCGGCGGCGAGGACGTCACCGCCGAGGAGCGTGCGCGTCGGCTCGGGCTGGGAGAGCGCGAGCGGGAGGACGAGCGCGAGCGCGGCCAGGATGAGTCCCTGGAGGGCGAGCGTCCGCGGGAGGGAGAGCTTGAAGAGACTGTACCGCTGGAGCTTGATTCGCTCGTACTGCGAGTCGCCGAGGAGCGCGGCCGCGTGCCGGTCCTCGACGGAGTCGTTCCCATCCATCTCTTGCCATTCGTAGACCTAGATTACCTTATGAGCTTTGTGGTACCGTATTGCGGTTACTGGTTCCTTGCGCTTGGTGTCGCGTGGTCATCGCCGGGCGACCTCGGACACCGATAAAGGACATATTATCGCTTCCCAGGCCCGCTCATCCAGTATCTCTCCGCCGCCGGACCCCTCGGGTTCGCTCGACTCGCCGTCGGAAGTGACGGCGGTTCCATCCGTTTCCAACATTCCTTTATAAATGACTCCGATGGCGTGGCCCGGGCTCCTCGGGTGGTGCTCGCTCCCGGGCGAACGAGAGCGAACTGTGGCTGCGTGACGAGCTCTCGCGCGGAGATAGGACTATTTCTCCGGGCGGCGTCTCCCCGGTATGCACCCGAAGACAGTCCTGCGCCTGGAGGGCGCGGCCGTGTTCGCCGCCGCACTCGCGGCGTACGTCGCGGTCGACGGCCGCCTCTGGCTCCTGCTCGTGCTCGCGCTCGCTCCCGACCTCTCGATGCTCGGCTACCTCGCCGGTGCGCGCGCCGGCAGCGTCGTCTACAACGCCGCCCACACGTACGTCGGACCGCTCGCGCTCGCGGCCGTCGGCGTCCTCGTCGCGACCCCGCTCGCGACGAGCGTCGCACTCGTCTGGGCGGCCCACATCGGCGCGGACCGCGCCGTCGGCTACGGGTTGAAGTACCCCTCGGGGTTCGGGGACACCCACCTCGACCGCGCGTCCACGCCCGACTCGGCCTCGACGCACCCGACCGAGCCGACGAGCGGTCGATAGTCGACAATGCCGACGCAGGAACCGCACGACGAAGGTCTCCTGGGCCGCGTCCTGTCCCGTGTTCGTGCTGGCGGTGTACCGACGCGACCGCCGGCTGCTGGGGGTCGTGCTCGCGTTCGTCGGCGCGCAACCGCTCCTGTTCGACGAACCCGACGACGACGCCGCGTGGGCGACTCGCGTCGTGCGCGGCGAACGCGACTGGCTTGCCGCCGGGCTGCGGGACTCGCCTGGCGACGTGGCGCTGCTCGCGGTCGGCGCCCCGCTGAACCTGTTCGTGCTCCGGGCCGCACTGCGACGCCAGCCGTTGCGGACGGCCGTCGACGTCGCGTGCAGCGTCGCACTCTCGCTCGCGTTCTTCGACCGGATGGCGGACCGGTACGAGCGAGTGACCGAGCGCTGACGACCGCGCCAGCGGTCGCGCTATCGCGGTCGAACCCACACCATCGGCACCGTTGGCGATAGCGCGAAGTGAAAGTGTAATCCTGCCTTCTAGTCACTGAATCGGCGAAACAGAGGGACCAGGGTTGTCGTGGTCCGTCCGCGATGACGCTCAGACGACGGTGGTGCTTTCGCCGCGGCCGAGCAGGTAGCCGCCGAAGGCGACGAGCCACAGCATCGCGGGGTAGACGATCATTCGCTCGGCGCCGCCGTGGTTGATGGCGCCGAAGACCGCGGGGTTCCCGGCGTCGCCGACGATCATGACGCCGAGGAACGCGATGCCGACGACGCCGGCGAGGACGGACGCGTACCGCATCGCGCCCCGTACCTGCGTGCCGGCGCCGATCGCCTGCACGTTGAAGAACAGGAACGCGAAGAGCGCGCCGAGACTGTGGAGGTCACCGGCGTCGAGCGGCACCGCTCCCGCGACGACGGCGCCGAGGCCCGCGAGCACGAAGACGCCGAAGAGCCAGCGCTTCCCGTGCACTCGGTAGTAGTAGTACCCGCCGGCGACGTTCAGGAGGCCGACGAGGACGAGCGAGGCGTTGAACAGCCACGCCGTCTCTGGGAACACGCCGAGGTCGCTGATGGCGCTCGCGCCGAAGTCGTACCCGGGAACCATCGCGGCGGCGAGCATGATGGCCGTCATGAACTGCGCGGAGAGGACAGCGAGGATGACCCCAGCGCGCCGCTGCGCTCGAACCGTACCCGTGGTCGATTCAGTGGGGATGACTTCGCGGAATGTGGTTTCGGTCATGGTGGGTCACGACTAGAGAGACGCGTCGCGTCGACATCCCTACACACGGTGGGTCTCGGCCTGCGAGAACGAAGAGCATTGCCAGCAGCCCTCACGAGGCACTCTGGAGCCGGCCACTGCGCGCTCCCGTCAGCGGTTCGTCGAACGACGTCGGCCGTGGACGCGGTCGCGTCCGCTCGCGGTAATGTGGTCATTCAATTGTCGCAGTCCTGTCGGACAGGCGATACTCCGAGAGTTCTCCGTCGCGGGACGAGAGCGCAGAACCGGGGCGGCTCATGCAGCCCCTGGACTGCCGTAACGGCCAAATAACCATTCTCGCTCCACGCAACACCTCTTCATGGCACTGGAACTAGTAATCCTACAGACCGGTCTCGACCAGACGATAGACGACACCATCGCGAGCATCGTCGAGTTCGCGCCACGGCTCGTCGGCGCGCTCCTCATCCTCCTCGTCGGGTGGTTCGTCGGCCGTATCGCGTTCCGCGTCGTCGCGCAACTCGCGGACCGCCTCGAGATGGACCGGGCGGTCCTGAAGACGCCGCTCGGCCGGATGCTCGGCGGCACCGAAGACGCCGTCTCCAGCGCGTTCGGGCGCGTGACGGCGTGGTTCGTGTACGCAGTGGCGATCCTCGCGGCGTCGGACGTGCTCGCCGTCGAGTTGCTCTCCGAGTGGGTCGCCACCGCGGTGTCGTACCTGCCGTCGTTCGTCGCGGGCGCACTCATCATCGTCGTCGGGTTCGTGCTCGCGGACTTCCTCGCCGACGCCATCGGCCGCACCGAGACCGTCACCGAGAGCCGGTACACGGGCTGGTTCGCGGACGGCACCCGGCTGTTCCTGTACTTCATCGCCATCGTCATCGGCCTGGACACGATGGGCGTCGCGGTCGACATCCTGTTCACGTTCGCCGAATCCATCTCGCTCGGCATCGCGGTCGGCGTCGCGCTCGCGCTCGGCATCGCGTTCGGCTGGGGCGGGAAGGACTACGTCGCGGAGAACATCGACGGCTGGATCGGGGGCTCCGAGCCGGCGATGGCCGCCGGCCACACCGACGGCGGCACCGACGCGGACGTCGACCAGGACTGACCGCGTTCGACTCGACGGACCGCAGTCGGCTCGACCGACTCCATCCGCGTCGCGTTCCGACCGGCTCCCGTCTTGCGTGTTCGTTTTCGTACAATACGTGGTTTCAGCGCCCGCTTAACTCGGTCCCGACGGAACAACGAGACATGACGATACTCGGAACTGACGCGCCTACCGTGGTCGCCGTGTGCGGGAGTCGACGCGACGCGAGCAAGACGAAGGTCGTCCTCCGCGCGGCGCTCGCGGCCGCCCGCGACCGTGGCGCCGACACCCGGCTCGTGGACCTGGACGCGTACGACCTCCCGCCGTTCGACGCCGACGCGCCCGACGTCGGCGACGCGACGACCCTCCGCGAGGTCGTCGCGGGCGCGGACGCCGTCCTCCTCGGCACGCCGAACTATCACGGGTCGTACTCGGGCGTCCTCAAGAACGCCCTCGATTACCTCGGACGCGACGAGTTCGGCGGGAAGACCGTCGGCCTCGTCGAGGTCGCTGGCGGGCGGTTCCCGGGGAGCGCGCTCGCGCACCTCCGGACGGTCGCACGCACCCTGAACGCGTGGACGCTCCCCGTCGAGGTCGCGGTCCCGTCCTCGCACTCGACGGTACGAGCGGACGGCATCGCCGACGACGACGTCGCCGAGCGCGTCGAGGCACTCGGGACCGACGTCGTGGAGTACGCCCGCGTCGACGACCACCCGCGCTACCGGGCAGCCTCTACGGCCGGCGACTGACGCCGCTCCGCTGCGCACCCGCCGGCCGCCGTCGGGGATGCGAGTGAACGACTCGCAGACCACCGGTAGCTTCGTGTGTGCGAGGGCCGCGAGTGTGGACGTGACCGACGAGTGGACGCGAGCGGACGCGGACGTCTCGGACGAGGCCGTCCGTGAGATGGTCGGCGAGCTGCGGCCGGCGTGGACGGTCGAGCGCGTCGCGCGCGTAGACGAGGGCACGGACTTCGTGGCGACCCTCGACGTCGCGACGCCCGCGAACGGCCGTCGCGTCGTCCTGAAGGCGACGACGAACGACTGGGTGGCCGCCGAGGTCGCGCGCGCCGAACCGCGACTGCTCGAGCACGTCGGCGGCGAGACGACGATCCCGGTCCCCGACGTCTACGGGTACTGCGACGCGCACGACGCGCTCCCAGCGCCGTTCTACCTCATGGAGCACGTCCCCGGAGAGGCGCTCGAAGGCCGCGCGGACGTCCTGGACGAGGACGCGGTCGCTCGCGTGCTCCGGGCGGCCGGCGAGAACCTCGCGGCGCTCCACGACCTCGGGACGCTCCCCGCCGCCGGCACCGTCGGCGTCCGCGACGACGACCTCGCCGTCCTCGACACCGACGACGACCCACGCTACGCCGACGGCCTGGAGAAGGCTCGCGACGGCTGTCTGGAAGCCATCGAGTCGCTCGACGACGGCGGGTACTTCCCGGGCGTCACCGAGGACCGCGAGCGGTTCGCGGACCTGATACCGACCCTCCGCGAGCACGTCGAACGCACGATACCGACGCTCCCGCCCGCGGACGACCCGCGGTACTGCCACTGGGACTACCGCTACGGGAACCTGCTCGTCGACCCCGGCACGGGTGCGACGAACGCCGTTCTCGACTGGGCGAACCTCTCAGCCGCGGAACCCGCGAGCAACCTCGCGTCCGTCGAGTTCCACCTGCTCGACGCCGACGACCCCGACGACGCCACGCTCGACGCGCGCCGACGGGCGTTCCGGGACGCGTACGCGTCTGCTCGCGACGACGACTGGGCGTTCACGGACGCCGTCCGCGAGCGCATGGCGTTCTACGAGTTCGGGAACCGCGTCGGCGCGATGGCGTGCTTCGGCCTCTGGCACGAGGACGCCACGCCCGCCGAACGCGAACGCATCGAAGCCGACCACCGCGCGTTCGTCCGCGACCGCTGCGGCGGCCGATGACCACATCCGCCGATGGTCGTGGTACCACGTCCCTCGCAAGTCTTAATGTGGTCCCGGGATTGTGTCTGGTCGCAATGGCAGAAGGCGAAGTTGATTTCTTCAACGACACTGGCGGCTACGGTTTCATTTCGACTGACGACGCGGACGACGACGTGTTCTTCCACATGGAAGACGTTGGCGGTCCGGACCTCGAGGAGGGGCAGAAGGTCGAGTTCAGCATCGAGCAGGCGGACAAGGGTCCGCGCGCGACGAACCTGACGCGTCTGTAACTACGGTCTTCGACCCGCCCTCTGGGCGACGAAGATACGATTTCTGACGGGGCGACTCGTCACGAACCCACCACCCGAGAGCGCGAGCGCTGCCGGTCCACCGTGGCCGGACTCGCGCGAAGCGACGGCGCTATCGGTCGCGGTCGCGCGACCCGTGCCGTGCACTCGGTGTGTGGAACGCGAGCAGTGTACCCGGTGTGTGGGACGCGAGCAGTGCACCCGATACGGAGATGGTCTCTGGCGGCGAACTGATACTATGAACGACGGTTCCAGCGGCGAGTTTGCGGTGGAGCGCCGGTCGCCGGAGGAGACGTTCGCGCTCCTCGGCGACGACACGCGCATCGGTATCCTGCGAGCGCTCGGGGAGACGCCGGACGACGCGCGGTCGTTCAGCGACCTCCGCGAGCGCGTCGGCACCGAGGATTCCGGGCGGTTCAACTACCACCTCCGGAAGCTCGTCGGGTCGTTCGTCCGGAAGACCGACGACGGCTACGAGCTGACGTACGCGGGTCGACAGATCGTCGGTGCGATGTACGCCGGGACGTACACCGCGAACGCGTCCGTCGACGCCATCGCGGTGCCCGGCGAGTGCCCGCTGTGCGACGGGCCTCTCGAGGCGGCGTACGCCGAGGAGACCGCGACGTTGTCCTGTCGCGAGTGCGAGGAGTGGTTCAACGAGTTCTCGTTCCCGCCCGGGAGTCTCGACCAGTTCGACGCGGACGAGCTCCCGCTGGCGTTCGACCGGTGGATGAGTCACGTCGTCGACGGCGTCCTCGACGGGTTCTGCCACATCTGTGCGGGACGCACGACCGGACTGCTCGTCCTCGACGACGACGACCGGCCGTTCGCGACGTACCCCGCGCACGTCGAGTTCACGTGCGGTCGCTGCGGCGGGTCGGTGCGAACGGCGCCCGTCACGCCGGCGTTCATGCATCCGGGAACGCGCGGGTTCCTCTTCGAGCACGGGTTCGACGTGAGCGAACTGCCGTCGTGGGCGGTGTGGTCCGCGATCGACCTCCCCGAGGTCGCCGTGGTGTCCCGCGACCCGCCGCGCGTCGAGGTGACGGTCACTGCGGGCGACGAACGACTCGTCGCGACCGTCGACGCGGACGCGAGCGTGAGCGACGTCCACCGCGTCGGCCAGTAGCGCGCAGCCTGGCAGCGAGCGTTATTCCGCGGGAAGGCCGGCGGCGAGGACGACGAGCGCGGGGCCGACGACGAACCCCGCCCAGGTGCCGACGCCGAGGAGTGCGACCGCGAGGAGCGTACCGCGTCGAGCGCGCGAGGGCGACTCGTCGTCGATGGCGCGCCCGAGCAGGTACCAGCCGAGGAGTGCGGGTATCGCGACGAACGCGAGCGTGACGAGGACACCGGTCGTGAGCCCGGCGACGCTCGCCGCGACGGTGGTCTGGACGGCGACGCCGGCGACGCCGCCGCCGTAGAGCGCCGACGCGACCGCGAGCACGACCGAGCGCGTCGTTCGCGTGCCGCCGTCCCCGCCGGCGCCGCGAGCGTCGTCCTCGCTCCCGTCGGTCGTCCACCACGCGAACGCGCCGAGGGTCGCGAGCGCGCCGAGGAGGATGGGGCCGTACACGAACCACGCGGGCTGGCCCTCCCACTCGTGGATGCGCGGCCGGTCCAGCGGGACGGTGACGTACTCCTCGACGCCGAAGGACTCCTGGTAGCCGACGACGACGCCGACCGCGCCCGCGCCACGGTCGGGGTCGTACGCGGCGACGTAGTACGTCCCGGCGGTGTCGACGGTCGCGTTCAGTTCCGCGGTCCGGTAGAGCGCCGCGGGCGTGAACGGCTCGTACTCCGCGTCACCCGACGGCTCGGGTTCCACGACCCTGGCGCCGTAGCCCTCGGGGACCTCGACCTGCGAGGGGACGCCGTCGGTGCCGTTCAGCGCGGGACTCATGACGACGAACCCCGGCTCGAACCCGGTGGCTCGCGGCGTGAACGTGCTCACCTGGAGGCGGTCACCGGCGTCGAGGTACGTCCGGTAGTACGCGCTCTCGTTCGCGTCGACGCGGTCGTAGAACGACCACGACTTCGCGGGGTCGTCGACGTACGTCGCGTTCCCCGGGTCGTCGTTGTCCGTCGAGAACGCCGGGACGTGCCCGAGCGCGGGCGCGGCGACGGCGGCGAGCGCGACGGCGACGAAACAGATAGCGAGGACGCGGCGTCGATGCACGTCTCCCCGAATGGGAGCCAGCGGTTCGTACCTTGCGCTTGCGGGCGTCGCCACCGCCGACGCGAGCACTCCGACGGCCTCACTCGGTCGCGGTGACGTCGAGGGCGTCGGCGACGGTGCGGAACGCGGCGGCGACGTCCGCGTACCGGTTCGCGGAGTCGAACCGGAACCGGTCGGGGCGCGACGGGCCGAGCGCGTCGAGCGCGCGAGCGACGAGTCCGTCGTCGACCCGCCACGCGAGTTCGACGACCCGGTCGTCGGCGTCGAGGTGGACGCGTTCGAGCGCGCCGAGGTCGAAGCACGCGTCGTCGACGCACAGCGACGGCGGTTCGAGGACGTGGCGCGTGCCCGCGGCGGTCCAGTCGGCGAGCGGTCGGGCGGGGAGCAGTCCCGCCGGCGCCGCGGCGAGGGCGTCATCGACGGCCGCGCGGAGCGCGTCGCGGTCGGTGGTCGCGTGCGCGTCGACGCGGAACTGCCCGTGGTCGGGGACGTACGCGAGGACGCGCCGGTCGTCCCGGAACGCGTCGAGTCGTTCGACGGCGACGAACCGATGCACGCACGAGAGCGCCAGGAGCGACGCGAGCGCGTCCCGGACCTCGTGGACCGGTGCGCGGAGCGGTCGAGCACCGCCGCCAGTGGCGTCACTGGTGGCCTCGGTGCTCGCGAACGCGGTTCGGAGGTCGTCGGCGACCGCGGGGTGCTCGTCGGCGAGCATGGGGCGGTCGACGGCGACCGCGACGGTGTCCGCGTGGTCGAGGACCGCGTCCACGGCGTCGGCGGTCGCGCGAGCCTCGACGGTGGCGTCCGCGTCCGTCGCGACGACGAGCGCGTGCGTCGGGTCGAACGCGGTCGCGTCGCGGGCTGGAGTGGGTCCGGGCATGGTCGGTCAGGTGAGGTCGGCGAGCGCTTGCCGGTAGCGGTCGGTGAGCGTGCCGACGAGGCGACGTTCGACGGGCGTGAACCCGAGCCAGCGGAGCGTCGCTGCGTAGCCGGCGAGGCCGCCGAGGGCGCCGACGGCGATACCGAGGGCGCCGGGGAGGCTGGCGCGGGCCGCGATGGCGACGGCCCCGAGCGGGACGGCGGCGACGAGCGTGTACCCGTGCCGGCGCGTCAACGGTTGGAGGCCCTCGAGGTAGTAGAGGACGACGACCTCGAGGACGTTGTTCAGCGTGAGCATGAGGACGTACGTCCCGACGAGCCCGGGGAGGCCGTAGTTCGCGGTGAGGGGGATGGCGACGACGACGAGTCCGGCGGTGATGAGGGAGTTCACGACGAGGAGCGCGCGCTGGTTGTCCGTCATCATGAGGAGGATGCCGACGCTCCCGGCGGCGCACGCGACGTACTGCGCGACGACGAACCCCGCGAGGAGGTCGGCGTGCGGGACGAACGCCTCGCCGAACAGCGCCATGAGTTCGCGGCGGTAGACGACGACGGGGACGGCGGCGGCGGTGACGCCGACGAGCACCATCCGGCTCGTGACGTGGTAGAGACGGCTGAGTGCGCGGTCGTAGCCCTCCTCGTTGAGTTCCGCGGCGACGGGCGGGATGAACTGGTTGATGGCGTTCAGCGGGAGTCTGACGAGGGACCCGACGAGGACGCCGACGGCGAACACGCCGCCGGCGAGGCCCGTGAGGAACCACGCGATGAGCGGGTAGAACCCGAGGCGTTGCGTGACGGTCGCGAACCCGCCGAGGAACAGCGGGAACGTGTACCGGACGTACCGCGTCCAGAGCGCGCGGACGTCGGGGCCGCGGACGCGCGGTCGGATGCCGCGGTCGCGGGCGAACCACGCCATCGCGACGGTGCCGACGAGCGCGCTCGCAGTGACGACGCCGGCGGCGACGAGGACGACGTCGTCGAAGACGAGGACGCCGAGGCCGGCGACCGCGAGGTGCGCGACCGGGACGCCGACGCGCATCGTGAGCGTGAGCGGGACGACCGCTTCGAGGCCGCGGAGGATGCCACTGACCGTGAACAGCCACGCGGCGGCGGGGAGGCCGATGGCGAACACGCGCAGGAGCGCGCCGAACTGGCCTTCGCGGCCGACCTCGACGAGGTCGACGATGGTGGGCGTGGCGACGTAGAGTGCCGCGCCGAACAGGGTCGAGACGCCGAACAGGAGGAGGGCTGCGAACGTGACGATGGCGTCGCGCTCGGCGTCGTCGTCGGCGTTCGGGAGGAAGCGACTGAGCCCGCTGTTGAACCCGAACGCGAGGTGCAGGAGGTACGCCTGGCTGCGTCGTGCGAGCGCGAACACGCCGTACGCGGCAGCGCCGAACCCGTTCGTGAGCGCGGCGGTGAACGCGACCGACAGTCCGCGTTCGGCGAGGATACCGGGGACGGAGACGGTTGCGCCGTGTGCGACGCGTTCGAGCGCGTCCTCCAGGCGCGCTTCGACGACCGCGTCGCTCGGCGCGACATCGTCGCCGTCGCAGGGGGCGGTGTCGTCGCCGGGGACGTCGTCACGGCCGGTCGCACTGGCCGTGGAGTCGCGCTCGTCCGCCGGGTCCTCGCCCGCTTCCGCGGTCGCGTCCGCTGTCACGCCCGTGGCTTTCGCGGTGGACGGAATAAGTCCGATGGTGGCTACAGTGACGGTATCACGTACCACGGGGCAGCGGTTCGGCGGCGCTCGCTCGGGCCGGTGGACGAAACGGACTTGACGGGCGCGCCCGGAGTCAGGCCATGGACCGGAATCGGTTCGTGATGCTGTCGTTCGTCGCGTTCGGGTGCGTGCTCGCGAGCTTCGTGACGCTCGGGTTCGGCCGGATCGCGCTCGGGTACCGGACTGCGCAGGTGCTCGCGGCGCCGTTCGGCCTGGTCGCGTTCGCGCTCGTCGTCGTCCTGTTCGCGGTGTCACTCCGGACGGTGGTCCTCGGCGACGACGACGCCGCGTGACGTAACCATTGGCCATGGTCGACAGCAACAAGTTTTTATTACGGGCGACCGAAGTGCGAATGCAGTGTGCGGTCCGCGGTCGCTCGGACCACGGGCATGGCCGCGCCGGCAGCGAGACAGTCCCCCCAACGACTCGCACCGGCGCGGACGCCGACACGGTCGGCTCGGCCCCTCGAGCCGATGCCTGGCGTCGCCTCCCCAGCGGCGTCGTGCGTACGGCGTCTCGGAGTGACCACGGCCGTCCACGCGACGAGACGGTCCCGCACCTGCGTCAGACGGCACCCCAGCACCGCCGCTCCCAACCGGGAGCGGCCTCTCTGCGGTCGCCCCCACCGAACCTCTCCCCCGAGCGACGGCCACCTGGCGCGTCCCGACGCCCGGCGAGAAACGATACGACGGTTCGTGAGTTCACTCGACTTCGTATGATATATACTCGTCCAAATTCAATCGGAATTATATGAACCGACGGACCTACCTCGGCACGATCGCGACCGGCGTCGCGGGACTCGCCACCGCGGGCACCACCGCGGCTGAGAGCGGTACGGACGGCGTCCCGGGCTACGTCTCGACGCGCGGCCACTTCGACATCGCGTGGGGCGAGGAGTACCTCACCGACGGTCACGACGAGACCGACTACGACGTCGACGGCACCATCCCCGGACTCTCGGGAAGCGCCCCGGACGAACTCGTCGTGATGCTCCACGGCTACAACCAGACGCCCGCCGAAGCGCGCGAGGACATCATCGAGCCCGCGGCCGCCGGATTCCAGGCCGGCGGCTACGACGGTCCCGTCGTCGGGTACACGTGGGACTCGAAGTTCTCGAACCTCCAGTGGTGGGATACCGTCGAGATCGCCGAACAGAACGGCCCGAAGCTCGCGGCGTACTGTCGCGACTACGCCCAGAAGAACCCGGGGACGGCGCTCCGCGTCGTCGGCCACAGCCTCGGCGCCGAGGTCATCCTGAACGCCATCGAGCAACTCGACGACTGGGGCGCGCACGACGCCATCGACACCGTCACGATGCTCGGCGCGGCCGTGAACGACGAGGCGCCGTCGCTCGACTGGGAGCCCTTCGAGGACACCTACGGCGAGGAGATCGAGCGGAGCGTCGGCCGGTTCGACAACTTCTACAACACCAGCGACGAGACGCTCACCGGCAGCTACGAGTACGCCGAGTGGGACACCGCGCTCGGCGCCGAAGGCATCGAGGAGGAGCCGCCCGCGAACTACGTCGACCACGACGTGAGCTACGTCGACGGCCACGAGACGTACTTCCTCGCGGACGGCGGGTGCGTGGACGCGGTCGTCGACACCTGGTCGGCCTGAGGGCTCTCGACGGACGCGCGACGGTCCCGGGAGACGTCCGGCGAAGGAAACGGTTTTTCTCCGGTCGCGGTCAACGCCGATGCATGGACGTCAACGAGATCGCGGACCTCGGGAGCGACCGGCGCCGTGCGCTGTTCGAACGCGACGCCGGCGTCGAGAGCGCTCGCGAGTCCGTCCGCGAGGTCGTCGAGCGAGTACGGGAGGAGGGCGACGTCGCGGTCCGCGAGTTCACCGAGGAGTTCGACGACGTCTCCGTCGGGAACCTGGACGTGCGCGACGCCGCCGAGCGCGCGTACGAGGACCGCGTCGACCCCGACGTACGGGACGCCATCGACACGGCGGTCGAGAACGTTCGCGCGTTCCACGAACGCCAGGTGCCCGCGGACTGGCGCGAGGAGTTCTCGCCGGGTCGCGAACTCGGCCGTCGGTTCCGGCCGCTGGAGCGCGTCGGCGTGTACGCGCCCGGCGGAACCGCGGCGTATCCGTCGAGCGCGATCATGGGCGTGGTGCCGGCGAAGGTCGCGGGCGTCGAGCAGGTGGTCGTGGCGACGCCGCCCGCCGAGGAGATGAACCCGGCGACGCTCGCGGCCGTGCACGCGGCGGGGGCGGACGAGGTGTACAGTATCGGCGGCGCGCAGGGTATCGCAGCGCTCGCGTACGGCACGGAGACCGTGCCGCACGTCCAGAAGGTCGTCGGCCCGGGGAGCAAGTGGGTGACTGCCGCGAAGGCGGAGGTTCGCGGGGACGTCGACATCGACTTCCTCGCGGGGCCGAGCGAGGTGCTCGTGCTCGCGGACGACACCGCGAACCCCGAGTTCGTCGCCGCGGAACTGGTCGCGCAGGCCGAGCACGACCCGAACGCGAGCGTCGTCGCGGTCACGGACGACGAGAACCTGGCGGACGACGTCATCGACGAGGTGTTCGCGCAGGTGGACGACCGCGAGCGCGAGGACACCATCCGCGACGCCCTCGCGAATGACGCGTCGGCCATCCTCCTCGCGCGCTCGATGAGCGAAGCGGTCCTGTTCGCGAACGAGTACGCCGCCGAGCACCTCGCCATCCACGCCGACGACGACGAGGCGCTCCTGGAGCGCATCGACAACGCGGGGAGCGTCTTCCTCGGCGAGCAGACGCCCGTCGCCGCCGGCGACTACGCCTCCGGCACGAACCACGTGCTGCCGACGAACGGTGGCGCGAAACGCTACGGCGGCCTGAGCGTCGACGAGTTCGTGCGCTCCACGACCGTCCAGCGACTCGACGAAGAGGGACTGAGCGACCTCGCGGACGCCATCACGACGCTCGCCGAAGCCGAAGGCCTCGACGCGCACGCCGAAAGCGTCCGGAAGCGCGTCGAGCCCGACGACTGACCCCAGCGACGACTGATCGGAGCGAACGTCGTGGCGCGCGCTGCCGGGACGCGACGAACGAAACGAGGCGACGGAGTCGCCTCGATGGCGAGCGGCCGGCGGCCGCGAGCCGAGGTGAGTCGCGTCCCGTCGATATCGCGCGAGGGATGCGGAACGAGCGTCGCGAGTGACGCATCGGTTGGGGAGGACGAGGTGCGGTGCGGGGCTGGGCGGGCCACTTGCACGTGCGAGTGACCGGTACGAGGCCGGGGCAGGCAATCCAGTTGCACGGACCAGCCAGGGCTACGAGGAGCGAGTAACCCACGAGGGGTTCGCTCCCATCGACCCCAGACGGTACCGCCAGCCGAGAACCCCACACCGATCCGACCCCGGGGTTTACACGAGACGTAAACCCTCGTCGCGAACTCGACCACCGCAGTACCGCCGACGCCACGTTTAACTCGCTCCCCCACCGTACTACGACCATGAGCACGGAAACCGCGGGCGCCGAGCCGGGCGGGTCGCTGACGGTCAGCGAGGACGCCGCGTCCGAGGCGCTCTCGCTCCTGGAGAGCGAGGGCATGGACGTCGAGGAGGCGGGGCTGCGATTGTTCGTGAAGCAAGGCGGGTGCGCGGGCCTGTCCTACGGGATGCGCTTCGAGCACGAGCCCGCGGACGAGGACTCGGTGTTCGACCACCACGGCCTGCGGGTGTTTGTCGACCCGGCGAGCCTGGATTACGTCGAAGGCAGTCACCTCGCGTTCGAGGGCGGCCTCCAGGGCGAGGGGTTCCACGTCGAGAACCCGAACGTCGTCAGCGAGTGCGGCTGTGGCGAATCCTTCCGGACCTGACGGACACAAGACACTTCTCGCGTCGGTTCCGAGTGTCGACCATGCCCTCACGACAGCAGTGGGAGTACAAGGTCGTCGACCTTTCCACGTCCTTCCTCGGGAAGTCCGTGAAGAACCCCGAGGACGAACTGAACGAACTCGGCCGCGACGGCTGGGAGCTCGTCGAGGACCTCAGCGAAGCGAGCGGGAACACGCAGTCGCTCGTCTTCAAGCGACCACGGTAGGACTCGAACTCATTCCTCGCCGTCCCAGTAGTCGACCGCGTCTTTCGTCCTGAAGTACCCGTGAACGGTCCGTTCCTCGCTGCTCCCCGGCGGTGACCCAGCGAAGACACCGACCTTCTCGCTGTCGGGGTACTCGGTGACGTCCGGGTCGCGCATCGTGGACATCGCGAGGTACCGCAGTGGCTCGTCGCCGTCGTTCACGACGCGATGCGCGCCCTCCGGTCGCGCGGGACAGGGCACGTACGTGCCAGCGTCGACGCGGTGCTCGTCGTCGCCGAGCCGCACGAATCCCTCCCCGGCGAGCACGTAGAGCGCTTCGGCGTTCCCCGCGTGATAGTGGTACGGCCACGAGCGCTTCCCCGGCGGCAGCTCGTAGAGGCTACAGCCGAGGTCGTCGCCCGCGCCAGCGGCCGCGGCGAGTTGCTTCCGGCGGAACGCCGACTCGCCATGCTCGTACTCGCGCCACTCCAGGTCGCTCTCGTCGACTGGCTCCATACCTCGCGGTTCGGCGGACCAACAGGTAGCCGTTCGGGTGCCAGCGACGAGAGTAACCGCGGTCGCGTCAGCCTTCCAGCTCGAACGCGACCGTGACCTCCGCCTGGTACTCTCGGTCCTCGACGCTCGCCACCTCGACGCCGAGTTCGTCCACCTCGATCCAGAGGACGTTCTGGAGGGTGTCCTGCGCGCGGTCGATGGCGTCGTCCGCCGCAGCGTCGAAGCTCTCGGGGCTCGTGCCGATGAGGGTTATCTTCTTGAATACCATCGCGTTCGGGTGGTCGACCGCCCCCGACGTAAGCCTAGGGGCGTGCTATCACTCCTCGTGAGAGTTGTCCGTCATGCGCGACCGGAGCGCCCCGACGACGTTCGTCAGGTAGAGGTGCCCCCAGATCGCGACGAGCAACCCACCGAACGTGTTCCAGACGAGGTCGCCGAGCGTGTCCTCGACGCTGTACTGAGTGAGCACGGTGTCGACGCCGACCGCGCCCGTCGCGACCGTGATGGCGAACTCGAGCACCTCCCAGATCACGCCGAACGCCATCGTGAACGCGAGGACGTACGCGAACGTCACGCGCCGCGGCAGATAGATGTCCGCCGAGTGCTCGTCGAGCGCGCGCACGGTCGAGTACCCCGCCGCAGCGACGACGCTCGCCGACAACGCGTGGGTGACGTCGTCCCAGACGGGGAGCGTCCGGTAGAACGAGTCCTCCATCCCCGGGAGGCCGACGGTGCCGAGCGCGTGCAGGAACGCGGCGGTCGTGATCCACAACGTCAGCCCGGCGTCCATCGGGACGTCGTAGTCGCGCTCGACGATCGCGGGGAGTTCCGTGACGACGAGGCCGACCGCGCAGTTCACGACGATACCGACGTTGAGCTCGTAGATACCGACGAACAGCAGGCCGACGAGCGACAGCTGCATGAACCGCGAGAGCTGCTTCTGGCGACGCTCGTGGAGGCCGAACGACGACAGCGACGTCATCGGACGGTCACGCCCGGCGGGAGTCGGTCCAGTTGCGCGCGTCGACGCACGTAGAACTCGAAGACGCCCGCGGCGAGCACGCCCGCGAGTATCGAGTACACGAACTCGATCATGAGCGCCTCGTTGCTCTGCACGAACGGCGTGCCGAGGAAGACGAACCCGGCGTAGCGAGTCACCGCCCAGACGCCCGCGGCCGCGGTCGTGAACACGACGACCGAGAGCACCGCGAACCCGAGCGTCATCTTCACTGGCGTGAACACGTGCAGTTCCACGGCGACGATGAGCGCGACCGCGGCGACCGCGAGGTACGTCGCGAGCGCCTCCGTGATGGGGAGCGTCGCGAACAACCGGCCGAGCATCGGGAGCGCCGCGAGCGCCAGTACCTCCCACGGCAGCATGATGCGCGGGTTCCGGAACGCGACCGCCGGCAGGGCAGCGAGCGCGGCGACGCCCGCGGCGAACGCCGCCGACGGCACACCGCCGAGCAGCAACTCCGTCACCGCGTCGACGACGAGCACCGCCACCAGCACCCACGCCAGCGCCGCGTTCACTCGATGGTCCTCGAACAGCCCCGCGAGGTCCTCCTCGAACAACCCTCCGTCTGCCCCTGACATACCCCGTCGTAAGTGGGTGCGAGTGAAAAACCTGCTTCCACACGGCAAGTCCCTCCGCCGGCATGCAGCGACCGGTCACCTCCTCTCGGTCGAGCCGGTGAATCGCTTACTCGCGTTCGAGCCGTTGGAGGCCGTGCCAGATGGCGTCGACCAGCCGCTCGTCGCCGTCGGCGTCGGCGTCCGTCCAGCCGCGAGCGAGCGCGTCCTCGAGGACGGAGAGCTCGTGGTTCTCGAAGTTGTTCATCCCGCGGAAGTCCTCGAGCGCGTCTCGCTCCGCGTCCCCGAACCCGGTGTCGGCGACCGACTCGAGGTCGCCGTCGTAGAACCCGAGGTCGGCGAGCGTCGCCGCGACGGCGCGCGCAACGTCGCCATCGAGCTCGCGGACGTCCTCGGGTTCCTCGCGAGCGAGCAGCGTCACGTCGTATATCTTGAACACGCGTTCGAGCTCGTCGATGGGGTGCTCGTGGTCGTCGACGCGCACGTCGATCCACCGGTCGTTCTTCCCGTCGTAGCCGCCCTCGGGTTTCGCGACGTACATCGCAGCGGACTGCTCGCCGCGGGAGTCACCGCCGGCGTCGTTCCCGGCGTGCAGCGCCGCGAGCAGCTTCTCGGGGAGGCCGCCGTCGGTCGTCTCGAACGCGTCGGCCATCGCGGGCAGCGTCTCGTCGTTCTCGAGGATGTTCCCCTGCACGGTGTAGTGCTCGCCCTGGACGTCGCCAGCGACGTCGAAGCACTCGTCGCCCGTGAACGCCGCGACGCTCCCGTCCTGGCCGACGACGCCGACCTGGCGCTGGGCGGCCTCGTCGTCGCTGTCGGTGAGTTCGTCGACGACTTCCTCGGCGGTGTAGCCGTCGAGGAGGAGGTCGAGGCCGTCCGGGCCGTACGCGACGTTCGCGAACGACTGCGTCGCGATAGCGCCGGCGCTCGCGTCCGCGAACGGCACGACGCTCCCGACGCTCACGAACTTCGACTGCACGGCGACGCCGACCGCGTCCTGCTCGGGGTCGCGAGCGACGATGCTGAACGTCGACGGCCGCGGTCCCTCCCCCGGCGTTCGCTGGTCTCGTGACATACCCGGGGCGACGGCGTCCGCTCGCAAAAGGACTGGCGTCCCGGCAGGGCCGGGTGTCGCCGAACGGCGATTCCCGTATCGTCGACCGAATCGGGCGCCGCATCGACCGGCTGGACCGAATCGGGCGCCGCATCGACCGGCTGGGGTCAGTCGTCCGCGGGCATCACCCCCAGGTGGTCGCCGGTCGTCGACTCGTTCGCGGACGCGGTCGCGTCGGCCGCTCGCTCGTCGTCGGTCGCTTCCTCGTCGACCGCCTCGCCCTCGACCGTCTTCTCGACGGTCAATGGCTGGCGGGAGGCGAGCTCGCAGTCGAACGCCGGATGCTCCGCGTAGTGCCACACGAGCATGTGCCGGCGGCCGCCGGTGAGCCCGGACCGCTCGACGTCGCTCGCCGTGAACGACTCGGGGAGTTCGTCGTAGACCCCCCGGCACGCCTCGAAGGACTCGAACACCTTCTCGTGGCCGGCGGAATCGGCGCCGCGGCGCGCGACGACGTACGCGTCGTCCTCGCGGTGCGTGCCCGTCGTGTGGACGTACTCGGTGGTGCGCGTGAGTGCGTTCGACAACGCGTCGCGTAACTGTGCTGCTTCGTCGCGGCTCAGGTCGTGCGTTTCGTCGCCGACGCACAGGGACAGGTCGTGGTCGTCGGCTACGACGGTCGGCTTACCGTCGGAGAATTTCTCGACCAGGAGCCTGGGAACTCCGTGTCATTGCAACCCACCCTTTCGCGTCCAGGGGCATAAACGCTGGTGGTGCTGCAGGTTCTGCCTGTCGGACCGAAACCGTAGCTGTCGGTCGACCGACTACGAGGGTTCGCTCAGTCGTCGAGCGTGGCGGTGAGGGCGACGGCGACGAGGAGCGCGAGCGCGCCGAGGTAGAGGAACGTGACGACGAGGATGACCCCGCCGATGACGCCGTACGCGGGCGAGTACGAGCCGTACGTCGCGTACGTCTCGAACGCGATCCGGAGCGTGGACCACGCGACCGCGGTCGTGGCCGCGCCAACCATCGCCGCACGCAGCCTGGGGCGCGTCGGTGGGAGCGTCACGAACACGGGGAAGAGCGCGAGCGCGACCGCGACGACGTGCAGGATTTGCCACGCGACGTCGTCGGACCCGGTGAGGAGTCCGGACGCGGCGAGCACCATCCCGACGGAGATCGCGGGGACGACGATGGCGCCGGCGACGGCGCGCGCCGCGAACCCGTCGTTGCCCGTGGTCTCGTAGACGCGCTCGAACGCTGCCTCGAGGGCGCCGTAGAGCCGCGTCCACCCCCAGACGAGGCCGACAGCGCCGGCGACGCCGAGCCCGGTCGCCCCGGAGGAGTCGACGAGCGCTCGCCGGAGCACGGACCGACCGGTCGCGGTCAGGGCGCCGTCGAGATACGCGAGCGTCGCGTCCGCGAGCACGGGGCCGTACGTCAGTTGGACGACGACGAACCCGAGCGCGAGCACCGGGACGAGCGACCCCAGCCAGTAGTACGCGACCGCGGCGGCGACGAACGGGACGTCCGCGCGGCGGGCGCGGTCGACCGCCTCGGTCGAGATGCTCACGGCCCGGCGCGGTCGGCGCCTGGCACGCCGGCCGTCGAGGCGGCGGTGCGTTCGCGGCCGCGCTGCTCGCACGACGGGTCGCGCGCAACGAGACGACCGCAACGCGGTATGCGATAGCGTGTCATCGGTTCGTCCTCGGCCCCCAGACGCGTCGTTATTGGCCGGTTACTGGGCGTCGAGGAGCCACCAGCGACCCCGGTACGACGACGCTACCGCCGGGAACGGGGCCCACGCCCCGGTCGACGACCGGCCGGCGGTCCGCGGTCGGGTCGAGGACGCACTCGGGAATAGAGGGTATAACTACCTGGCGGACGCGGGTATCGACTGTCATGTTCGGAACGAGTGGGATACGTGGTCGCGTCGGCGACGAGGTCACCTGCGAGCTGGCGCTGTCGGTCGGGCGTGCGCTGGCCGCGGAGGGCTACGGGACGGTCGTCGTCGGCCGCGACCCCCGGGAGAGCGGCGAGATGCTCGCGGACGCGGTCGTCGCCGGACTGCGCGAGAGCGGGAGCGACGTGGTGCGCGTCGGGATGGCGTCCACGCCGACGATAGCGCGCGCCGTCGAGTGGGTCGACGCGGACGCGGGCGTGTCCGTCACCGCGAGCCACAATCCGGCGCCGGACAACGGCCTGAAGCTCTGGACGGCCTCGGGGCGTGCGTTCGACGGCACCCAGCAGGACGCCATCGCGCGGCGCGTCCGGGAGAACGACTACGCGCTCGTCGACGCGGCGAACGTCGGCTCCCAACGCCACCTCGAGGACGCCATCGACCGGCACGCGGACGCCCTCGCTGACGCGGTCGACGCGGACCTCGACGGGCTGTCGGTCGTCGTGGACGTCGGGAACGGGATGGGTGGCGTCACCGCGACCGTCCTCGACCGGCTCGGCGCCGACGTCCAGACGCTGAACGCGCAACCGGACGGCTCGTTCCCGGGACGCCCGAGCGAGCCGACGGCCGAGCACTGCGGCGCGCTCGCCGCGCTCGTCGCGTCGACCGACGCGGACCTCGGCATCGCGCACGACGGCGACGCCGACCGCATGATGGCGGTGACGAGCGACGGCGAGTTCCTCCCCGGCGACGTCCTGCTCGCCATCTTCGCGACCGACGTCGCGGGCGACGGCGACCGCGTCGCCGCCCCGCTGAACACGAGCCTGGCGGTCGACGACGCGCTCGCGGCGGTCGGTGCAAGCCTCGTCCACACGAAGGTCGGCGACGGGTTCGTCGCCGAGCAGACCGAGGCCGACGACGTCGTGTTCGGCGGCGAGATGAGCGGCGCGTGGATCTGGCCGGACGCGACGAAGTGCCCGGACGGCCCGCTGGCGGCGGTTCGACTCGCGGCGCTCGTCGCGACCGACGGCCCGCTCAGCGAGCTCGCCGACGCCATCGAGACGTACCCGACCCGGCGCGAGAGCGTCGAGGTCCCAGACAAGGCGGCCGTGATGGCGCACGTCGCCGAAGCGGTCCACGCGGACTTCGACGCGGTCGACGACCGCGACGGCGTGCGCGTCGACACCGACGACGGCTGGTTCCTCGTGCGCGCCAGCGGCACGCAGCCGCTCGTCCGCGTCACCGCCGAGGCGCGTTCGTCGGCACGGAGCGAGACGCTCGCCGCTCGCGCCCGCGAGTACCTCGACGACGCGCTCGCCGCGGTCGAAGCGGCGTGACCGCCGGGCGGTACGGCCGATAGCATCGGGGACGGGTACGCGGTGGCTACCAGCGACGCCGCGACCCGTCGGACGTCCATAACGAACTACCGGCAGTCCCGAACGGGTGGGTATGCGACGGACCTACGCCCAGGCGACGGGCCGACGCGGGCGTGTGGCGGTCATCGTTCCGGCGGACCCCGGCGGCAGCAGTCTCGCCTGCATGCGGTCGCTGGGGCACCGTGGCGTGTACGTCATCGGAACCACCACCAGCGGCGACGCGCCCGCGCTCGCCTCGCGGTACTGCGACGAGACGCACGTGCTCCCGGATCCCCGCGAGGACGTCGAAGCGTACGCGAAGGGACTCCTCTCGCTCGCCAGACGCACGGACGTCCGGGCGGTCGTCCCGCTCTCGGAGGTGGACGCGTACGTGCTCTCCAGGCATCGGGATGCGTTCGCGACGCACGTCGGCGCGCCCTGGCCGGACGCGGACGGGATGCGAACCGCGCAGGACCGGCTGGCGTTGTTCGAGCGAGCGGCCGTCTCCGGCGTTCGAACGCCGGAGACGGCGCCCCTCGGCGCGTTCGACGCGTGGACCGACCGGTACGTGGTGAAACCGCGCCACACCGTCGTGGTCGTCGGCGGCGGCGCGCGCACCGGGACCGCGAGCGTGCACGAGCCCGGCGTCGAACCGGACGTCGCGGCGTTCGTCGACGCGATGGGGCACGAACCCATCGCGCAGGAGTACGTGCCGTCGGCGGGCGAGTTCGGGTTCTTCGCGCTCTACGACCACGGGACGCCCGTCGCAACGTTCCAGCATCGGCGCGTCCGCAGCTACACGTACGCCGGCGGCGCGAGCGTCTACCGCGAGTCCATCGCGGACGACGCGCTCGCGGACGCCGGCCGTCGCGTCCTCGACGCGCTCGACTGGCACGGCCCCGCGATGGTCGAGTTCCGGAAGGACGCGCGCAACGGCGAGTACGTCCTCCTCGAGGTGAACCCGCGGTTCTGGGGGTCGCTCCCGCTCGCGGTCGCCGCGGGCGTCGACTTCCCCGCGGCCTACTGGGCGCTCTCGACGGGCGCGGACGTCACTGCTACAGCGTCTGACGACCGGACGTCCGACGCTGCCGGCGAAGACAGCGCGACCCTCGCCAGCGAGCGGTCCCGCGGCGACGGAGGGTCGGCGGCGACCGACGGCGGCCGCCCCGGCGTCGACGCCCAAGAGCCCCATCAGCCTCCGTACGACGTCGACATCGGCTGTCACCGACTCCTCGGCGAGTGCAACTACCTGCTGAGCGTCCACGAACGAGCGTTCGAGCACGTCGAACGGCCGTCGCTCGCGCGCGAAGCCCTCGCCGTCGCACGGTCGCTGGTCGCTCAACCGAACTTCGACGTGCTGTCCCTGCACGACCCGAGACCGTTCCTCGCCACGCTCGCGTCGGACTGGCGGCGCCTCCGCGACCGCGGGCGGTGAACTGCGGCGACGTCACTCGGCGTCGAGCGGATCGTCGAAAATCGTGGTGGCGACGCCGGTACCCACGACCGGCGTCGCCGTCGAGTCGCCGAAGCGAGTCCAGGCCTGTCCACCGTCCCACCGGGACGAGCGACCGACCCACCGGGCGCAGCGATCCAGGCGCGCCCGCTGCCACCGCCGCCCACCCCCAGGTCGGCGACCGATGGCGTCGTCTACTCCACCCGCGCGTCGAGCGCCTCCAGTGCGCGACGTACTCGCGGAGACGCTCTCGAAGCCGCCGTCCCTCGACGCTTGTCACGGCGAGTGCCTCGCCCTCGATGCGTTTCGCGACCGAGACCGCCCAGAGCGGCCGGTCGGCGTCGTCGCCGAGCAGTTCGTCGAGGACGACGTCGTGGACGACCCACTGGCTCTCGGGCGAGAGCGCGATGGTCGTCGTCCCGGGTTCGTCGTTGTGCGTGGTCGACATGACTTTCACCCCGCACTCGCCACTGCGACCGCCACCCACGTAAACCCGCGAACGCCTTCGCGCGTCGAATCGAGACTCGAAACGCGTCGGAACTCCGCGAGCCGTCGCGACGCCAACGGCCACTCGAAGCGATGCCTCAAAGAGTCGTTTGACACTCCGAACGACCTTTTCCGGACGCGTCGCACGTCGGTACCGTGCAGCACGCGACCGCCGGCCGACGGAGTCGCCGCTCCGCCCGGCCGCAGCCGAATCACCGCTCCGCCCGGCCGCGGCCAAATCACCGCTCCGCCCGGTCGCAATCGAGTGCTCGCGGAGGGACGCCGTGAACCGGACGTACGTCCTGCGTCGAGCCGGCGTCGCCGCAGCCTCGCTGTACGCGGTCGTGACGCTCGTGTTCGTCGCGGTGGTCCTCGTCCCCGACCCCGCGCCCGCCGTCCTCAACTACTACAACGTCAACGCCGACCAGATCCCGGCGCTCATCGCCGCGAAAGGCGGGAACCAACCCCTCCTCGACCGCTACGTCGCGTACCTCGGGAACCTCGTGACGTTGGACTGGGGGCGCTCGGTGAGCCGGTTCGGGAGCGTCGGCCCACCGGTCACCGACCTCCTCGTCCGCCACGCACCGTACACGCTCCTGTACGTCGTTCCCGCGCTCGTCGTCGGGTTCACGGCCGGTATCGGACTGGGCGCGTACGCCGCCCTCCGACGCGGCGGCCACGTCGACCGCGTGGTCCAATCCGTCGGCTACCTCGCGTTCGGCGTCCCGAACTTCGTCGTCGCGCAGCTCGCGCTCGTCGTGCTCTCCGCGCAGCTCGGGCTCGTCGAGTTCACGCTCGGCACCTCGCAGGGGAAGTACTACGCGCAGGGCGCAGCCGTCGACGTCTGGACGGTCGACGCGCTCGTCCAGTTCGGTATCGTCGCGACGATACTCGCCATCACGCTCGCCGGCGGACAGGTGCGGTACGCGCGCTCGAAGTGCCTCGAGTACGCGAACGCCGACTTCGTCCGGCTCGCGAGAGCGAAGGGCGCGAGCGACTGGCGGACCATGGCTCACGTCCTCCGAACCGCCAGCCTCCCGCTCCTGACGGGGTTCCTCGACGACGTCGTCACCACGCTCATCGTGCACGTGTTCGTCCTCGAGTTCGTGTTCGACCTCCCCGGACTCGGCCAACTCGGGCTCGTCTCCGTGAAGGCGCGCGACGTCTCGACGACGATGGCGCTCGTCGTCGTCGTCGTCACCGTCGCCATCCTCCTGAACTTCTGCCAGGACCTCGGGATGGGCGTCCTCGACCCGCGCGTCGACGCGGACTGACGACCGCTCGCGACGCCTCCTGTCCGTGGCGCGACGAGACGCAGGTCCTTTCTCTCGGGCGTCCGAAGCACGGGCATGGAGATACGCGGCGAGCGCGAGTGCAGCGACTGCGGGACGCGGTGGTCGTACTACGAGACGGGCGCGGTCGAGTGCCCGGAGTGCGGGAGCATGCGGAGCGTCGGCGTGGACGACGATCGGGCGCTCCACACGACGACGCCCGCGGAGTTCGACCTCACCGAGGCGCGGACCGCGTGGGACGAAGCGCCGGAGGACGAGGCCGTGGACGTCGTCAAGGCCGCGTGCCGCGAGTTCGTGCGCGGGAACGGGTTCGTGCACGCCGGCGAGCTGGTCGCGTTCGACGGGCGTCGACTGGCGGCGCGCGAGCTCGCGAACGCCGTCGACGTCGTCGGCCGCACGCGTTCGTTCGAGAACCCCGAGGATGTCGAGTACTACGTGCTCTCGCTGTTACGGGGCGCGGATACGGGAGAGCGCCCGCCCGCCGCGGACGTCCCACCGGTGATGCACGAGGCGCGAGGACTGGCCACCGCGGACTTCGTCGAACGGTACCGGCGCGACGTCCGCGACTGGCTCGAAGCGACCGACCGCACACCCGTCCCCGCCGCGAACGACGTCCTCACCGGGCTCGAATCCCACCAGAAGCGCGTGCAGGCGCTCCAGGGCGACGTCGACCCCCGGGACGCCGACGCGCTCTACGCCGCCGCGGAGGGACTGAACGCGTACCTCCGCGACGGCGACGAGAACGCGGTCGTCGAGGCCGCCGACCGACTGCGGTCGCTCGGCGACACCTGAGCGGAGAGAAAACCAGTTGTCCCGGTCAGGGCAGCGTCGCGTCGACGCCCGTCTGGAGCCGCGTCGCCTTGATCGTGTTGTAGAGGAGCATCGCGCGCGTCATCGGGCCGACGCCACCCGGGACCGGCGAGATGACCGACGCCTTCTCGCTCGCGCTCTCGAAGTCGACGTCGCCGACGAGCTCGTAGCCCTTCTCCGTGTCCGCGTCCACGCGGTTGATGCCGACGTCGATGACGACCGCGCCCTCCGAGAGCATGTCTCCGGTGACGAACTCGGGGAGGCCCGCGGCCGCGACGACGACGTCGGCGGCCTTCGTCTTCGCTTCCAGGTCCGTCGTGCGGGAGTGACAGACGGTGACGGTCGCGTTCCCGTCGTCTGCCTTCTGCATGAGGAGGTTCGCGAGCGGCTTCCCGACGATGTTCGAGCGGCCGACGATGACGACGTCCTTCCCTTCGGTGTCGACGTCGGCGTGCGCGAGCATCCGCTGGACGCCGTGGGGCGTACACGGCTTGAAGCGCGCCTCGCCCGCAACGAGCCGTCCGACGTTCTCCGGGTGGAAGCCGTCGGCGTCCTTGATGGGGTCGATGGCGTTCATGACCTCGCGCTCGTCGACGTGGTCCGGGAGCGGCGTCTGCACGAGGATGCCGTGGACGTCGTCGCGGTCGTTCAGGTCCGCGACGGTGTCGAGCAGGTCGTCCTGGGAGGCGTCGCCGTCGACCTCGACGTGCACGCCGTTGACGCCGGCCTTCTCGCAGTCGCGCTGCTTCATGTTCACGTACGTCTGACTCGCGGGGTCCTCGCCCATGATGACGGTCGCGAGCCCGGGCGTGACGCCCTCGGCCTCGAACTCGTCGACGGCGTCGCTGACGCCGTCGAATACCTGGTCCGCGAGCGCGTTCCCGTCGATTACGTCTGTCATGGTCGACACCACGACCACGCCCGCCTAAAACCCTCGGATTCGTGCCCAAAACAGCGTAATTTTGGCCTAGATTGTGCACGTTCTTGTATCAGTCGTCGCGGCTGTCAGCAACTGGACAGCACGGTTATGTCGCCATCCTACGTCTACGTGGTATGTTCAGACGGATTATGTCCTGGGTCGTCCGCCGCCAGCGAACCCGAAGCGAGCGCAACGCCCGCCGCTTCTCCGAGTCCCTCCGAACGCGGACCATCCGCGTGTTCACGCGACCGATCCGGACCATCCTCTCCACGACGTTCATGGTCGCCATCGTCGCCATCATGTACCTCCTCACGCAACGGAACGCCGAGACGACCGCCATCCTCGACGCCGAGACCGCGACGGTTCCGCAGGTCCTCGCGCTCTTCCCACCCCTCTACGTCCTCGTCCCCGCACTAATCGCGCTCGTCGTGCTCGTCAACGTCGTCCGCGTCTGGAGCGGCGTCCGCAGCGACATGGGCTGGGACCGCTACGACCACCGGCGGTGAGCGGCCCGCACCTCGATTCTCGGTCGCGGGTTCGAGTCACGGACACTCGACGTCCGCGAACGACGACCGCTCCGAGCCCTGGCGGACGAACCGCGTCGCGCCCGTCGACACCGACACCAGCGCGGCCTGCCCGCCGTAGCCGTGCGTCTCGTCGTGCCCGCGCACCACCACGCACTCCACGTCGATCGGGACCGACACCGTCTCCGACCGCGTGAACTCGCGGGTGCCGTGCGCGTGCAGGAGTTCCCGTCGACCGAGCTCCTCGCCGTCGCGGGTCTCCACCGTCCACCAGTTCGCGTACCCCTCCTCGCCCTCGTCGTCGTGATAGAGCGTCACCGAGAACCGGACCCGACCGTCGCCCTGCGATTCCAGTTCGACGCCGGTCACGTTCGCCTCGCGGAGGTCCAGCGCTCCATCCGTACCGGTCGTCGTCTCCGAAGCAGTCGTCGCCGGCTCGCCCTCACCGTCGGTCTCGTCCGCGGTGCTCGGTTCGGACCCGGTGGCGTCGCCGCCCCCGTCCGTCTCGTCCGTCCCGTCCTCACCGTCACCGTCGTCCGCGTCCTCGGTGCCGGTCAGGCATCCGGCGAGCCCGACAACGCCGAGCGTTGCGAGCAGGCGGCGGCGCGTCGCGGCGTGGTCCATGCGAGAACGAAGGCGTGCCGAAGCGAAAAGCGTGCCGCGCGAATGCGCACGGACCACAGCCCACACCAGTATAGTTAAAGCTCTGCAAGACTGTCGTCCGGACGTGCCCGACGACAGGTCCGCCGACGAACCCCCCATCACGGTCTCCCGTCGCACCGCCCTCGCCGCCCTCGGTGGCGTGGTCAGCCTCGGCGCCGCCGGCGTCTACGCCGCATCGACCCTCGCGACCAACGACGGCGACGCGCTCGCCGGCGACTTCCACCGCGCCGACGGAGAGAGCGCGCACCTCGGCGTGAACTACGCCGGCAGCCCCGTCCTCGGCAGTCTCGACGCCGACCTCAGACTGTTCTACTGGACGGACTACCAGTGCCCGTACTGCAAGCGCTTCGACGTCGACACCCTCCCGAAGCTCGCGGAGAACCACGTCGCGACCGGCGACCTCGCCATCGTCTTCCTCGAACTCCCCGTGTTCGGCGCGGACTCCGACGTCGCCGCCGCCGCGTCGAAGTGCGCGTGGCGCGTCGCCCGCGACGACGACCCGAACGCGTGGGGGCGCTGGCATCGACACGTCTTCGCGCAGCAAGGCGACAAGAACGACGGCTGGGCGAGCGAGACCCAACTCTACGACTACACGACCGACGTCGACGGCATCCCCGAGGACGACCTCCGACGCTGCATGGCCGAGCGCCGGGACGCCGTCACCGCAGCCGTCCAGGAGGACGTCACGACCGCCGTCGACGACCTCGGCCTCCGCCGCGCAACCCCAGCGTTCGTCATGTCGAACGTCGAATCCGGGAAGTGGCTCGGCATCCCCGGCGCCCAGCCGTACGAGACGTTCGAGAAGGTCGTCGAACGCCTCCAGAACACATGAGCGCGACCGACGTCACCCGGTCGCGCTCGGACCGCCTCTACCGCGCACTCACGTACCCACTGCTGTCCGCGGGAACGACCGCCGCCGCGGTCGGCGTCGCCGCGGCGACCTACGTCGTGCTCGTCGCCAGCGCGAACCCGACCGCCGTCGCGACCGCGTTGAGCGCGAGCGCCGGCACCGTCGACGACCTCCTCGTCGCGTACACCGTCGGCACCGTCGACGCCGCCGGCTGGCTCGGGCTCGCACTCACCGTCGCGTACGCCGTCCTCGCCGGCGTCACCACGGTCGTCGTCGCGAGCACGGTCCGCCGCGGCGCCGGCGGCACCGAGAACCTCCTCGGCGTCGCCCCCGGCGTCCTCGCCGCCGGCTGCGCGAGCTGCGGCGCCGGCGTCCTCCCGCTGCTCGGCGTCGCCGGCGCGTACGCGCTCTTCCCGTTCGCCGGGAACCTCGTCCGCGCCGTCGGCGTGCTCGCGCTCCTGTTCGCGCTCGCCCGAACCGGCGACCCACGGCGCTGTGACATCTGACCAGCGACCGGTTCGCCGTCACGAATCCGCGAGAATCGAGCGCCGCCCGACCGCGACGCGCCGTTACGCGAGGTCCTCGTAGATCGGGTACGCGTCGCACAGCCCCTGCACGATCTCCGCGACCTCGGCCTTCACGTCCTCGTCGTCGGGGTGGTCGACGACGTCCGCGATGCAGTCCGCGACCGTCGCCATGTCCGCCTCGTCGAACCCGCGCGTCGTCAGCGCCGGCGTGCCCGCGCGGAACCCGCTCGGGTTGAACGGACTCCGGGTCTCGCCGGGGACCGTGTTCGCGTTCAGGACGATACCGACGTCCTCCAGGGCCTCCTCGACGGTCTTCCCCGTCGTATCGGGATGGCTCGGGCGGAGGTCCACGAGCACGAGGTGGTTGTCGGTGCCGCCGGAGACGAGGTCGAACCCGCGCTCCTGGAGTCCCTCGGCGAGCGCCTTCGCGTTCGCGACGGTCTGCGCGGCGTACTCGTCGAAGTCGTCGTCGAGCGCCTCGCCGAACCCGACGGCTTTCCCGGCGATGTTGTGCATGAGCGGCCCGCCCTGCATGCCGGGGATGATGGCGGAGTTGATGTCGTCCGCGAACTCCTCGCGCGACATGATGATGCCGCCACGGCCCGCGCGGATGGTCTTGTGCGTCGACCCCGTCACGAAGTCAGCGACACCGACGGGGTTCGGGTGCTCGCCCGCCGCCACCAGGCCCGTGATGTGCGCGATGTCCGCGAGGTGGTACGCGTCCGCGGCCTCCGCGGCCTCCTGGATGCGCTCCCACTCGACCTCGCGCGGGTACGCCGAATAGCCCGACACGACGATGTCCGGGTCGAACTCCTCGGCGTGCTCGCGGATGGCGTCGTAGTCCAGGCGCCCGGACTCCTCGTCGAGCTCGTACTGCTCGACCTCGTAGTGCTGGCCCGCGAAGTTCATGTGGTGGCCGTGACTCAGGTGCCCGCCGTGCGTCAGGTCCAGGGACAGGATCTTGTCGCCGGGTTCGAGCACCGCGAGGTAGACGCCCATGTTCGCCTGACTCCCCGAGTGCGGCTGGACGTTCACGTACTCCGCGCCCCACAGCTCCTTCGCGCGGTCGATCGCGAGCTGCTCGACGTCGTCAGCGTACTCGCAGCCACCGTAGTACCGCTTCCCCGGGTAGCCCTCCGCGTAGTTGTTCGTCAGGACGCTCCCCTGCGCCTCCAGGACCGCCTCCGAGACGTGGTTCTCGCTCGCGATCATCGCCAGCGAATCCTGCTGTCGTGTCACTTCACCGTCGAGTGCCGCTGCCACGTCAGGGTCGGTCTCGCGAACCCGCTCGTAGTCCATACGAGAAACCCACACCGGCGGCCGCATAAGTCTACCTTTGACGGACAGAACGCCCACCCCCGGATTGCACGGACGTGCACAGACGCCGGGCGTTATGCGGCCGGCACACCGAGTTCACGACACGCGCGTGTGGCGACGCCCCCGTGACGGTCGGGACACCAACACCCAGACGGCCGGGACAACAACACCCAGACGGCCGCGACAACAACAACACCCAGACGGCCGCGACACCGATACCGGCCACGTCGTGCCGCGCCCGATACACCTAACTGGCATGGGCGGCCACGTACCGACGAGAATGGAGTGGCGGGTGCGTAGTGACGGACTCACGGTCGGTGACGCGGCCAACACGGAACTGCGCGTCACCTCGCCGGACCTGTCGGTGCGCGCGAGCGACACGACCATCCCGCGGCCAGTCGACGTCACCGTCGACTGCGAGGCCTCCGAACTCCGCTTCCCGGTCGCCGTCGTCTACGTCGCCTCACAGGCCAGCGACGCGACGTACGAACTCGAGAACGACACCGGCCCGCTCGACCTCCCCGCGGGCGAGTACGTCCTCGACATCGACACGCACGTGAAGACGTACCTCCAGGTCGACGGGCCGCTCTCGGTGTCGAAGACGCCGGACTTCGAGCAGGTCGTCGTCACGTTCCCCGAGCGCTGCGAGTTCACGCTCGGCTTCCGAAGCCGGAACGACCGACCGACCGACACCGTCACCGTCCCCGAGACGCCGACCGGGTTCGCCGCCGCCGTCACGTACGCGTCGAGCGCGCACAAGACCACGGGCGCGGACCGCACGTACCCGACGCTCCGCGGACACCCGCCACTCGTCGAACTCGGCGACGCGGTAGACGTCCCGGACGCGGTCGTCGAAGCGACGCCCGACGTCGGTATCGAACTCCTCGTCCCACCCGACTACGAGACGCTGTACACGACCGCGCCGCTCGCGTACTACCTGCAGGCGAGCGTGGAGACCGCCGAGGTCGACCAACCGCTGTTGTGCGCGCCCAGCGCCGGTATCCGCGAGCCACTGTCGCCGATGCCGCGCCTGGAGACGGACGTCCAGCGGCTCCTCCGGAAGACGTTCTTCCTCGACTGTCTCGTCCGGAACTCCGGGCCGTACGGGACGAACCTCGCCGAGGAGAGCCTGCTCGACGCGCTCGACCTCGACGGGTCGACGCTCTACCACGCGGACCCCGTCGAGCGCCTGGAGACGTACCTCGACGTGCCGTTCCAGGCGGTCGAGCACCGGCTCCCCGACTGGCACCTGTCGACGTACGTCGACCCGGACCCGGCGTACGTCGAGACGCTCCCGTTCCTCCTGGACTCGCTGTCGCTCGTGTTCCCACCGAAGACGAGCGAACTGGAGGGCGCGGAGCTCGTCGAGCGGTCGCTCGACGACTTCTACCGGAGCCCGCAAGGCCCCGGCGAGGTCGCGACCGTCGACGTCGTCAAACCCGAACTCCGCGGCGGGCGCGTCCACGGCTGGCTCGCCGACGGCGTCCCGATCGACGTGTTCAAGTCCACGCCGTCGGCGTACCGGAACCGCCTGTCGTACATGGACCGCGACCACGACGACACCATCGTCAGCGTCGTCCTGAACGACCAGGACATGGACAAGGAGCACGCGGACGTCGCGAGCATCTACCGCGAAGGCAGCGAGGACCTCCCCATCACCGTCGACGTCTACGAGGAGCTATCGACGAACGAGCTCGCGACGGTGTTCGAGTCCGAGAACGACTTCGTGCACTACATCGGGCACTGCGAGGAGGACGGTCTGCGGTGTCCGGACGGCTACATGCCCGCGAGCGTGCTCGACGAGGTGAACACGCAGACGTTCTTCCTGAACGCGTGCGGGTCGTTCCACGAGGGGATGGCGCTCGTCGAGAAGGGCGCGGTCACGGGCGGTGTGACGTTCACGCAGGTCCTGAACGACCACGCGGTGAAGGTCGGGTCGGCGTTCGCGCGCCTCCTCATCCACGGGTTCAGTTTCGAGCGCGCGCTCCGCATCGCCCGTCGCCGCATCATGATGGGGAAGGACTACGCGGTCGTCGGCGACGGCACGCACACGCTCAGTCAGACGACGAACCGGCTGCCGACGACCGCGGAACTCGAACAGCTCTCGGAGGACCAGTTCTTCCTCCTGTTCGACCAGTTCTCCATCCGCGAAGCCGGCGCGTACTATCATCCCTACGTCGCGGACAACGAGTACTCGTACCTCTCGGGGAACACGTCCGAGTTCGCGCTCGACCGACGCACCACCGTCGACTTCCTCGCTCGCGCGGACACCTCGGTCATCTTCGACGGCGAGTTCTACTGGTCGGACGAACTCGCGACGGAACTCGGCGGTCGTTGAGGAACGGGCACGGCGGTCGTCGAGGTACGGGTACGATAGCCGCTGGTCTGGTTCTCGTCGAAGATCGAGCCGGGGTCGCTACGGGCCCGTGTACGGGCTCGAGGAGCCATCGAGTGCCGTCGGTCGCGGTCCGATTCCCACCCTCGTCGGTTCGCGTTCGTCTCGCATGTGTTACCGCGACACAACTTCATCGCCCCTCTTAAGCGTTGGGTGGCTTCGTCTCGGTCCCGACTCGCCAAACCGCGAGCGCGATTCCTTTCCGATTCTAGCAGGCTTGCCGTTAGGTTAGCCAACAAAATTAAGTACGATAGTAGCGTTGTGTTCTACAGAAGCATGACCTCGAATTTACTAGACCAACAAATTGACGATATCCTCCGCACCGTGCTGGAAGATACCACGGGAGACCTTCTCGTGGTGAATCCGTCCGCGGACGCGATCGAGGAGTTCGTCCGTGTCGCCACGTCCTTCGACGGCGACCTGCCGGACGTCCACATGCTCGCAGACGAGCGGACGCTGAAGGACGTCATGGACGACTTCATCGTCGCATCGAACGCCGCAGACCTCATCGACCAGGACGCGCTGGAACTCCGGACCACCGACGAGAGCCCGGAGAACTCGCTGCTGGTCACCGAGACCGAGGTCGTGGCGCTCGTCCGTGCGGGCAACCGCGTCGGCGGCCTCACCACCGACGACGACGACTTCGTGACGACCGCCTACGACGCGTACATGACCGAATGGGACGACGCCGAGGAGTTCAAGCTCCGCACGCCCCCGATCAGTCGCGTCCGCCAGACGCTCGAGGACGACATCAGCCCCGAGGCCGAGGAGGACTTCGACAACATCCTCGCGAGCCTCGAGACCGCACGCGGTGACGGTGACGGCCTCGACGAGGTCACCATCTCGCTGCTCGTCGCGGCGAAGAACGAAGCGTTGCTCTACGACATCAGCAAGTGGGGCGAGGACGTCGGCATCGCGTCGAAGGCGACGTTCTCCCGGACGAAGACGAAGCTCGAGGACATGGGCCTCATCGACACGGAGAAGGTGCCCATCGACGTCGGTCGACCGCGCCTCCGCCTGAAGATCGGCGACGACCGCCTGCGGAACGCCGACAACGGCCAGCTCGCGACGGTCGCGCAGTCCATCCTGAACTGAACGACGACCTCCATTCTTTCGACGCCGACCCCGATAGCGACCGCGCTGGCGGCACCACGAGGGTCGAGGTGAATCAAGATGGGCTCCCGAACCATAGGCATCAGTCACGCGGCGCGTGCGGACGCGGACGGCTCGGTGGGGTACGTCGTGAGCGACGGGTCGAACGTACCCGTCAGCACCTGGTTACTGGGTCTCTTGGGGCGTCCTCCGGCGGTTTCCGGCGTCGAACCAGCCTGTGATATCAGCCGTGGTCGGTACTTTTAATAGCATGTGGGGGCTTTGCGTAAGTGACGCTTCGCTTGGAGGGCCGAAGCGTCAGCGGGGACCAATCAGGGCGGCAAGCGGGCACGCGGTTTTTCCCCGCGTGCCCTGCTTTCCTGTTTCGATGCACTACACGACACACAGCAATGCCCTCGTCTCGGCGTGTCGTCGGAGACGACGTGTAACGGCTCTTCTGGTGGGTGAGGATGGAGAATCGTGAAACTGGAATCGCTCGCGAGAACGAATTCGCGTCCAGTGGTCTTCAGGCGGCGGTTCGAGTGGCGTGTTACTCGACGGAGAGGGTCGCGTCCGTCGTGGTATCGTCGGCCTCGCGTTCGTCCCATTCGAGCTCGAACTCGATGCTGAGTTCGCCCTCGGTCTGCCCGGCCTTCGTCTCGCGCTCGACCTTCACTTCGAACTCGGGGGACGCCGGTGGGTCGAGTGTGATGGAGTCGGTGCCGGCGCTGAGCGTGATCGCGTCGTCCGCATCGAGCTTGTCTGCGGTGTCGCGGAGGATCGCCGCGATGTCTGCGCGCGCCATCTTGGATTCGGTCTCGAAGAGTACTTCCTCTGGCATACTAACGTGTACGTCGTCCAACGGAATAAGTCATCGCTCTGCCAAAGTGACCCTCGATTTGATACGTCCGACCAGACCCCCCGAATACGTTACATCCTTTGCACGACAGTAACCAGCGGTAATAGCCGCCAAGCCCTGGACTATCGGGCGGAGGCCGTTATGTTTATTTAATTCAGACAATAATGTGTTCGCGTAGATAGATAGATGTACGACCTGACAGGATTCCAGCGTGATCTGCTGTACGTCATCGCGGGGGCAGACGAACCGCACGGACTGGCGATAAAAGAAGAGCTCGAAGACTACTACGAGAAGGAGATCCATCACGGCCGGCTCTACCCGAACCTCGACACGCTCGTCGACAAGGGCCTCGTCGAGAAGGGCGAACTCGACCGTCGGACGAACTTCTACTCGCTCACGCGGCGGGGCAGCCGCGAGATCGAGGCGCGGCGGGAATGGGAGTCCCAGTACGTCTCTCCCGACGAGGAGTAAGCTAGCTGCTATCCCCGATACCGTCGGGGGTATCGCCGCCGTCGTCGACCTGGACGTCCTCGACGTCCACGGGCGGGTCGTCGACGACAGCTGTTTCTTCGGTCGACCGATCGGGAGGTGCCACCTCGGCGTCGGGCCCGAAGTACGTCGGGTCGACCGCGTACGGTTGGAGGCGCTCTGAGTGCAGGAGTTCCGGGAGCACGAGCCGCGCGAAGTGGACGGTGAGGACGAGGAGCACGGGGCCGAGGAAGAGCCCGTACCAGCCGAACAGGAGCGGGCCGAGGATGTACGCGAACATGACGGTGCCGACGTGGAGGTTGCGACCGGAGACGTACGGTCGGAGGACGAGGTCGGGGATGACGTCGACGATGAGGAACGAGACGCCGAAGAAGAGGATGGGGAACCAGAGGACGCCGGTCGCGTCCGCCATGTACGCGCGGACGAACAGGAACGCGGTGACGGGGAAGTAGACGAGTTTCATGCCGACGACGGGGATGAGGCTCGCGGCCCCGCAGAGGAGTCCGACGAGAGCGGCGTAGGGAATGATGAGGTCACCGGGTGCGTAGATGTTGAGGAGGCTGTAGGAGAGCGTGCCGATGACGCCGGTGATGAAGGCGTTGAGGATGTTCCCGAAGAAGATCGAGGAGAAGTCCTTGTCGACGGCGCGGAAGTACGCGTCCATGACGCCGCGGTCGTCGCCGAAGTTCCCTTTCACCCACCCCGAGAGCCGGCTGCCGTCCCGGAGGAGGTAGAACGCGAGGGCGCCCATGACGAACAGGTGGAGGAGTGCGTTCCCGATGAAGAAGAGGTACTGCTGGCTCTCGGTGAGGAGCTCCTGGAGGATCTGGCGGCCGGTGGAGTCCTCGACGAGGCTCGCGGGGTTCTCGGCGATGGTGGAGACGTTGAAGTACGGCTGGAGGACGGATTCGTAGCCGCCGAGGGTGGCGTTGCCGGCACGGAGCTGGCCGGTGAACGCGTTGAGTTCCTGGAGGCCGATGGCGACGGTGTAGGCGACGAGGAGGACGAACGGGAGTGCGAGGGTGACGATGGCGATGGCGGCGGCGAGGCTGGGTGGGCGGACTCGTCGTTTGAGCCGCCGGTAGACGGGGCGCGTGGCGTAGTACATGAAGAGGCCGAAGACGAACGTGCCGATGAACGAGTAGAGCACGAACGCGACGGTGCCCGCGAGGAGGATGCCCGCGAGCACCCAGGGTGCGCGGGAGCGACTGATATCGAACCCACCGAACATACCATCTACAGCACTGCCCGGGTGTAAAAAACCTATCGTGTGGAGTCGTTGACGCGTCTTCGGGGGGTTCGTCGTCGTGCGACGGTCGCGTCCCTGGTCGTCCAGAAGGGAACCCTTAAACGGCTTCGCTATATAGTCTATAGAGTGCTTGGGTTCGCGTTGCAGCTCGTGGAGGCGCCGCTCTCCAGTCCGGTCGTCCAGCTCGCGCTGGCCGCAGCGCTCGGGCTGTTCCTCGGCCTGGAACGCGAATGGTCCCAGAAGTCCGCGGGCGTGCGGACGTTCTCGCTCATCTCCCTGCTCGGCGCGGTGTTCACGCTCCTCGCGGACGAACTGGCTGGCGGCGGGTCACTCGTCCTCGTCGGCGGCGTCCTCGTCATCGCCCAGGGCGTCCTGCTCGCCGTCCGCGGACTCGTCGACGAGGAGCGCGACGGGCTGTCGCTGACGACGTCCGTCTCGATGCTCGTCGCGTACGGCGTCGGCGCGATGGTCGCGACCGGGTTCGTCCTCGAAGGCGTCACCGTCGCCGTCATCTCGTCGCTCCTGCTCGTCCTGAAGCGCGAACTCCACGCGTTCGCCGACAGCCTCTCCCGGCAGGAGGTCCGCTCCGCGACCGAGTTCGCCATCCTCGCGTTCGTCGTGTACCCGCTCCTGCCCACGGATGCCGTCACGTTCACGCTGCCCGCCATCGGCATCGAGAGCCTCGCCATCGAACCGCGAGTCGTCTGGTTGATGGTCGTCACCGTCGCCGGCATCGGCATCGTGAACTACGCCGTCGTCCAGACCTACGGCGGACGCGGCATCGCAGTCACCGGGTTCTTCGGCGGCCTGGCGTCCTCGACGGCGGTCGTCGGCACGATGCTCGACCACGTCCGCGACGAACCGGACGCCACCGCGTACGCGGTCGCCGCAATCCTCCTCGCGAACGCCGCGATGGCGACGCGCAACCTCGTCATCGCCGTCGTGTTCACGCTCTCCGCCGGCCTGCTCGTCGACGCCGTCATCCCGCTACTCGTCGTCGTCGTCGGGTCGTTCGTCGTCGCCGCCCTCACCGCGGACTGGGGGGAGAGCGTCGAGATGGACCTGGAGTCCCCGTTCAGCCTCCGGTACGTCCTCGGATTCGGCGCCGTGTTCCTCGTCGTGCTCGTCGTCGGCGCGATCGCCCAGGAGCAGGTCGGGTCCACGGCGTTCGTCCTCACCGCCGTCCTCACCGGCCTCGTCTCCTCGGCGGGTGCGACGACGTCCGCGGTCCTCCTGTTCCGCGCGGGGACCGTCGACGCGGAGACCGCGGTGCTCGCCGTCCTCCTCTCGACGGCGTCGTCCATCGTCGTGAAGGGCGCGCTCACGTGGGTGGGGCCGAACCGCGAGTTCGCACGGAAGGTCGCGACGTACTCCACGGGCCTGCTCGTCGCCGCCGGCCTGGCGGCCGTCCTCGTCCTCGTCTGACCGCCCTCGAGGCTGCGGGTTCTGGCACTGTCGGTCGCCGACCACGTGGTGACCATGGTCGGCAAGGTTCGCGCGAACCGTAACGGACGTTTTAAACCGTTCTTTTCCATACTCGGAGTATGGACCGAGAGACGGCCACGCCCAGCGTCGATTCGATGCCGGGCGAGAAGGCGAAACGGTGGGCTGACTACCATCAGGGATTCTCCGCGCCGAGCACGTACGTCTACGACTTCGTGTGGGACGTCACCGAGGACTCGGAGGGGCCGTTCTGCGTCGACGTCGACGGGAACGTCCTCATGGACTTCACGAGTCACGTCGCGGCCGCACCCCTCGGGTACAACAACCCGAAGATCATGGAGAAGCTGGAGGGGATGGACCTCATCGACCCCTCGAAGATCGCTGGCCAGGACTTCTACGCGAGCGCCGGCTGGCCGCCCGAGGACCCCGACCTGGCGACGCCGACCCAGCTCATGGACCGCATCACGGGCGCGCTCAGTCACTACGACATGGACACGGTGTTCCTGTCGAACTCGGGCGCCGAAGCCGTCGAGAACGCCATCAAGATCTCGTACCAGGACCGAGACGCCCATCGCGGCGTCTGCTTCGAGGGCGCGTTCCACGGGCGGACGCTCGGCGCACTCAGCCTGAACCGCTCGAAGACCGTGCACCGCAAGGGCTACCCCGAGGTACCGGGCATCATGAGCGTCCCGTACTGTTCCTGCAAGGGCGAGTGCCAGTGTGGCTGGAAGACGAACGGCCCCGGCGGGAACCTGCTCGCTGACAAACTCCATCACGCGCAGGGGAACGTCCACCCCGACGAGGTCGCGTACATCATCCTCGAACCCGTGCAGGGCGAAGGCGGCTATCGCGTCCCGAACGAGGAGTTCATCGCGGACATCAAGGAGATCAAGCACGAGCACGGCATCCGCGTCATCAGCGACGAGATTCAGGCGGGACTCGGTCGCACCGGCGAGATGTGGGGTATCGACCACGTCGACCTGGAGCCGGACGTCGTCACGAGCGCGAAGGGCCTGCGCGTCGGCGCGACCGTCTCGCGCTCGGAGATCTTCCCCGAGGAGAAAGGCCGGCTCTCCTCGACGTGGGGCGCGGGCGACATCATCTCCGCCGCACAGGGCGTCGCGACGCTCGACGCCATCCACGAGTACGACCTGCTCGAGAACGCTCGCGAGCGCGGCCGCCAGCTCCGCGAGATAATCCACGACGCGGACCCCGACTGCATCACGGACGTCCGCGGTCGTGCACTCATGTTCGCGGTCGAGTTCGACTCCAAGGACCGCCGCGAGGAGGTCGTCAAGCAAGCGCTCGGTCGCGGCCTCCTCACGCTCGGCTGCGGGTACAAGAGCCTCCGCCTGCTCCCGCCGCTCGACGTCACCGAACGCGAGATCGAACTCGGTGCGGACATCTTCCTCGACGCCGTGGACGCCGCCGGCCGCGACGCGCCGCTCGCGACCACGGACTCGAGTAACGCCTCCTGACGACGACGGTCCGTCCCCGCGCGCGGTTCGGGCTGGTTCGCGCGTCGACTCGTCGGCTTTTTCCCGTCCTCGCGTGACGTCGTAGCCATGCACGTAGTTCTCGCGGGGGAAGGCCCGGCGGTGGAGGCGGTCGCGGCGGCGCTCGCGGACGTCGAGTGCGACGTCGAGCACGGCGATCCGGGCGACGTCGGGGACGCGGACCTCGGGGTGGTGGTCGCGGACGTCGCCGCGAGCGCGTTCGGGACGGCGAACGACGCGGCGCTCGCCGGCGGGTCGACGTGGCTCGCGGTCGAGCGCGGTGGCCTCGGCGGGCACGCGCTCACTGACGTCGACGCCGCGATCTCTGGGTTCGGGCCCGAGACGGGATGCTTCGAGTGTCTGGGGTCGCGGGTCGCGTCGAACCGAGCGTCGGACGAAGGGTCGGTCGACGAGTCGGGTCTTGCTGCTCGCAGGGAGCGTCTCGCGGGTGCGCTCGCGGGGAACGAGGCCGCTGCGCTCGCGGCCGGCGAGGGGTCGACGTTCGTCGGTGGCGTCCGCGAAGTTCCCGGCGGCGAGCGCGAGTTCCTTCCCGTTCCGGGGTGTGGCTGCGACGACGACGCCCGCGACCGACGGGTGCGCTCCGCTCACCGCGACGTGACCCTCGACGAGGCGCTCGCCGCGGCGGAACGCGGCCTTGACGACCGCGTCGGCCTCGTCGCGGAGGTCGGCGAGGCCGAGTCGTATCCGGCCCCGTACTACCTCGCGCGGACCTGCGACACGACCGCGTTCGCCGCCGGACGCGCCGCCCCGCAGAGCGCGGGCGTGGACGCGGACTGGAACGCGGCGTTCATGAAGGCGCTCGGCGAGGGCCTGGAGCGGTACTGCGCCGGCGTCTACGACGCGAGCGACTTCGAGACCGCGCCACCGGGAGTCGTCGAGGGAGGCGTGACCGCCGAGGCGGTGGTGCGCGGCGCGGACGCGCCCGCGGTCGACCCAGAGGAGCCCATCCGGTGGGTGCCGGGCGTCGACCTCGCCTCGGGCGAGGAGACGTACCTCGCGGCGGAGCTCGTGCAGTTCCCGCCGCCGGAACGACGGTACGTGGACCCGATCACGACCGGGCTCGGGCTCGGGTCGTCGGGCGCGGACGCGCTCGCGTCCGGGTTGTCGGAGGTCGTCGAGCGGGACGCGACGATGCTCGCGTGGTACTCGTCGTTCACGCCGCTCGAGTTGCGCGTGGACGCCGAAGAGTATCGGACCCTGGAGAAGCGCGCGCGCAGCGAGGACCTCTCGGTGACGGCGCTGCTCGTCACGCAGGACGTCGACGTGCCCGTGGTCGCGGTCGCGATGCATCGCGAGGACGGCGACTGGCCACGATTTGCAGTGGGGTCCGACGCCGCACTCGACCCGGAGGAGGCGGCGACCGACGCGCTCGCGGAGGCGCTCCAGAACTGGATGGAGCTCCGGTCGATGGGGCGTTCGCAGGCGAGCGCGGAGGACGGCGCCATCGGCGCGTTCGCGGACTTCCCGCGCGCCGCCACGGCGTTCCTCGACGCCGACGGCCCCGTTCCCGCGTCGAGCGTCGGCCCGAACGACGCACCGACGGGTACCGACCGCGTGGACGCGCTCGTCGACGCCGTCACGGACGCGGACCTGACGCCGTACGCGGCGCGCCTGACGACGCGGGACGTCGACGCGCTCGGGTTCGAGGCCGTGCGCGTCGTCGTCCCCGGCGCGCAACCGCTGTTCACCGACGACCCGGTGTTCGGCGAGCGCGCGCACTCGGTCCCCGAGGCGCTCGGGTTCGAACCCCGCCTCGACCGACGCCACCACCCCTATCCCTGAGGGACTCGCCGCCGTCCTCAGACCGGCTCGCAGCCATCGGCCCACTCGTCGCTGCCCGCTGCCGCACGTCAGACTCGTCTAGCCAGGGCTAGATTTAAGCCCAGGGGCTCGCTAACTATTACCACGGTGTTCTCTCGGATGGAAGCCCACCCACAGACAGAGGTACGAGCATGACGACCGAATACGACCTCCCCTGCGCCACCTGCGACGGCCCGCTCGCACGCGACACCGTCGCCCCCGACGACCTCGGCGTCGACGCCCCAGGCCCCGTCCCCGTCGCCACCTGCGAGCACTGCGGCAGCCGATACTACCCCGCCGAAGCACTCGAAGTCATCGGGAACGAAGCCAGCTGACCCACAGACCCGCCAGAACCAACAACCTCGAAACCGCCGAACCGGCGACCTGGCGGTCGCCGGATGCTCCTGCGGTCAGTTACTCAAACAGCCAGTACCCCACCAGCACCGCCGAACCGGCGACCTCGCGGTCGCCGGATGCTCGTGCGGCCAGTTCAAACCAGGAACGTTGCGCGGAGCATGTCCCGCGTCCCCGGGCCGAGGCCGACCGCGAGGATGGCGAGCAGGAGCATGAACGTGAACCGCGGGCTCTCCTCGAATATCTGGTCGTCGAACACCCACACGACGAACACGGCAGCGACGAGCTTCACGAGGAGGAACGTCCACGCGTCGCCCGTTATCGCCGTTATCGACTCCGGAAGGACCTGCCCCGTGAAGTCCTGCACGAACTTGTTCACGGGATGCTTCGGTTGGAGGTCAGCGGTCGCGACCGGCACGAGCTCGTCGTACCAGTCCAGGCCGATGACGTTCGACACGCCGTCGACCGCCTGCCCCCAGATGATGACCGCGCCCATGTAGCCCGTGCCCTCGTTGATCTGCGGCGCGAACGTACGGATGAGCCCCCAGACGCCCGCGGTCGAGAGCGTCGCGAACAGGAGCGTCAACGCGGTGATTATCGGATAGAACCGGAGACGCGGCGGCGAAGTCAGGTCCGTCGTGAACGCCAGCGCGGCGACCGCGCCGACCGTGAGCACGAGCAGCGTCGTCCCCATCGCCGCGAGCGGGTACTCGAACGTGCTCGTGTACCCCTGCCGGTGGATCCAGAGTGCGAGCAGGAGCGTCGCGAGCGTCAGGAAGAACATCGTGAAGTAGATGATCGGACTGATGAACAGCGTGTTCAGCGGGTAATCGAGCGCGAACGCGCTCGCCTCCGCCGGCAGCACGTTGTTCGCATCCTCGAGCACGCGGAGCGCACCACCGAGCGGAACGAACGGGAACAGCGCGTAGAACAACGCCCGGTAGCGCGTCAGCTCCAGACGCCGCAGGAGCAAGGCCACGCCGACGAGCATCACGAGGAGGATGACCGCGTACCCGACCTCCGAGTACACCGTGTACCCGGGTTCCGCGACCGGCCCCATGTTCGCCGCGACGTCCGCGCTCGACACCTGCACTTGCTCGCCGTCCGCCCACGCGACGTACCGCCAGCCCTGCGCGTCAGCGTACACCGGCCCCCAGAAGTAATGCCAGACGAAGTTCGCGTAGACCGTTCGCGTGAACGCGATCGATCCGAGGCCGAACACGACGAACATGCCGGCGACCGCCGCCAGCCACGCCTGGAACAACGACACCCCAAGTCGGTCGAGGAGGCCGCTCTCGGCGGGGTCGGGGTCGGCGTCCGCATCGAACTCGGTCGCCTGCTCGTGCTCGAGTTCGTCGACGCTCACCCCGTCGTCCACGGTCGCGTCGTCGCGGGACCGGTCGTCCGCGCCCGACTCGTCGCCCCCGTGTCCGGGGTCGTCACTCGTCATGTTGGATACCAGCGGACGGCCCGCGTTTTACCCTTCCGGTCTTTCCCGTCGTCCCCGTCAGACCGGAGGTAGCCTACACGGGCAGTTCCTCGGTCTCGTGCTCGGTACCGAGGACGACCATCGTCTGCGAGCGCGCGAACCCGTCCATCTGCGCGACCTCCTCGAACATCAGTTCCCGGAGCGCGTCCGCGTCCTCGGCGTACACGCGAGCCATCACGTCCCACTCGCCGGTCGTCAGGTGAATCTCCTGGACGCCCTCGACCGCGCTCAGTCGGTCGAGCGTGTCCTTCTCTCGGCCTTGCTCGACGCGGAGGCCGACGATAGCGGAGATACCGAACCCGACCTCTCGCGGGTCGACCTTCGCGTGATACCCTTCGATGACGCCCGCCTCCTGCATGCGGTTGACGCGGTCGTGAACGGTCGCGCTCGACATGTCGATGCGTCTCGCGACCTCCGAGAACGGTGTGCGTGCGTCCTCCTGGAGGATGCGGAGGATCTCCCGGTCAGTGTCGTCGAGGTCCATGAGTATCGACGGTTCGTCGCCCGGATACAAGTGATTGACGGGGATTCGACGGCTCCGAATCGCGTCCGCCGACGAATCGACGGAGCGGCTGTGCTCGGGTGGTCAGGCAGCGTCCTCGTCGCTGCGAACGGCCTCGGCGGCCTGTGCGGCAGCCAGCACGTCCTCGTGGACCGCGCCGTTCGACGCCACCAGACCCCGGGAATCGTGCCGCCAGCGGTCCCCGTAGACGTCCGTGACGCGCCCGCCAGCTTCGCGGACGAGCTGCACGCCGGCGATGGTATCCCACGGGTTCGCCGCGACGTTCGTGTACGTGCCGCCGACGGCGCCCTCGGCGACGCTCGCGAGCGCGAGCTGCGCGCACCCGAACCGGCGGACGTCACCGAACCGCTCGACGGCGGCCGTACACGCGGCGGCGTACTCGTCCCGACGGTCGAAGTCCCACCAGATCGTCGGCACCGCGACGAGTCGCTCCGGGTCCGCCTCCTCGCTCACCGCGATCGCGTCGCCGTTCCGTCGCGCACCCTCGGGGCCGACGACGTACGTGTCGCCGAGCGCGGGCGCGACCGTCGCCGCCGCCACCGGCTCGCCGTCGACGACCGCCGCGACGCTCGTCGCCCAGAACCGCATCCCGGAGACGTAGTTGTTCGTCCCGTCGATCGGGTCGACGACCCACGCCGGCCCCTCCTCCGGCACCGACTTCAGTTCGTCGTCCTCCTCGCCGACGATGGCGTCCGCGTCGAACTCGTCGCGGATCGCGTCCACGACCGCCGTCTGCGCGTCGCGGTCCGCCTGCGTCACCACGTCCGTCTTCCCGTCCTTCGTCTCCACGTCGATACCCGTCCGGAAGCGCGACTCCGCGACGGCCGCCCCTGCACGGGCCGCAGCCAGCGCGACGTCCGCACGAACGCGAGCGTCCTCGGTCATGCCTCCACTGGCGAGAGCCGTACAAAAATGCCCTCCGATTCCCCCCGCACGGATCGCTCCGCGAGCGAACGGACTCGCCGGACTGGCCGCCTGCGAACGCCAGGAGTCGACGGACCGCCCCGCCTGCGAACGCCCAGAGTCGACGGACCGCCCCGCCTGCGAACGCCCAGAGTCGACGGACCGCCCCGCCTGCGAACGCCAGGAGTCGACGGACCGACGCGGCTTTGTCGGCGCGCACGCCACCATCGTCCATGAACACGCTCGCGAAACGACTGTACAACGTCGCACCCGACCCGGTCACGCTCACGTTCGCGGACGACACCACCATCGACCTCGCCATGGGTCACGCCGAGTTCTTCCAGGAGGAACTCGAAGCCGAAGGCGAGACCGACGACGGCACCACGTACCGCATCGTCGACGGCGACGACGACGACACCCTCCTCGTCGCCCGCGAGACCGCCGACGGCTGGCAGATAGTCGGCGAAGCCGTCGACGTCGAGCGCGCCTGACACCGAGGGCGGCGCCGGCCGTCGGTTCCGGGAACGACAGCGCTGTCGCTCGTCGATTTCGAGTGAGAGTTTTGCGAGGGAAGAACGCTCCCAGAGCGCCTTCCGCATCTCGCACGCCCCTCAAGCGGGAGCGAGCGCGATGCGAGGGAAGGGATTTGAACCCTTGGACCTCTACAGGAGCGGATCTTGAGTCCGCCGCCGTTTCCTAGCTTGGCTACCCTCGCACGCGGTCACTGCTTGTTCCCCCCGGTATTTGCGTCCTGTGGTTTCCCGCCTCAGCAGCCGCGGCCGAGAGCGCGTGGACTCGGTCGGACCCGATTGTTCTTCCGCGCCGAGTGCGTGAGCAGGCGTATGGACGAGCACACGAACGACCCGTCGGTCGGCCCGCCCGCTCGCGGCGACCCGACGGGGTGGGACGCCGACGCGGAGCGCTGGGAGCACGCGACGCTCCGGCGCGCGCTCGAGCACGGCGTCGCACTGTTCAACGCGGGTGCGTACCACGAATCACACGACTGTTTCGAGGACGAGTGGTATAACTACGGCCGCGGGTCCCGGGAGTCGATGTTCCTGCACGGGATGGTGCAGGTCGCCGCCGGGACGTACAAGCACGTCGACTTCGAGGACGACGACGGTCTTCGATCACTGTTCCGGACCGCGCTCCAGTACTTCCAGGGACTCCCGAACGACATGTACGGCGTCGAACTCCTCGACGTCCGCACGACGATGACGAACGCACTCCAGGACCCGACGGTCGTCGAGGGCTGGCAGCTCAGGCTCGACGGCGAGATTCTCGAAGCGACCGACGCGGACTACGCGTACGCCGAGCACGCCGACTGACGACGACCGCACCTGGAGCCGTCACCGGACCGGATAGACCGCGTCGTCGTCGTCGTCATCGTCCTCATCGTCGTCGTCGTCGTCATCCTCCTCAGCATCGTCGTCGTCGTCATCGTCGTCGTCATCGTCGTCGTCATCGTCCCTCTCGTCGTCGTCATCGTCCCTCTCGTCGTCGTCATCGTCCCTCTCGTCGTCGTCATCGTCCCTCTTGTCGTCGTCATCGTCCCTCTCGTCGTCGTCTTCCTCCCCATCGTCCTCCTGGTCCTCGGTATCGTCATCGTACTCATCCTGCTGGCCGTCGCGCCAGGGGAACTCGTCGATCGGTTCTCCGGGCTTCTGGCCGCCTGGACAGCGTGCGGATCGTCCGGTCACCTCGAAGGTCGGATTCTTGAACGCGCCGACGTGCTGGACGGCGATCGCGACGAGTTTCCCGCCCTGGCCGGCGACGCTGTCGCCCGAGTCCCGGAGGGTGTCCGAGTACACCCGGTACCCCGCGTTCGGGCCGTTCCCGGGATTGTACACCTGGACCGTGACCTTGAGTGGGTAGTCGACGCCGGACGCGTACACGACCGCGTTCCCGCAGCCGTTGAACACGACGCGTGCCGTCACCCGCTCCGTCGTCTTCGTCGTCGTCGGTTCCGTGGTCGTGGGCTCGGTCGTCGTCGGTTCCGTGGTCGTGGGCTCGGTCGTCGTCGGTTCCGTGGTCGTGGGCTCGGTCGTCGTCTCCGGTGGGCGTTCGCTGGCGGGGACGCAACTGCTGTCGAGGAGGTACGCGCCGCCAGCGTCGACGGCCGTGGTGTCGGCGTCCGGCGCGCCGACGACGACGTCTTCGGTGTCGTTTTCGGTGACTACGCCGACGTCCGCGACGCTCCATCCGGCGCGGTCGCCCGCGGAGACGCCGCGGAACGTCGCGTCCGCGTCAGCGAGCTCGCGTTCGTCGGCGAGGTCGGCAGCACCCGCGAGGAGGTACGCCGCACCGGAGTCGTTCAGCGTGACGCCGTCGACAGTCGAGTCGTAAAGCGGCGCGCCGACGAGCACGTCCGCGTAGCCGTCGCACGTCACGTCGCCCGACCCGGCGGCGGAGACCGCCCAGCCAGCACGGTCGCCGGTGCCTTCGCCGTACGCGGCGAGCGCGGACGCGTTCAGCGGCACGGTCCCGTCGCGGTCGTCGCTCCCGGTGACGACGTACGCGACGCCGGCCTGGTTCCCGTTCGTGTCGTTGAACGGTGCGCCGACCAGGACGTCGTCGACGCCGTCGCCGTTCACGTCGCCAGCGCCCGCGACCGCCCAGCCCGCGAGGTCGCGTTGCTTCGCGCCAGCGAGCGTCACCGCCGCGTCCGCGAGCGAGGACTCGCCGGCGAGCGACCGGTTCGTCAGGACGTACGCCGCGCCGGACGCCGGCCCGGTCGCGTTGGTCCGGGGCGCGCCGACGACGACGTCGGCGTCGTCGTCACCGTCGAAGTCGCCAGCGGACGCGACCGACCAGCCCGCGTTGTCGCCGGGTGCCTCGCCGCGGAGCGACGCGTTCGCCGCCGCGAGCGAGGCCGTGCCCGCGGGCGGCGTCTCGAGCACGTACGCCGTCCCCGCGTCTTCGCCGGCCGCGTCGTTCCCCGGTGCGCCGACGACGACGCGGTCGGGGGCGTCGTCGCTCCGGTTCCCGACGCCCGCGACCGCGTAGCCGGCGCGGTCGCCGCGTGCGACCCCGCGGAGCGTCCACGTGGCCGTGCCGAGCGAGACGTTCGCCGCCAGGTCGGTCTCGTCGAGGACGTACACCGCGCCGGCGTTCCGGGAGGCGGCGTCGTCGTTCGGCGCGCCGACGACGAGTTCGGGGACGCGGTCGGCGTCGACGTCCGCGCTCGCGAGCGCCGCGCCAGCGCGGCTCGCGGGCGCTTCGCCGTGCAGGACGACGTCCGCGTCGGTCGCGTTCACGTCGCCGTCCTCGACCGGGCCGAAGAACACGTAGACCGCGCCGGCGTCGGTGCCCGCGGTGTCGTTCCGGGGGGCGCCGACCGCGACGTCGGCGTGGCCGTCGTCGTTTAGGTCGCCGACGTACGCGACCGCGGCGCCGAACGAGTCGTTCGCGCCAGCGCCGCGGAACGTCGCGTTCGCCGTCGCGAGCGAGCGCTCGCCGGAGAAGGATTCGTCGCCCGGGACCGCGCTCGCGTCGACGCCCCCTGGCGCGTGCGGCGTCTTCGCGTTCGAGGTGGGGGCGTCCGCGACGAGCGGGGTGACGGTCGCGGCCGCGGCACCGACGAACACGACCGCGACGACCGCCAGGACGACCCAGCGGCCGACCATCGCGTCGCCGGCAGGGTGTACTCGGGACATACGCTGAGGTATCGGGCCTCCGTTCCTTTGTTATGCCAACGTATCTCGCGAGTAAGCACGCTCGCGTGCAGTGACGGCGAGGATTACTCCGTGCGGGCTCGCTGGCGCGTTCGGTCGACGAACGCCTGTCGCTGCGTGCGTCTGGATCGTCCCGCGGCGAGAAAAGGAACGGTTACCGCGACGGAACGTGGTCACCGATGGATTGCGGGTCCTCGACGGAACGCACTCATCGGTGGATGCCGGGCCCGTGCTGGGGCGTCGGCGCCCGTGCGGCTCAGTCCTCGCTCGGGGCTGGGTCGCGTCCCGATTCGGTCCCCGACTGCGATTCGAGTTCGTCCATGGTCGATGCCGTCGTCGTCGACGCGTCCGCGTCGTGGTGTCGGACCGCGGCGAGGTACGCGCCGACGGCGCCGCCGACCGCGGCGCTCCCGATCGCGTACGCGACCGTCGCGGTCAGTGCGAGCACCACGAACGCGACGGGATTCATCGGGATGGAGGGGACGCCGGCGGGTGCGAACACGAACACTGGTGCCAGGAGTGCGACGCCGACGAACAGGGGGAACGCGACGATGAGGCCGGTGACGGTGCCGGCGGTCGCGCCGTCGCGGACTCGCCCGCGCTGGAGGTAGCCGGCGGCCCCGCCGCCGACCGCCGGCGAGAACGGGACGACGACGAGGACGAGTGCGACGACCGCGCCGACGACCGCGTTCGCGAAGGTGTTACCCGAGGAGTGCATCGTCCCGATTATGTCAACCCGTTACTTATTCGTTCGGGCGGAGCTGCCATGCAGGCGTCTCGTCACCCGGACTCGGGAATGGACACCTGTTTCTGCCGGCGCGTCGACCGTCCGAGTATGAACGCGGACGGGACGGACGGAGCGGACGGCGCGGGCTCGCACGTCGAGGTGGGCGAGTACGCGAGGGCGCTGCACGCGGAGGCCCAGCGGGCGAACGAGCGTCGCGTGCTCGTACTCGCCGGCGGCCCTGCGGCGACGCGGGAGCGAGCGCACGACGCGGTGGACGCGCTGTCGGTGGGCGTGAGCGAGACGACGGTCGTCGGCCCGGAGGACTTCCTCGCGGGCGAGCACGTCGGAGTGCGTCGCGCCGGCGAACTGCTGGGAAGTACGCGCGAGGTAGTCGTCCTCGACTGTCACGCGGAGTGCCGGCCGAACGCGCTCGGGCGCGTCGTCGGCGTCGTCGACGGCGGCGGCCTCCTCGTCGTCCTCGCGCCGGACGTGGACGCCTGGCCGGACGTCCGCGACGGGTTCGACGAGGGCATGGCGGTCCCGCCGTTCTCGCTCGACGAGGTCACCGGGCACTTCAGGCGGCGGCTGGTCGCGCTCGCGCGAGCGCACCGGGGCGTGAGCGTCGTCGACGTCGACGACCCGACTGAACAGGGAGACAGCGACGGCGGCCGTCTCGTCTCCGACGGGCGAACGAATCCGCCGCCAGCGAAGCCGACGCCCGAGCCGTCGGCGCCAGCGGACCCGCGATACCCGGCGGCGGCGTACGAGGCGTGCCGGACCGCCGACCAGGCGGAGGCGGTCGGGGCCCTGGAGGCGTTGCTCGACGACGACTCGGCGGTCGTGGTGTCGGCCGACCGGGGGCGCGGGAAGTCCAGCGCCGCTGGCCTCGCCGCGGGCGCGCTCGCGGCACGTGGCGACGACGTGGTGGTGACCGCGAGCGAGCGCCGCGGGAGCCGCGAGGTCTTCGAGCGCGCTCGCGAACTCCTCGACGCGCTCGACGCCGCCGGTGAGCACGCGGGCGAGTACGACCTGCGAGCCGCCGACCCCGGCGTGTCCACGGATGCCGATGCGGGCGGACGCGTCCGGTTCGCGTCCCTCGCGGACGTCGTCGACGACCCGACCGACGGGGACGTGCTCGTCGTGGACGAGGCGGCGACGATACCGGTCCGCCGGTTGGAAGCGACGCTCGACGCGGACCGCGTGGCGTACGCGACGACCGTCCACGGCTACGAGGGCACGGGCCGCGGGTTCGACGTCCGGTTCCGCGGCCGCCTCGACGACGGCGCGCACGCCGTCGTCGAGTCGAAGCTCGTGACGCCCATCCGGTACGCGGCGGGCGACCCCGTGGAGGTGTGGGCGTTCCGCGCGCTCCTGCTCGACGCCCGACCGCCCGTGGACTCGCTCGTCGCCGACGCGACCCCGGCGTCGGTCGCGTACCGCGAGCTCGACGCCGACGCGCTCCTCGCGGACGAGCACCTGCTCCGGGAGGTCTTCGGGTCGCTCGTGCTCGCGCACTACCGGACCGAGCCCGACGACCTCGCGCGCTTGCTGGACGCGCCGAACCTCTCCGTGCGAGCGCTCATCCACGACGGCCACGTCGCGTGCGTCGCGCTCCTCGCCCGCGAAGGCGACCTGTCCGCTGACCGTCGCGCCAGCATGTACGAAGGCGGTCGCGTGAAGGGGAACATGCTCCCGGACGTCCTCACGAGCCAACTGCGGGACGAACGCGCCGCCGAGACCGTCGGGTACCGCGTCGTCCGCATCGCCACCCATCACGCCGTCCGCAGGGGCGGCCTCGCCTCGCACCTCCTCGCGGAAATCCGCGCGGAGGTCGGCGACGACGTCGACTGGCTCGGCTCCGGGTTCGGTGCCACGCCCGAACTCGTCGACTTCTGGCGCGAGAACGGCTACGGGAGCGTCCACCTGTCGACGACGCGGAACGACGCGAGCGGCGAGTACTCCGCGATCGTCCTCGACCCGACGAGCGACGCGGGCCGTGCGCTCCACGACCGGCACGCAGAGTGGTTCGCCGAGCGCGTCCCGGGCGTGCTGTCGGACGCGCTCGCGGACTGCGACCCCGACGTCGTCCGGGCGACGCTGCGGGCGTGCGACGCCGACGTCGACGTCGACCTCTCGGCGGCGGCGTGGCGGACGGTCGTCGGCGCGTCATACGGCCCCGGATTGTTCGACGTCGCACCCGGGCCGTTCCGCGACCTCGCCGTGAAGCACCTCGTCGACCCCGACGACAGCGCCGGCGCGCTCGACGCCCGCGAGGAGCGCCTGCTCGTCGAACGCGTCCTCCAGGCGCGACCGTGGCCCGCAGTCGCCGACTCGCTCGACTACGTCTCGCCGGGCGCCTGCATGCGAGCGCTCGGCGACGCCGTCCAGCCGCTCGTCGACGCGTACGGCGACGCGGACGCCCGCCGCGAACGCGAGCGCTTCGCGGACTGAGAACGCCGAGCGGCCGCCGGGGCAGGACAGCCACCGGAAGCACGACAGCCACCGGAAGCACGACAGCCACCGGAACGTTCTTCGGCGCGCTCGCGCTACCAGCACGCATGCTCCTCGGTCTGGACGTCCTGACGGTCGTCGCGCTCGCCCTCCTCGCGCTCGGCGTGGTCGGGAGCGCCATCCCGTCGGTCCCGGGTCCGCTCGTGAGTCTCGCTGGCGTCCTCGCGTACGCGTTCGGCGGCGGCACCGGCGTCAGCACCGTCGTGCTCGCCGCGCTCGTCCTCGTCGGCGTGGTCGCGGTCGTCGCGGACTGGCTCGCCGGCACGCTCGCCGCGAAGTACGGCGGCGCGTCGTGGACGGCGAGCATCCTCGGCGGGGTCGTCGGGTTCGTCGCGTTCTTCGCCGTCGGCCCGGTCGGCCTCATCGTCGGCCTCGCCGGCACCGTCTTCCTCGTCGAAGCGTACCGCGAGAACGCCGAGCACGCGACCCGCGCTGCGGTCTACTCGACGCTCGGCGCGCTCGGGAGCGTCGTCGTGCAGGTCGTGCTCGCGTTCGGGATGCTCGCGACGTTCGCGCTCGCACTCCTCGTATGACGACTATCGACCGTACCGAGGCCCCGTGCTGGACGACCACCGACGGCATCGAGGGCGCGAGATGACGACGTTCGTCGAGTTCCTCGCCGGGAACGCGCTCGCGCTCGCCGCCGTCGCCACCGTCGCCCTCGTCCTCGTCGGCGTGTTCGCGCTCGGCGACCGCTCCCCGCCGACCGTCCAGCCGACGCGCCCCGTCTCGACGACAGCGGAACTCGCGTCGACCGCCGACGGTACCACGACGACCGACGGACCCGCGACCGACGAAACCACGGCCGCTCCGGTCGCCGTCGTCGGCACGCCCACGACCGAAAGTCCGCTCGACGCCCCGTTCGTGGACGTCGACGCGGTCGCGTTCGCCGTCCGCGTCGCCAGTCCGTTCGGGCACGTCACGACCGTCCGCGCGGTCGCCCCGTTCCACCTCGACGTCGACGGCGAGACCGTCCACGTCGACCCGCCGACACCACATTCACCGGTCGTCGACGACGCGCGCAGCACGCACCGGCGCGTCCTCCACGACGCCGACGACGTCCCCGCGTCGACCGCCGACGTCCTGAGCGCGCTCGACACCGACCGGTCGCGCGCCGCTCGCGTCCTCTCCGGCGGAATCCTCCCCGGTCGCACCCACCGCACGTACCGCGTCACCGTCGTCCCCGTCGACCGACAGGTCGCCGTCGTCGGCGCGCTCGCGCGCGACGGCGACGACTGGCGACTCGACCCGGCGACCGACGGCGCGCTCCGCTTCCTCGACCCCGCGAGCGTCACGAAGCACGCCTGAAAGAACCAGTACCGGTAGTCGTCAGGGGTGCGCGAAGTACGTCTGCACGTCCGCGTCGCCCTCGAAGTCCAGGTCGTCGACTCTTGCGTAGCCGACGCGCTCGAACTGGACGACGTCGTCGACGTCGTGGTCGACCACCCCGGGTTCCGCGATGCCGTGCTCGTCGCCGTCCATCGTCCGCATGCGGACCGAGACGCCGTCGGCGGGCGCCCAGTGCACGACGTCGACGTCGCCGTCGGTGACGACCGACAGGTCGTCGTCCGTGAACGCGAGCGCGTCGCCGGTGGACTCGACGCAACCGAGGCCCTTCAGCCAGACGCGGTCGCCGGCGTCCGGGACGTCACCCGGTTCGAGGACGAGCGCGTCGCCGACGGGGATGTCGCGGTCGCCGCGGTCCTCGAAGTCCGGGTGCAGGGGCGGGTGCGCGCTCCCCGGCCCGTCGCCCTCGATGGGGACCTCCACGGGGTCGCGGACGAGGAACCGCCGCGTCGCCGTCTCGTCGACGTACTCGCGGTTCTTCGCGTACACGCTCGACATCGCGAGGTCCACGTCGCTCGTGGACATCCCGAGTTCCAGCATCGCGTCCACGAGCGCCTCCCCGCGGATGCCGCGGCGGCGAACGCTCGCGACCGTCGGCGCACGCGGGTCGTCCCACCCGTCGAGTTCGCCCTCGGCGACGAGCTCCTTGATCGTGCTCGTACTCATCTTCACGTCGTACGCGTCGATCTGGACGTGCCCCCAGTGCACGACCTCCGGGTACTCCCAGTCGAAGTACTCGTAGAGGAACCGCTGGCGCTTCGCCGAATCCTGGAGGTCGATACCGCGAACGATGTGCGTGACCCCCGTGAGGTGGTCGTCGACGCCGCTCTGGAAGTCAAGCATCGGCCAGCACCGGTACTCCGCTGCTTCCTCGCGCGGATGCGGCGTGTCCACCATCCGGAACGCCACCCAGTCCCGGAGCGCCGGGTTCTTGTGGTCGATGTCGGTCTTCACGCGCAGCGTCATCTCGCCCGCGCTGTACTCGCCATCGACCATCGCCGCGAACTCCTCGCGCGTCGTCTCCGCGTCCTTGTCGCGATGCGGGCACGCCTCGCCCGCGTTCTTCAACTCCGAGAAGTCCTCGCCGCTACACGAGCACGTGTACGCGCCACCGGCGTCGATGAGGTCGCGAGCGTGCTCGTAGTACGTCTCCACGCGGTCGCTCGCCTTCAGGACCTCGTCCGGTTCGAACCCGAGGTACTCGACCGCCTCGAGGATCTCGTCGTACGCCGACAGGTCCGGGCGCTTGGTCTCCGGGTCCGTGTCGTCGAACCGCACCAGCATCCACCCGTCGTACATCTCCTTGTACGTCCCGATGACCGCAGGCATCCGCGCGCTCCCGAGGTGCCAGGGACCGTTCGGGTTCGGCGCACACCGCATCCGGACCTCGTCGTACTCCTCGACGTTCGGCAGGTCCGGGAGCGGCGCGTCCTCGCTCTCGTCCTCGGCCATCAGCTCCTCGTAGCGCTCGGGCGCGAGCTCCTGCAAGCGCTCGGCGCGCTCCTCGTGACTCATGTCGTTCACGCGCCCGACGACGCCACCGACGACGCCAGGGACCTCGTCCGAGTGCTCGCGGAACTCGGGGTTCTCACCCATCAACGGCCCCATCACCGCACCGACCGCCGCGTCGCTCTCGTGCTTGACCGCGTTGAACAACGCGGCCGTCTCTGCAGCCTCCTCCACGCGCGCTCGAAGTGCCTCGTCCATTACCGCGACGTACTCCCGGCCGCGTAAAAACCGCCCCGATGTCCCGCCGCCGACCGCGCGCCCGACCGGCCAGCGCGCGTCACCGGTCCGCCGACCCGATTCGAGCCAGCGTCAGTTCGAGCCCACGCCCTCGGGGAACCGACGCGTGTTGAACACGCGCTGTGCGACGCCCGCGTCCGAGAGGTCGCCCGACCGCCACTTCTTCACCCACGTCGCCTGCACGTGATAGCTCGTCGCCTGCTCCTCGAACGCGCGAGCGATGTCCGCGGAGAGCTTCGCCGTCGGCCCGTCGTTCGCGACGATGAGGCCGTACGCGGAGATGACGGCGCCGATCTCGCGGCGCGACTCGCCGCGCGACGACGCCGACGACTCGTACGCCAACCGCACCGTGTCGTCGTCCCGGACCATGCTCGTCACCGAGAGCGCGTGCTTCTCCTCGAGGATCCACCGGAGTTCACCGAGCGTCCCCTTCCCGTCGCTGTTCGGCGTCCGCTTCCGTATCTGGTCCGAGCCGGTCGTCGCGAACGTCGCGCTCGCGCCGACGCCCGCACCGACGAACAACCCGACGCCGCCGACCAGTACCTTCCGGCGAGACACGTCGAACCCGCCGCCCTCGCCGTCGGCCGCGTCGACGTCGCCGCTCTCGGCAGCGTCCCCGTCCGGTCGTCCGTCACCCGTGGTCGTCTCGTCCCCTGGCATACCCCCAGCTACCACGTCGATACAAAAAGCACCGCCGAGAGAATCGACGCTCGACTCACGGCTCGAAACGGAACGCGAAACCGAGCCCGGGGTCGCTCCGCGAGAACGCGAAACGGAGTCGGCATGCAGTCGAGCGGGTCAGTACTCGCGCTCGATGAGGTAGTCCGCGAGGTCCTCCAGCAACCGCCGCGCGTCGTTCTCCGGCAGGCGCTGCAGGCGGTCCTTCCCCTGCTCGACGAGGTCGCGCGCCGTCTGGTTCGCGTACTCGATGCTCCCGGCCTCGTGCAGGCGCTCGACCGCGTCGTCGATCTCCGCCTCCGTCACCGCCTCGACGTCGTCGGTCTCGACGAGCGAATCCACGTCCACGCCGTGTCGGCGCGCGTGCACCGTGATGAGCGTCTGCTTGTTCTCCACGAGGTCAGAGCCGCGCTGCTTCCCGAGCTTCTCGCTCGGAACCGTCAGGTCCAGGACGTCGTCCTGGATCTGGAACGCGCGCCCGACGTCGAGCCCGTACCCGTACAGCGCGTCGACGGTCTCCTCGTCCGCGCCGAGGACGATACCCGCCATCGCCGCCGACGCCGCGTAGAGGACCGCCGTCTTGTGCTCGATCATCTCCATGTACTCCTCGGGCACCACGTCACCGCGCTGCTCGAACGCGACGTCGAGACTCTGGCCCTCGCAGATCTTCGTGCACGTCGACGCGAGCATGTGGAGCGCATCCACCGACCGTTCCGCGGGCGCACCCGTCTCGAGGAGGATCTCGAACGCCTTCGAGTACAGCGTGTCGCCAGCGAGGATCGCGGTGTCGAGCCCGAACTTCTCGTGGACCGCCGGCACCCCACGACGGAGCTCGTCGTCGTCCATGATGTCGTCGTGGATGAGCGTGAACGACTGGATGACCTCCACGCTCACCGCCGCCGCCATCAAGTCCACCGGCTCCCCGGTCAGGTCCTCGAACGCTCGATAATCGACGTCCTCGCTCAGGCCGTCGACGTCCGTGAGCGCCTCACCGACCGCGAGCAGGACCGTCGGCCGCAACCGCTTCCCGCCCGCGTCCAGCAGGTACCGCGACGCCTCGTAGAGTCGCTCCGGCCGCTTCACCGGAAGCTCCTCCGGGATGGCGGCGTTCACGTGCTCTCGGCGCGCTTCCACCGCCGATAGCACCGCTTCCTCCCGCGTACTCGGGTCTGTCATCATTCCACGAGCTGGATGAGGTTCCCGTTCCGCGTAACGTGCAGGTCACGACCGACCTTGTACCCCTGATTCTCTGCGAGGTTCACGTACCCCGAGAACCCGCTCATGTCCTGGTGCGCCGGGATGACGTGCTGGGGCTGGAGTGCCTGCAGCATCGCGTAGTGACCCTCCTGGTTCAGGTGGCCGGAGACGTGGATGTCGTCGTAGATGCGCGCGCCCTGCATCCCCAGGAGCTGCTCGGCCTGATAGCGCTGGCCTTCGTTCGTCGGCTCCGGGATGACTCGCGCACTGAAGATGACCTTGTCACCGTCGTCCAGCTCGTACGGCGTCTCGCCGCGAGCCATCCGCGTCAGCATCGCGCGCGGCTCGCCCTGATGGCCCGTGACGATGGGGAGGTAGTCGCCCTTCCCCTCGTTCATCACTCGCTTGAACGTCCGGTCCACGCTCTTGCGGTGCCCGAACATCCCGACGTCGTCCGGGAAGTCGACGAACCCGAGGCGCTCCGCGGTCCCCGAGTACTTCTCCATGGAGCGACCGAGGAGGACGGGCTGACGCCCGATGTCCTTCGCGAACTCGACGAGGCTCTTGACGCGAGCGATGTGGGAGGAGAACGTCGTCGCGACGATACCGCCGTCGTAGTCCTCGATGGAGTACATGACGTCCTTGAGGTGACGGCGCGCGGTCGCCTCGCTCGGGTTCCGGCCCTTCTTGTTCGCGTTCGTACAGTCCTCGATGTAACACAGCACGCCCTCGCGACCGATCTCGCGGAAGCGCTTCATGTCGATGGGGTCGCCGATGACCGGCGTGTGGTCCATCCGCTTGTCCAGGCCGTACACGATAGCGCCTTCCGGCGTGTGCAGCACGGGGTTGATGGCGTCGATGATGGAGTGCGTGACGTTCACGAACTCGAGCTCGACCTGCCCGCTATCGCCGATACTCATCGTCTCACCCGCCTCCATCTCAACGAGGTCGTTCTCGACGCCGAACTTCTGCTCGCCCTCGATCTGCTGTTTGACGAGCGCGTTCGTGAACGGCGTCGCGACAATCGGCGCGTTGTAGCGGTGCGCGAGCTTGCTGATGGCGCCGATGTGGTCGAGGTGGCCGTGCGTCGGGACGATCGCCTGCACGTCACCTTCGATCTCGGACATGATGCGGTCGTCCGGGATGGCACCCATGTCGATGAGGTCGAGACTGTGCATCTTCTCGGTCTCGACGTTGTCGTGGATGAGGACCTTCGACAGGTTCAGGCCCATGTCGAAGATGACGACGTCGTTCCCGGCTCGTACTGCGGTCATCTGGCGGCCAACTTCCTCGTAGCCGCCGATTGTGGCGATTTCGATTTCCATAGCTAACGCACTGAAAGTCCGCCGCGGCGGCGAGCGCTGTCGGCCGCCCCCGAGGACGGCTCCGTGTATGCAAATACCCGCGGTTGTCCGATTGCAGGGGCCCCGGCGTCTTGCAGCACGTCGGCGTGCAACCCGCTATGCTTCACTCGTCTACGGCCGCGAAACCGGCCGGCGGCGAGCCCGACTCCGAGCGAAGCACTTACCCGCGGGCGTTGTGGTATCCTGCCCTTCTCGCTCGGAGGGTAAAAAGACAGCGGGTTGGGTGACAATGCGGTCACCGGCGTCGTTCGGAGGTCACGTGCGCAACGGACCGCGGGCGCCCAGCGGGCGAGGAACGTGCGTTTTATAACGACGACGGCGGAACTGGGGTGTACGACTATGCCGAACTCGCACGGACCCCGCAAGAAGACCCGGAACAAGCTGAAGAACCACCCCCGAGAGCGCGGCACGTCCCCGCCCCAGCGCGCGATCCAGGAGTTCGAGACGGGCCAGAAGGTCCACCTGAAGATCGACCCGTCGGTCGCCGACGGTCGCTTCCACCCGCGTTTCAACGGCCTCACGGGCGAGGTCGAGGGCAAGCAAGGCGCCGCGTTCAAGGTCCTCATCAACGACGGTGGCAAAGAGAAGACGGTCATCGCCGCGGCCGCGCACCTGAAGGCCCAGCAGTAGGATGACGATATTCAAGGAGAAGCTCGACGAGGAGTTCCTGACGTTCGCGGAGACGAAGGAACTGCTCGACGAGGTGGAGGCCGACCGCGCGCTCGACGAGGACCGCGAGATGCGCTACGAGCTCGCGCGCGCCATCGAGCACGTGAATCGGTTCACGGTGCTCGACCCCGAGGAGTCGGTCGAGCTCGTCGAGGAGCTCCAGGAGCTGGAGAAGGTCGACGAGGCGACGGCGTACAAGATCGCGAACCTCCTGCCGGAGGACCGCACGGAGCTGCGGTCGGTGTTCGCGAAGGAGCGGTACACGCTCGACGGCGACGAACTTGACGAGATCCTGAACGTTCTCGCGAAGTACGTCTGAGTCCCTGCCGCCATCTTTTAAATACGTCGTCGTCGTAACTGCTACTATCATGAGTGATTCAACCGCCGAAGAGCGGGTCGCAGTCGTCCTCGACATCTTCCCGAACGGGCGTTCGGACGGTCGGCACGGCTCTCGGCCGATGGCGTACGCGCTCGACGTCCGTGACTTCACGCTGAAGGAGGTCGTCTTCGAGGAGACGCCGGAGGTCGGGATGGACGACGAGCTCGTCGTCGAACCGCCCGGTGACGAGATCCGCGGCGTGTATCCCGTAGAGTACGAGGACATCTCCGGGAGCGCGCAGTCCGAGCTCGAGTACATCGTCGAGGAGCTCGTCGAGGCCAAGGAGGACCGGTTCGTGGCGTTCTACAACGACGCGCAACCGATCACGCTCCGGCTCCACCAGCTGAACCTCCTGCCGGGTATCGGGAAGAAGCTCCGGAACACGATCCTCGACGAACGCAAGCGCAAGCCCTTCGAGAGCTTCGAGGACCTCGAGGAGCGCGTGAAGGGCCTGCACGACCCCGTGGGCGTGCTCGTCGAACGCATCCTCGAGGAGGTCCGCGAGGACGACCTGAAGTACAAGACGTTCGTCGGTCGCGACGAGGACGCCTGACGCGGCGAGGGCGCCTGCGTCGCGTCGCGTGAGTCGTCTCCGGGGTCGGTCGCCCCGAGAGTCATCCCGCTGGGTTTACCCTGCCTCGCGTACTAGCCGAGTGCAATCGATGAGAGACCCTGAGGGCTTGCTGTCTCGTGCTGGCGTGCGTGGCGACCCGAACCACGACCAGCACTTCCTCGTTGACGACCGCGTGCTCGACCGGCTGCCGTCGTACCTGCCCGAGGGCGAGGGCGTCCGCGAGCACGTGCTCGAGATCGGTGCTGGGAACGGTGCGTTGACCGCGCGACTCCTCGCCGAAGCGGAGCACGTGACGGCGGTGGAGCGCGACCCGGAGCTCGCGGCGTTCCTCCGCGAGGAGTTCGCGGAGGAGATCGCGGCGGGCGACCTGGACGTTGTCGAGGGCGACGCGTTGGAGGTCGATCTCCCCGAGTTCTCGGCGTGCGTCGCGAACCTCCCCTATAGCGTGTCCAGCCAGATCGCGTTCCGGCTGCTTCCCCTGAAGAAGCCGCTCGTGTTGATGTTCCAGTTGGAGTTCGCGGAGCGGATGGTCGCGGACGCGGGAACGGACGACTACGGGCGGCTGTCCGTCTCGGCCCAGCACTACGCGGACGTGGAGATCGTCGAGCCGGTCCCGAAGGAGGCGTTCAGTCCGCAGCCGGCGGTCGAGAGCGCGGTCATTCGCGCGACGCCACGCGACCCGGCGTACGAGGTCGACGACGAGGAGTTCTTCCTGGACTTCGTGAAGGCAGTGTTCACGCAACGCCGGAAGACGATGCGGAACGCGGTCCGGAACACCGTCCACATCTCGGGGCTCGACGACGGGTCGGCGGTCGTGGACGCGGCCGACGAGGACCTGATGGGGATGCGGCCGGGGAAGGTGTCGCCCGAGCGGCTGGCTGCGCTCGCCGCGCTCGCGGCCGACGTCGGCCGTGATGCGGAATGATACAGTCCGACGCGTCGACCGCGATGGAGGTCGCGCGGTCGCTGAACGAGCTGTCGCGCGTGTTCGACACGGCGCTGACGCGGACGCTCGTGACTGGGCTCGCGCTCGGCGTCCTCACCGGTATCGGTTGGGTGACGACGCAGGTCCAGACGTGGCTCCGCGAGCGGTTGAGTGACGTCACGGCGGACGTGGTGACGGTCGTCGTCGTCGGGACGACGTTCGTCACGGCCATCGGCGTGTCGATGGGCGTGTGGCAGCTCGCGGACGACGTTGTGCGAGCGACGCGCGGCCTGGAGTTCATCAACGGCCCGAACCTGGCGGCGACGGTCGTCATCCTCCTCGTCACCCACCTGCTGTCGCGGGCGGGGCGTCGACTGGTCGACGGCTGGGTGAGTAACCGGCAGGCGTTCGACCAGCACGAGGTCGAGATCACGTACCGCGTCCTCCAGATAATTCTCTGGGTGACGGCGATATCGGTCGTCCTCGGCCTCTGGAACGTGAACCTGACGGGCGTGCTCGTCGGCGCGGGGTTCGCGGGTATCGTGGTCGGGATGGCGGCGCGCCAGACGCTCGGCGCGGTCCTGGCGGGGTTCGTGTTGATGTTCGCGCGGCCGTTCGAGATCGGGGACTGGGTGGAGATCGGCGACAACGAGGGGATCGTGACGGACATCAGTATCGTGAACACGCGCGTGCAGACGTTCGACGGCGAGTACGTGATGATCCCGAACGACATCGTGAGCGGCCAGGAGGTCGTGAATCGCTCGCGGAAGGGGCGACTCCGCATCGAGGTGGAGGTTGGCGTGGACTACGACGCGGACGTGCCGACGGCGACGGAACTTGCCGGAGAGGCGATGGACGACCTGGACGCGATACTGTCGGTGCCGACGCCGCAGGTGGTCGTCAAGGAGTTCGGTGATTCGGCGATCGTGCTCGGGTGTCGGTTCTGGATCGACAAGCCGAGCGCGCGCCGGAAGTGGCGGGCGCGGACGGCGGTCGTCGAGTCCGTGAAGGCGGCGTTCGACGAGGCGGGCGTGAAGATCCCGTTCCCGCAGCGCGAGCTGTCCGGGCGCGCGGAGACGGGCGGGTTCCGGCACGCGGAGACGTCGGAGTCGGTGCCGGTGGAGAACGGCGGCGTGGATGCGGACCCGGAGCCGGACGCGGTCGTGGAGCCGGCCGACGAGGACGTGCCGACGCCCGACGGGTCCGGGGCGAGCGAGCGCGAGAGCGGGTTCGGTATCGGCGGGGACGACCTCGGGATGACGTTCACGAAGGGGCGCGTGTCCCTCGGCGATGACGGAGACGACGCGGACGACCGCGACGCGCCCGACGGCGGCTCCGACGAACGCGACGGGGCCGACGACGCGGAGGGGTCGTCATGATGGACCTCGCGGAGCGTCGTGGCGTGGAGACGGAGGTATATCAGCCGGCGGAGGATTCGGCGTTGCTGGCTTCGGTCGCCGAGGACGAGGTCGGGTCGGGCGACCGCGTGCTGGAGGTCGGGACGGGGTCGGGGTGGGTGGCCGAGCAGGTCGCGACGGAGACGGGTGCGGACGTGGTGGCGTCGGACCTGAATCCGCACGCGACCCGGCAGGCTCGCGAGCGCGGCGTCGAGGCGGTGCGTGCGGACCTCGTCGCGCCGTTCCGGGACGGCGCGTTCGACGTCGTGCTGTTCAATCCGCCGTACCTGCCGGAGGACGCGGCGGCGGCCCGGGACGACTGGATGGAGACGGCGCTGACGGGCGGGGAGGACGGGCGCGCGGTCGTCGACCCGTTCGTGGAGTCGGTGGCGCGCGTGCTCGCCCCCGACGGGTACGCGTTGATGCTCGTGAGCAGTCTGACCGGGGTCGACGAGGTCGTCGAACTCGCGGGCGAGTGTGGGTTCTCTGCGGTGGCGATGCGCGAGGAGTCGTATCCGTTCGAGACGCTGTCGGTCCTGAAGCTCCTGCCGGCGTAGGTCGGGTGCGTGGCGCGTCCACACGCAACGTGATTACTGTGGCTCATTTGTCCGTACAGTAAATATTAAACAGCCGCATTTCCTACGCGGTACCACGCATGACAGAACTCGTCGCCACCACACCCGGGCTGTTCCCGCTCCCGGACTGGGCGAAATCCGACCTCTCCGACCTCAAAGGCCACCAGAAGGAAGACCTCGTCGACGGCGACGAGGCCGACGCCGTCCGCGACGCCTACGCCACCGCCCGCGGCGAGGTCGTCGACGCGCAGGTCGACGCCGGCCTCGACCGCGTCGTCGACGGGCAGCTCCGCTGGGACGACATGCTCGCGCACCCCCTCACCGTCCACGACGACGTCGAGACCCGCGGCATCGTCCGGTACTACGACAACAACAACTTCTACCGCGAGCCCGTCGTCAGCGAGGAACTCGACTTCTCCGGGGACGTCGCCGACGAACTCGACGCGACCGCCGCCCTCACCGACGAGCCCGTACAGGCAGTCCTGCCGGGCCCGTACTCGCTCGCGGACCTCGCGACCGACGAGTACTACGAGGACGACCGCGAGTTCCTCGCCGCCATCAGCGAGTTCCTCGCCGGCGAAGCCGACGCGTTCCCGGACGTGGAGACCCTCTACCTCCTCGAACCGTCGCTCGTCGAGAACGCACCCGACGACGACGTCGCGGACGACCTCGCATCGGCCGTGACGACCGTCGCGGACGCCGTCGACGCGGCCGTCGTCGTCCAGCCGTACTGGGGCGCACTCGACGAGAAGACGCACGCGCACCTGCTGGACGCCGACGTCGACGCCATCGGGTACGACTTCGTCGCGAACCACGAGGACAACCTCTACAACATCAACGAGTACGGCACCACCGACGACGTCTCGCTCGGCCTCGTCGACGGCCAGAACACGCTCGTCGAGGACCCCGAGGTCGTCCGCGACCGCGTCGACTGGGTGCACGAACAAGCGGTGAGCGCCGACTTCGACACCACGTACGTGACGACGAACACCGAGCTGTTCTACCTGCCGTACGCGAAGTACGAGGCGAAGCTCGACGTGCTCGGTGAAGCGGTCTCGCTCGCGGAGGTGGAAGCATGACGGACGCGACCGATTCCAGCGACGATGCTCCGAACAGCAAGGACCAGTTCCGGCCGGTCGGACACGAGAACGAGCACTTCCTCCTGACGACGGTCGTCGGGAGCTACCCGAAGCCGAAGTGGCTCGACCGCGCTCGCGAACTCTACCAGGGCGGCGATACCACGAAACCCCGCGAGCACCAGGGCGAGCACGCCGAGGAGCTCCCGGACTTCGACGAGGACGCCTGGGAGGAAGCGAAGGACGACGCGAGCCGCCTCATCACGAAGGAGCACGAACGCGCCGGCCTGGACGTCGTCGTCGACGGCGAGATGCGGCGTAACGAGATGGTGGAGTTCTTCGCGCACCGCATCGACGGCTACGAGTTCAACGGCCCGGTGAAGGTCTGGGGCCACAACTACTTCGACAAGCCGAGCGTCGTCTCGGAGGTCGAGTACGACGAGACGTGGCTCGTCGACGAGTACGAGTTCACCGCCGACGTCGCCGACCGCCCGGTGAAGGTCCCCATCACGGGCCCGTACACGCTCGCGAACTGGAGCTTCAACGAGGCGTACGACGACCTCGAGAGTCTCGCGGTGGACCTCGCGGACCTCGTGAACGAGGAGATCCAGAAGCTCGTCGACGCCGGCGCGCGCTACATCCAGATCGACGAGCCGGCGCTCGCGACGACCCCGGACGACCACGCCATCGTCGGCGAGTGCCTCGAGCACATCGTCGCGGACATCCCGGAGGACGTCCGCGTCGGCCTCCACGTCTGCTACGGCGACTACTCGCGCATCTACCCGGAGGTCCTCGAGTACCCCGTCGACGAGTTCGACCTCGAGCTGTGTAACGGCGACTACGACCAGCTCGACGTCTTCAAGGACCCGGCGTTCACCGCCGACCTCGCACTGGGCGTCGTGGACGCGCACGTCGCGGAGGTCGAGACCGTCGAGGAGATCAAGGCGAACATCCGCAAAGGCCTGGAGGTCGTGCCGCCCGAGCAGCTCGTCGTGTCCCCCGACTGCGGGCTGAAGCTCCTGCCGCGCGAGGTCGCGTACGAGAAGATGGCGAACCTCGTCACCGCCGCCCGCGAGGTCGAAGCCGACCTCGACGCCGGCGAGATCACGGTCGACGCCGCGCCCGCGAAGGCGGACGACTGACGTCGCGAACGGAGTCGACTACGCTGGTTTTTCCGCGCGCAGCGAGAACGTGAGTGGTAACTCGACGGGGACGTCGTCGGGGAGCCACCAGCGGCCGTCGTCGTCGCGGTCCATCCCGTCGTACATCGGGAAGTCCGCCCACGCGTGGTCGTGCAGGAACTCGATTTCGAGGCCGGCGTCGCAGAGTGCGGTGACGACGTCGCCCATGGTGTGGACGAACTGGACGGTCTCGGTGTGCTCGAACGACTCCTCGGGGTCGGCGTAGGAGCCGTCTGCGTCGATGCGGATGGGGTCGTCGTGGAAGTACGAGAACCCCCAGTCGCCGAACTGGCAGCCGTCGGCGTCGACGTCGTGGAACGGTTCGGTGAACGGGTGGATGTCCGCGAGGTAGTACGTGCCGCCTGGCGCGAGGTGAGCGGCGACGGTTTCGGCGAGCGCGTCGACGTCGTCGAGCCAGCCGAGGACGCCGAACGTCGTGAAGACGACGTCGAACTCGCGGTCGAGGGCGAGTTCCAGGACGTCGCCTTCGACGAACTCGGCGTTCTCGATGCCGGCCTGGTCGGCGAGGTCGCGCGCCTTCTCGACGGCGGCGGGCGAGAAGTCGACGCCGACGACCGACTGGCACTCCCTGGCCCACGAGAGCGTGTCCAGCCCGAAGTGACACATCGGGTGCAGGAGGGTGGTGTCGGCGTCGACGACGTCCGCGAGCTCTTCGCGCTCCATCGGGTAGAGACTGGAGTCACCCGCGAGGAATCCTTCCACGTCGTAGTAGTCGGTCTCCGGATGGACCGCGACGCGCTCGTCCCAGTTCGCGCGGTTCGTCGCGCGATAGTCCTCTGTCATACCGTCGCTGGCGCACGGGTCGCGCAAGTGTCTTCCCCCAGTATGGGAGTGCGTCTCGCGCCTGCGGGGTCGTGCGGCGTCACCGGTCAGACCAGGTCGACCACGACGGCGAGCGCGAACCCGACGCCCAGTGCGAGCGTCGACCTGACGGCCGGACGGGGCTTCGCGCGGAAGACGCCGGAGAGCGTGGTTCCGAGCGTGATCCCGATCAGGAACTCGCGGAGGGCGCGGACATGGAGTGCGGGAGCGTCGGCGGGTACCAGCGCCACGACCGCCGCGAGCGCGACGAGTCCGACAGCGATGACGAGTCCGTCGCGTCGGACGTCCCGCACCCGTCGCTCGATCATGCTCGCCGAAACGCGATAGTTTCTGATAGGTTTTTCGCTGACGGCCTGAGTCGACGGTCAGCGCAGGCCGCGGGCGAGCGCGCCGAGTTCGGCGGCACTGCAACCGTCGTTCACCGCAGTCCTCTCGCCAACGCGCCGAACGTCGGGAGGCCGAGACTCATCGCGACGGCGACGTCCCGCAGCAGGCCGAACCGAAGGAAGCCGCCGGCGGCGCCGGCGGCGGCGAGGTCGACGAGGAACACGGAGAGCACGACGCCACCGAAGAGGAAGCCGGCGAGGAGGCCGCGCGGGAGCGAGCGCTGCGGGAGCGCAACGAGTGCGCCGCCGGCGACGAGGCCGAGCCAGTGGACGCTCGCGAGCGCGACGCCGACCACCACGGCGAGCGCGGTCAGGCCGACGCGGCGCGGGTTCGACAGCGTCGCGCCGAGTTCCGTCGCGAGGTCCGTCATGCGTCGTCACCTCCGGCGTCGACGCTGTTCCCAGCGTCGTCGTCCGCAGTGAACCGCACGTCCACGCCGCTGGGCGCGTCCAGCCCGAACTCGCGGAACCGCCCGGCGGCCCAGTCGTCGAGCTGGTCCGCGTAGTGCGCGGACAGCGGGTCGCCGTCGTTCCCGCCCGGGAGGACCGCTTCCGCTGGGGGTGCGTCGTCGCCGACGGGGACGACCTGGCGCCACGAGGAGCCGACCATCGATTCCCGCCGGAAGTTGTTCACTGCGGTCGGCGACCCGTCGGTCGGGTACGCGGGATAGTTCAGGAACTCGCGCTCGAAGGGATGCGTGAGCGCGGTGCGGTTGTAGTCGCCGTACGTCTCGTAGCCCTCGTCGTCGATGGCGTCGAGCGCGTCCTGGAGTGCGGCCGCCGCGACCGCGCCGCGGTCCGGGTCGCTCGCGCCCTCGGGCACGAACCACTCGCTGTCCGCGGGGAGCCGCCCGAGCACCCAGTCGTTGGGCGTCCCGACGTCCAGGTCGGCGTTCTCGAACCGGCCCGCGAACGCGCGCTCGCCGAGTTCGCGCGCCCAGAACGCGAACACGAGCGGTTCGCGTCTGTCGGTGGTCATCTCGCCGTCCCACGCCAGCATCGCGTCGAGCTCCTCGCGCGCGTCGCCGGAGACGTCGCCGCGTGCGTCCTCCAGGAGCGGTCGCAGGTGGTCGACGCGCCGGTCGACCGCGTCCAACTGGACGTCCCGGAGGAATTCCGCCGTCATCGGCTCGTCGCTCGCGGCGCGTTCGTCGAGGCGCTCGTAGATGCGCGCGCCGCGGAACGGCGAGGAATACCCCTCCGAGAGGTGCGCCGGCGGGTCGTCGGTGACGCGCTGGTTCGCGGTCGCGAGATACCCCGGGTCGACGCTGTGGGGCATCGCCTCGAAGGGGATGGTGTCCGCGTTCGCCCAGTCCGTCTCGCCGTACGGCTCGAACCCCCGCCACTCGCCCTCCATTGCGGAGCCGTCGAACGGCCGGGTCGCGGGAACGGGGTCACCGTCCGTGCGACGGATGGGGACCCGTCCGGTCGTGTAGTAGAGCGTCCGGCCGTCGCGGTCGGCGTACACGAAGTTCTGCGTCGGCTCGTCGAACTTCCGGAGCGCGTCGAGCACGTCGTCGACGCCCTCCGAGCGCCCGACGTCGTAGATGGACTCGATGGTGCGCGCCGCGGACAGCCCCGTCCACTGGACGCCGACGCGCCCGCTCGTTCCCGGCAGCGAATCGCCGCCGCTGCCGCGGGAGAGCACCGCGCCGTGGACGCTCTTCGCCACTTCGACCGTCTCGTCCTCGCCGTCGGCGACCGGGATGGTCTCCTCGCGCGTCTCGAACTCGCGCCACTCGTCGCCGTACCGGTACTCGCGCCCGTCGTTCCGGGTGTCGTACGTGTAGAAGTCGATGACGTCGTATCCGGCGTTCGTGAACCCCCACGCGCCCGTGTCGTTCCGCCCGATTATCGTGAACGGCACGCCGGGGAACGTGACGCCGCGGACGTCGCGCTCGCCGTCGACGACGACGTGCTGCTCGTACCAGACCGGCGGGACGCGCAGGTCGAGGTGCGGGTCGTTCGCGACCACGGGGTCGCCCGAGTCGGTGTAGTCGCCCGAGACGACCCACGAGTTCGAGCCGACGCCGTCCTCGGACTCGAAGGCCTCCAACCAGGAGACGAGGCCGGGGTCGACGGGGTCGCCCGACCCGGCGCCCGTGGCGGCCCGAGTCGCCGCGCTCGCGGCGGCGGTCTCGCCGCCGGGCGGGTTCGGTTCGCGGTCGCCCGGCCGGAGGATGGGCGCGTCGTGGTTGTCGGCGTCGGGGAGCGGGTAGAGCGTCTCCGCGGTCTCGCGGTCGAAGGCGTCCGCGACCGCGGCACGGCGGAGCGTCGCGAAGCTCCCCGTGAGCCCCCACGAGATCTGTTTCTGGGCGAGGATGGAGTCCACGGGCGTCCACGGGTCCGCGTCGTAATCGAGGAGCTCGAACTCGACGGGGCGGCCGGCGTCCTCGCGGTACGCGTTCACGCCGTCGACGAACGCCTCGCTCGCAGGTGCCGCAGGACCGTCCTTCGCGGCGTCCCACGTCACCTCGGCGGCGCGCGCGAAGTCCATCTGGCGGTTGAACCGGTCGGAGTCGATGGCGACGTCGCCGAACACGGCCGAGAGCTCGCCGCGCATCACGCGCCGGAGGAGGTCCATCTCGAAGAGGCGGTCGCTCGCCTGCACGTACCCGACCGCGTAGTACGCCGCGCGTTCGTCGCTCGCGGTCACGTGCGGGACGCCGTGGTCGTCGTAGCGGACCGTCGCCGGCCCGTACGGCGAGTCGACCTCGCGGTCGACCTCGCGACCGTCGGCGTCCCACGTCGACCCGGACAGCGGTGCGAAGTCCGCGAGGAACTCGCGTGCGTCGGTCAGCGCCATCCCTCCGACGCCGGCGCCCAACACGGCGGACAGCAGCGCGCGACGCGTCGTCTCCGAAACCATGACGTGGACGTGAACAGGCCACGCACAAATAGTTTCACACCCCGGCGAGGGCGTTCCCGAGCAAGCCACCCGTTCGAGGCGACCGCTCGAGGACGGTGGGACTGAAGAATTCTTCTGCAAGTCCTTATGTGGGTGACACGACACGACTGTCGCATGGAGGCGCCAGCAGACACGGACGTCCTCGAAGCACTCGCCAGCCTGCCGACGCTCGCGCACCCGACGGTCTCCCCGGACGGGACCGAGGTCGCGTTCTACTACGACGACACCGGCCGGAACGAACTCCACGTCCTCGACCTGGAGACCGGCGACCGCGAGCAGTGGAGCGACGGCGAGGTCCCGCGGAACGCCCGCTGGTTCGTCGAGTGGGCCGCCGACGGCGACAGCATCTACTTCCACCTCGACGAGAACGGCGACGAACAGAACGACGTCCACCGCATCACGCGCGACGGCGACGTGGAACCCGTCGTCGAGATGGACGGCCAGGTGATGCTCCACGACATCGGCGACGACGGCGAGACCCTCCTCGTCGGGTCCTCCCGCGACGGCCAGATGAACGTCTACCGGCACGACCTCGCGAGCGGCGAGACCACGAAGCTCACCGACTACGACCGCGCCGTCTGGGGGTCGGAGCTCTCCCCCGACGGCGACCGCATCGCGTACTCGACGAACGAGACCGACGACTACGACAACAAGGACGTCTACGTCGCCAGCGTGGCGCAGAGCGCCACGGGCAGTCGGCCAGGGGCCGACGACGACGTCGACGGATCGAACGCCCGGAACCTCGAGATCGGCGACGTCGGCGCGGAAGCCTCACCCGTCGACTGGGGGCCGGACGGCGACCGACTGCTCGTCACCGACAACACCCCTGACCTCGCCCGCGTCGGCGTCTACGACCTCGACACCGACGACGTGACGTGGTACGGTAGCGGCGAGTTCGAGGAAAGCGGCCAGTTCTTCACGGAGGACGGCGAGCGCATCGTCGCGACTCGCGACCGCGACGCCGTCACGATGCCGGTCGTCTACGACGTCGACACCGGCGAGAGCGAGGAGTTCGACCTCCCCGACGGCGTCGCCGGCTTCGGGATGGCGGGCGACGCCAGCATCGCCGCGGACCGCGTGACCGTCACGCACACCACTCCGACGACGCGGTCGGAACTGCTCGCGTACGACCTCGACAGCGGCGAGACGGAGACGCTCGTCGAACCAGAGTACGGCCCGTTCGAGCCCGACGACTTCGCGGACGCCGAGTACCTCACCGTCGAATCCGACGGCATCCCCGAAACCACCCAGGAGGCGGTCCCCCACGACCCCTACGAGACCTTCGACATCGGCGCGCTCCTCTACGACTCCGGCGAACGCCCGTCGCCGCTCATCGTCAACCCCCACGGCGGCCCCCGACATCGCGACACCAAATCGTTCGACCTCTACACGCAAGTCCTGGCGTCGATGGGCTTCTCGGTACTGAAGGTGAATTACCGCGGGAGCACGGGCCGCGGCCGCGAGTTCGTCGAGGAACTCATCGACGACTGGGGCGGCGCCGAACAGGGCGACGTCGCGACCGCCGCCGAGCACGTCCTCGACGAACGCGACTGGCTCGACGACGACCACGTCGTCGTCTTCGGCGGGAGCTACGGCGGCTACAGCGCGTACTGGCAGGCCGTCCAGTACCCCGACCTCTACGACGCCAGCGTCGCCTGGATCGGACTCACCGACCTCGAGGACATGTACGAGAACACGATGCCGCACTTCAAGACCGAACTCATGGAGAAGTACCTCGGCACGCCCGAGGACAACCCCGCCCTCTACCGCGAACGCTCCCCGGTCGAGTACGTCGAGAACGTCGACGCCCCGATGTTCCTCGTCCACGGCGTCAACGACCGCCGCGTCCCCGTCTCCCAGGCACGCATCTTCCGGGACGCCCTCGACGACGCCGGCTACGACGCGGGCGAGGACGGCGACTACGAGTACGAGGAACTCGGCGAGGAAGGCCACGCCTCCAGCGACCAGGACCAGAAACTCCGGATGTTCCGCCTCCTCGAGGACTTCCTCGACCGCCGCATCGGCACGCGCGTCGACGCCCCCGCAGACGACTGACACCGAACGCGCGACCGCCACCACACCCGTCCCTACCGAATCAACTCGCAGAGACAGCGACCACACCCGTCGCTATCGGGTCGTGGAATCGAGTGAGAAGCGCGCGAACCGGCTGGTTACTCGTACAGCCAGGTCTCGTCGTGTCCCTCGTAGGACACGAGGTCGTCGTCGTCGAAGTGGATCGAGATCTCGCGCTCGTTCGCGCCCTCGTCCTCGTGGTCCGCCGCGTGCACGACGTTCCGACCGAGGTCGAGCGCGTAGTCACCGCGGATGGTGCCCGCGTCCGCTTCGAGCGGGTCCGTCGCACCGATCATCTGTCGGACCTGCCGCGTCGCGTCCTCGCCCTCCCACACCATCGGGACGACCGGACCCGACGTGATGAAGTCGACGAGGTCGTCGAAGAACGGCTTGTCCGTGTGCTCGGCGTAGTGCTCGTGGGCCGTCTCCTCGTCGAGCACCTCGACCTTCATGCCGACGAGCTTCAGGCCGCGGTCCTCGAGACGCGAGATGACGGTGCCGACGAGCCCGCGCGCGAACGCGTCGGGCTTGACCATCACGAACGTCCGCTCGCGGTCGGTCATTCCTCGGACACCTCTTTGTTCGCGCGACCCTCGTCCGTCCACTCCAGGTCGCGGGGTTCGCGGCCGAGGTCGGCGTTCTTCTCGCACTTCGCGCTACAGTAGTGAATCGTCGTACCGTCCGTGCGAACGAACATCGTCCCGGTACCGGGCTCGATGTCGTCCCCACAGTAGTCACAGGCTCGAGTCTGGGGCATTATTGGCCTCCGATGGAGTCGGCCTCGCGGGCGGTCTCTCGCAACTGGAGAACGTCGCCCTCGCGGACCGGACCGAGGCAGTTTCGCGTGATGATGCGACCCTGATTCTCGCCTTCGCGGATGCGGCACTTGACCTGCATGGCTTCACCGTGCATGCCGGTCTTGCCGACGATCTCGATAACTTCCGCGGGCGTGGAGCCGCTCTCTGTTTCTTCTGCGCTCATGGCCTATCAGAGGTCCTCGAGCTTCGAGGCGATGTCGTCGACCTGATCCGAGGCGTCGCCGGCGTCGACGACGGCTGCGGCAGCGCTGCCGACCTCGAGGCCGGCGGCGTGCCCGACGTCGTCCTGGGTCTCCACGAACACGACCGGGATACCCTTCTCGTCGGCGAGCTCGGGGAGGTGCATGACGATCTCCTCGGGCTGGACGTCCTCGGCCACGTACACGATGGAGGCGTTCCCTCGCTCGACGGCCTTGGTCGTCTCGTTCGTTCCTTTCTTTACGCTACCTGTGTCTCGTGCGACCTCGAGCGCCTCGAGGGCGTCGTCTTGGAGGTCGGCTGGGACTTCTTTGTTGACGTAAACTGGCATGGTTGTTCACCTTGTCTACGCGTGGGCTCGCGCTCCCCTGCCGTTCGCGGACCGGGTGTCCGCTTGGGCCGACCGGCTGGGTGCGGGACGGCCCTCGTCCTGTGGGGCTAGGAGCATCATCAACCCCGCGTAGGGTGTACCTGGTGAGTTGCTGGGCCCACCTTATAAGCATGTTCAATCCAGTCCTGGGGTGGGTCGGGATGGCATGCGATGGACGCGTCGGACCGGCACATCGATACTATCAGAAAAACAAGTATTTATGCGTTCGTGTTCGAACCTCTCGTATGGAAGAGACGACGCGGCGCGACGTCCTGCGTTCGACGGCAGCGCTCGGTGCAGCGATGGCGACCACCGCGACCGCGGGGTGCGCCAGCATCGGCGGGATCGGTTCGGGGAGCGGCGGCGACGGCGGCGGCGGCGAGTACCGGTCGACCGTCGCACACCCCGGCTGGTTCGACGTCGACGCGTCGGCGGCAGCCCCCGACGGGTACCGGCTCAAAACCGTGCGGACGTGGAATCACGCGGCGTTCAGGGACCTCGAGGGCGACCTCCCGGAGTGGATCCGCGACGCCGCGGGGCTTCGCATCCCCGGGCTCGACGTCCCCATCCACCGGCAGACGTTCACCCTCATGCCCGGCAGCGTGAGGGTCAGCACGTTCGCGGACGCGGACGAGTTGGCCGACGCCGCCTCGGAGAGCGACGCGTACGCGCCAGTCGACGGCGTCGAGGGGTTCTACGGGCACGCGGACGAGAACGGCGTGACGGTCGTCGGCGACGGCGTCGCCGCGAACGTGGACCGGTACGGTGGCGACGAGTCGTCGCCGGTCGAGGACGTCGCCGCCCACGCCGAGATGCTCGCCGCCAGCGAGGAGGCCGCGCTCGAGACGAGCACCACGGCGCTCTCGCGCGCGGACCGGCTGGTGGACGCGCTCGGCGAGCAGACCATCGCGCGACTCTGGCCGCGCCGCACCAACCTCGAGATCGGACTGAAGGCGGTCGGCGAGGGGTTCACGGTCGGTGCGGACCGGACCGAGCATCGGGCGGTCGGGCTCGGCGACGACCTCGACCCGGACACGTTCAAGGAGCGCCGGTTCGCCTATCGCGACTACGAGCCCTACGACGACGTCGCCGTCAGCGCCGGCGACGGGCGAGTCGTCCTCGAGGCGTCGGTGCCGACGAGCGAGTTCGACCTGTTCTCGCGGTACTGACCCCGTCAGTTCGCCGCAGCCGTGGCGTCGGCGTCGAACCAGCTCGGGTGCGCAACCGTCGCTCGCAGCCCAGCGCCGCCGTCGTCATCACGTTCTTGTACGTGTGGCCCCGACCCCCGCATCAATGGACGCGTTCGACCTGCTGGAGTCCGAGGCCGGCGTCGACGTCGACGCGAGCGACGTGGACGACGCGGACGTCCTTGAGTCGCTGTCGCCGTCGGTCCGGCAGTGGTGGGTCGAGCAGTTCGGCGAGTTCGTCCCGGAGAATGGCGGGTTCTTCACGCCCCCACAGAAGGAGGCGATTCCGCTCGTCTCCGAGGGCGAGAACGCGCTGGTGTGCGCGCCGACGGGGAGCGGGAAGACGCTCGCGTCGTTCACGGCCATCATCGACGCGCTGTTCGAGCGCGAACGCGAGCACGAGGACGGCCTGGATAACTCGGTGTACTGCCTGTACGTGTCGCCGCTGAAGTCGCTCGCGAACGACATCCACCGGAACCTGACGGAGCCACTGGAGGGCATCACGGACATCGCCGAGGACCGCGGGGAGGACGTCGGCGAGATACGGCACGCGATACGGCACGGGGACACGAGCGACGCGGACCGCCAGAAGATGCTGCGGGAGACGCCTCACATCTTGAACACGACGCCGGAGACGCTCGCGATACTCCTGAACTCGCCGAAGTTCCGCGAGAAGCTGCGGACGGTGGAGTACGTCGTCGTCGACGAGATCCACTCGCTCGCCGAGAGCAAGCGCGGGACGCATCTCTCGGTGAGTCTGGAGCGACTGGAGGCGCTCGCGAACGGGTCGCCGACGCGCATCGGGTGCTCGGCGACCATCGAGCCCCTGAGTCAGATGGCGAAGTTCCTCGTCGGGTACGAGCCCATGGACGGGCACGATGACGACAGCGACGAGGACGGCGAGTCAGCGACCGGGTCGGGGAGTGCGATGACGGGCGAGCGCGAGCCCCGCGACTACGAGATCGTGGACGCGCGGTTCGCTCGCGAGTTCGACCTCCAACTGGAGTGTCCGACCGACGACCTCGTGCACACGCCGCGGGACGTCGTCACCGGCGAGTTCTACGACTCGCTCCACGAGCACGTGCAGGGGGCGACGAACACGCTCGTGTTCACGAACACGCGCTCGGGCGCCGAACGCGTCCTTCACAACCTCCGCGACAGGTACGACGCGTACGACGAGGCGAACTCGGCGTGCCACCACGGCAGCCTCTCGAAGGACGTCCGCCAGGACGTCGAGCGGAAGTTGAAGGACGGCGAGTTGGACGTCGTGACGTCGTCGACGAGCCTGGAGCTCGGTATCGACATGCCGCACGTCGACCTCGTGGTCCAGGTCGGGAGTCCGAAGTCGGTCGCGGCGATGCTCCAGCGCGTCGGTCGCGCCGGGCACAGGGTCGGTGAGACCGTCACGGGCCGCGTGGTGGCGCTCGACCGCGACGAGCTCGTCGAGTGCGCGGTGATGGTGAAGAAGGCGACCGAGGGGTTCGTGGACTCGGTGAACGTCCCGGAGCGCTGCCAGGACGTCGCCGCCCAGCACGTCTACGGGATGGCGATCGCGGAGATACGGCCGGAGGCCGACGTGAAGCGAATCCTCCGGAGCGCGTACCCCTACCGGCACTACGGCGACGACGACTGGGAACAGCTCGTGCGGTACCTCACGGCGGACTACGAGGGCCTGGAGGACAAGAACGTGTACGCGAAGGTGTGGCGCGACGGGAACGACGAACCCGGTGGCGAGTATCACTACGACGAGTACGAGCCGGGGGAGGTCCTGATGGGGAAGCGCGGGCGGCTGGCGCGGGTCATCTACATGACGAACGTCGGGACGATCCCGGACTCGTTCGCGTGCGACGTCTTCACGCGCAGCGGCGACGAGTGGGTGGGCCAGCTCGACGAGTCCTACCTCGACACGCTGGAGCCGGGTGACGTGTTCGTGCTCGGCGGGTCGAACTTCGAGTACAAGTACCGGCGCGGGTCGAAGGTGTACGTGGATCGAACGACTGCCTCCCCAACGGTGCCGTCGTGGTTCAGCGAGCGCCTGCCGCTCGCGTACGACCTCGGCTGCGAGGTGCTCGCGTTCCAGGAGACGCTCCTCGAGAAGTACGAGCGCGGCGGGACGCCCGCGGTCCGGCACTGGTTGCGCGAGATGCCGATAGACGAGCACGCGGTGCGCGCACTCAGTCGGATGTACGACGAGCAGGTGCGGTACGCGGGCGCGGAGAGCGTGAGCACGCCGAGTCGGCTCGCTATCGAGGAGGCCCGTGACCGGGACGCGTACGAACGCCACTACTACGTGCACTCGAACTACGGCCGGCGGTTCAACGACGGGCTCTCCAGGCTCCTGGCGTACCGAATCGCGCAGGAGGCGAACGCGAACGTCACGGTCGCGGTGGCGGACGACGGGTTCACGCTGAAGCTCCCGCTGAACCGGAAGGTGGACGTGGTCGGCATCGTCGAGGACCTCGACCCCGACGCGGTCAGGTCGACGCTCCGGGAGGCGGTCCAGGGGACGGACCTCCTCCAGCGGTACTTCCGGATCGATGCGACGCGAGCGCTGATGATACTGAAGCGGTACAAGGGCTACGAGAAGTCCGCGAAGCAACAGCAGGTCGCGAGCGAGATGCTGTTGTCGTTCGCGGAGGACCTGGAGTCGTTCGCGGTCGTCGAGGAGACGTACCGCGAGATCCTCGAGGACAAGTTGCACGTGGACGGCATCGTGGCGTTCGCGCGCGACGTCCAGCAGGGTGACGTCGAGGTGTCGCGGACGCGCGTGGAGTCGCCGTCGCCGCGCGCGTTCGGGTTGGCGACGTTGATGGCGAGCGACGTCGTGCTCGCCGAGGACGAGTCCGCGGTCCTCCAGGAGTTCCACCGGCGCGTCGTCGACGAGATAGAGGGCGACGACGAGGCGGCGGAACCGACGGCTGGCGGGTGAGACGGGCGGTCGTCGCTATCGGTGGCAGGACTACTGACTCGTGGTCGCCTCAGGGCTCGTACTTGGAGCGTCGCTCGCCGAAAGCGCGCTCCTTCAGGTCCCTGCATTCGACGACGAGGTCCGTCCCGTACAATCCGACGAGGGAGATGCTCCCGAGTGCGAGCATGAGGAGTCCGATGCCGAACGCGTACGTTCCGGCGGACGACCCCTCGACGAGACCGAGCCAGACGAAGATGAGGCCGCCGAAGGTCCACGCCAGTGCCGACCCGAGCGAGTGCCACGGTGGTTTCGTGCGGGAGTACGCCATGGGAATCGTGTCAACTCTGGCACGTTAAAGTGTTTCGCCGATGCGCGCTCGGCGGCCCAAGACACTTGTCGCCGGCGAGACGGGCGTCTCGCATGCGACAGCTCTCGCGTCGCCGAGCCCTCCACGCCGCCGGGGCGGTCGCGTCGACGTCGGCACTCGCCGGCTGTACGAACGGCGTCCTCGACTGGGGGGCGGTCGACCCGCCGTCGTTCGCGGCTCGCGTCGTGACCGACGACTGGCTGCAGGCGGCCGGTGTGACGCCGGACCTGGAGCTCCAGCACGCGCGCTACGTGGACCTCGCGTCGCTCAGCGAGCACGTCGACCGGTTCCCGACCCTCCGAGAATGGGTGTCGTCGGTCCCGCTGCTCGACCCGTCGGTCGTCCGCGACGTCGTCGTGACCGTCAGAGCCGACCGGTACGCAGTCGCGCGCCTCCGCGACGAGGGCGCGGCACTGCGAGCCGACGACGTCTGGGAGACGTTCGAGCCGATGGACGCGAACGGGTATCGGAGCCGCGTTCGCGGCGACGACGTCCTCCAGGTGGTCGCCGACGACGTCCTGTTGTCGATGCACGCGAGCGGTGTCGGGGAGTCGACCGTCAGGGAGTCACGCGACCGACTGGAGCGCCGAGCCGTCCGACTGCTCTCGGAGCGCCCGTCGGCGATGGCGACCGAGACGACGGCCGCCGAGCGCATCGCCCTGGTCGCCGAGTTGAGCAACGACCCGACGGTGGCGCGGTTCTCGACGCGGTTCGCGTACCTCCCAGAGGTGGTCGGGAGCGCGGAGGCGTTCGCGGTCGGCGAGCGGACGACGGACCTTCGGGCCATCGCGCTGTTCCCGTCGTCGCCGGACCCGGACGCGTTCCTCCGGACCTGTCGGGAGCGTGCGGCGTTCCAGACGTACGAGGACCTGGAGACCGGTCGGCACGGCGATGCAGCCATCGTCACGGGGTCGACGCCGACGAAGCGCCTCGACTTCCTCGCGTACGGGTGGCCGGCGCCGCGCGCTTCGTTCGACTTCTCGTACGACGAGGGGACGCGGGCGTTGACGACCGTCCACGACGGCGGCGAGTCGTTCCCGGCGGCGCGCGTTCGCCTCCTCGCGGAGGTCGAGGGGGACGACGTGGCGCTCGACGCGCAGTTCGCCGACGCGTACGAGACGGTGACCGCGGGCGACGCCGTGACGGCGACGGTGCCCGCGGACGCGACCGTCGTGGAGGTTCGCTGGCAGGAGGACGAGACGGTCAGGAACCCGACCAACTGGGAGGTGCTCGACACGTACGTCCCGTAGCGTGCCCTGCGCTTCAGCGGTCGCGGACGAGGAGCGTGTTCAGCGCGTCGGGGACGACGAGCACGTCGCTCTCCGATTCGAGTGCGTCCTCGACGCTGTCGGCGGCGTGCATGAGGCAGTCGTCGACGACGTCGGGGTGCTGGCTATTCGTGACGTGGACGGCGTGGTCGCGGAGGACGCGCGCGACGACGAACGCGCGCTGCGCGCCCGGCTCGTAGCCCGCCCTCATCTCGCGGTAGAGCGCGTCCGCGTCGGTGGCGTTCGAGAGCCAGTCGAAGAACCGCTGCTCGCCGGTGCCGTCGCCAGCGCCCTCCGGGAGTTCGGCTGGGACGACGATGCGGCCGCGTCCGGCGTCGGAACCGCGGTCGTTCTCGTCGTCGGCCGCGTCTGTCCTGGGGTCGGCGAGCGGGTTGCGGTCGCCGAGCGCGACGTACGTCGCCGCCCTGCTGGCCTGGTAGAGGTTCGCGTCCTTCGGGGCACCGACGCCCGCGACCACGGCGTCGTACGATTCGTCGTCCGGGATGGGCACGGAGAGCGCGTCGCGTGCGGTCGCGGCGAGGTCGCGGACGACCGCGCGTGGGTCGCCGGCGGCGACGCCGAGGACGCCCTGTGGACCTTTCGTGACGTTCACGCAGAAGTCCGGGCCGGCGAGGTCGCCAGCGCTGTCGAGGAACTCGCGGAAGGGATTGCCGTCGACGCGCCCGAGGCGGACGCCGTCGCGGCCGAGGAGGTCGGGGCCGTGCGTGTACCCGATCTGTGAGTCGCTGCCGGCGCCGACGACGACCGTCTTCGCGCCCCCGGAGAACCCGGCGTACTGGTGGGGTTCGACGACCCCGGTCGCGGCGACGAGGTCCGCGTCGGCGACCGTGCGGTTCAGTTCGATGGGGACGCCGTCGACCTCGCCGACCGCGACGACGTTCTCGGGGTCGTGGTTGGTTGCGAGGTCGGCGTGCTCGCCGAGCATCTCGTCGAGTTCGGCGTCGGTCATCGGGCGGTGGAGGCCGAGGCCGACGACGACCGTCACCTGGTCGCGTGCGACGCCGGTAGCGTCCAGTTCCGCGAGCAGGCCGTCGAGGAGGACGTCGGTGGGGACGGCGCGCGTGCCGTCGGTGACGACGGTAGCGACGTCGTCGTCGGCGCTCGCGCGGTCGCGGAGTCGCGGCCCGTGCGGGTCGGCGAGCGCGTTCTGGGTCGCGGCCGGGACGTCCACGGCGTCCGCACCCGGGGCGCGCGCGACGGTCGCGTCGACGGCGTCGAACGATACCGAGACGGTGCCGTCGCCGAGTGGCAGGTCCATGCGGTCACGGTCGCGGCGAGCGGAGAAAAGCGCGGCGGGCCCGGGTCAGACCGCGAGTTCGGGCGCTTCGTACTGGCCGGTGAGGCGCGCGGAGACGAACCCGAGCACCCAGCCGTACGCGAGGTGGGTGACGATGGAGAACACGACGAAGACGAGGAGGTCGAACCCGGCGTACCGCGTGTAGAACGCGGTGATGAACCCCGTCCAGAGGACGGCGGCGAACACGATGCCCTGCTGGGGGCGGGTGGCACCGGGGAGGTACGCGCCGAGGGTGACGAACAGGAGCGGCCACGCGAACATGCCGGCGCCGAAGAACAGCGCGAGCCCGACCGCGGGCGCGTCCCCGACGCCGGCGAGCTCCGCGAGCGTCCCGAACACGTCGATGCCGGGCGTGAGGGTGGCGTTCACGATGAAGAGCACGCCAGTCATGAGCATCGTGCCGACGATGCCGCCGGCGATGCCACCGGCCGCGCGCTCGAGTTCGTTCGCTTCGGGCGTCGAGAACGCGTCCTCCGCGGCGCCGTCCTCGATCGCCGGCTCCTCGTGTGTCGCGTTATCACTTGCCATAGTAGTGGTTTCTCGCGACACGGTGATAAAAGGACCGCACAGATTCGGGATGCGTCCCGAAAATAAGGAGCGACTGGGCCGCGGGGTCCCGTTTCCGACCACCCGTACCCGACGTCTCGAGTCCCGACGAGCCGGACGACCCCGTCGCGGGCGTCGAGCGGTCAGTCTGGTCCCGCCCAGTCGACCATCCGACCGTACACCGGGTCCGTGCGGAGCGCGTCCGCGTCACCGACGAGGACGAGCGCGCGCTTCGCTCGCGTCAACGCCACGTTCACGCGCCGGTAGTCCTCGAATATCGGCGATTCCAGGTCACCGGAGGCGACGAACGAGACCACGATGACCTCCTTCGAGGAGCCCTGGAAGCGGTCGACGGTGTCCACCGTCACGGATTCGGGGACGCGTCGCGTTATCTCCGCGACCTGCGCCCTGAACGGCGCGATGACGCCCACGTCCCCGGGGGCCACGCCCGCCGCGAGGTACGACGAGACGACGTCGGCGACGCGGTCCGCCTCGACCGCGTCCGTGTTCCGGCCCCCGTCACCCGGGACGTCGAGGAACGTCACGCCGTCACGGAGTTCCTCGGGGAGGTCGTCGAGGTCGACGAGCTGGCGGGGATGCTGGCCGGCGATCTCGCCCGTCGCCGGCCGGAGTTCGCCGTCGTAGAACTCCGCGGACGCGAACGCCTGGATGCGTTGACTCATCCGGTACTGCTTGTCGAGCATCACGCCCGCGTCCGGGTAGCGTTCCACGAGCCGCTGGAACAGCGACTCCTGGAGTTCGTTCTCCGCTCGGACGACGGGCGGGAGCTGTTGGTGGTCGCCGACGAGCACGAACCGCTCCGCGAGGTTCACCGCCGCGAGTGCGTCCGGCTCCGTGAGCTGGCCGGCCTCGTCGACGAGCGCCGCGTCGAAGGACTGCTCGCGCATCACCCGGGAGCCGCAGGTCGCGGTCGTCGCCGCGACGACCTGCGCGTCCTGGAGGCGCGCCGCGCACTCGTCGGGGTCGCCGCGCGTCTCGAGGCGGTAGTCGAGCATGTCGTCGCGGATACCGGACTCGGTGCCAACGCGCACGAAGTCGGTGAACCCCTGTTCTTCGAGCGCTTCGAGCGCGTTGTCGACCGCGCGGTTCGTGAACGCCGACAGCAAGACGCGCTCGCCGCGGGCGACCATCGCCCGCACCGCCTGCCCGATGGTGTACGTCTTCCCCGTTCCGGGCGGCCCATGGACGAGGGCGACGTCCTCCGCCGTGACGGCCTTCCGCACCGCCTCGTCCTGCGCCGCGTTGTTGTCCACGAACGTCTCCGGCTCGGCCTCGGTCATCGACTCGCCGCTCTCGCCGGGGTCGCGCTCGGGGTCGAGCGCCCGCTCGGCGTCGAACTCGGGCTCCCTGCGACCGAACAGGACGTCCTTCCGGTCGGGGTCGCCCTTCAAGAGCGCGTCGTGGAGCGCGACCTGCATCCGCGCGACCGACAGCTCGCTCGGATAGACGTCGAGTCGACACACCTCGACGGGCTCGGCGGCGGAGACGACGACCTCGTCGTCGTCGAGTCGCTCGATGTACGCGAGTTCGGCGTCGCCCTGGACGGGGTCGCCGTCGCTCGCGAGCACGAGGTCGTCCTCGCGGAGCTTCGACACCGCCGGCGAGGTGCGGCGCGCGCGCAGTTCCCAGCGGCCGTCGGCGCGCTCGCGTTTGCGCTCGAACGCGAGGTCGACGAGCGCGCGGTCGTCGTCCGCGCGCTCGGCTGGCGTCTGCTCCCAGAGCTTCGCGTACTCCTTGTGCGTCTCCACGCGCTCCTCCTCGATGGCCCTGTAGGTCTCCTCGTAGTATTCGAGTTCGTCCTCGGGGAGTTTGCGCCCGATCTGCCCCGCCTTCGACTCCTGGTCGAGCCGACCCGCGACGACTCGGCACGTGTCCTGTTCGAAGCAGTACTCGCACACCGCGTCGGCCTCGTAGCCCGTCGGCACCGAGACGTCGTACTCGAACGCCGCGATCGCGTTCCTGGCTCGGACGACGTACTTCATGAGGCCGTCGCCGACCGAGAACTCCTTCGCCGGCGAGAAGTCCCCGGAGAACTCCGACCGGTCGAGCGCCGCGTTCTTCGTGTACAGCAGCGTCGCCGTATCCACCTCCACGCCGCGCTCGCGGAGGAGGAGCGCGTACGACGCGGCCTGTATCTTGTCCTCGAACCGCGGGTCGCGCTTCAGGTTCTTCCCCGTCTTCAGTTCGACCGGCATCCCGTTCCGGACCGCGTCCGCGCGCCCCTTGATGCCGAACGTCTCCGATATCAAGGTCATCTCCGAGCGCCACTCGTCGTCGCCCGAGAGCTTCCCCTGCGAGAGCCACGCGTCGATGGCGCGCGCGTTCTCCGCGACCTCCTCGCGGACCTCGTCGGCGTCCATCCCGAGCAGCCCGAGGTCGAGCCCGGCCTCCTCGACGCGGTCGTCGACGGCGTCGTCGAAGTCCACGCCACGGAGGAGGTCGCCGAACACCTCGTGCACGATCGTCCCCTTGATGACCGGGTACTTCAGGGGCGCACTCGAGAGCTTGTTCAGGTAGTACATCCGCGGGCACTGCACGTACTCGCGGACGTCGGTCACGTCCACGAGGAACTGCGGCTCCAGGACGACGTACGAGTCGCCAGTGGTCGAGTACTGCGTCTCCCCCTGGTACTCGCGCTCCTCGGGGTTCGTCACCCGCACGCGCATCCCGGGCTCGGCCACTTCGGTCGTCTCCGTCCACTTCCCCCAGCACGTCACCTGCTCCTCGCCCGTCGCGGTCTCCACCGTCAGCTCCGCGAGGTCGGACTTGCCGTACTGCGTCGACACCTCCTTGGCGTCGCCGACCGCCGTGATGGTCCCCTCGATCGCGTCGCGGTCCGCGTCAGTCACACTCGAACGCGACGCGAGCGACCCGGTTAGGGATGTCGGTTCCACGGATGTGCGCGGGAGAAGACACTTGTACTGGGGGGGTGAATCCGCAGGGTATGCAACGGCGCGCCCTCCTCGCCACGCTCGCTGCGACGACCACCGCGACCGCCGGGTGCGTCGGCACGCTCGATTCCGCCCAACCGACCGACACCGAGTCATCTACCCCAGCGTCGACCAGCGCGGACACCACGACGGCAACCTGTACCGTCGACGATTCGCTCGGTCTGGTCGACGTCGAAGTCCCCGGGGACCCGACCGAGGCTGCGGCCCGCGACCTCGCCGAGTTCGTCGAGGAGGCGTACGCGCGCGACCGCGCCGAGGCCGACGGCTGGAACGTTCAAGGCGTCGACTACGCGACCGCAGAATCCCAGCCGGCAGACGACGGCGCGTACGCGTCCGTCGAGGTGAGTCTCGACGCGAGCGAGTCCGCCGAACGCGCCGGTGACTCGGAGACGACCGTCCTCGCCGACCTCTACTACGCCGCGTGGTACCACGTCACCGCGACGCGCGTCGAACGCTCGGCCGCCGACGGCGGCGAGGACCCCCCGGACTACGGGTGGGCGACCATCGCGTGCGCGTGACGCGAGTGACCTCGCCGACGGACCTCGCACCGGCGGAGGGGAATCGTCCTGCCACGACGGCCGCGTCTCTCGTCCGTCCGACGATTTACGTCAGCGCGGCGTGAACCTGCCTTGTAGATGAGTGACCAGGTGGAAGACGACGAGGAACTTGACCCACGCGGATTCGCCGTCGGTATCGCTCTCGGTGCAGGGGTCGGGACGGCCATCGGCGTGGCGATGGACGACATCGCGCTCGGACTGGCTATCGGGATGGGGATGGGTATCGCCATCGGGGCCGCGCTGGCACGGGAAGGACTGGACTGAATGGACCCGCGACCGACAGCACCGCCGGTTCCGGAACCGGCCGGACCGACACAATCTTGCCGCCGCGAGCACTACGGCGGCGTATGCGGGTTCGCGACTGGGATGACATCGTCGAGGACGTGGTTGAGTCGAACGTGGACCCGGACGGCTGGCGTGCGGTCGCCGGTGACCGCGCGAACGGCCTCGGGGAGGACCTCTACCTCGGGCATCCCGACAGCGGGATGTACCAGTTGAAGACGTACGCGAAGAACCCCTTCGAGGTGAAGGGCGTCGGGTCGCAGGTCGCCCGGAACCTCGACGACGAGATCGGCGAGTTCCTCCCGACGGAGGGCTCGGGTCGGTTCGCCGTCCAGGGACACAGCGAGGACATCGACGAGGACGAAGCGAAGGAGAAGGCGACCGAGTTGGAGGAGGTCGTGAAAGCGCACGCGGACGCGCCGACGACCCCCGGCGACTTCTTCGACGACGTCATGGAGACGCTCGATTCGCCGGCGTTCGGCCCGATGGAGTACGACCAGTACGACCGCCCGGACGGCCTTGACGAGCTCGCGTCGACGTTCGAGGAAGCCGAAGACGTCCTCAACAAGGAGCTCGACGAGCTCGTGGAGACCGACGAGGTCGACAAGGGCTTCATGTAGGGGTCGGCCGGGGCTCGCGCCCGGGACGCGGTCGCCTCGTGGCCTCCCGGAAGCGAGGGTTTGATACCGATACCAGTCCTGGAGTCGGCTATGAGCGCCGAGGACGCTGTTCTGGACTACTACGAGGCGTTGCGTCGCGGCGAACCGCTCTACCCGTACTTCCGCGAGTCCCCCGACACGTGGAAGGCCGCTATCTCGACGACGTACGACGGGTACGACGCGGTCGCGGAGGCGTTACGCGAGCAGACGCGGACGACGACGGACTGGACGGTGGGAAGCGATGGGCCGTCGGTCGTCGAGCGCGAGGACTGGGCGTCGTTCCACGACGACGTCTCGCTCGCGTGGACGCGAACGCCGGCGGACGACGACCGGGCGGCCGCCCGGAACGACGGCGGGGCGGCGACCCGGGACGAAGACGCGGCGGCCCGCCACGAGTTCGAGACGCGCTGGAGCGGGACGCTCGTCGAGCACGACGACGAGTGGCTGTTCCTGGAACTGCACGTGAGCGCCCCGACCGCAGTCTGATGGTTGGGCCATCGCTCACGGAGTCCGACCGCGTCGCCGGCATGAGTCGCCTCCAGGCGTTCGTCGTCCTGCTCGTCGGCGGGTCGGGCGCACTCGTCGCACTCTACGCGGACGCCGGCGCACTCGTCGTCGCCGGGGGCGCGCTCGGCGGGGGCGCACTCGGCCTCGCGCTCTGGTACTACATGGTCTGGGCGTACCGCGACGGCTCCTCCCGGAACGACCGCGGGAGCGACGACGGCTACGAGAAACGCGACCGATTCAACTGACCGCGACCGCTTCCACTTACTGCGACCGCTTCGACGACGTGCCTTCGCTCAGAGCCCGAGTCGCGAGAGCCACGCGTCCGGGTCGTCGATCTCGTCGTCGGTCGGCAGGTTCTCGGGACCGTCCCAGACGCGGCCGGCGGCGTCGAGACCGCGTGCGTCCGTGACGTGCTCGAAGAACGCCTTCCCGCGCTCGTACTGCTGGCGTTTCAGGCCGAGGCCGAGCAGCCGGCGCGCGAGTTGCGCGAGCGGCCCGCGGCCGCCGCGGCGTTCGTCGACCTTCCGGCGGAGATCCGCGTACTCGTCGTCGAACGCGTGATCCATCAGGAGCTCCGCGTACCCCTCGACGACGGTCATCGCGGCGTTCATCTCCTGGAACTCCTGCGAGGAGATGCCGCCCGCGGAGAGGTCCTGGAGGCCGGACTCGACGCGGTCCTCGAGGTACCCCGAGAGCCACGGGGCGGCGCCGAACTCCGCGGCGTGCGTGACCTCGTGGAACGCGATCCAGCGGCGGAATCGCGGCGTGTCGACGTCGAGGCTGTCGGCGACGCGCTCGATGTTCGGGTGCACGAAGTACAGCGCGTGGTCGGGGTCGTCGTCGCCCGCGAGCAGGAGCGGGTCGTACTGGCCGAGGACGTTCTTCGCGAGGAACGTCAGCATCACCGCCATCGTCCCCGTGTTGACGGTGCGGGCGACGCCGGGGAACGCCGTCATCCCCTCGGCCTCGAGCGGTGCGAGGACGCGCCGGAACGTGTCGACGTTCGCGTCCACCCAGTGGTGGCGGTGCTGTATCTCGATGGTGTCTGGGACGTCGAAGTCGATGCTCGCGACCCTCCGCACGCGGTCGCGGGCGTCGCGGACGTCGGTCGCGTACCCCGTTCGCTGTGCGTCGGTGAGCGCGACGTCGCCGGGGTCGGTCGCTGCCTTCGCCGCGTCGGCGACGGCCGTCCAGTCGATAGCGCCCTCGCCGGACGCGGACGCGACCGCCTGAACGCTCCGAAACAGGTTCATGCCGAAGCCGTAAGGCGTGGAGACGTAAACGCTTTCAGTCTCTCGGGGATGGCGTGCTCGCTCAGTCCTCGACCGCGTCGACGTCGTCGAGGTCGACCATCTCGACGTCGTCAACGTCGTCGTCCCCGCCCATGAGGACGCGCGCCGCGACGGCGAGCAGGACGAGCGCGAGCACGCCGAGGATGGCGCCCTTCACCGGTGCCTTGCTCCCGCCCTCCGCGTCTTCGGCCTCGGGGTCGACGTCGACCGCGGGCGTCGCAGCTGCGTCGGTGGCGTCGTCGTCGGGCACCGAAGTGCCGCCGTCGGTCGCCTCGACGTCCGGGCTCGGGTCCGCGCCGAACGTCGGGCCGAGTTTCAGGTCACCGTCGAAGTGGAGCTCGAAGATGGTGAACTTCTTGTCTGCCATGGGCTATACTTCGCGGAGTCGTCACTTATCGGTTCCGACGTGCTCATGCCTCGGGGTCGACGTGCTGGTTGCAAGTTGAGAGGTCGGTGCGGAATCTGGGTGCGGGCGACGAGCGGTGCCGGCAAGCCGGCCCGCGGATTCCCGAGTCTTAAGTCCCCGCCCACGAACCCGTCTGGCATGGATAGCGAACGCTGGGAGTTCCTCACGGAACTGCTGGAGACGCCGAGTCCGTCGGGGTACGAGACGCGCGGCCAGCGCGTGTGGGTGGAGTACGCGAAGCAGTACGCCGACGACGTGCGAACGGACGCGTACGGGAACGCCATCGCGGCGTACAACGAGGACGCCGACGGCCCGACGATAGCGTTCGCCGGGCACGGCGACGAGATCGGGTTCATCGTCCGTCGCATCGACGACGACGGGTTCGTGCACCTCGGTCGCATCGGCGGGAGCGACCGCACGGTCTCGAAGGGCCAGCACGTCACGGTTCACGGGAGCGACGGGGTCGTCCCGGGCGTGGTCGGGCAGGTCGCCATCCACCTCCGCGACCCGTCGAAGGACGAGTACGACGAGATATCGGAGCAGGTCGTCGACGTCGGTGCCGAGGACCGCGAGGAGGCGGCGGAACTCGTCGAGGTCGGCGACCCGATCACGTTCTCGTCGACCGTCGAGGACCTCGTCGGGGACAAGGTCGCGGCGCGCGGGATGGACAACCGCGTCGGGACGTACACCGCCATCGAGGGACTTCGTCGTGCGGCCGAAGCGGACGTCGACGTCACCGTGTACGCCGTCAGTACCGTGCAGGAGGAACTCGGGAAGAAGGGTGCGATGATGGTGACCGACCGCCTGGACGTCGACGCGGCGCTCGTCGTGGACGTCACGCACGCGGGCGACTACCCGAAGTCGCCGACGGAGAAGACGGGCGACGTCGCGCTCGGCGACGGCCCCGTGGTCGGCCGCGGCAGCGCGAACCACCCGGTGGTCTCCCAGCTCGCGCGGAAGGCCGCCGCGGACGCCGACATCGACGTCCAGCTGCAGGCCGCCGGGAGCTTCACCGGGACGGACACCGACGAGTTCTACGTCTCCAGCGGCGGCGTGCCGTCGCTGAACGTGAGCGTCCCGAACCGGTACATGCACACGCCCGTCGAGGTCGTGGACACGACCGACGTGGAGGGCGTCGCGGACCTGCTCGCGGCGTTCGCGGCGACCGTCGAGGACCGCGAGAGCTTCGCGGTCGACGTCTGACCGCGCCCGACCACGGTGAGTGCAGGCCTCTTGACGGCGCCGACCCGGTACGTTTAAGGAACCGCTACGACCCCGATGGTGTATGGACGACGACAGTGGACGGCCCCTCGACGTGCTCGACGCTTCCGTCGGGAAGACGGTCTCGGTGCGACTGAAGGACGGCGAGACGTACGAGGGCACCCTGACGGGGTACGACCAGCACATGAACCTGGTCATCGAGTCGGACGACAACACAACGATTATCCGTGGCGACAACGTCGTCTCGATAACTCCATGACTGGCGCAGGAACCCCCTCTCAAGGCAAGAAGAACACGAAGACGCACACGAAGTGCCGCCGCTGCGGCGAGAAGTCCTACCACACCAAGAAGAAGGAGTGCTCGTCGTGTGGGTTCGGGAAGTCCGCGAAGCGACGGGACTACGAGTGGCAGTCGAAGGCTGGCGAATAACGACGACCCTTCTCGACCGGGTTTCCGGTCTCTCGACCGTTCAGTTCTCGTAGCGATAGCGCCCGCGACCGTTCACGTCTCGTGGCGACGGAACTCCCGACTCCGGGAGCCGGTCTCGCTGCCGTTCGAGCGTCAACGTCCGTCGAGTGGCGACGCCGTGACCTGGGGGTGCTCCGGTGGCGTGCGACGGACGCATCCAGCGACCAACCGGAATACGCACGACCGTGCATACTTCTCGGTGGTGGGGAGCGGTTTAGACCACAATCACGTCCTTTTTTGGTGGGTGACGCCCGACTGTCTCTCATGACAGACGGGCGGGGAGCCACCCCCGATTCCGACGGGCCGACCGAGAAGTGCGGCGTCGTGGGCGTCGCGCTCGACGACCGGGCGGCCGCACGACCGCTCTACTACTCGCTGTACGCGCTCCAGCATCGCGGCCAAGAGTCCGCGGGCATCGTCACGCACGACGGGTTCCAGCAGCACGACCACGTCGAGATGGGGCTCGTCGGGGACGCGTTCACCCAGGACGACGTCGAGTCGCTCACGGGCGCGGCCGGCATCGGGCACGTCCGGTATCCGACCGCGGGGAGCGTCGACAAGTCCTGCGCGCAGCCGTTCACCGTGTCGTTCAAGAGCGGATCGCTCGCCCTGTCGCACAACGGGAACCTCGTGAACGCCGACGAGATTCGGGACGAACTCGCCGGGCTCGGGCACGCGTTCACGAGCGACGGCGACACCGAGGTCATCGCGCACGACCTCGCGCGGAACCTCCTCGAGGAGGACCTCGTGCGCGCCGTCAAGCGCACGATGGGACGCATCCACGGGTCGTACTCGCTGACCATCATGCACGACGACACCGTCCTCGGCGTCCGCGACCCCGAAGGGAACCGACCGCTGTGCATCGGCGAACTCGACGACGGCTACATCCTCGCGTCCGAGTCGGCGGCCATCGACACGCTCGACGGCGAACTCGTCCGCGACGTCCAACCCGGCGAGCTCGTGGTGCTCCACGAGGACGGGAGCGACTTCGACTCCTACCAGCTCGTCGACCAGGAAAACAGCGCGCACTGCTTCTTCGAGCACGTGTACTTCGCGCGCCCCGACAGCGTCATCGACGACTCCCTCGTGTACGAGGTCCGCCGGCAGCTCGGCCGGAACCTCTGGCACGAGTCCGGTATCGAGACCGACGTCGTGATGCCGGTACCCGACTCGGGGCGTGCGTTCGCGTCGGGGTACGCGGAGGCGGCGAGCGAGGACGGCGCCGAGACGGAGTTCGCGGAGGGCCTGATGAAGAACCGGTACGTCGGCCGGACGTTCATCATGCCGACGCAGGACGAGCGCGAGCGCGCCGTCCGCCTGAAGCTCAACCCCATCAAGTCGACGGTGGAGGGGAAGACCGTCACCATCATCGACGACTCCATCGTCCGCGGGACGACGTCCACGCAGCTCGTGGAGCTCCTGAAGGACTGCGGCGCGGAGGAGGTCCACATGCGCATCGGCGCACCACCGATCGTCGCGCCGTGCTACATGGGCATCGACATGGCGACGCGCGACGAGCTCATCGCCGCCGGCCAGAGCACGGAGGACATCCGCGAGGCAATCGAAGCGGATTCACTGTCCTATCTCTCCATCGACGCGGTCTGTGACGCGCTCGACGCCTCCCGCGCCGACCTCTGCCTGGGGTGCGTCACCGGCGAGTACCCCTACGACATCGAGGGCGAGACCACGGACCGCGACGTCGCCCGTCCCGTCATCGAGGGCGCGGACGCACCGGCCGACGACTGACCGGCGCGCCCGCAGAGTCGCTGTCGGCCGGTGCTCGGCGGCGTCGTGCTAGATTATCTCCTCGGTCGACGTACTCCTCGCATGAGTTCACCGGTCTTCCTCCGGGGTGACGTCGTCGAACTGCGGACGCTCGACGAGGACGCGCTCGAGTTCCTCCACGAGGGCGTGAACGACCCCGGGGTCTGGGTGTCACTCGGCGTCCACGGACCCGTCCACGAACCGGAGAGCGAGGAGTGGTACGAGGAGGTGACGTCGGGCGAGGACGTCCTCCAGTTCCTCGTCGCCGGCGACGGGCGACCGGTCGGGTCGGTCACGGCATTCGAGGTGAACCGCTCGAACGGCCACGCGACGCTCGGGTGCTGGATCGCGAGCGACGAGCAGGGGAACGGCTACGGGCCGGACGCGACCCGGACCTTGATGCGGTACCTGTTCGACCACCAGCGGTTGCACACGCTCCAGGCGACCGCGTTCGCGTTCAACGACGCGTCCCGGCGGACGCTCGAACGCGTCGGATTCCGCGAGGTCGGCTGTCTCCCGGAGTGGGTGTTCGTCGACGGCGAATACCACGACACGCTCGTGTACGCGGTCACCGTCGGCGACTGGCGAGCGCACTGAGCGTCACCGTCGGCGACTGGCGAGCGCGCCGACTCGTCGGGTGAGGCGTGCTAGCGCACCTTGTCGGCGATTTATATCGAGCGGTCGGGTCGGTTCCGGTATGCCCGGTGCGACCTTTCTCGAAGGCGACGTGGTAGAGTTGTGTACGGTCGAGAGCGAGGACGCCGCGTTCCTCACCGAGGCCGTCAACGACCCGGCGGTCCGGCAGTCACTCGGCGTGGCGGACCCGCGGGGACGACAGCATCACGAGGAGTGGATCGAGGAGGAGGTGAACGGCGGCGACGGCATCACGCTCCTCGTCGTCGCCGACGGCGACCCGGTCGGCGTCGTGAGCACGGTCTGGATCGCGGATCGGAACGGCCACGCCATCCTCTCCGCGTGGATCGCCGCGGACGCCCACGGCGAAGGCTACGGGTCGGACGCGACGGCGACGTTCATCGAGTACCTGTTCGACGAGAAGCGCATGCACTCGGTGCGTGCGGAGGCCTACGAGACGAACGAGGCGTCGAACGCACTCCTCCAGTCCATCGGTCTCGACCGGGTCGGCACCATCCCGGAGGGGGCGTTCGTCGACGGCGAGTTCGTCGACTCGCACGTCTACGCGACGACCGCCGACGACTGGCGAGCACAACGGGAGTGACCCGGTCGCTCGCGGTCGCCAGCGAACCGCCGCAACCGCCAGCGAACCGCCGCAACCGCCAGCGAACCCGCGCTCACCCGTAGAAGCCGGCGGGGACGAGGTAGAGGAGGACGTAGACGACGTTCCCGAGGACGAACGAGACGAGCCAGAGCGGCGCCGCCACCTTCGCGACGCGCTTGTGGCTCGTCTCCGGGAGTTCGCTCACGGGATGCGTCCACGCGAGCAGGAGCACGTAGTACAGTAGCGGGATGCAGACGATGGCGAGTATCATGTGGACCGCGAGCACGCCGAGGTACGCGAGCTCGACGACGCCCGTTCCCGGGAACGATTGGGGTCCCTTGAGCGCGACCTTCCAGAGGTAGAGCGCGAGGAACGCGACGAACAACCCGAACGCGGCGAGCATGTACTTGCGGTGGGTCTCGAAGCGCTTCGCGCGCGCCTCGCGGACGCCGAGGACGATGCACGCGATGGCGGCGAGACTGATGCCCGCGTTCACGTGCGGAATCGCGGAAAGCAGCCACGCTGGTGCGCCCGGCAGGACCGAGCCGGGGATGGCCTGCCGGGCCGCGGCGAACACGAGCGCGAGCGACACGAGCGAGAGGACCGCAGTGACCTCGCGGAGGTTCCGACGAACACGCCGTTCCATACCCGGGTCTGAGGACTCCGTCGGCTTACGGCTTGCCGTCTCCCGTCACGCCAGCGGCCCGCGTCGGCGCGGCGGCCCGCGCGGCGCTCGCGTGGGTCGGATACGGACGTTTACACGGCGCACTCGCGACGAAGGGGCTCCGGACCGTCGCGTTCGTCGTCGGCGGCGCCAGTCCACCCGCGGTCGAGAGTCGCCGACAGAGAGTTTTTGCGGACGGCATCCCGAGGCATCGATATGGACGAGTGCGTCGCCTGTGGCGCGTCGGTTCGCGGTGCGACCACGTACTGCGACGACTGCGCGAACCGAGACGACGACGCTGCGACGGCGACGAGCACCGCATCGGTCGACGACCGCGTGTCGTCGCCGACGTCGCGTGCCGTCGCCGTCCTGCTCGCGGCGGGCGCGCTCCTCGGCGGCTTCCAGACGGTACAGACCCTCCTGTACCTCCCGCAGGCGGTCGCAGTCGGGTGGTCGCCGGACACCCTGGGGTTCATCGCGGTGCAGGCCGTGAACGTCACGCTGCTCGTGTCGTTCGCAATCATGGCGAAGCGCCTGTTCGACGGGACGGCCGACCGTGCACGCTACGGCCGCGTCCTGCGCGTGCTCGCCGTCGCGAGCGTCGGATTCGGAACGCTCGTCACGGCCCTCCCGAACCCAGTGGTCAGGTGGCTTCCAACCGTCATGGACCCCGCGTACGTCGTCCTGAACGTCCTCGCGTTCCACCTCGCGCCGACAGTGCTCTGGACGGAGTGGCAGATGCTCGCGGTCGGCGTCGTCGGCGCCGCCGTCTCCTTCGGGGCCGGCACCGCACTCCAGCGAGACGCATTGGCCTGACGGCGCGACGCACGCGTAACCGGCCACACGGACGCATCGACGCATCATACAGCAGCAGCGATGCTTTTTTCAACCAATCATCCAACTGATTCGTATGGGCGAGTGCGCGGACTGCGGCGGCCCGGTCGAGGGCTTCGCGACGTACTGCGACGACTGCAGCGGGACGACGACCGCTACGAGCGGCGACGGCGCCGAGATCGACGGGCGCGAACCTGCGACGTCGACGGGACGAGACGGCAGCGCCACCACGACCGGGTCGACGACCAGGACCGACGGCGCCCCCACGCGCGTCGGGACGTTCCTCGCCCTCGCGACCGCCGCCGGTGCGTACGGAATCCTGCAGACGCTCTGGTTTCTCACGCAGGTCCTCGGGTACGCCGGCGGCGCGGACCTGTTCGGTAACCTCTACGGCGACCTCCTCTACGCACCATTCATCGGCGCGTACGGCGTGATGGCGAAGCGCCTGCTCGACGGCACCGCCGACCACGCACGCTACGCCCGCATCCTCGCAGCGTTCGCCGTACTCACCGTCGCGTTCACCGCCGTTCACGAACTCCCCGTCGCCCCCCTCGCCAGATGGCTCCCGTTCGGCGCCGACCCCGGCTACGTCGCCCTGCACTTCCTCGCGTACACGCCGCTCGGGACGTTCCTCCCACCCATGGGGCGCTACCCTGCGTTCGTCGTCGTCGTCGGCGTCGGGACGACCGCACTCGCCGCCCATCACCTCCGCCCGACCGATCGCTGACCGTCGGGACCGACGCGGACATCGGACGACGGCACGCAGCACTCCTCGGACCTCCGACGACTACACGAACCGTCGACGCTTCGCTGGTCGAGCGTTGCGTCGGAAAGGAATGTGCGTGGGTGCTGTCCACGAGGGAGAGCACCCGCATCGCATTCGAGGTGCGGCCGGTTGTGGCCGCGTGGTGCGATGCGTGGGACCGGATTTGAACCGGCGGACCTCTACAGGACAGCGCCCTCAACGCTGCGCCGTTGGCCTGGCTTGGCTACCCACGCTCGCGGTATCTTGCTGCACTCCTTCGTTCCCGGGGGACCAATAAAAGCCCTTTCTTTTCCACCGGCAGTGACTGGGGTTCGCACGCCGCCGGCGGGCTCGCCGCCGGAAGGGCAACGCGACGGTGCACGGGGCGCGCTCGCGGCGTGACGGTGGTCGCGCGAAGCGCGGGGTTGAAATGGTGTGGTGTGGAAGAGAGAGGTATGGCGAAGTACTCGACGGGTGGTTCGTCGGGTGGCGGCGACGGCGACACGTGCGAGCTCTGCGGCGCGGCGAGCGAGAACCTCAGCATGGCGAACGTCGCTGGCGCGCGACTGAACGTGTGCGCGTCCTGTGCCCCCCACGACGACACCGAGACGAAGCGATCCTCGAACGACGGCTCCAGTAGCGGCGCTGGCGGCAGTGGTGGCGGTGGTGACCGCGACCGGAAGCGTCGCGCGGTCCAGAACGCCGCGAAAGCCAACGACGTCTGGGACGGTGACTCCGGACACTGGGAGGAGGAGGGCACGAACTACGACGACGACCAGTTGCCGTACCTCCACAACGACTACGGGAAGACCGTGACGGAGGCGCGCCAGGAACGCGGCCTCCAGCGCGAGGAGTTCGCCGAGGAGCTCGGTGCGACGGAGGCGGACATCATCGCCATCGAGCAGGGTCGCGCGACCCAGGCCGGTATCGGCGGTGGCCTCATCGCCGCCATCGAGGACTACCTCGACGTCGAGATCTCCGAGCAGTAGGCGCGACCATCGGGGGGTGCCGGCGAAGTGCTTTTGCTGGCGCCGGGAGTCTGTTATCGGTGATGACCGTACAGCGTGCTGCTGCGCAACCGTACACGACGAGTTTCGAGGCGACGGTCGAGCGCGTCGACGGACGAGACGTGGTACTCGAGGAGACGTACTTTTACGCGGAGAGCGGCGGGCAGCCGGCGGACCGCGGGCGTATCGGTGACAGTCGCGTCGTGGACGTCCAGGTCGACGACGAGGGGGTGGTCGTGCATTCGCTCGACGAATCGCCTGCGTTCGACGCCGGTCGGTCGGTGCTGTGTCGCGTGGACTGGCAGCGACGGATGTACTGTATGCGAGCGCACACCGCGAGTCACGTCCTGTACGGGGCGGCGCGGACGTGCATGGCGGACCTCGGGTACGGTGGGTTCGACATCCGGGCGGCCGCGGACCGGTCGAGCGCGGAGGCGGTCGGCTGGCGTGGGAGCGTCGACGGGAGTGAGGGAGTCGATTCGAGCGACGCGGACCGGGTTCGCGTTGACTTCGAGACGTCGACGGACGTCGACGACGACGTCCTGGTGACGTTGGAGCGACGCGCGAACCAGGCGGTCTGGGAGTCCCGGGACGTGACGTGGGAGACGCTGTCGGCCGACGCGGCGCGCGAACGCGACGGTATCGTGTTCAACGAGAAGACCGAAGAGGGCGTGTTCGGCGAGGACGCGGAGGTGCGCGTCGTCACGGTCGGCGGGGCGGAGGCGGCGGCCGGCGAACCGTCAGGGCGTCCGTTCGACGTCGCGGCGTGCGGGGGGACGCACGTCCGGAACACGCGCGAGATAGGGCCCATCACGGTCCTCGGCCGGTCGAATCCCGGCGAGGGGATGACCAGGGTCGAGTTCGCGGTCGGGCCGCGCGGTATCGAGCGCCGCGGGAGCGAGAAGGCGGCGTTGCTCGCGGCGGGCCGTGCGCTCGACGTCGGCCCCGGCGAGGTGCCCGAGGCGGTCGCGCGGCTCCAGGACGAGGTGGCGTCGCTCCGCGAGGAAGCCACGGCGGCGCAACGGCGCTTGCTCGAATCCCGACTCTCGCAGTTCCCGGTCGTGGAGCGCGACGACGAGCGGTGGCTCGTCGGGACCGTCGAGGGCGTGGACGCGAACGACGTGGAGCCGATGGTTCGCGAGGCGGCGGGCGACCGTGCGGCGGTCGTGGTGCTCGTCGGACGTGCCGGGAGTACGTTCGTCGTCGCGGCCGCGAGCGAGTCGGCGTCGTCGAACGCGGGTGGGGTCGTCGAACGCGTCACCGAGGAGTTCGGTGGCGGCGGCGGTGGGAGTCCGCGGTTCGCGCAGGGCGGTGGCCTGTCGGTCGACCCCGAGGGGGTCGTGGAGTGGTTCCGGGACGAGTGACTCGACCGGGTCGTGCGACCGACTCGCGCTCGTCGGAACCGGGCAATTTTTTCGGGGACCGTCCGTAGGAAGCGTATGGATTTCACGAGCGAGCAGGAGGCGGTGCGGGACGTCGTCCGCGAGTTCGCCGTCGAGGAGCTCCGGCCGGTCGCCGCGGAGTGCGACGCCGAGCAGTCGTTCCCGGAGGACGTCTGGGACGACCTCGCGGACATGGACCTCACGGGCCTCACCGTCCCCGAGGAGTACGGTGGGTACGACGCTGACCCGGTGACGTACGCGCTCATCAACGAGGAGCTGGCGTACGGGATGCTGTCGGTCGCGACCGCGCTCTCCGTGCACGGGCTCGCGACGTCGTGTATCGCGGAGTTCGGGAGCGAGGACGTCAAGGACGAGTGGCTCCCGGACATGGCGACCGGCCGTCCGGTGGGCGCGTTCGCGCTCAGCGAACCGCAGGCGGGCTCGAATCCGGCGGAGATGTCGACGGTCGCCCGCAGGGACGGTGACGAGTTCGTCATCGACGGCACGAAGCAATGGATCACGAACGGGAAGCGCAGCGACGTCGTCATCCTGTTCGCGAAGACCGACCGCGACGACCCCGGGAGCGTCACGCAGTTCCTCGTCCCGAAGGACGTCGACGGCGTGAGCGTCGGGAAGAAGGAGGACAAACTCGGGCTCCGGGCGAGCGACACGACGAGCCTCGAGTTCGACGGCGCGCGCATCCCCGCGGAGTACCAGCTCACCGAGGAGGGTCGCGGACTGTCGGCCGCGTTCTCCATCCTGACGGGCGGCCGCATCGCCATCGGCGCGCAATCCGTCGGGCTCGCCCAGTCCGCACTCGACGCCGCGCTCGAGTACAGCCAGGAGCGCGAGCAGTTCGACCAACCCATCAGCGACATCCAGACCATCCGCCACAAGCTCGCGGACATGCAGACGAAGGTCCAGGCCGGCCGCCTCCTCACGTACGACGCCGCGCGCAAGAAGGCGAGCGGCGACCCCCAGGAGACGGCGATGGCGGCGTCCCAAGCGAAGCTCTTCTCGAGCGAGAACGCCATCGAGGTCGCGAACGAGGCCGTCCAGATCCACGGCGGCTACGGGTACACGACGGACTTCCCGGTCGAACGCCTCTACCGCGACGCGAAGATCCTCACCATCTACGAGGGCACCAGCGAGATACAGAAGAAGATCATCGCACGCCACCTGCTCGACGACTGACTGCAGCCACGAACCCTTTTCGCTTCGACTATCGAGGCCCTGTCAGCGGCGCGTTCGAGACGACGTGCGGTGCGAGTCGGTCAGTACACGACGGCGTTCGCTGCGACTCGGTCAGTCGTCGTCGGCAGGGGCGCGGTCGTCGGGAGTCGTCTCGTCGTCGCTCCCCGCGTCCTCGCTCCCGGTACCGTCGTTATCCCGGGAGTCAGTACCGTCGTGATCCGAGGAGTCAGTAGCGTCGACGCGCTTGGCGGGAACGCCGACGACCGTTGCGCCGGGTGGGACGTCGTCGGTGACGACGGCGCCGGCGCCGACGCGCGCGCGTTCGCCGACGGTGACGTCGCCGAGGATGGTGGCGTTCGCGCCGATGGTGACGTCGTCCTCGACGGTCGGGTGTCGTTTGACGGGGTCGGGCGAGTTCCCGCCGAGCGTCACGCCGTGGTACATGTGGACGCGGTCGCCGATTTCGGCGGTCTCGCCGACGACGACGCCCATCCCGTGGTCGACGACGACCTGTCGCCCGACCGTTGCCGCGGGATGGATCTCGACGCCCGTGAGGAACCGGACGAGCTGGGAGAGCGCGCGTGCGGACAGCCGGAAGCCCGCTCGCCAGACCGCGTTCGTGACGGCGTGCGCCCAGACAGCGTGCAGGCCGGGGTAACAGAGGAGGACCTCGAGTTGCGACTTCGCCGCCGGGTCCGCGTCGTGAACGGCGGTCACGTCAGCGCGGACGCGCCGGAGGAGTCGTCGAATCACGTCGCATCACGCGACGCGCGGTCGCCGTCGCGCACGCTCACGACCCCGGCGGTCTCGTCGACGACGGTGGGCGGGGTGCGACAGCATCGCCGCGTCGAACCACGAGCCCGTTCGACGGCGATGCGGTCGATCGCGGTAGCGACCACAGGCATGCCTCGCATTCGCCGAGCCATCGTCTAAAGCGAATCGATTCCCCGAATCCCGGTCGACCGGCGCAGACAGGTTCGCCGGGCGGCTGCGGTCGCCGTCAGAACTCTTCCCAGTCGCTCGGCGAGTCCGGGAGGCCGAGCACGCGGCGTTCCCGGCCGTGCTCGCCGGTCCGCGTCTCCACGAGGCCGTCGAACAGCTGGCGGATGGTGTTGACGGTCTGGTCGTCGTGCGCGTCCGCGTCGAGCGTCCCGAACCCGAGCGCGTCCGCTGCACTGATGCGGCCCGTGAGGATGTGGAGGAACCGGAACACGGTCTTGACGTCCGCGTACATCAGGAGCTGGCTGATGGAGTCGAGCGCGACCCGGGTCTGGTAGCCCTGGTTCGCGAACTGCTCGAGGAGCTTCGAGGACGCCATCCCGATGCCCGTGAAGTCGCCGGGCGAGGAGACGTACCGCGTGAGCGGATGCTCCTCCTGGCCCATCCCGCGTTCCTGGGAGACGCAGTCGACGATACCGAGCTGCGGGTCGGCGTCCTCGGGGAGGCGGTTGCCGATGTCCTCGCGGAGTCGATCCGCGCTGTGCTGGGTGGTGACGACCAGTCCCGCGTTCCCCTGTTCGAGTCCGTCTGCGAGCACCTCGCAGAGGAGGTCGTACTTCCCGGTCATCGGCGGCCCCATGACGAGGAGGTTCGTGCCCGGTCGAACCTCGGAGACCGGGAGCGCGTCCGCTACCGCGTACATACGACCCCCGAACTCGCTCCCACGGCCGGTTGCATTGATGGTGATTTGCGCGTACGTCTGTATAAACCCACGGGAGTCGTCCGACGTGCGTATGCCATCATCTAAGTGCTGGCGACGGGAATCGAGTGGTATGACACTGTTCGGGACGGCTGGTATCCGCGGCCCGGTGGCGACACGGGTCACGCCTGAGCTGGCGCTGCGAGTTGGGCAGGCAGCAGGGGTCGACGGCGCGGAGTTCGTCGTCGGTCGCGACGGCCGGGAGACCGGCGAGGCGCTCGCCGCCGCCATCGAGGCGGGCCTGGAGAGCGCGGGGGCGGACGTCGAACGCGTCGGGCAGGTGCCGACGCCGGCGCTCGCGTTCGCCTCGCAGGGACGTCGTGGCGTGATGGTGACGGCGAGTCACAATCCGCCCGAGGACAACGGCATCAAGCTGTTCGTCGACGGCGAGGAGTACGACCGGGCGGCCGAGGAACGCGTCGAGGAGCGCGTCGCGGACGGCCCCGCGCTCGCCGACTGGGACGCGTTCGGGTCGGGACGCGAGGGCAGCGTCCTCGAAGCGTACCGGGAGGCGGTGGTCGAGTTCGTTCGGGAGTCCGTCGCTGCTGGTGCGACCGAGCCCCTGGACGGGTTGACTGTCGCCGTGGATTGCGGGACGGGGATGGCGAGCGTCGGGACGCCGCAGGTCCTGGAGGCGCTGGGTGCGGACGTCCGGGCGACGAACGCGAACGTCGACGGGCACTTCCCGGCGCGACCGTCGAAGCCGACGCCGGAGACGCTCACGGAGTTCTCCGCGTTCCTCGCGGAGTCCGAGGTCGACCTGGGGCTCGCGCACGACGGGGACGCGGACCGCATCGTCGTGTTGACGCCCGAGGGCGACGTGGTACACGAGGATACGGTGCTGGCGATGCTCGCCGAGCATTACGTCCGGGCGAGCGACGCCGCGGACCCGGTGGTCGTGACGACGCCGAACGCGTCCGGCCGGATCGACGAGCGCGTCGAGGCAGCGGGTGGCCGCACCGAGCGCGTTCGACTGGGCGCGCTCCACGAGGGCATCGCTCGCGAACGTCAGGCTGGGGGTTCGGACACCGAGGTGGCGTTCGCGGCGGAACCCTGGAAGCACGTGCACACCGCGTTCGGTGGATGGATAGACGGCGTGACGAGCGCGGGCGTGTTGTCGGCGCTCGTCGCCACCGAGGGTGGACTGGATGCGCTTCGCGCCCCGATCACGGAGCGTCCGTACCGGAAGGTCAGCGTGTCCTGTCCCGACGAAGCGAAGGAGGCTGCGATGGAAACGCTCGCGGACGCGCTCCCGGAGACGTTCCCAGAGGGCGACGTCGACACGGACTACGGCGTTCGCGTCGACCGCCCGGACGCGTCGTGGGTGCTCGTCCGGCCGAGTGGGACCGAGCCGTACGTCCGCATCTACGCGGAGGCCGACGACGTCGACGCACTCGTCGAACGCGCACGCGCAGTCGTCGAATCTGCGGTCGAGACCGCAGAAACCTAATATACTTACGCTCTAATCCATATTGGATTAAGTTCTTACGGCCATGTTGGATATATAGTTAGGGGTTGCAACCATTGACTTGCGTTCCGACGGGTTTAATTCGGCATCCTGCATGAATTGGACGTAATGCCTTCGAACAGGCGGAAGTTCCTGGCGAGTGCGGCTGGCATCGGTGCTGCGACAACCGCTGGCTGTCTCTCCAGTCTCGGCGGCTCCGGAAGTAGTGGCACGAACGTCGGCGTCGTCTACGCCCTCGGCGGGCTCGGCGACAAGGCGTTCAACGACATGGCCAAGCAGGGCATCGACCAGGCCATCGAAGAGTACGACATCAACTATCAGGGCGCCGAGCCCTCGGGGAACAGCGAGTTCCCGACGCTCCAGAAGAAGTTCGCCGACTCGAACAACCCGAACTACGACCTCATCTGCACCATCGGGTTCGCGCAGGCCGAAGCGCTCACGGAGAACGCCGAGCAGTACTCCGACCAGCAGTTCATGATCGTCGACTCCGTCGTCGAGAAGGACAACGTCGCGAGCTACGTGTTCAAGGAGCAGCTCGGGTCGTTCCAGGTCGGGCACCTCGCGGGCCTGCTCACGCAGCGCGACTTCTCGACGAGCGGTGACGGGATGACCGACGCGTCGACGAACACGGACGCGGCGACGGTCGGGTTCGTCGGCGGGAAGGAGAACTCGCTCATCAAGAAGTTCGAGGCCGGATTCATCGCGGGTGCGAAGCACGCGGGCGACGTCGAGGTCCGCTCGGCGTACGCCGGCTCGTGGAGCGACCCCGCGAAGGGCAAGGAGATCGCGCTCTCGATGTACGACAACGGCGCGGACGTCGTCTACCACGCCGCGGGTGGGACCGGCACGGGCGTCTTCGGCGCGGCGCAGGAACGCGGCCGGTACGCGATCGGCGTCGACTCCGACCAGTCCAAGTCCGCGAAGGAGTACAAGGACGTCATCCTCGCGAGCATGGTCAAGCACGTCGACACCGCGGTCCTCACGAGCGTCGAGAACGTCGTGAACGACGAGCACGCGGGCGGGGAAGTGAGTGCACTCGGTCTCGAGAAAGGCGGCGTCGAAGCCGTGCTCGGGCAGACGCTCGGCTCGGAGATTCCGAGCGAGGTCAAGAGCGCACTCGAGGAGTCCAAGTCCGGTATCGTCAACGGCGACATCTCGGTGCCGACCGACCCCGAAAACGCCTGAGCGGTTAGCTCTCACCGATTTCTTCATGACCGAATCCACGACGACGGGCAGGCCGGGTAGTGACGGGCGCGCGGTCCCGGGAGGTGGGCGGCCGTGAGCTCGCTCGCGGTCCACCTCGACAGTATCACGAAGCGCTTCCCGGGCGTGGTCGCGAACGACGACGTCGACCTCCGCGTCGAGGAGGGCTCGGTGCACGCGCTCCTCGGCGAGAACGGCGCCGGGAAGACCACGCTGATGAACGTCCTCTACGGGCTCTACGAGCCGACGGAGGGCGTCGTGCGATTGAACGGCGAGGCGATGGACTTCGATTCGCCGCGGGACGCGATCGACGCGGGCGTCGGCATGATACACCAGCACTTCATGCTCGTCGACCCGATGACGGTGACGGAGAACGTCGTCCTCGGGAACGAACCCCGGAAGTGGGGTGGGCTCGCGGTCGACCGCTTGGCCTCGCGGAAGGCGGTCGTCGACCTCGCGGAGAAGTACGGGTTCGACGTGGACCCTGATGCGGCAATCGAGGACATCAGCGTCGGCGAGCAGCAGCGCGTGGAGATACTGAAGGCGCTGTACCGTGGCGCGGACGTCCTCATCCTCGACGAACCGACGGCGGTCCTCACGCCCCAGGAGGTCGAGGAGCTGTTCGCGGTGTTCGAGGAGTTGACGTCGCAGGGGAAGACGATCATCTTCATCTCGCACAAGCTCGACGAGGCGATGAACGCGGCCGACGACATCACCGTCCTCCGGGACGGCGTGAACGTCGGGACGGTGGACGCGAACGCGACGAACCGCGAGGAGCTCGCGGAGCTGATGGTCGGTCGCGAAGTCCTGCTCGACGTCGACAAGCCGTCGGTGTCGACCGGGTCGCCCGCGCTGGCGGTGTCCGAGTTGACGGTGCGTGACGAGCGCGACGTCGTCGCGGTCGACGGCGTGAGTTTCGACGTCCGCGAGGGCGAGGTGTTCGGTATCGCTGGCGTGGACGGGAACGGACAGTCGGAGCTCGTCGAAGCCGTCACGGGACTCAGAACCCCAGCCGCGGGGTCGGTGGCGTTCGACGGCGAGGACATCACGCACGCGTCCCGACGGAGTCGCATCGCTCGCGGGATGGCGTACGTCCCCGAGGACCGCCAGGAGCGCGGGCTCGTGATGGACTACGACCTCGTCGAGAACGGCTTGCTGGGCAAGCAACACGACCCGGCGTTCGCGCCGAACGGTCGCATCGACTGGGAGGGCACGTACGGGCACGTCACGGACGTCATCGAGGAGTACGACGTCCGACCACCGGACCCGAGTGCGAGCGCGAAGAGCCTCTCCGGTGGGAACCAGCAGAAGTTCATCGTCGGGCGCGAGTTCAGTCAGGATCCCGAGGTCGTCGTCGCCTCGCATCCGACGCGCGGCGTCGACATCGGGAGCGTGGAGTTCATCCACGAGCAACTGCTCGACCTCCGCGCTCGCGGGAAGGCGATCCTCCTCGTGTCCTCGAAGCTCGACGAGGTCCAGTCGCTCTCGGACCGACTCGCGGTCGTGCACGACGGCGAGTTCGTCGACGTCGTCGACCCCGAGTCGACGACCGAGGAAGAGCTCGGGCTGCTCATGGGTGGCGAGAGCGTCGACACGGTCGACGCGGCGCCTGCGCGAGGTGACGACGCATGACCGACGACCAGTCGGACGCGGGCAGCGAGAAGACGACCGACTCGACGACGACCGAGGTCGACGACGGCGACATCCCGTCGTGGTCGGAGTCCGCGGCGTCGAAGATCGTCACGGCGAGCGCGAAGGAGCGCGTGTTCATCAGCGTCGCCGCGTTCCTCGCGAGCGTGCTCGTCGGGAGCGTCCTCGTCTACCTGTCGGGGCTCGTCGTCGACTGTCCGAGCGGCGGGTTCCTCGGGTCGTGCTACAACCCGTTCCTCGTCTACTACTTCCTGTTCGTCGACCCGTTCATCGGCGGGTTCAACGTCGCGCTCGTGATGAAGGAGACCGTGCTCCTGCTGTTCACGGGGCTGTCTGTCGCGGTGGCGTTCCGCGCGGGCCTGTTCAACATCGGCTCGCAGGGCCAGCTCGTGCTCGGCGGGCTCGCGACGGCGCTCGCGCTCGTCTTCGTCGCGCCGCTCGCACCCGGTGGCGTTCTCGGGACGCTCGTCCTCGTGCCGTTCGCGCTGCTCGTCGGCGCCGTCTTCGGCGGCCTCTACGCCGCCATCCCAGGCGCGCTCAAGGCGTACGCGGAGGCGAACGAGGTCATCACGACCATCATGCTGAACTTCGTCGCGACAAATCTCGCGTTCTTCCTCATCTCGACGTACTATCAGGACCCGGAGAGCGGGAGCGTGCAGACGGTCGCCATCCCGGAGGCCGCCCGCCTGAAACCCATCGTGCCGTTCTTCGAGGGCGCGCAGTTCTCGATCATCGCCCTCCTGCTCGGCCTCGCGCTCGTCGCCGGGACGTTCTACGTCCTCGCGAACACCGCGTTCGGGTACGACGTCCGGACGAGCGGCCTGCAGGCCGCGGCCGCGGACTACGCGGGCGTCGACCCGAAGCGCCTCGTCGTCTCCAGCATGACGCTGTCGGGCGCGCTCGCCGGCGTCGGCGGCGCCGTCTACGTCATGATGGTGATGGCGCGCTACCGGACCGGCGTGCCCGCGCTCGGGTTCGACGGCATCACGGTCTCCATCCTCGCCGGGAACAACCCGCTCGGAGTCATCCCCGCGGCACTGTTGTTCGGCGTGATGAAGGCCGGGAGTCTCTCCATCGACTTCAGTCTCGGCGTCCCGAAGCAACTCGTCGGCGTCCTCCGCGGGCTCGTCATCCTCTTCGTGGCGATGCCGGAGTTCTTCCGGATGCTCGCCCGCTACACGCCGTACGGCCCCGACGCCGACAGAACAGTCGCGACCGACGGAGGTGAGGACGATGGTTGACCGGAACGTGTACGTCGCGGGTGCCGCCGGCGCAGCGGTCACCGTGCTCGCGCTGGTCGTGTTCGCGTTCGTGTTCCCGGTCGACTGGGTGGTCGCGCTCGTCGACCAACTCGACACGAGCCTGCTGTCGGCCGCACTCCGGCTGTCGGTCCCCATCGCGTTCGCCGCACTCGGCGGTATCTTCGCGGAGAAGTCCGGCGTCATCAACATCGGGCTCGAGGGACTGCTCATCGCGTCCGCGTTCACGAGCATCGCGGTCGCGTGGGCGCTCCAGGGGTCGGTCGAGCCGTCGACCGCCGCGTGGGCCGGATTCGGCGCGGCCGTGCTCGCGAGCACGCTACTCGCGCTCCTGTTCGCGGTCGTCACCATCCGCTACGAGGCCGACCAGATCATCGCCGGCCTCGCGGTCTGGCTGGTCGCACTCGGGTTCGCGCCGTTCGCGAGCCAGATCGTCTGGGACTCCGTGAACTCTCCCGCAGTGCCGACCCTGAACAACTGGGTCGTCCCCGGTCTCGTCGACATCCCCGTCCTCGGGCCGGCCGTGTTCGACTCGAACCCGACCGTGTACCTGATGCTGCTCGCAGTGCCCGTGTCGTGGTACGTCCTCAACCGCACCGCGTTCGGTCGGTGGGTGCGCGCGAGCGGCGAGAACCCGAAAGCGCTCGACACCGCCGGCGTGAACGTCACTCGCGTCCGGTACGCGAGCGTCCTCCTCTCCGGCGTCTTCTCGGGCGTCGGCGGCGCCGGCCTCGCACTCGGGCAGGTCGGGCAGTTCATCGGGAGCGGCCAGACGATGGTCTCCGGCCGCGGCTGGATCGGCATCACCGCGTACCTCATGGGGAACTACAACCCCATCGGCGCGTTCGCCTCGTCGTTCCTGTTCGCGGGCCTGAACGCACTCCAGTTCCGCGTCCAGCAGATCAGCGAACTGAACATCGCCCCGTCGCTCGTCCAGATGGTGCCGTTCGTCGCCGTCATCGTCGTCCTCGCACTCGTCGGGAAGACCCGCATCCCCGACGCCGCAGGCGACCACTACGAATCGGGCGACGACTGAGCACCGACTCCGTTTCGTGGCGTTCCGGACGCGTCGACGCGTTCGCGGATGGCGGCGACGACGCCGTCGATGTCTTCGATCTCGGTCGCGTCGAACCGGAGCGTCCCCGTCCATCTGCCTCGGCCGTCGACGACGAGCACGTCGTCCTCGACGCGCACCGACTCGAAGTCAGTCCACGAGCGACGACTCCGGTTCACGAACAGGGCCTCGTCGGCGACGTGGACCTCGCGGTCGGTCCGCGAGAGCGCGAAGAACACGACGCCGGTCGCCGAGAGCGGGAGGTACGTGAACGCGAACGTCGGGTCGTCGCCGACGCTCAGGCCGACGGCGGCGACGGCACCACCGAAGACGGTGGCTACGCCGCCGAGACGCATCGCTCGCCGCGAGCGCGGCGCGAGCGGTGCCTCGAACGACACCGCGGTCGTGGCGGTCTCGCGACGCCGCCGGTCGTGGACGTCGCGGGCGAGCACCCACGCGGCCACGCCGAGCGCGCACCCCGCGAACGCGACCGCGTACGGCGCCAGCGCGGTCGCTCGAAGGGGCGGCGTCTGCAGGAACGCCCTGAGAGTCCACGCGACGACCGTCCCGCCGGGGATGAGGAGGTACCGCGGTGCCGCGAGCGCCGCGAGGAGTGCGTCGCTCTGTCGGACGGCGGCGGCGACGACGAGCCCGACGCCGACCGCCACGCCCACACCCGCGGTGAGTGCGGTTCCATCCCGCGGCGCGCCGACGACCGCCGGGAGCGGTGCGGTCACGCAGACCGCGAAGGCAACGAGGAGTCCGCCGACGACGCGCTCGCGCCGCGACTCGTCGACCCCCGTCATGACTCGCGTCGGTCGAGGAACCGGTCGAGCGCTCGGACGGCCTCGTCCAGGTCGCCGACGTCCTCGCGGTCGAAGCGCTGCGCGCGGTCCACGTAGCGGCTCGCGCGATGGAGGACGAGCGCCTCGTCGGTGAGTTCGAAGCTCTCGAAATCCGCCCACGCGACCAGCGACGAGTCCACGAGCACACCGGCGTCCCTGACCTCGACGGTTCGCTCGCTGTCGACGCTCGCGAGCACCGCGGTCAGTGGCGCGAACACCGTCCACCACATCGTCTCGAACTCGACGCCGACGACGAACGCGACCGCACCAGCGGCGACCGCGACCACCGCGAATCCACCTGTCATGTACTTCGTGCGCCGACGCTGCGTCGGCGGCTGTCGCGCCGACCACGACGCGTACACCGTCGACGATTCCTGCACCCTCGCCTTCCACAGCGGGAGGTTCGCGAGGAGCGCGACGAACCCGCCGACGGTCGCAACGATGGCACCCCCGAGTAACGCCGCCGTCACGCCCTCGCTCGGCGTCGACCCGAGAACGAGGACGGCGAGGACGGCCACGAGCAGTGCTATCGGGACCCCAGCGAAGAGGACGAGCCCGACCGGTCCGTGGAACCGCTCGTGGAGCGAGGGGTGATACGCCGCTCGGGCACCGAGGTACCCGCCGAGGACACCGGACCCGAGTCCGATGGCGGCACCCGCCCACCACGGGCCGAGCGCGAGGCTGACCGCGCCGACGCCACCTGCGAGCACGCCAACGCCACCGATCCACAACCCCATACTGGCGAACAGCACTTGCCGATACCAGTTCTCGCGCATACACCACACTCGTACCAGGAACCCCCTAAATCCCGGTCGGTGTTTTCGCGGCCAGAAAACCCAGCGACTTCGACGGGTCGGCCGCGGTAACGTGACACCAATCGGCCACAGGACACCGATGGGTTACTTGCCCGTGGACGGAATCCATGGAGACATGGACGACGAGGAACTCATTGAAGCCGCCAGGGACGTTCAGTCGGAGGCGTACGTACCGTACTCGGAGTACCGCGTCGGCGCGGCACTGGAGACCGCCGACGGCGAGGTGTACGTCGGCTGCAACCTGGAGAACGCGAACTACTCGAACAGTCTGCACGCCGAGGAGGTCGCCGTCGCGGAAGCGCTCAAGGACGGCCACCGCGAGTTCGCGGTGGTCGCGGTGTCCTCGGGGAACCGCGACGCGGTGACGCCGTGCGGGATGTGCCGGCAGACGCTCGCCGAGTTCTGCGACGAGGACTTCCGCGTGCTCTGTGACGCCGGCGAGGACGGCATCCGCGAGCACCGCCTCGGCGACCTGCTCCCGGAGACCATCGGACCGGAGACCCTCGGCAAGTAGTCGCCGACGAACCGTGGCTGCCTCGAAAGCCGCCGGAGACGGCGACGTCCCGGTCAGCCCGACGCAGTAGCCTTTTACGCTGGCTCGCGCTACGAGCAGGGTATGACTGGCGACAGCGAGGACCCGAACGCGGACGTACAGTACCACGTCGAGGTCGGCCCGGAGGACGTGAGCGACGCCGTCCTCCTCCCGGGGAACCCCGAGCGCGTCGACAAGATCACCGCGCTCTGGGACGACCACGAGGAGCGAGCGTACCACCGCGAGTACCGGACCGCAACCGGGCACTACGACGGCGCCGAGATTTCGGTGACGTCGACGGGTATCGGGTCGCCGAGCGCCGCTATCGCGGTCGAGGAGCTCGCTCGCGTCGGCGTGGAGACGTACATCCGCGTCGGGTCGTGTGGCGCTATCCAGCCGGAGATGGACGTCGGCGACCTCGTCATCACGACGGGCGCGGTCCGCCAGGAGGGGACGAGCGACGAGTACGTCCGCGAGGACTACCCGGCGGTCGCGGACCACGAGGTCGTCGCGGCGCTCGTCGCCGCCGCCGAACGCCTCGACTACGACTACCATACGGGGCTCACGATGAGCGCGGACAGCTTCTACGCGGGCCAGGGCCGCCCGGGGTTCGAGGGGTTCGAGGCCGCGGGCGCGGACTCGCTCGTCGAGGAGCTCCAGGACGCGAACGTGAAGAACATCGAGATGGAGGCCGCCGCCATCCTCACGCTCGCGAACGTGTACGGGCTCCGGGCAGGCGCGGTCTGCTCGGTGTACGCGAACCGCGTCACCGGCGAGTTCCGGACGGAAGGCGAGTCGCGCGCCGCGGAGACCGCGAGTCTCGCGGTGAAGCTCCTCCGGAAGATGGACGAAGCGAAGGCCGAGGCGGGCGTCGACCACTGGCATCCCGGCCTCTCGCTCGACTGACGGCCATTCGAGTGCGGGTCGACTGACAGCCATTCGAGTGCGGGTCGACTGACAGCCATTCGAGTGCGGGTCGACTGACCGCCATTCGAGTGCGGGTCTTTTGGCGAACAGGCGACGGTCGTCGACAGTATCGTGGTCGTCGACGGATTCTACTCGTGGGAGTCGCCGCGAGGGGTCGTCGCGCTCCGGCCTCGGCCCTCGCGTCGCGAACGGCTAGTGCACGCCGACCGTGGCCGCGGCTCCGTACTTGAACGCTCGGTCCGAGAGAGAAGCGAAAGAAGCGTCGTTCGACTGTCCGTTAGAGCATGCTCCAGGCGGAGGCGGCGCGGCCGTAGCCGGCGACGTCCGCGATCCAGCGTGCAGCGATCGCCTTCTTCAGGTTCTTCGCGGGGAAGCCACCGAACGTCGTCACCGGCGCGCTCACGCCGAACGCCTTGACGTCGTGCGCGACGGCCTTGTCGCCGACGCTGATGACGGTCCCCTTGTCCTCGTGCACCCACGACGTCAAGCGGCGGCCTTCGATGGCGCGAACGACGTTCTCGGCGGCGACGTCGGCGGCGCCCCACGCGGCCTGCGCGGTCGGCGGTGCCGGGTCGTCGCCGGGCTGCTCGATGAGCGCGGAGTCGCCGACGGCGAACACGCGGTCGTCGGTCGTCTGGAAGTCCTGTCCGGTCTGGAACCGGTTGTGTTCCTTGTCGACGTCGGTCTCGTCGAGCGCGTCGCGGCCCGTGATGCCACCGGTCCAGAGGAGGACGTCGTACTCCATCTCGGCGTCCTCGCCGATGTAGACCGTCTCCTCGTCGACCTCGCCGATGAACTCGCCCGTGAGGATGTTGATGTCGAGTGCCTCGAGGCGCTTCTTCAGTGCGCCCTGGACCTCGGGGTCGTTCCCGGGGAAGATCGAGTCCAGCCCTTCGACGAGGTGGATGTCGATGGGTGCGCGCTTCTCGTCGCGGAACTTCGCGATCTCCGCCGCGGTCTGGATGCCCGAGAGCCCGGCGCCGCCGACGATGACGTCCGCCGGGTCGCTCCGCGTCGCGTCCGCCGCGGCGTCGCTGACGGCGTCGTGGATGGCGAGCGCGTCGTCCGCGGACTTCAGCGTGAGCGAGTGCTCTTCGAGGCCCTCGATACCGAAGAACGCCGTCTGGCTGCCGAGTGCGACGAGACAGTAGTCGTACTCGATGACGTCACCGTCGTCGAGTTCGACCTCGCGCGCGTCCTCGTCGAGGCCGACGACCTCGCCGCGAACGAACTCCGTGCTGTGGTCGGCGATCTCGCGCACGGGAATCTTGATCTTCTCCGCGACCGACGGCTCCCGGATGATACGGTGGGACTCGTGCAGAACGAGGTGATAGTCGACGTCAGCGACCCACGTGATGGAGACGTCGGAGCCGGCGCGTTTCTGGAGTTCCTTGACCGCGCCAGCGCCTGCGTAGCCGGCGCCGAGCACGGTGACGTTCGTAGCCATATCGTCTCGTCAGTAACCCTCCGGTACAAAGGTGTTGAAACGCGAGTCGTCGTGCGATACGTTGTCACCCCGATTATGGGCGGTTCGTGTCGTCGCGGCCGAGCGACGGCTCGGTCAGTGCTCGGGGTCCTCCGCGGGCGCGACCATGTTGTCGATGCGGAGGATGATGATGTTGTTCGTGTCGTCCTTCCCGTCGACGGTCCCCTCGATGACGAGCTTCGAGAGCGGCGTCGGGCCGACCGTCACCGCGTCGCCTTCGTGGATGTCCCGGACCGACCCCTGGAGGTGGATCTCGGCGCGACACAGCTCGGGGTGGTGGACCGACGACAGGTCGATCTCGTCGACGATGACGTCCTCGATGGACTCGCCTTCGTGCGTGAGCGGGACCGTCGCGGGTTCGTCCATCTGCTGGATCTCGAGGGCCTCGTAGGCGGCCGCGGTCGGCTTGTACCCGCCCTTGGGGCCGGGGACGCCCTCGACGAGCTGGAGTGCTTTCAGGGACTGCATCTGATTGCGGATGGTGCCCGCGTTCCGGTCGACCTGCGTGGCGATGTCCTCGCCCTTGATGGCGTCTTCTTTCTCTCTGTGCAGGTTGATGAGCGCCTGCAGGATGTTCTTCTGACTCGGGGTGAGTTCGATCGACGACATAGCGTCGCGTAGGTCACGTCCGGCCTTAAAACCGTGGGGACCCCGACGCCGGCTTGCGGCCCACGTCGGTGCACGCGGAACGACAATGATTTGTCCGTTCGTAATGGGGTTCCCGGTATGCAAGACAAACGAGTCCTCGTGACGGGCGGCGGAGGCTTCATCGGATCGAACCTCGCGAATCACCTCGCGGCGGACAACGACGTCGTCGCGCTCGACGACGGCTACCTCGGGACGCCGGAGAACCTCGACGACGACGTCGAGTACGTCGAGCGGAGCGTGCTCGACGACGACCTCCCGGTCGAGGACGTCGACGTCTGCTTCCACCTCGCGGCGTTGTCGTCGCTGAAGATGCACGAGGACTCCCGCGAGAACCTCATCCGCGGGCTGCGCGTGAACGTCGAGGGGTTCGCGAACACGGTCGAGCAGTGCCGGCAGGCGGGCTGTGACACGGTCGTGTACGCGACGACGTCGTCCATCTACGGGAACCGGACGGAGCCGTCCCCGGAGACGATGGCCGTCGAAGCGAACACGGGCTACGAGGCGTCGAAGCTCGCTCGCGAGCGGTACGCCGAGTACTTCTCGAACTACCACGGGATGTCCTGCGCCGGCATGCGGTTCTTCTCGGTGTACCAGGGCTACCGGGGCGCGGAGGCGCACAAGGGCGAGTTCGCGAACATCGTCGCGCAGTTCGCGGACGACATCGCGAACGGCGAGTCCCCCGTCATCTACGGTGACGGCACGCACTCGCGTGACCTCACGCACGTCTCCGACATCGTCCGTGGCTGCGAGCTGGCGGCCGACCACGAACTCACGGGCATCTACAACCTCGGGACGGGCGAGCAGTACACCGCGAACGAGGTCGTCGACGCGCTGAACGACGTCCTCGGCGCGGACGTCGAACCCGAGCACGTCGAGAACCCCATCGACGAGAGCGTGTTCGTCCAGCACACGATGGCGGACTACTCGAAGATGCACGAGGCGACCGGCTGGGAGCCCGAGGTGTCGTTCCGCGAGGGCATGGAGCTAGTGTGCGAGCCGTATCTCGAGAACTGACCGCGGAAGGTCTCGGTGTGGGCGTCGCGTGACGCTCAATCGTCGTCGGCGTTGGAGACGGTCGCGGCTTCGAACCGGCGTCGTTCCTTTCGTTCCTCGTAGTCCGCGAGCGCGCCGCCGAGTCTGATGACGCCGGCGACGAGGAGGACCTTCGCGGCGAAGAACAAGGAGACACCCCAGATCATCGCCATCATGTCGGGGTCGGCGAGCGCGACGTTCCAGTACGCGAACGCGAGGACGACCGCGATGGCGAGGGTCTTGGCGGCGAACTCGACCGCGGAGAGCTGTCTGAGGTCCCAGAGCGTGTTGTTGTAGTGGACGCGACCGAGGTAGACGGCGGCGAGTATCCACACCGCGAGTCGGAGCGGTGCGTACTCCCACCCGCCGTACTGGTGCGTGCGCGGCATCTACGGGAGCGTTCGCGCCCGGACCCTAAAAACACGTGCCGTACTGGCTAGTGGTGGGGTCGTCGACCTGCCGTACTGGCTAGTCGTGGCGTCGTCGACCTGTCGTACGGCGTGGGGCCACCGTGTCAGTCGTCGTCCGTGGTGTCGCCGAGTCGTCTCCCGGCGACGCGGCCGCCGAGGTCGAGCGGGTCGGCGTCCTGGTCGCGTGCTGCTCGGCGCTTGAGGGGGTCGCGGGCGTCGTGGTACTCGACGCCGGTCTCGATGACGGACTTCCAGACGAGGACGGCGCCGGCGAGGAGCGCGACGGTCGCCCAGATGATGCCGCGGAGTTGCGCGGGGACGATGAACACGTTCCAGTAGACGAACGCGAGCGTGATCGCGATGGAGAGCGTTCGCACGACGACGTGGAGCGCCGTGAGCTGTTCGAGGTCGTAGAGCGTGTTGTCGTAGCCGATGCGTCCGAGGTAGATGGCGGCGAGCACCCAGACCGCGAACCGAAGCGGCGCGTACGCCCACCCCTCGTAGCGACCTGCCGTCGTCATGCCGCCACGTACCACGGAGAGTGGGTAAAAACGCTCGGTACGTCAAACGCGCGTTTTCGTCACCCGCGGGCTTCGAGTCGGAGCCCGAGTCCTAGCTGGTCGGCCGGGCGGAACGAGGGGTTTGATACGGGGACCGCGAGTACGGCTGGACATGACGAAGCAGGCGCGTATCATCGGAGCACCGACGGACTACGGCGCGAACCGACGGGGCGTGGACATGGGGCCGTCCGCGATCCGGTACGCTGGGCTGGCCGACCAACTGGAGGACGCCGGCGTGTCCTGTACCGACGTCGGCGACGTGACCGCGCCGCCGGCGGAGACCCAGGACGCGGACAAGCGCGTGCCAGAGGAGGGGAACGCGAAGTTCGTCGAGGAGATCGAGGCCGTGAGTCACGAGCTCGCCGAGGAGGTCGAGGCGACCATCGCGGGCGGTGCGACGCCGCTGGTCGTCGGCGGCGACCACTCCGTCGCCATCGGGTCGCTGCGCGGTGCGGCGGCTGACGCCGACATCGGGACGGTGTGGTTCGACGCGCACGCGGACCTGAACGCGCCGTCGACGTCCCCGAGCGGGAACGTCCACGGGATGCCGCTCGCGGCGGCGCTCGGGCACCGCGACTTCGCGGGCGTGGACTGGGCGACCGCCCCGCGCCTGAACCCGGAGAACGTCGTCTGGGTCGGATTGCGGAGCGTCGACGACCAGGAGGCTGCGGACGTCCGCGATTCGGCGGGGACGGCGTTCACGATGAGCGACATCGACGAGCACGGCATCGACGAGATCACCGAGCGCGCGATGGCGATCGCGAGCGACGGCGTCGATGGCGTCCACGTCAGCCTCGACCTGGACTGGCTCGACCCGAACGAGGCGCCGGGCGTCGGGACGCCCGTCCGCGGCGGCGTCACGTACCGCGAGGCGCATCGCGCGATGGAGATCGTCGCGGAGCACGACCGCGAGCACGACTCGCTGCGGTCGATGGAGGCCGTCGAGGTGAACCCCATCCTCGACGAGCACAACGAGACCGCGCACCTCGCGACGGAGCTCGCCGCGAGCGCGCTCGGGAAGCGCATCCTCGGCCGGGAGTGACGGGATTCGACCGGTAGTGGTGGTTCCCGACGGGGGCGCTGGCGTCGGCGGTCGTCGGTCCGCCCCAACATATTTCCACGGGACGTGTGAGTGTAGTGGTATGTTCGCACCGCTCGTTCAGCTCGGGGGCGGGAACCTGCTGCCGCTGGCGTTCCTGAGCATGTTCCTCCTCGTCGGCCTCGGCGTCGCCGCGTACGGCGTCGCGAACCTCCGGACGTACGTCCAGTTGAAGTCGATGACGCCGACGGACGCGCACGCCGTCGGCTCCGGACTCGTCGAGGTCGAGGGCGAGGCCGCGCCGGGGCCGCGGACGCTCGAGGCGCCGTTCTCCGGCGAGGAGTGCCTCGCCTACGAGTTCGAGGTGGAGCGCTACCACGCCGACGACGACGGGTCGAACTGGCAGACGAAAGCCAGTGGAACGCGGACCGTCCCGTTCCTCGTCACCGACGAGACCGGGACCGTCGGCGTGAAACCGACCGAAGCCGGCCTGTCCGTGGACCGCGACTACCGGATCGTCGTCGGGAACGACGAGCAGCCGCCGGCGCGCGTCCGGGCGTTCCTCGCACGGGAGGACGACCTCGACCACGACACCGCGTCGTTCGACGTCGCGGGCATCTCCATCGGCGGCGACCGGCATCGGTTCACCGAGCGCCGCCTCGACCCCGGCGAGAGCGCGTACGCGGCGGGACGCGCGGAGCCGACGACGGCCGTCGACGGCGAGTCGCCGACGGTCGTGGACGCGAACGACGGCGGTCGATTCGGGAGCCTGTTCGGCGCGCCGTTCGTCGTCGCGGACGCCGGCGAAGGCGAGGCCGAGTGGCGGCACCTCAAGCTCGGGGTCGGGTCGCTCCTCTTCGGCGCGCTGTTCTCGGCGATACCGCTTTACGTCCTCTCCGGAGCCCTACTCGGGTGACACGAAAGCGCCTGACGCACCGGCGGAGTCGCGCTGGCGCTACCCGAACCCCTCGAACTGCGTTCGGTCGTCGGGGACGCCGATTGCGCGCGTCGCGTCGACGAGTTGCTCGACCATCGCGGTGACGCCACAGGCGTACACGTCGACGTTCTCGGGGTCGATACGCGCGTCGACGTCGAGCGCGGGTTCCCCGGTCGCGTACTCGCGCAGGCCGTCGGGGAGCGCGCTCGCGTCCACGGCGTCGTCGGCGACGTACTTGAGGAGGACGCGCTGGACGTACTCGGTCTCGCCACGCCACTCGCCGAGGTGGCGTTCGCGCGTGAGCGTCGGCACGAAGTGGAAGCCGTCGTGCTCGCGGTCGAGCGCGCGGAACGCGTCGCGGTACGCGAGGTCGTCCTCGTAGGCGGCGCCGAGGAACAGCCAGACGTCGCGCTCGTGCCCGTCGACGACGTGCCGCCCGGTCTCGTAGAGGTAGTCCACCATCGACTTGAACGGCGCGACGCCCGTGCCGGTGGCGAGGAACGCGACGTCGCGCTCGCTCGGGTCGTCGAGTACCATCTCGCCGTTCGGGCCCCGAACCGTGACAGTATCGCCGACCTCGAGGTACTGGAAGACGTCGCTCGTGAGCGTCCCGCCGGGGACCCTGCGGATGCAGAACTCGAGTTCGTCGGCGGTCGGCGAGCTCGCGATGGAGTACGGCCGCGGGTGCCCGTCGAACGTCACGGTCGCGTACTGGCCGGGCGCGAACGAGAACTCGACGTCGTCGTCGACGCGCACGCGAACCCGAAGCAGCGACGGGTACGGGCGCTCGTGGCGCGCGACGAGGTCCCCGAGCGCGTCCAGATCCGCGTCAGCGAACCCGGCGTCGGCGGCCCGCTCCTCGACGCCGTCCCAGTCCACGTCCGACCCCTGCAGGCCCTCGTCGTCGTCGCGCGTCGCGTCCCGATACCAGTCGCCGACGCCGTTGCGCTCGAACAGCGCCGCGAGCGCGTCCTCGACGGCTTCGGTTCGGTTCTCGTCCATCGCCGCCACCTCCGTCACCACCGCCGACTCCGTCACGAGCGGCAGGGCCTCCGCGGCCTCGTGATGCCCGAGGTGCTCGGGTACGTCCATGCCGCTGCCTACTCGAGGCGTTCACGAAAAGACACCGGGAGGACTCCCGGTCGGTCAGTCGTCTGCAGCGTCCACGGCGTCGGCCGCACCGGTCGCGGCCGGGAGGACGTCGACGCTCGCGACGTTGTCGCCGTCGTCGAGGTCCATGATGGTGACGCCCATCGTGTTCCGACCGACGAGGCTCACGTCGCTCGCGTGCGTTATCATGATCTGGCCCTGGTCGCTCATCACGACCAGGTCGTCGTCGTCTTCGACCGCCTTCACGCTCGTCACGCGACCGTTCCGGTCGTTCGTCTTGATGTCGATGAGGCCCTTCCCGTACCGGCCCTGCTGGCGGTAGTTCGCGAGTCGCGTGCGCTTCCCGTACCCGTTCTCCGTGACGGTCAGGAGGCTCTTGTCGTCCTCGTGGTCGGTCGCGACCAGGCCCGCGACCTTGTCGTCGTCCTCGAGGTCGATGCCGCGCACGCCGCGGGCGTTCCGACCCATCGTCCGCACCTCCTGCTCGTCGAACCGGATCGTCATCCCGCCCTCGGTCGCGATGACGAGGTCCTTCGACCCGTCCGTGACCTCCACGTCGACGAGCGCGTCGTCCTCGTCGAGGTCCGCGGCGATGATACCCGTCGAGAGGATGTTCGAGAAGTCCTCGCCCGTCGTGCGCTTGCAGTACCCGTTCCGCGTGACCATCGTCACGCACTCGTCGTCCTCGAACTCGTCCGTCGTCACGACGGCGGTGATCTCCTCGCCGTCGTCGAGCTTCAGGAGGTTCACCGCGGACTTCCCACGTGCGGTGCGGGAGACCTCCGGAATCTCGTAGGTCTTGAGGCGGTAGACCTGACCGTGGTTGGTGAACGCGAGCACGTAATCGTGCGTGTTCGCCCGGAACACCTTCGACACGCGGTCGCCCTCCTTGACGTCCGCGCCGATGATGCCCTTCCCGCCGCGGTTCTGCGCGTCGAACTGGTCGACGGGCATCCGCTTGACGTAGTCGTCCTCCGTGACGACCACGACGACCTCCTCCTCCGGGATGAGGTCCTCGTGCGTGACCGTCCCGGTGTCCTCGACGAAGCTCGTCCGCCGGTCGTCGTCGTACTCGTCCTTTACCTCGCGGAGCTCGTCGGTGATGACCTCGAGGAGCTTCTCCTCGCTCCCCAGGACGGATTCGAGGTACTCGATGGTCTCCATCACGCCCTCGTACTCGTCCTCGATCTCGGCGCGCTCCATCGACGTGAGCGACCCGAGCTGCATCCGGACGATGTGCTCGGCCTGCGCTTCACTGAAGTCGTAGGCCTCCCGGAGGTTCGCCTTCGCGCTGTCGCGGTCCTCGCTGTCCTGGATGCGGTCGACGACGTCGTCCACGTTCTCCAGGGCCTTCAGGCGGCCTTCGAGGATGTGCGCGCGGTCCTCGGCCTCGTCGAGCTCGAACTGCGAGCGCCGCGTCACGACCTCCTTGCGGTGCTCGACGTAGTGCTCGAGCGTCTCCTTGAGCGTCAATACCTGCGGTTGGCCGTCGACGAGCGCGAGGTTGATGACGCCGAACGTCTTCTCGAGGTGATGCTCGAGGAGCTTGTTCTCGACGACGTCCGCGTTCGCGCCGCGCTTCAGTTCGATGACGACCCGGACGCCGTTCCGGTCGGACTCGTCGCGGAGGTCCGTGATGCCCTCGAGCTTCCCGTCGTTGACGTCGTTCGCGATGCGCTCGACCATCCGCGCCTTGTTCTCCTGGAACGGCAGCTCGGTGACGATGATGCGCTCCCGGCCGTTCTGCCACTCCTCGACCTCGTACTCCGCGCGAACGCGAAGACGGCCGCGGCCGGTCGCGTACGCCTTCCGGACCGCGTTCTTCCCGACGATGTTCGCACCCGTCGGGAAGTCCGGGCCCTTCACGTGCTCCACGAGGTCCGACACGTCCGCGTCGGGGTTCTCGATGAGCTCGATCGTCGCGTCGATGACCTCACCGAGATTATGGGGTGGGATCTTCGTCGACATCCCGACCGCGATACCCGTACTCCCGTTCACGAGGAGGTTCGGGTACGCCGACGGCAGCACGCTCGGCTCCGTCAGGCGGTCGTCGTAGTTCGACGAGAAGTCCACGGTGTCCTTCTCGATGTCCTCGAGGAGCTCCTCGCTGATCGGCGCCATCCGCGCCTCCGTGTACCGCATCGCCGCCGCCGGGTCGCCGTCCATCGACCCGAAGTTCCCCTGACCGTCGACGAGCGGATACCGCATCGAGAAGTCCTGGGCCATCCCCACCAGGGTGTCGTAGATCGCCTGGTCGCCGTGGGGGTGATAGTCACCCATCGTCTCCCCGACGATGCTCGAACTCTTCCGGTGCGAGGAGCGGCTGGAGACGCCCATCTCGTGCATCGCGTACAGGATGCGCCTGTGAACGGGCTTCAGGCCGTCGCGGACGTCCGGGAGCGCGCGGCCCGCGATGACGCTCATCGCGTAGTCGATGTAGCTCTGCTCCATCTCGTCCTCGATGCGGACGTGCTTCACGCGGTCCGCACCGATGTCGGGGTCGTCTGCTGGTTCGGAACTCATATGTCCACCCACTCCGCCTCGGTCGCGTGGTCCTTGATGAACTGCTTGCGCGGCCCGACCGCGTCACCCATCAGCACCGAGAACATCTTGTCCGCCGCCGCCGCGTCCTCGATCGTGATCTGCTTCAGCACGCGGTTCTCGGGGTTCATCGTCGTCTCCCAGAGCTGCTTGGGGTTCATCTCGCCGAGGCCCTTGAACCGCTGGACCTGCGTCGGGTTCCCGTTACACTTCTCCTCGACGACCTGCTCGCGCTCCGCTTCGGTCATCACGTCGTACGTGTTCCCGTTGTACCGGATGCGGTACAGCGGCGGCTGCGCCGCGTACACGTAGCCCGCTTCGACGAGCGGCCGCATGTAGCGATAGAACAGCGTCAGGAGCAGCGTCCGGATGTGCGCGCCGTCGACGTCGGCGTCGCACATGAAGATGATCTTCTCGTAACGCACGTCGTCCGCGTCGAACTCGTCGCCGACGCCCGTCCCGAGCGCCGTGATCATGTTCCTGATCTCCTCGTTCTCGAGCACGCGATCCAGCCGGTGCTTCTCGACGTTCAGGATCTTCCCACCCAGTGGGAGGATGGCCTGGAACTCGGGGTTCCGGCCCTGCTTCGCGCTCCCGCCCGCGGAGTCGCCCTCCACGATGAACAACTCGGCTTCCTTCGGGTCCTTCGTCTGGCAGTCCGCGAGCTTCCCGGGGAGACTCGTCGAATCGAGCGCGCTCTTCCGGCGCGTGAGCTCCTCGGCCTTCTTCGCGGCCTTCCGCGCCTTCGCCGCCTCCACGGCCTTCCGGACGATCTGCTTCGCGCTGTCGGGATGCTCCTCGAAGTACGTGTCGAGGTTCTCGTGCATCGCCGATTCGACGACGCCGCGAACCTCGCCGTTACCTAACTTGGTCTTCGTCTGCCCCTCGAACTGCGGGTCCGGGTGCTTGATCGAGATCACGGCAGTCAGGCCCTCGCGGATGTCCTCGCCCTTGAGGTTCTCGTCGAGGTCCTTCAGCATCCCCTGGTCGGTCGCGTAGTCGTTCACGACCCGCGTCAGCGCCGTCTTGAACCCCGTCAGGTGCGTCCCGCCCTCGCGCGTGTTGATGTTGTTCGCGAACGCGTGGATCGAGCCCTGGAGTTCGTCGGTCGCCTGCATCGCGACCTCGACCTGGATGACGCCGTCGTCGACGGCCTCCTCGTCGTCGAAGTAGATGACGTCCTCGTGCAAGGGGGTCTTCGTCTCGTTGAGGTACTCGACGAACTCGCGGATGCCGCCCTCGTACTCGAAGGACTGGTACTTGTCGCTGCGTTCGTCGTCGAGCGTGATGGCGACGCCCGAGTTCAGGAACGCGAGCTCGCGCAGGCGGTTCGCGAGCGTGGAGAACTTGTACTCGGTCTCGTCGAAGATGTCCGTGTCGGGCCAGAACTGGATGCTCGTCCCGTTCTCCTCGCCCGGCTCCATGTCGCGGACGCGCTCCATGTCGCCCTGCGGTTCACCGCGCTCGAACGCGTGGCGCCAGACCGCGCCCTCGCGTTTCACCTCGACCTCGAGACGCTGTGCGAGCGCGTTCACGACGCTCACGCCGACGCCGTGCAGGCCACCGGAGACCTGGTAGGACTTGTTGTCGAACTTCCCGCCCGCGTGGAGGACGGTCATGATGACCTCCAGCGCCGGCCGGTCGTACTCGGCGTGCGTGTCCACGGGGATGCCGCGGCCGTCGTCGCTGACGGTCACGGACCCGTCCTCGTGGATGGTCACGTCGATGGAGTCGCAGTAACCGGCGAGGGCCTCGTCGATGGAGTTGTCCACCACCTCGTACACCAGGTGGTGTAGCCCCCGAGAATCTGTAGAACCGATGTACATCGCCGGACGCTTGCGGACGGCCTCCAGGCCCTCGAGGACCTGGATCTGTCCGGCGCTGTAGTCACTTTCTTCGGACATGTAATACCTGGTCAGGCATAGACGATACCTACTGATAAAGGTACCGTGTGCGCGCTCGCCCACGCGCGTGAACCGCCCCGAAAAGCGTGCGCAGGGAGTCGATTCGTAATGGTGCCCTCCGTTGGCGATTCTGGGTCGCGTTCGGGGGTCGCCAGCGGCCGAATCGACCACCTGGAAACCAGTCAGGAATGGGACGATTACGTGCGGAGTCCGTCGGGCGAACGACGACGGCCCGACGCCAGACGCGAGGCTGGGGGCCTCACCCCCCGGCGGCGAGTCACTCGTCGCGTCCGCGCTCGGCCCGCTGCCGTCCGGCGTTTCACTTTCACTCGGGTAGGGAACGGCTTTTAATCCCGCGGGAGGTATGAGGCCGTACAGAATGACCTCGTTCCAGTCGACACTCGGCGAGGACGAGGGGATGGCCGCCGAGCTGGCTGAGAACCAGCGCGCCATCTCCATCGCCGAGTTCTTCGAGAAGAACAAGCAGATGCTCGGGTTCAACTCGGGCGCCCGAGCGCTCGTCACAGCCGTCAAGGAGGCGGTGGACAACGCGCTCGACGCGACCGAGGAAGCCGGGCACCTCCCCGACATCTACGTCGAGATCGAGGAGGCCGGTGACTACTACAAGCTCGTCGTCGAGGACAACGGCCCCGGTATCACGAAGGAGCAGATACCGAAGATCTTCGGGAAACTCCTGTACGGGAGCCGCTTCCACGCTCGCGAACAGTCTCGCGGCCAGCAGGGTATCGGTATCTCCGCGGCCGTCCTCTATTCGCAGTTGACGTCGGGGAAGCCGGCGAAGGTGACGAGTCGCACGCAGGGCAGCGACACCGCCCAGTACTTCGAGCTCGTCATCGACACGGACACGAACGAGCCGGAGATCCGCGACGAGTCCGAGACGTCGTGGGACCGCCCGCACGGGACGCGTATCGAACTGGAGATGGAGGGGAACATGCGCGCTCGCCAGCAGCTCCACGACTACGTGAAGCACACGGCGGTCGTGAACCCGCACGCTCGCCTGGAGCTGAAGGAGCCCCAGGAGCACTTCAAGTTCGAGCGGGCGACGGACGAGCTCCCGGAGGAGACCGAGGAGATCAAGCCGCATCCCCACGGCGTCGAGTTGGGGAACGTCCTGAAGATGCTGGACGCGACGAACTCCCAGACGGTGTCGGGGTTCCTGCAGACGGAGTTCACGCGCGTCGGGAAGAAGACCGCGGACAAGGTCATCGACGCGTTCCGCGACCGGCACTTCGGGCGGGAGATGGCGTGGACGCCGCCGGCGAGTCACGAGGACGGCGACGTCGCTCGCGCGGTGTCGTCGGCGGTGTCGAACAAGGGCGCGGACGCGACGGCGGCGTTCGCGGACGCGGTCGCCGACCGCGTGCAGGAGATGGACCGCGTCGCGCACCAGCACGTCCGACGGTTCGTCGACGAGGAGGCCGAAGCGGTCGAGGACGAGTACGGGAAGAACTTCGGCGAGACGGTGCGCGAGAACGCTGTGGACGCGGCGTGGCGCGCCATCACCGGCTTCGACGCGAACGAACCCGACCAGTCCGCGAGCGAGCACCTCATCGCCGACGCGTACGCGCTGGCGGACGAGGCGACGTCGAAGCGCAAGGACGACGAGACGGTGCGGGCGTTCGCCGAGCGCCTCGCAGAGAAGTTCGTGCCGGACCCGGAGGACGCGGACGCGTGGCGCGGGCGGTTCACGCGCGACGCGGTCCGCGAGTTCGTCGACCGGTCCGCGGACATGACCGAGGAGCGTGAGGACGCGACGTTCGGCGACACCGCTCGCGAGAACGTCACGACTGCGTTCTGGCGCGTGATGCGGACGGTGCCGGACGACGCACCGCTCGTGAGCGACCTCGTCGGCGACCGCGACGCCGTCAGTCGACTCGTGCACGGGATGCGGGAGACGGACATCATCGCACCGCCGACGTCGTGCCTGTCGCCCATCGGCGCGGACAAGGTCGAAGCGGGGCTGCGGAAGGAGTACGACGCGGAGTTCTACGCGTCGTCGTCGCGCGACGCGGACGTGCACGCTGGCGACCCGTTCATCGCGGAGGCCGGCATCGCGTACGGTGGCGACATCGAAGCCGAAGGGCAGGCGGACCTCCTGCGGTTCGCGAACCGCGTGCCGCTCGTCTACAAGCGCGGCGGGTGCGCCATCACGCAAACGATCAAGGGCATCGGGTGGCGGAACTACAACCTCGACCAGCCCGGCGGGAGCGGCATCCCGAACGGCCCGGTCGTGATCATGGTGCACGTCGCGTCGACGAACGTGCCGTTCACGAGCGAGTCGAAGGACGCGGTCGCGAGCGTCGAGGCCATCGAGGACGAGATCGAGCTCGCGGTCCGCGAGGCCGCCCGCGAACTGAAGTCCTATCTCAAGAAGCAGCAGTCGATGCGGAAGCGCCAGAAGAAGCAGAACGTCCTCGCGGACATCCTTCCGGTGATGGCGAAGAAGGTCGCGGACGTGACGGGGCGACCGGACCCGGACATCGGTGACGCTTTGGCGCGCATCATGAACAACGTCCTCGTTGAGCGCGAGGTGAGCGAGGGCGACGGCGAGCAGACGGTGACGGTGGTGGTCGAGAATCACTCCGACCGGTCGGAGTCGCCGGACGTGACGGACATCGTCGACCGCGAGCCGCGTGACGTGAGCGACGGTGCGAACGTCGTCGAGATGGACGGCGAGTGGTTCGTGAAGTGGACGCCGGACGTCCCGGCGGGCGAGGAGGCCCGCCTGACGTACACGGTCGAGACGGACGCGACCCTGGACCTGTCGGTCTCTGAGGTCGAGGGCCCGAAGCTGACGGTGAGTGACTGACAATGAGCGATACACAGGATTCGAACGCGGAGGCCCGACAGAAGCTCGTGGACCTGGCGGCGGAGTTCTACGACCAGTTCGAGCGCGGCGACATCCCGGAGATGACGTTGCCGACGCGGACGAAGAGCAACATCGTCTTCGACGAGGACAAGCACGTGTGGGTGTACGGCGACCGGACGTCGACGCGGTCGGCGAACTCGGTGCGTGGTGCCCGCAAGCTCCTGAAGGCGGCGTACACGATCGAGTTCCTCGCGCGCCAGCTCGAGGAGGACCGCTCGTCGACGCTGCGTGAACTGTACTACCTCTCTGAGTCGTGGGACAACGAGGAGGCGCAGTTCAACGGGCAGGACGAGTCGAACAAGCTCGTGGAGGACCTCGAGATCGTGAGCGACGTGAAGCGGGAGGACTTCCACATGCGTCCCGAGGAGTCCGGGGCGACGCTCATCGGGCCGCTGGAGTTGCGCGAGCAGACGCGTCGCGGCGAGCGCGTCATCCACTGCCAGAAGGACGTCGGCGAGGGCGGCTACCAGATCCCGAACAACCCGGACACGATCGAGTTCCTCGACCACGACATCGACTTCGTGATGTGCGTGGAGACCGGTGGGATGCGCGACCGACTCGTGGAGAACGGGTTCGATACGGAGTACAACTGCATGGTCGTGCACCTCAAAGGGCAGCCGGCGCGGGCGACGCGGCGCATCACGAAGCGCCTGCACGACGAACTCGGGCTGCCGGTGATGGTGTTCACTGACGGCGACCCGTGGTCGTACCGCATCTTCGGGTCGGTGTCCTATGGCTCTATCAAGTCCGCGCACCTCTCGGAGTACCTGGCGACGCCGGAGGCGCAGTTCGTGGGTATCCGTCCGGAGGACATCGTCGAGTACGACCTGCCGACGGACCCGCTCGGTGATTCGGACGTGAACGCGCTGGAGAGCGAGCTGGAGGACCCGCGGTTCCAGGACGAGTTCTGGACCGAGCAGATCGAGCTCCAGCTCGACATCGGGAAGAAGGCGGAGCAGCAGGCCTTGGCGGCGCGCGGGCTGGACTTCGTGACGGAGACGTATCTCCCGGAGCGCCTCGACGAGATGGGCGTCATCTGACGCCAAGCCAACACATACGTAGTATTATCTTTTCTGGCGTCGTCTAGCTGGCATGAAGGCCAGGTTCGTCCTCGTCGTCGCACTGCTCGTCCTCACCGCAGGCTGCCTCAGCGGCGGCGGTGGCGCCCCCGAATCCGACGGGAGCAGTGGCGACGGCGCCGATGACGGCGGGTCCGGTGACGGCGCGGGAGACGGTGGCGATGGCGGCGATTCGAGCGACGGCGACGCACCGGATAGCTCAGACGGCGGTGACGCGGTCTCCGGGGAATGGGAGCCGTTCGCGTTCGACACGCCCGCTCGCTACGAGTACGACGTGTTCATGGAGGACGACGGCGAGGGCACCATCGTCTGGGACGTCGAATCCGTCGACGACGGCGAGTACACCGTCACCCTCATCTACGAGATGGGCGACGAGCGCTACGAGACGACCGCCACCGGCACGAAGGACACCGTCGCCCAGCAGTTCTTCACGAACCCCGGCGGCATCGTCCTCGTGACGACGATGTCCCAGCCCGCCGTCTGGTACGAGGGCCGCGACCTCTCCACGGGCACGAAGTGGTCGTACTCCACCCCGCAGGGCTCCGCGAGCTTCGCCGTCACCGGCACCGACACCATCGCCGGCGTCGACTGCTGGACGAGCGAGATGAAGATCAACGACTCGGTGTTCCACGAAGCGTGCTTCTCGCCCGACCTCGGCCTCGCACCCTACGCCGCGTACTACGGCGAAGACGGCACCCTCGAGATGTCGCTCACCCTCGTCTCATACGAGGAGAACTGATAACGCCCCAACACTGCCATCCGAGGGTCCGATGGAGAGCGGCACCTCGTCACGCTTCGAGCACGGACACTGGACTCACGGGGCACGTCCCTGGCATCGTTCCGAGCATGTGCCGGAGCAGGTGGACGTGTGCTTGCCCGACCACGAGGAGAACGCGGTCGAGGTCGTCGTCCGTAGCGGCCCGCCAGATATTCTCTGCCATCCGGAGGTTGCGTTCGTACAACCCCGTCAGGAGCTTCGCCCCCCCGTATCGTTCCTCGAAGCCACCGAACGCGGCGAGGTAGTGGTTCTCGTCGCCCGTGAGCAGTCGTTCCGGCTGATTGAACCAGCGGAGGAAGGACTCGACGGTCCTCGCCTCCCACTCGGGGAGCCAGTCCGCGCGCTCGGGAACGAGCGAGTCGGGGAGCGTCGCAGCACCTCGTTCGACCAGGGACGCGAACGAGTCGTCGTCGAGTTCCTCGTCCACGTGGGCGTCCATCGGCATCAGGTCGTCGACGCAGTGGACGTGCTCGTGGTCGAGGCGGTCCGCGAGTCGGAACCCGACCTGGACGGTCTCGTTCCGGCAGGTGGCGGTCGGGTCGTCGACGTACTTGCGCGCTGGCTCGATGTGCTCCTCGGCGTCGTACGCGCGGTCGCCGCGGCGGTACTCGTCGTACACGCGATCGACGTGCTCGCGGGTGTCGTAGCTTCGCTCGACGGCCACGCCGTCCGGGTTCCAGGCGGTGAGCGTGTCGGCGAGCGCCTCGAACTGTCGCTGCCGAGGGTCGTCGAGGACGTCGTCGATTCGACTCGTCTCCATGTGGATGGTCCCGAGTAGCAGGACCTGTACCTGTCCTGCAGACGGCGTCGGGAACCCGCTCGGGGGACCGTTTTGGGTCGGCATGCCGGCACCGAGAGACGGAGTTCTCTTACGAGTTTCGTGACGGAGGTCGTAGGAACGCGGTGCGAATCGAGAAGCGGACTCGCTCGGATGGACCGAAAAGTCCAGCGTCGACTATCGGGCTAGGCCCGCTTCAGTGCGGCCGCACGCTCCTCCAGTCGATTACGCTTCGTCGAGTGCCACCGTGACGCCGCGGTCTTCGAGGTCGTCGGCGAACGCGCCGGAGTCGGTCTCGAGTGCGGCGAACGTGTTGTAGTGGATGGGGACGACGACCTCGGGATTCATGGCTTCGGCGAGGGCGGCGGCTTCGTGGCGGTCCATGGTGAAGCTCCCGCCGATTGGCGGGCAGAAGACGTCGACGTCCAGTTCGGCGTGGCCGTCGAGGACGTCGCTGTCGCCCGGCCAGCAGACGGTCGTGTCGTCGAGCGTCAGGAGGAACCCGCAGCCGCGTCCTTCGGGGTGGTAGGGGTCGCCGTTGGCGTCGACGTGGCCATCAGGTGTGTTGTACGCGGCGACGGTGCGGAGGATGGCGTCGCCGACCGCGAAGTCCGCTTCGGCGTCGACCCACTTGACGTCGACGTCGAGGTCGACGGGGCGGTCGTCGACGCGGTCGATGTGGTGCGTGTTCACGCCATCGAAGACGACGAGCGTCGCGTCCTCGCCGGCGACTCGGCGGATACCGTCGGGGTCGTAGTGGTGGTCGTGCGTGACGCACACGACGTCCGCGTCCTCCGGCCGGTAGTCCCTCGCTGGTGGGTGCGCGACGCCGGGCGTATCGGGCTCCCACTCGCCGGTGAGGACGCCGTACCGGCCGGGGTCGAAGTAGACGACGGTGTCCTCGTCGGCGTCCGCGACCCGGAGCGTCGCGTACCCGAGCCACTCCACTGTCAGGTCGTCGTGCGTGACGGTCATGCGTGACCGTACTCGAGTGCCGTGGATAGGACTGACGGACGCGGTCGACGCCGAGAAACGCTGTTCGAAAGCCCCGTCGCCTCAGGCGGCGCGGGCGTCGAGTTCCGTCCACGAGATCTCGGTCGCGCCGTCGACGACCTCGACGACGTCGTCGAGGTCCGTGAACGCGACCTCGAACGCGAGTTCGACGACGGCGCCCGCGACGTGCGCGTCAGCGGCCCCATCGGGTCGCGAGTGCTTGAACGCGAACCCGACGTGGCCGTCCATCACGACCTCCAGGTCGCGCGCGTCGACGAACCGCTCGATGCGCTCGCGGACGCCGTCGTCGACGCCCGTGACGTAGTGGACGCCGTCGACGTACTCGTAGCGCGCACTCTCGGTCTCGTGGACGACGACGCGCGAGCAGTCCGCGAGGTCCTCGCGGTCGAGGTGCGCGTCGAACGCTCGCGCCAGTCGGTTCGCGGCTGCACGATGCGGACTACTCCCGTCGCCGACGGCCGCGACCCCCCGGTCGCGTTCGTCGAGTGTCTCCCCCGGAATCATTCCTCTCTGGATAGAGAACCCGATAGCTGGCCACATTACGATTGTGGCCGTTCGGGGCGTGTTGGCACACGCTGACACTGGCGGCGGTCGCCCTCGCGACCCGCGGCCGGTCACTCGCTCGCGAGGCGCTCGACGCGCTCCAAGGAATCGGCGTCGTCGGGCGATTTGTCCTCGCGGACGGCGACGTACCGCGGGAAACGGAGCGCGTACCCCGAGTCGTAGGTCGGCGACGTCTGTATCTCCTCGTAGCCGACCTCGAACACGACCGCGGGCTCGAACCGGACGGTCTGGCCGTCCTCGGTCGCGACGTGCTCGCGCAACCGCTCGGTGAGCGCGTCGAGTTCCGCGTCCGTGATTCCCGTGGCGACCTTCCCGACGGTCGCGTACTCGCTCCCGTCCTCGGCCGCGGTATCGCGCTCGGCGACGTGCACGCCGACCTCGAACGTCCCGAAGACGTTCGCGCGCCGGCCCTCCCCCCACTCCGCGCCGGTGACGACGACGTCGAGCGTCTCCACGTCGGGCTTGCGCTTCAGCCACTCCTGGCCGCGTTTCCCCGCGGAGTACGTCGACTCCGGGTCCTTCAGCATGATCCCCTCGTGCCCCTCGTCGAGCACCTCGACCTCGAACTCGCCGATCTCGTCGGCGTCGGTCGTCACGAACGACTCGGAGACGCCCTCCGAGAGCACCGTCTCGAGTCTCGCCTGTCGCTCGGACAGCGGCGCGTCGAGGAGGTCCTCGCCGTCGTGATGCAGGCAGTCGAACGCACGCAACTCCATCGCGACGGATTCGCGGGCGCGAGCGACGTCGTGCTTCCGTCGGAATCGTTCGAGGACGCGCTGGAACGGGAGCGGGTCGCCGTCGTCGTCGACCGCGAGCGCCTCGCCGTCCAGGATGACCGGGACGTCGACGCGGTCCGCGACGAACTCGACTATCTCGGGGAGCGCGTCCGTGACGTCCTCCATGTTCCGCGAGAACAGCCGCGTCTCACCGCCGGGGTCGTGATGCACCTGGACGCGAGCGCCGTCGTACTTCGTCTCCACGGCGACCGCGTCCCACGCCTCGACCGCGTCCGTGATGGCTCCCGCCTGCGCGAGCATCGCACCCACGGGACGCCCGACCTCGAGGTGGACGTTCCCGAGCCCGTCGCGGCCCGCGTCACGCGCTACCGCCGCCACCCGTCCCGCGTCGTTCGACACCTGGAGCGCGCGCTCGACCGCCGTCACCGCGTCCTCGGGCGGACGCTCGAACGCCTCGGTCTCGTCGTCCTCGACGGCATCCGCGTCCTCGCCGAGCTCAGAGAGCGTCAACTGCGCGCCGTCGTCGTCCTCACCGTCGTCCTCCTCCTCGTTCTTCTCCACGCTCTCGTCGTCAGCGAGGAACGCGGCGGCGATGGCGTCGCGGACGGTGCCGTCGCCGACGCCGATACGCATCTCGCCGAGCACGAGCCGCGCGATGTACCGCGCTTCCGCCGAGCTGGCGCGGTTGAACAGCCCGAAGAGGTGGTCCGCTTTCGCGCCCGCGGACCCGCTCCCGCTCGCCGTGGCGATGGCGACGAACGCCTCGTGGACGTCCGCGACGGAGAGGTCGTCGCCGCCGCCCGCGCCGAACGCGCTCAAGCCCTGCTGGCCGTCGAGGTCGAGGCTCGCGGCGACCGCACCGATTTCGCCGACGTCCGCGAGCCGGTCCTCGACGTCGTCCGCGGTGACGTTCGGCCCCGCAGCACGTGCGAGCGCCTCGTGACACAGCGACGGGCCGACGTCGAGCTTCCGGTCGTCCCACGCCGGGAACGCGCGACCTTGCACGAACCGCGCGAGCGTCTCCAGGTCGTCGTCCGCGGCCGCGAACAGGTCGGCGACCGCCGCGACCACCGCAAGGTCCCCGTCGGTCTCCTCGATGGCGCGAGCCCGGTCTGCGAACGCTGCGAACTCCATTCGACTCGCCCTACCGGCGGCGCCCGCAAAAGCGTCGCGGTCGCGTGGTTGGACTTTTGTCCCCGCGACCGTAACCCGGGCGTATGCGAGACGAAGACGAGATCCGCGAGCAGTACGAGTTCCTCACCGAGCAACTCGAGGACGAGGACATGAATCACGAAGGCGTCAAACAGATGTTCACGTACTACAAGCGCGCCATCGGATGGGTGCTCGAAGAGGAACACATGTAGGCGCCCCCGGTCGGGAACGCACTCGAGAAGCAGGGGAGTCGTCGTGTCGCTCAGAACTGGTAGCGGCGGTCGCCGTCGTCGGGTCGACTAGAACTGGTAGCGGCGGTCGCCGTCGTCGGTCGGGTACGTCGACCCGCCGGTCATCTCGTCGTAGGTCATCCCGGAGAGGTACTCGTCGTACGTGACGTCGTAGTTCGCGCGCAGGTGGAAGTCGAGCTTTCCGGCGTCGACGGTCTGCTGGAAGAGCGCGTGGATGGCGCGCTCGATGAGGACGCTCGGGTCGTCGTTGTCCATCGCGGCCGCGAGCATCGCGAGTTCCGTGCGCGCCTCGGCGTCGAGGTGGAAGGTCGCGGTCTCCAGGTCGTCTGCGGTCTGCTGGACGTCGTCGGCGAGGTCGTCGAGACTCATGCTGTCAGGTGCGGGCCGTGGACGCCTACGCCTTTCGCTCCACTCACGCCGGGCGTCGGCGACCGCGTCGCGCGCCGGTGCGGAGCGCGGTTCGTGTGTCCGAGACCGGCAGTCCCTTGTCGGTCGGTTCCCGAGTCGGGATAAATGAGTGCAGGTGACGACGAGGGCGACGCGGCGGAGTCGTGGTCGCTCCCCGCGGACGTCGAGGCGGTGCAGGACGCGCTCGTGGAGTGGTACGAGCGCGACCACCGCGACTATCCCTGGCGGCGGACGGAGGACGCCTACGAGATACTCGTGTCGGAGGTGATGAGTCAGCAGACCCAGCTCGACCGGGTCGTCGACGCCTGGGAGGACTTCCTCGAGGAGTGGCCGGACGTCGAGGCGCTCGCGAGCGCGGACCGCGGGGACGTCGTCGGGTTCTGGACGAATCACTCGCTGGGGTACAACAATCGCGCGAAGTACCTCCACGAGGCCGCGAATCAGGTCGTGAGCGAGCACGACGGCGAGTTCCCGGAGACACCGGAAGGCCTCCAGGAGCTGATGGGGGTCGGGCCGTACACGGCGAACGCGGTGGCGAGCTTCGCGTTCAACCAGGGTGACGCGGTCGTGGACACGAACGTCAAACGCGTCCTGTATCGGGCGTTCGACGTGCCGGACGACGACGACGCGTTCGAGGCGGCGGCGGGCGACCTCATGCCGGCGGGCGAGTCCCGCGTGTGGAACAACGCCATCATGGAGCTCGGCGGGGTCGCGTGCGAGAAGACGCCGTCGTGCGACGAGGCGGGGTGTCCGTGGCGGCGGTGGTGTCACGCCTACGAATCCGGAGACTTCACGGCGCCGGACGTGCCGACGCAGCCGAGCTTCGAGGGGTCGCGCCGCCAGTTCCGCGGGCGCGTCGTGAACGTCCTCGGCGAGCACGGCGAGCTCGCGCTCGACGAACTCGGCCCGCGGATTCGCGTGGACTACGCGCCCGACGGCGAGTACGGCCGCGAGTGGCTGCGGGGGCTCCTCGCGGACCTCGACGACGACGGCCTCGTCGACCTAGACGGTTCGGGCGTGGACGCGACCGCGCGACTCCGGAAGTAGCGAACCCCGCTCGCGTCGAATCGACGTGTTGAACGCGTGCGCTGACATCTGCGGGGAGCGCCAGTAGTCCGGACGCACCCGTCCTCGGCAAGCACCGCACGGGGGGAGCACGAGCGCGCTCCGGCCGTCCGTCACTCGTCGACGTAGCTGGCGACTGATATCAGGAACCCGACCATCGCGGTGACCATCGCGATGGAGCCGACGACGACGACGGCGATGGCGAGGAGTGTCCCAGAGAGGACGGCGTTCGCCGCGACGATGAAGCTCGCGCTGACGAACGCGACCAGGACGAGGATGCGCCCGAACCGGCCGACTGGGAGGCGGTCGTCGCGAGTGACGGTTCGGTCTTCAGTTGCCATGGTCGAGGATGGTCCGGAGGACGCCCTGGTAGTCGTCGTCCGTGTACGAGTTCCCGAGCGAATGGATCGCTTGACACACCCAGACGCCGGCGGTGAAGTTGACGAACGCGACGAACGAGACGACCTGGAGCTGGCCGTCGAGGACGAGAGCGGACGCGAGCGCGCCGACGAACGCCCCAGCCATGAACGCGTGCGTGAGGAGGGACCGGGAGCCGAAGTCGGCGAGCGTCCGGAACGTGTTCGCTACCATCGTGTCCGGCTAGATGCGCGGCAGTGCCTTCTGTCTCGGTCTCAGTTGCCGTCGTCTACTGACCAGTCGCTGACGCGCTGGCGCGTCTCCGCATCGCGGAAGTGGAGGACGACGGCTTCGTCGAACGACACTCGCGCTGACGCGAATTCCTCCCGAGCGAGCGCGTCATCCTCGAAAGCCGAGCAGCCGAAGGCCGTTCAGCGACACCAGGACGGTCGACCCTTCGTGCCCGATGACCGCGAGCGGGAGCGGGATTCCCTGGAGGAGGATCGCGCCGACCATCACGCCGATCGCGCCGAAGGCGATCGCGAGGTTGACGGTGAGCGTCCGGCGCGTCTTCCGGCCCAGACCGAGCACGTACGGTATCTTGTCGAGTTCGTCGCCCATCAGGACGACGTCGGCGGTGTCGAGCGCGACGTCGGTCCCGGCACCGCCCATCGCGATGCCGAGGGTGGCGGTGGCGAGCGCCGGTGCGTCGTTGACGCCGTCGCCGACCATCGCGACGTTCTCGTGTCGCTCGACGAGCGTCTCGATGGTCTCGACCTTCTCCTCGGGCAGGAGCGCCGCCTGGACCTCGTCGATACCGACCTCGTCGGCGATGCGCTGGGCGACGCGCTCGTTGTCGCCGGTGAGCATGACGATGTGCTCCACGCCGAGCGACCGGAGGTCCGCTATCATCTGGGCGGCGTCGGGACGCACCGCGTCCGTGAACGCGAGCCACCCGACGACGCGGTGGTCGCCGTCTCGCTCTCGGACGACGAGCACGGCCGTCTTCCCCGCGGCCTCCATCTCGCGAAGCCGCTCGAAGCCCGCTTCGACGCCGCCGATCGTCGCGTCATCGAGGACGGTCTCGACGTAGCTCCGGTTCCCGATGTGGATGGTCTCCCCGTCGACCTCGGCACTGACGCCCTTCCCGGCGGCGGACTGGAACCGCTGAGCGTCGGGGACCGCGAGCGACCGGTCGTCCGCGGCCGCGACGGTCGCTCGAGCGAGATGGTGCTCGGAGCGCGCCTGGACCGCGGCCGCGACCGAGAGCACCTCGTCTTCCGTCGGCGGGTCGTCGACGCCGTTCTCGCGGACGACGACGTCCGTCAGCGTCGTGTCCCCGCGCGTGAGCGTCCCGGTCTTGTCGAACGCGACCGCGTCGATGCGAGCCGCGGTCTCGACGTGCTCCCCGCCCTTGAACAGGACGCCCTGGCGGCCGCCGGACGCGATCGCGGACAGTACCGCCGCGGGCGTCGAGATGACGACCGCGCACGGCGACGCGGCGACCATGAGCGTCATCGCCCGGTAGAACGTCGCCGCGAACTCGCCTCCGAGCGCCATCGGTACGGCGATGGCCGCGGTCGTGAGCGCGAACACGCCGAGGACGTACGGTTGTTCGAGGCGGTCGATGAGGCGCTGCGTCGGCGCCTTCTCGCTCTGCGCGCGCTCGACCATCGTGATGAGGCGACTGATGGCCGACTCGTGTGCCTGCCGCGTCACCTCGATCTCGAGGCTCCCACTCTCGTTCATCGTGCCACCGAACACCTCGTCGCCGGGCGCCTTCGGGACGGGCACGGACTCGCCGGTGAGCGACGCCTGGTCCACGGAGCCCTCGCCGTCCGCGACGACGCCGTCGAGCGGAATCCTGTCGCCGGGCCGGACGACGAACACGTCGCCGACGGCGACCTCGTCTATCGGGACGGTGACCTCCTCGCCGTCGCGCAGCACCTGCGCTTGCTCCGGTCGCATCTCGACGAGCGACCGGATCGCTCGACGCGACCGACCGATGGCGTAGTGCTGGAGCGTGTTCGAGAGCGAGAACAGGAAGAGGAGCATCGCGCCCTCGAACGGGGCGCCGATCGAGAGCGCGCCCAGGGCCGCGACGATCATCAGGAGGTCGATGTCGACCGCGCGATGACGGAGCGTCTCGATGGCGCCCACCAGTCCGTACCAGCCACCGAAGACGTACGCAACGCCGTAGCCCGCCCAGGCGAGCAGTTGTGGGCCGCCGAGCCAGCCGGTCGCCAGCCCCGTCACCATCCCGGCGAACGTCAGCGCGACGAACGCGCCCTCGCGCCTGAGTTCCGACCGCGAGGTCGCTTCGTCGCCCGTCGACTCGGCGTCGTCGTCGACGGAGACGTTCCGGTCGCGGACCGCGGCCCGGAGGTCGCGCTCGGAGGTGACCTGCTCGTCGTACGTTATCCGAACGCTCCCCGTTCGGAACGACACGTCGACGTCGTGGACGCCGCTGGTCTCCCGGAGGTGGCGTTCGAGTGCTCGTGCACCGGCTTCGCCACGACCGCCGCGTCGCGCTATCCGGACGGTGCACGTCGCTGGGGCGGGCGAGTCCGGGTCGGTCACGTCGCGGTCCGAGCCTGGCGGATCGGTACGGCGTTGATTCGAGCGGCTCATCCGACGACCGTCACCGGGAACCGTGCGCGACGCGTAATCGTCTCGGCGACGCTCCCCAGGAGCGTCCGGTCGAGTCCCGAACGGCCGTGACTCCCCATGACGATCTGGTCGACGTCGTGCTCTCTGGCGTACTCGAGGATCGTTCGCGCCGGCTTTCCGACCTCCGTGACGGTGTCGAGGTCGACGTCGTGAGGGGCGGCGACGTCCCTGGCTCGCGAGTGGATGCTGGCCGCTCGGTCCGTCGCGTCGTCGTACCAGTCTTCGGCGACCGGGAGGCCGCCAGCCTCCACGTCAAGGACGGCGTCGAAGGGACTGATGACGTATATCGTGGTGAGCGATGCACCCGGGAACGTCTCGATCGCGTACGTGAGCGCTCGTTCGGAGAGTGGAGAACCGTCGAAGGCGACGAGCACGCGTTCGGGCATGAGGGAACGTTCATCGCGAGTCGAGATTAACGTACTGCTCGCCGGGTCCCGGTCGAGAGCACGCCCAGAGCTCGACGAATGGATGTCGCTTCCGGGCCTCGGCGGCACCGCATCGATGCGGCACGAGCGAGCGCGCGTGTAACCCGTGCAGGACGCATTAGTACGCGGCCCGTATCTGTCAGCGTATGGCCGACGTCGAGGACGGTCGTGACGGCCCGCGCGACCGCGTCCCCGACGAGGTGGCGAGCGAGCACGACCCTGACGCGACCGTGCTCCCGGCGACGCCGGTCGGGTACGCCGACCCCGTCGAGTTCCGGTACCCGACCGTCGTGCTCGTCGTGCTCGTGGGGACGCTGACGGTTCTGTCGCTGCTCGCGTTCGGGTGGGTGCTCTACGTCGCGCAGGGGCCCGACGCGCTCGCGACCGCGTTCGCGGTCGAGGAGACCGCGGACAGCGTGACGTTCACGACGAACGTGAGCGTCCTCGCGCTCGCGCTCGCGTTCGGCGTCGTGGGCGTCACCGTCCTCCACGAGTTCGTGCACGGGCTCGCGTATCGGCTCCTCGGGTACGACGTCTCCTACGGCGTGCTCGTCGGGATGGGCGCGTTCTACGCCGCCGCGTTCCACCAGTTCCAGCGTCGAGACCACAACCTCGTCGTCGGCATCGCACCGCTCGTCGTCGTCGACGCCGTCCTCCTCGCGGCGCTCTTCGTTCCGGACTCGACCGTCGCGTTCGTGGCGTTCGTCGGCCTGCTGTTCAACACTGCCGGCGCCGCGGGCGACGTCTACCTCGTCGCGACCCTCCTCGGGTTGCCAGACGACGCGCTCCTCTACGACAGCGACGCGCGCCACAGCTACGTCTTCCACCCCGAGCGACGGTTCGAGTGAACTGCCGTAAGGCGTAAGAACGCGCCGACGAACATGCTGGGTATGAATCCGGGTGAGCGCGACGAGCTCGTGCGGACGCTCACTCGCCGGCGCGAGGTGCTCGAAGCGCTCGACGATAGCGCGTGCCGCAAGCCCGAGCTGGCGAGGGAGCTGGACGTGGCTCGGTCGACGGTGGACCGCACGATACGCCAGTTGGGGACGCAGGCGCTCGTCGAGCGCGGTGAGGGCGGCTACGAGTTGACGACGTGCGGCGAGGTTGCGGTCGACCTCTACGAGCGGTTCGCGTCGCGACTGGACGCGATGTGTGACGCGCGGGACGTCGTCGCGAAGCTGCCGTCTCGCGAGTTCGCGCACCCGGACGTGCTCGAGGACGCGACCGTGATTCGCGCGGCGTCGTCGGCACCCGACCGCCCGGTGCGGGCGTTCCTCGACATCGTCGAGGACGCCGAGCACGCGCGCGGGTTCTCGCCGACGGCGTACGGCGCGTACGTCGACGTGTTCGAGCGTCGCGTCGTCGACGCGGGGATGACCGCCGAGTTCGCGTTCAGCGACGACGCGCTCGCGGAGCTGACGACGACGCACCGCGAGCCCATCCAGCGGGCGGTCGAGACGGGCCGCGTGGCGGTGCATCGCATCGAGTCGCTCCCGATGGTGGGCGTGAGCGTCCTCCAGCGGGAGGACGGGTCGCGGGTGCTGGCGATGGGCGTCTACGACGGGACGGGGATGGCGGCGCTCGTGAAGAACGACACGGAGAGCGCGCTCTCGTGGGGTGACGCGCTCGTCGACGACTACTTCGAGCGCGCGGACGAGATGCCGCTGTAGGGTCGTCGTCGCCGGGTGCGGCGACGGCCACGACCCGGCGTCGACAGTGGGTTTTTCAGGTCGGCCGTCGACGGTCGTTCCATGGCTGAGAACGTGCACGTCGTCGCGCTATGCGGGAGTCTCAGGGACGCGAGTCACACGCGGACCGCGCTCGAGGTCGCGCTGGATGCGGCGAGTGAGGCGGGCGCGAGCACGGAGCTCGTCGACCTCCGCGCACTCGACCTCCAGGTGTTCGACGCGGACGCGGACGACGCCGGGGACGCCGACGAGTTGCGAGAGACGGTCGCGTCCGCGGACGCCATCCTCCTGGGGACGCCGATGTACCACGGGTCGTACTCGTCGCCGCTGAAGACCGCGCTCGACTACTGCGGGTTCGACGAGTTCGAGGACAAGACCGTCGGTCTCCTGGCGGTGGCCGGCGGCGGGTTCCCCGTGACCGCGCTCGAGCACCTGCGGTCCGTCTGCCGCGCGCTCGACGCGTGGGTCATCCCGCATCAGGCCGCGATACCGAAGGCCTACGACGCGTTCGAGGACGGCGCGTTCGTCGACGACGGCCTCGCGGAGCGCGTGCGGACGCTCGGCCGGCAAGCGGTCCAGTACGCGAACATCGAACCGGACCCGGACAGCTTCGAGAGCCAGGAGAACGTCGGCGCGCGCTGACCCCCAGTTGTGGGTCGACCGCGGTCGGTCGCGCTACCAGCGGTGGTGGACGTGCTCGCGGACGTACTCGTCGTAGACGGCGTCGACGGCGGCGCGCTCCTCGGCGGTCGGCGCGGCGCGGTCGGCGGCGGCGACGTTCGACCGGACGTGCGCGGGCGTCGTCGTGCCCGGGATGACGGTCGTGACGGCGTCGTGGTCGAGTATCCACCGGAGCGTGAAGCTCGCGAGGTCCTCGACGCCGGCGCGGGATTGGAGTTCGTCGACGGCCTCCAGTCCGGTCTCGAAGGGGACGCCGGCGAACGTCTCGCCGACGTCGAACGCCTCGCCGTCGCGGTTGAAGTTCCGGTGGTCGTTCTCGGGGAACTCGTCGTCCGCGGAGAGCGCGCCCGTGAGGAGGCCCGAGGCGTAGGGCACGCGCACGATGACGCCGACGTTCTCGTCGGCGGCACGGTCGAGGAAGTGTTCTGCTGGCCGCTGCCGGAACGGATTGAAGATGATCTGGACGGACTCGACGCCCGGATACTCGATCGCTTTCAGCCCTTCTTCGACGCGTTCGACGCTGACGCCGTAGTGCGCGATGCGGTCCTCGTCGACGAGCGTCTCCAGCGCGTCGAACGTCTCGGGTCGGTAGTAGACGTGCGTGGGCGGACAGTGCAACTGGAGGAGGTCGAGCGTCTCCACAGCGAGGTTCTCGCGCGACCGGTCGACGAACTCGCGGAGGTGCGCGAGGTCGTAGTCGTCGGCGACGTGCGGGTCGAGGCGTCGCCCGGCCTTCGTCGCGACGAACGGATCGGCGTCGTGCTCGGCGAGGACGTCCGCGATGAGGGACTCGCTCCGCCCGTCGCCGTAGACGTCGGCGGTGTCGAGGAACGTCACGCCCGCGTCGAGCGCGGCGCGGACGACGTCACGTCCCTGCTCTTCTGGGACGTCACCCCACGCGCCGCCTATCTGCCACGTGCCGAGGCCGACCGCTGTCACCGACTCGCCCGTCGAACCGAGTTGTCGTTCGTCCATGCGGCACGCGAGCGCCCCTCGTCGCGTAAGCGTGTCGCCCGCGGCAGGCCTCGGGGGCGTCGACCGCGACCGGAATCGACGCGTACCGGTCGACGTTTCGCGGCGCTGTCGCTATCGGTCGCGGGGAACTCGAGAGAAACGGCGCGTTACGCTTCGGCCGCGGCGGTGTTCTTCTTGCGCGTGACGTAGCCCGCGACGCGGTTGCGGACGCCCTTGGATTCGATGTTCGTGAGCTTCGCGACGCTGTCCTTGTTCGTCTCGAAGTCGGTCGTGAACGCCTTCGGGTACTGCTCGAGGAGGATGGTACCCGTCTTCTTGACGTAGTCGGGTTTGATGGCCATACCGATTCGTTCCCCGTTCGCCCCCAAAAAGGGTTCGTTCTCCGGGCGTCGTGCGGATTCGCCACGGCGGGTGCCCCGGGTGCGCCGCGACCGGCTCGACCGCCCCGGTCAGTCCTCTGGGAGGTCGCCTGTGGGCGTCCAGTCGTCGGTGAGGGCGGCGCAGCGGCGGATGGCTTCGCGTTCGCGCGCGCCGCCGCAGGTCGCGACGACGTCGACGGCGCGCTCCAATCGCTCGCGGAGCGCGTCGTCGTCGAACCCGGGGACGCCGAGGCGCGAGGCGGCGACGGTCGCGTCGACGACCGCGGCGTGCCCGCGGTTGACGACCGGGACGACGCGTCGCCGCACCGCCGACTCGACGGGGTCGAGGCGCCACGTCTCGATGCGCGTCCCGTCCTCGTCGCGCGCGTCGACCTGCGTCGCGTCGACGCGCACCCACGCGTCCGCCGACTCGAGCACTGGGTCGTCGGTCTCGAAGACGTCGAGCGCCGCGTTCGTGAAGTCGACGGCGTCGGTCGTGAACTGGACGACGCCCCCGCCGCGGCCGTGGAGGTTCCGGCGCGTTCGCGTGTTCCCGTACGTGAACGCGGTGACTGCGTGCAGTCGACCGTCGTCGTCGCGGGTCGACGCCGGGCCGTCGGCGTGCACGCCGAGCGCGGCCTGATTCCAGCGGTCGTTCGGGCCGAGCGTCGCCACCACCGTCTCGGTGACGCCCCGCAAGCGCGTCGGCCAGGGGTCGGACTCCAAGTTCCGTTCGGTGTCGGTCACGGCGTCACCCCGTAGCGTTCGAGCGCGACGAACAGCGCGCCGGCGGTGAGGTCGGCGGTCGTCCCGGGGTTGACGCCGCGGGCGACGAGGTCCTCGGCGAACGCGGTGACCGCGTCCCGGTCCGGCGCGCAGGGAGCGGCGTCCTCGCGGAGTTCGGCGGCGCGGTCGGTGACCTCGCGGGCGACGTCGTCGCCGTGTTTCTCGGCGACGAGCGTGTCGGGTTCGGCGGCGAGGAGGGCGAGGAAGGCGTCGGCGGCGCGCTCGCCGAGGGAGCCGTCCGCGGCGGCGATGCGGTCGGCGGCCGCGAACGTCCGCTCGAACCCGGTCGTCCACTCGGCGGCGACGCCGTCGCGGTCCGCGCTGTCGCGCATGAGGTCGGCGAGCGTGAGCCCGCGGTCCTCGACGGCCGGGACGGCGTCGCTCCCGCGGCGGACGTCCAGTTCGGGGGCGTCCGCGGGCGGGTCGCCGACGAAGACGTCGACGTGGTCGAACGCCCGGTAGAACGCGGCGGCGTCGGCGACCGTCGTCGCCGCGACGACGTCGCGGACGCGGTCCCGGGAGAGCTCGCCGGTCGCTGCGGTCCGCACGAGCGGCGCGAGCACGAGGAGCGCGCCGAACTGCGTGTTCGTCTCGGCGCGGTCGCTCATCCCCGCCACCGCGCGCTCGAACCCGTCGCCGAGCCCGAAGTTCGGGTCGCAGCACGCGTCCAGTCCGGGGCGCGCGCCGACGGCACCGGCGAGGAACTGCTCGAACCGGAGGTCCGCGAGGTCGCGCTCGCGGTCGACGTTCCCGGGCTTGGGCGTGCCCGCGACCTCGACGAGGAGCGCGAGTTCGGCGTTCGCCGCTGTCGAATGCACGAGAGACCGTTCGCGTGCCCCGCGAAAAACTCCGGCGGATGCCGGCACCACCTGCCGACGCACCCCCACCCCAGGGGCTTGTGCGTCCATGCAGGACCTCACTGGGTTCCCCCCAAGCGTTTACTCGCCGCCTCGATTTCGTCTAGGGAGATGGCTGGGTGGCGAGACGCGACGACCGACGCGGTACGGGTCCTCCACGTCGACGACGACGAGCAACTGCTCGACCTCACCGCGACGTCCCTCGAGCGGGTCGACGACGACTTCGAGGTCACCACCGCCGTCGGCGCGCCCGCCGGACTCGACGTCCTCGACGACGCGCACGTGGACTGCATCGTCAGCGACTACCAGATGCCAGCGATGGACGGCCTCGAGTTCCTCGAACGCGTCCGAGAGACCCATCCGGAACTCCCGTTCGTGCTGTTCACTGGGGAAGGCTCCGAGACGGTTGCGAGCGACGCTATCGCCGCCGGTGCGACCGACTACGTCCCGAAGGGTGGGGGGAGCGACCGGTTCGAGGTGCTCGCGAACCGCGTCCGGAACGCCGTCGACGCGATGCGTGCGGAACGCGAGGTCGAACGAACCGCAGCGCGCTTCCAGCGCGTGTGCGACACCGCGCCGGTCCCCATCGGGATCGTCGACGACGCGCTCCGGGTTCGGTACGCGAACGACGCCTGCGTCGAGTTCTTCGCGGCGGACGACGAGACGGACCTCCTCGGGGAGTCCGCGGCGGCGCTCGTCCATCCCGCCGACCGCGACCGCGCCGCCGAACGCGTCCGCGCCGTCCTCGAGGAGCGCGAAACCCCGAACGCGGTCGAGACGCGGTTCCTCACCGAGAACGACGACTCGAAGTACGGCGTCGTGACGTCCGCGCCCGTGGAGTACGAGGGCCGACCGGCCGCACAGGTCGTCATCGACGACGTCACCGCGGAACGCACCGCGACCGAGCACCACGAGGTCGTCCGACGGGATGGCTTCACGCGGTCGCTCCTGGAGGCGCTCGACGGCGTGTTCTTCGTGTTCCAGGTCGACGACGGACTCGTCGAGTGGAACGACAGCATGGAGGCGGTCACGGGGTACGACGCCGACGCGCTCGCGGGCGCATCGCCGGGGAAGTTCGTCCCGCCGGAGTACCACGACCGCGTCGAGGAGGACGTCCGGACCGTCCGCGACGGCGGGTCCGTGCGGTACGACGGCGAGCTGTTGACCGCCGACGGCGAACGGATACCCTACGAGATGCACGTCGCGAGCTACGAGGACGCCGACGGCCGCCAGTTCGGCGTCGGGTTCGGCCAGGAGATCACGGAGCGCGTGACTCGCGAGAAGCGCGTCCGCGAACGCAAAGAGCAGTTGGAGACCATCGTGCAGCACTTCCCGGTCGTGGCGTTCACCGTCGACGCGGACGGCGTGTTCACGCGGTCGGTCGGCGCGGGCCTGGACGGCCTGGGTATCGAGCCGGGTGAGCTCGTCGGCGAGTCCATCTACGACGTCTACGGCGAGCACGAGGCGGTCCTCGAGAACTACGAGAGCGCGCTCGCCGGGTCGTCCGCCGAGTCGACGATCACCGTCGGCGACGTGACGTTCGAGACGCGCTACGAACCCGTCCTCGAGGACGGCGACGTGAGCCAGGTGGTCGGCGTGGCGTTCGACGTGACGGACCGCGTCGAGCACCGCGAGGCGCTGGAGGCGAAGAACGAGCGCTTGGAGGAGTTCGCGAGCGTCCTCAGTCACGACCTCCGGAACCCGCTGAGTCTCGCGTCGGGGACCGTCGAGGTGCTCGCCGAGCACGTCGACGCGGACGGCCGCGAGCACCTGGACACGATACGGACGGCGCACGACCGCATGGAGCGCATCGTCGACGACGTGCTCGCGCTCGCCAGGGGCGGGAGCGACGTCGAGACCGCGCCCGTTTCGAGCGCGTCGGTCGTTGACTTGGCGGTGGAGACGGTCGATACGGAGGACGTGGAGGTGACCGTCGACTACGACGCGGTCGTCGAGGCGAACGAGGGGTCGTTCGTGCGGCTCGTCGAGAACCTCGTGCGGAACGCGGTCGAGCACGGCGGCGAGCGCGTCGTCGTGGCCGGACTACGCGACGACGACGGGTTCTACGTCGCCGACGACGGGGCCGGACTCGACGAGGCGGTCGAGGCGTCGCTGTTCCAGCCGGGCGTGACCACTGACGGAAACGGAACGGGGCTCGGACTCGCCATCGTCTCGGACATCGCGGACGCGCACGACTGGACGGTCGACGTCCGCGAGGACTCCGACCTCGGCGGTGCACGGTTCGAGGTCCGGGGCGTCGAGTCGGCCTGACCGCGGGTCGAGTCCGGGGCGTCGAGTCGGCGTGACCGCGGGCTCGGTCTGTGCGCCAGCGTGACCGACCGGTTACGTCGTCGACGCGTGGGCTGCGTCGAGCGCGTCGCTGACGCGTTCGAGGGCGACCGGGTCGGTGCTCGGGCGGCCGACGCTGACGGCGTCCGCGCCGTAGGCGAGGTACTCGCGGACGCTCGCCTCGTCCCTGACCTCGTTGTTCGCGACGACGAACAGCGACGGTGCCGCGTCGACGACGCCCGCGATGGCGTGCTCGCTGTCCATCGCGTCGACGTGCAGGACGGTCGCGCCGGCGTCCGCGACGGCGCGTGCGGTCGCCGCGAGGTCGACGCCGTCGACGCCGGCGCGGACCTTGACGGAGACGGTCGCACCGGTCTCCGCGGCTGCGGCGACGTACTCGCGGAGCCGTGCGGTGTCGGCGAGGAGCGTCTCCCCGCAGCCGACCGCGCAGAGTTCGTCCTGGCGACAGTGCGCATTCACCTCGACGACTGCGTCGTGACTCGCACAGACCGCGGCCGCCTCGCGCACCGGCGCTGGCGACGTCGCGCGGACGTTCACGCCCGCCCGGAGGTCGACGTCGGCGAGCGCATCGAGCTGGTCGTCGATCCACGCGAACGGGTCGTCGGGGAGGAACTCGTTCCGGTCGCGCGCCACGAGGTCCCGCGCCGCTGCGCGCGAGGGCTCGTCGAGCGCGATACCGCCGAGGAACGCCGCCCCAGCGTACTGCGCGCCCGCTCTCGCCCACTCGGCGTCGGCATCACCCGAGAGGCTCGCGAGCGCGAGCGGCGGGTCGAACGGAGCGTCCATACGCCCGCTAGCGCGCCCAGTCACTCCACTGCGTCGGTTCCACTGGTTCGCCAGCTAATCTGTTCACGGACGTCGTCTCGATGAATCACCCGTTCGATCCACCTTGGGATGTGAGTAGAGTGCAGAGAGAGTGGCCGTTTGGAAAAGATGCCAGTCACGTGGCAAAATAATAATCAAATTGTCATTATTGGTCGTGCCTTCTGATGGCACCTTAGGCACATACATCTAGTTTGGCTATGATTCCACAAAACCTTTTTATTCAGAATATCCAACGGTGATTGTGCGGCGTAGACAGTACCTTGCCGCCCTCCTGTCCTCCACGATCTCCGCAGGATGCACGGACCGATTACCACAAACCACAGACTCCTCCACCACGACAGTCACCACCGAAGAGAGAACAACTACCCAAACGACGACCACAACTACACAAGCGACGTGTCGTCCCACACCGTGGCGACAACATCACCGAAACTCAGCACGTACAAGCTACTATCCCTGTCCTTCAATCGGCACTCAACCCAGCTCGCTCTTCGAAGTGGACGGTAACCTGCTCGCTCCCGTGCATGACGGGTCCACGCTCTACATTTCGGTTCCAACTCTCCCGACCAGCCACAGTGAAGAAGAACTTAAACCCACGTTCATAGCGCTGGAATGGCCCAGTGGTACTCAAAAATGGACCCAGACGGTAGATAACGAATACCCGTACCAACCCATCGTAGACGAGAACTCATTGTACACGCTCGGATACAATGCCACAATTACAGTTCTCGATACGGGTTCGGGCGAGATAACTGATAGCATCGATCTGGGTTATGGCTGGCTTGATCGAGGAATTCACCATGGTGAGCGGCTCCTCGGTAGTGCTGACAGTCAGATTTACGCTCTGTCGACAGAATCGCACACGTTGGACTGGGAATTCGAGAGCGACAGAGAATTTGTTGGTGGACCTGCTGCGTCTGGAAACACACTCGTGTTTGCGACCCAATATGGCGGCCTCATAGCAATCGATACCGAGGATGGGAGCCTGACATGGAAACGTAGTTCGATTATGGGGAGTAGAACGTCACTTTCGAGCCCCATGATTCACGATGGCTCGATTTTCATCAGTTCTGGGTCACAGCTGGGCTCTTTCTCGTTAACCGATGGATCGACAAACTGGACGATACCGTTGGGTGGCGATACTACTTTATCACCAACTCTAACCGACCAAGGAATCGTGGTTTGCACTGACAATCAGGTCTATTGCCATGCAGGTGACTCTGGCGAGAGAAAATGGGAATCGGAATTACCTGGCCAGCCGATGTCTTCGGGCGTTGGTACTCCCGGCGCAGTTTTCATTCCCACTAAAAGAAACCGAATCTATAAATTGGACACTCAAAGCGGTGGCGTCGATGATTTCATCGAAGCAGAAGCCGGTGCCGATTTCTACTCGCTTTCTGTTCTGGGGGACCACCTATTTTATTCTGAAAAGTCGACAGGAATAATCTACCATACGTAAAATCCAAATATCTATTCTGCCGCGTCGATGGCGCGCGTCACCGCCTGGACGACGCGCTTTGCGTCATCGCGGTCGTCGATACGGACGTCCGTCCGTTCGGTCGGCACGTCGAAGTTCGCGTCGTCGTTCTCGTCGACGACGAACGCGTCCGCGAACGGGTACGCGCTCGCCAACCCCTGCGTGCTCGGTTCGCCGCCGACGGCGTCCATGAGTTGTGCGACCGGGCCGCTGAACGCCTCGTCGCCGAGGAACGGCGACACCGCGACGACCGTCGCGTCCTGGAGCGCCGCGCCGATGCCCGGGACGGAGAGCATCGGGCCGATGCTCGTCACCGGGTTCGACGGCCCGATGACGACCACGTCGTCGAGCGCGTCCAGCACCCCTGGCGCCGGTTCCGCGTTCGACGACCCGCGGAACTCGACGTTCTCGACCGTCGGTTCGCCGCCTCGACCCACCCAGAACTCCTGGAAGTGCATCACGCCATCGGGCGTATGGATGAGGCTCGCCACCGGGTCGTTCGTCATCGGGAGCAGGTCGAGTTCCAGCCCGAACCCGCGCGCGAGCCGGTCCGTGACCTCCGCGAGCGAGTGGCCCGAGTCGAGCAAGCTCGTTCGCGTCACGTGCACCGCACGGTCGCGGTCGCCGATCTCCATGAACTCCGCAACGCCCGAGAACCGCCGCCAGCGCGCCAGCTCGCGGCCCTCCGTCTGTCGTTCCTTCGGGAGGAACTGCGGGCCCGTGTCGAGGTCCGCGGCCTTCGCCACGTCCATGAGCGCGTCGTGCGTTCGCGTCGTATCCCCACGGATACCCCACCAGCGCTCGCGGTCGAGAACGCCCCCGCCCTGGAAGATGAGCGTGTCCACGTCCGGACACACGATGAGCCCACCGAGCTCGACGTCGTCGCCAGTGTTCGCGACGACCGTCGTCTCGTCCGGCGAGAACGCGCCCGCGGCCCCGTCCAGCAACTTCGGCGTGCCGGTGCCACCGGAGAGAAACGTCACCATGCCAGGTCGTTCCCGGCCGCTCGTCTAAACCGTTCCGGCCCACTCACCGCTCGATACCCGCCGCGGACACGCGCCCGGGACGCCGCCGGTCACTGGCGGCCGCCCTGGAGCCACTCCGCGAAGCTCGCCGACAGCAACGTCTCCCGCTGGGCGTCGACGTACGACCGCTGGGCGTCCTCGACCGCGTCCGCGAACGACGCGCCGTCGTCCACGGCCGCGGCGACCCGTTCGTGCTTCCAGCGCGCCGGCGTCATCCGCCGGCGTACGCGCGCCTTCAGCGGGTGCGTGTACCGCGCCGCCTCGTCCTCGTCCAGCCCACGCATCTGGAGGCCCTCCTCTGCGTGCGCGAGCAGGTCCTCGTAGGTGCGCGCGAGGTCCCGCGTGTGCTGGCCGTCGTTCGTTATCCAGACCGTGTCCGCGGCGAGGCCGTCGCGCATCGCGCCGTAGAAGTTGTCTCGCGCCACCGACCAGTCCAGGTCCAGGACCGGGTGCTCGACCTTCGGGAGCGCCTCCATGAGGCCCGCGAACACCGCCTGGAATGCGATACCGTCCCGGACCGTCGGCTGGCCCGCGATGGGGCGGAACTCGATGCGCGCGTTCGCCGAGGATCGCGTCGGCCCGCCGAACACCGGACGCACCCACCGCCAGTACGTCCCGTGCTTCATGCGGAACGCCGCGAACTTGTCGTCGAAGCGGTTCGAGGACTCGACGGGCATCGGGACGAACGTGTCGTCCTCGGCGATGCGGTCGACCGCCTGCTCGACCGACTCGACGTCCCGCGGGAACCGGACCTTCCCCGTGGTGTCGGTCTCCGCGTTCAGCACCGTCTCGAACACGCCGATGCGGTGACCCATCCAGGCGTCGTCGAGGATGGTCGCCGCGTCGACGTCGTCGTCGTAGCAGTCCGGCGGGAAGAACGGCGAGTTCACGCCGAGCGCGAGCAACGGGCCCGCGATACGGAGCGCGTACTGGAAGTACTCCGGGAGGTCCGCGGCGTGAGGCACCTGATAGTGCGGTTGGATGCTCGTGATGAGGCTCTCGGGCATCACGGTGTCCGCCGCCAGGTCGACGTGGGGCGCGTCCAGGCGCATCCCCGCCTGGTTCGCGCCCTCGTCGGCGTTCGCCATCGCGTGATAGCGCGCGCTGTCGCTCATGTTCGTCGCGACCCTGACGCCGCGGTCCTCGACGCTATCGGTCAGGTAGCCCGTCGCCGTCTCGCCCTCCGGCGGAATCGTCCACATCCCGTCGCTCACGAGCCGCATCCCCTCCGCGCTCGCGCACTCCTGGGCGGTCTGGAGGCGCGCGAGCACCTCCGACTCCTGCGCGCGGAGCCCGTGCTCGTTGAACGGCTGCGGGCTCGTCGACATCTCCGCGTTGTGCAACCCGAGCTCCTTCTCGAACCCGATGAACTCCAGCAACCGCCGCGGTACCCGCATCAACGCCGTGGTCTCGTCGTTCACCGCGTAGAACTCGTACTCGAACCCGACGATCGCCTGCGGGTTGTCGAACGTCCCCTCGCGAAGCTCCTCCTTGATGACCGACGCGTCCTCCCGCACCTGCGCCTCGAACGCAGCGGTGTCGACAGCGAGTGCGTCCTCGACGCGCGACGCGAGGTCGTCCGATTGCATACCCGGTACGGAGACGCCAACCCGTATCAATCCCATGGTAAGGCACGTTGGCGCGACCGGCGACGACCACCAGTCGCGTCCCGTCGACGCCTCGTCGATCCGCTAGCGGTCGCCGTGGACGGTCGTTCCGGGTTCGTCGCCGGCGAGGAACGCGGGGAGGGCGTCGAGGTCGAAGATGCTCGCGGGGGCGCCGAGCGCGAGGAGTTCGCGGACCTTCCCGGCCATGCCGCCGGAGACGTCGGTCGCCGAACTCCCGCCGAGGACGTTCTCGACGTCGTCGAAGCTCCGTATCTCGGGGACGACGGCGTCGTCGGCGTCGAGGACGCCGGGGACCGTCGAGCAGACGCCGACGCGGGCGGCGTCCATGGAGTCGGCGAGGCTGGTGACGATCTCGTCGCCGCTGAGGACGGTCGCGCCCTCGCCCGCGTGTGCGACGAGGTCGCCGTGGAGGACGGGCACGAATCCCTCGTCGAGGAGCGTCGCGACCTGCTCGCTGGGGAGGGTGAGCGCGCCGTCGCGGTCGCGGTGCGCCGCGGAGAGCGGGTGGACGGGGACGGCGGGGACGTCCGCGTCGTGGAGCGCGCGGAGCACGAACTTGTTCAGGGTCGTCATCGCGCCGTGGATGGCGGTGACGCCGTCGACGTCCCGGACGCCCTCGGTCGTGCTCGCACCCCACTCCTCGGCGTGAGGGTGCCCGAACGATCCGCCGCCGTGGACGACCACCACGTCGTCGACGCCGCCGTCGCGGGCGGCCGCGATGGCTGCGGCGGCCTCCTCGAGCGCCGCGCCGTCGACGGTCTCCTCGCGGTCCTTCTCCGTGACGACGCTCCCGCCGAGTTTGAGGACGATCATTCGACGCGCACCCCCTCGGTCGCGAGTTCCGCGCGGAAGACGTCCTCGCACGTCGGCGTCAGGTCGAGCGCGGTCTCCGTCCCCTCGCCGGCGTCGAGCGCGACGATGCACCCGCCGCCGCCGGCGCCCGTGAGCTTCGCGCCCGCCGCCCCCGCCTCGCGGGCCGCCCACACCATCTCGTCGAGCGACCGCGAGGACACGCCGAGCGCCTCCAGCAGGCCGTGGTTGAAGTTCATCAACGCGCCGAGCTCTTCGAGCGTCTCCTCGGTCGGGTCGTCGGCGGCGTCCGCGATGAGCGTCTCGCCGCGACGGACCACGTCACCGATAGCTGAGACCGTGTCCGCCGCGAAGTCGTACTCGTCGCGGAGCGCGCGCACGCCGGCGACGAGTTCCCCTGTGTCGCCCGCCCCGCCGTCGTAGCCGACGACGAACGGCAGGTCGGGGTTCCCGAGCGTCCGGCAGTCGTCGCCAGCGACCCGGACTGCGCCACCCATCGTCGAGCAGAACGTGTCGGCGCGCGACGCCTCGCCGTCCTGGACCGCGCTCTCCGCGCGATACGCGCGCTCCGCTATCTCGCGGTCCTCGACGTCGACGCCGAGCGCCGCCGTCGCCGCGGCGATGGTCGCCACCACCACCGCCGCGGACGACCCGAGTCCTCCGCCGAGCGGGATCTCGCTCTCGACGTGCACGTCGAAGCCCGCATCCGGTGCGTCGGCCGCGTCCCGCGCCTGCTCGATAGCCGCGTCGACGTACCCCGTCGCCGCTTCGAGGAGCGGCGTCGGCGCGTCCACGTCCGGTGCTGTCCCGCCAACGGCGTCGTACTCGACGGTGAACCCGGAGATGTGGAGGTCCGCGGACTCGACGCGGAGCCGTGCGTCGTCCCGACGGTCGACGGTCACGGTCGCCCGACGCTCGATAGCGCACGGCACCGCAGGTTCCCCGTAGACGACGGCGTGCTCCCCGAAGAGATAGACCTTCCCGGGTGCACTCGCAGTTACCATACCCGACAATTCGCACCCGGGAAAAAGAGTGTTGCCAGTTCCCCACGCGACGAGCACTCACCGAGCAACCCCGCGACACTCACCGAGCAACCCCGCGACACTCACCGAGCAACCCCGCGACACTCACCGAGCAACCTCGAAACACTCACCGCGCGAACATCCGACACGACCCAACAGCTTCGACGACATCCCGATTCGTAGTCACCTATACGTCTCCTGCAAGACGCGAAAGTGTCGTCCCGAACCGCGAAACGACAATAAACCGTCCCTTTACAGCCCAAGGGTTTATGGACGGTATCGGACTATAGACCAAGAACGTATGTCAAGTGGGGACGAGGACCAAGACGACGCATCGACCGGACCGAGCCTGCGCGCACGCATCGCACCGAACTTCCTCCGCAGACGATTCGGACTGAAGCTGTTCGTCCTCCTGCTCGTCGTCCTCGCGGTCGTCGCAGGAGCCGGCGCATTCAGTTACTACCAGACCGAACAACGCGTCCAGACCCAGACCGAAGAGAACCTCAAGGCGACCGCGACGATGCACGCCGACGCCATCAACGAATGGAGCGCCGACCGGCGCGCGAGCACGTCGGCCATCTCCGACAGCGACGTCCTCCGGAACGACACCGCAAGCACCGACGCCATCCTCGACTACGCCAAAACCGAGAAGTCGCGGTACAACACCGGTGGTCGCTCCGTCATCGTGAACGTCCACGTCGTGAACGTCGCCGACAGCGAACTCGTCACCACGACCTCCACGTCCCTCCGGAACCAGGGACTCGACGCAGCAGACGGCGAGTGGACCGCCCTCGAATCCGGCGACTTCCGGTCCAGCGACACCGTCTGGGCGACCGAACGCGCGTACCTCCCCGCGTTCGACAACCAGGCCGTCATGGCGTACGCGAGCCCCGTCCCCGGGAACGAAGACCTCGCCGTCGTCGTCGTCGGGAGCTTCGAGGACTTCGTCACCGACCTCCGCGCACCCGGCGACCAGACCACGAACGTCCTCACCACCGACCGCGAACCCGTCGTCGGCGACGAGACCGCGGTCGTCCGCAGCGGCTTCCAGGACGCCGTCGCCGGCCAGCCCGCGTTCCGCGTCCGCGGCGACACCGTCCAGGCGTACGCACCAGTCCCGAGCACGGACTGGATCGTCGTCAGCTCCCAGCCCGAAGCGTCCGCGTTCGCCGTCCGCGACACCGTCGCGACGAACGTCGGCGCGCTCGTCGCCGCCGCGCTCGTCTCACTGCTCGTCGTCGGCACCATCATCGTCCGTCAGACCACGCGCCCCCTCCAGCACCTCCGCGACAAGGCCGCCGCGATGGAGGAAGGCGACCTCAGCGTCTCACTCACGCACGGCCGCATCGACGAGTACGGCCGGCTCTACGACGGGTTCGACAGCATGCGGAACTCGCTCCGAACCCAGATCCGGGAAGCGCAGGAAGCGCGCGCCGACGCCGAGGAGGCACGCGCCGACGCGGAAGCGCTCACCGCGCACCTCGAACGGAAGGCCGACGAGTACGCCACCGTGATGCAGGCGTGCGCCGACGGCGACCTCACCGAGCGGATGAACGCCGACTCCGAGAGCGCCGCGATGGAATCCATCGCCGTCGAGTTCAACGAGATGGTCGCCGAGATCGAGGCGACGACCGCGGAGGTGAAGGCGTTCGCGAGCGAGGTCGCGACCGCCAGCGAAGAGGTCACCGCCTCCAGCGAGGAGGTGCGTTCGGCGAGCGAACAAGTCACGGAATCCATCCAGGAGATCTCCGATGGCGCGGAACGCCAGAACGAGAGCCTGCAGTCCGTCAGCGGCGAGATGGAGCAACTGTCGACGACGACCGAAGAGATCGCGGCGTCCTCGAACGAGGTCGCCGACCTCGCCGAACGCACCGCCGAGACCGGCCGCGAAGGCCGGGAAGCAGCGGAGACCGCCATCGAAGGGATGCGAGAACTCCAGGCGGACTCGACCGACGCCGTCGACGCCATCGAGGACCTCGAGAGCGAGATGAGCGAGATCGACGAACTCATCGAATTCATCGGCGACATCGCGAAGGAGACGAACATGCTCGCGCTGAACGCGAACATCGAAGCCAGTCGCGGCGGCGCAGCCGGCGACGCCGGCGGCGAAGGGTTCGCTGTCGTCGCACAGGAAGTCAAGGACCTCGCGAGCGAAGCGAAGGACGCCGCCGAGGACATCGAGAGCCGCCTCGAACGCATCCAGGACCAGACCGAGCGCACCGCCCAGGAGGTCCAGCGGACGAGCGAACGCGTCGAGGAGAACGCCGGCAGCATCGAGAACGCCGTCGCCGCACTCGACGAGATCGCGGACTACGCCCAGGAGACGAACACGGGCGTCCAAGAGATATCGGCCGCCACCGAACAGCAAGCCGCGAGCACGCAGGAGGTCGTCGCGATGGTCGACGACGCCGCCACCATCTCGGAGGAGACCACCGCGGAATCCGAGAACGTCGCCGCCGCCGCCGAGGAACAGACCACCGCACTCACCGAGGTCTCCCGGAGCGCGAGCAACCTGGCGACGAACGCAAGCACGCTCAGCGACGCCCTCGACCGGTTCACGACCGACGCCAGCACCGACGACGCGCCCGACGACCACGCGGAACTCCCCGAGGGACAACCGAGCGCGCTCACCGACGACACCGCCGACCCGATGCCCGACGACCCCGACGCCGCACTCGACGAGATCACCGACGCAGACACCGAACCGACCGAGAATCACGACCAGCAGGCCGACACCGACCTCGACGCGACGTTCGACGACGACAACTGACGAACCACCCTCCCTACATCTCCTCTCTCGACCACCACACCACCCAGCGACAGCACGGCCGGCCACCACACCACACGCCGACGGCTCGCAACCAACCAGCCCGCATCACACCGACCACTCACGGCCAAACGCCAGACAGAACGACCGTTCGCCGGCAGCACCGCTACCAGATCAACGAACGCGAGAAACGAAATCCCGAGCGGTTCAGATACCGGACTCGAAGTCGTCGAGCGAGTACGCCGGCTCCGCCCCACGGCGGTCGAGCGTCTCGTTCGCGAGCAGCCAGTAGACCACGCTCAGGGCCTTCCGACCCTTGTTGTTCGTCGGCACGACGAGGTCGACGTTACTGGTCTGGTTGTTCGAGTCACACATCGCGATGACGGGGATACCGACGGTGATAGCCTCCTTCACCGCCTGCGCGTCACCGATCGGGTCGGTCACGACGAGCACGTCCGGCTCGATGTAGCCGTCGTACTTCGGGTTCGTGAGCGTCCCCGGAATGAACCGGCCCGTGCGAGCGCGAGCGCCGACGGCCTCCGCGAACTTCTCCGCGGGGAACCGGCCGTACTGGCGCGAACTCGTCACGAGGATCTGCTCGGGCGCGTAGTTCGCCAGGAAGTCCGCAGCCGTACGGATGCGGGAGTCGGTCTTCGCCACGTCCAGGACGTACAGGCCGTCCGTGCGGACGCGGTGAATGAACCGCTCCATGTCCTTCGTCTTCTGCTGGGTCCCGATGTGGACGCCAGCGCCGAGGTAATCCTCGACGGGGATGAGGAGGTCGGCCTCCTCGTCACCCATGACGTCGTCGTCGAGCGCAGGGCCCGCGTCTGTCTCGGCCTCGGCCTCCTCGGCCTCGGCGCTCTCTTCGTCAGTCACGGGCTCGACGTCGTCCGCTTCGGCCGCCGGACCGGCGCCCTCCGCGGGCTCCGCCTCGATCTCCTCTTCGGCGGCATCGAGCCCTTCGTCGTCTTGTGCTGTCATAATGCGTCGTCTGCGATTCGGATGAGTTCGTTCAGCTTCGCGGTTCGCTCGCCACCGACCGCGCCCGTCTTGATGAACGGCGCGTCAGTCGCCACGGCGAGGTGTGCGATGGTCGTATCCTCCGTCTCACCACTCCGATGAGAGACGACCGGGTCGTACCCGTGCCGGACCGCAAGTTCGATCGCGTCGAACGCGTCCGACAACGTCCCGATCTGATTCGGTTTCACGAGGATACTGTTCCCAGCTCCGGCGTCGATACCCTCGGCCAGCCGCTCGGTGTTCGTCACGAACAGGTCGTCGCCGCACACGAGCGTACGGTCACCGACGCGGTCCGTGAGCTCCGCGAACGCGTCGTACGCGTCCTCGTCGAGCGGGTCCTCGACGTACACGAGATCGTACTCGTCGACGAGCCCAGCGATGTACTCGACCTGCTCCTCGGTGGAGCGCGTCTCGTCACCGTACACGTAGGCGTCCTCGTCAGCGTCGTACAACTCCGCACCGGCAACGTCGAGCCCGAACCCGATCTCGAACCCGAACTCGTCAGCGACCGTACTCGTCGCCTCGTCGACTATCTCGAACGCCTCCGCGTCGTCGATACTCGGCGCCCACGCGCCCTCGTCGCCCTTCCCGCAAGCGACGTCGCGCTCGTCCAAGAGATCCGCAACCTCGGCGTGAACCGCCGCGTTCGCGAACACCGCATCCGCGACACTCGGCGCCCCGACCGGCGCAGCGAGGAACTCCTGGATGTGCGTCGCATCGGCCGCGTGCTCGCCACCACCGACGACGTTCCCGAGCGGCGTCGGGAACGACCCACCACGGAACGCCCCACCGAGATGCTGGAACAGCGGCGCGCCGAGCACGTCGGCACCCGCCTTCGCAGCCGCCATCGAGATCGCGACCGCACTGTTCGCACCGATGACACCGAAATCGTCAGTACCGTCGGCCGCGTGCAACGCCGCGTCGACGTCACGCTGATTCCCCGCGTACACGCCACCCTCGAGTCGAGGGACAGCGAGCTCGCGAGCCTTCGCGATCGCCTCCGACGGCGGCAACTCGATCGCCTCGTACTCGCCCGTCGACGCCCCGCTGGGCGCCGCCGCACGACCGAAACCGCCACTCTCCGTCAACACGTCAGCTTCCACGGTCGCGTTCCCGCGCGAATCGAGCACGCGCCGCAGTCGGACGTCCGTGATGCGCGTCATCTACTCGTCACCTCGACCCCGACGCACCGTAAAGGGCAGTGCCCCTGCGTCGTACTCCTCGGCCGCGATGAGGATGGGCTCCGTCTGGTCCGTCTCGATCAGCACGGGCGCCCCGTACGACACCTGGAGCGCTCGCGCACCCAGGATACGGGCCTTCTCGTACCGATTGTAGCGCTGTTTCCCGGGCATCACTGGTAAGGGGAGACGATGTCCACGAGGTCCTTGTGACTCACGAGCATCCGCCGGCAGCAGTACCGGTCGATGCCGAGCTCGTCGAGAACCATCTCGGGGTCCTCGTCGCCCTCGCGAGACCGCGCCTTGAACTCCTCCCAGTGCTCACCCACGACGTTACCGCACGTGAAACACCGGACTGGTACCATCATGACTGGATCACCTTAGCGGTAGGACTTCTGGTAGCGCGCACGCGCACCCGGTCCGCCCCACTTCTTGGGTTCGGACTGGCGCACGTCGTTCACGAGCAGCGACCGGTCGAACTCGCGATACGCATCGCGAAGCTCCGCGTCGCCACTGTGCTGGACGATACCGCGCGCGATCGCCGTGCGGACGGCGTCCGCCTGTCCGGCGAACCCGCCACCCTGCACGGAGACGTCGACGTCGACGTCGTCACGCACGCCGTCGACGATGCGGAACGGCTCCAGCATCTTCAGGCGAGCCATCTCCGGCTCCACCAGCTCGACGGGCTTGCTGTTGATTCGGACGCGACCCTCCCCGTCGGAGACGGTCGCCCGCGCGATAGCGGTCTTCTTCTTCCCGGACGTGTTCGTTACCATGTGACGTTAGCACCCAGTTGCTCTGAGACCTCCGACAGCTGGAGGAACTTGATGTTCGACAACCGATCGAGCGACGTCCCGTCGAGGACCTCGCCGTCGTCGTCGTCGAACGGATTCCCGACGTAGACGCGGACGTTCGAGAACGCCTCACGGCCACGGTCGGACTTGTGGGGGAGCATCCCACGGATGGATCGCTTGAAGATGCGATCCGGTCGCTTGATCGTCGCCGGACCCTGGTCCGACCCGATCTCCGCGCGCTTGCGGTACGTCGACATGATGTCGTCCTCGTTACCGGTGATGACGGCATCCTCCGCGTTCACGACCGCGATGGACTCGCCGTCCAGCGACCGTTCCGCGACCTGCGACGCGACGCGACCCAGAATGCAGTTACGGGCGTCGACGACGACGTCCGCGTCGAACTCGGACGTATTCATCGAATCACCCGTACGTTGCTTCCTTCGGGGTTCTGTTCGATAGCCTGTTCCAGTTGGAGCGTCTCGCCTACCTGCTCGATCTTCGTCTCGGCAGACGACGAGAAGTCGACCGCCGCGACGGTGACCGACTTCTGCAGGGCGCCGCTCCCCAGGACCTTCCCGGGGACGACGACCGTCTCGTCTTCCTGCGCGTACCGCTCGATTCGCCCGAGATTGACCTCCGCGTGCGTGCGGCGGGGCTTCTCGAGGCGGTCGGCGACGTCGCTCCAAACGTCGGCGTCATCTGTACGAGACACCGACTTCAGCTCGGCGATGAGACTGCTGAGCCTCGGATTCGTCTTACTCATGACTTTCCTCCTGAATGTGAGAAGAACGGATGCAGGGAGCAGGATTTGAACCTGCGGACCTCTACAGGACAGCGCCCTGAACGCTGCGCCGTTGGCCTGACTTGGCTATCCCTGCGCGTGCCCTCGTAGGCACCTGTTTGTTCCGTGCCCCCCTTCAAACCACTTTCGATTACGGCGGACGAACGGGGGACGGCGCCACGGTCGGCGTCGTCACTCCCGGCGTCGGTCGACGGTCGACCGAGCGTTCGTCCAGCCGTCAGGGTGTGATTGGAAGGGGTCATAGTTACGTTATAGCGATACTGCGTCTTCGAGTTCTGCGGCGCGCGCGTCGAGCGACTCGACGGCGCGCGTGAACAGCTCCTCGACGGACATCGACCCGTCCGTCTCCACGCTGAAGACGAACGCGTGCTCGACGTCCTCCACCGCGACCTCCTGATCGGGATACCGATTCGTGAGGTCGTGGTCGAACTCCGCGGTGTCGACCAGCTCGTCACCCTCCTGGATGACGCCACGGTAGATCTCGGGGTCGACGTCCTCGAACTCGCCACGGTCGCCCACGGTCTCGACGCGCTGGAGGTTCCGGTACCCCACAGCAACGCCGCCCTGATGCTTCGCGTGGTCCTTCCCAGTGCTGAGCACTGCGTCGGCCTCCAGTTCGAGCCGCTGCCCGTCCTTGAGGTCGATGATCGGGACGTTCTCCTCGGCCGGCTGGACCATCTCGTCCGACGACACGATGTCGCCGGAGTACGCGGTCGCGGGCCCCGAGACGTCAAGCGAGAGCGTCACGACGTCGTCCTCGTCGAACTCGTTCGGCGGCGTCGACAGCGGAACGAGTCCGAGCCGCAGCGCGATCTGCTCGTCGAACATCACCGACGAGTTCTCGATGAAGCGCACCTCGTCGATCGCCAGCGTCGGCACGTCGGCGATCATCGCGCGACGGATACCGTTGGCGAACGCCGGGGTGACGCCACGTACGAGGAACTTCGCGGACCGTTCCTCGCGTTCGATGAACTCGACGTCGTATTCCTCGTCCATGCTTGTTAGAATCCGCCCTTGCCCTTGGGGGCTCGGGAGCCGTCGTGCGGGATGGGTGTGACGTCCTCGATGCGACCGATCTCGAAGTCTTCGCGAGCGAGTGCGCGGATCGCTGCCTGCGCACCCGGCCCCGGGGACTTCTGGAGGTTCCCGCCAGGTCCGCGAACGCGGACGTGGAGGCCCTCGATGCCGGCCGCACGGATCTCGTCGGCGAGGCTCTCGACCATCTGCATCGCCGCGTACGGCGACGCCTCGTCGCGGTTCTGCTTGACAGCAGTCCCGCCAGAGGACTTCGCGATGGTCTCGGCGCCCGTGAGGTCCGTCACGGTCATCACGGTGTTGTTGTACGATGCGTGTACGTGGGCGATGCCCCACTTGTCGTCTTCTTGCTCTGCCATGTTACTGACCCTCCGCGCGCTCGGGGTGGAGTTCGTCCGCGAGCTCGCTGTTCTCGTCGAACTCGATGGCGTCCTCCTCGTTCACGGTGACCGTGTACGACGGTCGCGTGACGCGAGCGCCGTTCACGGTGACGTGCCCGTGCACGATGAACTGTCGCGCCTGCTGGGTCGTGTTCGCGAGACCCTTCCGGTACGCGACGGTCTGGAGTCGGCGCTCGAGGAGGTCGTTTATCTCGAGGCTCAGGACGTCGTCGAGTTCGTCGCCGTCGTCGAGCACGCCGATGCGCTTGAGTCGAGCGAGGAACTCCTCGTCCTCGTCCTCGGCGCCCTCGTCCATCTGCACGGACCCGAGCAGGTCTCGGGCCTCGCGGCGGAACGAGCGGAGCTGGGACTGGACTCGCCAGAGCTCTTCTTTGTTCTTCAGGCCGTACGTGTCGACGAGACCGTGTTCCTCGGCGATACGCTCGCCCTGGAACGGGTGGTTCGGCGTCTCGTAGCCCTTGGTGTTGTTCCCGGTTGCCATTATTCCTCACCCGCTGCTTCTTCTTCGGCCTGTTCTTCGCGGATCTCTTCGACGTTGACGCCGATGGTACCCTCGGTGCGGCCGGTGGACTTCGTCCGCTGGCCGCGGACCTTCTGTCCGCGCTTGTGGCGGATGCCACGGTACGCCTCGATCATCTTGAGGCGGTTGATGTCGTGACGGCGGGACATGTTGAGGTCGTTCCCGACCTCGTGGGTGGTCTCGCCGGAGTAGAAGGCCTTCTGGCGGTTGTTGAGCCAGTCCGGGACCTCGTCGGCGTAGTTCTCGACGGTTTCGACGACGGCGTCGATGTCGTCGTCGTCCAGTCGGCCGAAGGTGGCCGTCCGGTCGACCTCGGCCTCGTGGGCGATGATTCTCGCCGTACGTCGCCCGATACCGTTCATCTCGATGAGCGACCGCTCGACGGACTTCGTCCCGTCGAGGTCTGTCTGGCCGATTCGGACGAAGTAGCGAAGGTCCTCGTCGTCCTCGGTGTCGCCCTGTGGTTGTTCTTCGCTCATGTGTTGCGTGTATGGAGTGCTGATGCACTCTCGGTTGAAGTTCCACGACCAGCCTGGTGTGGTGTGGAATCCGACGTCGTGGCGGGGATTTGAACCCCGGAGGCTTACGCCACAGAGTTAGCAACCCTGCGCCTTGGGCCAGGCTAGGCTACCACGACATGCTGTCTATCGTCGCCCTCTCGGACTCGGGGCCGACGCCCCTGCATCGATTGCACTCCCTGCTACTCCGGTCCTATACTTAAGCCCCACGGAACGCGGGCCGACTGTGTCGGGTTCTCACGCGGGTGCTGGCTGGCGTCGGGTGGCGATTCGAACCGGCAGCGCGTGCTGGTGTGTGGTGGTTTTTGTGTGGTGGAGCGTTCGTTGGGTGTGTACCGGGTTCGGCGTGGTCGCGGATTCCACGCCACCGACCTTGGTTATTCACTCGGTAGCGAATAAATTTGGGGAAACCTTAAGTGACGGGCGGAATTATGCATGGGTGAGTCTCTCACAGAGACGCGTGGTGGCATGACAGAACACGACTCAACAGCAGACGTCTCCAGACGTACCGTTCTCAAGACGACCGGCGCAGCCGGCGCAGCGGGCCTCACCGGACTCTCGGGCTGCCTCAGCAGCCTCACCGGTGGGACCTCCACCGTCGAACTCCTCCACGGTTGGAGTGGCGGCGACGGAAAGGCCGCGTTCGATTCGATGCGCGAAGGCTTCGAGCAGGAGTACCCCGACGCGGAACTCAACGTGCAGGCGATCGGCGGCTCCGCGAACACGTCGCTGAACACGAAGGTCCAGCAGCGCGTGAAGAACGACGACCCGCCGAGCTCGTGGGCCGACTGGCCCGGCGCGAACCTCCAGCAGTTCACGGACGCCGACGCGTTCGGCGACATCGGCGACTCCGTCTGGACCGACGAGGTCCGCGACGCGTACCTCAAGGGTCCGATGGACGCCGCGAAGGTCGACGGGACGTTCGTCGCGGTGCCGACGAACATCCACCGCATCAACAACCTGTTCTACAACAAGTCGGTCGTGGAGAGCGCTGGCGTCGACCCCGCCTCCATCGACAGCCCGAACGCGCTCGTCGACGCCCTCGAGACCGTCGAGTCCGAGACCGACGCCGTCGGCTACGCGCACTCGCTGAAGGGGCCGTGGACGAGCCTCCAGCTGTTCGCGACCGTCTTCATCGGCCAGCACGGCTCGAGCGCGTACGACAAGTTCATCAACGGGAACGGTAAGAAGTCCCAGGTCGCGAAGTCCCTGGAGACCCTCGCCTCGTACGCCGAGTACATGCCCGACGACGCCTCCTCCATCAGCTTCCAGGAGGCCGGGACGATGGTGCAGAAGGGGAACGCGGCGTTCATGCACCAGGGCGACTGGCTCGCCGGCATGTTCCAGGGGAGCGACTTCGAGTTCGAGAGCGGCTGGGGTCACGTACCGTACCCCGGTACGGAAGGCGTCTACCAGCTCAACATGGACTCGTGGGTGTACCCGACGAACAACCCGTCGCCGGAGAGCACGAAGAACTGGCTCAAGTACTGCGCGTCGAAGGACGCCCAGAAGCGCTTCAACAAGCAGAAGGGCTCGATTCCGCCGCGGAGCGACGTCTCGATGGACGAGTTCCCGGCGTTCCAGACCCAGCAGTTCGAGGAGTTCACGAACTCCGACAGCCAGCCGCCGTCGCTCGCGCACGGCCTCGCCGTCCCGAAGGCACAGCTCAGCGCGCTCTCGACGGCACTCAGCGACAAGTTCGATCACACCTCCGACACCGTGGACGCCACCGCGACGGCGTTCATGAGTGCCGTCGGGAACTAAGGCGGCACACCGACGCCCTCATTTATGCGTGATATAGCAAGACACGCGAAACGCCTCGTAGGTCGCTCGGATGGCTCCGAGGACGAGGTCCGCGCGGACGGCGGTGAGCCCGTCGATACCCAGGGGAGCGGCCCGATAGCCGCGCTCAAGCGGAACCTGGCGAACCAGCAGTTCCGGGAGTCGATGCCGTTCTGGCTGCCGGCGTTCCTGCTGATGGCGTTGTTCGTGTACGGCGCCATCATCTGGAACTTTGCGCTGTCGCTGACGGACCCGGTCGGGCTCGGGTCGCCGGATTACTCGGACCTGGACTTCGAGATGTACGTCCAGGCGTTCGCGAGCGATTCGTTCGTGAACGCGACCGTGAACACGTTCGTGCTCCTCGTCGCGTTCACGCTCGTGTCGCTCGTGCTCGGCCTCGTCGTCGCCATCCTCGTCGACCGCAACATCCGCTTCGAGAACACGTTCCGGACGATATACCTGCTCCCGATGAGCCTGTCGTTCGTCGTGACCGCGCAGTTCTGGCTGTGGATGTACAACTTCGATAACGGCGTCGTGAACCTCTTCCTGGAGGTCTTGCCGTTCGTCGACAAGGTCCGGTGGTTCTCGAACCCCGAACTCGCGTTGCCGGCGGTCATCTTCGCGCTTATCTGGCAGTTCAGCGGGTACACGATGGTCGTCTACCTCGCCGGGTTACGCGCGATACCGACCGAGCACTACGAGGCCGCTCGCGTCGACGGTGCGAGCACCGTGAAGATGTACTGGCGCGTGATCGTCCCGCAATTGAAGGGGTCGACCATCTCGGCGACGGTCGTCCTGATGGTGTTCGCGCTGAAGGCGTTCGACTTCCTGTACGCGCTCCGCGGCACGTACCTGCCGTACAAGGGCACGGACATCCTCGCGACGCTGATGATGCGCGAGGCGTTCAGTAACGGGAACTTCGCGTACGCGGCAGCGATCGGTATCATGCTGTTCGTGCTCGCGCTCGGCGTCGTCGCGCCGTACCTCACCTACCAGTACCGGAGTGGTCAACTATGAGTACCGAGACAGTCACGCCGGAGGAGACCGACGTCGGCGTGGACACCGAACGAGTGGCACTGTACGCGGTCCTCGGGGGGCTGGTTGCGTTCTACCTCCTCCCGATAGAGACCGGGTTGATGACGTCGTTGAAGGCGGACCCGTTCTCGAGCGCGCCGTTCCTGCCGCCGGTCGAGCAGTTCACGACCGAGAAGTACGCGCGAGCGTTCGACGCGCTCGGGCACGGGTTCGTGAACTCGTTCCTCCTGACGATTCCGGCGACGATACTGTCGGCGCTCATGGGGAGCATGGCGGCGTACGGGTTGACGAACGTCGACTGGAAGGGCCAGGTCGGTATCCTGGCGTTGTTCATCGCGGGGATCTTCATCCCCTATCAGGCGGTTCTCATCCCGGTGTCGAAGTTCTGGGGGAGTATCGTCCCGCTGGAGACGTGGTTCGAACCCGTCTGGCTGTTGACGCCGGGCGTCGAGCAGTACCACTTCAACGTTCTGGAGCTCGTCATCACGCACGTCGCGTACGGGCTCCCGATCTGCACGCTCCTGTTCCGGACGTTCTACCTCGATCTGAACGACGAGATGATCGAGGCGGCGCGACTGGACGGGGCGAGCATCGCGCGCATCTATCGTCGCCTCATCCTGCCGCTGTCGGGGCCGATGTTCGCGGTGGTGCTCATCTACCAGTTCACGCAGATCTGGAACGACGTCCTGTTCGCGCTCGTCCTCGTCGGGAGCGGCGACGGTGCGATGGTGACGGTCGTGCTCGCACAGCTCGGGAACAACCTGAGTAGCGTCGGTATCGGTCTGAAGATGGCCGGGGCGTTCCTGACGGCGCTCCCGACGCTACTCGTGTACATCTTCTTCGGCGAGCAGTTCGCGGAGGGGATCGCGACGTGACCCGACCGTCGCCGGTATCGCGGCGGGACGATGCGGCGCTGAACGACAGGAGTGATTACGTATGGCAGAACTGACGCTCGATAACGTTAGCAAGGTGTTCGTCGAGGACGACGGGAATCACATCGTGGCGGTCGACGACGTGTCGGTCGACATCCGCGACGGTGAGTTCCTCGTGCTCGTCGGTCCGTCGGGGTGTGGGAAGTCCACGACCCTGCGGATGATCGCTGGCCTCGAGACCATCACGGACGGCGAGATCCGGCTGGGTGGTGAGGTCATGAACGACAAGGAGCCCAAGGAGCGCGACATCGCGATGGTGTTCCAGTCGTACGCGCTCTACCCGCACATGACGGTGCGGGAGAACATGGCGTTCGGGCTGGAGGAGTCCACGTCGATGGGCGACGACGAGATCGACGAGCGCGTGTCGTCGGCGGCGGAGATGATGGGTATCGAGGAGTTACTCGGTCGGAAGCCCCGCGAGCTCTCGGGCGGCCAGCAGCAGCGCGTCGCGCTCGGTCGCGCGATCGTCCGCGACCCGGCGGTGTTCCTGATGGACGAGCCGTTGTCGAACCTGGACGCGAAGCTCCGGTCGAAGATGCGGACGGAGCTCCAGCGCATCCAGGAGGACCTCGGCGTGACGACGGTGTACGTGACCCACGACCAGACGGAGGCGATGACGATGAGCGACCGCATCGCGGTGCTCGACGACGGCCGCCTCCAGCAGGCGGGGACGCCCCTGGAGTGCTATCACGAGCCGGCGAACGAGTTCGTCGCGGGGTTCATCGGCGACCCGTCGATGAACTTCTTCGACGTGGAGGTCCAGGGCAACCAGCTCCGGGCGGCGGACTTCACGTACCCGGTGAGCGACGAGACGCTCCAGGAGATCGGTGACCGCACGACCCTCGAGTTGGGTATCCGCCCGGAGGACGTGACGTTGTCGACCGACGGCGCGACTGGCGAGCACGACTTCGAGACGGTCGTGGACGTCGTCGAGCCGATGGGTGACGAGAACAACGTCTACCTCACGTTCGACACGGGCGGGGAGCCCGACGAGGACGACGAGACGTTCGTCGTCACGGTCGGCGGGATGCAGCAGGTCGAGGCCGGGCAGCCGGTGACGGCCCACATCCCGGAGGAGGCCGTGCACCTGTTCGACGCGAAGTCCGGCGAGTCGGTGAAGAACCGGTCGCTCGAACAGGTCGAGACGCTCGGCAAGCGCGTCTGACTCGGTCGCGGCGTCCCTTCTGCCTCGGTCGCGGCGTCTCTTCTGCCGTCGGTTCGGTCGCGTCGAGGAGCGTGTCGTTCGCGTCAGGGAGCGTGTCGTTCGCGTCAGGGAGCGTGTCGTGGTGCTCGTGCGCGAGCGAGGGGTCAGTCGGACGTCGGCGTCGGTCCGCCGTGGCCGCCATGGCCGTCGGTACCGCGGTTGTCGTCGCCGTCGCCTCCTGCGTCGTCGTCGGGGCTTGCGGGGTCGTGGTCGCCGTCGAGGTGCGATTGGAGGCGGTCTCTGAGTTCGCGCTGGAGGCGGTCGACGTCGTCGGCGTCGAGGTCGTGCGCGGTCGGCGAGGACCGTGAGAGCGTCGCGGAGCTGGCGGTGTCGGCGACGAGCGACGCGAGGCGACGGCGGCGCTGGAAGACGGTCGCGGTCCCGACGACGGTCTGGAGGCGATAGTAGGGGACGACGTGCGTGCGGCGCCGCCAGAAGCCGGTGCGGACGACGACGTGGTCGTCGCGGACAGCGTACCCGCGGTGCGTCCACTTGAGGTGCGCTGCCGGTGGGACGGCGAGGAGGGCGACCGCGGGCACGAACCAGAGCGTGAACGACGGGTAGAGCTGTGCGGCGCCGTACGCGACGGCGACGGCGGCGAGGACGACGAGCGAGTACCGGACCGCGTAGCGTTCGCGGGCGCGCTTGGGCGGGCGCTCCAGTTCGGGGTCGTCGTAGTCGAAGAGGTCGCCTGCGAGGTCGAGGACGCGGTCGCGCGCGGCGACCGGGACCGCGGCCTGCGTGCCGGCGTTCCCGCCGCCACCGGCGTAGCCGGCGGTCTCGACGTCGAGCGCGGCGTACCCGAGCCAGCGCATCGGCGCGGTCTCGCGGACGGTGAGCGTCTGTATCTTGTCGGTCGGTATCGACCCGGAGTACCGCTGGAGGAGGCCGCGCTCGTAGACGAGGTCGTTCCCGCGGCGACCGAGTTCGAACTCGTAGTACTCGAGGACGGCGAGCGCCGCGGAGAGGACGTACCCGCCGACGAGGACGAGCGGGCCGGCGACGCCGCCGAGGACGAAGTACTGGTCGGGCGTCATCACGTCCGGGTCGAGGCTCGCGGGGCCGCCGAACGGTTCGGCGGCGGCGAGCAGGACGTTCGTCGCGACGTCGCCGGCGAGCGGGAACCCGACGAGGACGAACAGGAGCGACCCGAGTTGGAAGTTCGTCGCGGCGAGCACGAGGAGGTCCGCGAACTTGAGCGCGAGCAGTCGGTCGTAGTCCTCCTCGTCGGTCCAGACGCCCGCGGGGTCGTTCCAGTCCTCGGCGCCGTGCGCGAGCGCGTCGTCGTGCTCGCCCTCGCGGTCGAGTGCGTCCTCGCGCCTGCCTGTCGACGTCCCGTCCCCGGTCGCGCCCGGTTCGTCGACGACCGGGTCCGCACCGGTGGCGTCGGCGTCGGTCGTCCCCGGAGCGGTCGCGTCCGCGTCGGTCGTCGCCGCGTTGGTCTCGGTCGCGTCGGTCGTCGCCGCGGTGGCGTTCGCGCCGTTGGATTCTCGGAGGCGCGCGCGGCGTTCGCGGATGCCGCGCTGGATGGCGCGCGCTTCGTCGATGTCGACGACCGAGAGCGTGGCTTCGGTCGCCCCGCCGCCGGCGGTCTCGATGCGGACGACCGCGACGTCGAACAACTGGTGCAGGACGTTCTGTTGGACGTCGACGTTCTGGATGCGTCGGATGGGGATCTCGCGTTCCGTCCGGCCGATGACGCCCTGCGCGACGTCGAACGTGTCCGGCGTGAGCTCGTAGGAGAACCGACGGTACGTGAGGTAGCCGTACGTCCCACCGATCGCGAGCCCGAGCGGTGCGAGGACGACGAGGAGGTCGGTCGCGGGCACCTGGACGCCGATGAGGTCCGGGAGGAAGTTCCCGCCGACGAACGCGAGGAACGTCGGGATGAGGAACCCGTTCACGCCGTAGGAGAGCACGCGGATGACCGCCGAGAGCGGGTGGAGGCGTTCCATCGACATGGCTAGACGGCGTCGTCGGGTTCGGCGTCGACGGCGAGTTCGCGGAGTTCGTTCCGGAGGGTGCGTGCGCGTTCGACGGTGAGGCCGGGGATGGTGACGTCGGCGCCCCGCGACCCGGCGGTGTAGACGACGACCCTGGAGATGCCGAGTGCGCGGTCCAGCGGCGTGCGCTGGGTGTCGACGTGCTGGACGCGCACGTACGGGACGGCGGTGTCGACGTGCGTGACGACGCCGCGGACGAGGTACAGCGCGTCCGATTCGAGGTCGAACCGCCAGCGGCGGTAGTGCGCGAACGCGTGTGCGACGCCGAGGACGGCGACGACGGTGAACGCGCCGACGACGAGCGGGACCTGCGGCAGCCAGTCGAGCAGGACGGTGGCGCCGTACGCGAGCGCGGCGAGGACGGCGGCGAGGATGAGCGCGCGCAGCGACCACTGCAGGCGGACGCGCTCGTGTAGCGTCTCCATACGTCGGGCGTCACGCCGGAGGGACTTGAAAACGCGTGCCTCGCGGGCGGTCTGCGCGACCGGGTCGCGTCCCCGGTCTCGCGGTCAGGTCCAGTCGTCGAGCCCGGTCTGCGTGAGTGCGTCCTCGATGCGTTCGAAGCCGCGCGCGACCTCGTCGCCGGGGACCTCCCACTCGTCGGTGACGTACGCTCGCGCGGCGTCGACGTCCGGCGTGATGGTCGTGTCGAACGCGTAGTCGCTCGTGACGTCCGGGTCGAAGAACAGCTGGCGGACGAGGTCGGCGTTCTCGACGACGACGTCCTCGTGCTCCATGACCGCCCAGAGGTCGCCGTGCTCGCGGACGGCTTTCAGGGCGGTCTTCGGGCCGTAGCCGCGGACGCCGTCGTTGAAGTCGGTGCCGCAGAGGATGGCGACGTCGACGAGCTGTTCGCGCGTGAGGTCGAGGTCGCGGAGGGTCGCTTCGAGGTCCATGCGCTCGGGGTTGCCCTTGCTCGTGAGCTGGCGGAGCGTGACGGGCGCGCCGAACAGGAGCGCGTCGTAGTCCTCGGTGCCGACGTACTCGACGTCGCCGCGCGCCGCCATGTGCGCCGCCTGCGCCTCGCCCTCCGCGGGCGCCTCTATCACGGGGACGTCGAGGAGGGAGAGGAGTTCGCGGCTCGTCTCCTGGATGACGTCCGTGAGTCGCTGCGTCGCCGAGTCGAGGCGCGCCACCTCGGCCGCGTCGCCTTCCTCGCGCGCATCCTCGAGCTGGTCCTCGAGCTGCTCGCGTTGCTCGCGGCGCTCCGCGATCTCGTCCGCTTTCAACTCGCTGGGGCCGCCGTCGAACACGAACACGGGCGTGAGGTCGTGCTCGAAGAACTTCGGCAGTCCCTGGACGATACCGACGAGGTTCGCGACCTCGTCGCCCGCCGCGGTGGTGTACACGGACTCGTTCGTGAACCGCACGGTCGTCGTCAGGTACCGGTACAGCCAGTTGTGCGCGTCCACGGCGACGACGCCCGGCTCGACCTCGCTCCAGGGGACCTCCTCGATGGTCGCGAGGTCCCGCAGGTCTGCGTTCCCCATTGTCGAGATGCCGTACGTGGCGGGGGACAAAGAGGCCGGGGTTCCGGGCTCGTGCTGGCGTCGGTCGGTCGGTGGCGTGGCTGCGCCGGGCTTCGGTCGCGCCGTCGGTGGTCCCCGGCCGGTTCCGTGCGCGAGGGTTTACGTCTAGTGTAAACCTCATTTCTCGACAGGTGAGAACTCTCGTCACGAGAACGAGCGGCACTGTGATGCTCCGAGGGCGCGTACCTCCCGCATCATGACCGCCACCACTGCGGGCCGCGTGGTCGTCCTCTCGGGCGCGAACGCGGGCATCGGGCACGGGATGCTCGAGACCCTGCTCGCGGACGGCTACCGGGTCGCGGCGCTCGACGTCGACACCGCGAACCTCGGCGCGCTCGGCGAGCAGTACGGCCAGCAACTCCGCGTCTACGAGTGCGACGTGACGAGCGACGACGCCGTCGACACCACCGTCGCGGACGTCCTCGACGCCTGGGAGCGCGTCGACGTCCTCGTGCACAACGCCGGCATCTTCAACTTCGGCCTGATGCGGGACCGGTCGCTCGCGGACACCCGCGAGGAGTTCGAGGTGAACGTCTTCGGCGCGATCAGGCTCGTGCACGCGGTCCTGCCCGGGATGCGCGAGCGCGGCGACGGTCGAATCCACCTCGTGAGCTCGGGCGTCGGTCGCGTCGGGAACCCCGGCCTGACCGGGTACGGGGCGACGAAGGGCGCCCTGGAGTCGTTCACGCACTCGCTCCGCCTCGAATTACAGAACGAGGCGGTCTCGTGTTCCGTGATGCAGCCGTCGCTCGCGCGCACCGAGAGCGCGCTCGAACTCGGGTACCCCGAGTCGATGATGGAGGACCCCGCGGTCGTCGGCCGGAAGCTCGCGCGAAAGGTGGAGTCGACGAAACCCGTCGTGTACGCCGACCTGAAGACGCGACTCGGCATCCGGTTCGCCGAACTGTTCCCGTTCGTCGTGACGCGCAGCACGCGCCGGTTCCTCGACGAGCCACCGTCCCCTGCGGCCCCGGACGGAACTGCGGCGAGCGACGACGAGCGGGACGCGCCCGATTCCGGGGACCAGGCGGTCGCGGAGGGCGTCGAGGACGACGCCACCGCGGCGGACGCCTGACCGCGCTCCCGGAACGCAAGAGGTACCTGCGGGGCGCGCGACGCGTCTCTCATGACCGACGACCCAGCGGACGGTGACGCGGACGCGTTCCGGTTCGAGACGCGGAGCATCCACGCGGGCCAAGCGCCTGACGAGGAGACGGGCGCGCTGATGACGCCAATCCACGCGAACTCGACGTACAAGCAGGACGCGCCCGGCGAGCACCGCGGGTACGAGTACTCGCGGACGGGTAACCCGACGCGGACGGACCTCGAGAACAACCTCGCGAGCCTCGAAGGCGGCGAGTACGGGCGCGCGTTCTCCTCGGGGATGGGCGCCATCAACACCGTCCTGAACCTCCTCGAATCGGGCGACCACGTCGTCACCGGCGAGGACGTCTACGGTGGCACGCACCGCATCTTCACGCAGGTGTACGAGAAGTACGACGTCGAGTTCACGTTCGTCGACATGACCGACGTCGACGAGATCGCTGCGGCGATGCAGGACAACACCGAGTTGCTGTGGTTGGAGTCGCCGACGAACCCCCTGATGAGTATCGTCGACATCGAAGCAGCGTCGGACGTCGCGCACGACCACGACGCGCTCTGCGCGATCGACAACACGTTCGCGACGCCGTACCTCCAGCGCCCCCTCGAACACGGCGCGGACATCGTGAGCCACTCGCTCACGAAGTACCTCGGCGGCCACTCGGACGTCGTCGGCGGCGCGCTCGTCACCGACGACGAGGAACTCGACGAGCAGTTCGGGTTCTACCAGAACTCCGTCGGCGCGACCCCCGGGCCGTTCGACTGCTTCCTCGTCCTCCGCGGCACCAAGTCGCTCCCGGTGCGGATGGACCGCCACTGCGAGAACGCGCGCGACCTCGCCGCGTGGCTCCACGACCACGACCACGTCGACGAGGTGTACTATCCCGGCCTCGAATCGCATCCCGGTCACGACGTCGCCGCGAAGCAGATGGACGACTTCGGCGGGATGCTGAGCTTCGAACTGGACGCGTCGCTCGCGGAGACGAGCGAGTTCGTGAGCGCGACGCAGGTGTTCACGCTCGCGGAGAGCCTCGGTGGCGTCGAGAGCCTCATCGAGCAGCCCGCGCCGATGACCCACGCCGCGATTCCCCGAGAGGAGCGCCTCGAAGCCGGGTTGACCGACGGCCTCGTTCGCGCGAGCGTCGGCATCGAGCACGTCGAAGACCTCAAAGCCGACCTCCAGCAAGCCATGGAGTACGCGCTCGACTAAGTCGACCGACTTACGGATTTCTCCCGGGGAGAATCGACGGGACCCACCACCGACGCGACCGCCGACACCACCGACGCGACCGCCGACACCACCGACGCGACCGCCGACACCACCGACACGACCGCCGACACCACCGACGCGACCGCCGACACCACCGACGCGACCGCCGACGCCACCGACGCGACCGCCGACGCCACCGACGCGACCGCCGACGCCACCGACGCGACCGCTCCTGTAGCCGAAACCAGATGAGTACTGCACCGCGACAGCGACCGCACCGCAGCCTCGTCCTCCCCAGCCGACTCGCGAACCGGCTCCCGTCGGTCGCCGCCGCGCTCGTCCCTCGCACGCGGTCTTCGGCCGCGCCGCCCACGGACGGCGCGGCCGACGGCCCGCGCGCCAGTCGTCAGTCGAACGCTCGATTCGACGAGCCACCGGGCCGCGAGCAGCGCGCGCCGCTGGCGCGTGCTGCGAGCAGGGGGAGGGCAGGGCGCGGTGCGGTCGCGGCCGCGGTGCGTCGGGTGGGACTGCAAGGGGCGGCGCGCTCGCGGTCGCTCGGGACGTAAGCACCGCAGGTGAGCGGAGCGAGCCGAGGAGCACAGCGAGCGAGCGGCCGCGAGCGCGTCGGGGCTTGCTGGGTGTTCGCGTGTGGTCGTCACGCACTGGTGATGGGTCCCGACACCCTGAAACCGCGGCCGCGTCTCGGTGCTACGTATGCCGACGCTCATGGACACGCACATCCGGAATCGCCACATCGTGAATCCGAACGACGCGAACATCCTGGAGACCGCGCACGGGGGGAACGTGATGATGTGGATGGACGAGGTCGGGGCGATGAGCGCGATGCGGTTCGCGGGCCATCAGTGCGTGACCGCGCGCATGGACCAGACGAACTTCCGCGCGCCCATCCCGCAGGGCGACGCGGCGCTCGTCGAAGCGTACGTGTACGACGCCGGGAAGACGAGCGTGAAGGTGCGCGTGAAGGTGTTCCGCGAGAACCTCCGCACCGGCGAGACCGAGTTGACGACGGAGTCGTACATGGTGTTCGTCGCGATAGACGAGGACCGCGACCCCGCGGAGGTCCCGAAGCTCACGGTCGAGTCCGACCAGGGCGAGCGCCTCCGGCAGGAGGCTCTGGAGGGCGACAACGGGAACGGCGGGAACTGAGCGCCCCGGGACGAACCGAGGGCGTCAGGTCCGCCAGTACGAGGGCGTGAGGAGGACGAGCACGGGCACGATCTCGATGCGGCCGATCCACATAAGGAACACCATCGCGAGCTTCGTCGACCGCGGGAACGGCGCGTAGGATTCGAGCGGGCCGGCGATGCCGAACGCGGGGCCGACGTTGAAGAACGTCGCGGCGGCGGCGCTCATCGCTTCGAACTCGGTGACGTCGAGGCCGACGCGGGATGCGTCGACGACGACGTAGACCGTGGCGAGGATGAAGAACACGAGGCTGACGAGCGTGTACGCGTAGATGTCGCGGATGGTCTTCTCGTCGACGACGCTCCCGCTGAGGCGGACGGGGCGGACGACGCTCGGGTGCGCGGCCGTGAACAGGTCCCGGCGGAACGCCTTCAGGACGACGAGCCACCGGAGCGCCTTGATGGAGCACGTCGTCGACCCGGCCATGCCGCCGACGAACATCGACACGAACAGGACGTGCTTGGCGGCGGGCGACCAGAGGTTGAAGTCCGCGCTCGCGTACCCCGTCGTCGTCAGTATCGAGACCACCTGAAAGACCGCGTGCCGGACGGTCGCTTCCGTGGTCGCGAACGTCCCGTCGAGCGCGAGGACGCCGGCGACGGTCGCGGCGAAGAACGCGAGCAGGCCGACGTAGAACCGGAACTCGTCGCTCTCGCGGAGTCGAGCGAAGTCACCCTGGAGGACGAAGTACATGAGGACGAAGCTGGTCGCGCCGAGCGCCATGAACGGGATGGTCGCCCACTGGACGGCTGGGGAGAACGCGGCGAGGCTCTCGCCGCGCGGCGAGAACCCGCTCGTCGACACGGCGGTGAACGCGTGACTCACCGCGTCGAACAGCGTCATCTCGGGCGCGTGCCCGAGCCAGCGTAGCGTCATGAGGACGAGGACCATGAGCGCGGTGAGGCCGATGTAGAGCCGGTAGAGGAGGCGCGCGGTCTCGGAGATCCGGGGCGTGAGCTTGTTGACGTCGCGCGTCTGCGTCTCCGTCTCCATGAGGTGCGCGCCCCCGACGCCGAGCTGGCTGAGGACGGCGGTCGCGAGGACGAGGATGCCGAGGCCGCCGAGCCACTGGAGGACCGCGCGCCAGAGGTGGATGGCGCGCGAGTGCGTCTCGAAGTCGACGACGACGGTCGCGCCCGTGGTCGTGATGCCGCTGGTCGCCTCGAAGAGCGCGTTCGTCGGTGACGCGAGCGTCCCCTGTCCGGCGAGGACGAACGGGATGGCGCCGACGACCGCGACCGCGAGCCACGTGAGCGACACCATGAGGAACGCCTCGCGGCCGCGGAGGTTGCGCTCGTCCGCGAGCGACTCCAGCGCGACGCCGCCGACGACGGTCGCGGCCATCGTGAGGACGAACGGTGCGAGCGCGCTCCCGTCGATGACCGCGAGCGCGAGCGGGCCCGAAAGCGGCACCCAGAGCCACTTGAGGATGGTGCCGACGAGACTCACGCTGACGCGCCAATCGACGCGAACCCTCATCGACGCATCACGCTCGTTCGAGTGCCCGGGCGCGCTCGCGCCGCGTTCTTGGGAGCGTCACACCGGACACGAACCGCGTTCATGCGAGCGTCATGACGTCCTCGAGCGCGTCCGCGGCGACGAACAGGACGACGTGGTCGCCCGCGCGGATCTCGGTCTCGCCGCGCGGGACGACGAACTCGTGGTCGCGCGTGATCGCGCCCACGACCACGCCGTCGGGGAGGTCGCCGACGCTCTCGCGTATCGGGCGACCGGTGAGGACGCTGCCCGCGTCCACCTCGAACTCGACGACCTCCGCCTCGCGCCCCTCGATGAGCGAGAGGTTCTCGACACGGCCCTCCTGCGTGAACCGCACGATCTCCTCGGCCGTCGCGCGACGCGGGTTCACGGCGACGTCGACGCCGACGGCCTCGAAGAGGTGCGCGTACTCGCCGTCCTCGACGACCGCGACCGTGCGCTTCACGCCGACGTTCCGCGCGAGCAGCGCGACGAGGAGGTTCTTCTCGTCGCTGTCGGTCGCCGCGACGAGCGCGTCCGCGCGGTCGAGGCCCTCGGCGACGAGGAAGTCGACGTCCGTCGCGTCGTGCTCCATGACGAGCGCGCCCGGGAGCTCCTCGGCGAGTTCGCGAGCGCGCTCGGGGTCGCGTTCGACGAGTCGTGGCTGCACGCCGCGCTCCGCGAGGAGGCGTGCGACGTGCGCGCCGACGGCGCTCCCGCCGACGATGACGAAGTCGTCGGCCTCGTCGAGCGTCTGGTCGGGCGCGACCGTCCCCGAGAACGCCTGCACGCCCGCTGGCGTCCCGATGACGACGACCTTGTCACCGGCTTCGAGGACGGTGTCGCCGCGCGGGATGCTGACCTCGCCGTCGTGAACGACCGCGGCGAACGTCAGCGACTCGAACCGGTCGGCGTCCGCGACCGTCCGCCCGGCGACGTCGCTCTCCGCGGGCACCTGGAACTCCGCGACCTGCACGAGCCCGCTCGCGAACGGGTCGACGTCGAGCGCCCCCGGGACGCCGATGACGCGAACGATGTCCTGCGCGGTGAGGAGGTCGGTCGACACCATGACGTCCACGTCGAACGCGCCCTGGGACGCCTGCCAGGTGTCGAGGAGTTCGATGTTGCGGACGCGAGCGATCGTGAGCGGGTCGCCGAGCGTCTTCGCGGTCCCGCAGACGACGAGGTTCGTCTCGTCGCTGTCGGTGCTCGCGACGAGCAGGTCCGCGTCCTCGACGCCGGCCTCGCGGAGCGTCTCGCGGGACGCCCCGTCGCCTTCGAGCGCGAGGATGTCCATCGAGTACGTGAGTTCCTCGACGGTCGCCGGGTCGCGTTCGACGACGACGACGTCGTGGTCGGCCGAGAGGCTCGCGGCGATGTTCGACCCGACCTCGCCGGCACCGACGACGACTATCCGCACGCCATCACCCGCGACGCGAGCGTGGTCTCGTTCATCTGGTGCCTCCTACGGCTACCTGAACAAAAAGGCGTTCCCGCCTAGGGGAACCGAATCGTCTCGCTCGCGGGGTCGAGTTCGACCTCGCCGCCGATGGGGATGGGGCACGTCGGGTAGGTGTGGCCGAACTCGCAGTCGAACACGACGGGGGCGTCGGGGTTGTACCGCTCGAAGACGTCGGTGATGGCGTCCCGTTGGCGGTCGCGGTAGTCGGCGCGCCACTCGGGCGGGTTGTCCTCGAGGTGGCTGCGGGCGGCGGGGCGGCCGACGAGGACGCCGTCGAAGCGCGCGAGGAGGCCGCGTTCGCCGAGCGCGCGCAGGTTCGCGCGGACGACGTCCGGGTCGGGGATCAGTTCGCTCGTCTCGAGCGCGAGGACGGCACCGTCGAGCGCGTCGTCGTCGGGGACGTACCGGTCGGCGAGGAACTGCTCGACGAGCACCTCGTAGCACCCACCCCAGATTCGTCCGGAGACGGCGTCGTCGCCGCCGCGCCAGACGCGGCCGTCGCTCGCCTCCGTCTCGCGGGGCGTCTCGATTCCCTCTGGATCCTCCCAGTCGCCGGATTCGTCCGTGAAGACGTCCGCTTCGGTCCACGCCCCGATGCTGTCCTCGAAGAGCGCGCGACCGAGGTACTCGCGGGTGTAGTCGAACAGCTCGCCGTCCATCGCGTACTCGGTGAGCGTCGACCCGCCGTAGTACGACACCACGCCCTGGTTCCAGAGGACGGTGTGGAGGTTCGTGTTGTCGGACCAGCCGTAGAACCGCGTCGGGTTGTCGCCGAGGACGTCCGGGTCGATGTGCGGGAGGACGCGTATCTGGTCGTGGCCGCCGATGTTCGCGACGACCGCCGAGACGTCGGGGTCGCGGAACGCGTCCATGACGTCCTCGGCGCGCGCCTCGGGGTTCTCGGCGAGCCACTCGGGGTCGGCGGTCGCGGTCGGGTACTCGACGGGTTCGAGGTCGAAGACGTCGCGCATCCGCTGGAGGCCGAGTTCGTAGACGTGACTCGCTGATTCTGGGTTCGTCGACGCTGGGGCGACGACGGCGACCTGGTCGCCGCGCTCGACCGGCGGCGGGGTGACGAAGTCGGGCATACGCGAGCCGTCGTCCGCACGTTCTTTAAACATTACCTCGCCGTGCGAGATATCCACAAACGGCGGCCGGGTCCTCGTACCGAACAGCGTCGGCCCGCAGGATAACACCCCAGCGTGCCAACGGCGAGGCATGAACGTGCTCGTCCTCGGCGACCAGCTGACGACGCAGGTGGGGCCGCTCGCGGACGCGACACCCGGCGAGGACCGGGTCGTCCTCGTCGAATCGAGCGGGTTCGCGCGCCGGAAGCGCTACCACCCGCACAAGCTCGTGCTCGTGTTCGCCGCGATGCGGCACTTCCGGGACCGCCTCCGCGACCGCGGGTTCGACGTCGACTACCACCGCGTCGACTCCTTCGAGACCGGATTCCGCGAGTACCTCCGCGAGCACCCCGACGAGGACCTGGCGACGATGCGGTCCGCGAGCCACGGGTCGGGCGAGGCGCTCGTGGAGACGTTCTCGACGGCTCGCGACGCGGTCGCCGAGGACGACATCGCGGACGCAACCGCCGACCCGAGCGCGCGCCTGCTCGTCCGCGAGAACGAGACGTTCCTGTGCTCGCCCAGCGAGTTCGACGACTGGGCGGGAGGCGACGACGGCGAGATGCCGGAGTCGTTCCGCCACGAGACGTTCTACCGGTGGATGCGCGAGCGCACCGGCGTCCTCGTCGACGACGGCGACCCCGTCGGCGGCGAGTGGAACTTCGACGACGAGAACCGCGAGTTCCCCCGGCCAGAAGAGACGTTCCCGGAGCCGCCCGACCACGGCGTCCGCGACGACCCGGTCGTCCGCGAGGTCGCGGACTGGGTCGCCCAGGAGTTCGAGACGTGGCCGAACGTCGACGACGGCGACGTCATCGTCGACGGAGAGGAGGGGGAGGGAGAGACGCCCGGTGACGGCGCCGGCCTCGCGCCGTTCCGCTGGCCCGTGACGCGCGAGGGCGCGCTCGCGGAACTGGCCGCGTTCGTGAGCGAGCGCCTGCCCGCGTTCGGCCCGTACCAGGACGCGATGGTCGAGCGCTCCTGGCACCTGAACCACTCGCTGCTCTCGCCCGCCGTCAACCTCGGGCTGCTGTCCTCGCGCGAGTGCATCGACGCCGCCGTCGACGCCTACGAGGACCCGGATGCGCCCGCGGTCGACGTCGCGAGCGTCGAGGGGTTCGTCCGCCAGCTCCTGGGGTGGCGCGAGTTCGTCCGGCACGTCTACCGGCACCGGATGCCGGAGATGACCGAGGCGAACGAGCTCGACGCGACCGAGGACCTCCCCGAGCTGTACTGGTCGGGCGACACCGACATGGCGTGCATGGCGTCGGCAGTCGGGCACGTCCGCGAACGCGGGTACGCGCACCACATCGAGCGCCTGATGCTCCTCTCGAACTTCGCGACGACGTACGGCGCGGACCCCCAGGAACTGAACCGGTGGTTCCACCTCGGGTTCGTCGACGCCTACCACTGGGTGACGACGCCGAACGTCGTCGGGATGGGCACGTTCGCCAGTCCCGCGCTCTCGACGAAACCGTACGTCTCCTCGGCGAACTACGTCGGGAAGATGAGCGACCACTGCGCGAACTGCGCGTACGACCCAGACGAGACGGTGGGCGAGGACGCGTGCCCGTTCAACGCGCTCTACTGGGACTTCCTCGCCGAACACGAGGACCGCCTGCGGTCGAACCACCGGATGGGGCTCGTGTACTCGCACGTCGACCGGAAACGCGAGAACGACGACCTGGCGGCGGTCCGCGAGCGCGCGAGCGAGATACGCGAACTCGGTGCGAGCGGCGACCTCTGAGTCGGCCACAGTCGCGACTGCGGGGTCGAGCGTCGAAAAACCGGAGAATCGAGGGGCGATGCTGGGACGGCCGCGACGTCAGTCCTGCTTGTACTCCTTGCGGAACCCGCGGAACTCGCTCCGGTGGGCTTCCTCGTCGGCGAGGAGCGTCACGGCGAGGTCCTCGGTGACGGGGTCGTCGGCCTCCTCGGCGGCGTCGATGAGCGCGCGGTACGTCGCGATGGCGTCCTCCTCGGCTTCGAGAACGCCCTCGATGACCGAGAGGACGTCCGTGGAGTCCTCGGGCGGCTGGAGGCTGTGCTGGTTCGCCTCGAACTCGACGCTCCCGGGCGGCGCTTCGTCGAGTTGCTTCAGGCGCTCGCCGAGCTGCTGGGAGTGCATGAGCTCCTCCTGCACGTCGGTCTGGAGGCTCTCCTTGATCTCCTCGGCGCGTACGCCGTCGAGGACGATGGCGTTCGTCTGGTAGTTCATCACGGTCTCGATCTCGTCCTGGTACGCCTTCTTGAGGAGTCGAACGACTTCTTGATCTGCCATACTTCATGGTAGGGTCGCATCCCCCTTAACGACTCGTCCATGACACGTGTGGTGCCGGTTCGTGCGCCGCGTGCAAGCGCGACGCAGGCGGTTGCCGGCCATGCTCCGATACCCTATCTGTCACCAATAGTGGACTTCGAGCGCGTCGAGGTTGACAACCGACGGGGCTCGTGGCGCGCGCCAGCACCGATTCTGTTCGTTGTCAAGTTCTGTGCTCGCAGGAAAGTACGTCACGATAGTTCAAACGCGGTTCGACACCATACCACATGGCAGTGTCCAAGGATGTTTAAGGAGTATTCACACGCCGCCGTCCTGCGGTTTCGTGGCGTCCGACCATGGTCGCCCACGGGGCGGGGGCCGGCAAGAACTGTCTGGGCGGAACGCTTTAATACCACCTTCCCCCTGGGACGGAGTACGATGTCATCCAACGACACGTCCCGCTCTGACACCAGTCAGGGCGATCGAGTTCTTCAAGGGCACTTTGGACGCTACGACTGAAATCGACGCCGCGCGCGTCTTCGACACGACGCTGCGCGACGGTGAACAGAGTCCGCGGACTTCATTCAGCTACGAAGACAAGCGCGAGATAGCAGCGGCGCTCGACGACATGGGCACCCACGTCATCGAGGCCGGGTTCCCCGTGAACTCCGACGCGGAGTTCGAGGCCGTCCGCGACATCGCCAAGTCCACGACGGCGACGACGTGTGGACTGGCGCGCGTCGTGGACAAGGACGTCGAAGCCGCACTGGACGCCGACGTGGACATGGTCCACGTGTTCGCGAGCACGAGCGACGTCCAGATCGAGGACTCCATGCACTCGACGCGCGCGGACGTCAAGAAGCGCTCCGTCGAGGCCGTGGAGCGAGTCGCCGAATCGGGGACGACCGTGATGTTCTCCCCGATGGACGCGACGCGAACGGACGAGGACTACCTCGTCGAGATGGTCGAGGCCGTGACCGACGCCGGCGTCGACTGGATCAACATCCCCGACACGTGCGGGGTGGCGACGCCGACGCGCTTCGCCGACCTCATCGAGGTCGTGGACGCGCACACGACGGCGAACATCGACGTGCACACGCACGACGACTTCGGGCTCGCAACCGCGAACGCGCTCGCTGGCATCGAAGCGGGCGCGGACCAGGCGCAGGTGTCGGTGAACTCCATCGGGGAGCGCGCCGGGAACGCCGCGTACGAGGAGTACGTGATGGCGCTGGAGTCGCTCTACCAGGTCGACACCGGTATCGACACGACCGAGATCACGGCGCTCTCGAAGCTCGTCGAGGCGAAGTCCGGGATGGACGTCCCGGGGAACAAGCCGGTGACTGGCGCGAACGCGTTCAGTCACGAGTCCGGTATCCACGCGGCCGGCGTCATCGAGAACTCGGACACGTTCGAGCCGGGCGTGATGACGCCCGCGATGGTCGGCGCGACGCGTGAGCTCGTGATGGGCAAGCACACGGGCGCGCACAGCGTCCGCGAGCGCTTGACCGACGCCGGGTTCGAGCCGACCGACGAGGAGGTACGCGCCGTGACGCGGCGCGTGAAGGACAAGGGCGCCGACGACGAGCGCGTGACGATGCAGGACGTCGAGGCGTTCGCGCGCGAGGTCGGCGTCAGCGAAGAGGACCACGAGGAGGTCCGCGCGTGAGGACCTCGGTCCGTTCGACAGCACCCCCCGCGAGCTGGCCGTGTCGCGGCCGCGCGAGCCGTCACAGCGGTAACGATTGCACGGCCCGCAAGAGCTATACGGCCGGTCGCCTTCAGCGGGAGGTACATGCAGTCGACCGTCGCGACCGCGGGCACGCTCCTCGCCGGGAGCGGCGGTGCCGTCGTACGGACCATCGGTATTGTAGGGGCGTACTAGCCCCTCACATCCCTCTCCTTCGACCCCGCGTATCGTTCGACCATCACCACCGAGTCCGTTCGACAGCACGACGACAGATGCCCGCAGCACACACCACACACGCACGACGCACACAGTTAGCGACGCACCGATATTCGACAGCCACCACTGGGATTGCCGAGTCACGTGACCGTTCGGCGCCGACACCACGCAGCCGGGGGTGTTGCGCGTGAGCGAACGCGCGAAGGCCGCCGCCGAGGCGGACGCCGAGCCGGCGACCGACGACGCGACCTCCACGGCGAGCGACGAGCACGCCGCCGACGACGCGCCCGCGCGGACGCCGGTGACGACGGGCGCGCAGTCCGTCGTCCGGTCGCTCGAGAACGCCGGCGTCGAGCACTGCTTCGGCGTCCAGGGCGGCGCGATCATGCCCGTCTACGACGCGGTGTTCGACTCGGAGTTGACGCACTACATGATGGCGCACGAGCAGGCCGCGGCGCACGCCGCGGACGCGTACGGTATCGTCGCCGGGACGCCCGGCGTGTGCCTCGCGACCTCCGGGCCGGGGGCGACGAACCTCGTCACCGGCATCGCGGACGCGAACATGGACAGCGACCCGATGGTCGCGCTCACCGGCCAGGTCCCGACGGAGTTCGTCGGGAACGACGCGTTCCAGGAGACGGACACCACCGGCGTCACCGCGCCCATCACGAAGGACAACACGTTCGCGGCGAACTCGGACCGCGTCGGCGACGACGTCGGCGAGGCGTTCGCGCTCGCGAGCACCGGCCGACCGGGGCCGACGCTCGTCGACCTCCCGAAGGACGTCACGCAGGGCGAGACCGACCGCGAGCCCGGGCCGGCGACGCCCCCGGACACGTACCACGTCCAGGAGCGCGCCCCCGCGGACGCGGTGCAGGACGCCGCGCGCACCATCGAGGACTCGAACGAACCCGTGCTCCTCATCGGCGGTGGCGTCATCAAAGGCGAAGCGACCGAAGAGGCCCGCGCGTTCGCGAAGGACTACGAGATCCCGGTCGTCACGACGATGCCGGCGCTCGGGTCGTTCCCCGAGGACCACGAGCTGAGCCTCGAGATGGGCGGCATGCACGGCACGGGGTACGCGAACATGGCGCTCACGCACACCGACTGCCTCGTCGCGGTCGGCTGTCGGTTCGACGACCGACTGACGGGCGGTATCGAGACGTTCGCGCCCGACGCCGAGGTCGTCCACATCGACATCGACCCCGCGGAGATAAGCAAGAACGTCGAGGCCGACCATCCGCTCATCGGTGACGCGGCGACCGTCCTCACGCAACTCGACGCGGCGATGGACGAGCAGCCGTCGGCGACGAAGTGGCGCGCCACCTGCAAGCAGTGGCAGTCCGAGTACCCGATGGAGTACGCCGCGCCCGCCGACGAACCCCTGAAACCGCAGTTCGTCGTCGAGGCGTACGACGCCGCGACGAGCGACGACGCCATCGTCACGACCGGCGTCGGCCAGCACCAGATGTGGGCGGCGCAGTACTGGACGTACACCGAACCCCGTACCTGGGTCTCCAGTCACGGCCTCGGCACGATGGGGTACGGGCTGCCCGCCGCCATCGGCGCGCGCATCGCCGCCGACGCGGAAGGGAAGGAGGACGCGGCCGTCGTCTCGTTCGAAGGCGACGGGTCGTTCCTGATGACGATGCAGGAGCTCGCGGTCGCGGTCCGCGAGAACCTCGACGTCACGGTCGCGGTCCTGAACAACGAGTACATCGGGATGGTCCGCCAGTGGCAGGACGCGTTCTTCGACGGCCGGCACGCCGCCAGCGAGTACGGCTGGTGCCCGGACTTCGCGACGCTCGCCGAAGGGTTCGGCGCGAAGGGCATCACGGTCGACGACTACGACGAGGTCGCCGACGCCGTCGAGGAATCCATCGCGTACGACGGCCCGGCGGTCGTCGACTTCCACGTCGACCCCGGCGAGAACGTCTACCCGATGGTTCCGAGCGGCGGCGACAACGGCCAGTTCGCGCTGGAGGCTGATCAGTTATGAGCGACGACGAGACGACAGCGGACGAGGAATCGACCGACCCGGCGACGGCGAGCGACGACGGGACGACGCCGACGCCGACGAACCACGACGACATGGTGCCGATGGCGCGCGCCGACCACCAGCGCGAGGGGCTCGCCGGGCCGACGCCCGACGAGCGCCCGCGCCCGCAGGGCCGGCGTAACAAGCAAGGCATCCGCGTCGACCCGGAGGTCGAGGCGGAGCGCGAGCCGCGGCGCGCGGTCATCAGCGTGCTCGTCGCGCACGAGCCCGGCGTGCTGTCGGAGGTGTCGAGCCTCTTCAGTCGCCGCCAGTTCAACATCGAGAGCCTGACCGTCGGTGCGACGGACGACCCGGAGCGCGCGCGCATCACGGTCGTCGTCGAGGAGCCCGACCCGGGCATCGACCAGGTCGAGAAGCAACTGCGGAAGCTCATCCCCGTCATCTCGGTGCGCGAGCTCGACCCCGACGCGGTGCGTCGAGAGCTCGCGATCATCAAGGTCGACGCGGCGGACCCGAGCGAGGTCGCCGCGGTCGCGGACATGTACGACGCGCGGACGGTCGACGCGTCCCGGGAGACGGTGACCGTCGAGGTCACGGGCTCCAGACAGAAGATCGAGGGCGCGATCGACACGCTCGGCCAGTTCGGCGTCCGCGAGATAACGCGGACGGGAACGGCCGCGCAGGCCCGGGGCACGGACAGCACGGCCGGGACGCCACCGACGGAGACGACCGGACAGACGGAGGCGGCGGCGGCAGCCACCGACGGCGGCGAACCCGTCGACGGCGCCGACGCGAGCGACGACGGCGAACCGAAAGACGGAACGGCGGACGACGCAACCACGGAGCAAGCATGACAGACGACGATTTCAGTACGACGGTGTACTACGACGACGACGCTGACGAATCGTACCTCCAATCGAAGACGGTCGCGGTACTCGGGTACGGGAGCCAGGGGCACGCGCACGCGCTGAACCTCCACGAGAGCGGGTTCGACGTCGTGGTCGGCCTCCGCGAGTCCTCGGACTCGTGGCCGGTCGCCGAAGAGGACGGCCTGGACGTGGCGACGCCGCGCGAGGCCGCGGCGCAAGCGGACGTGGTGAGTATCCTCGTTCCGGACACCGTCCAGCCCGCGGTGTTCGAGGAGATAGAGCCCGCGCTCGACGAAGGCGACACGGTCCAGTTCGCGCACGGGTTCAACGTGCACTACAATCAGATCCGGCCGCCGGAGGACGTCGACGTGACGCTCGTCGCTCCGAAGTCGCCCGGCCACATCGTGCGCCGGAACTACGAGCGCGACGAGGGGACGCCCGGCCTGCTCGCGGTCTACCAGGACGCGACCGGGGAAGCCGCACAGGAAGCGCTGGCGTACGCGAAAGGTATCGGGTGCACGCGAGCGGGCGTCATCGAGACGACGTTCGCCGAGGAGACGGAGACGGACCTGTTCGGCGAGCAAGCCGTGCTCTGTGGCGGCGTCACGTCGCTCGTCAAGCAAGGGTTCGAGACGATGGTCGACGCCGGATACAGCCCGGAGATGGCGTACTTCGAGGTCCTGAACGAGCTCAAGCTCATCGTCGACCTGATGTACGAGGACGGACTCGGCGGGATGTGGCACTCCGTGAGCTACACCGCGGAGTACGGTGGCCTGACGCGCGGCGACCGCGTGGTCGACGAGGACGTCCGCGAGAACATGGAGGAGATCCTGGAGGAGGTCCAGAACGGCGAGTTCGCTCGCGAGTGGATCCTCGAGAACCAGGCCGGCCGCCCGAAGTTCGACCAGCTCGTGCAGGCCGAGGAGGACCACGAGATAGAGGCGGTCGGTGAGGACCTCCGCGCGCTGTTCTCCTGGAGCGAGGACGACGAGAGCGACGAGCAGGAATCAGAGCCGGCTGCCGCGGACGACTGACGCGGGAACCCACACGACACGACATATTTCAATGACCGATACCCGACGAGACACCGACGACGAATCGACCCCGATGCGCGACGTCAGCCACACGAACCCCTACACGAACGAGTCGATGGGGTCCGTGTTCGAGCACGGCGTCACCATCGTCGCCGACGGCGGGCGACGCGACGCCGTCGACGACGCGGCGTCACCGACCGAGGACGCGGACGCCGACGGTGCTGCTGGCGACGCAGACGCGGACGCCGACGCTCCGGCCGGCGATGCGGACGATCGCGACGACGACGCGACACCGATGAAGGACGTATCGCACGAGGCCCCGGACGGGGGCCACGGGAACCGGATGTTCGAGCGCGTCGGCGACACGGCCGACGTCGTCGACGAAGAATGAGCGAGGGCACGCTCTACGACGCGGTCTGGGAACGCCACCGGGTTGATACGCTCCCGACCGGCCAGGACCAGCTGTTCGTGGGGCTGCACCTCGTGCACGAGGTGACGAGCCCGCAGGCGTTCGGGATGCTCGAGGAGCGCGACATGGAGGTCGCGTATCCGGAGTTGACGCACGCGACGGTCGACCACATCGTCCCGACCGCGGACCAGTCGCGGCCGTTCGACGACGACGCCGCGGAGACGATGATGACCGAACTGGAGGCGAACGTCCGCGAGGCCGGTATCGACTTCTCGCATCCGGACACGGGCGACCAGGGCATCGTGCACGTCGTCGGCCCCGAGCAGGGCCTCACCCAGCCCGGGAAGACCATCGTCTGCGGTGACTCGCACACGAGCACGCACGGCGCGTTCGGCGCGCTCGCGTTCGGCATCGGGACGAGCCAGATTCGGGACGTGCTCGCGACCGGGTGTATCGCGATGGAGAAGCAGGACGTCCGCCGCATCGAAGTCACCGGGGACCTCGGCGACGGCGTCGAGGCGAAGGACGTCATCCTCCAGATCATCCGCAAGCTCGGCACGGACGGCGGCGTCGGGTACGTCTACGAGTACGGCGGGCCCGCCGTCGAGTCTCTCGGGATGGAGGGCCGGATGAGCATCTGCAACATGAGCGTCGAGGGCGGCGCTCGCGCCGGCTACGTGAACCCCGACGAGACGACGTACGAGTTCCTGGAGGGCCGCGACCGCGTCCCGGATGGCGAGGACTTCGAGGACCTCAAAGCGTACTGGGAGTCCATCCGCTCCGCGGACGACGCGACGTACGACGACGTCGTGGAGATAGACGGGGACGCGCTCGCGCCGATGGTGACGTGGGGCACCACCCCGGGACAGGGCGTCGGCGTCGACGAACCCATCCCGGCGCCCGAGGACCTGCCCGCGGACAAGCAGGACACCGCGCGGCGCGCACAGGAGCACATGGACGTCGAGCCCGGCGACACCATGCAGGGCTACGAGGTCGACGTCACGTTCCTCGGCTCGTGTACGAACGCGCGACTCCCGGACCTCCGCAGAGCGGCGAGCGTCGTCGCGGGCCGCGAGGTCCACGAGGACGTCCGCGCGCTCGTCGTCCCCGGCAGCCAGCGCGTCCAGAAGGCCGCCGAAGAGGAAGGGCTCGCGGACGTGTTCCGCGACGCCGGCTTCGAGTGGCGGAACGCCGGCTGCTCGATGTGCCTCGGGATGAACGAGGACCAACTGGAAGGCGACGAAGCCTGTGCGAGCTCGTCGAACCGGAACTTCGTCGGCCGCATGGGGTCGAAAGAGGGGAAGACGATCCTCATGAACCCGCAGATGGTCGCCGCCGCGGCCATCCACGGCGAGGTGACTGACGTCCGCGACGTCGACCGCGTCGACCCCGAGGAGGTGACCGAGGCATGACCGGCGGCGAAAGCGACGGGAGCGACGGGCCGGCGGAGATCGTCGAGCACGTCTCCGGGACGGGCGTCCCCATCCGCGGGAACGACATCGACACGGACCAGATCATTCCCGCGCGCTTCCTGAAGGTCGTGACGTTCGACGGCCTCGGGCAGTTCGCGTTCTTCGACCAGCGGTTCACGGACGACGACGAGGAGAAAGCGCACCCGATGAACGAGGAGCGGTTCCGGTCGGGGAGCGTGATGGTCACGAACAAGAACTTCGGCTGCGGGAGCTCGCGCGAGCACGCGCCCCAGGCGCTGATGCGGTGGGGTATCGACGCGCTCGTCGGCGAGAGCTTCGCGGAGATCTTCGCGGGGAACTGCCTCGCGCTCGGCATCCCGACGGTCACCGCGGACGAGGCGACCGTCGAGGACCTCCAGGACTGGGTGGACGCGAACCCGAACGGTAGTATCGACGTGGACGTCGCCGCGGAGACGGTGACGTACGGCGAGACGACCGTGGACGTGACCGTCGACGACGCCCAGCGGACGGCGCTCGTCGACGGCGTCTGGGACACCACCGCGCTCATGGCGAGCAACGCGAGCGCGGTCGCGGACACCGCCGAGTCGCTCCCGTACGTCGACGACGACGTCGTCGCGAACGCCCGCGCTCGCATCGACGCCGCCAGTGGTGAGGACGCGTGAGCGCGGACCGCATCGCGGTCGTCCCCGGCGACGGCATCGGCCAGGAGGTCGTCCCGGTCGCCGTGGACGTCCTCGACGCCGTCGGGAACTTCGAGTTCGTGCACGCGAACGCCGGCGACGCGGTCGCCGCGGAGACCGGCGACCCGCTCCCGGACGCGACCTACGAGACGGTCGCTGACGCTGACGCGACGATATTCGGAGCCGCGGGCGACACCGCCGCGGACGTCGTGCTCCCGCTCCGCGAGGCAGTGGGTTCGTTCGCGAACGTGCGCCCGGCGCGCGCGTATCCGGGCGTGGACGCCCTCCAACCGGAGACGGACCTCGTGTTCGTCCGCGAGAACACCGAGGGCGTCTACGCGGGTATCGAGGACGAGATCACCGAGGGCGTGTCGACGCTCACCCGGGTCGTCACCGACGACGCCTCCCGGGACATCGCCGAGTTCGGGTTCGACTACGCGGTCGAGAACGGCTACGACGACGTCACGGTCGCGCACAAGGCGAACGTGATGCGCGAGACCGACGGTCGATTCCTCGACCGGTGCCGCGAGGTCGCCCGCGAACACCCCGATATCGACGAGAGCGAGGTCGACGAGGCGCTCATGGACGCGCTCGCGATGCACCTCGTGCAGCGCCCGACCGACTACGGCGTCGTCGTCTGTCCGAACCTCGCCGGCGACGTCCTCTCGGACCTCGCCGCCGGCCTCGTCGGCGGCCTCGGACTGCTGCCGAGCGCGAACGTCGGCCGCGAGAACGGGCTCTTCGAGCCCGTACACGGGAGCGCGCCCGACATCGCCGGCGACGGCGTCGCGAACCCGAGCGCGACCGTGCTCTCAGCGGCGATGCTGCTCGAACACCTCGGCTACGACGAGGAAGCAGGGCGCGTCCGCGACGCCGTCGAATCCGTCCTCGAAGCCGGGCCGCGCACGCCCGACCTCGGCGGCGACGCCACCACCGACGACGTCGGGAACGCCATCCTAGACGAACTCTAAGCGACCCGAACGCGACACGCGCACGGTTCCGGACGCCCCACACCGCCCCGTCGGACGCTCCCCCCGGGAGCCAACGAGGTTCGGGACGACACATTCCCGTGACGAACGCCACGGTCCAGACGGGATGACGGACCACGCAAGCGACCAAGTCGAGTCGGACAGCCCGAACCACGTCCACGACCGGTTCGAGACCGAACTCTCCTTCCCCGCCACTCACAGCGACGTCCTCGACACCGTCGGAGACGTCGAGATCGACCCACCCAACGGTGACCCCGTCGTCGTCGCGACCGTCCTCGAACGAACCGACGAAGAAGCGTACGAGACCGCCACCGCGCTCCACGAGACCGTGCTCGCGAACCTCGACGACGACCACATCGGCCGCAAGCACTACGACGACCGCGCCGCCAACCCGTCGCGCAACGACGAGGTCTCCATCTGACGGCGACGCGTTCGGCGACTCAGGGCGCGTCGTCGAGACGCTCGTCGCCGTCGTCACTCGCCGACTCCGCGGCCGTGCCACCGCTCGCGTCCTCCGCCGCCGCTATCGCGCACACCTCCTCCCAGCGACCCTTCGCTTCGAGGTGGTTCTGGAGTTCGCGGCCGTACTCGCCGGCGAGTTCGCGCGCGGTCTCGGCACGGGCGGCGTAGTCCTCGTCGCTCGACCCGCCACCGCCGAGGCCGAGCGCGCTCTTCACGCCATCGAACAGGCTACCCTTGTTCCCGCCGACGTCGGACTTCCCGCCGCCGGCGCCACCGAGCGCGCCCATCTGCTCCTGGATGTTCTCCAACTCGGGCATGATCGCTTCGAGGTTCGTCGCGTCGCGGTCCACGACGATGCTCGCCCCATCGGGGTTCTCGGGGTCGTCGATGGTGTACTTGGTCGCGCTCATGATGAGACTCCACTCCTGGTTCGAGAACTCCGACCCCGTGACGCGGTCGTTGAACTCCTGGTCGACGGCCATCCGCTCGCCGACGACGCGGTTCGTCCACTCTTCGGTCATACCCACGAATACGCCCACGCGTCCTATCAGGGTTCCGCTGCAATCCGTCGAAAGAAAAGCGTCGTTCGGCCGCGAGTGCGCGCGCCGACCTCGACCTCAGAACGCGTCGCCGGTGAACGAGATGTCGGCGTGGAGGTCTGCCTTCAGGGCGTCGTGGACCTTGCAGAGTTCCTCCGCGCGCTCGACGACCGCCTCGGCCTTGTCGCCGACGTCGCCCTCGACGGCCACGTCGAAACTGATGGCCGCGAGCTTGTCGTCGTCGTTCAGGTCGCCGGTCACGTCGACCTCGACGCGCCCGAGGTCGCCCGCCTGGCGCTGCTCCGCGGCGACGCGGAACGCCGGGACGAAACACGCCGCGTACGTGCTGAGGAGTGTCTCGAGCGTGTCCGGCGCGTCCTCGCCCGTCGCGTCGATCGTCTGCTCGAAGTCGCGGATGCTCGTCGTCGTACTGAACCCTTCCTCGGAAACGGCGTGAACTTGCTTGGACATACACGCACGGCTACACTCGGAACCCGGGTAAGCGTTGCCGTTGCGGAACGCTATCACGCCCCATCTGGGCCGGAAACGGGCGCGCTCGCGACCCGACCGATGCAGCCACGCCGACAGGTCGCCCGCGAAAGGTAAGCGTTAAAACTCGCCCGAGGCTCCTATCGAGTATGGCTGGAACCATCGAAGTGCTCGTTCCGGGTGGACAGGCCAACCCTGGCCCGCCGCTCGGTCCCGAGCTCGGTCCCACACCCGTGGACGTGCAGGCTGTCGTCAGTGAGATAAACGAACAGACGGAAGCGTTCGACGGGACGGAAGTCCCCGTGACCGTCGAGTACGACGACGACGGCTCGTTCAGCATCGAGGTCGGCGTTCCGCCGACCGCGGAGCTCATCAAGGACGAGGCCGGGTTCGACACCGGCAGCGGTGAGCCCCACGAGGAGTTCGTCGCGGACCTCACCGTCGAACAGGTCAAGCAGATCGCCGAACAGAAGCTCACCGACCTGCTCGCGTACGACTCCAAGCAAGCGGCGAAGGAAGTCGTCGGGACGTGCACGTCCCTGGGCGTGACGATCGAGGGCGAGAACCCGCGCGAGTTCAAGAAGCGCATCGACGCGGGCGAGTACGACGACACGTTCCCCGAAGCCGAAGCCTGATTTCAGGCATTCTCTCACTCGTTTCGACGTCGCCACCAGCGATTGCGACGTGCATCCAGTCTCTCCGCATCCAGTCTCAGTTCTCCGCGTAGACCGTCGGGACGTCGATGTGGACGACGGTCCCGTCGTCGCACGTCGTCGTGATGGTGCCGTCGGCACGTTCGACGAGCCAGCGCGCGATCCAGAGGCCGAGGCCTTCGCCGTGGTCGACGGGTGAGGCGTCGAGGCCGCCGGCGAGGAGGTCGCGTTCGATGTCGGGGAGCCCGGGGCCGTTGTCGCTGACGGTGAGGCGGACGCGGTCCTCGCTGTCGCGTGCGGTGATGGCGACGTCGCGGTCCGCAGGCGGTCGGTCGTTGTGGATGCGCGCGTTCTCGACGATCTCCGCGAGCGCGGTGCGGACGGCGTCCCCGTCGGCGACGACGACGTCGTCCGGGACGTCCATGGTGACGTTCGCCGCGGACGGCCCGTCCGCGGCCGCGGTTGCTTCCGCGACCACCGACGAGAGCGGTGCCGGTGCCCGACCGGCCGTCGCCTCGCGGATGCGGCCCTCTATCATCCGCGCGTTGTCACTTATCTCGAGCGTGTCCTGGACGGCGGCCTCGATGGCGGTGGCGTGGGTCTCCACGTCCGCGTCGTCCTCGCGGAGAGACTGCGAGTGCCCGAGCACGAGGTTCATCTCGTTCCTGACGTTGTGCCGGAGGACGCGATTCAGGACCCTGAGCTGACTCTCGCGCTGCTCGAGACGGGTGCCGACGCGGTCGAAGCGCTCGCCGATCTCGTCCCACTCCTCGGTCCCCGACAGCGCCACGTCCACGTCGTACTCGCCGTTCTCGAGCGCGCTCAGGCCAGCGCGGAGGTCCGCTATCTGCTGGATGTTCGTCCGGTACGTCCAGTACCCGACCGCGCCGACCGAACAGAGCACGACCAGGAGCGCGACGCCCTGCACTATCGATACCGTCCGCAGCCGGGTCGTGACTGAGGACCGGTCCTGTTCGACGACGACCACCCAGTCCGTCTGCGCGACCGGTTCCGTCGCACGGAACGTCCGTCCGTCGACCGCCTCGCCCTCGAAGAGCGTCCGCGCGCCCGACCGAACGGTTACGGTCTGCCCGGGGTCGACGAGGTGACTGAGGTCCGAGAACACGCCGTGCTGGTCCTCCTCGGGGTCCTCGAGGTGGATGGCGGCGTTCAGCGTCCCGACGACCGCCGTCCCGTCGCGGATGGGCGTGCTCACGACGACCACGAGGTTCCCGGAGTCCGCGCGGAACGGCTCGCTCACGTACACTCTGCCGTCGAGCGCCTCGCGGACGTACCGGCGGTCGCTCAGATCCGTCCCGAGCACGCGCTCGCGCTCCGTCGCGTTCGTCCCCTCAGCGGAGAACGCCATCACCGTCCCGTTCGCCGCGACGACGCTCGCGCCGTCGAACCGCGACGTCGACAGGAACGCACTCAACGCCTCCTCCTGATGGTCACTCCCGTGGTCGGCGAGCCCGTGCGCTCGCGCACCGACGCGAACCACCTGCTCTTTCGCCTCGAGTTGCGTGTGGAGGTTGTGCGCGACAGTCGCCGCCGTCTCGTTCACGTTCGCACGCTCGCTCTGCACGATGTCGTCCGTGTGGAGCGCGAACCCGGCGTAGACCGTACTCCCGAGGACGACCGAGAGCACGACCAAGAGGCCGACGAGCGTCGTCGACAGTCGCATCTGACCGAATCGACGCGGGACACACATATGAGCGCACTGGGCGATTCACCCCTTCGTCCGCACGCGGGCGAATCACCCCTGCATCCGCTCGTCGACCACGCACGGCCCTGCGTCGCTCTCCCGTGGGTCCAGCACTTCGACGGGTTTAAGAGTCCGTTGGGTCACGTTCCAAGCGAGACAGGCTTCGCCTGTTTCACTGACCCGTAGGAGCACTACGCGTACTACGGAGGTGAACGATGGCAGACCAGGATATAGAGAATGCAGTCTCTCGCGCACTCGAGGACGCACCCGACCGGAACTTCCGGGAGACGGTGGACCTCGCGATTAACTTGCGCGACCTCGACCTCAACGACCCGTCGAAGCGTATCGACGAGTCAGTGGTATTGCCGGCCGGAACAGGCCAAGAGACCCGCATCGTCGTCATTGCAGACGGCGAGACGGGGCTCCGCGCCGAAGACGTCGCCGACGAAGTACTCGACGGCGACGACCTGGCCGACCTCGGAGACGACGACGACGCCGCGAAGGACCTCGCGGGGGAGACCGACTTCTTCATCGCCGAAGAGGCGAAGATGCAGGACGTCGGTCGGTACCTCGGGACCATCCTCGGGCCGCGCGGGAAGATGCCGACCCCGCTCAGCCCCGACGACGACGTCGTCGAAGTCGTCAACCGCATGAAGAACACGGTCCAGCTCCGTTCCGGCGACCGCCGCACGTTCCACACGCGCGTCGGCGCCGAGGACATGACGGACGAGGACATCGGTGACAACATCGACGTCATCATCCGTCGGCTCGAGGCGAACCTCGAGAAGGGCCCGCTCAACATCGACTCCATCTTCGTGAAGACGACGATGGGGCCGAGCGTGGAGGTGCCCGCATGAGCGCCGAAGCGGAGCGCAAGACCGAGAACCTTCCCGAATGGAAGCGCGAGGAGGTCGCTGACCTCGTCGAGACCATCGAGTCCTACGACTCGATCGGTGTCGTCAACATCGCGGGCATCCCGAGCCGACAGCTCCAGGCGATGCGCGCTGACCTCTGGCCGAGCACGGAACTGCGCGTCAGCCGCAACACGCTGCTGGTGCGCGCGCTCGAAGAGGTCGACGAGGGCGTCGAGGACCTGACCGAGCACATCGCCGGTCAGGTCGGTCTCATCGGGACGAACGACAACCCGTTCACGCTCTACAAGACGCTCGAAGCGTCGAAGACCCCTGCCCCGATCAACGCGGGCGAGGTCGCGCCGAACGACATCGTCATCCCCGAGGGCGACACTGGTGTCGACCCCGGGCCGTTCGTCGGCGAACTCCAGCAGGTCGGTGCGCAGGCGCGCATCATGGAGGGCTCCATCAAGGTCACGGAGGATTCGACTGTCCTCTCGACCGGCGAGGAGGTCTCCGACGACCTCGCGAACGTCCTGAGCGAACTCGGCATCGAGCCCAAGGAAGTCGGGCTCGACCTCCGCGCCGTGTTCTCCGAGGGCGTCATGTTCGACCCCGAGGACCTGGACATCGACGTCGACGCGTACCGCGACGACGTCGCCGCGGCTGCCGCGGGTGCCCGGAACCTCTCCGTCAACGCGGTCTATCCGACCGCGCAGACGGCGTCGACGCTGCTCGCGAAGGCGACGGGCGAAGCGAAGTCCGTCGGCCTGCAGGCAGCTATCGAGAGCCCGGACCTCGCGGACGACCTCGTCGCGAAGGCGGACGCACAGGTGCGTGCGCTCGCGGCGCAGGTCGACGACCCCGAGGCGCTCCCGGAGGGCCTGCAGGACGTGGAAGCGCCTGCGGCGGCCGCCGAGGACGCTGCTGACGAGGCCGAGGACGAATCGACTACTGAAGAAGACGATACCGAGGCGGACGCCGAGGACTCCGACGACGACGATGACGACGACGAGGAGGCCGGTGGCGACGCGCTCGGCAACATGTTCGGATAATTCACAATGGAGTACGTTTACGCAGCACTCATCCTGAACGAGACGGGCGAAGAGATCAACGAAGACAACATCACGGGCGTGCTCGAGGCCGCCGGCGTCGACGTGGAGGAATCCCGCGTCAAGGCGCTCGTCGCAGCGCTCGAGGACGTCGACATCGACGAGGCCGTCGCCGAGGCGGCCGCGGTCCCCGCGGGCGGTGCCGCAGCGGGCGGCGCAGCCGGTGGCGACGAGTCCGCCGACGAGGGCGGCGACGACGAGGACGAGGACGTCGAGGAGACGTCGGACGTCCCGGACACGAGCGACGACGACGAGGACGAGGAGGCCAGCGGCGAGGGCCTCGGCGACCTCTTCGGCTGAACGCGCGCTCGATTTCGATTTCGACCTTTCTTTGACGTGCCGACCGGGTAGCGGTAGCTCCGTCCTGTGAACGGCCTGCAAGAGGTGACGTGAGCCAGGTAGCTGTGCGTGGGTTCTTCCGTGAGTGGGCGGCCAGGGTCGGTGATGGTGGGCGTGGACGTCGCCGTGGGGCTCGTGCTGGGTGTGAGCCTCGGGTGCGTGTCGGGGTTGACGCCGGGCGTGCACGCGAACGCGTTCGCGCTCATGCTGGCTGGCGTGGCGCCGTCGATGCCAGGGAGTTCGCTCGCGGTCGGGGTGGCGGTACTGGGTGCGGGCGTGACGCATTCGTTCGTGGACGTGGTGCCGGCGATATCGCTCGGGGTGCCGGATGCGGCGATGGCGGCGACGGCGTTGCCGGGGCATCGACTCGTCCTGGAGGGCCGGGGGCGGGAGGCGCTGCGGGTGTCGGCGCTCGGGAGTCTCGGCGCGTGTGCGTTCGCGCTCGTCGCGGCGTGGCCGGTGACGGAAGCGATGCGCGTGCTCGTCCCGGTCCTGAACGCGCACCTCGCCGTGGTGCTCGTGGTGGCGACGCTCGCGCTCGCGGCGACGGAGCGGTCGTGGCGGCATCGCGGTGCGGCGGTCGTGGTTGCGGCGCTCGCTGGCGGGTTCGGTGCGCTCGCGCTCGACGTCGACGTGTCGGGGCCGCTCGGCGAGAGCGCGCTCGCCGCGATCTTCGGCGGGTTGTTCGGCGCGCCAGTTCTCCTCGACGCGCTGGAGGGCGACGGCGTGCCACCGCAGGGCGACGCCGCCGTCAGGGGGTCGCCGGTCGCGCTCGCTGGCGCGGCGCTCGCCGGCACCGCCGGCGGTGGCGCCGTCGGTTACCTCCCCGGCGTCTCCAGTGGCGTCGCCGCCGTCCTCGCGCTCGCGGTCGTCCCCGGGGACGCCGGCGACCGCGGGTACCTCGCCACGGTCTCCGGCGTCAACACCGCGAACTCGATATTCGCCGTGTTCGCGCTCGTCGCGTTCGGAACGCCGCGGACCGGCGTCCTCGTCGCGTTCGACGACATCGGGGCGCCGCTCGTCCTCCCCGTGCTCGTCGCCGCGGTCGTCGTCGCCGGCGTCGCGGGCGCGCTCGTCGTCGTCACCGTCGGCGACCGCTACCTCGCCGTCGTCGGCGCCGCCGACCAGCGGACCGTCGTCGCGCTCGCACTCCTCGCGCTCGCGCTCGCCGCGTGGACGTTCGGGGGCGTCGTCGGCTGCTGTCTGTTCGCCGTCGCCACCGTCGTCGGCCTCGCCCCCGTGCGCCTCGGCGTGAAACGCGTCCACCTCATGAGCGTCCTCACCCTCCCCATCGCGCTCGGCTGACGCCCGCTCGACGCACAGACGCAACCGGCGGCGCCGCGACGCTCTCGCACGTGCCAGTCCCGCATCGACCGCCCGTAGCCGCTCAGGACCGGCCGTGCCGGATGGTGCCGCCGATAGCCATCGCAGCGAAGAACAACACGACGTCCTTCAGGAGGTACTGTCCCTCCGGCGTCGGTACCAGCGGGAACGCGATGAACGTCACCTCCGGCAGGAGCACGAACGCGAGCAGCGTCCCGGGTATCCGAACCAGGAGCAACGCCAGTGCGACCCGGACCAGCGGCCGGTACAGCATCGCGACTCCAATCGCGACCTCCCACCACCCCAACACCACCACCATCGTCTCCGGCGACCCCCAGTAGACGGTGTGCGCGAGCAACGACGTCGCCGTCTCGTGCCCCATCGGCTTCAGCAACCCGAGCCAGACGAACAACACACCCAGCGAACGTCGATGCAACCGATGCCCGTGCCGCTCGAGGACCCCGACGACTCGAACGTCGACCCGTTCGAACCACGACCGGACCGACCGACGCCACTCGTCCATCCCCAAACATACGCGCCCCAATCACAAATCACTCCCCCAGCACCGACCCGAGAGACCGACCGCACCCCCACCCTCACCCAACCCTCAGCCCAGCAGCCGCCGGACGCTCGTGGAGTCGATTCTACCCTCGCAGGAACCGGCGGCCTGCCGGCCGCCGGACGCTCGTGGAGTCGATTTCACCCACCCCAGGAACCGGCGGCCTGCCGGCCGCCGGATGCTCGTGGAGTCGATTCGAAAGACAACCGTTATACCCAAACGCCTCACACGGTGTTGTATGAGCGAGTCGCAATCAACGGAGCAGCGCCGGTGCATCTCCTGCGGGCTCAACATCGCAGGCACGAACGCCGCGCGCTTCAAGTGCCCCGACTGTGGGGACGTCATCTTCCGATGCGCGAAGTGCCGGAAGCAGAGTAACCTCTACGAGTGTGACGACTGCGGCTTCGAGGGGCCATAACGATGGGGAAGGTCGCCGCGAAGATCAAGGTCATGCCGCAGAGCCCCGAGATCGACCTGGACGACCTCCAGGACCGCCTCGAGGATTCGCTCCCCGAGGGCGCGAAGATCAACGGCGTCGAGCGTGACGACGTCGCGTTCGGTCTCGTCGCACTCCTCCCGACGGTCATCGTCCCCGACGACGCAGGTGGGACGGAAGCCGTCGAGGAGGGCTTCATCGACGTCGAGGGCGTCGAATCCGTCAGCGTCGAATCCGTCGGCCGCATCTAAGCGGCTCCCAGCTTCTTCACCCGTTCTCGCGTCGCGTAGCGACAGCCTCGTCGAGATAGTGAACTCGTCGATTCCGTGACTTCGTCGTCAGTCCTCGAGCGGTTGCGCTGCGAGTTCGGCGATGCGGTCGGTGCCGTCCTCCACGAGGCCGCCGTGATAGCACAGCGTGCGGTCGACGTCGAGGTCGGCGAGCGCGCCGACGGACTCGTGGGCGCGTTCCATGTCGGGCGTGTACTGTGGTTTCGGGCCGTGGAGGCGGTCGTCGCCGTGGTCCGCGACGAGTGCGTCGCCGGCGAGGAGAAGTCGGTGGTCGGGGAGGTACAGCGAGACGTGCCCCGGGCTGTGGCCGGGCGTGTTCACGACGCGCATCGGGCCGGCGGTCGTGTTCAGGGTCTCGTCGCCGACGAGTTCGAGGTCGACTGTCGCGGGCGGGTACCGGTCGCCCTCGGGGTCTGCTTTCACGGGGAACTCGCGGCCGTCGACGTACGGCGCCTCGTCGGCGTGCGCGACGACGAACACGTCCACCTCGTCCTCGAGGGCGGCGAGTGCCCCGGCGTGGTCGCCGTCGTGGTGCGTGAGGACGACGGTCGACACCTCGGCGAGCGCGAACCCGGCGGCGTCGAGCGCCTCGCGGACCTTCGGGACGGCGCCGGGGAGCCCGACGTCGACGAGGACGAATCCGCTCGCGGTCTCGACGGCGACGGGATGGAGTTCGAGCGCGTGGCCGTCGTGCTCGTAGGGGACGGCGAGGTCGTGGACGCCATCGGGGAGTGTCATACGTTCGCGTACGTCGACCAGCGTGGTATCGGTTCGGGTCGCGGCGCCGCCACCAGCGGCTGGTGGTCGTGGAGTTGCGACGTCGAGCGAGTGAACGAGCCCGGAACCACGAGCGGGGAGTGCGTGGGGCGCTGGCACGGTCCGACACGTGTTTATGAGGCCACGCGGTAGCGTGGAGTGATGACTGACGTGGCACCGCCGACGCCGGGGCCGACGGCACCGGACCCGGCGGACGGCGAGGGGAGCGTGCACGTCCTCGGGACGGCGCACGTCTCCCAGGAGTCCGTCGACGAGGTCGAACGGACGATCGACGAGCGACATCCGGACGTCGTCGCGGTCGAGCTCGACGAGGGCCGGTACCGGCAGCTCCGCGGGGAGACGCCAGACGACTTGGATCCGACGGACCTCCTGTCGGGCAATACGGTCTTCCAGTTCCTCGCGTACTGGATGCTGAGCTACGTGCAGGCGCGCCTCGGCGACCGGTTCGACGTGACGCCGGGCGCGGACATGCTCGCCGCGGTCGAGTCCGCGGAGGAACGCGGACTCGGGGTGGCGCTCGTCGACCGCGACATCCAGACGACCATCCAGCGGTTCTGGAAGCGGATGACGTTCTTCGAGAAGCTCCAGACCGCGAGCGGGCTCGCGTTCGGCGCCGCGGACCCGCGACTCGTCGGCGTGACCGTCGGCCTCGTCCTCGGCGTGTTCCTCGCGCCCCTGCTCGGGTTCGGGCTCCCGCTCGCGGGCGTCCTCACCGACGCCGGCCTGCTCTCGGTCGCCACCGGAGGACTCGCCGCTGGCGTCGTCGGGTACGCTTCACTCACCGTCACTGACCGGTACCTCGACGAGTGGACGAGCCTCGTCGCTGCCGCCGCGGTCGGCCTCGGCGTCGGCGCCGCGGTCGCGGTCACGGGCGTCCTCGACCCGTACCTCGGCGGCGTAATCGCCGGCCCCCTCCGGAACCTGCTCGCTGGCGGCTTCATCGGCATCGGCGGCGGTATCGGCGTCGGCGTCGGCCTGGGCGTGCTCTTCGACGCGCTCGGCGTCGGCAGCGGCGAGGACGTCGAGGAGTTCGACGTCGACCAGATGACGGACGCGGACGTCGTCACGGTGATGATGGAGGAGTTCCGCCAGTTCAGCCCCGGCGGTGCGAGCGCGCTCATCGACGAGCGCGACGCGTACATCGCGCACAACCTCGTCGCGCTCCGCGAGAAGGGGTACGACGTCGTCGCGGTCGTCGGCGCCGGCCACCGCGCTGGCATCGAGGAGTACCTCGAGCACCCCGACCGCCTCCCGCCGATGGACGAGCTCGTCGGGACCGAGTCCGGGTCGCGGTTCTCGGTGGCGAAACTGTTCGGGTACCTCATCACGCTCGGGTTCGTCGCGTTCTTCGGCCTCCTCGTCCTCGGCGGCGCGGAGGACGCGTTCCTCCTCCGTTTGTTCGCGGCCTGGTTCCTGTTCAACGGGACGTTCGCGTTCGTGCTCACGAAGCTCGCCGGCGGGCACTGGTCGAGTGCAAGCGTCGCCGGCGCCGTCGCGTGGATGACGAGCCTCAACCCGCTGCTCGCCCCCGGCTGGTTCGCGGGGTACGTCGAACTCCGGAAGACGCCCGTGAACGTCGCGGACATCGGGAAGCTCAACGACATCCTGAACGACCAGGAGTCCCCGCTCATGGACGTCGTCCGGAACCTGTTCGCCGTTCCGCTGTTCCGCCTCATCATGGTTGTCGCGGCGGCGAACATCGGGAGTCTCGTCGCGAGCGTGCTCTTCCCGGTCGTCGTCCTCCCGTGGCTCGCGCCCGAGGTCGGCGGCATCCAGGGCGTCCTCGACCTCCTCGTGCAGGGCGCGGAGAACGGCATCGACATCGTCCGCGGGGTGGTCGGTCTGTGAGGACCTCCAGTACCGAGCTCCGCGACCTCGGGCTCGCGTGGATCGCGCTCAGCGTCGCGTTCGTCCTCCTGCTCTTCCGGAACGCGCTGTTCTCCGGAGAGGTCGTGGTCGTCGCGACGCTCTTCGGGATGTGCGCGCTCACCGCTGGCGTCGCCTTCCTCCTGCACGAGCTCGCGCACAAGGTCGTCGCGCAGCACTTCGGGCAGATAGCGGAGTTCCGCGCGGACTACCAGATGCTCGGCCTCGCCATCCTCTCGGCGATGGTCGGGTTCCTGTTCGCCGCACCCGGCGCGGTCTACCATCGCGGGAACATCACGCCGAAGCAGAACGGCCTCATCGCCATCGCCGGCCCCGTCACGAACCTCGTGCTCGCCGGCGTGTTCTTCGCGCTGTTCGTCGTCGCACCCGGCGACGGCCTGCTGTCGACGGTCGCGAGCCTCGGCGTCTGGATAAACGCCTTCCTCGCGGGCTTCAACATGATTCCGTTCGGGCCGCTCGACGGGAAGACGGTGAAGGACTGGAACCTCGGCGTGTTCGCGGTCGCGTTCGCCGTCATGGGCGGCCTCGCCGCGCTCGTCCTGTTCACGGACGTCGTCCCGATCGCGTTCTGAACGCGCCGCCCGCGACGCGGGCGTCTCGGACGCTCTCGACGCGCCTCTCAGTCGTCGACGAGCGGGTCGACCCGACGGGGTCGACGCCGGCCCTCGCGGAGTCGGAGGGGTTATCCGTGCCCGGGAGAGAGAACGGGTGACGGCACGGACGGGGAGCCCCTTTCACCTCGCGTGGTTCGCCACTCGGGGCCGGCTCGCCGGCCTACCCCGTCGCTCTACACTCCAGAGCGACGGCCATCGGCGTCCTTCGGCGGTTTCGACAGGGTGATGACATGGCCTCGTCGCGGTCACTTCGGCAGACGCCGACGGAGTGGACGGAGGGAGTGATGGACTCGCCTGGTCAGCCCGACGCTCGGACGACGGGAACGACGGCGACTGTCGTCGTGGAAAGCCAGTGTCGTAATGACGTGGACGGTCGAAGGCGTTCGTGTGGTCCGCACGGGAGTCGGTGCGTCGGCGGCGACTGGTGCTCGCGTCGCGAGCGCGCTCGCCGTCCTCGCGGCGGCCGTCGCCGCGGGCGTCTCGCTCGGGGTCGGCCCGCTCGCGGACGCGTTCTTCGCGGCGACGGTGCTCGGAATCGTCTCGCTCGTCGTCGTCGCGGCCGTCGGCGCCTGGACGACCCGGCCGACGGTCGCGTGGTTCGGCGCGCTCGCCGTCGCTGCCGTCGTGGTCGTCGGCCGCTGGTCGGCAGGGGTGTTCATCGTCCCCGCGGCGCTCGCTCTCCTCGCAGCCGCCGCGACCTCCCAGCGCGCGCGCCGCCGGGAGCGCGACCGCGACGGCCCGGATGACTCGCCAGCCTGGCCGGTGCTCGTGGGTCGGGCGCTCGCCGGGGCCGCCGCGCTGGCCGTGGGCGCGACCCTCCTCTACCTCGGGGCGTTCGTCCGCGAGCTGTTCGCCGCAGGCTGCGCTCGCGAGACGCTCTCGTGCGCGCTCGCCGTGACGAACTGGGACGCGGTGGCGTTGACGGCGCTCGGGGTCCTCGCGGTCGCGGTCGGCGGTTCGCTCGTCTGGAAGCAGGCGTTCCGCGCGTCCCTCGCGGCATGGGGACGGCGGGGCTCGAACGACGACTGAGGTGCGCCAGCGTTCGACGTCGACGGGGCGACCTCGGGTGCGCGACGACGTGACGCGGCGGTCACTTCAGCGTGACCCACGTCAGGAAGACGAGGGCGACGAACTGGAGGCCTCGGAGTGCGGCGACGGCCTGGTGGACGACCGGGTCGCCGCTGTACAGCATGTTCGTCGAGAAGAAGAAGTAGAGCGCGGTGACGTTCTCGAGGAGCATGACGAGCGAGAACGCGACGAGCCCCGCCGTCATCGGGGTCCTGAACGTCCGGTAGTTACGCACCCACACTGCGGTGAGGGTGGCTAGCAGTACGGCGTTCAGCGCGGAGAACGCACTCGCGACGACCAGCAGGGTACTCATTGCCATATTAGTCCATCTCCTCCGTGATCCGCTCGAATTCCTCGCGGTGATGCTCGAACCGGTCGGTGAGGAAGTACATCGCGCCGTAGTCCTCGCCGCCCTTCTCGACGACGTCGTGCTCCAGCAGGGTGTCGAGGTGGTAGCGGACGGTGTTGTAGTCGAGGTCGACGACCTCCGACAGCTGGTTCGCGTTCCGCGGTCGGTCCTCGATGGCGCGAATGATCCGTACGCGGCTCTGGCCGCCTCGCGTTCCGACCAGGAGGTACCAGAGCGCCTTCTCCATTCCTGTCTGTTTCCGGTATCGAACACATCGGTTAAATCACCGTCGCATTCCGCGGTCGCGCGCACCGTCGACGCCGGCGTCGGCGCGCGGTCACGGCCTGACCTCTCGACTGACCCACCCCGTGGGCCCGCTCGGGTACGACCGGGACTCTTCGCGGGGCTGGAGGCGGCCGGTCCCGTCGGTCGCGCGGACGACGACCTCGGTCGGGCCGTCGAGGTCGAGCGTCGCCTTCCACTGGCGCCAGACGTCGTCGCCCGGGAGTGGCTCGGTGAGGTCGGCGTCCGTCCACGTCTCGCCGTCGTCGGTCGATACCTCGACGCGGTCGATACCTCGGGTGCCGGCGTACGCGGGCCCGGCGACGGTGACGCGGCCGTCGCCGTGACGTTCCACCGCGTGAAGTTTCGCGACCGTCTCCACGGGACCGGTGCCCTGCCAGCCTTTCTTCTCCCAGTAGCCGTCGACGGCCTCGTCGAGGAACTCGATCTCGGTGAGCCACTTCGCGTTCGTCTCCCCCCAGTGGCCGGGAACGAGCGCGCGCACCGGGAACCCGTGGCCTTTCGGGAGTTCCTTCCCGTTCATGCCGTACGCGAGCAGGCCGCCGCGGAGCGCCGCCAGTGGGAACTGGACGTGGTAGCCGTCGGCGGCACGCAGCATCACGCACTCGCAGTCGCCCTGGGGTTCGACCTGGTCGAGGAGCGCGTCGGTGGGGGTGCCCGTCCAGACGGCGGTGTCTATCTTCTCGCCGTTCAGGTCGTCGCCGACGCACCGGAGCGTGTTGTACCGGTTCTCGGTGGGGAGCGCGCGGAGTTGCGCCATCGTGAACTCGCGTTCGGCGTCGACCGCGCCCGTGATCGAGACCGTGTGCGTGGCGGCCTTGCGCGACGGGTCGATGGCGTTGATGTCGACCTCGTAGTGCGCGCGGCGCGTGGAGACGAGGCCGCCGAGGCCGTCGACGTCGAACGAAGCGGTCGCGGCGGCGTCCAGCATCTCCCGTGGTTCGCTGCCGCCGACGTCCGCGGCGGATTCGGGCGTACGAAGGACACCGACCGCGGATCCGAGTGCGGCGAGCGCGGAGACGCTCGCGACGAGTTCGATGCTGCGGCGACGGTCGAGGTCGACGGTCGACCCAGATGACCGGAGTGCGGCGATGGCGACGGGGACGCTCGCGCCGACGCCGGAGCCGATGGCGGCGAGCGGCGTCGCGGTCACGGCGTACGCGAGCAGGGCGACGGTGCCGCCGGTCGCGGTGACGGCCGCGACTTTCGTCTCGGCGCGTCGGGCGACGGCGAGGCCGCCGAGTGCGACCGCGGCGAACGCGCCGACGGTGAGCGCGACCGCGAGCGCGAGATGCAGGAGGTGGCCGGTGCTCCCGAGTGTCTCGATGCTGAACGTGACGAGCGCCGGCGGCGTCGCGTTCACCACAGCGGCGTCGACGCGACCGAGCACGAGCCGGTTCGTCGCGAACCCGACGGCAGCGACGTTCCCGGCGACCGCGAGCACGCCGGCGGCGACGGCGACGAGCGCGTCGTCGCGAGAGAACGAGCGAGTCATGCTGACTGAACGGAAGGCATCTCCCGGTCAAGAGGGTTTTCCGGGTTCTCTCTAGAATCCGTTCGAGATTCCGCCCGCACTCGGTCGCGGACTGTCCGGGATTCCGACGGACCTATGTGCTGGCCGGGCGGGCGTTCACGCATGACCGAAGACGCGGCCGGCGAGGACGCGGACGCGACCGAATCGAGCGAGGACGGCGAGGGGATGACGTACGCGGACGCGGGCGTCGACGTCGAGAAGAGCGAGGACGCGACCGCTGCGCTCCTCGACGCGGTCGGGAACGTCGTCGAGACCGAGTACGCCGGACTCCTCGACATCGGCGACCAGTTCCTGTCGCTCGCGACCGACGGCGTCGGCACGAAGCTCCTCGTCGCGGAGGCGCTCGGCGATTACTCGACGGTCGGTATCGACTGCATGGCGATGAACGTGAACGACCTCGTCGCCGCGGGCGTCCAGCCGGTCGCGTTCGTGGACTACCTCGCGGTCGACGAGCCCGACGAGGGGTTCGCCGAGCAGGTCGGCGAAGGCCTCCGCGTGGCCGCAGAGCGCGCGGACGTCTCGCTGCTCGGTGGCGAGACCGCGGTGATGCCCGAGGTCGTCTCCGGGCTCGACCTCGCGGGGACCGCTGCGGGGCTCGCGGACAAGGACGACGTGTTCGACGGCGAGGCCGCGGTCGGCGACGAACTCGTCGCGTGGCCGTCCTCGGGCATCCACTCGAACGGGTTGACGCTCGCTCGGAAGGCCGTTCGCTCGGAGTACGAGTACGACGACCCGTTCCCCGCCGACCCCGAGAAGACCGTCGGCGAGGTACTCCTCGAGCCGACGCGCATCTACACGGACCTCCTCGCGCCGATGCGCGAGCACGACGTCCGGGCGGCGGCGCACGTCACGGGCGGTGGGTGGCGGAACCTCTCTCGGATGGGCGACCATCGCTACGAGATAACGGACCCGTTCCCCGCGCAGGACGTGTTCGCGGTCGTGCAGGAGCTCGGGAACGTCGCGCCCCGCGAGATGTACGAGACGTTCAACATGGGGACCGGGTTCGTCGCGGCGGTCCCGGAAGGCAGCGGGGAGGCGCTCGCGGATGCGACCGAGGACGGGCGCGTCATCGGCGAGGTCGCCGAGGGAGACGCGGTCGCCGTGCGCGGGATGGAACTCTAGGGCGTCGAGGTCGTCGCGACGAAGGACGGTCGCGTCGAGGTCGACGCGTGCGAACGCGCGCTATCGCTTGTTCTCGCCGCCGTGCTCGTTCAGGACCTTCTTCAGGACGCGGTTCGCGCCGCGTCGAACGCGTTCGCTCGCGGCTTGCTGGCTGATGCCGAGGTCGGCGGCGACGTCCGAGAGCTTCCCGCCGCGAGGCACCTCGAAGTACCCGTGTTCGACGGCGCTGACGAGCGCGTCGTGTTGCTCGTCGGTGAGCCCGAGTTCGAACGCGCCCTCGGGGTCCTCCTCGAGGGTGTAGATGCGGTCGACGTGGAACTCGAGACCTTCCTCTTGACAGCTGTTGTGGAAGTCCCGGAGGCCGACGTGGTCGCGGAACCGGAGGTTGAACACCCATCGTTCGTTCCCGTGTGCCTGGAGGATGGTGGCGCCGGAGCTCTCGAGGATGCGCGTGAGGTTCGTGACCGTATCGTGCCAGATGACGTGATAGAGCACGCGGTCGTGGACGTGACTGAGCGCCTCCAGTGACTCCACGAGTTCGTTCCGTCTGACCGCGTGCTCGAACGCCTCGAAGTCGGGGGCTTCCGCCCAGAAGTACGGCATGATGTCGCGGCCGGTCGGGACGACGCGCTCCAGTTCGATGTGCACGCCATCGAGGACGCTCGTGACGCGTCCGAGGTCGAACGCGTCCGCGTCGATAGTGAGTTCCACGATGACTGCCATAGCTACCTGAACGCGGACTGCGGGTATAAACACGTGTATCGAACAAGCACGGCGACTTCCCGTGTCCCGAACTGCGATACGACCGTCGGCGGACGTCGACCGTGGTCTCGGTGCAGGACGCGGAACCCGGGAAGGGGGGAATCGGTGCCGTGCGCCCGCACCGGCTACGAGCGAGGTCCGCCGACGCACCCGAAGGGAGGGCGAGGCACCGCGTCGTCGTGCCCGCAACGGGTCCAGCACCGACGCGAGCGCGGCGACGCCCGACCGGGTGATGCGAACGCGGGGACGCCCGACCGGGTGATGCGAACGCGGCGACGTCCTGCCCCGACGTCGCCCGTCACTGCGGCTCGACGGTGACTTCTCGGCGACGACCGCCTCGCAGTGCCGACGTCCGCGATGCGATGGCGCCGGTCACCGTGCGTCGGCGGTCGCGACCGTCGCTCACTCCGTCGGGCCGTGGAGGTGGTGGACGTACCGTCGGACGAGGCCGCCGCCGACGACCAGTGCCGCGCCGAGTCCGAACAGGGGGAGCGTGGAGGCGACGAACGCGGGCGTGAGGTCGTTCCGTGCCGCGAGCGCGTACAGCAGGACGAACGCGCCGACGATGACGACGATACCGGCGGCTCGCCTGCTCGTCGATTCGGAGACCATGAACGACGATTACCGACGGTGATACTTAGGGTGTGCGTTCTCGCCCTGGATGGACTCCCGGTCGCGCGACGCGACGAGTGGTCGAAAGCGCCGGGCGGGCCGCTCAGACCGAGAGGTGCGTGGCGATGTCGGCCTCGGTGACGATGCCGACGAGCTGCCCGCCGTCCTTCACGATGACGGCGTCCTGGTGGTCGAGGTAGTTGTCGACCTCGTCCACGGTCGCCTCGGGCGCCACCGTCGCGAACCCCTCGTTCATGACGTCCGCGACCGGAAGGGATTCGACGTCACGGTCCTCGCGGTGCTCGCGGATGTCGCTGTTCGAGATGATACCGACCGGCGTTCCCGTCTCGTCGACGACCGGGAGCTGACTGAACCCGGCCTCGCCCATGATGTCGATCGCGCCGGCGACGCTGTCGTCCATCCGTACGGTGACGACGTCGACGTGCATGATGTCGCGCGCTCGCCGTATCTCGCCTTCGGCCTCGTTCAGCGCTTCGACGATGCGGCGGAGCGTCGAGAGCCGCGGGTCGACGTCGCCGCCCTCGATGCGTGCGACGAGCGGCTGGGAGACGTCGGCGGCGTCCGCGAGCTCGCTCTGCGTGAGGTCGAGCGCCTCCCGGCGCTCCCGCAACTCCTCCTCCGTCGGCAGTTCCATACCCGAACGGGATTACCCGAAGTAATAAAAGTGTTGTCGGTCGCGAGCGACTCCGACCGCGCCCGAACACCTCGCGACCGACGAGACCGCGGCCTCGACCGGAACGCCACGCGCCCGATTACTCGTCGTCCTCGTCCTCCTCGGTGAGGACCGTCTCCACGACCGAGAGCGGGACGTCCCGCAGCGCGCCGCCGACCTCGCTCTTCGCGATGCGCTTCGCGTGCTCCTCGCTGTCCGCGTTGAACACGTCCATCTCCAGCAGGAGGCCGACGAGCGCGGTGTCCGCGGCGACGAACGCGCTGTCGAAGACCTCGGCGCACGCCGGACACTGCGTGCCGCCGACGTTCACTTCGACGTACTCCTTCCCCGAGTCGTTCAGTCGCTTCCCGGCTTCGCTGACCGCAACCCCGATGGCGTCCTCGACGTTGTCGACGTCACGAACCAACCACGCGGCTTCCATCGCAACGAGGTAATTGCTCATACCAACCCGTGTGGGTTCGAGCAAGGCTAGGTTTGCGGTTCGTCCGCCCCCACGGGCCGGCGTGGCGTGCCACGGCCTCCCGTCGGCGCAGCCGTGGACATTCGGATCACTCCCTCGACGCGCGAGGTCGTCGGTCGCGTCACGCCCACCGACCAGAGCGCTCGTCATTGCGTAAGTTATGGCGATGCCACGGCGACGAGGGGTGAACGACCGTGGTTGGCGCGAGGTTGGAGACCCGTGGAGACGCCCCGAGCACCACTCAGGTCGTCTCGGAGACAACTCCGCTTGAACCCGCAGACGGCGCCGGGGTCTGCGAGAGAGACCCAGTCACCCCTCCCCGCAATCCGCCCGACAAGCTTATATAGGCAGTCGCGTAGCGTCCGGGTGAAGTCCGATGATAGAACGGGCACTCGCTGCCACGCTGTTCGCGCTGTACCAGGTCACCATCGCGATGGGCATCGCGCTCCTCCCGCTGGCACTCATCACCCGTCGGTTCGGGTTCACGCTCCCCGTCGACCGTCTCGTCGACGCCACGGAGCGCGCCTACGAGCACACCGCTCCCTGAACGCGCCGGCAGCACCACCGAACTGGCGATCGCTTCTCCGAACACTCGACGCGACGGAGCCGCTGCGCTGTGACGCGTCGTCCGCTCGCCGGTCAGTCCTCGAGTGACCGCTTGGTCTTCTCGACGACGCGGACGTCCTCGATGGCGGCGGTCGGATACCCGCCGTCGCCGTCCTTCTCGACGGCTTTCACCATGTCGAAGACGACGTTCAGCCCGGTCGTCACCCCTTCGAGCGCCTCCATCTCGCAGCCGGTCTGCCCGGTGGTCTCGACGGCGACGGTGAGCGATAGGGCGTCGTCGTCGAGCGCGAACTCGGTGTCGACGTTCGTGATGGGTATCTGGTGACAGAGCGGGATGGTCTCCCACGTGTGCTTGACCGCCTGGATGGCACCGATGCGCGCCGTCGCGAGGACGTCGCCCTTCTCGACGTCGTCCGCGCGGATGGCGGCGACCGACGCTGGTGAAAGTGCGAGTCGGCCGCGGGCGACCGCGCGCCGCGCCGACTCGGGCTTGTCGCCGACGTCGACCATGCTCGCCGCGCCGTCCTCCACGTGCGTCAGGTCGTCCCGCGAGCCGTCCGAGCCGCTGTCGTCAGCGACGTCGTCGCCCTCAGGCATCCTCGCTCCCCCACATCGCTCGCGGGACCTCGTCGAGCAGGTCGCTCGCGAGCAGTCCGTACCCCTGGTCGTCGACGACGGCGTCGCCGGCGGCGCCGTTGACGTACGCGCCGACTGCGCCGGCGGTGACGGCGTCGTGGGTGGCGAACAGCGCGCCGCAGACGCCCGCGAGGACGTCGCCGGTGCCGCCGACGGTCATCCCGGGGTTCCCCGTTCGGTTCACGCGCGTCGTATCGCCGTCGCTCACGACGTCGTGCGCGCCCTTCACGAGCAGCGTCACGTCGAGGTCCGCGGCGAGCGATTCGACGTGCTCGGCGCGCTCGCGCCAGTCGTCGGCAGGCTCACCACCCATCCGTGCGAACTCGCCCTGGTGGGGCGTACAGAGGAGTTCAGCGTCCGTGTCCACGTCCGGGACGACGCGGAGCGCGTCCGCGTCCACGACCGCCCTGCCGTCGTAGGATTCGAGGAACGCGCGGACCGCGTCGAGCGTCCCCTCGGACGCGCCGAGGCCGGGGCCGAGGACGACGCAGTCCGCGTCGAGCGCCTCGTCGAGGAGCTGGTCGACGTGCCGTTCGAGCACGAGGTCGCCCGCGAGCTCGCGGACGATGAGACCCTCCTCGTACCCCTGGACGACGTCCGCGACGCGGGCGGGCGTGGCGACGAACGCGAGGTCCGCGCCGGCGCGCATCGCAGCCTGGCCGCTGAGCGCCGGCGCGCCCGTGTACGGGCCGCCGCCGACGACGAGCACGCGTCCGAAGTCGCCCTTGTGCGCGTCGGTCGGTCGCGAGATAGCCTGGAGGTCGCCGCGTTCGACGAACGTCTCCGCAGCATCGGGGATGCCGATGTCCGCGACCGTCACCGCGGCGTCGACGTCGACGAGCCCGGGTTTCTGGTCGTGGAACGTCACGACGTGGTCCGGACTGACTGCGACTCCTTCGGCCTCGCCGGTGTCCGCGTTCACGCCACTGGGGACGTCCACGGCGACGACGGTCGCGTCCGCGTCGTTGATCGTGCGAGCGGCGGTCGCCTCGGGTTCGCGGAGCGCGCCCGTGACGCCCGTGCCGAGCATCGCGTCCACGACGACGTCGCACTCGGGGAGCGAGAACCCGGTGGAGTCCCCGACCGTCCGCGTGTCGTACTCGCCGGCCTGGAGCGCGTCCCAGTTCTCGCGAGCGATGTCCGTCCCGATGTCGTCCGGGCCGCCGAGGAGGACGGTCGTGACGTCGTACTCGTCCAGGAATCGCGCGGCGACGAACGCGTCACCGCCGTTGTTCCCGCGGCCCGCGACGACCACCACGCGGTCGCCGGCGTCCGCGTCGACGTGCTCGCGGACGGCGCGCGCGACGGCGTTCCCCGAACTCTCCATGAGTTGCTTCCGGGGGACGCCGAGCGCCGCCGCGTTCGCGTCGACCACCGCCATCCTGTCGCTCGAAATCATGGTCGGAGGTTCGCTCGCCGACGTGAAAAAGGAGGCGTCGACAGGGTCACGAGAACGGCACGGGGGCGAGGGAACGAGCGAGGGCGGGTCTAGCGGCGCACGCGGAATCCGTCGACGCCCTCGGGGTCGCCGTACTCGACGTCGACGTCGTCGACGCGCGCCGCGGGGGAGCCATCGTGGCAGAACGAGAGCATCGCCTCGACGGCGTCCTCGGGACCCTCGAACACCGCCTCAACGCGGCCGTCGTCGAGGTTCCGCACCCAGCCGTCGACGCCCTCCGTCTGCGCGGTCTGTCGGGTGGTGTCCCGGAAGAACACGCCCTGGACGCGCCCCGAGACGAAGACGTGCGCTCGCGTTCGGTCGGTCATACTCGAGTATCCGACCGCGGGCCTCTTGAACCGTGGGGGACCACGGACCCCCTCGCGCGTCGAGAGGTGTCGGGACGGATCGCGGTGGGGAACCCTGAAGCCCCGTGCGGTCGAGGACTCGGGTATGACCGAGCACGTCGACGAGACGACCTTCCGCGACCGGGCCGAGCGCGTGCAGCGCGCACTCGGCGACGCGGACGCCGACCTCGCCGTTCTCTTCCCGAGTTCGAACCTGCACTACGTCGCGGGGTTCGACGAGGAGCCCGCCGAACGCCACCTGTTCCTGTTCGTCCCGCGCGACGGCGACCCCGTGTTCGTGGTACCGGCCCTCTACGAGACCCAGGTCGCGAGCGAGTCCTGGGTCGAGGACGTCCGCGGGTACGCCGACAGCGACGACCAGATTGCGGTCGTCGAGGACGTCCTCGACGACGTCCTGTGGGGCGTCGACGGGAAGCCGCGCGTGCTCGTCGACGATTCGATGTGGGCGACGTTCACGCAGGACCTCCGCGAGGTAGTCCCGGGCGCGTCGTGGGAGTTGGCGAGCGAGGCGCTCGAATCCGTTCGAGTCCGGAAGGACGACGCGGAACTGGCGGCGCTCCGCGAGGCCGGCCGGGTCGCGGACGCCGTGAGCGAGTGGGTGCGGGCGCGCGGCGAGGACGTCGTCGGGATGACCGAGGCCGAGCTCGCGGGCGAGATAGAGCGCGAGCTCCGCGAGCGCGGCGCGAGCGGGCTGGCGTTCCCGGTCATCGTCGGGAGCGGGCCGAACGGCGCGATGCCCCATCACACGCACGGCGACCGCGTCGTCGAGCGCGGCGACCCCGTGGTGCTCGACTTCGGTGGGTTCGTCGACGACTACCCGGGCGACCAGACGCGGACGATGGTGTTCGCTGGCGACCCTCCGGAGGAGTTCGAGCGCGTCCACGACGTCGTCCGCGAGGCCCAGCAGGCAGGCGTGGACGCGGTCGAACCAGGTGTGGAAGCACAGGCGGTCGACGCCGCGGCTCGCGAGGTCATCGCCGACGCGGGCTACGGCGACGCGTTCGTGCATCGCACCGGCCACGGCGTCGGCCTCGACGTGCACGAACCGCCGTACGTCGTGGACGGCAACGACCGCACGCTCGAACCGGGCATGGTGTGCTCGATAGAACCCGGCGTCTACCTCGACGGCGAGTTCGGCGTCCGCATCGAGGACCTCGTCGTCGTCACCGAGGACGGCTGCGAGCGACTGAACCACAGCGACCGCGGCTGGCGCGCCGAGTAGCTCGCGGTCGCCGCGCCGGACGGCGCCCTCGCCGCAGCGTCCGCAACGCTTTGGACGGACGCCGACGTATGGTATCGTATGGCAAGCATCGCGAGCGTCACCTACCGGGAAGCGACCGCGGACGACGTCGACGCCATCCGCGACGTCGCCCGAACGACGTGGGAGGCCGACTACCCCACCGTCGTGAACCGCGAAGCGATAACCGACACCGTCGAATCGTGGTACGGCGCCGACCAGCTCGCCGCCGACGTCCGCCGCGGCGACGCGCTCGTCCTCGTCGCAGACCGCCGCGACGGCGCTCCCGACGACGGCGACGGCGCGGCCGACGACGATGGCGCTCCAGACGACGCCGACGCCTCCGTCGTCGGGTTCGTGCACGCCGTCGTCGACGGCGACTGCGGGACGCTCCTGCGCGCGTACGTTCACCCCGACGCCCGCGGCGACGGCCTCGGCCGCGGGCTCGTCGACGCCGCCCTCGACGCGTTCCGCGACCGCGGCTGCGAGCGCGCCGAAGCCATGGTGCTCGCCCGCAACGACCCCGGGACCGCGTTCTACGAACGCCTCGGGTTCGAACACGTCGCCACCGACACCACCACCATCGGCGGCGACGGCTACGACGAACGCGTCTACCTGAAGTACCTCTGAGTCGGCACCGACGGCTGAAACCTCGACGATTGCGACGGCGCTTCCCAAGCGTCAAGACGAGTTCGAGCGTACCGCCGCGTGGAATGAACGACGCGCAGGCGGAGACGGTCCCCGACGTCTGGCCCGCTGACGAGCCCGTGCAGGCCGCGTGGCCGCACAACACGTGCTACGGCTGCGGGCAGGCTAATCCCGACGGCCACCAGCTCGAGAGCTACCTCGCCGACGACGGCGACGCGCTCGTCGCGACGTTCGACCCCGAGCCCACGCACGCCGCGGGCTACCCCGACTTCGCGTACGGCGGCCTGCTCGCGAGCCTCGTCGACTGCCACAGCATCTGGACCGCTTTGACCGCCCGCTACCTCGACGAGGGCCGCCGACTCCTCGACGACGACCCGCTGCACATGTACGTCACCGGCGAGCTGACGACGCGGTACCTCGCGCCGACGCCGATGGACGAACCCATCCACCTCCGCGCGTGGGTCGACGGCGACGTCGGCCCGAAGACCACCGTCGTCTGCGAAGCCGGCCCCGAAGGCGGCGACCCGACGGTCGAGGCCGAAGCGACCGCCGTCGAGATGCGCGACCCACCCGCCATCGACGCCGCGAGCGACTGGACGCACTTCGGGCGCGAGTAGCGCTCGCGCAGCCGAACCCTCCGTTTCTCAGATCGGTCGGAACACGAGCAGGAGGACGATGAACTGCACGAACGGGTAGACGACCGCGAGCGCGAGCAGGTACCCGACGTGCACGAGCGCCCACTCCCTGCGGACGGTCGCGAGCGGGGCGTCGAGCAGCGACTCGTCCGCCGGGAGGACGCGATTGACGAGCAGCCACCACGCACCGCCGACGACGAACACGCCCGCGACCACGCCGGTCACGGGCCCGAGCACGAACAGGAGACCGCCCGGGAGCCCGACGCTCGAGAGGAGCGGCGCGAGCAGGGTCGCCGCGCTGCCGAGGACGCCGTACGCGAACGCCACGGCGACGCTCGCAACCAAGCCCGCCGCGACCCGCTTGCCGCGCGAGACGTCCGCGGGCGCGGTCCGGAAGAGTCGCGCCGCGAGGAACGTCGGCGGCGACCGCGACAGCCCGAACCGGCCGGCGGCGACGACGACCAGCCCGTAGCCGACGCCGACGAGCGCCGCCGTCGCGAGCGTCCCGACGAGCAACCCGAGCGCCGCGTTCTCCTGGAGGAGGTCGCCGAGCGCGCCCAGGAACCCGCCAGCGACCGCGGTCCCCTCGTCGCCGAGCGCGTACACGTGCCACGGCGCGTACAGGTAGACCGTGTCGTTCACGACCGCGACCGGGCGGTCGACGCCGAAGTGCTCGTGGGGGTTCTGGGACCACAGGCGCTCGCCGGTGTCGCGGTCGAACGCGACGACACCCTCGCCGAGCGTCCCGACGACGACCATCGTGCGCGTCACCGCCGGTGCGGTGTCGACGTAGTCCGCTGGCGCGCGCCACCGTTCCGCGCCGGTCGCGAGGTCGTACGCGGCGACCGCACTCGGGGACCCGACGCTCCCGACCGCGGCGTACAGCGTCCCGTTCGCTATCGCGACGCGCTCGAACGGCGTCGCGTTCACGCCGTCGACGCGCCCCACGACCGGCGTCCCGTTCGCCGCGACGTCCACTGTCGCGAGCGCGTCACCGACGACGTACGCGGTGCCGTTCGCGTACAGCAACGACTGGCCCTGGACGTCGAGCGCCACCTCGAAGACCTCGTCGCCGCGCGCGGCGTCGACGCCGGTGACGTACGTGCTCCGGTTCGCGCCGTACCCGCCGTCGAGCAGGTAGACGACGCCGTCCGCGACGACGGGCGCGGCGAGGTGGTACTCGCCGGGGCGCTCGGCGACGTGCCGCCAGACCTCCTCGCCCGAGGCGGCGTCGACCGCGAACGCGACGCTCGCACTCTCGACGTCCCGACCGCCCGCGAACGCCGCGACGAACACGCGACCGTCGGCGTACGTCAGCGCGTCCTCCGCGTGCACGTACGGCTTCCCGTCGACCGCGAGCGGGTACCGCCAGTCGACCTCGCCCGTCTCGCGGTCGACCGCGACGACCGCGAACGAGTCCGGTTCGGTCCCGTCTCCCTCGGCGACCGTCTGCGCGACGACGAACGCGCGCTCGGGACCGACGGCAGCAGCGGTCGTCACCACGCCCTCGACGTTCGCGCGCCAGTCCACGCGCCCGGTCTCCGCGTCCATCGCGACCACGCGCCCGTCGCGGTTCCCGACGTACACCGTTCCGTCCGCGACCGTCGGCGACACCGCCGTCTCGACGCTCCCGACCCGGGTCACCCACGTCGGGCCGACCTCGGTCGTCGGCCCGGTCGCGTGCGGGTTGAACCCCGAGTACCGCGCGTCGTGATGCGGGTGCGACCAGTCGTTCGCCGACGGCTCGGCCGTCGTCGCCGCGCCCGCCGTCGATCCCGCGAGGACGGACGCGACCCCGGCGGTCGCGACCGTTGCGACGACGACCGCGACGAGCGCGACCGCGAGGGCTCGGCGAACGATTCGGGGACTGGACATGTGGTTGGGAGACGGCGGGGACACGGCGATCAGCTCGTTCGGAGGGACGCGCGCAGCGAGCATCATCGCCAGCCCTGATTCTCCCGGCGCGAGAAGGAGTCGACGTGCCGGGTCAGCGCGCGACGTGCCGGGTCAGTAGTCGATCTGCGTGATCTCTTCGACGGGCCACTGGCTGAGTATCTCCACGCCGTTCTCGCGGACGACGACCATCTCCTCGACGCGGACGCCCTGGCGTTCCGCGGGCTCCATCGTCTCCACGGCCATCGTCATCCCCTCCTCGATCTCGATGGGGTGCTCCGGCGACAGGCCGCGCCAGATGAGCGGTTGCTCGTAGAGCTGGAGGCCGAGGCCGTGCGCCCAGTGATTCGTGGTCATCTGCCAGTGGTCGGTGGCGTCGTACCAGTCCGCGTGCTCGCCCTCCATGTCCGGGAAGCCCTTGCAGATCTCGTCGGTGGTCGCGCCCGGCTCGATGCGTTCGAGGACGTCGTAGAGGTTGTCGCGAGCGATCTCGTACGCGTCCTTCTGGGCTTGCGTCGGCTCGCCGAGGGAGAAGGTGCGGTAGTAGCACGAGCGGTAGCCGAGGTACCCGATGTTGTAGAAGTCCGCGTACACGATGTCGCCGGGGCGCATCTGGCGGTCGGTCGTGTTCGCCTGGTGCTTCGGCCACGTGTTCGGCCCCGACGTGACGTAGCCGCCCTGAGCCATCGCGCCGTGACGCCAGAGTTCCTGGACGGCTTCGCCCCAGACCTCGCTCTCCTTCATCCCGGGCTTGGCGGTCTCCGTGATGCGCTGGAACCCGGCTTCGCAGATGGCGGCGACCATCCGCAGGCACTCGATCTCGTCGCGGGTCTTCACCTTCCGCGCGTCGTGCATCAGGTCCACGCACTCCTTCGTGCGGACGTCGACGTCGTTGTGCTCGAACGCCGAGATGAGGCCCGCGTTCCCGACGTCCAGCCCCATCGGCGCGTCGTCGACGCCGTACTCTTCCATCGCCTCCGTGACGAGGTCCGCCATCTTCTGCTTGAGGAAGTCACGCGCCGAGTCCCGACCGCTCGCGCGCGGCACGTTCCCGAGCCCCGGGCACGCGTACCGGATGTCCGTCAGCCACGGACAGTTGAACCGCTGATTGGACGCGTGGTCCGCGGTGTCCCAGTGGACGACGTCGCCGTCCTCCGTCAGGAGCGTGTAGTGGTCCGCACCGCTCCCGCCCGTCATCGCCAGCCCCGTCACGTACCGGATGTTCGGGTCCGAGACGAGGAGCATCGACCCCAGCTCGGAGTCCTGGAGTCGGTCGAGCGCCTTCTCGTAGCGCTCGGTGCGCATGCGCTTGACGTCGATGCGCTCCTCCCAGTCGACCGCCTGGGTGCCGCGCGTCCCCTCCATGAACGTTCGCTCGTACATGTCCCAAAGCGCGCCCCACGAGTACATCAAAGTACCTGACGACGTCGGCGATATCCGTTCGAACCGACACGCACACCCGCCCTGGCCAACACTTGCAGCAGCGGCCAGCGGCGACGCCGACACGACTCTCCCTCTCTTCGACGGCCGGTGGCGGCGCCGACACGACTCTCCCTCTCTTCGACGGCCGGTGGCGGCGCCGACACGACTTTGCGGTCGCACGTCGTTCGTTCGGCCATGACAGAGGACACGTCCGCAGCGGGCGAGGACGGCGTCGAGGAGGAGGTCGCGGCGCGCATCCGGAGCGACGCGTTCTGCGAGACGCTCGGCATCGAGCTCGCGGTCGTCGAACCCGGGTACGCGGTCACCGAACTCGTCGTCACCGAGGACCTCCTGAACTTCCACGGGACGCCTCACGGCGGCGCGGTGTACTCGGTCGCCGACGCCGCCTTCGCCGCGGCGTCGAACTCCCGGGGCGACCCCGCGGTCGCGCTCGAGACGAACATGTCCTACCTCGACGCGGTCGACGTCGGGGACCGACTGACTGCGACCGCCGAGGAGACGCACGTCGGCGGACGAACCGCCGAGTACGAGGTCGAGGTGACGGCCGAGGGCGACCGCGTCGCGACGTTCCGCGGGCGCGTCTACCTGCTGGACGCCTGACCGACCGACGAACTCGCCGGTGGAGTCGTCGTGCCACCGGCGGCTTCGCCGATGCGGCGCGCGGTGGCGTACGTCAACGCGAGCGCGTACACCGCGGCGATAGCGAACCCGACGGGGCCGACGACGTCGACCGTGAGGAAGTCGACGAACACGTGGAGTGCGAGGTACATCCACGTCACCGTCCACGCCCACGAGAGTTCGGTGGTGAGTGCGAACGCGGCGACGAGCGCGCTCGCGGCGAGCCCGACGTTCACGAACGCGAACCCGGCGCCAGCGGTGGTGAACGCGACGACGGCGTACCCGTCGACGACCGCGCCGACGAGGCACAGGAGGAGGACCGGGACGACGCCGAGCGGGCGTGCGCGACGCCGCGCGACGTCGCCGTTCGAGAACGCGCGGCGACGCGCTTGCGCTGCGCGTTCGCCGGCTCGCCGCGTTCGCTCGTCCATCATACGATGAAGATTCCTCGCAGCGCCTGCTTAAAACTACGCCTTTGTTCATCAGGACGAAACAAGGACAGGTTCGGCGACACGAACCCGTAATGGGTGGTTGCGACCGGTGACGGCCGCAAGCGTTGCGGACAGTGGACGCGGACCCGCGAGTAGCGACCGGCTACTCGGGGAGTGGGGACGGGAGCGCGTTCGGCGGTCAGCGTCGGGTGCGTTCGACGACGGTCACGTCGTCATCGAGGACGGCCTCGAGTCGGTCGCCGTCGCGGTCGAGCGAGAGCGCGACGCGCCACGGGTCGCGGCCGCGGACGGTGACCGCGTCGTCGGTCATCGCGAACGCGAGGTCCCAGATGCGCGCGGTGGTGACGTCCTCGCCGTGCGTCCAGCAGAACGAGACGACCGCGGGGTCGACGAGCAGGAGTTCGCCGACGGTGAGGTAGTCGAGGTGCCCGCAGCCCTCGCAGCCGCGATGCACGAGGACCTCGCGGTGGTCGGGACGCGGGTAGGACGTGGTCGCCGGGTCGACGAACGACGCGGTCACGCGATGCCCGCACAGCGGGCAGGAGCCGCGAGCGAACGCGAGACGGTGCGCGCGGTTGAACTCGGCGACCTGCGCGACCGTCACCGCGGGGTCGTCGGCGAGCACGCCCGGCGGCGTGAGGTTGTGGTCGTAGACGTGCTCGCAGCCGTCGCACTGGACCTCCGCGATCCAGTTCGCGTACTCGAGCGCGAGCGAGTCGCCGCAGTGATAGCAGTCGACGCCGAGGTCGATTGGGCCGCGCGTCCGCGGTCCGGTGTAGGTGCCGGCGCGAACGAGTCGCGTGAGGAACGTGCCCTCGGAGCGGAGCGCGTACCCGGCGCCGTGGTCGTCGTGGAGCGTCGCGACGTCGCCGGTGGGCGTCCCGCCGTCGCGGCGTTCGACGTACTGGCCGACGAGCTCCTGGAGGTGGTAGTTGAACTGGCTGGAGGGGACGTCGGGTGCGACGCGCTCGCGGAGCTCGCTGAACGAGAGGACTGGCGGGTCGCCCTCGCTCTCGCGCGCGTTCGAGAGCGCGAAGAGGATGCCGGCGCGCGTCTCGTTCCCGACGAGCGCGAGGGCGTCGACGGGCGACAGCCCGCCGTACGTCGTCGGTCCGTCGGCGCCGTCGTCCGCGTCGGTCATGCCTCGTGCTTCGACGGCGACGCCCGAAGGCGTTACGGGGGTCGTCCGCGTCCGCTCGAGTCAGGCGCTGGTCGGGGCGTCCGAGCGATACAGATCGCGGATGCTGACGAGGTACGTGATGACGAGGAGGCCGAAGAGCACTTCGATGGCGGCGAAGCCGCTCCCGGCGAGGAAGAGGAACGCGAACAGGCCGACGAAGATGGCTTCGAGCACGAGGTAGCCGACCCACGCGAGCGACTTCATCTTGAGGAGCCCGACGAGGAGTCCGATCCGGACGACGCCGGCCGCGAGTCCGGCGAGGACGACGATGCCGGGGCCGCGACTGAAGACGAGGAGTATCATCGAGACGACCGTGAGCCCGAGCAGGACCTTCACCCCGAGCGGTGGGACGTCGGGCTGTTCGCTCCGCACCGCTTCGGCACTCCCATCCGCGTGACCGTCAAACATGATTCTTAGCGTTCAGGGACGAAACAAAAAGGCATCGGGATAGTTAGTTCTCTGACTGGAGCCCGGTCACCGCACGCCGGTCGTCCCGTCGACACCGGACGGCGACCGTCTCGCCCCGGAACGCCAGCACTTGCGAGCGAACGAGGGCAGAGACGAGGTTACTCGGCTCTGTGGTCCCGCGAGCGCTAGCGAGCGGGAGCAGGGATGAGTTCACTCATCCCGGTGGTCGTAGACGCGCTTGACCTTCCCGACCTCGGTGCGGTCGATGACGCCGGGGCCGACGACCTCGACCTCGTCGGGTTTGACGTCGAGGACCTCCTTGAGGCGGGCTTCGATGTCGTCTTCGAGCGCTTCGTGGGTGCCGTCGTAGTCGTGAGCGTGCTCGACGGTGAGTTCGAGCGTGTCGAGGTTGCCTTCGCGGTAGAGGTCGATGCGGTAGTGCGGGGCGACCTCGGCGATGTCGACCATGACTTCCTCTATCTGACTCGGGTAGACGTTGACGCCGCGGACGATGAGGAGGTCGTCGGCGCGGCCGGTGACGTTGTCCATGCGGACCATGGTGCGGCCGCAGTCGCAGGTGTCGTAGTTGAGCCGGGTCATGTCGCCGGTCCGGTACCGGATCATGGGGAACGCTTGCTTCGTGAGGCTCGTGACGACGAGTTCGCCCTCCTCGCCTTCGGGGAGGACCTCGCCGGTCTCGGGGTCGACGACCTCGGGGTAGAAGTGGTCCTCCCAGAGGTGGAGGCCGTCCTGAGCGTGCTCGCACTCGATGGAGACGCCGGGGCCGATGATCTCGCTGAGGCCGTACACGTCGATGGCGGTGACGCCGAGCGCCTCCTCGATCTCCTCGCGCATCGGGTCGGTGAACGGTTCCGCGCCGATGATGACGCGCTCCAGGTCGAGCGCGGAGAGGTCGATACCCATGTCCTCGGCGCGCTCGTCGAGGTACAGGCAGTACGACGGCGTACAGGAGAGGACGTCCGACCCCATGTCCTGGAGCATGTCGATCTGGCGGGTGGTGTTCCCGCCGCCGGTCGGGATGACGCACGCGCCGAGTTCCTCGACGCCGTCGTGGAACCCGAGGCCGCCCGTGAACAGGCCGTAGCCGTACCCGTTCTGGACCATGTCGCCTTCGCGGACGCCGGCGGCGTACAGCGACCGCGCCATGACCTCGTGCCAGACGCCGAGGTCGTCCTCGGTGTACGCGACGATCTTCGGTTTCCCGGTGGTGCCCGAGGACGCGTGGATGCGTCGCAGGTCCTCGTGCGGGACCGCGAACAGCTTGTCCGGGTAGTTGTCTCGGATGTCCTCCTTCCTGGTGAACGGAAGCGAGGAGAGGTCGTCGATGTCGTCGATGTCCTCGGGCGTGACACCGGCTTCATCGAGATGGTCGCGGTACCATGGGACGTTCTCGTAGACGCGCTCGACCGTCTCCTGGAGGCGTTCGGTCTGGAGCTCGTGGAGCTCGTCCCGACTGGCGGTCTCGACCTCGTTGTAGACCATGTGTGGAACGATATCGCCCGCCAGTATATAGGTTCAGGCCGCGGAAGGTGAGCGCGTTTCGGGTCGCGCGACGAGTGGTCGGCGTCCAGTTCTCGTCCATCTTGCCGGTGAATCACGGGATGCGACGATGTTTCGGGGAAAAGTTCGTGATAAAAACGACTACGCTTTAGAGGACTCCCAACGCACTCAGGATGTGGCAGAAAATACCATGCGCACGGATGGTGGCACGGAGCGGCGAGCACCCCAACGGCGCGTCGACAGGCGCGACGTCCTCAAGGCCGCCGGCGTCGCCGGCGTCGCGGGGCTCTCGGGCTGCCTCTCGAACATCGGTGGTGGCGGTGGGGGAACCGTCACGTACGGCCTCCTCAACCCCATCTCGGGGTCGTACTCCTCGCTCGGGCCGTTCCAGCGTCACGGCGCGGAACTCGCGATACAGCAACTCAACGAGTCCGACGACTTCGAGTTCGAGATAGAGATCGCGCGAGGCGACACCGAGACCGGCGCGTCCACCGCCACGCAAGCGGCCTCCCAGCTCGTCGAGCAGAACGGCGCCGACTACATCATGGGCGCCATCTCGAGTTCCGTCGCGCTCGCCCTGAACTCGTTCGCGCTCGAGAACGAGGTCATCTACAACCCGGGCGCGGCAGCGATCCCAATCACTGGCGAGAGCTGTAACGAGTACGTGTTCCGCGCCGAGACGAACACCGCCCAGATCGCGCAAGGGTCCGCGGTCTGGACGCTCGAGAACCTCGGGTCGGACGTCTGGTTCCACATCGCGGACTACGCGTACGGGCAGTCCGTCCTCCGCGAATGGCGGTCGCGCATGGAGGCCGCGGACGCCGATTTCAACGAGGTCGGCGTGACGCGCGCCGAACTCGGCGCGCAGAACTACGAGTCGTACATCTCCCAGATCGCGGACTCCGACGCCGACGTGCTCGTCGTCGGCTCCACTGGCGGCGACTTCATCCGGTTCGCGAAGCAAGCCGAGAGCCAGGGGCTCAAAGACCAGCTCCCGATGATCACGACGACCGCGTCCTTCCAGGCGCTCCGCGCTGGCCTCGGAACGACCGCGTACGGTATCTACAGCGGCGTCCGGTACAACGCGAAGGTGGACGCCGGATGGAACACTCAGTTCGTGGACGCGTACACGAGCGAGTACCCCGACGACGGCGCGCCAGGGAACTTCGCGCGCGTCGGCTACGACTCCGTGCGGATGACCGCCCTCGGCATGCAGGAGGCCGGGTCGACCGACCCGACCGAAGTGAAGGACGCGCTCGCTGGCCTGGAGACCAACAGCGTCCTCGGCGCGAACCGGTTCCGCGAGTGCGACCAGCAGGCGATGAACCCCGTCTGGGTCGGGCAGAACGTCGAACCCGACGAAGGCGAGATCGCGGACGTAGAGCTCATCGAGAAGGTCAGCGGGGCGGACGCCATCCCCTCGTGTAGCTCGACGAACTGCTCGCTATAATGGTCTCGGGAGGTGCCCTGCTCACGCAACTCCTGAACGGGCTGACCGTCGGGATGGTGTACGTGCTGCTCGCCGCCGGCCTGAGTATCATCTTCGGCGTGATGGACGTCATCAACTTCGCGCACGGCGAGTTCTACGCGCTCGGCGCGTACTTCGCGGTCTCGATAGTCGGCGTCCTCGGCGGCGCGGGGGTCGGGTTCTGGGTTGCGCTCGTCGCGGCGCCCGTCATCGTCGGCGTCGTCGGCGGGTTCGTCGAACGCATCACGATACGGCCGCTGTACGGCCGGAACCCGCTGTACCACATCCTGTTGACGTTCGGGCTCGTGCTCGTGTTCGCGGACCTCATCGAGCTGGCGTGGGGCACCCAGCCCCAGGCGTTCAGCGTGCCGCCGTCGCTCGCGGGCACCATCGGGGTCGCCGGGTTCGAGTACTCGCTGTACAACTACTTCGTCATCCTCGCGGGCGGCGTCATCGCGCTCGCGACGTGGTACGCGCTCACGGAGACGCGCGTCGGCATCATCATCCGCGGCGGCGCGCAGGACCGCGGGATGGTGCGCGCACTCGGCATCGACATCGACCGGTACTACACGCTCGTGTTCGCGTTCGGGTGCGTGCTCGCCGCGTTCGCGGGGATCGTCCTCGGCGCGAAACAACAGGTCGCGCCCGGGATGGGGAACGACATCATCATCGCGGCGTTCGTCGTCGTCGTCCTCGGCGGCCTCGGGAGCTTCCGCGGTGCCGTCCTCGGCGGCCTCCTCATCGGTATCGTGCAGACGGTCACGCAGACGTACGTCCCGGCGCTCAGCGGCGTCACCGTGTACGTCCTGATGCTCGGCGTCCTCCTGTTCAAGCCCCAGGGCCTGTTCGGGAACCCCGAGTGGCAGAACCACGGCGACGAGGGTGGCGACCTCCTCACCGGCGGCGGTGACGGGTTCCTCGACGACCGCACCAGGCGGCTCGTCGGCGCTGGCGTCGTCGCCCTGTTGTTCCTCGCGCCGTTCGGTATCGGCGTCCTCTACTCGAGTTACCTCCCGAACTCGCTCATCCTCAACATCCTCGTCTGGGCGCTGTTCGCGCTCTCGCTGGACTTCGTGATGGGGTACGCGGGGCTCGTGTCGCTCGGGCACGTCCTGTTCTACGGGATCGGCGCGTACGCGACCGTCATGATGGCGATCTACGTCACGCCGGTCTTCTGGGTGGGCTTGCTCGCGGGCATCCTGTTGTCGCTCGCGATCGCGTGGGTCGTCGGCCACCTCTCCATCCGCGTGTCCGGCGTGTACTTCTCGATGATCACGCTCGGGTTCGCACAGCTCGCGTTCAAGGGCATCTCGAAGTTCCAGGAGACCGGCGGCACGGACGGCCTCTACACGGGGTACGACGCGACGTACGGCTTCGGGATCGGCGAGGTCGGGCAGGTGAACCTGCTCGGCGACATCGAGCTGTTCTACTTCGTCGTGCTCGCGCTCGTCGTCGGGTCGTACCTGCTCGCGCGCCAGATGATGCGTGCGCCGTTCGGGAGCGTCCTGCAGGCGATCCGCGAGAGCGAGGACCGCGCGGAGTTCCTCGGGTACGACACGACCGCGTACAAGCGCCGCGCGTTCATGATCAGCGGCGGGCTCGCCGGGCTCGCTGGCGGGCTCGCGACCATCAACAGCTTCGGGGTCGGCCCGAGCTTCCTGTTCTGGCTGAAGTCCGGGGAGGTCATCGTCATGACCCTGCTCGGTGGGATGGGAACGCTCTACGGACCGATGCTCGGTGCCGGCGCGTTCCTCGGCCTGAAGGAGATACTGCTCGTCGGCGGCGAGACGGTCGGCGGCCCCGTCGGCCACCTGCTGGAACAGTGGCAGGGCATCCTCGGCACGATATTCGTCGTGTTCGTCATCTACGTCCCCGAGGGCCTGGTGTCGCTCCCCGACACCCTCCGCGCGCGCTTCACGGCGGGCGGTGGCGGCGGCGGCGAGTCCACGAGCGAACCGGACGTGGAGGTGAGCGACTGATGCTCGCAACTCGACGATTGGAGGTGAGTGACTGATGGCGAAACTCGAGACGCACGACCTGACGAAGCGCTTCGACGAACTGGTCGCGGTCGACAAGGTGAACCTCGCGGTCGAGGCGGGCGAGTTCCGGAGCGTCATCGGCCCGAACGGCGCCGGGAAGACGACGCTGTTCAACACCATCACTGGCGCGCTCCGCGCGTCGGAGGGCGAGGTCGTCTTCGACGGCGAGGACGTCACGGACCTCCCGAGCTACGAGCGCGTGCGTCGCGGCATCGGGCGGTCGTTCCAGATCACGAACGTCTTCGGGGGCCTCACGGCGCTCGAGAACGTCCGGCTCGCGGCGCAAGCGATCCCGAGTCGCGAGATGAGTACGGGCGCGCAGTTGTTCCGCGAGAAGGGCGCGTTCGGGGACGTCACCGCGCACGCCGAGCAGGTCCTCGAGGACGTCGGGCTCGCGGAGCACGCGCAGACGCGCGCGTCGACGCTCGCGTACGGCGACCAGCGCCGCCTCGAGATCGGGCTGGTGCTCGCGACCGACCCGGAGGTCGTCCTGCTCGACGAACCGACGGCGGGGATGGGCGTCGAGGAGACCGAGGCGACGATGAACCTCGTCGACGACGTCCTCGCCGAGCAGACGCTCCTGCTCATCGAGCACGACATCGACCTCGTGATGGACGTCTCCGACCGCATCACGGTCCTGAACCGCGGGAGCGTCGTGACGACGGGGACGCCCGAGGAGGTCGCGAGCAACGAGGAGGTGCAGGCGGCGTACCTCGGAGGGAGTCACGCATGACCCACGTCACAGCAACGGCCGGCACGGCCGGCCTCGGCGACGGAGGTGTCGAGCGATGAGTATGCTGGAACTCGACGACGTTCAGTCGGGGTACGGCGAGACGCGCGTCCTCCAGGGCGTCGACGCGCACGTCGACGAGGGCGAGGTGGTCGCGCTCGTCGGTCGGAACGGCGTCGGGAAGACGACGACGCTCCGAACGATACTCGGGTCGGTCGAACCGTGGGCTGGCACCATCACGTACCGGGGCGAGGACGTCACCGAACTCGGCCCGGTGGACACCGTGCAGCGCGGTATCGGGCTCGTGCCCGAGGAGCGCCGCATCTTCCCGGGGCTCTCCGTCGAGGAGAACCTCGAACTCGCGAGCTACGGCGGCGCAGACACCGAGAACCGCCGGGATCTCCCGTGGGTGTTCGACACGTTCCAGAACCTCCAGGAGCGCCGGCAGAACCGCGGGAGCGACCTCTCGGGCGGCGAGCAACAGATGCTCGCCATCGCTCGCGCGCTCGTCTCCGGCGCCGACCTCCTGATGCTCGACGAACCCACCGAGGGGCTCGCGCCGATGATCGTCGACCGCGTGATGGAGGTCGTCAAGGACGTCCGCGACGCCGGCATCACCGTCCTGCTCGTCGAGCAGAACGTCCGCGTCGCGCTCGACCTCGCCGACCGCGTGTACGTCCTCGCGCACGGCGAGATCGTGCACGAAGCGACGCCCGAGGAGTTACGCGCCGACGACGACACCGTCGAACGCTACCTCGGCGTGTCGTTCGCGGACTGAATCGGCCTCCTCTCTTTCGCGACTCCAGACGTCAGTCGCGACCGAAGTACCCGATGTGGATTCCTTCGCTCGGCCTGAGTAGGATACTGGGGCGGTCGCACTGGGTAGCAACGCGTCGAGCGTCGGTTGCTTGCTCGTCGCCCGTCGAGACCGTCGTGACGTACCTGTCGGGCTCGGGGAAGACGCCGTCTGGCGCCCAGACGTGTCCGGTTCCGTCGTCGGTTCGCGCGGCCAACTCCAGGGTTTCGTCGTACACGTCGCCATCGTCGTGGCGTTCGATTCGGACCGAGACCGCCTTCGAGGCGTCGGTCCCGTTGCGAACGTGGAAGCCGACCCCGTCCTCGGGGAAGAAGCAGTCGACGAGGTCGTCACTCGGGGGCTGCGTCGTTTGCTTCGCCGTCTGCTCCAATGAGCCGACGCAGCCAGCGAGTGCCCCGACGCCGGCCGCGAGAAGTCCCCGGAGGGCTGGTCGGCGCTTCATGGGCGCTCATCGACCGATGACGGGGTAAGCTTTGGGCGGAGACGGCGAGCGCGCCGTCACTTCGCGATGCCGAACGTGTCCCGGCTCCAGTCGCGCTTGCGGTCGTCGTATTCGGCCTGGTCGCGGTCGAGGGCGTCGATACGCTCGCGGTCTTCGGCGTCGAGTTCGAAGTCGAAGACGTCGCGGTTCTCGCGGATGTGCTCCGGGTTGCTGGACTTCGGGAGGACAACCACGTCCTTCTCGACCGCCCACCGGAGGACGACCTGCGCGGGCGTCTTCCCGTGCTTGGCCGCGATGTCGACGATGACGTCGTCGTCGAGGACGCTGCCTCTCGCGACGGGGGCGGCGGCTTCGACGACGATGTCGTTGTCCTGACAGTACTCGACGAGGTCGGGCCGCTGGAGGTAGGGGTGGTGCTCGATCTGGTTGACGGCGATGGGGACGTCCGAGATGTGGAGGGCGACGCCGAGCTGGTACGTGGAGAAGTTCGAGACGCCGACGTTCCGGACGAGCCCGCGGTCGTGCAGCGTCGCCATGGCGTCGAGGGTCTCGCGCATCGAGATGGCGGGGTTCGGCCAGTGCACGAGGTAGAGGTCGAGGTAGTCGGTTCCGAGGGCGTCGAGCGTCGCCTCGCACGATTGGATGACGCTCTCGTACGCGAGGTTCTTCGGGAGGACCTTCGACGTGAGGAAGCAGTCGTCGGGGGCGACGTCGCTCGCGGCGAGTGCGTCGCCGAGCGCGTCCTCGTTCATGTAGCCCTCCGCGGTGTCGACGTGGTCGTAGCCGGCGTCGAGCGCCGCGTGGACGGGGTCGCGGACGGCGTCGCCTTCGAGCTTGTACGTGCCCTGGCCGACGAGCGGGAGCGCGTCCCCGCTCGGAAGCGAGACGGACGGTGTGGTCATGTGGGAGGCGTCGCTCGCGGGCCACCTAACGGTTGGCGTGGCGGCGAACGCTGGCGCGGAGCGCTCGCGGGAACGCAGCCGCGTGAACGCCCCGAGCCCGTCAGTCCTCGTCGGCGAACGCCTCGCGGACGGGCATCCCGTTCACGTACGTGTCGGGGCTGTCGTACTTCTCGGCGTAGCCGTCGCGGTACCGCATGAACTGGAAGAGGACGCCCGTCGGGTTCGCTGGCGACAGGAACGCCTCCTCGTAGGTGTCGTACTCGGCGCGGTCGACGACGGCGAGGTCGTTCGCTTCGCAGGCGTCGATGACAGCGTCCATGTCCGCGACCTCGAACGTGACGTGGTGGAGGCCGGGGCCGTGCCGGTCGAGGAACGTCTGGATGAAGTTGTCGTCGCTGAGCGGCGTGACGAGCTCGAGGCGGCTCGCGTCACCGATGACGTATCCTGCCCACCGGAACCCGTCGTCGGGGCCGGTGTCGTCGACGTACTTCCGCGCGCCGAGCACCTGCAGGACGCTCTCGGCGGCGTCGAAGTCCGCCACGGCGATACCGGTATGTTCGACGCGGATGGGGGTGCCGTGAGTCATCGGTCGCCCACCTCATCGTCGCTCGCTGGCGGTGCAGGCGAGTCGGTACCGGCGACGTGGACGGTGTCGTAGTGCGGTCGGAACGCGAGCCAGAGGCCGTGGCGGCCGAGCACGCGGTCGCGGATCGACGCACCTTCGTCGTCCCGGCCGCCTTCGGGAACGAGCGCGTCGTGCGTCGGCGTCCACCGGCGTCCCTCGCCGTCGACGAGCACTGTCTCGCCACCCCAGCCGTTGCCGTCGCCGACGTCGTCCCGGGACAGGGGAGCGTCGGGCGCCTCGTACACGGCGACGTCGCCGTCGAACGGGAGCGCGACCACGCGCCGGCCGTCGACCTCGTCCGCGACCGGCCAGCCCTCGTGGACCGCGTCGACGGGGTACGCGTGCAGGCCGTCGGCGGCGTCGACGCCGTAGACGTACGTGCGGTCGTCGAGCGCGCTCGATTCGGCGCGCACGCCGGGGTGGAAGACGTCGTCGTTCTCCCAGTAGTGACGCTTCACGAAGCCGTCGTAGTCCCGGTAGAACGCGTAGTCGAGGTCGTAGCCGGTGTCGGGTGCGAGCGTCGCGCTCTCGGGGTGGTCGTCGCGCCAGTCGCGCCACGTCGTCTGCGTGACCGGGCGGAAGTCGAGGGCGATGCCGTCCTCGTCGGCGTCCCGGCGGTCGCGGTGGCGCTCGTAGTCCGGGCCGGCGACCGGCGTCCCCGTCTGCTGGTTCCAGAGCGTCAGCGTCTCCTCGTCGTACATCAGTTTGTTCCCGTTCCAGAGACAGCCCGTCGAGGCGAACTGGCGGGGGCCCCCCACGCTCCCGTTCTCGACCGTGGCGTCGTAGAGCACGGGCGAGTTACACATCGTGCAGTAGCTGAGCGCGAGGCGTTCGCCGCCGAGGTCGAAGTTCGCGAACTCGTGGGGGAAGAGGAGGTAGCGCGGGACGGCGTACGCGTCGCCGTCGACGCGGAACCCGTAGACGTCGTCGTCGGGCTCGAGGTGCGCGTCGTCGGTCGTCCACGCGGGGTAGTTCAGGGGATGGAGGACGGTCGGGTCCGTGCTCCCCCAGCGGACGCCGTCGAAGTCGGGGTGCTTCGGGTCGGCGTCCAGCAGGTGGCCGACGGTCGGGTGGTAGGTGCGGTAGAACCGGACCTTCCAGTCGACGTAGCCCTCTAGGGTTTCGGGGTCTGTCTGGGTGTACCAGGACTCCCACTGGAGCCACGCGACGCCGGGCTGGTCGAAGTCGGGGTCGGCTATCGCGCAGAGCGCGTCGACGACGCCCGGGAATCGCGTCTCGGGGTGCTGGAACGCGTACGGCGGGTCGCGGTCCCTGAACACCTCGGGGAATCCGAGGTTCTCCCAGTCGCTCGCGACCGCGTGGAGCGTGGCGGCGTCGACGAGGTGCGCGACGACGCGCTCGTCGCCGATGTCGGCGAGTTCGGCGAGCGCGCGCTCGTGGCGGTCGACGTCCTGCACGAGGAGGTCGTCGAGGAGGTCCTGGAGGACGGCCGCGTCCGCGCGCTCGCCGGCACCGTGGTCGGTGTCGTCGGCGGTTGCACCGGCGTCGTCGCCGCCGGTGGTGCCGCCGGCGGCGTCGCCAGTCGGTGGGTCGGTCGGCATGCGTCGCGCTTCTCCGTGCGAGCGGTTAACAGTTGGCGTCCAGGGGGCGGGCTGCCTCGATTCCTGCCATCACGACGTCGGTCGCGGGCAACGTTTTTGCCCGCCGCACTCGCTCGTGTTGGTATGACGTATCACGACGTGGAGACGCTGTCGCGCGAGCGGCTCCGGGACCGCCAGCGCGAGCACCTCAAGCGCGCCGGCGAGCGCGCGAGCGACGTCGCGCTCTACCGCGAGCGGTTCGCGGACGCCGACCTCGAACCCGGCGACCTCACTCACGAGACGCTCCCGGACCTCGCGTTCACCACGAAGGCGGACTTCCGCGACACGTATCCCGACGGGCTGTTCGCGGTCCCACGCGAGGACCTGCGGCGCGTGCACGCGTCCTCGGGCACCACCGGGAAACCGAAGGTCGTCGCGTACACCGAGGGCGACCTCCGGAAGTGGCGCGAACTCGGCTCGCGCTCGCTGTACGCCGCCGGGTGCCGGCCCGGTGACACCGTCCAGAACGCGTGCGGGTACGGCCTCTTCACGGGCGGCCTGGGCTGGCACGACGCCATCGAGGCGCTCGACGCGTGCGTCGTCCCCGCGGGCGGCGGGAACACGAGCCGACAGGTCGACCTCATCCGAGACCTCGAGGTATCGGGGTTCGTCTGCATGCCGAGTTACGCGCTCTACCTCGCCGACCACGTCCGCGACCGCGGCGGCGACCCCCGCGACCTCCCCATCACGTACGTCCCCGTCGGTGCCGAAGCATCCACCGAAGCGATGCGCGAGGAGATCGCCGAGGCGTTCGACGCGGTCGTCACCGAGAACTACGGCCTCACCGAGCTCTACGGCCCCGGGGTCGCCACCGAGTGCGCGGCCGCTCGCGACGGCATGCACGTCTGGGAGGACCACTTCCTCGTCGAGGTAGTCGACCCCGACACCGGCGAGCGCGTCCCCGACGGCACCCGCGGGGAACTCGTCCTCACCGGCCTCCAGAAGGAAGCCGTCCCCGTCCTCCGGTACCGGACCGGGGACGTCGTCGAACGGGTCACCGACACCTGCGAGTGTGGCCGCACCCACTCGCGGATACGGGTCGTCGGCCGGAGCGACGACCTCCTCGTCGTCCGCGGCGTCAACGTCTACCCGACCGAGATAGAGCACGTCCTCCTCGAGTTCGACGCGCTCGCCCCCCAGTACCGCATCGACGTCGACCGCCAGAAGCGCCTCGACACCATCGAGGTGACCGTCGAGGTCGACCCCGCCCGGAACCTCGCCGCCCCCGGCCGGAACGCGCTCGCGAACGACGTCACCGACCGACTGAGCGACGTCCTCGGCCTCACGCCCGACGAGGTCGACGTCGTCCCACCCGACACCATCGACCGAACCGAGGTCGGGAAGGTCAAACGCGTCCACGACCACCGTGAGAGCTAGCGCTCTCACCTACTCCCGCTCGCTGCCGCTCGCAAGAACCCTCCGAGACGTGTTACTCGTCCGGTACGAACGCGCAGAGACCACCGGGCTCCGACCGCCCAGGAACCACCAGGCTGCGAACACTCAGACGTTCCTCAATGGTGCCTTCAGGGCACGTGCGAGCGAAATCGTGGTCGTTATGCGTGCGCCTCCCTGAACGATGGTGTGAATCTACCCGAAACCGCTCCCGTCGCCGGCCCCGCGCTCACGAGCGAGGGCTACCACATCACGGTCGACGACGGCCGCGACTCGTTCTACGCGATCTCCATCGAGGAACCCGACGAGGACGACGCCTGGATCATGTCCGATACCGTCTACTCGCTCGACGCCATGCGATAACGCGACACGCGATTGCGGGACCGCGAGCGCGCCGCTTCCCCTCATTTTATCGGCTCGCCGGGCGTCGACTCGAACGTATGTACAAGCACGTCGCCTGCCTGGTCCGGAAGGACGACATGACGCACGAGGAGTTCACCGAGTACTGGAAGAACGAGCATTCGCCGCTCGCGAAGGACATCGAGGGCGTCGTCCGCTACCATACCGTGTACCCGAACGACCCCGAGAACAGCGAGTTCGACGGGCTCGCCGAGCTCTACTTCGAGACGCTCGACGACCTCCACGAGGCACTCGGGAGCGAAGGGAGTCGCGACTACGACCCGACGCGGGAGGTCGCGGCGGCGGCGCGCGAGGACGTGAACAACTTTCTCGCTATCGACGAGCGACCGCGGTTCATCGGCGAGGAGAAGGTCTGGAAGGACGAGGTCGACGGCGACACGGACGGGCTCTACAAGCACTCGGCGTTCCTCGTCCGGAAGGACGGCATGACCCACGAGGAGTTCCGTGACTACTGGGAGAACGAGCATTCGCCGCTCGCGAAGGACATCGAGGGCGTCGTCCGCTATCAGACCGTGTATCCGACGGACCCGGAGAACGCGGAGTTCGACGGCGTCGCCGAGCTCTACTTCGAGACCATCGAGGACCTCCACGAGGCCCTCGGGAGCGAAGGGAGTCGCGACTACGACCCGACCCGGGAGGTCGCGGCGGCGGCGCGCGAGGACGTGGACAACTTCCTCGCGGTCGAGAAGCGCCCGCGGTTCATCGGCCGAGAGGTCGTGCAGAAGGACGAGGTCGACGCCGAGGGGTACTGATGGCGGACGACGCCGCGAGCGACGATGGCGCAGGCGACGACGCCACGGACCCGGAGTACGCGGCGCAGGTCCGCGAGGCGTTCCCCGAGCTTTCGGAGATCGACGACGAGACGCTGCGCGAGCAGGTCGTGGAGGCGTGGACGCTCGGCCTGGAGCGCGGCGGCTGGCAGGACGTCTACGACATCCCCTACGCGTGGAACATCCACGAGGTCACGAACGTCGAGCACGTTCGCGGCGTGACGAAGGTCGCGCTCGAGTCGGCGCGCGTCCAGCGCGAGTTCCACGGCGCGGACGTCGACGTCGACGTCGTCGTCGCGGCGTGCCTGCTGCACGACGTCGGGAAGTGCTACGAGTACGTCGACCACGTCGACGCCGAGTTGCTCGTGGACCCGGACCGCGAGCACTACGCGACCGAGGAGGTCCCGCACTCGATATCGGGGTACGCGCTCGCGCACGAGGTCGGCGCACCGATCAGCGTGCAGCGCGCCATCCCGCACTTCCTCGGCGAGGTGCCGACGCGCACGCTGGAGGCGGAGCTCGTGAAGTCCGCGAACTCGGCGTCGTCGAACGCCATCACGGACGCCGCGATGGGCATCACGCTCAAGGAGTGGGTCGCGGAGTACAGTCAGACCCAGAACTAGCGCCGCTCGTCCTCGGCATCGCCCATCGGGAGCGACGCGCATTGAGGACGTCGCCGACGGGCGGTTTCGGTACTCGCGTTTCGAGACTCGATAGCCCCACAACCCTTATCACGAGCCGCGTCAATTGTTACCACATGACACAGGTGATGTCTCGGTACGAGTGCACAGCGTGCGGCCGCCAGACACCGCACGTCGAACGAACATGCAGCAAGTGCGGCGGCGACATGGAGAACGCCGCACTCCCGCGCTGAGAACGACAGCCGCACAGTCGCCGTGACCCTGGGTGGGTGGCGGCCGAACGCCCTGCCCCTTCTGCGAGTCGACCACGTCCCCCGAGTCCCGGCCGACCCCAGCGTCGCGCTCGTCAGCGTTCGCGCGCCCAGACCGCGGCGAGCACGAGCGCACCGACGACGAGCGCGCCAGCGCCGAGCGCGGCCTCGCCGAGCGCCAGTCCGAGCGCGCCCGCGCCGACACCACCGCCACCGACCGCGCCCGCGACCGCCGACGTCACCCCGACGCCGGGTTCCTCGTCCTCCAGCGCGTCGACGCGGTCCGCGAGCGCCTCGACGTCCGCCGTCGTCGCCGCGTCCGCCGCGAGCGCGTCGACCCGCGACCGGACGGACTCGACGCCGTCGGTCGCCTCGCTCGCGGTCTCCCGGGCCGCGGTCGCGTCCTCGCTCGCAGCCGTGGCCGCCTCCGCCGCCTCGCTCGCAGTCGACGCCGCGTTCGCCGCCGCTTCGTCCGCCTCGTCCGCGGCCGTCTCCGCATCTGCCGCCTTCGCAGTCGCGTCCTCGACGTCCGCGGCCAGCGACGCGACCTCGGACTCGACGTCGTCGAGCCGAGCGCGGACCGCGGCGAGCGCGTCCGCATCGGCCGCGTCGACGTCCGCCGCCCCGAGCGCGTCCACCTCCGCCACGCGGTCCGCGAGCGCGTCCAGGTCCGCGCGGACGCTCGCGACGTCGTCCGACACGGTCTCGACGTCGCCCTCGACCACGTCCACTCGCTCCGCGACGCCAGCGACGTCCGTCTCGACGGCGTCGACGTCGTCGGTCACGCCGCCCATCCGGTCGTCGAGCGCGACCACGCGGTCGTCGACGTCCTCGACCGTCGACTGGACGTCCTCGACCGTCGAATCGACCGCGTCGACCCGCGACGACAGGTCGTCTGCCCGGTCGTCGAGGCGCTCCGAGAGGCCCGCCACACGGTCGGTGACCGCGTCGGTGCGGTCCGCGACCGATTCCGTGCGGTCGGCGACGTCGTCCACGCGCTCTTCGTGCTCGGCAAGACGGTCGTCGAGACGCTCGGTCGTGCTGGCGAGCGAGCCAGCGCGGTCGTCGACCGCTGCGACGTCGCCAGCGACGGATTCGACGGTGGCGTCCAGTTCGTCGAGCGCGTTCTCGACCGCGTGCAGGTCCTCGCCGAGCGCCTCCAGGTCCGCGTCCACCGCGTCGCGCGTCGACTCGACGTCCGCAGCGAGCGACGCCACCGTCTCCGCGTCCGCCGCGCGGGCATCGAGCGCGTCGACCTCGCCGTCGAGCGTCGACACCGTCGAGTCGAGCGCGTCGATCTCCTCGTCGACGCGCGTCACGTCGTCGTCGAGCGCCGCGACGTCGTCACCGAGCGCTGCGACGTCGTCGTCGACGCCGTCCACGTCCGCCTCCAGGTCCGAGACGTCCGCCGCGAGTCGCGCCTCCAGGTCGTCGAGCGCGTCCCCGACGTCCGCGAGCCGGTCGTCGAGCGCCGACAGCTCGCCCTGGAGGTCCGCGACGCCGACCTGGGTCTCCTCGACCTCGTCTTCCACGCGGTCCACGTCCTCGTTCACCCGGTCGACCGCGTCCTCGACGCGTTCGACGTCTTCGTCCACGCGGTCGACCTCGCCCGCGACCGACGCCACGTCGTCTTCGACGGTGTCGACGCGTTCGCCGGTCGCCATGTCCGCCTGGATCTCGGCGAGTCGGTCCGCGACGTCGTCCAGTCGGTCCGTGAGGTCCGCGATCTCCGCGTCGCGGTTCGCGAGCCGATCGAAGAGCTTCGTGATGGCGGCGTCGTCCGCCGCCGCCGTGGCCGTCCCGTCCGAGTCCGTCGCCGACGACTCCGGGACCGGCTCCGGGTCGCGGTCCGTCTCGCGCGTCGACGAGTCCTCCGCGTCGTCCTCGGGCGCGTCGTCGGTCGTCGCCGCCGCGATGCCGCCGCTCCCGCGGAACCCGCCGTCGGCGCCCCACGTGACGTCCTCGAACGCGTCCACGTCGTCCGCCGCCGCGGCGAGCGCGCCACGCGCGACGCTGACCGCCGGGTCGTCGACCAGCTGGGCTTCGGTCACCCGGAGGTCGAGCGCGCACTCGTCGAACCGCCCCGCCGCGAGCACCTCCACGCCCGGGACCGCCGCCTCCCCGCCGACCACGACCGGGACGGACACGCCCTCGCGGACGTCGCCCTCCGTCGCCTCCTCGACCGTCGCCGCGACCACGTCACCGACGAGCGCGTCGTACCCTCTCGCGAGCGCGTCCTCGACCGCGTCACCGCCACCGCTCGATTCGATGGTCGTCCGCGCCTGCACGCCCCGCACCTGGTCGACCGGCTCGCCGGTCGCGGACGCCGCCTGCTCGGCGACCCAGTCCCCGCCCTTCGCGACCGAGAACGCGAGCACCGGCACGCCGTAGTAGACGAGCGCGACCGTCGTCGACTCCGCCTCCACCGCGACGCCGACCCCGGTGAGGTTCGCGTCCGCGAGCGCGTCGTACACGACCGCGAACCCGCTCGCTATCGGCGTCGGCTCGTACCCGAGGTCCGCGAGGACGCGCCGGACCGTCTCCCGGTGGGCCGCCGTCGGCAGCGACGCGTCCACGGTCGAGCCCGGGACGGAGTACGCGAGACGCGCGTCCCCGTCGCCCCCGTCAGCGTCGTCCTCGGCGCCGTCCTCGGGGTCGCCGAGGAAGTCCGACGCGAGCGCCGCGAACACGTCCGCGACGCCCTCGCGGTCCGCGAGCACGCCGTGCTCCAGGAGGCGCTCCGGCGTCCCGCCGACCGCGGCCGCCGCGCGCGTCGCGTCCGGCCCCACCACGTACGTCGCGTCCCCGACGCGCACCGTCGTCAGCGCCGACTTCGACAGGTCCGTCTCCGCGAAGTCCGCGTCGTCGATCTCCAGATAGAGCGGCGACGTCTCCGAGACCGCCGGCGCCTCGGGGTCGCCGCGCGCCACCCTGAACCCACGCGTACCGATGTCGAAACCCGTAGCCATGGCACGCGATTCAGTGCCGGTCGTCTAAGGCGTTCCCCTGCCGGACGACCGCCAAAGCAGGATTCTAGAATACGTCGAGCTACGTCTCAGACGGGGTCGAGGCCGTTCTCCTGCCGGAGGACGTTGATGTAGTCCCGGAACCCGGTCTCGAGGTCGTACTCGGGGTCGTACCCGAGGTCCTCCTGGGCGGCGGTCATGTCGAGGCGCTGGGTCCAGGGGAGTTCGCCGTCGTCGTTCACCGTGATGTCCGCGTCTGGCATGATGGATTCGACCGTTTCGGCGGCCTCGCGGACGCTCGCGAGTTCGCCGCGGACGTTGTAGACGCGCTGCGTGAGGTCGTCCTCGTCGGCGAACGCGCCGAGGCGGAACGCTTGCGCGATGTCGGCGACGTGCTGCCAGTCGATCTCCTCGGTGCCGTAGTCGACCTCGAACGGCTCGCCGAGCGCGGGCTTCTCGACGATGTTCGCGAGGAACGCCGACCCGCCAGTCTCGCGGTACGGGCCGTACGCGACCGTCGGGCGGAGCGCGACGTCGCTCACGCCGTACTCCTCGCGGTACACGCGGGCCTGATGCTCGTTGTACTCCTTCGTCGCGCCGTAGAGCGTATCGGGATAGGTGAGGTCGTCCTCGGTCACCCACCAGTCGGTGCCGTCGTCGTAGTGCTTGGGTGGCGCGTAGATCGCTGCGCTCGACGCCCACGCGACGCGCTCGACCTGGTCGTCGAGCGTGCGCGCGGCCTCGAAGATGTTCGAGGTGCCTTCGACGTTCACCTTGAGGGCGGCGCGCGGGTTCTCCTCGGCGGTGTTCGTCAACAGGGCGGCGAGGTGGACGATGTGCGTCGTCCCGGTCTCCGCGACCGCGTTCACGACGTCCGTCGAGTCCGTGACGTCGCCGCGTCGCGTCTCGACCTCGTCGGCTACGCCGACCTTCTCGAGTATGCGCTCGTCCGTCGACAGGTCGTACGCGACCACGTCGTGCCCGTGCTCGACGAGGTCCTTTGCAACGTAGGACCCGATGAAGCCCGTGCCACCGGTTACGAGGACTGTGTTGTCGCTCATCGTCCGGCAATTCTCGCACCGACGCGAAAAAGGTTGCACACTCGGCAGCCCCGACGCCGCGAGTCCGGGTCGCCGTTCGGCGTCGTCACGAACCGTTATCCCCCTCACGGGAGTACGAGCGGGTATGATAACGCAGGCCTCCGTCGCCGTCGGCGACTTCGTGCGAGCGGACGCGGACGCGAGCATCCCGGAGGGAATCTACCGCATCGTCGGACGCCCCCAGAACGAACTCGTCTGCCTGCGCGTCACGGACGACGCAGGAGAGCGCGCGAGCACGGGCGAACTCGTTCGCGTCGACCCCGACGATTACGCACACCTCGAGCCCGCGACCGAACCGATGATGAGCGCACTCACCATCATGAAAGGACTCCTCGAGGGACCGTACTGGATCGTTCGGTCACTACTGCCGTTCTGACGCTTCCAGGATAGCGCGCGGGTCGAATCCCGCGTTACTCGTGGAGGCCGCCGACCTCGTCGTAGAACGAGGACGCGAGCTGGTCGGCCATGTCCTCGTCGCGGTCGATGCGGACGTCGACGACGGTCGGCTCGTCGCTCGCCTTCGCGTTCTCGAGCGCGGGCACGAGGTCGTCGGGGTCGGTGACGCGGACGCCGCGCGCACCCATTCCCTCGGCGACCTTCACGAAGTCGGTGTCGTGGAACTCGACGCCGGGGATCTGGTCGTCCATCTGGCGGACCATCCCGAGGCTCGTGTCGTTCAGGACGACGAACGTCGGCGCGACGCCGTGGTCGACCGCGGTCTCGACGGCGGTCATCGTCATCGTGAACCCGCCGTCGCCGGCGACCGCGATGGCGTCCTTCCCGAGGAGCGCGGCGGTGACGGCGGCGGGCTGAGCCCACCCCATCCCGCCGACGCCACCGGACCCGTAGTACGACTGCGTCGAGTCCGTCTGGAGGTAGTTCAGGAGCCAGAAGCGGTTGTTCCCGGAGTCCGCGGTGACGACCGTGTTCTCGTCGACCACCTGCTCGATGGCCTTGCACGCGCGATGGGGCTTGATGGGGACGCTGTCGCTCTCGCACTTGTCGACCGCGAAGTCCTCGCGCGCTTCCGCGGCGCGGTCGAGCGCCCAGTTCCCGTCGTCGCCGCTCTCGCCGTCACCGGTCGCGGCGAGCGCGCGCAGCGATTCGGCGGCGTCGCCGATGAGCCCGACGTCGGCGGGGTACACCCAGCCCGCGTTCCGCGTGTCGATGTCCGCGTGGATGATGGTCTGCTCGTCCGGGCGGATGAACGACGCGGCCTGCCAGTTCGTGTCCATCGGGTTCATCCGACAGCCGACGACGAGCAACGTGTCGGCCTCGCTCACGACCTGGTTCGCGCCCTCGTGGCCGAACGACCCGATGACGCCCGCCGCGCGGTCGTCCGTCTCCGCGATGGTGGACTTCCCGAGGTACGAGGTCGCGACGACGGCGTCGTACGCGTCCGCGACCGCCTCCAGTTCCTTGTACGCGCCGGCGGCGTGCACGCCGTTCCCCGCGATGATGACGGGCTTCTCGGCGGCTTCGAGGTGCTCGACGGCGGCGGCGACGTCGCGGTCCGTCGGCTGGCTCTGCCAGTTCTGGACCTGGCGCTGGTCGTCCCACACCGGCGGCGTCGCGTCCTCCGGGAACTCGTCGCTCACCGCGTCCCCGTCCAGGATGACCGCCGTCGGCCCGGGCCGGCCGGCGGTCGCGTGCTTGAACGCGAGCTGGACGGAGCGAACCGTCTCGGTCGCGCTCCGCGGGAACCACCACTCCTTCGTGACGCCGTCGAGGATCTTCGGGAGCGACAGCCCGCCGTAGTCGCCGCGGGACTGCTGGTAGGGAGCGAGTGTCGAATAGTCACCGCGCTCGGACGCCTCCGTGAGCGTCACGAGCGGCGACGACGCGAGCCGCGCCTCCATCTGGCCCATGTTCCCGAGACTCCCGATCCAGGGGCCCTGGCCGGCGAGTACGGCGGGCGTACTCGTCATCCGGCCGTATGCTTCCGCCATCTGACTCGCCTCGCGTTCGTCCCGTGGCCGCACCACCTCGACGTCGCTGTCGCCGTGCGCGATCGTCTCGAAGAGCTCGATGACGCGCCCGCCCGGATACCCGAAGACGTACTCGACGTCGAGCGCGTCCAGGGTCTCGACGACGCGTTCGGCCGTGTTCATGCCGCGTCGCCCTCCGAATCGACTCCGTCGTCGCTCTCCGTCTCGTCGGTCGCGTCGAACTGGACGGTCTCCTCGACGTACAGCGTCGGGCCCTCGTCGGGCTTCGCGAAGTGCTCGAGGTCCGCCTGGACCTCGCGGCCGACCTCGGACTCGAACGCCGCCTTCAGGTCGCCCATGTCCTCGAAGTAGAGCTCGACGACGCCGTCGTACTCGCTGCGCTCGGGGTCGGTCGGGACGCTCGTCGCGTACTTCTTCGCGTGCGGCAGGTCCTCCGCGAGCGGGACGTGCTCCTCGTACCAGTACTCGACGAACTCCTCGTGGGTCAGGTCGTCCGCGCGGACGAGCATGTTCACCAGCTTAATCATGCGCTGACTGACGCAGAGGCGTGACTTACAGGTGACGGTCGCCGACGTTCCCGTCGCTCGATTCGGAGCGTTCGGGACCTTACGGGGACCCAAAACGGTTTCGACGCGCGAAGCCACTGCCTAACAGCTCGATACTTCCAGCATATTTATACAGCATTACGCAATCTAATCAATCACGATGTCAGACATGGGGATAGAACACCCTGCGACCGTCACGCGACGGTCGGACCTGCCGGACCCGCGGTCGGCGCCGAACGTGACGTACAACCCGTCGCTCGACGCGCTCCGCGAGGCCTCCTCCCACCTCGAGACGACGACCGAGTACGGCTCGCCGAGTTACGTGAGCGAGTACCGGTCGCGGAGTGCCGCACAGACGAAGACCACGGTCGACGACGACTTCTCGCCCGCGGACTACCGCGTCGTCGCCGACGCGGTCGACCGCATCGGCGACGGCGAGTGGGTGTGCCTCGACCGTCGGATGGGCCGTCACGAGGACGCCTCGTCCATCTGTCGGCTGTTCGTGCCACGCGAGTACGGCCGCATCGCGCTCGCGTGGGGGAAGCTCTTCGAGCCAGTCGACGTCCCCGACGGCGAGACGGTCGAGCCGGACTACGTGACGGTGCAGGTGCCCGAGGCCGACGAGGTCGCCATCCGCGTGCTCGCCGAGGAGGGCGTGACCGCGGTCGTGGGGAGCGACTACACGGGCGAGGCGAAGAAGAGCTTCCTCCGCCTGTTCATGTGGGACGCGAAACGGAAGGGCGGCCTCGGCCTGCACGCCGGCTCGAAGCGCGTGACGGTGCGCGACGACGCGGGCGACCTCCAGACGAAGGGACAGGTGTTCCTCGGGCTGTCGGCGACCGGGAAGTCGACGCTGACCGCGCACGGCCTCTGGCTCGACGAGACCGACGGCGAGTCCGCGACGATGCTCCAGGACGACGTCTGTGCGCTCACGCCCGACGGCGAGGTCGCCGGTAGCGAAGGCGCCGGGCTCTACATCAAGACCATCGGCCTGGACCGCGACGAACAGGAGGCGCTGTACGACGCGGCGACCCACGAGTCCGCGGTCCTCGAGAACGCCGCCGTCGACGACGACGGCACCGTGCACTTCGAGGAGGACCGGTACACGACGAACTCGCGCGCGGTCGTGAAGCGCGAGCACCTCGCGAGCGCGGCCGAGGACGTCGACCTCGGCGGCGTCGACCAGGTGTTCTTCATCACGCGCAACCCGCTGATGCCGCCGGTCGCGAAGCTCGACGAGGCCGCGGCCGCGGCCGCGTTCATGCTCGGCGAGTCCATCCAAACGAGCGCGGGCGACCCGGACGCCGCGGGCGAAGCCATCCGCGTCGTCGGCACGAACCCCTTCATCATGGGGTCGAAGGGCGAGGAGGGGAACCGGTTCCGCGAACTCGTTCGCGACCTCGACGTGGAGTGCTACGTCCTCAACACGGGCTGCGTCGGCACGAACGACGACCCGCAGGACGTCGGCGTCCGCGAGTCCGTCACCATCCTCCGCGAGATCGCGCGCGGCAGCGTCCAGTGGCGCGAGGACGACCGAACCGGCATGACCGTCCCCAGTCACGTCCCCGGTATCGACGTCGACGAGTACTGCGTCCCCGACCACGTCGACGACTACGAGCAGGCGGCCGCCGAACTCCGCGAGGAACGCCGCGAGTACCTCGCCGAGTTCCCCGAGCTCGACGACGACGTCCTCGACGCCGTCTACTGACCGCGGCCGCGGCTACCGCCACGAGCGGCTCTTTCTCACCGGTCGTTCGCTCGTTCCCGCAGCACCGCCTCAGCCGTATCTCGCGTACAGCGACGCGCCGAGCGCGAGCGTCACGGCGACGACGGCGATGGCGAACGGGAGGGGGCCGTCGGCGAGGCCGTCGAAGCTCCAGCCGCCGAACGCGGCGCCAGCGAGAGCGACGACCGCGACGAGTGCGCCGACGACCTGGAGCGCTCGCGAGTCGGACTTCCCTGCACCGGGCATCAGTGACGCACCTCCATGGGGGACCAGTGACTACCCATACGCCAGACGTGTTTCCGTACGGACATCAGCGTTTTCCCGGTGCGGGACTTCCCCGCGAACCGACCCCGCGGAGACCTGGCGAGTCGCGTCGACGAGATTCGCCGCGACGGTGAACGTTCAAGTTCACGCGGCGACGACGAGCGAGCATGGCCAAGTTACGGAAGCCCGAGGAGCGAGAGTGCGAGCGCTGCGGGCGCGTGGAGGTCTGGGACGACGACCACGACACCTGGCGCGTCCCCACCGACGACGACGAGGACGTGGACGCCGACGCGGTCGGCGACGTCCACTGCGTGCACGAGTGGGACATCGACGGGTCGTTCCGCCCCATCGAGTGACGATGCCGGCGAGCGACCGCACGACGCTGGCGACCGACCGCGCACCAGCGAAGGTGTTCGCGTAGCGATGCCGACCGCGTACGTCACCGCACCGCCAGAGGCCGCGGGCGACCTCGCGACCGCGCTCGTCGAGGAACGCCTCGCCGCGTGCGTGAACCAGCTCGATTGCCGGTCGACGTACCGCTGGACCGACGCCGAGGAAGGCAGTGCCGACGGCGAGGACGCCATCCAGCGCGACGACGAAGTGATACTGCTCGCGAAGACCACCGACGACCGGTACGACGAACTCGAAGCACGCGTCGCCGAACTCCACCCCTACGACGTCCCGTGCATCGAACGGTTCGACGAATCTGGAATGCTGGACGCGTACGGCGACTGGGTCGCGCACGCGACGAAGTGACGGCGTCTACGCTCACATTGAAGCGTGAATCCTCGGAATCGAGGACTTCAGGCCCGGAGCGTCGGGACGAACGCGTACCCCGAAACAAGACACGTCACGATGAGCAACGGGAATGCCAAGGATTCATTATGGACGATAAGGGCAGCAGTAACTACTCCCAGCGCTACACCGACGATTGCGGTTCGTATCGCTTGTAGATTCGCGTTCAGTTGTGAATTATGATTTGGGTCCATACCAAAGGTATTGGAATTGTCTATTGTAACTTTATTCGAATCTAGTTCAGACAAAGTCTGAAGGGTCTGAAGGATAAGCGATACTCCAAGCTGTTGAGGCACCCAAATCCAGATTGAGTTCGATACCACCAGCACCACCCGTTACGGATTTTATATTAGATCCTGGCGAAAGTGCTTTCGTATGGGAGTAAGATCCCCAGAGTGTAGTTGGTATTTTATCAGGCCGGAGTTCAAATTTCGCGGTTATATTAGCACTTGCATCCGGATAGAGATCATCACCACCGGGGTTTTTTATATTCACCGTCCCTGCGCGTGCGTCTTGTGAAACGTCCTCAGACCTGAACCTCGCTGAGTGGGGCTCAGTCGCATTCACGACAGGTTCGCCTATGGGTGCCCAGTCCTTTGCGATGTAACCAATGCCAATGCCGTCCTTAACCCAGGAAGCATTACCCCACGATCGCTGAGGATCGGTGAGTTTCATCGCTACGGACATCCACACTTTCCCATCTCCTGCATCGCTTACACCTGAGATGAGTTTCGAGTCTGTATTTTTTGGATCACCGTATTTGTACTGCGGACTAACTTCGGAACCCTCATCGGGGCCTGCTGTCGTGTGTAACCCGGTATTGTCATGGATCTCAAAATCTTGTGATTCTTCAACGACTGGATTCAGCCCAAGCTCTTCCCAATTTTTTCGGGCACCAGCCGCACCATTGTTCACCACTCCATCCTGGAATGCTTCACTGACTTCTTCTGCAGTTAGTTCGTCAGGTCTTTTGGTTGCCGCTGCAATACCTGTCGTTCCAAGTGCAGCCAATGCGCCAGCGGACGAAATGAACTTTCGCCGATTTGCCATTGCACTTACTCTAAAAACCACATTATATATTTATATTACGAACTTAAAATATTAATTATATATCATTACAGGTTGTATCATTCTGCCGTAACAGACTAATAGAGAAGGAGAGAAAGATCTGCAGCTCTGTCAGTTTATAAAATGCAGAATTCCAGATAGTTATGGGATTTGTACCTATCGCGCAACCATGGTAGCCGACAATACCCCCATTAAAATTTATTATAGTTATATGTTGGTTTTGTTCAGGTGTCTAAGCACTCAGGTGGTATGTGCCAGCGATGAGGTGCCACGTCAAGCAGCATCCGTACCCGTCAAGCTGATGCTCAGTTCGGGACGCTGGCGTCGACGCGGGCGGCGAGGTCGTGCGCCATCGCCTCGAAACGGGCGGGAACGTCGAAGCGGGCGTCGGCGCGGAGGTCGTAGTCGAGGTCGGGGCGTTCGCCCTCCCAGGTCTGCTGGGGGAAGAGTTCGGGGAGTTCGTACTGGCCGAGCGCGCGGTCCGCCCGTTTGACGGCGCGGTACTGCTCGTCCGTCGGCGGGGAGACGTCGAACGCCGCCCAGACGGCGTCCTGGATGTCGTCCTCGATCTCGCGGTACCCCGGGAGGTGGCGCTTCAGGGGACTGGGGACGTCCGTGACGTACGCTTCGGCGGCGTCGTGCAGGAGCCCGTAGAACTGGACCTGCTCGCTCTCGCCGGCGCGCTTCAGCTCCTCGGTGACGTGGATGGAGTGCAGCGCGACCGAATAGAAGAACGCGGTCTGGCCCGCGCCGCGGCAGACGTTAGACAGTCCGTGCGCGAGGTCTTCGAGTGCGATCTGCTCGGGCGCCGGGTCCAGCGGCCGGAAGGACCGACCGGTGTGGGTGCTTATCGCTTCGTTCTGGGCCGCCGTATCGTCCACATGTAGCTCCATAGAGAATCACCGTTTTCACCTTCTCAATAGCCCCCAGTAATTAAGGGTTTCGTCGACGGAGGGCTTCGCCACGCGCTCCCGTGGGGACGCGTTCCCGTGGGGGTGTGTTCACGTGAGACCTCGTTCTCGTGGGACCGGGTTCACGTGCGAGAGCGCTGTCACGACCGACACAGAACCGCGTCGGTCAGTCCATCAGGTTCTCGCTGAGGTCGAACGACTCGTCGCCTGCGAGCACCTGCACCTCGGCGCCGCTCCCAGTCGCCTTCACCTCCTTCACGAAGTCCTCGGGGTCCTGCTCGATGGGCGGGAACGTGTCGTAGTGGATGGGGATGGCGTGGTCGACGTCGAGCCAGTCCACGGCGATGGCGGCCTGCCACGGGCCCATCGTGAAGTGGTCGCCGATGGGGACCGCGGCGACGTCCGGTTCGAGGAACGGCCCGATGACGTCGCGCATCTCCGTCATCAACCCCGTGTCGCCCGCGTGATAGAACGACACCGTCTCCTCGTCGCTCACCTGCGTCGGCTTCGTGTCCGAGACGACGAACCCGGCGGGCATCCCGCCGCTCGTCCCGTAGCCAGTCTCCATTCCGTTCGTGTGGTCCGCGCGATGCATCGTGACGTACGCGTCACCGCACTCGACGGTCCCGCCGATGTTCATCCCCATGCCGCCGACGGCTTCGTAGTCGCCGAACTCGTCGCGGCAGTACTCGACGACCTCCGGGGTCGCGACGAGCTTCGCTCCTCTGTACCGGTCGACGTCCCCGATGTGGTCCGCGTGCCCGTGCGTGAGGAGGACGTAATCCGGGTCGAGTTCCTCCGGGTCGGTGTCGGTCTTCGGGTTGTCGAAGAACGGGTCGATGAGGAGGCTGGTCTCGCCGAGTTCGACGCCGAACGTGGAGTGACCGTACCAGGTGATTTCCATGGTCGTCCCGAGATACGCCTGCACGTTCCGTAAAGGTTCGCGACGAGGAACTACCGTCGACCGAGCAATTCCCGTTCCGTCGGGCGGTCTACGGCTCGGGGAACGAAGCGCGCGCGAGGCCTCGACACCGCCCGACGGGGGTTCGTGGACCGCGAGCGGTTTTCGACAACAGTTTTAGGCCGGGTTCCTTCTACCAGAGCAAATGGGTAACTGTATCATCTGCGGTACGCCCGTGGACGGGCACATCTGTTCGAGTCACGAGGAAGACGCCGTCTTCGAGTTCGAAGGCAGCAACCCCGAACAGCTCACGCCCGGACGCTACTACGAAGGCACCGTCGACGGCTACGCCGAGTTCGGCGTGTTCGTCGATATCGGCGACCACGTCACCGGACTCCTCCATCGGAGCGAGCTCGACCGACGACTGGACTCCCTCGACTGGGAGCCCGGCGACACCGTGTACGTGCAGGTCACGGACGTTCGCGACAACGGGAACGTCGACCTCGGCTGGTCGATCCGGCAGCGCAAGCGCGAGTTCCGCGGTCACCTCGTGCAGACGCCCCAGGGGGACGAACTCCCCGACGCTGACGACGAGGACGACGAACGCCCTTCTGAGGGTGCGTCGCGCTCGGGGAACACCGAGACGCGCACGCCCTCCACGGCGGACGCCGAGCCGGAACCGACCGACGAGTCCGACGCGCCGAGCGCGGGCGAAGCCGAGAACGACGACCAGCCGACGACCGACGCGGACCCTGACGCGGGCGCAGCGCCCACCTCGGAGGCCGACGCACCGAGCGCGGACGAAGCCGAGAACGACGACGCAGTCGACGCATCCGCTGCCGCGGACGACGAGGGTGACGAGAGCGAGCACGAGGATGACGACGATTCCGACGACGCAGTCGCGGCCGACGACGACGATTCCGACGACGCAGTCGCGGCCGACGACGACGATTCCGACGACGCCGCGAGCGAGGAGCTGTCGCGGACGACGCTCGAGGACGTCGCCGACGACGTCGGGCAGGTCGTCCGCGTCGAAGGCGAGGTCGTGAGCATCCGGCAGACGTCGGGCCCGACCGTGTTCGAGCTCCGCGACGAGACCGACGTCATCGAGGCGGCGGCGTTCGAGTCCGCCGGCGTCCGCGCGTACCCCGACGTCGAGGTGGACGACGTGGTCCGCATCGACGGCGAGGTCGAACGCCACAACGGCGACCTCCAGATCGAGACGGAAGTCCTCGACGTGCTCGAGGGCGACGAGGCGGACGCGGTCCGCACGCGCCTCGAGGACGCGCTCGCCGCGGAGGCGGACCCGGGCGAGGTCGACCTGCTCGCGGACCACGAGTCCGTCGCGGCGGTCGGCGAGGAGATCCGTGACGTCGCGGCGACCATCCGGCAGGCCGTGTTCACCGGGCGACCGGTCGTCGTTCGACACACGGCGACGGCGGACGGCTACGCTGCCGGTGCGGCCATCGAGCGCGCCGTCCTCCCGCTCGTCCGCGAGGAGCACGCGCGCGACGACGCCGAGTACCACTTCTTCGAGCGCCGGCCGCTCGACGACCCGTTCTACGGGATGGATGCAGCGACCGACGACGTCACCGAGATGCTCTCCGACCGCGAGCGTCACGGCGAGCAGTTCCCGCTCGTCGTCCTCGCGGACGCCGGCTCAACCGCGGAGTCCGAGGAGGGCTACGAGTTCCTCGACGTCTACGACGTGGAGCGCGTCGCGGTCGACGCGACGACGCCCGACGAGGGCGTGCTCGACGGGCTCGCGGCGTACGTGAACCCGCACACGGCGGGCGTGGACGACGCGGTGACGACGACCGCGCTCGCGGCGAACGTCGCGGCGCACGTGAACGAGAGCGTCCGCGAGGACCTCGCGCACCTCCCCGCGGTGAGCTACTGGGAGGACACCCCCGAAGGGTACGTGGACCTGGCGCGCGACGCGGACTACGACGTCACGGACGTCACGGAACTCCGGCAGGCGATCGCGCTGGAGGCGTTCTATCAGTCCTACAAGGACAAGCGCGAGCTCGTGGACGACCTCCTGTTCGGTCGCCGCGAGGGCCTCTCGGGACACGTGAGCGACCAGTTCCGCGAGAAGATGGAGAAGGAGGTCGAGACGGCGCGCCGGAACCTCACGGAGCGGACCGCCGAAGGCGTGACGTTCGCGGTCGTCGACACGGACGCGTTCTCGCATCGGTTCGACTTCCCGCCGGAGGCGCTGCTCGTCGACGAACTCCATCGCGCGCTCCGCGACGAGTACGACGAACCGGTCGTCACGGTCGGGATGGGTCGCGACGACATGCGGCTTCGGTCGCAGGAGTCCCTGGACGTCCGCCGGGTCGCCGAGCAAGCCCAGGGTGCGGCGCCCGAAGCCGGTATCGAGGTCGTCGGTGGTCGCGAAGGCCACCTCGAGTACCTCGCTGGCGAGCGCGACGCGGTCCTGAACGCGGTCGTCTCCGCCATCGCGAAGACGTACAAGCCCGCCTGACGCGGGTCGCGTTCGAACTCGCGCCAGTGGGTCGCGGCGACCGCGACGTCGGCGTCGCGAAACGGAGTGGTTTTTGGGTGCGAGCGTCGTATCTTCCAGTATGACTTTTCGAGCTGACGTCGCGCCGTCGACGCTCGGCGTGGAACTCACGGAGGACGGCGTGGTCGTCGAGTACCTCGATGGGCGCACGGTGTTCTATCACGGGCCGCCGGAGCGGGCGGAGGGGTCGGTGCGGGCACCGCCGGGGAAGTTGACGCAGGTGCTCGTGACGGACCCGACGGAGACGGAGGGCGTCCTGATGTACGTGAACGACCGGAACACCGCGGAGGACATCCTGAAGGACACGGGCGTGGGTCGCGTGATGCTGGAGAACGACGAGGAGGAGGAGTTGTTCCCGGGCGTGACGGTGCGCGCGGAGGCGTACGCGGTCGAGGTGGAGGCGGACCCCGAGACTGCCCGAGGGCGCGTGTTCGTGTTCGCGGAGGACGAGATGAGCGAGCACGCGTACGAGATCGTCTGATGCCGCTCCGAAAGCAGTGGCGTGCGCTCGACCGGTCGGCGGTCGGGGCTGCGCCGGATAGACTCGGCGTGTACGAGCTCGGCGACGACGACGGCGTGGTTCTCGAGGTGGACTGGGGCGTGCTGCCAGACGAGTTGAAGGACGCGCTGTCGTACGGGCCGCGGGGTGCGACGCAGGTACGGTGGAAGACCGCGCAGACTCGCGAGCAGGCCGAGGAGCTGGCCGCGGAGCACCGCGAGCGCGCGGACTGACCGCCGTCGCGCTGGCGCCGACGCGAGCTACTGTATGTAGGAGGGGTCTTCGGCGTCGCAGTTGGCCTCGTGCGCGTTCGCGTCGCCCTGGTCGTCGAACATGAGGCCGCAGGCGTCGCACTCGTACCACGTCTCGCCGTCGCGCTCTGTCTCGCTGACCATACATAGGGCGACGACGCCCTCCGACAAGTCGTTTGTCCCGCACGAACCGCAACATCTCCTCGACCGAATCAGTCGTTCGTCCCGAGCGATTCAAGTCATCGAGGCGAGAAAAAAGCCGTATGAGTACGGACGGCGACGACGGCGTGACGTTGACGGTGCGGGCGGCGGAGAAGCGCGACGCCGGCCGCGGCGTGGCGCGGCTCTCGGAGGCAGCGCGTCGAGAGCTCGGTATCCTGAGCGGTGACACGGTCGTCATCGAGGGGTCGCACGTGACGGCGGCGAAGTTCTGGCCGGCGGACGCGGACCAGGACGAGGGCACCATCCGCATCGACGCGGACACGCGGACGAACGCCGGCGCGAAGGTCGGCGACCTCGTGACGGTGACCGCGCGCGAGATATCGGACGCGCAGTCGGTGACGCTCGCCCCGCCGAGCGCGATGGGGTCGGTGCCGTCCGGGGTCGTCGAGCGCGCGGTCCGCCGGGACCTCGACGGCCGGCCGGTCTCCGTCGGCGAGCACGTGCGACTGGAGCGCATCAGTCAGTCGCCGTTCCACGTCGTCGAGACCGTCCCGGGCGGCCCCGTTCGCGTCGAGGGCCACACGAACGTGAACGTCCGGAACGAGGTGTTCGACGCGGAGAGCGACCCGACCCCGGGCGCGAACGACCCGGAGGGCGGCGCGGACGCCGGGGCGTCGAGCGGCGAAGGCGCCGCGAGCGGCGAGAGCGACGGCGCAGACGAGGAGCAGTCGGGCGTGACCTACGAGGACATCGGCGGCCTCGAGGAGGAGTTGGAGCGCGTGCGGGAGATGATAGAGCTCCCGCTCAGCGAGCCGGAGTTGTTCCAGAAGCTGAACATCGACCCGCCGCGTGGCGTGCTCCTCTATGGACCGCCGGGGACGGGGAAGACGCTCATCGCGAAGGCGGTGGCGAACGAGGTGAGCGCGGACTTCCACACGGTCTCCGGCCCGGAGATCATGTCGAAGTACAAGGGCGAGAGCGAGGAGCGCGTCCGCGAGGTGTTCGAGACGGCTCGCGAGACGGCCCCGTCGATAATCTTCTTCGACGAGATCGATTCGGTGGCGGGGAAGCGCGACGACGACGGCGACGTCGAGAACCGCGTCGTCGCGCAACTCCTCAGTCTGATGGACGGCCTGGAGTCGCGCGGTGACGTGGTCGTCATCGGCGCGACGAATCGCGTGGACGACATCGACCCCGCGCTACGCAGGGGTGGTCGGTTCGACCGCGAGATCGAGATCGGCGTGCCGAGCGAGAAGGGCCGCCGGGAGATACTGGACGTCCACACGCGCGGGATGCCGCTCGCGGACGACGTGGACCTGGACACGTTGGCGTCGCGGACGCACGGGTTCGTGGGCGCGGACCTGGACGTGCTCGTGAGCGAGGCGGCGATGCACGCCATCCGGAACCGGCCGGCGGAGGGCGAGGCGCGGAAGGCGTGGAGCGACGACCCGAGCGTCGCGCGCGTGAACTTCGACGGGGCGATGGCGGAGGTGGAGCCGTCCGCGATGCGCGAGTACGTCGCCGAGCAGCCGAGCGTCACCTTCGAGGACGTCGGCGGGCTGTCGACGGCCAAGCAGACCCTGGAGGAGGCGGTGGAGTGGCCGCTCTCCTACGGGCCGCTGTTCGAGGCGGCGAACACCAGCCCGCCCTCCGGAGTCCTCCTGTACGGGCCGCCGGGGACGGGGAAGACGCTGCTCGCTCGCGCGCTCGCCGGGGAGAGCGGCGTGAACTTCATCGAGGTGAAAGGCCCCGAGTTGCTGGACCGCTACGTTGGAGAATCCGAGAAGGCGGTGCGCGAGCTCTTCCATCGCGCCCGCCAGGCCGCGCCCTCCATCGTCTTCCTCGACGAGATCGATTCGGTCGCGAAGTCCCGCGAAGGCGGCGGTGGCGGTGGCGGCGACGACGTCACGGACCGCGTCGTCTCCCAGCTCCTCACCGAACTCGACGGGCTCGCGGACAACCCGAACCTCGTCGTGGTCGCGGCGACGAACCGCAAGGAGGCCATCGACCGCGCGCTCCTCCGCCCAGGCCGTCTGGACACGCACATCGAGGTGCCCGAGCCCGACGAGGCGGGCCGCCGCGAGATTCTGAAGGTGGTCGCGAAGGGCCGGCCGCTCGCCGAGAACGTTGACCTGGACGCGCTCGCCGCGGACCTCGAGGGGTACTCGGGCGCGGAACTGGACGCGCTCGTCCGGGACGCGTCGATGCGCGCCATCCGCGAGATCGCCGAGGGGCGGTCGCCCGAGGAGGCCAACGAGATGGGCGACGAACTCGAGATCACGGTGGCGCACTTCGAGGCGGCGCGGGAACGCCTCGACCACTGAACCGGGGCGGCGTGCGCCGAGTGCTCACGCGCAAGCGCCGACCGGAGCCCTCTTGTATCGACGTCCTCGACTGTAGGAAGACGGCACGGCCAGTCGGTGAACTGCCCGCGTGCATTTGACACGCAACGCTACGAGACCCGCCTGGCCTACCCCGTCGATTCTACGCTCGACAGCGACGGCGTTGTGGGTTCGCTGGCGGGAGTGGTGGTGGAGTGCCGAGTGGAATCGCTACTGTGGGTCGTCGCCGTCGGCATCTCTCGCGGCGGGGTCGCGGGCGAGGAGGGTGCGGCCGGCGACGCTACGGTCGCCTTCGTCGACGAGGACGTCGTCGAGCGAGAATCGTGGCGGGAGGAGGACGTCGACGCGCGAACTGAACGCGATGTGGCCGAACCGCTCGCCGGCGTCGAGTTCGTCGCCGGCGTCGACGTAGCTGTAGCAGCGGCGCGCGACGGTGCCCGCGATCTGCGTGATGCGGTACTCGCCCGCGCGCTCGCCGTCGCCGACGGTGTCTGGTTTGACGACGTCGACGTGCAGGCGTTCGTTGCGTTCGGCGGACTTCGCGAACGCCGGCACGTGCCCGCCGGGGACGTGCTCGACGGCGTCGACGGTGCCGGGGAGCGGCGCGCGGTTGACGTGGACATCGGTGACGTTCATGAACACGCCGACGCGCACGCGCTCTCGGCCCGCGTCGTCGGTCTCGGTGCGGACGACGGAGACTTTGCCGTCGGCGGCGGCGACCGCGGCGTCGCGCGCCACGCCCTCGGCGGGGACGCGCTCGGGGTCCCGGAAGAACAGGAGGACGAACCCGGCGAGCGCGAGCGCGACGAGACTGGCTGGCGGGAACACGACGAGGGCGAGGAGCGCGAGGATTGCGGGTACGGCGGCGTAGTCCCAGGCGCCAGGCGCGAGTCGCATACTCGGATTCGGGAACGGCGTGCGGGAAGGCGTTTCGGTCTCACTGGTTGGAGGTGGGCCGCGGCTCGACGCGGCACGTGGTGTTTGAGGATTCGGGTGAAGGACACTGGTTTCCAGTGGTAGCGAGTAGTGGTGTACATGTTCACGCAAGCTTGGGAAATGGAGGTGAGGGATCGGCGATGAACGGCGACGGCGAGTCGATTTCGACCGAGCGAGCGCTCCGGGTGCTTGCGGACCACGAGCGACGGGTCATCGTCGACCGGCTCGCGGGGGAGCGCACGGAGACGACGGTCGAACGGCTCGCCACCGCGCTCGACGACGCTGCCGCCGCGGTCCCGAGCGACGGTCCCCGGCCGGAGCCGCGCGTTCAGCTCCACCACCGCCACCTGCCGGCGTTGGCGCAAGCGGACGTCATCCAGTACGACACGTCGCAGGGGGTCGTCCGTCGCGGCCACGCGTTCGAGGCGGTGCGCTCCCTGCTGGACACGATCGACGACGGCCTGGACGCTGCATCGAGAGACCAGTCCTGACACCGCCAGTCGGCCCCGTCGTCGTATCGAAATTGCACTCGCGGAGCGTCGGCTACGGGGCATTGAAACAGTGAGGGGTGGTCGCGGTTCGGTCGCCCGCGTCACTCCCGGGTTTCGTCGAGCTGCCAGGTGAACAGCGCCTTCAGGACGACCACGAGGCTGTTCGACCCCCCGGCGCCCCAGATGGCGGTCTCGTCGCGCGGTTCCGGCGGGTACTCGCCGTTGCCGTCGACGAGCCCGCGCTCGCGGAGTTCGTCGGCCGCGTCGTACACGCGTCCGGGGGGCCTCGGCGACGTCGCTCACGTCCTGGGCGGTGCCCTCGCCGAGACTGACGAGTGCGACGAACGTTCGGGCGGCGTAGGTACTCAGCCCGAGCGCTTTGAGTTGCGTGATGGCCGTGGACCGCGCGCGGTCGCATGAATCGTCGGACCTCTTCGTGTCACTAGTATGGTGAAAACCACCGAGTACGGTGGTTCCAGGCAGGTAGCGACAATTAGGTTGGGACCAGAGTTGTCGCTACCTGCCATTGTTTGCTCCGTTCCGCTAGCACAAAGGTGTATTGTGATTAATCGGGTGAACGGTTTCTCAGACACCAGGCAATACTGCCCGGAGCAGGGATACCCAGGGTTGTTTGTGTGACTATATGAGTAACAGGACGGGTTCCCGGTGCAACGTACTAAAGCCCCCCCGACGCGAATAGCATGGTGACGTCAAGGTTGGGACCAATGGATGACATCACAGAACACGAACATGCGATCGACCTGCTTCAACAGCTCGGACTCAAGGAGTACGAATCGAAATCGTTCGTGGCGCTCGCACGCCGACAGAGCGGGACGGCCAAGGAGATAAGCGAGACCTCGGAGGTGCCACGGACGCGCGTCTACGACGCGATACGCGTCCTGGAGTCGAAGGGACTGGTCGAGACCCAGCATTCGAACCCGCAGGTGTTCCGCGCCGTCGACATCGACGAGGCCATCAACACGCTCCAGTCGGAGTACATGGAACGCACCGAGTCGCTCCGGAAGGCGCTGAACGACCTCGAGCCGACCGACGACGCGCAGACGACCGACGCGACCCACGAGGTGTGGGCGATATCGGGCGACCAGGGACTCTCGAGTCGGACGGAACAGCTAATCGACGGTGCGACGAGCGAACTGATCCTCGTGATCGGCCACGAGAGTATCTTCACCGACCGGCTCGCCGAGTTGTTGGACGCAGCCCGGGATCGCGGCGTCGACGTCGTCGTCGGTACGATAGACGAGGACCTCCGCGGCGACATCGAGGAGCGACTTCCGGCGGTCGAGGTGTTCGTGTCGGGACTGGAATGGTTGGGGCGGTCGTCGGTGGCCGACGACGACACCCAGATCAGTCGACTGTTGCTCGCGGACCGCGAGGCGATACTGGTGAGTTCGTTCACCGCGGGCGGTGGCGAGGGCCGAGAGCACGAACAGGGCGTGTTCGGCCGCGGGTTCGACAACGGCCTGGTCGCGCTCGTTCGACGACTCATGGCGACCGGGTTGCTGGCCGAGGGCGACCCGGTGGAGGGCGAAGCGTAGCCGGTAGCTGGACGACTGGCTGACGCCGTCGGGTCTGCGGGGAGCGACCGACGCGTCAGTCCCAGAACGAGCGCGTCCTGGCGAACTGTTTCTCCTGGGCGAGGATGTCGCGGTAGAAGTCGGTCTCGTTCTCGCGGAGCTGGCCGATGATGCGCGCAGCGTTGTGGGGGCCGACGCCGCGCGCCGAGAGTGCGACGACCGCCTGCTTGCCGTGGGACTGGACGAGGTTCGCCCTGCGGTGGGCTTTCTTCGTCAACTCGTCCTGCTCGTCGTCCTTCTCGCTCGCGCGCACCGCGGGCACGGTCTCGTCGTCCCACGGCGAGAGGGCGGCGACCCGCGTCGACCCGCACTCGGCGCACTCGGGCTGGTCGCGGACGCGTCGGACCTTCGTCTGTTTCTTGTACTCGCCGCAGTGCACGCACAGCAGGACGACGCGGTCGTCCTGGAGGCGGTCCTTGACGGTCTGGACGACGCTCGCGTCCGCGTTCTCGGGCGCGAGCAACTCCTTCCCCGACGAGTGGCCGGCGGTCCCGATAGGGGTGCGTTCGCCGACCGTCTCGATGCCGAGGTCGCCGGTCTGGATGGCGTCGAGGACGCGTCCGGCGTGCTCGACGGCGAGGTCCTCGTGGAACACCTCGCGCACCGCCTCGTCGTAGACGGGCGTGTCCTCGAGCGCGGCGACGAGGTACTGCGGGCTGACGTCGGTCGACCCCTCCCACGTCCGCAAGGCGCCGAACTTCGCCGCGACCTGACTGAGCCGGAACTTCAGCGCGTCCGAGCGCTTCAAGGAGAGTTCGATGATGGCCTCGACGTGCTCGGGGTCGGTCGACTTGAGGACCTCGACGACCTCGGGCGTCCCGAGGCCGCTCGGGAGTTCGAGTTCTATCCGGTAGGGGTCCGTCTCGAGTGCGACCGACGACCCCGTGCGCTGGCCGAGCATCGAGGAGAGGACGCGCCCGAGCGTCGCGTTCGCCTTGTGTCCGAGCACGGCGTTCACGACGACGGTGCGGCCGTGCTGTTCGACGACCAAGCAATCGCTCGTCGGCATCGGTGCGCCCGCGTCGACGTGGCGTTCGAGTTGGTCGAGCGCGCTCGCCATCGTCCCCTCGTCGACCGGATACCGGCCCGCGAACTCGGTCGCGACCGCGTCACGGGGCGCACCGCGTTCGAACTGTGGCCCCGCGACCGCGCGCATCTCGCCGACCTCGCCCGCGACGCCCGGCGGCACCGGAATCTCCGAGCCCGTCCACGACGGCACCTCGCCCGCGGGGTCCTCGATGGGGGCGACGTTCACCTCGCCGTCGTCGTCGTCCACCTCGACGATCCGCCACATCTCGCCGCGCTGCACGAACACCTCCCCGGGCTGCGCGAAGTTCACGACGAACCGCTCGTCGAGCGTCCCGACCTGGCGGCCGGAGGCGACGTCGTTCACGTCGTAGGTCTCCTCGTCGGGTATCATCGAGAGGTTCTGGTAGACGTACTGGCGCGTCCCGCCCGCGGTCTCGATGCGATCCGCGGCCTCGTCGAGCCACACGACGCGGTTCGAGTGCAGTTCCTCGACGACCGCGCGGAACGCGTCCTCCGAGAGGTCCGCGAACGGCTGCGCGGTCGAGACGAGCTCGTACGCGGCACGTGCCGAGACGCCGTCCTGTTCCTCGCCGACCGTGCTCGGCCCGTACGCGGCGTCGGCGCCGCCGTCGGCGTGGTCGCCGTCCATCGCGAGCCCCGGGAGCTGGTTCGCGACGACGTCCAGGCTCCCCTCGTGGATGCCCGCGGGCTCGACCTCCCCCGCTTTCGCGCGCCGCGCGATGGCGGCGGCCTCGAACGTGTCGTCCTCCCGGGTCGTCACGATGGTCCCCCGGGAGACCTGGTCGCTGCGGTGCCCGGCGCGCCCGACGCGCTGGAGGAGTCGGGTGACCTGCCGCGGGCTCTGGTACTGGACGACGTGGTCGACGCGGCCGACGTCGATGCCGAGCTCCATCGACGACGTACACAGCAGGCCGTCGAGCTCGCCGGCCTTGAACGCGTCCTCGACCTCGATGCGGGCGTCCTTCGAGAGGCTCCCGTGGTGGACGCCGATGGGGAGGTCGAGTTCGGTGAACCGCGACCCGAGCGCCTCCGCAGTCTGGCGGGTGTTGACGAATATCAGCGTCGACTCGTTATCGGCGACGAGGTCTCGTATCGCGCGGACGTGGGAGGCGACGCGCTCGGTCGTCGCGAGCTTCCCGGCGAGCGTCGCGTCCTCGTCCGTTATCTCGGGCTCGTACACGCGGAGGTCGAGCTGGGAGCCGACGTCGACCTCGCGGACTGCACACGGCCGATTCCCCGTCAGGAACGCGCCGACGGTCTCGGGGTCGCCGACGGTCGCCGACAGGCCGATCCGCTGGAAGTCGCCGGCGAGCGCGCGCAGGCGCTCCATCGCGACCGCGAGCTGCGCGCCGCGCTTGGAGGCGGCGAGCTCGTGGACCTCGTCGACGACGACGTGCTCGAGGTCCGACAGGGCCTCCCGCAGGCGCGACCCCGTCAGCATCGCCTGCACGGTCTCGGGCGTCGTCACGAGCACGTCCGGCGGGTCCGTCGCCTGCTTGCGGCGCTGGTAGTCCGTGGTGTCGCCGTGACGGACGTCGACGTCGAGGTCGAGGTACTCGCCCCACCACTCCAGGCGGTCGCGCATGTCGCGGTTCAGCGCCCGCAGCGGCGTGACGTAGAGCGCGCGGATACCGTGGACGTCCTGGTCGCTTGCCTCGCGGGTCGCGTTGCTCCCCGCTCGGCTGTCCGAGGCGCGTGGCGCCTCGCTGGCCAGCGCGTCGAAGACGGGGAGCATCGCGGTCTCGGTCTTTCCCGTCCCCGTCGGGGCGACGACGAGCGCGTGCTCGCCGGCGGCGATGGGCGGGATGGCGCGGCGCTGCGTCGCCGTCGGCTCCGTGAACCCGCGCTCGGCCAGGGCCTCGCGGACCGTCTCCCCGAGCACGCCGAACGCCGACTCGCCGCGTGCTGTCATCGACGGCTCTAGCGACGCCGCGAGCATAAGCGCCGCGCTGCGAGGACCGGTCCTGATGGGGCTCCAACCGCTCCGGCGACGGCCGGTTCAGGCGGAGTTCGAACCGCGCCGACGACGACCGGTTCAGGCGGGGCTTGAACCGCGATGGCGACCGGCGGGGCGGCTTCAAGGGGACGTTACCGTCGTGCCGGCACGCGGTTTCAAGCAGGTCGCGACGTGGCCAGCAAGTCGCCATGTGAGTTCATGCTTTCGACCCTACCAGATAACCATTGGTTTCAACCAGCGCTTGTATTCAACTGAGCGGCAGTCCTATACCAGTGTATCCCCGAATGAGTATTCATGCACGCGTCAGCCGGCTGGTACGGCGACCACACGGTCGACGCCACCAGTGACGGGGTGACCGTCCGAAAGGGACTGGACCTCGACACGCTCGCGCTGCCGGCACTGAAGTTCGAGATTCGAAGCGACCGAGCGGACCCGGTCGGCGTTCGCGTCGTCGACCACCTGCCGGCGGCGGTCGACCCGGACCGCGTCGGCGTTCACGCGGACTTCGGCGCCGACCAGTGGACCGCGTTCGAGGACGGCCGCGTGACGTTCACCACGCGACTGGACCCGGAACGACCGGTCGTGACGTTGTACGGTATCTGGATAGACGACCCGAGTCGCGTCCACGAACTCCTGAAGGGCCCGGACGTGAAGGTCGCGAGCAACCCCGACGCGCCCTCGCTCGACCCGGTCGGGGACGAGGTTCGCTTACCGACCGTGGACGATTCGCTGCGGAGCGTCGGCCCGAGCGCGCTCGAGGACCTTCGCGCGGACGTCGAGGAGGCGCTGACCGGGGCGCGAGCGGAACCCGCGGAACCGGCGACGGCGCTCCCGGCGCCCGACGGAGCGGACGGCGACGCGGACGCCACAGAACCGTCGGGAACGATGGGCGACCACGCGTGGGCGTATCCCGTCGAGCGACGCGGCACGGGCCGCGTCGCCGCACCGACGCACGCGGACCTCGACGAACTCCTCGACCACGAGACGGACGCCGACGACGGTTCCGACGGCGACAGTGGTCGTGGTGCCGAGAGCATCGGCGAGAACCACGTCTACCTCCGTGCGGCACTCACGGACACGCATCACGGCGGCGGTGGCGCGCTCCTCCTCCAGGAGCTCGCGAACGCCTTCCAGGTGGTCGCGCGACGCATCACGGGCGACGCGAAGCGCGCGACCGTGGACGCGGTCGTCGAAACGCCACTCGGCGCTGACGCGGTGTTGAACGCGCTCACGGACCGCGAGCAGGTGACCGACGCGCTCGTGTCACCGCTCGTCGGCGACCCCGAGGACGCGACCGGTATCGACGCCGAACCCGACGAGGACACCGAGGCGGCGGCCCGCGAGGGCACCGAGGAGGTGTCCATCGAGCCGGACGAGGAGGACGTCGAGGTCGTCCTGAACGCGGACGGGGAACGGTTCTCGGAGCTCCAGGCGGAGTTCGAGCAGGAGACCGACACGGACGCCCTGGAGGACGAACTCCGCGACCTGGACCTGCCGGGCGTGGATACGAGCGAGGAGCCGAGCATCGACGACCTCGTCGCGGGCGACGACGCGTTCGACGCCAGCGACGACGCCGACGGGTTCGTTCCCGCGAGCGTCGACGGCGACGACGACGCGTTCTCGTTCGACGACACCGCGGGCGCGGACGCGACGGAACTCGAATTCGCCGCCGACGGCGCGTTCGACGCGGACGCGTCGACGGACGACGACCAGCAGGACGTCCTCCAGTTCGACGACGCCGAGGACGACGCGGTGACCGCGGACGACGGCGAGGGGGCTGCCGACGGAGCGAGCGTCGACGCGGACGACTCCGACCCGGCGGAGGTGGCAGCGTTCGAGTTCGCCGCCGACGCGGACGAGGACGCGACCGCAGACGCCGACGACGTGGACGCTACCGACCTCGTGGACGCGAGCGACGACGTGGACGCTACCGACCTCGTGGACGCGAGCGACGCGGACGTCCACGACGCGGAGGGCGACCTCCCCGTCGAGGGCGACGCGAGCGAGGACCCCGCGGCCGCCGACGTCGAGGCGGTCGGCGAGATGGTCGAGGTGCCGGCGCGCGAGCTCGAAGCGCTCCGCACCGAGATGCGCGAACTCCGCGATCGCGTCGCGACCCTCGAATCCGACCTGGCGGCGGTCCGCTCGGACCTCGCACGCGAACGCGCCGCCGACTCCACGCCGACCGTCGGCGACGGCGGTGAGGCCCTCGAACCCGTCGACGGCGTCGAGGACGACGACTAGGGGACGAGGCGGGCGACGGCGAGCTGTTCTCAGATTCGGTCGTAGCGACCGAGGCGCGTGCCGTCGAGGAGGTACGCCTGGCCGTCGCGGAGCGCGTCGGGGAGGAACGGTGCGAGGAACCCGCGGCCGTCGACGTTCGTCCACGTGCCGCCCGCGCGGTCGTTGAACGCGGGGAAGACGACGAGGTCACCCGCCGCGTCCGCGTCCGGGAGCTCGCCGGCGTCGTACTGCCCAGCGAACGCCACGGGGTCGAGGCCGCCGCGGAGCCAGACGCGCTCGACGCGACTCCCGCCGACCTCGTCCGTGAGGCGGACCTGCGGGTGCTCGTGCCCGACGCACACGACGTCGGCGCGGAGGACCTCGGGCGCGGGCCACGTGTGGCCGTGCGCGAACCCGACGTCGCCGATGCGGACGCCGGCGGCGTCGGTGACGTCGACCGCCGCCCACTCGCCGAGGTCGCCGTCGTGGTTCCCCTTCACGACCGTCACCGGCACCGAGAGCGACTCGACGAGCACCTCTATCTCGCCGCGTTCCGCGCCGCCGGGGCCGCCGATCGAGTGCATGAAGTCGCCGACGACGACGAGTTCCGTCGCGCCGGTGTCCGCGAGGAGCGCCTGCAGGCGCTCGCGTCGCTCGTCGGCGTTCGAGTCGAGGTTCACGCCACGCTCGACGCGGAGTGCGGACTCGATACCCGCGTGGAAGTCCGCGATGGCGAGCAGTCGTCGACCGTCCGCGTCGACGACCGCGGCCGGCGCATCCGGGACCGGCTCGACCGCGGTCACCGGCGAGGCGGCTTGCGCGGCGCCGCCCGCCGGCTTCGGTTCGTCGCCCGCGTCACGGTTCATCCCTCAGATGGGTTTCAGGACGTCGTCCTCGGGCTCGTAGCACTGTCCGCCCATCAGCGCGTCCTGTATCGCGTCGTCGACGGTCTCGGCGTTCGCACCGGTCTCGTCGACGACGTGCTCGGTGAGGGCGTCCCGGTCGACGCCGTCGCCGTCGTCCATGTCCCGCATCGCGTCGAGGAGGAACGCGTCCACGTCGACGTCTTCCGCGGGCTCGTCGTCCGTCTCGTCCGCATCGGCACCGGCGTCCGTCTCGTCATCGGTCCCGTCCTCGGTCGCGCCGTCGTCAGCAGCGGCCGCCTCATCCGTGGTCTCAGCCGCTGGTTCGGCGTCATCCGCTGCCGCGTCCGGCTCGGGGTCGGGCGCGTCAAGGTCGCTCTCCTCGGGGTCGGGGACGTCGTTCCCCGACGAGAACTCCGTCCCGTACTCCTCCTCGATCTCCTGGCGTTCCTCCTCGTCGAACTCGTACATCTGGTCGCTCGTCGAGTCGGAGTCACCGCCGAGCGACCCCGGCTCGAAGTCGCCGACGCCGTCCTCGTCCGCGTCCGTCGCTGCCGCGTCCGCGTCTGCGGCGTCTCCAGCAGCGTCCGTCGCGTCCGCGTCGTCCGTCTCCGCGTCCACCGACTCGGCCGCGTCGGGCTCGGACGCACCGGTCGCATCCGAGCCGGCCGTCGACTCGACCGCGTCGTCCGCGTCGACGTCCTCGGCCGCTTTCGCGCCCTCTGATTCGGTCGCGTCCTCGCCAGCGCTCGCAGCGTCGAGTGCCTCCGCGTCGTCGGCCGCGTCGTCGGTCGCGTCGTCGTCAGCGGCGGCGTTCGCTTCGGTCGCCGGCTCCGCGTCCGCGGTCGCGTCCGCGTCGACCGCTTCGCCGGCGCTCGGCGCGTCGGTCGCGTCCGTCGACCCCGGCGTCGCGTCGTCGTCGGTCGGCGTCGCGGCGTCGGCGGCGGCCGGCTGGTCCGGGCGCGTGCTCGCCGCGTCGGCGGCGTCGCCGAGGTCGCCGGCGAGGTCCGCGTACGAGTGCGTGCCGTCGCCCTCCTCGCCCGGCGTTCGGTCGTACGCCTCGACCTCGTCGCGGTCGCCCGCGACGACCTCCGCCGCGTCCACCGCGAGCTCGCGGACGCCCGCGAGGTACGCGGGCGTCGTCCCGTAGCCCTCCAGTGCGAGCGCCGCCCCGGACGCCGTCGGCGCCGCGACGCCGCGGCCCTCGAGCGCCTGCTGGAGGTCGTCGCCGGACGCGTCCAGGCCCGCGGCCGCGGCGAGCGTCCCGACGCGCTCGACGGTGTGCTCTGCGGTCCGCACCACCCAGCGGTCCCGCGTCGCCGCGTCGACCGTGGTGATGCTCTCCGGGCGGATGCTCGTGAACACGCGGTCCGAGTCCTCCGGCTGGAACGTCCGGGCCTTCCCCGTCACCGCGACGAACGCCGGCGGTTCCAGGCGTTCGAGCGCCGCCATCTCGTCGGGCTGATACTGCCCGGCGTAGACGACGAACGCGCCCGTCGGGTCGACGATGCGCGCCCTGAGGACGTCGTCGTTCACGCTCTCGATCTCCGTGAGGACGCCGACGACGAACAATCGGTTCGCGCGAGCGCCCGTCGGCGTGACGACGTAGTTCGGCGCGCGCTCCTCGTCGGACTCCTGGTAGTCGACGGTCGCGTCGTCGAACTCCGCCGCGAACACGCGGTACGCGGTCTCGCGATTCCCGGGAAGTTCCGTCATGCGTTCACCTCCGCGAGGAAGGCACGCGCACGGTCAGCCGGGTCGTCCTCGACGCGCTCGAACGTGCTCGCGTCGAGATTCCCGCCGTACTCGTCGACCGAGAGGTGCCCGCGGACGCGGAACTCGGGGCCGACGATCTCCTCGCGGATGCTGTCCGCGACGACCTTCTGGTCCATCGCCTCCCGCGCCTGGTCCTTTGCCTCCTCGAGCGTGCCGCCGTAGACGCGCTCGGAGAGGTCGCGGTCGAGCACCACGGTCGTCGTCGCCGTCCCGTCGTCGAGGATCGCCTTCACGCGCATGTCGTCCTCGCCCTCGACCTCGCCGTGACTCCGGCACTGGCCGTTCTGGACGACGCGATTGCACTCGGGGCAGCGCTGGATGAGCCCGGAGCCGTCCCGGACGTCGATGACGTTCCCCGACAGCTCGACGTCGTAGACGCCGCCGCCGACGACCGCGTCGAAGATGCTGTCGGCCGCGACCGCGTCACCGACCTCGATGTCGCGGTCGAGTTCCGTGACCGTCGAGAACTCGCTGACGTTCAGTTCGGGGACGCCGCGGTACTCGCGGACGTACGCGTTCTCCACGCGGACGTTCCCGCCGTTCTCGATGACGGGGTTCGCCGTCCAGTCCGTGAACGGCAGTCGTCCGGTCTCGTCGGCGAGCACGCCGCTGAGGATGTCCGTCTCGCCGTCCCGGCCGTCGATGGTGCGGCGCTCGACCTCCTCGATGGTGACCTCGACCGTCCGCCCGCGGTCGCCCGGCGACAGGTCCCGGACGGTGCGGTCGCCGCCGACGTCGTACGGTACCTCGAGCGGGTCCTCGAGCTTGCTGACGCTCGTGGACTCCCCGAGGTTCAACTCGGGCTGGCCGTCCCACTCGCGGACGCCCGCGTTCCCGACCTGGAGCGTGTCGCCCGTCTCGAGGCCGAAGTCGTTCCACGCGGTGAAGTCGATCTTCCCGGTGGCATCGGCGAGTTCGCCCTCGTAGATGGTCTGGTCCTCGCCCTGGTAGCGGATGGAGCGCCGACCGACCATCAGGACGCGCCCCGTGAGCGTGACGTTCCCGCTCTCCGTGGTCACGTCCGCGACGTCCTTCGCCGTCGGCGACGAACTCCCGCCGCTGCTGGAGCCGTCGCCGTACTTCCGGCGGAGGCTCTGCACGGCTTCGTCCATCGGCACGCTGTACGACACCAGGTTCTCGAGGTCCTCTTTGACCTCCTGTTTGTCGACACCGAGGTCGGAGGCGAGCTCCTCGGCGCGGTCGTCGAGACTCATGGACGCGTTTTCGCCCTATCAGCTTATAAAACGTTCGCGGGGTGGCGGGCGAGCGCGCCCGGTACCAGTGCCGCGGTTCGCCCCAGTCGCTCCGGTCGCCGCGAGCGCCGAAATCCATAACATCGCGTCCGCCGACGTCGCGGGCATGGTCGGAACACTCGCTGCGTCGTCTATCGCGGTCGGCGTCGTCCTCGTCGCCGCTGCCGGCTCGATGTGGAACCGCGTCCTCCGCGGCCAACCCGGGGACGTCGACGCCACCGTCACGGACGCCGCGGTCGTCGACGCCGTCAACCCGGGCGCGGACCGCGGACTCGCCGTCACCTACAGCTACCGGTACGAGGGCGGGCGGTACGAGAGCGACGCGGTCGTCCACCCGCCGTCGCTCGCGGACGCCGAAGGAGTCCCGCAGGTCCCGGCGGCGTACCGGGAGGGCGCGACCGTCCGCGTCGACGTTCCCCCGGGTCACCCCGGCGAGGCGACCCTCCCCGACCCGGGCGTCCGCGCGACGTACCGCGTCGCAATCCCCGGAATCGTCGTCATCGGCGTCGCAGCCATCGCGGTCGGCGTCTGGCTCGCGCTCTGACCGCGCGCCATCGGGTCACCGCCTCGTCGGTCACCGAAACCCTCCTACGCGCGCCCTCCGAACCGGCTGGTATGGACGTGGTGGTGAACGCGGCGACGAGCGTGGACGGGAAGCTCTCTTCGCGCGAGCGCAGGCAGGTCGCCATCAGCGGCGAGGCGGACTTCGACCGCGTGGACGCGCTCCGCGCGGACAGCGACGCGGTCGCGGTCGGCGTCGGCACCGTGCTCGCGGACGACCCGAGCCTCACGGTCAAGGCCGACGACCGCGTCGCGGACCGGGAGAGCCGCGGCGAACCCGGTCAGCCGGCGCGCGTCGTCGTGGATTCGCGCGCCAGGACGCCACCGGACGCCGCGGTCGTCGACGACCGCGCGCGGACGTACGTCCTCGCCACCGAGGACGCCCCGGGCGACCGGCGCGCGCGCCTCACGAGCGAGACCACCGAGGTCGTCGCGGTCCCCGCGGGCGACGACGGCCGCGTCGACCTCGCCGCCGCGCTCGCCGCGCTCGAAGCCCGCGGCGTCGACTCGGTGATGGTCGAGGGCGGCGGCGAACTCGTCTTCTCGCTGTTCGAGGCCGGCCTCGTCGACGAACTCTCCGTCTACGTCGGCTCCATGGTCGTCGGCGGCCGGGACGCCCCGACGCTCGCCGACGGCGACGGCTTCACCACGCCCGACTTCGTCGACCTTTCGCTCCGCGACGTCACGCGCGTCGACGACGGCGTCCTCCTCGAATACGACGTCGTCGACACTCCCGAAGACCGATAGCGCGGTCGCTCGCGGTCGCTGAAGCGTCGAGAGGACGTAGAACGGCGTTCGGTCAGCGCGTCAGTGCTGGTGGCCGGTCGCCTCGCCGAACGTCACGCCGAAGCGCTCCTCGAAGAGCGCCATCGTCTCCTGCTCGATGGCGTCGAGCTCCGGGTCGTCGCCCTCGCCGTGGTGGACGAGGTGGTGCGCGCGGGACGCGAACGAGAGGAGCGTGATGTCGCCGACGACCTCCGCCGGATTCTGGCCCTGTTCGGCGAGCACGTCGACGAGCCCCGTCGGGAGCTCGACCTCGTCCGCGTCGCCATCTGCTTCGATACTGATCGTGATCGTCTCGACGTCGTCGTCTGCCATACCACCCGAGACGGGGAGGAACGTGAAAACCCCTGTGGGTTGGGTGCTGGCTCGCGACCGCTCAGTCGTCGGCCTGCGCGGACGCGTCGCCCTCCGCGCCCGCCTTCGTGCGCGCTCGCTTGAGGTCGTCGAGGAACTCGTCGCTGTCGAGCGCGGCCTTCACGCCCATGCCCGCGGCCGTCACCGCCTGCTGGTAGTGGTGGTCGACGACGTCGCCCGCGCCGTAGATACCGGGGACGCCCGTCGCGGTCTGCCCACCGCCCTTGCCGCCCTCGGTGAGGAGGTAGCCCTCCGCGTCCGTCTCCACGCCCGTCCCCTCGAGGTAGTCCGTGTTCGGCGTGTGCCCGATGGCGTAGAACACCGCGCCGACGTCCATCTCGTACTCCTCCACGGACTCGTCGCCCGCGTCGAGCTTCTCCTTCGGGTGTCCGTCGGGGTGCTCGACGAGCGTGACGTGGTCGACGCCGTCGGCCTGACTCCCGTGGATCTCCGTGAGTTCGGTGTTCTTCAGGATCTCTATCTCGCCCGCGTCGACCTTGTCCATGACGCGGTCGATCCAGATGTCCTCCGCGCGGAACTCCTCGCGGCGATGCGCGACGTAGACCTTGTTCGCGAACTTCGTGAGGAAGTTCGCCTCCTCCATCGCGGCGTCGCCGCCGCCGACGACGAGCATGTCCTCGCCGCGGAAGAACGCGCCGTCACAGGTCGCACAGGTCGACAGCCCGTACCCCATCAGTTCGTCCTCGCCGGGGACGCCGAGCGTTCGCGCGGAGGCGCCGCTCGCCGCGATGACGACGTCGGCCGTGTAGCAGTCGCCGTTCGTCATGACGACCCGGTGGGGCGTCCCGTTCGCGGGGTCGCCCGCGACGACGTCCTCGATGATGCCGTTCTTCGTGTCGGCACCGAACTTCGTCGCCTGCTCTTTCATGTTGTTGATGAGGTCCGGGCCGCTGATGCCCTCGGGGAACCCCGGGTAGTTCTCGACGTCCGTGGTGAGGGTGAGCTGACCGCCGGGTTCGTCGCCCTCGATGACGAGCGGGTCGTTGTTCGACCGCGCCGCGTAGATCGCGGCGGACAGCCCCGCGATACCGGTGCCGGCGATGACCATCGTCCGGTGCTCGACGATCTCCTCGCCGCCGTCGGCGCACGCAATTCCGAGCTTCTCGTCCAGCTTGCCTTCCTGGTCGAGCGCGCTCGTGTCGTCCCAGCCGCCGACGAGTTCGTCGTCGATGAACACCTCGGGCGCGGTCCGGCGGCCGTTCGCTCGCTCGACCATCTCCTCGAAGGCGTCCTCGTCGCCGGTGACGTTGATCTCCTCGTACTCGACGCCCTTCTCGTCGAGTAACGCCTTCGCCTTGTCGCAGTACCCACAGTTCTCCTTCGTGTAGACCTCCACGCGGGGCGAGTCTGTCATGTATTGTTCAGTACTCGCCGAACTACTTTACCGGTTGTGCTATCCTGTACGCTCTCCGCAATCCCGGCAGGACAACGCGTATCACAGCAGGTCGCTCGCGGGCAGGTATCACGGGAGCCCGCTCGCGAGCAGGTACCGGACGCCAGCGGCGACGAGCGCGGCGCCGCTCAAGGCGAGGGCGGGGAACGAGGCGACCGGGTCCTCGTGGGTCTGCCACGCCGCCCACGCGACGGGCGCGAGCAGGCCGACGCCGATGGCGACGTCCGAGAGGTGGTAGACCGCGGTCGCGACGTCGGGCAGGAGGTACATCGAGAACGTCCCGGCGACCACGGGGCCACCGAGGGCGAGCGCCGCGGCGCTCGCGAGGTCGTCGCGCGCCACCCAGCTCGCGAGCGCGAGCCCCACGAACCCGAGCGCACTCGACGCGGCTAGGAGTTCGAACGCCGACGGCCACGCGGGCCGCTCCCCGTAGCAGTCGTTCCCGTCGACGCCCTCGTGCGTGACGCCCGTGTACTGCCAGTTCGACGTGTACGCGAGCACCGTCCCGTCCCGCGCGAGCACGTAGTTCCGGTCGACGCCGGACTCCGGGGCGCCGTACTCCGCGTCGACGGCGTCGCCGTACTGCTCGTCCTCCCAGTCGATGGCGTCGTCCGGGATGGTGTCGACGCTGGGGTCGCTCTCTTCGCGCACGACCCGCGCCGGGTTTACGTCTCCTGTAAACCTCCCGTCGCGCGAGAACTTGTACGCGCGGTCGTCGCTCGTCACCACCCAGAACCCGTCGCCCTCGGGGAGCGCGGGCGTCAGCGAGGTCGCGCGGACGACGTCGTCGCCGGTCGCGTTCGCGGGCAGTTCGAGTTCGAGGCGCGCGAGGCGCCGCCAGTCGTCGTCGTACCTGGCCACGACGACGGTGTCGCCGTCGCGGAGTTCGCCGCCCTGGAGGACGAGCCACTGGCCCTGCGCGTTCCGGTCGAGGTCCACGCCTTGCGCACCACCGCAGCCGTACCCGAGCACGCCGGGCCCCGAGAGCGGGACCGCGGCCACGAGACTCACGACGGCGATACCGGCGAGGAGGAGGGTGAGCCGCGGATTCGGGGGACGCATACACCACAGCCGTGCTTCGCCGTCCGCGTAAGCCTTGTCCCGGGCCGACGCTCGCGCGCCCGAATCACACCGGAGCTGTCGACGGGCTCGGCCCGGTCCACCCGAGGTTGCGGCGCGACGGCCGGGCGGTCACTCTCGACCTGCTCGACGTACTCGACGGTCACCGACAAGGGAACCGACGTGTGGTCCTGAACCGCGTCCTGGAGGTCACCGCCGAGGTCGGGATAGGGGACGTCCGCAGGGCGACTGACGACGACCGTCACGGACTGCTCGCCCGTGATCGATGCAGCGGGCGAGAACCCGACGCGGACCGAGACGAGCCCGAGGTCTTCGTACTGCTCCGTCTCGAGGACGTCACCGACCTCTTCGTTCACCGTGTTCTCGACCGCGACGTGCTGCGCGGTGAGTGCACCGAGGACGCCGAGCGACACGAGCATCCCGACCATGAGCGCGGTGACGACCACGTCCCCCGAGAGGAGCTCGCGGAGCCCGCCGTCCGGACGGTACCCGAGGTACGCGAACGTGCCGAGCGCGGCGACGTTCACCGCGAGCGCGTTCGCGACGAGGAGCACGAACGCGCCGACGGCGACGATCGGGTACCCCCAGGCGAGGCCGATGCCGGTCGCGGCCGCGGCCGGGATGAGCGCCGCCGCGATCATGACGCCGACGAGCGACACCGGGACGGCCGTCGCGAGCCCGAACGCGCCCGCCGCACCAGCGCACAACCCGACCGTGATCGAGAGGAAGCCCGGCGATATTCGCGACGCGATCTGGTTGACGGTCCCGACGTTGAGTGTCGGTGGGACGAACGCCGCTGACTTCAGGAAGAGGCCGAACGCGGCCGCGGCCACGATCGCGAACCCGAGCCCGTACGCCTGGGATTTCATCCCGGAGACGAGGAGGTCGCGGTCACCGACGACCGCGCCGACGCTCGCCGTCATCGCGCTCCCGACCTGGGGCGCGATGACCATCGACCCGACGACGATCGCCGGCGAGTCCAGGAGGAGGCCGACGGTCGCGACGAGCGCCGAGAGCAGCGTCATCGCGTGGTACGTGCGGGCGTTCGGCGTCATCCCGACGGCCTTCGATCGGATCTCCTCGCTCGCGATCGCGTCGCCCTCCTCTTGCTTCTCGACGAACCGCTGCTCGAGCTCGTCGTAGTGCGTGCTCTCGACGGTCTCCGCGCCGAGGACGACGACGTACTCGTCGTCGACGCCGGCGTCGCGGAGTTGCTCGAGCGCGTAGTCGACGCCTTCGGCAGGGATGGGGAACTCGACGAGTGACCGGTCCGTGTCCTCGTCCTGTGCGACGAGGAGGTGGTCGACGCCCTCGTCCTCGAGTACCTTCTGGACGTCCGAGCGGTTCTCGTCTGGGACGAGGATCCGAACGACGCGCATACGAGGACTCTCGCCACGCCGAGGGATAAGACCGGAGCCTCAATTGCTGACGGCGAGTCGACCAGTTCCGGGCGCGTGGCTGTCAGGTCTCCACCACTCGCACAGAGATGGTGGTCAGGTGTCAGTTAGTCCCAGCGTTCATTGCCGCGAGCACCAAGTTCCGGGCACCGATGCCAGACTCGCCCTCCATCGACGACCCATCCGGTCGATCGCGTCGCGAGTTCCTTCGCGCAGCGAGCGCCGCGGTGAGCGTGCCGGCACTCGGCTCGCTCGCTGGCTGCGTCGAGGTCAGGGTCCCGAGCGACGCGCTCGGGGACGGCGACGGCGCGTTCGGCAGTGGCGACGGTTCGTCGAACGACGACGCCGGGTCGACGAACACGGGTGGTGGTGACTTCGACGCGGAGACCCGGGACCGCGCCGGCGAGGTCGGCCAGCGCGTCCAGCAGTCCGTCGTGAAGCTCACGCAGGACCGCACGGGCGGCACGGGGTGGCTGTTCGACGACGGCTACGTCGTCACGAACGCGCACGTCGCGGCCGAGTTCCAGGCGATGGACGTCGAGACGTTCGACGGCCGCACCGGGACGGCCGAGCGCGTCGGCTACGAGCGCGACCTCCGCCCCGACCTCGCCCTCCTCCGGACCGACGTCGACTCCCCGCCAGCACTCGAGACCACGGACGTGGACGCGCTTGCGGAAGGCGACCCCGTCGTCTCCGTCGGCCATCCGGGCGCGGTCGGTGACTGGGTCATCAGCCTCGGCCGGTTCCGCACGTTCCGCGAGTCCCTCGACTGGGTGCTCGCGGACGTCCCCACCGCTTCGGGAAGCAGTGGGTCGCCGCTCGTCACGCTCGACGGCCGCGTCGTCGGGTGCGTGAGCGGCGCGACCCGCTCACCGAACGACGACACTGTCGACCGGCCAGACGACGTCTACACCGACTTCCCCGAAGAGGACCGTCTCGCCTCCGCCGTCCCGAGCGCGACCGTCGAGGAGTCCGTCGCCGAGTGGCGCGGCTAGGTCGACCCGGACGCAACCACGTGCTGCTCGAGGCGTCGAGACGACGGTCTTACGTCGCCCGCGAGTGACGTTCGCCGTATGCCCGCGGACCTCCAGGAGAAGACCGACCGCTACCACGACCTCCTCGCCGAAGCGCTCGACGAGGTCGAGGTGTGCGCGCCCGAGGACACGCCGATGGGCGAGGCCGCCCTGGAGTGCCTCGAGATGGCGGCGTCGTACCTCGACGACGGCGAGCACTTCCGCGCGAACGACGACCCCGTGAACGCGCTCGCCGCGTTCTCCTACGGCCACGCGTGGCTCGACGCCGGCGCGCGCGTCGGCCTGTTCGACGTCCCGCGCGAAGGCCACCTGTTCACGCAGTGACCGCGTCGGTCGCGCCCGTCGCTCCGCTCGTCGCGGTCGTCGCGGTCGCCCCGTCAACGAACGCGCTCCGAACGACAGACGCGCTCCGAACGACAGACGCGCTCCGAACGACAGACGCGCTCCGAACGACAGACGCGCTCCGAACGACGGGCGTGCCTCGGGCGACGTATGCGGTCCTTTCCAGGCGAGTTGGCGGCGACTACTGACTCGTGCTCGCCCGTGCGCCGAGAACGAGTTGGCTAACTATACTCGCGGTAGTCGACGGTGTACTCGACCGATGGTGACCGACGTTGGAACGTAGCACACAGCGGGCCGCCGGCCCCGCCGATGGAGACGACGACGTCCGCGTCGGCGTCCTGAGTCTCCACAACAGCAAGGAGACGAAAGCCATCCTGAACGCCGTGGAAGCACTCGGCCACCACCCCGAGTGGTTGCGGTCGGAGAACACCGTCGTCCGCTTCGAGGACGAGCACGCCACGCTTTCGCCCGACGTCGACGTCGTCGTGAACCGACTCCTGCTCTCGAACACCGACCAGCCCGCCGAGGCGCAGGGGCTCGCGCTGACGCTCGGCGCAATCCGTCCGATGCTGAACGCGCCCGAGGCGACGGCGCGTGCCGCGCACAAGACCGCCACCGCGGCGTGGCTGACCGACGCCGGCCTCCCGATACCGAAGACGGTGTTCGCGCTCAGCGGCGACCAACTGAACCGCGTTCGCGGCGAGTTCGGCCCGGAAGCCGTGTACAAGACCGCGATCGGGACCCACGGCGGTGGCGCGTGGAAGGTCGGAGAGACCGAACAGCTCACGGCGAGCGTCGGGAAGCGGCGCGCGTTCCTCCAGGCGCTCGTCGGTCGCGACGGCGAGACGCCGCGGGACCTCCGCGTGTACGTCGTCGACGGCGACGTCGTCGGCGCGATGTATCGGTACGCCCCCGAGAGCGACTGGCGGACGAACGTCGCGCGCGGCGGCGTCGTCGAGGACGCGACCGGGTCGGCGCCACCGGCCGCGTTCGACCTCGCGCGCCGAGCGACCACGACGCTCGGCCTGGACTGCGCCGGCGTCGACCTCATCGAGGGCGACGACGACGCGTGGTACGTCCTCGAGGTGAACCCGACCGCGGGCTTCAAAGGCCTCTACGAGGCCACCGGGCACAGTCCAGCCCCGCACATCGCGCGCCACGCCATCGAGCACGCCGGTGGGAGCGTGGACGACGAGCGCGTGCACACGCTCGCGTCGACGCTCGACGACTCCGTCCCGGCGTGCAAGCCGGTCCCCGAGTCGGTCCGGGACGCGGGCGCGACGACCATCGGGTTCACCGAGACCGTCGTCGTCACCGGCACGACCGGGTCGAAGACCGTCGTCGCGAAGTCCGACTCCGGGGCGACGCGGACGAGCATCGACCTCCGGCTCGCCGCCGACGTCGGCGCCGGCCCCATCCACAACGTCTCACGCGTCCGTTCAGGGAGCAGCAAGGACGCGAAGCGACGGCCGGTCGTCGACCTCGTGATCGGCATCGGCGGGGAACAGCACACGGTCGCGGCGAACATCGAGGACCGCTCGCACATGACCCATCGCCTGCTGCTCGGTCGGGACGTCCTGAAGAACTACCACCTCGACGTCAGCCGGCGCGTCGAGGACCGCGCGGAGGTCGGGCACGAGGAGTGAGGTGGCGGTCGCGGCCTCGCGTCCCGCGCCAGTGCCGTCCGCCCGCTCGTCCGGTCAGTTCTCGAGGTCGCCGCCGAGCGCGCGTTCGACGACCGATTCGAGGACGCCGCGAGCGTCCCGCGCCTCCGCGAGGTCGACGTGCTCGTCGACGGTGTGAGCCTGCGAGAGGCTCCCGGGCCCCCAGACGACCGCGGGGATGCCGGCGGCGACGAACTCGCGGGCGTCCGTCGCGGCGGTCATCCCCCACGGGTCGCTCGGCGCGCGGTCGCCGGTCTCCGCGCGGACGAGGTCGGCGAGCGCGTGGTCCGCGGGGATGCTCGCGGACTCGTAGTACTGGACGGTCTCGCGCTCGGCGTCGACGTCGTCCTCGCGCGCCGCGGCGGCGAGCACGTCGTCGACCTCCGCGTCGACGTTCTCGATGGACTCGCCGGGGAGCACTCGCCGGTCGAGGAGGAACTCGCAGGTGTCGGGTATCACGCCCATGTTCCCGGTCGTGCCGGCCTCGACGCTCGTCACGGACGCGTACCCGCGGCCGACGAGGTCGTCCTCGCGCTCGCGGAGCTCGGCGTCGTACTCGTCGACCCGGTCGAACAGCAGGCGCGCGGCGTCGATGGCGTTCCGACCCTCGTCTGGATGACTCGCGTGCGTCGACTCGCCGCGGACCGTGACGCGGTACGTGACGACGCCCTTCGCGCTCGTCGCCACCCGGAGGTCCGTGGGTTCGAGGACGACCGCGTAGTCGCCGCCGTATCCTTCCTCGATGCACGTCCGCGTGCCCGGAATCCCGGTCTCCTCGCCCGCCGCCGCGTGGACGACGACCGCGCCGCCGTCGAGCGCGCCACTGGGCTCGTCGCCCTCGAACCGCTCCGCGAACGCGTTCGCGGTGACGAGCGCGAGCGCCAGCCCCGTCTTCATGTCCGCGCTCCCACGTCCGTACAGCAGCTCCTGCTCGGAGCCGTCGTCGTCGCGCTCGGTGACGACCGCGGCCTCGTAAGGCTCGTGCGTCCACGCCGCCGGGTTGCCAGCCGGGACGACGTCGGTGTGCCCGTTCAGGACGACCGTCGGCGCGTCCGCGTCCGCCCCGTCGCCGCCCCGCTCGTGATCGCCGACGACGACGACCGCGTTCGGACGCTCGCGATAACCGGGCGTGTCGAGGAGTTCGGCGTCCAGGTCGTGCGCTCGCGCCCACTCGACGACGTACTCGGCGACCGCGCGCTCCTCGCCCGGCGGGTTCTCGCTCGGGATGCGAACGAGTTCGCGCGCCAGCGCGACGAGGTCGTCCGGGTAGCGAGCGCCGTGGTCCGCGTCCCCCATCGCGCCGCCATCGCCGGGCATGGTCACTCGAACGCCGCCGCGATGGCACCCTCGATATCCGCGACGAGGTCCGCGTGATGCTCGGTCCCGATACTGAGGCGGACGAGCGTCTCGGGGATGCCCGCCGCAGCGAGCGCCTCGCTCGACAGGTCCTGGTGGGTCATCGTCGCCGGGACCTCCACGAGGCTCTCCACGCCGCCGAGGGACTCCGCGAGCGTGATGACGTCCAGGCCCGCGGCGAACTCGGTGACGGTGTCGACGTCGCCTTCGAGTTCGAACGCGATCATCGCGCCGTAGTCGTCCATCTGACGCGCCGCCACGTCGTGATTCTCGTGGGACTCCAGGCCCGGATAGTAGACCTCGGTGACGTGCTCGTTCGCGACGAGGGCGTCCACGACCCTGCGAGCGTTCTCGCAGTGCCGGTCCATCCGCGAACTCAGCGTCTTCATCCCGCGGACGACGAGGAAGCAATCGAACGGGCTCGGGATACCGCCGCGGCGGTACTGGACGTACTCGACGTCCTCGGCGATCTCGGTATCGTTCGTCGCGACCGCGCCCGCGATAGCGTCGGAGTGCCCGCACTGGTACTTCGTGAGTGACTCCACGACGACGTCCGCGCCGAGTTCGAGCGGCCGCTGGAGGTACGGGGACGCGAACGTGTTGTCGATCGCGAGCGCGGCGTCGCCGTCGTGCGCGACGTCGGCCGCCGCCGCGATGTCACCGACGTTCAGGACGGGGTTCGTCGGCGACTCGAAGTACACGAGCGCCGTCTCCTCGCGCATCGCGTCCCGGATGGCCTCGGTGTCCGTGACGGGAACGTGCGTCATCTCGACGCCGTAGTCCGCGTACACGTCCGTCAGGAGGTCGTGGGTCTCCGCGTACAGGTTCTCCGCGGCGACGACGTGGTCGCCAGCCGACAGCGTCGCCGTGAACACCGCGTCGATCGCCGCCATCCCGGACGCGAACGCGCTCGCGTGCTCGCCGCCCTCGAAGTTCGCGAACGACTCCTCCAGCGCCGTGCGCGTCGGCACCGCGTCCCGCGAGTACCGGAACCCGGCCTTCGTCTCCGTCGGCGACGCGTACTCGTACGTCGAGTTCGCGTAGATCGGCGGCATGAGCGCCCCGAACGGGTCCCGGCGCTCGTGGGAGTGTACCTCGCGCGTCTCGAATCGATGGTCGTCCATGCACGCACCTCTCGCGACGCCTCCAAATAAATACCGCCGGCACCGGAAACGCGCTCGCACCGTCGCCCCGACGCGATTTCGGTCCCGGTAACCCCGGCTTGCCACGCCCGGACCGGTCGCACCGTTGGTCGTTGACGAATCCGGCCGGAATCGCCCGCCGTCGTTAGAGTCATGTGGGGGGAGCGAGTCGAGACGAACGAATGGAGGGCGTTCTGTGGTACGTCTTGACCGGCACGCGCGGCGGTGAGAACCGCATCCGCCTGCTGGACGCCATCGACGAACGCCCACGGAACGCGAACCAGCTCGCGGAGGCACTGGACCTGGACTACAAGACCGTCAGACACCATCTCGACGTGCTCGTGGACAACGACGTCGTCAAGAAATCCGGCGACGACTACGGCGCCGTCTACCTCCCGACCCAGCAGGCGCGGGACCACTGGCACGTCGTCGAGGAGGTATCCGCGGAGGTCGAAGCATGAGAACGAGGACGACGCACCGCGAGGCCATCGACTGGCCGGTTCGCGGCCCGAAACCGCCGAAGGGGGAAGAGACTGTGGCCGAAATTGGGAAAGAGTATATCCACGACAGCACGGTAAGGTGGTGTAGATGAGTATCTGGGTGACCGTCGCACAAGTTGCGGCGGGCGTGAACGTGGTGCTACTGCTGGCCCTGACGTACGTGTGGGGCCGGAACTACGCGAAGTTCCGGTCGAAGCACACGCTCGGCCTCCTCGTGTTCGCGCTGCTGTTGCTCGCGGAGAACGTCGGCGTCGTCTACTACTACGTGCTCGACCCGCAGCTCTCCGCGTGGTGGGGGAGCGCGGTGCCGGACATCGTCTGGCAGTGGCAGATGGCGATCCACGTCGTCGAAGCCGTCGCGCTCGCGTTCCTGACGTGGACCGCCTGGGACTGACGTCGCGCGAACCCACCCTCGACACGCGAACCCGGTCTCCCGCCACACGGACTCGTTCTCCCGCTACACGGACTCGTTCTCCAGCCCCGCGAGACCTTCGTCGTCGTCGCGAGCCCTGGCGACGGGGTTGGCGCGATAGCCGAGTCGACGTGCGAGCGGCGCGAGCGCGCCGAAGGCGAGTTTCTGGACGGCGAGCGGCGGCGACGCGAGGTGCAGGAGGTCGTAGCCGTAGGCGTCGTAGAGCGCGGCGACCTGGAGGGATGAGGGCGTCCCGGCGTCGTCGAGCGCGCCGCGGCGCCCGAGCGCGGCGAGGTCGCGGAGGAACCCCTCGGTCTGGAGTGCTGGCTCGATGCGGATGGTGACGTGGAGTGCGTCGTCGCCGCCGGTGCGCCACGTGTGCGGCGTGCCGCGTGGGACGGTGACCGTCTCGCCGGCGTCGTGGCGCGTCGCGTCGCCGTCGACGACGAGTTCGAGCGTTCCGTCCGCGACCGTGAAGGATTCGTCCTGGCGCGGATGGACGTGGCTCGGTAACGCCCGCATGCCGGGAGCGGTCCAGCAGTCGAACGCGAGCGGGTCGGACTCTGGGTCGTCGGGCGGCGAGTGGAAGTGGAAGCGCTCGGTCGTCACTGGGTTCTCGACGTACGACGGGTCCGCGGGGTCGACGGTCGACGGGACGGGGAGTTCGTGCATACCGCTCGATACGCCCGCAGGTGTGCTAAATCCTCGCACGCCGACGGTGCCGCGAACGCTCTGTTTAAATACGTCCGGTCATCTCGCTGCGTCGACCAGGTGGTCCGCGAACCGACCGTCGAACCCGGACACGGTGGTGACTCTATGGTTAGAATTGGGTGAGAGGCGGGCCGTAGTTCGGAATATCCTCTTTAAGTAGGTCGTGGTGGGACCGTGTATGCGGTCACGCATCACCGTGTTGCTGGTCGTCTGCATGTTCGCGATCTCCGGGGTCGCGACGGCGACGGCTGGCACCACGCAGGCAGTGGACGCGACGAATGAATCGATAGAAGGGAACCAAGCGGCCGTCGAATCAGCAGACCAAACGCAAGCGATGGTGCAGTTCTCCGGTGGCACCAGTGGCGGGACGACAGTCACCGTGGACCAGGTCACCCTCTCCGAGGGTGGGTTCGTGACAATCCACGACTCCACGCTCGGGGACGGCGACGTCCTCGGGAGCGTCCGTGGGACCAGCGAGTACCTCGAAGCGGGCACGCACGAGAACGTCACCGTGACGCTCGACGAACCCCTGACGAACGACTCGACGCTGTTCGCGATGGCCCACCAGGACACGAACGACGACCGCGCGTACACGTTCGTCTCCTCGAACGGCCAGGTCGACGGCCCGTACACGATGGACGGCGACATCGTGATGGCGTCGGCGAACGTCACGGTCTCCGCGACCGTGTCCGCGACGGACATCCCGACGAACGGCGGCGTCATCGTCGTCGACCGCGTCGAGCTCTCCCAGGGTGGCTTCGTGACGATTCACGACGCCTCCGTCACCGATGGCGCGGTGTTCGAGAGCATCCGCGGCACGAGCGACTACCTCGAAGCGGGCGTGCACGAGAACGTCCGCATCACGCTCCAGAGCGCCGTGACGCGGAACACCACGCTCGTTCCGATGGCGCACATGGACACCGACGGCGACCAGGAGTACGACTTCGCGACGAGCGACGGCAGCGACGACGGCCCGTACGCGACCGCCGACGGGAGCGCGGTCGTCGACACGATGAGCGTCGTGCAGACGAACACGGCCGAGGCGACGCTCGCGAACCAGACGAGCGGCGGCGAGCGCGTCGTCGTCGAGGACGTCTTCGTGCCCCAGGGCGGGTTCGTGACGATCCACGACGCGACCCTGCTCGACGGCGACGTCTTCGACAGCGTCCGCGGCACGAGCGCGAAGCTCGCGCCCGGCTACCACGAGCAGGTCGAGGTCGTCCTCGACGACGGCATCGAGAACGAGTCGACGCTCATCGCGATGCCGCACAAGGACACGGACCGCGACGACACGTACGACTTCCCGTCGACCGAAGGCAGCCAGGACGGCCCCTACACGGATGGTGGGAGTGCTGTCGTGGACGTCGGCACGGTGTCGGTGAGCGCGAGCGTGTCGATGGCCGACCAGACGAGTGACGGCACGACCGTGACGGTCACCGACGTCGACCTCAGCGAGGGCGGGTTCGTGACGATCCACGACAGCTCGCTGTTCGCGGGCGAGACGTTCGGGAGCGTCGTCGGCACGAGCGCGTACCTCGAAGCCGGTCACCACGAAGAAGTGACGGTGACGCTCGAGGAACCCATCCGGGACACGGCGACGCTCGTCCCGATGGCGCACGAGGACACCGACGGTGACCAGACGTACGACTTCCTCACGAGCGACGGGAGCGACGACGGTCCCTACGTCGCGAACGGCGGCGCTGTCGTCGACACGGCTCGCGTCAGCGTGCAGGCGGTCGTGACCGCGACGAACCAGACGAACGACGGGTCGATGGTCACCATCGACTCGGTGACGCTCCACGACGGCGGCTACGTGACGATTCACGACGGCACGCTGCTGGACGGTGCGGTGTTCGAGAGCGTCCGCGGCACGAGCGAGTACCTCGGCCCGGGCACGCACGAGAACGTGACCGTGATGCTCGACTCGCCCCTGAGCGAGAACGCGACGGTCGTCCCGATGGCGCACAAGGAGACCGACGGCGACGAGACGTACGACTTCCTCACGAGCGAGGGCGGCGCTGACGGTCCCTACGTCGCAGCCGGTGGTGCGGTCGTGACGACCGCGCAAGTGACGGTGACGCCGACGGCGACCGTCTCCTTCAGCGCGCAGGAGACCGACGGCCAGACGGTGGTCGTCGACTCCGTGACGATGAACAAGGGCGGGTTCGTGACCATCCACGACGCCAGCCTGCAGGACGGCGCGGTCTTCGAGAGCGTCCGCGGCACGAGCGCGTACCTCGAAGCGGGCACGCACGAGGACGTCGAGATCACGCTCGACTCGCCGGTCGAGGAGGACACGACGCTCATCGCGATGCCCCACCAGGACACCGACGGTGACGAGTCCTACGACTTCGTCGACAGCGAGGGTGCGGACGACGCGCCCTACGTCGCTGATGGCGGTGCGGTCGTCGCCGCCGGGGACGTGACGTTCACCGGCGAGACGACGACGACGTCGATGGACGAGGAGACGACGATGATGGACGAGGAGACGACGATGATGGACGAGGAGACGACGATGATGGACGAGGAGACGACGATGATGGACGACGAGGACGGTGACGAGAACGACGGCGCGTCGGGCGGGTCGCCCGGCTTCGGCATCGCCGTGGCCGTCCTCGCGCTGCTGGGCGCCGCGTTCCTGGCGCGCCGCCGGTAACGCGATCGGTCACCGCGACCGAAGCGGATTTGAACGTTTCGCGTTTCTCCGACGGATTCAAGTACGTAACTACCAACCCTATATAAAGCAGTGCAAAGGTTTATATGCTTGTCGCACTTACTATGGGTGAGGAACAGTCCTGCTGGGCTCGTCTTTCTTCTCGCCCCGCAGCCGACCGCACCCGAAGAGGACCCCAACACATGAGCGACACAACCACCACCACCGACGTCGAACAGCCCACGACCACCCGAGACGAGCGAACAGACCAGAAAACGACGACGGAGACCACCAGCGAACAGGTCGACGAGCGCGTCTGCCCCGAGTGTGGCGGCCCCGTCGCCAGCGTCGAAGCACGCGGCGAACGCGTCTGCGAGGACTGCGGGCTCGTCGTCGAAGAGGACGCCGTCGACCGCGGCCCCGAATGGCGCGCGTTCGACGCCGGCGAGCGCGACGAGAAGTCCCGCGTCGGCGCCCCCACCACGAAGATGATGCACGACGACGGGCTGTCGACGAACATCGGCTGGCAGAACAAGGACGCATACGGCCGCCAGCTCAGCTCCAGCCAGCGCCAGAAGATGCAGCGTCTCCGCACCTGGAACGAGCGCTTCCGCACCCGCGACAGCAAGGAACGCAACCTCAAGCAGGCCCTCGGCGAGATCGACCGCATGGCGTCCTCGCTCGGCCTCCCGAAGAACGTTCGGGAGACCGCGAGCGTGATCTACCGCCGCGCGCTGAACGAGGACCTCCTCCCGGGCCGCAGCATCGAGGGCGTCGCCACCGCCGCGCTCTACGCCGCCGCCCGCCAGGCCGGCACGCCCCGTAGCCTCGACGAGATCGCGCTCGTCTCGCGCGTCGACAAGATGGAGCTCACCCGGACGTACCGGTACGTCGTCCGCGAGCTCAACCTCGAGATCCAGCCCGCCGACCCCGTCCAGTACGTGCCGCGGTTCGCGAGCGAACTCGGCCTCAGCGACGAGGGCGAACGCCGCGCCCGGATGCTCCTGGACAACGCGCGCAACGCCGGCCTGCACTCCGGGAAGTCGCCCGTCGGGCTCGCCGCTGCCGCCGTCTACGCGGCCGCGCTCCTGACGAACGAGAAGGTCACGCAGAGCCAGGTCGGTGACGTCGCGAACGTCAGCGAGGTCACCATCCGGAACCGCTACAAGGAACTCCTGGAGGCGTCGGACGCCGGCGTCGCACTCGCCTGACCGGGAATCGGCTCTCGTTCGACGAGTATCGGCCGCCCGCCAGCCGGAACCAGCAGACGGCTTCGCGTGCGTTCGGGCCAGATAGCGGCAATCTTTTTCACCCCCGGTGGTGTTAGAGAGTCACATGGTCGAGACGTACGTGAGACTTCTCTGTCCCGAATGCGGCAAGGACTGGGAGACCGCGCCCGCGGACCTCCCTGCACCCGGTGACACGTTCCACTGTCCGAACTGTCACGCCAGTCGACGCACGTCCGAGTTCATGCGGACCGACCACGACCTCTCCACGCTCAAGCAACTCGGCTGACCGTTCGTCGTTCAGACAGCAGAAGACGACGCGTAGCGGGTCGCTCGCTCGATTCGGCGTTAGACGCCCGTCGACGAGCGCGCGCCACAGGCCTCGCAGCGGATGCGGAGCACGCCGTCCTCGCGCTCGAACACCGTGTCCGGGAGGCCGCACTCCGAGCACGTCACGTAGCCCTCGACGTAGTCCTCCAGTGCGTCCTGGATGCGGACCTCGCGGAAGTCGCCCTTGAGGCGAGCGCGACCGCTCTCGTCGATGTGGCCGCTCGTCCCGAGCTCGTTCTGGAGGAACTGCATCACGTGGTCCTCCTCGCGGTTCAGGCGGTCGACCGTCGCCTGGAAGTTCTCGTACACCGTCAGCTTGCCCTCCTGTCGGATGTCCGGGTCCGGCACGTCGAACCGGTCGCCGCCGGCGTCGATGTCCGGCGTCTCCTCCAGCGCGCGCTCGAGCTGGTCGTCGTAATCCATACGCCGAATACGGACCGAGCGGGCCAAAAATCTTCATACTCGACGCCTCCATCCCCCATCACCGCTGGCGCCCTCGTCGAGCGTTCGGTCGGCTGATTCGGCGAAAGCGACCGCAAATAGTCCACGTCGAGACCTGTTCGCTGCCGGTTCCGTTCGCGTCGAATCGGCATCTGGTACGCACGTGGTCGATGTTCGGGGAGCTGTGAGGTCCGGCGCGCGCGCCTCGAATCCACGACCCCGTTCGCTAAATTCAATGGTTCCGAGAACGTCACATGGTCGCTACCCCCGATAACCACGGGTATCTAAGGGTGGTGTGTTAACGCGACACGGGATAATAATATAACCCTGGGGCCGATAGATGGTTTTGGTTATGAAGAAGCAGGAGCTCATCCACCTTCACGGCCTTCTCGCGGAGGTATCCGGACAGTACGACACATGGAGCGACGGCGACCTCGACCTCGAGGAATACGAGTCCCTCGGTATTCGACCAACGTCGATCCACAAATCCAAAACCGATCACAAGGCAGCGGTGTTTGCACTCGCAGGTGGCATCACTTCTGACATGGACGACGAGGCGGAGACGGAGACCGTCGCTCCGACCGCCGACTGAGACTTCAGCCGCGTTCTACCGTAGTTACTCGTCGAACAGCCCCAGCTGCGTCGACGCACACCGACTCGGTCGTTCCTCGAGGCGCGCGCCACGCTCCTGATGATACGTCACCAGACGGTTCGAGCAGGAATCACGCTGCAGTCGCGGGGTCCGGTACCGTTCCGTGGTCGTCGTCAGTCGATGAGGTCCTCGAACTCCGGGAGGACGTCGTCGTCATCGTCGTCGCCGCTCGCAGTGTCGGCATCGTGCTCGTCTCCCGCCTTGCGCTCGTCCGCGAGGTCACTCTCGTCGGCGGTATCGCTCTCGTCAGCCGGTTCGGCCTCGTCTTCGTTCGCAGTGTCGGCGTCGCCGTCGGCTTCGGCGTCGTCCTCGTCGTCGATGACGTCGACGGAGAGCACTTCGAGGGGGATGTTCTCCAGTTGCTTCCCGATCTCCTTGCGAGCGATCCGGGAGGCGTGCTCCTCGCGTTCGACGTTGAACACCTTCATCTCCAGTTCCAGGGCGACGAGGCTCTCGTCGGCGGCGATGAACGCGGGGTCGATGGACTCGTGGCAGTGCGGGCACGCCCGCTCGCCCATGTTTATCTCGACGTAGTTGAGGTCGGGGTTCAGCATCGCGCCGGTCTTCGAGATGGCGATACGGATGGCCTCGTCCTCCGTCGACACGTCGTACACGGGCACCGCCGCTTCGACGACGACTCTGCAATCCATACGTGCCCGTGGGTTTCGCTGCCATCGGTATCAAGGTTGGCGTTACCCCCTGGGTATCGCAGGACGGCAGCGGGGAGCGTTCGGTGACGGGCCGGTGACGGGGTGGCGGAACGCGCGTGAATGGGCGGGGACCGAAAGCCCGATACCCGGGCGGTCCCCGACGGTCTCGTATGCACTCCGGGCGTTTCCCGCTCGCGGACCTCGCTGGTGGGCTCGACCTCGCGGCGACACTCGAGAGCGGGCAGTCGTACCTCTGGCGGCGCGAGGACGGCGACGCGTACGCTGGCGACGTGACGACCGACCGCGACCTCGACGACGCGCCGTGGTACTACGCGGTCCCCGACGGCGAGGTCGTTCGCGTCAGGAAGACCGAGGACGCGCTCGTCTGGGAGTCGACCGAGGACGCCCACGACCGCCTCGTCCGCTTGCTGCGGCTCGACGACGACCTGGACGCGATCTTCGCTGACGCGCCCGCGCTCGACCTCGTCGACGACGCTCGCGGCGCGTTCCCCGGGCTCCGGCTCGTCCGCGACCCGGCGTTCGGGTGCCTCATCTCGTTCATCTGCTCGACGCAGATGCGCGTCGAACGCATCCACGAGATGGTGAGTAGTCTCGCTCGCGCGTACGGCGACGCCGTCTCCTTCCAGGGGGAGACGTATCACGCGTTCCCGACGCCCGACCAGCTCGCCGCGACCACCGAGGGCGACCTCCGCGACCTCGGACTCGGATACCGTGCGCCGTACGTCCAGCGGACCGCGGAGATGGTCGCGGCCGGCGACGCCCACCCCGAGGACGCCCTCGGGCGCGAGTACGAGGCCGCCCGCGAGTACCTGACGCGGTTCGTCGGCGTCGGCGACAAGGTCGCGGACTGCATCCTCCTGTTCTCGCTGGGGTACCTCGAAGCCATCCCGCTGGACACGTGGATGCAGACCGTCGTCGCCGACCACTACCCCGACTGCGAGCGCGGGAACTACACGGAGACGAGTCGCGCGCTCCGCGAGCGCTTCGGCGGCGAGTACGCGGGCTACGTGCAGACGTACGTCTTCCACCACCTCCGGACCGCGGAGTGACCGGGGTCGACCCGGGTCGCCGCCGCGAGACCCGGTCGCGCTCGTCCACGAACCCTTCGAGCAACGTGCCAGCGTCTCTCACGAAGCCCCTATCCGGGTTCGAGCCATAGCACGGGACATGATTCGGACACTCGCTCGTCGGTGGTTCCGCTGACGGGGAGCGCGCTCGGCTCGCTGCGCGCGGCGGTCCCGTCGCGGTACCGCGACGGCGTCCTGTTCGTCTTCCTCGCGGTCCTGTTCGGCGGGTCGTTCGCTGCCATCAAGACCGGGCTCCAGGAACTCCCGCCGGTGCTGTTCGCGGGCCTCCGCTTCGACCTCGCCGCCGTCGTCCTCCTGGGGTACGTCGCGGTCGCCAGGCCGCGGTCGACGTGGCTCCCGCGAACGCGCGCCGATGCGGTCGGCATCGGCGTCGCCGCGGTCTTCCTCGTCGTCCTCAACAACGGCCTGCTGTTCGTCGGGCAGGGGACGACGACGCCGGCGGCCGCGTCCGTGATGTACGGCCTGAACCCGATACTCGCGCCGGTGTTCGCGTGGTGGTTGCTCGGCGACCGCATGTCGTGGCTGGGCGCGCTCGGTATCGGCGTCGCCCTCGGCGGGGTCGTCCTCATCGTCCAGCCGTCGCCGTCGACGTTCGGGGACGCGAGCGCGATAGGGCAGGTGCTCGTCCTCGGTGCGGCCGCCGCGGTCGCGCTCGGGAGCGTCCTCCTCCAGCGGGTCGGCGTCGACATGGAGAGCGTCTCGATGACCGCGTGGGCGATGGGCGTCGGCGCACTCCTCCTGCACGCACTCAGCCTCGGCGTCGGCGAACCGCAGGCGGCCGTCCTCGACGTCGGGCCCGCGACCGCGTGGAGCATCGTCGCCGTCGCCATCCCGTCGACCGCGGTCGCGTACGCGCTCTACTTCGGCCTCATCGAGCGCGTCGGCCCGGTCCGGACGAACCTCGTCGCGTACCTCGTCCCCGTGTTCGCCGCGGCGACCGGCTGGCTGTTCCTCGACGCGACCGTCGACGCGGTGACCGTCGCCGGGTTCCTCGTCGTCGTCGCGGGCGTCGCGCTCGTCGAACGCCAGGTCGTCACCGCGGAACTCCGGCGCGCCACCCGGCGGCTCCGCGGCGGGGGCGACGACAGCCGCGAGCCAGCGGCCCGGTCCGGCGACGAACGCGGCGAGCCGTGCGAGGCCCCCTGCGACGACTGACCCGCCGTCGGCGACGGGTCGACCGTCGACGCGACCGCTTCACGAATAGTTTTCATACGGGCGTTGGAACGTCGTCGTATGGAACTCGGCACGGGTCTGTTCACCTGTCAGTCGCGGCCGGACGACGACCGCTCGATGGACGAGCTCTACGACGAGATGCTCACCGTGGCGAGCACCGCGGACGACGCGGGCCTGGACTCGGTGTGGGTGAGCGAGCATCACTTCATGGCGGACGGTTACCTGTCGGGGACGATGCCGAGTCTCGGCGCGCTCGCCGCCGCGACCGACGATATCGAGATCGGGACGTGCATCGCGCTCGCGCCGCTGTACGACGGCGTGCGGCTCGCGGAAGACGTCGCGACCGCGGACAACATCGCTGGCGACCGCGTGACGCTCGGGCTCGCCATCGGGTCGAACCCCGCGGAGTTCGACGCGTTCGGCGTCCCACAGGAGGAGCGCGTGGAGCGCCTCGCCGACCAGGTGAACCTCCTGAAGGCGGCGTGGAGCGAGGGGCCGCTCGACTACGACGCGGAGTTCCACGACGTCGACCCGAGCGTGAACGTGACGCCGAAGCCCGTCGAGAACGACGTCCCCATCATGCTCGGCGGCGGCGCGAAGCCCGCGGTCCGGCGTGCGGCCCGGGAGGCGGACGCGTGGTGTGCGCCGTCGAAGCTCTCGGTCGGTGGCCTCAAGAAGCGCGTCGAGGACATCGCGAACGTCCGCGAGGAGGAGGACGTCGACGGCGAGTTCACGAACTACGTCCTCCAGCACGGCTGGGTCGGCGACTCCGAGGAGGAGGCGTGGGAGACGATGAAGGACGGCTACTTCTACATCCAGCGGCGGTACGCGGAGATCTTCAGCGGCGAGACGGTCGAGGAGCTGGACGACGAACGCAAGCAGGAGCTCAAGGAGCAGGCGATATTCGGGACGCCCGAGCAGGTCGTCGAGGAACTCGAGACGTACCGGGAGGCGTTAGGCGACGACACGCACTTCATCTTCCGGACGTACCACCCCGGCGTCGGCACCGACGAGATGGTCGAGTGCATCGAGCGGCTCGGCGACGAGGTCGCGCCCGACCTCCGGTAGACGCGGCCAGGGTCGCGTCACCAGCCTCACGGGGTTTACATTAGACGTAAACCTCTCGGGCGGTGTCGGCGACGCCCCCGCCGTCGGGCCGTCCGGAACCCGTACCGATACGAGGCTCCGGGTCCTCTGGCGAGGCATGGGATTCCACACGTTCCCCGTCGACCGCGCGGAGGCGCTGGAGGACGAGTCGCGGTATCGGTACTGTTCGCCCGAGGAACTCGTCGCGGCGCTCGCGCTCGACGGCGACGAGACCGTCGCGGACCTCGGGTCCGGGACGGGGTTCTACACGGACGACGTCGCGCCGTTCGCCGGCGAGACGTACGCGGTCGACGTCCAGAGCGAGATGCACGACATCTACCGCGAGAAGGGTGCGCCCGAGAACGTCTCGTTCGTCACGGCGGCGGTCGCGGACCTGCCGTTCGACGACGACGAGCTGGACGCGGCGTACTCGACGATGACGCACCACGAGTACGCGGACGCGGCCGGACTCGCGGAACTGCGGCGCGTGCTCGCGCCCGGCGGCCGCCTGGTGACCGTCGACTGGAGCGCGACCGGTGCGGGCGAGGACGGGCCGCCGACCGACGAGCGGTTCTCACCGGCGGACGCCGTCGAGGACCTCGAAGCTGCCGGGTTCACCGTCGAGCGCGCGAGCGAACGCCCCGAGACGTTCCTCGTCGTCGCCACCGCCTGAGTCCCGCTCGACGCCGCCGGGGCGCGTGACGCAGTGCCCGGCCGGCGCGATGGCGCAGAACTGACCGAACGTACACCGCCTTGTATGTGATTAAACAATATGGGCACCCCGGGATGGTATGGGGTGGTATCAGGGGAAGCCTTAACCCTGTGAATTGGTCACATCCTCCTACGATGGTACGGACTGACGCGTTCACACCGGGCGAGGCCGAGTACGAGTGCGTGCGATGCGGTGCACGCCTCGAGAGTCAGGCGGACACCTGCGACGACCCGTTCTGTGACGGCGCGCCGCGCAACATCGGGGTCGCACGAGAGTAACGGCACGCTGCAGCGAGGACCTGGCAGACCTCTATTCCGTCCCGCGACCCGGCCACGCACGGGCTGGCCGGGCCGCGACCCGACCGCGAGAGCGGTCGTCCTTCTCACGTCGTTCTGGCCACGCACCGCCAGTAGATCAGCATCATTACTGGTTCGTCACGCGGGAGCAGACTTATTACCGTGCATGTCAATATCTAACGTACAGAGATGGACGGACGAACCACGAAACCAGAACGAACGGTACAGACGTTCGAATGCACTCGCTGCGGCGACCGCCTCGACAGCGCCTCGGACTCGTGCTCGGACCCGCTGTGCGACGGCGAACCGCGGAGCATCGGCGTCGCCAGGGAGTGACGCGGCGCTAGAAGTCCGGGAGGTCCTCCGGCGGCTCGTACTCCGACTCCCAGTCCACGTACTCCTCTTTGAGCACGTCACACACCACCTGCCCGAACTCCGTCAGCGACGCGTTCAGCGACGACACCGTACTCCACTCGTCGAGTTCTGGATGGTAGTCGCGCTCCTTCCAGTCCTCCGGGATCCCCGGCGCGTGATAGCCGACGCGGTCCGCAAACCCGTCCCAGAAGAAGTCGAACTCCGCGAACATCGCCAGGTCCGTCGCGATACCGAACTCGCGCTCGTCGAGGTCCGTGTCCTCGGCCCACTCGTCGAACGCACGCTCCCACGCACCCTCGCGGAGGAACACCTCCAGTTCCTCGCGCTTGTAGTCCGTGTCACCGACGATCTCGGCGTCCTCGTACTCGTTCGGGTCGACCTCCTCGAGCTCCGGTACCGGCGGCGTGTCAACGTCGAGTCCCATACCCGACCCGACGCCTGCAGCGCGGATAAGGATTCCCGGACGCGGCCCCCGGAGCGACCGTCGCGAACACGCGGAATCGCGAGCCCAGGGACGCTGTTTTCGCGCGGCGAACGGACGGAACTGTTTAGTCGAGGCCACCCCAGGAGTGGTGTATGAGCGACTTCGACCTCGACCTCCGCGCCGTCGAAGACCACCTCGACGACGAGGACGAGGACGCGGACCTCACCGGGAGCGTCCGCCTTGGCGTCCTCGACGGCACCACACCCGGCAGCGAGTGGTACGACACCGTCATGGACGGGAACGTCCTCGTCCTCGACGTCAAAGGCGACGTGAACGAACTCGCCGCCGGGTTCGCGCGCGACGTCCGCGAGGACGACGGCTCGCTCGTGCACTTCCGCGGGTTCCTCATCGTCTCCCCGCCCGGTATCGACATCGACACGAGCGACCTCTGACTGCCAGCCCCGAACGCCGACCGGGCCGGCGTATCCTGATTCGAGCCCTGCTATCGCGACGTTCCAACGACAGCAGCGCCCACCAGCACAGTCGGCAGTCCCCCACCGTCGTTCGAGGAGGCGCCACGACCGGCTATTTACGTGCGGCCGTCGACGTGTCGGTATGAGCGACAGTCTCCTTCGCCGGTTCGGGAACGCGGTCGAGCGAGTGGTCGTCGACCGGAACTACCTGCGGTTCCAGCGAGCGGTGCTGGTCGCGACGGTCGTGCTCCTCGCCGCGAACGCGGTCGTCGCGTTCGACGTCGTCGCACTCGACCCTGGACTCGCGGACGTCCTGTGGGACGCCGGGATGCTCGCGTTCGCGCTGTTCCTCGTCACGGGCCTCCTGCAGACCATCGCGCTCGCCCGGAGCTACGACCGCGGTCGCGCCCGCGTCCAGGAGGCCGCGGACGAACTCGAGACCACGGCTGCGGACGTCGAACGGACCGCTGACGAACTCGAGGAGACCGCCGAGACCGTCCAGTCCGCGGCCGACGAGGTCGAAGCGGTCGGGTCGAAGGTCGGGACGGCCGCCGAGAGCATCGACGAGGTCGCGTCCGAGGCCGACGTCGACCCGCCGGTCGACCCGGACGAGGTCAAGTCCGTCGCGGACGACGTCGACGAGACGACCGAGCGCGTCCGCGAGCAATCCAACGAGGTCAAGGAGCGCTCGAAGGAGATCAAGGACAAGACGAACGCCGCGAAGGAAGCGGCCAAGGGCGCGAAGCAAGCGACCGACGGCGACTACGAGTTCGCCGAGACCGACAGCGAAGGCCCCGAACGCGAAGCGAACGGAGACGACGACGCGCAGGGCGAGGACGAGCCCGACGACGCCGACAGCCACGACGACGAACGGGAGGACGAACCCGACGACGCCGACAGCCACGACGACGAACGGTAGGACGTCATCCACGACCACGACGGGTCGTCCGCGGTCGCGTCCACCGCTTTCAGTCGAATTATATCGCCGGGCGCGAACGTCAACCCAGTGAGCGACGGCTCTCGAACCAACGGCGCGGTAGACCCGCGAACCATCGGGCTCGTCGGCGGGCTATTCGTGCTCTCCGCGGCCGCTGGCGCGTACGAGATAGCGCCCGCGAGCGTCGTGCCGCTCGTCCGCGACGGCCTCGGCATCGGCCCGACCGCGGCTGGCTGGCTCGTGAGCGTGATGTACCTGACCGCGGTCGTCCTCTCCGTCCCAGTCGGCGTCGCGCTCGACCGGTTCGACGTCCGGAACGCCGTCGCCGCGGCCGCCGTCGGCCTGCTCGTCGCCGGCGTCTGGGGGTGGCGGGCCGCGACCGAGGGCGCGTACTGGTCGCTCGTCGCCTCCCGCGTCCTCGGTGGCGTCGCCTACGTCCTGTTCTGGAACGCGGGCGCGGACCTCGTCGGGCAGGCCGTCGACGCGGACGTCCGCGCGACCGCCGTGAGCGCGTTCACCGCGAGCGCACCCGTCGGGTTCGCGTTCGGCCAGTTCGGCGCCCCGCTCGTCGCCGACGCGTTCGGATGGCCCGCCATCTTCCCGTTCTTCGCTACCGTCGCCGTCATCGGCGTCACCGCGTTCCTCGCCGCGACCACCGGCGAGTCCTTCCGCGGCGCCATGGAGACGCCCGCGCCGACGCGCGCCGAGTTCCGGAACGTGTTCGCGAACCGCGCCGTCTGGACGCTCTCCGCGCTCTCGTTCCTCGCGTTCTCGCTCTACCTCTTCCTCAACACGTGGCTGCCGAGCTACCTCGAGGGCGAACTCGACGTCTCGCTCGCGCTCGCCGGCGCCCTCACCGCCCTCTTCCCCGCGGTCGGCGTCGTCGCCCGCACCGGCGGCGGCGTGCTCTCCGACCGCCTGTTCGACGGCCGCCGCCGTCCCGTCGTCGTCCTCTCGTTCGCCGGCACCGCGCCCGCGCTCGTCGGGTTCGTCGCCATCGCGGACGTCCCCGCGGTCGTCGCGTTCACCGTCGTCTCCGGGTTCACGATACAGCTCGCGCTCGGCCTCCTGTTCTCGTACGTCACCGAGGTCGTCCCCGCCGAGGTGACGACCACCGCCATCTCGACGATGACGAGCGTCGGGCTCTTCGGCGCGTTCCTCGCCCCGATCGTCGCCGGCGAACTCATCGCCCGCTACGGCTACCAGGTCGCGTTCCTCGCGGCGCTCGTCGTCGCACTCGCCGGCCTCGCGCTCGCCGTCCGCGCCCCAGAACCCGGCGCGTGACATGCGTCGAGCAGCGAATCAATCGTGAGCGTCGTCTCGTCAGCGTTCGTGGAACGTGAGGTAGTGACCGTCGGGGTCCCGCACGCGGACTGCGGTCGCGTCCGCGTCGCCCGCCTCGCCGTCCGTGAGCGGTTCGCGGGCGTCGACGCGGTCCGCGATCGCCGCCGCGGCCGCCGCCGGGTCGTCGGTCGCGAACCCGAGGTCGACGTGCACGCCGCCGCGAGCGTCCGCGAGCCCGAGATGGGGCTCCCAGAGCTCGAGCGCCATCGGGCCGTGCATCCGGACGCGAACGCGGTCCGCGCCGCGGTCGACCGTCTCGAACCCGAGGGCCGCGTAGAACGCCTCCGCCGCGTCGAGATCCGTCACTTCGAGGACGACCTCGAACACGCCGTCGATACCGGGCCCGTCGACGTCCGTCTGGCCGAGTTCCACGCAGTTCCCGTCGTCGTCGTAACAGTACAGCGAGCGCGCGTCACCGAAGACGTGCTCGTCGAGCGCGAACCCGGCGTCCTCCAGTGCATCCCACCAGTCGTCGTACTCGTCGCTCGGGATGCTCATCGCGTAGTGCGTGTGGAGGCCACCGCGCGGGACCGCGTCCGGACGCCGCAGCACGAGCGCGGTGTCGCCCGCGGCGAACGCCACCTGCTCGCCAACGTCCGCGAGCGCCGCCGGAAGCGACCCGTCCGCTATCGCGTCCATCGCGAGAGTCTCACCGTAGAACGCGCGCGCCGCAGCCAGGTCCTTCACCTCCAGTGCCAACCACGAGAGCCCCGAGAGCATACCTGCTCGTTCGCCCGACACACCCAAGAACCTTCGCCGGGCGACGAGCGCCGCGGAGTCCGCGACGCGACGCTCGCGGCCGTCCCGTCAGTCCCCTGCCGGACCGCTCGCGGCCCGCGTTCCCGCCCGTCGCGCCGGGAGCACGGTCGACACGCTCACGTCCCCATCGTGCGCGACCGTCACCTCCTGACTGGCGTACGTGAACGTCACCGAGCCGTTCCCCGGACCGTCGACGACCGCGTCCAGGACGTCCGGGTCGATGGACGTGGCGAGCGGCGGGAGCGACAGGGCGTCGCGCTCGGTCGCGTCCGCGACAGCCAGTACGACCGTTTCCATGATCTCTCCAGTCGAAGACTCCATGTCTACGCCTTGGCACGACCCGGCATAAGTGCCACGGCCAGAAGACGCCCATACGACACCGTAGGCAGCCCCTAACGCCCGATTTCTCGTGTCTTGGGTGAGAGGGAAAGAGCGCGTGCAGGGACGTGGGGTGCGGCGAGCCCGTCAGTTGTCGAACGCTTCGCGGAGTTCCTCGTCGACCTCCCACGTCCCGTCGCCCTTCCCGCGGAGGAGCTCGATGCTCGCACGGAACAGCGACACCTGCGTGTCGAACAGCGAGTACAGCGGCGAGAGCGGGCCGAGCAGCTCTCTGGACCCGAGGAGGACGAACGCGCCGAGCGCCGCGAGCACGCCGACGCCAGCGAGCGGCTGTACCGCGACGCCGACCGCGGCCGCGACGAGGACGACGTCGAGCATCACGAGCCACGGCGACACCACCATGAACCACCAGTTGAACGGCAGCACCACCCGCCCGTAGTTCCCGTACCCCCCGAGCGCGTCCCGGTGCTGTGCGAGCAACCGGATGAGGCCCATCCCGCGGCGGTCCTTCTGCGTGCGGCGCTTCCGGAACGCCGAATGACTCGCCTCCATGTACTGGACCGCCGGGTCGAACACCACGCGGTGATCCGCGCCCCGCCGACGGATGCGCAGCGCGAGTTCGGTGTCGTCCGCGAGCGAGTTCGGGTCGATGGGCGTGATGGCGTCGTTCTCGAACGCCGAGAACGGCCCGTGGAAGATGAACGTCGAATCCAGATGGCTCTCCAGCGTCTGGATGTGCGACTGCACGCCCCGATACCCCGTCTCGACGTCACTCCCACCGAGGACCTCGACGTTCGTGCCCGTGACGGCTGCCACTTCCGGGTCAGCGAGGTTCGCCGCAGCCTCCCGCAGCACGTCCTCGGGGAGCAACGAATCGCAGTCCGTCTTCACCACCATCTCGTACTTCGCAGCCGCGTACGCGTCGTTGAGTGCAGGTGCGAGCCCCCGACGCTCGTCCTCCTCGATGAGGTTCAACTCGGGGTGCTCGCGGTCAGCGAAGTACTCGCGGACGATCTCGCGCGTCTCGTCGTCCGACGAATCCACCACCACGAGCTCGACCTTCTCCATCGGATAGTCGAGCGCCATCACGTCGTCGAGCTTCTTCTCGACGATACCCGACTCGTTGTACGTCGGCAGCACGATACTCACGTTCGGCTCCGCAGGCTCCTTCGCCGCCGGCGACCCCGACGGTCGCTTGAGCGCATAGACCACCCCGAACGCGAGATACGGCGCGAACGTCACCGCCACAGCCACGCCCGCGACCACGACCAGCCAGTTCATACCCCCGCGTTCCCCGCCAGCACGCAAAACGATGACGGCATCCCGCCCACGGAACCATCGGACAGCCACTATCAACCACCAATCGTCGGACAGCCAACCATCGACCGCCACCCCTCAGCCAGCCACTTATCGACCGCCAACCCTCAGCCAGCCACTTATCGACCGCCAACCCTCAGCCAGCCACTTATCGACCGCCGAGCGAACGCGAGGGTTTTTCCCGCTGTGGCGAGCATCCCCGAGAGAGAATGGGCGAGTACGACGACGTCTGCGTGCTGGTGCCGACCTACAACGAAGCCGAAACCATCGACGAGGTCGTCACCGGCATGCACGCCGAAGGGTTCGACGACGTCCTCGTCGTCGACGGCCACTCCACCGACGGCACGCGCGAACTCGCCAGCGACGCCGGCGCCACCGTCATCACCCAGACCGAAGGCGGCCGCGGCTCCGGGAAAGGCCAAGCCGTCCGCGACGGCGTCGCCTACACGAACAAACCCGTCGTCCTCATGCTCGACGGCGACGGCACGTACCTCCCCGAGGACGCCCACCGCATGCTCGAACCGATACTCGAAGGACGCGCCGACCACGTCGTCGGCGACCGCTTCGCGGACATGGAACGCGGCGCGATGCCGCGCCTCAACCAGTTCGGGAACAGCATGATCAACCACGGCTTCAACGCCATCCACGGCCAGCACCTCGGCGACATCCTCTCGGGCTACCGCGCGTTCACCCGCGACTCGTTCTTCGAGATGAACCTCAACGCCGACGGCTTCGGAATCGAGACCGAGATGGCCGTCGAAGCCCGCCGGAACGACCACCGCATCCACGTCACCGACATCACGTACGTGTCCCGACCCGACGCCAGCGAATCGAACCTCCGACCGTTCAGAGACGGCGGCGTCATCCTCCTCACGCTCTACCTCCGCGCGAAAACCCACAACCCCCTGTTCTACTTCGGGAGCATCGGCGGCGTCCTCACCCTCGTCGGGACCATCATCGGCGCCTTCGTCCTCTACGACTGGTTCGTCAACAGAGTCCCCCACGAGGTGCTCGCGCCCGCCGGCGGCTTCATCTTCGTCCTCGGCGCGCAGTTCCTCATCTTCGGCGTCCTCGCCGACCTCCTCGTCTCCCTCCACGAGGAACAACGCCAGCGCCTCGAACGCATCGCTCGCGAAGAGATTGGGACGACCGACGGCGACGCGAAAACGCCCATCCAGACGACGTTCGACGACCACGCCCCGCACGCCCACGACGCCGACGGCACCGAGAGCACCGAAGACGACACCGAAACCAGCGACCGAGACCACAGCGCCACGGCCGACGCAGTCGACAACTAGCGCGCCAGAACACACCCACGAACGCCTCAGAACGGGAGCACGCGCCGCACGCGCTCTATGACCGACACCCCACGCTCCCGACGCCGCTCGAACACCGGATGCAGCGCGTTCAACAACTCCTGCTCGTCACCGAACTCCTCGACCTCCACCTCCGCGAGCACCTCCGCAAGTCGGACCGAATGCCCGCGCGTATCGTACGGTACCTCGACGTGCCCAACCGACTCCCGGAGCTCGCGCTTCGACGCCGGATAGGACACGTCGAACGACTCGAGCCAGTCGTCGACCGCAGCGATACCGAACGCCACAGTCGCCGGTTCCTCGTCGTCGTCGTCAGCAGGCGGCCGCATCCCCATACCCGCCCGTATCACCCGAACCCCAAAGAAACTGTTCCGACTCAGCACCCACTCCGACGCCCCATCACCCGACCGTCCGCGGACGCAAACCCCTTCACCCTCCACCCCCACACCACCACCATGACCGACTACACCACCGTCTCCATCCCCAAAGACCTCGCCGACCGCGTCGACGAAACCATCGAAGGCACCAGCTTCTCCAGCACCTCAGACCTCGTCCGCTTCCTCCTCCGCAGCATCGTCATCCAACACGAACAATCAGACGGCCTCACCGAAGCCGAATTCGAGGAGATCGCCGAACAACTCCAAGACCTCGGGTACCTCGAGTGACGACGGCGCTTCGACGAGACCGGCTGGGACCGGAGGGTCCCTGAGACTACGCGACGCCGCGACTGGTGACGTGAACGTGATGCTTTTTCGAGCGGGTAGCGAACGTCAAGGAGAATGAGTGAACAGAATCTCGTGGATCGGACAGTTCTGGTTACGGGCGGTGCGGGTTTCATCGGGAGTCACCTCGTGGACGCGCTCGTCGAGGAGAACGAGGTCAGGGTACTCGACGACCTCTCGACGGGACAGGTGGCGCGCCTTCCGGACGACGTGGAACTCGTGCACGGGGACGTCCGCAACGAAGAGCTCGTCGCACACGCGACGAAGGACGTCGACGTCGTGTTCCATCAGGCGGCGAACGTGAGCGTGCCCGCGAGCGTCGAGAACCCGATGACGACTGACGCGGTGAACGTCGACGGCACGCTCGCGGTGCTCGAAGCCGCCCGCGAGGAGGACGCCCGCGTCGTCGTCGCATCCAGCTGTGCAGTGTACGGAGACCCACTTTCGTTACCACTCGCTGAAACCGACCGGTTACGCCCCGAATCGCCGTACGGTGTCCAGAAGGCCACCGTGGACGAATACGCGCGCCTCTACAACGAACTCTACGGGTTGGAGACCGTCGCCCTCCGTTACTTCAACGTCTACGGGCCGCGTCAGGGCGACGGCGGTGGGTACAGCGGCGTCATCTCCATCTTCCTCGAACAAGCACGTAACGGCGAGGACGTCACCGTGGAGGGCGACGGCTCCCAGACTCGGGACTTCGTTCACGTCTCCGACGTCGTCCGAGCGAACCTCGCCGCAGCGACGACCGACGCAGTCGGCGAGGCGTTCAACGTCTGCACGGGGACAGAGACGTCGGTCCTCGAGCTCGCCGAGCACGTCGTCGAGCACGTCGACTCGAACGCCGATATCGTCAACGTCGAGGAGCGCGCCGGCGACATCGCTCGAAGTTACGGCGACGACACCAAAGCCCGGCACCAGCTCGAGTTCGAGACGACCGTCGAGCTGGAAGACGGTATCCGGGATCTCTCCACCCGGTAACGGTCGCGAGTCTCGTCGGCGCGCTCGTTCGTCGACCCGGGGGCGTGGATTACACAGGGCTTATGCCCAAACGGGTCACGTCGTGGAACATGAACGAGGTGCGGGAGCGGACCGAGGCGTTCCTCGAGGACCGCGACGACGCGGAGGGCGACCTGCGCGCAGTGCTGGCGGTCGACGCGGAGACCGAGACGTGGGCGTTCGACGACGTCCCCGTGGACTCGGGACGCTTCGGCGAACTCGTCTCCCGTGGCATCGTCGAGGACGCCGGGGACGGATACTGCCTCTCGGATCCGGATGCCGTTCGTGGCGTACTCGACGGGGACGTGGACGGGGTGGACGCAACGGACGGGGCGTTCGAGCTCCCTTCGATTACGGGGCGTGTGGGCCGAGAGGAGGCCGTCTCGGTCGTCCTCGCCGTTACCTCGGTCGTGCTCATGCGGTTGGTCGCGTTCCAGTCCGTCTTCCGGGAGGGCCTGGTCGTGTTGCTCGGGAACGACCCGTATCTGTATCGCTACTGGACGGAGCGCGTGACGGCGAACGCATCGGGACCGTTCGACGCGGCGTTCGGGACGTCGATGGGAGCGATGGCGGACGGTGAGCCGTTACTGGTCGCGATGCTCTCGTGGTGGACGAGCGTCCTCGGTGGAGCGAGTGCTGCAGGCGGCGTGCTGGCGTGGTACCCGGTCGTTGCGGCCGTCGTCGTCGCCAGCCTGCTGTACGTTGCCGTGCGCCTCCTGACGTCCGACCGACGCGTCGCCCTGGCAGCGATCGTGATACTCGCAGTGACGCCCGAACACGCACTCCGTACTGCGGTCGGATTCGCTGACCATCACGCGTTCGACTACGTCTGGCTGGGGACGACGCTGGTGGGCGTCCTCCTCGCCGAACGCGCCAGCGGTGGCCGTACGGCCGAAGACATCGTCGCTGCTGGACTGATCGCAGTGGGTGTGACCGGACAGGTGTTGGCGTGGGAGGCGGGGCCGTTGCTCGCCGTGCCGGTCGGACTGTACGCCGTCGTTCGGGCCGTTCGGTCCGTACGGACAGAGAACGACCCAGTTCAGTCCCTGATGCCAGTCATCGCTGGGACCGCTGGAGCCGGGGCGATGACGTTCGCCGCACACGCCACGTTCGGCTGGCATTCGACCGTCGTCGCCGCGACGCCGGCCCTCCTGTTCGCGGGCGTCGTCGCCGTCGCCGGCGTCGCTGCCGTCTGCCAGCGATACGACCGAAGCCCGCGAGAGGTCCTCGCCGTCGAGGTCGTCGCTGGCGTCGTCGTCACAGCAGTCGCCGTCGTGACGATTCCCGGCCTCGAAGCGGCGCTCGCCCCACGGCTCGCGTTCCTCCTTTCGTCGCCGGACATCGCGGAATCGAAGTCGCTTTTCAGTCCCGCCGCCGGCTCCCTCTTCGGGCCGGTGCTCGCGTTCGGCCTCGCGTTCTTCGTCGGCCTCCCGTACCTCACCTGGGTCACCGCGACCGTCGCCCGAGGTTCGAACGCGACGTGGACTGCGCCAGTCGTCTACGCCTGGTGGTTCCTGGCCCTGGCGATCATCCAGGTGCGATTCGCGGGTGAGCTCGCCGCGTTCCTCGCTATCTTCACCGGCGTCGGGTTCGTCCATCTCGCCTCGGTCGTCGACATCACGCCAACGCGGCCAGCCGTCCTCGACGCCGACGCTGCCGAGGAAGCCGCCTGGCGGCCGTCGTTGCCCGCTCGGTCGACGGTCGTCTCGATAGCAGTCCTGTTCGTGCTCGTTGGTGGTCTCGGAGCCGTCCAGACACCGCTTCAGGTGTCGAAGGTTACCGTCGACGACGGGACCGTCGAGGCGGTACAGGCGGCTGATTCGGTCGCCGAAAGCCACGACCGGCGCTATCCCGAGAACTACGTGTTCAGTCGCTGGGGGTACAATCGGCTCTACAACTACTTCGTGAACGGCGAGTCTCGCTCGTACGCGTACGCCCGCTCCGAGTACCAAGCGTTCCTGTCGGCGAGCGATGGGAAGGCGTGGTACAACAAGTTGCGGCGAGACTCGAGAGCGGGATTCGTCGTCACGGAGGACCTGCAGAACGCCAATCTGTCTGACGACAGCTTGCACGCACGATTACACGGTCACTGGGGGAGTGCGTCGAACTCGTCGACCGGTCTATCGCATTACCGAGCCATCTACGCGTCGCCCGACGCCAGCCTCAAGCTGTTCGAGGTCGTGCCAGGTGCGACGATCATCGCACCAGCTCCCGATGATGCACCCGTCACTGCGTCGACGACAGTCGACGTCTCCGGGCACGAGGTGACGTACGAGCGGACCGTCGAACCGTTCGCCGCCGGCGTCGTTCGTCTCACCGTCCCGTACGCGTCGACGTACGAGGTCGGCGATCGAACCGTCTCGATAGACCCGACCGCGATCCGTGATAGCGAGCGATACGACCTCTTCGACGGGTCGGGTGCAGTGTGGGCGTTCGAGAACGGGACGGGAGACGTCGCGTACGAGACGGAGAACGGGAATCACGGCGTGCTCCGCGGCGGGACGTGGACGACGACCGACGCGAGCGGGACCGGTATCTCGCTCAGACCGAGCCAGACGGTGCAAGCACCGAACGCGACGGTCGGCGTCGACACTGCCGAGTCGTTCGCACTGACCGTCGAGTTCAAGACGAACGCGTCGACGGACTACGAGAACGACATCAAGTATCCGCGTCTGGCACTCCACGGGCCGGTGACGAGTTATCGCGAGACCGACGGCTACCAGCTCGCGATGGCCGAAGGCCGACTCGTGGCTGCCATCGGCGACGGCGAGGACGCCGTCGTCCTGACGGGGCCGCGGGTCGACGACCAGCAGTTCCACGACGCAACGCTTCGTCGCGACGGAGAGGCCGTCGAGCTCCTCCTCGACGGCGACGTCGTCGACACCGCGACGTGGCGCGGTTCGCTCGACGTCGACGGCGACGCGTTCACCATCGGACGAGGCTTCCACGGCACGATGACGGCGGTCAGCGTCGACACGACGAACGGCTCCTCGCGCAACATGACGGTGTCGAGCGCTGCCCGTGGCGCGTGCATTACAGGGAACGAGCTTCGGAACGCGTTCGACTTCGAGCGTTCGCCACCAGCTCCGGAAGCGGCTCAGCCCACGCGATATAAGAGCTTATACGGTATCGTGTCCGATTAGGCGACAATGGATTCCGGGTTCCGGTACCGCCTCACGAGTATCAGCGCCGTCCTGGCGCTCGTGGTCGGTGCCTGCGTCGTCGCGAACACCGCGAGCGTCCAGCGCGCCGTCGGCACGATCCCGCTCTTCTCGAATCTGCCGGTTACGACGTACGACGGCGACGCGCTGATTCCGGTCGTCGCAACTACGCTCATCGTCGTGTTCGCATGGTCGTTCCCCCTCTTCAAGCCGAAACCCTCGCGTGGTATCGAGACGTTCGGAGTGGCTGGGAAGCGCGTCCTCTACGCGGTCGTGTCGCTCGCCGCCATCGGATACTTCGACTACACGTACGCACTGCCGCGACTGATGTTGCTCGCGCTCGGTGGCGTCCTACTCGCGACCGTCCCGCTGGTCGTCACCCTGCTACGGCAGTCGGACTCGACCGATGGACAGACGAGAATCGTCGTCGGCGACGACCCCGAACGCATCGAGGACCTCGTCGAGAGCCATCCAGAGGAACTCCTCGGGTACGTCTCGCCGATGAGCCGGTACGCGAACGAGTCCGAGCGCGAGACCCAGGACGGCCGCGTGCTCGCGGACGGCTTCGGTGGTGACGACGTGAAGCATCTCGGTGGCCTCCCGCGGCTGGACGACGTGCTCGTGGACCACGACGTCGACCGCGCACTCCTCGCGTTCGAGGACCCGGACCGCGGCGACTTCTTCGGCGCCCTCCAGACGTGCTACGACAACGGCGTCGTCGCAGAGGTCGAGCGGTCCTACGACAACCTCGTCCTCACGGAAGCCCGCGAACGCGGGCTCGCGAGCGGCGAGCAGCGGTCGAACGCCGACGACCACTTCGTGGAGACGAACCTCGAACCGTGGGACGCGCAGGACCGCGTCCTGAAGCGAGCGTTCGACGTGGCGTTCGCCGCTCTCGCACTGCTGGTAACGCTTCCAGTGACGGTCGCGATCGCTGTCGCGATCAAGTTCGATAGCCCAGGACCAGTGTTCTTCGTGCAGGACCGCACGTTCCGGTTCGGTGGCACCTTCCGGTTCTACAAGTTCCGGAGCATGGTCGCCAACGCGGAGGACGAGTCCGGCGTGAAGATAAGCGAGGAGGACGCAGGCGGGGTCGACCCGCGCGTCACGCGCGTCGGCCGGTTCCTCCGGACGACGCACCTCGACGAGATACCCCAGCTCTGGTCGGTCCTCGTCGGGGACATGAGCGTCGTCGGCCCGCGGCCCGCGCAGACCGATATCGAGCACGAGTTCGAATCCGGCGTCCCCCGGTGGCCCCAGCGCTGGTTCGTGAAACCGGGGCTCACGGGACTCGCGCAGATTCGAGGCGTGACGGGACACGAGCCCGCCGAGAAGTTACAGAACGACCTCGAGTACATCCACCGGCAATCGTTCTGGCTGGACGGGAAGATCGTCGGCCGGGAGCTCTACGACGTCTTGTCGGACGCGGTCGGTGCGCTCCGACGATAGCTCGGGAGGGTCCCGTCTGCGAACGTCAGGACCGTCTTCGCGCTCGCGTCGAGAGAGTTCGTCGAGTCGAACACGCGCGAGGATTCGGCCACGATAGCGTCCGTATCAAGCACGTCGTGCGCGACGAACACGGCGACGAGGTCGTAGTCACCGTAGGCTGGCCTCGTCGTGAGGACGTCCACGCCGTCGTCGACCGGCGCGTCCGCGGCGACCGGGTCGTACGCGGCGACCGTCCCGCAGGTGTCTGCGAGTCGGTTGCACGCCGCGACGGCCGGCGAGTTCCGATAGTCCGTGACGTTCGGTTTGTACGTCAATCCGACCACGAGCACGGACGCTTCGTTCGGGGCGATGTCGTCCGCACGGAGCGCGTCGCGGGTGCGAGCAGCGACTCGCGACGGCATCCGGTCGTTGACCTCGGCCGCGGTCTCGACCATCGCGAGGCGGTCGTCCTCCTGGCGCGCTCGCCACGAGAGAAACTTCGGGTCGACGGGGATGCAGTGCCCGCCAGCGCCGACACCGGGGTAGAACGCCTGGAATCCGAACGGTTTGGTGCTCGCCGCCTCGATGGCCTCCCAGATGTCGACGTCGAAGTCGTCGGCGACCGCCGCGAGTTCGTTCACGAGACTGATGTTCACGAGTCGGTACGTGTTCTCGAGGAGTTTCGACGCGGCAGCAACCTGCGTCGAGGACACCGGATGCACGGTCTTGGCGACCTCGTCGAACAACGCCGACGCCACAGCCACTCCACGTTCGGTGTCCGACCCGACGACGACGGGGATATCGCTCAGTTCGAACGCACTGCCGGGGTTCAGGCGCTCCGGGACGACTGCGACGAGCGCGTCATCCGAATCGAGACCACCTCGCTCGATGGCAGGGCGAACGACGTCGCCGACAGTACCCGGATAGACGGTGCTCGCGACCACGAACAACGTCTCCTCGCCAGGCGCCCGCTGCGCTGTCGCGGTCTCCACGGCTGCTTCCACCGCCGACACGTCAGGCGTACCATCCGGATTCACGCCCGTCGGGACGGCGAACGCGAGAACCGCACAGTCACCGAGCGCGTCCGCATCGGTCGTCGGCGTGAATCCGTTCGCGAGCGCGGCATCGAGGGCGTCCCCGGAGACGTCCTCGACGTAGCTCTCCCCCTCCCTGAGTGCGTCGACGCGCTCCGCATCGACGTCGTAGCCGACCACGTCCAGACCCGCCTGCTGGAACGCAACGCTCAGCGGAAGACCGACGTACCCGAGACCCACCACGCCAAGCGACGCATCACCCGCATCGATGGCGTCGAGCATCGAACCCATGACGCTATCCTCGGCGCGAACTATACTTCAAGCTTGGTTTTCTGCTCCTCGACCACGTCGGCGAGAATCGTCTCGAGGTCCGTGTCCGGCGCGTACCCGAGGGCGGATTCCAGCTTCTCAGTCGCCGGATACCGTCGCGGGGGTTCCTCGAAGTCGTCGCCGTACACCTCGTCAAACGGCACGTGTTCGACCGGGGAATCGGAGCCCGCCGCTGCCTTCACGCGGTCCGCGAGTTCGTTAATCGTCACCGGCTCGGAGGACCCGACGTTGAACACGTCACCGGTCGCAGCGTCGGTCTGCATGAGATCGAAGACGACTTCGCACGCATCCTGGACGTGCGTGAAGCTCCGGGTCTGCGTACCATCGCCATACACCGTGATTGGGTCACCTCGGAGTGCCTGCTCGACGAACGTCGGAATGACCATCCCGTAATCGCCGACCTGGCGCGGCCCGACGATGTTGAAGAACCGTCCGACGACGACCGGTAGCCCGTTCTCCTGGTGGTGCGCGAGCCCGAGGAACTCGTCGAGCGCCTTCGCGTTCGCGTACCCCCACCGCGGGACCGTCGTCGGACCCAGCACGCGATCGTCGTCCTCGTCGAACGGCACGTCCAAAGACTTCCCGTACACCTCCGACGACGACGCGACGAACACGGGCGTCCCGTCCTCCGCAGCCGGGTCCAGGACGTTCTGCGTCCCCTCGACGTTCGTCTTGAGCGACAGCAAGGGCTCGTTCACGACCTTCTCGACGCCCACCGCCGCCGCGAAGTGATACACCTCGTCCGCCGAAGCAACCGCCTCCCGCATCGCCGCCTCGTCGCGGACGTCCAGCTCGTCCACGTCCACGCGGTCGTCCTCGCGCAACCCCGCGACGTTCCCGGGCACGCCCGTCGAGAAGTCGTCCACGATGTGGACGTCGTACCCCGTCTCCGCGAGCAGGTACTCCGCGAAGTGCGATCCGATGAACCCGCCACCGCCGGTAAGTAACGCACGCATCTTGGTCCGCACCTCGACGGTACGCAGCCAAAGAGATACCGGAACACGAGAGACACAGAGAAAGCCACCGAGGCGAGGGACCTGCTCCACGACCCGAAGCGACCGCCGACCGACCAGCCGGCAGCGCCATCGCCGTCCACAACGAACTACAGACGTTTTATAGTTCGACCCGGTACGTTCCGTACCGATGACGCTGCGAACGACGGTCGTCACACAAGACGATCCCTTCTACGTCCCCCACTTCTTCGAGGCCTTCTTCGACGCACTCGACGACGACGTCGTCGTGGACCGCGTCGTCTGCCTGCGACCGTTCGACGAGCGGACCGTCGACCTCGCCCGTCGGATGTTCCGCTTCTACGGCCCACGGAACTTCGCGATCCGCAGTCTCCAGTACGCCTACCGGACGGTCATGGACGGCATCGGCGATAACGCGTTCTCGGTCGCGACGGTCGCCGCCGCGAACGACGTCCCCGTCGAGGAACGCAACACCGTCAACGACGACGGGTTCGTCGACGGACTTCGGGAACGCGACGTCGACGTCGTCCTGTCGGTGTCGGCACCAGAGATCTTCGAGGTCGACGTCCTCGACGCCCCGAACTGGGGTTGTCTGAACGTCCACACGGCCGACCTCCCGAAGTACCGCGGCATGATGCCGACGTTCTGGGCGCTCTACCACGGCGACGACGAGATCGGCGTCACCGTCCACACGATGGAGGAAGAACTCGACCGCGGCAACGCCGTCCGTTCGGACTCGTTCCCCGTCACCGCCGACGACACGCTCGACGACGTCATCCTCGAAGGCAAGCGTCGCGGCGGCCGCGCCGCCGCCTACGCACTCGGCGACGTTGCCCGAGACGAGGTCACAGAGCGCGCCCTCACCGGCGAAAGCTCTTACTTCTCGTTCCCGACGCGAGCAGAAAGACGGGAACTCCAGGATCGAGGGAGGAATCTATTATGAACGATTTCTACATGACAGTCGACGTCGAAGACTGGTTCCACACGCATAATCTTGAACCCGGTATCTCTCGGGAAACCTGGGACGACAGGGAGTTTCGTGCAGAAAAGAACACGAGATCGATTCTCGAGATGTTCGAGAAACATGACGTAACTGCAACCTTCTTCGTGCTCGGCTGGGTCGCGGAACGAGCACCCGACCTCATAAGAGATATCGAGGCTGCAGGCCACGAAGTCGCCAGCCACGGGTACGGCCACGAGTTGCTCTATGAACTCTCCCGCGAGGAACTTCGCGCCGATCTCGAACATGCCCACGACGTGCTGAGTGACCTCGTCGACCAACCCATTCGTGGGTACCGTGCACCCGCGTTCTCCATCACGGAGAGGGCGATTCAGGAGTTGGAGCGCCTAGGGTATACGTACGACTCAAGTTCACACGACGCGGTCGTACACGATCGGTATCGTAGTCTGGATTTCACATCGGACGAAGTCTTCGTAACCCCGGAGGAAACGACAATGACCGAGGCACAATTATCAACAATCGAACTTCTCGGGCGGAACATTCCATGGGCAGGTGGCGGGTGGTTCCGCTTCATCCCGTACAAGATATTCCGACGTGGGGTGGAACGAATCAGCAAACGTCAGCCGTACATTTTTTATATCCACCCGTGGGAGCTCGACACAGAGCAACCTTCAGTTGATGGCGTACCCCTTTCTGCTCGAATCAGGCACCGCACGAATATCTCTCGATCGCAATCGCGTCTTGACGACCTCCTGTCGCGGTTCGACTGGAAACCACTTGCGGCGAGATTCGGAGAGAACGGCTACTGATTCATCCCCTAGATTTCATTTCGTCGAACAGGTTTGCATACGCATCTACCGAGTGTTCCTTCGTGTAATTCGACTCGAAGCACTCTCTCGCGTTGCGGCCCATTTCTTCGACACGACTTGTGTTATCGGCCCACGATTCTAGCACGTCTGCCACCTCATTCGCTTTCCCTTGGTCGATTTGGGCCCCAGAGTCGGACCGTTCTACGACGCGTGCAACCTCGTCAGTCTGACTGACCAAAGCAAGTATGGGGTCACCAGCAGCTAACGACGAGTAAAGTTTCGAGGAGACACAGATTCCTTCCATTCCAGGGTCAGTCGTGACGAGGGAAGCGTCACCACTCGTTAGACTTTCGGGGAGACGTTCGTAGGGTTGGAACGGGAGGAAGCGGACGTTCTCGATGTTCTTCTCTCGAACGCGTTCCTGATACATCTCCTTGCGGCCGCCCTCACCAATCACGAGTAACTGGATGTCGTCGCGTCCGCGGTCCTCCAGTTCGTCGATGGCATCGATCGCCGTCCCGACGTCGTGGTATCGACCGATGTTACCCGAGTACAGCAGCGTGAACTTGTCTCGCAGGTCGTGCTCCCGCGAGAATTCGTTCTCGGACTTCTCCATGGGTTCGATGAACGAGTCGTCTTCCCAGTTCGCGATCTGCACGACCTTCTCAGGGTCGAACCCTGGATCGTCAGCCATCTTCTCGACGAGACGTCTTTCCATCGATTCGCCGAGGACCACGATGCGGTCCGCATCACGGTATACGTGTCGGATGGCGTATTCCCAGGCTCGCGCGACCATACCGTTCTCGGAGAGATATCCGAGCTCGACGGGCATGTCAGGGTACATGTCGTAGATGAGGTACGCGTACTGGGTGCCGCGGACACGCTTCGCGAGGTACGTCGCGAAGGGGAGGATGGGTGGGTTTGAGAGTACGAGGTTCGTTTCATTCCGGTCTCCGTGGCGCAACAGGTATACGAGCACCAGGATCCCAAATGTGAACCAGTTCACAACTCGGAGAAGTAGTCTATCCTTATGGAACCGGGTTCCACGGAGTCGGCGAACCGAGACGCCTTCGTACGTCTCCCGTCGCGGAACGTCTGCATCTATGTCTGATTCGTGATAGTTAGGAAGTCCGGTCACGACCTCCACGTCGAATCTATCCGTGAGACCGGTCGCAAGGTCCGTCATCAACTGCGCAGTCGAGGTCTCCTCCGGACTGAAATATTCCGTCAATATCCGGATGTTTCCCCCCTGCGGCGACTTACTCGACATATAGCCACCTCATCCTGCCCCCGACCTATCAGTTTCGGAATCTTGAGCCGTTGCAGGCGTCCAAACAGAAGGTATATACAGTTGCTAACAGCGATTGCACGTATGGATTGGGAGGACTCCAAGACGCTAGTGACCGGCGGTGCAGGGTTCATCGGAAGTCATCTGACAGAACGGCTCGTTGCCGAAGGAGCGGACGTAGTTGTCGCCGACGATTTCTCTCGCGGAAGCCTAGACAACATATCTCATCTCGAAGCGGACATCGAGCTCGTGCCAGCAGATTTGACCACCCAGGAGGGGTGCATGAAGGCGACCGAGGACGTGGACCACGTCTTTCACCTCGCTGCAAGCGTCGGGGGTATCCACTACATCCAGCGCGAAAACATCGGGGGACTCACGCCCAGCGTGTTGATGAACCAGCACATGCTCGAAGCAGCACGCATCCAGAACGTCGAGAACTTCCTCTTCGCGTCGAGTGCGTGCATCTACCGCCAACAGCACGACGAACTCAACCGGTTCTCTGAGGAGCAAGCTATTCCTGCCAATCCCCACAGCACGTACGGGTGGGCAAAGATACTGGGCGAAGTCGCGTGTCAGGCGTATCACGAGGACTGCGACCTGAGCACAGGAATGGTCCGCATCTTCAACTGTTACGGACCACGTGAGAGTCTTGACCCGGACAGTAGCCACGTCATCCCCTCTCTCTGTCGGAAGGTCCTCGAAGCAGATGAGGGTGGAGAGATTGAACTGTTCGGCGACGGAACCCAGGAGCGGGGCTTCATCTACGTTACCGACCTCGTCGAGGGGATGCTCCGCGCGATGGACCGGAAGGTCGACGGAGAGCCGATCAACCTCGGGAACGCAGTCGAAGTTGTCTCGATGAACGAGCTCGCTGAAACTATCATCGACATCTCGGGGAAGGACCTCGAGATCGCACACGACCTCTCCAAACCCACGGGGACCGACAAGTACGCAGCGGACGATTCGAAGATGCACGATGCGCTTGACTGGCGTCCAAGCGTGTCGCTCGAGGAAGGGGTTAGGGAGGTCTATCGATACGCTTCGGAAGAGCTGGACGTCGAGAGTGCCACGGCGGTGCCGGGTGATTCGCAATGAGCGTTTCCGGTGATAGCGTCCTCGTCACTGGTGGTGCATCGTTCATCGGTAGCCATCTCGTCGAAGAACTCGTCGACCGGGGTGCGGACGTCCGCGTAGCAGATGACTTCTCGAGCGGAGAGCTCGATAACCTCGCGGCCGTGGAGGACGAGATTCAGGTTTTCGACGGGAACCTCAAGCATTATGACTTTGCCTCTAAGGCCACGGAGGACATCGACAGGGTGTTCCACCTCGCCGCAGATCACGGTGGTCGGGGGTACATCTCGAATTATCCGGCGAATTGCGCGACGAACATGGCACTCGACAACATCGTGTTCGAGACCGCGGTCAAGAACGACGTTGAGAAGATTACGTTCGCCTCCAGTGCGTGTACGTATCCTACGGACATCCAACAGGAGCGACGTCGACTCCGCGAGGACATGGTAAGCTTCGACGAGCGCGGCGGCGCCTACGCCGACGAAGCGTATGGGTGGGCTAAGCTCATGGGCGAGCGCTCGCTGCAGGCGTTCCATGAACAGTACGGCGTTGATGCAAGTTCGGTCCGCATCTTCACGGCCTACGGACCACGCGAAAACGAGACTCACGCCATCGTCGCACTCATCGCGAAAGCATTTGCCAAGCAGGACCCCTACCAAATCTGGGGTGACGGTGAGCAAACACGGAACTTCACCTACGTGGAGGACATCGTCAACGCGCTCGTCCTCGCGAATGAAAAGATAACCGACGGGACTCCCGTGAACGCTGGTATTCCGGACTACATCTCTATCAACGAGGTAGCGGACGCAATCTTCGATTCGTTGGATTGGCATCCGGACGAAATCAATCACATGACCGAGAAGCCGGTCGGCGTTCGGCATCGTGCCGCGGACACCACTCGAGCGGAGGAACTTCTCGGGTGGGAACCACAGTATACCCTCGCTGAGGGCATGAAGAAGACGATCGACTGGTACGTCGACAATCACGACGAGGCACACGTGCGCGAGAATCTGGAAACGCTACTCCACGAACGGTAGGTCCTCCGCGTAGCAGACGATTTCGCGTTCGTCCACCGTAACGTCAGGTCCGCGTCGCCAACTCGAGCAACGAATGGGCATTTCGCTGCTGGACAGCGAGGTGATTCGCAAGAGGTTTCGTTCGAACATATGTCAGATTTCGACCTGTCCCTCGAGACGCTGAAATCGACCCTCTTCAAGGTCGTTCAGGCCGGCTCCCAGTTCGGGACCTCGATTCTTGCAGCGCAGTTGCTGGTACCGAACCTCTTCGGAGCGGCGTTTGTGGTCCTCAGAGTTGGCATCACGGCGAGTACGGTCGTGACGGGGTGGGCAGACGGTCTGAAGAAGCGGTTCGCGGAACGGTCCGTTGAGCCCGGGGAAGCCCTCGGTGAACTGTTCGTACTCGCGGGTGCGTGGTGCGTGGTCGCCGTCGTCCTCGGTGCGATGGCGAGTGGGCCGCTGGCAGCGCTGACTGGATTGGAAGGCGCGTGGGTGTTCGTTCTCGTGGTCGTAATCGCGGAATCGACGAGCATCGCTGTCGTGAAGTTCTTCGAAGCGCACGGCCGCCTCGGCGTCGCCTCTGGTACGAAGTCGCTCCGGTATCTGCTCGCGCTCCCGCTCCAGATTGGGTTGCTCGTACTCGGGCACGGAGTGGGAGGGTTCGTTGCGGGCTTTCTGGTTGCGACCGTGCTCGCAGTACCGGTACCGTTCGGACTCATGAGCGTCCGGCCGGAGTGGCCAACGATAGATCAGTTCCGCGAGGGATGGGCGTTCGCTCGGTACGCAATCCCGAACGCAACGATCGGCGCGACGTACCATATACTTGATATGGTTATCCTGTCTGCAGTGCTGTCGACCGCTGCGGCCGGACACTACGAGGCAGCCTGGACGTTGACGATGCCTGGGGTTTTCGTCGCCGCGGCAGCAGCGAGCGGGTTGATCGTGAAGGTGAGCGATCTGGCCGAACGGTCGGAGAACGTCGCCTCGATAATCGAAGAGACGATCGCGTACACCTCTGTCATTGCGATTCCAATCTTCTTCGGAGCGGCAGTCTTGGGTGCCGAACTCGTGGTAGTGATATTCGGCGACGCGTATCGGCCAGCGAGTGTCTTGCTCGTCGGACTATCCGCGTTTCAGGCGATTCGGACGCAGGTCGCACCCCTCCTTCAGGCGACCTACGGACTGGGGCGACCGGACGTCGTGACTCGCGTGACCATCCTTTCCGTCGTTCTCAACGTCTCGGTCGGGGTTGGACTCACCGTTATCCTCGGAGCTGTCGGCGTGGTCATCGCGACTATCGCTATCGAGTTCGTCAGATACCTCTGGCTCGCCCGGTTCATGAAACGTTCCCACGCATCTCTCACACTCCTACAGCGCCCACTACTGAAGCAACTATCCGCCGGTGGTGCCATGGCGCTCGGGCTGTGGGGTGCGACGACGGTGATTTCGCCGAATCGACCGCTCACCCTGTTCGCTCTCGTCGGAGTCGGCGGAGTCCTCTACGCGACGCTAACAGTCACACTCGACTCGTCGGTCCGTGCGCGCGTCCGAGACGCCGTCGAACGCCTGTAGCGCGTTGGGAAACGCAACAGCGACACGGCGACACTGGAATTCTTCCGGGATCTACAGATAGCCGAGGTCACGGAGGTGTTCTTCGGCGTCCTCGTCGAGATCTATCGAATCCGACGTCCTCGCAGATTCGCGAGCAGCCGACAGTCCATCTTCGGCTTCATCGACAGCGAACCCTGGCGTTCCATATGTCACATCGCCGCGAGCGTACGCACAGACTGCCGCAGGCAGGTGACGCCGTAGGAACTCACGTTTCGGGCTTCTAAGACACTTTCCAGCGAGCAGAGCAAGTCGGTCGCGCAACTTCGACTCGGTGAAGACGTACCCGCCGTCCGCGTCGAACGCGCTCTCGTAACTCACCGTTCCGGAGATGCCTGGAACGCTCGACGGCAGCGAATCATTCGTGTAGAACGATAGACCAAATCGTGGCGATGTCCCAGCAAGTCGGCTCTGACCGTCGATTCTCTGCTCGGACAGCTCGACGCCGAGAACGTCGAGGACCGTCGGAAGGACGTCTACGTGACGGAACAGTTCCTCAGCTGTGTCGTCGTCGAGTTCTGGGTGAGCGAACACGGTTGGCACCGAGACGAGTTCCTGTCGAACTGGCCCGTTGTGACCGAGTTGCCCACCCTCGCCAAGTAGTTCGCCGTGGTCCGACGTATAGATGACGAGCGTATCCGCTCGGAGGTCACGTTCAGCGAGGGTATCCAGGCGCTCCTGGAACAGTGCTGCGTCCCGACTGACTGCTCGCTCGTAGTCCGCTCGAATCGTCACCTTGGACTGGCTCCCGTACCGGTCAAAATACGCTTCGGCAGTCAACTCCGGGTATCCGTAGGGGGCGTGACCGCCCGGTCCACGCTCCATAACAACGAACGGTTCGGAGACCGACGAAAGCGGACCGTCGTCGAGCTCCCGGCCGACGTTCAGTACGTCGAATATCGGATCGGCGTTCGAGTCGTCCTCCTGGATCGAGTTCCGAAATCCCGTCTCGTATCCGTCGAGATCGAACAGACTGAACGTATCGCCAATCGTGTCCGTGAACGAGAATACGCCCGTCGACGGTGGATACCGACCGGTAACCATAGACGCGAACGACGTGGGGCTATGGATCGAGGACGCGATCGTGTGGACAGTCGTTCCGCGAGCAGAGACGGCGTCTGGTAGCGAGTCCCAGCGGACGGCATCACCAACGTAAATGTAGACGTTCGAAACCGACAGGTCAGCGAGCGCCGCCCCGAGTTCCGTCTGCATACAGCACAGAACCGCGAGTCCGATACATTACTGTGACGGAATCCGTCCCAATTCAGTGCCTACAAGAGGACTTGGGAGAAAGCACGGGTATTCAGTGAAGGTCCTCTACATCGGTTCTACGACTCAGGTCCATAGCGGGGCCTGCCAGTGGATGTACCGGATGGCAGACCAGGTCCGGAGTTACGGCCACCAGACGGCCGCTATCCTCCCTGCAGAACAGGGCATCGCCGAATGGTACGAGTCCGCCGACATCGATACGTACTACTGGTGGTCCGAACCGCTACGGCGAAAACGAAACGTCCTCGGCCAGTTGTGGTTCCTCCTGTTGGCGGTTCTCGCATCGTTACGTATCGCTGCGCTCGTGCGATCAGAGGACGTCGACGTCGTCCACGTCAACGAGGTCAGGTATCCATACGCGTTGTTCGGTGCACGACTCGGTGGCGCCCGCGTCGTCTGTCACGTTCGCGCAAATTACGAATCACGTACCCTCCGTCGAGTCCTCTCCACCGCGACAGCCATCCTCTCTCACCGAGTCCTCTGTGTGTCAGAGCGTACGAAGGAGATTATGTTCGACGACGTCGGTATCGATAGCGATCACGTACAAGTACTTTGGGACGGATTGCCGGTCGACGACGATCATAAACCCATCCCGCAAGAGTCGTCGTTTCGAGAGGAATATGGCATCGATCAGGAGACGACGCTCGTCCTCTGTCTCTCGAAGCTCGTCGAGATCAAAGGGCAAGAGCGTGTCGTCGACGCAGCGCAGGCCGTCAACCCTCCCGCTGGAGACGTCACGTTCGCTCTCGTTGGCGGAAGCGTCGCTGGACATGAGGAGTACGAACGAACCCTCCGTAGAGACACTCGGGATATGGAGAACGTCGTTATGACGGGGTTCTACGAGGACGCGATGGCTGCAATCGTCGCCTGCGACGTCCTCGTACACGTCCCCACGTATGAGGACCCGTTCCCGAACGTCGTGCTCGAAGGGATGATGTGCGGAAAGCCAGTGATCGGTGCCTCTATCGGCGGGATTCCGGAGCAAGTCATCGACGGAGAGACTGGAATCCTCGTGCCCGCTACCGGGGAGGGTGACGACATTGCGACGGCCGTAGAGCACCTCCACGAGGACCCCTCGAAGCGGAATCGCATCGGCGCGCGCGCGAAGGACCACGTCGAAGAGACGCTGGACCCGGAGAGGTACTACGAGGAACTTGACGCGTTATACCGCCGAGTTTGAATCGGTCGGTGGTCACTCCGACGCAACTGACTGCAGGCCGAGTCGCTCTGTGATTGCTCTTGCGCCCAGATAGATGAATCCGGCGAGAACGAATCCCTGGATGGAGTCCACCCAGTTCAATTGCGTGTACCAGAGGACCCTGACAAGTGGAATAAACAGGATGGCCCCGATTCCAGTGCTGAGCGTCGGTCCATGCTCCTCACCAGTGAGTACCCGCATCATATAAAGGGAGAGGAACGCGAGAACGATAGCACACAGAACCACGCCGAGGAACTTGAAGTTCGCATAATAGACGTTCATGAAGTAGTTCCCACCGTTGTAGTTGTACTGTGTGGCGAGGAACTCGGAGTACGTCCGCGGTGGAGTGTAGCCGACGAGTCGCTGAAGTGGCGTCGGAATCGCCTGAAGGACGTAATTGAGGAACGTCTGACCGTACAAGGGGTCGTGTTCGTTATCAAAGAGATGGACGGTCGCGCGGATCGTCCCGTAGAAACTGTGTGCGCCGCCAGGAACTCCGACGTAGCCATCGCCGTACTGGAGCGTGGAGACGATGTCCGGTGAAACCGTCGTCACTGGTTCCGTTGTTTCAGCAGTTGTCGTCATCGTAGTGGTTGGTTCAGTCGTCGTCGTGGCCTCCTGGGTGGTGGTCTGTTCGGTCGTTCCGCGAGGTTCTGCCCGGTTGCGCTGCTCGAGAAGCGGCGCAATCCAGTTCCGTATCCGTCCAATCAGGAACAGCAGGAAGACGTAGAGTCCAAACGTGGCCGAAAGTAGTACCCCTTTTGCAGACTTGATGAGATCGAAGTCCTCGAGATTGTAGTAGTTCCGGGTGAGATCCAGGAAGACGAGTGCGACGATTCCAATGCTTTCGACCCGCCGGCCGTGAAGCATCAACCACCCGGTGCCGAGGAGACTGACTACGAGGAAGGCCCAGTACTTCTGGGTCCATTTCTCACGGAGTGTCAACAGGAACATGACGACCCACGCCCCTTTGAATAGATTCGGTGCGAACGTGGCCCAGGATGGCATGTGTGACGCCTGTTCGCTGTACTGTATCGTGAACACGGTTGGCCCCGGTGCGAGCAGGTAAGCAGAGCCCAGGAAGGTACTTGCCATGACGACGAACGACACCCAGTCGAACTCGACGGTGTAATCGAAACGGTTGAGATATCCGATTCCAAGGTCCGTTCGCTCGTTCACGTACACCAAGGTGAGCGCGTAGAAGGAGAGGAGGCCCACGACGAGCCAGACGATTTTACTAGCGAGCGCTGTGCTCTCGACTGACGGATAATAAAGCGAGATGTGCTCGGCACGGTACACGTACCGCGTAATGAACGGGACGAGTGCAGGATACGTCAGGAAGACACTCACGAACGAAGGGATGCTAACGATACTGAACCGGGACATTATGTACGCGTTGACCGCGAGTAGTGCAACCGTCCCGAAGATGTAGTGTGGATACGGGAATACTCCTGCAAGGAGCCCCAGAACAGCCAGCAATGAGAATCCGAGCGCGACGCGCCGAAGACGTCCGTCGAGCATAGATATCCGGATGAGTGCTTCTAATACTGGAGCATAAGCGTGCTGTTTTCGAGCTACGATGAGAGCCGATACAGTGTCTCCAGACTGCCTCACGTGAGTCCAGTGATGCGTGCCCGCACCCGTCCCTTCCTGCTGTGGCGTGTCTATATCGTGTGGCCCGCAGTGGTTCGGTGAGAAGAGTTCTTGTATGTCGCCACCGTCACCCATGAAAGAGTGGACGGAGGTACAAACGAAAGGCGATGGTCGAGGAGGCGGTTGCTGTCGGCCGCTACGGCGACGACTGCAGTAGCGTCGTTCACCGCGGGTTGCAACACGACGGATAGTTCGACCAAGCGCCAATCGGTCACGCGCGGCGATTCGAGCAGTCGGACGAGAGAGACCACCAAAAGGTCGGAGACAGAGGGCTACGTGAAGTCCGTCCAATGCGACTCCCCCGAGAAGGATGTTCGTGTGGACGTTCGCGTTGCCGATGGGACGCCAACGTTCGCTGTGTCAATCCAAGGTAAGCAGACCATCGATGGTGGAACCTTGGGAGTTACGTTCGAGACGCAGCAGCCGTTCGATGATTGTGCGTCCGCGTTCGAGGTGACACGTCGGTCGGTACGACGTTCTTGGAGTCCAGTGAGAGGCGCTCAATCCGTCGTCCGTGATGACTTCGAGGAAGTAAGCCTCGCGTTTTCGTCGCCCACGTCGACGACGCCGAAGGCTCGGTTCCGTGTGTTCGACGATGGCGTCGGTGTTCGATACGAGGTGCCAGTATCGACTGGACCTGAACGGCGGACGGTAGTGAGCGACGAGACGACTGTGGGATTCCCCGATGAGGAGGTTCGAATCTGGTATCCGTCACCGCTCGGGACACGGCTCGAGGAGTCAGTCCGGGTTCCGTCTGTCGGAGGTGCGGCGACGCCCCTGACAGCGCGCATCGGTGATACCGAGACGTCTCAACGGTTCGTGACTGTACACGAGGCAGCGCTATCGCATTCGGAACTGCGTTTCGAGGGGGCGAGCGACGGAAGATTACGAGCCTCACTGGGGGAACCCTCTGAGGTGTCGGGCATCTATACGTCGCCATGGCGCGTATTCCTCACTGCGAACTCGCTGGATGGGCTACTCGAGAACGAAGTCGTTCGTAATCTCAACGAGCCGTGTCGAATCACGGATAGTTCGTGGATTGAACCGGGGATAGCGACCTGGGATTGGCGCGCTAGAGGAGCGACTGTCGACGGCTTCACCTATGGATTGGACATGCCGTCACTTCGTCGCCTCGTGGACCACGCCGCTTCGAATGGGTTCTCGTATACCCTCGTCGACGCAGGCTGGTATGGGGATGAGTCGGATCCTACCGCCGACCCGACCGTCCCTGTGCAGTCTATCGATATCTCATCCCTCTCGACGTACGCCGACAAGCAGGGTGTGGGGTTGCTCCTGTATGTGAACGATCTCGCGCTCCGTGAGAATGACGTCGAAGCGATCTTCGAGACCTACTCGCGATGGGGAGTGGCGGGCGTGAAGCACGGATTCCTCGGAGGAAGCGGTAACGGGAACGTTCGCCGCCTCCGGGGGTTTTTGGAGGTCGCCGCAGACCACGAACTGCTCTACAACGTCCACGAAGCGTTCAAGCCAACTGGTCTCCGACGGACGTATCCGCACCTCATGACCCGGGAGTTCGTGCAGTCGCTCGCGGACGGGCAACCTGAGACATACGCAAAGCCGAGTTACCACGTTGCACTTCCATTCGTGAACATGCTCGGCGGGCCGCTCGATGCGACCCCTGGGCTCGTAGACCTCTCGGATGCGACCGAGCGGGACGCGATAGGTGGACCGGTCTTGTCTACTGTCTGTGCGCAGCTAGCTCGCTGTTTGACCATCGATACCGGTTTGTTACATCTCCCAGACATCCCGGAAGTGTATCGATCTGAACCGGCAATCGAGGCGTTCCTGCAGCGGATCTCGCCGTTACACTGGGACGAACGGCGTGTGCTAGACGCAGCCTTCGGTTCACATGTCGTCGTTGCCCGACGCTGTGGGCAGAGCTGGTACGTCGGTGGGCTCGCGAGCGATGGCGGAGTGACTCTGGAATTGGCTCTCGGATTTCTCGGGGACTCGCAGTACACCGCGAGGACGCTGTCGGATGCCGTGGGTTCGACCTATCGCTCGAATCGGGAATCCTACGTCGTCTCCGAATCGACTGTCGAGGCAGGTGATACCTTTACCGTCGAAATGGCGCCCGGTGGAGGGTTCGTCACGACTTTCGACCCCGCGTAACCTCACCGTTGGTCGTTTCACATGAGACGACGGTGGGTGAGGGTTACCAGGTCAGTCCGTCGTACGTGAGGTCGTCCTGTGGCTCGATGACGCGTCGGCCGTCGACGATGACCTTCGAATGCATCGCGTCGAATTCGTCGTCGAGGGCTTGGAACTCGTCCCAGTCGGTGGTGACGAGGGCGGCGTCGGCGCCGTGGAGCGCGCTGGCAGCCGAGTCGGCGTATTCGAGGTCGGGGAAGTGTTCGCGCATGTTCTCGGTCGCGACGGGGTCGTAGGCGACGACGTCGGCGCCGCGTTCTTGGAGGCCGTCGATGACGGGGATGGCGCGGGAGTTCCGGACGTCGTCGGTCCCGGGTTTGAACGCTAATCCGAGCACTGCGACGCGCGCGCCGTCGACGTCGACGTGTTTCTCCAACAGTTCGAGCATGCGTTCGGGTTGGTGGTCGTTGACGTCGATGGCGGCCTGGAGCATCCTGGGCTCGTACCCGTGTTCTCTGGCGGCGTGGACGATGGCAGCGACGTCTTTGGGGAAGCAGCTGCCGCCCCAGCCGAGGCCGCTGCGGAGGAACTTCGCGCCGATGCGGTCGTCGAGCCCGATGGCGTCGGCGACCTCGTAGGTGTCGATGCCGTAGGTCTTGCAGACGTTCCCGAGGTCGTTGATGAGGCTGACTTTGGCGGCGAGGAAGGCGTTGTTCGCGTACTTGACCATCATCGCGGTGGGGACGTCGGTCTCGACGATGGGGACGTCGTGGCCGTCGGCGGCGCGCGCTTCGAGGAGCGGGGCGTAGCACTCGTGGAGGGCGTCGAGTGCGCGTTCGTCGCCGGGGGCGGTCCCGAACACGAGTTTGTCGGGGGCGAGGAAGTCGGCGACGGCGCTGCCTTCGCGCTGGAACTCGGGGTTGGCGGCGACGGAGACGCGGTCGCCGGCGTGCGCTTTGATGCGTGGTGCCAGCCGAGCGTCGACGACGTCGGGGAGGACGGTGCTCTTGACGACGACGACGTGCTCGTCGACGACCTGACTGCCACCGTCTTCGGGCCGTCCGGCGAGTGCCTCGCCGGTCATCTCGCTGGCGGCTTCGAGCGCGCTGGTGTCGATGCTGCCGTCGGCGTTGGAGGGCGTCTGGATGGCGAGGAACGTCAGGTCGGTGTCGGGGAGCACGCCGTAGTCGGTGGTCGCGCGGAGGCGGCCGCCGGCGTGTTCCGCGATGCGTTCGTCGAGCCCGGGTTCGTGGATGGGCGAGTCGCCGGCGTTGATGGCGTCGACGACGGCCTGGTCGATGTCGACGGCGACGACGTCGTGGCCGAGGTCGGCGAGGCAGGCCGCGATGGTCGTGCCGACGTACCCGCTCCCGACGACGCTTACTTGCATACGCGTGTTGACCCGGAGTAGTCGGGTAGTTATGGCGGTCCTACCACCGCGCGCCGACGGTTCGGCGACCGGTAGCCTGCGTGTAGTAATGACCCGACGCGGGCTTGCGTGAGGTATGAAGGCTGTCGTGCTTGCGGCGGGGAAGGGTACCAGATTGCGTCCGTTGACCGCGACGAAACCGAAGGCGCTCGTGGAGGTGAACGACCGACCGATCCTGTCGCATTGCTTCGACAAGCTCGGGGAGCTCGGCGCCGAGGAGTTCGTGACGGTCATCGGGCATCGCGGCGACCAGATACGCGAGTTCTACGGCGACGCGTACGAGGGCGTCCCGATTACGTACACCGAGCAATCGGAGCCGAAGGGCATCGCGCACGCGTTGCTCTGTGCGGAACCGTACGTCGACGGGGACTTCATGCTGATGCTCGGTGACAACATCTTCCAGGCGAACCTCGCGGACGTCGTGAACCGCCATCAGGAGTCGCGTGCGGACGCGGCGTTCCTCGTCGAGGAGGTCCCCTGGGAGGAGGCGTCGCGGTACGGCGTCTGCGACACGAACAAGTACGGCGAGATCACGGACGTCATCGAGAAACCCGCTGACCCGCCGAGCAACCTCGTCATGACGGGGTTCTACACGTTCACGCCCGCTATCTTCGACGCGTGCCGGCTCGTGATGCCCTCCGATCGTGGGGAGTACGAGATCAGTGACGCGATCGACCTCCTCATCCGGAGCGGCCGCACCATCGACGCACTTCGATTGAACGGCTGGCGCGTGGACGTCGGGTACCCCGAGGACCGCGACCGCGCCGAAGCGTTGCTTCGCGGCGAACTCGACCCGGCGAGCGAAGAGCTCGTGGAGACGGCGGACTAGTCGTGCGTGCGATCGGAGCTGGTTCGCGTCCGCTGAGCGAACGCCTTGGTCCGACTGAGTCCGGTCCGCTGCTCACGGGTGCGAGTGGATTCGAATTCACAGGCGAGCGTGGCGCTGCGGCCACAAGCAAGGGTGTGACTTTTGTGCCGGCGGTCGGATGTGGACGTATGAACGAAGCCGGTTGGTCCCTACTGCTAGTTCGGTCGCAATCCATGCTGGAGGTGCGTTCCGCGTGAAGGCGGTCGTCGTTGCGGCGGGCGAGGGCACGCGGATGCGGCCGTTGACGCACAGTCGCCCGAAGCCGATGCTGCCGGTGGCGGGCGTGCCGATGGTGGAGCGCGTGCTGGATGCGTGTGCGCCGTACGTGGACGGGTTCGTGGTCGTCGTCGGGTACGAGGCCGAGGCGATACGCGAGCACTTCGGCGACGAGTACGCCGGACTCCCGGTGGAGTACGTCGAGCAGGGCGAGCAGTTGGGGACGGCGCACGCCATCGGGCGTGCTGCGGGCGTGGTGGACGAGCCGTTCGTCGCGCTGAACGGCGACGTCGTCGTGGACGAGAACCTCGTTGCGGCGCTCGCCGGGGCGGCTGCCGACGGCGAGAACGCGATCGCGACGATGCACGTCGCGGACCCGCGGAACTACGGCGTCGTGGACGTCACCGATGGGTATGCGACGGGTATCGTCGAGAAGCCGGCGGACCCGCCGTCGACGCTCGCGAACCTCGGCCTGTACGCGTTCGACCCGAGCGTGTTCGCGTTCATCGAGGAGACCGGGCTGTCCGAGCGCGGCGAGTACGAGATCACGGAGACGATAGAGCGGATGCTCGACGCGGGGAAGGACTTCCGCGTGGTCGAGCACGACGGCGACTGGCTCGACGTCGGTCGTCCCTGGGAGCTCCTGGACGCCCAGGAGGTCCTGCTCGCGGACCTCGAACGCGACGTTCGCGGGACCGTCGAGGACGGCGCGACCGTCGAGGGTCCCGTCGTGGTGGAGGAGGGCGCGACGATACGGACGGGGAGCGTGGTCGAGGGCCCGGTCGTCGTGAAGGCCGGGGCGTCCGTCGGCCCGAACGCGTACGTCCGCGGGTCGACGGTCCTCATGCCGGGCGCGACGGCCGGGACGTCCGTCGAGGTGAAGAACTCGATACTCATGGACGGGGCGACGGTCCCGCACCTGTCGTACGTCGGCGATTCGGTCCTCGGCCGGGACGTGAACTTCGGTGCTGGGACGCAGGTCGCGAACCTCCGGCACGACGACGCGAACGTCCGCATGGGCGTCAAAGGCGAACGCGTCGACACCGGCCGGCGGAAACTCGGCGTCGTCGCCGCGGACGGCGTGAAGACCGGCATCAACGCGAGCGTGAACGCGGGCGTGAAACTCGGCGTCGGCGCGACGACGAAACCCGGCGAGAGCGTGACGCGCGACCGAGGTGAGAAACTGTGAAGGCGGTCGTGCTCGCCGCGGGCGAGGGCCGCCGGTTGAAGCCGTTGACGAACCGCCGCCCGAAGCCGATGCTCCCGATCGCGGGGAAGCCGCTCCTGGAGTACGTCTTGGAGTCGGTCGCGGACGCGGGTATCGACGAGGTCGTGCTCGTCGTCGGGTACGCCCGCGACCGCATCCAGACGCACTTCGAGGACGGCGACGACTGGGATATCGACCTCGAGTACGTCGTCCAGGAGAAGCAACTCGGGACCGCGCACGCCATCGCACAGGCCGAGGGCGCGGTCGACGACGCGTTCGTCGTGCTGAACGGCGACCGCATCATCGAGCCGTCGGCGGTCACGAGCGTCCGAGACCGCTTGGAGCGCGACGGCGGGCCGGTGATGACGGTGACGCGCTCGGTTGACCCCGGGGCGTACGGCGTCGTGGACCTCGACGGGGACCGCGTCGTCGACATCGAAGAGAAGCCGCGCGAGGCAGCGTCGGAACTCATCAACGCGGGCGTCTACGGCTTCGAACGGTCGATCTTCGACGCGATACGGGAGACCCCTGCCGGCGAGACGGGCGAGCGAGGGATCACGGACACGCTCGCGGGGTTCGTCGACGACGGCGGGGTGCCTGCGGTGCGCTACGGCGGACTCTGGGAGGACGTCTCGCACCTCTGGGACGTCACGCGCGTCACGGGGCACGTCCTCGACCGCGACGGGAGCACGCGCGACGGCGACGTCGCGAAGACCGCGTCGGTCGCGGACCCCGTGCACGTCGGCGCGGGGACGTCCGTCGACGCGAACGCGACGCTCCGCCGCGGGTGTTCGCTCGGCGAGAACGTCACGATAGGTGCGAACGCGGTGCTGTCGAACGCGGTCGTGCTCGCGGACGCGGTCGTCGAGGACGGCGCGGTCGTCCGGGACGCGGTCGTCGCGGAGAACGCGCACGTCGGCGCGAACGCGACGATCGTCGGCGGGAAGTCGGACGTACTCGTCGACGGCGAGCTCTACGAGGGCGTGCAGTTCGGGGCGGTCGTCGGCGACAACGCCACCGTTGGCGGTGGGACGACCGTCGAAGCAGGGGTCGTCCTCGGGGACGGTTCGACCGTCCAAGCAGGGTGTACAGTATCCGGACGCGTTCCGAGCGACACCGAGGTCAGGAGGGGATAACGCATGTGTGGCATCATCGGGTACGTCTCGAACGAAGGCGGAGAGAATGGCCGCGACGACGAACGCGGCGACGGGGAACGCGCAGACGGCGGGTGCGACGCTGGCACGCCGACCGGGGGCGGCCGGGCGCTCCCGGTGCTCGTGGACGGCCTCCGGAACCTCGAGTACCGCGGGTACGATTCGGCGGGCGTCGCGCTCGTCGAGGACGACGCGGTCGCGGTCCACAAGCAGCAGGGCGTCATCGACGACCTCGACCTCCCGAACGCGCATCCGGCGACGTGTGGGGTCGGGCACACGCGCTGGAGTACGCACGGGAAACCGACGGACGCGAACGCCCACCCGCACACGGACTGCACGGGGGACGTGGCGGTCGTCCACAACGGTATCGTCGAGAACTACGACGCACTCCGCGCCGAACTGGAGGCGGCCGGGCACGCGTTCTCGAGCGAGACCGACACCGAGGTCGTCCCGCACCTCCTGGAGGCCGAGCTCGCGGCACGACGCGAGACCGCGACCGACGGCGGCCGCGTCGACGAGGACGGCGAGTCCGCGGGCGCGGAGACTTCGGCCGACGGCGACGGGTCGACGGCCGAGGACGCTGCCGCGTATCGGACCGCGGGCGCCGCGGGCGGGTTCGGTGACGTCGACCTCGTCGCGGCGGTCGAGGCGGTCGTCTCGCGACTCGAGGGGAGTTACGCGGTCGCGGTGACGGTCGCGGGCCGCGAGGAGCTGGTGGTCGCGCGTCAGGACAGCCCGCTCGTGCTCGGGCTCGGCGAGGGCGCGAACTTCGTCGCGAGCGACGTGACGGCGTTCGTCGAGCACACGCGCGAGGTCGCGTACCTCGCGGACGGCGACGTGGCCCGGGTCACCGGCGACGCGGTCGACGTCCGGCACGACGGCGCGTGGGTCGACCGGGAGACGAAGACCGTCGACTGGGAGGCCGAAGCCGCGGAGAAAGGCGGGTACGACCACTACATGCTCAAGGAGATCCACGAGCAGCCGGGGGCGCTCAGGCAGACGCTCTCCGGGCGCGTGGACGAGGTCGCGGGCGACGTCGACCTCGACGTCGACCTCTCGTCGGAGGTTCTCGCGGACGTCGAGGAGATCCAGCTCGTCGCGTGCGGGACGAGTTATCACGCCGGCCTGTACGCGCGTCGACTCCTCGAGGAGTTCGCGGACGTCCGCGTGACCGTGGAGGTCGCGAGCGAGTACGAGTTCACGGGCGGGCGCGACCCGTGGGAGACGCTCGTCGTCGCCGTCACGCAGTCCGGGGAGACCGCGGACACGCTGTCGGCGATGCGGAAGGCGGCGAAGGCGGGGGCGCGGACGCTCGCGGTGACGAACACCGTTGGGTCCACCGCAGCGAGGGAGGCCGACGACGCGCTCTACATCCGCGCTGGCCCCGAGATAGGTGTCGCGGCGACGAAGACGTTCGCCGCGCAGGTCACCGCGCTCAGTCTCCTGACGGTCCATATCGGGCGGCGGCGGGGTGCGCTCTCCTCGGAACGCGCGAGCAACCTCCTCGAGAACCTCCGCGGGCTCCCGGGCGCCGTCCAACAGCTCTTGGACGCGTCAGAGCGCTTGGAGGCGGTTGCGAGCGAGTACGTCGACGAGGACGCGTACTTCTTCGTCGGCCGCAAGCTCGGCGCTGCCGTCGCACTCGAGGGCGCGCTGAAGCTCAAGGAGATCGCGTACGTGCACGCCGAAGGCTTCCCGTCGGGCGAACTGAAGCACGGAACGCTCGCGCTCGTCACCGAGGACACGCCCGTCCTCACCGTCCTCACCGAGGGCGCGCGCCCGAAGGAAACCCTGAACAACGTCAAGGAGGTCGAATCCCGGGGCGCGCCAGTGATCGGGTTCTCGTCGTACGACGCCGCCGCGAACTACCTCGACGTCGAGATCCCGATCCCGGACCTCGGCGCCCTCGAACCGCTCGTCGCGAACGTCGGCCTCCAGCTGTTCGCGTACCACGTCGCGAACGAACTCGGGCGCGCCATCGACAAACCACGGAACCTCGCGAAGAGCGTTACCGTCGAGTAGTCTCGACGGTCGAGCCTCCGGCCGCGAACTCGACGGCTGGGCGACCGCGGCGGTCGTCACTCGCCGCGCTGTGGATCGTCGATCGGGTCGGTGCTCGAGGTGCTCGCGGCGGCGGGGACGAACAGGGAGGCGACGATGAGCGTCATGCCGAGACCGACGGTGCACGTCTGGACGATGCCGGCGAGGAGCGTGGACATCTGCAGGAGTTCGTAACAGATGCCTTCGAGGACGGAGCCGATGCTGAGGAATGCGAATCCGCCTGCGACGACGAGCATCCGTTGGCTTCGCTCTCGCCTGGCGGCGCGGTAGCCCTGGAATGCGACGAAGATGCCGAGGGCGACGATGACGACTTTCGCGGCGAGAAGGCCGACGAACATCAGTCCAGCCCCCGTTGCATCGCGTCCCAGATGGTCCGGAAGTGGTCGGGTGCGTCGTCGCGTCGGTCGACGTCGACGTGGAGGTCGCCGTCGTCGAGCGTGACGGCGAGGTGTTCGAGGTTCGACTCGAACTGCCGATAGTGGTTGCCGTCGGATTGCACGCACGTCTGCTCGCGGAGTAACCCGAGGTCGAGGAGTTCCTCGATGCGGCGGTAGATGGTGGCGAGCGACGCCTCGCAGTGCTCTTCGAGGGAGTGCGCGGACATCGCGCGTCGATCGGTCATGGTGAGGATGCGCTTCCCGACGTCGTCGCTGAGTGCGTCGAGGATGCGGTCGTCGATGCTCTCGATTTCGGCCACTGCTACTGTCGGCTACCAGTGGGAGGCCCTTGTTTACGAGCAGACTAAGGTCGAGTTCGTGGATGGAATGACGTCCGCTGAGGTGGTGGTAGTAAGGCGCCCCGCAGTATCCGGGGCGTTCGCAGCGCGTGCGAACGCGTTGGACGGTTTACCACTCCGGCGTCCCGACGTCGACGTACAGTGACTGACCACCAGGACGAAGTGACTGACCTCCGAGACGATGCGACGTCGCGTCGGCGCGTGCTGCTCGGGACCGGTGCGATCGTTGGGCTCGCTGGCTGTCTCGGGTTCGGCGACGACGCCGAGAACACGACGACAGGGACCGGGTCGCGAACCGATGCCGCGACGACCACGCCCGCGAGCACGACGACCGGCGCGGAGACGACGACTGACGCGGAGACGAGTACCGAGTCCGAGGCTACCGAGACCGAGGAGGAAGGCCCGGGGTACAAGCAGGACCACTGGCACGGTCGCCTGTTCTTCGAGGTCGACGGCGACTTCGTGAACTTCGACCAGTCGAAGTACTACCTCGATTCGATCGAGGACGAACGCCCGGAGACGGTGTACTTCCACTTCCATGGGACGGCGGCGCACGGGCCGAACGAGTGGAGCAACGAGAAGCAGGTCGTCACGTTCGAGCGGGCGCTGAACCTCCTCCCCGGGATCGGGTACGACACCGCGGGCGGGTCGCACGTCATCACGTACGACGGGACGACGTACGATGCGTCCAGAGCTGGCACCAGCATCTCCATCCACCGGGGGACTGATTCCGTCGACCCGACGACGTACGAGGTCCAGCACGACGACAATTTCTGGGTTAGCGTCCGGACCGACGGCGGTAGTGGTGGTTCCGGTGGAACGACCACTGCAACGTCGACCGAGTCAGAAGGGAGCGGTGACGCACGCACCGGGAAGTTGTTCGTGGACGTCAACAATCGGCGTCTCGAGTACGAGGCCGGCGCGACCGACGGGAACGCATCAGGGTTCGAGTTCCGCGACGACGACCAGCCGTCCACGTGGTACGATACCGGCGAGGCGACGACGCTCGCGGACGCGCTCGACGCACTCCCGGACATCGAGTACGAGCAAGCGAGCGGCGGGAAGCACGTCGTCACGTACGACGCGAACGACTCGTTCGACGGCACGTATCGCGAGACAGCGTCGGAGACCCAGGTCCTCGTCAGGCAGCGGACGAACCCGGTCGACCCGGCGTCGTACCAGCTCCAGGACGGCGACGCCGTCTGGGTGTACGTGCACACGACGAACGCTCCGGACAACGAGCACTGATCACGATGGCACGCTACGACCTCGCGTTCAAGCCCGCGATCGGCCTGTACGGACAGCACGACCCGAGCGCCGCGCTCTTCGAAGACGGCCGCCTCGAGTACGCCGTCGAGGAGGAGCGTCTCACGCGCCAGAAGCACGCGGTCGGGACGTTCCCCGAGCGCGCGATCGAGTCGTGTCTCGATCATCGGAACCTCGCGCTCTCGGACGTCGACCGCGTGCTCCTCCCGTACGATCCGAGCCTCCGGTCGGAGATCCTCGAACACTACGTGCGCGACGCCGTCCGCGCGGACGGCGCCCTCCGGACCGCCAGGGCGCTCGAGGAGGTCGCGAAGACGCAGGTGGAGAGCCGGTTCTTCCCGACGCATCGCGTCGAAGCCAGGCTCGAGGAGTTGGGTGACGCGGTCCCCCCGATCGAGACGCGTTCGCATCACGCGTGTCACGCGGCGAGCGCGTTCCACCCGTCGGGGTTCGAGGACGCGCTCGTCCTCACGGTCGACGCGAAGGGCGAGTACGACTCGACGGTCGTCTGGCGCGGCACCGCTACCGGAACCGGGGTCGAGACGGCAGGCGCGAACGCCCTGGAGCGCGTTCGCACGTACGAGCACCCGAACAGCCTCGGGTTGTTCTTCGCGGTCGTCACCGAGTACCTCGGCTATCGGATGTTCAACGGCGAAGGGAAAGTGATGGGGTTGGCGCCGTACGGACGCGAGAACGAGGAGATCGAGCGGACGCTCCGGTCGCTCGTCGACGTCGGCGTCGACTACGACGTGACGGAACTGACGCGCCGCTGGGGGACTGGTTACGGCGTCCGCCGGCTCGAGGAGGCGTTCGGTCGCGAGCGAAACCAGGAGCCGGGCGAGTTCACGCAGTGGGAGAAGGACCTCGCATACACCGCCCAGAAGCTCCTCGAGGAGACCGTCCTCGACATCACCGAGTCGTCCCTCGGCGCGCTCGACACCGGGAACGTCGCACTCGCGGGCGGCGTCGCGTTGAACTGCAAGCTCAACAAGCGCGTCCGCGAATCCGACGCGGTCGACGACGTCTTCGTCCAGCCGGTCGCGCACGACGCCGGCCTCGCCGTCGGCGCCGGCCTCCTCGACCAGTCCCCGCAGTCGGTGCCCGAGCTCGAATCCGTCTACTTCGGCCCCGAGTACGACACGGGGACGGTCCGCGACCTCCTGGAGTCGAACAAGATCGCGTACAGCGAACCGGACGACGTCGAGCGCGTCGTCGCCGAACGCCTCGCCGACGGCGACCTCGTCGGGTGGTTCAATGGTCGCCTCGAACTCGGGCCGCGCGCGCTCGGGAACCGGAGCATCCTCGCTGACCCGCGGACCGCCGAGTCGCGCGACCGCGTCAACCGGTTCGTGAAGCATCGCGAGGAGTGGCGGCCGTTCGCGCCGTCGATGCTCGAGGCTGCCGCCGCCGAGTACCTCGTCGACGGCGAGCCCGCGCCGTTCATGATCCAGGCGTTCGACGTCGAGCCGCGCAAGCGCGACGAACTCGAAGCCGTCCTGCATCCCGCCGACGACTCGACGCGCCCGCAGACCGTGAACGAAGACCAGAATCCGCGATATCACCGCCTCATCGCGGAGTTCGCTGACATCACGGGCGTGCCGGTCCTCCTGAATACGTCGTTCAACGATCACGCGGAACCGATCGTGACGACACCAACGGACGCCCTCAAGGACTTCTTCGGGATGGGCCTGGACGTGCTCGTCCTCGGCGACGTGGTCGTGAGGAAGACCGACGCCGAGACCACGACGGTCGAAGCGCGACAGGAACGCGGCGCCGCGACTACGGGCGACGCAACGACCGACGGGACTCGAGACGCCAGCCGCGCCGACGACTAGCGAGAGAGGTCAGCGGCTGGTGGTTCGGCGTCGACGACGACGAGTTCCTCTTGGTTGCTCCACCGGTCGTAGACGGCGACGTTCTCGGGCGTCCACGGTGGCACGGCGACGAAGACGGTCGCGTGCAGGTCGTCCTCGATGGATATCTCGGGGTTCCCGCCGGGGTGGGAGACGAATCGGCCCTGTGTCTGCGCGGAGGGCGTCGAGAGGTCCATGCCGAAGACCGCCGTGATGCTGTCACCGGTCTGGGGCAGGTAGAAGTCGGTGAAGACTGGCGTCTCGGGGTCCGCGTCGCCGACGTCGCCGTCGAGGTCGCCGGCTGCTGTCGTCGCCAGGGCGGCGGTGACGGAGTTCGGTTCTGCGTCTTCGGCGAACTCGCAAAGCACCTCGAGGAGCCCGCGGGTCGCGTATATCACGCGTCGTCGTACGAGGCGACGGCCCCTAAGGCCGTCGGGTGTCCGCCTGGAACCGTGGGGGCTATGTAGTCGCCGCGGCGACGCCGTGGTATGGCCGGAGAGTTCGTGGTGGCGTTCCTCGTCGGGCTCGTGCAGGGTGTCTTCGAGTGGCTACCGATATCGAGCGAGGGGAACGTCGCGATCGCGCTCCGGGCGCTCGGCCGGTCGCCGGAGGACGCGGTCGGGTACGCGCTGTTCTTGCACGTGCCGACGGCGATAGCGGCGACGGCGTACTACCACGAGGAGTTCCGCGATGTGCTCGGGAACGCGCTCGAGTGGCGGCCGGCGTCCGCGTTCGACGAGCACGCCGTCCTCACGTACCTCGTCGGTGCGATGGCGGTATCGGGCGTGGTCGGTATCGCGGCGTACGCGACCCTGGAGGCGGTCGTGAGCGAGCTCGCGGGCGGGGCGTTCGTCGCGCTCGTCGGCGTCCTCCTCGTCCTCACGGGCGTCCTCCAGCGGTACGCGAGCCCCGAGTTGGACGCCGGGGAGCGCGACCCGGACGCGGTCGACGCGGTGTTCGTCGGCGCGATGCAGGGCCTGGCGATCCTCCCGGGCGTGTCGCGGTCGGGGACGACCGCGAGCGCGCTCCTGTTCCGCGGGCACGACGGCGAGAACGCGTTCCGGCTCTCGTTCCTCCTCTCGGTGCCCGCGGGCCTCTCCGCTGGGGCGCTGGAGGTCGTCCAGCAGGGCGGGCTGCCGGGCGTCGCGCTCGCGCCGACGCTGCTCGCGCTCGTCGTCGCGGGCGTCGTCGGGTACCTCACCATCGACGCCCTCATGCGCGTCGTCGAACGCGTCTCGTTCTGGCTCGTCTGCGTCGCGCTCGGCTCGCTCGCCATCGTCGGCGGCGGCGTGCTCTACGTCGCGTTCCCCGCCTGAGACGGCACGGAGCGCGTCGCGGTCGTCAGGAGAGTGCGCTCTTCAGGGTCTTCGCGTACAGTCCGAACATGCGTTTCCGGGAGCCCGAGAGGGCGTCCTGGAGGGCGCGCGTCGCACCGCTCGTGATGCCGGCGCCGTGCGCGCAGTAGAGTTCGCCAGGGGAGAGGTCACCGAGCTTCTTCCGGGGTGGGACCGCTCGCAGCATCGGGTGGACGCCGAGTTCCTCGTCGCCGGTCGTGTAGTAGTCGACGGTACCGACGGCTTCGCTCACCCAGAGCTCGCCGGATTCGTCGTCCCAGAGCGCGATCTCGTTCCAGAACGGCCAGTTCACGACCGGGATGACGTCGAACCGGTCGAGGACGCCCCGGAGCGGTTTCGTCTCCGCGTCCAGACTCGTCTTCCCGAAGAACTCGGGGACGTACACGGGGACGTCGTGGCGGCGCGCGACCGCCGCACAGTCGCGTTCGTGGCGGTCGAGCGTGAGGACGACGCCGGCGACGTCGCCGAGCGCCGCGAGGTGGTCGTCGAGGTCGTCGATGTCGACCGGGTCGATGACGTACACGCCGTCGGCCGTCCGGAACGCGTGACTCGCTCGCTGCATCTCCTCCCCGGGGTACGCGATCCAGCCGAACCCGTCGTCGTCCTCGCGAACGACCTCGTAGGCGTCGGCTGGCCCCGACTGTTTCATAGGCATACCCGCCCATAGGGTGGCGACCTGCATAAACCGCCGCCTCGCGGCACCGGGAACGCCCCTGAACGCGCCGAGCGTTCACGCGCTCGCGGTCGCGGCCGGTCGCTGGACCGCCGGCGACGCCGGCGGTATCGCGGTCACTTCACGCGGAACGGGTTCTCGTCGTCGCCGTCGTCGTCGCCGTCGCCGTGGTCGCCGAACGGTTTGCGTGCGGTGAGCGTGACCGTCGCCTCCGGGGCGTCACCGTCCTCCCACGGCGACTCGTACACGGACACCTCCGCTTCCGTGACGTCCCACCCGCGGTCTTCGAGGAGTGCCACCAGTTCTCGCTGCTCGTCGAGCACGTCGTCGCGCATACCCCACTCCAGGGCTGGCGGGGACTTGGGTTCGTCGGGTGACGCGCTGGGCGTCGGTGGGTCCCGTCCCGGGCATCGTTGGCGGCAGTGCCGGGAGTCGTCCGGGCGTCGTCACGGCGGATTCTTCAGTGGCGCGCTCCGAGAGGCAGGTATGGATTCGCTTTCGGACCCGGGGCGCCTCTTGAACGACGACGCGGTCGACTGGCGCGACCGGAGTCACGCGGTCGACGCGGAGCGCTTCGACGGGATTCGCGACCAGGTGAACAGTCACGCCGTCGTCGGGGTCACTGACGGCGACGGGCGCGTGTGCTGTCACGACGACGGCGTGCACGGGTGGACGCTCCCGGCGACGACGGTCCCGTCCGGCGGGGACTGGGCGGCGACCGCGCGCCGCGACCTCGGGGACCTGCTCGGCGTGCCGCTCGCGCTCGGCCATCCGGCACGCATCCGGCACGTCGGGTTCACGGTCGACGACCCCGAGGACGCCCGTCGCGTGGACACGTTCGACGTCGTCTTCCCGGCGCGCGTCGACGCCGAGGACGCGTCGCCGACCGCGGCCATCGACGTGGACGGCGACGCCACGCTCAGGTGGGTCGACGCCGTCCCACCGGACCAGGACGGCGAGCTCGCGGACGACGTCCGACTGTTCCTCGAGTAGGTGTGCTGGCCGGACGTCGGAGACGCCGACCGTTCAGGGCGAGAAGTCGAACCGCGGCCGGTCGATGTCGGGCGTCCGGTGGTCGACCTCGGTCCCGTCGGCGTACTTCACGTAGTTGAGGTAGAACGTCCGCCCGCAGCCGTCCTCGTCGGGGCGCGGGTCGTTCGCGCCGCCCTCGCCCGAGGGCGTCGCGCCCGCTGCCGGCGTGGCGTCCTCCGCGTCCCGGTCGCGGGCGCCGTCGCCGAGGCAGACGAACCGGATGCCGTCGGCGGCCTCGACGTCGTCCGTCGCGTCCGCGTACGTCCAGCCGTCGAGCGGTTCGCGCGTCACGCACTTGTCGTTCATGTACGCGTCGCGCTCGACGCCCGTGACGGCCCCGCAGTACGGACAGCGATAGGTGACCCAGACCATCTCGACTCGACGTAGGCGCCGAACGGATTTATGCACCGCCATGGTCGCGTCCCGGTCGCGGCGGTCCTGGCAGGGACTGGAGACCGACAACCTCGTAGGACGGCGGCGCGTACGCACGCTCGTGACCGAAACGGCCGCCGGCGCGGAATCCGAGGGCGTCCAGAGCGCTCGCGGCGCTCGCGGCACGCGCCTGGACCGCGTCCGACTCGGGCTCGTGGTGTGGGGCGTCCTCGTCTCGCAAGTGTTCCTCTACCCGGGCCTGGAGGAGACCGTCGCCGCGGTCGGTGGCGGCGACGGCATCCTCGCACCGACGTGGTTCCTCGTCGCCGAGTTCGCGGCGTTCGTCGCGTTCGCGGTCGCATGGGGCGTCCTCAGCGACTCGCTCGGACGTCGCGTGCCGTTCGTCGTCGTCGGCGCCGTCGGTGGTGCCGCGAGCTACGTCGCGGTCGCGCTCGCACCGTCGCTCGGCCTCGGGTTCGGGGTGGTGCTCGCGCTCCGCGTCGTCGGCGGCGCGTTCACCATCGGCGCGTTCTCGCTCGCCATCACGATGCTCATGGACCTCTCCGGGGGGAACGGCCGGAACATGGGTGCCGCCGGGACCGCCATCGGGCTCGGCGCGGCGCTCGGCGCGATCGTCGGCGGCCAGCTCGCCGCCCGCGACCCACTCCTTCCGCTCTACGGCGGCGCGGCCGTCCTCGTCGCCGCGGGCGCGCTCGCGGCGACCGTCCCCGACCGCGGCGGCGGTGGCGGCCTCCCCGTCGGCACCGTTCTCACCCGCGTCCGCTCGCGGCCAGCGCTCCTCGTGCCGTACGCGTTCGGGTACGTCGACCGCCTCACTGCGGGGTTCTTCGCCCTCGCGGGGGTCGCGTACGTCCGCGAGGCGTTCGACGTCGACGCCGCCACCGCCGGCCTCACGCTCGCGCTGTTCTTCCTGCCGTTCGCCGCACTCCAGTACCCCGTCGGCTCGCTCTCGGACCGCATCGGCCGCTACGTCCCCGTCGTCGGTGGGTCCATCCTGTACGGCGTCGCCATCGTCGCCGTCGGCCTCGCACCGACGTACGCGCTCGCCGCCGCGCTCCTCGTCGCCGTCGGCGTCTGCGGCGCGTTCGTCGCCCCGGCGACGATGGCGCTCGTCACCGACGTCGTCCCCGCCAGCGAAAACGCGTCCGCGATGGGCGGCTTCAACGTCTTCGGGAGCCTCGGGATGCTCAGCGGGTTCCTCGTCGGCGGCCTCGTCACCGCCGAGTACGGGTTCCTCGCCGCGTTCCTCGTCGCCGGCGGCCTCGAGATAACGATCGCCGTCGTCGCGAGCACCGCCATCGCGCGCATCGCGAAGCCCTCGACGCGTTCGGGCGCAAGCCCCGACGGCGGGTGAATCGACCCCCCGATGGATTCGGGTGAATCGACGCCCGCGCCGGTACCGGCGAAACTCGGGCACGTGTCGACGAGGTGGAAAGGCCTATGCCGTCGGTGGGCGACGGTGCTGGCATGATAGACGAGACCGTCGAAGAGATCGCGGAGATGCAGACGCACTCGTCGTCGGTCGTCGCGGTGAAGGCCGCGCGAGCGCTCGCGGACCTCACGGGCAGGGAGTTCGCGACGGTCGAGGAGTACGAGCGGTCGCTCCAGCGGAACGCGCAGGCGTTGCGGCGCGCGAACCCGAGTCACGCGAGCCTCCACAACGCGATGGCGGACGTCGTCGCCGGCGTCGAGGACGCCGAGCCCGGTGACGTCGCGGCGGCGAAGGCGGCGACGGCCGACGCCATCGACCGCGTCGTCGACACCATCGAGGCCGGGAAGCACGCGGCCGCGGAGAACGCCGCCGCGTACCTCGAGGACGGCCAGACGATACTCACGCACGACTACTCGTCGACGGTGCTGGAGGCGGTCGAGAGCGCGACGCGGGACGGCAAGTACCTGGAGGCGTACGTCACCGAAGCGCGACCGCGGTACCTCGGCCGGAAGTCCGCGCGCCAGCTCGCCGCGTACGACCGCATCGACACCCACCTCGTCACGGACGCGGCGGCCGGGTACTACCTGGAGGAGTGCGACCTCGTCGTCGTCGGGATGGACTGCATCGTCGGGGACACGCTCTACAATCGCGTCGGGACGTTCCCCATCGCTGCGACCGCCGCGCGCCTGGACGTCCCGGTGGTCGTCGTCGGCTCGGACGCGAAGATCATCGAGGACGGGTTCGTGTTCGAGAACGAGTTCCGGTCGCCGAGCGAGGTGATGCGCGAACCCGCGGAGGGGTTCAGCGTCGAGAATCCCGCGTACGACGCCACGCCCGTCGACCTCGTCGACGCCGTCGTCACCGACGAGGGCGTCGAATCGCTGTAACGTCCGGGGACCGCAGCCGACCGCTCCCAGACCGTGGGAATTTGTGTCACGGTTCTTCCGTCGGCCGGGCGACGGTTCGCGTATGTCGTCCGACCTGCTCAGCGACGCGACCGAGACCGAGCTCGTCCGAACCACCAGGGCCGTCGTCGGCGACGGCGTCCGCAGCGTCACGTACTTCACGCCCGACGACGTCGACCAGCTCTACCTCCGCGACGACCTGGAACCCGACGCCGACGTCGCCGGGTTCGCCGACACCGAACGCCTCGGCTTCCGCTCGCAGACCGACTACGACGACAGCGAACTCGGCGACTACACGTTCACCATCCGCGTCTTCGACCACGGGTACCTCACGCGCGTCATCCACGACGACCACGGCGTCTTCGTCACCACCGACCCGCTGACCCGGGACCGCTTCGAGGAACTCGCCGCCGCGCTCCACGAGGAACTCCGCGCGCTCGACGACTGACCGGGTGCGCCGGAACGGTTCGCTCGTCGTCCCCGTCGTCCGTCCGCGCCCCGTCGTCCGTCCGCGAGCACCAACCCATCTGTCCCCAACTATCAACTATCCGTCCCGAGAAACGCAGCGTGCATGCTCGACGCCGAACCACTCGTCTGCACGGACTGCGGGAACCTCCACATGGAAGGCGGACAGGGGCCTGAAGACATCGACGAATGCGTCGTCTGCGACGGCCGCGTCGAGGACGTCGAACTCGACGACGTCATCGGCCTCTAGGCGCCGTCGCGCCCCTTCTCTCGGTTCGACTCGACGACTCGAACAGTGCCGACAGCGCCGAGTCGGGAGCGGGTGCTGGCGGTCAGTCGGCGGTGACGCGGACGGTGTCGAGGTCGAGGAACGCGGTCTCGTAGCCCTCGTGGCGCGCGACCTGCGGTGGCGTGAGCGTCTCGATGCGGACCGCAGTCGCGGCCGCGAGGCCGTCGACGCTCGCGCCGTAGTGGTAGCCGAGTGCGGGGTCGAGCGTCCGGTCGAGGATGCGTTCGGTCGTCGACCCGTCCTCGCGTTCGACGGTGGCGCGCAGCCCCATCCCGGGGAGGACGAGGTCGTTGTACGGCGTGTGCGCGAGCACCGCGAGGTAGGCAGCGTCCGCGGGTGCGTCCGCGTCCGGGTCGACGCGCTCGCTCGCCGACCGGCCGGTGAGCGCGCGGACGTCGAACGTGACGTCGGCGGTCCGTGCTCGCCCGAGCCGGCTCCCGGGCGGATCCTCCGGGATGGCTGCGGCGGGCATCGACGCGGGTGGGTTCGTCGGAAGCGCGCCGCGCGTCCCGGGGTCGTCGGCGCGAACGACGTCGAGCGCGTCCCGGTCGGTGCGCGCGTACTCGAACGCGAACGTGTGACTCGCCGGGTCGCCGAAGCGGTCGGCGAACGCCCGGGTGCGTCGCCCCTGGAGGCCGCCGACGGCGACCGTCGCCGCGTACTCGCCGTCGCCGTCGAGCGCGAAGTTGTCGCCGTAGTGGAACCCCATCCCCTGCGACACCATCGCGTACACGGCTTCCTGTGCGACGAGGTCGCCGTCCCGGGTCACCTCGACCGTCAGTCCGACCTCCGGGAGGACGACGCCCGTCTCGGGGTCCCACGCGAGCGCGACCAGGTGCACGTCGTCGTCGGGTTCGGCCGCGCGACGGTACGTCTGCTCGCCGACGACCTCCCAGAACCGAACGGGCGGCCCGTACGCGAGCGCGAGCCGGAACGCGCCCGCGTCCGCGACGCCGACCGTCCGCAGCCGCGGTGCCGCGACCGGTCGATACACGCCCCGCGGTGGGTTCTCGACGCGCGCTGGCGGCTCGTAGCCGTCGCTCCCCGTGCCGAGACAGCCCGCGGTGGCGGCCGTCCCGGTCGCAGCGGCCGCGACGCCAGCCGTGCGGGCGAAGTTGGCGAGCAGCGAACGACGACGCACAAGGGTTACTACGCGGCCCTCGTACAAAACCGAACGTGCAATCCTCCGACTCGACGAGCGACGGGGTAGCAGGGGACGACGAGCGAACGAACCGATGCGGGCGACGGGCGCTGCTGGCAGCGACCGCCGGGACCGCCGCCGCGGCGCTCGCCGGCTGCCTGAGCGGCGGCGGTGGGGACGGCGGCGATGGCGAGCTCGACGACTGGCTCGGCGACCTCGACGAGTACGACGGGCCGGTCGACCGCACCGGCGAGAGCGAGGTCGCGGTGGCGGTCGGTGCGGGCAGCGACGGCCTGGCGTTCGACCCACTCGCGGTCGAGGTCGACGTCGGGACGACCGTCGTCTGGGAGTGGACTGGCCGGGGCGGCCGGCACAACGTCGTCGACCGCGACGGCGCGTTCGCGAGCGAGTACCACGACGACGAGGGCGCGACGTTCTCGCACACGTTCGAGGAGACGGGAACGTACGCGTACTACTGCGAGCCCCATCAGGCGCTCGGGATGAAGGGCGGCGTTCGCGTTCGCTGACCGCGCGCTCGGCACGAACGGCGGCGTCAGCGTCCGTCCACGCGGCGTCTCCGTCGATTCCACCGGCTAGATTTAGGTCCGACCGCGTCGAATCACGTGACATGTCCCCATCCAGCACGGAGTGGTCGGCGTGACGCGACGACGCGACGTCCTCCGCGCGGTCGGCGGCGCGGGCGCGCTCGGCGCGGCCGCAGTCGCCGCCGACGCGGTCGTCGGGAGCGCCCTCGCCGGCAGCACCACCCGCGACGGCCACGACGACGACCTCCCCGCCGCCCAACCCGAGCGCGGCGAGCCACGCGCCTACGAGGAGTACACCGTCCATCGCGTCCCCGACGACTACGACACCATCCAGGCCGCCGTGAACGCCGCCGACCCCGAGGACCTCGTCCTCGTCGGCCCCGGCACGTACCACGAGGCCGTCGAGGTCACCGACACCCCGCGGCTCACGATACGCGGCACCGACCGGAACGAGGTCGTGCTCGACGGCGAGTTCAAACGCGAGGACGGCGTGCTCGCGACCGTCGACGACGTCGTCGTCGAGAACGTGACCGCGCGGAACTACGTCCGGAACGGGTTCTTCTGGTCGGGCGTCTCCGGCTGGCGCGGGTCGTACCTCACCGCGTACAACAACCAGGTCTATGGGATATACAACATCGCGAGCGAGCACGGCCGCTACGAGCACTCCTACGCCTCCGGGCACACCGACTCGGGGTTCTACATCGGCCAGTGTAAGCCCTGTCACGCCATCATCGCGAACGTCCGGAGCGAGTACAACGCCATCGGGTACTCTGGGACGAACGCCGGCGGCTACCTCACCGTCAAGGACTCAGTCTTCCGGCGGAACATGGGCGGCATCGTCCCGAACTCGCTGGACAGCGAAGCCGACCCACCGCAGGACAGCGCGCGCATCGAGAACAACCTCGTCGAAGCGAACGACAACGCCGACGCGCCCGACGAGTCGTTCGGGTACGCCGCGTTCGGCACCGGCATCAACGTCGCCGGCGGCACGAATAACGAGGTCGTCGGGAACACGGTCCGCGACCACGCGAACTTCGGTATCGTCGCGGTGCCGATGGTCGACGAGAACGTCTACCCGCCGACGGGGAACGTCTTCCGCGACAACGACGTCTCGAACTCGGGGCGCGCGGACCTCGCCGTCGGGGCACCCGAGGACGGCGGGAACGTCTTCGAGGACAACGTCGCTCGGACGACCCGGCCGGCGGGCCTCCAGGACGGCTCGAACGTCCTCGGCGGCGACCCGTGGGTGACGATGGTGCTCCTCGAGCAGTTCACGCAACTCGACCGCGGCGAGGCGCCGCGCGGCGACTGGCGGAGTGGTCCCGAACCGCCGTTCGACGAGCTCGAATCGATGCCCGACGCCGAGACCGCCCCGCCGCGCGAAGCGGTCCGGCGACCCCGCGAGGACGCTGCCGGCGTCGACGCGGACAGGAGGGCCGCCTGATGGCGACCGAACCCGCACTCCGCGACCGCCTCGCGAACGCCGTCGGCGACGGCCACGACGCCGCCACGACCGCGTTCGTCCTCCTCGCCGCGGTCGCTCTCGGCACCGTGCTCGCGTGGCTGAGCGCCGACCTCGTCGGCCGCCTCCCCGCGTTCGCCGTCGGCGCCATCGCCACCGCCGGCATCCTCTACACCCGCCCCACCCGCCGCGACGTCGCCGCCACCGCGTGCTACGCGCTCGCCGCACTCCTCGCACTCGCCCCCGTCGCATACGAACTCCCCCTCCTCCTCGGCACCGCCACCCCGCTCGCGCACGTCCTCACCACCACCGACCTCCTCCTCTTCCTCGCCTTCCTCACGCTCGCCGCCATCCCCACACTCCTCGGCTACCGCATCGCCACCGGTCCATTCCTCCCACGCCTCCGCGCGCGGCTCACGACCGACTAAGGACCACACGAAGACACCATCGCAGCGAACCGACCGCCAGCCCACATCGAAGAACCGGCCACCTGTCAACATCGTAGAAACGCCGTCCTGGCGGACGGCGTACGCTCCCAGAGTCAGTCACCCCAGAACCGGCCACCTGTCAACATCGTAGAAACGCCGTCCTGGCGGACGGCGTACGCTCCCAGAGTCAGTCACCGCAGAACCGACCACCTGTCAACATCGTAGAAACGCCGTCCTGGCGGACGGCGTACGCTCCCAGAGTCAGTCACCCCAGAAACGCCGTCCTGGCGGACGGCGTACGCTCCCAGAGTCAGTCAGTCCAGATTCTTCGGCGGGCTGTCGCGACCGATGCGGATCTCGTGCGCTTCCACGTCCTCGAACGCGGCGACCTGCCCGCCGACGGTCACCGTCTCGTCCCTCTCCTCGTCGGTGAGCGTGAGCGTCGCGACCTCCTCGGTCGTCTCGAACGCCACGTCGGAGACCTTCCCGCTGACGACGCGCGGCGTCCCGTTCTCGACGTCGCGGCCGTCGATGGTCGCGTAGAACTCGCCGCCCTCCGCGACGATGTCCTTCACGCACCGGCGGATACTCGCGTATCGACGCGGGTACGGGCGGTCCTCGCCGTCCGCGTACAGCTCCTCGGCGGTCGTCCAGAGGACGGTGCCGAAGAACCCGGAGACGAGGAACCCGAGCGCGGACCGGTTGAAGATGACGCCGTAGCGGTCCTGGTCGTCCCGGAGCGCGTCCTGAGTGGCGTAGATCGAGTACTCGCCGTCGGCGACAGCGATGACGGGCGTCGTGATGCCGCGGCGCGCGCGGACGTTCGTCGCGACCTCCGCGTAGTCGAACTCGTCCGACTCGGGCGCGCCGGCGGCGGGCGTGACGAGGAGTTCGATGCTGACGCCCTCGTGATTGCGCTGTTTGAGGAGGTCCGAGAACCGGTCGAGCAGGTCCGGGGTGAGCGAGAGCGCGAGCTCGTAGTCCGCGGCGTCGATGACCTCCTCCAGATACCGGAGGATGGTCGAGCGGGACTTCACGAGCGAGACGGCCTCGGTGTCGCGAGCAGGTGCAGTGTACCGAGCTTCGAGCTCGTCTATCATCTCGTCGAGCGACGACGTGACGTCCGCGAACGCGTCGTCTGGGTCGACCGCGATGATCTTCATCGGGCGGGACTCGCGGAGTTCGACGAGCCCGCGGTCCGAGAGCGACCGCACGGTGTCGTAGACGCGCGGTTGCGGTATCTCCGTTCGGTCGGCGATCTCGCTCGCGGTGAGCTGGCCGTGCTCGAGGACGGTGAGGTACGCGTCGATCTCGTACTCACCGAGGTTGAACCGGTCCCCCACGCGCTCGATGGTGTTCCGGAGGTCGTCGCTTGGCATATCACGGAAGACGGCCTCCTGCATTAAACCATTTACTGAAATCCGAGTAGCACTCCATTTCGGAAGCCGGTACGATTCGACGCCGCGACGGGCCGGCGCGGACGGGCGAGTGCAGTCGACAACCGAAAGCCGTCGCGACGCGACAGGACAGGAGAAGACAGGACAAGACATTTAGGCGAACCGTCACGTCTGTCGCGCATGGAGAACGACGAGGCGCCGGAGACGTGTGGCATCGGCATCCGCGGCGTTGCGATGGCCATCGACTCCGTGGTCTGGTTCGTGCTACTGTTCGCCGCCATCTACCCCATCGCCGCGGTCACCGGCGACATCACCACCGTCGGCGGACAGACCGACGCGAGCCTCGAGGGGACGCCGGCACTCGTCGCGTTCGGCCTCTGGCTCGGACTGTCGCTGAGCTACCACGCCCTCCTCGAATGGCAGTACGGGCAGACGATAGGGAAGTACCTCGTGAAGATTCGCGCGGCCGACGCCGACGGCTCGACGCTCTCGCTCCGGACGGCCGTGGTGCGGAACGTCCTCCGACTCGTGGACTTCCTGCCCGCGTTCTACGCGCTCGGCATCGCCACCGTCGCCCTCTCGGACCGACGGCGTCGACTCGGCGACCGCGTCGCGGACACCGTCGTCGTCCGCGACTGACCGACAGCAGTAACACGCTCCCTGTCCTACGTCCCGGTGTGCTCGAAGACTACGCTGGCGTCGTGTACGACCTCGACGGGACGCTCGTCGGCCTCGACGTCGCCTGGAACGCCGTGCGCGCTGACGCCGCGGTCGCGTACCGCGACGCCGGCGTCGACCCCGAGGACAGAGACCTCTGGGCGCTCATGGCCGACGCAAACGCGAACGGGCTCGCTGCCGACGTCGAAGCCGTCATCTCCCGGCACGAACGCGACGGCGCGCACGCCTCCACGCGCCTCCCGCTCGCGGACGCGCTCGCCGCTGAGACGCGCCCCGTCGGCGTCTGCACGCTCAACTGCGAGGCCGCAGCGCACGTCGCGCTCGACGTCCACGGCGTCGCCGACCACGTCGACGCCGTCGTCGGCCGCGACACCGTCGAGAACCACAAACCCCACCCCGAGCCGTTGCTCGAGACCATCGAACGCGTCGACCCCACCCTCGACCCCGCCGACGTCGTGTTCGTCGGCGACAGCGAACGCGACGCCGAGACCGCAGACGCCGCCGGCACCGCGTTCGCCTGGGCCGAGGACGTCGAGAACACGCACCGCTAAATCGGCCATTCACTCGTCGTCGTCCACGTCGAACCCCGCGTACGGACTGCGGTGCGTGGCGCGGATCAGGTCCTCGTCCGAGACGTGCAGTCCGAGTTCGTCCAGGTCCTCGCCGATGCGCGTGAGGTCGTCGCCGTCCTCGCCGACCGCGCGCACGAGGACGTTCGACTCGCCCTTCATCACCTCCTGGACCTCGACGACGCCCGGCACGTCCGCCGCGGCGGCCGCGAGCGCCTCGCGCTCCGGTATCGGTGCCGTACAGACGATGAGCGTGAACAGCTGGTAGCCCGCCGACTCGTAGTCGACGTCCGCGTGATACCCGCGGAGGACGCCGTCGGCCTCGAGCCGCTGGATGCGGTTCCTGACCGTGCTCGCGGACACGTCGAGCGACGCCGCGACGTCCGTCGACGACGTCCCTCGCGCCTCCGCCTGCAAGCGATGCAGTATCTCCCTGTCCAACTCGTCGAGCTCTCGAATGGGCATCCGGCCGCGACTTACCCCGCAACCCGAATAACTCTGTCCACTACTTGTTGTCGGAACCGCAATCTACAGCCCTCATTTCGCTGGCTCGATAACGACCTATTTACGTAATTTGTCGGAACTTTCTAATGGCTCGCACGGTGAGGCCTCAGGTGCGACCAACATGAACTCGCCCGAGATAGCGTTGCGACTCTTCACCGACCTCGTGGTCCCCGCCGCGACCACGATGAACCTGCCCGAGATCGGGGTACGTCTCGTCGCTGGCGTCGCACTCATCCTCGCGAACGGTTTCTTCGTCGCCATCGAGTTCGCGCTGACGCGAGCGCGCCAGTTCACCGAAGACGAGTTCGTCGACGGTGACGCCAGACTCGAACGCGCCTGGGAGATGACTCAGGAGCTCGAACTCTACCTGACGACGTGCCAGGTCGGCATCACCGCGTCCAGTATCGCGGTCGGTATCGTCGCCGAACCCGCGCTCGCCGCGCTATTCAACCCCATCGTGAACCCGCTGACGTCCGGCACCGTCCTCGCCGGCGTCGGCCTCGGCGCCTTCATCGCGTACTTCATCATCAACCTCGTCCACCTCACGCACGGCGAGCAGACGCCGACGTACCTCGGCGTCGAGCGCTCCCGGTTCGTGTGCCGGTACGGCGCAGCGCCCCTGCACTGGTTCTACGTCCTCATCTCGCCGCTCATCACGCTCGGCGACTGGGTGGCGAAGTACACGCTCAAGCTGTTCGGCGTCGAGATGACGGGGGCGTGGCTGGAGACCGAGGAGGACGTCATCGAGTCCCGCGCACAGCTCCGGAATCGCGTGCACTCGCTCCTCGAGGAGGGCGAACTCGCCGAGGAGCGCCGCGACGAGGTCCTGAACGCCATCCAGGTCGGCGAGCTCGCCATCAGGGACATCATGGTGGACGCGAGCGACGTCGTCGCGATGTCGACCACCGCGTCCGTCGACGAGAACCTCGACCGCATCCGGGACACGCCCCACACGCGGTTCCCGCTCGTCGGCGACGACCTCACGGACTTCCGTGGCGTCGTGTACGCGCCCTCCATCATCGACGAGTTCGAGGCGTTGAAGGCCGGCGACCGGTCGTTCGAGGACATCGCCGCGCCGCCGACGACGCTCTCCCCGGAGACGACCGTGAGCGACGCGTTCGACCAGTTCCAGGCCGAGGACCAGGAGCTCGCGCTCGTCTTCGAGGACGGCGAGGTCGTCGGACTCCTCACGGCGACGGACGCGCTCGAAGCCGTGATGGGGGAACTCGAGGACCCGCTCGACCGGGAAGCGTCCACGGACGACGGGCGCTGACGGTCGTCGCGCTGACGGTCGTCGCGCTGGGGTCGTCGCTCGGACGCGCCGACGTTCAGAGCTGGCGGCGTTCGCGGACGTACAGCGCGACGGCGGTGAGGAACCAGATGCCGGCGCCGACGCGCACGACGAACGAGATGATCTCGCCCCAGCCGTCGAGCGGAACGAAAAGCGAGAGCACGACGACCGTGGGCACGCCGAACAGGAGCGTCAGGACGAACGTGAGGTTCATGACGTGCTCGGTGTCGACGCCCTCCGCGGTCGCCGTCTCGTCCGAATCGGGCTGCGTTTCGCTCCCGGCGTCCGCGTCCACCGTCGACGATTCCTCGTCCGTCGGCTCGGCGGCCACCGTAGCCTCGTCGGGTGCGTCGCCGGTATCGGGTGCGTCCCCGGTATCGGGCGCGCCGCCGGTATCGGGTGCGTCGGCGTCCTCCTGCACGACCGAGGCGTAGGCGTCGCGGAGTAAGGGCCTGCCGGTTCCGGCGGCCGGGACCGACGCGAGACGCACGGCCCGAGAGCGGTGCGTCGCGGACCGCACGGTTTTTGCGGGAGCGACCACTGCCGTAGAACGAACGATGCGCGTCGAGACGCTCGGGGACGGGGAGCCGGAGGTTGCGGTCGTGGCGGCCATCCACGGGGACGAACCGTGCGGGGTCCACGCCGTCGAGCGACTGCTCGCGACCGACCCGCCGGTCGACCGGCCGGCGAAACTCATCGTGGCGAACGAGCGCGCGCTCGACGCCGGCGTCCGCTACCTCGACGAGGACATGAACCGGGCGTTCCCGGGCGCGCCCGAAGCGGAAACGCACGAGGCGCGGCTCGCGTACCGCCTCGGCGAGGCGCTCGAGGGCTGTCGCGTCCTCGCGCTGCACTCGACGCAGTCGACCGCCGAGCCGTTCGCGGTGGCGGACGGCGTCCACGACTTCGCGCGACAGATCGTCCCGCGACTCCCGGTGGCGGCGCTCGTCGACAGCGCGAACTTCGTCGAGGGCCGCATCTTCGCGTCCGCGCCGGAGTGCGTCGAGGTGGAGTGCGGCTACCAGGGGTCGGTCGGCGCGGCCGAGAACGCGTACGACCTCGTCCGCGCGTTCCTCAAAGCCCAGGGCGTCATCCCCGGGCACACCCAGTCCCGCGAGGTCCCCGTGTTCCGCTTGTTCGAGCGCGTTCCGAAGGAACCAGGGTCCCGTCACGAGGTCCACGTCGAGAACTTCTCCCGGGTCGCCCCCGGGACGACGTTCGCGAGCGTCGACGACCGCGCGCACGTCGCCGACACCGAGTTCTATCCCGTCCTGATGTCCGCGCACGGCTACGACGAGACGTTCGGGTACTCCGCGGAACGCGTCGGCGTCGTCGGCTAACTGACTGCAACGATACCCGCGGTAGCGGCTGAACGACGGCACCGACCGTCCTTCGTAGCGGCCGCGTTCTACTCGCTCGCGAGAACGCCGATGAGGTGCTCGAGCGGGATGTCGGCGAGGTCGGCGACGGCGTGCGGGTCGGCGTCGAGTTCGGTGACGGCGAGCGTCGCGCCCTGGACGACGAGGAGGTGTTCGAGGGCGTCGTGATCGCGCTCCTGGGGGTTCATCGCGGGGGTGTCGCCGCGGGCGAGCGTCCGGTGGTGGTCGGCGAGTGCGACCTCCAGACAGAACCACTCGGGGAGCGGGTCGTCGGTCGCGGCGTCGTCGGGGTCGCGGTCGGCGGGCGCGCCGAGGCCGTCTTCGGCGAGCGCGAACAGCGCGGCGGCGAGTGCGAGGACGACGCTCGCGTGATGCGCGAGGTCGCCGTCGTCGGTCTCCACGGCGACCTCGAGGTCCGCGGCCGCGCGCTGGAGGTGGCCGGCGGCGGTCGCGAGCACGAGGTACTCGCGGGGCGACTCGGGGTCCCGGGAGAACTGCCCGAGGAGTCGTCCCTGGAGGCGGCCGGCGCGGCGAACGAGGAACGACGTCGCTCGCCCCACGGGGTCGTCTACGGGGACGTCCTCGGCGAACGCGCGGACGCCCGCCGGCGAGAGGTCATCCACCCCGAGGCGTTCGGCGTGCGCTGTCGCGCTCGTCCGGTAGCGATCCTCGAGCGCCCGCGACCGGACGTCCTCGACGAGCACGTTCGGTTCCGGGAGCGCGACGAACGCGCTCGCTCGCGACGCGAGGTCCCGGATGGACGCCAGTTCCTCGGCGAGCACGACGCGCGCATCGAGGGACTCGGGGCCGGAATCGCCCCCGTCCGCACTGGCGCGCTCGGAATCGTCGGTCATGAAATCACCTCGCGGTGGACGGGAGAAAAGTCGCCCGGTCGCCAGGTCGGTCTGCACCGCGAACGCGGCCGCGGTCACACTCGCCAGCGACCCGCCGTCGGAGCGGCGAGTCCGTCACTCGTCGGGCGATTCGAACTCGACCATGGTGAGGTCGCGGTCGAGGTAGCAGAACTCGTGGGGCGGGTCGCCCTTCGTGCGCTTGATGCGGTACTCCTCGTCGAGGCTCGCGCCGTCGGGCTCGCAGTACTCGTGGCTCGGGCACTCCGTGTACGGACATTCGCCGGCGAGCTGGGTCTTCGAGCCGGCGTACGCGTTCGCGCTCGGGACGTTCGCGACGACCGTCGCAGGTTCGACCTCGACGGCGCGCACGCCCTCGTCGTGGACCGCGCACTCGAGGGTCTGCGCGCCGTCGCGGACCGACGTCACCTCGTACTTCACGCCCGCGGTGAGGTTCAGGCACTGGTTGCGGTACGGGCACCCCTCGCAGCCGGGGGCTTCGCCGTTGTAGACGAACTGGGCGCCCTCCTCGACGAGGCGCGACCCGAGGAGCGTGACGGTGGACATGGTCCACCGTAACGCGTGGAGGCGTATTACGCTGTCCCCACCGCCCGCGCACGGGCACCGTGCCCGATGGCGCGCGGGAGGAGTGGAGTGGCATGGTGGCACGTGGCAGTCGACTGGCTTTTCAGGCTGGTCGCCGTCGTCTCACGCATGGAATCGGGTCGAGAGGAGACGCTGAAGACGTTGCACGCCGCGGCGATGGAGATACAGGCGTGTGATACCGTCGAGACGGCGTGCGAGCGGACGGTCGCGGCCGCCGAGGACGTCCTCGACCTCGAGATGTGTAGCGTCATCCTCCACGAGGACGGGTGGCTGGAACCGGTCGCGTCGTCGTCGAGCGCGCCCGCGGACGGCGTGCGTCGCGTCCGCGCCACGCAGGGGCTCGCCGGGCGGACGTTCCAGTCCGGGGAGTCCGCGACCATCGACGAGATAACGGCGGACGACGAGAGCGACCCGGCGAAGGAGTTCTACCGGTCGGGGTTGAGCGTTCCCGTCGGCGACGTCGGCGTGTTCCAGGCGGTGTCCGCGGAGACGCACGCGTTCGACGAGCGGGACGTCGAGTTCGCCGAGTTACTCGTCGCACACACCGCGCGAACGGTCGACCGCATCCAGTACGAGCGCGCGCTGGAGGACCGCCAGGCGACGCTCGAACGGCAGAACGAGCGCCTGGAGCGGTTCGTGGACGTGGTGAGTCACGACCTCCGGAACCCGCTGTCGGTCGCGATGGGCGAACTCGAACTCGCGCGGGCGGACTGCGACAGCGAGCACCTGGACGCGGTCGCGCACGAGCACGACCGGATGACGTCGCTCATCGAGGACCTCCTGTCGCTCGCGCGCGACGGCCGGCCGGTCCGGGACCGCGAACCGGTCGCCATCGGGGCGCTCGCCGATTCGTGCTGGACGCACGTGGACGCGCCGGCGGCGACGCTGGTCGTGGACGCGACGCTCACGGTCGACGCCGACCGTTCGCGACTCAGTCAGCTGTTCGAGAACCTGTTCCGGAACAGCGTCGAGCACAGCTCGACTAGCTCCCAGACGCAGTCTGGGAACGCCGTCGACCACGGCTCGGCCGACGCGACGGTGACCGTCGGCGACCTCCCGGACGGGGGCGGGTTCTTCGTCGCGGACGACGGCCCGGGTATCGCCGCGGCCGACCGCGACTCCGTCTTCGAGCGCGGGTACTCGACGCAGACGTCCGGGACGGGATTCGGGCTGGCCATCGTCCGCGAGATCGTCGAGGCGCACGACTGGGATATCGCGGTCACCGAGAGCGACGCCGGCGGTGCGCGGTTCGAGGTGCGGGTCGCGTAGGACGAGTTCGACTGGTACCCGAGGGGAGCGTCGATCGGTCAGCCGTCGCTGCGGGCGTCGTCGCTGCGGGCGTCGTCACCGCTGCCGTCGTCGCCGGTGAGTTCGTCGAGGGCGTCGAAGTAGTCGGGGCGGGGGACCTGGTAGACGTCGCGTGGGTCGACGTCGCCGGCGTGGAAGTCGGCGGCGAGCGCGTAGGCGGCGTCGATGGCGGCGTCTCGGTCGGGGTACCGCATGGTCTCGTCGAGGGAGACGTCGGGTTCGAAGTAGAGGCGGACGAACCAGTCGCCGGTCGCGGCCTCGGGGCGGTCGACGCCGGGGCGACGGTGGTTTCGGCGGCCCTGGGAGACGTACAGCGTCGGGAGGCACTCCGGGGGGTGGTCGGTGGTGTTGAAGACGTCGGGGCGGTACGCGAGGACGGCGCGGCCGTCCGGGTCGACGTTCCACACCGTCCAGCCCGACGGCGGCTCCGGGAGGTCGCTCATACCGGTCGAGTGGAGCGCGTGACCTAAGGGTATCTCGGTTCCGCGCACCGAGTGCCGTTATCGTGGTGTCGTGTGCGAGGGTCGTGCAGGTGGGTTGGTCGACCGCGCATCGCGAGACGATATCGATGGTATTTATAAGGGGAAATTCGATGTTATATAAGTGTTGGAGGTAGACTTATTGCTGACGAGTCCAACCGTTATCATACGACTCGGTCGACCGACCGACTGCCGCCCCCGCTCGCACCCCTCGGCCCTCGACGCGCACCCCGCCTCGACGGCCACACGCGCGCGCGAGCATGACAAACGCCCACAATAACCACGATTGGTGGGGTCGTCGCGGGCACCCGCCCGCGCGACCACCGCCACGGCACCGGTCGACGCCCGAGGACAGCGAGCACCACCGACAAAGGACGTGGGGGCCCGGTCGAACGTGCTCGCCCGTGAAAGCATGACCAAGAACACGAGACTAAGCGACCTCAGCCAGGACTACAAGGAGTCGATGCCCGCAGACCTGCGGGAGACCAAGACCTTCCAGTGGTACCTCGACGAGTGTTACGCCGACCCGAAGGTGGCGCGCAACGCCCACCAGCGGGTCGCCGACATGTTCGACCACTACGGCACCGAGTACGACGAGGAAGCCGGCGTCGTCGAGTACAAGCTCGCGAGCGAGGACCCCCTGAACGACGGCGAGAACACGTTCTTCGGGCGCGTCATCCACGAGAGCATCCACGAGTTCGTCAACAAGGTCAAGTCCGGCGCACGCCGACTCGGCCCCGAACGACGCATCAAACTCCTCCTGGGACCGGTGGGGTCCGGGAAGAGCCACTTCGACAAACAGGTCCGCGAGTACTTCGAGGACTACACGCTCCGCGACGACGGCCGGATGTACACGTTCCGGTGGACGAACCTCACCGACGTCATCCACGACCAGGACCCCGCGGACGCGACCGTTCGCTCCCCGATGAACCAGGACCCGCTCGTCCTCCTTCCCCAGGAGCAACGGAAGGCCGTCATCGCGGACCTCAACGCCGAACTGGACGCGCCGTACACCATCCGGAACGAGCAGAGCCTCGACCCGGAGAGCGAGTTCTACATGGACGAACTGCTCGCGTACTACGACGACGACCTCGAGAGCGTCCTCGACAACCACGTCGAGATCGTCAGGCTGGTCGCGAACGAGAACAAGCGCCAGTGCCTGGAGACGTTCGAACCGAAGGACAAGAAGAACCAGGACGAGACCGAACTCACGGGCGACGTCAACTACTCCAAGATCGCGATCTACGGCGAGAGCGACCCGCGAGCGTTCGACTACTCGGGCGCGTTCTGTAACGCGAACCGCGGCCTGTTCTCCGGCGAGGAGCTCCTGAAGCTCCAGCGCGAGTTCCTCTACGACTTCCTGCACGCCACCCAGGAGATGACGATCAAACCGAAGAACAACCCGCGTATCGACATCGACCAGGTGATCGTCGGGCGGACGAACATGCCCGAGTACAAGGACAAGAAGGGCGACGAGAAGATGGAGGCGTTCAACGACCGCACGAAGCGGATCGACTTCCCGTACGTCCTCGGGTACGAGGAGGAGGCCCAGATCTACCTGAAGATGCTGAACAACGCGGACGTCCCGGACATCAACATCGAGCCGCACGCGATGGAGATGGCGGGGTTGTTCGCAGTCCTCACCCGCATCGAGGAGCCGGACAACGACACCGTCGAGATGCTCCAGAAGGCGAAGGCGTACAACGGCGAGATCGACGACGGGGACGACATCGACGTGAAGAAGCTCCGCGAGGAGGCGGAGGCGAAAGCCGAGATCGGCGAGGGCATGGAGGGCGTGAGTCCGCGGTTCATCGGCGACGAGATCGCGGAGGCGATCATGGACTCCAAGCACCGCAGCCGCGGGTTCCTCTCGCCGCTCACGGTGTTCAACTTCTTCGAGGAGAACCTCGAACACCACGGGTCCATCCCCGAGGAGAACTTCGAGAAGTACTACCGGTACCTCGAGCTCGTCCGCGAGGAGTACAAGGAGCGCGCCATCGAGGACGTCCGGCACGCGCTCGCGTACGACGTCGACGAGATCCAGCGGCAGGGCGAGAAGTACATGGACCACGTGATGGCGTACATCGACGACGACCGCGTCGAGGACGAGATAACGGGCCAGATGCAGGAGCCCGACGAGACGTTCCTCCGGAGCGTCGAGGAGAAGCTCGACATCCCGGAGGACCGCAAGGACGACTTCCGCCAGGAGGTCAGTAACTGGGTGAGTCGCCGCGCTCGCACCGGCGACACGTTCGACCCGACGGACAACGAGCGCCTGCGGCGCGCGCTCGAACGGAAGCTCTGGGAGGACAAGAAGCACAACATCAACTTCTCCGCCTTGGTGTCGGCGAACGAGAGCGACGACGACGAGCGGAACTCGTGGGTCGACGCGCTCGAAGACCAGGGATACTCGCGCGGCGGTGCGAAGGAGGTCCTCGAGTTCGCCGGTGCGGAGGTCGCAAAGTCCGAGATGAGTGACTGAGATGGCGGGCGGCGAGGACTTCGTCTCGGCGGTCGACCGCGAGCTCGAGGCGACCTACGAGGCGCCGATGCGGCTCGACGAGTACGTCGACCGCGTGTTAGAGCAGCCGACGGTCGCGAGTCACGCGTCGAAGTACCTCCTGGAGGCGATCGAGTCGATGGGGACGCGGTCGGTCGTCGAGGAGGGCGAGGAGACCGAGCGGTACCGGTTCTTCGACGACCCGCACAACGACGGCGAGCACGCGGTCCTCGGGAACACGCAGGTGCTGAACGCGTTCGTCGACGACCTGCGGACGATCGCGGCGGGTCGCGGGAAGCACGAGAAGATCCTGTGGTTCGACGGGCCGACGGCGACCGGGAAGTCCGAGCTGAAGCGCTGTCTCGTCAACGGCCTCCGGGAGTACTCGAAGACGCCCGAGGGCCGGCGGTACACGCTCGAGTGGAACGTCGCGAGTGCGAGTCCGGGCGGTCGTGGACTCGCGTACGGCGAGGACGCGAGTGCGTCGGCGGCGGCCGCCGAGGAGAACTGGTACGAGAGCCCGGTGCAGGTGCATCCGCTGTCGGTGTTCCCGGAGTCGGTCCGCGCGGACATCCTCGACGCGGTGAACGACGGGAGCGACGACCTCCCGATCCGCGTCGAGGAGCGCCTCGACCCGTTCTCGCGGGAGGCGTACGACGTCCTCGAGGAACGATATCGGCGGCAGGGCAGGGACGCCCTCTTCTCCGCGATCAGTGACCCCCAGCACTTGCGCGTGAAGAACTACGTCGTGGACGTCGGGCACGGCATCGGCATCCTGCACAGCGAGGACGACGGGTCGCCGAAGGAGCGCCTGGTCGGGTCGTGGATGCGCGGGATGCTCCAGAAGCTGGACTCGCGCGGTCGGAAGAACCCGCAGGCGTTCAGTTACGACGGCGTCCTCAGTCAGGGGAACGGCCTCCTGACGGTCGTGGAGGACGCCGCCCAGCACGCGGACCTCCTCCAGAAGCTCCTGAACGTCCCCGACGAGGGGTCCGTGAAACTGGATAAGGGCATCGGGATGGACGTCGACAGCCAGTTGCTCATCATCTCGAACCCGGACCTGGAGGCGACGCTGAACCAGCACGCGGACCGACAGGGCATGGACCCACTGAAGGCGTTGAAGCGACGGCTGGACAAGCACGAGTTCCGGTACCTGACGAACCTGAGTCTCGAGACCGAACTCATCCGGCGGGAGTTGACCGGGGAGACGGACGTCTGGACGGCGACGACGTACGACGACCTGGAGGCGCGCATCCGCGAACCGGTCGTCATCTCCGTGAAGACCGGTGACGGCGAGCTCGTCCCGAAGGAGTTCGCGCCGCACACGGTCGAAGCGGCGGCGCTGTACGCGGTCGTCACGCGCCTCGAGGACGGCGACCTGCCGAGCGACCTCGACCTCGTGGACAAAGCGGTGCTGTACGACCGCGGGTACCTCCAGGACGGCGATACGCGCCGGGAGGCCGAGGACTTCGAGTTCGTCGACGGCGACGAGGACGGCAAGCACGGCATCCCGGTGACGTTCACGCGGGACGTCCTCGCGGACCTCCTGCACGAGGAGCGCGACCGGCATCATCCGGAGTACGACGTCGCGAGCGTGGTCATGCCTCGCGACGTCCTGAACGCGATGGTGGAGGGCCTCTCGGAGGCGCCCGTGTTCTCGGCGGGCGAACGCTCCGAGTTCGAATCCCGCGTCGCGGCCGTGAAGAACCACGTGTTCGGCGAGCAGGAGACGGACGTGCTCGACGCGATCATGCACGACCGTCGCGTCGACGAGGCGACCGTCGAGGAGTACGTCGAGCACGTGTACGCGCTGGAGACCGACGACCCCATCACGAACGACCGCGGGGAGCGCGTCGACCCGGACCCCCTCCTGATGAAGGTGTTCGAGGTCGAGCACCTCGGGCGGTTCGAGGACGCGGACTACGGGCCGGGTGGCGACCCGAGCGAGGACGTCGTGGCGTTCCGCCGGGAGAAGGTCATCACGGCACTGAACCGGTACGCGTGGGAGCAACGCGGCGACGACTTCAGCGTGAGCGACGTCGAACTGACCGCCATCCCGGTCATCAAGGCGGTACTGGAGGAGAACGACTGGGACGACGTCCGCCGCACCTACGAGGACTTCGACCCGCGCCAGTGGGAGGACCCACCGAGCGGGACGGAGACGGAGCGAGTGAAGGAGAAGACGATCGAGGCGCTCGTCGAGCACTACGGGTACTCGGCGGCGTCCGCGGAACTCACGAGTAGACACGTCATGGGACAGGTGGCTTACAGATGGGACTGAAAGACGACCTCGACCGGTTCCGGGAGGTCGGTGAACAGCGCCGCGAGGACCTCGCGGAGTTCATCCAGTACGGCGAACTCGGCGCGAGCGGACGGGACGACGTCCGCATCCCGATCAAGATCGTGGACCTGCCCGCGTTCGAGTACGACAAGCTCGACCAGGGCGGCGTCGGCCAGGGCGAGGGCGCCCAGCCGGGCGACCCCGTCGGGCAACCCCAGCCCCAGCCGGGTGACGGCGACGAGGAGGGCGACCCCGGCGAGGAGGGCGGCGAGCACGAGTACTACGAGATGGACCCCGAGGAGTTCGCGGAGGAACTCGACGAGGAACTCGGCCTGGACCTCGACCCGAAAGGCAAGCGCGTCATCGAGGAGAAGGAAGGTCCCTACACGGACATCACGCGCTCCGGGCCGAACTCGACGCTCGACTTCGAGCGGATGTTCAAGGAAGGCCTGAAGCGGAAGATGGCGATGGACTTCGACGAGGAGTACCTGAAGGAGGTCCTCAAGGTCGACGGCGTCGGCCCGCAGACGGCGTTCGAGTGGGCGCGCGGCGAGTCCATCCCCGTGAGCAAGGCGTGGCTCGTGGACGCGTACTCGAAGATCCCCGACGACGAGAAGACGACGTGGGCGAGCCTGGAGGAGGTCGAGGAGAACGTCGACCGCGAACCTATCCAGGCGAAGATCCAGCGCGAGGGCATCAAGCACGTGCCGTTCCGTCGCGAGGACGAACGCTACCGGCACCCCGAAATTATCGAGGAGAAGGAGAAGAACGTCGTCGTGGTGAACATCCGCGACGTCTCCGGGTCGATGCGCGAGAAGAAACGCGAGCTCGTCGAGCGCGTGTTCACGCCACTGGACTGGTACCTCACCGGGAAGTACGACAACGCGGAGTTCGTCTACATCGCGCACGACGCGGAGGCGTGGCAGGTCGAGCGCGAGGAGTTCTTCGGCATCCGGAGCGGTGGCGGGACGAAGATCTCGAGCGCGTACGAGCTCGCCCAGCAGCTCTTAGAGGAGTACCCCTGGAGCGAGTGGAACCGCTACGTGTTCGCGGCCGGCGACTCAGAGAACTCGAGCAACGACACCGAGGAGAACGTGATACCACTCATGGAGGCGATTCCGGCGAACCTGCACGCGTACGTCGAGACCCAGCCGACGGGGACGGCGATCAACGCGACGCACGCCGAGGAGGTACAGAGTCACTTCGGGGACAGCGAGAACGTCGCGGTGGCGTACGTCTCCGGCCCGGAGGACGTGACGGACGCGATATACGACATCCTCTCGACGGAGGGAGGTGACGACGAATGACGGACCGCATCGGCGGACCGAGTCGAGGTGAGTCAGTATGAGTGAAAAGGACCGGTTCAAGAAGCAGCGGATCGCGGGCGAGCTCGAGGAGCCGGTCGAGGAGGCCCGTAACCTCGCGCTGAAGCTCGGGTTGGCGCCGTACGACGTGAACTACTGGGTGGTCGACTACGACGAGATGAACGAGCTCATCGCGTACGGCGGGTTCCAGCATCGCTATCCCCATTGGCGGTGGGGGATGCAGTACGACCGCCAGCAGAAGCAAGGACAGTACGCGGGCGGGAAGGCGTTCGAGATCGTGAACAACGACGACCCGGCGCACGCGTTCCTCCAGGAGTCGAACACGATCGCGGACCAGAAAGCGGTCATCACGCACGTGGAGGCCCACAGCGACTTCTTCGCGAACAACGAGTGGTTCCAGTTGTTCGGGGAGGGCGCGGACGCGGCGGCGATGCTGGAGCGGCACGCGAACGCGATATCGGCGTACATGAGCGACCCCGAGGTCGAGCGTGCGGCCGTCGAACGCTGGATCGACAACGCGCTCGTGCTCGAGGACAACATCGACCAGCACGAGCCGTACGCGCCCGTGGAGACCGAGGACGGCGACGACGAGGTGGCGGTCGACGACGAGGTGAAGGACAAGCTCGCGGACCTCGACCTCTCCGAGGAGGTGCGTCGACAGGTGTTCGACGAGGAGTTCCTCGCGGACGAAGACGACGAACCGGCGTCGTTCCCGCCGACGCCCGAGAAGGACGTCCTGGGGTTCCTCCGGCGGCACGGGAAGCGCTTCGACGAGGACGCGGGTCGTGCGATGGAGATGACGGAGTGGCAGACGGACGTCCTCGACATGCTGCGCGCGGAGGCGTACTACTTCGCGCCCCAGAAGATGACGAAGGTCATGAACGAGGGCTGGGCGGCGTACTGGGAGTCCCTGATGATGACCGACGAGGGGTTCGCGGGCGCGGACGAGTTCCTGAACTACGCGGACCACATGGCTCGCGTCCTCGGGTCGCCCGGCCTGAATCCGTACAAGCTAGGGATGGAGATGTGGGAGTACGTGGAGAACCGCGCGAACCGCCGCGAGGTCCTCGAACGACTCCTCCGCGTCGACGGGGTGACGTGGCGGAACCTCGACGACGTCGTCGACTTCGACGAGGTCCTGGCGACGCTCGAACCGCCCGAGGCGCTCGCGAGCATCACGCCCGAGTCCCTGGACGCGCTCGACGACGTGCCCGCCGAGTACGTCGACGCGGACGCGCTCGCGGCGGCGAAGGACGGCGACGTCGACGTCGAGGGGTACCCGTGGAAGGTCCTGACGACCGCTGGGTTGGCGCGCCGGCACTTCTCGCTCGTCAAGCGCGGGAATCGGACGTTCCTCGCGAGCGCGACCCAGAGCGAACTGGAGCAGATCGGTCGGTACCTGTTCGACGACGCGCGCTACGCGAGCGTCGAGGACGCGTTGGAAGACGTCGACTACTCGGCTGGCTGGAGTCGGATGCGCGAGATCCGGCAGAGTCACAACGACGTGACGTTCCTCGACGAGTTCCTCACGCAGGAGTTCGTGGATGCGAACGACTACTTCACGTACGAGTTCAGTCACGCGACCGGCCAGAATCGCGTGGCGAGCGTCGACGCGGCGGACGTGAAGAAGAAGCTCCTGTTGCAGTTCACGAACTTCGGGAAGCCGACGATCGCGGTGTACGACGGGAACTTCGACAACCGGAACGAGCTCCTGCTCGGCCACCAGTACAACGGCGTGATGCTGGACGTCAAGCAAGCGAAGCAGGTTCTCGAACGCGTGTTCGAGCTCTGGGGCCGGCCCGTGAACCTCCTCACCATCGTGAAGGAGTTGAGCGACCACGACCGGGAGGTCGCGCGCCGCCGGAACAAGGAGCCCGAGCCCAGCGAGCAGGGGAAGCGCTTCCGGTTCGACGGCGAGGAGTTCGAGGAGTTCGACGTGCCGTGGGAGCAGGTGAGTCACCTCGCGGCGGACGACGTGGACTACGACACGAAGCCAGAGGACTGGCTCGCCTGACCGTTCGTCCACGAACGCGAGGTTTTTCGTTCGTTTCACGCCGTTTTATGTGAGTTCACCGCAGTAAGCTCGTTCTGAACGGTGGTTCGCTTGGCTGTCCGCAAGCGTACGAGATGCCTAACTAACCCGTTAGCATACCACATACAGGATATGTCCACGTCCGAGCTCGAGACCGCTTCCGCGGACACCTGTCCGTGGTGCAACGGAACGAGGGCGGGCGGTCGAACGGTGACCGTCGGGCCGCCGCCGCACCTCGGTGACGCGCACGCCTTCGAGATGCACGTCGACTGCGTGCACGACTGGCAGGAGTTCGTCGCACGCGCCCGCCAGCTGGCGTCCGCTGGCGCTCGCCAGACCCTCCTCACGTACCCGCTCGAGAACGGCATCGGTCGGCTCGTCGAGACCGGACGCGGCGGTACGCACCCGCTGACCGCGGACGGCTGACCGCGGCGGTCGGCGACGTCACCTCAGTTCGACGACCGGTTGCGGCGTTGCGCGGCGAGCACGACGACAGCGAGCGCGACGCCCGCGGCCACCGGCCCGAACCCGGGAAGCGAGCCGTCCTCGTCGCTGCGGTCGCCGAGCGTCGGCCCGCCGTCCGCGTCGGCGTCGCCGACGACGAGCGTCCCGGTCTCGCGCGACCCGTTCACCGAGACGACGTACTGGCGAGACCCCTCGAGCACGCGCGACGTGTCGAACGACAGGTCGACGACCGTCCGGCCGTTCCCCGGGACGACGACCTCGCGCTCGGTGACGTGCCCGCCGATGGTGACCGAGACGGGGACGCTCCCCGTTCGTTCGCCGCGGTTCACGAGCGTCACCGTGAAGTTCGCGGGGCCGTCGGCGGGCACGCTCTCGGGGGCGTCGACGGACTCCAGTTCGACGACCGGTCGGTCCGGTTCGGTCCCGGCGGCGACGACGCGGACGTTCACGTTCATTCCCTCGTCCCCGGCGCGATAGGGGTGAGCGCGCATGATCCGGAAGTCGACGTCGTACTGGGTGTCGATCGCGAGCGCGTCGGACCCGGGCGCGAACCCGACGACGATGCGGCCCTCCTCGACGTCGACGTAGTCCGCGGCGGTGAGTCGAACGCCGCCGTCGCCGTTCTCGGGCGTGATCGAGAGCACGACCTGGTCGGGGCCGACCGACCGGAGGTCGCGGGTCGCGTTCACCGCGCCGAACACGCCCTGGGTGTGGACGACGATGAACAACCACTCGTCGGTCTCCACCTGCCCCGTCGACACCCGCTGGTCGAAGCTCGCTTCGGGCGACTCGGCCGCGGGCGCCTCGAAGACGTCCATCCGGCCGGTGTAGAGCGGTTCCAGGTCGACGACGACGGCACCACGGTCGAGGACGGTGCCGTTCGCGAGCACCGTCAGGTGGTACTCGCCTTCGCGGAGGAACCCGTCGAGGTCGCGCTCGCGGGTCGCGTCGACGACGGCGTCCTCGCCTGGCGTTCGGAGCGCGACCTTCCCGCGGCCGGCGTAGAACGTGTTCCAGTCGAGGACGACCTCGCCGTCGCCGTCGCGGTCGACGACGGTCGCGGTTACGCGGTATCTGCCGCGGTCGCCCGCGATGGTGACGGTGGCGCGGGTCGTCCCGTTCGGGAGCGATATCGGGACGGAGATGACGTCCGCTGGCTGGTCGACGGTCACCTCGGGAACGACACCCGGTTCGTACGCGCCGCCGACGCCGAACGTCGTCGACACCTGCTCGCCGACGTTCACGGCGACGACGACCACGCGGTACGAGCCCGGTGGGAGCGCGCCGAACGACACGGTCTCCTCGTCGGATTCGAGCGACACTCGCTTGGTCGCCTGCCGCGTTCCGTTCGCGTCGTAGACGTACAACGCGTAGAGACTGCGTTCCTGGCCGGTGACGGTGACGGTCACCGGTTCGTCGGGTGCGTACGTGGCGTTCGTCTCGACGGCGACGCCATGGGCCTCGTCCCGCGGCCGGTCGAGCGCGTCTGTCGAATCGAGCGCGTCTGTCGGATGGAGCGTGACAGTGGAATCGAGCGTGGCGGTCGCGTCGCTGGCAGCCGCCACCCCACCCGTCGCCCCTGCGAGAGCCGTAGCGGCAAGTATCGTCGCGGCGAGCACCACCCACGCCCAGCGCATGCGAGGGGCTTTCGTGGCCGCGCGAATGAATCCCACGCTTCCGACATCCGACGCTCGCGGTCGGTTCGAGCGGTGGTCGTCGGCCGCGGCGAGTGCGTGACCTCGCCCGTGCGAGGCGAGTCGCCGTTCAGTCGTCGTCGCTGCGGGCGCGCCTGGCGGCGACGACGAGTGCCGCTGCGAGCGCGGCGACGGCAGCGACCGGGCCGAATCCTGGCGTGGGGCCGTCGGCGGTGCCGCGGTCGGTGCCGGCGAGCGTCGGCCAGGGCTCGGTTCCGGTGGTCGCGGTCGGCGTCGTCGGCGGCCGCGTCGTCTCGGCGGGGACGACGAGGTGCGGGCGACTTTCGGTCTCGCCGGCGAACGACACCGAGACGTTCACGCGCTCGCGGTCGGGGATCGCCTCGGGCGGGACGGACACGTCGACGGTTCGCGTCTCTTCTGCCGGGAGCGTCACGTTCCGGGTGACCGTGTGAGTCCCGACCTCGAAGACGACGGTGGCGTTCCCCCGTGCGTTCCCGCGGTTCCAGACGTACGCGCGGAGCTCGTTCGCCGCACCCGCGCGGAGCTGGTCCTCGCCACCGTCGTTCGCGCGGAACCCGCGGAGTTCGAACAGCGGGCGGGTGGCGACGGTGACCGCCCGCTCGGCGATGACGCTGTCGCCGTCGCTGACGACGACCGACGCGTTCGTTCCGTTCGCCACGTCGGACAGGTCGAGTCTCGCCCGGAACGGGTCGTCGTCGACGACGACGTCGTCGCGAGCGATGGTCCCGTTCGCGGTGCGGACGGAGACGTTCAGGGTCGTCCCCGCCGGGAGCGCGGATTCCCCGCCGACGGTCACGCGCTCGGGCGCCAGTAGCGTGCCGTCTTGCAGTGCGAGCTGGACCGCCGGAACGGCGTTCACGCTCGCCGCCGCGGTCGCGTTCCACGTCTCTCCGAGCGCGACGTACTCGAAGCGGGTCCGGTCCCTGTCGGCGTCCGCGCGGTACGCGTACCAGAGCGACCCGGTGTCGGCGTCGAACCGCCGGGTCGCGTTCGCGAGGTCCACGGTCACCGATTCGTCCTCGGGGAGCGGGTACTGGGTCCGGACGCGGACGGTCGCGTTCTCGTGGGTCGCGGGCGCGACGAGCGACGCGTCCGCGGGGAGCGACGAGATGGTCCCGTCGACGTCGACCCGGAGGACGACCCAGTCGCCGTCGACGACGTCGACCGCGTACTCGTCGCGGCGCGGGTCGGCGTCGCGAGCGGCCGCGAGCGACCCGGTCGCGGTCCGGTTCCCGTCCACGACGGAGACGTCGACCGTCGGTTTCGCGAACGTCACCGTGACGCGACCGGACCTGCCGTCGCCGTCGGGCGTCGTCGACAACAGGCGGTAGTCGCCGTACGCCCCGGCGTCGGCGTCGACGCGCGTGGCGTCGAGCGCGGTCCCAGTGCCGGCCGCGAGCGCCTCGCTCCGCGCGCCGTCGACGTCCCACGCGAGCGACACCGAGCCGTCGTCGTCGGCGTCGCGGACGGTCGCCGACCAGACGCTCTCGACGTCGCCGTCGCCACCGGCGTCGCCCGTCGGAGCGAGCGCGAGCGTCGTGCGGTCAACGCAGGGATGGAGGCGGGCGTCGACGCGAAGCGTCTCGTTGCGCGTCACGCGCTCGCGGAACGCCTCCCGGGGGTCGTCCGCGAGTGCGACGAGCGGCGTCGACCGCTCGACCTCGACCTGTTTGGCGACGAGAACGTCGCCGTCGGTCGTCGAGACGCGGACGACGTACGACCGCGCGGGCCGGCACGCACCGAAGTCCACCGCGACGGACTCGCCCGGTTCGACCGTGAGCGTCCGGTTCGCGACCGTCTCGACGCCGAGCGATTCGAGGCGGACGACGAGACGTCGTGGTTCCTCGGCCGCTTCGGGGAGCGAGACGGTCGCGGTCAGGTTCGCCGAGCGGTTCCGCGAGTCGGGGACCGAAAGCGTCGGGTCCGCGGGTGCGGCGGCGCCCGCCTCGTGACTCGTGGCCGCCGGGCCGGCGCCGGCGCTCGTGGCGACGCCGACGCTGGCGGTGGTGGCGACGAGGGCGGCGGCGAGCAGGAGGACGCCAGCACGCCCGCTGACGGGAGAGGGCATCACGCAACCGTCCGTGGACCGGCTGTAAGTGTCTTGTCCCGCGAGCGCGAGCGGCGCGTTCGGCGGGTTCCGGCGACCGAACGCTTAACCGGTGACCGCGCCAAGACCGTCCGTCATGGAGACGTTCGCCCTGGAGACCGACGAGCGCCTGACGACGGTGGACATCACGGACGACGTCCGGGACGCCGTCCCCGCGGACGCGTCGGGGGTGGCGACGGTGTTCGTCGGCCATACGACCGCCGGCGTCTGCCTCCAGGAGGACGAGCACCGGCTCAGGCGGGACATCGTCGACTTCCTCGGGGAGGTCGTCGCGGACGAGGGGTGGACGCACGACCGCCTGGACGGGAACGCGGACTCGCACCTCCGCGCGACCCTCCTCGGTGCGAGCGAGACCATCCCCGTCGTGGACGGCGAGCTGGAGACGGGGACGTGGCAGTCGGTGCTGTTCGTCGAGTGCGACGGCCCGCGCAAGCGCGAGTTCCGCGTCCAGTTCGTCGGCGAGTGACCGGTAGCGCCGGGGTCGCGAGCGCCGGCCCCCTCGCCGGCGTGCGCCGGGACGCTCGCTGCAGGCGTCGGGATGGGTAACTGGTTCGGTTCCCTCCATTACTCCTCGCGGCCGTTACCCTGGGTATGAGCGACATCGAGACGGCCCTCTGGTGGGCGCGACGGGACCTGCGCGTCCACGACAACTACGCACTGACCCACGCCGCTCGCGCCGGCGAGTGCCTGCCCGTCTACGTCTTCGACCCCGAGACGTACGGCGAACGCGAGTACGGCGGCCCCGCGTCGTTCGCGTTCGAGAAGACGGGCGCGCGCAGAGCGCGGTTCGTCGCCGAGAGCGTCGCGGACCTCCGGGAGTCCCTGCGGGACGCGGGCAGCGACCTCGCGCTCGCGCACGAGGACCCCGCTCGCGCCATCTCGCGAATCGCGGACGCGGTCGACGCGGACGTCGTGTACTGCGAGCGCTACCCGACGCCAGAGGAGCACGCGGTCCGCGAACGCGTCCGCGAGGCGCTCCCCGAGGGGACGCGCCTCGAACCGCGGTGGGGGTCGACGCTCTACCACCCCGAGGACCTCCCGATGCCCGTCGAGGACGTCCCGGACACGTTCACGCCGTTCCGGCAGGACGTCGAGCACGCGCCCGACTGCGAGCCCCGCGACCCGCTCGGCGAACCCGGCCTTCCCGGCGTCCCGAGCGCGCTCGCGGACGGCGACCTCGACGCCGGCACGCTCCCCGACCCGAGCGACCTCGGTGTCGCGGACGCGAGCGACTGGGACGCCGTCGCGCCGACGGACGAACGCGCCGTCCTCCCCTTCGACGGCGGGGAATCCCGCGGCCTCGAACGCGTCCGCGAGTACGTCTGGCAGCGCGACCGCCTCCGCCAGTACAAGGACACCCGGAACGGCCTGCTCGGCGCGGACTACTCCTCGAAGTTCTCCCCGTGGCTCAACCTCGGCTGTCTCAGCCCGCGGTACGTCCACCGCGAGGTTCAGGCCTACGAGCGCGAGCGCGTGTCGAACGACTCGACGTACTGGCTCGGGTTCGAACTCCTCTGGCGGGACTTCTTCCAGTTCCAGTTCGCGAAACACGGCAGCCAGCACTTCCGGCGCGAGGGCATCCGCGAACGCGAGAACATCCAGTGGACGGGCAACGACCGCCTGCTCGACGCCTGGAAGCGCGGCGAGACCGGCATCCCGTTCGTGGACGCGAACATGCGCGAACTGAACGCCACGGGATTCATGAGCAATCGCGGCCGCCAGAACGTCGCCTCGTTCCTCGCGAACAACTGCCGGGTGGACTGGCGGAAGGGCGCGGCGTACTTCGAGACCAGGCTCGTCGACTACGACCCGGCCGCGAACTACGGGAACTGGGCGTACCAGAGCCAGGTCGGGAACGACGGCCGCGACTCGTACTGCAACGTCGTGAAGCAGGCGAAGCAATACGACGCGGACGCGGACTACGTCAAACGCTGGTGTCCGGCACTCCGCGACCTCCCGCCGGAGTACGCCCACGAGCCGTGGAAGCTGACGCCCGACGAACAGGAAGCCCACGGCGTCGTCCTCGGCGAGGACTACCCCGAGCCCGTCATCAACCTCGACGCGTCCTACGGGAAACTGCGGTGACGCGGTTCCCCGCCAAACGCTACGGCAGACCGCGGTACTCGGCGAGCGCGACGTCGCTGATGAGCCCGTCGACGCCGCGGTTCGCGACGACGCGCGCGACCCACGGGCTGTCGAGCGTCCACGCGTAGACGTCGAGGCCGGCGGCGTGTGCGCGCTCGACGAGGTCACCGGCGAGTACGAGGTCGTACGCGGGATGAACGGCGGTGCAGTCGAGGTCGCGAGCGACGGTGACGGGGTCCTCGCGGCGCGTCCCCGAGAGGTACGCGGTGTCGATCGGTCCCCCGGCCCCAGTGGCGCTCGCCTCTGCGACCCGCGAGAGCGCGTCGGCGTCGAACGACGACGCCCAGACCGCGGTCGTCGGCAACGCGGCGTCGTGGACGACGTCGACGACGGCGTCCGCCACCGCTGGCTCCTTCACTTCGACGTTCACGGCGAGTCCACGGTCGCTCGCGCGGTCGAGGACGGCTGCGAGCGTCGGGACGCCCTCGCCCGACGCCAGGACGTCCAGTGCGGCGAGTTCGTCGGGGTCGAAGTCCGCGACTGCGCCCGTGGCGTCGGTGACGCGGTCGACGCTCGCGTCGTGAACGACGACGGGCGTGCCATCCGAGGCGGCGCGGACGTCCACCTCGACGGCGTTCGCGCCGGCGTCGGCGGCGTGCCGGACCGCGGCGAGCGTGTTCTCGGGGGCTTCGCGAGCGAACCCGCGGTGAGCGACGAGTTGCACGGGTCGACGGTCGACCGGCCGGGAAGAAGTACGTTGCGCGTCTGGCGTCGTCGCCAGCGAGCGGCTTCCGCGACCGAACTCAGGGCGTCGTCGACTCGCCGTCGGGGTGCCGGCGGCGGTAGAGGACGTAGGAGTGCGCGTACGTGAAGACGACGACGGCGAGGATGGTACCGACGACGAACCAGACCCCGTACGCGGGCAGGGCGAGAGTCCCGGCGACCGTGACGACGCCGGCGAGGACGAGCGCTATCGAGCCGACGGCGTGCGTGCGCTCCCAGACGACGTCGTCCGAGAGCGTCCACGGCGTCCGGAACCCGACGATCCAGTTCCGGTCGACGCGACGCATCGCCGCGCCGAGCGCGACGTACAGGACGCCGACGGCGACGAACGCGGCGTCCGTGATGGGGACGTCGTACCCGAGGTTGTACGCGAGGACGAGCGCGTGGACGACGACGAGGAACGCGAGCGTGGCGAGGACGAGCGCGTCGTAGACGCCCTCGGACTCGCGGAGGTTCTCCCGGAGCGGGTCGACGCGCACGACGCCCTCGAAGAGCCCGAGGAGCGCGAGCATCAGCGCGGGGACGAACGCAGCGGCGAACAGCGGCGAGGTGTAGCTGTCGGGCGTTCCACCGGGCCCGAAGTGGATGGCGGTCCGCTCGGGGAGGTCGGGGAGGGCGAACGCGCTCGCCGCGGCCGCGACCCCAACGAGCACGATACCGGCAGCGAGACGGCGTTTCGTTCCCATACCTGCAAGTACGACGCACCAGGGTGTAAATCGTTCGTCAGGATTGCAGGGCGTGGAACGCGCAAACGTCGACGGACGCTCGGGCGCGTGCGCTGGCGACGGGAGCTGCGACCGACCGGTGCCTGCCGCTTGCCGAGGGTTTAGGACGCGCCGTCCCGACGCCTCGGGCATGACGGATTCGTACGCGGACCGGCTCGTGGACGAGGACGCGCTCCGCGCGTACCTCGACGACGAACTCGGCGCGGTCGACGCGTTCTCGGTCGCGCGGCATCGGGCGGGGCACTCGAACGAGACGCTGTTCGTCACGCATGGCGACGACGAGTACGTGCTGCGGCGGCCGCCCGCTGGCGAGACCGCGGACAAGGCTCACGACGTGCTGCGCGAGTACCGCGTGATGGACGCACTGCAGGACACGCCGGTGCCGCTCCCGGAGACCGTGCTCGCGTGCGAGGACGAGTCGGTCGTGGGCGCGGAGTTCTTCCTGATGCGGAAGCTCGACGGCGACGTCATCCGCGACGACGAACCGGAGCGGTTCGCGACGAGCGCGCACCGCGAGCGTCTCGGCGAGGAGCTCGTGGATTCGCTGTCGGCGATCCACGACGTCGACCCCGCGTCGGTCGGCCTCGGCGAGTTCGGGCACCCGGAGGGGTTCGCCGAGCGGCAGGTCGAGCGGTGGAGCCAGCAGCTCATGTGGGCGTTCGACACCACCGCCGAGGAGCGCGAGGTCGAGGCGCTCTACGACGTGATGGCGTGGCTCCAGGAGCACGCGCCCGAAGAGCACCCCCATAGCCTCGTGCACGGCGACTACAAGCTCGACAACGTGATGTTCGCGCCCGGGACGCCCCCCGAACTGGTGGGGGTGTTCGACTGGGAGATGGCGACGCTCGGCGACCCGCGCACGGACCTCGGGTGGCTGCTGTCGTTCTGGCGCGACCCCGGCGACGAGGAGACGGTCGCCGACGAGTTCTTCCCCGCGTTCCTCGCGCACGAGGAGTATCCGACCCGGGGCGACCTCGTCGCGCGCTGGGAGGACGCGACCGGCTACGAGTACGAGCACGACCGGTTCTACCGCGCGCTCGCGGTCTACAAGCTCGCGGGCCTGGGCGAGATGTTCTTCGCGCGCCACCTCAGCGGCGACGCCGACGACCCCCTCTACCCGAAGATGCGCGAGACCGTGCCGGCGCTCGCCGAGCGCGCCCAACGCATCATCGACGGCGACGCCCCGCTCTGATCGCATCGTCGACGACGCCCCGCTCTGAACGCGACCGCGACCTCGCTCGCGACCGGCGGTCTCGTGGTGCATCCATCGAGAGCCTGTACCGCTAGACAACGCTACTTTCGTTGTACGACGTTTCTGACGTCGCCGTCGAGAACGGAGCCGGGACTCGCCGCCGAGCACGGCTTCCAATCTCCCACAAGGGGCTTTGTATTACCAACCGCTATACGATGAATTCGTGATATTCAACGCGCACAACTAAGTGATAGTGCGGCATGATTAAACCAGAGGGGGAAGATGGACGGAATCACACTCAACACAGGTATCGACCCGTTCCTCGAACTGGCGGGGTACTGGGACGCGTTCTGGGCGCTCCCGGCGGCGGCGCGAGCGGCGACGGTCGTCGCGGGCACCGTCGTCCTCGCGGTCACGCTCGTCGGGCTGTTCCCGGAGTACGGCGAACGCGGCGCACGGAAAGCACGTAGGCACTCGATCACGACGACGTTCCTCGGAACCGTCGTCTTCGGGCTCTTCGGCGGGTCGGTCGGCGCGCTCTGGTACGGCGCGACCCGGAGCGACGTCGCGTCGATGCTCGCCGCACCCATCCTTTTCGTGCTCGCGAGCATCGCGGTCGTCTGGACGGGCATCGGACTGGTCGCGCTCGGCGAGTTCGTCGCCGCGCGGCTCGGGCACGACGACGCCGTCTGGGGGGTCGCCACCGTCGTCGTCATCGTCGGCATCGGCGCGGTCTACCCGCCCGTCGGCGCGGTCGTCCTCGTCCTCGCGGCACTCCTCGGGTTCGGCGCCGGCATCCGCACGAACCCCTTCGCCGCCCCGGAGACGGAGCGCGTCGTCCCGCCACACCGCCGGAGCTGAGCGACCACGCGACCACGGCGGCGACCCGCGAGTCCCTAACCTGTTGGCACCACGCTCAGTACCCCACGGCCCCGAGGGCGACGTATGCAACTGCACTGGCACCGCGACGACCTGCGGTGCAGCGACAACGTCTCGCTGTCGGCGGCGGCGACGAGCGCCACTGACCGCGGCGCCGTCGTCCCCGTGTTCGTCTTCGACGACGACGTCCTCGCGCACGCCTCGTCGAACCGCGTCGCGTTCATGCTGGACGCCCTCGAGTCGCTCCGAGCGGACTACCGCGAACGCGGCAGCGACCTCCTCGTGCGTCGCGGCGACCCACGAGAGGTCCTCGTCGACGTCGCGACCGACGTCGGCGCCGAGCGCGTCGTCTGGAACCGCGCGCACTCCGGACTCGGCCGCGAGCGCGACGCCGACGTCCGCGACGCCCTCGCCGACGCCGACCTCGAACGAGCCGACTTCGAGGACGCCATCTGTCACGAGCCCGGGAGCATCACGACGAACGGCGGCGACCCCTACCAGGTGTACACGTACTTCTGGAAGAAGTGGCGCGACCGCGAGAAAGCGGCGCCCTACGACGCCCCGGACGCGGACGCGCTCTGGACGCCCGCGGACGTCGACGTCGACCCCGGCGACCTCCCCACCCAGGGCGACCTCGGGTTCGAGGACGCGACCGCCGACCTCCCCACCGCCGGGACCGACGCGGCGCGCGACCGCCTGCTCTCCTTCCTCGACGCGGACGTCTACGCGTACGCCGACCGCCGCGACTACCCCGCCGACGACTGCACGAGCCACCTCTCCGCCGACCTCAAGTGGGGGACCATCGGCGTCCGCGAGGTCGACGAGGAGGTCCGCGCCGCACGCGACCTCGCCGACGACGAGAGCGCGCGCGAGAGCGTCTCCGAGTTCCGCAGCCAGCTCGCGTGGCGCGAGTTCTACACGCACGTCCTCCACTACAACCCGCGCGTGGTGTCGTCGAACTACAAGACCTACGAGCACGAGATCGCGTGGCGCGACGACCCCGACGAGCTCGCGGCGTGGAAGCGCGGCGAGACCGGGTACCCGATCGTCGACGCCGGGATGCGCCAGCTCCGCGAGGAGGGGTACGTCCACAATCGCGTCCGGATGATCGTCGCCTCGTTCCTCACGAAGGACCTCCAGATAGACTGGCGCGAAGGATACGCCCATTATCGCGAGCACCTCGTCGACCACGACACCGCGAACGACAACGGCGGCTGGCAGTGGGCGGCGAGCACGGGCACGGACGCCCAGCCGTACTTCCGTATCTTCAACCCGATGACCCAGGGCGCGGACTACGACCCCGACGCCGAGTACATCCACGAGTACGTCCCCGAGCTCCGTGACGCCGACCCCGACCAGATACACTCCTGGCACGAACTGTCGCTCTCCGAGCGGAACCGCGTCGCACCCGACTATCCCGCGCCCATCGTCGACCACGGCGACCGCCGCGAAGCGGCGCTCGCGATGTACAAGTCCGCACGCGGCGAGTGACCGCCGCGTCCCGCTCGCCCAACCCCCTGCGTCGATACCGCCGCGTTACCCGACTGCGAGTCGATACTCCCGCCAGCAGTTCGGAAGCGGCCACGCCGATGCATGTTGGCGGGTAGATATTTACGCGGGCGCCGAGTGATGTCACTAACATGCAGGGTGGGATGGAAACCGGGGTGGCGCGGTGATGCTGCAGGTACCGCCCGTGACGTGGTTGGTCGCACTCGCGGCGACGCTCGCCGTCGCGATCGCGATCGCGGTCCGGTCGTATCGGTCGCGCGACCGTCCCGGCGCGATGGCGTTCACCGCGGAGATGGTATGTATCACGATATGGTGTGGGGCGTACGCGCTCCAGTTGTTCGCGACCACGGACGCGACGTACCTCACCTTCCTCCGCATCGAGTACCTCGGCACGGTCTTCGTGCCCGTCGCGTGGCTCGTGTTCGTCCTCGAGTACACCGGGCGAGACAACCTCGTGACGCGGCAGTCCGTCGCCGGCCTGCTCGTCGTCCCGGTAGCGACGCTCGTCGCGGTGTGGACGAATCCGATGCATCACCTCATGTGGGCTGAGCGGTCGCTCGCAACCGCCGGCGGCCTCGGCGCCTCGACGCTCAACGCGGGGTTCTGGGTGTTCTTCGCGCACCAGTACTTCCTGCTCGCGGGAGCGCTGTGGTTCCTCACGGAGGTCGTCATCGACCCGGAATCACCGCATCGGACGCAAGCGGGTGCGCTCGTCGTGGCGACGCTCATCCCGGTCGCGGTCCAGGTCGTGCACCTGCTGGGGTTCGCGTGGGCGCCGACGGTGAACCTCACGCCGTTCTCGTTCGTGCTGTCCGGCGTCGTCGCTCTCGCCGTCCTCGAACGGTTCTCGTTCCTGGAGTCCGGGCCGGTGACGACGCGTATCGCGGACGACCGCGTGGTCGCGGAACTCGACGACGGCGTCCTCACGGTGGACGTCACGGGGACCGTCCTCGAGGCGAACGGGACTGCGGCGGGACTGCTCGGCGAGGACGCCGAGGCGCTCCAGGGTCAGTCGGTGGAGTCGGTGCTGCCGACGGCGTCGACGGTGGACGAGCTCGCGGCGTTCGGCGCGGAGACGGCGACGCTGTCCGTCGACGGCGAGGACCGGCACGTGAAGGTGTCCGCGTCGACGGTGACGACGTCCCGCGGGAAGCACTCGGGGTGGGTGGTGACGCTCCACGACGCGACGCCGGAGTTACGTCGACAGCGCCGGACGGAGGTCCTGAATCGCGTGCTCCGTGAGACGCTCCGGGACGAGATGAGCGTCGTGTCGACGCGCGCGACGCGGGCGGCGTCCGAAAAGGAGGCCGTGGCGACCGCGGAGATCCGCGAGCACGCGCAGAACGCGCTCGCGGTCGGGGACGTCGCCGAGGAGTTCGAGGCGCTCCTGGAGGCCGGAGAGTCCTTCGAGCCGGTGGACGTGGTTCCGGTCGTGCAGGCGGAGGCGGACGCCGTCCGGGAGTCGTCGCCCGAACTGGACGTGACCGTCGACGCGCCGCTGGGCGAGTGGGCGTACTGCGAGGGGCTGTTCGAGCCGACGGTCCGCGCGCTCTTCCGGTTCGGGGCGACGCACGCGGCGGAGAGCGACGACGCCGCCGGTATCGTCGTCGACATCGAGGTCGTGGACGAGACCGCGGTGAGTGTGACGCTTTCCATCCCCGGTGCGCCCCCGTCCGCGACGCACCGTCGGTTGCTGACGGAGGGCGTCGACGCGGACGCCACCGTGGACGTGGGTTCGTCCGACGAGCTGGCGTGCTGGCTCGTTCACTGGGGCGTCGAACGGCTCTGCGGCGAGACGACCGTGACCGAGGACGGCGTCTCGCTGCGGTTCCCGCGTCACGGCGACCCGGACGCCTGACGGCGTCTCACCGCACTTTCTGTCTCCTGTCGACCGGGGCGTCTGACCGACCGGGTCGCGTTCCGAACCGCGTCCAGACGAGCGTTCGTAGCAGTGACTCAACAGGAACTGGCAGTATTTTCGATATCGGGGAGTGAGTTCAGTTTTCGGTTCGTGGTAACCAGATGGAAACATCTTAACTCAAGAAATTGTTAAGTAGCTGGTGGTGATTTGTTTTGGTATGTCAACCGATGGTGAACGCGTCCAGCACCGCCACCCCAGCCTCGACCTCCCCACCCCGAGCGGCGTCGCCAGTGCGCTCGTGCACACGTCCACCGTCGACGCCGCGGTCGCCGCTGCGAAGGTCCTCACCGTCGTCCTCCTCTTGGACCTCGCACTGTCGCCAGCCGTCGCCGTCGGGGGCCTGATGGCGTTCGCGATATACGCGTCGAACAAGCTCGTGGACGCCGAGGACGAGACGAACGCCCCGGAACGCGCACGGTTCGTCGGCCGCTACCGCCGCGAGCTCGCCGTCGCAACCGGCGTCGCGACCGTCCTCGCGCTCGCGCTCGCCGCGACCGCCGGCCCGCTCGCGCTCGCGCTCACGCTCCTCCCCGCCGTCGCCGCCGTCGCCTACAGCGTCCGGCTCCCCGTCGTCGACCGCCGTCTCAAGGACGTCCTCGGCGCGAGCACGCTCCTCGTCGCCGTCAGCTGGGCGCTCCCGACCGTCGCACTCCCCATCGTCTGGGTCGACGGCGCGTTCACCGCCACCGCCGGCGTCGCGTTCGCGTTCTACCTCGTCCAGACCGCGGTCGCGTTCGAGGTCCGGAACGTCCGCGACGTCACCGGCGACCGCGCCGAAGGCGTCCGGACGCTCCCCGTCGTCTTCGGGACCGCACGCACGCGCCGGTTCCTGTACGCCGTCGACGCGACCGCGCTCGCCGCCTACGCCACCGCCACCGCGACCGGCGTCCTCCCCGTCGCCGTCGGCGTCGTCTTCGGCGTCGCGACCGTCGCCTCCGTCGGCGTCACGAGGTGCGTCGACACCGGCCGGGACGACGCCCGGGTCTGCCTGCTGCGCGACGCGAACTACGGACTCGTCCTCCTCGTCGTCGCACTCGCCGCGTGACCCCACGCCGACCGCAGTCGGCCCGGGCTCGCGGTGAGTTCCCCACGAGTCGGTGGTACCCCATCGCGATGGCACGCCGTTGTGCGCCACGTGCTAGCATACCTCTGCTAAACGGTTAAGTAGCTCACGCGAGATATATTCGCACGAGGTGAGACTTCATGTCTGAACATTCAAACCCCGAACTGCCGCCCCTTCCGTACGACTACGACGCGCTCGAACCGTCCATCAGCGAACAGGTCCTCACGTGGCATCACGACACCCACCATCAGGGCTACGTGAACGGTCTCCAGGCCGCCGAAGAGACACTCGCCGAGAACCGCGAATCCGGCGACTTCTCCTCGTCCGCGGGCGCCATCGGTAACGTCACGCACAACGGGTCCGGACACTACCTCCACACGCTGTTCTGGGAGAACATGGACCCCAACGGTGGCGGCGAACCCGAGGGCGACCTCCGCGCACGCATCGAGGAGGACTTCGGCTCCTACGAGGGCTGGAAGGGCGAGTTCGAGGCCGCAGCCGGCGCCGCCGGCGGCTGGGCGCTCCTCGTCTACGACCCCGTCGCGAAGCAGCTTCGCAACGTCAAGGTCGACAAGCACGACCAGGGCGCGCTCTGGGGCAGCCACCCCATCCTCGCCTGCGACGTCTGGGAGCACTCGTACTACTACGACTACGGCCCGGACCGCGGCAGCTTCATCGACGGCTTCTTCGACGTCATCGACTGGGACAACGTCGCCAAGCAGTACCAGAACACGGTCAGCAAGCACGAGTAAGTCGCGTCCCAACTCGACGAGTCGAACACATCACCGCATTTTCTTCGCGACGCCCACGACCGACCAGCGGTCGCGCCTAGCACTCGGTCACTCCGTCGTCTCGAACCCGTACACCCAGCCCGTTCGCGGGGTGCCGTCGGGCTCGACGGTCTCGACGGTCACCTCGTAGGTCTCGCCGGAGATCGGGTCCGAGACGGTCTCGTCAGCGACCGAGTGCGGGTCGTCCCGGTGCGCGTCGAGCAGGACCGACTGTCCGGCGAACGCCTCCTCGACGGGGGCGCCGACCGCGGTGTCCGCGTCCACGCCGAGGACCTTCGCGGCTTCGACGTTCAGGTCCGCGACCGACGTGTCGTCGACGACGACCGCGCCGCCGTCCCGTTCGTCGATGCCGGCGGCGCCGGTGAGCGCGTCGGTCTCGACGAGCGAGTAGCGGTAGAGGCCGACGGCGATGGCGACGCCGGACACCCCGAACGCGATCGGCGTCAGGTCAGGGAACCCGTTCGGGAGGACGAACAGCGACAGCGCGTTCGCGGCCAGCGGCGCGAACACCGCGACGGCCATCGACACCGCCTGGCCGCGAGGCACCGCGGACGACCGCAGCGGCCGCGACAGGACGAGGACCGCGCCCGCCAGGAGGATGGCGTACGAGTAGAACGTGTGAGCGACGAACGCCTGCCCGCTGTCACCGAAGCAGATGACGGCGTCGCACGTCACCTGCGCGCCGTCGGAGACGTACGTCGCGCCCTTCCGGACGACGCCGCCCGCGGTCCAGAGGTCGTGACTGCGGTTCGTCCACACGAGCGCGATGGCGGCGAGCGGTTCGAGCGACAGCAGTCCGACGCTGTACCGGTTCACGAACTCCTCGCGGTCGACGTACGCGAGCGCGAACAGGAGGAACGCCGCCGGAACCACCGTGATACCGAAGTACTGGATGCGGTTCGCGTACAGTCCCACGCGGAACGAGGGCGCGACCTCGACGGCGAGCGCGGAGAGCATCCACACGAGCGTGCCGACGAGGAGCGCAGCGAGCGGCCGGGACCCGCGTCGATGCAGGTTGTTCAGGACCTTGTTCAATGCTGCGAGGATGAACGGCGTCGACCCGATGAGGAGTATCAGGTACGTTTCTGTGACCGAGACCATCGTTAGATGCGAAATCCGAGTCACGGAACAAAAGCGATTCGGCCCGTGCTCGACGCGTCCCGCCCGAGCGCCGTCGAGACCTTTCGTATCCAAGGTCGCGGCGGAGGCGTGCGTGTGCCGTCGGAGACCAGTTGGTTTACGACGCCCGTCACCCAATCGAGGGGTATGCCCGTTCCGAAGGACGACTTCGACGAACTTCTGCCGTGTGACTTCCCGACGCCCGAGAAGTTGCTCGAACCCGACCAGATGTACACGCTCTACGAGATCGCGCGCCTCATGCAGGGGCTCGACGCGGACGCCGCGCTCGAGGAATCCACCGAGGCGGTGCTCCTCGACTGGGCGATCCCGTGGATCGTGTACAACGGCGACGACCTCGTCATCGCGGAACCCCAGAGCGACGACGAACCCGGGTACTACGGCGTCAAGAACGCGGAATGAGGCTGCTCGTCGCCGGCGGCGACCGCGTCGACGCGGGGAAGACGACGTTCTCCACGGGACTGTGCGAGCACGTCGACGCGACCGGGTTCAAGCCGCGGGCGGGGAACGACTACTGGTTCGACCACGACGACTACCAGCGTGCCACCAGCGACGGCCGCATGTTCGGGAAGGACGCGAGACGCCTCGCCGCGGCGAGCGCCGACGCGGTCACGCCCGAAGCCATCAACCCACTGCATCGGCTCTGGCGGCCGAGCGCCGGCGGGGGAAGCGGCCTCCTGGGCGCGAGCCACCGCGAGTTCGTGCTGGACCGCGTGACCGTCGACGGCACCGACGAGTACGTCGTGCACGCCGACGCGGACCTCCCCGCGTCCGCCGCGTCCAGCCTGCCGCTCGCGGACGCGGTTCGCGTGGACTCCGTGTCGGCGTTCAACGACGTCATGCGCGACCTGCACGCGAGAGCACTGGAGGCGGTCGCCCAGGCCGTCCGCGCTCGGGACCGCGCGGTCGTCGAATCCTACGGCGACGTCGCGGTCCCGCTCTCGGACGTCGGGTTCGACGCCGTCGGCGTCGTCGACCCGGGGCGCGCTCGCGTCTACGACGGCGACCGCTACCTGAAAGCGCGGTCGGTCGTCGGCGGCAGCGCCCGCCAGGGTCGCCTCGAGGAGACCGCGAGCGACGTCCTCGAGCACTGCGAGCCCGAAGCGACCGTCGCGTTGCCCGCGCTCGCGAGCGACGCCCGACGCGACCCCGCTGCGGTCGCCGACGCCTACGAGGTCGCGTACGACGCGCTCGTCTCCACCGCGCTCTCGTAGCGCCGGTCAGCGACGACCGCCGGCGGCGCGCGCGGACTCCAGCGCGGCCTCGACGTGACGGTACGGCCCGTCGGTCACCGAGGGACCGTGGCCGGTGTGCATCGCCGCGAGGTCGTCGTCGAGGACGTCGACCATGCGTTCGATGCTGTCGACGAGCAGCGGATGGTCGCCCTCCTCAAGGTCGGTGCGGCCGAACGACCCGCCCTGGAAGACGAGGTCGCCCGCGAACAACACGCCCGCGTCGGGGCTGTGGAAGCAGAGGTGGTCGTCCTTGTGGCCGGGCGTGTGGTACGCGACGTACTCGTGGTCACCGAGCGCGACGCGCTCCTCGTCCGCGATGGCGTGGTCGACGCCGGACTGGTCCGTATCGAACCCCCAGACGTCCACGTCGAACGCGTCCACGACCTCCGGGAGGTTCCCGACGTGGTCGCGGTGCGTGTGCGTCAACACGAGCGCATCCACGCCACCGTGCTCCTCGATGCGACTGACGACGTCGAAGTTCGCGCCCGCGTCCACGAGCACGCGGCGCTCGCCGTCCACGTAGAACGCGTTGCTCGTGAACGCCCGAACGCCGCGCGCGAGATTCGAAATCATACCAGCGAGTACCGGCGGCACGGAGTTACTGGTTGCGGTAACGGCCGCCCGCGCACCGGCTCGCGCGAACGCGGTCAGGCGGCCGGCGTCGTCCCGACGAGCACGAGCTTCGCGCGCTCCTCGCCGCGGTTCTGGAGTTGGCGCGTCTGCCCCGCGCTCACGCGCACCGCCTCGTTCTCCGCAAGCCGCACCGTCTCCCCGCCGTCGGCGTCCGCGCCACCGTCGAAGTCCACGTCGACGACGCCGCGCACGCACACGTACACCTCCTCCTGGCCGTCGTGCGCGTGGTCGTGCTCCTTCCCGCGCGCCCTCGGCTCCAGCTCGAGGATGGTGACGCCGAGGTCCTCCGTCGCGAGCGCGTCCCGCAGGAACCACATCGCGCCGTAGTCCTCGTCCATCACCGATTCGACGTCACTGGCCGCAGCGAGCGTGTACGACATACGACAGCATACGGCACGCAATGCCTTCAACGTCCCCAAGGGACGATGGTCAATTTGATACCGGCGGCCCGCGACCATCGACGCAAATGGAAGTCCAGTTACTCGAAGCGACGGAGAATCCAGAGGAGATAATCTGCAAGGGCGCGCGCAACGACTACAGCGAAGCGTTCGTTGGCGACCAGTCATTCGAGGAGACGATGGCAACGGTCGACGGTGAAGACATCGAGGAGAAGAAGGAGACGCTCATCGGACATTTGCTCTCGCACGGGCACTATGGGCCGTTCGAGCACGCGAACGCCGTGTTCGCCGTGAAGGGCATCAGTCGGTCGTGCATGGCGCAGATCACGCGGCATCGACACGTGAGCTTCGACGTCCGCAGTATGCGGTACGTGAGCTTCGACGAGGTCGACCCCGCGGACGTCCGCGAGGGCGAGATGGTGGTGACGCCGCCGTCGGCGACGGACCCGGACTGGGTGGGACGCAACCAGAAGACGGGGCAGGTCGACGAGGAGACGGTCGCGGAACGCGAGGAGGTGTTCCGCGAGTCCGTCGCGCGCAGCGTCGAGGAGTACCAGCGGCTGCTGGATCTGGGGATGCCGCCGGAGGACGCGCGGTTCGTGCTCCCCATCGGGACCGAGGTGAACATGGTGATGTCGATGAACGCGCGGATGCTGATGCACGTCGCGGACATGCGCGCAGCGGCGGACGCGCAGTGGGAGATCCGCGAGATGACCGAGCGCGTGCTCGACCTCGCGGCCGAGTGGTGCCCGATCACGTTCGAGTACTACGACGAGCACATGCGGAACCGGAAGAACCGGCTCGCGCCCTGAAATCGAGCGCCAGCGACGCACTCTCACGTCGTGAGAACGACTCGCATGACGGTCCTACGGTGATTGCCGGCGAGAGTAGCTGACGAGTACTAAGGAGTATACGAGACGCAATCACAGGTATGCGTAACTGGTCCGGGCGCGCGGTCGCAACCGTCGAAGCCGTCCTGCCGAGCGTGCGGCGGCGACGCCGCGAGTACGCGCGCATCGACGAAGCTATCGCCGCACAGGACGTCCCCGAGGAGTCGTTCCGGTGTGATCGCTGCGAGCGCGTGCAGTCACGGTTCGCCGTCGGCGCGCTCGCCGAAGCCGACGCGCGGACGGAGGTCTGGTGTCTCGATTGCGTCGAACACCGAGAGGAAGTGGCCGCCGTCGAGGGATCGACGCCCGGACTCGGTGCGATCGGCCGCGAGTAGTTACTCGTCGTCGTCGAGCTCGTCTTCGTTCTCGCCGCGCACCATCGCCGCCTCCGCGCCGGCGCCTGCGTCCGCGGCCGACGGGCCGTCCGCCGCGTGCGGGCCCTCGACGAGTTCGCCGAAGTCCTCGACCTCGTCGTACTTGTCCTGGTACATGAGCGCCACCTTCCCCTTCTTCGTGAGTTCGTAGAGGCCAGACCGGGTCGCCGGGCCGATCTTGTCCACGAGCCCGTAGTCCGCGAGGACCGGGAGGCGGCTGTTGATGTTCTTACGGCTCTTTCCGGTGTGGTCGGCGAGGTTCGTCGCCACGTTCCGGCCGTGAGCCTGCAGTGCTTCGAGGATCAGGAAGTCGGTTGGTCGTCTGAGTCTCATAGGGTTGTCCCTTCCTACCACATACTATACCGCTCCCTTTATTTCTATCTAATGGCAATCTACCGGGCATATCGCCTTTGTAAATTTCCATCGGTGATTTTATGTGGGTTGGGCCACAAGGACGGTGTAGGATGCGAGGACGAACGTCACGGTGCGTGGAACCGTAACCTGCCTCGCACTCCTGCAAGCGACCCACGTCCGTTGCCATCTACAACGGACCCCCCACCCCACCCCCCAACGCCCGCCAATCCCCCCAAACGCGCGGGCATCTTCCCCCACCCATTCCCTCACACCCCACAGCCGCGCGACCGACGAGAGCACTGCGTCGGGCACCCGACGACCAGGAAAGCCGTCGGCCAGCCGAAACGACCGACCGAGCAGTTGTCGACCAATCGTAACGACCGACGGCGTAGCTGTCGCCCAGCCGAAACGACCGACGGCGTAGCTGTCGCCCAGCCGAAACGACCGACGGAGCGAGGCATAGGTTCTTTTGTACCCCCCGACAAAGCGAGTGTGAATGCGTCGGGTGAGCCGCCTCGTCGTCGTCGCGCTCGTGCTGTCGCTCGTAGTCGCCGGGTCCCTCGTCGTCGACCCGAACCAACCGCGAGCAGCAGCGCAAGTGAACGCAACCGAACCGTCGACCGCGCAGTCGTTCGACAGCACGACGTTCCTCATCACGACCCACGAGAACGGGAGCGCGACGTTCACCATCAGGTACGAACGCCGGCTCACCAACGACACCGAACGCGACCAGTTCGAGACGTACGCCACGCGCTTCGAGAACCAGAGCACCGACCTCTACAGCGACTTCCAGGCGCGCGCGGACGCCCTCACCGCCGCCGGCCGGAACGCCACCGGCCGCGACATGCAAGCCACCAACTTCCGCCGGAGCGCGCGCATCGAAGAACGCTTCAACACCATCGGCATCCTCGAACTCTCCTTCCAATGGCACGCGTTCGCCGTCGTCCGCGACGACGGCCGGATCGTCGTCGGCGACGTCTTCGACGGCGGCATCTACCTCGGCCCCAAACAATCACTCGTCTTCGCCCACGGCGAGAACCTGCAATTCGCGAGCGTCGACCCCGACGGCGCAGCGTCCGGCGACACCCTCGCCGCCAGCGACTCCGTCACCTGGCAAGGCGAACGCGACTTCAGCGACGAACGCCCACGCGCCGTCCTCGAACCCGCGAGCGCGCCCACCACCACGAGCGATGGCGGCGGCGACGGTGGCGACGGCAGTGACGGCGGCGATGGTGGAACGACCAACCCCGGCAACAGCGACGGCGACGGCCTCGGCATGCTCCCCATGCTCGCACTCGCACTCGTCGCCGTCCTCGTCGCCGCCTTCGCCTACCGCGAATACGGCGGCGACCTCGTCACCACCGACGACGACACCCGCGGCGATGCGCCAACCGGGACCGTAGAGGCTGACGCAGGTGGAACGGAGGCCACCACGGGTGAAGCAACCACGAGCGAAGCGAGCTCGACGAGCGCCGAACCCGCCGTCACCGACGAAGAACTCCTCACCGACGAAGACCGCGTCATCTCCCTCCTCGAAGACCACGGCGGCCGCATGCGCCAAGTCAACATCGTCGACGAAACCGGCTGGTCGAAATCGAAGGTCAGCATGCTCCTCTCCGACATGGAAGACGACAACCAGATCTCCAAACTCCGCGTCGGCCGCGAAAACATCGTCAGCCTCGACGGCCACGAACCCGACGTCGCCGGCTCCCCCTTCGACGACGACGACCAGGACACGTGAAACCCACACACAGCACCGCCGAAACAGAACCGTTAAACGTACCCACCAACTACCACAGAGTGCACACACCGCTCCGTTGGTGTAGTCCGGCCAATCATCTTGCCCTCTCACGGCAAGGACCAGGGTTCGAATCCCTGACGGAGCATCCAATTCGGTCGTCTTCTTGCGGTTTTGGCTTGCTAGACTCAGGAGCGATCACCAAATGCTCAGACCAAGCCAACTCGAAGGATTCACACACAGCCGCGCCGTCTTGCGGTTTCCCAATATTGCCAACCTATTGGACTCGCAGGAACGGCCCGAACACCCGTCGCAGTCCTGCGATTGCAGAATTAGGTCACTACGAATAGACTCACAGGACCCGCATCGAACCGCCGGAGGGCAGGCCCCCAATGCTTGACCTCAATGAGTACCCGGTGGTCACTGAGAACGCGGAGTCCTTCCTGAACCAACGACAGCTACTGGACTATCGATCCGAGCGCGAGGACTGCCTCCGATGGTTGCTGACATACGGAAAGAAACCAGACGAGGCAGCGGGCTATGCCGGGGGCACAGTCAAGCCCCGTTCATATCGCATGGATCGATTCTACCGATTCGTGTGGGAGATGGAAGGTGGATATACCGCGAATCTCACCCACGACCATGCTGATGCTTGGATGGACCATCTTGCTCACCGTGATGTGAGCGCGACCCACAAACGGAACTGCCAGAAGTCGGTGAAGATGCTCTACAAGTGGTTGCGTCACGAACGAGGAAAAGGACAGTGGGAGCCCGAGATCACCTTTGCTGCCGATAGCAGTACGCAGCCCCGAGATTATCTCACCAAGGAAGAGAGAGGAGCGATTAGTGATGCTGCGCTTGAGTATGGCTCGATCCCCTCTTACAACAATCTGGTACCCGCTGAACGCGACCGCTGGAAGCAGCACCTGGCCCAACGATTCGAGAAACCGAAATCAAATGTAGTACCCGAGGATTGGGAGCGTGCCAACGGATGGAAAATTCCCTCCCTCGTGTGGACGAGTCTCGACGCTGGATTACGGCCGACCGAGGTCGAACGGTCGACGACATCCTGGATTGATACCGATAACAGTGTACTACGAATCCCGAAGGAAGAAAGCGCCAAGAACCGCGAACATTGGGTTGTCGGGCTACGGGATCGAACAGCGGAGATGCTATCTCGGTGGTGTCAAGAACGTCGAGCGTATCCCGAGTACGATGACACAGAGAGTATCTGGTTAACTCGTGAGGGGAATCCGTTCGGCGTTTCAGCGCTTCGATATCTGTTGCATCGCCTGTGCGAGATTGCCGACATCGACACCGAACACCGGCAGATGAGTTGGTATGCGATTAGACATTCCGTAGGTACGTACATGACCCGCGAAGAGGACTTGGCTGCAGCGCAGGCCCAACTACGACACAAGAGTGCCGAGACCACTATGAAATACGATCAAACGCCGGTGGAGGACCGACAGGACGCGCTTGATCGGATGGGATAACAGCACTCTCACAGGACGTTGGAAGCTTCTCGCTTGGTCTCAGGGAGCGGATGAATATATTGGCTCGCTGATTCCTTGCTTTTTTGTCGGAGCTGCTCCGCGACGATCTCCCGGCTTTTGAACTCTTCATAGACGTAGGTCCCCACTGCATGTCTAAAGGAATACCACACTATCTTTCGGCCACGTTCATTGATGCCCGCTTCCTCAATGAGCCTGTCGAGCAAATCGTTCAGTGTACCCGAGCTGTAGGGGTTTCCTTCCCGAGTGAGCCAGATCTCATCTCGGCCGTCGTAGATCTCCCTGAGTTTTCGTTGCTCTAACCAGTTTTCAAGAGTTTCTGCACCTTCATCGGTCAGTTCAGGGTTCCACGACGAATCGTTCTTCGGGGCCTCACCTGCAGGGATATGAACCGTTTGAGAGTCGGGATCATACCAATCTACCTTCATTCTCCCGATGAGATCTGGTCTCCAGCCCTGTGATCGCGTTGTGCGGACAATTGAAGGGATCTTCCAACAATTGTTAATCCGGTCCCAATCATCGGGCTGAACCTTCTTCTTGGGTTTTCCGAGTTCTTGGGCTATATGGGCTTTCCACCGATGCCGTTCCTGCGGAGTCAAATTGTTGTAACTCGGAATTGATTTGAATGTGAGCGAAGCTTCCCACAGTTGTTTGAGCTCCGTTCTCCGGAACGGGTCAGGTTGGTTTTGTGGCTCCTGATCCCTAAATTCGTATTCAGGCTCCCACTCAACGGACTGAAACGCAAACCAGTTATTCAACATATCGTTGAATTTTCGTTTCGTGCCGCCAGGATAGCGCTCACCGTCATACCGTCTCAGTGAATCCGTTTCCAAAGCTTGATTCACCGAATCACCATTGCTTCTGAGAAACTCAATCGATGGATTCTCACTATTGTTCCAGGTCCACTTCATGACCCGATGGAATCGATTGATTCTTATTTTGACAGACCGCTCCGCGTAGCCAATATTTTTCTTCGGGACCTTCCCCTGAGTGAGGAGGTAGTCAGCGAACCCTTCTAGTTTTGATTTGTATATCTCAGTTTGTCGGTTGTTCAGTGGACGTAACTCCTCGTCAGAGACGACTGACCCATTTTCTTTATAAATCGTCATTCGTCTCCCACCTCCTGGTGGACCGCTCGATAGATGGTTAGGCAAACGTCGACCATTTCGAAGTGAACCGGTTTATGAAATTGTTTGACTTAAACCTCTGGCTCTCAGTGACTAATTCAATGAATTATCTCGTTCTTCTTTCGCACGCTCTTAGCTATCTCTGACTAGTCCTTATGGGATCCAGCAGAAAAGGGCCATTCGACGCGCTCTCGACGTCTATTTCTACACTGCTTGCTGAGTTGGCCAATCTTCAATCACTATTGGCAGACAAGTTCGAATTGGCCTATCGTCTCTTCATCGCCTAAATGGGGGTCTTCATTCGCTGATACTCAATTAGGAGTGAGGAGCGTGTCATGGAAGATTTCATACACCGACGGTGTCGAGTCCAAGCTATCGTTAGATACAGAACGGTATCTTGCAAAATGTAGGCAACGGTTCCTATGTGCTACCAGAAAACGGAGCATAGTGCCGCGTCGATCCACACTCCGGACAAAGAAACATACGAAGCCGTGTTTGATCGCCGAGCCCGACCCTATCAAGCACCCCACGGTCCCAAGCATATTTGCGAGTTCGGAGGTTAACGTGCTGTATGAGCATCGCAGAACTCCCTCTGTCGGACGAGATGCTGTTTGACACAGTCGAGAGGGGTTATATACCGGTGGACGATTCTGCTCGGCTTGAGCGGGCTGCCTTTGATTTTTATAGCCAATTCAAATCGGCACTAAATCAGTTCGATATTGAGGAATCTGAAATAATCGATCTAGTGTACGAGTCTAAAGAGTACGCCATCATCTCGATTGAGGAGCCTTTCAGTAAAGCCGCATTTGAGAATTCGCATGTCGATGATGAAGAGGTACAGCGGGCACTAAGCTGTTGGATGACTACTTCGACGGCAGAACTCATTGATTACACACACGGTGGCCGATATATGCATGGCTCGTTCTTGATACCTGCTGAGTGGATTGACCGATCCGAATAGATGGTCCTCTTCCGGGTATCCGTGCCAGATACGCACATCTACCTAACGGTTATTTCATCGACGATGATGTCGAACGCACAGGATTTCAACAGAGCCGCTAATCTAGGAGTTCGCCTATACGACGTTCAGTAATTTCGTTTGGCCAGACGGACATCACCGTATCCGATTCGACGCCGAACGTCTCGACCGCCGGTTCGATCGATTCAGTCGATTCACCCTGCTGTTCGAAGAGGTACACGTAAGCGGCGACCTGTAGTTCGTATCTTCTCTTTGTTTCCGCGGTCTGTTCCGTGAGCGTGATCTTCGCATCGGTAACGCGACGGTCGCCACACGGTAAGTCGACGACGAAGTCCGCCTCTCCGTGTACCTCGACCTCGACACCTGCGACTTCGACAAGCCCGTCGACCGGCTTCTCCACGCTAACCGACTCCGCCCTCTGGATGGAATCCCACAGATCCGAAGACAGAAAGTCGTCGACGACATCGTCGAAGAAGGACCACAGTCCGTCACGTTCACCGTCACTGATCCGGTCATCGAGGGTCTCTTCGAAGGTCTCTCTGACTACTGTGTCCATCGACCGGAGCTCATTTTCTGAAACACCGTGGTCGACTAAGGCCGTGAGAATCTCGTGGACCTCCGATCCGACCTCTTCGGGCCCAAGTTCGTCGAACTCTAGCGGAAGTTCGTCGGACACGTCGTTCGCTTCCGTGTGGAGTGACTCATCGAGGAGATGAGCGAGAGCGAACTCGTCGGGGTCCTCGGTGAGTGGGTACAACGTGCTCGGGTTGACGAATCTCGGCACCCACGACTCCAGGCGGTCTCTTCGTATCGGCTTAACCGCGACAGAGGGGGAGATCGACGATTGTGACGTTCGCTCTCGTTTGGCGAACGGCTTGACGTCGTTGACGCCGATATTTATCTGGTCTGTCGGGGTTGAGGCGGTGTAGGATTCTGTGCCACCGTCGAACGAAATCCCGTCTCGCAGGCTTTCGAGCCAGCGATCTCGATAGCTTCCCGAGGGGAGAGACTGTGGGAGTGGAAGAACGAGATGGTCTCGTGCGCGAGTCAACGCGACGTAGAGCAACCGCCAGGCCTCGCCCCGCTCGTTGCTAACCACTTGCTGGAGCCGGTCAGGTCCTACGAGTCCGTCGGCGTCTGTGGTATCAGCTACAGTATCGCGCCATCGGGCAGTGGCCCACCGGAGACCGATATCGCGTGTTCGGCCTGTATCGGGATTGTACAGACCACCGGCGAAGGGTGGGATATCGATATCTGTCGGCACCTCCGTGTCTGTAGGCGGGGCGAGTCCAGCAATTGGACCTTGCGTAACGAATCGCTCTGACTGTGGGCCTTGAGACCACATATCGAATCCCGGATCGGCGATGGCGACGACGTCGTCCTCATCCCCTTTGGCTCGATGGACCGTGCGGAATTCTACGTCGTAATTCGAGCCTGAGATGTCGGGCTGCATCGGCCCATCGCTCGGCGAGTTACGGAACGGCGCGACGAGGTCGAGTAGCTCCTTCGGGCCGTACCGTTCGTCTCCTTCCCACTGAGCGACTGTCTCGACGAGCGCGTCGAGGTTGGCGACGCGCTGCTCCGCATCCACTCCGGGGAAGCGCTTGTTCGAGGCAGCGCGAAGCGCGAGCATCTCGATGACGTCTTCCAAGTACGCCGATGCAGATTGCATCTCGACGACGTCACGCTGCTCACGAAGTCGCTGCAGACCGGTGAGCGTCTTTCTCTGCGACTCCGAGATGTCATCGGCTTCTGTGAGGACAGCGCGGAGATTCCAATTGTGCGTTTCGAAGGCGGTATCGAGTGATGCCAAGCCCAAATCACCCGCGTTCACGAGCTGCCGTGTCCGCTCCGAGCATCCGGGGTCGACCAGCCAGTCACAGACCTCGAACACCGCATCGACTGCGGGGTCGTCGAAGAGGTGCCCGCTGGCAGTCCTAACACGGAGGTCCTCGGAATCGAATGCGGATTCATATTCCCCCATCCGTGTGCCCTTTCGGAACAGGACGGTAATGCCGAGCGGGTCGCCGTCTTGATCCGTGAACGTTCCGTCGGCGAGTCCCTGTTTGATATGCCTCGCCAAGATGTCCGCTTCTCCCTTCGCTTCGTCAGGGTTTGCCCACTCCGGAGAACCCGGGCGGTGATTGCTTGAGAACGAGGAAACGTGGACGGATTTACCCGCTGTTGCCTCCCGAGCGGCTTCGAGAGGAGAGAACACCGTCTGGAGGTCCCCGATGTCACCGCGCGCCGGATCAGAGAACAGCGGCTCGGAAATTGAATTGATGGCTCCGGCAACCTCCGGAACGCACCGATGGGTCGTCGTCGCGGTCTCGTTGCAATGGGTTCGCCAGTCGATTCCGAGGTACTCTCCGTCAGCCGTCGCCGACTGGAATAGCGTCGGATCGGCGTGTCGCCAGCGATAGATCGATTGGAAGACGTCACCGCAGGCGAAGACGCGCGTGTCCGGTCGAACAAGTTGCGAGAGTGCCGCGTGCTGGACCTTGGACACGTCCTGCGCCTCGTCGATGATCAGGCTCTCCAACCGACCGTGATACCGCTGAAGGACACGCCGACGTCGAGCAGCATCGATACTCTCCACCTGTGCGGAATCTGAAAGCGTACCGTCGAGGTATGACGCAACGAGATATGCCACGTCAGTGTGAGAGAGGACACCGTACTCGCGGGTCAGCTCTCGATACGTCTCTCGGTAGGCCGATAGCAACGCGCAGAAGTCATCGATTCGCCCGCACCACTCTGCATAGAGAGTCCTGTCAGCGGTGACGAGTCGCTCTCGGTCTCCCTGATCGATCTCTGTCCGAACAGCGTCCTCGACGTCGTCATCGCCAACCATACGCTCTACAGCCGCGACGATATCGTCGAACGACTTTGGCTCGTCCTCGTACACAGCGTCGCGCGTCTGTTCGAGTTTCTCACGGAACGCCGACGTCGAGAGCTGCCGGTCTCGGCAGTACGTTACGGCGCTCTCCAGCATGTCTGCGACACCGTCGTCGTAGTCGCCAGAGGGGTACGCCGACTCAAGCGCTGCGAGTCGTCCCGCAAGGGACGGGTCGGTCTCAAGCCGCTCGTAGCATTCTGCGTTAACTCGGTTCAGCAGAGCCTCGTTGCCTATGGATGGCATTTCGTCGAAACCGACATCGTGGGCGAAGTCCCGCAAGACGCCGCGCAAGAGACTGTCGATGGTACCCATAAACGGCGCTTGCTGAAGGCGTTGGACCAACATCTCGACCTCAGCCTCGGACACTTCAGACGCCACCTGACTGATGTCGTGTCGGACGATGGTTCGAAGCTGCTCACAGACGTTTGGAACAATATCAGCAGCCTCATCGCTGTTGAAAGAGAGAACCGCAACGTGCTGTTCCGGCGTGTAGTCGCCGTCAACGTAGCGTCGGAGGATGTCCTCCGCGGCAATACGATACGCGGTGGTCGACTTCCCGGCACCCGCGACGCAAGCCAGCGTGAAGAGACCGCTGTCGTGACCGAAATACGCGTCTCTGATGTCTCGCTGTGCGCCCCTCAGGCGAATCGGCTCTTCACCGCTCTGGTCGTCGTTCTCAGTCATCTGTTTCCTCCACCGTCTCGTCAGCTAACATCCTCCGAACTTCGGCCGGTAACGCCCTATCCGTACTCCTCAGCCGCTGCAGCTCTGTCTCGGGGACGGCCTTGACGTCGAGAGATTCCAGAAACGGAGACGGGTGAACACGGTCACCGCTGATAGTCTCCACGTGACGGGTCACGACTACGCCGTGCGCCGCTGCACGGAGCGTGTCCGCTAGGTGATCTCGGTCTCTGCCATCGGTCCACGACGCGTCGGGCGCGAGTTTCGACGCTTCGCCGTCTCCGCGAAGCACCGCTTCCTGAAACTCCGGTTGAATCGGGGACGCCGTTTCACTTGGCCACTCGTTGGCCGTTAACCCGACAGCGAGGACATAGGGGATATCGAGCGCCCAAATGTCGTTAGCCTCCAGCACGTCAACGGCGCGCGCGTTCGAGTGTTCCCGTCGCCCCGGACGCTGCGTGGCGATGACGTTCGCCAGCTCAGCGACTGCGTTCCACGACTGGTCCAGGGATCCTTCATCGAGGCGGTCTGCGAACTTGTGCGGAAGCTGTTCCACGAGGGTTCGGATACGAATGATTGCACGCGCTTCGGTCTCCGTTTTCATGAGCGCTGGAGAATCAGCGGCTTCCGTCTCCGGAAGCCCGTGCTCGGCGTACGCCTCGACGACGTCGCTGAGGACAGATTCGACCTGATCCGGGTGAGGCTCCGGTGTGTCAGCGAGCCATCGGACGAACCTACCGATTCGGTAATCGACGTCATCGCTCCCCTCTACCAACTCTATCCATTCATCGAGAGACAGCGCTCCCTCTGGCAGGGAGGATTTCGCTCGTTGGATGGTCTGCGGTTCTATAGGCCAGTCTACCTCATCGATATCGGATGGGGTCCACCGATGTTCCAGCGGTCTGAGGAGCGTTCGCTTGTCGACCTCGTCGTCGCCGACGGCGTCACAGACTGATTCAACGAGTGCGTACGGACGGGTCCGCGTCACGCGGAGCTGCGTCCAAAACACTGGTGTAATTCCTTGTCGTACCGCGGCTCGGGAAAGCGGTTCTTCATAAGTATCGAGGTCGCGGGCGACGACGGCGATATCACGAATCGGCACCCCTCTCTGCTTGAGAGCGGCGACCAGTGCCATCACGCTCCGCGCTTCATCGCGGCGTGTCTCTGATACCATCTCGACGACGGGAACTTCGGGCGACTGCGGTGGCCGCGCCAGCGCGCGGCGCTCTGGTGAAGTCATTCGAACATCACCTGACCGGGTTCGGACACGTCAAACAGGGCTGGCACCCGGCTCTTGAGGTATTCCCCTGTCGCCGCCCGGAAGTGTACGTGTACGTCGAGCGTCGTCGTCGCAACCAGCCCGTGAACGAAATCTGCGAGGTCCGCGGAGATACTGCTGAGTCCCACGAGCGACAGCCGATCGATATGCGCGAACACGTTCGTCCACGCTCCCCCGTCCGTGGCGGTCAGTGCCCGAGTAGCTCGACGCACGAGCTCCGTTTCGGAGGTGGCTTTCGGTGTCGGTTCTCGGAGACCGTGTTCGACGTCAAGCGCCACTTCGAGTAATTCAGCGGTATCCAAATCAATCGGGTCGTACAGCTCGGTACTCGCGTCTTCCCACGCCGCGATTCGCTCAGGATGGAAGTTAGTGACCGCCTCTACCTCCGCCCGGACCTGTTCAACATGCTGCGGGCCACGGGAGTCAATTCCAGCGGGCAAAGATACCGTTGGAGTCACCGATTCCGGCGAGTTGTCAAGTAGGTCCCGGACCAGAGCGAGACGATCTATGCGGTCGATGGCTTCCGTGGATTCGCTCTCCCCGCGGAGGATGGTACGGCACACACCGACCGGATCGTCGAACTCGAACACGTCTTTCGGCCTGTTCGCTTCACGCAGTCGGCGCTGAACGTTCCGTTGGTGTAACTCCACGGGCGCAACGACGAGCTCCTTCGGTTCCGGGGACTGACGTGCCCGCTCCAACAATTGCATTTCGCCCCCGACGTGAAGAGTCAAGCCTGAGAGCGGGTCGAAGAGACTGTGCTCGTGTTGCATAATCACATCATCACCAGCGTTTCTTCTCTGGTTCTAACTGGTATGTACTCCAACACTGAAGAGGTGTCTTCCCGATTCGAAATCGCCAATCGCCCTGGAGATTCGGCGTCACCTGACGGAGATCCAGCTGTGGTCCCGTCTATCTCGACTGCGAGAGTTTGTTTAGAGGGCACATAGAACCGCTGTTGACAATCAACTTATACTCATGCATTTCTAACCACTTTCGTGATTATCGGCGGGGAGTCTGAGTACTGCTTCAGGAAACGGTTTCAAGCCTCTCGAACGCGACTAACTGCAGGGTAACAGCTTGAACGGTATTATCGACGACCAAAGTCGGTGACAGAATGGGTGCTTCGTCTGGTTCAGCGGAGGTCCCGAGAACGAACAACGGTACCCCCACGGACAAGGGTCTTTTTAGCGGCTTTGTCGATGATGGCTTTCAAATCTGCTGCTACGGCTTCATCGGTTCTAGCAGCCAATTCTTTGATTTCAGCATCCGAGATATCGTGCCGACGCTCGTCGAGTTGCGCACGGAGAATCGCCTCACGCGCTGCGGTATCTGGTTTCCCAATGTGGACCTTCTTATCGATACGTCCAGACCGCATACCAGCATCGTCCAGCGCGTTTAGACGATTCGTAGCACCGATGAAAACGATGTTATGCTCACCAGTTTCTTCCAGGCCACCCAAGAACTCGTTTACAACTTTAGTGTCCTCTTCATGCGTATTTCCACCACCTGTCCGCTGTTTCAGTACGGAATCCACCTCGTCGATGAACACGACTGCCCCACCCTCGCTTGAAGCCACTTCTTGAGCCTCAGCAAATAGAGCCCTGACCGTTGATGCAGACTCGTTGATCCACTTGCTCTGGATGTCAGCGCCACTCAAGAGCGCTACTGGCAAATCGAGTTCAGTCGCAAGGGCCTTCGCCAGATAGGTTTTCCCGGTACCTGGCGGACCGTGAAAAACGATATTCGGAGCTGTGACACCGAGCGCATTTGCCTTCTCACGATTGCTTAACGGCGTTATGACGTCTCTCAGAAGCTCTTGCTTCTGGCCTTCCATACCACCGATATCTGCGAAGTTGACCCCCGTCTCATTCAACCAATTGAACTCGAATTCCGAATCTTCGACCTCTGTATCATCCTTCGAGGTCCTTGACGTGTCATCAGAATCGCCAGCGGCCTCGTTGGATTCATTACCCGCAGCCAAGTTTCCGTCACCCGATGCCTCCTCTGGTCCGTGCCCTGATGGGAAGGCCGGATTGATCATGGCCTCCTCCGACCACCTCTCCGTTCGTGCTTTCAGATCCTCCGGGTCTATCTCGGCTCTGTCGTCGTTGCTTGTTGTAGAGGTACCCGATTCAGACAAACGGTCTGCGTAGTAGATGATCGGACCAATTAGAGCGGTAAGTGCAACCGTCGAAGGCCCAACTTCGGGCAGCCATCCTACATCGCGCAGAGTGGTGTTGGCAATCCACAAGCCAGATAGTACCAGAACAGCGCCGGTGGTCACCACGACCATATTGAACCTACTCATGGGAGGCTTGCACCAGCGGCGGGAGTGTCAGCTCTTCCGGTTCAACCACATAGTTCTTCGTGGAACCAGGATGGGGATAGGGTGTTTTTTCTGCTACCTGGCTTCTCGTGGCATAGCCGAGTACACGAACCTTTGCAGCGTCCGAGTGCCAATCAGTTATATGCGTTACAAAGTACAGATCGGCGGTGAGTGTGTTATCGTCACAGACCAGGAGCTGCGGATACTGCATCTTGTCTGTTTTAGTTGCCTTCACATCCGCTGTGACCCCCTCCCAAAGGTGGACGTCAATTCCACCGTCTCCGAAGGGATGGACCTCGGTATCGATATCAGTGGCGTATAGTTCGGCAATGGCCATCTCCCCTAAAATCCCGGTTTGATGACTCGTCAGCGAATCGTTCGCACCGAAGGTGGTTCCTCCGTCGATCTGATGGTACGATTTGTTACGATCTTTCGCCAACTCACCTGCTCGGCGAACGTGCTTAGCGGACAATTCAACGACTGGCAGTTGCTGGATAGGAACGTCTCTCGGCGAGAGAGTGCCGAGAGCCTTTTGTGGGTTAGAGGTTGTAGTGGACATTGCTGTTCGATTAGATTGGAACAGCCCGGTCGCGTGTTCTAGCACGCGGCCCTTTCGTGACTACATCACTAGGGCATCGGGCTGCACATATTGGTAGGTTCTTGAATTAAAAGTACGTACGCAATTCTACTCGTCGAAGGGCAAGGCAATTTAGCTGAAAGTAGGCGCTAAGCCCCCTTCCTCAGCGAGTGCCGACCGAACGGGAGGCGCGAGCAGGGAGGGGATACAGCGTTCACCAGACGACAACACTGAGCCGATCCGCTACTGTTGTTGGGACTTCGGACATACCAACTCACTTAGGACCATCTGCAAAGAAGTAGGAGGTGACGTGTAAGAGACGCACGCTGTATGTTTACTCTGGACATCAATCGAAATGGGTAGGGATCTCAGCGGTTAGTTTGAACGACCACCCACACAGACATTTATATACAGCCGGATAATAAGGGGGTCAAAGGCGAGACCACAGTACCAGCCTACGGAAGAACCGGAGGTTCGAGGTGCAATGCGTACCACCACATCACCTCGAACTTGCTTTATTCCTTCTGTGGGTCCGTTTATAAGCGTTTCCCAAGCAGTTACAACTATCAGTAGTTTGGGCGACGGACCTGACGTCGATCGACGGCGTCGGGGGCGCGGTCTTAGAGTCTCAGCCGAAGAAACAGATGGAAAAACACACGACCAATCAATCACCAGGACTGAGGACCATCGCCAGCCGATCAACCGTGGATATGGCTAACCGAGCCAACTCACTCAGAACATTTTTTTCTGAACAAGCCGGGAGAGAGTATAGCCCTACCAGAGTACAGCTTCCCCGAACACATCTAACCGCAAGACTGCAGAAGGATAACTGCAGTAGCGGTGCCAGTGGCAGTGGCTGGTGCCACTACTACACTACTACTGTCAGTTGTCGAAACGACAACAACGTGTTAGCTGAACTGATGCGTTGTTGTCACACCGACAACTCGGCATGTAGAGGTGGTAACTCGTGAGTCAAGGCAATCGTGTCCAGTTGGGTTGGGACGCACCTGCTTCAAAATTAGAACGGTTTGAACGTGCAGTCGAGTCTGAATGGGGAGGAACGTCTCCCTACGTCGGTATCCAGATTGAACAATCTTGGCGAGAATACCGTCAGAGCGAACAACAGAACCGACTCGAAGCACTCGCCACCGACATCGTTGAAGCCACTGGTCGGTCTCCAGACCACGATGAGAAAAAAATTCTTCTCCGAACTGAGTCGTCTAAGACTGACAAGGTATGGAACCGAGTCCACAAAGACGTCAAAGAGAGTATGTCCGCCTACGCAACAGAGTGTGACGTCCCTAACCACGTTGTTCTTGAAGGCGTTCTAGACTGGTATCTCGACGGGGGTCGTGAGCAGAGTGTGGTTGATAAACTGGACGGTGTCATCGACGACATTCAGGACACGTTCGCAACAGTCAACGGTGATGCGGTCGAGATGACGAAGACCGACCGGACGACAATCGCCATTGCAAACCATCTCCACCGCACCTTCACAAAAGAGGACCTCGCTATGGCTATCAACGCAGAGACCTCGGGCACCAACTACTACCACGAGCGGTACACCGATCGAGTCATCGATTATAAAGGCGTCAAGCGACTGGAGATAGACGACGGCTCCGACACCTTTTTGCCAGAGTCTCTCTGGAAGGAACGGAAGATCGGTGACATTGTCCGAAACCTCGGCGGAGATGTCCACGGAGAAACACCACCCGCGTTCTCGAAGCCAGAGTTCGCTGACGCCTTCAACCACGCTGATATCGAATTGAGTGAAGAGAACGGTGACACAATTGATGAGTATCGTGATCGGTTACTTGATCGGATCGGGTTTATCTGGAACGAGAAGACGCAGCAATTTGAGCCGGAAGAAGTCAATCCCTCCGACGACAACTTGGCAGACTTCTCACTGAAACCGATTGAGAAGGAACAGAGCTGGCTTCATACTACAGAGCATCCAGCGTACCCACAGAAGTCAACTGATAACTCGCCTTCACCGTATCTGACTCCTCAACTGGAAGGCACAATAAGTGGAAAATTGGCCGACCACATCTCCTTCTCCGGAGAACAAAAAACGACTCAAGCTTGAATTCTGCAAAGTGGACGTTGAGTAACTGAACACAAGATATTGTAATGAAGGAACGATTCTCGAAGGGAGAACGCGTCCAGGTAGACATTCCTGATGATACGAATCCGGAGTGCAAGACGTATCACGAGGTCCACGGCAGGACCGTATCGGTCCTCGTCGATGATGCGGCTGCTGTGACGCGACACACAGGACTCAACACTGTATCGCGTTGCGTTAGAGACTGGCGAGGGAGTCAATTTCCGCGGTCTTAGCCAATAATATTTTAATAATTGTCTGAGTGATGCCAATCATGCAGGCGCTACTCTTGCAGATCGGATTGTATAATGGAAATGGCTGAATCAGCCGGCTGTAGACGAAAACCCCTTGTGAATCGTTCTGTGACACCCTCTACATTCAATCAAGCGGGGCTCGGGGTCATAAGCTTCTGTATCATGTGGGATTTATATGGTTTCATCGAGGTATCTCTGTAAATGGCCCCCTCTGACGAGAAATATTCGCTCGACGATGCGAAGAACGAGATAGGGATTCTCCGACGCGTCGAAGACGATGTCGAAGACGCGATCCGGAATGCTGAGAGTGAAGCTGTCTTGGAGTACCTCATCGAGGACCAGGAACTAGACATTGTTCACGACGGGAAGCGTGGTCTTGGGACAGTCCGACGGGCCGTCCTTGAGTCGACGGTCGCGTCTGACAGTCTCAAACGGTTGGTGAGTCTCAGAGGAGATGAAACTCCGGAAGATATCCTCGTGCCGAGGGATGTGATGCGCAATGCCAAAGTCGCGCTCGAAGCGGGGAAACCGGTCGTGTTGTATGGACCAACGGGAACCGGTAAAACGACGTTCGCCAAGCAGCTCGCTCGTGAGACCGGTATTGGGTACGCACTCAACACGGCAACGCCTTCTTGGACCCCCTCGGACATCATCGGTGGAGTTAGCCCCGACTACACGGGTGATTCGCTGAGTTACCGGACCAAGCTCGGCTGCGTCTCAGAAGCCGTCCAGCGTGCTCGTCGGTTCGACGTCGAGTACGGGGTGATACTCGACGAAATCACGCGTGCAGATATCTCCAAGATCTTCGGGCCACTCTACACGGCAATCGAGAATCCTCATCAGACAATCTTCGAGACGGACGAGGGAGAGACCATCGAGCTGGACGAGCGGGTGAACATCATCTGCACGATGAACATGTCCGACCGGACGGTGAACGAGCTCGACAACGCGATCACCCGCCGGTTTGCGATGATCGAACTCGACGAGTACGAGGAAGACAAGCGCCGGCAACTGTTCAAGACCTGGATTACGACCCACCTGACCGAACAGACGGACTTGGAGGACAGCGACATCCTCAGACTCTTCGAGCGAGACTACGAGGGCATCAACCACGGCCATGAATCCACTTCGCAGGGAGCGATCATGCGCTTCGGGCCGATGCACTACCGCGACGTCGCGGTGTTCCTCGGAGTCGCGTGTCGGGAGGGCGGCGAGTACGAGCACGACCAGACCGCAGCGGTCGGGCAGGCGTTCAGAACGTACATCGTTCCAAGACTTCTGAACTCTGCAGCGTTCCCGCAGATCGAGCGTATTGCCGAGCACTACCGGTCGCTGAACGGCGAGTTCGACGACTTCGATCTCTCCCCGGCGGCGGAGCTCGCCGAGCGAGAGCTCGAACAGGAACGCCGGCAGATGGGTTCGTACGAGTCATGAGCGCGGTCGACGAAGTGTACCAGTACGGGCAAGATACCTTCAACGTCCCTGAGCGGGGCGAGATACGGATAGAGGGATGTCCGTCGTCCATCACGGACCAGCTTCGTCGAGCGTCGTTCACGCGCCAGAGCCCCGGTGTATACACGAAATGCCAGACAGCCCTCGATTCCGATCAGGAGTATAAGGTCGTGACCGTCACGGTCGACGGCGAAGAAGACGAGGTGCTCCACGTCGAGGCGACCGACATCATCGGCGTCGTGAGCCTCACTCCTTCATCGAAGGTCCAGGTCGATCCCAAGGTCGAGTGGGAGTACATATTCGACATGCTGCTGGCGGTCTACGACCAGAATCGGTCCATTGAGTACCACGGCATCCCGCTGCAGGATTTCCTCTCGGACGACATCCACCTTGACGACGTCTTCGTCGTGCTGGCGATCAACTATCTGGATGGGTTGGAGGCCATTCAACGAAACGGTTACATCCGGGATCTGATCATCAGGCGGATCGATAGTCTCGATGGGCGGGGGGAGATCGACGTCGAGCAAACCCTGATGAATCACGCCCGGGGAACTCTGGAGCCGCACTGGATTCGTAACGAAACGGAGTACGACAATGCCGCGAACTCGCTGCTGCACTACGCCGGGAAGTCGCTCCTGCGTCTCTTCCGGCAGAACTCCGGTGATAACGAGCATCCGGCGTACGATCGTATCTTCTCCGAGGTCCACCGGGAGGTGGAACGACTGGAGAGTATGGGCGTCGGAAGCGGACTGGACCGAATGGACGAGTATCGACGCCTCTCGCTAGCCGACCTACCGAAGCAGCGTCAGTACTACCAGAAGGCGTTCGATGTCGCCAAAGCGATACTCTCCTCGTCCCTCGGCCAGCAGCTCCGCGACGGGCCGCGAGAACTCGTCGTCGATTACGTGCTGAACATGGAGTCGCTGTTCGAGCAGTACTCGCAGGTCGTCATCGAGCGCGAACTGTCGTACGTCAAATCCTACGACCACCTAGAAGAGCTCGACGACGTGACGCCTGTGCGGTCTCCTTCGGTCAACCCGTTCGAGGGGGAGGGGAAGATCTACCACGAGCCAGACCACGCCCTGCAGGAGGGCGAGGAGACGCTCGCGGTGCTGGACTCGAAGTACTACGCCGAAGGGCACGACCCGGTGACGGATTCGCCGTCCCGTTCGCGGCTGTTCAGTTACGCGTATCTCCTGCACGCCGACCGGCTCGCGTTCCTGTGTCCGCTCCTGGAGCCGGGGCGACGACGAGTCGCACAGACAGGCGCAGAACTACAGATACTCTCTCCCGAGGGCGACTTCTCGCTCGAAGCGTACGACCGCGTCGTTCACGACTACATCCACGAGGCCCTCGCGGCTGAATCCCCCGAACTGGAGGCTTTTCGCGCCGTCGCGGAGAACGAGCTGTGTCTGGACGGCGTCGACGAGGGGGACCTGAGCAAGGCGAAGCGGATGAGCGGTCCGTTCGCGTTCAAGGACGTCCGAGACTTCTCGCTACGCGTCCTCAAGGCCGCGGCCGACGAGCACTCCTACGAGGTCCGGAACCGATACGATCTGGAGCAGGAGGGCGACTGGACGCGCGAACAAATCGAGACGCGGTGCGAAGAGCGATACGAACACACGACGACGTGCGTCCCCGTCTTCTGCCGAGAGCGAGGAGACGAGTGGATCGACCTCTACTTCCTAGCAAACGGGACGGGGGAAGTCGAGAAAGAAGGACCGTTGAAGCTGTTGTAACGGACGGTCAGAAGTCTTCCAAAGAACTCTGCCTCTCATCGAACTCGGAGAGGGCCGCTTTCTTCGCCTCCAGTTCGAGTTTGCGATCGAGCGCATCTTCCCGATATTTCGCGTCCAGATTACTGAGGACTGTCTCGACGGTCCGACCTCGAACCCGGTAGCGATAGAACTCGGAACCATCGTTGAGGTCAGTATCCCCGGCATCAATTTCCTTCACGAGACCGGCGGACCGTAAACGCTCCATGAGCCCGTCGAAGATTCGCTCCCCGACCTGTTCAGCTGCGTAGTGAGGTAAATGTCGCTGCGAGGTGAGAATCGCGCGGAGTTCCTCTGCAGTGAAGTCACGCAGCGGGCCGTCGTCCTTCATACGTCGCTTGAGAAGTTGAGCGAACGCGGCTTCCATAATCTGGAACGCATGAGACGACGGATAGAACGACGGCGTCACTTGCCGTTCCTTCGATATCTCGATTCCCGAGTTGAGAAGCTGTGAAAGTTCGCTGTCGTGAGTGGCTTCGGAACGCGTCCGGTCCGCGAAACTCGTGAACAGGTCGAGCTTTTCGCCCTCCTGCAGATAGTGCAGCCGCCACACGTAGACCTGCTCCTCGGCGTCGCCGTTGCGCTCTTCGTGTTCAATGCGTTGCGCGATCTCCTCGTCAAGGTAGCTCGGAACGCAGATCGCCGTCTCTATTTCCTCGATTTGCATTCCGATCTTCTCCGATACCTCACGCCGGTGTTCTCGGACCGCATCGGCGGCGTCGTATATCTGTGTGAGCGCTTTACCGGGCGACGACAGGCTGGTCTTGCACTCTACGAGGAGAGCGATATTCCGTTCAGGATTGCAGAAGACGGCGTCCGCGTTTGGCTCGTTACGCTCCGAGAGTGGTTCAGCGCCGCGAAACGACCACCCCGTCTCTCGTTCTATAGGGCCGCCGGGGAGAAACGCGGAGATCGTGGACGTGAGCATCGAATCGTGCTTCTTGGACCGCTCGATTCCGGATTCGGCTTCCTTGCGCGCCACTTCGACCGCTTCCTCGTCTTCACGAATCTTCGTTCGGTGCTTCTCATTGAGCTCTTTCAGGAACGAGTTCTCCTCGACGAGACTGTCGTAGTAGTCGCGGATTTCGTCATCACTCCAGTCGTCGAGTTCCATCCTCGCTACACCTGTGCTAACTCAGCGCGCTCGTCGACGCTGTCTTGGATGAACTCGTAAAACCGATAGAACGTCCCGAGGTCGCTCCCGTCTTGCGGGTAGATTCGTATCTGGCCCTCGTTCGCCTTGATTCGGAAACTACTCTTCTTGACCTGATCGATGATTTCCGTGGTGAAGTACAGCGAGCCCTCTTCTGCGTACGAGCTCAGGAGGACGTATCCCTCCTCGCTGAGGCTCTCCTTCAGGTCGTCCAGCTCGTGGTATTTGATAGTGTTCTGGAGGTTGAGCGTGGCGGGTTCGGCCGTTGGTACTTCTAACGACTCGGATGCCCTCACCATCCGAAAGTCGGTTTGATCGTACGCGCGTTTGACTTTGAGAGCCTCTTCGATGCACGTCTCGATGTGCTCGAAGAGCCGGAGAAGGCTGCCGTCCTTGAGTTTGAACACGCCTTCGTGATTTATCCGGAAACGGAGTTCGCCGGGAACGTTGAACTCCATGATTCGGGGCAACACGCCGTAGGACTCCTCCATCTCCCGGAGGCTCTCCAGTCCGTCACGGCCGTAGTAATTGATCGTCCGCCACTCGTCCGGCCGGAAGCGGGAACTGGTGTCCGTCCGCTCGGTCCGTTTTGCGACGAACTCGGTGATTTCGGTAGCCGGGTCTTCGGAGACAATTCGCTCCCGTATGTCCTGTAGGAGGCCGGGGCTGATGTACAGATAGTGAATCCCCGGTTTGTTTTCGAGCAGGGGTTCGATGGTGTTCTCGATCTCCTCGGTCTTCCGCATGTCCGTGTAGAAGAGGACGACGTTCTCCTCCACGTCGTAGGAGAGGTAGAACTCCGCAGGTCGCTCACCACCGAAATCACAGCTGATCTTCTGAATTCCGCCGTAGTCCTCGACGACTTCGTATCCCTCTCGTCGCAGCACGTCGAGGAACCCTTCACGAGAGTGTTCCGTGAGGCCCGCGATAACGTAGAGGTCGTCCTCGATGAGGGCGTCGTAGTGTTCCGCGAGATAGTGGTTGAAGCTCACCCGGTCGGGGAACTCCTGCCCTTCGACCTCGAAGACACCCATTAGTTCTTCATCCCCACGCGGGCTTCATATCAGTACCGGTGACTGTCCCGGGCTCTCGCGCCTGGAATCAGAACGGCGCGACCAACCAGTCGCCGTCGCCCTTCCGCTCCAGTTGTGGTCCGAAGACCTCCTGTAGCGAGTGCAGGTCGTCGCCGTCGCGGAGGTCATAGGTCTTCCCGCTGCGGTGGAACGAGCCTTCGACGACGAATTGTACGGTCGGGCTCTGGTACTCAAGATCGTTCGCTCGGCGGTCCATCTCGCGTGCGAGGTCTGCCGTGAGGTCGTCGTTCCGGAACGCGTCCGCGAGCCCGACGACGCTCACCTCATCGGGGACGTCGTCCTCCTTGAGCCGCCGAAGGAACTCCTCGACAGGCATCTGGTGGTCGAACGCGTCGTGTGCTCCCTCGACGATGAGGTTGTAACGGCCGGGGATCTGGCCTGGACCTGCCATTCTCGAATCGATATCTCTCAGCGGACCATTAAGTAATTGCGCTGTCGAATCTGTCCAAGTCGGAAGACGGACCGCATGAAACAATGGGCTCAGATGGGGTCCGTGGCTATACGATAGAGTTGAAGTGGAGATATTATATCAGTCATGGGAGAAGGTGAGGGCAACGAATGCTGAAACGGGATTCGCCACAGACCGTATTGCTAGCTCTCGTAATCATAGGGCTGATATCCGTATTCGCTGGAATCGCGTGGTTCGTGGGTGGAATAGCGGGGATGCAGTTCGCGGGTGTGGTCACCAGTGGTTTTCTGACTGCCGCATTGGTCGTGCTTTATTTCCGTCAAACGAGCTTGCTGAAAGACCAAATCAACCTACGCGCTCAGGAACTCAACCGCGACGTACGTCAGAGCCACACTGAGACGCTCAGGGAGCGTGTTTATGCCTGGCTCGGAACAGATGACGTGCCACGGACGATCGACAGCGTCGACGAGATTATCGATAGTAGCAAGCGAAGGCTACCGAAGGTGACCGCAGTTGATATCGAGCCGCCTGAAGAGTCCATCTATTCCAACCACAGCCCCGAGGACTTCGGAGCGGTTCCGTTCGGGTTAGAAGACGATCGGTATTTCGTCGACCTGCTTGAGAATCACGCACCAGGATTGAAAGAGAAGAAGGATGATATCGAGGCCGGGCAATCGACATTCGCGGAGCTCCGCAATCAGTTCGTAGAGGAGTTTGAAGGCAGCTCGCTAAAGCGTGAATCGCTTACTATCGAGCCCGATGTCGACCTATCCAGGTGGGTCTTTGAGAGCTTGGTGAAAGTCGAACGTGGCCGGTCTGACGATTGGAACGAAGAACTGAAACCGGTTAGAGATGGCTTCGAGGATAGAAACAATCCCGATAGAGCCAACGGAGAAATACGGTTCAGTTATGGCGGTATGACTCACCGTTGGATGTTCCAGATTACTACCGACGAAGGGAACATCGAAGACGTCTCAGAGGACGAGGCGCGCAGTCTCGCCATCGAGGCACTCCGACAGACGGTCGATCAGGTCGATTCCGAAGACCAGCCCTATCAGAAGGCGTTGGATGCGGCAGAGACGCTCGACACTCTGGAAGAGGAAATTCACGAACTCAGGATGGAGCTGATCGAGTACGCGGGCCGACCGGTGTTCCCGGGAGACTGCGACTACCTCGACGAAGCCGCGATTGAGGGTGCGGAAAGCCGGTAGCGGCTGCCGGCTAGAAGCTCGTGATGTCTCGGTCGCCGAGCACTCGCGTGTAGGTGTCGTCGCCGGTGACGTCGGCAAGGCGACCGGCAAGTTCGCGCATGTCGTCGTCGACGTCCCATTTCTCGACGTAGTTCTGGACGGCCTGGCCTTTTTCGTAGCGGTAGCGGAGGAACTGGAGTTTGTCGAGGTTGGAGAGGTGTTCGCCCCCGTCGCCGTTGACGCGCTCTTGGATGTACGCCTGACGCTTCTCGTTGTCCCACGTCCCGAGTTCGAAGCCGTCGTCCTGGTTGTAGAGGCGCATCTCCTTGAGGTCCTCCGGGTTGGCGTTTGTCCCGCGGGAGAGCTTGTTCACGTCATCGTAGGAGACGTTCGACGTGTCCAGCAGATCGATGAACACGTCCTCGACGCCGATGTCGCTGGCCTCCTGGATGATGCCGTATATTTCCTGGACGACCTCCTTTGCAGACATGATGTCGCCGTCGCGCTGGACCTTCCCGTGATGCTTGGAGTATTCGCGGAAACACGCCCCCATCTCCATCACACCGATATCACCCCGCGAGAGCTCGCGGTTCTCTTCGAGTTGCTTGCGGGTACGCCGCGCCGTACGGTAGATATCTCGACGAAGAGAGTTCCAAGAGGCGGGTTCCGTCTCGTCGATGGGTCGTGCGACGACGACAATGTCGAAAGAGACTGCTTCTCCCCCGATGAATTTGTTAATGTCTGCAGTAATAGGATACGTCGCCGTAACTTCGAAACCGACGTTACAGAGTGATTCGAGGAGCTCTCCCCATGAATCAGAGTCGCTGTGATGATAGGTGAAGGTGAGTGAACCCTCCTCTTTGAGCGCTCTTTTGATTACTGAGAAAGACTGTTCCAGTTCAGATTCGAAATCCTCCGCTGTCTTCCCGAAATATGGATTGGTTACGATAGAATCTGAACGTGGTGTTTTTGTCTGATCAAACCCTGGATGCTCATCTTCCAGAAGGATTTTTTGCCATACATAGAAGTAATCAGAAACCTCAGAATACATTATATTATCATAGTACGGTGGGTCGGTGATTACTGCATCATATTCAGATTCGGCTGAGATCGACCTTGCATCACCTTGGTGTATTTCGAAGTTGCTACCCACAGGTTGGGAGAACGGCTCCGTTTCTTTAGATTCCCCATCCTCAACATAACGTTCGGTCGGTGCAGAAGCATACTCTACCCCGGAAATAATTAGATCCCAAATAGATTCGAATGTACCCCGGCCAAACTCGGCCCCCCAAACGTTCCCCTCACAAGGGGAGTGAGGTGGATCAAACGAGTTTGATTTAAACAGATTCACTATCTTATTATAAGAATAGTCGTACCCCACCATCATATTATTCGTCCTCAAGATGCCGCTCACAGCCATTAGAAGGTACTCTTTGCTGTTTTGATCTTCCAAAGAGTCTATAGCCTTCATGAGCTTTGAAAGACACAGCAGTTGGCGCTCGTTATACATATCTGTCCAGTGGGAATATCCATGGTCAAAGACAGGGTTCCTTTCAGAAGTCATATGCCCCGGTGGAATCTCCTCATCCGGAACGTATTCGTGAAGGGCCTCTGCTTCATCCCATTCCTCTTTTGCTTCTAAGAAACGGTTGATATCTGTCTCCTCAGCCTGTTTATATCCCTTGTGCTCGCTTTTTTGCTCGCCTCTCTCGTCACAGTGACCGCAATAGTACTCCAGTGCATAAAGCCGAATATCGTATCCACCTTGCTCTTGTATCGCATCGGTGATTCCGTATTTTTGTCCGCAGTCTGGACAGTTGTATTTCCCACCGCGAGAAACATTTCCTTCCTTTGGAACGAATCCATGTCCGCAGTCATTGCATACTGATTCAGATTGCCAATCATCTACCCGTGTCACCGCACCGCAATCCGAACAGAGCACATTGTATTTGTCGTCATTTTCGTATCGCCCCTTCGCCACCCGATAGTCCTTGAACAGCGGAACAGTGTGTCCACAGGAGACGCAGTCTAATTCTTTCACCCAAAAGTTGTACATCACATCCGCTTCGTGGTCCCCGTTTGGACAGAGCGTCTTGTACTGCTGCGTGATTTCATCGGCGACCTCCGCTTTGACTTGTTCGAACGCCTCCTCAAGGTCTTCAACGTCGGTTTGGCCGGCTTCGAGTTCCTTCTTTGTGACGAACCACGCGACGGGGTTCAGGTCATTTCCGACGACCTCAGCGCCGAAGCGCGAGGCCTCGACGAGCGACGTGCCACCGCCCATGAACGGGTCGAGCACTTTTTTGTCCTCAACGCGAACGTCCTTGGGGTACAGCTCCCACAGGCTCTCGGGGTCGGACATGTCCACGCGTTCGAGGAGTGAGGAGATGTCCAGCTCAGGTGTCCCATCGGCGTCGTCGCCGTAGTCCGCGAGCGTACCCCCTTCGTGACCGGGTTCGAACACCGAGACCTTGTCTGGATCATCGAGGAGCGTATAGAGTGAGATAGACCGGAAAACGCACCCGAGGCGACGCGCCCACCACTTGTGCATCGTGTAAATCGGACGATAGTACATCTTTGCCCGCCCCTCCTTCTCGGCAATTTCGTTGATACGCTCTATCGGGAACCCTCGCTCAATAGGAAGTTCCGTTCGCTCGCGCTGGCCCGACGAAGATCCAGACTGTTCAGACATAGTTCAGTATGTGAGACCAATTACGGACGAGCCCCATAAGTGTGCGTTCTCCATCACGCCGACCGAGTAAGGTAGTTTGATAGGCTGTAGAGGTATTAGCCGAATGTTAGAAGAGGAGGGGTTGCGATGACAGTAGCATCATGGACGTAGGGGAAACCATCACCGTCGAAATCTCCGATATCAGAGACAGCTACCTCAAAGGGGAGCACAGAGGAGTGCCTGTAGTTGCGAATGACAAGACTGCTGAACGGGATTATCATTCGAATTCCAGGTCTTTTCCACGGACGTCATAGACTGTTATTATAATAGTCAACACGAATACTGTCAGTCCCCTATTAACGCTCTAACAATCCTTTTGTACCATGCTTGTTACCAGAATACCATGAGTGAACTTCCCCTCCCACTAGACAGATTCAGTTCTGATGCGTATTTCAATGCACTCGAAGATCTGGTAACCAGGTACACTCAAGAAGAAACCCCGATTCACTATAAAAAAGCGGCAATCAATCAAAGTAAAGCCACTACTTCCAGCTGTTTAAAATTCTTTAGCGATATTGGATTAATCGAAGCTGAAAAAGCGGGAGTATACGTACCCTCAAAATCCGTAATCGACTTCTTTAGGAAGGTAGGAGAATCAAAGACATCTGCTCAGGAAAATATACAAGAGTCCTTGATGGACTACGACGTATTTTCTGAAGTAATATTCCTGGTGGACTCTGGAAACTTCACCAAAGGAGAGCTCTCGCAAAAGGTCGCAGGTCAACTTGAAATTGATAAGGAGAATATTTCAAGCGTCGCCACCGCTATCGATATATTTGACTTATTCGGATTCATCGACATTTCTGACGAAGGATTGGTCAAAAAATCCTCAACAACCGGAACGGCATCTGATGCTGAAGAATCGGAAGGGGAAATTGAGCGTGACAATAATGATTCTGAAACTGCTCAGCAGGCATTTGATGACTACTCTACCGAGGATATGCCAGATATTGATTTCCCTCCAACCCGAGGTTCACCTGAGGATCTCTGTAGGATAGTCGATGTTCTTTCTACTGGAGGCACTTATTCAACTGATGAGATAGCCGAAGGAGTTGAGTTCTCTAAACGGAAGATTCAGGGACTAACGCAGTACGGGGTTGCTCTTGGGTTTATCGAAGAAGAGGACGGGTACCAGTTGACGGATCGAGGATATGAGCTATCTTTTTCCTCAAGCGAAGAAGAACAGGAAAGATGGTTTAAAGAAGCGATTAGCCAATATTCCAGCTATAGACATATTCTCCAAGCATCATTCGAGGGGTTGGAGAAAGATGCGGATAATCTTGATTCTCCAGCTATAGAAAAAGAATTACGTACAACGTTTGGGTTTACTGGTAACTCGAAGGATACCGTTCGGAAGGCAATCAACACCCTGCTACAAACGGTTGAGGCTGCGGGGCTCGGTGAATATATCGTTGGAAGGGGAAGTAAATCCACTCGGATAGAGTCCTCACCAGAGGAACTCCAATCTCTTCAGGATCTCGTTACTAGTGATGAGCTATCCCGTGAGTCTCGTCAGTCTGATTCAAAACAGAATACCGATCAGGACGCAGAAAAGAACAGAGATGCAAAAACCGATCAAAGTGGAAACACAGATGCAGTCCCGTCGGAAAGCGAAGATACTGAAACCGTTACTGAACAGAATAACGGGGTAGACGACGAAGCAACGCAGGTAACAAGTCGCGGACCAGCGGTTCGTATCTCAGATATCCGCATTCAGAATTTTAGAAATATCCGGGATACTGGCTACATTGAATTAGAAAATGTCACCACACTAATCGGTAAAAATGAAAGTGGTAAAACATCCACCTTAGAAGCCATACGTTCTTTTTCGCCGGAGTATGAATATACAGAGCGTGATCTATCAACTTCGGTGAGCATATCAGATACTACTGAGGAGACGCCGATCATCTCTCTCCGCTTCAAGCTTGAAGAACCTCTGGTGGAAGAATTTTATCCAGATCTTGAAGAAGGTGCAGAGATGCCCCTAACGGTTACAAGAACTAAATATTTTGACAATAGTTACGAGGCTGAAATCGATGCCGATATTGATACAGATCGGGTGGAATTGCCTACCCCGAACATACTTTACTACGATAGCTACAGCCTTATCTCCGATAGTGCCACAATTGAACAACTCGAAAACGGAGACTGCCCAACTTTCAATAATCTCTTGGACCTTGGCGGTATTTCTATGGAAACTTTCGAAGATTCGACTCTGACCCGGTCTAACGCGATTGAGCAAGCCGAGAATAGAATCGAGGATCGAATAAATGAAGCATGGTCTCAAAAGAGTCTGAATATAAATATAAATTGGAACTCTTCTAAAGAAACAATAAACCTTCTAATCCAAGACCAACTAAATCCGGACTCTGCAACCGATGAACGTCCGCTAACTTACCCCTCTCAGCGGAGTGCAGGATTCCAATGGTTCTTATCCTTCTATATCAACTTACTCGCTGAATCCAACAACTCCGGCCTTGAGAGCAAGGTTTTGCTCTTGGATGACCCCGCGGTCTATCTGCATCCGGAGGGGAAACGAGATTGGTTGGAATCTGTAAATGATATCGGGCAAAATGAACAGGTAGTCTTCTCCTCCCATTCACCATATTTAATTGATAAGAGATACCCCTCGCGCATCCGCGCAGTAGAAGATACTCCACGTGGAGGCACAAAAATACGAGAAGATATCTTCAAATCCGATAGCCATACGCTGGAACCGCTGCGGAATGCATTAGGTGTGAATCTCGGTTCGTCACCCTTCATCTCTCGCCGTCAATTACTAGTCGAGGGTCCAACAGAGTATTATATCGTGGCAGCTGTAGCTAATTATTTCAGCCAGGAGCTAGACAGAGATCTGTTTGGATGGAAAGAGCTGTCTGTTATGCCAGTCCGTGGAGCGCCCAATGTTATCGGGCAGGCAAGCTGGCTAGCAAGCGAGGGAATCGATTACGCAATTATGTTGGATAGTGATGAAGAGGGCCGTGATGCCTTGGAACGAATTGAGGACCACAATCCGGACATAGACTCTGACCGGGTTGTTATGCTAGAAAACCGATCTAATAGCGAAGACGTGGTAACAGAAGACATGTTTGACCCTGAGCTATATGTTTCCGAATTCAACGCTGAATATGAAGACTTCACCTCAGAATTGGAGGGTGATTTTGAACATGCTCAGGTTGAAGAAATCGATGGCTTGAGATGGGAAGTTGGTGGTATCGAATATGAAGGCACCCGACTTGATAAAGTTCTTATTGAGTACCTTGAGGAGTCATCCTTCTCTGAGGAACTTGAGGATTCAAAGGGAGATATCGAACTTCGTAAACGACAAATTGCCGAAAGAATCGCTTCAAGACTGAACCGGAGCGACGTAGAGGAAAATCAGGTGGTATCCTTTAATCGAGTATTCGCCAGCCTCAATTCAGCAATGGACATCGATAACTGAGGTCAGAAACAAGCGTTTAGAGATTTAGACGTTCCATTGAATTCATTCGTGGGTAGATAGATTCGTCGATAGTATGGCAACCAAAGAACGCCGAATTTCTAATGGTTAGGCTCCACTGCTAGTACTCGTACGGGTCGTCCTTATCCCGGCTAATATTCTTTTTCCGGTTCGCAGGCGTTGTCTTCAGCTCGTCCCACATATCCGTGCTGCCCTGTCTATCATACATATCTGTGGCGATTCCCTCGATCCGTTGGGCCGTGTCTTCCACCTTCATTTGAATCTCAACGATCTCCTCCTTCGTATTTTGAATATCCGTCTTCGTTCGTTGAATTTCGCTCCGAGCAGTTTCGATGTCCGTACGAACGTCGACCATCTCCCGATACACAATATAAATCGTGTACATGTCAATTGTCAATCCACAAACCCAAAGACTGGCACCGAGATATGGTGAATCTCGGAGAACGAAACTTCCCAAGAGGATTAATATAGACCCAAGAATCAAACTGGCACACTGGAATAGGAAACTCCGGCGTTGTGTCTGTGTTACTATGTTGCCTGTGATATCGGCCATGGAACAATATTTGGTTTCAAAGATGTAGTAATTTGTCCTCAAAGCACTTCTTCGATGACCTGACCTGCAACAATATACTTTTTCGGAAGATTCGGAAAGGCCCCCCTTCTGCTTATTCCGCTTGCTGTTCGTCGACACCTATTATCACCGACGCAAGGGTGCTTCAACCGGAGTTCATTCCCCGAGAGGTGAAACACCGCGACGGAGAAAGTCAATCACCTATCCGGTGTCCTCAGACAAAGCGAATCCCTCCTACGGCCCGGTCCATATTCAGGGAGCAGAATCGCCTGACACTTGGTGGGTGTGTAGAGTCGTAGACATACAAGAAGATCACGTTACGTCGAAGACCAGGCAGAAGATTCCAAAGAACAGCAGCATCCCTGACGGACCGTTGCCAGACGACCCGACGCAATCGAAGAACGACCTCGTCGGACAGCGAAAGCCCTGAATCGGGGGGCGTTCAGACAGCGCCGAGAGCAGATTCGTACGGCATTTAAATAGCTGCCACGTGACTGTTGAGCTATCGATGAAAGCGGACACACTCGATTTGAAGGACATTTTCCGGAAGGACACTCGCTACGTGGTGCCGCGATTCCAGCGGCCGTACGTCTGGAATCAGGAGGAACACTGGCAGTTGCTGTGGGAAGATCTTCGGCTGGTCGTCGACGATTTGATGGAACGGCGGGCAGAGGCAGAGGACCAGTTCGAACGGGACGAGGCGCAGCTCAACACGTCACCCCATTTCCTCGGGGCCATCGTGCTCGACCAGCAGTCGACGCCGACGCAGAAGCTTGAGACCCGGGAGATAATCGACGGACAGCAACGCCTCATCACGCTGCAGGTCCTCCTGTCGGCCGCGCACTCGGTGTCCATGGAGCTCGGTGGCGAGGAGTCGGCGTCGATGTTCGAGAAGCTGATGTACAACGACGCAGACCTGATCCGGGACGAGGAAGATCGGCTGAAGGTCTGGCCGATCGGAGCCGACAAAGAGGCGTTCACCGACGTCATGTCCCTCTCGGACCCCGAGTCCGACCTCACCGAGCTGGACGGAGACGAAGTACTCCACGACTGTTTCCGGTTCTTCAGCGGCCAGATCCGCGAGTGGGCCGAGGAGGGCCCGGAACCGACCGAAGAACATCTCGACTCCCTCGTGACGACGATGTGGAAACTCCTCCGGGTCGTCGTCATCGACCTCGAATCGAACGACGACGCGCAGGTCATCTTCGAGACGCTCAACGCCCGCGGAACGCCGCTTCTCGCCGCCGACCTAATCAAGAACTACCTCTTCCGGGAGGCGACCATAGAGCAGAACGACCCCGGTGAACTCCACGACAAGTACTGGCGGCAGTTCGACGAGGACGAGTGGCGGGTCGAGGTCTCGCAGGGCCGACTGGATCGCCCGAAGATAGACGTGTTCATCATGCACTGGCTCACGATGCAGATGGGCCAGCAGATCCGCGCGAAGAAGCTCTTCCCGGCGTTCCGCAAGTTCCTGGATCGGACGGACCTCTCGACGGAGGAGATTCTGGAGAACTTCGATAACTATGCCTCGATCTACGAGGAGCTCACGGAGCCGGACACACAGTCTCGTGAGGCCGTGTTCCTCCGGCGGCTGGACGTGCTCGACACGACCACTCCGTTCCCGGTGCTTCTCTACATCTTCGGCCAGGATGACATCCCATCCAATCAGCGTGTGAAAGCCGTCGAAGCGATCGAGAGCTGGCTGATGCGACGGATGCTCTGTCGGCTGACCTCGAAGAACTACAACAAGATATTCATCGAGCTCTTGGAGGAGCTGAAGGAGACCGACGACGAGGACGTCGGCGACACCGTCGTCGCCTTCTTCCAAGGCAAGGAGGGAGAGAGCGATTACTGGCCCACTGACGACGACCTGGCGAACGCGATGGTCGACCTCCAGTACTGGTCGAGGATCAATCAGCGACGCCTGAAGATGGTGTTCTCCGCCATCGAGCGCGACCTCCGCGACACGGGTTACAGCGAGACGCTGGAGATCACGCAGGACCTGCAAATCGAGCACATCCTCCCGCAAGACTGGTCACACAATTGGTCGCTCCCCGGTGAGCAACCCGCGGAGGTCGAGCGGATAGAGCGGGACGAAGTCAAGAACAAGGTCGGGAACCTGACCGTGCTCACCGACAAACTGAATCCCTCCGTTTCGAATTCGGCTTGGGAGGACAAACGCGAGGCAATTCACGACCACACCGTGCTTCTCCTCAACAAGCATCTGGTCGATACGTGGCCCGATGAATGGAACGAGGAGACCATCGCCGAACGCGGCGCGTGGCTCGCTGACCGGGCCAGCGAGGTCTGGAAGGACCCCGAGTCCTCGCACTGGTACTGACGGCGAAGCTACTTTTCGAAGCTGATCTCGATTTTCAGACTCGTCGCTTCGTCCGGCATGCGTTCGAAGAGATCCTGTACCTTTGTGTAGTCCTGGCCGGACCGCAGGGTGAGACTGATTTGCGTTCGGTCGACGCCGGCGGTTCCCTGTAGCGCGCTCGGGATGCCTTCCCTGTCCGGCAACATGAACGTGACGTCGCCGTACTCCACGGACCCCGTCTGATGGTTATCGCGCCACTTGGTCCGGAGCGCGGCGACGTCGTCGCCTTTGTACTCGAACCGCCAGGTGGGGGTGTCGGCGTCGGCCTTCCGGAACGGATACCCCGGCACCCAATCGGACGCCTTGTCCGATCCCGTCGTGTTGACGACGTACTCCGGTTCCTCCTCCTTCCCGATGTTCTCCAGCAGGAACGTCCGGACCATGTACTCGGTGACGCTGCTGTCGAACCGGTCGGCGACATTGTTCACAGTGAACTGGTCGCCGGCGTCCAAGTCCCCGATGTACTCCAGGATCTTGTCGCCGATGCGGTCCGGGACCGTCGGGACGATCTTGACAGTCGTCGGCTCGCGGTCGCCGAGCGACTCCAGGTATCGGCCGCCGGCCTCCAGGACGTGGTCCTCGACGAGGAACTCGTTGACCGCCTCGCGGGCGACGTCTCGCGTCTCGTCCGGTGGCAGGAAGACCGACTCGTCGGCCCGGACCTCGCCGATTATCGCGTCGAGGTTCGCGTACCCGTTCTCGTCAATGCTCTCTTCGATGAGGTCGGTGAGGTGGGTGGCTCCGACGACCGTCGCGCCCCCGACGTCGCGTAGCGTGGCGTCGGATTGGGGCTTGTCGAGGATCTCGTTACCGTGCACGATGACGTACTGGTCTTCGCGGTTCAATCGGCCGATAGCCCGCATAACGACGTCGAGCGTGTCACCGTCGATCCAGACCTCGCCATCTTCGACGAGGTCAACCTGGAAGTCGCCGATGTCGATAGCGGTCTCGCCGCTCCCGAACCGCTGTCGGAGCGCTTGCTCGACGTCGTCGACCCCCCACACGTCCACCTCCTCCTTCTCCACGAGGACGGTGTCGAGCGAACTGCCGGACAGGTCGTCCCGGAATCCCTTCGAGTCCCGCGCGAGGACCGGCTTCCCGTCGAGGGCTTCGACGGTCGCGTTCAGGACGTCGTTGGCGCTCCCGGGGACCGGCAGGTCGGGGACTCGGAGGAACTGCTCATATATTTCATCGATGGAGACCTCTCCGCGTCGGTCCAACAGGTCCTCGGTGATGTCCCAAACGTGGGACTGGAGGTCGTAGGGGTCCGCCGCAGCCGAGTCCGCGATATTGGACGCGTCGAGTTCCGCCCCGTCCAGCACGTAGACATCGAGGTCCATCGGCGCAGCCATATCGAACTCGTTCAGCAGGTCGTCGCCGTCGAGGACCTCTCCGTACAGCAACTGAAGCTCTTCCCGGAGCTCGTTCTCTTCCTGCTCTTTCATCGCCTGCATCGACTCGCGGATCTCCTCGTCCAAGGACTCGTCCGCGAGCACCTGCCGCGCCCCCTCGATGTAGCGGGCCTTGTCGATGTACCGCGTGCCGGACTCGATCGCCTTGTCCCCCGATGGCTGGACGAACACGAGGGTGTTGCGCCACTCGCGGCCCCGCCCATCGTTCGTAATCACCCGCTCGACCTCCTCGTGAGCCCACTGGCCGTCTTTGACGATGACCTTGACCTCGCGGTCGTCGGGGATGTCCCGGAGGTCGTTCGTCCGGAACCCGACGGGATACGCGTTCGACCCGAAGATGTCCGTGATGAAGTCCGCTATCTCGGCCTTCGCCGCAGTCTCCGAGACGTCGACGGCCGCGTTTCGAATCAGCGCGTTCGGGTTCTGTCGGTCTCGGATCGCGTACTTTCCGTTGAGTTTGTGGAGGTGCCAGGCGACGCCGTGGAGACGTTCGAGGTTGAGTACGACGTCAGATATAAGATCGCCTGTCTGGTACGCCCCCATGACGATTTCCGAGACATCGGCACCCTCTCCCTCGCTCGGCTTCAACGAGTAGAGTAGAATCGTGTTGAGGATGCGACGACCGTGCGGAACCTCTTCGTCGTCGACGCGACTGTTGATGTCGCCCGTCGCGGCGTTCAGTCGCTCGTAGTTGATCTTCGCCAGCTCGTTCTCGAACTCGATGGCGTCGACGTCACCGTGCGTGATGAGGTCCGTCTGGTCTCGCATCTCCAGGAGGACCTTTGAGAAGAGATAGATCATCCCACGTGTGTTCTGGTTGTCCTCGTCGGCGTAGTACCGCGTTTCGAGGGCGTCGAGGAGGACGGGATGGAACGGGTAGAGGTCGTGCATCTCCGACAGGAGATCGTCAGGGAGTGAGACGTGGTCGGATTGGTCGTACGCGTCATAGTATCCGTTGACGATTTCACGGGCCGCGCTCTCGTCTACGGAGTCAATCAGGCGGTGGCGGAGGACCTCTCGCTTGTCCACCTGGTTGTTCATGTTGACCTCGACCGCCTGCTCACGATTCAGGATATCGTGGACTTCGGACCCTTCGCGGAGAACGGAGACGATCGTGTAGAGTTCGAGGTCTGAGAGCGCGGTCGATTCGAGCAATGACTGGAGGAAGGCCTTGTTAGCGCTCTTCCGGTCGCCCTGGAGCGTGTCGAACCAGTCCTCCAGCTCGTCGACGAAGAACGCCACCGTCTCGTCGCCGACGGCCTCCTGGATCTTCTGCATGTCCGGGTAGCCGCCCGAGTCGAAGGTGCCGGGGTCGTAGTCCAGCGCTTCGAAGAACGGTTCCCACAGGTACTCATACTGCTCGTTCTGCATGGCGACCGTGACTGGCGTCGCGGACTCCGGGAGCGCGGTGTCGAACCCTTCGATAGAGTCCGCGGCCCACTTACCCGCGGCTCTCGGGTCGTCGAAGCAGTGATACAGTGCCACCATCTGGTGGGACTTCCCACTGCCGTAGGGACCATACAGGATGTGCGTTCCACGTGGGTCCTCGCCAGTGAGAGAATCACGCAGGATCGTCAGTGCCTCCCTGAGCCCCTGTGTCATCAATGTCCGCTCGAAGAAGAGTCCTGCATCAGACTCGAACTCTCCATCGTCGTCGACGTTGTAGAGCTTCACCTGCCCGTCGATCTGCCCATCCTCTCGAAGCTCGCGGCTCAGGATGACCGTGTCTTCGAGCGTTTGCGACAGAGCCGATGTTTCTGCCATTTGGATACTCAGACACACATCAGCATGGCTCAATAAACACTCTGGTCGTAGACTGTAAAGAGGATGAGAAGTGACGACCGCTTCGTTCGGTTACGACTCTCAGTTGCCGTGTGGACGACAGCGGTGATGGAGGGGGGGAGGGGGTGTGTCACGAATTCCTTGGGGTGTGTTCAGGTGTTCGGATAGAATAAGAGAGGACCTGACATCCTCAGTTCGACCCGGGAAGTAATCCCAACGAACCGCTTGAAAACCGTTCTAAGCCGAGTATAGGCCGGTCTACAGATTTGTGGTCGTTCTCGATCCGCTGTTGAGAGAGAGCTGTTCAGAGTTAAGAGGCCAAAACCACTGCTACCACAAAGTATATATTATATTTCTAGATAGAGGACTAGACTACTAGGGGGGTGTGCAGTCGAAACAGACGGTCGCACGGCGATGCCGTCTTTGACTGTTCGACGCGTTACCCGAGGCAAGTTCTCTCGTGTACAATAGCGGAAGACAATCCCATCCGGACGGAATTTCCGTCATAGTAGATCAGTCCAAGGGACCCATCGGCAAGCGGAATCTTCGCAACGACCTACGCTTCGGGTGGCAGCTTCCCGAAGCAATTGTGGCACCACTATCCCCACCGGGAAATTCACGACACACCCCCTCCCCCCGTGGTAGGACCGGAAAGCACTATTTTTGACTACTTGATGGAATTATATGCACGGCTCTAACATATATTGGCGGTCAGCGAGACAGAATTGCAGAATTATCGTGAAACACCCCCTGTCATAAATTCATATGGTAAGTAGAATCCAGGCCCAATCTTTGAGCGGCCCCATCGGGATTCTCATATCGCTCTCCCGGTCGACTTGATTGGGAGGTACATATCGGGAGCACAGAGCATGCCAACGCAGTGGAAATCCTGTCTGAAATCGAAAGCGCCGACGAAGTCGCAGATTATTCGTCGGTGTTCCGGTTCCGACTTTGAGTGACGATCCCTTCAGCCATCGATCAGGGAGACACTTCGACTCACCAAACGTATTTGAGTAGTAGTTGACTGTACACGTACATGGACGGGTACGACCTCGTCGACGTCGAGGTCACACACGAATCTGCGGACGGTCTGCTCGATTCGTTGTCGGAGGACGCTAGGGTCGGAGACCACACTCAGAGCGTTCAAGCTGTTCGCCTCCAAGCCGGTCAGCCTGATTCTGAGCTCCGATCACTGAAGCAACTGGACGAGACCTCGGTTAAATTGCTCGAACATCAGGTCGACGCCGCGTATCGAGCCCTCTTCGAGATGGGTGGAAAGGCCCTCCTCGCCGACGAAGTCGGGTTGGGAAAGACAATCGAAGTGGGGATGATACTCAAGGAGATGCATTTCCGAGAGACGGACGACTCGGTCCTCATCCTCACTCCGGCGCAGCTGGCGAAGCAGTGGCAGGCGGAACTCCGTGAGAAGTTCGGCCTCGACTTCGTGTGTAACTACGACGACGAGTTCAGCGGTTTCGACGACCACGATTACATCATCGCAAGCATCGACACGGCCAAGAGCGACCGTCATCGTTCGACGGTGCTCAAGCGAGATTGGGACGTCCTCGTCCTCGACGAAGCTCATTACGTGAAGAACGAGGACACGGACCGCTACGACCTGATCGACCGGCTCTCATACAACTATGCGTTCTTCTTGACGGCGACGCCGATTCAGAACGAACTGACCGATCTCTACAACGTGGTATCGTTGCTCCGGCCGGGACTCTTCGGGACACGCGACGTCTTCCATCAGTACTTCGTGAACAGCGATCAGGAGACGCTCGTCAACCGCAACGAGCTCCAGGAGCGGCTGAACGAGGTGATGATTCGGAACCGGCGGGCCGACACGGATATCGACTTTACCGACCGGACGGTCGATACGCGACAGTTTGACCAATCTCCGGCTGAGCGAGAACTCTACCAAGCGGTGTCCGACTACGTCAAGGGGGCCTACAGTCAGAACCAGGGCCAGAAATTGGTCTTGATGCTCCTGCAGAAGGAGGTCGTTAGCAGTCCCGCCGCTCTCAAACACACTATCGAGAAGCGCCTGCACGAGCAATCGGAGCTCACTCATGCCGACGAGTTAGAGACGATTCTCGACCTGGTTGAGAACATCGACACGATAACGAAACAGGAGCGGTTGCTCGACATCGTCGAAGAGGCCCGCGACAACGTCGAGAAGGGGCGCGTGATCGTCTTCACGCAGTTCCGGGCCACCCAACGACAAGTCCTCGAACGACTCGCCTCAGAGGGCTACACGGTCCACTCGTTCCACGGCGGTCACTCCAGTCAAGAGAAAGAGCAGATCGTGGAAGACTTCGAAGAAGATGGCGGCATACTTATTTCAACCGATGCCATGAGCGAAGGAAGGAACCTCCAATTCTGTAACATGTTGGTTAACTTAGATTTGCCGTGGAACCCAATGCGCGTCGAACAGCGAATAGGTCGTATCCACCGAATCGGCCAGAAGCGCAAGGTCTACATCTTCAATATGGCGTTGAAGGACACGGTCGAGGAGTATGTACTGGAGCGGCTATACCACAAGATCGACCTGTTCCAGCAGAGCATCGGTGAACTGAGCTCAATACTAAGCCGGCTGGAGGAATCCGGGACCAGCTTCGAAGACGAAATCTTCGAGCGATTGGTCAACGCCGGTTCCGAGGTCGATTTAGAGAACGACTTCGACGACATGGCCATCGACCTTCAGGAGCAACGGGAGCTCGCGGATAAATTGGAGGAATTCAACAGCGGAGTCTTCGACGGCTTCGACTTGGGTGCCAGCGATGACTGACGCCGCCATCCCTGTGACTCAGTCGGCTGTGGAGCGGTTCACCGATCGGTATCTGCGTTCACTCGGCTGTGAGATCGAGCGGCAAGATGAGCGATGGGCTGTCAACGTCCCGAACGGGCTCGATAGTGAGTTACTGTCAGGAGGCGTTACGCTGATATGTAGCGACGACGCCGACGACGGTGACCTCGAACCGCTCCATCCCGAGAGTTCGTTCTTCCAACAGCTCATCTCGGAAGCAAGTGAGCAAACTCCTACGGGCAGAATCGCCATCGGAGCGAACGACGTCGAGATTCAAGCTCCCGAATGGCTTCAAGAAAGCGACGTAGAAATTCGTTCTGTAGACTTCGCACCTTACTACGACCGAACAGCGATCGTCGTCCTCTTCCAAGTGGGAATCGAAACCGTCAGCGAGTACCAGACTGAACTCCTGCGAACGGTCGCAGTAGACGCCCAATCTGAGGAGATACTCCCAACACTGGAAGAGACCTTTCTGGAAATCACATCGCTGGACAACGAGACGGCTTCGAGTAAACAGGCGAAAGTCGAAACCACCGAGGTTCGGCCGTTACTCGATATCGCACGAGAGCAACTCATCGACCGAATAGGAGAGACGGTCGACGACGTCCATCAGAATGCTTCGAGGGCCGCCGATGCTGAAGTTGAGGAGTACCGACAAATGCAGCAGCAACGCATCGAAGAACTCGAAGAGAAGGATTCGCGTCTGGCTTCGAGAATCGAAGAACTGAGTGGCCGAACAAATAGTGACGAGGAGGACGAGCGGTTAGAGGCACTGAAAAAGCGAAAGGAGCTGAAAGCCGAACGCCAAGAAGTCGATGCCGAACTCACCGACCTGCGCCGTCGTCGTGATCAGGGATTCCCCGAGCGCCAACGCGAAATCCGTGAGAGACACGCTCTGGAGATTCGGCTGGAACCGCTAACACTCACCGAGGTCGAATACGAGCGAGGAGAGATAGAGTTCGAATTGACCTCAGAGGATAGTACGCACGTCGTGACTCTCGGATACGGAAGCGGCGTCGGGGTGACAGAGGAAGTCAGTTGCCACGCCTGCGGTAGAACCTTCGACCGACAGAACATACTGTACTGTCTTAACAATGGGCTGCAGTGCGAGACCTGTGGAAATTAAATGTGGGTTCTCGCCCCCACAGGGAGGTGGTGAAAGAGGTCCTGTAGAGACCCGCAATCCGTGGGAGTGTCCGGTGGACTAACAGCACTACTAAATCGCGCTCCAGTAAATGAAAATAATAGTTCATATGGCGGGTTAGAGGCCCTTGCCTCCGGCCCGTGACTCGTACACCCGACCGCTCACCCCCCTCGTACACACGTACACCCCCCGGTAGAGTTATTCATCGGACGTACGAGAAAGCGCTGTCCCCCGGGGTGTACGAAACAGATTATAGTGGTGGAATAGTTGATTAGGCCCTCGGCCGGTGGGCTACAAATGAGTATGTAAGTTACTTTATATTCAGGGCTTTCGCCCACTCGTGGAGGTCAATCCGGTCGGCAGCCAGCATACCAGGCATCGTCCAACACAAGTCAACCGACGAGTACGCATGATGACCGTCACGGCTGCGCTCTAACCGGTCGTTCACACGAGTGGACGACCAGTTCTGTGCCTCCCCACCGAACATTCCATTATCGAGCTGGATGAAACCGTGCCTAACCAGATGGTTCCAGAATCTGACCATCCCACGTCGGTTTTCGAATAGCCAGATCGTTGGGCCAGCATCTGTTGATTGCCATGCCGTGAACTTGTTTTCCCACGTGCCCGTATTTCCGTGATTCGTGAGGACCTCGACTCTCGCTATTGGCTCAGGGTCAGGTCCGTAGATTCGGAGGTCCGGTCGCTGTGGGAGGTTACCCTGTGGGTAGTAGTCGTTATGCGTGACATCGTTCAGTCGCTTGAGCGACTCTCCAGCCACCATCACACCCTTTCTGTGACTCATCAACTCCGGGCCGTCCCGAAACGTTGGCGGGCGGGAATGCTCGGTCGTCGCCCACGGCGGATAGACATCGTCGTGGTTTTTGAAGAGATTCTCGATCACCGTCAGGCAGTCCTCTGTCGGGAGCCACTTACACCGGCGGCCAGCGATGTAGACCTTCTCATCGCGCTTGGGTGACTTGAACAGCCCGGCTTCAATCATCGCTTGATGAGCCCGTTCTGACTGTGGGCTCCACAACTCGATACTGCTGCAGAGTTCCCGTAAGGTCGGCTCTGGATCGCGCCCGATATGATGTGTTCGGCCCTGAATATCAACTGAGTAGGCGTTGAACCAACCAGTGACACTGAACAGGATTTGCTTCTCAGTCGTCCCGAGACTGTACTTGTCTGCCAAGCGTCCAGTATCGCTTGCCATACAATAGTTATGCGAGAATTGATTTAAAGCTCAGGGAGTGAGGACTCGACATTGCCAGCGGGTTATTCGCGGGCCTATTTTTAATCAGCACTGCTTGACTCCGGACCTGAATACTGATTTCAGGAGTGGCTTATCCTTGATGAGCTGTACAACCTCAATACATTCGAGGTCTTATTGATTCTGCTCGCCACGATAGCGCACTGATAGAGCAGGGAACCGGCACGCCATTCGTGATTTTGGTCTAGTTACAGGAAGTGCCGTACCGATGAGACATCGATGCCGGAGACTGTGAGTTCAGTCACAAACGCGTCTTGATTACGGTATGCCTCGCTGATGCCCGCGAGCGGTATCCCGGAAGTTCATTGAATTACGTGGTTCGACCAAAGGAGTTGTACGTTCCACATTTGTTCGGTCTTGTCGCAGGCGACGTTGAGGAACTTGGGTGCGTCGTCGCCGAGGAGGACATCGTAGTCAGAAACCCGAGAGGGATGTCAATTCGTCGCTGTCTGCGTCCTCGAAGTCCTGGAAGCGCTGCTCTAGGTCCTGCTTCCGACGATGCTGCGTAGTTCCTGTAGAAGCTCGTCGTAAGTCTGACCGGGCTACTTGAGCTGCTGGAACTTCTTCCTCGTCTCTTCGGTCACCGGGATGCGTTTGTCTGCCGCCAGGGCATTGTACGGACTTACAATGTTGATGATATTAACAGCTTTCTTCAGTTTCTTGGTTCGTGCCGAGACCGCATCGCTATATCGGCCACCGCTTCCTCCGACATTCTGGCAGTTCCGCACGGAGTGCCGAGAAAGACCTCGGTTGGTTCAACGCCTACACCTACAAGACCGTACGCATCATCAACAACTGGTTGGACGCTTTCGGCGACGTTCTCCAGTGCAATTCGGCACTCGATAGTTCGTTCAAGATGGCGAGTGCTGAGCATGTGAAGGCGACGCTTCTGACTGGCGACGACGACGCTATTTCCACTGTTCCTTTATAGGGGTCAGTAACAGATGGTCGTGAACTTCCTCGGGATCATGCCCCGGGGCACTCGGCCTACTCCTCCTGTAGACAGTAGCCGGAAATTCAAATCGCTTGGTGGCTGCTGGTCAATAGCCAGTCAATCAGGCGAATACTCACGTTCGGATTTCTGGCATCCTCCACACTTTTATTGCCTTAGAGAGAAAACACTTAGATGCCAGATTGATATCAGAATGATAGTGAAGTGATTACAGATGGGACGAATACGTGAGATTACAGATGGAACCGATCAAGAACTTCAGAAGTACTTGCAGCATCATAGATGGGAAAGAAATCCGTTCGCGCATGGCGCGTCTATCGGTGAGTACGTGCTACCGGGCGACGATGAGATTGCCGATATTGCGTCGCATATACGGTCATACACAGGTCCAATCCTCATCCATTCGCGTTTCAGCGGCGTCGGAAAAACGACGCTGTTGAAGATGCTACTTGAGGAGTACAGTGACGAATTCACGACCACGTACATCGGTGAGCACAACGTCACGCCGTACGAATTGACGTCTATTGTAGCCGACCAAATCGGCGTCGGGAAGTCGTCGTCGACGAAGCTAACCGAACAGAAGATTCGAGACCACGTCAAGAGCTATAGAGGCGACCCACACTTGCTCGGAATCGACGAATTTGGGCTCAATGATCCAGACACGCTCCACACGATTCAATTCTTGAATGATCTTGACCGTTTCCGAGTCATCCTCACCGGGATGAGCAGCCAGTGGAACGCGATTGGCGACCTCGGAAGCGATGGGCGCGCTTTCCAGAGACGCGTCAGCTACAAGCTCGAACTCGAACCCTTTGAGCGTGAGCAGACTACTGAACTGGTCCAACGTCGCCTTGCAGCAGCGGCAGGTCGGGACCCCACCAATGAGGATGTTCTCGACGATATTGGCATCGGACCGTTCAGCACAGATGCACTGGATACCATTCACGAACGCGCGCAGGGCGTACCAGCTGTCATTACTGCCGCGTGCGCGGAGCTAGTCGACCTCGCCGCGTACCAGCACGCACATGATGCCGGCTCTGAGATATCAGTCGACCTTACAGAGGCGATCGAGTATACCGAGCCCGAAGTCGAAGAGACGTCAGAATGAATGTTCTGTGATATCAAACTGAAATCATAACGATGGGAAGACGCAAAATCACTGACGAAGCGAATTCGACCAACGACCAGGCAGATCAAGACGACTCTGACGAATCCGGAACTGACCGAGTCCAACTGACGCAGCGGATGCCCGAAGACCTCGTAGGGGATGTTGATGCGTTAGCCGACGAGATGGGTATGTCACGGAACGCGGCAATCAACATGCTCGTCAAGCAGGGTCTGAAGGGCTTCTGAAGAGACTAACTCATAGCCTGTGGTGCACCTCACGTAGAGGACTGTGAGGAAGTCATCCAGGATCGATAGCTGAGAGAAATGAGTGCGTATAGAATTCCAAAGGAGAAGACAGAGCACACGATTGAACCCACGGCAGAGGCGTGGTTTCATCGACACAACGCTGTACATACAACGAGGAAGGGCCGATAATGTTGCGACTGAGAAACTGAACGACTGACTGCCAGCACGATCATATCGCAGGAGCGAATGCGCTGGTCCTGTTTCAAAGTTAGAGGCCGTACAAATCGGCCCTCTCATTAACCGCTCTTCTGATTGTCTTACGACCACAGTCGAGTTCACTGGCTGCCTGTCGTTGACTCATCTCGTCCCTGGCTACTTGCTCCAGTGTCTCGCAGACGCGATGGTAGGTACCCGCCTCGATAAGCTCACCGTTGTCTTTCTCAAATCCGAGCGGTGCCGGACCGTGATGATAGTCTTCGCTCTCTTGTCGGGCGGCGATTCCTTGGCGTATGTTTTGGCGTTTAATCTTCGCATCGAGTTCCGCAAACACACCGAGCATCTGGATGAGTGCCTTCTGATACGGGTCTTCGTCTTCGGCTTGGGGACGTAGAACCATCCGGTTCGACACGATATGTACCGCAACGCCGGCGTTTCGGAGTCGTTCAACAGTGCGTTCCAGGTCGGAAATACTTCTCGCCACACGAGAGACTTCATGGACGACGACAGCGTCTACTCGGCCGGCATCTGCGTCCTCAAGGAGACGTTGATATCCTGACCGTTCAACATCAGTTCCAGTGGACTTGTCTCGATACACTTTGATGGAGGAAGGTTCTGCGCTGAGTTCTTCGACAGCGTATTCGTGAGTCGCTTCGAGCTGTCGGTCAAGGTTTTGGTCCGCAGTCGAAACCCGAACGTAGGCAGCTACAGGCATACATTCGCCCACGGTGACTAGATATTTAAAAGACAGAATTTATGCCCATATGGGCAAGGAGTACAGTACCTCCCCATGTTGGGATTCCTCTTCGCCCTGAGAAGGCCAATGATGAGAATGGCCTCTTCACAAGCGGGCACTCCCATCTCTCAGCAATCTATTGCCGACCAATTGCGTTGGGGCTCCTTTTCATACTCTCTGCACGCATTGAAGCCCAATTCGTGCGATGAACTGCTCGCCATTGCTGGCCGCCTTATCATAAAGTGTTAGGCGCGGTGCGAGGATGGGTTCGTATGACCGTTGTCTATCGATTTCGCTCAATGCACAATTTGATTCACGAATACAATGAGCTTGAGCAGCAGGAACTTGTTCTCTCTTCACCGCGATACTTTAACGATCCGCTTGAGGGGTATCAAGACGTGTTTTGGGAAGGAGGTGAGGTCCTGTGGGAGAATCTCCTTCGGCATTATCTCTTAAATCTTCATTGGGCAGCTACAAATTGTTTGATATTTGATAGCAGCGAAGATTTTGAGGAATATGCCATAGACCCCAAACTCACCCGTGAGGACCTTCCCACCGATGAGTTTCGCCAACAATTCGATTCCGTCTGTCAGTCCTTCTTTGAGGAGAAGGGATTCCGAAGAATTTCCTCAAGTCTAGCTTCACTGCCGAAGCCGCTGAAGAGGAACAATCTCCAACAAATCTTGTCGGCAATCCACCCCTCGGCACTTGAGTCAGTATTAGAGAGAATGAGAACCTCAGGGGTAATCTCGGAGGAGGGGCCAAAGGTTACGAGTTCAACAGACTCTGAGACCGTGGAGAATCTGATTGAAGCTCTTTCTGACGCTATGGCTGATGAGGATGAAGAGCTGCTAGAATCAGTAGCATCGTCATTGGGCCCCCTCAAATCGCACATGTACCTACAGCAGGCGGTGCAGACGGGGGTGGAGCAGCTTGAATTACACCATAAGAAACATCACCTCTTGCATCAGTCGTTCCCCGACCGGTATATTAGAGAAATAGCCAACTCGCTAATTCACACGAATTGGCATACATTGTGTTTCGCAAAAGAATGTGCAAGTCCTCCGATGTGGGCTACGTATGCAGATGAACATAGAGGAGCCGCCTTAATGTTTGATGCAGACCGAGAAACTGAGCAATCATGGGGCAAGTTGACTGTCAATGGAAGGACTGGTTGGAATAATTCGGGGCCTAAATGTGGGGAGATTCAAGCACCATTGAATCCAGTTGACTATGGATCTTCACCACCAGAAGTGGACTTCTTCCAGTTTTTAGGTACCCTCCCGCTCCCGAAGCTTGTGTCAGCGTGGCATTCCACGCCCGATGGAAGGACTAGTCAGAAGTTGGGCAAAATCGTGGATGACCAGGATGCCTGGCAAGACAACCTTTGGGACCATTTCAACAGTATGTCAACTAGAAAGCTTAGCCAATGGGAATACGAACAAGAAGTTCGCATGGTGCTACCCGATTTGTCGGGTACAGAGGGCTCCCATCGAAAGGTCACATATGACATATCTCAGCTCGAAGGAGTTGTATTCGGCCTACGTACCGAGCTTGAGGATCGTTTTGAAGTAATGCGAATCCTCTCGGAAAACAGCCGGGGAGACGATTCCTCGCCTGTCGAGTTTTACCAGATGGTTTTCGACGGAGGCAAGTTCAAAAAGGTAAAAGTTGATATTCTATAATTTTATTTATTTCCACACTAACCAAGTGTTTAAAATCCGTTATGTATTTTAAGTGTTCTCAATTGGTTCGGTTCCTATTTATGTGAAAGTAACCACCGTGTTCTGGAGTCCTGGCAGCGTAGTTAAGAGATGATTGCCACACCTTCATATCCTTGGCACGACCGGTTGTCACAAGAACGGGATACTGGTTGTTATGGACGATATTGAGCGTATCCAGGCGTATATCCTCGGTCGGCTAGATCGGGAACCGCAGAAGAAGGCGGATATCATAGATGCGATCGACGAGAATCGTGGCGACGACCGTGATATCATCGAGTCTGCGTTCAAGACTCTAATCGATCGAGGCCGCATCCAACCCGACAACGAGAATCCACCGGTCTACTCTCTTACTGACGCGGGCGAAGTAAAGATGCTTTTCGAAGGACCAGCAGTGATGCTATCTATCGACTTCGTCGGCGTCCAGGACAAGGACCAGTTAGACGCCTACCTGATGGACTTATACGAGGTAGACGAGACGCCGGACGAGATGACGACGGGAGGAATTGACACACTTCCACTCACGTCTCAGGAATGGGGTGAATTAGAAACGGAACGCGATGAGTTCGACGCCCTCAACCTGACGGTACTCCAGTTCAACTCCGTCCCGCTCGGCTACCTGGTCATCCTCTCCGGCAAGCTGACTACGGACTACTTTGACGCCATCTGGACGACGGACCAGGAGGCGGGCCTTGCACCAGCTCGTGACGCGATCCGCGAGGCGTGGGACGATATCTTCGACGGATTCACCCTTGGCCTGGTCTCCAGCCACGATAATCCGGTACGGCTCGTCGGGCGGAACACGCCGATAACGGTTTCAACGGTCAAATTGGGGTTGAGCGTCAACGAGGCCCTGACCGGTTCCCGCGACGTAACGGATTATCAGCGTCTCTACCGATCGTACGCCTCGCACTTCGGCCGACGCGGGTTTTTTGAGTTGCTGGACATCGACCCGTTATCTGCGAAATCGGTGATTCCGCAGGCTGCGAACGTGGTCTGTGTCGTCGGACCGGGGAGCGAGATGTCGCCGGATAACATGACGTACCATAGCTCCTATACCATGATCGAGATCTCCGACCAGTTGGTGCTGGATGAGAACACGCGGACCCCACCTTCGGCGCTTTCCCTGAGTTCAGACTTTTTCGTTCGGTTCCTCCCGTTGATCTACCTCTTCAACTGGTTCAAGGACAAGCGGCTGCAGTTTTGGGATTTGAACGAGTCAGTCCGGGATCTCTCCCTGTCGCGGATCGATGCCGGCGGCGGTATCGATGACATCCAGGACGACATGGAACACGTGATCGATGCCGACCTGGATTTCACCGAAACGTATTCACGGGTCCTTTTCCACCAGCAAATCGCGGAGAACTATTTCGAATACCTGACCGATTGGTTCGAGCAGCGCGACCACGGCGAGTTCCCGGTCTCGGATATACGGCGGATTGATGATACGGAAGAAACTCAAGGCGTCTTTGAGACCATACTGCACGATATCATCGACGAGATGGAGCTGGTCGAGGAGAACTATGAGGGCCTGTTCGACCGGTACTCGGTGACCGCGACCAGCTTGAACCGGCTGTTGTCGTACCAGTCCTCTGCGACGAACATCCAGATCAACAACACGGTGAAATGGCTGACGGTGATTTTGGTGTTTCTGGCGTTGTTCGGCGGTTTCGGTGGATACGAGTACGTGGAAGGTCTGACAACACAGGCCTATGAACGCGCTTTAGAGTTGGCTGGACAGCTACCGTTCTAGCCTGTGAAATCTCCGAAGCTCAGTTTTGTGTAACCATCAGCCGAGGATGGGTTAGAAGATGGTGATGAATACATACCCTGAATCTACCGACTCACTGGCTGCTCCAATACAACATGCGAACCGTTCTATGAGACATTCAGGAAGTGGCTGCTCTTGGACTGAAAGCAAAAGGAGTCGATTGATGCCGCGGTGACTTTCGAGCAATGCCTTTGCATGCCGCGTGAGACTCCCTGGAATTCTGGCCCCGTTCCTATTGCATCACATAACACTGGATAGAACTCCAAAACCCGCAGACTCCAAGGGTACCGTTTAAAACCTTGGCTTCAGGTGGTGAACCACGATAATGCCCTGTTGCAGAGGTCTGCAGGTCGTCACAGGACGAGGGTTTATAACAACGAGATTATTTCATATAGTTAAGCGACGCCCGAGAACTCCCCGCATCTACAAATCCCACGATGCATAGACCTCTCTGGCAAGACAACCCGATACCAGAATCCCCGGTATCATAGTCCACTGCTGACGCGGAGCCAGCGCGTCATCGGACGTCGCGTACAAGCAGTCCAAATAGCGGTTAGCACGCGAAAACCATGACACGAAAGATTCCACCAACCGATGACGATAGTACAGTCCGACACTACCGCGCTGACGGAACGCTCACCGTAACGCGGGACGAAGATACAAACGAACACGTTGTAAAATCCCACGGCGGTGACCGGGGCGACACATGGACGCGTCGCGTCCCCGCAACCCGAACTACGGTTGAGTCCGGTGAACATCTCTGGAGTATCCCGGACAACTGGACGCGACTATATAAATTGGAAGTCGAGCACGGACCCGACAAAGGCATCTACGAAATCCCGGAGACCGGCGATTCCGTTCTCGTTCAACTCTGTCAGAACGCTTGTATCACCGATGCGTTCCACTTCGTCAAAAAAGTCGGGAGTACAACGTGGACTGCTCGTGCGGAGGTTAATCAGGACGCCCTCAGCGACGCGCTCACTCACGTCAACAACTACTCCGATGAATTTCCCGACGGGATCCGTGATGTCCTCGAATACCTCCGCGATAATCCGCGCGACGCAGTCGCGGAGGCTGAGGAATTCGCTGAGATGTGTGCGGCCGACTCCGTGGGAGATGTGAACGGAATCCCCGCGTCAGAGTTCGACCCGTTTTACGAGTCGTTCCGCGCCATAGACGGGGTTGTTAGTCATCCGGAGTACGAGCAAGAGGGCGAGGTCATGGAGATCGTCCGCGACATCCTCAGTAACTACGGTGTCGTTCCCTCCTCTCCGCTCGTGTCCGTGACAGTCCGGTAAGCCGAACGCGACTATGCGGTCATTCAGGGATAGCCCCTGCCGAAAGAACACAGATTTGAGCTCCGTGCCGACACCCGATGGCGGAAATCTAAGCAAAACGATAGCGTCCAAGACAAGGACTGAAACAAATACCAATGAGGCGGAGTATAGAGCAGAAGTCATAAATGCGGAATATAGTGAGGGTGAGGAGTTCGATTTCCGCGCCGACATTTGGGTCAAACTCCACAATCCCCACGGAAAGGATGTTTCCGTGAACCGGACGTACCAGGCTAATCCGAAGTACGATGACCTTGTTAAAATGAGGAGTACGTCCACAGTTATGCAGAATACTGGTGGCCAGACGCGGTCCCCGCAAATGGGGACGCACCGTTTACTGATCAGCGATACGCCTGGAGGTCGAGAATCGATATTGACGATTACGATGCTTTACTGGAGGCCTGTATCGAAAATGCCACCCTGGATGCGGAGATCGAAATTGAGAATCTCAAGAACCGAAAGGACCGGTTCAGAGAAAGACTAGAAGAATAACTATGCTGATGAAGTAGGAAATCTTGGCTCTGTTGAAACCCTCAAACGCCTATATGTTGCATCGGTTTGCCGTATTGCAGGACGTGAATAGCCCCAATCATTGATGGAGTCCTGCTCGATATTGTTGCTCTTAGTCAACGCCCTGAAGCCGACGTTCTGATCAGGTTCGTAGACGTCTCGTATCTGCACATAAATCGCTCGTAATCGGGAAATAGCCCGGACTATGTCGGCCCGGGGAACCGTTAATGCACCCCGCGTTCATTCTACAGATATGGCTGGCGAACCAGATACCGATGAGGAAGCCACATCCGAAGTGTCCGCACCACCCGACAAACAACTGCTATCCCCCGATTTTCTAGAAATCGAACCGGTATACGAGGCGTTAGGACACTCCCGACGGCGCTACCTGTGCTACACCCTTCTCGAAGCCACCGAGTGGTCGCTGACCGACTTGGCGACGAAAATCGCCGCGTGGGAGAACGATATTCCCGAACACGCAGTAACGGCAGACCAGCGCGAAGAGGTGTACGTCTCGCTCTACCACGCTCACGTCCCGAAGCTCGTTGACGAAGATGTTATTACGTTCGACGAGGCGACCGAGACGATTACGACCGCCGAACACGCCGAACAGGTTTTGACCGCCCTCGAAGGGATTGGTGCCAGCCTCGACTCGAATCAGGAAGCGCACGCACGGAGTGAGATGGATGAGCGAGAAGACTAACGGCGGAATCAAAAGCAACGACGACCCAACCAGTGGTGCCGATACGCACTGGTCGCAGGTGGGACAGCGTCACTACGAACCCGATGGACGGGGGGGACTCACGACTGCAATCGTCTACGCCATCGCAGAGGCCAAAGGCGTCTCCCCAAGTGAGGTAAAATCGCCGCCGCTGTACGAAACCGTGGACGTACCAGCGATTGAAGACGCGTTCTTCGGGCCGAACGTGGGCGAGAAGTCTCGACAGGGCGTCGGCACGGTCGAGTTCCAGTACACCGAATTCCTCGTGAAAGTCAAGAGTGACGGCTGGATTCAAGTTTACGAACTCTCTGAGCCTGAGCAGGTGTGAACGACCACCTGTTGATTGTGGTCTCAGACCATCTACAGCCACTGACGTCTGTGACTACGACGGACGGAACAACGTGAGCGTCTGTTCGATGTTGTGAACGACACATTTGATGACGAGTTCGCGGAACTGCTTCCACCAGCGGCGTGATCGCACAAACGCACCGTATTTCTGTTTGATCGCCGCATTGACTGTCTCGTTCATATTTCGACGATGGTAGAGGTCACTATCCAACCGCGCATTCCATGCCGTATGGAGCGATGAGAACTCTCGATGCTTGATGAGTGGTCGAATACCGTGATCACGTGTGAGCTGTCGGAGGTTCTGGTCGTCGTATCCTTTGTCGCCAATCAATACCTCAATTGAGTCCACATTCCGTTTGACCACCTGTGGCGCGATCTGTGTATCGTGTTTCCGTGTCGTCGTCACGTGAATGTCGAGAACGGCGTTAATCGCCGTATCGACCAGTAATGTCGTCTTCAACTGCTGGATGGTGAGATTCGTTCGCTTCGTATAATGAGTTGATGCATGCGCCCGCTCGAACCCCGAAGCATCGATGCCGATGATACCGTTCAGCGGCAAGTCCGCGAGCGAGATGTTCAGTAACACTCGCCAGACGGCCATCTCCAAGCGGTCGAACGCCTTACAGAGTGTCGAGGGTGCGGGAATCGAATCGAGTTCGAGGGCGTCACGGATGCGAGGCATCTCGATGAGTTCATCAACGAGGTCGCGGTACGTGGTCGTCTTCTTCACCTTGAGACAGAGAAGAACGACGTGCTGACGGAGCGTGAACCGCTTCCGAGAATAGCGTGTCGAAAACCGTGCAACAGCACGGCGAGCCAGCACCATAGCTCGTTCAACGAACCGGAGAAGTCGTGACTTCGGCAGGGAATCCATCCTGTCTCAGACTACTCGCCCATCATGTTTGCCCGCGAGGGTTTCAACAAGGCCGAAATCTTCGACATGGACATCGGCGGTTTGCTGCTTCAAATCCCTAGTCTGACAGTCGAAGCGGACGCTTTCCAGCGATTCAACAGAGCCCACCAAACATATCGATAGAGGGGTGTTTACCCGGTCTGGAGCATATCGATAGAGGGGTGTCTACCTCGTCGAAAACAAATCGATAGAGGGGTGTCTGCCCGGTCCAGAACATTTCGATAACGGTGTGTGACCAAGCTCAGAACATATCGATAGAAGGCTGTCCACCCGGTCTGGAGCATATCGATAGAGGGGTCTACCTCGTCGAAAACAAATCGATAGAGGTGTGTGAGCAGAAACGTGTTTAGAACGTCAATTACACGCCGAAGAATCGACGAATAACTGACCGCATCATACGCGACTCCATCGAACTCCCACCCATCTCTTGCTCAATAAGATCGTCCATCGCCTCATCCATCTCCTTCTCACCCTTCATGACATCCTCAATTAGGTCTTCCCCTAATTCGAACCCAAGGACGAATTCGCCACGTAGCAAGCTCAATAGGATGAGTCTATGGATGTTCGCCTCATTCTTCAATAGCATCAGATTCCACCCGCGCATAAAGCCGAGTGTTGCAAGCCGGGGAGGTCGTCTAACCATCTCAGCGTCTTCGTCTACCCATTCCACTGAGTACGCCAGCGTATCCACGACAAATCCTCGTAGAAGCATTGATAGCGTGAATACAACAGAGTACACGGATATGAGCAATCCGATGCTAGCAAGCACAGAAACCGTGCTGATAACGATTGCAATGAGTCCTACACCGACACCGATTAGAACCTCACCAATTGCATGACGACGACGTAAATCCGAATGCGTTCGCTTAATGTCCGCAAGTAGCTCGCCTTTCGTAGGCGCATCTTCTTTCACATCGGTGTTCTCTACGTACATCCGCCTGAGGTCGCGTCGCATCTTCGTCATGTCTTCGGCAATATCGTTATCGAACCAGCGCTGCACTCGGTCGACGCCGAGTGGGTGAGACAGTGCGAATTCTCCAATCCGTGGTGCGAGGGTAGAGAGGAGGATGACTCCTGATAGGAGTCTGCCTCGTGCGGTGACGGAAAATAGGTCAAAGAGGGGTTTGGTTGCGTAGTAGATGTAGAGCATGATTCCAACGAACCACCCGACGGCCGATGCTATCATTGACTCTAAAAGCCAAACCCGAGGAGCAGGCAAGCTCCATACGAGCACGCAGATGAACAGCAAATCAAGGAATTCCGGGAGCACTCAACGCTAGTCATGTCATCCGTGGACATGAATCCTGTGTGCAGTAACTCACAGAACGCGAAGGTTAGGAGTCGACCACCCGATTCCAGTACGCACATCCCTTATTTGGAGGGAAACGGTTTACTCGGTCGGTAGACACGAATGCGTATGGCGCGAGTCTGCGATTCATGTGGGGAGGAGTTCGGGACGCTTTCTCGGCTTCGGCTGCACGACTGCCCGGCCGAGGTCCATGAGGAACTGCTTGCGGCACTCGCAGGAGAGCCCGACACCGAGTCAATCCCCGACCGCCCGTTGACCGACGAAGAGTTCGAGGCGCTACGGGACGACGAACGCATCGTACGGGCCGAAGAGGTGCTGTCCGCTCCCGGAACGGAGAACAAAGTTATCTCGTTTGTCTACGAGTCCGAAGCCGGGATCGCGTTTGGAATGCATTCGGACCACGAGACGGGCGAGTGGCTGGTGACGACCCGAGGAGAGGCGACCGACTTCGATGAGGTGGAGGCGCGGCACGACGAGTGGGTGTCGCAGGACATCGAGCGGGTAACGGGCGGGCCGGTTGATATGGATAACGTCGGGCCGATTGCGGAGGAGTTGACCGTCGAGTGTTCGCGCTGTGGAGACGACCACTTGCTGTCGGTGGAGCCGAGCGAGCAGATGGCGGAGATTGGGTTGATGGAATATGCGGGCTACTGTGAGGCAGCGGACACTCCCTTGGTTGAAACCTTTTCGCTGGAGGAGGTTATGGAGCAGTAGTCCGTCGGAGTGGACCGTTCGACAACAGGTTCTATTCCGAGATATCGATGAAATCCGGGAGACGATAGAGGTACCCTCGGGACGTGAATCCCGGAATATAGCCGGGACGCTGTTCAGTGGAACACGTGTGTAACTAGCATCTTCGACAGGGTTGCCACCGGCGCGACCCAAAGTGGGGCGGGGATGGTCCCTTCTGAGAGTCCGGCCGACACACTAACAAGACGACCATATCGCATAGTTGGGTTTAGACGGACTAACGCAACTGAGTCCTGCGAATCTGATTTGCCAAGTGGGCAAGCGTCTGAGGGTTTTTATGGGTAGACGTCCAATAAACAGTCAGTAGCAGGTCAAAGCCACATATTGGAGACGATCGGCCCTGGATTTCCGGTTCTCCATCCTGCGGGGAATCCCGGCCTCTCACGGCAAGGACCAGGGTTCGAATCCCTGACGGAGCACTTCTACCGAACCAACGTCCGAGCGACAGCGAGGACGTTGGTCGAATGAAGCGCGGACGGAAGGGATTCGAATCAGGGAGCGGAACGAGCGTGAGCGAGTGAAGTGACCGTGGTTCGAATCCCTGACGGAGCACTTTTCAGCAATTCACGACGACGAGCGCAGCGAGTCGGTCGGATTGCTGAAAATGCGCACAGGATTCGAATCCTACCAGTCGCGCGCAGCGAACGCACGTGAGCGAGCACGTCTGGTATCGGTTCGAATCGCTGACGGAGCACTTCCAACTCCCCCCATCCGGCAGTTTTCGTTTATGAGAAACGACGAAACAAAACCAAGTTCACGGGCAAGACGATAGAATCGACCGGCGAGACCCTTCGCAATGCTTCGATTGGCTACGTCTCGCGGGTAAGGATTATAGATGGACCGAAACCCCCGCTGCCTTCCGGAATCGTCGCGCGGTTCTCGTGGTGATCGACGACGTCGGGAACCGTCTGGACCCCACAGTCGTATGGTGCAGACGTAGCGAAGAGACCGACGAACTGTGGTATCTCAATCTGACTCTGTTTGCGATGGAACGTGAGGGGCTGCAGTGTCTCGTTGAGGAGGAGTCGAACCCAATTCTGGAGGGCTTCCCGCTTCACGGGTCGCAGGACTGACTTCTTGTATAGCGGCGGACGAACAGCGTCGAACCCATATGCTGCACTCACCGCTTCCGGAGGCGTGATTCCGTTTCGGAACACTGCGTAGACTGCTCGAAGGACAGCTGCTTCGAACGCATCCTGCCCCCGCTCCAGTTCAGCCAACTCTTCAGGAAGACGTTCGTTCGCTTCGATACGAATTGTCTCGTAACTCACGAACTCAGCTGCGTCCTGTAACCGAGTTCGGCGAGCACGGCATCGGAGCATTCGAGATATTCGTAGAAGTCTTTGAGCACAGGCGATTGTCTTGCTTTGTTGAGAAAGACCGTCTTGAACCGTCGTTCGGGAACGTCGAGTGCTGATGGGTCGATACCCTCGACATCGAGTGCCTTGTCGGCGACGTCGAGGATAGCGATGTCGTACAACGCCGACCCGTCATTGTTGAAAGAAGAGTCCGTCTCCCACTGATCGCGGTTTCGCTCATGTAGCTGCGCGGTTAGGTGCGTTTCCCTCCGTAAAATCTGAATATCAGGTGCAGGGTGACTGAGTTTGAGTTCCTCGGTAAACCGATCGGCTACCGGCCCATACTCGTCTTTCTCCGGATGCTCTTCATATCTATACTGCGTCGTGTAATTACCGCTTCCCTGTGCTGAGCTAGGTCGAAAGGAATCTGAATGCTGTATCGGATAGTCATCGGGCATATGTGATGTGTTAAATTATTCCGGGTTGACCGATAAGGGATTGCCCTGAGATTGCTCACTTGGAAGTCCCATACCGACTACTGATGTTGTTAGGAAGACCACATCATAATATAAGTCGATTATCTGTGACTGGACGAGACCCAGCTTCCAACCTACAATAACGCCCCCGTCATAGGTAGCATCTGAACCGATCTGGTGCGGGCAAGCCGCTGAAATTCCCGTAAGTGACCGTTAAACTCATACATGTCTGTTAGGTTAGTGGTTTACAGAACGTAGCAAATACCCGCTTATACCTCCTTCATAGGGTTAAACTGGATATACAACTGGACCCACAATGGAAAGTAGTCCATTTTGAATGCGTTCTGTCTTAGCCCGCGTTTCCAAGATGCTTGTACGCTGCAATCGACCCAGAGACCAATGAACTTCTCAAACGAAGCTTGAACCGATGCGAACGTACGTGCTCGCTCACGCGTTATCCACAAAATTCAGTCACGCCAGCGCGGAAACTGCTGACGAGTGGCTCCGATCATTCGCCTTCGCATGGAATCAGCGAATCTGAACGCGTCCTTAGGCATCAATACAAAAGTATTTGTACTGCTCTGAGTTACGATGTAGTATGGCAGAGTATGATAAAGGGCTGTCAATAATAATATTGAATTATCACTCTGATGAGGATACAATCGAATTAGCAAATTCCGTCTCTGACTTACCTTACGAGACAATCGTAGTCGACAGCTCGTCGACAATCAATAAGGAAAAGTTCAACAATAAATCAATTCAATATTTTGACCTCGGAGAAAACCTTGGATATGCTGGTGGTAATAATTATGGAATCCAGAATTCAAGGGCCGACAATAATTCTATACTAATACTAAATCCGGATGTTCGAATTGAAAATGAGGATATTCGAGAGTGTTTCAGATTTTTGAAATCTGAGTCAATCGGACTCTTGACGCCCAGGATCGTTGACGAAAAGGGTCAACAGAGATATGACTTAAACACTTATCCCCTTCCAACTCTAAGAACACTTGGTCTTTTACCATCTTTCAAATCGACTATTAATAAATTCACCCCAACAGATTATGTAGTCGGATGTGCAATCTTCATTAACGATGAGTTAATTGAGGATATTGGGTTGATGAATGAAGATTTCTTCATGTATCATGAAGAAGTTGAATATTCAATTCGAGCACGTAAGGCGGGATATGACATAGGGGTTTATACAGAAGCAAAGGCAACCCACAGAGAATCTGAGAAGATTCACCAACACCCTTATCAAGCGTATTATGATACAAGAAATAAGATTCATATGAAGAGAGTAATCGGGAAAGGAAGCGCCATTCTCTACGTCGCATTGTTAATTCCATTGCTTTCAAAACGGCTTTTTAGATCCTTAGTTTTCAACCGTGAGTTAATAATGCCCCTAATTCTAAGTATCTTTGACGGGGTTAGAGGTCAGAAGGGAAAAAAGGAACAGTACCATAACAACTGAACCGTTTTAGAATTATAGTACCATTATGAACATTGGATTCTTCACAAGTCGAATTGACTCCTCGGATAATGGCCCAGGGATTTATCGAAAGAATATAATTAAAGGGCTAAATTCAGTCAGGTTGGAAGATGATAAGTTATCCCTCCTGCACTACCAAAAGGCTGATGACAAAATATATGAGTCAAATAATGAGGTTATTGTCGACAGATCCGACTTATTCAGTAATTTTGTAGATGCCTTCTTAGAAAATGGTTTAGGTTGGAAGTCCTCACTTGGTGCACAGATTTCACCGATGAGTGAATTCAAAATCGATAGAAGTCAATTTGATATATTGCACTATCAAATGGTCCCACCTCGACCATTTTGGTTTGCAAATGACGATACCAAGCTGGTAACTACGATTCACTTCGCGGTAAGACCGCATATACACCCTGAACATTATTCCGCATTGGAAAGGAAGGTCAGGAAGCTTTCAATATCCAAGGTTCTGGAAAAATTTGACGCAATATTTACGATATCAGAATATTCCAAAAAGATCCATAGTGAAGTCTTTGATATACCTGATGGAAAGATACATGTCACACCGAATGCGCCACCAGAGGGTTTCGGACCTGAAAACAAGACAGAAGTAATTAATAAATATGATTTGCCAGAACAGTATATATTCCACATAAGTAGAAATTCTTTTTATAAGAACCCAGAAGGCATAATTAGAGGGTTTGAAATCGCTAAGGAAAGGTTCGATATAAATCACAGTCTTGTTTTAGCAGGTAGCGGTTGGTCGAAAGAAAGTGTCTCTGAGTACATTGATAATAGAGAAACCATCGACGATGTGTATACTCTAGGTTTCGTACCTCGAGATGATTTAGCAACATTATATACAAATAGCGATGTATTTTTACTACCTTCACTGTCTGAAGGCCTACCTTTTGTGCTCTTGGAATCACTAGTTTGTGGGACCCCAATCATAACGACGCAAAAATTCGGGTTGCAAGAAATGTTAACCGAGGGGGGAGAATTCTTAGAAGATGTGAATGACTATTCAATGATAGCTGATAAAATACACACCACCTTGCAGTCAATGGGTCAATATCAACCGACACAGGTTTCATCCTTGTACTCATGGGAGAAATCAGCACAGAAGACATATAATGTGTACAAATCTCTTCTAAAGGAATGATTATATTTTCATCCCAGTGTTATAAGTAAAAGTATGGTTAAGGGTGCGATGATAAGCGAGGTCAAAATCAACTCTTATTAATACGGTCGACGAGCGCTACCAAAACCATCTTTTCCTCTATCAAGTGCAAGTTCTCGGCCATCAAGCACTGACCGAATAACTCGCTGTCCAACCGAGAATTGTGGGTGTTATATTAGTGAGTACAGCAGGTGGCACAGCAGTAGGCGGACGGCCTCTGACCCGAGGACGTCTCGGAGAGGTTGGTCGTCATAGCCGTTTTCGACGGCGAGACTCTCCAGTTTCTCGATGGTGTGGATAACAACGGGACGGACTGTTTGCGTGTCGTGGGAACAGTAGCCCGAGCAGTGAATATCGAGGAAGACACATCAGGCTGGATCGACCATGCTATCGTTTTCAGCGTGCGTATCTGGCGATCCAAACGGTATTGTTCGTCCTTAGATGCTCCGTTGAACGCCGACGCCCTCTGTGGATTGTATCGCTGATTTCAGGGGATTTGGACGCCGTCTGTCGATATGGGACGTCTCAGGAACCTCGCACAGACGTTTCACGAGTTCGCCACGACCCACGTTGAGGAACCGGACGTACCCGCCGTCGCCGACGGCGACGACGGGTACGCCAAATCCACGAAGATCGCGCTGCTCTTGCTCAAAGAGGAAGTCAATAAACCGCTCCGACAGTTCGAGGACTATCTCAACGAGATGCGGGGCATCCTTGACGTGTTCGGCCTTGAGAACTCTCCGGATTACACGTCGTTCAGCGTGTGGGATGGGGAATTTCCAATGCAAGAGTTGCGCCGCCTGCTCCGCCGAAGCGCGGAGCAGGCGGGGCTCTCGGGGACTGCCTCGATCGACGCCAGCGGCTTCCAGCGAGATCAGGCCAGCTCACACTACCGAAATCGTGTCGGCTACTCGTTCAACGCTATGAAGACGACGCTGCTCGTCGATACGGAGTCACTTGCTATCATGGACGCTCATTTCACGACGAAGAAAGCCTATGACGGCCATATTGGGCTGCAGGTCTTCCGGCGGAACGCCGAAGACCTGCAGGCACTGCTGGCCGACAAGATGTACTCGTGGGCTGATCTTCGCGAAGCGTGTCGTGACGCATCCACGCGTCCAGTGATCAAACACTGCGAACAGAACGCGCTCAAGAAGGCTCACAACGCTAGAATTGACGACGAGGTCTACAACCAGCGGTCGATGAGTGAGACCGTGTTTGCGATGCTGAAGGACGACGGCGACGAGATCCGCTCCCGGAGCTGGCATGGCCAGTTCCGGGAGCTCACGCGCAAGTGCATCGTGCATAACTTCGCGCAGCCGGCGAGTTAAGGGCTCGCCGCCTGCTCCCTTCTCCGGACGTATTCCGGAGAGGCATCGCCATCGTCCACCGCATACTTCGTGCGGTATCTTGTGAAACTGATGTTTTGATCACCGCGCAAGTCGGGTGAAACCGAATCGTCCGATCTCAGAATCTGCCGATAAAGCGTCGGTACTGGCGGAAACCTGAATGTCACAATGTTGATTCCACCGCTGTCTTGCGTTCAACACTGCATCCTTAGATGACGTTTCGTGTCAAACAGCATGGCATCGATAGCACCGTGTGAGCCCGGATCACGGATCGTCGAGGACTTCTGAAGGGAACCGCGCTGGATCGACATGGACATGTTCTCAAACGACCGGTAATGTGTTGAGGGTGCGGGAGATGCCGTCCGCGATAGCTGGAATAGAACACGAACTCAATCCATCTCAATCGGCCAATCCATAATCTCGCGGTACATCGCATCCTTGTGAACCCGCAAATGGGAATCGTTACATAGTTCCAACCGAAAAGCCTGTAGCCAGTCGAATCATTCACCACCGCTGGACTGGCGGCACAGCACTTTTGAGCCAGCGACGCGACTTGCTTGACGAGCGGAAGAGTAGCTTGGACACATTCGACTCTTCGTCTTCGCTCTAACGCTCAGAGCGACGCTAGCCTGTCACCTACGATTCGACCGATGTCGGTCGTGGTACTATCCAGACAGCTACGAATTTAGTCTTGGGCTTTACTGACTTCCCGGCAGAACGAGTGAAAGCGGTAGATCCGAACCCTGTGGAACCCCTCTCGATATGCATCTGCTCACTATCGGTAGTTCCCATCGTTCCTAATTGCTAACTCGATTACTGGAAGGGAATGAACGAAATCAGAGCAACCGAGTCATGAGTCGAACAAAGACGGCGTTCTCACGCCAGTGAGAGCGCCGTCAGTCTAGACAAGAGGCGAGTTGTCGCTCACGGACAGGGCTTCCGCTGGATGCGGGCAGTCTCAGTCCGCGTACAGCTCGCTGTAGGTCACGAGATACCGACACCCTTAGGTGATGCTTGCCACTTCCGGCCCAACGTGTCGTCGAGAGCATGGTCAACCCACTCCCGGAACACCTCAAAACGGATTCCGACGGGCAGTGCTAGCCCGCCGCGTCGCGGCGTGGAGAGCCGTCCCATCGAACGATGAGCCACGTATTCCGCAGAGGGAGCCTCACGAGGATAAACAACAACCGAACGGCTGGTTCAGTGGTAGTTGTCCACGCACGAGCTTCACGCATCGTCCGACACGCTGTCTCGATAGCGGAGCGTTTCTGGTAGAGGGCTTTAATATCCTTCGGCGTGCGATCGGTCAGATCGCACGCCACGTACGCCCGCAAAGCAAACCGTGCTTGCCCCGTTTCCCTGAGGGTAAGAGACACAAACCGTGAGCGGGAAGCGCAGTTCTCGCACACTTCTCTCATTCATCACGCATTCCGTCCAATAGGAGAAGGTCGTATCCAGCTTCTCGGCCACCTGCTTCCCGTGGCGGAGGACCGAGGGAGCGACTGGTGCAACTGCATCCAGTCGCTCGATTGACGTCCCGTCATAGAATCCACGGTCACCGAGGAGTCCGGCGACATCGAATGGAAGGTCCACGACGCGGTCGAGCGATCGCTCGACCACGTCGCTCTTCGGTTCGTCTCTACGGACGGGCGTGACTGCGACGATGAGCGGTTTCGATCGACAGAGCACGAATCCAGCGGGGTAGCAATGGCACTGAGAGGTACCATCGGGGGGTGGTGTGACAGAGTTCGCCAGCTTCAGCGTGTGGACAGCCGTGGTAGTGGATATCGGCGAAGTCAAGGCAGATGAGCCTCACGCCGGCGCCAAGGATCCTCATCGCCTGCTGGACGAGAAATTTGTTGCCGACGTTTTCGAGTTCGTCAGGTGGGAGGGTGTGAAGCTGAGCGAGCGTGTAGTCGTCGGAGTACGATCTATGAGTGGTGTCGGTGACGGCTTTGATCGACTTCTGATCGACAGCAGCTTGGCGAGCGTCTGTCAAATGACCCCAGAGTCGAAACCTGTGCTTCGACTCCAGGGATTGGGATCCCCGAGAGGAATTCAAGCCTAAGGTTTCAAGATCAGAAAGAACCATATCTGGAAGGTAGAGGAACTTCATACACCCATCCAGAGGCTTCGCAAGACCCAATTACATCAGTCCTGTTCAACTCTTGACTCGGTGGGGATTGCCGACTATACAGGCCAGATATCTGCCATTCTCCATTCAGACTTCAACAATGACGGCAATAGAAGAGCCATGTGTCCCGATTCTCACATTCAAAAGACTCGCTCGGACCCACATATATAGAAGCACAATTATAAATAACTATGTATTAGATTATAATATTTTTTGTCCTTCTAGTCTTCATAATCAATAGCGTCCGCACTCATTTTATATCGTTCGAGTGTTATTGTAGCTGTTTTTATCCAACCCCATTTATCATTTTTTCTTGAGTTTATATTACTCGCCATTTTATCTGTTATGTTTGGGCTAGACAATAACTCTTGGATGGAGGAGATCAATAGCTCTGAATCAACCTGAGAAATGACTTTTCCGGTCTCATCCTGGTCAATCATCTCGTCTAAGCCACCAACAGGAGTGGCTACCACCGGGGTATCAAATGCATAGGCAAGTTGTAAAACTCCACTTTGCGAAGCTTCTCGATAGGGAAGAACTACAAGATCGGTTCCAGTGAATAATTCACATACTTCGTCGTTCTCTATATATCTGTTTATTGTATCTACCCCCTCTCTCTGGCATATATTGAGTTCTCCGTTTCCTGCAATTGTGAGCTCAAAATCCATAGTTCTCTTATCGAAAGCATCCAGCAACAAATCAAGTCCTTTGTATTCTTTTATTCTTCCGAAAAATAAGACATTCGTATCAAAGTCCGAACTCGAACAGAACTCTCGGAACATGTTGTAGGGCCCATGGATGATTGTTATTGGATTCGTTCTATATTTTTCTATAAACTCAGACTGATTGAACTTGCCATGCACGTACACTTCATCTGATGTTTTGATAAGAAGAGATTGTGATAACTCTTTTACCCAGCTGAATTCTCCTACGTGCTGTACCACATCATGACACGTATAATGAAATGGTTTGTTGCTTATTAAAGATATAAGTACTAGAAAAGGATGGTTGGAGATCCCATGAATTATGTTTATCCCATTATTATAGAAATACTTTTTCATATTGAGAGCCGTCTTGATATTACTAGGACCAAAATCAGAATAATCTGTTGGGATACGAAACTCCGTCACAGGTATATCAGGAAGGTATGCTGGAATTTCAGTATCGATTGGAACGATCAAATGTGGAGAGCAGATTTCTGAAAGAGATGTGCATAATTCAATTGAATAGTGTAACATCCCTCCAGACCTATGAGGACAAATTATAGCTGGCTTCACTGTTACAGACCGAAAGCGTTATTGTAAAAAAGGTCTTCGGTTGCCATCAGAGTGATATCCGACAGTCGGATCCCCATTTCTGTAACACTGGTTTTACTATCAGTAACCGTACTTTCCCAAAGATTTCACCTGAGGATAGGGGTGGTATTAGGGTTATTAGGGTTACTCAGTGCGCCGTTTTACTTTAAGGAGCTGAGGCTTATTTTATCATTATCAGTAGCAAATATTGGCCTCTATGTCTTTCCTAATACTGGCTGGTTGTTTAGGAGAGGTAGCCATATCACAGCTATGTATTCTAAACTAATTTTGGAGCATGGATGGCCTCTCCAAAGGAACCCATTTCGAGGGTTTCCAGAAACACCATTAGTGCATTTTCACGGTGCCATCCTTTCCGTGATCACCGATCTGCCGATTTTCCCCTCCGTTTCAGGGTCAATTTTGGTTTCCTACCTTTTACCAATATTTTACGTAAGCATATCAATAAGTATATTATACATCTATTCGTTGTATATTTTAAGGAGTTCAACAATTGCTTCACTTTCAATTGGAGCGACTTTAGTCTGGCTCCCATTATTTGAAACAAAGCTTACCTTTGCTAGACAATCATTAGGATTTGTTCTTTTTGTTGTATTCGTTTATTCATTTCTAAAAAGCGATGAGCAAAGGCACAGGTTGTTATCTATATTTATAGGGGTGTTATCTATTATGGCCCATCACTTTGTTTCGTTAGCGATCGGTGGTCTTGTTATTGGTTTCTGGATTGCGTCAAAGTTATTTAGTGCCAAAACGTGGCCACAAACGAGTTTGCTTATTCTATTGCCAATATCATTCATTAGTTGGTTTGTGTTGTTTGAAGGAGCTTCAAGTTCAATATCATCCTTGATTTCCACATTTGGAGCTTTCCAGTTTGTGGATGTAGCAAGTAAGACCACATCATCCCCTCCAAAGACGCTCACTATCTCGACATCATTTGTTGTACTAATATTGGGCTTCTTCAGCTATATAATTTATCAGTTATTACTCGCCGGACCAATCACTTACAGTTCAATATTTGGAAATATAGAGGAAAAACGAATAGAGTTAGTTGGAATATTCTTATTCGGGGCCTTCACAGCAGCTGTAAGCGCGTTTGGGTTTTTTACAGGTGCAATCGCAATAACCCGACCTATGACATTATTCACAGTTGTCGCTCTACCTTTAGCATTCTACGTGGTAGATAACTCGGGGATCACCACCCCCAATGATAACCTCATTAAGCGATTTTCCACTTACGACCAGATACCGTGGAGGAGTATATGTTACTTTTGTTTAATATTGTTCGTTTCTCTATCATTCTTTTCTGGATATGTCATAGATGCAGATGTCGATCCTCGGTATGAAGTCGGGAAGACAGACCAACGATTCGGGGCTGAGTTGTATAGTAATGCCGACTTTACAAAAAAGTACAGAAGCCAGACCACGCATGTAATAGGGGATTTATCTGTTGTAGAAGTATTTGGTTCTTGGGGAAAGTTTGGGGAAATTTCATCAGGGTACATATTCACGGATAGACAGTATCCTACAGATACCCTGATTGTTATTAGAAATAGTAATTATGATTATTACTTCGGGAATTCCAAAACCTATGGTTATATTGAGATAAGCCTACCAAAAAGTTTTTCCAACGATAAGAATAGGATTTACAGTAGCGGAAGCACACATATATATAAAAAATAAGGATTATTGGGGCGTGTTTAGACGCTAGGAAGAGCGGCTAAATGTCTAGCCTACTAGGAACTGAAACGGGAACGAGAATGAGTATCCAAAATCGCCCGTTTCACTCAGCAGGTTGTTTCGTTCGCTCAAAAAGCCGTCCTCGGAGAGCCAGCACCAGCCTTCATCCCTGATGAAACCGGCTACGCAGACTGAGTGATCGTCGCTCTACACGGTCTCACAGATTATATCGGGCATTCCTACCGACAGCTGCTCGATATCCTTCACGAAATGCCTCGGGTTATTTGGAAAATCAACCTAGGGGTGTCTGAACCCCCTTATTTCACCACCATCTACACCCCCCATGAAGAACATAGAGGTGGCGTGCTGGCACGTCCTTCTCCGACTCTGGACCGAGCTCCACGAAACCAGTGACGTGCACGCAATCCACGCAACCGGGTTTGATCAGCAAGCAGCAAGCCGACGCTACGCAAGACGAACGAACTACAACTTCAGAGCGGTCACAACGACGATACTCGTCGACTGCAGAACGAGGACAAGCCTATACATACATTGCTTAATGAAATGACCGCACGATACGCAGATCGGTAAACACCTGATGAAACGAAATCTCGACCGTCTAGAGATCGTCATTGACGACAAGGCTACGACTGGGACGAATTACGGCGAAACTACGGGAATCAGACGTGAGACCAGTGATCAAACATCAAGACGTATCGTCGTTGGACGCCTCTCATAACGCGAGACTGGACGACGAGACGTACCACCGCAGGCCGGTCGTCGAGTTAGTCATCCACTCGCTGAAACAGCGATTCGGCGATACGCTAAGAGCCCGTACTTGGTTCGGACAGTTCCTAGAACTCGCGCTCAAAGCCGCCGTCAAAAACATCGAAGCCGCGCTAAGCTCCTAATTCGGATAGATTCGAGCCTCAAAACACGCTCGATTATTGAAACCTAGCACCATCTAGTTGACGGGGTTCCAATAAGATTGAAAAGTAGGACGGAGCGGTTTTTAAAGTAGCTGTGCCGGAAAACCCTCGCTTCAACGAATTTTTGGAGGAGATCGAGTTACGTTTTGTGGAGCGAAAAGTAACACCGCGACTGTTGATGAAGCTCAGTATTCAGCTCCAACTTGCTAGTCTTTCGCTTTAAAATACTGTTTCGAGCCTTGTACTGTTCGGTCTTGACTGCTCAAGTCGACCGTTCATAATTCGGTGGACAAAGCTGATCTACAGCCCGAAGCCGGTCACTCACCGGACCACCTCGCAGTTGACGAGACCGTAATCCAACTCGGCGACGAACAATACTACCTGTACGCTGCGGTCGACCCAGACACCAATGAACTTCTCAAACGAAGCTTGAACCGATGCGAACGTACGTGCTCGCTCACGCGTTATCCACGGAACGATGTGAGATACACGACAACGACGCGATGTTTCGTCAACGGTACCACACCGCTGAACGATGGTTGCACCCATCACGGATTCGATTTCCGCTATGAGAAACACGGAAACCGCAACAGCGTCGAACTTGGTTTTCCAGAGGTAAAACGCGGACTGACGATTTCTCGAACTGTTTCAGTCACGCCAGCGCGGAAACTGCTGACGAGTGGCTCCGATCATTCGCCTTCGCATGGAATCAGCGAATCTGGAAGCAACACGATGGACTGAGACTGGCTTAATTTACTCCCAGGAAAAATCAAGACTTGCCACAATATTCGACAGAAATGGTGTTCGTAGATCTCAGACCCCGCTTTCTTGCCTGATGGGAGAAACAATCATAAAACTTGTAAGAAGTTCCTATATTTGACTTTCAAGCAAAGAACGTAACCAAGATAGGTTTATACCGATTCGGTTCTCAACTTGGTCTAACAGGAAGAGATCGTTCTCTCGAAGGCTCCCAGTAAAGATAACCGATAGAATTTGGAAAAACCCAAACATCAAGCCAACGAGAAACAGCAAAGGTAGGGATAGCTCAGCAGTATACAAAGTCTGGTAAACTGCTCCCCCGACTAGAATCATCGGGATAAGCGGTATAAGAATCTCTTTTGATATTGGAGCAAAACCCACCTCTCTATAGATGACGGTGATTTCAACGATATTGTAGACAAGAAAACCGATCGACGTTGCGACTGCTGCACCTTCAATTCCAATCAGAGGAATTAATGACACATTCAATCCTAGGTTTGCCACTAGCCCAACTAGAGAAGCGTACATTTCCACTTTCGTTCGCCCAACCGCCTGTATCGTTGCTCCGTTTGGACCAACGATAACGCGGGTGAACATCCCGACAACCAAAATTGCAAACGCCCCGCTAGCAGAGACGTAACTTTCTCCGAATAAACTCCGGACGATGTCGTTTGCAAATAGCACACTTGTCAGAACGATTGGAAAGGTAATTGTGACAATCCACTTTGTTGATGTTCGGTAGAGTTCACCGAGCTCCGAGTATTTATTATTAGTAAAGTACTTAGTAGCGATCGGCAGGTAAAGAAAGACAAACGAGGTAAGGAAGAATAATACAACTTCTTTAAGTGGCTGAACCGCTCGATACAAGCCAACATCACGTGGAGGAAGAAATAAGCCAATCATTAATATATCCAATTGAGACATTAATATAACAAATGAGCCACTAATGGCAAGGGGCCACGAAAACGAAAGTAGTTCAGATATTGATGTCATCGAAGGTGCTTGGTGGGTTAAATCGCTTAAAGAGACGTGCTTCTTCAGAAAATAAATAGCACCAATAATAATTAAAAACGGAATAATTAGAAAATACACTATGGCACCCAAAAATCCCTCTCCAAAAGTAACAAAAGTATATAAAATAATTAATCCGAAGCTCGGTGCGAATATATCCTTTGCCAATACCCTTTCTCTTGATTGTTTGAATCCCCGAAGGCCGCCGATTAATAGACGCTGAATAGGGAAAATCAATAAATAGATTGAGAAAATTGAAAGAAGTGATGCAAGTTTGGGAGAGTCCATTAAATATTGAATCTCATATCTGCTTAAATATAGTGTAATAGAACCAATAACGCCTCCAAATATAACTATTACAAGCCCACTCTGTAAGAATTCTAGTTGACTCTGATGGTCTTCATTGGCTGGAATGAGACGTGCAACCCCTTGCGGGGCCCCAAGTACAAAAATAGCACTCAACGATGCTACGATAGAAAAAGCAAGTGCTATTGTTCCGTACAAGTCTGGTGAAAGCGAACGAACTACCAGAATCTGCCCCAAAAGTGCTAGAAAACGCCCGATAATTGTGCCTATAAATACTAAGCCTGCGCTTTTTAGAAGTTCGACAAGGCTTCCTCCGACTTCACTCACACAACGGGTTACCTGAGAGTTCACAATATAAATTCCGATATTGAATAAGAAGACGGGGGGAACCCGGAGAACGCTCATCTGAAGAACGTTGTTGGTGAATCAGGGGACGATTTGAACGGTTTCTTTGAGCGTTTCTTGACCAGATTTGCGCAGGATTCGTCGGCGAAATTGGAACGCCCTGAGATACGGCATCAGGTTGTCTTTGGAGACGCCTCAGTGTGGCGAGAGTCAACGTCGCTCCAGCGACGCGTGGCGCTCGCAGGTGTTGACGTGCGCGTCTCCATCCATGTATTCGCCCTCGCCCTGAAGGACCGCTTCTCGCTGGTAGTGTTCGTCGTCTTCTAGTGGATCGTACACTCGAAACACGTCAGTATTAACGGTCAGCGACTCCACCTCGCGGTCGCCGAGGAGGAGTCGCACGGTCGATTCGTCAGCTGATTTCGCCGATGCGATATGGCGCTCACCGCTGCTGCGATCGACCAACGTGAACACCGGTAGTTTGTCACAGTCGTACGGTCCTCGTTCACACTTGAACAGACGACGCGAGCACGACTCCTGGTCCCACTCGCGGCCTTCAGCCCCGCAGTCACGTAGACTTCGTCGATTTAAACCGGGGCAACAAGATCGATGGCTGGCGCGTCGGGCGTGCTGACAAACTGCTCGACCCACCGCCGAAGCAATCGGTATGATACAGTGAGCTCAACGTCTAACTGGTTGGAGCTCGTATTGAACCGAAGGAACACGTAGAACGCGAACAAGAGCTTGTCAAGGCCGATCTCCGCGTGCTCGAAAATCGTGAGTTGGTCTTATCGTTGAACGTGCGGTCGCATCCTTACAGACATACCGTTGCCGGTCTAAGGTGCGGTTTACAGAGATACCGTTGATACGCTCAATAGCTGCATGCTCGATGACCGACTCAAACCGGCAGCGCGGGCAATAGAGGCCATCCCGCCAGCGAACCTTCACCAGAAGGCTCGCGGCGCTCGCCTCTGAGTTCAGCAACTCAAACAGAAGGATTGTATTTGGGGGACACTATCGGTTCACCCTTGCCCGTTACTCTTTCACAGCGCCAGCTCAATCCGATCAACCATCTGCTTTCCAAGAGCGCTGGAGAAAGTAGCTCAACCGATAAAGTTTTCATATACGGCCACCGGTATATTCGTGTGATACCTGTCGCCAAACCGGATGTAGGGGACCGGGAGTTGAAACAAATTAAGGAAGCCCTTGAGACAGGATGGATTGGTTTGGGCCCAAAGGTTGATGAATTTGAGTCTGAATTTTCCAGGCAATTCAATCATGAGCAAGTGATAGCAACGAACTCTGGAACTAGTGCTCTTGATCTATCAATAAAAGCGTCTGAACTTTCGGGGAGTGAAATCTTAATCCCACCGGTTACATGGGTGTCAACGGCTTTTGTCGCTTGGTATAACAACTATGAGATTGGGTGGGTAGATGTTGAACCAGACACTCTGAATATGTCACCGGATGCCCTCCAAGAACGAATTACACACGAAACTGCAGCTGTAATTCCGGTCCACTACGGGGGACAACCATCCGAAATAGATGCCATCGTCGATATCGCCCATAATCATGACGCCATCGTCATCGAGGACTGTGCCCACGCCGTCGGAACGACGTTCCACGATAAACCGATTGGTAGCATCGGGGATATCGGTTGTTTCAGCTTTCAAGCGACGAAACCTTTGACAACGGGGGAAGGTGGTGCCTTGGTAACGGACGACGAAGACGTCGCATCTCAAGCAAGGCTGATGAGTAAACTCGGGGTTAATCAATCTACCCATGAACGATCAGAGGAGGAAAGATACAGTTGGTACTATGAAGTCAAAGATGTCGGATACAAGTATTTCATGCACGATATCTCGGCTGGTATGGGCCTTGCACAATTGGAACGACTACCCGAGATGCGCACCCGCCGAAACGAAATCGCTGACGCCTACCGGGACAGGTTTGAAGAACTTGACTGGGTCATACCCCTCAGAGACAAGGATCACGTCACTCACGCACGTTACAACTATACAGTCCGGGTTCCCAGTGAACACCGAGATCACATCATTCAACATCTCGAAGAACACGATGTCGGCGCATCGGTGCACTATATGCCGGTGTACAAACATCCGGTCTTTGAAGATCATAACCCAGATGTACCAGTAACTGAGACAGTCTGGGAACAGATCTTGACCCTCCCGATGTCTTCAACCTTCACCGACGAAGAAGTTGCAACTGTGATTGATGCTATAGCATCCTATGATGACGGTCAATCAATAAACGCCCCAGAACAAGTGTCAGTTAAACCTGAAAATTAACAAGATGACTAAACCGAACATTCTGCTAGCCGTAATGGACTCAGTCTCAGCAGACCGACTCTCCTGCTACGGATATCACCGATCAACAACGCCAGAAATCGACGCTTTCGCTGAAGGATCGACAGTATATGAAAATGCTATAGCAAATAGTTCGTGGACCGTACCTACGCATGGGACACTCTTCACCGGCAGATATCCGTCTGAGCACGGCGCCCATGCACGTCACAAACGATTCTCAGTTCCAGATGGACATACGTTAGCCGGGCAGCTCTCAGACAACGGTTATCGGACTGTTGGCTTATCTACAAACCCATGGATTGCCACTGATTTTGACTACGATACAGGGTTCGACGATTTCCAAGATATCCGAGTATCGCTCCCCTTCGATACAAAGCGACCTCGAGAACTGTTCCAACGAATTGACGATGGAGATAATCAGGGATACCGCAAATATATCGAGGCTGGAAAGTGGGCGTTTGAGGGGAATCCAATAAAGCGGACAATTAATACAATCTACTATCGACAGCACCAGGACAGTTACGCAGACGCTGATGTACTTAACGACCGCGTTGCCACCTGGCTAGAGCAAAACGATGATCGGCCTTTCTTCATGTTTCTCAACTACATGGATGCTCATGAACCCTACAATCCTCCCGAAGAATATCTTTCGAAGTTCAGAGAAGGTGATTGTTCAGCTGATATTGCGTGGCATCTCCGTTCTTTGAATGAGAAGTACAGTAGTAGTGAAACGGAATGCATCAATGATAGGTACGATGCCTGTTTGAATTATCTCGATGAACGTATCGGTGATCTCATAGCGTTACTCGAAAAGCGGGATTTAGCAGATGATACAATCGTGATTCTGACTGCTGACCACGGAAAGTGCCTCGGGGAACACGACTATATGGGAGTAGGAACCTATCTCTATGACGAACTCGTCCAAATTCCGCTTATCATTTCACATCCGGGAGAATCAGAATCAAAAACGAGTTCTGAATACGTCAGTCAGATTGACATCCATAATATGATTCTTCGTTCAGCAGGAATCGGACAAACAAGGGGTCGTAAAGATGGCGTGGTTTCTGAGACGCTTGGCCCACATCAGGATGTAACTGTTCATGACCAACCACTACCGGAACAGGGACTCCGTCGGATTGATGCTAAAGATTACAACCTTATACGCGATCTCGCAACAGGGGAGATCACACAACCGACCTCTCTTCCCGAACAAGCACAGATGACGTTAGAAGGAATCGAAGATGAGTATGAGAAGAGTCATGAACCAATCTATGACGAAACCGGTGAAGAAGAAATGACAGCTGATGTCAAAAACCAGCTTGAACAGTTGGGGTACCTTTAATTGAACCATGATTGAAGGAGTCGAAACCCGTGAATTAGGGGTCAATACTGATGAGCGGGGACACCTAGTTGAAATCTTCCGTGATGACTGGGATCTGTATGATTCAGGGCCGGCGATGTCCTATTACTCACTCAGTTATCCAGGGGTCGTTCGAGCGTGGCATAGACACACACGTGGGCAAGTGGATCACTTCATTTGTCCAAGCGGGCGAATCAAAGTCGGCGTCTACGACGACCGGGACAGCTCGCCCACCCAAGGTGAAGTCAATAAATTCGTTATTGGGGAACACAATCAAACAGCGATTCGAATTCCGGGAGAGTGTTGGCACGGATTCAAAGTCGTAGGAAATGAGCAGGCGATTCTAATCAATTTCCCCACTAACCTCTATGACTATGATGATCCAGACGAAGAGCGCCTTCCCCCCCATACAGACGAAATTCCTATGGACTGGGAGGACCAGCCACATTAACTATGAAAGGTCTTATTCTCTCAGGAGGTACTGGGAGCCGTCTTCGACCGATTACTCACACAGGGCCAAAACAATTGGTTCCTGTTGCAAATAAGTCCGTTCTTGAGTACGCAATCGAAGATCTCAAAGAAGCAGATATCACCGAGATTGGTGTTATCCTCGGCAATAAAGGTCGAGATGGGATCCAGGAACTCCTTGGTGACGGCTCTGAGTATGGTGTCGAGATTACGTACATTGTCCAAGGCAACCCACTTGGACTCGCACACGCTGCTGGTTGTGCAAAAGACTTCATCGGTGATGATGATTTCGTGATGTACCTCGGAGACAACATCCTCAAATCAGGTGTCACCGACTTGGTCAAAAGTTTCGAAGCTGGTGAATACGCGGCAGGCATCGCCCTTCAGGAAGTAGACAATCCGCAGGCATTCGGCATCGCAGATGTTGATGAGGAGGGCAAGGTCACAGAACTCATTGAGAAACCCGACGAGCCGCCGACGAATCTTGCACTTATCGGGATGTACGTCTTCTCATCTGTGGTCTTCGACGCCATCGACGATCTCGAACCGTCGTGGCGTGGCGAACTCGAAATAACGGAAGCCATCCAGAATCTTCTCGAAGACGGCTACAAAATCGACTCTCACGTTGTCACAGGCTGGTGGAAAGACACCGGGAAACCGGAAGACATCCTGGAGGCGAATCGGCTCGTCCTCGAAGACAAGGAACTGAATACAGCCGGCGTCGTAGAAGACGGCGCAGAGACTGACGGCCGCATCGAACTCGCTGACTCTGCAATTATCGAGGACGGTGCTGTCGTTCGGGGCCCTGTTGCCATCGCAGAGAACACGACCATCAAGAGTGGGACGTACGTCGGCCCTTACACGTCGATTGGCGCAAACTCTACGCTGGAAGATGTCCACATCGAGAATAGCGTTGTCATCGGCGACTCTGAAATCACCGCGAATGGCCGTATCGTCGATAGCTTACTCGGACGCAACGCTAACGTCGAAAGCGCGGACAGCCTCCTTCCGGAGGGCCGCCGACTCATCGTCGGTGAGAACTCTCAACTCAAACTTTAAACATGCGCATCATCACCCACACCTGTCCAGCCTGTGGCACCGTTGTTGCAGCGAACGAACTCGAAGATAACCGCGTGATGAAGTGTCCCGGGCTCGGCTGTCAGGAAGTTCTTCGCTTCGTAGACATACCTGAGGGCGCGCGCGACCACTTCCTCGAAAACCGGAACCGCTATCAGATCTAACGTTTCCGTCGTTTTTCGCTAACCGCCTGTTTCCTCACTAACTTCGACTTGCCATACAGTCATACTGAATTCGTTTCTCCGCCAACTCACTGTATAGTTCGCGTTCCACCCCATAAAAACCGGAGTCCGTCGAAAGTGAACGAATGTAACAGCGTCCACATCATAGTGAGCGGCCAGCTCAACTAGTGCGTCGCCGTTGAGTAAATACGCCTGTTCTGGATTCCTTGTACAACCATCGACATCCGTTATCGCGGCACAGCTGACGACCAGGTCCGGAACATGTTTGGTAGGACCTTGTCAAACGAGTCGTATTCTCGAAAATCGAGCTGCGTGATCGGAATATCAAACTGCATTCACGCCTAGTTATAGGTCGCACTGATATCTCACCCTCGTTGCTGACCAGCGCGTGCGATGTTAACTGTCGAAATGACTATTCGCACCACCAACAAACAGGACATCGGTATCGTAGTGTACCGACAGTAATGTAAATAGGTACTGTGAACACGGTCATAACATGCGAATTCTCGTCACTGGCGGTGCTGGATTCATCGGGTCAAACTTCGTCCATTACGTGCTCAACGCACACGAGGATGACGAAGTCATCACGCTGGACGCGTTGACGTATGCGGGCTCAAAGGATAACCTCGAAGGCGTTCTTGACGACCCACGCCACGAGTTCGTAGAAGGCAATATCCGCGACCGCGAACTCGTCACTGACCTCGCTGCCGACGTAGATGCTATTGTCAACTTCGCGGCGGAATCACATGTGGACCGGTCAATCGAGGGTGCAAAACCGTTCGTCACGACGAACGTCCAGGGCACTCAGACTCTCCTCGATGCCGCCAAGCAAAACGACATCGAGCGCTTCCTCCAAATCTCGACCGATGAGGTATACGGTCAGATCCTCGACGGGAAGTTCTCAGAGGACGATTCACTCAACCCGCGGAACCCCTATTCGGCGACGAAGGCAAGTGCGGACCTCCTCGCACGGAGCTTCCACACGACTCACGACCTTCCCGTCCTCATTACGCGGACGTGCAACAATTTCGGTCCCCGTCAACACCCAGAGAAGCTCATCCCGAAATTCATCCAGAATGCTGCCGCCGGTGAGACCCTTCCCGTCTACGGTGACGGGTCGAACGTCCGCGAGTGGATCCACGTCGAGGACAACTGCCGCGCACTCGACATCGTCCTCCGCGAGGGCGAAATCGGCGAGGTGTACAACATCGGGAGTCACGCAGAGAAAACGAACCTCGAAGTCACGCGAGCAATCCTCGACGCGGTCGGCGCGAGCGAGAACCTCATCGAATTCGTCGAGGACCGCGCCGGCCACGACCAACGGTACGCGCTCGAAACAGAGAAAATCGAAGCACTCGGCTGGGAACCCGAGTACTCCTTCGAGGAGGGCCTGGAACGCACCGTCGACTACTATCTCGACTAGCCGATGTCAGAGAAACCGATTCCCGAAGACGAGTGGCGGACGATCGTTGAGAACGCGCCACTCGTGTCGGTCGATCTCGTCGTCGAACACGACGGTGGTGTCGTACTCGGAAAGCGAGAGAACGAACCCGTTAAGGGCGAGTGGTTCGTCCCCGGTGGAACCGTACGGAAGAACGAACCGCGTACCGAAGCCGTGCATCGCGTCGCGAATGAGGAGCTCGGCGAGTCGGTCGAAATCGTCGAGACGCTCGGAACGTACGATCATCTCTACGAGACTTCGGAGATAGAGGGCGTCGACTCGAAGCATTACGTGGCAACCGCGTATCGCTGTGAATTCGACGTCGAGGACCCGGACGTGGTCGGAGACGACCAACACAGCGAACTCGACGTGTTCCGGCCGCCGTTCGACGACCTCCACCCGTACGTCCGACAGTCTCTCGACGCGTTGTAAGGTCGACGGCGCTCGAGACAGTACCGAAACCCCACTGCAAGTAGCAAGACAGCACCGCGAGTTCACCGGGTGAGCCCTTCGTAGACGATGCCGTCGTGTCGGTCGATAGAGTGCCGGTCATCGACGACGATGGGCGTCGCCATGGTGTCGAACTCCGCGTCGAGGCCCGCGATATCGTCCCATTCAATGACGACGAGCCCGGCGTTAGCGTCTTCCAGACTCGCCGCGGCGCTCTTGGCGTATTCAATGTCGGGGAATCGCTCTCGCATGTCCCCCGAGGCTACGGGGTCATACGCGACCACGTCCGCCCCACGCTCTCGCAGCCCTTCGATGACGGGAGTCAAACGCGCGTTCCGGATGTCGTCGGTGCCGGATTTGAATGCGAGGCTGAGGACGGCGACGCGCTCACCGGCGACGTCGACGTCGAATGCCTTGCAGACGTTCCGGATGTCGTTGATGAGGCTGACCTCCGCAGCGACGAACTAGTTGTTGACGTACTTGATAATCCCCGCTTCATAGATGCCCGATTCGTCGAATGGTGGCTCGATGCTATCGACGAACGGCTCAAACACTTCTTGGAGCGCGTTAAGAGCGATCTCATCATCGGAAGTGGGTGAATAATGGATCTCAGCGAGATTGGGTTCCTGAGCCCGACGACAGGGTAGTGGTGGTGGTCGGTGGGGATACTTAAGCCATGAACCAGTCTCAACGACTACAAAGACAGCAACGTCTGTCGGGGCTTCGAGCTGGCGGGGCGTCGCCATCACTATCTGTTGGGATGTATACTTATCCAACGAATCGTACTTGCCTGTCCGGCAATTCACCCGGTCGTATTTATACCTCGAACTCAATTTCGTACTCACACGGACGAAAACGCCCGGTTCGGGAACCGGAATCCGCTCAGAACGCCTGAGAGGCGTGCTAGGCTGGTCTAGCCCTCTCACGGCAAGGATCAGGGTCGGAGCTTTGGCGGGTTACTTCTCGTGCACCCACGTCATTGCGACGGTGAGTCGGTACAGTTGTGGGGTTTCGTCGCGTAAGAACGCGACTGCATCCTGAAGTGGTTCGCGTGGCGACGCTCTACTATGCGAGAGGCGTTCGTGAGTTTGTACTGTCTGGTGTGTGAGTCGTCGTGGGAGGAGCGGTCGCACGGGTTGCCGGAGCCTGGGTCTTCGTGGGAGTGTGGGGGGTGTGGTGAGGAGCGGTCGCTATCCGAGTTTATGCAGACGGTGACGGATCTGGAGGTCATTGCTGGGTTTCACGGCGAAGACTCCTGAGCACGAGCTCGCGTCGACCTATTTGCGGCGTCCCCAGATGCGTTTCTCGGTGTCGAGTTCGACGACGAGACCGTCTTGGACGTGGAGTTGACAGGAGAGTCGTGGGTAGCCGAATCGCGATGCGAGTTCGTCGTGCCAGTGTTCAGCGTCGATGTCCTCTCGTAGCCGTACACCACAGGTGGCGCAGAGGCCGCGGCCGCCGCAGTTGGCGCGTTCGGTGAGTCGCGTGTACGGTGAGAGTCCGGCGTCGAGGAGTGCTTCGCGCACCGTCTGCCCTGGTTGGGCCGAGACCTCGTGCCGTTCGTCGTCGTCGACGACGACGATGGTCACGGCGGCGTCCTCGTCTCGGTTCCTGGCTGTCACGCCTGCAGGTTGGGTCCTGTGGGACTTAGGGGCGCTGCCAACTGGCTCCGCCAGTCGTCGCTGCACGTGGTCGCGTGACCGTACCGAGCGACGGTGCGCCAGTCCCCTACGAGTGCAACGTGGCGTTACTCGCGGGTAGCGGCCGCTTAGTTATGCGAACACACTGCATACGTACGTGGGATGACACAGAAGGTACTCGTCGTCGGTGCGACCGGGCAGCAGGGCGATGCCGTCGTCGACCATCTGCTCTCGGGCGTGCACGGGGACTTCGCGGTGACGGCGATGACGCGGCATCCGTACAGTGCGCGGCGGAGTATCGCGAGCCTGAAGGACCGCGGCGTGCGCGTCGTGAAGGGTGACCTGGACGACCCGAGTTCGTACCGCGAGCACCTCGATAGAGTGGATGGCGCGTTCCTGGTGACGTCGCCGACGGATGGAGGTGCGGACACGGAAGCTGCTCGCGGCCGAGGGTTCGTGGACGCCGCGATCGAGGCGGACCTCGACCACCTCGTGTACGGGTCGGCGATGGGCACGAATCGGTTGGAGGCGAGCGACGTGGAGGCGCTTTCGGGGAAGCAACGCATCGAGACGTACCTCGAGGATTCGGACCTGGATTACACCGTGGTCCGGCCGGGGTTGTTCGTGCAGAACTTCGAGCGCCAGCGTGACGCCGTCGAGGACGGCGAGTTGGCGTGGCCGGTCGAGGAGGACACGCTCCTCGCGGTCGTGGACGTGGACGACGTCGGGATGGTTGCGGCGACGGCGTTCGCGCATCCGGACGTCTACGGGGGCGTGCACCTGGACCTCGCGGGGGACGTCTTGACGCTCGCGGAGATCGCGGAGGGGTTCGCGGAGGTTCGCGGGCACGACGTCGCGGCGGAGCACGTGACGGACGACCGCGAGCGCGAACGCTTCGGGGAGCTCGCTGCGGAGTTGTACGCGTGGTACGACGACCACGGCGGGTTCCGACTGGACCCGGCGCCGCTCGCGGCCCTCGACGTCCAGCCGCGGTCGCTCCACGAGACGCTGCACCGAAACAACTGGGTGCCTGCGGAGTCCGCGGGCGTCGACGACGAGGGAGCGACCGTCAACGAGTGATCGCCGCGGCGCAGGACCGGACACTCCCGCCACCAACCTATAGAGTAATCGATCTGCCACTATTAGCAGTCGGGGTTTGATAGCCACCCAGTCGGGTAATAATATCATATAACCATCACTATAGGCGTCGCCGAGTCGAACGTGCCGACCAGCGAGACCGCGGACGACGGGCCGTCCGCCCGCCAACCCCACCCGGTCACGAACGGACTCCTCGAACTCGAACCGTCTACTCCAGAAAGGCCTGTCGCCCGAATCGACTACTCCAGCACGACCAGCGTGTCGCCCGAACCGACTACTCCAGTACGACCAGCGTGTCGCCCATGTCGACGCTCTCGCCTTCTTCGACGGCGATCTCGCTGACGGTGCCGCTGGCGTCGGCGACGACGTCGTTCTCCATCTTCATGGCTTCGAGGACGAGGAGGACGTCGCCGGCGGCGACCTCGTCGCCGACGTCGACTTCGACGTCGAGGATGGTGCCTTGCATCTCGGCGGTGACGGCGCCGGCGACGGCGCCCCCGCCGCCGCTGTCGCCGCCGCTCGGCCCGGCTGCGTCGGGGCGGTCGTCGCCGCCGCCGCCGGTCGGGATCGCCATCCCGCCGCGTTCCTCGAGTTCGACCTCGAAGCGCTTCCCGTTCACTTCGACCGTGAACTCGCGTTCGACGACGTCGTCGTCGTCGGCCTGCATCGTCTCGGTCCCCCACTGCTCTTGGGCTTCGGCGATGCGGTCCTTGTCGATGTGCTCGTCGAGGTACTTCGTCGTGTGCGTCCCTGCGACGAATTCTTCGTCGGTGAGCATCAGCCGGTGGAAGGGGATGATGGTGACGACGCCTTCGAGGTCGTACTCGCGGAGCGCGCGCAGCGACCGCTCGATGCACTCCTCGCGGTCGGCGCCCCAGACGACGAGCTTCGCGATCATCGAGTCGTAGTCCGTGACGAGCTTGTCGCCCTGGCGGAGCGCGTCGTCCATGCGGACGCCGATGCCGCCCGGCGGGTCGTACGTCACGAGCTTCCCGCCGGTGGCGGGCTGGAACTCCTTGGCGGCGTTCTCCGCGTTGATGCGGAACTCCATCGCGTGCCCGTCGAGTTCGACGTCGTCCTGCGAGAACCCGAGCTCTTGGCCGTCGGCGACCTTGAGCTGCCATTTGACGATGTCGATGCCCGTGAGTTCCTCGGTGACGGTGTGCTCGACCTGGATGCGCGTGTTCACCTCGAGGAAGTAGAAGTTCGTCTCCGGCCCGAGGAGTTCACCGGCTTCGCGCTCGACGTCCTCCTCGACGAGGAACTCCACGGTCCCTGCGTTCACGTAGTCGCTGGCCTTGACGCCGCGACGCGCGGCCTCCCCGATCTGCTCGCGGAGGTCGTCCGAGAGCGCGGGACTCGGGCCCTCCTCGATGACCTTCTGGTGGCGGCGCTGGAGCGAGCAGTCGCGCTCGCCGAGATGCCGGACGTTCCCGTGCTCGTCCGCGACGATCTGGACCTCGACGTGCCGCGGGTTCTCGAGGTAGCGTTCGAGGTAGACGGAGTCGTTGTCGAAGTACGCCTCCCCCTCGCGCTTCGCGGACTCGAGCTGGTCCGCGGCCTCGTCGGCGCTATGCACGATCTTCATCCCGCGACCGCCACCACCGCCTTCGGCCTTGATGGCGACCGGGTAGCCGTACTCGTCACCGAACTCCTGGACCTCCTCGGGTTCGGTGACGGGGTCGGTCGTCCCGGGGACGATGGGGACGTCCGCGGCGTCCATCGTCTTCCGCGCCTTCGTCTTCTCGCCGAGTTCCTCCATGGAGTCGCCGCGCGGGCCGACCCACGTGATGTCGTCCTCGGCCTCGACCTTCCGCGCGAACTCGGCGTTCTCCGCGAGGAACCCGTACCCGGGGTGGATGGCGTCCGCGTCCGCCTTCCGCGCCGCCTCGATGACGGCCTCGTGGTCGAGATAGGAGTCCGCCGCACGCGCAGGCCCGACCTTGTACGCTTCGTCGGCGTACCGGACGTGCCCGCCGTTCTTGTCCGCCTCCGAGTAGACGGCGACCGTCGAGATATTCAACTCCTCGCACGCTCGCATGACGCGAACGGCGATCTCTCCTCGATTCGCGACGAGAACCTTCCTGAACATTTCTTGCGGGAATCGACACGGACCGGCCACCTTACTCTTACGCTGTCGGTCGTGTCAACCAAGTCCCGAAGGCGAGTTGACGGGCGTGGCCGTCGCCGGAACCGGTCGACGGTCCGTCGCTCGCCCGGGAGCGCGGGCGTCACCCCCCGAACAGCGCGTACGTCACTCGCCCAGGAGCGCGTGCATGATACGGCTCTCGGCCTCCTGGAGGAGGTTCGACGCGGTGCTCTCGGCGACGTCGAGTTCGCGCGCGACGTCCGCGAGCGACCCGTCGCGGGGGCGTTCGTAGTATCCGGCATCGACGGCGGCCGCGGCGGCTTCGAGCTGGCGGTCGGTGACGTCGCTCGTGACGCGCGGATGCCGGCGGTCGTAGTCGCCGACCTCGAGGACGGTGGTCTCGACGTCGTCGGGGAGGCCGTCGACGACCGCGCGGAGGTTCTCGCCGTCGCCGAGCAGCGTGATGTCGAAGCTCCCGTCGTTCTGGTAGCGGATTGGTGGCACGACGAGGAGGTCCAGGGACGCGAACGCCCCGCGCCAGTCGCGCTCCTCGGGCCGGGTCTCCTGGCAGACGTAGAGGTACTGGGAGTCGTCGTCGATGGGCGTCAGCTCGAACCAGCGGATCGAGTCGACGCTCGCGACCTGCTCGCGGTACGGCTCGCGGTCCGCGACGACGTAGAACAGCTCGTACTCGACGCCGCGGTCCTCGAGGACGTTCCACGTCAGCAGTTCCTCGTACTCGACGACGTCCTCGTCCGCGATGAACTCGAGCATCGGATGCATCGTCTCGCGGGGCAGTCGCAGGCGGACGTCGAGGTACTTCATCCCCGACACGTTCCAGTGCCACGTACTTGAATGACCTAGCCAGCGAGCGCGGCCCGGTGACGTCGAACGACGAACGACAGCTGCGGAGGTTTACGTCTGATGTAAACCCTCGGTGGTCCGGGCGACGTCGCACGATGACGGAAGTGGACTCGACCGAGTGCGCTGTCCACGGGGCGACTATCCGCCGAGTGCGGCGTCGACGAGCGCGCGTTCGGCGTTCCGGAGGAGCGTGGATGCGGCGCTCTGGCTGATGTCGAGTTCGTCGGCGACGGTGGCGAGGTCGCCGTCGCGGGGGACGTCGTAGTAGCCGACGTCGCGCGCGACCGCGACCGCCTGGAACTGTCGGCGCGTCAGCCGGCCGGCGAGCGCGCCGCCGAGCCGGCCGTGCTCGCTCACGCGCTCGACGGTCGCGTCAACGGCGTCGGGGAGCCCGTCGAGGATTCCCGAGAGCGCGTCGTCCTCGCCGAGTACTGTCACGTGCACGGTGTCCGTCGCCGTGTACGCGATGGGTGGGACGACGACGAGCCCGGGCGCGTCGAACGTCGACATGAACGCGGTGTCGGCCTCCCGGAGCGGTACCTCGGCGTACACGTAGAACGCGTCCGCGCCCTCGACGGGCGTCACGTCCGCCGTCCGCGCCACCTCGGCCGTCTCCCCTAGCTCGCGGACGGCTTCGAGGTCGCCGGTGACGAGCGACAGGAAGTAGACGGCGTCCTCGCCCGGCCGCACCTGCCAGGACAGCACTTCCTCGCGGTCGACGACGTCGTCGTCCACCCACTCTGGGACCGGGAGCTGCATCGACTCGGGGAGCGTGAGCGTCAGGTCCGCCGACTGCATGCGTCGACGAACCCCCGCCACGGATAAAAGGGTTCAGTGAATCGGGCGAATCGACTCCTCCAGCGCGTGCGTTCGGTCACGTATGAGCGACACTGCGAACGCGACCGCGGACGACCGCGGGGACGCATCGACCACGACCGCGGCCGGCGACGGTGAACGCGCCGGCGACGCAGTCGCTGGCGCGCCGCGGCCGCCCCACGTCGACGGCCTCCCCTTCGTGGGGTGCACGCTCGGGTTCGCCCGGGATGCGCTCGACTTCGGCGGCCGGATCCTCGAACGCGGTGACGTCGTGTCCTACGACGCGTTCGGCGAGCACTTCGTCGCGGTCGCGGACCCCGACGCCATCGAGGACGTCCTCGTCTCGCGCTCGGACGCGTTCCGGAAGGGCGACTTCGAGACGGACTTCGGGGAGATAATCGCCGCCGACGGCCTCGCGTTCACGGAAGGCGAGCAGTGGCGCCGCCAGCGCATGGCGCTCCAGGGGTCGTTCACGCCCGCGAAAGTCCAGGGGTTCGCCGACGACATCGTCGACCGCGCGAACGCGATGGCCGACGACTGGGCGGCGACCGACGGCGAGATAGCGCTCCGCGACGCGAACTCGCGGTTCGCGCTCGACGTCCTCGCGCGCACCCTCCTCGACGTGGACCTCGACGGCGACCGCGGCGACGTCGTCGCGACGGCCGCCGACGCCATCAGCGACTACGCGTCCCCGGCGGCGATGGCCGTCCCGGACTGGATACCGCTCCCCGTCGACCGCCGCTACCGCGAGTCGATGGACGCGCTCGACGCACTCGTCGACGACGTCGTCGCCGACCGACGGGCGCGCGTCGAGGGCGCTGCCGACGATACCGACGAGGGCGCCGGCGGCGACGGCGATGGCGACGACGGCTACGGCGAGGACCTCCTCGGGACGATGCTCCGCGGGATCGACGACGCGGACGCCGACGCCGCCGGCGGTGCGGACGCGGGCGTCCGCGAGGACGAACTCCGCGACCAGCTCGTCACGTTCCTGTTCGCGGGCCACGAGACCACCGCGACCGCGCTCACGTACGCCGTCTGGCTCGTCGCCGGCCACCCCGAAGTCCGCGAGCGCCTCGACGGGGAGCTCGACGCGGTGCTCGACGGCGACGACCCCTCGTTCGCGGACGTCCCTCGGCTCCCCTACACGGAGGCGGTCGTCGAGGAAGCGCTGCGCCTCTACCCGCCCGTGGTCGCGGTGTACCGCGAGCCGACGACGCCGACGACCGTCGGCGGGTACCGCGTCGACCCCGGCGACGCCCTCCAGCTCTCGATCTACCAGGTCCACCGCGACGACCGCTGGTGGGACGCCCCCACCGAGTTCCGCCCCGAACGCTTCCTGACCGCCGACGACGTCGCCGACGCGGCGGACGAACGAGGGCTGGACGCCGACGCGGCCGCGTTCGGGCGCGACGACCGCCCGGAGTACGCGTTCCTCCCGTTCGGCGGCGGCCCACGGCACTGCATCGGGATGCGGTTCGCGCGCCTGGAACTCCGCCTCGCGCTCGCGACGCTCGCGAACCGCCTGGAGTTCGCACAGGTCGGCGGGTTCGACCCGACCGTCAAGATCGCGCTCGACCCCGGCGACGTCCGCATCCGCGCCAGGGACGCGCGATGACGACGGTTCGCGCGGTCACGACAGTGGGAGTTCGCCGTCGACGACGAGTTCCGCGAACCGCGCGACGTAGGCGATGTGCGGCGGCCAGTCGCTCGCCTCGTCGGCGGCGACCGCCTCGTGGTGGAGGTCGGTCCAGACCGTCGCGAGGTTGAACGCGGCGAGCGCGACGTAGAACCGAGCGTCGGCGAACGCGCGCCCGGTCGCGGTCTCGTAGCGCGCGACCAGCTCGCGCCTGGTCGGACTCCCGGGTTTGGACGTGAACGGCGCGAAGCCGCGTTCGTTCGCGCGCCGCAGGTGCTCGAACTCGCTCTCGCAGTCGGGATATCGTGCTTCGATGGGGGCGAGCGCCGGCGTGGGGTCGCCGGGGTCGCGCCAACGCAGGAGGAGGTAGCCGAGTTCGGTGAGTGGATCGCCGAGCATCGCGGTCTCCCAGTCGAGGACGGCCGCGATAGCGGGGTCGTCGCCGGGCGCGAGGAGGACGTTCCCGGGTCGATAGTCGCCGTGGACGAGCGCGCCGTCGCTCGCGGTCCCGGGACCGTCTGGGGCGTGGCGGTGGAGCCAGTCGCCGACGGCGTCGAGCGCGGGCACGTCGAGACCGGTGGCGTCGGTGGCGGCGTCGAGGCGCGCTCGCGAGCGCTCGACCTGCTCGCACGGCGAGACGACGTCGAGCGCGTCAGCGAGCGGTGCGACGTCGACGTCGTGGATGGCGGCGAGGACGTCGACGAGGTCGTGCGCGACGCGCTCTCGTGCCGCGGGTCGCCGGAAGCGCTCGGGGAGGTCGCTACCCAGTGGGACGACGTCGCCGTCGACGTACGCCTGCACGAGCAGCGGCGCACCGAGGAGGCCTTCGTCGTCGCTCGACGCCACGACGCTCGGCGCCGGGACGTCGGTCGACGCGAGGTGTTCCAGGACGCGCCGTTCCGCGGCGACGTCGTTCACGTAGCTCGCGTCCCGGAACTTCCGGGGGGAGCGAACGACGAACGCGTCGCGCTCGCTGGCCGTCGAGACCGCGACGACGAGGTTCAGGCCGTCCGCGAGCACGTCGAGGTCGATGACGCGGCCGGCGTCGGCGGGAAGTTCGGCGTCGAGGAACGCGCGGAGCGCGGCTGCGTCGACGTCGAGGTCGGCGAGCGCGAGCGTCACGCTCGAGTGGACGGGGACGATAGCAAAAAACCTCGCGGGGGTGTGACAGCACCCCTCGAACCGGACGTTCGGGCGCTGGGCTATCGGTCGCCGGGCTCTTGGCCGCCAGGCTATCGGTCGCCGGGCTCTTGGCCGCCAGGCTATCGGTCGCCGCGTCGTTCGTCGGCTGGTCAGCAGTCGACGGGTTGCGTCCAGATGGTCGGCGGGGCACCGTCGGGGACGCCGAGGAACGTCGCGTACGCGGCGGCGCCATCGGTGCTGCTGGGGTTCGACGCGATGTGGACGCTCCCCTGGCCCGGGTCGATGAACGCCTGGCCGGCGGCGTACCGGCGGGGGATGCAGTCGCGTTCGTTCACGACCTCGATCTCGCCCTCGGTGATGCTGACGATGACGGGGCCGGGGTGGGTGTGCCAGCCGGTCGTACCGTCCGGGTTCCACCTGACCTTCGCGAAGACGACGTTCGAGGCGTCCCGCGGGAGGTTCGAGACGATGGTGCCGCTGGAGCGGGCGGGCTGGCCGGTGAGTTTCTCCTCGAAGTCCTCGTCGGGGCTGACGCTGTATTCGATGCGGAACTGGGCGGCGACGCGGTCGGTGAATCGTGCGTGCATGGCGAGCGGGTCGACGAAGAACCCGTCGGGTTCGTCGACGGGCACGCTCACCGTCTCGGTGTGCGTGTTCCCGTCGCTGTCGGTGGGGTCCGCGAGGGCCGTGCCGGCGAATCCGAGGCCGGCGAGCGCGACGGCGGTCGCTTGCAGGACGGTGCGGCGGAACAGGCCGTCGTCGTCCGCGTCGCTGGGACGGTGGTGGGCTGGGTCGGTGCGTCCGGTGCGGCGGTCGTCGCTCCGGGAGTCGGTGATTACGTGGGGGGTAGTTGACATCGGTGTGTCTCCACGTAGAGAGAGGAACCCACAGGCTAAATATATAAGTTGAATTATATTTCAGTCGGCGTTCGGACTGAAGTTCCATTGCCTGCGCCCGCCGACACGTCCCGGACGAAACGCACTCTCGCCGACCGCCTCGACCCACGGAAACCGACCGACTGCGCTACACTCAGCACGACGGGGCTGTGGATTCGACTCCGACGACGTCGAAGGCCTCGTCGAGCGTCAACACGCGGACGTCACCGTCGAGGTCGATCGTGACCCTGACCTCGAACGGGTCGTCTGACACGACGTCGAGACAGGACTCGTCGATCGTCCACGGGAGCGCCCACCGCGGGACCGACCGGAGGTCGACGCCGTGCGCTCGATAGAGGTCGACGACCGCCGGATGCTCGAGCACGCTCTCGCCCGGCGTGACGAACACCCACACGCCGCAATGCGAACAGACCGACCACGCGCGAACCGCGCCACCCGCCGTCTCGTCCAGGACCGGCGACCAGATCGGGACCTCCGCCCAGGTTCTCGCGACGGTGCGGTCCATCGAGCCGTTACAGATCGAGCAGATGCCCGCATCCGCGAGCGACTTGACAGTCCGCCTGACGTGCTCGAACGCCATGAGCGCATCCGCGGGAGTGCGGTCGAGGACCGCGTTCGGCGGGAACGGCCCGAACGTGTGGAGCGTCTCGCAGTCCACGCACCGCACGAAGAACATCTCGCCCGTGTAGTTCGCCGCGAGCGCCCCGTCGCACGCGTAACAGCGCCCGTCCGTCTCGAACGGGTCGAGTTCGGGATGGGTCGTCAGGTACCCGGTGGTGATGGTGCAGATGACGCGCGCGCCGGCCTGGTGGATGTAGTACCGGCCGTCGTCGTCCTTCCCGATGAACCCGCCGTCCACGAGTTTCCGGAGGTGATAGTTGAACTGCGAGCCGTCCCGCATCCCGACCGCCTTCCTGAGTTCGCCGAACGGCATCGGTTCGGCCGGCCCGGGCCCCCAGAGGACGTCGAGGATGGCGAGTCGCGTTTCGTTCCCGACCGTCTTGAACGCCGCCTCGGGCGACAGCACGTCGAGCGCGCCCCCGGTGGCGTCGCTCGACGCGCGGCTGTCCGGTCGTTCTTGTGGGCGCATGAAGTGGTCACGTCCAGGACCGATTCCCTACTAAGTAGCACGCTTCGCGCGGGATTAACTGTTGGCTGACCACGTCCTGTCCACGTACTCGCCGGCTGCGATTCGCGCCGCGAAGCGGTCGTCGCGTCGGTTCCAACCCGTGAGAGTCGTCGTACGGTATTACGCTCCGTCGGCGCGAATCGAAGGTATGCGACCCGAGAACGAGTGGTTCAAACCCGAGAAGCTGAAGGCGTACTTCTACCTGTACGAGGCCATCGCGGTCGTCCTCTTCGCGGCGTTCGGCGCCGGCATCACTGCACTGGGTGCGTTCGCCGACGCCCCGCTGGCGGTGACCGCGACGTTCGTCGGCGTCCCCGTCGTCGTACTGGCGTTCCTCACGTGGTGGATTCCGGCGTTCTACCGGACCGCACAGTACCGGTTGACCGACGAGGAGGTCGAGTACCACCGCGGCGTGTTCTTCCAACAGAAGACGACGGTACCGTTCAACCGCATCACGAACGTGGACGCCGCGCAGGGACCCATCCAGCGGGTCGTCGACGCCGGGTCGGTCGGCATCCACACCGCCGGCTACGGCGGGCAGACGGGCGCGGAGCTGACGGTGAGCGGTATCGTGGACTACGTCGACGTCAAGGACCAGATCCTCGACAAGGTGCGTCGTCGCCCTGGCGTCTCTATCGAAGCTGGCGAGGCTGCGTCGACGGGTGACGTCGTCGCAGCCCCTGGCGGCGGGGCCGTGGCTACCGGCGAACTGCGCTCGGACGCGATGCTCTCGGAGCTTCGACGGATCCGAGAGCTACTGGAGCGACAGCCAAAGTCGTAGTTGCGGTCGGTGAGCGGTCCTCGCGTTCGTCGAACATCCTGCGGGAAGTCCGGGTCGTTCGAATGGACTCCCGGGAATCTGAGGGACCCGATCGTCGGAGCGAGTGCGCGGCGGGCCTGGTGAACCGGGACGCCTGGAGGGAGCCGGTGGCGTCCACGTACCGATGAGTGGCTGGTGGTGGTGTTCGTAAGCAGACGGTAAGCCGAGGTAGCTGGCGCAGAGCAATAGTGTTTCACGTTAACGTACCACATGGAGTTGGTTCCGAGAAGGGGGCACACCGAGGACTCCACCGAGACCCGAGGAGAGCGATCGAATACCTGCCAGCGACGCGCAGACACATGACAGCACCAACCGACGTAGACGAACTGGACCTCAGCGACCAGGAGCTCCTGACGGTCCTCAAGAACCACGGCATCGACCGACGAACGCTCATGAAGCTGTTCGGCGTGGGCGCGGGCGTCGCCGCACTCGGCGGCAGCGCCGCGGGCAGCTCGTCCCGCGGGAACCGCATCGACGAGGTGTACGGCGCGTCCTACGACGCCGAACTCGACACCGTCCCGTCCGGCATCGTCGACCACGAGGTCGGCATGCACGTCCACCCAGGCGACGGTGCGCACGAGGGCTTCCCACCCACCCAGGGCGAGGGCGAGGGCGAGGACGGCGACCAGGGCGACGAGGACGGGGAGAACGGCGAGGACGGCGACCAGGGCGAGGACGGGGAGAACGGCGAGGACGCCGTCCCGGAGTTCTTCTTCGACCCCGTTGGCCTCCACGTGAACCTCGGCGACGTCGTCGCGTTCACCACCCACGGCACCGGGCTGCACACGATCACGTCGTTCCACCCGAAGTGGAACGAACCGCCGGTCCTCACCTTCCCGGACCGCGTCCCGACGGACTACGGGTTCTCGTCGCCACCGATCGCGACCGACGACACCTGGCTGTACCGCTTCACGACCAAGGGCGTGTACGACCTCCTCTGTCTCCCGCACGTCAGTTTCGGCATGGTCATGCGTATCGTCGTCTTCGACCCGGAAGAGGACGACGTCTCCGAGGAGCGGTTCAGCGAGCCCGCGCCGGACTCGGAGGCGCCGCTCCCAGGGGCAGCAGCGACAGTCCTCGGAGACGATGCACTCGACCCAGAGAACGTCGTCGACGTGGGCGAGGTCGCGTGGTCGGCCCTCTCGCTAGGCTCGACCGAATCAGACGACTCCTGAATCGAATCTCTCCCGGTCCCCGCTTTCTACACCGCGTTCAGCGAGAGGCTTCGAGGCGCGAAAGGTGCCTCCGTTCGCCTAGCAGTGCGCTCGCGGCGCCGGCGACGCCGACGACGGCGACGACGTGCCCCGGGTCCGGCGCCGGGACGACGCCACCGGCGACGAGCGCGAGGACGACGACGAGCGCGAGCAAGCCACCCGCGAACCAGAGGACCGCCGTCCGCTTCGGGTTCATACTCGTGCTAGTCGCGCGACCCGGAAGTACCTTTCCGTCGTCCCAGCGAGGAGAGAAAGCGGCGTGGCTGGGATAGCGAGCCCGGTATCAGAACCGGTCGGTGCGTCCGCTCGCCGCCCACGCGTCCGTCGGCGCGCCGTCGGGGACACGCGCGCTCCGCCCCTGCACGCTCTCGAGGCGGCCGGCGTACGACCACTTCCGACCCGCCCACGACGCCTCGTCGTCGCCCGCCGCTGCCGCCGCTCGCTCCAGGTCCGTCAGGTGCGCGCCCACGGCCGTAGCGATCGCCGCCGCCTCCGCGTCGTTCGCGTCCGCCGGAATCGACAGCGCCGACAGGAGCGCCGCCACGTCCGTCGACGCGCCCGCGGACTCGTCCGCCGTCGCTGACTCGTCGCCCGTCATCTACAGCGGGATGTTCCCGTGCTTCTTGTCCGGCTGGCTCTCGCGCTTCGTCTTCAGCATGTCCAGGTCGTCGATGAGGCGCGACCGCGTCTCCACGGGCTCGATGACGTCGTCCAGGAAGCCCTTGTCCGTCGCCGTGTAGGGGTTCGCGAACTCGTCGCGGTACTCCTCGATGAGCTCGTCCCGGAGCTCGTCGGGGTTCTCCGCCTCGGCGAGCTCGTCCCGATACAGGATGTTCACCGCGCCCTGGGGCCCCATCACCGCAATTTCGGCGGTCGGCCACGCGTAGTTCACGTCCGCGCCGAGGTTCTTCGACGCCATCACGCAGTACGCGCCACCGTACGCCTTCCGCGTGATGACCGTCAAGAGCGGCACCGTCGCCTCGCTGAACGCGTACAGGAGCTTCGCGCCGTGGCGGATGATGCCGCGGTGCTCCTGCTCGGTCCCCGGCATGTACCCGGGGACGTCGACGAACGTCACGATCGGGATGTTGAACGAGTCACAGAACCGCACGAACCGCGACCCCTTCATCGACGCGTCCACGGTGAGCGTCCCCGCGTTCACGCGCGGCTGGTTCGCGACGATACCGACCGAGTGCCCGTCGAGGCGCCCGAACCCGACGACGATGTTCTTCGCGAAGTTCTTCGCGACCTCCATGAACGACCCCTCGTCGACGGTCTCCCCGATGACGTCCGTGACGTCGTAGGGCTTCTGGGGACTCTCGGGGACGATGTCGTTCAGCGCCTCCGGGCGTCGGTCCGGGTCGTCCCACGGCTCGACGCGCGGCGGGTCCTCCACGTTGTTCTGCGGGAGGTAGGACAAGAGGCGCTTGATGCGGTCGAGCGCCTCCTCCTCGTCGTTACAGTGGAACTGCGCCACGCCCGTCTTCGACGTGTGCGTGCCGGCGCCGCCGAGTTCCTCCTGCGTGACCTCCTCACCGGTGACGGTCTTGATGACGCCCGGCCCGGTGATGTACATGTGGCTGGTCTCGTCGACCATGAAGATGAAGTCCGTGATCGAGGGCGAGTACACCGCACCGCCCGCGCACGGCCCCATGATAGCCGATATCTGCGGGACGACCCCTGACGCTTGCTGGTTCCGGTGGAAGATGTCCGTGAACCCAGCCAGGGACTTCACGCCCTCCTGGATGCGAGCGCCCGCGGAGTCGTTCAGGCCGATGATGGGCGCGCCGACCTCCATCGCCATGTCCATCACCTTCGTGATCTTCTCCGCGAACACCTCGCCGAGGCTCCCGCCGAACACGGTGAAGTCGTGCGCGAACACGAACACCTTCCGGCCATCGACGTCGCCGTACCCGGTGACGACGCCGTCGCCTAATATCTGCTTCTCCTCCATCCCGAAGTTGTGCGCGTTGTGCGTCCGGAGTTGGTCGAACTCGTGGAACGTCCCGTCGTCGAGGAAGTACTCGATGCGTTCGCGAGCCGTCATCTTCCCCTTCTCGTGCTGGGACTCGATGCGGTCCTCGCCGCCGCCGAGCAGCGCCTCCTCTCGGAGTTCCTCGAGTTCCTCGATGCGGTCCTCCATCGTCACGGCGACCACCTAGTCATTGGGAGAACCGTCGCCCACCGACGACTAAAGGTTTCCCGTTAGGGCCTCATCTAGCGATTTCGTCAATAGTCCGGGTGCGTGCGGCGAGTACGACGACGAGCGCGCTCGCCGCGAGTGCGACGGCGACGACGACGGGCGTGCCGACGTCGACGCTCGCGGCGTCAGCGACGCCGACGCCGAGCGTGAAGAGGAGGAACGGCGGGAGGACGACGCCGACGAGGACGCGCCAGCCGTCGGCGAGACCCGTCGAGAAGCGGGTGCCGCGCGCGAACTCGGCGACGGCGTCCGCGCCGACGACCCACGCGGTGAAGACGACGAACGCGAACAGCCCGAGCGTGAGGACGACGTCGACGACGGGGCCGGCGAGGAGCGCGAAGAGGTCGGGCAGGAACGCGCTCGCGGTTCCCGTGACGAGGATGACCGCGGCGACGCCGAGCGTCGCGCGTTGCCGGTCGACGTCGCGTTCGTCGACGAGGTACGCGACGACGATCTCGAGCATGCTGATCGAGGAGGAGAGCGCGGCGAGCGCGACGACGGCGAAGAACCCGGCGGCCAGGAGGCTGCCGGCGGGGAGGGCGGCGAACGCGGTGGCGACGCCGACGAAGAGCGCGCCGGGACCGCTCGTCTCGACGCCGACGCCGGGCGTCGAGAACAGCAGCGGGAACACGACGAGGCCGGCGAGCACGCCGACGGCGGTGTTGAGGACGGCGACCATCGTGGCGTCGGCGGGGAGCGACCGGTCCTCGCCGACGTAGCTCGCGTACGTTATCATGGTGCCAGCGCCGACGCTGAGCGTGAACAGCGCCTGGCCGGCGGCGGACAGCACGATGTCGAGGAAGTTCGCCCGGATGGTGTCGAGGTCGAACGCGAGGTAGAACGCGTAGGCGTCGCCGGCGCCGTCGAGGCCGCTCACCCACGCCGCCATGCCGACGAGGACGAGGAGGACGACGGGCATCATGACGGTGGTTGCGCGCTCGATGCCGTCGCGGACGCCGCCGTAGACGACGCCCGCGGTGAGCGCGAGGAAGAGGACGTGGAACGCGGCGGCGCCGGGACCGTACGCGATGGCGTCGAAGTACGCGCCGGGGGCGTCGAAGTACGCGCCCGTCGGCGACGCGACGAGATACCGGAGTATCCACCCGCCGACGACGCTGTAGAACGACAGGAGGACGAGGCCGGCGAGGACGCTCACGAGGCCGACGTGCCCCCAGTTCTTCGAGCCGGAGAGGTCGCGGAGCGCGCCGACGGGGCTCTTGCGCGACCGACGCCCGAGGACGAACTCCGCGAGGAGTCCGGGGACGCCGACGACGAGGACGATACCGAGGTAGACGACGAGGAACGCGCTACCGCCGTTCTCGGCGGTCATCCACGGGAACCGCCAGATGTTCCCGAGGCCGACCGCGCTCCCGACGGCTGCGAGGACGAACCCGACGCGGCCCGTCCAGGATTCACGTGCCATTGTCACTCATCGCCGGGGCACGCCCCATGAGCGTTACGAACCGACGATTCGTCAGAAGACGAGTATCACGGTCTTCAAGACCCACTTGCGGTGTTCTCTGTGGCTGTCGAGCGCGAGACGTGCAGGAGCGGTTACGAATCGTCGGTCAGTCGTGAGGGGGAGGAGGAGCGGTTACGAATCGTCGGTCGGACGTGAGGAGGAGGAGCAGTTACGAATCGTCGGTCGGGGACGAGACCGGCTCCGAGCGTGCGGCGAGAGCGGGGTGGTTCGAGGCGTCAGTCGTCTCCGGGGCCCGCGAGTCGAGTGCCGTCGGACGGGGCGCTGGCGACGGTGCGGGCGCCGGCGACGAGGGCGACCGCGATGGCGGCGGCGAGCGCGACGACGAGCGGCATCGACGAGAGCACGCTGCTCTCGACGACTGCCGCCTTCACGAGCAGGGACTTGACGCCGAGGACGAGCGTGACGGTGAGCGCGAGCACGACGACCGTCCGGAGCGCCCACAGCCAGGCGAGCGCGGCGGCCTGGCTCGCGCCGGAGCCGCGGCGGAGTTCGGTCGTCGACCGCCCGGGCCGCACCCAGCCGACCGCGATCGCGATACCGAGGCCGCCGAGGGGGAGGAGGAGGTTGTACGCGACCGCGTTGTACCAGCTGAGGGCGTTGATGCCGAACGCGGTCGGGATACCGAGCACGAAGATGCCGACGCCGGCCGCGGCGGCGAGGGGTTTGCGGTCGTAGCTCGTGTTGTCGACGACGTACGACACGACGACCTCGAGGAGCGAGATCGCCGAGGAGAGCGCCGCGAGGAGGAGGACGAGGAAGAACACGAGGCCGAGGACGCGACCGGCCGGGAGGGTCGCGAACGCGGCAGCCATGGACTCGAAGACCGCGCCCATGCCCGCGGTCTCCATCGAGAGGCCCTGCGCGGCGAGCACGGGGAAGACGACGAGGCCCGCGAGGACGCCGACGAGCGTGTTCAGGACGACGATGGTGGCGCCGTCGGCGGGGAGCGAGTCGTCCTCGCCGAGGTAGCTCGAGTACGTGACCATCGCACCCATCCCGAGGCTGAGCGTGAAGAACGCCTGTCCGACGGCGCTCGGGAGGACGCTCGGGAGGTTCGCGACGAGCGCGTCGACGTCCGGCGACAGGTAGAACTGGTAGCCAGCGCCGGCACCCTCGAGCGTCGTCGCCCACGCGCCGAGGCCGACGAGGAGCAGGACGATGCTCGGCACCATCACCTTCGTGCCCATCTCGATGCCGTCCTCGACGCCGAGCGCGACGATGCCGACGACGACGAGCATGAAGACGAGGTGGAGCGCGAGCGCGTCCGTGCCGGAGGCGATCGCGCCGAAGTACCCGGAGGGGTCCGCGAAGTACGCGCCCGTGGCGCTCCCGGCGATGTACCGGAGCACCCAGCCGCCGACGACGCTGTAGAACGACAGGATCCAGAAGCCGACGAGGACGCCGAGGGCGCCGACGAGCGCCCACGACCGGCCGGCGTACTCGCGGAAGGCGTCCACGGGGTTCTGCTCGGTGTTCCGGCCGACGACGAACTCCGCGAGGAGTGCGGGGAACCCGATGACGAAGACGGCGGCGAGGTAGACGACGAGGAAGGCGGCACCGCCGTTGTTCGCGGCCTGGAACGGGAACTGCCAGATGTTCCCGAGGCCGACTGCGCTCCCGACCGCGGCGAGGATGAACCCGACGCGACTGCTCCACGTCTCGCGTTCTTGCATGCGTGTCCAGTTCGTCGTCGACTCCCACGTGTAAACCTGACGTTCGTTTCTTTCAGTTCCAGACGTCGATAACGCGAAGACAGTCACGCTATCCAACTGGTCGCCCACCACGACCCATGATATTCAGCCACAACCGTCATACGGGACGGCGACGTTCATCTGACAATGATAGACGCGGTCCTGGCGTTCGTGTACGCAGCCCTTCCGCTCGTGTACGCGGGCACGGCCGTCGCGACCGGCATCCTCGCCGTCTTCACGTGGCGCGACCGGTCGGCGACGGGGTCGACGGCGATGGTCGGCGTGCTCGTCGCCATCACCTTCTGGCTCCTCGCCATCACCGCCGGCAGCCTCGTCACGGACCTCCGGACGATGCTCGTCCTCGCGAGCGTCGCCCTCGCCGGCCTCTCGCTCACCGTCGCCTTCCTGTTCGTGTTCGCGCTCCGGTACGCCGGCTACGACGACCGCCTCGCCGGACCGACCGCGCTCGTCCTCCTCGTCCATCCGCTCCTCGTCGGGTTCTTCGCCATCACGAACGACGGCACCGGCATCTCGCTCCTCGGCGTCGGCGGCCACGACCTCATCTACGAGCGCGTCGAGATGGGGTCGTACGCGAACGGGAACGTCGTCTGGGGAGACGGATTCTGGGTGCACACCGCGTACGCCTACCTCCTCACGCTCGCGAGCACCGCCCTCGTCCTCAAGACGACGTTCGCGTCGAACGACACCTACCGGTTCCAGTCCGCGACTGTCGCGGTCGCCATCCTCGTCCCGTGGGTGTCGAACGTCCTCGACCTCTTCGTCGCTGGCGTCGACGGCCTGCTCGCGCTCGGGTTCGGCGCCTCAGCGATACTCCTCACGGTCTCCATCCACCGGTACGAACTCTCGAACGTCACCCCGGTCACTCGCCGCGTCGTCATGGAGGCGGTCGCCGACGGCGTGCTCGTGGTCGACGCCGACGGCCGCATCGTCGACCTGAACGACCGTGCGCGAGACCTCCTCGAGCTGTCGGCGGACGCGCTCGGCGCGGACGCCTGCACCGTCCTCCCGGCGGCGCTCGACGAGTTCGCCGACCCGGAGACCGCGCCGACCCGAGGCCGCGTCAGTTACGACGACCGCACGCTCGACGTCGAGACGACGCCGTTCGGTGACGAGAACGGCGGTCGCGTGTTCGTCCTCCGGGACGTCACCGAACAGCACGCCTACCGCGAGGAACTCGAACGGAAGACCGAGCGCCTCGACCGATTCGCGAGCGTCGTCAGTCACGACCTCCGGAACCCACTGAGCGTCGCGAAAGGGTACGCCGACATCGCCGAATCCAGCGGTGACCCGGACGCGTTCGAGCAGGTCCACGCCGCCCACGACCGCATGGAGTCCCTCATCGAGGACGTCCTCCTGATGGCGCGCGAAGGCGAGACGTCCACGAACCCCGAACCCGTCGCGCTCGCCGACGTCGCCGAGCGCGCGTGGACGACCGTCGACACCGAGGACGCGACGCTCGACGTCCCAGGAAGCGACGCGGCCGTCGACGCCGACCCGGACCGCATCGTCCAGCTGTTCGAGAACCTGTTCCGGAACAGCGTCGAGCACGGCGGCGCCGACGTGACGGTGACCGTCAGCGCGCTCGACGACGGGTTCGCCGTCGCGGACGACGGCGACGGCATCGACCCGGACGTCGGCGACGACCTCTTCGACACCGGCGTCACCGGCGACGGCGGCACCGGTCTCGGACTCGCCATCGTCGACCGGATCGCCGGCGCACACGGCTGGACGGTGACGACGACCGAGAGCGACACCGACGGTGCGCGCTTCGAATTCCACGGCGTGACCCGCCGCCCCGACGCCGACATCGTCACGAGCGACCCCGAACCCATCCCCGACGACCCGTTCGCGTGACCCCCAATCTGGCCGGGACGGGACGCCGCCTCAGGCTTCGCCGTAGACGGGGACCGCCGCACCGCTGGTCACCGACGCGGCCTCCGAGCACAGGAAACAGATGACGTCCGCGACGTCCGCGGGGTCCACCCAGTCGTCGCTCGGCGTCATCATCTCGCGGTTCATCGGCGTGTCCAGCACGCTCGGCATCACCGCGTTCGCGCGAACGCTCCCGAGTTCCTCCTCCGCGATGGTCTCCGTGAGCGTCCGCACGCCTGCCTTCGACGCCCGATACGGGCCGTCGCCTTCGCCGCCTTCGAGCGACGACCGCGAGGAGATGGAGACGATGGCGCCGTCGGTCTCCCGGAGGTGCGGAATGGCGTGCTTGCTCGCGAGGAACATCGACTGCAGGTTCACGTCGAACAGGAACTCGAACTCGTCGACCTCGGTGTCCGCGAGGTCGTCGCCGCCACGCCACGTCCCAGCGACGTTACAGAGCGCGTCGACGCGACCGTGATCGTCCACGACGCGCTCGAAGAGCTCGGCGACCGCGTCCTCGTCCGTGAGGTCCGCCTGATAGAACTCGGTCCCCGAATCCGGGTCCAGGAGCGCGTCCTCGTGGCTCGGTTCCCTGACGTCGACCGCCGCGACCGTCGCGCCCGCGTCGCGGAACGCGTCCACGACCGCACTCCCGAGCGCGCCCGACGCACCGGTCACGACCGCCACCTGCTCGCCGAAGTCGAACTGGACTGGCATACCCGAGACGACGGTCGGGACGCTGATAGAACTCCGGGTGCCAGCAGGGCGAGTGCGCGCTCAGGTCGTGTCGGCGGTCGGGCCGCGTCGACTCAGGGCGCGTCGAGCGCGTTCCCGACGAGCGTCGACTCGGCGCGCCGCAGCAGGGTGGACGCGGTCGACACCGCGCAATCCATCTCCGCGGCGACCGCCTCCACGCCGTCGTCCCGCGGCACCTCGTAGTACCCGACGCGCCACGCCGCCCGGAGCGCCTCGCGCTGCCGGTCCGTCAACCCGCGTTCGTCCCACCCGGCGTACTCGCCGACGCGCGTCACGTCCACGTCCATCCCCGCCGGGAGGGACTCGACGACCGCCTGCAGGTCCGCGGCGTGCCCGACCACCGTAAGTTCCATCGTCATGTCCGGATGGAAGACGACGGGCCCGGCGACGACGACCGTGTCCTGCTCGAACGCGTCGAGGAGGTCGCGTTCGCTGTCGTCGTTCCGGGCGCGAACGTACAGGAAGAACGCGTCCTCGCCGTCCGGCGTCACGTCGTACTCGAGGACGTCCGGGCGGTCCGCGAGCACCGCCTCGTACGCCTCCCGGTCGCCGTCGACGTAGAACAGGAGCGTCCGCACGCCCCCGTCGGTCTTCCCCTCCACGAGCACCTCGCGGTCCACCGCTGGCGACTCGCAGACGAACCGATGCATCGGGTCGATGGTGTCCGCGGTGTGCCGGATGCGCACGTGGAGCGACTTCATGCCACCACGCCAACAGCCCCAGCGTGCTTAAACCATCGATAGGGTTCGCGGAAACGAACACGGTCACTGGGTGCGTCCACTCGAGCATGCAGGGACGAGCGCTGCCCGACGACGACGACGCGGTCGACGACGCGAACACTGACCGAGACGAGCGGCTGCGGCGCGCGCTCGCGGCCAGCGGCCTCGAACTCGACGACGACCCCGCGACGACCGGGGGCGACGACCAGCGCGGCCAGAAGCTGTACGACTGGTGGAGTCGCCGCCCGCGCGTCTACGCGGCCGTGATGGACCTCGCCGCGCCGCTGTTCGAGGACGCGTTCGACGCGCTCGACGCTCGCCCCGGCGAGGTCGTCTGCGACCTCGGGTGCGGGCACGGCCGGAACTTCCAGCGGCTCGTCGACGCGGTCGACGCCGACGGCGAGCCAGCGACCGCGGCGGACGACCGCGGCGCAGTGGTCGGCGTGGACTACAGCGCCGGGATGGTCGCGAAGGCCCGCGCCCGCGTCCGCGACGCGGGGTGGCGCGGCGTGCACGTCGCTCGCGGCGACGCCACCGAGACGGTCGGCCCCGACGACACCTACGACGCCGTGTTCACGACGTTCGCCCTCCACACGATGCAGGACCCGCACGCCGTCCTCGAGAACGTCCGCGACGCGCTCGCGCCCGACGGCCGGTTCGTCGCGCTCGACGGCGGCGGCCTCCGGGCGCCTGGCACCCGCTGGCTGAACCCCGTCTTCGAGCGCGCACTCGCATTCACCGTCGACCATCAGGTCGGCGTCGACACGCTCGCCGCCACCCGCGACGTCTTCGACGACGTCACCGTCGTCGACACGTACGACGCCGGCAGCGGCTACGTCATCGTCGCGCGGACGTGACCGCGCCAGGCCGTCGCCGGAGGAGACCGGGCTGGCGGACGCGACTACCGCTCGCGTCGCCTCGCGACCACGCCGAACGCTGACAGCCCGGCGACCACCGCGAGCGCCAGCCCGCTCGCGCTGGTGTCGCTCCCGAATCCCGCGTCGACGTTCGAGATCATGGGCGGCGGCCCGCACGACTCCGCGGTGCCACTGTTCCCACCGGGGAACTCGCACTCGGGCGTCCCGGCCTTCACGATCACCGACGCGATCTCCTCCTCGGACTCCCACTCGACCGCGATCGGCTCGCCGCCCTCTTTCGTCTCACTCACGGTGACCGTAACGCCCATCGAGTCCCCGCCTTCCGGAGCGAAGTCCCCACCTGCCTCCTCGAACTTCACCAACAGGCTCTGTCCCGATGGACACGGGTCGTTCCCCTCCTGCGTGCCACCCTCGACACAGAACGCGACGAAACTGATTGCCGCATCCCCGGACTCCGTCGTGGTCGTCGTGGTCGTCGTGGTCGTGGTTGGCTCCGTCGTCGTGGTCGTCGTCGGTTCCGTCGTCGTCGGCTCCGTCGTCGTCGGCTCGGTCGTCGTCGGTTCCGTCGTCGTCGGCTCGGTCGTCGTCGGCTCCGTCGTCGTCGGTTCAGTCGTCGTCGGCTCCGTCGTCGTCGGCTCGGTCGTCGTCGGTTCCGTGGTGGTCGGCTCCGTCGTCGTCGGTTCCGTGGTGGTCGGCTCCGTCGTCGTCTTTTCGTCGTTCGGTTCGCCGAGGTCACACGCCTGCTCGGTGTTGCTCGCCTTCACGTCAATCTGGTCGCCGTCGTAGAACAACCGTACCGTCGCGGAGCCGTCGTCGCTGGTGTTCACCACGAACGTCTCCCGGTCGTTCGCGTCGACCGTGAGCTCACCGTCTTCGTCGGTGCCGTACACGTCGTACTGCACCGTCACCGGCACGTCGTTGTCGTTCGTGACGCGGTACAGCGCCAGGTCGTCCTCCGCGTCGACGCAGATGGCGGTGAGCGTGACGTCCTCCGGGTCGACCGGCGGCTCCTGGACCGGCTCATTACACGTCACGTCCACTGGCCCCGACTCCGTGAGCAGCGGCGCGTCGGTGTCGTCGCCGTCGTACAGCACGACGTTCGTGACGTTCTTGTCGTCGGGGTTCTCGAAGGGGATGCGGCCGTCGAACTCGCCGTCGGTCGTCGCTGCGGTCGCCGTCGTGTTCGTTCCGTCCTCGAACTCCACCTTTATCGTCACGTTCTCGCTATCCGCGTTGCTCACCAGGACTGAGACGTTCTCGCACGTGACGTCGCGGATACTTCCCGCCGGCATCGGGTCCGGTTCCGGCACGTTGCACGTGACGTCCACTGGCCCCGACTCCGTGAGCAGCGGCGCGTCGGTGTCGTCGCCGTCGTACAGCACGACGTTCGTGACGTTCTTGTCGTCGGGATTCGAGTACGGGATCTCCCCGTCGAACTCGCCGTCGGTCGTCGCTGCGGTCGCCGTCGTGTTCGTCCCGTCCTCGAACTCCACCTTTATCGTCACGTTCTCGCTATCCGCGTTGCTGACGAGGACGCTCACGTTCTCGCACGTGACGTCGAGGATGGACCCCGCGGGTATCGGGTCCGGTTCCGGCACGTTGCAGGTGACGTCGATGGGGCCGGTCTCGGTCAGCTGTTCCCCCGCAGTGTCGGTTCCTTCGAACAGTTGGACGCGCGTCACGTTCTTGTCGTCGGGGTTCGAGTACGGGATCTCCCCGTCGAACTCGCCGCCCGGGGCGGCCGCGGTCGCCGTCGTGTTCGTCCCGTCCGCGAACGTCACGAGGACGGTGACGTTCTCCGCCTGGACGTTGCTCGCCACCACGCTCACGTTCTCGCACGTCACCTCCTCGATGGTCCCCGCCGGGAACGGCGCCGGCTCGGGCTCGCTACAGGTGACGTCGACCGGCCCCGACTCCGTGAGCAGCGGCGCGCTCGTGTCGTCGCCGTCGTAGAGCACGACGTTGGTGACGTTCTTGTCGTCGGGGTTCGCGAAGGGGATGCGGCCGTCGAACTCGCCGTCGGTCGTCGCTGCGGTCGCAGTCGTGTTCGTCCCGTCCTCGAACTCGACCTCGATCGTGACGTTCTCGCTATCGGCGTTACTGACGAGGACGCTCACGTCCTCGCACGTCACCTCGCGGATGGACCCCGCCGGAATCGGGTCCGGTTCCGGCACGTTACAGGTGACGTCGATGGGGCCCGTCTCGGTCAGGACGCTCGCGCTCGTGCTATCGCCGTCGTAGAGCACGACCCGCGAGACGTTCTTGTCGTCGGGGTTCGAGTACGCCACGCGACCGTCGAACTCGCCGTCGGACCCGATGTCCTCGGTCGCGGTCGTACTCGTCCCGTCCTCGAATTCGACCTCGACGGTTATCTTCTCGCTATCGGCGTTACTGACGAGGACGCTCACGTCCTCGCACGTCACGTCACGGATGCTCCCCGCCGGTTCCGGCTCCGGTTCCGGTTCGCGGCACGTCACGTCGATGGGGCCGGTGTCGTCGAGGCGCTCGCCACTCGTATCGCCACCGGCGAACAGCTTCACGCGACTCACGTTCCGGTCCTCCGGGTTGTCGAACGCGACGCGGCCGTCGAACTCGCCGTCGGACCCGATGTCCTCGGTCGCGGTCGTCGACGTCCCGTCCTCGAAGAACACCTTCACGGTCACGCGACCCTCGGAGACGTTCTCGACGTCGACCGTGACCGCGTCGCAGGACACGTCCACGACGTCGCCGGACGGCTCCGGCTCGGGCTCCGGCGTTCGCTCGACGCACGCGCCGTTCACGAGGTACGCCGCGCCGGTGTCGTTCGCGGTCGCGCTGTCGTTGAACGGCGCGCCGACGACGACGTCGTTCGCGCCGTCGCCCGTGACGTCACCGACGTCCGACACCGCGCGTCCAGCCATGTCGTCCTCGCCCACGCCGGCGAGTTTGGCGAGTGCGGTCGACAGGTTCCGGGCGTCCGCGAGCGTCTCGCTGCCCTCGACGAGGTACGCGGCGCCCGCGTTCGGCGCGGTCGAGTTGTTCCCGGGCGCGCCGACGAGGACGTCCGCGTACGGGTCGCAGGTCACGTCGCCCGACCCGGCCGACGAGACCGACCAGCCCGCGCGGTCGCCCGCGGACTCACCGTAGAGGTCGAGCCCGAACGCCGACAGGTTCGCCGTCCCGGCGGCCTCCGGCGTCCCCGGGACGACGTACGCCGCACCGGCCTGGTCGCCGTTCGAGTCGTTGAACGGGGCGCCGACGACGATGTCGTCGAACGAGTCGTTGTTCACGTCGCCGGCGTACGAGACGGCGAACCCGGCGAGGTCCCGGCCCGTCGCGCCGACGTACTTCACCTGGGCGTCCGCGAGCGACTGCGTGGCGTCGAACGTCTCCGCGGTGAGGACGTACGCCGCGCCAGCGTCGACCGCGGTGGAGTCGTTCCGGGGAGCGCCGACGAGGAGGTCGTGGTCGCCGTCGCCGTCGAAGTCGCCGGCGGTGTCGACGGACGCGCCGGCGCGGTCCCCGCTCGCCTCGCCGACGAACGTCGCGTCCGCCTCGGCGAGCGACGCGTTCCCGACCGGGACGTCGTCGAAGAGCGCGACCGCGCCGGCGTCCTCGCCGACGGAATCGTTCCCGGGCGCCCCGACGAGCACGCTGTCCGGCGTACCGTCCGTGAGGTTCCCGACGCCCGCGACCGACGTGCCGGCGCGGTCGCCCGCCCCGGTCCCGTACAGGACCGAGCTCGCGGCCGCGAGCGACGCGTTCGCCGGGAGCGACGGGACGTCACGGACGACGTAGACGGCGCCCGCGTTCTCTCCCGCGGTGTCGTCACCGGGGACGCCGACGAGGAGTTCGCTGACGTTGTCGCCGTCGAGGTCCGCGGCGTCCAGCGCGGCCCCGGCGCGACTGTTCGCCGCGGCGCCGTTGAGCGTCACGTCCGCGGTGGACGCGTTCATCTCGCCGGGTTCGACCGGGCCGTAGAACACGTAGACTGCGCCCGCGTTCGGCCCGGCGGTGTCGTTCCGCGGGGCGCCGACGACGACGTCGTCGACGCCGTCGCCGTCGAGGTCGCCGACGTCCGTGACCGCGGCGCCGAGCGAGTCGTTCTCGGCAGCGCCGCGGAACGTGGTGTTCGCGTCGGAGAGGTTGACGTCTCCGGACAACACACCTGGTTCGGTCGGCGACGCCGCCGGACCGCCGACCTCCCGTGCTTCCGTCGCGGGGTCGGTGGTCGCGACAGCCGAGGCTGTCAGCGGACCGATTCCCGCGACGACGATGCTGCTGGCGACGATGAACGTGACGGCGACGACGAGCCACTCTCGTCCGCCGCTTGCGACCGTCGAGTCCGTAGTCATCTCTACTGAACGTTGTCACGGAATCCCCCTTTGTTATAGCATGACAAGCAGACCGCAATCCGAGCGAGCGGCGAGATTACGGCCCGTTACCGGCACCGCGACGCCCGAACGCCAGACCAGTTCGAAAACCTGGGCTCTCGGTTGGTTCCGCGCCGGAAATCACGACGTACGGTCGTCGACGCGATTCCCAGTTCGCGACCGCGTCGTGGCGGCGTACCGACCGCGAACCGGGGCGTGCGCTCGGTCGGTTGCGTGACATCGCCGCCCGAGAGTCGCCGAGCGACCGCTCGTCGATGGCGAGTCGCTTCCCGGACGGTTCGGCGTGGTCGTCGACCGCCGACGACTGCCGGCCAGGTCCTTCCAGGTAACGGAGCGGAAAACGGCAACAAACCACGCCTATACGGTTCTAACGTCGGCTTTGTGCCTGATGGCGGCGTCACGTCAAGTGCGCCATCTGCCGCCTCGAGCACGTCGACCACGCCACTCGCTGCACTGGCCGTCAGTCGAGGACGCCCGCGACGAGCGCGGCCTCGGCGCGCCGCAGGAGCTCGTTCGCGGTCGACGGCGCACACCCCAGCGCCTCACCGATCTCCTCGTAGCTCGCCGCCCGCGGCGTCTCGTAGAACCCGAGGTCGTACGCGGCCTGCAACGCCTCGCGCTGCCGGCCCGTGAGGCGTGCGAGCGTGGCGTCGCGGTCGGGTTCGAACTCGCCCGTCCACTCGACGTCCACCGGCAGTTCCTCGCCGACGTCCGCGAACGCCCCCTGGAGCGCGTCGCCGGACCCGACGACCGTGACGGTGACGCCGTCCGGGTCGAACGAGAACGGTTGCTGGAGCAAGAGCGCGTGCTCGTCGACGAGCGCCAGGAGCGCCGACAGCGACGGCCGCTCCTCGACGTGCACGAACGCCGCGAACGTCCCGGTCGCACTCTCGACGACGTCGTACTCGATGACCTCCTCGTGGGATTCGAGCACCGTCTCGATGGCCTCCCGGCCGTCCGCCCGCAACCGGTAGAGGAGGAGGTACGTCCCGTCGTCCAGCCACTCGAGGTTCGACAGGTCCTCGCGAGTCACGTCCGCGGCGCGAGCGAGCGCCCGGTCGACGCCCGGGAACGCCCCCTCGTCCGGCCTGAGCCTGAGTCCCACCGCCTTCATGCTCACCCCTCTCGTCGGCACCGGCATAATCCCTCGCCTCCCGCGACCAATCCGTCGAAGCCGCGACCTGCGCGCTGCCGGCAGCCGCGGTCAGTGCGCGAACTCGGTGTCGACCGCCGCCGCGTTCTCCGTCATCACGATGGCGGCCTCGGAGTACTGGAGGACCTTCTGCATGTCGCCGTCGAGGTCGAACTTCCCGGACATCAGGCCGTCGATGGCGCCGAGGTCACCGTGCACGAGCGCCTTCCAGTCCGCGTAGTCGCCGCGGTACGCGAACCCCCACTCGACGGCGTCCTCCTCCGGGACCTGCTTCGCGTCGGTGCACTCGCCGTCCTCGAGGTCGACGTAGAGGTAGACGTCCTCGCCGTTGTACTCGCCGTCCGGGCGGATGTGGAAGAGGAACGACCCGTCGAACCCCTCGCCCCACCCGCTCCCGGCGTCGCTGTACGCGTCACTCGCGTTCAGTTCGTCCTGCCACGCCTGGATCCACTCGTCGGCCTCGTCGGGGAGCGCAATCGCCATACTCGACCGTCGACGCCCGCGAGCGTCGTCGTTTCCCCGAACCCCGACGCCTCTTCAAGTGCGTGGGCGGAGGTCGCCGGCGGCGAGGGCGAGGGCAAGCCGGCGCCAACTCGTTCTCGATGACCGGAAACGCACGACCGGGTTCTTGTACCGTCCCGTCATAGGGCGGTGTAGATGCACAGGCAGCGCTACATGTTCGGTATCGTCCTCGGCGCACTCATCGGCGTGTTCGGGACCGGCGTCCCCGTTCGCACGGTCGCCGGGGTTCCCGTCCACGGCGTCATCGCGTTCGTGAGCGCCGTCGTCACCGTCGCGAGCGCGATCGGGCTCCTCGTCGCACAGTACCGCCACGTGAAGGCGTCCGACGCGAGCGAGGAGACCGCGGAGTCGGCGTCACCCTAGAACTCGGTGCAGACGGGGATGCCGACGGTGTCGTAGTCGCCGAGGTTCTCGATGACCGCGGGCACGTCGTCGAGGCTCACGGTCTCACCGACGATGCGGCCGGGGTCGAGCTTCCCGGTGTCCATCATCCGGAATATCTCCTCGTACTCGACCTGCGGGCACCCGTAGGAGCCGTAGAACTCGCGTTCGTCCGTCACCATCGTGTCCACGGGCAGGCTGACCTCGCCGCCCTCCTCGCTCGTCGTCATCCCGATCTGGAGGTGCTGGCCGGTCTTCCCGAGGCTGTTCACGGAGTTCTGGACCGTGTCCGCGATACCGAGTGCGTCCACGGAGACGTCGACGCCCCGTGAGTTCGCGGTGTGCTTCTTCACCGCCTGCGGGACGTCCTCGACCGCGGTGACGTCCACGGTTCGGTCCGCGCCGAGGTCGAGCGCGCGGTCGAGTTTCGTCTCGTCGAGGTCCACGGCGATGACGTTCGCGCCGAGCGCGTCCGCGACGTGCACCGCCGAGAGGCCGACGCCGCCGCAGCCGTGGACGGCGACCCAGTCGCCGGCGGTGACGTCGACGCGGTGAACGAGGCCGTGGAACGCGGTCGCGAACCGACACCCGAGTCCCGCGACCGCGGTCGGGTCGGCGTCGTCGGGGAGGACGACGACGTTCTGGTCGGCCTCGCGGACGCTGTAGTACTCGGCGAACGCGCCCTTCTGGATGGGGATGAACCCCATCGGGACGCTGCGCTCGCAGACGTTCGACCGACCGCTCCGGCAGTGGTGACAGCTCCCACAGCCGAGGTTGAACGGGTTCGTGACGAGGTCGCCCTCGTTCACGGTCTCGACGCGGTCGCCGACCTCGACGACGCGCCCGCAGGGCTCGTGCCCGAATATCAGTCCGGGCGTGGGCATGACGCCGATCCAGTCCCAGTCGCCGCGCCAGGCGTGCCAGTCGCTCCGACAGATACCGCAGGCTTCGGTCTCGACGACGACGCCGTGCTCGGGACAGTCCGGTTCGTCGACCTCCTCGACCTCGAGGGGCTGCTCGACCCCCTGGAAGACGGCTGCTCGCATACGCGAAGGCAGGACGCCCCCGACCATAAATCTTTCATTAAAAATAATGTGGAATAAGACGGGTGCTGCGGCTGGTCCCACCGCGTGCGTCCCGACGCGCCGCCGGCGCTCGGGCGCGAGCCCGAGCGGTCGATTCAGCCGAGGTTCGGGATGCCACCGAGACTGATCTTCACCGTCTTCGCCTGCCGGTACGCGTCCATCGCCTCCTTCGAGAGCTCGCGACCGATACCGGAGGCCTTGAACCCGCCGTGGGGCGCGGGGTCGAACAGGTCGTTGTACGTGTTCACCCAGACCGTTCCAGCGTCGAGGTCCGCCGCGACCTCGTGCGCGCGCTCCAGGTCGCTCGTCCAGACGCCCGCCGCCAGCCCGAACGTCGTGTCGTTCGCGCGCTCGACGACCGCCTCGGTCTCCACGAACTCGAACACCGACAACACCGGGCCGAACACCTCCTCGCGCGCCACGCGGTCGTCGTCGTCGACGCCCTCGAAGACGACCGGCGGGACGAACGGCGCAGCAGCGAGGTCGTCGGGTACCGCCGCCTCGATGGCCGCGGTCGCGCCATGCTCGCGCGCCGCGTCGACGTACTCGCGGACCGCCGCCGCGTGCTCGGGGTCGACCATCGGCCCGACGTCCGTCATCGGCGACAGCGGGTCCCCGACCGAGATCTCCGCGACGCGGTCGGCGAGGCGCTCGAGGAACTCTTCACGAATGTCTTCGTGGAGGAACAGCCGCGAACCGGCGGTGCACTGCTGGCCCTGGTTGAAGAGGATGGCGACGACCGCGCCCTCGACGGCCTGGTCGAGGTCCGCATCCGAGAACACGATGTTGGGGGACTTCCCGCCGAGTTCCAGCGATACCGGCGTCGCGTCCGCCGCGGCGTTCTCCATCGCCTTCCGCCCCGCGGTCGCCCCACCCGTCAAGGAGACCTTCCGGACGTCCTCGTGGCCCGTGAGCGCGTCACCGACCTCGCTCCCCGACCCGGTGACGACGTTCACGACGCCCGGCGGCAGGACGTCGTTCGCGAGTTCGGCGAGCGCGAGCGTCGACAGCACGGCCCGCGAGGAGGGCTTGTAGACGACGGTGTTCCCCGCGGCGAGCGCGGGGCCGAGCTTCCACGCGACGAACATCGCCGGGAAGTTCCACGCGCCGACCGCGCCGACGACGCCGTAGGGCTCCTCGCGCGTGTAGACGTGCTTGTCGGAACTCGACGGCGGCCGCCGCCCCTCGTCGGCGGTGCGCGCGAGCGCCGCGAAGTACCGCAGCTGGTCCTCGACGACGGTCGTGTCCACGAACAGCGAGTGCTTGTTCGGCTTGCCGACCTCCAGCGAATCGAGGCGCGCGAGCCGCGTCTTCTCGTCGGCGACGCGGTCCGCGAGTTCCTCGAGGTACTCGCCGCGCTGCACGGGCGACTGCTCGCCCCACTTCCCCTCGAACGAGTTCTTGGCCGCCGCGACCGCACGGTCGACGTCTTCTCGGTTTCCGGCCCAGTACTCGGCCAGGGCGCCGCCCGTCGTCGCGTCGCGCGCGACCGCTCGCTCGCCGCTCTCGCTCGCCACCCACTCGCCGTCTATCAGGAGGTCGTAGCTGTCGCGGGACAGCACCTCGTCGGCGATGCGCTCGTGGCGCTCGAGGACGTCGTCGGAGAGGTCGTGCGTGGAATCGTCGACAGTCATCCGTCGAGCACCTCCTCGCGCACCGTCACGCCGAGGCCGGGCCCGTCCGGGGGCGCGACGCAGCCGTCGTCGTCGAGCGTGAACGTCTCCTCGAGGAGGAAGTCCCTGGCGTCGGGCGTCCACGGCGGCTCCATCGGGAACTCGCAGTACGGCGCGTCGACGGCGGCCATGACGTGGAGGTTCGCCGCGAACCCGAGGCCGTTCGTCCACGTGTGCGGGACGAACTCGACGCCGCGCTCGCGTGCTGCTGCGGCGACGCCGACGCCACCGCGGAGCCCGGAGACGATGGCCGCGTCCGGCTGGATGACGTCCACGCCACCGGCGTCGAGGAGGTCGTAGCACTCCCCGACATCGTCGAGGAACTCGCCGCCCGCGATGGGGACGCTCGTGCGCTCGCGGAGGTCGGCGTAGGACTCGTGGTCGTGCCTGGGGAGCGGCTCCTCGAGCCAGCGAACGTCCAGCGGTTCGAGGTCGCGCGCGACCGAGAGCGCCGTCTTCGGGCTCCAGCGTTCCTCCTCGCGCATGACCCGGACCGCCCAGCCCTTGTTCGCGTCCACCATGATCTCGAGGTCCGGGAACGACTCGCGGACCGCCTCGACGATGCGGACGTCCTCGGGGCTCGCGACCCGGAGCTTCACCGCCTCGAAGCCCTCGTCGACGCGCGCCTGCGTCCACGCCAGGCGGTCGTCGACGTCACCGACCTCGCCGGCGCTCGCGTACGCCGGAATCGGGTCGCTCGAACCACCGAGGATCTCGTAGACGGGCTTGTCCGCGGCCTTCCCGACGAGGTCCCAGAGCGCCATGAGGAGGTGCCACGGTCGCGGCCCGATGAGGTCGACGCTCGCGAGCTTCCGCCGGACCGCGTCCACGTCGTGCGGGTCCATCCCCGTCAAGAAGAGCGAGAGCGGCCCGTCGTACGTGAGGCCGCCCGCGAACGACGGACTCGCCGCGTACCCCGTGTGCTCGGTGTCCGTGTCGAGTTCGAACAACCCGACCTCGTGCGTGCTCTGGGGGTAGCCGGGTATCCAGTTCGGCTCGAACGAGCCCTCGAGCGCGTGACTCAGGTCGTACTGCGTGACGCCCGTGATCTGCATGCGGGAGTGTGCCACCGCCACGACGGTAGTGGTTCGCGCGAACGCCGACGTGCGTTCAAGAGGCCTCGCGCGGCCCGCTCAATTCTCGCCGCGGCCCGGGTCGACGGTCGCGAGGACGCCGAGGTGGTCGCTGACGGCGGCGTCGCCGACGCGCGTGCAGCGCGACACCGTCCAGTCGCCTTCGAGCCAGACGTAGTCGATGCGCTGTCTCGGGTCGTGCGCGGGCCACGTCCCGCCGCCGCCGGTCTCGGGGTGGCCGGCGGCCGTCCAGGCGTCCGTGAGGTCGCGCTTCAGCCGGTCGTACGCGGGGTCCTGGTTCGGCTGGACGTTGAAGTCGCCGAGGACGACCGCGCGCTCGTGGTCGTCGCTGAACAGCTCTCCCAGTATCGTCTGGGCTTCGCCGAGTTGCTCGTCGTCCTCGGGGATGTCCGTCTGGAAGTGCGTCGTGATGGTCTGGAGTTCGCCGTCGGGCGCGTCGAGCGTCGCGACGAGCGCCCAGCGCGCCGGCGACTGATGCACGGGCAGCGAGACGACCTTCGTGTCGAGGACGGGGTACTTCGAGAGGACGGCGACGCCGTACCCGCCGCGGCGCGTCGGGACGCCGTAGTCGTAGTGGTAGTCGAGTTCGTCGGCGAGCCACCGAACGGGGTTCGCGCTCCCGGTCGTGTACCGGCCGCCCTCGGTCTCCTGGAGGCCGACGACGTCCGGGTCGTGCTCGGCGAGCAGGTCGCGGACGTCGCGGTAGTTCGCCCCGCCGCGCTGCCCGTCGATCCACTGGTGGACGTTCAGCGTCACGACGTCGTACGGCGCGCCCTCGGCGCGAGCGCCGTCGTCGCCCGCGTCGAGCGACCCGGGTGCGAGCGAGAGCGCGGCGAGCGCACCGGGAGCGAGCGCGGTGAGCGCGTCGCGACGTGCGGCGTCCGGGAGCTCGGTCGGGTCGCCTCCGACGCCCGCGGCGTCACGAGCGAGGACGAGGAGCGCGGCGACCACGGGCGCCGCGGCGAGCGCGAACGCCGACAGCGGCGCGTGCCCCGCGAGCGCTGCACCCCCGGGGACGTACGCCCAGTTCGCCGCGAGCACCTGCGAGACGACCGCGACGACCCCGACGACCTGCGCGAGCCCGAGCCAGCTCGCGCCGTCGTCGCGCAGGCCAGCAGCGACGAGCCGCAGGAACGTCGCCTGCATGAGGAAGACGGCGACGGGCCCGAGCTGCCCGACCCACACGACGTCGCCGAGCGCGAGCGCGAACGCCACCGCCACCACGACCGCCTCCCGGCGGTCGAGCGCCCGCCCGAACCCGACCCACGCGGCGCCGAGGACGACGCCGGCGACGGTCGCGACCGCCGTCGCCGCGTACCCGAGGCCGCCCCAGGCCGCGGTCGCCGCCGGATACGCGAGGAACAGCCCCTGCGCGAAGACGGCGAGCCACGCGACCGCGGACGCGCCCGGTTCGGGGACGTCCTCGCGGAGCGCGAGCGCGCCGGCGACGAACGCGACGCCGACGAGCAGCGCCGTCCCGCCGAGCGTCGCGTACGCCGGGAGCGTCCCGAGCCACCCGCGGACCGCCGCGACCGACGCGACCCCCACCGCGAGCCCGGGGAGGAAGGCCGGGTCGCGAGCGCCGAGCGCGACCAACAGCGGCGTCGCGAGCGACAGCGCGAGGACCGCGCCGGCGCCCGCCAGCACCGGGTCCGCGAGCGCGGACGCGACGACCGCGAACGGCAGCACCGCGACCGCCGCGCGCACCGACCGCGCCCAGCCGAGTCGCCGCACCACCGGCACCGTCCACACCGACAGGAACCCGAACAGCAGGAGCGCGGAGAGCCCCGGCCCCGAGAGCGAGAAGTTCGAGACGAACACGCGCGACGCCGTCCGCTGGAGCGCCGCCGCCACCACCACCACGAGCGCCGCCGTCAACGCCACGCGACCCAACCGACCGTCCCGCACTACGCGACCCAGTCGCCCATCCCGAACCACGCGACCCAGTCGCCCGTCCCAGTTCATGCCCCGAACGTACCCGTCGGCACTAATAGAGGTTGTTGGCGATACCGACGCTCGTTTTTCAACCCCCGGGGCTCGTGGACGGACGGCTTCCAGTCGTCGCCCGTCGACGGTCGGTCGCGAACGGTGGGTTCTTGACGCCGCCGCCAGTACGGTCTCGAAGCATGGAAGAGCGAACCGTCGCGTACCTCCGCGGAGCGTTCAAGCGCCACTACGAGGCGACAGAGGTGTCGCCGCCACCGGCGCCGAACGAACGCGAGTGGGGGTACATCCCGTGGACCGCCCAGGCGCAGACGACGATGGTCCGTCACCGCTCCTGGCTGGACGTCGGGAACCTCGGACGGTTCCTCACCGAGGAACGCCCCCAGCACGTCTACTTCTCGGCCGCACAGTACCGCGACCCCTCGGCGAACTCGATGAGCCGGAAGGACTGGCAGGGCACCGACCTCGTCTTCGACCTGGACGCCGACCACCTCCCCGGCGTCGACCCCGAAGAGACGACGTACCGCGAGATGCTCGCGACCTGCAAGGACGCCCTCCTCGACCTCCTCGACGTCCTCGAGGACGACTTCGGGTTCGAGGACACCACCGTCGTCTTCTCGGGCGGCCGCGGCTACCACGTCCACGTCCGCGACGACGGCGTGCACGAACTCGGCCGCGGCGACCGCCGCGAGATCGTCGAGTACGTCCTCGCGGAGGGTCTCGACCTCGACGCGCTCCTGGCGCGCGAACTCGTCGACGGCATCGGGTTGGAGAACCCCACCGAGAAGCGGACGCTGTCGACCACGGGCGGCTGGGGGAAGCGCGTCCACGACCGCCTCCTCGCGCTCGTCGACGAGGTGCGCGCGATGGACGACCACGAGGACAAACTCGAGCGTCTGCAAGCGTACGACGGCATCGGCGAGGGGTCCGCCGAGAAGCTCGTCGACGTGTTCGACGCGAACTACGACCAGATCGCGCAGGGGAACGTCGAGGTGCACGGGCGATTCCTGACGCTCGCGCGCCAGGTCGCCGCGGAGACGTTCGACGCCGAGTCCGCACCGATCGACGAACCGGTGACGACCGACATCAACCGACTCATCCGCCTCCCGGGGAGTCTCCACGGCGGCACCGGCCTGATGGTCGAACGCATCCCGCGCGACGCGGTCGCCGACTTCGAGCCGCTCGAGGACGCGATATCGCCAGTGTTCGGCGACGAGTCCGACGGCGCGCTCGCCATCGAGGTGACCGAACCGGTCACCGTCGAGTTGGGCGACGATACATTTACGTTGGAGGCAGGCGCAGCAACCGTACCGGAATACGTCGGCGTCTTCGCGATGGCTCGCGGGCACGCCGAGATCGCAAAGCAATGAACATCGACGAACTCCGCTCCGCGCAGAGCAAGGAACGACAGAAGTCAGACCTCCAGCAGCTGCGCGAGTCCTTCTACGGGGACGTGGCGGCGTACGTCGAGGAGCTGGAGGCCGAACGCGAGCGGGCCGCCGAGCGCGCGGAGGACCCGTTCGGGTCCCCGGAGGTCCAGCAGCTCACGAACGACATCGAGACGGCGAAGGACACCGCGGAGGCGATCTACGAGCGTCGGCTCGGGAAGATCGTGAAGAAGGCGAGTCTCGTGTCGGCGGAGATGGCGAACCCGAACGACGTGAACGGCCTCACGGCCGAGGAGCAGGCGTTGTTCTCGGACCTCGTGGAGCGCATCGAGGAGAACAAGGCGCACATGCTGGACGTCATCGCGGGCGACGTCGCGCCGGGGGCGCGCGACGACGCGACCGCCGCGAGCGGGGACGCGTCGGCGTCGAGCGACGCGGGGTCGCGAGCGAGCGCGGACGCAGCGGCGGCGAACGCGGACGTCCCGCACCCCGAGGACGGCCTCGATGCGGACGCGGACCCGACGGCCGCGTCGGGTGACGACGGCGCGACCGCGGACGGGAACGCGACCGGCGACGAGCGCACGGGCGGAGACGAGGACTTGCGGCGGTCGGAGGCCGCTGCGGTCGCTGACGTACCCGACGGACCGCCGGCCGACGACGCCGCGCCCGACCCGGACGGCGCGGACCACGTGTCGGCGGCGGACCTCATGGGCGGCGACGACGACCCCGCAGACGGCGAGGCGAGCGACCAACAGCACGCGAGCGACCGCGACCCGACGAGCCGCGACGAACCCTCGACAGACGCGAGCGGGGCGTCAGGGTCGGCCGGCGGCGACGCGGGCGGCGAGGACGAGCGCGCGACGCTGCGCGTCACGGAGAACGTCGGCGAGATATTCGGCGTGGACGAACGCGAGTACACGCTCGCCGCCGAGGACGTCGTCACGCTCCCCGAGGAGAACGCGGACGTCCTCGTCTCGCAGGGCGCCGCCGAGCGCCTGGACTGACCCGCCGCGACTCGTTCGCTCGCGTCGACCGAGAACGAAATCCACTTTTGCGCGCGTCGCTCCGAGTGGCGTATGCTCGAACCAGGCAGCGAAGCGCCGGACTTCGAACTCCAGAATCAGGACGGCGACCGGGTCGCGCTCTCGGACTACGCGGGCCAGCGCGTCGTCGTGTACTTCTATCCGCGAGCGAACACCGAGGGCTGCACCGTCGAAGCGTGTAGTTTCCGTGACCGCTGGGACGAGTACGGCGAGCGCGACGTCGCCGTCCTCGGCATCAGCGACGACCCCGTCGACGACCTCGACGACTTCGCGACCGAGTACGACCTCCCGTTCGAACTCCTCAGCGACCCCGAGGGCGAGGTGTCGCTCCTGTACGAGTCCTACGGCGAGAAGGAGATGTTCGGGAACACGTTCGACGGCGTCTTCCGGAACACGTACGTCGTCGGCGCGGACGGCGACGTCGAACTGGCGTACGAGGGCGTGGACCCCGAGGAGCACGCGGACGAGATCCTCGCGGACGTCGACGACCTCTCGTAACCCAAACGAGTAGGTTGCGGCGCGCGTACCGCCGGTATGGACGCCGCCATCCTCCTGTTCGACGGGTTCGACGAGTTGGACGCCATCGGTCCCTTCGAGGTCCTGGAGAACGCCGCGAACGCGGGCGCTGACCTCGACGTGACACTGTGCACGGTCGACGGCGCCGACGAGGTGACGGCGAGCCACGGCCTCCGCGTCGGCGCCGACGCGACGCTCGACGCGGTCGCGACCGACGACCTCGACCTCCTCCTCGTCCCCGGCGGCGGCTGGACCGACCCCGACGCGCCGGGCGTCCGCCGCGAGTACGACCGCGGCACGATACCCGAAGCGATCGCCGCACTCCACGCCGACGGCGTCGCGGTCGCGTCGGTCTGCACGGGCGCGATGTTGCTCTCGAAGGCGGGCGTGCTCGACGACCGCCCCGCCGCCACGCACGCCGCCGCCGAACCCGACCTGCGAGACACCACTGCGGACGTCCGCGACGCCCGCGTCGTCGACGACGGCGACATCTTGACCTGCGGCGGCGTCACCAGCGGCCTCGACCTCGCCATCCACCTCGTCGCCCGCGAATTCGGCCGCGGTATCGCCGACCAGGTCACGACCGAGATGGAGTACGAACCCAGCAGCGACGTCCACGTCGCCGACGGCTGACCGCGAGCCCGCAGCGTCGTACGAATCGAACACCAGCCACGCTATCGTCCCCCACCCCACGGAAACGACTTTGGTTCGAGTTCGAGACTCGTTCGTATGGACGACGACGCGGCGTTCTTCGACGCGATGGCAGCCTACTACGACGCCCGGCACCGCAGCGGCGACGACGACGCGACCCCCGCCGACGCCCGGTTCTACCGGGACCTCGTCGCGGACGCCGACGGGCCGGCGCTCGAACTCGGCGTCGGCACCGGCCGAGTCTACCTCGAACTCCTCGCCGCCGGCCTCGTCGTCGACGGCGTCGACGTCTCCACGGGGATGCTCGACGTCCTCCGCGAGAAAGCGGCCGCACGAGGGCTGACGCCGTCCGTCCGACGCGGTGACGTCCTCGACCTCGACCCCGACCGCGAGTACGACGTCGTGTACGCGCCCAACCGGATGTTCAACCACCTCACGAGCATCGACGACCAGCGCGCCGCGCTCCACAACGTCCGCGACGCGCTCGCGCCCGGCGGTCGGTTCGCGCTCAACACGTTCGTCCCCGCGTTCGACGTCGTCGCCGACTACGGCGACGCCGTCGAACAGACGCTCACCGTCGACGACGACCACTACCGCGTGGTCGCCACCACGAGCCTCGACGACGAGGTCGAACAGGTCGCTCGCCTCCACCACGAGGTCCACCGGAACGGCGCGTTCCTCACCGAACGCGAGACCACGCTCGCGCTCGTCCCGAAACGCCAGTTCGAACTGCTGTTCGACGCCGCCGGATTCAGCGACTGGACCGCGTACGGCGACTTCGACCGCGAACCACTCGAATCCCCGAGCCAGGAGATGGTCTGGGTCGTCGAACGCTAACCGAGAGCCATTGCTCGTCGGCTAGCAGCGCCGCGAACAGCGAAGAAAGAACCGACATCGGTTCGCATCGGCGCGTCAGCGCACGCGCCGACCCGGCGACGACGACGCGGCGTCTCGACGACGCCTACTGGAACGTCCGACCCATGTCGACTTCGGGGTCGGGCTCCTCGCGGCCGAACCGTTCCTCGATCTGCGCGTAGCGTTCCTTGACGTCCTCGGTGACGCTCGCTTTCACCTCGTCGAGCGCGTGCTCGAAGTGCTCCTTCGTGATACGGACGTTCCCGACGGAGTCACCCATCTCCTCAGGACTCACCGAGTTCACGAACTCGCGGGTCGCAGCCATGCTCGCCTCGCGCGTCACGGCCTCGACGTCGGCGCCGACGTACCCCTCCGTCTTCTTCGCGAGCCACTCCAGGTCGACGTCGTCCGCGAGCGGCTTGTGCTCCGTGTGCACCTCGAAGATCTTCTCGCGAGCCTCGCGGTCCGGCACCGGCACGTGGACGTGACGGTCCAGGCGACCCGGCCGGAGCAGCGCGTTGTCGATGAGGTCCGGGCGGTTCGTCGTCGCGATGACGACCACGTCCTCCAGCGCCTCCAAGCCGTCGAGCTCCGTGAGGAGCTGGCTGACGACGCGCTCGCCGACACCGGAATCACCGGTGCGTTGCCCGCGCTCGGTCGCGATCGAGTCGATCTCGTCGAAGAACACCACCGTCGGTGCGTTCGACCGCGCCTTCTCGAACACCTCGCGCACGCCCTTCTCGGACTCCCCGACGAACTTGTTGAGGAGTTCGGGGCCCTTGATCGAGATGAAGTTCGAGTTCGCCTCGTTCGCCACCGCTTTCGCGAGCAGCGTCTTCCCCGTCCCCGGCGGGCCGTACATCAGGACGCCCTTCGCGGCCTGGAGGTCCATCGCCTCGAACACGTCGGGGTAATCCAGCGGCCACTGGATGGTCTCACGGAGGCGTTCCTTCGTGCCCTCGAGACCACCGACGTCCTCCCACGTGACGTCGGGCACCTCGACGAACACCTCGCGCATCGCGCTCGGCTGGATGCCCTTCAGCGCCTCCTTGAAGTCCGACTCCGTGACCTTCAGTTGTTCGAGGACCTCCGCGTCGATCTCCTCCTGCTCGAGGTCGAGCTCCGGGCGGATGCGCCGGAGCGCGTTCATCGCCGCCTCGCGAGCCAGCGACTCGAGGTCCGCGCCGACGAACCCGTGCGTGTTCTCCGCGTACTCGTCCAGGTCGACGCTATCGCTCATGGGCATCCCGCGCGTGTGGACCTGCATGATCTCCATGCGGCCGTCCTTGTCCGGGACGCCGATCTCGATCTCGCGGTCGAACCGGCCACCACGGCGGAGCGCCGGGTCGATGGCGTCCACGCGGTTCGTCGCCGCGATGACCGTCACCTGCCCGCGCTCCTCCAGACCGTCCATCAGACTCAGGAGCTGTGCGACGACGCGCCGCTCGACGTCACCGCTCGCCTCGCCGCGGCTCGCGGCGATCGAGTCGATCTCGTCGATGAAGACGATCGCGGGCGCGTTCTCGTCCGCCTCCTCGAAGACCTCGCGGAGCTGCTCCTCGCTCTCCCCGTAGTACTTCGACATGATCTCCGGGCCGCTGATGGTCTGGAAGTGCGCGTCGATCTCGTTCGCGACCGCCTTCGCCATCAGCGTCTTCCCGGTCCCCGGCGGGCCGTGCAGGAGCACGCCCTTCGGCGGCTCGATACCGAGTTGCTTGAACAGCTCGGGGTGGCGCATCGGGAGCTCGATCATCTCGCGGACCTGGTCGAGCTCGTCGTCGAGCCCACCGATGTCCTCGTACGTGACGTTCGGGACGCCCTCGGCGCCGCCGCTCCCGGCGCCCTCGGCGCCCTGGATCTGCTCGGCGGGCTTCTCGCTGATCTGGACGTCCGTCGAGTCCGTGATGACGACCGTGCCATCCGGGTCGGTGCTCGCGACCTTCAAGGGGACGCTCTGCCCGCTCCCGGCCATCGGCCCGAACGAGAGCGAGAACGGGATGGTCTGCCCGCTCGTCACTGCCTGCCCGCTGAGCTTGTCGCGCACGAGCGGCCCGATGTTCCCGCGGATGCGGAGGTTCTGCGGGAGCGCGACCGTGACGCTCTTTGCGGGCTTGACGTCCGCTTTCTCGACCTCGACGCGGTCGTCGATGCCGACGTCGGCCTCCTGGCGGAGCCGGCCGTCGATGCGGACGACGCCCTGGCCCTGGTCCTCGGGGTACCCGGGCCAGACGCGCGCGACGGCCTTCCCCTCACCCTTCCCGGTGATGAGGATGTAGTCGCCGTTCTCGAGGTCGAGTTCGGCCATCGACGACCGGTCGATGGCGGCGAGCCCGCGCCCGGCGTCCTTCTGCTTGAGGGGTTTGACGGTGAGTTTCATGCGTGAGCCTCCATCTCGATGGTGAGGACGCCGTTCCGGATAAAGGCGCGCGTCGGCGTGCTCGGCACGGAGAGTTCGAACTGCTCGCCGTCCGGTCTGACGACGATGACGGTGTCGCCGAGGACGTCGACGTCGGCGTCCGTGAACTCGAGGTCGGCGGCGACGACGACCGCGTCGTCGTAGACGTAACGACGTGCGAACCGGGCGTCGGTTTCCGTGAACTGCTGTATATTCATCCTAACTACGAGTTAGTGTTCATAGCTTATAAATCTTTCCCCTACGAAACGCACGAAGGCGGAGCGGTGCATCGAAAGCAGTCGACTCGCGGTTCACACCACAACCAGTGACCAGATAGCGAACAGATACCGACGAACCGGCGTCGCGACGAGCGCCCACGCGCTCGTCTCCCGGAACGCCCCCCGCCTCGTCAACGGGCGACGGGGTTTAAGCGACCACCCCGAGTAATCTCGCGTATGCAGACCGTCTCCCATCAGGGCCGCGAGACAGCGTACGAGGTCTTCGACCGCGGCGGCGACGGCGCACCCGTTCTCTGCGTGCACGGGAGCGGCGGCACGCGCGCCGTCTGGAAGTCTCAGGCTCGCCTCGGCGACGAACGGCCGGTCGTCGCGCTCGACCTCGCCGGTCACGGCGAGAGCGACGACGTCGACGCCGACCCCGGCTACGAGACGCTCGCCGCGTACGCCGACGACGTCGTCGCCGTCGCCGACGCCACCGACGCACGCGTCCTCTGCGGGAACTCGCTCGGCGGCGCCGTCGTCCTCCACTGCCTCCTCGAACGCGACGACGACCTCGCCGTCGACGGCGCCGTCTACGCCGGCACCGGCGCGAAACTCGCCGTCCTCGAAGACCTCCGGGACTGGCTCGCCGACGACTTCGAGCGCGCCGTCGACTGGCTCCACGACCCCGGCCGCCTGTTCGCCGACCCCGAACCGGACCTCGTCGAACTCTCGAAGACCGCGATGCTGCACTGCGGCCAGCGCATCGTCGAACGGGACTTCCTCACCTCGCACACGTTCGACGTCCGCGACCGACTCGGCGAGATAGCGACGCCCGGTCGCGCCATCGTCGGCGAGAACGACGCGCTCACCCCGCCACGATATCACGACTACCTCGCGAGCGAACTCGGCGACTGCGACGTCGCCATCGTCGAAGAAGCAGCGCACCTCGCGATGCTCGAACGCCCGGACGGCTTCAACGCCGCGCTCGCGGACTTCTGCGAGCGCATCGACGAAACCGAGTAACAGCGCCGCGTCGCGTGGCCGACAACCCCCGTCCGCTCAGTACAGTTCGTCCAGTTCCTCGACGCCCTCGCTGTGCTCCGCGCCGGGGAACTCGCCGGACTCGACCGCCTCGGTGTACGACTCGATGGCGTCGCCCATCGCCTCGCGGACGTTCCCGAACTCCTCGACGAACGACGGCGTCCAGTCGCTCAACCCGACGGCGTCGTCGACCACGAGCACCTGTCCGTCGCAGTCCGGGCCAGCGCCGATACCGATAGTCGGAATCTCGAGCGCGTCCGTGATGCGGGCAGCGAGCGGCGCCGGCACGCGCTCGAGGACGAGCGAGAACGCGCCCGCGTCCTCGTGGGCCGCCGCGAGTTCGAGCATCCGGTCCGCGGCCTCCTCGCTCGTCCCCTGCAACGCGTACCCCTGCTGGTTCACGGACTGCGGGGTCAACCCGAGGTGCGCCATCACGGGGATACCGAGGTGACTGAGCTTCTCCGTCAACTCGACCGTATGCGGCCCGGACTCCAGCTTCACCGCGTGTGCGCCCGCCTCCTTCAGCATCCGGCCCGCGTTCTCGATGCTCTCCTTGTCGTCGTGCCCGTAGGAGAGGAACGGCATGTCCGCGACGACGAGCGCGTCCTCCGCACCACGCGCGACCGCCGTCGTGTGGTCCGCCATCTGGTCCACCGTCACCGGCAGCGTCGTCTCGTGCCCGTGAGCCGTGTTCCCCACGCTATCCCCCACGAGGATGACGTCGACACCCCGTTCGTCGACGATCTCCGCTGTCACGGCGTCGTACGCCGTCAGCATCGTTATCGGCTCCTCGCCCGCCTTCGACAGGACGTCCCTGACCGTCGTGCGCATACCCGCCCTACTCGACGCCGGACTAAACCAATACTGGAATCCCCGCGTTACGGAATCGAGTTCACTCGGACGCGAGACCCGCCAGGCTGCGACGCGACCACCGGGACGCCCGTCGAGACCGGCTCTCGGGTCGGGTGGCAACGACACGCTTAACCGCGTCTCTCCACGACGATATGGCGATGAGCGAAGCGTCGGACCCGACCGAGACCGAAGCGTTCAGAGCCGTCTGCGAGGACCTCGTCGACCGCATCCTCGCCGGTGAACTGGAACGCGACGACGTCGAGTCCGCGAAGTTGGCGGCGTGCTCGGAACACTCGGCGCCGAAGGTCCCGAAGAACTCCGAGATACTCGACCACGCCCCCCAGGAGCGCCGCGAGGAACTCGAAGGCGTCCTCATGCGCAAGCCCGTGCGGACCGCATCCGGGGTGTCGCCGGTCGCGATAATGACGAGCCCGCACATGTGTCCACACGGGAAGTGCCTGTACTGTCCGGGCGGACCGGCGAGCGAGTTCTCGAGTTCGCAGTCCTACACGGGCCACGAGCCCGCCGCGGCCAGGGGCGAGCAGAACGACTACGACCCGTACGGCCAGGTGACGCTGCGACTGAACCAGTTGCGGGAGATCGGGCATCCCGTCGACAAGGTCGAACTCATCCTCATGGGTGGGACGATGACCGCCCGGAGCCACGACTACCAGGAGTGGTTCGTCAAGCGCGCGCTCGAAGCGATGAACGACTTCGACGCGGACGCCGAACCCAATCCGGCGGAGGGCGTGAGTTTCGCCGAGGACGACCCCGAGTTCTCCTACCTCGAGGACGTCATCGCGGCGAACGAGACCGCCGACGTGCGCTGTATCGGGACGACGTTCGAGACGAAGCCGGACTGGTGCGACCCCGAGCAGATAGACCGCATGCTCGACCTCGGCGGGACGAAGGTCGAGGTGGGCGTGCAGACGACGTTCGAGCGCATCAACCGCGAGATGCATCGCGGGCACGGCGTCCAGGCGTCCATCACGGCGAACCGTCGACTCCGCGACGCCGGATTCAAGGTCGGGTTCCACATGATGCCCGGCCAGCCCGGGATGAGCGAGGAGATGTGCCTCGAGGACTTCCGGCGCATCTTCGAGCGCGAACAGTGGAAACCGGACTACCTCAAGATCTACCCGACGCTCGTCGTGCGCGGCACCCGCATCTACGACCAGTGGCGCCGCGGCGACTACGACCCGCTCACGAACGAGCGCGCGGCCGAGCTCGTCGCGGAGATCATGTCGAACATCCCGCGGTACACGCGCCTCCAGCGCGTCCAGCGGGACATCCCCGCGGACTTCATCGACGCCGGCGTCTGGAAGTCGAACCTCCGCCAGCTCGCCCGCAAGCGCATGGAGGAGCACGGCTGGACGTGCGAGTGCATCCGCTGCCGCGAGGTCGGGATGAACGACGAGGACCCCGAGAACGTGGAGATGGACACCATCGAGTACCAGGCCGGGGGCGGAACGGAGCACTTCGTCAGCTTCGAGGACTTCGACAAGGACCTCCTCGTCGGGTTCTGTCGGCTACGCTTCCCGAACGACCCCGTCCGTCGGGAACTCCAGAACGCCGCCATCGTCCGCGAACTCCACGTGTACGGGAACCAGGTCGGCGTCGGCCAGCAGGGCGAGGACGCGGACGTCCAGCATCGCGGCTACGGCCGCCGGCTCCTCGCCGAAGCCGAGGACCGCGCCCGCGACGCCGGGTTCGACAAACTGTCCGTGATCTCCGGCATCGGCGTCCGCCAGTACTACCGCGAGAAGCTCGGCTACCACCAGGACGGCCCGTACGTCTCGAAGCGACTCTGACCGGGCGCGCGCCGGGTCGATAGCGTGACCGTTCGCGGACCCGACGTGGATTGACGTCACGGCAGCCGCATGTGAGGATGCTGGTGAACGGCCGTCTTATCCGCGTGACGCCCCAACTTGCGGGTAGATGACCGACCAGGGACTGACAGAAGCCGACCACGACCGTATCAGGCATTTCCTCTCGAAACCCCGTTACGATCGGTCGTATCGGGACCTCCTCCCTGCTCACGAACGCGAGGACGACGTCGCCGAACCCAGCGAGAGCGGCGAGCACGACGTCGCCGAACCCAGCGAGAGCGGCGAGCACGACGACGAAGACGACTGAGAGGGAACGCCGGTTCGTGCGGTCGCGTGACGGCGCGCCGGTAGTCGCGACAACGGAACGTCTTTCCGCGAGCCACCGGTACGCGGCGGTATGGACGCGAAACGCGAGCTCTCTTCGGTCGACCTCGCCGCCGTCGTCTCCGAGTTCGGAGCGTACGAGGGCGCGAAGGTCGACAAAGCCTACCTCTACGGCGACGACCTGCTGCGGTTGAAGATGCGGGACTTCGACCGTGGACGGGTCGAACTCATCCTCGAGGTCGGTGACGTCAAGCGCGCGCACGTCGCCGACCCCGAGCACGTGCCGGACGCGCCGGGTCGACCGCCGAACTTCGCGATGATGCTCCGCAATCGGTTGTCGGGCGCGGACTTCGCGGGCGTCGAGCAGTTCGAGTTCGACCGCATCCTCGAGTTCCGGTTCGAGCGCGAGGACCAGGACACGATCATCGTCGTCGAGCTGTTCGGCCAGGGGAACATCGCGGTCTGCGACGAGACGTACGAGGTCGTCGACTGCCTCGACACCGTCCGCCTGAAATCGCGGACGGTCGCGCCCGGGTCGACCTACGAGTTCCCGGATTCGCGCATCAACCCGCTCGCCATCGAGTGGGAGCCGTTCGTCGCGAAGATGAACGACTCCGACACCGACGTCGTGCGGACGCTCGCGACGCAACTCAACCTCGGTGGGTTGTGGGCGGAGGAGATCTGTAGTCGCGCCGGCGTCGAGAAGGCGCTCGACATCGCGGACGCGGACGAGGACGACTACCGGCGCGTGTTCGACGCGCTCGACCGACTCCGCGAGGACGTCGCGTCCGCGGACGTCGACCCGCGCCTCTACCGGACCGACCCCGACGACGGCGACGAGACGTCCGGGAAGGGCCGCGTTGTCGACGTGACGCCGTTCCCGCTCGAGGAGCGCGACGAGTACGTCCCGGAGGCGTTCGACACGTTCAACGCGGCGGTCGACCAGTACTTCTACGAGTTCGACCGCAGCCAGGACGACGAGGGCAGCGACGAGGCGCCCGGGGACGACTCGCCGGACTTCGAGAGCGAGATCGCGAAGTACGAGCGCATCATCGAACAGCAGGAGGGCGCCATCGAGGGGTTCGAGCAGGACGCCGAGGCGTACCGCGAGCGCGCGGAGTCGCTGTACGCGAACTACGGCCTCGTCGACGACGTCCTCGGCACCATCCGCGCGGCGCGCGAGGACGACGTCCCGTGGGACGACATCGAGGCGAAGTTCGAGGAGGGCGCCGAGCAAGGCATCGACGCGGCCGAGGCGGTCGTCCGACTCGATGGGAGCGAGGGCACGGTGACCTTGTCGCTCGACGGCCGTGACGTGACCGTCGAGGTCCGGGAGGGCGTCGAGCACAACGCGGACCGCCTCTACCAGGAGGCCAAGCGCGTCGAGGGGAAGAAGGAGGGCGCGCTCGCCGCCATCGAGGACACGCGCGAGGACCTGGAAGACGTCAAGGAGCGCAAGCGCGAGTACGAGCGCCGCCAGGCGGAGGGCGGTGACGACGACGATGCGGACGGCGACGACGAGGACGACGGAGGGGTCGACCGCGACTGGCTCGCGGACCCCTCGATTCCGGTCCGCCAGCAGGAGCAGTGGTACGAGCGCTTCCGGTGGTTCCACACGACCGACGGCTACCTCGTCATCGGCGGGCGGTCGGCGGACCAGAACGAGGAGCTCGTGAAGAAGTACGTCGAGCGCGGCGACAAGGTGTTCCACTCGCAGGCTCACGGCGGCCCCGTCACCGTGTTGAAGGCGACGGACCCGAGCGAGTCCGCGAAGGACGTCGACTTCAGCGACGAGACCCTCGAGCAGGCGGCTCAGTTCGCGGTGACGTACTCGTCGGTGTGGAAGGACGGCGTCTACGCCGGGGACGTCTACATGGTCGACAGCGACCAGGTGTCGAAGACGCCCGAATCCGGCGAGTACCTCGAGAAGGGCGGGTTCGCGGTGCGGGGCGACCGGACGTACTTCCGGGACACGCCAGTCGGCTGCGCGGTCGGTATCCAGTGCGAGCCCTCGACGAGGGTGGTCGGCGGGCCGCCGGCAGCGACCGCGGAGCGCACGGAGACGATGATGGAGGTCGAACCCGGGAAGTTCGCGCAGGGCGACGTCGCGAAACGCATCTATCGCGAGTTCCGCGAGCGGTTCGCTGACACGTCGTTCGTGCGGAAGGTCGCGAGCCCGGACCGCATCCAGCACTTCCTCCCGCCGGGCGGGAGCCGAATCAAGGACTGAGACGATGCCCGAGCCACTCCAGGGATGACCGGCGAGACAGCCGACGCGAACGGACGGGAGTCGACATGACGGAGGACACCGATTCGTTCGTCGGCGCGCTCCGGTACCCGACGCGGGGCGCGGCGTCGCGGGACGGTATCGCGGTCCTGACCGTGCTCGCGCTCGCGGTGGCGCTCGCCGGCCGGTACGCGGTCGCGGTCTACCCGGGCGTCGCAGCACTCGGCTTCCTCGCGCTCGCACTCGCGGCGGTCGTGGCGTGGCTCGGGTACCTCGGGCGCGTGCTCGCCGGGACCGTCGGCGGCGACCTCGCGAGCGGCGACCGCGCGCTCGTCGACGTCCCCGGCGACGCGAGCGAACTCCCCGCGTCCGGGAGCGTCCGCGGCCTCCTCGCGACCGGTGGCCGGGTCGCGCTCGCGAGCGTCCCCTACCTCGGCGCGCCCTTCCTCCTCCTCTACGTCACCGTCCTCGGGCTCGGCGGGCTCGCACCCGACAGCGTCCAGGGCGGTGGCGGGTTCGCGCTCCTGGCGGGCGGCACGATCTCGTTCCTCCTCGCACTCGCCGTCCTCTACGTCTACCCCGCCGCGCTCTGCGAGCTCGCCGCCACCGGCAGCCTCCGGCGCGCACTCGCCCCGTGGTCGTTCCGCGACGTCCTCGCGCACGCCGCGTACCTCTACGCGTGGACCGCCGCCTTCAGTATCGCCGTCCTCGCACTCGCCGCCTACGCCCGCGTCCTCACGTCCGCGGGCGTCTTCGGGCTGCTCGCCGCGCTCGGCACGGGATACGCGAGCGCCGTTGCCGCACGCCTCAGCGGGATGGGCTACCGGCGAGCGCGCCGACGCTAGCCCGTCGTCACGAGATGATGCTCGTCCGTTGAGTCACCGGGTCGACCTTCACGAGATGATGCTCGTCCGCTGGGTCACCGGGTCGACGTACACGAGGTACGTCTCGTCCTCGCTCTCGGCGTCGACGACCCACACGCTCACCTGTCGCTCGACCTCGGTCACCGCCGCGTCGATTCCCGCGTCCGCGAGGGCGTCCCGGGCGATGTCCATCGCCTCGTCCTCGTCCTCGACGGTGACGTCCGTCTCCGGGAGCCGGACGGTCATGACGGGGCACGCCGCGCGACGCACCAGACGTTCGGCGACGCTCCCGATGAGACGCCGCTCGACGCCCGAGCGACCGTGGGTGCCGGCGACGATGAGGTCGGCGTCGATCTCGTCGGCGTACTCGACGATGTGGCGTGCCGGGTCGCCGTCCTCGATGGCCGTCACGACGTCGACGCCGTGCTCGCGAGCCATCGTCGCGACGCGGTCGACCGCCTCCTGCCCGCGGTCGTCGAGCTCGGACTCGTCGCCGAACCCGGCGACGAACGCGCGCACGCTCTCGTCGACGACGTGGAGGACGTGTATCGTCGCACCGTACGTCTCCGCGAGGTCGATCGCTTGCAGCGCCACGTGGGCCGAGCCGACGCTCCCGTCGGTCGGCACGAGGATTCGCTCGTACATACTCCTGTCAACGCCCCCAACCCACATGAAACGTCCTGCCGGCGACGCGAGCGCCGTGAGCGATAGCAGGACACTTACACCGCCCGGGGCAAGTCCGGGGTATGCAGATCAAGGATCGCTATCGCGTCGAGGGCAACCGGGAGCGCATCACGCTCGTCCCGGAGACGCTCGACGACCTCTGGCACCTCCAGTACGTCCTCGAACCCGGGGACCTCGTCGCGGGCGATACGACGCGACGCATCCAGCGGAACGACGAGGACCTCCGCGACACGGGCGGTGAGCGCGAGCACATGTTCGTGACGCTCGGCGTGGAGGAGGTGGAGTTCCACAAGTTCTCGAACCGCCTCCGGGTGTCGGGCGTCATCGAGGACTGTTCGCGCGAGGACCAGCTCGGGTTCCATCACACGCTGAACGTCGAGGACCACGACGAGCTGGAGGTCGAGAAGGTCTGGAAGCCCGACCAGCTCGACCGCATCGAGGAGGCCGAGGAGGCGGCGGAGAACCCGGACGTCGCCATCGCGACCGTCGAGGAGGGCGAGGCGTACATCCACACGGTCGCGCAGTACGGCACCGAGGAACGCGGGCGGTTCACGGGGACGACGGGGAAGGGCGAGTACGCGCGCGGTCGCGGCGAGCTGTTCGGCGAACTCGGTGCGGCGCTCGCGCGGATGGACGTGGACGCCATCGTCCTCGCGGGCCCGGGGTTCACGAAGCAAGACGCACTGAAGCACATCGAGGAGAACTACCCCGAGGTCGCGGAGCTGGTGACGATGGTCGACACGTCCGGCGTCGGAGACCGCGGCGTTCACGAGGTCCTCAAGCGCGGGGCTGTCGAGGACGTCCAACAGCAGACCCGCATCGCGAAGGAAGCGGAGTACATCGACGAACTCACCGAACGCATCGGGCAAGGCCACGAGGCCTCCTACGGGCCGGAAGCGGTCGCGGAGGCCGCAGAGTACGGCGCGGTCGAACAGCTACTGATCCTCGACGAGAAGCTCCGCGAGGAACGCGGCCCCGACGGCGAGTGGGACATCGACGTCGACGACGTCGTCACGAGCGTCGAACGCCAGGGCGGCGAAGTGACGGTGTTCTCCAGCGAGTTCCCGCCCGGCCAACAACTCCGGAACCTCGGCGGTATCGCCGCACTGCTCCGCTACCGGCTCGAGTGACCGACCGTTCGCGCGCCCGAACTGCGAGCATCGGTCGTCGACCCTAGTCGGTTTGGGACGTGAATCAATAACTACCAGCCGAGACGTTCTATCGCAGTCCGAGGCAACGAGACAGTGACAATGGAGCGACGTTCCGTGCCACGACGTCGCCGACTCCACCCACCCCCACCCATGCCGTCGCGCCCGTCGTCGTCGCAGCCATAGCGGTCGACGACGGTCCCCGAATCCGAACGCCCTCCCTCTCCCCCCACTCACTCCCCACACCTCGAACCTACCACCCCCTGGGTAGGCTCACGTTCGCCTATCGGCGCGCACCCGGCAGTATCACTCGGCGCGACCGCTCCCGCTCTCGGTCGTCGCGATTCCTGCAGAAGACCCCTGCACAGGGACGGCTCGCAGCCGCGCCGCCGCGCCGCAGTCAGGCGATCTCGCGCGGCGAGATGGAGTTCATCGCGAGTTCGTGGAGGACGGTCGCGAAGTTCGTGCGCGCCGTCCAGAACGCGGTCTCCGTCGTGAGTTCGGGGATGTCGTCGCGGTCACCGAGCACGCTCATCAGGACGACGTTCCCGTCCGCGAGCACCGCGCGCCCGGTTCGTTCGTCGTCCACCGCGGGCTCGGCGGTATCCATCGTCGCGATGCTCGCGTCCGCCTCGAACAGCTCGCGGACGGCCGGGTTCACGCTCACCACGCGAACGGTGACGCCCTCCGTCGTGGCTTCCCGGAGCGCCGCCGCGATGTCCTCGGTCACGAGGTCGGGCGTCCGCGCGGCGAACACCACCGCCTCTTCGGCGTTCCGGACGAGTTCCGCCGCGCGCTCCGCGACGTGGTCGTGCCCGGAGAGCGTCCAGATCGCCTCCTGTTCCTCGCGCTCCCCGCCGCGTTCGTTCCGCACGCTCTCGACGTACTCGAACGCGCGGTCGGACTCCGTCTCGAAGCGCTCCCGGAGCGTCTTCCGGGCTTCCTCGATGCTCACGGGCCGGTACTGCATCGGGCTCGACTGCTGGACCTCGACGAGCCCACGGTCCTCCAGGCCCTCCGTGACGCTGTAGACCTGCGACCGCGGAACGTCCGCGACGCGCGAGACCTCGCGCGCCGTCCCCGACCCGAGCTTCTGGAGCGCGATGAACACCTTCGCCTCGTACGACGTGAGGCCGAGGCGTTCCAGGGACTCGATGGCGTCTCCCTCCTGCATTCAGTCGTCACCTCCGACCGGTGCTTCCGCGGCGGCCGGCTCCGCGGAGAAGTCCGCCTCCGGCCCGAAGTACTTCACCCACACCACGAGCAGGCTCGGGAGGACGAGCACGCTCGCGAGGAACGCGTAGATGATCGTCATCCCCGTGATGACGCCGAACTGCTGGAGCGCCGGGAAGATCGCGAACGCGAGCGTCCCGAACCCGCCGACGGTCGTCGCCGCGGACCCGAGGAGCGCACCGCCGGTGCCGGTGATGGTGCGGTCCATCGCCGTCCAGACGTTCCCGGTGCGTTCCAGTTCGAGATTGAACCGTTCGCTGATGTGGATGGAGTACGCCACCCCGAGCCCGACGGTGAGGCTCGTTATCATCCCCGTCAGGACGTTGAACGGCATCCCGATGGCGTACATCGTCCCGAGGATCCACGACACGCTCAGTGCGACCGGGAGGAGCGTGAACGCGCCGAGCGCGGCACTCCCCTCCTGGATGCGGTACGCGATCATGAGGAACGCGAACACCGCGATGAGCGTGATGATGAGGCTCTGGATGACGGTGTCGAGGAGTTCGCGCTGCACGATCTCGTTCACGACCGGACTGCCGGTCGCGGTCGCGCGCGTCCCGTCGCCGTTCATGATCGTCGCGACGTCGCGGAGCTGCGTGGTGACGTCCCCGGTGTCCGCGCCGCCTTCGATGGGGACGACGAGCCGCATCGACTCGTACCGGTAGCCGTCGTCGGTCTCGACGCGATGCACGTACTCGCTTGCTTCGTCCTCGTTCACGCGGAACAGCGCGGAGAGGACGCCCGTGACGTTCTCGTCCGGCGTCCCGTCACCGTCGGTGTCCGCCGCCCAGAACGTCTCGTTGAACGACGCGTTCGTCGCCGCGGTCGACCGCATCACCGACAGCACCGACCGGGTCGCCACGTCGCCGCTACTCCCCGTGAACGCGGTGTCCATCTCGGAGAGCCCCGTCTCGGTCTCGTTCAGCCGCGCGAACGTCTCCGCAGTGTCGAGTGACGCCGAGTCGTTCGCCCTGACGAGTATCTGCGCCTGGGAGTCCTCGCGCTGGAAGTTCTCGTTCACGTAGTCGAGGTTCGCCTTCGCGGAGTACTCGCCGGGCGTGAACGGCTCCGGGAGCTCGTACAGCCACTCGGCGGGTTCGTCCGCGATGAAGCTCTCCTGACTGAACTCGGTACTGACCTGGGTCGCGCCGACGCCACCGGCGATGGAGATGACGAGCGCGACCGCGATGACGACCGCGGGCGCCTTCCGGGCGGCCGTTCCGCCGAGCGAGAGCACCTGCGAGAACCGGCCGCCGCCGGTCCCGAACGCGCGCTTCGTGCGGTCGAGCCCGAGGCGGTTCTCGAGGAAGCCGTCGGCTTCGATCTTCAACGCCGGGATGAGCGCGCCGAACACCGCGAGCGCCGCGAGGATACCGACCGAGGACACGATACCGAAGTCCTGGATGGGCGGGAGCGGGCTCGTGAGGTTCGAGAGGAACCCGATGACGGTCGTCGCCGTCACCCACGTCAGCGCGAGGCCGACGCCGCCGAGCGCCGCACCCATCGAGCCACGGACGTCGTCGACCGTGTTCTCGTCAGTGCGCGCCTCCCGATGCCGCATGAAGATGTGTATCGCGTAGTCGATACTCAACCCGATGAGGAGCACCGGGACCGCGATCATGATCTGGTTGAACGACACCCCGGCGATTCCCATGAACCCGAACGTCCACAGGAGGACGGCGATGATGCCGAACAGCCCGAGGACGATGTCGAGGAAGTCGCGGTACGCGACCATCAGCGTCAACAGCACGAACAGCAGCGCCATCGGCGCGACGATGTTCACGGAGTCCGTGAGCGACTGGTCGATCTCCTGGGAGATGACGCCGAACCCGAAGACGATGTACTCCTCGTCGTCGCTCCCGGTCGAGCCCGCCTGTGCGACGTCCTGCATCTCGAGCTGGACCTGCGTCACGGTCCCGCTGACGGTCTGCGCGTTCGACGCGGCGCTACTGGAGGACGTCTCGAGGACGCCGATGAGCATCCGCGCGTTCGCGCTCGTCGACCCCGGCTCGAAGTCCTGGGGCATCAACCCGAGCGCCTGCCCGGCGAGCGGACCGTCGCCCTCGCTGAGGACGACCTCGGCGGTGTCCTCGACCTGCGTCGCGTTCATCGACTCGAGCTTGTCTATCTGCGCGTCGAGCGACGGCGTTCCGCCGTCCTGGAGCGCCTGTCGGCGTTCCTGGAACTCGGCGAACGCCTCCTGGAGCGCTTCGCCCTCCGCTTTGAGGGTCTCGGCTTGCTCCTGGAGCGCCTGGGATTCGTCGCGGAGGACGCCCTGCGTGCCGGCGAGGTAGTTCCGTTCGACGGCCGCGAGCAGCGGGCTGACGTCCTCGACGGTCGCTTCGAACGCGGCGAAGTCGCCGTCCTCGAACTCGACGGTCGAGTTCGCGACGACGGCGTCGTACTGGCTGCGAGCGGTGACGTTCGGGTCGCTCGCCGCGGTCGTCATCGCCTCACCGAGTGCCGCGGCGGTCGCGTTCACGCGATCGGAGCGGTTCGCGAGCGCCCCCAGCTGGTCGCTGAGGACGCCCTGCGTGCCCTGGCGGTACGCGCCCTGGACCTGTCGTTCGCTCGAGGCGTTCCGGAGGCGCTGTGCGGCGTCCTCGAAGATGGCGTAGTCCTGTGCGTCGAACTCGACCGTGGTGTTCGCCTCGACCTGGTCGAACTGCGTGCGGACGTCCGCGTTCGGGTCCTCGCGGAGGACGGTGAGGGCACCGCGGAGCCGCTCGCTGGTGTTCGTCAGCGTGACCTGGCGCGCCTGGAGTGCGCGGAACTCGTCGGCGAGCACCTGCTGGGTGCCCGACCGAACCGTGGTCTGGACCGCCGTGGTGTTCGCGCGGAGCTGCGTGGCGGCGCGTTCGAACGCCGCGTAGTCGTCGCTCCCGAGTTCGACGCTCGTGTTCGCGTTCACCTGCTCGAACTGCGTTCGGATGCTCGCGTTCGGGTTCGCGCGGAGCGTGTCGAGCGCGCCCTTGAGGCGCTCGCCGGTCTCGTTGAGCGCCTCGCCACGTGCTTCGAGCTCGGCGCGGCTCTCGTTGAGCGCTTCCGAGCGCGCCTGCAGTTCCGCGCCGCGAGCCTGGAGTTCACCGGCTTTCTCCTGCTGGATGGCGGTGATGGCGACGAGGTTCGAGACGCCGAACAGGCCCTGGTCGCCGGCGAGCGTCCCGTTTATCGTCTCGTTCGACCGGAGTTCCTGTTGGTATCTGAGCGACGCCAACAGCGACTCCCTGGAGAGGACGTTCCCGTTCTTCGACTCGCTCCGGACGATCACCTGGACGCTCGTAGTGCTCGTGTTGTCCGCGACGAACGTCTCGGTGATGTACTCGGAGGCGTTGGCGGCGTCGCTCTCGCTGTTGAACTGGTCGAGACCGGAGTCGGACTCGACGGCACCGGCCTGCGAGCCGAGGCCGGCGGTCACGAGCAAGAGCGCGACGATGACGACCTTCGTGTGCCCTGCGATACCATCCGCGAGGCGGTCCATGGCGCTCACGTGGACCGACCTCCGACGTCGAGTTTACTGTGTGTACTGAACATACGACAGTTGTGTTGTTACTCGCCTACTAACAGGCAGTCGTTCATAAACTTGTTCGTACCGACGTGAAGAAACGCAGGACAACCCGCCGATTGTTCTAAACCGGTGGCGATCTCCGACGGCGTCCCCGGAGCGTCCGCTGGAGGTGAACACTCCAGCAAAGAACGCCGCGGCCGCTTTCGAGGAGCGCCCGCGTCAGTCGATGGTGACCGAGAGCATGTCCTCGGCGAACCTGACGTCCCCATCGTACCCGCGTTCGATCGACGCGAGCATCTCCTCGTGCTTGTCCTCGGTATGCGGGTAGAGGTGCGTGAGGTAGACGCGCCCGTACTCGTGGCCGGCGAGCGCCTCGCCGAGCTGGCTCGGCGTCGGGTGGTTGTCGACGTCGACGCTGTCCGGGAACGAGCAGTCGTGCGCGAACACCGCCACCTCGTCCGCGAACGACGCCAGCGCCTCGGTCGCCTCGCCGTCACCGGAGAACGCGAACCGGTCGTCGAACCGGTACGCGAGGCACTCCTTGGAGTGCTCTGTGCGATGCGCCTCGACCTCGAAGCCGGCGATCTCGAAGGACTGCTCACCGACCTCGCGGACCGAGAGGTCGACGCGCCCGTCGAGGTAGTCGTGAACGTCGAGCAGGCCGTCGACGAGCGCCTTCGTCCCGCGCGGCCCGACGACCTCGAGGTGCTCCTCGCCCGCGAGCCAGCGCGCCTTCAACAGCGCCATGAGGTCCGAGACGTGGTCGAGGTGGTGATGCGTGAGGAGGACCGTCGACACGTTCTCCGCGCCGACGCCGGTCTCCTCGAGTCGATGCAGGACGCCCGCGCCGCAGTCGACGAGCAGGTACCGGCCGCCTTCGTCGACGAGTAACCCGGTCTGGTGTCGGTCGGCGAGCGGCATCGCGCTCCCCGTGCCGAGGAAGGTGACGCGCATACCGACCCGTCGGGCGGCCAGCGGGATGAATCGGTCGCCTCGCGGTCGCCGGATTCCCGGGATGGCGAATCCGCGGTGACGGAACGGCGGCGGGCGCGGAGTGTCGGCGGGTATCGCACGCACCGCCACCGCGGAGTGTCGGCGGGTATCGCACGCACCACAACCCCCAAGTACGTCCTCGGATTCGGGACGGGTATGCAGGGTCGTGCCACGGCACCGGCGGCGGGAACCGTCCTGAACGCGCTCGCGACCGGGGTCGGCTCGGCGTTCGCCATCGACGCCGACACCACCGCGTCCGTCGCGCTCGACGCCGACGCGGGCGCCGACGCGTCGGTGACGGGCACGGTCGCGGGCGCGCCCGACGCGGACACCGCGCTCGTCGAACGCTGCGTCGAACTCGCACTCGACCGCTGGGCCGGCGACGCCGACGTCGACCCCGCCACGGTCGGCGGCGAGGTCCGCACGGAGAGCGACGTGCCGATGGCGGCCGGACTGAAGTCCTCGAGCGCCGCCGCGAACGCGACCGTGCTCGCCACCGCGAGCGCGCTCGACGCCGACCCGGACCCGCTCGACGCGTGCCGACTCGGCGTGCAGGCCGCCCGCGACGCCGGCGTCACCGTCACGGGCGCGTTCGACGACGCGAGCGCGAGCATGCTCGGCGGCCTCACCCGCACCGACAACACCGCGGACGAACTCCTCGCGCACGACGACGTCGACTGGTCGGTCCTCGTCTGGACGCCACCGGAGCGCGCGTACAGCGCCGACGCGGACGTCTCGCGCTGCGAGCGCGTCGCCCCCATGGCCGCCCTCGTCGACGACCTCGCCGCAACGGGCGAGTACGGCCGCGCCATGACCGTCAACGGCCTCGCGTTCACCGCCGCCCTCGAGTTCCCGCCCGCCCCCATCGTCGACGCGCTCCCCCACGCCACGGGCGCGAGCCTCTCCGGGACCGGCCCGAGCTACGTCGCCGTCTTCGACCCCGACGACGGCGACGACCGAGAACGGGTCGAAGCTCGCTGGCGCGAGCGCGACGGCGACGTCTGGCGCACCACCACCCGCAGCGACGGCGCACGCATCCTATGACACGAGAACCCAGCCACACCGACGACGAACGCGACGATTCGAGACACGACGACCGCGGCACCGGCGACGCCGGCGACGGCGCCATCCCGGCGCCCGACGAGATGAGTCTCGACGAACTCCGCGACGAGATACGGGGCATCGACCACGACCTCGTCGAACTCATCGCCAGGCGGACGTACGTTGCCGACACCATCGCGCAGGTCAAAGACGAGAAGGACCTTCCGACGACCGACGAGGAACAGGAGCAGCGCGTCATGGACCGCGCCGGCGAGAACGCCGAACAGTACGACGTCGACGCCAACCTCGTCAAGGCCATCTTCAGACTGCTCATCGAACTGAACAAAGTTGAACAAAGAGAGAGCAGATAGCTGAATTCAACCGTTTCAAGGCTTCTATTGCGGTGCGGGTTGCAAAATTCTCTGCCGGTAGTTGTTCTTTCGATTCAGGCTCGATGGAAAACACCATGTCCAGTTTCGGTGGCTCCGAAGGATGTGGTAGTGACGGGGGGCAAGCGTTTTACTCCTACACTCACAATGTACACACATGAGTTCCGAGTCCAAGAAAAAGCGCGTCCAGTTCCGTGCACCGAGGGGGCTGGTAGACCGGGCCGACGCGCTCGCTGCGGTGTTCGAGACGGATCGGACGGACATCCTCATCTCCGCGCTTCGGGACTACCTGCGGGACGCCGCGCACTCCGACGAGGTGAAACAGGAGATCGCGGAGGCCTTCTACGACGACGACATCACGTTCGAGGAACTGAAAGACCTCGTCGGGCACGAGGAAGCCGCCAACTTCCGACTGCTGAAGGAGCAACTGACCGACGAATTCGTGGACGAGGTCGCGGAGGAGCTGGCCGACTCGTAGATGGGTCTGATAGTCGCCGACACGTCGGCTCTCGTAAGCCTCGGGACAGTGGCAGGGGACTCAGCGAATCCACTCGACCTCCTCCTTGATTCGCACACCGTGGTCGTCCCAGAGCAGGTCATCGACGAACTCACCGAGACTGCGTCCTACGACGACGCATCCGGTGAGGCGGCACAGGCGGTTCTCGACCGTCGCTCTGCGTTCGAGACTCGTTCCGTCGAACTGGACGAGACGTTCCCCCTGGACGATGGCGAGAACACGGCGGTCACGCTGGCGAACGATATCGATGCCGTACAACTGCTCTGCGACGAATTCAATCGACTTGCGCTCGTCCACGCCTCGCTAGCCGAGACCCGCCTCGTCACGACGCCCATCCTCCTCACTGCGCTGGTTCGCAACGATGCGATTTCACCCGACACTGCTGAGGGGTTGTTGGCTGAGATGAGTGATGCCCGCAGCTGGTCGACGAACTCCTACGTAGAACGTGCAAAGGCCACGCTTCGACAGCAACGCGAGAATGGGTGACTTGATTGGATTTGCGACCCGTAGGTTGTCGTTCTACCTCCAGTATTCAACCGCCAAATGGTGAAATTCTCCGAGTTGAACAAGGTCGAGCAGCGCGAGAGTCGGTGAGTGCGCTGCGGGCGTGCTCTCGGTGACACCTCCAGACCGATCCGAATTTTGATGCGTATTGGTCTGGGGTCGATGCCGTTCGGAATTGCGGTCTTCTGTCACGGCCGCGACCGCTGAGACCGCCACTGTGGGGCGTTTCAGGGTGGTTTGAGTGTAAACTTTCGTCCCGCCATTAGGAATTTAGTGACGGCCCCTACCATGGGCCCCCTGTCATTATGGTTGAACTCTCGCGTGATGCGCTCATGGTAGGGATACGGGGGTTGGTACCGAACGTTATACGTCGGAACTACGCGGTGAAGTTCGGCATCGCGTTGCTCGTCCTCGGCCTCTCGGTGGGGCTGGTCGGGTTCGTCGGCACCGCACTCATCCAGGAGGACGTCGAACAGCGCACGGACGAGGACTACGCCACGCTCGCCGCACAGGAGGCCGAGAAGCTCGAGACGTGGAACGACAACAACGAACTGACGGTGGACATGCTGTCGCGGTCCGCGCCCGTCGCGAGCGGCGACCGCGAGCGCATCCAGTCCGCCATCTCGAGTCGCCTCCTCGAACTACCCGTGGGGGCGCAGGCGATACACTACGTGAACGTCTCCTCGGGCGAGGTCGTCGCGAGCACGACCGACGACGCCGTCGGCCGCGACCTCTCCAGCATCGGCGAACCGTGGTCGGAGACCGCGGCGGACCCGGCGGCGAGCGTCACCGTCTCCGAGCCGTACGAGCGCACGCTCGGTGACGTCCCGCTCCCGCTGGTCGCGTACACGAAGCAGGTGCACGAGGACTCGGACCACGCGATCGTCTACACGGTGAACATGCACGCGTACGCCGTGAACCTCCAGAGTACGACGCGGAGCGGCGTGACGATGGTCGTCGACGGGAACGACCGCGTGATGGCCGACGAGTACAACGGCGAACTGCTCGCGAGCTACGACAACGGCGGGCCGCTCGCACAGGCGCGCAGCGGCGGGCCGACGAACCCCGGCACGACGACGGTCGCGACCGCCGGCTTGCTGGGCAGCCAGTCGTACCCGCTGCCGACGAGCGAGCGCGCGGTCGTCGGGTTCGCGCAGGTCCGGAACACCGACTGGGTCGTGCTCGTTCACACGCCCGAGAGCGCGGCGTACGGGTTCGTGCAGCGCGTCCGCGACTACGGCGCCGCGGCGACGCTCGTCGGCGTGCTCCTCGTCGGCCTCGTCGGCGCGGTCCTCGGACGGAACACCGCGGTCGCCATCGACCGCCTCACCGCGAAGACCGAGGCGATGGAGGACGGCGACCTCGACGTCGACCTGTCGACGCGACGCATCGACAACATCGGCCGGCTCTACGACGGCTTCGACAACATGCGCGAGTCACTCAAGACGACGCTGACGGAGGCGGAGACAGCGCGGGAGAACGCTGAGGCGGCGCGCGAACGCACGCAGCGCGTGAACGAGCACCTCGAGGCGAAGGCCGCGGAGTACGGGCGCGTCATGGAGTCCGTCGCCGACGGCGACCTCACCGAACGCATGGACGCGGACGCCGACAACGAGGCGATGGCGGAGATCGCGGAGGCGTTCAACGAGATGATCGTCGACCTCGAACGGACGACCGCGGAGGTGAAGGCGTTCGCGGAGGACGTCGCGACCGCGAGCGAGGAGGTGACGGCGTCTAGCGAGGAGGTGCGCTCTGCGAGCCAGCAGGTCACCGAGTCCATCCAGGAGATCAGTGACGGGACGGACCGGCAGAGCGAGAGCCTCCAGGTGATGAACGAGGAGATGAACGACCTGTCGACGACGACCGAGGAGATCGCGGCGTCCTCGAACCAGGTCGCCGACGTCGCCGAGCGGACGGCCGAAGCGGGCAAGCAGGGCCGCGAGGCCGCACAGGAGGCCATCGAGGGGATGGAAGCGATCGAGACGGAGTCCGACGAGGCGGTCGCGGAGATAGAGCGCCTCGAGGACGAGATCGCGAAGGTCGACGAGCTCCTCGGGTTCATCCAGGACGTCGCGAAGGAGACGAACATGCTGGCGTTGAACGCGAACATCGAAGCAAGTCGCGGCGGTGCGGACGCCGCCGGTGAGGACGGTGGCGGGTTCGCGGTCGTCGCGCAGGAGGTCAAGGAGCTGGCGGCGGACACGAAGGACGCGGCGGAGGACATCGAGGAGCGCCTCGAGAGCATCCAGGCCCAGACGGGGAACGCCGTCGAGACCGTGCACGGGACCCGCGAGCGCGTCGCGGCGAACAAGGACGCGGTCGCGGAGGCCGTCGGCGCCCTGGAGGACATCGCGGACTACACGGAGGAGACGAACGTCGGCGTGCAGGAGATATCGGCGGCGAGCCAGCAGCAGGCGGCGTCGACGGACCAGGCGGTCGCGATGGTCGACGACGTCGCGTCCATCGGCGAGGAGACGAGCGCGGAGGCGGAGAACGTCGCGGCGGCCGCCGAGGAGCAGACGACGGCGCTCACGGAGGTCAGTCAGTCCGCGAGCACGCTCGCGGAACAGGCTGGACAGTTGTCCGCGGCGCTCGACCAGTTCGAGACGGCCGCGGACGCGGACGGCAACGTGGGCGCAACTGCGCCAGCGAGCGACGCTGGCGGCGAGTCGGAGCCGAGCGTGCTCGACGCCGGCGACGACCCGTCGACCGCGCCAGATGGTGGCCCCGGCGGCTTCGGAGGTGAGGACGATGCGTGAGTCGTCCTCGCGGTCGACCGCGCGGACGCGGCGCGGGTTCCTCGCGCTCGCCGGCACCGGTGCGCTCGGTGCGACCGCCGGTTGTCTCGACATCAGCGGCGTCCGGAACGCGCTCACGGGCGATACGAGCGGTCGCGAGGAGTACACGGTCGGGATGATCCAGTCCGAGTCCGGGTCGCTCGCGGCGTTCGGCCGGCGGAACGAGCGCGGCCTCCGGAACGCGCTCACCGCGATCAACGCGGTCGGTATCGGCGAGGGCTCGGACCCGCTCGTCGTCGAACTGGAGAACGACGACAGCACGCCCGCGGGCGGCGTGGACGCCGCCGAACGTCTCGTCGACCAGGTCGAGGTGCCGCTGCTCGTCGGGAGCATCGGGAGCGGCGTCACGCAGGCCATCCACGAGGACGTGGTCTCGGGGAGCGACGTCGTCCAGATCAGTCAGCACTCGACGAGCGCGGCGCTCTCGGAGCTCTCCGCGCTCAACCGGACGGCACCGAGTGGGACCGCGCTCGGTGCGGCGCTCGCGAACCTCGTCGCCGACGGCGACTACGAGAGCGTCGCGGTGACGTCCATCGAGAACGGGTACGGGAACTCGCTGTCGTCGGTGTTCCGGTCGGCGTACGACGGCGAGATCGCGTACGAGGGCACGCATCCGCAGGGCGGCGAGTCGTTCGTGGACGAGTTGGAGGCGATGCGGGCGTCGGGCGCGGACGCGTGGCTGTTCGTGACGTACGGCAGCGAGTTCGCGACGATGGTCACGGAGGCGTACGAGCGCGGGTACCACCAGGAGGTGGATTACTTCGGTGCGGAGAGCACGCTCGCGGAGAGCGTGCTCGCGAACACGCCCGAGGGCAGCCAGGAGTCCCTCGTCGGCGTCACGCAGAGCGCGCCCGTCGAGCAGGAGAGCTACCAGCGCTTCAGCGACGAGTTCCGCTCCATCTGGGGGCAGGACCCGTCGGTGTGGGCGGCGTACAGCTACGACGCGGTGACGCTCGCCGCCATCGCGATCGAGGCCGCCGAGTCGTTCACGGGCCCGGCGATATCGGACGTCGTCCGCGACGTCACGCGCCCGGAGGGCGAGACGGTGTTCTCGTTCGAGGAGGCGAAGCGCGTCCTCCAGAACGGCGGGACGGCTGCGGACGTGAACTACGAGGGCGTCAGCGGCCCGCTCGACCTCGACGAGAACGGCGACCCGCAGGGGTTCTACCAGGTGTTCGAGGTCGAGGACCACCAGTACGAGTTCACGGACTTCATCACGGGGTGACGGCCGCGAGACCTCGCCCCACGGGTCCACTCGCGGGCTCGGTCAGTGTTCGTCGCCGTCGCGGATGACCATCACCTTCACGCGGCGGACGGCGTCGAAGTCTCGGAGCGAGTAGACGAGGTCGCGGACGCGTTCGGCGTCGCCGCGACAGTACAGCGACTCCAGGCACCACTCGCCCTGGTGCGTGTGGCTCGTGTTCAGGATGACGTTCTGGAAATCGTGCTGGACGCCGTGGAGTTCGCGGATGACGTCGTGATGCCGGTAGTCGAACCCGACGAGCGCGACGACCTCGCCCGTCGTCGCCTCCAGGCGCGAGTGCGATTCCACGTACTCGAGCATCGCCTCCCGAACGGCACGCGACCGGTTCTCGATGCCCTCGTCCTGCCAGACGCGGTCGAACTCGGCGACGACCTCGTCCGGGATGTTGAAACTCGTCCGCATTCGTCTCTCCACTGGACGCGACCGTACAAAAGTCCCGTCAGACCGTGCAGCCTCCGCGACCGCGTTCGAGGGTCGGCGACCGTCTTCGAGAGTGCGGTGACCGTCTTCGAGAGTTGCGACCGCGTCAGAGGGGGAGGCTCGCTTCGGGGCGCCAGTCCGCGTCGAGTCGCGCGCCGGTGTCGGCGAGCGCGTCGAACACGGCGTCGATGTCGTCGTCGGTCGTCCGATGGTTACAGATGGACATGCGGAGCGTCCGCCGGTCGTGGACGAGCGTGGTCGTGAGGAACGCGAGGCCGCTGTCGACGACCTCGTCGACGAGCGCCTGGTTCAGGCGGTCGACGTACTCGTGAACGCGGTCCATGGGTTCGCCGGGGTGGGTCTCGTCACCGCGTCCGGCCTCGAATGCTGCCTGGACGTCGGCGGGGGCGTACCGGAACGAGTAGATGAACAGGTTCGGCTCCTGGACGGTCTCGAAGTCGTCGTGGTCGCGGACGCGCTCGTGGAGGTGCTCGGCGCGCGCGATGCCACCGCGGAGGTGGGCGCGGTAGCCGTCGACGCCCAGGTGCTTGAACGTCGCCCAGACCTTGAGCGCGCGGAACCCCCGCGACATCTGCGGGCCGAACTCGTAGTAGTCGAACTCCGCGGGCGTCTCCGCGACCGACCCGCGGAGGTACGCGGCGTGCATCGCGAACGTCTCCGCGAGCGCGTCCTGGTCGTCGACGAGCACGGCCCCGCACTCGTAAGGGACGTTCAGCCACTTGTGGGGGTCGAGCGTCACGGAGTCCGCGCGGTCGAGGCCGGCGTATCGGTCCGCGAGCTCGGGGAGCATCGCGCCGACCGCGCCGCAGGCGCCGTCGACGTGGAACCAGACGTCGCGGGCCTCGCAGACCGCGGCGATGTCCTCCAGCGGGTCGATGGCGCTGACGTTGATCGAGCCAGCCTGTCCGACGACGCAGAACGGCTCGTCGCCGTCGGCCTCGTCCGCGTCGAGGCGGGCTTCGAGTGCGTCGACGTTCATCGTGAAGTCGTCGTTCGAGGGGACGAGGCGTACCGCATCGCGGCCGAGGTTGAGCATGTCCGCGGCGCGGTAGATGCTCGAGTGGCACTCGTGGTCGGCGACGTAGAGCGTGTACGTCGGGCGGTCCTCGCCCTGGAGCCCCATCTGTCGCGTCTCGTGGTTCGTGTGGTCGCGGAACGCGGTGAGGACGGCGACGACGTTCGCCATCGTCCCGCCGCTCGTCAGGAACCCCATCGCGTCCGTCGGGTACCCGATGGCGTCCGCGAGCCACTCGACGACGGTGCGTTCGACCTCGGTCCCTGAGGGTGCGGGATGCCAGCCGCCGACGTTCATGTTCACCGCGGCGGCGACGGCGTCCGCGAGAGTCGCAATCGGTTGGCCGCCGCCCATGACGAACCCGAAGAACCGGGGGGACGGGTTGTGCGTCGCGTACGGGATGACGTCGGTCTCGATGGCGTCGAGGATGCGGTCCGGGTCGACGCCGGACTCGGGGAGGGGTTCGTCGAACGCGGCGACGACGTCCTCGGGGGCGGCCTGGACGTAGACCGGGCGGTCGTCGAGGGAGTCGTAGTAGTCCGCGATGACGTCGATGGTCCGGTAGCCGAGTTCCCGGAACGCATCGGGGTCGAGTTCGTGCGGGACTGACCCGGATTCAGTGGCCATGCTACCAACTACCGCACAGAGGCCCGAAGGGGTTGTCACCGTTTGCCGACGGTTGTCGACCGCGCGGAGCAGGCCCCGGGGTCAGTCGGTTGCGGCCCCCGGGTCGTCCTGGGTTGCGGTCCCCGGGTCGTCGGCCTCCGTCGGCCCACCTCCAGCGAACAGTCCGTTCGGGTCGTACTCGCCGACGACGGCCTTCAGTCGCTCGTACGCGTCGCCGAAGGTCGCGCGCATCGATTCGTCGTAGGATTCGAAGAACCCGGGGAAGTTCACGTAGAACGCGCCGTCGGTGAACTCGCTGAGGTCGGTGAGGCACTCGCGGACCCACGCGACGTTCGCGTCGTCGGCAGCGGGGTCCTCCCAGTTCGCCTCGACGCCGAGGAGCCACGGCGCGTCGCGGGCAGGATACGCGCTCGCTGGCGGGTCAGCGTCGTCGATCGCGCCGCCGAGGTGCCAGACGTCGACGGTCGAGAGCGGCGACGGCGCGCGCTCGGCCCAGTCGAGGAGCCGGTCGACGGCGGCGTCCGGCAGGCCGTCGAGGTAGAGCGACTTCCAGTAGTACCGCATGCCGTCGGGGTAGTCCTCGTCGAGCAGCTGCTGGAAGTCCGCGTACGCCCTCACGCCGCTCTCGTCCGCGAGCGGCGTCGCGAACTCGCGGAGCGGCGCGAGCTCGTCCTGCCCGGTCGCCGGGTCGCCGGCGTGACAGCCGAGGACCGCGAGCTTCGAGTCGTCGAGGACGGTCGCCGGGAACAGTTCCGCGTCGGGGATGACGCCGGCGGCGGTGAGCGTGCTGACGGCGTCGGGTGCGGTCGCGGCCCAGTCCCGGTACTGCCGCATGACTTCGGGCGCGTCCCGGGCGTCGTAGACGACGAAGCACGTCGCCACGTCCGGGCCGACGGGGTGGAGGTCGTACTCGAACGCGGTGACGACGCCCAGTGACCGGGCGCCGCCGCGGAGCGCCCAGAGGACGTCGGGGTGCGAGTCGTCGGTCGCGTGCACGTACTCGCCGTCGGCGGTCACGAGGTCGACCGCGCGGACGTTGTCGCACGCGAGCCCGTACCGCCGGCGGAGGTGCCCGATGCCGCCGCCGAGCGTGAGCCCGCCGACGCCCGTCTCGGAGACGACGCCACCGGGCGTGGCGAGCCCGAACGCCTGCGTCTCGTGGTCGACGTCCGCCCAGGTCGCGCCGCCCTGCACCCACGCCGTTCGCGCGTCCGGGTCGACCCCGACCGCGGTCAGGTCGGAGAGGTCGACGACGACGGCGTCGTCCGCGATCGCGGTGCCGGCGACGTTGTGGCCGCCGCCGCGCACGCACACTGCGCGGTCGTCGGCGCGAGCGAACGCGAGCGCGCTACGGACGTCGGCGACGCCACGACACCGCACGACGACGGCCGGGCGACGGTCTATCATCGCGTTCCAGACGCGTCGGGCGTCGTCGTACTCGGGGTCGCCCGGCCAGTGGACGGTGCCGTGCACGTCGGTCTCGAGGGCGTCGCGGTCGGCTCGACCGGTGTCGATGGATGCCATACTGCGCCTTCGTTCGCGGACGCGTTGGCCTCATTCACGCGAACGGCGTTCGAGCCGACCGCATCGGGTCACGCGACGAACGGGAATTCGCGGTGCGGATTGCGTCTCACGCCGCGAACGGGCGTTCGCTCGACGAACGAGAAACGTTACGTCACGTGCTAGCGTCCCTCTATGCAGAGAAGTGATGCCCGGCGACGGACACCGGCCGACGACGCCGACGAGCACTGACCGAGACGCCGACGAGCGGAGGGTCGGCGACGACGACCCGCGGACGGACGCCGACGAGCGGGGGGTCGGCGACGACGACCCGCGGACGGACGCCGACGAGCGGGGGGTCGGCGACGACGACCCGGTGCCGGGGTCGCCCGTCCTGGAGTCCGTGCTCGAGAACGCCCGGAACCGACGCCACCTCGGGACTCGCCTCGCCGCGACCGGTGACCGCCTCGACGCGGACGCTCTCGCCGACGTCGTCCGGCACGGTCCCGTCCTCGAGGCGCTCCTCGCCGGCCCGATGGACCGACGAGAGATCGAAGCGCACCTGAACGTGTCGCGCGCGACCAGTCACCGTCTCGCGCGCTGGCTCGACGAGCACGAGTTCGTCGAGAAGGACGACGGTCGCCTCCACCTCACCGGGCGCGGCGAGGCCGTCGCCGAGGAAGTCCTGCGGTTCGAGGCGACCGTTCGGACGGCCGACCGCCTCGCGCCACTCCTCGACGCGGTCTGTCCCGACCACCAGGAGTTCGTCCTGGAGCCGTTCGTCGACGCGACCGTCACCGTCGCCGACCCCGACGACCCGTATCGGCCCGTCGAGCGGTTCGCGGAACTCGCCGCCGACTCCGAGACGTTCCGCGGGTTCAACACCACGCCGATGACGCCACCCGTGCGTCGCGGGCGCGATGACCACGTCCTCGACGGAACCGAGACCGAGGTCGTCTATCGGCGCTCGGCCGCCGAGAAGCTCCTCGAGACCGCCCCCGAGCGCGCCCGAGACGCCATCGCCGCCGGCCACCTGACCATCCGGACGCGAGAGACCCTGCCGTACGGGCTCGCCGTGTTCGACGACCGCGTCGGCATCGCTGGCTACGACGACCGGACGGGCCTCGCGACGGTGTTCGTCGACACCGACGACGACGTCGCCCGCGAATGGGGCGAGCGCGTCTACCGCGCCGTCCGCGCCGACGCCGACCCCCTCGACGCTCGGACGCTGGAGGATTGAACCGCTCGCGTCGCTCGCGACCCTCGGCGCTCAGTACTGGAACCGGCGCGTGACGCGGTCGTCGACGTCGGGGTTCGCGTCCCGGATGCGCTCGGGGTCGCGCTCGCCGTCGACGTTGACGACGTGCACCTCGCCGCGCGCGCCGCCGTAGACGTCCTGGAAGTCGTAGACGACGCCGAAGACGCCGACGTCGTCGGGGACGTCCGCGCTGTCGCGGAGCGCCTCGACCTGCCGGTCGACGTTGTACTCGACGAGGTGGTTGACGGCGTCCGCGTGCGTGAGGTCGGCGGGGAGTTCGTCGACGCCGGGTGCGACGCGCGGCCGGAGGAGTTCGATGCAGCGCCTGACGCCCGCCGGATGGCGGTCGGCCGGGACCGGGTCCGGGGCGTCCGCGGGCGTCGACCCGTCGCCCGCCACGCCCGGCGCGTCGCTGGCAGCCTGGCGGTCGGCGCGGACGGCGTCGTACGTCGCCGTCACCGCGCCACACCCGGTGTGGCCGACGACGACCGCGGTCTTCGTGCCGGTGTACGCGAGCGGGTAGAGGACGTCCCCGGAGACGACCGTCTCACCGTCCCTGGACCGCTGGACGACGCGGTTTCCGATGTTCCCGACGGTGAACACGCGCCCCGGGTCGTCGTTCCCCCAGAGTTCGTCCTGAAGGACGCGGCTGTCCGAGCAGCACACCGAGACGGCATCGGGGTGCTGGGCGTTCTGTAGGTCGTCGAACCGGTCGGCGTACGCGTCGGCGTGCGCCAGGTTCCCGTCGAGGAGATCGGCTATCGTCCGCGTCATACCGCTACCATCGACCGCCAGCACGTATTATCCCCGGTTCGCTCCCAGTGTTGCAGTCGCGGAAGAATCGGGACGGGGACGCCGTCGAGTACGCGGCAGCAGCGACCCGTCGATTGCGCGACGGAGGCGACCCGTCTACGCGGCGAGCGGGTACTCGAGGTCGAGCTGGGCGATGAGGTCCGCCATCGACGCGACCGAAGCCATCTCGACGACCTCGCCGTCCTCGATGCGGCGCATGTGGAAGCCGTCCACCGAGATGTCCTTCCCCGTCGGTTCGATACCGCGGAACTCGCCGTCGTGCGTGCCGTGGAACGTGAAGTACTGCATGACGACGTCGTCCTGCGCGACGGTCGCGTGCACCTCGATCTCGAGGTCCGGGAACGCCTCGAGCCAGTCGCCGTAGACGGTCTTGACGTCGTCGCGCGACGCGACCGGGTCGTCGTCGCCGGCGCGGATCATGTGGATGACGACGTCCTCGGCGTACGCTTCGTCGACGAAGCCGAGGTCGTGCTTGCCGAGGATCGCGGCGTTCTCGCGCGCCATGAGCCTGGTCGCGTCCGCTTCCGGTCCCATGAACGGTTCGAGCCGTCTGGAGTCCGGGTAGCCGCGGAACCTGACGATCTCGCCGTCGGCGAGGTCGAACCGGTGCACCATCTCGATCTCGTGGACCTCGCCGTCCTCGGTTCCGACGTCGAACGAGCCGAAGGCGACGACGGTGTCGCCGGCGTCGAGGTACTCGTCGACGTCGACGACGAACTCGTACTCGCCGTCCGGCTGGAACGACGTCTCGATGACGGCGTCGGCGCCGTGGACCGTCTCGAACGCCGTTCGCCACTCGATGTCGTCCGCGAGGTATCCGGCGGCAGCGTCCGCGTCGCCGTCGTTGTACGCGCGATACAGCTCGGAGACGATGCCGACGTTGCCCTTGGACTGTGATTCACTCATTTCTTACACCAACGTTGATGTAGGACTTGCAGAGGCTTAGAGACAGCCTGCCAGTTGCTTGCCGGTTGCTCTCGGCTCGACCCGTCGCCGACCGAATTACCGTGAGACGGGCACGCACACGACCCCAAGGGTTTTCGAGCGCTTGGTCGTCGTCCACGAACGATGCCCGACGTCGAGGTCTCCCCGGTAGTCCGTTCGGTGCTCGCGGCCGCGTTCCCCGAGCGCGAGGTGGCGGCGGCCGGCGACGCCGGCCCGTCGTGGAACGACGGCAATCGCACGATAGGCGTCGAGTTCGCGGACGGCGACCGCGCGTACTGCAAGGTCGCCGTCGACGGCGACCCGTCGCGGGCCGCCCGCGAGTGCGGCGTCCTCGCGTACGTCGACGCGAACGTCACCGTCCCGGTGCCGACGGTGCTCGCGAGCGCGACCGACGACGCGGCCGACCCGCCGTACGTCGTCACCGCCGACGTCGACGGCACCATCGGCTGGCGCGCGTGGCGCGACGCCGACGACGACGACCGCGCGGCGTTCGCACGCGCCGTCGGCAGGACGTTCGCGGCCGTCCACGACCAACGGTTCGACGACCACGGCCGGGTCGTCGGCGGCGACGCACGCGAACTCCACGTCGACCCCGAACCCTGGCCGGCCCTCCTCGCCGACCAGATACGGTGGTCGCGCGACCGCGCCGACGGCGGCCGGTTCGACGACCACTACGACGACGTGCTCGCGCTCGTCGACGACGAACGCGACGCGCTCCGCGACGCCCCTGCCGCGCTCTGCCACGGCGACCCCGCACGCCCGAACCAGTTCCTGCACGACGCCCACTCGTCCGATATCGTGCACGACGCCCACTCGTCCGATACCGCCGAGCGCGCGCCGACCGTCGGCCTCCTCGACTGGGAGCTCGCGCACGTCGGCGACCCCGTCCGCGAACTCCAGCGCACGCGACGGCAGTTCGTCGACTCCCGGTACGACCCCGGGACCGAACGCCACGCGCGAGCGTTCTACGACGGCTACCGCGAGCGCGCCGGCGGCCTCCCCGACGGCTTCGAGGACCGACGAGCGATCTACGACGCCGTCACCTACCTCGGCGTCACCGGATTCTTCGAGAAGTGGGCCGACGACTTCGACGAACCCACCGACGAACTCGCCGCCGAGGTCGACGCCGAGATGGACCGGCGGCTCGCAGTCGCGCGCGAGCGCTGACCCGTCAGGGCGCCACCGCCCGCGAGAACTGACGGTCGAACCCGCTCGCGCCGTTCGTCGGCCAAGGATGCGATGGATAGCGTTTATCCGGGCGTAGGGAGTGGCGTCGAACGAGAATGGTCGAGACGACAACGTTGCTACGGCTGTTCGCGGGCGTCGTCCTCCTGCTCGGGAACGGGTACTTCGTCACCATCGAGTTCGCGATGACGCGCGTCCGGCAGTTCGAGGAGGCCGCGTTCACGGGGTCTCGCGGCCTGGAACGCGCGTGGGAGATGACCGAACGCCTCGAGATATACCTCTCGGGCTGCCAGCTCGGCATCACCATCTGTAGCGTCGGGCTCGGTATCGCCGCCGAACCCGCGCTCGCCGCGCTCCTTGACCCGGTCGTGTCCGCGGTCCGGCCGGCCATCGAGCCAGCGCTCTCGGGCGTCGGCCTCGGCGGCCTCGTCGGCGGCGGTGGCGGCGGCGAGGGCGGCCACACGTTCCTCGCGGCCGCGCTCTCCTACGGCGTCATCAACATCCTCCACCTGACCGTCGGCGAGCAGGCGCCGACGTACCTCGGCATCGAGCGCTCGAAGCAGGTCGCGAAGTACGGCGCGCCCATCCTCTACTGGTGGACGAAGATATTCGGACCCATCATCACGTTCGCGGACTGGCTCGCGAAGGCGATGCTCGCGGCGTTCGGCGTCGAGATAACGCGGTCGTGGGCCGAAGAGGAGATCGAGGGCGAGGACGGCGACGGCAGCGAGGGCGGCCGGAGTCGCGGCGAGTTGATGGCGCGGATGGGTGACGCGCTCTCGGGCGCCGGCCTCCCCGAGGAGCGTCGGCGCGAGGTGATGAACGCGCTCGCCATCGACCGCATCCAGGTCGGCGACATCATGGTCGACCGCGAGGACGTCGTCGCGGTCTCCACGGGGGCGTCGACCGCGGAGAACTTCGAGGCCATCCACGGAACGCCGCATACGCGATTCCCGCTCGTCGGCGAGGACCTCGACGACGTCGAAGGCGTCGTCTACACGCAGTCCTTGCTCGACGAACGGCAGGCGCTCGACGCGGGCGAGAAGACGTTCGCGGACGTCGCCGTGGACGCGATGACCGTCCCGGTGGACATGCCGGTGAGTGAGGCGATCGACGCGTTCCAGGCGGCGAACCAGGAGCTCGCCGTCGTCGAGGACGACGGTCGTGCGGTCGGCGTCGTCACCGCGACGGACGCGTTCGAAGCCATCGCCGGCGAACTCGAGGACCCACTGGACGCCGAGGACTGAACCGAACGCGTCGACGGCCCAGCGTGGGGCTGGTCCGACCCACCACGACCGACGCGCACCCCCGTTCTACGAGCGAACCGGCATCGGGTGAGTTCCAGCGACGCAGTCCTCGTCGTCGGACGAACGGCTCGCTCGGGCCGTCAACTCGCTCTCGCTCCGTCAGGCGACGACGACGGCGCCGCGCATCCCGAACTCGTTCAGGACCTCGAACCCGAGGAACGACTCGACCGGGAACGGAGCGCCGTGAGGCGTACAGTAGTACAGGTACGTGCCGCGCTCCTCGAACGTGTGCGAGAAGTCCGTCGCGGTCTCGGGGAACTGGAGGCCGCTGTCGAACGACCCGTCGAGCGCGACGACGTCGTGCGGGATGCCCGCGACCGGTTCCTCGTACGTCGGCCACGTCCAGACGACGGTCGTGCCGGGCGAGACGACGATCGCTTGCGGCGCGAACGCGACCGGGGCGCTCGGGATGGGAACGTTGGGGACGTCGACGTCGGTCATCGCGCCAACGGTGACGGTGACCGTCGATTCGCGCTTGTGGTTCTCGATACCGCCGGTCCACACGGGCGAGTTCTTGAACTCCGCGGGCGCGTTCAGGAACGCACCGATACCGTTCCCGTTCCCGTAGCCGTTGCCCTTCGGGGTGGTCTTCGCCGCTGCTGCACCGGGGAGTGCGAGGAGGGCGACGGTGGCGATACCGGCGGTCTTCAGGACGTTGCGTCGTGACTGCGTGTGCTGTTCGGGTTGTTGCATGGTGGGTGTCAATCCAAACAGAGACTGACCCGTGTACGTACGCTCGTAGAGGTATTAGCCGTTCCTGCGTGCGTTCTCCGCTCCGAGCCGCCGCGGGCGTGCACGGTCGTCAGGATAGGTCGACGGTCGTCAGGACAGGAGGACGCGTGCCGGTCGGACGATTCGCCGGATGGGGCGCGTGAGGAGGCCGCGGAGGAACGCGACGGTGCCGAGTTCCGAGCGGTCGAGCCGGTAGCGTTCGTCGTCGCGGACGACGATCCCTTGCTTCGTGGTGATGGCGAGTGCGTCGTCGACCGCGTCGGGGTCGAGGTCGCAGGCGTCGTGGAGTTCGCTGCGAGTGAGGGGGCCGTCCTCGAGTGCGGTCGCGATGCGGTTCGCGTGCTTCAGCGTCGCCATGACGTCGCTCCGGGAGTCGACGTCTTCGAGTGGGTCCGGGTTCGTTCCGGTGCGGGCGTCGGCGGTGGCGTCGGCGAGGAACCACGCGCCGGCGAGGAACGTGTAGACTGGGAGCCAGAGTTCGCCGTCGCCGGTGCGTGCGAACTCGACGGCGAGGACGACGCTCCCGACGAGGACGACGGCGCCGATGCCGGCCTTGACGTGGCGGTCCGGGACGGCGTCCGCGTCGGTGACGACGCCGACGAGTTCGACCGCTGCGAGCCCGATGCAGACCGAAACGATGCCGTCGACGGTGAAGTCGAGGAGCGCGTACAGGACGACGACGAACGCGGCGAGACCGAGGAGGCGGCGTGCGGTGAACCGCTCGCGCGCACTTCGGAGGAGGGCGTGACGCATACTCCTGCGTGAGTCGGCGACGATGAAAAGTGCGGTGCCATGCCGCCTGGCCTGCTCGTCGGTTCGGGCGCACCTCGGTACGGCCGGACGTCTTTCGGGCGAACGTCGGCCCGCTTCGGCAACTCGCGGAGAGTTTCTGGAACCGCAGCGCCCATAACTACCGACAATCTCTATCGGTTATTCGGAAACCTCGCGGAGTTTTCTTTCAGTTTTCCTAACACTTAATAAGAATGCTACACAGACGTATGAGTGACCATGGCACAAACCTGTGCGCAGTGCGGAACCGCCATCGACGGCGCGGACGTCCGCTACACCGAACACCGCGCCGACGGAACCGACACGTACTGCTCCGTGAACTGCATCGCCGACGTCGACCACGTCGACGAACACACCGCCAGGACCCGCCTCTTCGACGACCCGCTCGAAGCCTGAACTCGCACCCACCCCACTCCCCCCTCGAAACCCGCTCCACTCCCTTCCACGCCGCTACTCGCACTCTCCCCACGCTCACCACCCGACACCCCGCAGCGCACTGGTAGCAACGCCGACCCGGCCGCGTCAGAACGGGAACGACGACCGCAGTCGCGAGAACACGCCCGTCTCCCCGTCCACGTCGCCGTCGTCCGCCGCGAACCGTCGAACCGACTCGGGGTCAGCGAGCACCGTCCTCGCGACCACCGGCTCCGACACCCACTCGAACGCATCCGTGCCGGAAGCACACTCCTGACCACCGTCGGAAGCGGTCAGCGACTCGTCACCACGCGTCGGGTCCTCGCCGTCGGCCGCCGCCATCGGTTCCTCCGACGGACACCATCCTGACTCCGCCGCCGCCACCGGTTCGCCCGACCCATCGAACGACGAGCCGGGAACTTCGCGCGAGTCACCGGCTCCGGACGCACTCGCGTCCACCGAACGCGGCTCGGGTGCGTCCTCGAACCCCACCACGTCCTCGGGGTCGGGCGTCGAATCGTCCGTCGCTTCAAGCCGGTCGTCGACGTCCGCCGCGAACGCCTCGAACGCCGGTGGCGCCGGAACGACGTCGGCCTCGCTCGCTCGTCGGTCCGCGAGCATCACCTCCTCGGGCGTGTCCTCCTCGAACCGCTCGAAGAGCGCGTCCACGGACGCCTCGACGAGCGACGGATCGACGCGCCCGCCAGCGAAGACGTCGTCGACGCCGTCACGCGCGAACGGCTCGACCCCGTCCTCGACCGGACCGTCGCGTTCGTCGTTCTCGGACTCTCGCATCACGACACGAACGTCCGAGTCCCCAGTATTAAATTTTTGTTATAGTACACCGAAAATAGGGCGGCGGCGGTCTTCGAGAACCGAGAGCGACCCCAGAACCCCGAACGTGTCTCAGTCGCGTCCGCGGACGCCGAGCGCCACGAGCGCACTCACGACCGCGACCGCCGCAGCGACCGCGCCGAAGCCGGGAGCACCACCGGTACCACCGGAACCGGTCGTCGACCCATCCGCGGCGGTCGCCGTCGACCCCGCGGACGTCGTCGTCGGCGCCGGCGCGGTCGTCCCCGTCGCCGTCACCACGATGGACGTCGTCCGGCTCGCGTTCGCGACCTTCGTCACGCCGAACGCGGACGCGACCGGCGTCCCGCCGACGGTCACCCGACGGTCCGCGCTCGCATCGAACTCGCCGTCACCGTCGTCGTGGTAGACGGCCGCGGTCAACTCCGCGGACTCGTTCCGGTCCAGGGACTCGTAGAACGACGACTCCAGCGGCACGGAGACGTTCGCGTTCGTCCCCGCCGACACCGGCGCGGACCCCACGACCGTCCCGTTCTCGTCCTCGACCGCCACGAACCCCGAGCGGTTCGACTCCACGCGCATCACGGTCACCGACGCGTCGTCGATGCGTTGACTCCCGAAGTCCCGCGCGACCACGTTCACGTTCCCGTCGTCACTCACGTAGATCGGGATGACGGACCCCGCGACACGCCCCTGGATGCCCGTGAGCGCGGTGTCCTGGTTCGGTTCGAACTCGCCGTCGCCGTCGGTCCGATGGAGCGCCACCCAGACCTTCGCGACGCCATCGATCTGCGAGAGGAACTCCTCGTCGACGTCGATCTCGTAGTTCTCGTCGGGGCCAGCCGACAGCGCGACGTGCCCGATGGCCTGCCCCATCTGGCCGCCCCTGTCGATGTGGACGACCGCGTACCCGTCCTGGAGCATGAACGACCGTTCGACGACGACGTGGTCGTCGACGACCTGCGCGTCCGCCGTCAGGTGGTTGCCGTGACCGGCGACGGGGAGCGCGGCGAGCGCGGCGAGGACCACGACGCAGGCGAGGACCGGAGCGAGGTACCGACGCATGTGCATGAGTGGTGGTTGGGTTCTTTAGTGTTTGTCGGGAGCGACCGCGTGAACGAAACCCGCCGCGAGGCGGGTGGTTCCGTGAGCGAGTCGGTCTCAGACGGTGAACGACCGCGCGGGAAGCTGGCGGAACGCGCGCTCGTAGCCCTCGTGACGCGCGACCTGCGAGGGCGTGGTCGCGCGAACGACCACCTCGTCGCCGGCCTCGACGCCGTCGACGGCCGCGCCGTAGTGGTACCCCATCTCGCCGTCGAGGACGGGCGCGAGCCGGTCGTCGAACACCGTCTCGCCGTCCCGGGTCACCGTCGCCTCCAGGCCCATCATCGGGACGACGAACCCGTTGTAGCGGGTGCGCGCGGAGACGTACAGGTAGTCGCCGTCGTCCGCGAACCGGCCGCCGCCGTCGACGTGAGCGGCGACGAGGTTCGCGCCGTCGGCGAGCTTCGACCCGACGACGGTCCCGGGGAGCGCGTCCGGCTCGGGGAGTTCGCCCATCGGCGCGTTCATCGACCCCATCGGCTTCACCGCACCGGCCTTCCCGCCGGCGTCGACGTCGCGGACGCTGAACTCGCCGGCGACGGCCTCGCTCCACTCGAAGGGAATCTCGATGCTCGCGGACTCCCCGTACTTCCCGGCGAGCGCGCCGACGCCCCGCGTCGACCCGAGGCCCTCGAAGTTCACGCGCGCCACGTACTCGCCGAAGTCCGGCAGCTCGAAGTTCGCACCGTAGTGAAAGCCCATGCGCTGGGAGAGCATCGGGTACGTGACCTCCTGCGTGACCGTCTCGCCGTCCCGGACGACCTCGGTGTTCACGCTCGAGGGCAGGACCTGGTTCGTCTCCGCGTCGAACACGGACGCCATCATGTGGAAGCTGTCCGCGTCCGTCGTCTCGGTCTTCTCGACGCTCCGCCCGTTGATGTTCCAGAAGTTGTGCGGGATGGAGAGCATGAGCATCGCGCGGAGGTCGCCCGACTTGCCCATCCCCGACATCACCATCTGGTCCATGAACGTCTGGACGTAGATACCGGAGGGGCCGTCGGGGGTCGTGGTCGTCGGTTCGGCGGTGTCGGTCGGGTCGCTATCGGTCTCGGTCCCGCCGTCGCCCTGATTCAGGCAGCCGGCGAGGCCGACGCCGGCCGCTGCTGCGGGGACGGACTGGAGGAGGCGGCGTCGTTGCATGCACGCACCTAGTCGAATGCAAAGAAAAACGATTGTGGTTCACGCATCGAACCGCCGGTTCCCGCCGCCGTACGGAGTCCATCCGACCAGCGGCGCGCGTCACGGTGCGGCGAGCACGTAGAGCGAGGCGACGGTGTACGCGACCATGAGCGCGGCGAGCGGTGCGTGGCCGCGACGGGCTCGACGGGGGTCGGGGAACGTGCGCTCGGTCGCGAGGTGCGCGGCGACGACGGCGACGAGGTGGCCGCCGACGACGAGCGCGACCTGCGTCGTCCACACGGCGACCGGCGCGAGCGCGCTCCCCGGGTCGAGCGCGAGCGGGACGCCGACCGCGCCGACCGCGCGTTCCAGGAGTCGCGTCGCGTTCACGAGCACGTAGGGATAGTTGTGCGCGACGTCGTACGCGACCGCGATGGGGAGCAGGGTCGCGGCGAGGTATCGGAGCACGCGCTCGGCGTCGGCGCTCCCGACTCTGGCGGCCGGCGCGGTCGGCCGGTCGCCCTCGGCGGTCCCGGCTTCGACTCTCTCACTGGTCGTCCGACCGCCGTCGGTGCTCGCGGGCGCCCCAGCGGCTATCGAGACGGCGCGACGAACGAGGACGGCGCCCGCGAGGAACGCCGCGAGGAACCCGACGTAGATGGCGAGCCCGGCGTACGCGCCGACGACCCCGCCGAGGGTTGCGAGGGCGCGCGCGGCGGCGGTCGTCTCGACGGCGCCGTCGAACGTGACGGTCGCCGCGGCGACGACGACGAACGCGGCGGTGGCGACGTCCGCGAGCGGTCGCGCGCTCCCGACCCACGGCGGCCGGAGGAAGACGACGACGCGCGCCCGGTGCGCCTCGCTCCCGTCCGCCCCTGTGGTCTCGCTGCCGGCATCGTGCTCGTACGCGACGGGGGCGACGCGGCCGGCGAGCCGGTAGAGCACGGCGAACGCGTCGGCGCGGTCGAGCGCGGCCCGACCGAACGCGAGCCCGAGTGCGAGCATCGCGAACGCGTACGCGGCCAGGAGCACGACCGTGAGGCGGCCGTCGTCGGGAATGACGGTGAGGTTCTCGGCGACGCCGACGACGGCGACGAGGCCGACGACCGCCGGCCACGACCCGAGGCGGTCGGGGTACTCGCGGACGCCCAGTTCCCGGCCCTCCAGCGCGGCGAGTGCGTCGTACGCGACGTGCCACGGCGAGACGAGTCGCCACGGCGAGCCGACGGCGGCGGCGACGACGAGCGACCCCTTGAACAGTATCGGCCAGACGAGGATCTCCGCGAACGTCACGGCGGCACGGCTCGTGAGGCCGGACGCGACCGCGGCCGCGACCGCGAGGGTCGCGAGGACGCGCACCGAGACGGTGACCGCGCGGACCACGCGCGCGTCCAGCGACCCGATTCGGACGCGTCCCGTCGGCGGGTCCGGGCCGACGGCGAGTCCGACCGCGGTCCCACCGACCGCGAGCGCCGCGCCCACGACGAGCGCGACGAACGGCACGGGCGGCGTCTCCACCGTCGTCCCGTGCGCGCTCGCGACGCCCGCGACCGCCGCGAGCGCTCCGAGCGCGAGCACCGTCGACGCGAGTGCGCGACGCCCACGGCGTCGGGACCCGCGTCCACCTGAACCGTCTTCCTGCATCGGTCGAACCTCCGACAGCGCGGTACAAGTGCGCCGTGGTTCGCCGGTCGAACCGACCGCCCGGAACAGTCCCGTGGTTCGCCGGTCGAATCGACCGCCCGGAACAGTCCCGTGGTTCGCCGGTCGAAGGCCGCGGTCGAGAGCGGGCGCTTATCCCCGTCCATCCCGGAGGCGTGCGTATGCGAGCGGTCACCGTCGTCGCGGTCGCGGTCGTCCTGGCGAGCCTCGCGGGCGCCGTTCTCCTTGGTGCGACCGGCGCGCTCGTCGACGGCGACGGCGCGGCGACGCTCTCGACGACGTGGACGAGCGACTCGGCGGTCCCGTCGGACAACAACCACCACGAGGTCGCGGTCGGCACCGTCGGGGACGAGTCTCGCGTGTTCGCGCCCATCTCCTCGACGCGTGCGGTGGACGCGTGCGCGCTCGTCGCGTTCGACGCCGCGAGCGGCGAGGAACGCTGGCGCGACCCCGTTCCGAGCGCGAACTGCACGGTGCACGCGGTCGCGGACGTCACCGTCGCGGACTACGACCGGGACGGCACCACGGAGGTGCTCGCGACCACGACCGAGCAGGTCGTCGTCGCGTACGCGCCCGGTGGCGAGGTCGAGCGCGAGTGGGAACTCTCGGCGTACGGGTACACGAAACCCGTCGTCGCGAACGTCACTGGCGACGCCGCGCCCGAGGTCGTCGTCGTCGACTCGCGCGGCCTCGTCCAGGTCCTCGACGCGGACGGTGGCGTGGCGTGGCGCGACGACCGCGACGGCTACGTCTGGGGGTCGCCCGTCGTCGACGACGTCGACGCCGACGGCGCGGTCGAGGTCGTCGTCGCCGACAGCACCGGCGCGATGACCGCGTACACCGCGTCCGGTGGCGTCGACTGGAACGTCCCCCTCGACGGCGAGGCGGTGACGTGGCTCGGGCACGGGGACGCCGACGCCGACGGCGTCACCGAGTTCTACGCGGGCACCCCGACCGGGTTCGTGTTCGCGGTCGACGGCACCGGCGAGCGCGCGTGGACGACCACGCGCAGCGACCTCACCGCGACGAGCGCGGTGGTCCGGGACGACGCCGGCGGCGGCGCGTTCGTCGCGAGCGACGACGGCACCGTCGCGCGCCTGAACGCCACCACGGGCGAGGTCGTCTGGGAGACGACGGTCGCGAGCGACGCCGTCCAGATGATGCCCCCGCCGGTCGCCGGCGACGTCGACGGCGACGGCAACGCGGAACTCGCCGTCGCCGCACACGACGGCACCGTCGCCGTCCTCGACCCCGAGACCGGCCGGACGCTCGCGAGCGTCGGCCACGACGACCGCGCCTTCGCCGCGCCCGTCCTCGACGACGTCGACGACGACGGCCGCGACGAGATCGTCGTCATCTACGCCGACGGCACCGTCCGCCGGTTCGACTACGACGACTGACGCCGACCGCGGGGCCCCGCAGCGTCCCGGACGACGCGGTCGGGCGCTCGTCGAGGACGGGACGCGGCACAAGCTTTTCACCGCCCGACCTCGGATTCCCGACAGATGGACCGACGACCGCTCGTCGGCGTCGTACTCGTCGCTGCCACCACCGCCCTCCTGCTCGCGAGCCTCGTCGCCGTCACCTTCGGGACGCGTTGGGGCCACGAGGTCTACCTCTTCCCGTACGCCATCGGCGCATCGACGCTCCCGGTCGTCGCCGCGCTCGCGACCCGGCGGTACCGGCTCGTCCTCCCGACGTTGCTCGTCCCCGTGGGCGTGCTCGCGTTCGTCGGCGGCGTCGTCTGGAACGGCGCGAGTTGCCTGCAGGGCGCGAGCGACGGGTGGTACTTCCGGTACGACCCGGTCCGCAACGTCATCCGGTACGGCGGGAGCGTCGGCACCTGTCGCGCGGAACCGAACGCGCCACTCGTCCTCCTCGGGTACGCGCTCGCTACCCTCGGCGGCCTCCAGACGCTCGACGGCGTGACCGCTCGCCGATGGTCGCCACTTGACTCCTCCGCGCTCCCGGTCGTCGGCCGAGTCCTGCCAGCGGGCGACTCCGAGAGTAGCGACTCGACGAACTGAGGCGCATCTCGGCACTCCCGGTCACGACCTCCGGCGGGGACGCCGTCGTCAGTCGACGTCGTACGTGTCGCGGACCGTCGACGCGAGCATCCCGTCGCGGTCGAGCGCGACGTACACCACCACGCAGCGTTCGTCGACCGGGTCGAGCACGAACACCTCGCGCGCCCCGCCGTCGCGGTCGCCCGCGTCGACCCGCGCCAACAGCGGGTCGAGAGGGCGCGCGCCCGTCCGGAACTCCTCGAAGAGGTCGCGCTCCCCGGGTTGTTCCGCGAACGTGTACAGCGCACCGTTCTCCGCACCGTCCGTGTTCCGCGTCACGCGCGAGTTCACGCCCTCGCCGCGGCGCTTCGCGTCCGCCCACGTCTCGCGCGCCGCCTCGAACAACCCCGTGACGTCGCGCGCGAACGAGAACCGCGTGTCGCGAACGACGTCCAGCGCCGCGACCGTCGGCGGCTCGGTCTGCCAGTCCAACGTCGCGGACACCACCATCCCGGGATGCAACTCAGCGACGCCCTCGGCGTCGTGCCCGTCGCGAGCGATCGCCGTCACCTCGTACGCGCCCGGTTCGTCCGTCGTCGGGTCCGCAGGCACGCGAACGAACGCGAGCGAATCCCCGCGGCGAGCGCTCTCGTACACGCGGAACGTCTCCATCTCCGCCGGTACGCCCGCCGGTTCCTCGCCTTCGTCCGGTACGCCCGATGGGCCGTCGTCTGCCGTCACGTCCCGCACTCGGCGCGCCACACGGGTAAGCGTCGCGGGTCGACACGAAGCACCGCGGGCCCACACACCCCCCGCATCCACACTCACGGCACCGTCACCGCGCGCGCTGCGACGGCAGAAGGCCACGTTCAAGACCCTACCCGCCCGTTCATCGAGCAGAGATGACCATCCCCTCGTTCGTCATCGGCATCGCGGGCGGCACGGGCGCGGGCAAGACCACCGTCGCTCGCGAGGTCGCCGATTCCGTCGGCGAAGCCGTGACGCGCGTCCCCATCGACAACTACTATCACGACCTCTCGCACCTCGAGATGGACGAACGCGAGGACGTGAACTACGACCACCCCGACGCGTTCGAGTGGGATCTCCTCATGGAGCACCTCGACGCCCTCCTCATCGGCCAGTCCATCGAGATGCCCCAGTACGACTTCACGCTCCACAACCGGAAGGACGAGACCGTGCACGTCGAACCGTCGGACGTCATCGTCGTCGAAGGCATCTTCGCGCTCTACGACGACGCCGTCACCGACCGCTGCGACCTCAAGGTCTACGTCGAAACCGACGCCGACGTCCGCATCCTGCGGCGCATCCGCCGGGACGTCATCGAACGCGACCGCGACCTCGAAGGCGTCATCGACCAGTACCTCGGTACGGTCAAACCGATGCACGAACAGTTCGTCGCTCCGACGAAGAAGCACGCCGACATCATCATCCCGGAAGGCGCGAACCAGACCGCGGTGAACCTCCTCACGGAGAAGGTCGAGGTCGAACGGAGCGGCGTCGCCCAGGGCCTCGCGAGCGAATGGGAGCGCAAGCCCGTGGAGGTCGCCGACGCCGACGGCGACCGCACGACCGTCACGCCCTCCGCGGACGAGGACGGCGAGGATTGAACGCATCCACCGCCCGGGAAACCCACTGCAAGCGGCCGAGTCGACGCGGATGCGAGATTCCACATCACTTATGCCGTTCGGTGTGAGTAATTTTCTCTATGAGTACCCAATCACGCACCGCGGACCCCAACGAGTACGAGGAAGGGTTCCTCAGCCAGAACACGTGGCTCCGACCGGTCGCGATCTTCGTGGTCATCTGCTTCGGGTTGCTCGCGCTCATCATCGGCGCGAACGCGACGATGGGCTGGCTCGGCGGCCGCTTCGGTCAGGTCCTCTTCGGGATGGTCGCGTCGCTCGTCTTCATGAGTTTCGTCCTCAGTACGGTCCTTCTCGTCGTCAACGGCGCCCGCTACATCTACAACAACCGCTGACTCCGAGTGCGCTCGACCACGATTCTCGCTCGACGTCGAACGCGAACACCCGCTTCTGCAGACATCAGTTCCCGGTGAGTGCGCTCGCGCCGTCAGTATGGTCGCGAGCGCGGAGACCGAAGTGCCCTCACCTGCGAGCACCCGTATGTCGGCCTCAATAGAGTAGTGGAGTGCTCCGAGCAGACCGCAGTCCGAAGACACACCCCACAGATACTACCAACCGGCTTCGAACCGCTCCGAAGAATAGACAGCGTCCATATAAATCAGCGACGGGCTTCAGTCCTCGACCAGCAACCGATACGAACGTGACGTCGAAGCAATCACCGACGCGACGACGAATCATCCAGGTGAGCGCCGCAACCGCGACCGCCGCCACCCTCGGCACCACCAGCGTACCCACCGACTCCGGCACGTAGGAGCTCTCGAAGAGCCCCGTCGACGTCACCCTCCACGACGTCGAGCCGACCGCCGCGAACGCCTTCGCCGTCGGCGGCGCCACGACGAGTACGACGTCGAGACCAGGAACCTCGAATCGCACTCCGCGCCCAACGACGTCACGAACACCTTCAACGACGTCGCCGTCACCGGCGACGCCGGCAAAGCGACCGTCTACGTCGCCGGCGACTCCGGGAGCGTCCACTACTCGTCCGAGAACGGCGCGAGCGTGACGTGGAACTACGTCGCCGTCGGCCAATATGCCGCCATCCAAGCCATCGACTGCCACGACCCCAGTACCGGGCACGCCGTGGACGTCCGCCGCACCAGCACGGACACGGGCGGCCAGAAGGAACTCGAGTTCCGCATCGAGAACGTCGACGACGACACCGTCGACGCGTTCCACTTCGCGGCCACCAACGTCAACTCGTAACGCCCACACGAGACGACGCCGTTCGCACCGCACGCACCCGGTTCAGCGACGTCGCAAGACGACGAAGAACCCCGGATTAGCACCCGTCCGGCGCTGATACGGCGCCCGCCAAGCGGTGACGAACCCCCAATCACCCGTCCCCGTGAACCGCTCGCGTAACTCCACCGGATGGATGCCGTACCCCGGATGACCGGGGCGGCGTGCGTCACCGAGCACGCAGTACAGGCCGCCGGACGGGACGACCGCAGTGAGACCCTCGACGAACCGGTCGCGTGCGGCGTCGTCGAACACGTGGTACATCGCGGAGTCCAGGACCGTCCGGAAGGAGAACCCGACGGCAGCGAGCTCGTCGAGCGCCAGCGCATCCCAGACGAGGAACCGCGCGTCGATACCGCGCGCCGCCGCCTTCTCGCGAGCCTGCGCGATCGCGACCGACGAGATGTCGACGCCGAGAACGTCGAACCCCTGTCGCGTCAGATACAACGTCAACTCGCCAGTCCCACAGCCAACGTCGAGCACCGGACTCCGAACGCCCCCGCGCTCCTCGAACCACACGAACGGCCACTGCGGCCGCCCGACCTCCCAGTTCGGGAACCCCGCATAGGACGCATCATACACGTACGACAACGTCCTATCCGGCGACGAAGACACACCACTCATACCCCAACCAACACGACCCGAACCTAAAACTCCGAACCCCCAACACGACGCACAGAACCCACCCTAACAATCCAACAGTGACGAGAACGAAGAGCGAAAGGAAGCCGGTGGAGGGGGATTTGAACCACGGTCGCAGCACGCTGCTCCCTGTCTCAAATCCCACCAGTCGCTCTTCGTCCTCACTTCGTTCGGCCAGAAGAGCCGGTGGAGGGATTTGAACCCTCGGCCTATTCCTTACGAAGGAATCGCTCTACCTCTGAGCTACACCGGCGCACTACTGCGCTTCCACTAACTCGTAGGAGCGATAACCCCAATAAGGGTTGCGAATCGGGGCGGGCGTGCTACGCCGAGACGACCCTGACGTCGAGGCAGACGTTGACCTCGTGCGGCGCGTACGACCGCACGACGTGACGGGTCTCGACGGTGACGTCGTACGCTGGCTCGAACGCCTCACGGATCGCGCGCTCCCCGGGCCCGAACGGATCGTCCTCGTGCTGGATGTCGTAGAGGTGGAGCACGCACTCCTCGCTCGCCAGCGTCACCGCCGTGTCGAGGAACTCGCTCGCGGTATGCGGGAGGTTCAGCACGAGTCGGTCCGCCCACCCCCCGTAGTCGCCCGCGACGTCGCGGACATCGCCCTCGATGGCCGTGACGCGGTCCGCGACGCCGTTCCGCTCCGCGTTCTCCCGGAGGTACTCGACAGCGACCGGATTCAGGTCGACGCCGACCGCCTCCGCACCACGCTTCGCCGCCGGAATCACGAACGGCCCAACGCCAGCGAACATGTCGAACACGCGCTCGCCCGGGTCGACCTGACTCGTCACGCGATGGCGCTCCGTCGCGAGCCGCGGCGAGAAGTACACTTCCGCGAGGTCGAGGTGGTACTCGCACCCGTACTCGCGATGCACCGTCTCCGTCGACGACCCAGCGAGCACGTCCCAGTCGCGCACCCGGAGCTCGCCCTTCACCTTCGACGCCCGATTCAGGACCGCCCCCACCGGCAGGTCCGACGCCACCACCGCATCCGCGATCTCGCGAGCGCGCTCGTCGTCGTCCTCGTCCAGGATGACGACGTCACCGAGGCGTTCGTAGCTCGGCTCGAACCCGAGCACGTCCGCGGGCGTCGTCTGCGTCTCCCGGTCGGGGACCGCTCGCGCCACCACCTCGAACCCGTCCGGGACGCCCGCCGCGTCCACGACCGGAATGTAGAGCACGCCGTCCTCGACGACGATCTCGCGAGAATCGTCGAGGACGCCCGCGTCCGCGAGCACCTGCCGCGACTCCTCGCCCGCCTCCCGGTCCACGCGCACGCACGGCTCGTCCATACCCAGACGGGCGAGACGCGCGACCCTGAACCTGACGGAGTACGCCCACGCATACTCTCGCATCAGGGGTCTCCACGGCGACGCGGACCGACGGCTTGAACGCCGCCGACGCACACACGAACAGTATGCTCACGTTCATCGGCCTCGGGCTCTACGACGAGCGCTCCATCACCGTCGAAGGCCGCGACTCTCTCCGCGACGCCGACCGCGCGTACGTCGAGTTCTACACGAGCAAACTCCTCGGCGCCACCGTCGACGACCTCGAACGCCACCACGACGTCGACATCGAGGTCCTCGAACGCGCGGACGTCGAACAGCACCCCGAGCGCGTCCTCGACGCCGCCGAGACCGAATCGGTCGCGTTCTGCACCGCCGGCGACACCATGATCGCGACCACGCACACCGACCTCCGCTTGCGTGCCACAGAGCGCGGCATCGACACCCGCGTCGTCCACGGCGTCACCGCCGAGACCGCCGCCGCCTCCCTCACCGGCCTCCAGAACTACCGGTTCGGGAAAGCCACCACGCTCCCCTTCGAGTACGCGCACGCCGGCAGCGACGTCCCCGACAGCGTCCTCGACACCATCACCGCGAACCGCGACCGCGGCCTCCACACCCTCGTCTTCCTCGACATCAAGGTCGGCGACGACACCGCCGGCGCCGACGTCCGCGACGGCGACGAGTACATGACCGCCAGCCACGCCGCCAGCCGCCTCGCCGCCCACCACCCCGACCTGGTCGCCGTCGTCGTCGCCCGCGCCGGCAGCCCCGACCCACTCGTCCACGCCGACACCCTCTCGAACCTCGCCGAACGGGACTTCGGCGACCCCCTCCACCTCCTCGTCGTCCCCGGCGACTGCCACCTCCTCGAAGCCGACGCCCTCGAAATACTCGCCGACGCTCCACGCGACAAACTCGACGTCGTCTGACCGACTCACAAGCCACTCCACTGTCGTCTTTCCTCACCAGCTCCCACTATCGTTCGCAGTCACGACACCCAGGTCCTGCGAGCCCAGTCGCCACCACCGGCCTGGCGCGGGAGCGGGCGCGACCGCGAACGCCAGTGAGCGGGTCGCGCGCCCACCCGCGAGGGACGCCGCCGCGTCGCGCGAGCACCGCGAGCGCGACCAGGCAGCGTCGGCTGGGGAGGACGAGGCCCACCACTGGCACCGCGAGCACGAGCACCCAGCCACCACACACCCAGCTCAAAAAGCACCACCAGCCACAGCACCGCCACCAGTCACACCACCACCAGCCACAGCACCGCCACCAGTCACACCACCACCACCAGCGAACCCACACTCACACACCACACCCGACGACACAACCCCACACTCACCACGCAGCGAGCACGAGACTGCCGTCGCTATCGAGCGTAGCGCGCGAAGAAAAATCGAACGTGAAGACCGAGTAGAACTCGGTTAGTTAGCTGGCGTTAGTTGTCGCGACGGGTCGCGAGGAGCGCAGCCGCAACGAGTGCGACCAGCGCAACAGCGACACCGAAGCCGGGCTGACCACTGGAATCCTCAGTCGTGGTCGGCTCGGACGTCTCGGGGGCCTCCGACGTCGTCGGCTCGTCGGTCGGCTCCGTCGTCGTCGGCTCGTCCGTCGGCTCCGTCGTCGTCTCGTCCGTCGGCTCCGTCGTCGTACTGGTCTCATCCTGCACCGTGATACCGGCCGTGACAGCTGCGTTGTCACCGACCATCACACCGTGCGTGTAGTCACCAGTCGCCGAGGGAACCGTGTACTCGAACGTGACCTGGGTCGTCGAACCTGCGTCAACGGAGACGTTCTGCGTCGACTCCGTCGTCCCGTTGAACATGTACGCGACCTCGGTCTCGCCCGAGGAGTCGCCAGTGTTCTCGACCGTCGCGGTCACCGTGATCGTCGAACCGGGGGCAGCCGTCTCCGGCGCGTCGAGGGACGCGAGCTGGATGTTGGCGGCACCGCCGATGCGAGCGTTCACCGTGTCCTTGGTCTGCGAACCGTCCTTCACGGACACCGTGAAGTTGGTGCCGGTCGGGATGTCAGCGACGTCGAGCGTCGTGCTCCACGTGCCGTCCTCCTGGACCGTCGCGGTGGCCGTGCGGAGGAAGGGGTTCTGACCGCCGGAGCTGCGGGCGGTCACCGTGAGGTTCGAACCTGCTGCGAGGCTGGACGTACCGGAGACCTCCGCCGCGTCAGACTGCGTGACGGTGAGCGGGTTCTCGGCGTCGTCCTGCGGTGCGTCGACGTTAGCCGTGCGGCTAACAATCGAGAACGTCGTCGAGGTCGAGGCGTCCGACGTGCGGTACGTCGAGAACGCTTCCTGGTAGCTGAGGGTTGCAGCGTAGACCTCAGTCGGCGTGTTGGAGTTGACCTCGAACTTGTTGAAGTCGCCCGTGTCGAGGTACACGTAGATCGTGTTCCCGCTCGGCGAGAACACAGCCTGCGTGTCCGACGTGGACGTGTCGATGCTCTTGCGCTGCGTGTTCGTCGGCGTGGAGTCCGCCGTCTGAACGATACTGAAGTTCGCGCCGTTCGCGAACGCACTGAAGCCGTCCTGGCCCGATGCCGGCGGGGCTCCGAGCTGGCCGAAGACGCCAGCCGTCTGCATCTCGACGACAACGTAGTCGCCCTTCGCGATGGAGCTGTCCTCGGAGATCTCGTTGAACAGGTAGTTCGGGGCCGTGGAGCTCTCGGACGCCGTCGACGGCGCCGTCCACGTCTGGATCGAGTTGCTCACGTCGGTCGGCGAGTTGAGAACGACCGTCGCAACGTCAGTCTCCTGACCGTTGACGGTGACGTTCACGGGGTACTCGCCGCCCGCGAGGGCACCTTCACTGAACGAGGTGGAGCCACTCACGCGGCTGACGGAGTCGTCACCAGCAGCCTCGAAGGTGTCGCTACCGGTGCCAGCGTGGTAGCTGTTCCAGTAGAACGTGACGTAGCCGTCGTCGTTCTCGTCAGTGACCTGAACGACCTCGTTGTAGTTGACGCTGGGGCCGCCGACCTGCACGTTCGCAGAGTTGGCGGTACCAGTGAGCGAGACGTTGATCGCGACAACGTCACCGCGCTGCTCGGAGATCGCCTTCGTCACGAACTGCGCGTTACCCGTCTGGGCCGCCTCAACCGTGAGGTCGACCGACGAGGTGACGCCAGTGTCCGGGACGAGGAAGTCGATCGTGTAGTTACCAGCGGAGACACCCGTGAAGTTCGCGGTCAGGGTGTCCGTGGTGGTACCGGAGACAGCGACGTAGTCGTTCTCGCCGTCACCGTCGACGTCGGCGAGCGTACCGGCGCCGCCGAGGAGGCTCTGAATCGTGCTCGGGTCGACGTCCGGCGAGCTGATCCAGTGGTCGTAGCTACCACGGTTCGATTCAACGGTGATGTCGGTGTTCGTACCCTCACCGTCGTTCTTGACCGTGGTCGGATCCGCGGAGGCACTGTAGTCCTGCGGCGAGATCTTGAACTTGACCGTCTCGTTGTCGCCCGGGAACGTCTCGCCGGAGTCGGCGGACGTGTCCGTGAGGCGGTACGTGCCGGTCTCGTAGCCACTCGTGCCGGTGAGGAAGGCCTCACCGAAGGAGTTCACGTCAACGACGGTGACGAACTGCCAGCCGCTGCTGGTCTGGCGCTGAAGCTCGACACCCTGGTCGTTGTCCGTGAAGCCAGCACGGTAGAGGGTCTGGCCGGACCACGTACGGACGTTGGGCGTGATCTCCTTGTCGTAGTCGGAGGAGCTCGCGAGCGCGCCAACGGTGAACGTGACGGAGTCGCTCGCGCTACCGCCCTTGTCGGCGATGGTGAGCGAGACGTCCTTCTCCTTCGCACCCGTGTCCACGGTCATCGTCGCGGAGATCGTGGCGGTGTGGACACCGTTACCCGTCTCGTCCTTGACGGTAATCTCTGCGTTACCGTTGTTGGTCTGGGTATCGGTGACGGAGACTTCAGGGTTACCCGAGGACGCCGACACTGCCGTCACGTCGACGTTCGAGAGCTCGGAGTAATTGACGCTGATCGTGTGCTGTTCGTTTGCGCTGACTGTAACGTCGAAGGACACGGCCTGGGTCTGCCCATCCGTGTTGGCGTCGACGTCATCAGCGGAGTTCGCGCTGATGCTACTGAGGTTCGCGGCAGCTGCTCCGGAGAGCGCGACGGTGCCCGCAAATACGGAGAACACCATCAGCGCTGTCAGGACCAGCGCGCGGAGTTTGTTGTTTTCGTCTGTCATGTGTTGTTGGATCGCTTCGGCGGCGACCGCAGCTTTTCTCGATGTCGCCCGAGACCTGTGGGCGCACCGATACTCGCTACTGTCACCATGGGTAGGGGTACAACAGAAAGGCACGACCCATTGTTATAAATGTCTTGTGGTGGATTCGGTTTCGTGGTATTGCGTCACACACGCTCTGTGTGCCGTTTTCTCACGATTCCAGTCGGCGTCGGACGCACGGCAGACACCCCAGGAAGGTATATAAACGAGTCGCGGAGCGCTGCAAACCGCCCGATAACAACCCGGTTACGAGTCAACACGCAGCCGGTCACGAAGCGTCGACGCGAAGACCGGTCATCGGCGAGAGAACCGGTCATCGACGCGAAAACCGGACACCGTCATCGACACGAAAACCGGACAGAACGACGACGCGCGCACACGAGCGACGTCAGTCGGGTTGCAACGACGGTTACTCGCCTGGCGCGTCCGTCGGGTTCAAGAGCTCTATCTCGTGACCGTCCGGGTCCTTCGTGAACGCGAACATGTCGTCACACGATTCGGGGTCGCGGTACGCCTCGGCCCCCCGCACCACGAGTTCGTCCCACGCCTCGTGGAGGTCGTCCACGCGCACGCACACGTGCCCCCACGCATCACCCATGTCGTACGTGCGGCCGTCGTAGTTGTACGTCAGCTCGACCGCCATCGCCTCCTCGCCCGCATCCTGGGGCTTCAGGAAGTAGTTCGCGAACGTATCGCTCTCCCAGCGGCCCGTGTGCTCGTACTCGAACTTCCGCGTCCAGAACCCGATCGCCTCGTCCGCGTCCTCCACGCGCATCATCGTGTGGTCGAGACTCCAGCGCGCGCCGTGGTCGCGCTCGACGAGTTCGACCTCGTGCCCGTCCGGGTCCTTCACGAACGCGTAACTCCCACCGCACGACTCGGGGTCGCGGTAGTCCGCCACGCCAGCGTCCATCAGTTCCTCGTACGCGTCGAACACGTCCTCGACGCGGACCGCGATGTGGCCCCACGCGTCACCCATCTCGTACGTCCGGTCGTCGTGATTGTACGTCAGTTCGAGGACGGCAGCGTCCTCGCCCGCGTCCTCGGGGCCGAGGTAGACGTTCGTGAACGTGTCCGCCTCCCAGCGACCCTTCTCCTCGTACTCCAGATGCGTCTGGTACCAGTCCAGGGACTCCTCTAAGTCTTCGACGCGCATCATCACGTGGTCGAGTGCGTACGTCATACTCGACGCTTCGAGTGGCGGACTCAAGACGATACCGGACGGAGAAATCGACGAACGATGGTCGGGCCGACCGCCGCGAACCGACCTCGCTCCGTTCACCGAATCAGAACCGGCAGCCGTGCGCTCGCAGCTCTCATCCAGACAATTCGTCCGAAGCCACCCAGCAACTCACTCCACGGCGACTGCTTCCGGGTCCAGTCGCTCTACGACCCCGTCGAAGTCGTCGTCGAAACTCAGTACCGCGTCGATACCGCGCCGCTCGCAGAGCGCGACAGTCGTCGCGTCCGTGAAGCTCAACCCGTGATCGTCGTATCGTTCGAACGTCTCAATCGCCGCATTGAACACCGTCCCCGACACGCGAAGGAGTTCGTACACCCGAGGATACGTGTCCGCGCCACGAATCCGTTCACCGAGGCGCTTCGCCGGCCCGAACGACCCGCCGCGTGCGAGCGTCAGCGTCACAGCCTCGTCGTAGACGTAGTCGCTGACGTACGGCTGCCCGAACTCGCCATCGTAGACGGCGTCCAATGCATCGCTCGCGGCATCGTGTCTCGCCGCGTCCGTGTCGTGGTCCGCGTACAGGACACCGGTGTCGACGAGCACCGTCATCCGTACAGTATCTCGTCGATGTCCTCCTCTTCGGTCGTCACGCCGGAACTGAACCGCCCGTGCCCCATCGCCTCCTTCTCCGTGGCCGATAGCGGCACTGTCGACTCACGGAACGAGTCGACGACGTCGTCTTTGTCACCGTAGGCGTCGTCGATGAGCCGGGAGAGTAACTCCTGCTGGGTGACCGACTCTCCCGTCCGCAACCGGATCTCTGCTTGCAGCTCTTCGAGTCGAGATTTCGCGTCTTCGTCGACCTTCACGGCCTTCGACATACGCCGTCGTTACGTCCGAAACTGCGTAAATGTTTCCACCAGCTGCTCGTTGTCGGGTTGCACTCGATAGCGCTCGCGTACCTCCAGAATGGAACGTCACCTGCTGTGGAACGTGAGATCGAAAGAAAACCGAACTGGGAGGTCGACGAGCGCCCGTCGGTGCCGGCTCGCCCGACCTCATTCCGTGACCGCTCGCCGGTCCGACGACCCCGAGTCAGACGATGTCGACGTCGACTCGCTCGGCGACCCCGAGCACGCCGAAATCGGTGTCCGCGACGGCGAGCGTTTCGTCGAGGTAGTCGATGAGGGCGCTACTGTCGTAGAGCGTCGTCGAACGCAGACATCGTCCGTCATCTCCGCGCGCTTCGCTTTCGCCTTCTCGAGTGCGTCAGAGTCCACCCAGCGGCCAGCCCCATCGCGGACGCTCTCGCGGCGTTCGCGGACGGGTCGGGCGAACAGTTCGTCGACCGTCTCGTCTTCCCGTTTCTGTGGGGCGAGGGCAGCGTGCGTGTCGTCGACCCGAATGCTCTTGGGAAAACGTATCGGATACGAAGAGAGATTCAAGAGTCTTCGGTCGGCCAGGGCCTCGACCGGTTACTTCCGGAGGACGAGCTTCAGGACGTCCTCGTCCGCGAGCTCGTGCTCGCGACCGACCTGCTGGCCGTCGTGCTTCGCGCTCTCGCCGCGGACGCGCGCGAACCGGAAGCGCTCGTCCATCTCGCTCCCGAGCTTCGAGAGCGCATCGTCGATACTCGACCCCTCGGGGACCACGAGCGGTTCCTCCCAGTCGACGCCACGCCCGGGTTTGTCCATGTAGACGCGGATGAGCCCGAGCTGCTTCCAGATGCGTTCCTTGAACGCCTCGAGACCCTTCTCCTTCTCCGCGGAGATGAACGTCACCTCCTCGGGGTCGAGGTCGTGCTCGCGGAGGTTCTCGAACACCGTCTCCTTGTACCCGGGGTCGATGAGGTCGGCCTTGTTCACGATCGTGATAGAGGGCAGGTAGACGCGGTTGTCCATGATGCCGTCGATGAGGCGGTCCATGTCGAGTTTCTCGCCGAGGTTCACGTCCGCGTTCACGTACCCGTGCTCGCGGAGGATGTCCGTGATCGTCTTCTCGTCGAGGTCCTGGTCGGCCGCCGACGTGACGCGGATGCCGTCCTTGTGCTTCTTCCGGATGGTGACGTTCGGGGGCTGCTGGTCGACGCGGATCTTGATGTCGTACAGCTCCTTCCGTAGTCGCGCGTACTGCTCGATCTCGAACGGCGACAGCACGAACGCGATGAGGTCCGCGCTCCGGACGACCGACAGCACCTCCTTCCCGCCGCCGCGTCCCCCGGCAGCACCCTCGATGAGGCCCGGGACGTCGAGGATCTGGATGTCCGCGCCGTTGTACTCGAGCATCCCGGGGTTCACGTTCAGGGTCGTGAACTCGTAGGACCCGACCTCGCTGTCGGCGTTCGTGAGCGAGTTGACGAGCGTCGACTTCCCGACGCTCGGGAACCCGACGAGCGCGACGCTCGCGTCCCCGTGCTTCTCGACGGCGTACCCGCCGCCGCCACCGGACCCCGACTGGTTCTCGAGCTTCTCCTTCTTCTCCGCGAGCTTCGACTTCAGACGGCCGATGTGGGCTTCCGTGGACTTGTTATAGGGCGTATTCCGGATCTCCTCCTCGATTGCGTCGATCTCCTCTTCGAGCCCCATCGTTACTCCAGACTCCGCTATCCCGACCGAAAAACCTGTTCAATCGCTACCCGACCGCCGTCGCGGTGCGACCGTCGCGGTCGCGTGGACGGGTTCGGACCGCGTCGAAGAAGCGTGATAGAGGGGTGCGTCGGGCGCGCCAGCGTTCGATGCCGCGTCAGTCGTCCGAGACCGCGGACTCGACGGAGTCGGTCGTCGCGCTCGGCGAGTCGAGATGACACGCGGACTGGTGACCGGGCGAGGTCTCCGCGAGCGACGGTGCGTCGCGCTCGCAGACCGTCTCGAACTCCGTCGACAGGAGTTCGTCGGCGCCCGCCAGGTCGTCGCTCACGATCCGTTCGAGCGCGTCGGCGAGGACGGACTCCGCACGCCCGTCCTGGAGCGACTCGGGGATGCCGAACTCGTCGCGGATCGCGGCCTTCGCGGCGTCGTCCGACACCGACCCGGGCTCGACGTCCCCGTCGCGCTCGGTCGCGACGAACTCGCGGACCGCCTCGATGTCGATGTCGCGCTGCGCGAGGCGCGTCCGGAGGTCCATGACCGCGCGCCAGTGCTCCTGCTCGAAGTCGTAGTCCTCGGGCTGGATGACGTCCGGGCAGCGCGTGTGGAACCGACAGCCACTCGGCGGGTTCGACGGACTCGGCACGTCGCCCGACAGCGTCGTCCCCGCACGGTCCACGGTCGGGTCCGGCACCGGGATCGACGACAGCAACGCCTGCGTGTACGGATGCTGCGGGTTCCGGAACAGCTCCTCGGTCTCCCCAATCTCGACAATCTCACCGAGGTACATGACGGCGACGCGGTCGCAGATCTCGCGGACGACCGCCATGTCGTGACTGATGAGGAGGATCGACAGCCCGAACTCCGCCTGGATGTCCTTCATCAACGTCAGTATCTCCGCTTGCACGGAGACGTCGAGCGCGGAGACGGGTTCGTCCGCGACGATCAGTTCGGGGTTCGTCACGAGCGCTCGCGCCAGACTGATGCGTTGCTTCTGGCCACCGGAGAACTCGTGGGGGAACCGATGGTAGTCGTCGCGCGACAGCCCGACGCGGTCGAGGAGGTTCCGCGCGATCTCCTGGCGCGCCGCCTTGTCCTCGATACCGTGGATGCGGAGCGGTTCGGCGATGCTCTCGCCGACCCGCATCCGCGGGTCCAGGCTCGACGACGGGTCCTGGAAGATCATCTGGGCTTGCCGGCGGAACTGCTTGAGTTCGGCCGGGTCGAACTCCGTCACGTCGTTCCGATGGCGCGCGTCCGCGGCTGTCTCGGTCGCGTCCCGTGCCTCGCCGTTGAAGATGACCTCGCCGGCGGTCGGCTCCTCCAGTTGGATGATCGACGTCGCCGCCGTCGACTTCCCGCACCCGGACTCGCCGACGAGTCCGAGCGTCTCGCCGCGCGGGATGTCGAAACTGATGCCGTCGACCGCCTTCACTGACCCGACCTGCTTCTTCAGGATACCCTGCGTGATGGGGTAGTGCTTCTTCAGGTCGCGGACCTCGAGCAGCGGTTCGTCAGTCATCGTTCATCCCTCCGGTCCGTTCAGTGCCGCCGTTCCCGGCGGCGCTACCGGTCGATAGCTCCGCGTCGAGGATGCGGGACTCGTCGTAGCCGGGGCCGTAGTACACGCACGAGACGCGGTGGTCCGCGGTCCCCGTGTCGTACAACGTCGGCTGGTCGCCCTTCTTGCAGTCCTCGACCGCGTGCGGGCAGCGGTCGGCGAACCGACAGCCGTCCGGCGGGTTCGTCGGGTCCGGGAGCGACCCCTGGATGCCCTTCGTCGACTCGCCCCTGCCGGGCAAGCACTCCATGAGCGCTTGCGTGTACGGATGCGCGGGCTCCTTGAATATCGTGTAGACGTCGCCTTCCTCCATGAGCTTGCCCGCGTACATCACGAGCACGCGGTCGGCGACCTCGGCGACGACGCCGAGGTCGTGCGTGATGAACAGGATGCTCATCCCGAACTCCTCCTGGATGTCCTCGAGGAGGTCCAGGATCTGGGATTGGATGGTGACGTCGAGCGCGGTCGTCGGCTCGTCCGCGATGAGGAGGTCCGGTTCGGGCGCGAGCGCCATCGCGATCATCACGCGCTGCTTCATCCCCCCGGAGAACTCGTGGGGGTAATCGTCGAAGCGCGCAGTCGCCTCCGGGATACCGACCCGGTCCAAGAGCTCGATGGCGCGCTCGCGCGCCTCGGCCTCCGAGACGTCGTCGTGGAACTGTATCGCCTCCACGATCTGCCAGCCGACGCTATAGCAGTGATTCAGCGCGTCCTGCGGGTTCTGGAAGATGTGACCGATCTCCCCGCCGCGGAGGTCGCGGAGTTCCGCGTCGCTCAACGCGCCGACGTCCCGGCCGCGGAACCGCACCTCGCCGTCGATGTGCGCGGGCGGCATCGAGAGGATGCGCGTGATGGATTCGCTCGCGACGGTCTTCCCGGACCCGGACTCGCCGACGATACAGACGGTCTCGCCTTCGTGGATGTCGAAGTCGAGGCCGTCGACCGCCGTCAGCGTGCCTTCGTCCGTGGTGAACGTCGTCGTGAGGTCTCGTACCGACAGTAGTGGATCTCTCGTACTCATTATTCGCCCTCCGTCTCCGCTTGCGGGTTCAGTGCGTCGAGCAGTGCGTCACCGAGGTAGTTGAACGCGAGGATGATGAGGAACAGGAACACGCCGGGGATCGTCGAGATCCACCACGCGAACGACAGGCTCGCGCGCCCCGACGCGATCGCCGACCCCAGCGACGGGACGTCCGCCCCGAGTCCGAGGAACGCGAACGCCGCCTCGAACAGGATGAAGCTCGGGATGAGCAGCGACAGGTCCGTGATGATGCTGCTCGCGGTGTTCGGGATGAGGTGCCGGCGGATGATGAGCCACGTGCTGCCACCCGTGGCTTTCGCGGACTTGATGTACTCCTCCTCGGTCTTCTGGAGCGCGTTCGACCGCACGTACCGCGCGGTGTTCCCCCAGCTGAAGAACCCGAAGATACCGATGAACAGGATGAGGCTCGCGCCGAACTGGTAGGTCAGGAGGAGGAACAGCAGGAAGCTCGGGAACGTCTGCTGGATGTCGACGTACCGCATCAGGAACTCGTCGACGAGCCCGCCGCTGTACGCGGCGACCGTGCCGACGAGACTCCCGATTATCGTCACGATGAACGCCGACATCAGTCCGATCTTCATGCTGATCTGCATCCCGTACACGATGATCTTCACGATGTCCTTCCCACCGTCAGTCGTGCCGAGCGGGTACTTCCAGGTACCGTGGCACATCCCATCCGAGACTCGACCCGTGCACTCGATGACCGCGGACTTCGGGACGCTCGTGTACACGGGCGGCTGGAACTTCGCGAACAGCGTCAGCTCTGGTTTCGGGACGACCAGCGGCCCGAAGACGCCGACAACGAACGTCACGATGAGGAACCCGAGACTCAGGATCGCTGGACGGTTCTCCTTGAACCGTTCCCAGTAGTACCGCGACAGATGCGGGTTCTCGAAGATCGGAACGACCCCGAAGAAGAACAGCAGCAGGATCGTCAGCGCGAACATGTAGTCCAGTTGCGTGACCTGGTACGCCCACCCGATCGCCTCGAACGTCGCCTCGCCCTTCGGGACGGCGAAGTAGTCGTAGAGGAAGATGGCGGCAAGTACCAACGTCGTCACGACCATCCCACTCGTTTTCGCGGAGAGGTTCAGCCGACTCGTGCGTTCGACGTCGTTCCAGTCGATGTCCTCGAATCGGGTCGGCGTGGAATCGTCTGCCGACATCATCGATCACCGAAGCTGATGCGCGGGTCGAGCACTGTGTAGACGATGTCCTGGAGCAGGTTCCCGATGACCGCGATGAAGATGAACACGAACGACGTGCCGAGCACGAGTGGCGTGTCCTGGGAGAGCGTACCCCGCAAGAGCAGTCGCCCGAGCCCGGGAATCGAGAACACGGTCTCGACGAGCACGGACGACCCCGTGAACAACGCCAGGAGCGTGCCGACGTACGTCGTCGACATCGGCACCGACGCCGGACGCAGGATGTGCCGCGTCAGGATGCGCTGGCTGTTCGCGCCCTTCGCTCGCGCGGTCTTCACGAAGTCCGTGTTGAGGTACTCCGCGGATTCGTTCCGGGAGACGCGCTGGATGCCCCCGACCGAGCCCGTGACGAGCACGAACACGGGGAGGATGAGTTGCTTGAAGTTCGCCCACGTGAACACGCCCACGTCCGTCTGGTACGTGATCGGCACCCACCCGAGGACGACGCCGAACACGAGCAGGAGCATGATGCCGAACCAGAAGTTCGGGATGGAGAACCCGAAGAACGCGAAGAACGTCATCAGGTTGTCCCGCCACGAGTACTGGTGCGCGGTCGAGTACAGGCCCGCAGCGGTCCCGAACACGATGGTCAGGATCGTCCACGGCACGGAGTACTGGACGGTGTAGTAGAGCGCCGTCCAGACCGCCTCGGTGACGGGCTGGGAGCGACTCTCGGAGAACCCCCAGTCGAGCGTGAAGACGTTCTCCATGTAACTGCCGTACTGCACCCACAGCGGCTCGTTCAGGCCGCGGAGCTCGCGGAGGCGTTCCTGTTCTGCGGTGGCGTTCTTCCCCGCCTGCGCGGCCGCTTGCCCGGCCTGGATGATGTCCTGGTCGGGCGTCAGCCGGAGCATGAGCCAGGTGACGGAGACGATGATGAACGTGACGACGACTGCCCACATGAGCCGCCGTGCGACGTACCACCTCATGGTGGCGTCGCTATCCCAGCGGCTCTCGGCGAGTTATGCGAACGATGATAGGTCATGGGTGACCTCTAGTTGTCTCCGGACTCCTTCCGCCACGTCTGGAAGTTCCAGCCGTTGAAGAACTCCTCTTCCGGCCCCTTCACGGACGGGCTGTAGCCCGTGATGGAGGTGCCAAGCGAGAGCATACCCATGGGTTGGTCCTTCGAGAGCTTCCCGAAGAGTTCGCCGAGAACCTCCTTGCGTTCCTCGTCGGAGGACGCGGTGCGAGCGTCCTCGTAGAGCGTCTCGAGGTCGTAGCTCGGGTAGTAGCCGGTCGCGTTGAACGCGGCGTCCTTCAGGAAGAACACGTCGCTGCTCGTCGGCGTCATCGGGTACGTGTTCAGGCCGTAGATGAGGCCCATGTCCCAGGACTTCTTGCTCGTGACCTTGTCACGCGGGCCGTAGTTGTTCGCGCCCGCGCTCCACTCGAGCTCGTCGGGGTTCTCGGGCTCCTGCTGGCGGAAGTAGTCGGTGACGAACTTCAGACCGCCGATGGATTCGATGTTCACCTTGATGCCCGCGTTCTTGCCGAACTCCTGCTGGATGAACTGCGCGGTGGACTTCTCGATGGCCTGCCCGCTCTGGTACATCAGCTTGAGTTCGACCTGGTCGCCGTTCCCGTCGACGAGCTTGTCGCCGTCGTACGAGTAGTTCGTCCCGGAGAGCGCGTCCTTCATCCGGCTCTGCGTCGCCTCTTTCCCGTAGAGGTCGCCGACGCCGTACTTGTCGACAGTGTCGTCGTTGTACCACGGCGACCACTGCGGCTGCCACGTGAACTGCGGGTTGGCGTAGTCGCGCTGCACGCCCTTGACGTACTTCTGCTTGTCAATCGCGCACCCGAGCGCCTGCCGGACACCCTGCTTGCGGAACGGCTTCCAGCCGTTCGCACGCATGTTGTAGAAGATCGGGCGGTTGTACGGCTGCGGGGCGACGTTCAGGTTGACGTTCTCGTTCCCTTCGAGGTTGACGGCCTGGCTCGGTTCGAGGCCGACCTCGTCGCCGTCGCCGGTCTTGAGCGAGCCGACGCGCGCCGCCGGCTCCTTGATGATCTGGGTCTCGATGCGCTCGAAGTACGGCGCCTTCTCGAAGAGCTTCGGGAGGTCGTCGGCTTCGCGAGCGTAGTAGTCCTCGTTGCGCGTGAACGTCAGCTTGCTCTGGCGCTCCCAGTTCTCGAGCTTGTACGGCCCGAGGTTCCCGGTGTACGAGAGGTCGATGAGCTCCTGGTTCTCCTTGAGGCCCTGGACGTCCTCCTCGTCGACGAACGGCTTGATGAGGTCCTTGGGGACGACCTGCATCTCCCACGTCACGGGTTTCTTCGGGAACAGCGGGTCGGGTTCCTCCAGTTTGATGTCGAACTGGTACTTGCCGTTCTTCTCCACCGTGATGGGTTCCCCGTTCCGGTACCAGTCGGAGCTGGCCGAGGTCCCCGACCATTCGGTCTGGTGGAGGTTCTTGATCATGTACACGTAGTCCTCGGCGGTCAGCTGCCCGTAGGGCTCGGACCACTGGAGGTTCTCGCGGAGCTTCGCGGACCAGACGCGGTTGTCGTCGCTCGTGAGCTCGAACAGTTGCGGGAACTGGACCTGCCCGGGCTTGAACCCGTAGGACGGGTCGATGGTGTTCGTGATGAGGGCGCCCGCGGTCGCCTCGGAGTTGTACATCGAGTTCAGCGTCGTGATCGTCGAGGAGATGATGTCCGTGTACGTGCCCCCGACCTCGGGGAGTTCCTCGACCTGCGTGGTGGGTTCCTGCGTGCCCGTGCTGAACCCTTGGTCCTCTTCGGTCGTCGAGGCGCTCGTCTCCGTGGGGTCGGGTCCGGACGCACACCCGGCGAGTCCGGCGGCGCCGGCGATCCCCATCACCTGGAGCCAGCGGCGTCGGCTCGTCGTTTGTTCACCAGTCATTTGGAACGCGTTGTCAGACGGCATAGCTCATACTTTTACCTTACATATTTAATTCTTGCTTTAGGCAAACCGATTACTTACTCACAGACGGCTCCATCACGACCACATACACGAACCGAACTGAAAGCCCGAAAAACCACGATAGAGCACCCTAGAAGCTGTTTCTCGGTTCGAGAGTCGAGGTTCGTGCTCGGAGCGGGCCGTCCGGGTAGTGCGGCCCGGCCAGCGCCGGTAGTGCGCCCCGGCCCCTCGGTCGGCGGCGCATGCGCGTTCGCGGCCGGTCGAGTGCGCGCGAGCACGGTCCCTGCGTCCCCTCGCCCTGTTCCGCCACGTTAATACTTGATGGCCATCACCGTTGACTCGACAGATGCCTGACCCGGCACAGCTCCGCGATAGCACGCAGATCGTGATGGAACGCGACGCGCTCGCCGGGCTCGACGCGGCCGTCGACGAGCGGTTCATGGTCACCATCGCGCCGGTGAACGAGGAGTACTGTCGCATCGTCGGGTCGCCGGCCGTCATCAAGGACGTCACCGGCTTTCTCGCCCGTAACGGGCTCGCCGTCGACTGAGCCGCGACGCCGACGGCGACCCGTACGTAGCGCTACGACGTCTGTCCCGGGAACACGCACTGGTCCGGCCAGCGCGCGCTGACGCGGTCGAGAACTCGGTCGTCAGGCGTGACGGTCGCGGACGGCGTCGAGCGCGGCGAGGGTGCCGTCGGCGTGCGCGGCGTCGAGGACGGTGGTGGCGGCGGCGCGCGCGGCGTCGTCGGCGTTCGCGACCGCGTAGCTCTCGTCGACGCGTTCGAACGTCGAGACGTCGTTCTCGCTGTCGCCGACCGCGACGAACGCGCTCGGGTCGCGGTCGAGCGCGCCCGCGACCCGCTCCAGTGCGAGGCCCTTGGAGACGTCGTGGGGCTTCAGGTGGTACGCGTAGCCGGTGTCGACGAACGCGAGGTCGTGCGCCGCGGCGAGGTCGCGGAGCGGGTCCGCGGGGACGTCCCGGCGGACGGCGAGTTCGGTCTCGCGCCAGCGGTTCACGAGGTCCGCGACGCCCCAGCCGAGGTCGTGCCCGGCGTCCCTGATGGCGGCGGCGACGTCGTCGATGCGGTCGCCGGCGTCGTGCACGTGGACGTCGTCGTGCGCGACGGCGACGCCGCCGTTCTCGGCGACGACGAGGTGCTCGATGTCGAGGAAGTCACAGAGCGCGATCGGGTACGGGAACGCCTTCCCGGTGGCGAGGACGACGGGCGCGGGCCAGTCGTGGACGGGGTCGAAGACGCGCGGGTCGATGCCGTGCCCGCTCGGGCGGGTGAGCGTGCCGTCGATGTCGAGGACGAGCGGCGGCAGGTCGCTCACGGTACCGCGGGCGTCGTCGCGCTGGCGGTCGCTCACGGTACCGCGGGCGTCGTCGCGCTGGCGGTCGGTCATGTCACTCCGTCGGGCCGCCGCGCAGGTAACTCTTTCACGACGGGACCGCCGCTTGGCGTTCGAGTACGCACGAAAGAAGGAACCGGATCGTCGTGGTGGGCATCCGCGGGAGCGCGCGAGCATCCGCGGAGGCGCGTCGGTGTGGCTGCGAGCACCCGGTTGGTGTCGCTGCGAGCACGACGAGGCGTCGCGGTGCGACGCCGGGGCGCGGTAGGGTGCGACGCCGGGTGTGGCGGCGTCGCGCGAGACGCGTGGGCGGCGTGATGCGACGCACTCGTGCGAGCGCGCCGTGAGACGCTGTGGTGGTGGTGGTGGCGTGCTATGGGCACGCCGCCCTCGGGCGTCGGTCGGCCCGCGCGAACGACCGCGTGCGTTCGCCGGGCCAGGGATCGTTACGCGAGCTTCATAGGTAGCCCGCGGTCGGGATGACGCCGGCGATGGCGAGGACGCCCACGATGAGCATCACAAGTGCAATTGCCATCGCGGGCGGGTCGACGTGCGTCCCGGAGTGCGAGTAGAACACGCGCTGGGTCGCCTCGCCCGCGAGCCCGCTGACCATCCCGAGGACGCCCGCGGCGATGAGGACGACGGGGTCGCTCCCGACGGTCTCCGCGGCGACGACCGCACCGACCGACCCGAGGAGGGTGATGTGGTGCGTGACGGGGATCTTCTCCACGCCGAGCTGGAGGAACAGCAGGCTGATCGCGGAGATGGCGTACCCGAGGAAGATGCTCCCCGTGCGGAGCCAGAGGTAGCCGCCGAGGACGCCGCCGACGAGACCGATGGCGGCGACGCCACTCCACTTGTACTGGTGGGGGAGCCACGGTTCGGTCGCGAGCCGTCCGGCGTGCTCCTGGGTGCCGCCGTCGGCGGCCATGTGCGGTTCCTCGCGCTCGAACGGCGTCATGTCGAAGAAGCCTTTGCCCTGTGCCTTCCCGACGATCGGGTACCCGAAGACGACGCGGGCGAGGAACGCCGAGGCGACGACGGTCACGGCGATGGAGTCGGTGAGGCCGAAGCCACCGAACGCGAAGATGCCGGCGAAGATCCGGTTGAACAGCATCCCGAACACGCCGAAGATGGCGCCGACGGCGAGGATGTCGGGCTTCGTGCCGAACGCGTACAGGATGTTCTTCCCGAAGTGGTAGTCCCAGTCGTCGGGCTCCATCTCGGGGTACTTCTTCCCGGCGTACGCGGAGGCGGCGACACCGCCCGCGAACGCGACGTGCGGGCCGGTGACCATCCCGAACCCGATGACACCCGTGATACCGGTCGCGAGTTCACCGGCACCGACGTCGCCGACCGCCCCGCCGACGTTGTTCCGGAGGATGGCGAGGCCTTCGCCGAGGAACACGACGAACCCCGTGAAGATGAACGCCGGGAGTGCGCCGATGGCGGCGCCGAACGCGCCGCCGGCGAGCGCGGCGATGAGGAGCACGACGAGTTCGGTGACTGTCGCGTCGATGACCGGGAGTTGGAGGAGGATCGATTGCATCGGTCAGTCACCTCCTTCGTCGTCGCGCGCCCAGTCGAGCGACCGCTCGACGGCGTCGTCCCAGCGCGCGTACATCTTGTCGGCCTTCGAACCGTCCATCTCGGCCTCGAACTCGCGGTCTATCTGCCAGTTCTCGCGGAGCTCGTCGACGCTGTCCCAGTAGCCGACGGCGAGCCCGGCGGCGTACGCGCTCCCGAGCGCGGTCGTCTCGTCGACCTCCGGCCGGACGATGTCCGTCTGGATGATGTCGGACTGGAGCTGACAGAGGAAGTTGTTCTTGACCGCGCCGCCGTCGACGCGCAGGCTCGTCGTCTCGATCCCGGAGTCCGCCTCCATCGCCTCCGCGAGGTCGCGAGTCTGGTACGCGATGCTCTCGAGCGTCGCCCGGACGAGGTGCTCCTTGCGCGTCCCGCGGGTCATCCCGACGATGGTCCCGCGAGCGCGACCGTCCCAGTGCGGGGCGCCGAGGCCGGTGAACGCCGGGACCATGTAGACGCCGTCGGTCGAGTCGACCGACCGCGCGAGTTCCGCGGTCTGGGCGGCGTTGTTGATGAGGTCGATGTCTTCGAGGAATTCGATCGCCGCGCCGGCGACGAAGATGGAACCTTCGAGGGCGTACTGGACGGGTTCGCCGGACAGCTGGAATCCGACGGTCGTGAGCAGGCCGTTGTCGGACGCGACGGCCTCCTCGCCGGTGTTCATCAGGTAGAACGCGCCGGTGCCGTACGTGTTCTTCGCGTCGCCCTTGTCGAAGCACGTCTGGCCGAACATCGCGGCCTGCTGGTCGCCGAGCGCGCCGGCGACCGGGACTGCTTCGCCGAGGAACCCGTCGGGGTCCGTGTGTCCGTAGTACTCCTCGTCGGAGGACGGACGGACCTCGGGCACCATCTCCGCGGGGACGTCGAACTCCTCGAGGAGTTCGTGGTCCCACTCCATGTCCCGGATGTTGTACAGCATCGTCCGGGAGGCGTTACTGACGTCCGTGATGTGGTTGCCCGTGAGGTTGTAGATGAGCCACGCGTCGATCGTGCCCATCAGGAGTTCGCCGTCGACCGCGCGGTCGCGGAGGTCGCGGGAACGGGAGCTCTCCATCTTGAGCGGTTCAGCGTTGTCGAGTATCCACTCGGTCTTCGTCGCGGAGAAGTACGCGTCGCACTCCAGTCCGGTTTTCTCGCGGATCTCCTCGACCTTGCCCGCGTCCTGGAGTTCCTCGACGCGGTCGGTCGTCCGCCGGTCCTGCCACACGAGGGCGTTGTGGACGGGGCGTCCGGAGTCCTTGTCCCAGACGACCGTCGTCTCGCGCTGGTTCGTGATGCCGAGCGCTTCGAGCTGGCTCGCTTCGAGGCCGGCGTCCGAGAGGCCCTCGAGGACGACGTTCTTGGTGTTCTCCCAGATCTCGATCGGGTCGTGCTCGACCCAGCCGGGTTCGGGGTAGATCTGTTCGTGCTTCTCGTACGCGTTGGCGACGACCTGGCCGGCGTGGTCGAAGACCATGAATCGCGTGCCGGTCGTTCCCTGGTCGATGGCGCCTACGTAGGTTTTGTCTGTCATCGTTGTGACCCTGTGAGCCACGGCCCTGCCCCATGCCTTCGCGTGCTGGTCGCGCTCCGCGACCAGCGCACTGTTACTGGTGGTGCCGTGTTAGGAGTAAACAACTGGGACTATCGTGATAAACGTTACCCAACGGGTAATGCTACGGCCTACCCCGGCCAAACGCTCCCAGAAGGAACCAAATGGTTTCTAATCTCTTCAGAACCCATATTTCCGCCCGGCGGATTTTGACCTATCGTTAGCGACAGTTCCACGTGTGCGGCAGTATTTTCCGCGAGTTACTGGAGGCCCGCCGGCGTCGATAAAGTCAAGTGGCGACGGACCGAGGTTGGAGACGAACGGATGTCACGTGATACCGAGGTTCTCGTGCTCGGCGGCGGGTCGACCGGGGCGGGCGTCGCGCGCGACCTGGCGCGTCGCGGCGTCGACGTCACGCTCGTCGAACAGGGCAACCTCACACACGGAACGACCGGTCGCATGCACGGGCTGCTCCACTCCGGCGGCCGGTACGCCGTCTCCGACCAGGCGAGTGCGAGCGAGTGCATCGAGGAGAACCGGGTCCTCAGGGACATCGCGAGTCACTGCGTCGAGGAGACCGGCGGCCTGTTCGCCAAGCGCCCCGAGGACGACGAGTCGTACTTCGAGGAGAAGCTCCAGGGGTGTCGCGAGTGCGGTATCCCCGCGGAGGTCCTCACGGGGCGCGAGGCGCGCGAGGTCGAACCGTACCTCTCCGAGGACGTCGACAAGGCCATCTCGGTGCCCGACGGCGCGGTCGACCCGTTCCGGCTGGTCGTCGCGAACGCGGTCGACGCGGAGAACCACGGTGCGCGCATCGAGACGCACACCGAGGTCGTGGACGTCCTCGTCGAGGGCGGTGACGGCGGCGGTTCGGCGGGGTCGTCGGGCGAGCGCGACGTCGTCGGCGTCGAGGTCCAGCACCACGCGGGCTCCGGGTCTCGCGTGCACGGCGTGGCGGGCGAACGCGAGGAGATAACGGCGGAGTACGTCGTGAACGCCACCGGGGCGTGGGCGGGCCAGATAGGCGACATGGCGGGCGTGGACGTCGCCGTTCGGCCGTCGAAGGGCGTGATGACGGTGATGAACGTCCGCCAGGTCGACACGGTCGTGAACCGGTGTCGGCCGAAGGGCGACGCGGACATCGTCGTCCCCCACGAGACCACGGCCATCCTCGGGACGACCGACGAGGAGGTGAGCGACCCCGCGGACTACCCCGAGGATGGCTGGGAGGTCGACCTCGTCATCGACCAGCTCACCGAACTCGTCCCCATCCTCGCCGACGCACGCACGATCCGGTCGTTCTGGGGCGTGCGGCCGCTGTACGAGCCGCCGGACGTCGGGAGCCAGGACCCGACGGACATCACGCGCGACTACTTCCTGCTCGACCACGAGGAGCGCGACGGCCTGCGCGGGATGTCGAGCATCGTCGGCGGGAAGTTCACGACGTACCGGATGATGGCCGAGGAGATCAGCGACCACGTCTGCGACCAGCTCGGCGTCCGTGGGCGGTGTACGACCGCCGAGGAGGCGCTCCCGGGGAGCGAGCATCCCGCCAGGCTCGACGCGGCGATGGACGACTTCGGGCTGCGGTCGCCGGTCGCGCGCCGGAGCGGCCAGCGCCTCGGCTCCAGAGCCGAGGACGTCCTCGACACCGACGGCCCGAACCCGGTCGTCTGCGAGTGCGAGGCCGTCACGCGCGCGGAGGTGAGTGACGCTATCGCGCAGTCGGGGAGCGACCTGAACGCGGTCCGCATCCGGACGCGGGCGTCGATGGGGAACTGCCAGGGCGGGATGTGCTGTCATCGGATGGCGAACGTCCTCAGCGCGGACTACCCGGAAGCGACGACGCGGGGCGCGTGGGACGAACTCGTCGACGAGCGCTGGAAGGGCCACCGGCACGCGCTCTGGGGCGAACAGCTCTCGCAGGCCGCGCTGAACACGTTCCTGCACGCGACGACGATGAACCGCGACCACGACCCCGCGGGCCGCCACCCGACGGGTAACCAGGGCGAAGCGCCCGGCGACGACGCCACGGAAACGGGGGCCAGGGCGGTCGACGTGGACTTCGCGGCGTTCGACGCGGGCGCGGCGACCGACGGTGGCCGCGAGTTGGACGGAGGTGCCTGAGTCGTGGCGATACGCGACGACGTCCTCGTCGTCGGCGGCGGCCTCGCGGGCATGACCGCGGCACTGGCGGCCGCTCGCGAGGGCGCGAGCGTGCGCGTGGTCACGGACTCGGAGAGCACGCTCCAGCAGGCGAGCGGCCTCGTCGACGTCCTCGGGTACCCGAACCCACACGACGCACGCGACGGGGACAGGGACGGGGACGGCGGCGACGCGGGCGACGGTTCGTCCGCGCCGCCGGTCGCGAACCCGTTCGACGCCATCGACTCGCTCCCCGAGGACCACCCCTATCAGCTCGTGGGCGTGGACGCGCTCCGCGGCGGGCTCGCCATCTTCGACGACGCGACCGGCGACCTCTACCGGGGCGGGCACACCGAGCGGAACGCGCTCGTCCCCACCGTCGGCGGGACGGTGAAGCCGACCGCACGGTATCCCGCGAGCGTCGCGCCCGGGCTGGCGAGCGACGACCGAACCACCCTCCTCGTCGGGTTCGACGGCGACACCGACGTGGACGCCCCCAACGTCGCGGCGCACCTGCGCGCGGTCGGCGTGCCCTTCGACGTCGGCGGCGTCACCGTCGAGTTCCCCGGCGACCCCGACGGCACCGACCAGCAGACCAGGCTCGCGCACGCGCTCGACACCGACGAGGACGGCGTCCGCCGCCGCCTCGCCGAACGCGTGAAGCGCTCGCTGAAGCGCGCCGACGACGTCTTCGGTGACGCGAGCGACACCGACGAGGGCGCGGCCACAGGCAGTGCGGTCGCGGGCTTCGGCGACGTCGAGCGCGTCGGCCTCCCCGCCGTACTGGGCCGGGACCGCCCGCGCCAGGTCCGCGACGCGCTCGCCGAGCACCTCGACGCGGCCGTCTTCGAACTCCCGCCCGCGCCACCGAGCCTTCCCGGAGTTCGCCTCCGGTACCGACTCCGGGACGCGCTCCGCGACGCCGGCGTCGCCGTCACCACCGGGAACCCCGTCGTCGACCACGACGTCGAACCCGGCGCGGGCGACGGCGGCGACGCCGGCAAGAACGCCGCGCCGCGCATCACGACCATCTACGCGGACCGGAACGGGACGAGGACGCCGTACGAGCCGGAGGCGGTCGTGCTCGCGACCGGCGGGCTCGTCGGCGGCGGCATCGACAGCGAGCGCGACGCCGTGTACGAGCCCGTGTTCGACTGTCCCGTTTCCCACCCCGAGGACCGCTACGACTGGAGCGACGCGGACGCGTTCGGCTCGCACGCGTTCGCTCGCTTCGGCGTCCGCATCGACGCCGACGGCCGCGTGCTCGACGCCGACGGCGACCCGCTGTACGCGAACCTCACCGCCGCAGGCGGCGTCGTCGGCGGCTACGACGCGGCCGCGGAGAAGTCCGCGAGCGGCGTCAGTCTCGCGACCGGGTACGTCGCCGGCCGCACCGCCAGCGCGGACGCATCGAGCAGCCATCCGACGCCGACCGACGTGACCGCAGACCGATGACAGACGAACCACAGCCACACGACGACCAGGACGTACAGGGCGGCGACCACGCGTGCAGCGGGTGCGGGCCGACGGACGCAGCCGGTGACACCGCGAAGACCGACGGCGGCACCGCGGTCGACGACGCGGGCGGTGGCGCAGCGACCGACGGCGGCACGGCAGTCGATTCCGGTGACGGATTCGAACCCATCCAGGTGTTCCCGGAGGCCGAGGACGCCGACCTCCGGCCGGGCTCGGACGACTGCTACAAGTGCTCGACGTGCGACACCACGTGTCCGGTCGCCGAGGTCGACGAGGACTTCCCCGGTCCGAAGTTCCAGGGGCCAGAGCAGTGGCGGCTCAAGCGCAGCGACGACCAGGACATCGACGACTCCATCTCGAAGTGCTCGAACTGCATGCGGTGTGATAGCGCGTGCCCGAGCGACGTGCCGCTCAGTCAGATGCACAACACCGCTCGCGCGCAGTACGTCGACGAGCAGATGGACAAGACGAGCCTGAAGTACTGGCGGAACCGGCTGCTCGCGAACTACGGGACGATGGCGCGACTCGGCTCCACGTTCCCGCGACTCACGAACGCCGTCATGGGGAACTCGCTCGTCCAACAGGTCAACGAGAAACTGCTCGGCATCACCGCCGAACGCGAGTTCCCCGAGTTCGCGACCGAGACGTTCCGGTCGTGGTACGCGAAACGCGGCGGTGAAGCCACGAGCGTCGAGAACGCCCGGCGCGCACGCCAGCGCCGCGACGAGGACGTCGACGCGGACAAGCGCGTCGCGTACTTCCACGGCGACTACGCGAACCACAACACGCCCGAGGTCGCGAAGGCGCTCGTCCACGTCTTCGAGTCCTTCGGGTACGCCGTCCTCGTCCCCGAGCAGCGCTGCTCGGGGACGCCGATGTTCGCGAACGGGATGCTCGAGGACGCGCGCCGCGCTGCGAAGGTGAACGTCGGAAGTTTCTCCGAGCTCGTCGAGGACGGCGTCGACGTCGTCTGCTCGTGTACGAGCTGCTCGATGGCACTCCGCCAGGAGTACCCCGAGCTCTTCTCGATACCGGGGACCGCGAAGGTCGCGGCGAACACGTACGACGCCGTCGAGTACCTCCGCATCAACGAGGACCTCGACGGCGAACTCGCCGCCGCCGAGACGACGACCGACGACCTCGGCGTCGACTCGTTCGCGTACCACGCGCCCTGTCACGCCCGCAACCAGGGCCTGGACGGCCAGACCGTCGAACTCCTCTCCCAGCTCGACGACGTCGACGCCGAGGACGTCGGCGACTCCTGCTCGGGGATCTCCGGCACGTACGGCTGGAAGACCGAGCACTACGAAACCTCCATGAAGATCGGCGACGAGATGTTCGAGCACATGGAGGACGCGGACGCGACGACGGGCATGACCGAGTGCCCGACGTGCGCGATGCAGATGGAGCACGGCACCGGCTACGAGATAGAACACCCGCTACAGGTCCTCGAGGCCGCGCTCGTCGACGGCGCAACGACCGAGGACGAGGCGGCGTAACTGGGGGTCGTTCGCGTTGAACGTCCGCGACAGGATCGCGCGTCGTCGCCGCCAGAACACCCCCGGCAGTGGCGTCCTCGTCGACCCGATCGAGCTCGCACCGATCACGCATCCCGACGAACCGGTCGGTCGCGGGCCGACGATCGAACGCTTGCTGGACGCGCTCGACCCCGTGTTCGACGACGAACCACCGGCCGCTGCAGCGGTCTGTGGCCCGTCGGGCAGCGGGAAGACCGCCATCGTTCGGTCGTTGTTCGGCGCGCTCGACACCGTCCTCGGCCGTCGCGGCCAAGCGATCGGAACGACGACGCGCGCGAGCACACCGCTCGACGTCCGGTTCGTCGTCGTCGACGGCAGGTACGCCGACAGCGAGTTCCAGGCGTACCGGCAACTGCTCGCCGCACTCACCGACGAAGCAGTGCCCGAGGGCGGCGTGAGCACGGACGCGCTCCACGACCGCCTCGTCGAGACCGTCGACCGGCACGACGCGGTCGTCGTCGCCGTCGACCACGTCGACGAACCAGGGACGCTCGACGCCGGCGTCGTCGCGAGCCTCGCGGACGAGGCCGCGTTCGTCCCGTGGTACGTCACGCGCGACCCGCTCGACGCCCGCCAGCTCGCGCCCGGAACGCCGCCCGCGACGACCGTCCGCTTCGACCCGTACCGAACGCACACGCTCGTCGAGGTCGTCACCGAGCGCGCGTCCCGCGGGCTCGCCCCGAACGCCCTCGACCACGAGAACGCACGCACGGTCGCCAGGTACGCAGACGGGAACGCTCACGACGCGCTCGCACTCCTCTACGACGCCGCGTCGCGCGCAGACGCGGTCGACGCCGGCCGCGTCCAATCGCACCACGTCGAAGCCGCCGTCGCCGCGTACCCCAGCGACCCGGTCTCGGTCGCTCGTGCGCTCGCCGAACCGGCGAACCACCAGCGCGTCCTCGCCGCACTCGTCGCACTCGACGCCGAGAGCCCGACGCTCCCCGCCGCCGCCGAGGCCATCGCCGCACGCACCGACCTCACCGAGAGCACCGTCACGCGATTCCTCTACGAACTCGCGAACGTCGGCCTGCTCGCCCGCACCCCCGACGACGACGGCTCCAGTACGGTCAGCCCGCGGTTCCCGCCTGAACTCTTCGCCGCCCTCCACACCGCGACGTAGCCGTCAGTCGTCAACCCGCGGACTCGCCCGGTTGACAGTAGACAGCGCGCTGACAGCCCCCGAGCGTTTTATCCACGCGGCCCCGAAAGGATGACCCGATACGCGGTGGGTGGAGCATGGAGATAGCGTTCCGACCGACAACCGACCCGCCGGGGCTCGAGATAATCGACCCCGTCGAACAGCGACATCTCCGCATCAACACCCCCGAACCCGTCGACCCGGCCGCCGTGTCGACGGACGCCTTCCGGTTCCCCGTCGACGCCGCCGTCGAGATCGAGATCGGTTCGCTTCGCTTCGAGCAACGCGAAGACGTACACGTTCACGACGCCGACGGGAACGTCGTCGCCGACCTCCAGGCGGACTCCAACGTCCAGATCGACACCGGCGGCTCGTACGAGATCGGCGTCCACAGCTCGATCAAGGTGTACTGTCGGGTCGACGCGCCGTTCACCATCGACCAGGGCATCGATAACTTCGAGATCTCCTTCCCGGGCACGCGACGGATCGTCGTCGGCGCACGCACGCTCCACGAGCGCCCCGCCGGCACCATCGTCACGACGCCCGACGAACGCGGGATCGCGGACGCGATCTCGCTGTTCTCGTCCGCGTTGAAGACGACGTCGCCCGAGCGGTCGTTCCCGACGCTCCGCGGTCACCCGCCGCTCGTCGAACTCGGTGACGAGTTCCACGTCCCCGACCAGATCGAGGCGACGGAGAGCGACGTCACCATCGAGGTCCCCGAGACGTTCCGGCACGTGCTCACGGTCGCGCCGCTCTCGTACTATCTGGCCGCGGACATCGAGTTCGCGGACGCTCCACGAATCGTCACCGACGACGGGTTCGTGCAGGACCTCGGCACAGAGCAGGCGTTCGAGGACGCGGTTGCGCGCACGCTCAAACAACAGTTCCTCCTCGACTGCGTCGTTCGAACCGAAGGCCTGTTCCCGGCGGAACTCCACGAACGCAAGGCGCTCGAACCCGAGCTCCCGTTCGACCTCGCGGACACGTACGAACGATCCGTCGGCGATCGCCTCGAACGGTACGCCGCGGTACCCTTCGACGTCGTCGAACCGCAGTTGCCGCGCTGGCCGCTCACCGCACACCTCCCGGGGGACGGCGAGGCGGCGACGTTCCTCCCGTTCGTGGTCGGCGACATGGGCGTCGTCCGCGAGGCCACCGGTGACGTACGGTCGGTGTCAGCGTCGACTACAGCTGACGACGAGGACGTCCTGAGCGGTGCAGGGATCTCGAACGCCAGTGACAGCGAGGAAGCCGGGGTCGAGAGCGACCTGTCGTTGACGTTCGTCGAACCGCATCATACCGGCGAGAGCCTGGAACACGCGTGGTTCGGCAACCACATCCCGCAGGGCGCGTCGATGCCGACGATGGCAGCGTTCGAGAACCAGCTCGACCGGGAGGAACGTGGCGAGTCGATCGACATCGCGGTCATCTGCAACGACCCGCACATGATCGACGAACAGACCAGCTTGGAGAACGCGTACGGCGACCGCGACGAACTTCCCTACGACGTCACGACGAAGTTCGGGCTTTCGACGGACGCGCTCGCAACCTTCCTCGTGGAGGAGAGCGTCGACTTCCTGCACTACATCGGGCACGCCGAACGCGACGGACTCCGCTGTATCGACGGGAAGCTCGACGTCCGCGAAATCGAGACGGTGAACGTCCAGACGTTCCTCCTGAACGCGTGCCAATCCCAGGCCCAGGCGATGGCGCTCGTCGAACGCGGTGCGTTCGGTGGCGTCGGCACGCTCGGGGACGTGGTCAACGACTACGCGATCGAGATCGGGAAGATGTTCGCACACCTCCTCAACCTGGGGTTCCCGCTCCGGTCGGCGATCGACATCGTCTCGAAGACGTCCACCATCGGGCAGCAGTACCTCGTCGTCGGCGACGGCTCGGTCGACATGGTGCAGAGCACGGGTGGGAGTCCGTTCGTCTGTGAGGTCACGGGCGAGGGACGGTTCGAACGAGACGTCAGCTTCGACGTCTACCCGACGAACTACAATCCGCTGGGGTCACAGGCGAACGTGACCTTGGAGTCGGTGACCGACGCGTACATCGTCCCGGCGCAGACGGACACCTACTCGGTTCCGTTCGACGAACTCCGGGAGTTCCTCGCATGGATGACCTATCCGGTCATCGTGAACGGCGAGTGGCGTTTGAATAATCAGTTCGGTCAGGCCGACATCGACTGACTCACCACCGCCTGCACCCATCAGTGTGCGGGGTCGCGTCGTCGGTTCGGACACTGACCGTCGTATCGTTCGTGTTCAGTTCAGGGTCCGGAGGTGACGGTCGTGCCGCCCGTCGGGTCGAATCCACCGCCGAAGTCCGCGAGCCCGCCACCCATCGCACCGAGGCCGGCGACGACCACCATCGTCGCGAGCGTCGTCGCGAACTGCGGGTTGTTCTGTGCCCACCGTCGTGCTGTCTCCATTAGGGACATCGTGGTAACCCTTATCGTGCCGACTATTATGAAAGTATTCTTTGTTTTCCTACATCTACTGCATTCATACTGCCGTAACTATTACTAATCACCCATACTCTCAGGCCATTTCACAGGCATTAGCTTACGATTACGACCAGTTTGCTGACCACATCCATTCAGATACTCACGAGAAAAATCCAGTTCAGGCACTGATACATTCCAGTTCGAGACCAGAGCGACCAACGCGCCACCCCAGACCAGACGACACCGACGGGAACACCACCCCCAGCCCAGGCACCCCCAGCGCCGACCACCCCACGTCGAGAACACGCCGGCACCACACGAGAACGCTCACAAACGACACCATCACCGTCGACGAACAGCCGACTCCACTCGAAACGAAACGACCAGCCAAAAACGAAACCGCTCGAGACCTCAGGCGACTCGTGCCGGAGCGCCAACGAACTGCGACCCCACCACGGCCGACGCGGACTCGCTTCCACTGGCACTCGAGTCCTCGTCGTCCGACTCATCGCCCGCAGCCGCCGTCGACGCGTTCGAACCACCCGACGCATCCACCGTGATGGACTCGCCGTCGAGCACCGCCGACTCCGGCACCGCCACCGTCGTGATGCCACCGTTCTCGACGTTCAGCGTGTACACGCCATCGGCCTCGATAGCCGAATCAGTCCCGCCCTGGCTCGGCGACACCGCGTCGTTCGTCGCGTACGGCACCGTCACCGCGAACTCGCCGTCCTCGTTCGCCTGCGCCGTCTGCTCGTACGTGAAGTTCGTCCCGGTCTGCGTGTTGTTCAACGTCAACGACACCGTGACGTTCGCGCCCGGCGACGCCGACCCCGTGAGTTCGGCGCCTTCCACGCGCTCGAACGTCTTCACGGACGTCGCCTGCCGGACGTCGTGCACCACGAAGTCCTGGCGCTGCTGGAGCAGGAAGAAGTTCTGGATCGAGCGGTTCCCGCCCAGGTTCCCGATGGACGACAGGAACGGCTGCTGCATCACCTGCCCCGTCTGCGGGTTCAAGCGACTGTACGTGACGAGGAGCTTGCGCTGCTGGGAGGAGTGCACGAGCCGATAGTGCTCGAGGCCGTCCGCGTCGTCCCAGTACAGCTTCGCGAGCATCGTCTCCTCGTACCGGTCACTGAACGTCTGGTACGGTACCGTGAGGTTCTGCCCGCCCAGCGACGCGTTCTGGTTCTGCCGCGCGAAGTACTCGCCAGCCGGCGGGCCACTCCACGTCGCGATGGCGCCGAACTTCCGCGTCGCCATCTGGTAGTCGATCGTGACGTACCGCGTGTCCTCCGCGCGCTGCTGGTCGGTCTGCTCCGCGATCATGTCGCGGTAATCCGACGTCGTGTAGTTGTCGATGTTCCCCTCGCGCGGACTCAGCGACGGGAGCGCCTCCAACAGCAGGTTCGCCTTCGTCTCGTTCTCGTAGAGGAAGTACCGCGACGCGGTACGCGCCCCAGCCTGGAACGGGTTCGCGTGCGGGATGCGGTCACCGCGGACCGTGATCCAGTGGCCGTAGTCCCACCAGGACATGATGCCGTACGCACTCTCTGGGTACTCGAAGTCCTCGGTCTTCTCGTACGTCCCGTACTTCTCCATGCCCTCGATCTCGGGCGTGCCGTTCTGCATCCAGTCCGTCGTCGAATCCCACGACGTCACCGTCCGCGGCGCCGGGCCGGTGCCCTGCGCCCCACCCGTGACCTGCGCGTGGACGTTCGAACTGGTCATCGCGATCGCGCCGATGGGTGCGATCGGCGCGATGACGAGGACGATCGCGGCGAGCACCACCGAGACGTGATAGAACTGGATGTCCTCGAGGTCGAACGACGAGTCGATGTTCACGACCCCGAGGAGTTCACCGACGAAGTACGCGTTCAGGACCGCCACCGGCAGCACGAGGTAGTAGTTGAAGCGCTGCTGGGTGAGCGTCATCATGAACACGAACACCGTCCAGACCGCGACGAACACGTACTCGGCGCGGAGGCGTTCGGTGACCGCGCGGTACGTGAGCGCGAGCAGGCCCGCGATGCCCGTGATGTACGTGAGACCGTACAGGAGGACGAGCGTGCGGTTCAATCGCTGGAGGTAGTTCGGCCCCATCTCGACGAGCGCCTGCGCCTCACCGATGGTGAGGACGGTGTCGCTCTGGCCGAGCGTGAGGACGCGCTCCAGGTTGTTCTGGATGCTCCCCCACGCTTCGGGGAGGACGAAACTGAAGGCGACGGCGCCGACGAGCGCGATGGACAGCGCGGAGAACGGGAACAGGACCCGCGAGAACCCGCTTCCCTCCCACTGGCGTGCGAGCCAGACGAGGAACGCGCAACCGGCGGCGACCGCGAGCGTCAGGATGACGTGCAGGAGCGAGATGGCGCTCGCGGAGAACCCGAACTCGTCGAGTCGAACGAGCGAGAAGACGGCGACGGTCGTCATCGCGACGACGCCGACGTACGCGATGTGGTCCGGGCTACTCCCAGTCGCGTACTTCGCGCCGAGTGCGAGCAGGAAGAACGTCCCGATGATACCGACGAGGACGATAGCGGGCGGCCACACCCAGACGTACAGCGAGATGGCGACGCCCGCAGCGACGCTGTACAGCGTCGGCGTGCGGAGCGCGTCCCAGTCGCGGTCGACGACGAGCTCGTAGATCGGTTTCTCTGTCTCCGCCACGTTCAACGCGACCATGAACGCGAGGACGCTGATGGCGTGGAAGAGCACCTCCGCGGCGTGGTGGTCGGAGAACCCGGCGATGGTTCGTGCGAGGAACGTCCCCGGAAGGAGGGCGAGGACGGCGACGCCGAACAGCGCGCCGAACCGACCGGTGAGTCGGCGCGCGATGAAGTACGTCGGGACGGCGACGGCCGCGCCGATGACCGCGGGCGCGTACAGGAGCGTCGTCGCGATCTGGCGCTGACTCGGGTCGCCGAGGCCGACGACGAGCGCGGCCGTGGCGACGAGCTGGTCGTAGAGCGTCCCGAACTGCGAGTTCGAGACGCCGTACGGGAACTGCGTCCACGGGTCGAACGGCATCGTGGACGGCCAGTTCTTGACGGCGTACGTCGTTTCCCGGAGGTGATACCAGGCGTCGTTCCCGCTGAAGTAGACGCCGTCCGGCCTGATGAAGTTGTCAGCCGGGAGGATACGCAGCCACAGCATGAACCCGACGAGGGCGGCGAGCACGGGGACGTGGTAGTACTCCCTGAAGAGGTCCACCACGGACTGGCCCTCGATGAGGTCCTGACTGGTCTCGGTCTCGCTACTCATTGGGCGTGCATCGCCGGGAAACGCGCATAAGCCTTGTCAATTGCCTCGGCGTTTGACGCCGAGGCTTGCCAGTGGACTCCGGTTCAAACCACCACGAGGCGGCAGGTTTGGGTCATCCATTCACCTTCAGCACCCCTGACTTAAGGGCTAATTGACATGTAGCCCGTCCAGCACCAGACTTGAGCCAGCGCTGAACGAGCCGCTGCCCGATATTCCGAGCGGCGTTGTAGTCGCTATGTAGCTTTTTTCCGCACTTTACGCACTCGAACTCGTCACCGATACGGTTGTCTTCGTGCACGAATCCACACTCGGTGTGACTACACCGCTGGCTCGTGTACGCAGGCGAGACGTCCTCGACCCCGATACCGTATTCCTCGGCCTTGTATTCCGCGTAGCGTTTGAGCTTCCTGAAAGACCACTGCTGGAACTTGCTTGCGGCCGAAATCCGGTCTCTGATGTGCTCTAGATTCTCGAATGCGATAGCCGTACACTCATGCGCGACGGCTTCCCGGACGACTGCTTTCGAGACGCGATGGATGTAGTCGTTACTCCATCGAGCGAACCGATCGCCAATTGATTGGATCGTGAGGTGCGCCGAACGAGTGCCAGTCTGCTGGAGTCCCCTGCGACGGTGCTCGTACGCGTCACGGCGGTGGTTGAGGTAGTCCGCGTTGCCGAGGAACGCCCCCGTACTCGTGACGGCGAGGTATCCGTCTACGTTGAGGTCGACGCCGAGAACCACCCCGTTCCCAGCGTCGTCCCTGCAGGATGCAGGCTCAGCCGCTTTCTTCACCGCCACGTGCAGGTAGTACGTGCCGTCTCGTTTGTGCAACGTTGCTTCAGCTTTCTCCCACTCGTCAGTCCAGTAGTCCTCGAACGGTGTGCCCTCATTCTCGACGGGTGTGACGAGTCCGGCGGTTACGCGCTCGCCAGTGGTAGCGAGCGTCACCGACTCATCGTCGTACGTGATGGTACGTCCGTTGTAAACGACGACCGTACCGTCGAACTCGGGCTTGCTGGTGGCATCGCCATCGAGCAGACGGTCTTGACAGTTCGAGAGCGCGTTAGCAGCGAGGTCTCGAGCGGATTGAACGAGACTGGATTGGAGGGAAAGCGAGTCACGAATCTCGGCGTAGGTCTCGGCGTGGAGTTCGGTTTTCGTGGTCGTCATCCGAGATGGTTCGTCGTCCCATCCGTGGTCAGCGACGCGCTGGGCAGCGGTTCGGAACTGTTCGAACGTCTCGTCGAGGACCGGGTGATCGGCCTCTCGCACGTCGAGTTTGATCTGGATGTTCCGAACGATTTCCACATCGAACCATCCTTCCCCCTGATATTTAAATAAGGCATTTCTTGCGAGTTCGATATCGGACCTGCTCGATGTCCCGCCGTCTTCGTCGACGGCGTTGGGTGATCGTGACGACGAGGGACGAGGTGAGTCGACGACGGACGAGGCGAGCGGCGGTGACGAGGGGATGACAAGCGATTCGGCCGCGTTCGGTCAGCGGACGTCGGCGAGGATGTCGTCGGCGACGTGGCGGGCGTCGATGCGGATGCGTTCGCTGAGGGCGAGGAGGACGGCGAAGTACGTCGTTGCGCCGATCGCGAGGACGAACCCGAGGCGGAGTGCGCCGTGGGCGGCGCCGAGCGCGTCGACGAGGACGGCGACGACGCCGGTCATGACGAGGGCGGCGAGGAGTTCCGCGCCGACGTCGCGGAGCGCGCCGAGGGGGACGCGTTCGTCGAGGAGGACGAGGTTCGCGGCGACGCTCACGCCGAACGCGAGGACGGTGGCGATGGCGACGCCCCACGCGTCGTACGCTATCGTGAGGGGGACGGCGGTGACGGCGTAGACGGTGACGAGGACGACGCCGCTGGCGGCGTACAGGCGTGGGTTGCCGGTTCCGAGCGAGAAGCGTTCGAGGCTCGTGCGGTAGCCGTTCAGGAGGTTCGCGACCGCGAGCAGGGGGACGAGCGCGTTCGCGAGGCCGACGACGCCGAGGAGCGGGAGCGTGGTGGTGCCGGGGTTCTCGCCGTACAGCGTCAGGAGGAGGTCGTTGCCGACGACGGCGCCGCCGGCGGCGACGGGGATGGCGACGAGGCCGCCGTACGTGAAGAGTGCGGCGAACAGTCGCGCGACCTCGGCGTCGTCGCCGGTTTCGGTGAGTTCGGAGAGCTTCGGGAACGACACCTTCGAGAGCGCGGACGCGAACAGCGTCGACGCCTCGGTTATCTGGAAGGCGTTCTTGTAGACGCCGGTCGGGCCGGCGCCCGCGAACGTCCCGAGGATGACGTAGTCGGCGTGCTTGAACAGCTGGTCGGCGACCACCTGGACGTACGCGTACTTCGAGTACCCGAGGAAGTCCCTGACGACGTCGAGCGTGGGGAGGTTCGGGACGACGCGCGCGTACCCGAGGTAGGAGGCGAGGAACGTGAGCGTCTGGCCGGCGACGAGGCCGTACACGAGGCCGTGGACGCCGTAGCCGTCGAGGACGAGTGCGACCTGGATGGGGACGACGACGGCGTGCCGGCCGCTGTCGAGCGCGCCGGCGAGCGCGACGCGCTGCTTGCCTTCGAGGAACGCGCCGGAGAGGCGGAACAGCCCCCAGGAGAGCACGCCGGCGGGGACGAGGAGCGCGACGTCGACGCCGACGACCGCGTTGATGGGGCCACGGAGCGCGACGGTGACTGCGGCGACGGCGGCGGTGCCGGCGCCGACGAGGAGCGCGCCGGTGGTGAAGTACGCCGCCTGGTCGCGGCCCTCGCTCACGCGCTTGGTGAGGACCGCGAAGACGCCGAACGTCGCGAGGCTCCCCGCGACCATCTGGAGGCTCACGAAGACGGCGTACGTGCCGACGCCCGCGAACCCGAGTTCGCGCGTGAAGTAGAGCGTGCCGAGGAAGCCGGCGACGGTGCCGAGGACGTTCGTGAGGAAGCGCTTCGAGGTCTCGACCCCGACCGCCATCACTCGAGGTAGCCGAGTTCTCGCAACCGGTCCTTGACCTCGTCCTCCTGTTCCTCGCCGTCGACGCCGCCCTCGGTGATCGCGTCCTCGCCGACGAACGCGTACGTCTCTGGGTCACGGGTCGCCGGTTCGCTGTCGGGCGCGAACACGTCGAGGACGTCGCCCGTCATCGTCTCCGGGAGCCGGTAGTCGAGCGCGTGCAGGACCGTCGGCGCGATGTCAGTGATGTGCGCGTCCTCGACGTCGCCGTCGCGGAACGACGGCCCGCGAGCGAGGAGGATGCCGTTCCGGGCGTGCCCGCTCGTGTCGACGTCGACGAGGTCGGCGTCGACGTCGAACCGCGAGGTGACGTGGACTTCGGGCGTCTCCACGATCATCGCGAGGTCCGGCGTGTGGTCGCCGCCGCGGCCGAGGTCCTCGAAGCGGACGTCGATACCGGCGTCGGCGGCCGCATCCGCGAGCGCGGTTCGGGCGCGGTCGCAGGCGTCGGCGGCCTCGTCGGCGTCGTCGGCGAGCGCGTACACGAGCGCCGTCTTCTGGGCCTGGTCGACGACGACCTCGGTCCCGTCCCAGTCGATCCGACCCATGCTGATGGCGTTGTCCAGCCCGAGATTGTCGCCGGTCGGGAGTCCCGCGACCGTGCTCGCCGGGACGACCTTCCGCGCGAACGTCAACAGGCCGAGTTTCCCGAGGACGTCGCTCGCGACGTCCCGGAGCGACCCGAGTGCGGCCTGCGTCGAGTCACCCGACTCGTTCAGGGTCACGAGGCCCGCGCGTTCGAGGACGCGGTTCGGCGCGAACTGCTCGCGGACCTTCTCGAACCCGTGGTCGCTCATCACGACGACGTCCTCGTCGTCGTGTTCGTCGAGGAACTCGCCGAGGTGCTCGTCGACGCGCTGGTACACCTCGAAGACCGCGTTGTCCGTCGACGCCGGCGGGACGCTCTCCGCGCCCCAGTAGTGGTGCGCGATGCGGTCCGTGCCGCGGATGAGGCCGACGGCGAGGTCGGGGTCCTCCGCCTGGATGAAGTGCTCGAACGCCTCGAAGCGCTTGTCGACGAGGTCGACGCTCGCGTCGACGTACGCTCGCGTCCCCGGCTCCTCGTCGTTCCGGAGCTTGTAGCCGTCGACGAGGTCGACGAGTTCGTCCCAGCGCTCGGGCGGATGCGAGTACTCCTCCTTGTACTCCGGGGCAGCCGCGATGATGGTGCCGTCGATGGCCTGCCACGGGTACGACCCGGGGATGTTGAACACGACCGAGCGTCCGCCCTGGTCGTCGACCGCGTCCCACATCTTCCCGGGGACGAACTCGTCGTGGCTCAGGTCGTTCTCCCGCGTCCGCCGGTTGAAGTGCGAGAACCCGTACATGTCGAGCGTCGTCGGGTCGCGACCGGTCGCGAACGACGGCCACGCTGGCACCGTTATCTCGGGGACCGTGCTCTCCAGGTCGCCGGAGACGGATTCCTCGCGGAGTCGAGCGAAGTTCGGGAGGTGGCCGGCGTCCACCCACGCGTCGACGAGCGTGAACGTCGCGCCGTCGAGTCCGAGGACGATCATGTGCGGGTAGAGGCAGACGCGGCTCAAAAGGGGTTTGGTCGGCTCGCGACCCGAGTCACCGCCCGAAGGCGGTCGTGGGCTCAGACGCCGACGACGTCGCCGAGGCCGAGGTCGCGGAGGACCGACCGGACGGTGAGTCGGAAGTGCGAGCTGAGCGCGACGAGCGCCGCGAAGTAGACGACGCCGCCGACGCCGACGACCGCCGCGAGGACGAACGGCCCGTCGATCGCTATCGCGTCGTTCACGGCGTACACGACGCCGAACATCAGGAGTCCCGAGACGAGCTGTTCGAGGAGGGTTCGCGGGAGCATCACGCGGTCGAACAGCCGGTAGGCGACGACGAGGTACGTGACGGTGCGAGCAGCCTCCGCGACGATGGTCGCGACGACGACCCCGATGAGGCCGTACTCGAGACCGAGGAAGACCGCCAGCGGCGCGTTGATGGCGAGCGTGAACAGGCTGACGCGGAACCGGATGTCGGGGCGGTCCATGCCGTCGACGACGTTGTCGAACGGCATCCGGTACGTGTTGAACAGCTGGAAGACCGCGAGGAGGACGAGCGCGGTCGCGCCCGCGGCGTAGTCCGCGCCGAACACGATACCCATGAGTGCCTCCGGCATCGCGAGCGCGCCGAAGAGGATGGGGATGGCGAACAGCGCGGTGTACGACAGCGAGTTCATGAGGTCGTCGCCGACGCCCTCGTCGATGGACGTCAACCCGCTCGCCTTGACGGTCAGCGAGTCGCTGATGCTGATGGCGATGAATCCCGCCGGGACGGTGAGTCGGAGCGCGGGCTCGTAGAGGCCGACCGCGGACTTCCCGACGACGACGCCGAGGATGAGGACGTCCAGTCGCATGTAGAGGTTCTGCGTGAGCGAGTTCGGGACGCTCCAGCGCGCGAACTCCCAGACGCTCGCCGCGGTGTCGCGCGTCGGGAGTCGCGGCCGGACGTTCGCGGCGACGACCACGCCGGCGGCGGTGACGAGCGTCGCGAGCACCAGTCCGTACATGAGACCGAGAACGCGCATCCCCATCAGGAGGAACGCGACCTGGAACGCGAGCGTGAACACGCTCCGAACGGAGTCCGCCCAGAACGACGCCCCGGGGTTCCCGATACCGGCGTACAGCCGGTTCGACAGCGAGAACAACCCGAGCGAACCGACGATGCCGACCGCGCCGAGCGCGAACGCGAACGGCCCGATCTGCTCGCGGAGGAACGGATGGCCGACCACCGCCGCGCCGAGGAGGACGACGGTGTAGACCGCGACCGTGAGGACGCCGAACCCGAAGTACTCGCCGGGGTCGACGTCCACCTCGCTCACGCGCTTCTTGATGGCGTTACTGAACCCACCGGGAACCTGGACGGTGAGTTTCGCGATGGCGAGCAGGAAGTAGTACTTCCCGACGCCGTCGACGCCGAGCACGCGCGCGAACACGACGACGCCCGCGAACCCGACGAGCGCGAGCAGGAACTTCGCGCCCATCGCGAACGCGGTCTCCCGACCGAGACTCAGGGAGGTGGTGTCCTTCTCGCCCTTCATTCGAGGTACCCGAGGTCCTCGAGGCGGTCCTGGACCGCGTCGTCCCGGGCCGCCTGGTCGTCGTCGCTCGCCCCGCGGACTCGCGGCGCCGGCACGGCGTCGGCGTCCATCGTCGACACCGACGGCGATTCAGCGAACGCGTCCTCGAGGACGCGCCCGTCGAACTCCGGGGACAGCGGTTCGCCGAGCGCCGCCAGGAGCGTCGGCAGGACGTCGACGATGCTCGCGTCCGCGACGTCAGCGCCGTCCTCGAACAGCGGGCCGGTCGCCGCGAAGAGTCCGCGGTACCGGTGATTGTAGTTGTTCGTCTTGCTCGCGTATCCACCGGTCGGCGACTCAAGGCGCGTCGGGTAACACCCCGGTGCGGGGCGCGCGATGACGTCCGGCGCGTCCGGCCCCGGGTCGTTGTACGCCTCCTCCGGCAAGAGGACGTCCCGGAACAACGGGTCGCCGTCCTCGTTCGTGAGCGCCGCCAACTCGTCCCGGAGCGTCCGACGGAGCGCGTCCGGGTCGTCGACGGTCGGATGGTCGAAGCGCTCGTCGTTCACGAACACGCACCCGTACCGGAGCTGCCACGCCGTCGAGTTCTCGTAGTCGATGTCGAGGCGCGCGGCGTCCTGGAGGCTCTGCCCGACGTCCGTCGCGATGATGTAGTTGTACACCTGCCGTATCTTCTCGTAGAGGAAATCGGAGTGCTTCCCGACGAACTTCGCGACCTCCACCGCGGTCCCGGTCGCGGAGACGTCCCCGTCGTCGGCGTCCGCGAGATAGCCTTCGTCGTGGAGGTAGTCGTTGATGTGGACGTTCGTGTGCTTGCGTTCGAACCCGTGGTCGCTCATCAGGACGACGTTGTCAGCCATCTCCGCGAGGTCGGCCGTACACTCGTCGACGACCGTCAGCAACTGCTCGTAGTAGCGCCCGCGGACGTCGTCGGAAGAGAAGTTCGACAGCAAGTGCCCGGCCCAGTCCGGCGTCGAGAACAACACGAACCCGAACCGCGGGTCGTACGTCTCGAACGCCTCCCGCGCGAACGCTCGCCGAGCGCGCGTTATCTCGCAGACGTGGTCGAAGTACGCGTCCGGGTCCTTCTTCAGGGCCTTGTCGTGGTCGAGGATGTAGTCCTGGAACGCATCCAGTTCCTGGAGTTCGGCGGGGACCGCGTCCGCCTCGTCCTCCGCGAGCATCGCGGACACGAGATGCGTCCCCTCAGCAGTCGGCGTCCGCCCCACCGACGCCGGGAGGTTCACGAACATCCCGTCCTCGACGAGGTCGTACGCCGCCGCGTCCGTCTCGTTCGTCGTCAACGGACTCGTCTCGTAGTTCGAGTGCTGCTGGATCATGTTCGTCAACCCGTGCGAGCCCGGGTCCTTCCCCGTCGCGAACGACGTCCACGCCGGCAACGTCGTCGGCGTATCCACACTCATCAGATCACCCGAAGCCCCGTCGCGAAGCACGCGCTCGATGTACGCCGGCTCGATCCCGAACCGGTCTATCATGTTCGTCGAGAGGCCATCGAGACCGATGACGAGCAGCTCCATCTTGCCTAAGCCTCCTCGAAAACGAGTATCAACCTGTCGATATCCACGGTCCCCGAGTCGACGCCCGAAGCCGGTCAGGGAAGCCCGCCCGAAACGCCGGCCTCGCGGTCCCCGCTTGCTCGTGCAGCCAGCTACTCTAGATATCCGAGGTCGCTGAGTCGCTGTGCGACCTCGGCGTCCTCCGTGGCGGCGTGCTCGCTGGCGTCGTACTCGGGGTAGCTCGTCGGTTCGGGCGCGTCGACGGCGGCGAGTGCGTCGCCGTCCATCACGTCCGCGGGTGCGAGGTCGAGCGTCGCGAGCACGGTCGGCGCGACGTCGAACAGGTGCGCGCCCGAGAGGTCGGCGTTCGCGTCGACGCCCGCGCCGCTGACGGCGACGGTCCCCTGGAGCTTGTGGTTCCACGGCTCCGGGTCGTCGAAGCGCTCGCCGAGGAGCGCCGACAGCGAGTGCTGGAAGTCCGCAGGCACGCAGAGGACGTCCACGGCCTCGTCGGCGTACGGCCCGTAGATGTACGTTTCGCGCGGCACCACCTCGTCGAACACCGGGTCGCCGTCGGGCGTCTCCGCGCTCGCGAGCAACTCGACGACGTCCTCGCGCACGCGCTCGTACTCCTCCGCGGGAACGACGCCGTCGGGGTCGCGGCCGGCGACGTTGATGCGGACGCCGAGTTCCGACGGCGACCGCAGGTACGCCGTCGATTCCGCGAAGTCCACCGCCTCGGAGGCCGCGAACACCGCACCGACCGGGACGTGCTTGCCGACGAACGCCGCGAGCCCGAATCGCTCCAGGATGGCCTTCCCGCGCTGGTGCGTGAGCCCGACGCGCGCCGCGCCCGCAGCGAGTCGCTCCAGGAGCGGGTGGTCGTCGGGCGCGTCGTCGTCGCTCGTCAGTTCCTCGTCCTTGATCTGGAACCACGACGGCACCCCCTGGCCGTCCCGCGTCGCCTCGACGACGTCGTGCTCGCGGAGGAACTGGTTCGCGCGGAACTCGTACCCGTCGTACTCGCCGATCCCGTGGTCGCTCGCCACGACGACGGTATCCGGATCGCACTCTTCGAGAATCGCACCGACCTGCTCGTCGACCGCGCGATACACCTCGCGGACCTTCTCGAACTCGCCGGGATAGTCGTGGAAGACGGCGTCGGTCTTCTGGAACTGCACGAACCCGAACTCGGGGTCGAAGCGCCCGCTCAAGTAGCGGAACGCCTCGCCGCGCATCCGACACAGTTCGAGGTAATCCTGGAAGCGTTCGCCAGTCGTATCCTCCCCGGTCTCCCGCTCGGCGTAGACCCGGTAGTCGCCGATGGCGTCGCGGACGTCCTCGAGGACGCCCTCGGGGTGACATGGCGGCGACTCCGCGGCGAGGTACCCCGGAATCACGGCGCCGTCTATCTCCGGCGGTGGACTCGTCACGGGGGCGTTCACGACGACGCTCGTCAACCCGGCCTCGTCGGCGTACTCCCAGAGCGTCCGCTGGCGGACGTCCGTCGCGTTCACGATGTCCCAGTCGTAGCCGTCGAACCGCAGGAAGTCGAACACGCCGTGCTTCCCCGGGTTCGCGCCCGTGTACAGCGACGGCCACGCGCTCGCCGTCCAGGGCGGCACCTGGCTCTCGAGGTCGCCGCTCGCGCCCGCCTCGAACAGCGACGCGAGGTGCGGGACGTCCCCGTCCTCGAACAGCGGCTCGAGGACCGAGGCGCACGCGGCGTCCAGCCCCACCAACAGCGTCTGCATGGTTCGCCCCAGTCGGCCACGGGGTAAAATCCCTTCTCTCCGCGCGAGTCCCGACCCGCGCGGAGGCTGCGGCGCCACGGCCATGTCTCCCGTCGACCGCGACGCGGAGACGGCGCCTTTTATGCGCCAGTGGCGTGCGGGTGGAGGTATGGACCTGGAGTCGGTCGACGTGGCGATGCTCCACCAGGACCCGCATCCGGCGCATCGCGGGTTCGCGGAGGCGGTCGGCGCCGACCTCGTGGACTACCACGCGCGCTCGCTCGGCCCGCTCTCGGGGAGCGTCGTCGCCGACCTCGCGAACGGTCTCACGTACCCGGACTACGACGTGTACATCGTGGAGGGGTCGCGGCCGCTGTACGCGGCGCTCGTCCGCCGATTCACGCGCGGTGGGAAGATAGTGTACCTGTGCGCGGACCACGGCCTGTACGCGCTCGGCGAGGGCGACTTCGAGGGCGACTCGCTCCTGAAGTCCCTCGTCGGCCGGTTCGGGACGCCGCTCGTGCGCGCGGTCGGCCGTCGCGGCATCGACGGCGTCGTCGCGGTCAGCGAGTTCGCCGCGGAGTTCACGCGACCCGTCGTCGGGCCGGGGACGCCCATCGAGATCGCGCATCCGTTCGTCCAGCCCGAGGCGTACGACGCGCTCGGCGACGTCGACCCCGAACTCGACTCGAACGTCGCGGTGACGGTCGCACGACCGTGGCACTACAAGGGCGTCGACATGCTCGTCGACGCGTGGCCGCGCGTCCGCGAAGCCGTTCCGGACGCCGAGTTGCACGTCGTCGGCGGCGGCCACCCCGAATCGTACGGCGACACCGAGGGCGTGACCGTCCGCGGGTACGTCGAGGACCTCGCTGACGCGTTCGCCCCGGCCGCGCTGTTCGTCCAGCCGTCGCGGATGGACACGTTCCCCGTGAGCACGCTCGAAGCGATGCGCGCGGGCGTCCCACCGCTCGTCACGACCGGTGCCGGGACGCGCTCGGAGGCCCGCGAGATCGACGCGTCGCTCGTCGTCGACCCGACGCCGGAGGCGCTCGCGGCTGGCGTCGTCGCGTACTTCGAGCGCGACCTCGCGGACCGCGAACGCCTCGCTGGCGTCGCTCGCGACCGCGGCGCGCGCTTCGACGCGGACTCGCGGACGGCGGCGTTCCGCGACGCGTTCGAGCGCGTGCTCGCCGAGCTGTGACTCCCGCGAAGGGCGCACTCACCTGTCGTTTCTCTCGAAGCGTTTTAACCCGTCCCCGGCAAAGGACGCCTCAATGACCGTCTACGTGGTCGGCCTCGACGGCGCCGACTGGTCGTTGCTGCGCCCGTGGGCGAACGCGGGCGACCTCCCGGCGTTCGCACGGGTCCTCGACGAGGGCGTCGATGGCGACCTCCAGAGCACGCTCCCGCCCGTGACGTTCCCCGCGTGGAAGTGCTACTCGACCGGGAAGACGCCCGGCAAGCTCGGCGTCTACGAGTGGTACGCGTACGACCGCGACGACCAGTCGCTGTCGGCGAACGACGCGAGCGACTTCACCTCCAGGGAGTACTGGGAGGTGCTCGCGGACCACGGTATCGACGCGGGCGTGGTGAACATGCCGACGACGCATCCGGCGAACGCTCGCGAGATGGACGGCGTCGACGTCGTCGCCGGGAGTCCCGCGAACGAACGGAAGACCCTCACGAATCCCGAATCCCTCAAGCGCGACCTGCTGGACGCGGTCCCGGAGTACCGCGTGAAACCCGACCTCGTGCTCGACGAGGCCTCGCCGGACGAGCTCGTCGCCGAAGGAAAGCGCCTGTTCGACCAGCGGTTCGACGCGGCCGAGTTCCTCGCCGACGAACGCGACCGCGACCTCGTCCACACGACGCTGTTCTTCACGGACACCCTCCAGCATCGCCTCTGGGACCACCCCGAGCACCTGAAAGCGGCGTACCAGCGTATCGACGAGCGCCTCGGCGAACTCCTCGAGCGGGACGACGCCGACGCCGTCTTCCTGATGAGCGACCACGGGTTCACGGAGATAGACGAGATATTCCTCCCGAACCAGTGGCTCGCCGAGCGCGGCGACCTCGTGTTCGCCGAGGACGGGACGCGCACGCTCCTGTCCACGGTCGGGCTCACCGAGGAGCGGTTGAAGCGCGTCGTCGACCGGCTCGGCCTCGTGAGTCTCGCCCAGCGCCTCGTCCCGAAGTCCGTGCAGGGGTTGTTCCCGAGTGAGAGCGGGCGCGTCGCCATCCAGGACGCCGCCATCGACTGGACCGAGACGAAGGCCATCTCGCTCGGTCGCGGCCCCGTCTACGTGAACCACGCGGCGTTCGCGGACGCCGACGACCCCGCGGCCGCCGCCGACCGCTACCGCGAGCAGCTGACCGAGGACTTGGAGGCGCTGGAGACGCCCGACGGCATCCCGGTCGCGAGCGCCGTGCACGACCCCGCGGACGTCTACTCGGGCGACCGCGAGCGCGGCCCGGACCTCGTCGTCGAGTACACGACGGGCGTCGACGCCCCCGAATCCATCGGCGGCGCGGTGTTCGGCGAGCAGACCGAATGGCTCGCCACGCATCGCCGGAGCGGGATCTTCGCCGGCGTCGGGGACGACGTGAGCGAGGGGAGCGCGGACCTCGACCTGTACGACCTCGCACCCACCATCCTCCACTACCTCGACGTCCCGGTGCCCGAGGACGTCGACGGCGACGTCCGCCGGGACGTCCTCGCGGGCGACCCCGCCGACCGCGACGTCGAGACCGGGCCGCCCTCCGCTATCGGCGCGAGCGACCGGGGCGCCGGCGAGGAGGTCGAGGAGACCCTGCGCGAACTCGGCTACCTGGAATGACGCCTCGAACGCCTGACTCACAGAACCGATGAACCCACTCAAGCGCTTCCCGCGCCTGAACAGCGCGTGGATGGAGGTGAAGCATCGCGTCGCGCACTGGCGGGCGCGTCGCGAGCGCGACCTCGAGCGCGACGCGACCGTCGGCGACCCGCGGAACGTCCTCGTCGTCGTCGTCGACTCGCTGCGCGCCGACCACGTCTCCGCGTTCGGCCACGAGCGCGAGACGACGCCCGCGCTCGACGCGTTCGTCGACGAGGCGCGCGCGTTCTCGAACGCGAAGGCGCCCGCGCCGTGGACGTTCCCCTCGATTCCGTCGTTGCTCTCCGGCCGGTACCCCCACGAGCACGGCGGTCGGATGCAGGGTGACCCGCGGAACCTCGCCGCCGCGGAGTTCCCGACGCGACCGCGCGAGTCGGTGCCGATGCTCCCGGACGTCCTCGAGGCCGCGGGGTACGACACCGCGATGTTCACGGCCATCCCGATGGCGGAGAAGGCCGCAGGCGACCGCTTCCAGCGCGTCTCCGTGACGTACACGGACGCGAACGAGCGCGTCGCCGCTGCCCGCGACTGGATTCGTGGCCGCGACCGCTGGCTGTGTCACCTCCAGCTCGGCGACCCGCACGCCCCGCTCGACGTCCCCGACGAGCACCGGGAGACGTTCGACGTGCCCGACGTCGACGGCCTCGAGGACTGGCGATACCGCGAGTCCACCGACGGCGAGGGATTCGAGACGTACCGCGACGCGCGGACTCGCGCGTACGACGCCGCCATCAGGGGCGCGGACGACGCGCTCGCCGCCCTCCTCGACGACGTCGACGACGACACCGTCGTCGTGGTCTGTGGCGACCACGGCGAAGCGTTCTGGGAGCACGTCGACGTGGAACGCCGCCTGAACGACGACCCGCGCGGGTACTACGGGACCGACCACGGCCACAGCGTCCTCGAGGACGTCGCGCGCGTCCCGCTGTGGATTCGCGCCCCCGGCGTCGACTCCGGCGTCGACGACGACCCCGTGTCGCTCACCGCCGTCGCCCCCGTCGTCCTCGACGCGCTCGACGCCGAGGTCGCCGACGGCGTCGACCCCGCGCCGCTCGACGTCGTCCGGGACGCCCGACCGCTGTTATGCGAGGAGACGAACTACGGCTACAACCAGCGCGCGGTGTGGGTCGACGACCGCAAGCTCGTCGAGGTGCCCGCAACCGGCACGCGTCTGGCGTTCGACGTCGCTGACGGCGCCGAAGGCGACCCGCTCGACGACGTCCCCGAGGACCTCGTCGACGCACTCGAGGGATACGGCGACGGCGTCGAGGGCGAGGGCGCTATCGACGTCGACGACGAGACCCGCGACCGGCTCGAGGAACTCGGCTACCTCGAATAGTCGGGACTGCCGGCGGTCGTTCGCGCACAGAATCGACGGCGCTCCGCGCTACTCGAGGTACCCGAGGTCCTCGAGGTGCTCGGTCACCATCTCGTCGTTCTCGCTCACGCCGCTGCGTTCGCCGGCGCGCATGCGCTGCATCCGCGATTGGTGGTCGTCGAGCGCGCTCGCGAGTTCCTCGTACTCGGGGGCGTCCTTCCGGTCGTCTTCGGGGCGTTCGTCGGGCGTCGCGGTGACGTCGAAGCAGAACTCGCCGTCGTCGGCGTGCCTGAGGAGCTTCCAGCCGTCGGCGCGGCGTGCGCAACACCGGCCGTAGTCGACGTCGCGGCCGACGTCGCCGAACGCCCACCCGCGCGCGTCCACGTCGCCGCGGAGGAGGTCGAGCGCGCTCGCGCCCTCCCAGTCGTCGGGTGCGTCCAGGTCGGGGGCAGCGGCGTCGACGACGGTCGGCGCGGTGTCGACGAGTCGGATCTGGCCGTCGACGGTCGCGGCGTCCAGGTCGGGGTGGTGGACGACGAAGGGGACGCGGACGACGCCCTCCCAGAACTCGGGCGGGTGGCCGGCGTGGCCGTGTTCGCCGACGAGTTCGCCGTGGTCGGCGGTGAACACCACGATGGTTTCGTCGAGGACGCCACGCTCCGCGAGCGCGTCGAGGAACGCGCGGAACTGGTCGTCCACGTACTTGCATTCGGCGTCGTAGAGCCCGCGGATGACGTCCCACTCGTCGTCCGTGACCTCCTCGGGGTGATGCGTACCCTTCCGGGAGAGCGCGCGACACTCCGCGACGCTCCGCGGGTCGTCGAGGAACTCGCGCTGGTAGTCGGCGGGGGCTTCGTAGGGGTGGTGGGCGTCCATGTAGTGCAGCCACGCGAACCAGTCGTCGTCATCGTCGCGCTCGTCGACGAACTCGAGCGCGCGGTCGTTCAGCGAGTCCGCGCGCTCGTGCTCGAAGTCCCGACCGCCCGTCGTCGCGAACAGGGCGTCGACGCGGTTGTAGACGCGCTCGATGGTCCGGAAGACGACGCCGTCCTTGTCGAGGTTCGACTGCACGAGTTGCTTGACCTCGTTGACGTTCGCGCCGTCGCTGGAGGCGTCGTGCATCGCGTCGAACCCGCGGTCGTAGTGGTACGCGCCGCTCGCGAACTGGTTGTCCGTGTACCCCGCGGTCGCGTACCCCGCGTCCGAGAGGACTTCGGCGAGCGTCCGGATCGGGCCGCCGGCGTCCGCGGGCGGGATGCCGAGACCGTCGACGCTCGCGAAGTACCGGCTCGCGTGGATGGCGGGGAAGGAGGCGGGCGTCGACGGCCCGTTCGCGACGCACTCGGTGAACTCGACGGCGTCGTCGGCGAACGCGCGCGTCTCCGGCATCACCCTCGGCGCGATGCGGTCGGCGCGCAGCGAGTCGACGGTGACGAGGGCGACGTTCATACCGGGGAGAGGCCGGGCACTGCTTAAAAAATGACGCTTCCCGCGGGGGTGGCGTCCCTGCACGGTTCGCCGGACGTCGACCCTCGCTGGCGTGTCACGGCTCGTCGACCGAGGTCATGCCTCGTCAGCCGCGACGATGCGCGCGACGGCTTCGCGGGCGTGCTCGCGGAACGCGTCGTGCGACCAGTCCGCGGCGGTCTCGCGGACCCGGTCGGGCTCCCAATCGCCGTCGAGAACGCGACGGACGCCCTCGCGGACGCCGTCCTCGCTGACGGGGACGACGACGCCGTCCTCGCCGTCGGTGACGTGGTTCTTCAGGTTCGGTTCGTCGGGGACGACGACGGGCTTCCCGGCGCTCTGGAACTCCTTCGGCGTCATCCCGCAGTGCTCCTCGCGAGCGAACGCGATACCGCCGGTCGACCCGGCGACGAGGTCCGCGAGCGCGTCGTCCGAGAGGCGCGCGTGGACCTCGACGTTCCGGCGGCGCGCAACCTGCTTCCGGAGGGGGCCGTCGCCGACGAGCACGAGGCGTGCGTCGAGGTCGCGGAAGGCGCGGGCGACGACGTCCGTGCGCTTCATGTCGTTCAGTCGCCCGATCATCACGAAGTACGGGTCGTCGGCGTCGGCGGGGGCGTGCTCGAACCGGTCGACGTCGATGGGCGGATTCACGACCGGAACCGCGTCGCGGTCCCGGAGGTAGTGGCGGTGGACGCGCTGGCGCGTGAACTCGCTGTTCGCGAGCATGCCCGTGCAGTAGTCCGCGAAGTGCCGGTCGAGGACGGTGACGAGCGTCGTCGTCGCCCAGTCGACGACGCCGTCGGTCGGGCGCGCGTAGAACCGCGGCGGCGGGACGTGACAGTAGTGGACGTGCTGCTGGTCGTGGCCTGGCACCCACCACTTCGCGGCGGTCCCACTGGAGATGACGACGTCCTCGTCGAAGTCGAGGCCGCGGAAGCCCGCGGCGCGAAGGAGTTCCGAGACCGGGCGCACCGAATCGTTGAGGAACAGCTTCGCGGAGAGGCCGTCGTGGAAGCGCGCCTGGAACGGGAACTCGACGTCGTACCCGCGCCAGAACTCGCGGTCGGGCGTGTGGCCGACGGTGAGTGGCGCATCGAACGCGTCCGCGAGCGCCTTCGCGACGCGCGCCGCGCCGCCGGGGTGAATCCACGAGCCCTCGTGGACGACCCGGACGGAGCGGTCCGCGAGGACGTCGTCGACGTTCACGTCCGGGAGCGCAGGGGCGTCGTCGCCGGTCGCGCTCGCTCGTGCGGCATCGCGACCGCTCGTCTCGTCCCCGGCCGCCTCGGCGTCGCGGTCGGTCATTCCAGGTAGCCGAGTTCGGCGAGGGTCTCCTCGTCCGCGTCGTACCGCGTGATGCCGCCGTCGACGTCGAACGCCTCCAGGGCGTCCTTGAGGTCGTCGTCCATCGCGGCGTCGTTCCCGAGGAGGTCCCGGGCACTGTAGGGGTCGTCCTCGCTCGGGTCGTAGTTCACGATGCCGTCGCGGTTCATCGCCGCGCGCCGGTCGCCGTAGAGCGCGAACGCGACGTCGCGGTTCTCGCGACCGAGACCGTGCTCCTCGCCGACGAGCATGCTCGGGACGTCGATGAGGCTCGCGACGTCGCCGAACTCCCAGTCGACGTTCCGCGTCGCCAGCGGCACGTGATGGAGCAGGGGATGCAGGAGGCCGGGGTGCCCCCAGACGCCGTCCTCGCCCAGCAGTTCGCCGTGGTCGGAGAGGAAGACGACCTCCGTGTCCTCCGGGATATTCTCCCAGAGCCGGCGGAGTTCGATGTCGAGCTCCTCGCACTCGCGCCGGTAGAGCTCGCGCACCAGGTCTGCTTCCTCGTCGTTCACGCGATGCGAGATCGCCTTCCGGCTCACGCGGTTCGCGTAATCCCGCGAGACGGGCGCGCTGTGCGGGTCGTACGGGTGATGTGGCTCCATGAAGTGCAGCCACCCGAACCAGTCGTCGTGGCCCTCGGTCTGCTCGAAGAACGTCTCGATGACGTCGTCCGCGCGCCGGAAGGACTTCCCGAGCTTCACGACCTTCGACCGCGCGCGCTCTATCTGGTTCCACGCCGCCGCCGCGACCTTGTACGGCGTCGACCCGAGCTCGAGCTTGTCCGAGACGAACCCCGCGATGCCCTCCTCGCTCGCCGACGGACTCTCGAAGTGGTCGAACGCGTCGTCGTACCCGTACTTCGGCGACAGGAGGTGGTTCGTCGTCAGCCCGACCTTGCGGCCGTCGACGCGACGGGCGACGCTCGTCCCGTCTTTGAGACCGCGCTGGAGCGCGTACTCCCCACCGACGATGGCGGGGAACGACCCGAACGTCTCCGGGAACGTCGAGAACGCCCGGTCGTGCTCGAACTCGAGGTACTCGCGCGTCGCGGGGAAGTGCCGGAAGTGGTCGTATCGGAGCGAGTCGACCGTGACGAGGAGTTTTCGCGTCATGGATGAGGGGAGCGCCCGGGCGGGGCTCGCGGTTCGAATCCCGGGGGCGTCGTCGTTACGGCGGCGAACGCGACCCGCGCGAAAAAACGCTTCGGTCAACTCGACGGTCGACCCCGAGCACGCGTCGCGTTCGGCGGACTCGCCGTCTCGTGACCGACCCGACGGGCGCTGGACTCGCCGCCTCGTGGCCGGCTCGACGGCCGTAGTTGGTTCCGGCGACGGCGGCCGCGACCGCCGGGGTTTTTCTCGCCGCCGACCGCAGGCGGGAGTATGCAACTCGACGAAGGCTTCGAGCACGTGGACGTCGACCTCGCGGACGGGGTCGCGCACGTCACGCTCGCTCGACCGGACGCGCACAACGCCCTGGACGTCGACACAGCTATCGACCTGAAGGACGCGCTCGCCGCGGCGACGGCCGCGAGCGACGTCCGGTGCGTCGTCCTCGAGGGCGACGGCGGGTCGTTCTGTACGGGCGCGGACCTCGCCGCGTTCGAGGGCGACGAGACCGACCAGCGTCGTCTCGACCGCGTCGCCACGCGCCTGCACGCCGCCGTCCGGACGCTCGCGACGAGCGACGTCCCGACGGTATCGGCCGTGAACGGGGTCGCCGCCGGTGGCGGGTTCGGACTCGCCCTCGCGAGCGACCTCGTGCTCGCACACCAGACCGCGCGCTTCGAGTACTCGTACCCGCGCGTCGGCCTCTCCGGGGACGCCGGCGCGACGTGGTTCCTCCCGCGACTCGTCGGGATGCGGCGCGCCCGCGAGTTCCTCCTCCTCGACGAACCCGTCGCCGCCGAGCGCGCGGTCGAGATGGGGCTCGCGACCGAGGCCGTCGACGCCGACGACTGGGACGACCGCGTGCACGAGGTCGCGACCGACCTCGCCGCCGGCCCGACGAAGGCCTACGGCGCCGCGAAGGCGCTCCTGAACCGCTCGTACGAACGCACGCTCAACACCCAGCTCACCGCGGAGAAGGACGCCATCGCGCGACTCGCCCGGACCGACGACTACGCCGCCGGCTACGAGGCGTTCTTCTCGAAGACCGAGCCGGAGTTCCGAGGTGAATGACGATGACTGACGACGCCCTCACGGTCGCGGTACTCCGCGAGACCGTCCACGGCATCCCCATCGACGACTACGTCGCGGCGCTCCGCGAGCGCCTCCCCGAGCACGAGGTCGTGCTCGCGCGCACGCCGAGCGAGGAACGCGAGGTCGTCCGGCACGCGGACGTGGTCGCTGGCATGAACATCAGCGACGCCGTCCTCGACAACTTCGGGGACGACGTCGAGTTGTTCGCGTGCGCGTTCGCCGGCACCGGCCACCTCCCGATGGACGCGCTCCGCGACCGCGACGTCGCCGTGACGAACGCGTCGGGCGTCCACGGGCCGAACATGGGCGAGCACGCGCTGGCGTGCATCCTGAGCTTCGCGCGCCGGTTCCACGTCGCGCGCCGCCAGATGGACGAGGACGTCTGGCGGTCGTACCCGACGCACGAACTCGCGGGCTCGACGGTCACGGTCGTCGGGTTGGGCGCCATCGGGACCGCGGTCGCCGAACGCCTCGACGCGTTCGACGTCGAGACCGTCGGTGTCCGCCACTCGCCGGAGAAGGGCGGCCCCGTGGACCGCGTCGTCGGCTACGACGACGCGGCGGGCGTCGAGGAAGCGTTCGCGGAGTCGTCGTACGTCGTGCTCGCGTGCCCGCTCACCGACACCACGGCGGGCCTCGTCGACCACGACGCGTTCGTGACGATGCCCAGCGACGCCGTGCTCGTGAACATGGCACGCGGTCCGGTCGTCGACACCGACGACCTCGTGAGCGCCATCCGGCGCCACGAGATCCGCGGCGCCGCACTCGACGTCACCGACCCCGAACCCCTCCCGAGCGGCCACCCGCTCTGGGACTTCGACAACGTCCTCGTCACCCCGCACAACGCGGGCCACACGCCGAACTACTACGAGCGTCTCGCGGACATCCTCGCCGAGAACGTCCAGCGGCTCGCCGACGGGCGCGTCGACGACGACGGCTTCGAGAACCAGGTCGCGTGAGGCCGTCGATTCCGCGGCGTCGGTCGCCGGCGGACGAGGGCTAGCACCCACGCTTTTGCCGGCGGCGACGCCCCGTGTACGCATGAGCGAGTCGGACGGCTGGGTGTCGTTCGCGCGTCGCGCCGCCCTCACCGGTATCGCCACCATGCTGCCCGTGTTCGTCACGGTCGCCGCGCTCCTGTTCGCGTGGAGCGTCCTCTCCGGGTTCCTGCGCCCCATCGCGGACGTCGTCCTGTTCTTCTTCTTCGGCGAGTCGTTCCCGGTGACCGTCCTCGAGGTAGCGGTCGGCGTGACGCTGCTCGCGCTGACCGTGCTCGTCGGCGCCGTCGCCGAGGCGCGTGGCGAGGCGTCGACGCTCGCCGGGGAACTCGAGAGCGTCGTCGCCGCCGTCCCCGTCGTCGGCACTATCTACGAGACCGCTGGTCGGTTGAGCGAGATGTTCTTCGACAACGACACCGGGAGCTTCCAGGAGGTCGTCCTCGTCGAACTCCCCGACGACGGCCTGCACACGCTCGGGTTCGTCACCGCCGCACCGCCGGAGAGCGTGCAGGACGCCGTCGACGCCGACCTCACCGTGTTCGTGCCGCTCGCCCCGAACCCAGTCATGGCCGGCTTTCTCGCGAACGTCTCCCGCGACCAGGTGACCGACGTCGACATGAGCGTCGAGGAGGGCGTCCAGTCCGTGATGACGACCGGTGTCGCCACCGGTCAGGGGTTCGACGGCGACCCGCTCGGTGGCGGGGACGGCGACGGGGGCGGCGAGGACAGCAGTGACGGCGAGGGCCCCCTGGGCGGACTCGATGCGGAACCGGTCACCGCCGACGAGATAGACGGCTGGCCGCGCGACGGCTAGTCAGCGGTCGGCCGCCATCGCGTCCCGGTACCCGCTGCGTGCCTCGACGACGAGGTACGCGAGCGCGGCGACCGCGACGAACGCCACGCCGACCTCGCGGACGCCGACGCCGAGCGCATCGTGGACGGCGCCGCCGAACGCGATGCCGGCGAGCGCGGCGACGGCCGCGACCGCGAGGAACGCGAGGAACCGCCAGCGCGACGCCACGGGGACGCTCCCGGCCTCGCCGCGCGCGGCGAGGTAGAGGTGCGCGCCGCCGAACACGAGGACGTTGAACACGACCGCGCCCGCGGTCGCGACGGCGGTGCTGAGCGAGTACGCGCGGACGAGCCACGACACCGCGGCGAGCGCGGCGAACGCGAGGAGGACCGCGGCAGCGTGGACGAGCGTCTCGGTGCGTCGAGTGGAGGACATCACGGAGAACGTCGGGTCGCGGTCGCGTAAGTTTTCTGTCGGTATCCGGCGGTGGCTCCTTACAGCCAGCCGTCGCGCGCGAGCAGTTCGCCGTTGAGGACGCTCGCGCCCGCGGCGCCGCGGATGGTGTTGTGCGCGAGACAGTTGTACTGGACGCCCGCGGGCGTCTCCTGCACGCCGCCCGCGGCGACCTGCATGCCGCCGCCGAGCATCCGGTCCATCCGGGGCTGCGGGCGGTCCGGCTCGTCGAACACCTTCACGAGCGGCTCCGGCGACGACGGCAGGTCCGCGCTCGGCGCCGCCGCGAGCGCGTCCTCGACGTCACCCACCGAGGGGTCGTCGGCGAGTTCCGCCCACACGTTCTCCAGGTGGCCGTCGATCGTCGGCACGCGATTACACGACGCCGAGACCTCGGCGTCGTGCAAGGAGAGTTCCGCGCCGTCGAACGCCCCGAGGAGTTTGCGGGATTCGGACTCCATCTTCGCCTCCTCCCCGCCGATGTGCGGGACGACGTTGTCGATGATCTCCATCGAACTCACGCCCGAGTAGCCCGCACCCGAAACGGCCTGGAGGGTGGAGACGTGCACGCGCTCGAGCCCGAAGGAGTCGAGCGCCGCCAAGGTTGGGACCATCGTGATCGTCGAACAGTTCGGGTTCTTCACGAGCGCGCCGTCCCACCCGCGTTCGTCGCGCTGCACCTCGATGAGCTGCATGTGCTCGGCGTTCACCTCGGGGATGACGAGCGGGACGTCGTCGTCCATCCGCGCGTTCGACGAGTTCGAGGACACGACGTACCCGGCTTCCGCGAACGCCGGCTCGACCGCTTCGCCGACGCTCGAAGGGAGCGACGAGAAGATGAGGTCCACGTCGTCCGGGACCGCGCTCGGGTCCGTCTCGACGACGGTCGTCGACGCAACGTCTTCCGGAATCGGCGCGTCCACGCGCCACTTCGCCACCTCGCGATAGTCGTGGCCCGCGGACTCGTCGCTCGCCGTGAGTGCCGCGATCTCGAAGTCCGGATGCGGGTCGAGAAGCTGGATGAGTCGCTGCCCTACTGCTCCCGTGGCGCCAAGGACGCCGACGCGTACGCTCATGCTTACCGGTCCGTCTGCGTTGCCCAAGCAAAGACCTTCGGGTGCCGTCACCGCTTGACGGGAGTCGCGGCCCGAGGAGCGGGAATATATAACCTGGCCGCCGCTGGTAGCAGGTATGCAGACGCACATCGTGCCGGTCGGGTTCGATTACGACCGGCTCATCGCGCCGCTGGTCCGCGACCAGTTCGACGTGGAGCGCGTGATACTCCTGGAGGGCGCGGTGGGGTCGGAGGCGAACGTGGAGTACAGTCAGAACCTCTCGGAGAAGCTGGAGAAGGACTTCCAGAACCTCCTGGGCGCGGATACGGAGCGCGTGATGGTGGCGGACGTCTACGATTACGACGCGGCGTTCGAGCAGGCGTACGACCTCATCACGGCCGAATTGGATTTGGGGAACGAGGTGTGGGTGAACATCGCGGCGATGCCGCGGACGGTGTCGTTCGCGTTCGCGACCGCCGCGCACTCGCTGATGGTGGAGCGCGAGGACGAGCGCGAGCGGATCCACACGTACTACACGGCGCCCGAGAAGTACCTGGAGACGGAGCTCGCGGAGGAGTTACGCCAGCAGCAGGACTTGCTCGAGGACCTCCAGGAGGCGGGCGTCGACGACGCCCTGCGCGAGCGCGTCGCGGACCGGCTCGCGTCGTCGTGCGAGCTCTTAGAGGAGTTCGACGAGCGCGGGACGACCATCGGCGCGAAGGAGTTCGACGACGGGCACGTCGTCGAACTCCCGGTGGCGTCGTTCTCGAACGTGAAGCCCTTCGAGGAAGTCATCCTGTTCAAGCTCGGCGAGCACGGCGAGTTCGCGTCCGTGAGCGAGCTCGCGGAGTCGCTCGCCGCGGAGTTGAACGAGGAGTACACGGACTCGTTCCGGTCGAAGGTCATCTACAACGTCGACCGGCTCGGGCCAGGTGGGAAGGGCTACATCGAGCAGGAGTCCGCGGGGAAGTCGTATCGGACCAGGTTGTCGCGCATCGGCGAGCTCTGGGTGCGCGCGCACTCGGACCAGGGCGAGGAGTGACTGACTGCATACAGGGCGAGGTGTGACTGACTGCACACCGGGCGAGGGGTGACCGACGGCACAGAAGGCACTTACCGGGCGTGTTCGAGCGTCCAGGCATGAAGCGTCGGACCCTGCTCGCGGGAGCGACCGCGAGCGCGCTCGCTGGCGGCGTCGTCTTCTCCGACGGTATCGTCGAGTTCGCGCGTGCCGACGCGCGGGACGCGGTGTCGCTCGACGTCGACCCGGGCGTGCTCTCGCCGGACGCGCCGGAGGCGACCGCGACGGTCCGGAATAACGCGCTCGTCCCGGTTCGCGCGAATCTCGCTGCCTGGCGGGTGCTTCACGAGGGCGAGTTCGTCGTCCCGGAGAAGTGGGTGCAGCCTCTGCACGAGCTGGCCCCCGGTGAATCCCACGACTACACCGTTCGGCTCGGTGGGGAACCGACACAGACGGGATATAGCGACGCAACGGTCCGGCTCGGCGACGTCGACCCAGGCGAGTACGCGTTCCGGTTGGACGTCGGCGTCGGCGAGGACTCGCGGACGCTCGAAGCGCGGTTCCGCGTGGAATCGGACGGCGGTTCGAGCGAAGACGTGTGAATCGGTCTCACCTTCGAAGGCGCCAAGCAGGACGAACGCCCCGAACGCCCCCGCACGCTCGACCCGCCGGGGCTCGCTGCGCGCTTCGTCGGTCACTGCGTTCGCGCCTGCAGTGCTTGCGTCCCCCGGGCGGGACCGAGCGCACGGCCCCGTTCACTCCCACCCCGCGCCGCGACCGCACCGCAGCCTCTCCCTCCCCAACCGATTCCTCCCTCACTTCGTTCGGTCGTCATCCCTCGCACGGTATCGACGCGACGCGGCTCGCCGTCGCTCGCCGCGTCGCGACACCGCGCGCCAGGTAGCGGTCGAGGGTCACGGTTCGAGTCAGTGGGTGTAATGGCACCGCTAGCCTTTAGTCGCCGCGTCGTCGATGGGTTGGCATGGAGTCGTTCGCTGTCGCCGTAGTACGTCCCCTGGCCTGACAGCGGTGCCTTCGTTCTCGCCGTGCCACCTGCGACCGACCAGTCGCGGGCGTCGGCGTCGGCCTCCCGGGCCGTCCCGAGTTCGGACGCGAGAGCCACGGCATCGTCGCTCGAACCGTGCGCGATGACAACCAGCCGTCGAGCGTTCCGTCGTGGGCGTTCGACGCGACCGCGCCGCCGCCCGTCGCGGCGGCGCATCGAGACGCTTAACCGACGTATGCACGACACACCGAGTAAGAGTACACATGCCAGCAGGTGACTACGAGCCAGCGGAGATGGAGGAACAGTGGCAGGAGCGATGGGTGGACGAGGACGTCTACGCGTACGACGAGGACGCCGCCGTCGACTCGAACACGGTCTACAGTATCGACACGCCGCCGCCGACCGTGAGCGGGAGCCTCCACATGGGGCACCTCTACGGGCACACGCTCCAGGACTTCGCCGCCAGGTATCATCGGATGGCGGGCGACGAGGTCCTGTTCCCGTTCGGGTACGACGACAACGGCATCGCGAGCGAGCGCCTCACCGAGGAGGAACTCGGCATCCGCCACGGTGACTTCTCGCGCCGGGAGTTCCAGGAGAAGTGCCGGGAGGTCTGCAAGGGCTACGAGGCCGAGTTCACGGAGAAGATGCAGGAACTCGGCACCAGTATCGACTGGAATCGCACGTACAAGACCATCGAGCCGCGCGTCCAGAAGATCTCGCAGTTGTCGTTCCTCGATCTCTACGAGCAGGGTCGCGAGTACCGGAAGAAGGCGCCCGCGATCTGGTGTCCGGAGTGCGAGACCGCGATCTCGCAGGTCGAGATGGAGGACGCGGACCGGCACACGCACTTCAACGACGTCCGGTTCGACCTCACCGAACCGACCGACGAGGGCCGCGACAGCTTCGTCATCGGGACGACCCGCCCCGAGTTGCTGCCGGCGTGCGTGAGCGTCTTCGTCCACCCGGACGACGAGGAGAACGCGGACCTCGTCGGCGAGACCGCCGAGGTTCCCATCTTCGGGCACGAGGTCCCGATCATCGAGGACGACCGCGTCGACCTCGAGAAGGGCACCGGGGTCGTGATGTGCTGTACGTTCGGCGACCAGAAGGACATCGAGTGGTATCAGGCGCACGACCTCCCGCTGCGCGTCGCCATCGACGAGAGCGGGACGATGACGGACATCGCGGAGGCCTACGAGGGCCTGTCGACGCACGAGGCGCGCGAGGAGATCGTCGAGGACCTCGAGGACGCCGGGCATCTCGTCGACCGCGAGCCCCACGAGCACACCGTGCAGGTTCACGAGCGCTGCGAGGTCGACGTCGAGTTCCGCGTCTCGCGTCAGTGGTACATCGACATCCTCGGGCACAAGGACGAGTACCTGGAGGCCGGCCGGGAGATGGAGTGGTATCCCGAGAAGATGTTCACGCGGTACGAGCACTGGATCGAGGGCCTGGAGTGGGACTGGCTCATCTCCCGGCAGCGCGACTCCGGCATCCCGTTCCCGGTGTGGTACTGCGAGGAGTGCGACCACGAGGTCGTCGCCGACCGCGAGCAGCTCCCCGCGGACCCGCTCGCGGACGACCCGCCCGTCGATAGCTGTCCCGAGTGCGGGCACGGCGAGTTCCGCCCGGAGGAGGACGTCCTCGACACGTGGGCGACGTCGAGCCTGACGCCGCTCATCAACGCGGACTGGGACCCGGAGACGCTCGGCGACGGCGAACTCGCAGCGGGCGACCTCGCGAACCCCGAACTCTACCCGTTCGACGTCCGCCCGCAGGGCCACGACATCATCAGCTTCTGGCTGTTCCACACGGTCGTGAAGTGCTACGAGCACACCGGCGAGGTCCCCTTCGACTCGGTGCTCATCAACGGGTTCGTGCTCGACGAGAACCGCGAGAAGATGAGCAAGTCCAAGGGGAACGTCGTCGCCCCCTCGGAGGTCATCAGCGAGTACCCGATGGACGCCGTCCGGTACTGGGCGGCGTCCTCGGGCGTCGGCGACGACTTCCCGTACCGCGACACGGACATCGTCGCGGGCGAGAAGCTCATCCGGAAGCTCTGGAACGCGAGCAAACTCGTCGACAATCTGACTGCCGAGGAAGCGACGCCGCCGAGCGAGCGCGACGCGCCCGCCGAGCTCGACACGCTCGACGAGTGGCTCCTGGCAGAGTTGGACGACCTCGTCGCTGACCTCACGAGTCACTTCGAGGTCCACGAGTACGCGAAGGCCCGGAACCGCCTGCGGACGTTCTTCTGGAACACGTTCTGTGACGACTACCTCGAGATCGCGAAGGAGCGCGACAGCGAGTCGACGCGGTACGCGCTCGCGCTCGCTCACGAGACGTTCCTGAAGCTGTGGGCGCCCGTGATGCCCCACGTCACGGAGGAGCTCTGGCACGAGTTCTACGTCGACGGCGACGTCGACGACGTCGACGCGGCGGAGACGAGCATCCACGTCTCGGACTGGCCCGAACCCCGTGGGTTCGACGCGGACCTCGAAGCGGGCGAGACGGCGATGGAGGTCATCTCGGCGCTCCGGAAGTACAAGACCGACGAACAGCTCGCGCTGAACGCGGACCTCGCGCACGTCGAGGTCTTCGGCGCGATCACCGGGTTCGAGGACGCCATCACGGGCGTCATGCACGTCGACGAACTCACCGTGCACGAGTCCTCGCCGGAGATCACGACCGAGGTTGCGGACATCGACCTCGACTACTCGACGCTCGGCCCGAAGTACGGCGGCCAGGTGAACGAGTTCGATAGCGCCATCGCCGACGGCGACTACGAGATCGCTGATGGGGAACTCCACGTCGCCGGCGAAACCCTCGCCGCCGACGAGTTCGAGGTCCGCGAGGAGCGCACGTACGCCGGCGACGGCGAGATGGTCGAGACCGAGAACGCCGTCGTCGTCGTCCACTGACGGCGGCGAGTCGGTCGCCGCGACCCCGGTGGTCTCTCTGTTCTGGCGGTGCTTTCGGTGTCGTGCGCAGGTCGCTCACGTCCGGAGTCGGTTGAATACGGATGCGCGCCGACTGTGGGGCGAGGTAGTTACGAATGGTAACCTTGCTCGGCGGACTGGTCGGTGGTCTCGTGGCGACGATAGCGATGACGATGGCGATGATGCTGCTCGGTGACGGCTCGCCGCCGCCGACGGCGGCGCTCTGGTCGAAGTACGTCGGCGACGGCGCTCCTGACGACTACATGCCTCAAGGCATGTTGCTACACCTGCTGTACGGAATCGGGGCAGGCGGTGCGTTCGCGTTCGCGCTCCCGGTCCTCGGGTTCGGGAGTGCGGGCATCGTGACGGTGCTCGGGCTCGCGGTCGCGTACGCGGTCACGCTTACCGTCGTCGGCGCGGCGTTCTGGATGAAAGTCGTGCTCGCGATGGACCCCGAACCGAAACAGGCGGCGCTGTTCGGCGTCTTCCACCTCACGTACGGGGTCGTCCTCGCCGTCGTCGTCGCGTACGCACCGCTCTGACTGTGCGAGTTCGAGGCGGAGGGACGACGACTGGAGGGGACGCGATGACGGCGACCGTAGACGTCCCGAGAGCGATTACTGGCCGTCCTCGCGCGAGTCGACGGCGCTATCGAGCGAGTCGATGCCGGCTTCGAGCTTCTCGACCCGCGTCGCGAGTGCGAGGAACGTCGCGAGGACGGTGAGTGCGATGGCGCCGGCGGCGGCGATGCGGTGCGGACCGGGCGTGTGTACGACGCCGCTGGCGGTTATCTCCTCGGCGGGTATCAGCGTGTGGTGGGGGTCGCCGATGATGGGGACGAAGTAGTCGACGACGTCGTTGAGGAGGTACCAGCCGGCCGCGAGCGCGACCGCCTTCACGGGGAAGTCGCCGATGCGGTGGAGGACGAACCCCTGGAGGACCATCGCGAGGTGACTCCAGAACAGGAAGTTGTACATGAGGACGCCCGTGTACGCGAAGTCGCTCTGGAACGCGAGGAGGACGAACGGCGTCCAGGCGCCGAGTTTCAGGCACCCGAAGAACGCGAGCGCGGTGAGGTACTCGTTCGAGCGACCGAGCGCCCACGCGCCGAACGCGAGCGCGATGAACAACGTCGCCACCGGCGAATCGGGGACCAGGGGCCACATCGCGAGTGGTTCGAGCGCGAACTGGCTGCCCTCCCAGACGAAGTCCGGTTCCAGGGGGCTGAGGCCGTAGTAGTAGAACCCGAACAGCGTCCCGAGGACGTTCGTGGCGACCACGAGCCAGACGAGCCGGAGGCCGAGGTCCTCGACGAACTCGGGGACTGGTGCGACGTACCACGGGAGGTCCTCGCGCGCCGGCAGGTCGTCACGTAGCAACTCCATCACGCGAATCGTGCGTGTGGGTCGCACAAATCACTCCCGGTCCCGGGCGTGGACGCCACGCCCGGAGCGGACCGGACCAGACGTCCAGCGCCGACGCGGCAGAACCACCACAGGGAGGAACGTTGACGTGCCGCATACCGGATGGTGCCGCGTGGTGCGGTCGGTATAAGTGCGACCGGATGCAAACCGTTGGTATGACCGAGGAGACAGACCTTGAGAGCCTCAAGCGCGGGACCGAACTGGTCAAGCGCGGGTTCGCTCGCATGCAGAAGGGCGGCGTCATCATGGACGTCGTCAACGAGGAGCAGGCGAAGATCGCCGAAGAAGCTGGCGCGGTCGCCGTCATGGCGCTCGAAGCGGTGCCGGCGGACATCCGCAAGCGCGGCGGCGTCGCGCGGATGGCCGACCCCGCGGACGTCGCGGACATCGTCGACTCCGTGTCGATTCCGGTGATGGGCAAGTCCCGCATCGGCCACCGGAAGGAAGCGGAGATCCTGCAGGCGGTCGGCGTGGACATGATCGACGAGAGCGAGGTCCTCACGCCCGCGGACGACGCGTACCACATCGACAAGCGCGAGTTCACCGCGCCGTTCGTCTGCGGTGCGCGGAACCTCGGCGAGGCGCTGCGCCGTATCGACGAGGGCGCGGCGATGATCCGGACGAAGGGCGAGGCCGGCACGGGCGACGTGAACCAGGCCGTCCACCACCAGCGCACCATCAAGGGCGCCATCCGCCAGCTCGAGGGTATGAACTGGGAGGAGCGCGAGAAGTGGGCGCGCGAACACGAGGCCCCGAAGGACCTCGTGCACGAGACCGCCGACATGGGGCGGCTCCCCGTCGTGAACTTCGCCGCCGGCGGCATCGCGACGCCCGCCGACGCCGCACTGATGATGTACCACGAGTGCGACGGCATCTTCGTCGGCTCCGGTATCTTCGGCGCGGAGGACCCCGAGGCGATGGGCGAAGCCATCGTGCAGGCGGTCAACAACCACGACGACCCGGAGACGCTCGCGGAGATCGCGTCGAACCTCGGGAAGTCCATGAAGGGCGACGCGAACGTCGACCTCCCCGAGGAGGAGAAGATGCAGGGCCGCGGCGTTTAAGTCCAGTTCGCTCGCTCAGTCCACCGTTTCTGCGCGTTTCAGGGCGTCGAGCAGTCGCTCGCGGTCGCGGTCCGGGTCGACGTCGAGGTCCGCGTCCGTGGCGAGCGTCGCCGCGGGCGCCTGTCGCGCGATGGCCGCCGCGAGCGTCTCGGTGGGGAACATCCCACCGGCCATCGCGTACGACGTGTCCGTCGGCCAGATACCCGCCCAGAGCTCGCCCGCGACGGTGAACTGGCCGGCGGTGACGTCCTCGACGATGACGTCGTCGACGAGCGGGTACTCGACGTCGTACCCGAACGCGCGCGCCGGTGTGTCGGGGTCGCTACCGGCCCCTCGTCGCTCGATGTCGCGGTCCGTGAACCGCGTGACGTTCACGAGGCCGTCCTCGCGGACGCTGTCCGCGAACTCCTCCTTGGCGTGGTCGCACGCGATGCCGAACACGCTCGCCGGCGAGAACCCGAGCTCCATGAGTGGCGTGGAGAACTCGAGCGCGCTCGTGAACGCGGAGCGCCCGGAGACGTCGACGTCGGGGTCGCCGACCGCGGCGAAGGCGTCGCTGGAGGGCGCGTGCTCGTAGATGCTGTTGTACGCGGTTATCGTGAAGAACGGCAGCGTGAGCGCGGTCTCGGTGTGGTCGCGGACGTGCCGCCAGTCGTACTCGGCGAGGACCGCGTCGGGGAAGCGGGGGGCGCTCATCGCTCGCGGCTAGGTGACGGGGGAAGTTGGGCGTGCCGGTCACGGACCCCGAGCGTGATGCGCGGGCGCTGGCGCGGTCGTTCGAGCGTCGTCGCGGTTTTCCGTGCGTCGAGTAGGCCGGCGTGAACGGGGCCGTCGTCGCTGAAAGAGCGGTCGAAGCTATCTCGCGGTGGGTGCGAGACGCGTTTCACTCACGGGTCGTGTCCGAGGGCTGTCACGGAGTCGATGCGGCGAGTATCGCGTGACGGGAGCGACCCGGGCTAGCTCAAAACGGGTTTTCATCTTGCGAAACGTGCTTTAGGGTACGGGACGTCTGTGGAGACGAGCAATGTCGCGGCTCCTCCCGTTCCAGTCCGACACCGACGTGCCAGAGGACCGTGCGCCGCGCGTCGTCGACCTCGAGGGCGAGGACGCAGAGAAGGTGTTCGGCGCGCTGTCCTCGGAGACGGCGCGCGCGATCTTCACCGCGCTCCACGAGGAGCCGATGACCGCGAGCGACGTCGCGGACGCCGTCGACTCGTCCATCCAGAACGTCCGCTATCACCTGGAGAACCTCGGCGACGCCGGCCTCGTCGAGGTCGTGGACACGTGGTACTCCTCGCGCGGGAACGAGATGAAGGTGTACGCGCCGAAGGACGGGCCGCTCATCGTGTCGAGCGACGAGTCGAGAGCGAGCCGCATCCGGACGGCGCTGAGTCGCCTCGTCGGCGGTGTCGGCGTGCTCGCGGCGTCGAGCCTCCTCGTCCAGTACGGCTGGGCGGAACTGTTCGGGCCGGCGGCCGGGTCGTCGTTCAACACCCAAGGCGGTGCGCCCGCACCGGAGGACAGCGAGGCGACGGGCGTCAGCGGCGACGCCGGCGGCGGCGGCGGCGCGGACGCCGGCGGCGCGGACGGTGGCGGGAACACGTCGGGCACGACCACGAGCGGTGACGGTGGCGACGTCGGCATCAGCAACGTCGACACGACGGCGGACGCGGCGACCGAGACCGCTGCCGGGACCGGGCAGCCGACGGCGGAGCCGACGGCGACCGAGACCGCCGCGGAGAGCTACCAGATCGCCGCGGAGACGACGACCGAGGTCGCGACGACGGCCGCGAGCGGCGGCGGTGGCGGTGACCTGCTCGCGGGCGGCCTGCCGCCGGGCGCGATGTTCTTCCTCGGCGGGTTCGTCGTCCTCGTCGCCCTCCTCGTCTACCAGTACCGCGCCTCCCCGTACTGACCGACGACGAACTCGTGGGGTGTTCGCGAACGGGTTCGCGGCGTCGAGCGGATTCTTTCCCTGCGGGTCCCTGCAACAGGTATACACCACTCGGGGACGTACTACGACCGAATTCGTGGTCCGCACGGGTTCGTTGACACGATTCACAGCGCGCCACCGGTCGCGGTGGCCTCACATCATCACGCAGCGCGGTCCCGCAGTGGGACGACACGGAGAGACAGTCGGTCGCCAGCCCGCCGAGGGCGCGACACCAGCAGGGCCCGGGAGGGCCACCACGACGACCCCGTCGGGGTCGATAGACAATGGAAGACACGGCAAAGTACCTGATTCACGCGACGTTCACGGCGGACGGCGTGGTCGAGCGCAGCGACGTCGTCGGCGCGATCTTCGGGCAGACCGAAGGGTTGCTCGGCGAGGAGCTCGACCTCCGGGAGTTACAGCAATCGTCGAAGGTCGGTCGCATCGACGTCGAGGTCGACGTCACGCGCGGCCAGGCCGAGGGGACGATAACCATCGCGAGCGGCCTGGATAGGGTCGCGACCGCGACGCTCGCAGCGAGTTTGGAGACGCTCACGCGCATCGGGCCGTGCCAGGCGCGCTGCGAGGTGAGCGACATCGAGGACGTGCGCGCCGCCAAGCGCCGGCGGGTCGTCGAGCGCGCGAAGGAACTCCTGAACACGGCGTTCGACGATTCGGTGATGTCGAGCGACGAGATACTCCAGGAGGTCCGCGAGCACGTGCGCGTCGAGGACGTCACGGAGTACGAGGGCCTGCCCGCAGGGCCGCGCGTCGCGGACAGCGACGCGATCATCGTCGTCGAGGGGCGCTCGGACGTCCTCCAACTGTTGAAGTACGGTATCAAGAACGCGGTCGCGGTCGAGGGGACGAACGTCCCCGAGGTGATCGCGGACCTGACCGCGGAACGGACGGTGACGGCGTTCCTCGACGGCGACCGCGGCGGCGACCTCATCCTCCGCGAGCTCGCGGACGTCGGCGACGTGGACTACGTCGCGCTGGCGCCCGAGGACAAGTCCGTGGAGGACCTCGCGCACCACGAGGTGTTCGAGGCGCTCCGCGAGAAGGTGCCGTACGCGACGGTCGCGGGCGCGAGCGACCCGCGTGCGGCGGTCGCGGCGACCGACGGGAGTGCGACGCCGGCACCCGAGTCCGCGAACGCCGACGCCACACCGAGTGACGGGCGGGCGGAGGCGACCTCGGAGACGGCGGCGACGCCGGGCGTCGAGTCCACCGTCGAGTCGAACGGTGGCGCGGCCGACGACGGCGGGTCGGGCGCGAACGCCGCCGGCGGCCGCGCGACGACCTCGCCAGGAGGCGACGCGGACGCGGACGCGGTGTCGGCGGACGCGGACGCCGGCACGGTGCCGGACGACGCTGGCGCCGACGACGAGCAGGTGCCAGCGGACACCGACGCGAGCGATTCACAGACCGCCAGGGACGGTGACGCCGACGCGAGCGACGAGACGCCGGTCCCCCCCGAGGAGGCCGCGGACGCCGAATCGCCGACGTCGCTTCGCGGACACGTGAGCGCGGTCGTCGGCGAGCACACGGGGACCGTTCGGTTGCTCGACGGCGAGTACGCGGTGCAGGCGGACGCGAGCGCCGCCGACGCGTTCGAACTGCTCCGTGACGCGGCGGTGGACCCGCACGCGGTCGTCCTCGACGGCGAACTCGACCAGAAGGTCCTGGACGTCGCCGCGCAGCGCGGCGTCGACCACGTCGTCGCCGCCGAACTCGGCGACTTCGTGAAACGACCGACGAGCGTCCGCGTCCGGACCGCAGCCGACCTCGCGGTCTGAGGCGGTCGCCGCGGGTTAGCGGTCGTCGACCGCGACGAACGTCGCGTGCCCGTCCTGGTCGACGGTTATCCGGTAGCCTTCGTACGTGAACGTCACCTGCACCTGCGCGCTCGGCGCGGGTGGCTCCTCGAAGAGGTCGTCGACGACGTGCCCGAACGTCTCCCAAGTGCTCGCGAGCGACTCGACGTCTCGCCCTGAGAGGGCCGCGACGTGCTCGACTATCTGGGTCGCCGGTTCCGCGCCGTCGACGTCGAGTTCTCGATGCACGATGTGTTCGCCCGGCGGGCGCTCCATCATCACCTGAGACGTTATTGCAGGAATCTGATAAGCTCGTTGGCTTCGTACACATGCAGCGCTGGCGGCCGATCGACCACGAGCGAGTCAGTCGAGGTCGACCGTCATCCGGAGGCCGTCGCCGCTCTCGTAGCGATCCGGCCGGCGTTCCGCGACCGCGAACCCAAGGGACTCGTAGAGCGAGCGCGCGCGGTCGTTGTCGGCGGCGACCTCGAGTTCCGCGCGGTCGACGCCGCGCGCGCGCAGTTCCGCGAGACAGCGCGAGAGGAGGTCGCGGCCGTGCCCGCGGCCGCGGTGTTCGGGCGCGACCGCGAGCTCGGAGACGTACCCGGTGTCGTACGCGTGCACGTACCCGACGGGCTGGCCGGACGCCGAGGCCCCCGGCGGCGTCCACGCGCCCGCGGGAACGGCGACGAGCGTGATGCCACCGGGGAGGCCGTCAGCGAACAGGTCATCGACGGGCTCGGGGAGCAGCGACTGGAGGGCGCGCACGAGCGGGACGTCACTCGGCGTCGCCTCGCGAACGGGCATGTCAGGAGAGCGCGAGTGCGACGTCGAGCGCGAGGACGGCGAGCGCGCCGCCGACGAGCGCGCCGACGAGCGTCGCGAGGAAGTTCACGCCCTGGTTCCCGACGAAGTCGTCCTCGATGGTCGCACCGAGGACGCTGTCCGCGGTCATCCCGGCGACGCCCGCGACGAACACGACACCGGCACCAGCGGTGTCGACCGCCGGGAAGAGCGCGTACGCGACCGCGGCGACGAGCGCCGCACCGACGAACCCAGCGAGCTCGCCCTGCCACGTGATGGCGCCGTCCGTCCCCGGCTCGACGCGCGCGCCCGTCGTCACGAGCCGCGGGTTGTCGTACACGGCACCGATCTCGCTGGAGAGCGTGTCGCTCATCGCGGTCGCGAGACTCCCGACGAACGCGAACAGGTACACCTCCTCGGCGAGCGGCACGTACCCGGGTTCGACCGCGGCGTACCCGACGACCGCCGCGAGCGCGACCGCGGAGTTCCCGAGGACGTTCCCGCTCCCTCGCGCGCCCTCGTTGTCCTCCGCGACGCCGCGCTCGGCCTTCTCCTCGTACTTGAACTTCGTCGACAGCCCGCCGACCCCGTAGAACGCGATGAGGACCGCGAACCACTCCAGGCCGCCGAGGACGATGGTCAGCAACCCGAGCAGGACGCCCGTGAGCATCCCGGGGACGCTCGCGGTCTCCAGGTAGTACGAGACGTACCCGAACGCGACCGTGACGCCGACCGCGAGCGCGACCTCCCCGGGGACGGGCTCGCGGACGAGGTCGCCGAGGAACCAGAGCGTGAGCGCGACCGACCAGAGCACGAGCGGGTCGTCGCGCTCGAACAACGCGGCGCGAACGAGTGCACCCATGACGGCGCCGGCGACCGCCAGGAACGCGAGCTCGGGGAGCTGCACGCCGATGGACAGCGCCGGTTCGCGACTGACCGCGAACGCGGCACCGGCGACGAACGCGACCGACCCGCCCGCGGCGAACCCGGCGCTCGCCGCGAACGGGTCCGGGTACCGTTGCTTGACCGCCTCGCTCGTGAGGTTCCCCCACGCGACCAGGAGGACAGTCCCGACGAACACCGGGAGCGGGAGCGCGGCGATCACCCAGAGGATGCCCAGGCCGGTGGCGGCGAGCGTGAAGCCGATGAGGCCGTAGAGGCGGTCTTCCTCGCGGTCACCGGGGCGGGCGAACAGCTCGAACAGCGGCCCCTCGTCGACGGCGGCGGTGAACGCGAGCACGACCGCCGGGATGGCGACCGCGAGCCGGCCGACGACGGGGACGGCGAGCACGAGCGACCCGACGAGCGCGAACGCGCCCGCTCGCCGAACGGTCCGATTCACGCGCCGTCGTTTTCCCGGACGTTACTTACCTGTTCCGAACGCGCCGGCGGGCCCGAACCCCGGCCGGTCCGGGTGGTCGACGGGGTCGGCGGACCGCCGGGATACGAAAGCATTACTTGCCGGCGGGCGACGACTCCGGTATGGCCCTGGAGACGCCGCCGTTGCGCGACCGTCACGCCGAGGCCGGCGCGAAGTTCACCGAGTTCGGCGGCTGGGACATGCCCGTCGAGTTCGACGGTATCCGCGTCGAGCACGAGGCCGTCCGGTCGAGCGCGGGCATCTTCGACGTCTCGCACATGAGCGAGATCGAGGTGTCCGGGCCGGACGCCGAACGACTCATGCAGCGCTTGACATCGAACGACGTCACCGCACTCGATGCGGGTGACGCGCAGTACTCGACGATCACGGACGGCGAGGGCGACATCATCGACGACACCGTCGTCTACCGGCTGCCCGAGACCGACGACGAGACCGGCGACAGCGACGACGGGACTGGCGATAGCGACGACGCGTCGTTCCTGTTCGTCCCGAACGCCGGGCACGCCGAGCAGATGCACGACCGGTGGACCGAGCACCGCGACGAGTGGGACCTGGACGCGACCGTCTACGATGCGACGTACGACTACGGGATGTTCGCCGTGCAGGGGCCCGAGGCGGTCGGGCACGTCGACGACGCGGCGGACGTGAACGTCGAGGACATCTCGCGGTTCAGCGCGACGTGGGCGACGGTCGCCGGCGTCGAGTGCCTCGTCGCTCGCACCGGGTACACGGGCGAGGACGGCGTGGAACTCGTCGTCCCGTGGAATCGCGCGCCCGAGGTGTGGGCGGCGTTCGCCGAGGAGCGAGACGTCCAGCGCTGCGGGCTCGGGTCGCGCGACACGCTCCGGCTCGAAGCGGGCCTCCTCCTCTCGGGGCAGGACTTCGACCACGACTCGAACCCGCGGAACCCCTACGAGGCCGGTATCGGGTTCACCGTCAAGCTCGACACCGAGTTCGTCGGCCGCGACGCCCTCGAGGCCGCGAAGGCGGAGGGCGTCGACGAGAAACTCGTCGGGTTCACGCTCGTCGACCGCGGCGTCCCCCGGCACGGCTACGACGTCACGGACACCGACGACCTCGTCGTCGGCGAGGTGACGAGCGGGACGATGAGTCCGACGCTCGACGAGCCCATCGGCCTCGCGTACGTCTCGACCGAGTACACGGACCCGGGCACCACGCTACGCGTCGTGGTGCGCGGGGACTCGAAGAAAGCACGCGTCGAATCACTCCCCTTCTACGAACGATGAGCTTCAACATCCCAGACGACCGGCAGTACATGGAATCGCACGAGTACGCGGCCCGCGACGGCGACACGGTCCGCGTCGGCATCAGTGACTTCGCGCAGGACGAACTCGGCGACGTCGTCTTCGTCGAACTCCCGGACGTCGGCGATTCGGTGACCCACGACGAGGCGTTCGGCGTCGTCGAATCCATCAAAGCAGTCAGCGACCTCTACGCGCCCGTCAGCGGCGAAGTGACGGCAGTAAACGAGGACCTGTTCGACGCCCCCGAACTCGTGAACGACGACCCCTACGGCGACGGCTGGATGCTCGAAATCGAGATGAGCGACGAGAGCGAACTCGACGAACTCCTCACGGCCGAGGAGTACGACGACCAGATCGCCTGAGTCGCGGCCGACTCACCTTCAAGGAGATTCACGACGGAACGGAAAGTTACACTTATTTACGATTGTGTTGTCTAAGAACTAAATCGATATCGTTCGGGTGGCAAAGATGGCGCTTTCATTTGGATTGGAAACAATACAAGCAATCGGGATATTCCTGAGACAACCGTTGCACATATTGCCACCCGAGCATCCGCGATCGAGCATCAGGAGGAGGTGGTTTCGCATCCACTCGGGTATGCCAAACTGACTATCATTTCCAGGGATTCCAACGGGCCGGGAACTGCTGATAATACAGAGGATGGTTCCATTACAACAAGCACTGGTAGCCTAGTAGATCGCAACCCAGACTCAGACTCGCCGTCCACTCAGGGACATGAATGGTGTAGAATCAATGGTTGTATCGGGAACCCTATGACATGGAAGCGCGCAATTGAATTTGTCCTGATACATGTGGGGTCAGAAAAGTTGTAGAAATCAAAAAGTCACATCTGAAAAATGCTGGATGGGATAATCCTGACAATGCCTGTGATACTTATGCACCCGGAACCGGAAACTACCTTCCATTGACGGAGGACGGTGAAGGCGATTACTGGCGTGACGTATAAATAGTCGACATGGATATCCTGAACCCCCGAGAGATGAGTATGAAAGGTATCCTCTGGACAGGCTTACTCATCGCCTTCGCGATCTCTACGCTTGTATCCCGGGGTGAAACAATTGCACCTCTCTTCTTAGCAGGAGGGCTGTTAATCTCACTTCTCGTGGTTCTAATCTCATCTGTGGCTGATGTGGAGCAACTTTGGACACGCTACGCTTCCTCCTCAACTCCTCGTCGAATGGCCGTCTTGGGGGTTTTCGCTATCGTATATATAGGGGCTGTAAGCGTAATATCGCCTGATTTCAGCAGTGCAACGAGTCTGTTTCTGGGAAACCTAATAAGCATCTTAGCATATGAAATAGTAGCAGCCCTATTGTACAGTTGATTCAGTAAATCGTCCGTGAATGGGACCAGTCTCCTGCACTGGACTTCACCGCGAGCGCTCTGGGTCGCCGTGCAGCAGCATGTCGCTGAACATCTCTTCGAACGCGGCGGCGTCTATCTCTTCGACCACTTCAGTTCGGGGTTCGCCGTCGGTGATCCCGAGTTCGTCGACCATGCTGTAGCCGCGCGTGAGGCCTTCGCGTTCGTCGACGTCGACGTGGTACGTGTTCGACCCCGTGACGAGGTCGGGTTCGAGCATGCAGGCGACGGTGACGGAGTCGGGTTGGGTGGTGGCGTCGACGCCGAGGCGCTCCTTCGAGAACTCCCGCGGGTGCTCCGTTATCGTGGTGAAGAATTCGGCGTACTCGCTGTCGGACTCCTCGAACACGGCGAGTTCGTCGCCTTCGAGCATCGCCTGCCGGACGGTGAGCCCCCAGTCGACGAGCGTGACGTCGAGTTCGTTCAGGACGACCTTCGCGGCGTCGGGGTCCACCCAGAAGTTGTACTCGGCGCTCGGCGTGTCGTTCCCGAGCGTGTTCACCGCGCCACCCATCACCCAGACGTCGTCCAGTAGTCGTCCGAGTTCGGGCTCGCGGCGGAGCGCGAGCGCGACGTTCGTGAGCGGGCCGATGCAGACGAGCGTCACCTCTCCGGGGTGCGTGCGCGCAGCGTCGACGATGGCGTCCGGGCCGTAGCCGTCCGCGCTCGGGATACCGGTGTCCGGGTAGATCTCGCCGCCGAGGCCGCCGTCGCCGTGGATGTGGTCGACGTGCTCGTGGTCCTTCACGAGCGGCGTCCGCGCGCCCTCGTAGACCGGGACGTCGTCGCCCTTTCCGGCGAGCTGGAGGGTGTACTTGGCGTTCGCGACCTGGTGGTCGAACTCGACGTTCCCCGCGACGATGGTGAGCGCTTCGATGGTGACGCTGTCGGCGAGCGCGGCCATGAGGATGGCCATCGTGTCGTCCCCCGCGGTGTCCGTGTCGAGGAGTACGCGACGTGTCATGCTCGGGTCGTGGGAGAGGGGGAGCATAACGGCATCGTCACGCGCCTCGGTCCGCCGTCGGGGCGGGTTCGCCCGACGAGTCGGGAACGCTCTTTGTCTCGGGGGGCGTCGAGGGGGTATGAGCAGGGTGGCGAGTTTCGGGAGCGTGAACGTCGACCACGTCCGGTACTGCGATAGCGGGTGGCTCGACGACGCCGCCGCGGAGTACGCGTGGTTCCCGGAACCGGGGGAGACGGTGGCGGTCGAGTCCGTGCCAGTGGACTTCGCGGAGGCGTTCCACGAGACGTTCCTCGGCGGTAAGGGCGCGAATCAGGCAGTTGCCGCGGCGAGTGCGGGCGCGGACGCGGCGTTCCTCGGTGCGGTCGGCGTGGACGCGAGCGAGCACGCGGTCCGCGAACAGCTCGCCTCGCGCGGCGTCGACGTCTCCGGCGTCGAGGAGGCGCCGGGGCCGACGGGCGCGGCGTACGTCGCGGTGGACGAGGGGACGGGCGAGAACCACATCGCGATCGTCGCGGGCGCGAACGGCTGGATGGACCGTGCCGCCGCGCGCCGCCACGCCGAGGCGCTCCGGACGGCGGACTGCGTCGTCGTCCAGAACGAACTCCCGGCGGACGCGCTCCTCGGCGCGCTCGACGTCCTCGCGCGACACCACGAGGAGACGGGGACGCGACCAGTGGTCGTGTACGACCCGTCGCCGGCGGACGAGCACGCCGCGCGCGTGCTCGGCCACGAGTGCGTGGACGTCGTCACGCCGAACGACGGCGAGTACGCGCGCCTCCGGGAGGGTATCGAGAGCTTCGACGGGGTCGTGGTACGCACGCGAGGTGCGGACGGCGTCACCGTCACCCCCGGAACTCGCGGGCTCTGGACGAGCGAGGCGTTCGAGCGGCGGCCACCGGGGGTCGACCCCGTCGATACCACGGGCGCGGGCGACGTCTTCGACGGGTTCCTCGCGGCCGAGCTCGCGCACGACACCGCGATGCCTCACGCCGTCGAGATGGCGACGACCGCGGCTGCACTCTCCACGACGACCGAGGGCGTCCAGACCGCGGTCCCGGACCGCGAGCGCGTCCGCGCGCACCTCGCCTGAACCGCCGTCGCGGTGGAGCGGCTGCCCCGGAGTCGGGCGTCGAGCGTGCCGCGAGCGGTGTCGAGGCGAGCGCGGCAACAATCGCGGATAGTATGCAGGAACGAACCTATCGAAGGGAACGAACCACCGATTCTACCCACGTCCGTGCATACTCCAGGGGCCGGAACCGTACCGCTCATGTGGGAGGGGTCCGAATCGCCGGCAGAGAACCGATACCGTCGGTCACCCGTCGCGTCGCTCGACCCCGGGCGTCGCGGCCGGCACGCGACCATCATCCACCCCACGCATGACACCAGCCACACACCAGGAGGTCGTCGACGTATGAACGGACGAGACACCAGCGGAACGCCGTACGCGCCCCACGGTGACGCGGAGACGCGGACGATGCTCGACGCGGTCGGCGTCGACAGCGAGGAGGACCTGTTCGACATCCCCGACAGCGTCCGGTTCGACGGCGACTTCGGCATCGACGCGCGCACAGAACGCGAGATCCGCGCGGAGATGGCCGACGAACTCGCGAAGAACCGCGACCTCGTCGAACTCCTCGGGCGCGGGCACTACGACTACTACGTCCCGAGCGCCATCGACCACCTCGCGGACCGCTCGGAGTTCCTCACGAGCTACACGCAATACCAGCCCGAGGTCACGCAGGGGTTCCTGCAGGCGCTGTTCGAGTACCAGAGCCTCCTCGTCGAACTCACCGGCCTGGGTATCGCGAACTGCTCGATGTACGACGCCGCGACCGCGCTCGGCGAAGCGGCGACGCTCGCCGAACGCCTCCGCGCGACCTCCGGGACGCGCGTGCTCGTCCCCGATCACCTCGAATCCGGGCGTCGGGAGGTGCTCGGGAACTACGTCGCCGGCACCGATCTCGTCGTCGAGTCGTACGCCATGGACGACGGGAACGCCGACCTCGCCGACCTGCAGGACCGCGTCGACGACGAGACCGTGATGGTGTACGCGGAGACGCCGACCGTCCGGGGCTGCATCGAGGAGAACCTGGACGCCGTCGGTGACCTCGCGGACGACGACGACGCGCTGTTCGTCCTCGGGAGCGACCCCGTGTCGCTCGCGCTCCTCGAAGAGCCCGCGAGCGTCGGCGCGGACGTCGTCGTCGGCTCCGCGAGCGCGCTCGGCCTCCCGCAGAGCTACGGGATGGACCTCGGGCTGTTCGCGTGCCGCGAGGACTTCGTCCGCCAGGTCCCCGGCCGCCTCGTCGGCGCGAGCACGGACGCCGACGGCACCAGGACGTACACGCTCACGCTCCAGACGCGCGAGCAGCACATCCGCCGGGAGCGCGCGACGTCGAACATCTGCACGAACCAGGCGTGGGTCGCCCTCCGCGCCGCGATGCACGCGACTGGCCTCGGCGCGGACGGGCTCGCGGACCTCGCGAAGCGCGACGTCGCGGACGCCCGAGACCTCGCCGCCCGCGTCGACGACGTCAAGGGCGTGCAGGCACCCCATCACGGCCGCCATCACCTCCGCGAGTTCGTCGCGCACACCGACCAGCCCGCGCCCGCCATCGGCGACGACCTCGTCGACGAGGGCTACGCCGTCCACGTCCTCGACGAACACCACGTCCAGCTGTGTACGGTCGGCACCACCGAATCCGAGCGCGACGACTTCGTCGACGCGCTCACGGAGGTGGCACGATGAACGGCCCCGAGGACGCCGACGACGGCGGACGCGACGGGACCGACGACGCGAGCGCCGACGGGTTCCACTTCGACCAGGCGCGGTGGTCCGACGGCGACCGCCACGAACCCCTGAGTTCGGAGAAGCGAACGACGGAAGCGGACTACGACGACAGTCCGCTCCCCGACGACCTCACGCGCGACGAACTCGAGCTACCGAAGCTCGAAGAGCCGGACCTCGTCCGGCACTACACCCGGCTCTCCGAGATGAACTACGGCATCGACAGCGGCCCCTACCCCCTCGGGTCGTGTACGATGAAGTACAATCCGGCGTTCACCGAGGACGTCGCCGCGGACCCGAACGGCCTCGTCCACCCGGACCGGCCCGTGGAGGCAGTGCAGGGCACGCTCTCCGTGCTGCACTCGCTCCAGGATTACCTCGCGCGCATCGGCGGGATGGACGCCGTCACGCTCCATCCGCCCGCGGGCGCCGCGGGCGAGTTCACGGGCGTCCTCGTCGCGGACGCCTATCACGAGGCGAACGGCGAGGACCGCTCGGAGATCATCGTCCCCGAGAGCGCGCACGGCACGAACTTCGCGAGCGCCGCCCTCGCCGGGTTCGACGTCGTCAGCCTCCCCGGCGGCGAGGACGGCCGCGTTGACCTCGAAGCGCTCGAGGAGGCACTCGGCGACGACACCGCGCTCCTGATGCTCACGAACCCGAACACGCTCGGGCTCTTCGAGCGCGACATCGAGCAGGTCGCGGACATGGTGCACGACGCCGGCGGCCTCCTGTACTACGACGGCGCGAACCTGAACGCCCTCCTCGGTCGCGGACGCCCCGGCGACATGGGCTTCGACGTCATGCACTACAACGTCCACAAGACGTTCGCAACGCCCCACGGCGGCGGCGGCCCCGGCGCCGGCCCCGTCGGCGTCGTCGACGAACTCGCGGAGTTCCTCCCGGACCCGCAGGTCGTCGAAGCACCCGACGAGAGCCCGCTCCACTACGAGTTCGAGACCCCCGAGCACTCGGTCGGGAAGGTCCACGGGAAGTACGGGAACTGGCTCGTGCTCGCGAAAGCGTACGCGTACATCGCGCGCCTCGGCGACGACGGCCTCAGCGACGCGAGCGCGAAGGCCGTCCTGAACGCGAACTACCTCGCGAGCCAGGTCGAGTACGACGTCCCCTACGGGCCGTTCCACCACGAGTTCGTCGCGAGCGCCGGCGACCAGGACGCCGCGGACGTCGCGAAACGCATGCTCGACTACGGCGTGCACCCGCCGACGACGAAGTGGCCGGAGATCGTGAGCGAAGCGCTCATGACCGAACCCACGGAGATAGAGGGCAAGCGCACGCTCGACCAGCTCGCTCGCGCGTTCAACGAGGTCGCGAGCGAGGACGACGAGACGCTCGCTGCCGCGCCCGAGCGCACGACCGCGGCGCGCATCGACCAGACCGAGGCCGCCCGCGACCTCCGCCTCAGCTGGCGCGCACTCGACGACTAAGGCGACCAGCCCCCGTTCTCGCCGATTCAGTCGCTCGCGAGCGACGGCGCTAGCGCTCGACGGTCGACGACTCGCAGAGGAGAGACCGTCAGTACTCAGGCTTCGGACGTGTCGACCTCGCCGTTGACCTGGACGAACCCGTAGTCGCAGTCCGGGCAGTGCCACTTGACCTTCGTCCCGAGGTGCAGCGTCGTGCTCGCTGCTCTGTAGAAGACGCGGTCGTCGTCGCAGTCCGGGCAGTAGTGCTCTAGCTCGAGGCTCATACCTGGGGGTTTCCGGGTCGCGCAGTTGAACGTACCGATTTCGAGGACGCAACGGCGCGTCCGAACGCCATCCCATAAACCACTGTTCGCTATAGTAAATCGGTTCGCTCGGCTTGGAGGCGTGCGCTCCCAGACGGCCGCGAGCGGCGCACGCGGTCCGGTTCTCGGGGATAGCGGCAGCCGAATCCGTGGGAACGATGCGGTCGCCCTGACTGTGCAGGTGAAAACCCGATTTGAGGAAGCGCGGGAATGAAGTACCAGCGATTCGAGATGTCAGATGTGCCCACCGCCCAGTCCTCCACCGACCACGTCACGCCGACACGCCTCGCGAGCGCAACCGCCGCCCTCCTCGGCATCGCACTCGCGAGCTACGGCGGCTACACCCAGTACACCATCACCGCCCAGGTCGCCGCCGGCGTCTGCGACGGCTGCACTCCCTGGCATCCACTGTTCGTCGTCGCACCGCTCCTCGTCGGCGTCACCCTCCTCTCCGCCGGCTCCTACGCGTTCGCGAAGACCACGTGCTGACGAGCGTCGAGTCGACTCGAAAGCGACGGCATCGACGGTCGTGGTTCATCGTGGGCGCCGCGCCGAGAGGAACTCGTCGACGTGCTCGAACAGCCCATCGACCACCGCGTCGGTCGTGTACGGATTCAGGAGGACGGCGCGCAACCACTTGCGCTCGCGGTACGTCGGCAGTGAGACGAACACGTCCGCGTCCTCCAAGAGCGAAACCTGGAGTGCGTCGTTCAGGGCGTCGTACTCGCTCGAATCGCACCAGTCAGGTGCCGCCCGGAAGCAGACGACGTTCAGCTCCGGGTCCGTTGCCAACGCCAGTTCCTCGCGGGCCGCGACGCCGTCGCGGACCAGCGCGGTGAGGCGATAGCTCTCCTCGACGAGCGCAGCGAGCCCGCTCCGCCCGAGATGCTGGAACGTCAACCAGAGCTTGAGGACGTCCGCATGTCGCGTTCCCTGGACGGAGAGCTCGCCGAGGTTCCGGCGTTGCTCGCCCGCTCGCATGTATGGTGCGCCGATCCGGAAGTCGGTGTCCAGCACTTCGCGGTCCGCGAAAAGGACCATCGCGCACGTCTTGGCGACGTAACACCACTTCTGTGGGTTGAACGTCACCGAATCCGCTCGTTCGATGCCGTCGAGGAGCCCCCGGTCGTCGTCGGCGAACGCGAGCGCGCCACCGTACGCGGCGTCCACATGGAACCACAGGTCGTGGCGGGCAGCCACGGTCGCGAGTTCGTCGAGCGGGTCGACGTTCCCGGTCGTGGTCGTGCCAGCGGTTGCGACGACGCAGAACGGTCGCTTCCCGACTTCGCTCGCACGCGCGATGGCGTCTTCGAGTGCCGCGGGGCGCATCCGGCCGTGCTCGTCGGTTTCGACGGGAACGATGGCGTCGCTGCCGAGACCGAGGAGCATCGCGCTCTTCTGGAGCGACGTGTGCGCTGCCGCGGACGCGAACGCGACAGGCCTGTCGCTGGTGGCGGCGAGCCCCGAGTCGGCGACGTCGAACGCTCGGTTCCGTGCGACGGCGAGCGCCTGGAGGTTCGCGAGACTCCCACCGCTGGTCATGACGCCGCCCGCGTCCGCGCCGAGTCCGAACGCTGTGGCGACCAGGGCCGTCAACTCGGCTTCGAGTTCGGTGAACACCGGCGACATCTCGGCGCTCAGCATGTTGTTGTTGACTGCGGCGGCGACGAGGTCGCCGAGGACGGACGCGGTCGTCGGCATCGTATCCATGTGCCCGATGTACCCGGGATGTGCGGGGTTCATCGACCCGTCGACGATGCCTTCGAGTGCGTCCTTGAGGGCTGCCGCGTCGCGCGGGTCGTCCGGAACGTCGACGGCCGGTGGTGTCGGGTCGGCTGGTAGCGGCGGTCGGTCCTCGGCGGCGGCGAGCTGGTCGAGGAGTTGGTCGAGGACGTCCGTCGCCATCGACCGGACGGCCGCGGCGTTCGCGCCGCTCGGGTCGACGAACGCGGCGTCGGGGAGCGAGGAGCGGTCCATACGCCGGCTTCGCTCGGATGGCTGATAAGCGGTTCCGCACCCACGACCACGGATTCTGTATCGCGCGTAGTGGTTTATCGCACGTGTTCCGGGCGATAGTTAAGTGCAAGCGGGCCCGACGACGATGCATGAAGATATACACCGGTCGTGGCGACGACGGGATGACCGACCTGCGGGACATGAGTCGGGTGTCGAAGACGAGTCCGCGCATCGAGGCGTACGGGACCGTCGACGAACTGAACGCGCTCATCGGGACGGTTCGGCCGACGGGTCACGACGACGTCGACGAGATACTGGAGGGCGTCCAGAATCACCTGCACGTCGTGCAGGCGGACTTCGCGAACCCCGACCCCGACGAGGACGACCCGCGCGTGCGCGAAGCGCACGTGGACGAGATAGAGGACTGGATCGACGCGTTCGAGGAGGAACTCGACCCGCTGGAGTCGTTCATCCTCCCGACGGGGTCCGAGAAGGGCTCGCGGTTGCATCACGCCCGGACGGTGTGTCGGCGCGCGGAACGCCGTGCCGTGGAGTTCGCCGCGGGCGACCCGGTGAACGCGGAGGCGATCCAGTACCTGAACCGGCTGTCGGACGGCCTCTTCACGTGGGCGCGCGTGGTGAACAAACGCGACGGCGTCCGCGAGGAGAATCCGACGTACTGACCGCGGTCGACAATTCGTGGGCGAGCGGCGTTCTCAGGCGCGTTCGTAGACGACCATGCCACCTTGTTCGCGGCGCGTCACCTCGCCGCGAGCTTCGAGCACGTCCAGGTGCCCGACCGCCTCGCTCATCCCGCTGAATTGCTCGGTCGCGGGCAAGTCCTCGAAGAGGCCGTTCATCACGTCGACCGCGGTCGTCGGGCCGTCGAGGAGCCCGATGACGGTCTCGGTGCGGTCCTCGTGTGCGGCGAGTATCTCGTCGATACGTCCGGCGGGGTCGTCGATCACCTCGCGGTGTCCGGGGAGCATGCGGTCGTAGTCGGCGTCGCGGAGGCGGGCGAGTGCGTCGTTGAACGCGGGGAGGATGCGCGGGCGCTCGTCGTGGTGGTCCATCGGCGGCTGGAGGAGTGGGTTCGGCGTGATGTCGGGGAGGACGTTGTCGCCGACGATGACGCGTCGTTCGTCGTCGTGGTCGTACGCGAACGTGAGTTCGCCGGGGGCGTGCCCGGTCGTGGTACCGACGTCGAGGGTGGCCCCGTCGACGGTGACGGTGTCGCCGGCGTCGAGGACGCGGTCGGTGTCGACGTCGGGGGCGTACTCGACGAAGGCTTCGGGGAGGTCGGTGACGGTTCTGGCGGTGGACTCGGCCATGCCGTGTCGCTGGAAGAACTCCTGGAAGAACTCCTGTTCGTACGCGAGTCGTGCTTCGAACCCGCCGATGATGTGGGCGGCGGGCGCGCTCGCGAGGACGCGCGCGCCGCGCTCGCGGAAGCGTTTCGCGAGCCCGAAGTGGTCCGGGTGGGGGTGCGTGACGAGTACCTGTTCGAAGTCCTCGGGGTCGAGGTCGTGTGCGTCGAGTTCGGTGAGGAGCTTCGACCAGGCCTCCTCGCTCGCTGGGCCCGGGTCGACGATGGTCTGCCCGGCGACGTAGGCGTTGACCGGGCCGACCTGGAAGGGAGTCGGGATAGAGAGTCGTTCGAACACGCGAGTGGCGTACGCGACGGTGCTGGTAAACGGTTTTGGGTGAAGCAGGAGTGAGCCGTGCCGCGGCGGTGCCGCGTGATGCCCACGGCTCTGTCGTGGGTCGTCGGTCACGAGGCGACGACCCGGTGGTTGGGACAGACGGTTCGCGTGGCGGGGTTCGCCCGCCGCCACGATTTTAGGTATGCCTAAATCATTGGTAAAGGTGCCGATTTCGGGTTGCCTAAAACGGGAGTGATGGCGGGCGACAGATTCTTGTCCTATCCAATCCAACAGTATTGTATGAACAAGCACTTCGAAGACGCCCGATACTACCTGAAGCGAGCCGGTGAGCACGCCTCCGCCGGCATCAAGGAGGAGCTCGAGCCCGTCGTCGAGCGCGTGAACGAGCTGCGCGGCGTCGAACCCGAGCCCGAGCCGTCGCGGGTCGAGAAGCTCCAGTCGGACCTGAAGGAGATCGAGCAGCGCGCGGAGGGCGAGGCGCGCGAGCGCATCGTCGAAGCCCGCGAGAAGGTCGCCGCGTACCGCGACCGCACCGAGCAATCCGCCTGAGGAACGGAACCCTTTAGTTCACCAACCGGGTACCCACGAGTGCCTGGGTTGGTGGTCTAGCCAGGTTATGACGGCTCCTTCACACGGAGCAGGCCGGCGGTTCGAATCCGCCCCAACCCACTTCTTGCTGCACAAGAGCGAGGAGCGCTAGCGACGAGCGTGTGCAGTAAGAATGGTTCTGTGCGGATTCGAACCCTACGAGTCGCAGCGCCCGAGCGAAGCGAGGGCGACCGTCTCGTTCCGGTTCGAATCCGCCCCGACTCGCTTTCTGTGTGAAAACGTGGTGGTGTTGTGGTGAGCGTGGGTGTCGGTGGTTCGGTGGTGGTGGGGTTCTGGGTGCGCGTGTTGGTGTTTTGGTGAGGTATCGGTGGGGTGGGTTGGGAGGGGGAGTGTCGGGTATATAGATGGTCGAGTGTGGTGTGCTGGCATGGGTGTTGGTTGCTGTGGGTTGACTGGTTGGGTAGGTTGCTGGCGGTCGGTTGGGTGTGGTTCGGGTGGCGTGTCGCCTGTTGTGTCGCACGGCTAGCGGTCGGTCCGGTGACCGGTTTCGTGCGTTCTGCGCCGTGTTCGTCGTGGTATCCGGGTGTATCGGCGGATCGGCCGTCGACCGCCTCGAGAATACGTATTCCTATATATCGATATGTTCAGTATGGAAGTTCTGTAGGTGGCTATAGGGATATTAGCAACCGCTTTAGTAGGAATCCGTCTTCCTAGTCGTAATGGCGGAAGACCCGGAGCGGTATCCCGGCAGGGCATCGCGGCGTGAATTCATCGCCACGGCGGGCGTCGTCGGGGTGGCGGCGACGGCGGGTTGCATGGGTGACTCGCTGCGTGGGGCGCGACGCGCGGAGGGTGCGTCGACCTCGACGTCGACCTCGACCGAGTCGGCCAGCGACGGTGAGTCCGGCGGCGGGTCGAGCGGCCCGCGCACGTTGACGTCTGGTGGGTCGTCGACGGTGTACCCGATCATGAACTCGGGCGGGTCGTACTGGAACGCGAACCGGCCGGCGAGCGACTCCGAGTACTGGCCCCACGGCGAGTACGGTATCGAGACGGAGAAGAATCTCGCGGATTACTGGGCTGGCCTGTACGGGTTCGAGCCGAGCGGCGACGGGAAGCCGCCGTTCCGGTTCACGGTCGCACTCAGTCACTCGGGGACGGGCGTCGAGAAGGTGATGAGCGAGCAGATAGACATCGGGAACTCCTCGGGGAACGTCGAGGACGAGCTCCCGGACCGCGAGTCCTACGAGAAGTTCACGGATCACGTCGTCGGCGTCGACGGCCAGCCCCTCGTCGTCTCCGAGGAGATCGCTGACGCTGGCGTCACCGAGATCACTGGCCAGGAGCTCAAGGACCTCTACAAGGGCCGCATCACGAACTGGACCGAGCTCGGTGGCCCAGACAGGGACATTCAGGTGCTCGGGCGCGTCAAGGGCTCCGGGACGCGGACGAGTTTCGTCGCGAACGTCTTCGGGAACCCCGAGGAGGACACCTCGGTGGCGAATCGCTTCGGGCAGAACCAGCGGCTCGCGGAGGCGATCGCGCAGGCCGACAACGCCATCAGTTACCTGGCGTTGACGTTCATCGACACCGACGGCGTCGCGCCCATCGCGCTGAACTGGGAGGGGACGACGTACAGCTATCAGGACGACCAGAACGGCCTCGACTCGAAGGCCTACCCCCTGAGTCGCGACCTGCACGCGTACACGTGGGACGGCACGAGCAAGCAGGAGGCGGCGTTCCTGCGGATGCTCCTGAGTGACTTCGGGCAGGACACGTTCGTGAAGCCGAACAACTACTTCGCGCTCGGGAAACGCCGGCAGGAGACCCAGCTCGGGAAGCTCCCCGAGCCGACGAACTGACGCGACTGCGGGTGGACCGGAGGACAGGCAGTCGAACGACGCGACAGACCCCACAAGATACGAAATGTCCAGTAACTTCATGTCGAACGCTCGCACAACACTCCTCGGCCAGGACGCGTCGGAGGGCGCGCTCCTCACGGTCGGTTCGGCGGCGCTCTTGCTCGTCGCGACCGTGGGCGTGTTCCTCGTCGCGCCGGCGCTCGCACTCCCGACGTTCGTGCTGTTCGGGCTGACGACCGTGGTGTCGTGGGTGAGGCATCAGGCGGAGACCGCGCGGTTGTTGACGCTCGTCGCGACCGTGTCGACGGTGCTGACGGTGACGTTCATCACGGTGTACTTGTTCGCGAGCGCGTTCCCGGCGGTCGGCGAACACGGCCTCGGGTTGTTCCTGATTCCGGTGGTCGACGGGAACGTCCGGTGGTTCTTCTGGCTGGACGCGGTCCTCCCGTCGGGCGAGACGTACTGGAATCCGCTCTCGGGCGCGTACTCGCTGATCCCGACCATCTGGGCGACGGTCATCGTGACGACGATATCGGCGTTCGTCGCCGGGCCGCTCGGGTTGTTCGGCGCACTGTTCATCAGCGAGGTCGCGAGTGACGGCGTGCGCGAGGTCGTCAAGCCCGCCGTCGAGGTGCTCGCTGGGATTCCGTCCATCGTGTACGGGTTCATCGGGTTCCAGGTGCTGAACGGGTTCATCCAGACGTCGTTCCTCGACGACGGCGCGTCGTTCCTCATCGCGGGGCTCGTCGTCGGCCTGATGGCGCTCCCGACGGTCGTGTCGGTCGCGGAGGACGCGCTGTCGAGCGTCCCGCGGTCGATGAAGGACGGCTCGGTCGCGATGGGCGCGACGCAGTGGCAGACGATGAAGTCCATCTCGATACCGGCGGCGTTCTCGGGAATCTCTGCGGGTCTCATCCTCGGGCTCGGGCGCGCGATCGGTGAGACGATGGCGGTCGCCGCCATCATGGCGGCGGGCGTCGGGTTGTCGAACCCGCTGTTCGACGTGTTCGACGCGGGCGCGACGCTAACGAGCCTCATCGCGACGAACTACGGGAGTGCGTCCGAGAGCACGATCGACGTGCTGTTCGTCGCGGGCGTCATCCTGTTCGTCATCGTCGCCGGGATGAGCGTCCTCTCGCAGTTCATCGAGCGCCGGATGAAGGAGAAGCTGCGGGGGCAAGCATGAGTGACGCGTACGCTCGCGACACGACGCTCGTCGGCGCGGACTCTCGATTGTACGACCGCGCGCTCGACGGCGTCATCTCGCTGACGGTCGTCGGGTTCGCGCTCGCGCTCCTGTCGCTCGTCCAGGTCGTCGGGCTCGCGGCGAGCGGCCCGGCCCTCGGCGAGTTCCTGCTCGCCTTGACTGCGGTCACGGCCGGTGGCGTCGGCGCCGTCGCCGCGTTCTCGTGGGCGAACGTCGTCCCAATCACGTCCGAGCGCCTGCGTGGCGTCGCCGGTGGCTTGCTCGTGTCCACGGTCCTGCTGACCGGGGTCGCGTACGCGTCCGCGGTGACGCTCGCGGCGCTCCTCGGCTGGCTGCTCGTCGTCGAGTCGGTCGTGGTGGTCGCCGCGGGCGCGGCGAGCCGGTTCGGGGTCGTGGAGACGACGCCGGACGCGAGCGCGGGCCTGCTCGCCGGCGGCGCGTTCGGCGTCGTCGGCCTGGGCGTCGGCGCGGGCGTCGGCGGGTCGCTCGTCGGGTTCGACTCGCTGGCGTGGGTCGCCGTCGCCGTCGTCGTGGGCGTCGCGCTCCTCGTGCTGACGGTCGTCGCTCGCGAGGACGTCGGGTCGACGGTCCCCGCTGGCCTCGTCGTCGCCGTGCTCGGCGGGACGGTCGCGTCCGCCGCCATCGGCGTCGGCTGGCAGTGGAACCCCGACGTCGTCTCCGGCGGGTTCACGGGCGGCGTCGTCGTCCCGATATTCGTCCTGACGGGGTCGCTCCTGTCGGCGTGGTCCGCGGCGAAGGCCCGCGAGGGGTTCGGCGCGCAAGGCCGCCAGTACGGGACGTTCCTCGTCATCAACCTGAACGCGCTCCTGATGCTCGCCGTGATGGCGGCCATCGTCGTGTTCGTGACGCTGAAGGGCGTCGGGTACGCGTTCCACGGGTTCAGTATCGGCGCGGCGTCGGCGTTCATCGCGACGCTCCCGTTGCTGGCGCTCGCCGCGCATCGCGCGAGCCAGCCGGCTGGCACGGAGGAGTGGCGCGGCGGCGCCAGGCAACTCCTGCGGGTGCTCCCGGTTTCGGCGGTCGGTGCGCTCTCCGCGCTGTTCGCGTACGTGGTCGTGACCGGACGAGCGCTCGCGTACGACTTCACGTACACGGTGCAGGTGAACCGCCAGCCGGAGGTCCTGGATACGAGCGTCTCGGTGACGCGCTCGCTCGTCGTCGGGTCGCCGCTCGTGCTCGTCGCGAGCGTCGCGCTGCTCGCGTACTTCTTCCGGCGGTACGGGAGCCTCGAGAACGTCGGCGAGGACCTCCCGGTCGTCGGGCAAGTCCGGAAAGCGCTCCCGCTGGTCGTCGGTGCACTCGTGGTGCTCGCGGGCGCGTTCGGTATCTTCGGCGCGAACCCGTTCGGGGTGACCGCGCTCGGCGGAACAGTGGCGTACTGGATCGTGGTCGTCGCCGCGGTCGCCGCGATGGCGCTCGCGCTCGCGCCGCTCGCCGGCGTGCTCGCCGGCGGTGACCCGCGGAACGTCAGCGAGCGCGCGGTCGGCGTCGCCCCGCTGTTCGTCGTCGGCGCGTTCGGCGGGCTGTCGGTCCTGCTCGCGACCGCGTTCCTCGAATCGACCGCGCGGACGGTCCCGAACGTCGCTGGCGTCCCGGTGGTGGCGTTCGCGGCGTTCGTCGCCGCCGCGGGCTTCCTCGCGACCGCCGCCCTCCTCGCGCTCGGACGGGGGAACGTCGAGGAGACCATCACCAGCCGATTGGTCGGTGAGGAGGTGACGCTCTCGCTCGCCGCGGCTGCTGGGTTCGTCGGCGTGCTCGGCGCGCACGTCGCCGGGACGGGCGTTCCGTTCCGCGTCGGGCCGTTCGCGGTCGCGACGCAGGGGTCGCTCTCGTGGCCGATGGCGATGCAGGCGTACATCCCGCTGGGTGCCGAACCCGGCGGCATCCTCCCCGCCATCGTGGGAACGGTGTGGCTGGTCGTCGGCGCGACCGCGTTCGCGGTCCCGCTCGGGCTCGGCGCCGCCGTGTTCCTCACGGAGTACGCCGAGCAGGGGAACTTCACGAACCTCGTGGAGATCGCGACGAACGCGCTCTGGAGCACGCCCAGCATCGTCTTCGGGCTGTTCGGCGCGGCGTTCCTCATCCCGCGGCTGGGCGGCGACGAGTCGCTGCTCGCGGGGATGCTCGTCCTCGGGTTCATGCTCCTCCCGCTCGTCCTCATCACGAGTCGCGAGGCCATCAAGGCGGTCCCGGACGAGTACCGGGACGCGAGCGCGGCGCTTGGCGTGGACCAGTGGACGACCATCCGGAGCGTCGTCATTCCGGCGGCGATGCCCGGGGTCATCACGGGCGTCATCCTCGGCGTCGGCCGGATCGCGGGCGAGACCGCGCCGCTCATCCTCGTCCTCGGCTCCACCCTCAACTCGACGGAGGCCGTGGACGTCATCGGCGGGTTCCGGTTCGTCGCGCAGCCGCCGTTCGTCGTGAACGAGGCGCTCACGGCGGCGTCGGCGTCGCTGCCGACGCAGGTGTGGGCGGTCATCGCGGCTGGCGTGAGCGGGTCGCCGTCCATGGGGTGGGCGAGCGCGTTCATCCTCCTGATGGTCGTGCTCTCGTTCTACGCGGTCGGCATCACGGCGCGAACGATCTTCCGGCGGAAACTCGACTATGAGTAAGCAAGAATCAGACTTCGGCGACGACAGCACAGGCATCGAGAGCGCGGGCACGCAGTCCTCGGCGTCGACGACGGTCGCGGGCGAGACCGCCGAGGAGACCCGCGAGGAGTGGACGGAGTTCGAGTTCGAGGGCGACGCGAAGTTGAGCGTCGAGGACCTGAACGTGTGGTACGGCGA
>NZ_JAZAQL010000001.1:1458954-1495982 GCF_037081675.1 Halorubellus litoreus | reverse complement strand
TGGCTAAATCGAACTCCGATAGCAATGGCCTCCGGCAGGATCAACCGGAATGGTCCCGAGCTCAAGGCTCGGGGGGTATGGCGGGACACACTCGAATAGAGTGTGTTCCATCTATTGCATTGCGTGGTCCGAGTTCGGTGATCCAGATCGAGTCGGCCGATCGGGCGTCACCGAACTACCAGGGCTAACATCAGATTCCGTCTTGACGGCGGACCGCAGGGGCGGAATCCTCATTTCCTTCCGGACTTGAGCATATTCCGGGAAGGGACATAAGCCCTTCGGAGTTGCTCCGTTCGGCGAGTGGTATTCGCCGAACACGTCCGGGATTGGGGCACGAGTTGAACGTGCCCCGAATCTCGGTGTGTCGTGTGCGTCGTATCCGAATCCCCGTGTCCACTTAAGGGCGTCGGACTCGCCCAACGCCGAAGTTCATTCCGGCGGGGCGTTCACGTCACAACAAAATCGCCTGTTTTACTTAAGGGCGTCGTTTCGTTGATGTCCCGTGTGTGGACCGGGGCGTTCCTGCCTCCGTGCCGGGTCGCGGCCGGAGGGGGTGGCGTCGTGCGCCACCTTGTTCGCATCTATACCGATGGGAGTGATACATTTAAGGCCGTCGTTCCGTTCGGCCATTGTCATCGGGTTCACGTGGGGCGGTTTCGCATGGTTTCCTGGTCCGCGCGTACGCGTGATGAGTTATATGAATGAGCGTCGGTGAGGTGACGCGTGGTGGTGGCCCAGGGAGGGGATCGGTTGGTGTGGGGCGTGTCTGTTGGATGCTGGGGGTGGAACGGGGCGTGTGTGTCCGGCTGGGTCCGGGTCGGTGTTGGCCCTGGGGTGGTTCGGCGTCGAGTGTGACTGGTGGCGGCTGGGGAGCGGCTGGACCTGTAGCTGCGCTGTGTTGGTAGTTTCGTGGTCTTTCGCGTGCGTGAGGTGTGGTTGGTTGTCGACGCCGTGGTTGCTGGTGCGTGGGACGTACCGACTGCTGGCGGTGGTTGCTGGTGCGTGGGACGTACCGACTGCTGGCGGTGGTTGCTGGTGCGTGGGACGTACCGACTGCTGGTGGTGTGTTGTGTCGCGCGGGTGGAGGCCGACGGGTCATTCCACGCGTGGTGCGGTCGGTCGGGTCGGGTGGTGCCCGCGCGGTGGCGAGGTTCGCCCTCGGGGGTCGTATGCGTGTCGGTCGAGAAAGGCGGGGGAGTTTTATTCTTCGAGGTGTTCGATCCGTTTCTTCGAGACGTTGGCTTCGGTGATCTCGTCGGGCATCCAGTCGGGTTTGTCGTCTGGGGCTTGTTCGTTCCAGGCCCAGCCGTCGTAGATGTGGACTTTGTCGGTGCCTTTCTCTCGGAGCCGGAGTTCGGTCTTCTCGGCGTTCTCTTCGCCTTGTGCTGGTTCGAGGCGTCGTGCTGCCTTCAGTGCTGCTTGTCGGGGCGTGTTGCCTGAGAACACGCTGGTTTCCTCGCCACTCTGGTCTCGAAGCGCGAAATTGCGCTTTCCATCTTCACGTACCATGATTTCGCTCCATGCCAAAGGAACACACGGCCAACCATAAAGATATCCCCGGAATCGGGGGACGGCGACGGAACCATTGATAAAGGGAGGGGGTAACAGGGGTGTGATATCGGCTGGAATCGGGGGTGATACGGGGCTGAGATTGCTCGCGCGCGGTCACCCCGACGCCTGCGGTGTAGAAAACACTTAAGTACGTGCTGTAGCGAACAGTCGAACTAGACCTCGGCGATGGTACGGAAAAAGAAGTTGAGCCCGAGTGGCGCGAAAGACGAGAACGGCGAGTACCACAACGTCCACATCAACCTCCACGAGGACGAACTGGCGGTTGCGGGGATGGACATCGGCGATGAGGTGTTCGTGCGCGTACGGGATGGGAAGATAATCATCCAGAAGGCCGACCAGGACGAAGTCGAACACGAGTTCTAACGTACCAGTCGCCGTCGTATCCTCCGCACCGTCACCCAGCGAGCGACGCGTCCCTCGGTATGCGGGTTCTCTGAGACCACTAGCTACCTGGCGGTCGCCGGATGCTCTCACAGTCGATTCTCGCTCCACCGCCGAACCGACGTCCTGGCGGACGTCGGATGCGCTCGTACGGGCAGTCACCCCAGAAACGGCGCCCGAGCGGGCGCCGTATGCTCGTGCGGGCAGTTCCCGGGACGTTTATGCACGTTCGCCGCCGCGTGACGATTGATGACGTTCTACGACGCCGTTCGGCCGTTGTTGTTCTCGTTGCCGGCGGAGACGGCGCATGGGGTCGGGAAGTCGGCGCTGCGTGCGGTCGACGGGACGCCTGTCGCGTCGGTCCTGCGGCGGCGGTTCGTGGTGGACGACGACCGGTTGCGGGTGGCGGCGTTCGGTGAGTCGTTCCCGAATCCGGTCGGTGTGGCTGCCGGGTTCGATAAGAACGCGGGGGTCGTTGGTGGCCTGGCAGCGCTTGGGTTCGGGTTCGTCGAGGTCGGTGGGGTGACTGCGGAGGCCCAGCCGGGGAATCCGCGCCCGCGGATGTTCCGTCTGCGGGAGGACGAGGCGATCGTGAACCGGATGGGCCTCAACAACCAGGGGGCGGACGCGGTGGGGCGACGCCTCCGCGAGGACGTGGCGGCGTCGGTCCCGGTGGGCGTGAACCTCGCGAAGTCGGAGGTGGCGTCGATGGCTGACGCACCCGCCGATTACCGGTACACGTACGAGCGCGTGGCCGAGGGCGGTGATTTCTTCGTCGTGAACGTGTCGTGCCCGAACTCGGAGGGGTTCCGCGACCTCCAGAACAAGGACGAGCTGGCGGCGATCTTCCGCGAGCTGGTCGAGGCGGGCGCGAGTCCGCTCCTCGTGAAGCTCTCGCCGGACCTCCCCGAGCCGGCGCTCGAGGACGCGCTCGACCTCGTCGACGAGTTCGACCTCGACGGCGTGGTGGCGGTGAACACGACGACCGACCGCCCGGAGTCTCTCGCGAGCGCGCACGCGAGTGAGACCGGCGGTTTGTCCGGGAAACCGATCGAGGATGCGTCGACGCGACTCGTGCGGTTCGTCGCCGAGCGCACGGACGTCCCCGTGGTCGGCGTCGGTGGCGTGTCGGACGCCGAGGGTGCGTACGCGAAGATCCGCGCAGGCGCATCGCTCGTCCAGTTGTACACGGCACTCGTCTACGAGGGCCCAGGACTTGCACGGGACATCAACCGCGGACTCGTCGAGTTACTGGAACGCGACGGGTTCGACACCGTCACCGACGCGGTCGGCGCGGACCTGTAAGCCGCCTTCCCACGAGTGATACCGCGGCATCGCGAACCAGGAACCTCCGAGCCTCCAGCGACTCGTGCTCGCACGCCTCGAGGAGAACCGGCGGCCTCGCGGACGTCGGATGCTCGTGCGAGCGTCCGAACAGGAACCGCGGCCCTGGCGGACCGCGGATGTGGATGCTCGCACGCCTCGAGGAGAACCGGCGGCCTGGAGGCCGCCGGATGCTCGTGCGAGCAGTCGGGCGAACCCTTTTGCCTGATTGCGCGCAACGCGTTGGTGTGACTGCGGACACGGACGCGTACATGCGGTTCTTCCCGTACGACGAGCCGTACGCGAACCAGCGGGAGGCGATGGACCGCATCTACAACGCGCTCTCGCGTGGCCAGGACGTCCTCTTCGAGGGGGCGTGTGGGACGGGGAAGACGCTGTCGGCGCTCGTGCCGGCGCTCGAGTACGCGCGGGAGGCGGGGAAGACGGTGGTCATCACGACGGACGTCCACCAGCAGATGCGTCAGTTCGTGACGGAGGCGAGCGAGATAACGCGCGAGGAGGCGATTCGCGCGGTCGTGTTCAAGGGGAAGGCGTCGATGTGCCACATCGACGTCGGGTACGAGGAGTGCCAGGCGTTACGGGATACGACGCGTGACCTCGTGGACAAGCGCGAGGACGTCGAGCAGTTGGAGGAGCGCCAGGAGGAGCTGCTGGAGGAGGTCCGCGAGGGCGACGACGGCTCGCAGGCCGCGCAGGAGGCCCAGGAGGCACGGGCGGCGGTCGTGAACGAGATCCAGTCCCTCCAGGGTGCGATCGAGGACGTGGACGACGCGAACGTCTGCGATCACTACCTCCAGAATCTCACTGCGGACACGGACGGGTTCTACGAGTGGTTGTTCTCGGACGTGCGGACGCCCGAGGAGATCTTCGAGCACGCGGGCGCGCAGGGGTTCTGTGGGTACGAGCTATTGAAGGAGGGCATCGAGGGCGTTGACCTCGTCGTCGCGAACTATCATCATCTCCTGGATCCGATGATCCGCGAGCAGTTCTTCCGGTGGCTCGGCCGCGACCCCGGGGAGGTCATCACGGTGTTCGACGAGGCGCACAACGTCGAGGACGCTGCGCGAGACCACGCGACGCGGACGCTCACGGAGCAGACGCTCGACAGTGCACTGGAGGAGTCCGCGGACAGCGACGACCCGCGTGCGGACCGTGCGTCGAACGTCCTCGGGGCGTTCCGGGATGCGCTCGTGGAGACGTACGAGGACGCGATGGGGTTCGGGGAGCGCGAGCGCGTGGGCGAGGACTGGGAGGACGTCACTATCGCGAACGACGACGGCCGCGACGACCTCACGATGGCGTTCCTCCAGGGGTACACGGGCCAGGGCTACCAGCAGGACTTGGAGGCGGCGGTGCAGTTCGGCCAGGAGTTGGACGACGAGTACGAGGAGGCGTACAAGCGCGGGGAGGCGACGACGCGCCAGGAGTGCCAGACCTTGCAGGCGGCGCGGTTCGTGGGGTCGTGGATGCAGGAGTCGACCGAGCAGGGGAAGTACCCGGTGTCGGCGGTGCGGCGCGACCAGGGAACCGACGACGTGTACGGGCGCGTGGAGTTGTACACGTGCATCCCGCAGGACGTGACGAGCGAGTTGTTCGGGGAGACGCACGCGAACGTCCTGATGAGTGCGACCTTGCAGCCGTTCGGCGTCGCGGGCGAGGTCCTGGGGCTGCAGTCGCCGGTGGAGATGGAGTACGGGTTGTCGTTCCCGCAGGAGCGTCGGCGGACGTTCGCGGTGGGGACGCCGGCGTTGTTCGCGAGTAAGCGCGACAAGGTTCCCGTGCAGGAGCGGTACGGGGAGACGCTCGCGGACGTGGTGCGGTTCACGCCGGGGAACACGCTGGCGTTCTTCCCGAACTACGCGGAGGCGGAGCGGTACGCGCAGCGGCTCCGCGAGCACCCGAAGGTCGATTCGACGGTGTACCTGGACGAGGCGGGTGTGAGTGCGGAGGATGCGCGGACGGCGTTCACGAACGACGACGATGCAGTCTTGTTGACGTCGCTCTGGGGGACCTTGGCGGAGGGCGTGAGTTTCGACGGTGACGACGCGCGGTCGGTCGTGGTCGTCGGCGTGCCGTACCCGCATCTCGACGACCGGGCTGAGGCGGTCCAGCGCGCGTACGGGGAGGCGTTCGGGAACCGTGACCCGGAGCAGGACGGCTGGCGGTACGCGGTGGAGATCCCGACGGTCCGGAAGACCCGGCAGGCGCTCGGCCGCGTCATCCGGTCGCCGGAGGACTTCGGCGTGCGCGTGCTGCTGGACGAACGCTACACGGCGAAGAGCGAGCACGAGATGGGGAAGTACAGCGTCCACGATACGTTCCCGAGCCACGAGCGCGAGGAGATGGTCGACATCGGCCCGACGAAACTCAAGTTCGCGATGCTGAACTTCTATCAAGACATGGACGCGTACGGGCCCGACGGCCCGCCCGCGCCCTGAGCTTCCGCGTTGGCTTTTCGCCCGCGTTTTGCGACCCGCGAGCGAAGCGAGGCGACGGAGTCGCCTCGATGGTGAACAGACGGAGTCCGTGAGCCGCAGGGAGCGGGTCGACAAAAGGTGGTTGTGGCGCGTACGGCCCGGACCACTCGCCCGCGATCTGCGTTTCTGCGACCGGTGCGTCTTTGTTCGAGTCGGCGGTATGGTGGAACGATGGGTTGGGAGCGACGGCGTTGGCTGCGGGCGCTCGGGGTCGCTGGGGCGACTGGCGTGGCCGGGTGTGCGGGGCGTGGTACTGGGACGACGGGGACGGCGACCGACGGTGGGTCGACGACGCGGGCGACGTCGGTGACGGAGACGCTGACGGAGACCGCGACGGCGGAGTCGGAGCTGCTCGGGGACCCGGATGCGGAGACGGAGTTGGCGACGGTGTACCGGGACGTGCAGTTCCGCGACACGGAGGACGGGCGGTTGTTGTTGGATTACTATCGGCCGCGGGACGTGGAGGGGCCGGTGCCGCTCGTGGTGCACGTCCACGGTGGGGCGTGGGCGTTCGGATCGAAGGGCGGTGGGCGGTTCAGGCGCGTGCCGCTCTCGGAGGGGGCTGCGTTCGCGTCGGTCGGGTATCGGTTGAGTGACGAGGCGTCGTTCCCGGGCCCGGTTCGGGACGTGGTGGCGGCGATGGCGTGGTGCCGCGAGCACGCGGACGCGCTGGGCGTGGACCCGGATGCGGTCGGGTTGACGGGGGAGTCGGCGGGCGGGCACCTGTCGACGCTGGTTGCGGCGGCTCCGGACGTCTCGAACTTGCGGCCGGCGGGCGTGAGCGCTCGCGCGGCGCGCGCGTCGTGCGTGGTGTCGGTGAGTGGCGTGTACGACTTCGGGGTCGAGGACGGTGGGGTCGGCGGGACGCTCGTCCGCCGGTTCCTCGGCTGCGAAGACCAGGCGTGCGAGCCTCAGCGGACGCAGGCGTCGCCGGTCACGCACCTGGACGCGAGCGACGCGCCGGCGCTCCTGTATCACGGGACGGCGGACCGCGTCGTCCCGTACCGGCAGGCCGAGCGGTACGTCGCGGCGGCCGAGGACGCGGGGATGCCGGTGTCGCTCGTGACGGGCGAGGGCGGTGCGCACGTGACGCCGTACGCTGGCGACTGGGGCGACCGCTACGAGCGACGGCAGCGCGAGTTCCTCCGCGAGCACCTCTGGTAGCGTGGCGTCGTCGCGTTCGCCTCGATGAAGTCCCGCGTCGACCGTCGCCCGCGGCGGGGGCTGTCGCAAGCCCGAGAGCATAAAAATGGGCTTTCAGGTTAGCATCAGTTTCTCCGCTTCGCTCGGCATTGGACGTCGTAATGACGTCGGAGAGACCATCAGGAGAGTGGACCGCGGAAGCGATGCCCGACCAGTCGGGTCGCACGGTCGTCGTCACCGGCGCGAACAGCGGACTCGGGTTCGAGAACGCCAGCGCGTTCGCCCGGAAGGGCGCGCACGTCGTCATGGCCTGTCGAAGCCTCGACAGGGCGAGTCGGGCGCGGCGAGAGATCGAGTCGGCCGTCGACGACGCGTCGGTGACCGTCCTCGAGCTCGACCTGGGTAGTCTGGATTCGATTCGCTCGTTCGCGTCCGAGTTCGAGGCAGCGTTCGACCGTCTCGACGTGCTCGTCAACAACGCGGGCGTCATGTTTCCGCCGTATTCGACGACCGAGGACGGGTTCGAACGCCAGTTCGGCGTGAACCACCTCGGGCACTTCGCGCTCACCGGGTTGCTCCTGGATCGCATCGTGGAGACGAACGGGGAGACGCGGGTCGTCACCGTGAGCAGTGGGGCTCACCGGAACGGCGACGTCGATTTCGACGACCTCGATCGCAGAGAGTCGTACAGTCGATTCGAGGCGTACGGCCGGAGCAAGCTCGCGAACCTGCTGTTCACCTACGAGCTCGACCGTCGACTCCGTGCGGGTGACCTCGATACGATTGCCGTCGCGGCACACCCGGGCTGGTCGGCGACCGGACTCCAGGCCGGTGACTCCGAGATGGGGACCTCGTTCGCTCGGCGGGTACTCGGTCGCATCGGGAACGCTATCTTCGGGCAGTCGGCCGCGGAGGGTGCGCTGCCGACGCTCTACGCCGCAACCGCCGAGAACGTCGATGGCGGTCACTACTTCGGCCCGGACGGCTTCATGGAGATGCGAGGAAGTCCGACTCGGGTCACGTCGAACGCGAAGTCGTACGACCACGAGACGGCACACCGACTGTGGACGGTCTCCGAGGAGATGACGGGCGTCGCGTTCGACGTCGAGTCGAAGCTGGTCGCGTAGTATCCAACGCAGCGGCCGGTCCGGTTCGTGGCGCGGAAGCGAGTAGCGTGCTGGAGAGAGGGGTGGTGGCGCGTGAGGGGTGGCGGTGGATGGCGTGCCGGTACCCTCGGACTACGTCTGTCCGGTCGGCCGGATGAGGAGTTCGTTCACGTCGACGTGCTCGGGCTGGGTCGTGGCGTACACGATGCCGCGTGCGATGTCCTCGGGGTCGAGCGTGGGCATCTCTATGTCGGCGAGCTCTTCGAGTATCTGGTCGTCGGTGATGTGCGTCGGGAGTTCCGTCTCGACCGCGCCGGGTTCCACGACCGTCGTCCGGATGTGCTGGGTCGTGACCTCCTTCCGGAGTGCTTCGGTGAATCCGTTGACGCCGAACTTCGTCCCGTTGTACCCGCTGAAGTTCTCGGAGGCGAAGCGACCGGCGACCGAGGAGACGTTGACGACGTGCCCCGTCTCCTGGTCCTGCATGACCGGCAGCGCAGCGTGGGTGAGGTTCATCAGTCCGAGGAGGTTGACCTCGACCATCTGCCGGAGGTTCGACCGCTGGGCGCGTTCGAGCGGTTCGACGAGCATCACGCCGGCGTTGTTGACGAGGATGTCGATGCGACCGTACTCGTCCGTGGTCGTCTCGACGAGGGAGTCGATGTCGTCCTCGTCGGTGACGTCGGTGGGGACGACGAGGGCGTCGCCGCCGTTCGACTCGATGCGGTCGGCGAGCGCGTGCAGTTCGTCTTCGCGGCGAGCGGCGAGGACGACCGTTGCGCCTTCGGCTGCGAGCGCTTCGGCGGTTGCTTCACCGATTCCGGAGGACGCACCGGTGACGATCGCGACGTCGTCGGCTATCTCTGACATCACCCGAGAGTACTGGCTGCACCGAGGAGAGAACCACGCTAGACTGTAAGTTCGTTTAAATACTGTTCGGGGCCGAGGGTCTGACTGATGAGTTGCTGTTCGGCGCGACGGATGAGGTCCGACGCGGAGGGAGCGGTGATGTCGAGTTCGGCGGCGAGTTCCTGGGTCGACATCCCGCGCGGGGAGTCGTAGTAGCCGCCCGCGAATGCGATGGAGAGCGCCCGGTACTGCTTCTCGGTGAGTCCGAACCTGTCGCGTTCGCCGGGGTTCTCGGGGTCGGATGCGATGTTCAACAGCTCGAAGGGGATCCCGTGCACCTCGCATCTGTCTCGGAGCGTGCTGAACGCCTCGTAGTTCGAGAACACCTTCAGTTCTCGCAGTCCCTCACCGGTGACCGCGGCCTCCAGGAGCACGCCTTCGAACTCCGAGGGATTGTGGGAGGCGAACAGGTCGGACGCGCCGTCGATGGTCACCTGGTAGAACCAGCCGTCTGCGGTCTGGCCGATGGGCGCGACGTCGGTGAGTTCGGGTTGTGCGTCCAGCTCTCGCTCGAAGACCGCTCTGGACTCGTCGTCGACGCTGACGGTGACGAGATGCGTTCCGTCTTCGAGTGGCACGGTGTTGGCGACCGATATCTCGGGGCTCGGGAGCGCTCGCGCGAGGTCGACCAGGGGGAGCGTGGGGTCGGCGAGCAGGATCTCTGCGACGATTGCCATACCGGGCGAACGGTGTCGAGTGGCATAATCTACGGTGGCTTGGGTGCTTCAGGCGGGGAGGCGTATCTCGCCGGCTGGTTCCTCGAGGTGGGCGTCGTAGAATTCGAGGCGTTCGACGGTCCATTCGATTGATTCGACGTCGATGCTGGCGGCGCGTTCGGCGGCGTCGGTGGGGCCGTCGCGGGCGAGGGTGACGTGGGGGACGTAGTCGTCGCCGCCGAGACCTGGGAGGCTCCCGAGTTCGTCGACGAGGCGGTCGTGGGCGTCCTGGAGGCCGGGGGAGTCGACGGTGAGGTAGACGACGGGGCCGGTGCCGGAGGTCGGGTTCGCGAAGTAGTCGATGCCGTCGATGCGGACGGCGAACGGCGGGAGGCCGCCGAGTGCGTTCCGTACCTGGCGTTGGACGCGGTGGCGGTCGCTGGGCGTGCTGGCGTCGAGGCGTTTCGCGAGGAGCGTGTGGTCGCTGGGGTGGTGTGCGAACTCGACGAGCTGGGGGTGGAGGTCGCTCGCGAGCCGGCGGACGCGTCCCGGGACGGGGACGTTCAGGCTGTACACGTGCGTTCGTTGCGTCGGTGCGGCCTAATGTCGTGTGGTTTCAGAGCCGGTCGAGCAGCCAGAGGACGATGAGGATGAGGATGACGACACCGAGGAGCGGCTGGAGGGGGCCGAGCAGCCAGCCGATGGTGCCGAGTATCATCCCGAGTATCTCGAGGACGATCCAGACGACGACGAGGACGAGGACGATCTTGAGGAGGTCCTCGACCTCGATTCCGGCGCGATTATCGAGCATATGCGGTCTCACTGGGGCTATCGGCTTAAAGACCCGGCAAAGTCACGGTAGTGTGTGACGAGTTATCGTGCACGTGTGGCGGTCAAGCCTTGCCGGCCCGCCAAGCTTTAGTAGTATGTACCCAGTATGTATCTTCACGATGGTTCAGCACCGTACGTCTGCGTTCGCGGTCTCCGCGAGCGGTGCTGCCGTGTCCCTTCGAACGCCGCGACCGGCCCGTTAGGGCCACTTACACTACTTTCTCGACTCGCGGCGCATTGCACTTCGACCACTTCGACGGCGGGGGTTCCGCCGTCACGAACATCGACACCACATGACACACGACGATACCACGCACGACGACACGGCAGCCACCGGCGCACAGTACGCGGAAGACAACCTCGACACGACGCACGTAGAGAAGGTAGACGGGGGCACGGTCGCGCTCGCGTTCTCGGGCGGCCTCGACACGACGGTCTGCGTCCCCCTCCTCGAGGACCTCTACGGGTACGACGAGGTCGTGGGCGTCACGGTCGACGTCGGCCAGCCTCACGCGGAGTTCGTGGAGGCGGAGGAGACCGCCGAGGCGCTCGACCTCGAGCACTACGTGGTCGACGCGAAGGCCGAGTTCGCGGACCTCTGCTTCGAGTCCGTGACGGCGAACGCGACCTACCAGGGGTACCCGCTCGGGACGGCGCTCGCGCGCCCGGTCATCGCGGAGGCGATCGCCGAGGTCGCCCAGGATGTCGGCGCGGACGCGGTCGCGCACGGTTGCACGGGGAAGGGTAACGACCAGTTGCGTTTCGAGGCGGTGTGGCGCGACACGGACATGGCGGTCATCGCACCGGTTCGCGAGCTCGGGTTGACGCGCGAGTTCGAGCAGGCGTACGCGGCGGAACTCGACCTCCCGGTGGAGGGCGGGAACGAGGGCGACTGGAGTATCGACACGAACCTCTGGAGTCGCTCGGTCGAGGGCAAGGATCTCGAGGACCCGGCGTACGTGCCGCCGGAGGACATCTACGATTGGACGACCGAGCCCGGCAAGGTGACGGCGCCGACGCTCGTCCAGATCGGGTTCGCGAACGGGCTCCCGACGGGCGTCTCGGTGCTCGAGGGCCCCGAGTCCGTGCAGGAGACGGCCGCGGACGCGGTGACGGCGGCCGCTGACGCGGACGAGGCGAAGAGCGCCATCGCGACCGGGGAGCCGGTCGCGGTCATCGAGTACCTGAACGCGCTCGCCGGCGCGTACGGCGTCGGCCGCACGGACATGATGGAGGACCGCATGCTCGGCCTCAAAGTGCGCGAGAACTACGAGCACCCCGCCGCGACCGTGCTGCACGCCGCGCACGAGTCCCTGGAGGGTCTCGTATTGACGAAGGACGAGCGCGACTTCAAGGCGACCGTGGACGACGAGTGGGGGCAGAAGGCCTACGAGGGCCTCGTGCATTCGCCGCTCTCGCAGGCGCTCGGTGGGTTCCTCGACGTCGTGAGCGAGAAGACGGAGGGGACGGTGACGGTGAAGCTCGCGGCGGGCCAGGCGCGCGCGGTCGGTCGCGACAGCGAGCACGCGGTGTACTCGGAGTCGGCGGCGTCGTTCGACACGTCGACCGTGGACGGTATCGAGCAGGCGGACGCGACGGGCGTCGCGAAGTACCACGGGTTCCAGGACCGTCTCGCGAACTCGGCTGGCTCGGCGACCGAGTCCGAGGAGTCGACCGAGGAGACGACGCTCACTGCTGACGACTGATGACGGAGTTCCGCGACAACCGCACGGCGAAGACGACCGGTGACGCCAGCGATAGCACCGGGGACGCGCTCGGCGAGGGCGCCGACGGCGACGCTGTCGGCGGGACTGGCTCGGGTGCGACGGACGGCGGGACGGCGGTCCGCGGCGAGCGCTTCAGTGGCGGGCCGGCGCGCGGGTTCCTGTCGTCGATGGCGGCGGACGAACGCATCTTCGAGGCGGACCTGGCGGTCGACCGCGCGCACGTCGTGATGCTCGCGGAACAGGGTATCGTCGGCGACGACGAGGCCGGCCAGATACTGCAGGCGTTGAACGTCGTGGAGGTCGAGGAGCACAAGGAATTGCCCGATGGCGAGGACGTCCACGAGGCGATCGAGTCGAAGGTCATCGCCATCGCTGGCGACGTCGGCGGGAAGATGCATACCGCGCGGTCGCGGAACGACGAGGTCGCGACGTGCATCCGCTATCGCCTGCGCGAGGACGTGCTCGCTGCGCTCGACGCGGTGAACGACGCGCGTGCGGCGCTCGTCGAGGTCGCGGACGCGGAGGGCGAGACGCTGATGCCGGGCTATACGCACCTGCAGTCGGCGCAGCCGACGACGGTCGGGCACTGGGCGCTCTCGTACGCTGGCGCGCTCGCTCGCGACGCCGACCGCTTGCTGGACGCGTACGAGCGCGTGAACGAGTCCCCGCTGGGTGCGGCGGCGTTCGCGGGGACGCCGTTCGACGTGGACCGCGACCGTACCGCGGAACTGCTCGGGTTCGCGGGACTCGTCGAGAACGCGACGGACGCGGTCGCGGCCCGCGACCACCTCGTGGAGGTCGCGTCGGCGCTCGCGAGCGTCGCGACGCACCTGTCGGGGCTCGCGGAGGACCTCGTGATCTTCGCGAACCGCGGGTTCGTCGAGCTCGACGACGCGTACTCGTCGACCTCGTCGATCATGCCCCAGAAGAAGAACCCGGACACGCTCGAGCTCGTTCGCGCGACCGCGGGCGACGCGAGCGCCGGACTCAATGGCTTGCTGTCGACGCTGAAGGGCCTGCCGCGTGCGTACAACCGCGACCTCCAGTCGGCGACGCCGCACGTGTGGTCGACCGTGGATGCGGTCACCGAGGCGACGTCGGTCGCGGCGGGTGCGGTGGCGACCGCCGAGTGGCCGAGCGAGGCGCTCGCCGAGGCTGCTGGCGAAGGGTTCTCGACGGCGACGGCGGTCGCTGACGTGCTCGCGATGGCTGACGTGCCGTTCCGGCAGGCCCACGAGGTCCTGGCGACGGCGAGCGAGCAGGCGGATGGGTCGGCGCCGAGCGTCGACACTATCGCGGCGGTCGTCGAGGACGTCCTCGGCGAGTCCATGGAGACGTACGTGGACGAAGCGACGGTCGCGGACGCGCTCGACCCCGCGGCGAACGTCGCGATGCGCGATTCGGTCGGCGGCCCGGCCCCCGAGGCGGTGGCGTCCCAGGTCGCGAACGCGGCGGACGCGCTCGCTGCGGACGAGGAGGCCGTCACGGGGAAGCGCGACGCGCTCGCGCTGGCGCACGAGACGCTCCAGGACGAGGTGTCCGACTATGTCTGAGACGGCGCTCGTCACAGGAGTGGCGGCGACGACGGACGTGGTCGACCTGCGAGGCGTGCGAGGCCGACTGCCACCAGCCCCACCACGGGGCAGCTATTCAAAGTAACCTGATATGTGGTTCGGGTTCGATGGCGAATTTTGCTTTCTCAGCACCGTTAGAGTGGTCTCTACGTAGTATAATATATTTGGTAAGTTCGGAAGGTTTATGTTCTTCGCGCCGGGAGTACCGGGTACGATGACGACATGCACCGAGTGCGGCGCCGACGTGGCGCTGCACGACGACGCGGAAGCCGGAGAGATCGTCGACTGCACCACCTGCGGCGCAGAGCTCGAAGTGATAGACGTCTCCCCGCCGGTCCTCGAGAAGGCCCCCGAGCTGGAAGAGGACTGGGGGGAGTGAGCGTGCAGACGACAGCCACCATACACCCCAAGACGACCACGCACCAGACGATGCTCGACGACGATACCACGCAGACCGCGAACGCGAGGTGGACGACGTGAACGTCGGCGTCCTCTACTCGCGCATCCGGCAGGACGAGAAGCTCCTGCTCTCGGAGCTGCGCGACCGCGGGCACGACGTCACGAAGATCGACGTCCGCAAGCAGACGTTCGACCTCACCGAGGCCCCTGAGGCGTTCGACGACCTCGACCTCGTCGTCGACCGCTGCATGGCGACCTCGCGGAGCCTGTACGCGACGAAGTTCTGCGAGCAGTACGGCGTCCCCGTCGTGAACTCCGCGGCGACCGCGGAGACGTGCGCGGACAAGGTCGAGAACTCGCTCGCGCTCGCGGCCGCGGGCGTCCCGACGCCGACGACGAAGACGGCGTTCACGACGGACGCGGCGATGGAGATAATCGACGAGTTCGGCTACCCCTGCGTCCTGAAGCCCGTGATGGGCTCGTGGGGGCGCCTGATGGCGAAGATCGACTCGAAGAGCGCCGCGGAGGCCATCCTCGAGCACAAGGCGACGCTCGGGCACTACGAGCACAAGGTCTTCTACGTCCAGGAGTTCGTCGAGAAACCCGGTCGCGACGTCCGCGTGCTCGCCGTCGACGGCGAGCCCATCGCGGCGATGGCGCGCTCGGGCGACCACTGGCTGACGAACGCCGCGAAGGGCGCGGACACCGAACCGTTCGAGCTCGACGACGAGGCTCTGGAGCTCGTCGAGATGGCGAGCGACGCGGTCGGCGGCGGCCTGCTGGGCGTGGATCTGATGGAAACCGACGGCGACCAGACCGATTGGAACTATACGGTCCACGAGGTCAACCACACCGTCGAGTTCAAGGCCCTGAACGAGGCCGTCGACACTGACGTTCCCTCGAAGGTCGTCGACTGGCTCGAGGCGAAGGCCGACGCCGCTGGAGGCGACGCCGACGTCGAGGACGCGGTCGCGGAGGTGTCGGACTGATGGCTGCAACGCCCACGGGCGACGTCGACGTCGACAGCGAGGCGGTGTCGGCGAGTATCGTCGGCGCGAGCGGGTTCGCGGGCGGCGAGCTCCTGCGCCTGCTCGCCGGGCATCCCGAGTTCGAGCTCTCGCAGGCGACGAGCCGCGAGTACGCCGGGAAGAGCGTGGGGAGCGTCCACCCGCCCCTGCGCGGGACGGACCTGCGCTTCTCGCAGCCCGGCGACCTCGAGAGCGTGGACGTGCTGTTCACGGCGACGCCCCACGGCGTCACGATGGAGCACATCGACGAGTACCAGGACGCCGCGGAACTCGTCGTCGACCTCTCCGCGGACTTCCGTCTCGACACCGAGGCGCAGTACGACGAGTGGTACGACGGCCACAGTTGCCCGGGGAAGCTCGACGTCGCGCAGTACGCGCTCCCCGAGGTCAATCGCGAGAACCTCGCGGGCGCGGACGTCATCGCGTCGGGTGGCTGTAACGCGACCGCGACCATCCTCGGGCTCTACCCGCTCGCGGAAGCGGGCATCCTCGACGGCGCGGACGTCGTCGTGGACGTGAAGGTCGGGTCCAGCGAGGGCGGCGCCGGCGGCGGCGCAGCCTCCAGTCACGCCGAGCGCTCGGGCGTCGTCCGCCCGTACGCGCCCACCGGCCACCGGCACGAGGCCGAGATCGAGCAGTGGCTCGGCACGAGCGTCTCGTTCACCTGCCACGCCGTGGACATGGTTCGCGGCGCGAGCGCGACCTGTCACGTCTTCCCCGACGGCCCGGTGAGCAACGGCGACCTCTGGGGAGCGTACCGCGGCGAGTACGACGACGAACCGTTCGTCCGCATGCAAGCCGGCGGTTCCGGGACGTACCGCTACCCGGAACCGAAGGCGGTCGCGGGCACGAACCACGCCGAGGTCGGGTTCGAACTGGACGCGTCGAACGAGCGTATCGTCGTGTTCTCCGCCATCGACAACGTCGTCAAGGGCTCCGCCGGTCAGGCGGTGCACGCGGCGAACGTCGCGCTCGGGTTCGAGGAGACCGCCGGCCTCGAGTTCGCGGGCCTGCACCCCGTGGGGAGTCCCTGAGATGACCACGGTCGTCAAGATCGGTGGCGCGCGCGCCGTCGACCCGGATGGGGCGCTCGCTGACGTGGCCGAACTGGTCGCCAGTGGAGAGCAAGTCGTCGTCGTTCACGGCGGCTCGACCGCGGTGGACGAGACTCTGGAGGCGCTCGGCGAGGAGCCCGAGTACGTGGAGACCCCCAGTGGGGTCGTCGGGCGGTTCACGGACGAGCGCACGATGGAGGTCTTCGAGATGGTGCTCCCCGGCAAACTGAACACCGACCTCACCGCTGGCCTCCTGAACGAGGGCGTGGACGCGGTCGGACTGTCCGGCGTCGACGGGAAGCTCCTCGCCGGCCCGCGGAAGTCCGCGGTCCGCGTCCAGGAGGACGGCAAGAAGAAGATCCGTCGCGGCGACCATTCCGGGACCATCAAGCAAGTGAACGCGGACCTCCTCGAGACGCTGCTCGCGGGCGGATACACCCCGGTCGCGACCGTCCCCATGGCGGGGAAGGACGGCGACCGCGAGGCGCGGAGCGCCTCGGACAGCGCGAGCGGCGACGACGAGGAGCCGCGAGCGAAGTGGCTGCCCGTGAACGCGGACGCGGACCGTGCCGCCGCGGCCATCGCTGGCGCGCTCGGCGCGGACCTCGTCGTCCTCACGGACGTCTCCGGGGTCTACGCGGACCCCGACGACGCGAGCACGCGCATCGACGAGGTCGCGACACCCGAAGACTGGAGCGACCTCGAGGACGCCGCTGAAGGGTTCATGACGAAGAAGGTCATGGCGGCCGAGGAGGCGCTCGAGGGCGGTGCGGCGAGCGTCGCGGTCGCGACCGCGAACGCGGACGCACCCGTAACGAGCGCGCTCGACGGCGACGCGACGACGATACTCCCCAGTGCGCTGCAGTCGGACGACACGGCCGAGGACGACGCTGACGCGGAGGTGTCGGCGCAATGAGCGGGTTCGTGTTCTCGGAGAAACCCATCAGCATCGAGCGCGGCGAGGACGTCCACCTCTACGACGATTCGGGGACCGAGTACCTCGACTTCGGCGCGAGCTACGCGTGCACGCCCGCCGGGCACTGTCACCCCGAGGTCGTGGACGCCGTCAAGTCCCAGGCCGGCGAGTTGCTGTACGCGCAGGCGAGCTACGGGAACGCGACGCGCGACGTGCTCTACGAGCGCCTCGCCGAGTTCGCGCCCGGTGGCCTCGACAACGTCTGGCTCTGCAATTCGGGGACGGAAGCGAACGAGGCGGCGTTGAAGTTCGCGCGCTCGGCGACGGGCCGCGAGAAGGTCGTCGCCGCGAAGCGCGCGTTCCACGGCCGCACGATGGGCGCGCTCGCGGCGACGTGGAAGGCGAAGTACAAGGCGCCGTACGAGCCCGTGATGCCGGGCGTCGAGTTCGTCGACTACGGCGACGAGGACGCGCTCGCCGACGCGGTGGACGAGGAGACCGCGGCGGTCATCCTCGAACCCGTCCAGGGCGAGGGTGGCGTGCATCCCGCGCCCGAGGGCTACCTGCAGGCCGCACAGGACGTCACGGACGACGCCGGCGCCGCACTCGTCCTGGACGAGATCCAGACGGGCGTCGGCCGCACCGGCACGCACTGGGCGTGCCAGTCCAGGGACGTGACGCCGGACATCCTGACGGCGGCGAAAGGCCTCGCGAGCGGCCTGCCCCTCGGCGCGACCGTGTGCGCGGACTGGGTCGCCGACGGCGCCGCGAGCCACGGGTCGACGTTCTCCGGGAACCCGCTCGTGGCCGCGGCGGCGACCGCGACGCTCGACGTCGTCGAGAACGAGGACCTCGCCGCGAACGCAGCCGACGTCGGCGGGCACCTCCAGGACGAACTGTCGGAGCTCCCCGTCCGCGACGTCCGCGGCGAGGGCCTCATGGTCGGCGTCGAGGTCAAGCGCGGCGCGAACCGCCTCCTGAAGGGCCTCGCCATCCAGGAGGGCGTGCTCGCGCTCCCCGCGGGCCGCACCGTCGTGCGCCTGCTCCCGCCGCTGACCGCGACCGAAGCGCACGCCGACGAGGTCGTCGACGCGCTCGCGAACGTGCTCGCGGAGGTGTCCGCCTGATGCCGAGTCAAGCGGGGGTGTCCGCCTGATGGCGAACGCGGACGCGACCGGCGCTACCGCCGACGCGGCTGACGGCGGCGTCGCGACCGCGGACGTCTCCGCGGCCGAAGCGCGCGAACTCGTCGCGGACCTCGTCGCCACGCCCTCGCCCACGGGCGAGGAGGCCGCGGCCGCCGAGCGCCTCGCGGCGTTCTTCGAGTCCCACGGCCGCGAGGTGTGGCTCGACGACGTCGGGAACGTCCGCGCGCCCGCGGACGACTCGGTGCTCCTCACGAGTCACGTCGACACCGTCCCCGGCGACGTCCCGACCTGTCTCACGAACGCCGACGCGAACCTCACGGACGCCGAAGCGGTCGTGAACGACGCCGGCGGCGACGACGTGACGCTGCCCACGGACGGCACCGCGCTCGTCGACGACGACGCGCTGCTGTGGGGGCGCGGGAGCGTCGACGCGACCGGGCCGCTCGCCGCGATGGCCGTGGCGGCCGTCGAGACGGGCGTGTCGTTCGTCGGCGTCGTCGGCGAGGAGACCACGAGCCGTGGCGCGCACCACCTCGTCGCCGACCGGGACGCCCCCGACGTCGTCATCAACGGCGAGCCCTCCGGGTGGTCGGCGCTCACGCTCGGCTACCGCGGGTTCGTCGCGGCGACGTACGAGGTCGCGACCGAGGCCGCGCACTCGTCGCTCCCCGACCTGAACGCCGTCGAGCACGCGACCGCGTGGGTCGAGGACGTCAAGGACGCCTTCGAGAGCCCGCTCGGCCCCGGTGCCAGTGCGGGCGACGACGCGAGCGTGTTCGAGTCCGTGACGGTCAAGCCCGTGATGGTGGACGCCGGCACGGAACCCGGCGGGAACGCGGTCACCGCGACCGTCGACTGCCAGTTCCGCATCCCCCCGGGGGTCGACGCGGACGACATCGAGGCGACAGTCGACAAGGTGACCAAGCGCGGCGTCGTCGAGTTCGGCGACGCCATCCCGCCGCACGTCGCGAGCCCGCGCTCCGAGCTCGGCCGCGTGTTCCGGACCGCCATCAGGCAGGCTGGCGGCGACCCGAGCCTCCTCCGGAAGACCGGGACCGCGGACGCGAACCTCTACGACGCGGCGTGGAACTGTCCCGTGGCCACGTACGGCCCCGGCGACTCCACGCTCGACCACTCGCCCGACGAACACCTCGTGCTCGCCGACTACGACCGCGCCGTCGCGGTCCTCGAATCCGTCGCCAGCGACCTCCAGTAACCACCAGCGGACGACCACACTATCATGAGTACACCGACGCCAGACGCGCCGAACGGATCGAGTCCAGAGCCACCACGCCACGTCCTCGACGTGGACGACCTCAGCGTGGAGACGTTCCACGACGTCCTCGACGAGGCCGCGAACTACGAGCACATGCTCGCCGCCGGGAACCCCCACCGGGACCTCCCCGAGCACACGCTCGGGATGCTGTTCGAGAAGCCCTCGACGCGAACGCGGATGAGCTTCGAGACCGGGATGACCCAGCTCGGCGGGCACGCGGTGTTCCTCGGGCCGGACGCGACGCACCTCGGGCACGGCGAACCCCTCAAGGACACGGCGCGAGCGCTCTCGGGGTACGCAGACGCGCTCGCCATCCGGACGTTCGACCACGCGTCCCTGGAGACGATCGCGGCGTACGCGGACGTCCCGGTGGTGAACGCGCTCACGGACGACGCGCATCCGTGCCAGGCGCTCGCGGACGTCCTGACGCTGAAGCAGACGTTCGACGACCTCGCGGACGTCTCCGTGGCGTGGGTCGGCGACGGGAACAACGTCGCCGCGTCGTTCGCGGTCGCGTGCGCGATGGCGGGCGTCGACTGCACGATAGCGACGCCGGACGGCCACGGGCTCCCGGACTCGGTCCTGGAGCGTGCGGCCGCAGTCGGTTCCGCGCCGACGGTGACGACGGACTTCGAGGCAGCGATCTCGGACGTGGACGTCGTCGAGACGGACGTCTGGGTGAGCATGGGCGAGGCCGACGAGAAGCGCGAGGCCTTCGACGGCTGGACCGTCACCGAGGACGTCCTCGAGGCCGCGGACGCGAAGTTCATGCACTGTCTGCCCGCGAACCGCGGCGAGGAGGTCACCGACGCCGCCATCGAGAGCGAGCGGTCGCTCGTCTGGCAGCAGGCCGAGAACCGCCTGCACGTCCAGAAGGCGCTGCTCGTCGAACTCCTCTCCTGAACCGGTTTTTCCTCAGCGCGCGAGCGCGACGGCGGTGCCGGCGCCGAGCAGGACGCCCCAGACGAGGTGGCCGACGAGCGGCATGACGGCGACGTTCGGCACGGGGAGGTCGGTCCCGAAGCTGACGGCGTTCAGCCAGAGCGGCCAGACGAGCCCGACGTTGACGAGCCAGAGCGCGGTCGCGTAGGCCGCGCCGAGGGCGACGCTCGGCGCGAGTTCGGTGGCGTGCTCGCGGAGGACGCCGGTGTCGACGAGGACGCCGAAGAACGCGCCGAAGAGCGCCGCGTGGAAGAGGTGTGCGACCCAGCCGACGGTGAGTGAGGGGTCGCCGAGCGTGTACATCGCGCCGATGGCGGTCATCCGACCGAGCTGGAACTGGATGAGTGCGCCGAACGCGAGCCCGGCGAGGACGCCGACGAGGGCGGTTCGGCCGGCGACCGCGGTTGGTCCGTACTCGAGCGTCGAGCCGTCCGGTGTCGTGTGCGTTGACATACCAGTAGCTCACCCTACACGTCAAAAGTGTTGGGTCGGCGATGCGTCGAGCGCGCACGGGCACGACGACCGCACGAGCGGACGCGATGACTGCCGGCAGGGGGAGCGCTCCGCGCCTCCGTCACTCGGGGTCAGGGAGCGTGAACAGCCTGCTGTCGCAGTCGCTGCACGCGAGGACGTGGTCGGGGCTGGCGCCGGCGCCGGCGGTGCCGCCGCAGCACTCGACGGTCGTGGTCTCCACGACGTCGCCGCCGCACGCCGGGCACTCGTCGAGGAACAGTCGGAGTGGACCGGCGGCGGCGACGCGCGTCGCGCGGTCGAGGTCGTGGTCGGCGAGCGCCTCGACGGCGGCGAGTTCGGCGACCGCGACGGGTCGCGTGAGCCAGGCGTCGCCGAGCGACGGGCCGTCGCCCCGGGAGACGACGACGTACGGACCGCGCCCGACGTCCTCGTCCTCGACGCTGACGGTCGCGTCCGCGAGGGCGTCGGCGACGTCGCTCGCGACCGCCTCCACGGGGTCGTCCCGGCGGTCGCGGATGCGGACGGTCCACGCCTCGCGGAACGCGTCGTCCAACTGGAGGTCCTCGCCCGCGGGCACGACGACGCCGGCGTCGACGAGCGCGCCGAGGGTCGCCTCGGCGTCGACGTCCCGCGGCGCGAGGTTCGCGTCGCCGGCCGTCCCAGCGGGTGCATCGTCCGCGGTCTCGCGGTCGCGACCCGGTGCGTTCCCGTGGTCGAACAGGCGCTCGCCGCCGGGAACGGCCGCGACGAGCCGCGGCGCGAACCGCGGCGTGAACGGGACCACGTACCCGCGTAGCCAGACGGCGAGCGCGCCGACGACCGCGACCGCGGCCGCGAGCGCGACCCGGTCGACGAGCGCGAGCGCCAGGACGACGGCCGCGACGACCACGACGTTCACCGCCGTGCACGGCCAACAGCGGGCCTCGCCCGTGTACCGAGCGTCGCGGAGGGCGTCGAACGTGGTCATTCGCGACACACTCCGGCGGCTCGCGACAAAGGGCTGTCGCCGGCCACGGCGCCCGCCTCCGCGTCAGCGCTCGGGCAGCGTGGAGCGCGGCCAGCCGAAGGTTCTTGCGCGTTCCCGTGCGAGTGAGCGGCATGGATTCCGAGGAGTTGCGCGAGACCCTGCAGGACGCCGGGCTGTCGCCGTACCAGTCCCGGGCGTACGTCGCGATACTGGAGCTCGGGACCGCGTCGGCGCGCGAGCTGACCGCGGCGAGCGACGTCCCGGACCCGCGCATCTACGACGTCGTCCGGGACCTCGAGGACCGCGGGTACGTCGAGACGTACGAGCAGGACCGCCTTCGGGTGCGCGCGCACGACCCGACGGAGGTGCTCGCGGACCTCGAGTCGCGTGCCGACCGGCTGTCGTCGGCGGCCGCGGAGATAGAGGAGCGCTGGGAGCAGCCCGAGCTGGACGCGCACGCGGCGAGCATCGTTCAGCGGTTCGAGACCGTCGTCGACCGCGCGCGACTGTTCATCGAGGACGCCGAGAACCAGATCCAGTTGTCGGCGAGCCCCGAGCAGTTCGCGGAGCTCGAGGACGCGCTCGCGGCCGCGGTCGACCGCGGCGTGTACGTCCAGTTGTCGCTGTACACGGAGGACGACGACCGGACGCCACTGCCGGCGTCGGACGTGCTCGCGTCGACGTGTACGGAGGCACGTCATCGCCCGATTCCGTCGCCGTTCGTCGCGCTCGTCGACCGGCAGAAGGCGTGCTTCGCGCCGCACGAGGCGGCGCGCAACGAGTACGGCGTGCTCGTCGACGACCGCACGCACGAGTACGTGTTCCACTGGTACTACGTCGGCTGTCTCTGGGAGATCTGCGAGGAGATCTACAGCGCGCGCAACGACGACCCGCCGATCGAGTACGTGGACGTCCGCGAGTTCATCCGGGACGTCGAGCCGCTCGTGGAGGCCGACGCGGTGGTGTCGGTGCACGTCGAGGGGAACGCGGTGTCGGGTGGCGAGGCGCGAGCGGTCGAGGGCGTGGTCAGTGACGTGTACTACGAGGGCGACGAGAGTGGGGACGCGCGGACGACGGGCCTCGTGGAGCTCGCGGGTCGGGCGTCGTTCACGGTCGCGACCGACGAGGGGTCGTTCACGGTCGGCGGGGAGGGCGCGATGCTGGAGGACCTGGAGGCGACGCGTATCACGGTCACCGCGGTCGACTGACTGCGGCCGCGTCGAGTGCCGGTGTCCACTATCTGACGAACGAGACACGAGTTCTTCGTCGTTTCCGGACTGGGCGACCGATGACGGCACGCACGTCGCAATACTTGCTTGACACGAACGCCACCGATCTGTATCACAATCTTACTACAACAGCTGTTGTATCCTCGTTATCTATATCTAATCCCCACATGAAAAACCGTGATATGCCTGCGAATGGCTCACACGATACCGACGGTAACTCGCGTAGCGTCTCCCGGCGCTCGTTCGTGACGGTCGCCTCAGCCACCGGCGCCGGCATCTCGCTCGCCGGCTGCATCTCCCAGAGCGGCGGTAGCGCGGAGAGCACCGCCGGGCGAACCGACGAACCGATACCCACCGAAGCACCGAGCGAGGACGTCACCGTCCAGTGGGCCGGCGACTCCAACTTCAAGAAAGCCGAGGGCGACATCAACGACGCACTCCACGCCGCAGGACTCCCCGAGAACATCTCCGTGGAGATACTCACCGGGTCGTTCACCACCGGCGACCGGCAAGCGAAGTACAAGAACGTCCTCTCGGCCGGGCAGGAGAAGCCGACCATCATCATGATGGACAACGGCTGGACGATACCGTTCATCGTCCGCGGCCAGATCATGAACCTCAGCGACGCCCTTCCGGGGTCGATGGTCGACACCGTCAAGAACGACTTCTTCGACGCGAGCGTCTCCACCGCGACGATGAACGGCGACCTCTACGCTCAGCCGCTGTTCGCAGACTTCCCGACCATCCAGTACCGCAAGGACCTCGTCGAGGAAGCCGGCTACGACCCGGACGGCGAGGACTGGGCGACCAACGCGATGAACTGGGAGCGGTTCTCGAAGGTCACCAAGGACGCGCTCGAGACGACCGACGCCGAGATGGGGTTCACGTTCCAGGCGAAGGCCTACGAGGGCCTGTCGTGCTGTGACTTCAACGAGTTCATGAGCTCGTACGGCGGCGCGTACTTCGGCGACCACGACAACCTCTTCGGGCCCGTCGGCGACCGCCCCATCACCGTCGAGGAACAGCCCGTCATCGACTCCCTGAAGCTGCTCCGGACGTTCATCTACGGGAGCGACGACGAGCACTCGATGGACGGCATCACCGGGAACATCGCACCCAAGCAGGTCCTCCAGATGACCGAAGAGCCGTCCCGCGAACCGTTCACGAAGGGGAAGGCCGTCATGCATCGGAACTGGCCGTACTCCATCGTCATCAACGGTGCCGAGGACGCGTTCGGCGAGGACCTCGGCGTGATGCCCATCCCCGAGGGCGTCCCCGCGAGCGACGCGAAGTACGACGGCACCGGCGGGCCCGTCGCCGCGCTCGGCGGCTGGCACCTCGCGCTCAACCCGAACGCCGCCGACGACCGCCTGCGCGCCGCGCTCCAGGTCCTCAAGACCCTGCAGACCGAACAAGCGCAGCTCTCGCTGTTCGAGATCGGCGGCTGGATTCCACCCGTCCCGGACCGCCTCGCGAGCAGCAAGGCCCAAGAGCTCGACGTCATCGGCCGCTACGTCGACACCCTGAAGCTAGCCGGAGAGAACGCCATCCCGCGCCCGGTGACGCGCGTCTGGAGCCAGCAGTCCACGCAGATATCCAAGGAGGTCAACGCCACGCTCCAGCAGAGCAAGTCACCGTCGAAGGCAATGGAGGACCTCAAGGCCTCGCTCGAACAGATAGAGGAGTCCGCCTGACCAGCCGACGATGGCTACCGACCAAGAGACGCAACCGGGCGCGCTCGCCGAACGCACGAGCAGCGGCCCGTACGCGGCCGTGGTTCGCTGGATGGAGAACCTCAGCGAAGCGCAGTTCGCGTACCTCCTGCTGACGCCAGCGCTCGCGTTGCTCGCCGCGATCGCGCTCTGGCCGCTCCTGTCGACGTTCCGGATGTCGCTGTTCGCGGACAACCTCGCCGGGCGCCTCGGCGGGTTCGTCGGCGTCGAGAACTACGTCGCGCTCCTGACCGGCCAGAAGAACGCGCTCCTGCCAGCGGACTTCGTCCCGACGGCGCTCACCGTCGAGGCGTTCTTCAACAGCGCGCTGACGGTGACGCTCATCTTCACGGTCGCGAGCGTGTTCTTCGAGACCATCTTCGGGTTCGCGCAAGCGCTCGTCCTCAACCAGGACTTCTTCGGGCGACGCTGGGCGCGCCTCGCCATCATCATCCCGTGGGCGGTCCCCATCGTCGTCCAGGGGATGATCTTCTTCCTGATGTTCCAGCCCGGCACCGGGTTCCTCATCGGTGGCGAAGGCAACCAGACGATACTGCAGACGCTCGGGCCGTTCGGGCTCGCGCCGTTCTCGAGCACCATCGACTCGACTATCATCATCATCGTCGCCGACATCTGGAAGACGACCGCGTTCATGGCGCTGCTCATCCTCGCCGGCCTGCAGAGCATCGACCGGAACCTCTACGACGTCGCGAGGGTCTCGGGCGCGTCGCCCTGGCAGCGGTTCAAGTACATCACGCTCCCGATGGTGCTCCCGACCGTGTTCGTCGCGATGCTGTTCCGCACCATCCAAGCGATGCGCGTGTACGGCGTCATCGAGACCGTCTCCGGCTGCGAGACCGTGCCGTCGCTGTCGTGTCTCGTCATCCGGTCGTTCGACAACAACCTGTTCGCGACCTCGGCGACCATCGCGTTCGTGACCGCCGCCATCATCGGCGTGTTCGTGAGCGTGTACATCGTCGGGTACGCACGCGAGGAGATGGCATGACTCAGGACACTCCCACGCCGACGGACGTCCCGGACGGCGACCCCGGTCGCGACCCGAACGACGTGTTCGACGGGGACGCCGAACTGAACCGCGGCCCGTTCCAGCGGTGGGTGGACCGCTCCATCAAGAACCCCGAGCGCGCCTACCGGGCGCTGTTCTACGTCGTCACCATCTTCTTCGTCGGGACGACGCTGTTCCCGTTCTACTGGCTGGCGATCCTCGCGCTCACGCCGACCGGCCCGAGCGGGACGCTCCCCGAGATCGGCCTGCTCCCGAACGGCTTCAACACGGAGACGTTCGTCATCATCTTCGAGCAGGTGGACTTCCTCCGGTACATGCTGAACAGCCTCGTGCTCGCGACCGCGACGACGATGGTCGTCCTCCTGCTCGCGAGCCTCGCCGGCTACGTGTTCGGCCGCCTCGAGTTCAGGGGTCGACGACCCCTGATGCTGCTCGTGCTCGCCATCTCGTACTTCCCGCCGGCGGCGTTCTTCCTACCGCTATGGGACCTGTTCAACGGGAACGTCGGCGTCGACCTGCTCGGGTTCACGATATCGAGCCCGCAGCTGTACAACACGCCCGGGTCGATGCTGCTGCCGTTCAGCGCGCTGTTCATGCCGCTGTCGATATTCATCCTGACGACGTTCTACAGTCAGATACCGGACGGCTTGGAGGACGCGGCGCGCATCGAGGGGACGACGCGCCTCGGCGCGCTGTTCCGCGTCATCATCCCGCTGTCCGCGCCGGGCGTCGCGACCGCGGGCGTCCTGACGTTCATCTCGGTGTACAACGAGTTCTTCTTCTCCTCGTTGATGACGAGCGGGCGGCCGAGCGACTGGGCGCCCGTCCTGAACGGCATCCTGCTGTTCCGGAACGCCGGCCAGTTCCAGACGACGTTCAACGCGATGGCGGCGGCGAGCATCGTCGCGGTCCTGCCGGTCACGATACTCGTCGTGATCGCCCAGGAGAAGATAGTCAGCGGCCTCACCGCGGGAGCACTCAAGGAGTAACCATGGCACGAGTTCAACTAGACGGCATCACGAAGCGGTACAGCGACATCGTGGCGGTCGACGACATGAACCTCGACATCCGCGACGGCGAGTTCGTCACGTTCGTCGGCCCGAGCGGCTGCGGGAAGTCGACCACGATGGAGATGATAGCGGGATTGACCACCCCGAGCGAGGGGACGGTCACCATCGGGGACACGGACGTGACGAGGTTCCCGCCGAAGGACCGCGGGGTCGCGATGGTGTTCCAGAACATCGCGCTGTTCCCGCACATGGACGTGTACGACAACATCAGCTTCGGGCTCCGGCTCCGGGACTACGACGACGAGGAGATCCGCGAGCGCGTGGAGCGCGCGACCGAGATCGTCCAGCTGGAGGGGATGCTCGACCGGCAGCCCGACGAGATGAGTGGCGGGCAGCGCCAGCGGGTCGCTATCGCGCGCGCTATCGTCCGGAATCCGGCGGTGTTCCTGATGGACGAGCCGCTCGCGAACCTGGACGCGAAGCTCCGCGTCCACATGCGGACGGAACTGCAACGCCTCCACAAGGAACTGGATACCACCATCATCTACGTGACCCACGACCAGGCGGAGGCGATGACGATGAGCGACCGGATCGCGGTCATCAACGACGGGCAGCTCCAGCAGATCGACCCGCCGCTCGTGTGTTACAACGAACCGGCGAACCTGTTCGTCGCGGGGTTCATCGGGTCGCCGTCGATGAACCTCGTGGCGGGCGAGGTCACCGAGAGCGGGTTCCGGGGCGAGCACCTGTCGGTCTCGTTCGACCCGGCGTCCGTCGGCGTCTCCCCGGGCGACCAGGTGACGCTCGGCGTGCGGCCGGAGGACGTGTATCCGGCGGCGAACGCGGCGGATGCGACGGACCCGAGCGGGCAGTTCGAGACGTTCACGGACGTCCTGGAGCCGATGGGGAACGAGATATTCGCGTACCTCCAGTTCGAGGCGACGTCGGGCGGGATGGACGACGACCCGCGCAACCAGTTGTTGATGAGCGTCGACCCGGACGCGGCCATCGCGGAGGACGAGCGGCAGTCGGTCGTCCTCGACCGGGAGAAACTCCACCTGTTCGAGACGTCGAGCGGTGACGCCATCGTGCACTCGCTCTCCGGGCAGTATCAGGCGACGACGACCGGCCCGGAGTCGGGCGCGGCGGGAGGTGACTAGCGATGCCGCTCAGCGTCGAGACGTACTTCGCGCTCGGCACGCTCCTGTTCTTCTTCTGGGCGTACGGCATCGCGTCGTTCGTCCTGGACGTGAAGAACAAGCTCGTGCCGGGGATCCGGCGGTACGTTCGAGGCCGTCGTCGGCAGCGCGAGCGCGCCGAACGGGAGCGAGAGCGAGAGGAGCGCGAGGAGCAACTGCTGTAACGACGCCGGGCGCCGCCACCCGGAACGAACCCGGCGGATGGACGGCGGAATCGACCGGTTCGACGGCGGAATCGACCGGTTCGACGACGCGTCACGCGGTACGCGACGCAGACGACACGCGGTACGCGACGCAGACGACACGCGGTACACGACGGAGACACCAACACACGATGCACGAAGGAGAAACGGTACGTATCGGAATCGTAGGACTGGGTGGCATCGCTCGCCATCACGCCGACCAGTTCGCGGCGCTTCGGGACGAAGGCGTCCCGGTAGCGCTCGCGGGAGGCATGGACATCGCGACAGAGGCGCGTGCGTCGTTCGGGGAGACCTACGGCGTGCAGACGTTCGCGGAGGCGGACGCGCTCTACGAGCACGTGGACGCGGTCGTGGTGACGACCCCGAACTGCTTCCACGAGGAGTACGTCGTGAGCGCGCTCGACGCGGGCCTGGACGTGCTCGTCGAGAAGCCGCTCGCGCACACGGTCGAGAGCGCGGAGCGGATCGCGGCCACTGCGCGCGCCGCGGACGGGTTCTGCATGGTCGGATTCCACAACCGGTTCGCACCCGAAGTGCGGACGCTGAAAGCCCACCTCGACGAGGGACGGTTCGGGGACGTCTATCACGTGGACGCGAACTACATCCGGCGCCGGGGCGTCCCGGGGCGTGGGTCGTGGTTCACGGACGCGGACGCGGCCGGCGGTGGCGCGCTCATCGACATCGGCGCGCACGCGATCGACCTGGCGCTGTACCTCATGGACTTCCCGGAGGTCGTGGAGGTCGCGGGGACGACGCGCTCGACGTTCGGCGGCCGCGAGGAGTACACGTACCTCGAGATGTGGGGCGAGGACGGCGACGGCGAGTTCACCGTCGACGACTCCGCGCACGCGCTCATCCGATGCGCCGGTGGAGAGACGATAGCGCTGGAGACGTCGTGGGCCGCGAACCGCCCGCCGGAGACGAGTTACGTCCTCCAGGGGACGGACGCTGGCGCGGAACTCGACCGCAAGGCGGAGTCCCTCGAGATCTACGAGGTCGAGGACGTCGGCGGCCCGCAGTTCGCGGACACGAGCGTCCGCACGGACGGCGAGCCCGCGCATCGCACCGAAGGCCGGCGGTTCGTGGAGGCGGTCGCCGCGGGCGACCCGCCGGGCACGAACACGGTCGACGAGGCGCTCGCGGTCCAGCGCGTCATGGCCGCGATCTACGAGGCCGCTGACTCGGGGGCCGCGGTCGACATGACCGACGAGTTCGCGGTCGAGGCCGACGACTGACGAGAGCGACGGGACGCACCGGCATCCGAACACGAAAGCAGCTACACGAGATTCACAGACACACATGGACATCGGCGTACTCACCGTTCCGCTCGGACAGGAATCACTCGACGACGCGCTCGACTACCTCGCGGGCATCGGCGTGGACGCGGTCGAACTCGGCTGCGGGGGGTTCCCCGGCCAGGACCACCTCGACCGCGAGGCCGTGCTCGACGACGAGGCCGCGCAGGCGGCGCTCCAGGAGGCGCTCGACGCGCACGACCTCCGTGCGAGCGCGCTCGCGACGCACAACAACCCGCTGCATCCCGACGGCGAGCGCGCGGACCGCGCTGACCGCGAACTCCGCGAGGCCGTCCGGCTCGCCGCTCAGCTCGACGTCGGCACGGTGACGTGCTTCTCGGGGCTGCCGGCGGGGAGTCCGGACGGGTCGGTCCCGAACTGGATCACGGCGCCGTGGCCCGAAGAGCACGCCGAGGCGCTCGATTATCAGTGGGAGCTCGCGGTCGACTACTGGCGGGACCTGGCGGCGCACGCCGACGAGCACGGCGTCGACGTCGCCATCGAGATGCATCCGAACATGCTCGTCTACGAGCCCGACGGCCTCCTTCGGCTCCGCGAGGCGACGAACGACCGGATCGGCGCGAACCTCGACCCGAGCCACCTCTACTGGCAGGGTATCGACGTCACGCACGCTATCCGCGTCCTCGGTCGCGAGGACGCCATCCATCACGTCCACGCGAAGGACACGAAGGTGTACGACGAGCACGCACGCCGGAAGGGCGTGCTCGACACCACCTCGTACGCGGACACGAGCGATCGGTCGTGGCTGTTCCGCTCCATCGGGTACGGGCACGACGAGGCTCACTGGAAGGACGTCGTCTCCGCGCTCCGCATGGCGGGGTACGAGGGCGCGCTCAGCATCGAGCACGAGGACGCGCTGACGAGCAGCCGCGAGGGCCTGGAGAAGGGCGTGGACGTCCTCCGGCGCGCGGTGTTCGAGACCGAACCCGGCGACGCCTACTGGGCGGGCGGTGAGTGACGATGAGCGACGACCCGCTCCGCGTCGGTTTCCTCGGGTATCGGTTCATGGGGAAGGCGCACGCGAACGCGCTCGCTCGGCTCCCGATGTTCTTCCCGGACGCCCCCGCGGTCGAGCGCGACGTCCTCGTCGGCACCGACGAGGACGCGCTCGCGGACGCCACCGAACGCCTCGGCTTCGAGCGGTACGCGACGGACTGGCGCGACGTCGTCGACGACGTCGACGTGTTCTACAACCTCGGGCCGAACTTCCTGCACGTCGACCCCACGGTCGCGGCACTCGAGGCCGGAACGCACGTGCTCTGCGAGAAGCCGCTCGCGCCGACGCTCGACGGCGCGGAACGGATGCGCGACGCCGCCGCCGGAAGCGACGCGGTCGCGGCGTGTGCGTTCAACTACCGGTTCGTGCCCGCCATCCAGTACGCCCGCGACCTGATCGCCGACGGCGAACTCGGCGAGATACGGCAGGTTCGCGGGTCGTACCTCCAAGACTGGCTCGTCGACGACGACGCCCCCTGGAGCTGGCGGAACGACGCCGAGCTCGCCGGAAGCGGCGCGCTCGGCGACCTCGGCGCGCACACCGTCGACCTCGCGAACTTCCTCGTCGGCGACCGCGTCGGCGACGTCGAGCGCGTCAGCGGCCACCTGCGGACGTTCGTCGACGAGCGGCCAGTCGAGGACGCTGACGGCGACGGCGAGGCCCGCGGCGACGACGCGGATGGCGAGGAGACGAAGCCCGTGACGGTGGACGACGCGTACAGCGCGCAGGTCGAGTACGCGTCGGGCGCGATGGGGACGTTCGAGGCGTCGCGGATGACGGCCGGCCACAAGAACGACCACGCCATCGCGGTGCACGGGACCGACGGGAGCCTCCGGTTCTCCCTGGAGCGATTGAACGAACTCGAGGTCCACACGGGCGATTCGCGCGGGTACGAGACGGTGCTCGTCACGGACGAGGACGACCCGTACGGCGACGCGTGGTGGCCGCCCGGGCACGTCCTCGGCTGGGAGCACACGTTCGTCCACGAGAACGCCGCCGTCCTCTCGCAGGTCGCCGCCAGCGAACGCGGCGAACGCGTCGAGACGGACGCGCCGTCGTTCGCCGACGCGTACGACGTCCAGCGCGTGCTGGACGCGATAGCGGCGAGCGACGAGCGCGGCGAGTGGGTTCGCGTCGGCGAGTAGCTCCGGCGACGGGCGGGCATCCCGATGACTGGTTCGTCCACGCGTGACCCGGACGGCCACGAGGGATGCCTGTCACGCCACCTGCCACCGACCCCGACTGCCACCCGGGGCGGCACGCACGCGGTCTCTGTGAACGCGGTCACCGACGTCACCTCGGTGACCGCACCGCTCTCTTGTCGTCTAACTGATCGCACCGCTCTCCACCGAGCGCGAGCGGTCAGCGAGCGCGCACGACCGCGTAGAAGACGCCGCCGAGGAGCGCGCCCCAGATGAGGTAGCCGACGAGCGGCATCACGGCGACGTTCGGGAGCGGGATGTCTGCGGTGAGACCGACGTTGTTCAGCCAGACCGGCCAGACGAAGCCGATGTTCACGGGCCAGAGGCCGGCGGCGTAGACGGCGACGCTGGCGACCGCGGCGTCAGCGCAGCGCGACGACGACCGGGCCGACGACGACGCCGTACGCGAGGTGCGCGGCCGCGCCCACGAGCGAGACGTCCAGCAGCGACGACCCCGTCCCCCCGTCCGCCGCGCCGCCCCAGAGCGGGTCGAGGAGGAGGACGACGGACCCCCAGACGAGGATGGCGAAGGCGACGCTCGCGACCGTCGTCGTCACCGTCGCCCACTCCTCGTCGGCGAGCCCCTCGAACCCGGCGACGAACGCGACGCCGAGCACCGCCGCGTGCGACACGTGGAGCGTCCAGCCGACGAGCCCGCTGGCGCCGTCGAGCCCGTAGATGCCGGGGACCGACGCCGTGAGGAACGACGGCTGGAACACCGAGTAGAGGACGGCCATCACCACGCCGCCGAGGACGCCGGCCACGACGCCGGCCTGCCAGGTCGCCAGTTCGCGATCGGTGCGCGCCCGGGCCTGCGAGACAGTCTCTCCCATAGAGTGACGTGTGACGTGAACGCAGAAAGGCGTTTGCACGCCGGTGCGACCAGCAGGCGCCACCTCGCGTCGGCCCCGCGGACGCCGTCAGTCGAGGACGCCGAACGCACCGCCGAGCACGACGCCGTAGACGACGTGCCCGACGAGGCTCTTCGGGGAGACGTTCGGGACGGCGGGCGCGCCCGCGAACCCGACGGTCTGGAGCCACACGGGCATCACGAGGACCGCGAGGACGACCCAGAGGACGACGCCGAACGCGACGCCCGCGGCGGCCGTCCTCGCCGTCGACCACGTCGTCGCACCGGCGGCGTCGAGGACCGCCGCGAACGCGACCCCGAGGACGGCGCCGTGGGAGACGTGCACCACCCAGCCGGCGAGCCCGCCGGAGAGGCCGTACATCGCCGGTATCGCCGCCTCGATGACGGGTGTCATCTGCGTCGAAAGCATGACGCCCATGACGACGCCGGCGACGACGCCGGCGAGCGTCCCCGCCTGCCAGTCCGCGAGGTCGAAGCCTGTACTCGAATCCGTCGACGTGACAGTCTCTGCCATGTGCACTCGGAGCGACGATGGCGGACGGAAAGACGCTATCTCGGCGCTGTGCGCGCGCTGCACCGCCACGCAAGAGCTAAGTGAACGCCGAGGGCGGTGGTCGACCGCCGGTACGCTTCCGAAACGCCGATACGGGGGGCGCACGCACACGTAGACGATGGACCCCCTCCGCGCGAACGCCGGTGAACTCGACGCCGACGAGATACTGCGTGCGCTCGCGGACGGGCGCCGCGTCGTCATCGTCACCGAGCTCCTCGGGAGCGAGCACGAGGTGACGCTCCGCCACGACGGCACGACGTTCTACTGCGACACCCCGACGACGCTCCACAAGCACGGGACCGAGGACGAGATGCGCGAGTGCATCGACAACCAGGGGTACGCGCGCGACGCCGCCGCCGACGCCGAGGACTGACGACGTCGAGGATTGGCGGCGCGCGTCGCGGAACCCCTTCGTCGACGCCGGGCGCTGGCGAGGGCGCGACTCCTCGCCCGGCGTCGGCGCACGCCGGAGGTACGTTTTTGACCGACGGCGACGGAATACGTGGTATGACAGACCAGTCACCGGACCTCGGCGACCTCCTGGAGCAACCGGACCCGTCGTTCCAGAACGTCCTGAGTTGCGTGTTCGGCATCCAGGACCACGAGGTCCGGACGTACGTCGCGCTCCTCCACAACCCCGGGAGCACCGTCGAGGAACTCGCCGGCGAGATGGAGCGCGACCGCTCGAACGTCAACCGGTCGCTCTCGACGCTGCTGGAGAACGGGCTCGCGGACCGCAACCGGCGGCTGCTCGACGCCGGCGGCTACGTCTACCAGTACACCGCGACCGACCTCCCCGAAGCGAAACAGCTCCTCCACGACGCGCTCGACGAGTGGACCGAGACCGTCCACGGCGTGATCGACGACTTCGACGGGAACTGACTGCCTCACCCAGCATACGGCGACCGCCAGGTCGCCGTTTCTCCTACCTCCTCACCCAGCATACGCTCGCCCCCAGGCGGCCGTTTCCACTACTCCCTCACCCAGCATACGCTCGCCCCCAGGCGGCTGTTTCTCCTGCGCTTTCGCCGCGCGAGGTGACGGTTCGGTCACTCGGCGGCTGGTTCGAAGGCGTGGAGGCCGGCGGGGCCGACGGCGAGGAGGCGGTCGGCGGCGATGACGGGTGAGGCGTACGTCGAGGTGTGTGGTTGGGTGTACGACCAGCGTTCGCGGTCGGGTGCGAGGAGGCCGCTGGCGTCGCGGCGGAGCGCGATCGGGTGGTCGTCGTCGACGACGACCGAGTCGTCGGTGACGAGTGGTGCAGCGGTCGCGGTCTCGCTGGAGAGGCGCGTCGACCAGTTGGTCTCGCCGGTGGTGCCGTCGAGTTCGTGGAGGTCGGTCGTGGCGACGTAGACGTCGGTGTCGTCGGTGGCGGCGGCGGCGAGCGACTGGAGGTCGCGTCGCCAGCGGACGTCGCCGAAGCGGTCGACGGCGACGACGCCCTGCCAGCCGGTCTGGACGACGCCGCCGTCGTCGAGGACGGGGGCGGCGTAGGGGGCGTTCGCGCGGACGCGCCAGCGGATGCTGCCCGTCCCGGGTTCGAGTTTGACGAGTCCGTGCCGGTCGGGAACGTACACGCCGGTGTGCTCGACGGCCGGTGCGACCTGCGTGGCGAACGTGCCCGAGAGGTTGTACTCGTCGTACGCAAGCGGGTCGAGCGGCGTCCGCCAGCGTTCGCTGCCGTCGGGCGCGAGTTTGACGCACGCGGTGGCGCTCCGGACGTAGGCGTCGTCGTCGTGGACGGTGACGCCGTACGCGCGGTCGTCGCCGACGCGAGCGCGCCACTGCTCGAAGCCCGTACCGAGGTCGTACGCACCGACGTACGCGGGCGCCGGGTCCGGGCCGTCGCTCCGCGGGACCTCGCGGAACGGGACGTAGAGGCGGCGGCTGTCGGGGTCGATCGCGGGCGCGCCGGAGACGGCGTGGCGGTCGGGGAGCGACCGTCGCCAGCCGACGACGCCGTTCACGCCGACGGCGACGACGCGGCCCTCGGTCGCGAAGTACGCTTGCTCGTCGTGCACGACCGGTGATACGTACGGGAAGTCCGCGGACGCGAGCACCTCGTGGTCGGTGGGTTCCGGAGCGCCGCCCGCGACGCGGTTCTGGTTCCCGGGCGCGTTCCCGAGCGAGTGCCAGTCGCCGGCGTGGAACGACTCGGTGTCGCCGTCGGATTCGAGGACGCTACAGCCGGCGAGCGAGGCGGCGAGCCCTGTTCCGGCGGCGGCGAGGACGGCGCGACGCGAGCGACCTCGGTCGTCGCGCTCGCTACGGGCAGTGGAGGGCTGCATGGGCGTCGGTCGGGCCATCGTCGGCAAGTATCTTGTGCGACGGGCTCAGGTGGTCGTCGGGTCCGCTGCGAGCGGTTCGCGGCGCGGTCGTTCGACGGCGAGTGGGCGCGGCAACGTCTGGGTGTACCCCGCGGACTTTTGGACGCGCGGGGCTTTCACCTCGACAATGGATTCCCTTTCACTGGACGCGCCAGCGCCGGAGGCGCCAGCGGTCGCGAACGACAACGGCGTGTGGCTCGCGTGCATCGAGTGCGGTGACGCGTACGCGCCGTTCGACGAGGTGCGGTACACGTGCGACTGCGGGTGCTTGCTCGAAGCAAGGTACGCCGACTTGCCGACGTTCGAGGACTTCGAGGGCCGCGGCGTGTGGCGGTACTCGGCGGCGCTCCCGTTCGATGTGGGCGTGACGCTCCCGGAGGGCGACACGCCGCTGCATCGCGTCCCGGACCTCGAGGACGAACTCGGCGTGGAGGCGTTGCGCGTCAAACACGAGGGGATGAACCCGACGGGCGCGTTCAAGGACCGCGGGATGACGGTCGGGGTTCGCGTCGCCCAGGAGCTCGGCGTCGGCCGGCTGGCGTGCGCGAGCACGGGGAACACGAGCGCGGCGCTGTCGGCGTACGGCGCTCGCGCGAACATGGAGACGCTCGTCCTGCTGCCGGCGGGGAAGGTCGCGGCGGGGAAGGTCGCGCAGGCGAGCCTCCACGGCGCGCGCATCCTCGAGGTGGACGGGAACTTCGACACGTGCCTGGACATCGTCCAGGACCTCGCGGAGAGCGGCGACGCGTACCTCCTGAACTCGCTGAACCCGTTCAGGCTCGAGGGCCAGAAGACGATTGGACTGGAGATACTGGAGCGGTTCGTGGACGACTACGGGGCGTTCCCGGACCGGATCGTCCTGCCCGTTGGGAACGCGGGGAACACGGCGGCGTTGTACAAGTGCTTCCGCGAACTCGTGCAGTCGGGCGCGCTCGCGAAGGACGACGTGCCGACGCTGACGGGCGTGCAAGCGGAAGGTGCGGCGCCGATGGTCGAAGCCGTCCAGGAGGGGAACGACGAGGTGCGGCGCTGGGACGACGTGGAGACGCGCGCGACCGCCATCCGTATCGGGAATCCGGTGAACGCGCCGAAGGCACTCCCGGGTATCCGCGAGACGGGCGGGACGGCGGTCGCCGTGAGCGACGACGAGATCACGCGAGCGCAGCGCGACCTCGCCGGCGAGGGCGTCGGCGTCGAGCCGGCGAGCGCCGCGTCGCTCGCGGGGGCGCGCAAGCTCCGCGACGAGGGCGTCATCGAGGCCGGCGAGCGCGTCGCGCTCCTGACGACCGGGCACCTCCTGAAGGACCCCGACGCGGCCGCGGCCGCGGGTGCTGAGCCCGAGTCGGTGCCGGGGACGACCGAGGGTGTTCGAGAGCATCTCGCGGACTGACCGAGCGTACGGCCGCCTCCAGGCGGCCGTTTCCTGCGGTGTGTTCGCGGACGCGGACTGACCGAGC
>NZ_JAZAQL010000001.1:1330917-1458858 GCF_037081675.1 Halorubellus litoreus | reverse complement strand
GTGTTCGCGGACGCGGACTGACCGAGCGTACGGCCGCCTCCAGGCGGCCGTTTCCTGCGGTGTGTTCGCGGACGCGGACTGGCCGAGCATACGCCGACCCCCAGGTCGGCGTTTCCTGCGGTGTGTTCGCGGACGCGGACTGACCGAGCATACGCCGACCCCCAGGTCGGCGTTTCCTGCAGTGTGTTCGCGGACGCGGACTGACCGAGCATACGCCGACCCCCAGGTCGGCGTTTCCTGCGGTGTGTTCGCGGACGCGGACTGACCGAGCGTACGCCGACCCCCAGGGTGCTGTTTCTGACGGGATGGGTTGCGTCGGGTGTTGGTTCCGTGGGTGGTTGTCTGACGCTCGTGTTCCGTTGGTCTGACGGGGTTTGACGTGTCCTTGCGAGAAGTATGCTAGTCCATGTCATCCGACCCCGCGTTCACCGTCGAGTGGACGGTGCCGACCGAGGACGACGAGTGGGGTGGCGGTGCGCCGACTGCGCGCCCGCGACCCCCGAGTAGCGACTCCGATGCTGCCACCATCACGGCCACGACCGACCCGGACGGCGAGCGATTGAGTGGCCGTGACCCGGCGAACCTGCCGCCGTCGCCGGTGCTGGCCGCGCGCGTCGATCATCTGCGTTCGGACCGCGACGCCGCGGAGCGACGGGTCGAGGCCGTCCGTGACCGCTACGAGACGATGCTGGCGGAGCGGAACGCGACCATCAGGGACCTGCGCGAGCGGGAGTCGCTCCTGGAGTCGCTCGTTCGGCGCGTCCGGGACGCGCTCTGAGTCGACCCGTCGGTCGTGTACGTGGGGCGGCGTATCGAGAGAAACGGTCAGTGAACGCGGGTGCGGTTACTCGTCGGCGCCGTTGAGTCGGATGACGGTGACGTCCGTGATGCGGTCGTCGGCGACGAGTTCCTCGCGCGCTGCGTCCGATATCTCGCCGTCGACGTTGTACACCGTCAGTGCCTCGCCGCCGATGGTCTGGCGAGCGTTGAACATCCCGGCGATGTTCACGTCGTACTTCCCCATGACGGAGCCGATGAGGCCGATGACGCCCGGTTCGTCGGCGTTCCGTGCGACGACCATCTTCCCGTGAGGGATGGCGTCGACGCGGAACCCGTCGATGCGGACGATGCGCGGGTCGTCGCCGTGGAAGAGCGTTCCACAGACGGAGAGTTCGTCGTCGCCGTCGCCGACCGTGACCGTGATGAGACTCTGGAAGTCCTCGCTGCTCCGGCTCTTCGATTCCGTAACCTCGACGCCGCGCTCCTCAGCGATACGCGGCGCGTTCACCGAGTTCACCTGCCATTCGAGCGGTTCGAACACGCCCTTCAGGACGCTCGCGGTGACGAGGTCGACCTCCTCCTCGGCGATGTCGCCCTCGTAGCTGACCTCGACGGACTCGATGCGCTTCCCGAACAGCTGCGCGGCGACCTTCCCGGACGTCTCGCCGAGGTCGATGTACGGTTCGACGCGCGGGAACGCCGCCTCGTCCATCGACGGCGCGTTCAGCGCGTTCATCACGGGCTCGCCCGCGAACGCCGCGACTACTTGATCAGCAGTCGACACCGCGACGTTCTCCTGAGCGGCCTCCGTGCTCGCGCCGAGATGGGGCGTCACGACGACGTCCTCCACGTCGAGCAGCGGGTTGTCCGGCGAGACGGGTTCCTCGGCGAAGACGTCCACCGCGGCGCCCGCGAGCACGCCGTCCTCGACGGCTTCGGCGAGCGCGTCCTCGTCGACGACGCCGCCGCGAGCGCAGTTCACGACGTACCCGCCCTCCAACTGCGCGAGCTCCTCGTCGCTGATCATGTCCTCGGTCTCGTCCGTGAGCGGCACGTGGACGGTGAGGAAGTCCGCGCGGTCCAGGCAGTCGTCGAGGTCGACGAGCTCCGCGCCGAGTTGCTCGGCGCGCTCCTCGCTGATGTACGGGTCGAACGCGACGAGGTCCATCCCGAGCGAGTGGCACTTCTTCGCGACCTCCTGGCCGACGCGACCGAGGCCGACGACGCCGAGCGTCTTTCCATTCACTTCGGTGCCGAGGAAGTCGCCTTTCGCCCATTCTCCGTCGCGAAGTCGGGTGTGGGCTTGCGGGATCGAGCGCGCGGTCGCGAACGCCATCGCGACCGTGTGCTCGCTGGCGGCGCGAACGTTCCCTTCGGGGGCGTTCGCGACGACGACGCCGTGCTCGGTCGCCGCGTCGATGTCGATGTTGTCCACGCCGATGCCGGCGCGGCCGACGATGACGAGTTCCGACGCGGCCTCGAACACCGCCTCGGTCACCTCGGTTCCCGAGCGCACGATGAGTCCGTTCGCGTCGGAGACCGCGGACAGGAGCGCGTCTCCTTCGACGTCGTAGGCGGTCTCGACTTCGTGGCCCGCCTCTGTGAGGCGTTCGATACCCGCGTCGGCGATGGGGTCCGTCACCAGGACCTTCATACGCGAGTCCATCATCCCACGGCCCATAACGCTTCCTTTACCATGGAGGGTGGCGAAAATTGCCGTGGTAGCCGTTCGCACGGCCAGTAGGGGGTGCACCACCGTCGGCACCGAGACCCCAGTATTTTTACGAACGGTAGTGGTTCGATTTCATATATGAACGAGGGGCGGCCGGACTCGCACCGCGGGACGCCGAACGAGACGCCCGTGAGCGCCGCGGAGACGCTGTCGCGGCGCGAGAGCGAGCGACGGTGGCCGGTCGCGCGCGACCTCGCCCTGCTCGCGTTCGGCGGGGGAATCTACGGCGTCGAGCTCGCGTTCGTCGGCCGCGTCGACTGGCCGGCGTTCGCGGCTGCGGCCGTCGCAACGGCGGTCGCCGCCGCGCTCGCGTGGCGCTGGCCACCGCTACACGACCCCGGCGACGTCCGCCGACAGGTCGCGGTGCTCGCGGGCACGCTTGCTGGTATCGTCGCCGTCGCGTACTACGTCCTCGTCGTCGACCCAGCCACGGTCCAGCGCGCGAGCGTCGGCGTCGGCTTCGTCGTCGGCATCGCCGTCGCGCGCGTCGAGCGAGCGGTCCGCGAGCCCGCCGGAACCGCGCTTTCTTGACGGGCGCGCTCCAAGCCGCGTGCAATGACGGACTTGGCGCCGGCCCTCGACACGGGCGCGGTCCGCGACGGGTCGAACGTGCTCGTCGTCGGCCCGCCGATGACGGGCAAGCGCGAGCTGCTGTACGAGGTGCTGGCGGCCGACCGCGGGAGCGACCGGGCGACCGCGTTCGTGACGACGCGGAAGGCCGCCGAGACCGTCGAGCGCGAGTACCGCGACGTCCACCCCGACGTCGCGACGCTCGCCGTCGTCGACTGCGTCACGCGCCAGCGCGGGTTCGGGCGGAACGAGGAGTCCCCGAACCGCCGGCTCGTGTCGAGCGCTGGCGACCTCACCGGTATCGGTATCGGCCTCACGGACTTCATGCGGCGGTTCCACGAGGACGACGCCCTCGCGGGGGCGAGCGTCGGGATGCACACGCTCTCGACGCTGTTGATGTACGCGGACGTCCGCCGCGTCTACCAGTTCCTGCACGTCCTCACGGGCCGCGTAGAGAGCTCGGGGTTCCTCGGCGGGTTCGTCCTCGACACGCCCGTCCCACAGGACTCGCTGGGCATCATCAAACAGCCGTTCGACGGCCTCGTCGAGGTCCGCGAGGTCGAGGACACCGGAGCGCGCGAGTACCGCGTCCGCGGCCTCCCGAGCGACGCCGGGCCGCGAGCGTGGACCGAATTCTGAACGCTACGTGGTGTCGACGCCCAGCAGCGAGTACAGGCCGCACGTGTTCGTCGCGCCCGTGATGAGCAGTATCAGCGAGAGCGCGCCCAGCACGGGTGAGAGCGCGACGGGTGCGCCGGCGATGGCGTCGCCGAGGATGGCGAGCGAGACGACGCCGAGAACCCCTCCGAGGGCGACGCGACCGATGCCGTCCGACCGACCGACGTTCTGCTCCATGCGCGACAGTATGGTATCTGGTCACAAGAGCGGTGGGTCGATTCCGAGCGCGTGAGAACGCCCGCCTGGGCCGCCGCCTGCTGGGGCGAGCGAGTCAGTCGTCGACGTCGAGGTAGTGCAGGGTCGTGTCGACGAGCGGTGACTCCTCGCGGTCGAAGACGACGACGACGCCGCTCCATTCCTCGTCGGGGAACACGGCGACGATGACCTCGTCGAAGAACCGTACCGTCGAGTTCAGTTCCCCGAAGTCGTACAGCGACTGCTCCTGGGGCGGGTCACCGAGCGCCTTCATCAGGAGCGTCTTCACGCGCTCCTCGAGTTCCGCGTCGGTGAACTGGGCGTCCACGGTGTCGCTGACGTGCACGACGTCGTACGCCTCGCCCTCGTACCGGAACGCCAGCCGGAGGGAGGCGTCGACGTTCTCGTGGAGTTCCTCGACGAGCCCGCGCAGGTTCGCGTCCTCGACGGCCTCGATGGCCTCGTCCGCTTCGTCCATGCCCGCCGGTTCGAACCACGGTGGCTTAATGGTGTGTGCGGGTTCGAGCGTCGAGGGGCTATCGAAGACCGTCCGCGCGGCGAGTTCGACCGGGACCCGGAGGCTACAAGACGCCGCCTCGCAGAGTCGTGGGTATGACGCTGGTCGCGTTCGACTTCGACGGCACTCTGTCCGATTCGGAGATGACCGTCCTGCTCGGCGACGAGTACGGGGTGGCGGACAAGATGGCGGACATCACGCATCGCGCGATGAACGACGAGCTCGGGTACGCGGAGAGCCTCCGGCAGCGCGCCGGCCTCCTCGACGGGTTGAGCGAGGAAGCGGCGGAGCGCGCGTGGGGGAACGTCCGCCTCCGCGAGGGCGCCGCGGAGGTCATCGCGGCGCTCCGCGACGCCGGCGTGACGGTCGCCATCTTCACGGGCGGGTTCGAGAAGGGCGTCGCGGCGGCGCTCGAACGCGAGGGCGTCGACGTGGACGCCATCGTCGCGAACCGTCTGCCCGTCGAGGACGGCGCGCTCACTGGCGGCGTCGAAGGGAGCCTCATCGAGGGGACGAAGGACGACGCGCTCCGCGAGTACGCGAGCGAGCACGACGTCGACCTCGCGGACACCGTCGCCGTCGGCGACGGCGCGAACGACCTCCCGATGCTCGAGGTGGCGGGGCTCGCGGTCGGGTTCGAGCCGAAACCGAACGTCGAACCGGCGTGCGACGTCACCGTCTCGTCGATGACGGAACTCCGGGACGTCCTCGAAGCCGAAGGCGTCCTCTGAATCGACTGTTCCTTCGCTATCGCGGTGTCTTCACTCGGCGAGCCACGCGAGCGGCGTGTACGTGCCGCTCGACTCGTCGGTCGGGAACGACCCGACCGTGGTCCACTCACCGCCTGCGGTCTCCCGGAGGAGTGACCCCCGGTGCGTGCCGGCGAAGAGCGTGTCTCCGTCGACCGCGGTGACGCCCGTGACGACCTCGTCTGGCGTGTCAACGTCGAGTTCGCGGAGGCCGGCCTCGGGGGTGTAGGCGAAGAATCCGGGGTCCTCGTCGGGGTCGTCCCAATTCCCCGAACTCGAGAGCGCGCCGGCGGCGTACGTCCGGCCGTCGTGGTGGAAGACGGTTCGGAAGTACCCCTGCTCGACGTCGTCGTCGAGGCGCGTCCACGACGCGCCGGCGTCGGTCGTCTCGAACAGCCCGAACCCGGTCGCGGCGAGCCACGTGTCGGCGTCGACGACCGCGAGTTCGTGGACGTCGTCGTGGACGTCTCCCGGTCGCTTGCTCCAGTCCACGCCGTCGGTCGCGTCCTCGGGTCGCGGGTCCGTGATGGGGCCGCGGCGTTCGGTCCACGTGTCGCCGCGGTCGGCGCTCGCGTGCACGCCGCCGACCTCGACGGCCGCGACGACGCCCTCCGGGTCGCCGGGGAGGCCCTTCGCGTCGCGGACGTGCGCCAGGTCCTCGTGGCGCGGGAGCCGCCAGTGCTCGCGCGAGGGGAGCGCCTGGAAGCCCTCGCGTTCGCGCCAGTCCAGCGCCGTCGGGTCGAGCGCGTCCTCGCCGTCGACGACGGCTGCGGGGACGTCCGCGGCGTACGTCGCGGCGGGACGCGTCCCGGCGTACAGCGTCTCGCCGTCGCTGCTCGCACCGACCGCGTACACCGCGTCCGCGGGGACGCCCAGGTCGACCCAGTCGTCGCCGCCCGGCGCGTGATAGAGCCCGCTCGCGGTCGCCGCGAACACGCCGTCGGGTCGCTCGGAGTCGTCGAACGACCGGACGCGCATCGCGCTGTCCGCGTCGAGAACGCGACTCGCCGTCGCTGGCTGCTCGCGTTCGAGCGCGTCGCCGAATCGGTACACGCCGCCGTCGCTCCCGACGTAGAGCATACGCGAACCCTCGGCCGGCGGGGCCTTCAGCGTTCCCGAGAACGAGTTTTTGTAGTCGCGCTGTCAGTCGCGGTCGGGTCACGCCGGTCAGGTGTCGTCGACGACGGCGTCCCGGTAGCGTTCCGCGCGCTCGCTCGGGAGGAGCATCCCGTCGGATTCCTCGACGAAGTCGACGACGCGCTCGGCGAGCACCCCGGGCGACGTGTCGGGTCGTGCGGCGACGAGGTCGCCGACGAGCGCGACCTGGTCGTTCACGCGGTCGACGAGGTACCCGACGTCCTCGACGGTCTCGACGACGTCGACGTACGCGTCCGGGTCGGCCGCGGGGTCGAGCGTCGCCGCGTCGTCGGCGGCGTGGTCGTGGACCGCTTCGACGGCTTCGACGCCGCGTTCGGTCGCCGCCTGGAGGGCCGCGAGCAGGTCGTCGACGGGGGGTGCGTCCGGGTCGCCGTCCGCGACGCGCTGGAAGTCGACGACGAGGTCGCTCTCTGGCATACGACAGCCTTCGCGGGCGACCGACAAGAGGGCGGCGGGTCGGGAGCGCTCGTCGAGTGCCGCGCGGCGTAGCGTCAGCCGACGACGCCGAGGATGCCGAGCACCCACCGGACGCCTTCGGAGAGCGAGAACAGCACGCCTTCGCCGCGCGAGACCTGGCGGCCGGACCACATGAGCGCGACGACGACCGCGACGAGTGCGACGAGCCACGTGACGGTCTCCACGACCGCCGGCGTCACCGTCATCGGTCGGGCGAGTGCGCCGACGCCCGCGACCGCGAGGACGTTGAAGACGTTGCTCCCGACGACGTTCCCGACGGACACGCCCGTTCGACCGCGGGCGAGCGCGACGAGCGACACCGCGAACTCGGGCGCCGACGTGCCCGCGGCGACGATGGTGCCGCCGACGAGCGCGTCCGAGAGCCCGTAGACGCCCGCGATGGCGACCGCGGACTCGACGAGGAAGTGGCCGCTCACGAGGACGACCGCGAGCGCGCCGACGAGGAGTGCGGCGTCGCGCACGCCGAACCCGACGGGGTCGGCCACCCGGACCGGGACCGGCGGGTCGTCCGCGGTCGACGTCGACGACCCGTCGGTCGATGCTGAACGGCCCTCGGCCGCTGCCGGCCGGCTCTCGGTCGACGCGGCTGCGGTGCCGGCACGGGCGCCCCTGAGGAGGTACGTGGTGTACGCGACGAACGCCACGAGGAGGATCGCGCCCTCGACGCGCGTGACGACGCGGTCGAGGACGACCGCCGCGAACAGTCCGGTCGCGGCGAGGAGCACGACGCCGTCCCGGCGGACGAACGCCCGGCGGACGGGGACCGCGCGTATCGTCGCGAGGACGCCGAGGACGATGGCGAGGTTGAAGATGCTCGACCCGGCGACGTTCCCGACCGCGACGTCGCCGAGGCCGACGACCGCCGCGTCCGCCGTGACGACGATCTCGGGCATCGACGTGCCCGCGGCGACGACGGTGAGGCCGACGACGACGTTCGACACGCCGAGGCGGCGCGCGAGCGAGACGGTCGCGTCCACGAGCCCGCGCGCACCGAGAGCGAGCCCGAGGACGCTGGCTGCGAACACGGCGACCTGGACGACGAGGGAGACCACCGACCGGGCGTTCTCGTCCTCGACGCAAAGGCCTTGGGCAGTCCGCAATCGGCGAGCGTCGCCCCGCCCGACCGTGCTCCGGTGCGCAGTCGGGAGGCCGGCGAGCGTCGTTCGGAGAACGGGCCTCGTCAGGAGAACAGGCTGGTGGACGACAGCTCGTCAGGAGAACAGGCTCGTGTGGACGGGTGCGTGCCGGTCGTCGCCGCCGTCGCCGTTCTCGGTGTCGGAGACGGCGCGGCCGTCGACGCCGTCGCTCAGGAAGTCACGCAGTGGTGGGCCGACGTGCTCGGGTTCGACGAGGAACGCGTCGTGGCCGTGGTCGGAGTCGACGACGTGGTGCGCGACCGGGACGTCCGCGTCGCGCGCGCTCGCCGCGAGCCCCTCGGCTTGCTCGACGGTGAAGTGCCAGTCGCCCGTGAACGACATCGCGAGCAGTTCGCCCTGGAACGCGGCGAGCGCGGCGGTGTCGCCCTCGTAGCCCGCGGCGAGGTCGTAGTCGTCCATCGCTCGCGTGAGGTAGAGGTAGCTGTTCGCGTCGAAGCGCGACGTGAACGAGTCCGCGTTGTAGTCGAGGTAGGACTCGACCTCGCGGTACGGGAAGAAGTCGCCGGCGGGGTCGCTCGGGAACCGGTCGCGCGCGTCGTTCCGGCCCGCCGCCCGGCGACCGAAGCGGTCGTCCATCGAGTCCTTCGAGAGGTACTGGAGGTGCCCGAGCTGGCGCGCCAAGGCGAGGCCGTCGTCGGGTTTCTCGTCGGCGTGGTAGTAGTCGCCGCCGTTCCACGCCGGGTCGGTCGTGATCGCTCTGCGGGCGACCGCCTCGACCGCGAGCCCCTGCGCGTCGAGCCGGGGCGCGGTGGCGACCGCGCCGACGCGGTCGACGTCGTCCGGGTAGCGTTTCGCCCAGTCGAGCGCGTTCATGCCGCCGACGCTCCCGCCGACGACCGCGTGCAGGCGACCGACGCCGAGTGCGTCCAGGACGCGGCGTTGCGTGCGCGTCCAGTCCCCGACCGTCACCGGCGGGAACTCGGTCCCCCAGCGTTCGCTCTCTCGGGCACCCTCGGCCTTCGCGGCCTCGGGCTTCTCGCTCGCCGGGCCTTCGCTCCCGTAACACGACCCGGGGACGTTCACGCACACGACGAAGTACTGCTTCGTGTCGATGGCCTTCCCGGGGCCGACGACGTCCCCCCACCAGGCGCGCGCCTGGCCCGACGTGTTCGGCGCGCTCGCGCTCTCGTCGGCGGTGTCGTCACCGCTCGACTCGTCGCCGTCGTCGCTCCCGCCGCGCTGCCAGCTGTCCCGGCCGCTTCGCCGTCGGGCGACGTGCGCGCTCCCCGTGAGCGCGTGCGTCACGAGGACCGCGTTCCCGCCGGTGAACTCGCCGTACGTCTCGTACGCGAGCGTCAGTTCGGGGACGGTCTCGCCGCACTGGAACTCGAACTCGTCGAGCGTGACGGTCTCGGTCGTCACGCGCCGTCACCTCCGCGCGTTCCGCCGTCGGTTGCGGGGGTCGCGGTCGCGGCGTCGTCGGTCGTCGCGCTCGCGATGGCCGCGTCGAGGTCCGCGAGCAGGTCCGCGGGGTCCTCGATACCCACGGACAGTCGGACGAGGTCGGGCGTGACGCCCGCGTCAGCCTGCTCCGCGGGCGAGAGCTGGGCGTGCGTCGTGCTCGCGGGGTGGATGACGAGCGTCTTCGCGTCCCCGATGTTCGCGAGGAACGACGCGAGGTCGACGGCCTCGCAGAAGCGCTTGCCCGCGGCGTAGCCCGCGGGGCCGGGCGTCTCCTCGCTCCCCGCGAGACCGAACGCGATCATGCCGCCGTAGCCGCCGTCGAGGTACTCGCTCGCGTTGTCGTGCGTCGGGTGGGAGTCGAGGCCGGGGTGGGTGACCCACGCGACGTCGTCGTGCTCCTGGAGGTAGTCGGCGACGATGCGGGCGTTCTCGCAGTGCTTGTTCATGCGGAGTTCGAGCGTCTGGAGGCCCTGGAGGGTCTGCCAGGCGTCGAACGGCGACTGCTGGTCGCCGAGCGACCGCAGCGAGCGGTAGCGGACGGCGGCGGCGAGCGGCGCGTCGGGCGCGTACTCGCTGAAGTCCGTGTCCGGATAGGCGGGGTTCGGGCCCGCGACCTCGGGGTAGTCGTGCGCTCGCCAGTCGAAGTTCCCGGTGTCGACGACGACGCCGCCGACGGTGGTGCCCGACCCGTGGAGCCACTTCGTCGTGGACTCCCAGACGACGTCGACCCCATGATCACCAGGGTTGCAGAGCGCGGGCGTGGCGAACGTGTTGTCGGCGACGAGCGGGACGCCGTGCTCGTGGGCGACCGCGCTGATGGCGTCGAAGTCGGGCGTCACCAGCGAGGGGTTGCCGACGGTCTCGACGTGCACGAACGCGGTGTCGTCGTCGACGGCGTCGCGGTAGGCGTCGACGTCGAGGGTGTCGACGAACTCGACGTCGATGCCGCGGCGCGAGGCGGTATCTCGGAGGTACGTGGTGGTGCCGCCGTAGGTGTCGTTCGAGCAGACGACGGTGTCGCCGGCTTCGGCGAGGACGAGGGTGAGGGCGTCGAGCGCGGCCATCCCGGACGCGGTCGCGACCGCGGCAGGGGCGTCGTGGAGGCTGGCGATGGCGTCCTCGAGGCGCTCGGTGGTGGGGTTGGAGATGCGCGAGTAGATGTGGCCGCGGTCCTCGAGCGCGTAGCGGTCGGCGGCGGTGTCGGCGTCGGGGAACTCGTAGCTCGTGGTCTGGTGGAGTGCCGGTGCGCGCGCGCCGGTCGCGGGGTCTGCGGGGCCGTCGGCGTGGACGGCGCGCGTCCCGAATCGCGTGCCATCGCGGGGGTCACCGCCGGGGCGTGTGCCGGCCGCGTCCGTGCCCGTGGCGTCGTCGGCGTCGGCGTCCTCTGTCATGTTTAGAAGTAATATATCTCTACGAATCTATAACCAGCAGTTACGGCAAGTTTCGCTATCGCGTGCTACCACGGCACGTGACACCGGGCGCACCCGGTCCTCCCGAACGCACAGGACCCTGCGCGACGTAGCCCCGGCTGTGACGCGCCTCGTCGCCCGCGCCGTCCGCGACTTCGTCACCGGCACCCCCGGCAGCCCGACGTACGCCGCCCTCCTCGCCGGCGTCGCCATCGAAGCCGCGGCCGTCCCCGGCCTCGCCGCACTCGGGAGCGTCCTCGGCGACGCCCTCGGTCACTCCCCCGCGATCGCCGCGATGCTCGCCGCAGGCCTCGCACCCCTCCTCGGCGGGGTCGCCGTCGGCTACGGCGTCGGCGACGGGCGAGCAGTCGACGCCCTCGGGCACCCCGCCACGTACGCCTACGCCATCCTCCCGCTGCTCGCGCGCTGGCTCGTCCTCCTCGCGCTCCTCGACCGCCTCGCACCCCCAGGGAGCGTCCTCCTCGGCGACACCACGTACCTCGCCGGCGTCGTCACCCCCGCCGCCATCGTCGGCGCCATCTGCGGCGCCGCCCTCTCCCCCACCCCATCGACCACCGACCCCGACCGCCGGAGCCGTCGCTGACCGGTCGAGAGCGGAACAGAAGCGCGGCCGCGACGGCCGCCGGCGTCAGTAGAGGTTGACGTTGACGTTCTTGACCTGCGTGTACTCCTCGATGGCCTGCTCGCCCTGCTCGCGGCCGTACCCGGACTCCTTGTACCCGCCGAAGGGCGTCTGCGGGAACGTCACGGGGTACTCGTTGATGGAGACCATCCCGTACTCGAGGTTCTCGGCGACGCGGTGCCCGCGCTTGATGTCGTTCGTCCAGATGCCGGACATCAGCCCGTACGGCGAGTCGTTCGCGACCTCGAGGGCCTCCTGCTCGTCCTCGACCTCGATGACCGAGAGCACCGGCCCGAAGATCTCCTCGCGAGCGATCGTCATGTCGTTCGTGACGCCCGTGAAGATCGTCGGTTCGATGAAGTACCCGACGTCCTTGTCGTCGGGTTCGCCACCGCCGACCGCGACGGTCGCACCCTCCTGCTTGCCCTGCTCGATGTAGTCGAGGACGTCCTGCTGGTGGCTCGCGGAGACCGCGGGCCCCATGCGGCCGTCGTCGTCGATGCCGGAGCCGAGCGGGTAGTCCTCGACCATCGAGACGAGCGCGTCGACGAGTTCGTCGTGGACGTCCTCGTGGACGACGAGGCGCGAGCCCGCCCAGCACATCTGCCCGCAGTTCATGAAGATGCCGTTCCGGACGCCCTTCGCCGTGGCTTCGAGGTCGGCGTCGGGGAACACGAGGTGCGGGCCCTTCCCGCCGAGTTCGAGCGTCACGCCCGTGACGGTGTCGCTGGCCTCCTCCATGACCTTCTTCCCGATCTCCGTCGACCCCGTGAACGCGACGTGCTCGACGTCGCCGTGACTCGCGAGGTGCCCGCCCGCGCTACTGCCCGGCCCGGGGATGACGTTCAGGACGCCGTCCGGGAACCCGGCTTCCTCGGCGGCCTTCCCGTAGTACAGCGCCGACAGCGGCGTGACGCTACTGGGCTTCAGGACGACCGTGTTCCCCGCCGCCAGCGCCGGGGCGAGCGAGCGCCCGGCGAGCTGGAACGGGTAGTTCCACGGACTGATGTGCGCCGTCACGCCGAGCGGCTCCCGGCGCGTGTAGTTCAGGCGCGGGCCGTCGACCGGGATGGTGCTCCCGGTTATCTTGTCGGTCCAGCCGGCGTAGTACCGGAACGTGTCGATGACCATCCCCACGTCGATACCCGCCTCGAACGGCGTCTTCCCGTTGTCGTGGGACTCGACGAGCGTGATCTCGTCCTTCATCTCCTCCAGAGCGTCCGCGAACGCGCGGAGCTTCTCCCCCCGCTCGCTCGGCCCCATGCGGCGCCACTCGCTGTCGCGAGCGGCCGCCGCGTCGGCGGCCGCGACGGCCGCGTCGACGTCCTCGGGCCCCGCGGAGGCGACGGTCGCGTAGACCTCCTCGGTCGCCGGGTCGACTGTCTCGCTGGTCTCGCCGCTCGCGGCGTCGGTCCACTCGCCGTCGACGTACAGCTGGGTCGGGCCTTCGTAGCTCATGTCCGGACGTTGTCGCGGACGCGAGATATGCGTACTGGTCCCGGTCGTCGAGCCGGTACTCGGTTTCGAGTACCGATCTCCGCAGTCGGTGCCGGGGACGACCGCAGCCGCGTACCGCCCCCGCCCACGAGGTTTACGTCTCGTGTAAACCCCGAGGGCGTGCGGCGTCGCCGCCCTTCCCGGAGTCGCCGGTCGTTCGCAGAGTCTGGTCGCCGTAACGCCTTTGCTCGCGCCGGACGCGTCTCGGGCCATGACCGATGCGAGGTGTCGTCCGTGAGCGACCCGCGGTGCCCGGAGTGCGGCGAACCCGTCGGGTTGACGAGCACGTACTGCATGCACTGCGACGCCGAGTTCGACTCGCCCGCGAACGTCGGCGACGACTCGGCGGCCGACGACGGCCTCGGGAGCGACGACCCCGGCGACGCGCGCGAGGACCCATCGGTCCCGGACGGAAGCGTCACGCCCGATAGCGTCGCGGACTACGGCACCACCGGCGAACCCGACGACGACTACGGGAGTACCGGGCGCGCCGACGGCGCCGACGCGACCGCGAGCGGGACTGCCGACGCGAGCACCGGCACGGGGAGTGCCGCCGGCGACGCCGACGAGTCGACGCTCGTCGGCCTCCTCTTCCGGGTCGCCGCCGTCGCACTCACCGTCGTCGTCGGCCTCGTCGCCACGTTCGTCCTCGTCGTCGCGTTCGGCGAGACGCCCGCGCTCTGGCTGCCCGTCGGCCTCGTCGGCCTGTTCGGCGTCCTCGTCGGGATCGTCGTCGTCGTCCGCCAGGACTCCGGTATCGACGCGCTCGCCGACGCGCTCTACGTCACCGCCGTCAGCCTCGTCGTCGTCCCCATCGCGTTCTTCCTCCTCGTCGGCCAGGGCGAACCCCTCCTCACCCGACTCGTGGTCTCCCTCGTCTTCGGCTTCGGCGGCGGGGTCTTCGCCGTCCCCGTCTTCCTCGTCGGCTGGTGGCTCCAACCGGACTGAGCACAGCGGGTGCTCGCGGTCGTCGACTGCCGAAGAAGGGGACGGATGCGTGCTCGCTGCGCGCGTCGAATCGGTCGCTGCTCGGTTCGAACGACGGCTATCGGGTTACTCGCCGCTACCCGTTTCGACGGGCGCGCCGACGAGGTTCCCCCACTCGGTCCACGAGCCGTCGTAGTTGATGGCGTCGTCGTACCCGAGGAGTTCGTGGAGCGCGAACCACGCGACCGACGAGCGCTCGCCGATGCGGCAGTACGCGACGGTCGTCGAGTCGCCGTCGATGCCCTCCTCGGCGTAGAGCGCCTCGATCTCGTCGTAGCTCTTGAACGTGCCGTCGTCGTTCGTGACCGCGGCCCACGAGATGTTGCGCGCGCCGGGGATGTGGCCGCCGCGCTGCGCGGTCTCCTGGAGGCCCGGGGGCGCGAGGATCTCGCCGCTGAACTCCTCGGGCGAGCGCACGTCGACGAGCGGAATCTCGCGTTCGATGGCGTTCTCGACGTCCTCGCGGTACGCGCGGATGGATTCGCGCGGGCCGCTCGCGGTGTACGTCGTCTCCGAGAAGTCGGGTGCTTCGTCGGTGAGCGGGTAGTCGTTCTCGAGCCAGTAGTCGCGGCCGCCGTCGAGGAGGCGGACGTCGTCGTGGCCGTAGTACTTGAACTGCCAGTAGGCGTACGCGGCGAACCAGTTCGAGTTGTCGCCGTAGAGGACGACGGTGTCGTCCTCGCTGATGCCGTGACTGCCGAGCAGGGACTCGAAGTCGTCCTTGCTCAGGATGTCGCGCGTGGTCTGGTCCTGGAGCTGTGTCTCCCAGTTGAACCCGATGGCGCCGGGGGCGTGGCCCTCGTCGTAGGCTTCGGTGTCGACGTCGACCTCCACGAGTCGGTGGTCGGAGTCGTCGGATTGGAACGCGTCGAGGTTGTCCTCGACCCAGTCGGCGGTGACGAGGACGTCGTTAGCGTAATCGGTCATGCAAGTCCTACATAGGTCGCCTGGCATATATCCAGTCGTCCCCCGGCAGTCGTATCCTGTCGTGGAGCGTAGCGGACGGTGTTGCCGGCTTTCGCGTGGATGGTGAGCGTCAGCGTCGAGGCTCAGTCGTCCGACGTCGACGGCAGCGACCGCTCGGCAAGCGTCGACGGCCAGTGAGGGGGTCCGCGAACGATAGCGACACAACCAGCAACAGTTGCTGGTATCTCCGAGTTCCACGCGAAACCGTCGGGACCAGAGGGGCTAACCCGCGGCCGCGACAACGTCGAGGACATGACCGAGCACGCACCCGACATCGCCCGCGAGCGCGACCCGGCGACGGTCGCGGACGGCGGCGTCGACGACGCCGGTGCCGACCGCCGCATCCCGTGGACCGTCGACGCGGACTGGCTCGCCGCACACGCCGACGACGCGGACGTCACCGTCGTCGACGTCCGCGACGCCTGGGAGTACGACGGCATCGGGCACGTCCCCGGCGCCGTGAACGTCCCCTTCGACTCGTTCCGGAGCGACGGCGACGCCGACGCCGGGATGCTCCCCGGCGCCGACGCCTGGGCGCGAGTGATGCGCGACGCCGGCGTCGCCCGCGACGACGTCCTCGTCGCGTACGACGACACCCACGGCGTGTTCGCCGCGCGCTTCCTCGTCACCGCACTCATGTACGGCCACCGCGACGTCGCACTGCTGGACGGCGACTACGCCGCGTACAACCAGCGCCACGAGACGACGACCGACGCACCCAGCGTCGACGCCAGCGACTACGCGGCGACGGTTCCCGACGACCGCCCGCTCATCGACGCCGACGCCGTCCAAGCGCTCCTCGACGCCGCCCGCAACGCGAACGGTTCCGGCGACGCGGACGCGAGCGCCGACGGCACCGACGGCGTCGTCTTCGTCGACACGCGCGACGACCACGAGTACGAGGACGGCCACCTCCCCGGCGCCGTGAACCTCGACTGGAAGGCGCTCGTCGACGACGAGACCCGCGGCCTCCTCCCCGAACCCGCCCTCCGCGACGTCCTGGAATCCAACGGCATCACGCCCGAGAAACGCGTCGTCCTCTACTGCAACACCGCGCGCCGCATCAGTCACACGTACGTCGTCCTCCGCGCACTCGGCTACGAGGACGTCGACTTCTTCGAAGGGTCGCTCACCGAGTGGCGCGAGCGCGACGGCGCGCTCGAGACCGGTTCCTGAGATCGAAACGCCGTTCTCGGTCTTCACCCGACCGGCCGTCGGTTTCGGGAGGACGAACGAGAGACGCACGTTTGCTCGGTGACCCCGCAACCGGGCAGCCCTCGCGATTGCGATTCCATACCAGTTCCGACCGGACATCACGCTCCTTAAGACCACAGGGTGCAACCACCGAGTTATGAGACGACGTCGTTTCCTGCAGGCCGCCGGTGGCGCGAGCGCGCTCGGGCTCGCCGGCTGCCTCGTCCAGGACGAGGGGAGCACGAGCACGACGCCGCCCACCGACGACGCCACCACGAGCGGCGACGGCGCGACCAGCACCACGAGCGAGACGACGACCGAAGCGAGCCCGGACCGCTCCGGGACGGTGCGCGTCGCGACCTACGAGTCGTTCCTGAACGCGCCCAGCGAGAGCTACGACGCGCCCGGGAAGTTCGTCAAGGAGCGCTTCGAGGAGGAGTACCCGGACGCGACCGTCGAGTACACCGTCCCGAGCAACGGCCTGAACGAGTACATCCAGCGCCGAAAGCAGGGCGCGAGCGTCGACGCCGACGTCTACGTCGGCCTGAACGTCGACGACCTCGTCCGCATCGACGAGAACCTCGGGAGCAAGCGACTCTTCCAGACCCTCGACCTCGACCGCATGGAGCGCGCGAGTCACGTCCGCGAGGAACTCGGGTTCGGCGACCCGAAGGGGCGAGCGCTCGCGTACGACACGGGCTACATCAGTCTCGTCTACGACGAACGCGACGTCGACGCCCCCGAGACGCTCGACGACCTCACGACGAGCCCGTACAAGTCGAAGCTCCTCGCACAGACCGCCCAAGGGACGGACACCGGGCAGGCGTTCCTCCTCTGGACGATCGCGGAGAAGGGCGCGGACGGCTACCTCGACTACTGGGAGGACCTCCTCGAGAACGACGTGAAGGTCCTCGGGTCGTGGTGGGACTCCTACAAGGCGTACCTCGACGACCAGCGACCGATGGTCGTCTCGTACTCCACGGACCAGGTGTACGCGAACCGCGACGGCCAGAACATGGCCAAGCACCAGGTCGGGTTCCCGAACGACCAGGGGTACGCGAACCCCGAGGGGATGGGCGTCGTCCAGGGGAGCGACGAGGTCGACCTGGCGTACGCGTTCATGGACTTCGTGCTCCGCGGCGACGTCCAGCAGACGATCGCGCTCTCGAACGTCCAGTTCCCCGCGGTCGAGGACGAGCACGTCGACCTGCCCACGGAGTTCAGCGACTACGCGTACCGCCCCGAGAACCCGGTCTCGCTCGGGTACGACGAACTGAAGGGGAACCTCTCCGGGTGGGTGGAGGACTGGTCGCGACTCGTCGCGAGCAACTGACTGACACCCTCGCGGCGCCACGTCGACGTGGCGCCGCGTTCCGCGGTCGGTTCCTCGACCACGCCCCAGGTCGCGCGAACCGCCGAACCTAACATCACTGCACCCGCACTCCGCATCCGTGTCACAGTCCTCGACCGACGTCACGCTCCGCGCTCGCGGCCGCCGGCTCGTGGACGACCACGCGCTCGCGGTCGGCGTCGGCGGAACCGCGGTCGTCCTCCTGCTCGTCCTGTACGTGCCCGTGGGCGTGGTGTTCTCGGAGGCGTTCGGCGTCGACGGTGCGCCATCGCTCGCGCGGTTCGGCGAGGTGTTCACGGACGACTTCTACGTCGGGGACCTCGCGGGCGTCCTCGACTCGCCGTTCGCGTTCCGCGAGCATGCCGCCGCAGTCGCGGGGTTCCTCGGCGGGTTCGGCGTGCGCGTCGCGACCCTCGGGCCGATTCCGTATCCCGTGCCCGTCCTCCCGTCGGTCGAAACCGGCCTGTTCGGGTTCACCGCGTGGCAAGCGTTCCTCTCGACGGTCGCGAGCGTCCTCATCGGGCTCCCCGCGGCGTACGTCCTCGCGACGTTCGAGTTCCGCGGCCGCAAGACGTTGCGCTCGATCACCATCCTCCCGTTCGTCCTCCCGGGCATCCTCGTCGCCGCCGGATTCTTCGCCGCGTTCGGCGAATCCGGCCTCCTGAACGACGTGCTCGGCGTCGTCGGCCTCCATCAGTCGCTGCTCGAGACGAACCCGCTGTTCGTCGTCGTCCTGGCGCACGCGTTCTACAACGCACCGCTCGTCGCTCGCGTCACCACCGGCGCGTGGGAATCAGTCGACGCCAGGATGGTCGAAACGGCCAGAAGCCTCGGGGCGCCGCGTCGACGCGCGTTCCGGGACGTCGTCGTCCCCCAACTCCTGCCCGCCGTGATGGCTGGCGCGCTCCTCACGTACGTCTTCACGTTCATGACGTTCCCCATCGTGCTCGCGCTCGGCGGCCTCCAGCTCGCCACCGTCGAGGTCTGGGTGTACAACGCCGCCCAGAACCTCGACGTGCCGACGGCCGCGACCCTCGCCGTCATGGAGACCGCGATCTCGCTCGCGCTCACGTACGCGTACCTCCGGTACGAGGCCGGCCGGAGCGGCCTCGGGAGCGCGGGCGTCGACGTCGACCGCGAGCGCTTCCTCCCCGACCTCGGAGCGCTCGACGCGAAGCGCGTCGCCGTGCTCGCGTACGGCGCGTTCGCCGCCGTCCTCTTCCTCGCGCCGCTCGTCGCGCTCCTCGCGGAGTCGTTCACGGACGGCGCCGGGTTCACGCTCGACAACTACGCGTTCCTCGTCCAGCGGCAGGCGACCGGCGCGGCGTTCCAGACGAAACCGCTCGACGCCATCGCGAACTCGCTCCTGTTCGCGACCGCGACCCTCCTCGTCGCCGTCCCGATGGGCGTCGTCGTCGCCGTCGTCTCCAGCGGCCGCGGGCGCACGCGGACCGTCGTCGACGCCCTCACGATGCTCCCCGTCGCCGTCTCCGGCATCGTGTTCGGCGTCGGCCTCCTCACCGGGCTCGTGTTCGGCATCGACCTCCCCGGGCCGTACACGCTCCAGGTGACGGGCGTCGTCGCGGTCGTCGCCGCACACGCCGTCGCCGCCTACCCGTTCGTCGTCCGGAACGTGAAACCGCAGCTGTCGGCGGTCGACCGCGCGCTCGTCGAGTCCGCCAGAGCGCTCGGCGCGACCCGCGTCCGCGCACTCCTCGACGTCCAGCTCCCGCTCGTCTGGCCCGGGGTACTGGCGGGCGGCGCGTTCGCGTTCGCCATCAGCATGGGCGAGTTCGACTCCACCGTCATCCTCGCCACCCAATCCAGCACCGCGACGATGCCGGTCGCGGTCGAACGCTACCTCGGCCGCACCCTCGGTCCCGCGATGGCGATGGGCTCCGTACTGCTCGTCGTCACCGCGGCGAGCTTCGTCGCGGTCGACCGACTCGGCGGCTACCTCGGAGGGTTCGACCGATGACCGACAGCACTCGCGCGACGCGACCGCGACCCACCGCACGGACCACGACGCCCGGAGGCAGCCAACGATGACCGACCTCACCCTCGACGACGTCTCGGTGACGTACGGCGATACGACCGCGCTCGATTCCGTCTCGCTCTCGATAGCGGACGGCGAGTTCTTCACGCTCGTCGGCCCCTCCGGCTGTGGGAAGACGACGACGCTCCGCACCATCGCCGGGTTCGAGCGGCCGAGCGCGGGCAGCGTTCGCTTCGCCGACCGGGACGTCACCGGCCTCCCGCCGGAGGACCGCGACGTCGGCGTCGTCTTCCAGAACTACGCGCTGTTCCCGCACATGACCGTCGGCGAGAACGTCGCGTACGGCCTCAACTTCGCCGACCCACCCGGCGGCGGCTCCGACCGCGACCGCGTCGAGGAACTCCTCGAACTCGTCGACATGGCGGGGTTCGCGGACCGCGACCCCGAGTCGCTCTCGGGCGGCCAACAGCAACGCGTCGCGCTCGCCAGGGCGCTCGCGCCCGGCCCCGAGGTCCTCCTGCTCGACGAACCGATGAGCGCACTCGACGCCCGCCTCCGCGAGCACCTCCGCCGGCAGGTCAAGCGCGTGCAGCGCGAACTCGACATCACCACCGTCTACGTCACGCACGACCAGGAGGAAGCGCTCGCCGTCTCAGACCGCCTCGCGGTCGTCAACGACGGCCGCATCGAGCAGGTCGGCACCCCCGAGCAAGTGTACCGCGAGCCCGAGACGCGGTTCGTCGCGGGGTTCGTCGGCGAGAACAACCTCCTCGACGGCACCGTCGCCGGCGTCGACGCCGACGGCACCGTCCGCGTCCGCGCGAACGACACCGAGTTCGCGGTCGCCGGTGGCATCGCCGGCGACGGCGAGGACGGGGAGGTAGGCGCGACGGGCGCGCTCGCGGTCGGCGACCACGTCACCGTCTCCGTCCGCCCCGCCGCACTCGACCCCAGCGAGCGCTCGAACCGCATCGACCTCGCCGTCACCGACACCGCGTTCCTCGGCGAACGCGTCCGCGTCGACGCCGACTGGCACGGCACCCGCATCGTCGCGCACCTCGACGACCGCCCCACCACCGACAGCGTCCAACTCGGGTTCAGCCCCGAGGACGCCCGCATCGTCGCCGTCGACGACTGACGAGCCGTTCCAGCGCCGGTCGACGACTCAGTCGAGTTTCGACCGGAAGCGGTCCATCGCGAGGTCGAGCATGTCCGGGCTCACCGGCTGGAACTCCTCGCGCTCGACCTCGGGGATGAACCCGCGGACCGAGTTCCAGGAGTCCCGCGCGTAGCGTTCGTCGACGAGCACGCGCACGCCGACCTCGTCGACGCCGCGGATGACCCGCCCGACCGCCTGCCTCGCTTTCCGGACCGCCGGGACGGTGAGCGCGTACTCGAACCCGTTCCCGAACGCGTCGTCGTACGCGCGCTGGACCGCCTTCGTCCGCGGGCTCGCGGTGTTCACGAGCGGGACGCCACAGACCACGGCGGCCTGCAGGCGGTCGCCCTCGTAGTCAACGCCCTCCGTCAACGTGCCGCGCAGGGACGTGACGAGGACCTTCCCCTCGCCAGCGAAGAAGTCGTCCTTCAGGCGCTCCGTGGCGTCGTCCGCACTCGACTCGTCCAGGAGCACGGGTTTGTCGAGGACTTGCTCGAGGGCGCTCGCCATCCACGCGGCCTCCGCGTAGTTCGGCATCCCCACGAGCGCGTTCCCGTCGATACCCGCGACCTCGCTCACGGCGTCGACGTACATCCGTCGCGTCTCGTTCCCACCGTCAGCGGGCTCGATGCGACCCGGTTCCGGCGTCGGCCCGCGGTTCTGGTACGTGAACTTCGGGGCAGCGACCGCGAAGCTCTCGCGGTTCTCCGCGGGGAAGTGCAGGCCGTACGTCCGGGTTTCGACCGGACGGCCCTCGCGTTCGAGCGCGTCCAAGCCCGTGACCTCCGCGAACACGTCCAGCGGTTCGAGCGTCGCACTCATGAGGACGCCACCGCCGAACTCCGCGAGGTGCTCGGCGAGCACGTCCGACGGCACGCAGTTCTGGATGCTGAGGCGCGCGTTGTACGCCCGCCGCCAGGTCTCGGGTGGTTCCGCGTCGTCCCACGTCCGCTCCAGGTCTATCTCGCGGAAGTACCGCGTGTGGTCGCGGGTCTGCCACGCCGACAGGACGCGCCCGGCGGTGGCGCACGCGCGCTGCTTCTCCTCGTCCGCCTGCTCGTTCAGGATGCGCTGGGCGGTCGCACCCACCGACTCCGCGGTCGTCCAGAAGTTCGGCCCGTACCCGGCGCGCTCCGCCCACTCCGTCAGTTCGTCCTCCTGTGGGACCTCGGGGTCACGCAGCGGAATCTCGGCGTCCGGGAGGTCCGCGAGGTCCGCACGCCACCCGCGGTGTTCGCGGTCGAGATGCGCCTCGACGCGTCGCGACAGCTCCTCGCGGAGGTCCCGAACGAAGTCCCGGACAGCCCGCAGGTCGTCGACGTCGAGGTCGGTCTCCGCGAGTTCCCCGCGGACGAGTTCCGCGTCCGCCTTCGTGTGCTGGGTGGCGTCCCCCGCACCGTCCTCGTCGAACGCGACCGGCTGGATGACGCGCGTCAGTTCGGCTTCCGCATCGCGGAGCGTGCGGTCGGCGACGCCGTCGCTCACGAGGTCCCGCACTCGCGGTTCGAGCATGTGCGCCTCGTCGCAGACGACGAACGTCGACTCGTCCAGCAGCGCGCCCGTGAACGCCTCGACCGTAGTCGGGTCGAACGCGTGATAGTAGTTCCCGACGACGACCTCGACCTCGTTGAGGAGCACGCCCATCAGCGAGTGCGGGCACGTCCCGTACTCCATCCCCGCGGAGACGAGGTCGTCGGGCCGCATGAGGCCGGCGTCGGTCACGTCGAAGGGAATGCCCTCGGCGGCGTCGCCGTCCTCGGGGAGGTCCGCGAGGTACTGCGCGTAGAACGGACAGTACTCCACCGTCGTCCGGTCCGTGCCGTACTCGGGGATGTCGCGCGGGTACGGCGACGGCGTGCCCGCACTTTCGAGGTAGGTCGCGCCCGCCGACGCCGACGGCCCGGACGCGAGGTCGACCTGCTGGCTGCGGGCCTGCCCCGCGAGCGAGTCCGCCGACGTCTCCCCGCCCTCCCCGGTGAGGTCGCGGGTCTTCTCGCGCAGCGTCTCGCAGCGCTCGTACACCGACCCCTGGCCGAACCCGGCCGCGCCCTCGCGCTCGTACGGACAGACGTCGGCCTTCCCGACGAGCGTCATCGCACTCACCGGGTCGTACCCGCTCGGGAGGTTCGCGTTGATCGTCTCCAGGTCTTCCTCGAACTGCCGGAGCTGTTGCTTGACGCTCGTGAGGACCATCACGCGCTCGAAGTCCGAATCCGGGTCGCGCACGAGGTGCAGGCCCGCCGTCAGGGCGAGCATCGTCTTCCCCGTCCCGCACGCGCCCTCGAGCACCGTGAACCCGCCCTCTTGGGCGGTGTCGACCGCGGCGTCGATGCCGTCCTCCTGCTCGGGATACGGTTCCGGATGGCCGAAGACGTCCGCCCACGCGGGCGCGTCCTCGGCTCCGGAGTCGTCGCCGTCCGACGCGGTTGACGCGTCGCTCGCGGCGTCGTTCTCGGTCGCGTCTCCGTCGTCGCCGGCGTCCGCTGTCACTGGAAGAGGCATGGGGTTCGTGGGCGCAAAGGCCTGTCGAACGTCGCCCCGGCATCGCACTTGAACCCGCGGTCGGCGCGGGCACCGTCGGGGCGAGCGAGTCCGCCCCGCGAGCGACCAGAACTATGTGCCGTCGCGTCGTCGTCGCTGGCGTGACCGAGCGTCCCGCGACCGACGCCGTCTGGCGTGCGCTCCGCCACCGCGAGCGGAACGTCCTCGCGCTCGCGGTCGTCGTCGCCGCGTTCGCCGTCGCCGCCGCCGTCGGCTCGCCGACCGCGTACTTCGCCGCGAGCCTCGTCGCGTTCTGCGCGTGGATGGCGTGGTTCGTGCACGCCGTCATCGCGTGGATCCGCCTCGCCGACTTCTGACGCCCGGCGCGGTGCGCCTCGCGTCGACCGACCGCGTCCTCGGCGCGCTCGCCGCGCGCGGACCGCGAGCCTTTTCGGCCCCAACGCCGTACGAATCGGGTAATGACCGACGCGGACGCCGACGCCGACGACCCCAGCAGCCCACCCGACACGGACGACGACGCCGACAGCCACGTAGGCCCCGCCGACGAGCTCCTCGGCCACGACGACGCGGCCTCGAGCGAGTCGACCGTGCTCTGCCCGCGCTGCGGCGAACCACTGAGCGAGCACGCGGCGCGCGACCCGCTCGGGAAGTCCGAGGTCGGCGTGTGCGACGACTGCTACTTCGACCAGTTCGAGCTCGTCGACGCGCCCGACCGCCTCCGCGTCGAGGTGTGCGCGCGCTGCGGCGCCGTCCACCGCGGGAACCGCTGGGTGGACGTCGGCGCGCAGGACTACACGGACGTCGCCATCGACGAGGTCGCCGACTCGCTCGCCATCCACGTCGACGCGCACGACATCACGTGGCAGGTCGACCCCGAGCAGGTCGACCAGAACAACGTCAAGATGCACTGCTCGTTCTCCGGCGTCGTCCGCGGCCAGTTCCGCGAAGCGCACGTGACGGTGCCCGTGAGCATCGCGCGGCAGACGTGCCAGCGCTGCGGGCGCATCGCGGGCGACTACTACGCGAGCGTCGTCCAGGTCCGCGCCGTCGACCGCCTCCCCGACACCGACGAGGTCGAGCGCGCGAAAGCCATCGCGACCGAACTCGTCGCGGACATGGAAGCGACGGGGTCGCGGGACGCGTTCGTCTCCGAGATGGCGGACGACGGCGACGGCCTGAACGTCAAGCTCTCGACGACGAACCTCGGGAAGAAGGTCGCGAGCAAGATCACCGAGGAGTTCGGCGGTGACTGGGAGGACCACGAGACGCTCGTCACGGAGGACGAGGACGGGAACGAGGTGTACCGCGTCACGTACGCGGTCCGCCTCCCCGAGTTCCGGCCGGGGGACGTCATCGACCCGGAGGACGACGACGGCCCCATCCTCGTCCGCTCCGTGCAGGGGAACCTCAAAGGCATTCGGCTCGCGACCGGCGAGCGCTTCGAGGCCAGCTACGAGGTCGGGGACGCCCCCGACGCCCGCAAACTCGGCACCATCGACGACGGGGTGCCGACGACGCTCGTCGCGTACGAGGACGAGCACGCCGTGCAAGTCCTGGACCCGGAGACGTACCAGTCCACGACGATTCCGCGCCCGGACTACCTCGACGCCGACGCGGGTACCGAGGTCCCCGTGCTCCGCCACCGGAACGGCCTGCACGTCCTCCCGGAGGAATGACCGGGGACGAGAGTGGCGACCGGGACGCCGACGGCGACGACCGCGAGCGGGACGACTCCACGCGCGCCCTCGACGCGGCCAGCGCCGACGGGGACGCGCCGCTCGCGGCGGTCGTCGTGAAGCCGCGCGCGGAGGTCGCGACCGCCGGCTTGCGCGCCGAAGGCGTCTACGACGACGACCGCGCGGTCCGGGCGTTCGACGCCGACACCGTCGCGCTCCCCGTCACCGAGGCGCCCCAGGAGACCCAGGTGCGGCGCGTCGTCCGCCAGCCCGACCCCGAATATCGCTCGCGGGACCTCGCGGACTACCTCCGCGACCGCGGCTGGAGCGAGGACGACGTCGCGGCCGCGCCGGGGTCGTGGGCGGTCGTCGGCTCGGTGGTCCTCGTCGACGACGGCGACTACCACGACGACGCGGAACTCGGCGACGCCCTCCTCGAACTCCACGGCGACGCCGACACGGTCTGCGTCCGCAGCGGCGTCACGGGCGTCCACCGGACCCCGGACCTCCGCGTTATCGCGGGCTCGGGCGACACCGAGACCGTGCACGTCGAGCACGGCACGCGGTACGCGCTCGACTGCGCGAAGGTCATGTTCTCCCCGGGGAACCAGGCCGAACGCGTCCACATGGGCGACGTCGTAAGCGAGGACGAGCGCGTGCTCGACATGTTCGCCGGCATCGGATACTTCGCGCTCCCGATGGCCCGCGCCGACGCGGACGTCACCGCCGTCGAGCTCAACCCCGAAGCGTACCGGTACCTCGTCGAGAACGCGCAACTCAACGACGTCACCGCGAACCTGCAGGCCATCCTCGGCGACTGCCGGGACGTCGACGCGACCGCCGACCGCGTCGTCATGGGGTACTACGGCGTCAGCGAACGCGACGACGAATCTGATCAGGGCGAAGCCTCCACCGACGCCGATCGCAACCAGGAGGCGTTCGACTACCTCGACGCCGCGCTCGACGCGCTCGAACCCGGCGGCGTCCTCCACCTCCACGCCGCGGTCCACGAATCTGAACTCCCGGACGGCCCCGCCGACAGGCTCCGCGACGCCGTCGCCGCGGCCGGCCGCGACGCCACCATCGACGACGTCCGGACCGTCAAATCCCATAGCGCGGGCGTCGCGCACGTCGTCGTCGACGCCACCGTCGACTGACCCCGCCCTCGCCGGCCCCTTCCTTTAGACGTGCTACCGAACCGCATTTCGGTCGTTCAAAACCGCTCGTGAGCCGACTAGAACCGTTCTCACGGCCTCTCGAACGCTCGCCTGAACCGTCGTGAACGGCGCGAACGACCACGACTCCCTTTTATCGGCCAGCGGGAAACCAAGGGTACGATGCGTCCAGAACGAGATCGGTCCGCCGTCCTCGGCGAGGCCGCCACGGTCGTCGCACTGCTCTTCGGCTTCCGACTCGCCGGCGAACTCGCCGCGGTTGTCCTCGGCTGGTTCGTCGACCCGCTCGGCGGAACCCCAAGCGAGGTCGCCGCGACGGTGACGAGCGCGTTCGCCGCGTCCCTGACGTGGGCGGGCATCGTCGTCGCCGCCGCGTACATCTACCTCCGCGTCACGCGCTACCGGCAGACGACGCCCGACCCCGAGGAGCAGTCGAACCGGTACGGCGCCGACGCCTGACCGCCGTCCCGCCCATCCCGTCGACGGGGCGCACGAGGCGTATCGAGCGCTGACCCGTCCGAACCCTTCAAATCCCTGCGGGCGGAACACGCCCGTATGGACCGACAACAGCTGTTCGCCGTCCTCATGGTCGGCATGATGGTTCTCTCCGGCGTCGCGTACGCCATCAGTTTCATCTGAGCGGTCGGCGCGACCACCGCACGCGCCGTCGTCGTCCGCCGCGACCGGCCGGCGGTTAGTCGTGATTCCAGACGTCCGCCATCTCCGAACCCTGCTTGCGCGAGCGACGGCGCCCACGCGAGTAGCCGCCGTCGTCGCCGTCGTCGCCGTCGTCGTCGCCGCCGCCGGACTGCGACGAGAACGACGACGAGGGGTTCGCGCGAGCGCCGTTCATGCCGGCGAGCGCCTCGCGCGCCGATAGCTCGGGGAGCGTCGGCTCGCTCATGCGGTCGACCTGGGCGGCGAACCAGTCCGGCATGTCGGTCCTGGCGCGCTCGAAGAGGTCGAGGAGGCTGGAGTCGGCGACGTACGTGTGGCCCTTGTCGTCGGGCGATCGGACGACGCGCCCGCAGGCCTGGATGACCGTCCTGAGGGCGGCGCGGTAGTACCACGCCCACTGGCCCTGTTCGAGCCGATGGGCGACCCGCGAGTCGCCCGTGTTCAGGTACGGGGCCTTGCACAAGACCTGCCAGCGACAGAGGTCGCCTTCGAGGTCGAGCGCCTCCTCCATCTTCACGGACAGGAATAGTTCGGGGTCGCTACGGGCCTTCCAGACGTCGAGTTCGGCGTCGCGGTCGTCCTTCCCGTGCGTGCGGAGGCGGTCGCCGACGCCGAGGTCCCGGAGGTGCTCGCGCAAGCGGTCCTGTATCGCGTAACTGTGGCAGTGCACGAGGCCCTTCTCGTCGGGATGGCGCTGCATGAGCTGGACGATGGTGCGCGCGAGCTTCGGGATGGTCTCGTCGCGGTGCTCGAACGTCATCTTCCCCTGCGTCAAGTCGTACAGCGGCCGGTTCTCCACGGGGAACGTGTGCGGGACGTCCACGAGCGTCACCCGCGACGGGTCGAGGCCGACGCCGCGACAGAACGCGTCCTTGTCGAGCATCGTCGCCGACAGGAGCGCGAACTTGTTCCCGCGCTCCCACACCGTGTGCGAGAGGTACTTCTCGGGGTTCATCGGCTTGACGTTGGCAGGCGAGCCCTCCCCGTCGGGCTGGTCGACCACCCACTCCGTCGCCGAGTCGCGGTCCCGGTAGTCCTTCACGAACCACCCGAGTTCGGAGATGAGCTCCTGGAGGCGGTCGCGTTCCTTCGCCTGCTCCGCGGTGAGTTCCGTCTCGACGAGGAGGTCGTCCTTCCGCCGGGTCGCGGTCCCCTGGAGGCTGTCCGCGAACCGCGCCGCGCGCTCGACGTCCCCGTCCACGTCGGGCACCTTCAGGTCGTCCCACATCGGGACGGTCTCCGGCGACAGCTCGACGGTCGCGTACATCTCCGCCCACTCCGCGAGCCCGTGCGCCTCGTCGACGACGACCACGTCGCGCTTGCGGAACACCTCCGAGCCCGCGGTCTGCATGAAGTACGCGAGCGTCATCGCCGCGATGGAACGATTGGAGGCGATAGCCCTATCGGAGAAGTACGGACAGCGGTGCTGTATCGAGCAATCGTAGCCGGATTCGCGCACGCACGGCGCCTGGTCGACGGGCGTCTCCGTCTCCCCGGGGAGGATGCAGTTGTAGTTGTTCTTCCCGCGGATGATCGAGAGGTCCTGGAGGAGGTCGTCGCCCTCGACGTCGTCGAGTTGACTCACCTGCGGCGTCGTGTAGTACGCGCTCGCGGCCTCGCTCGGCGCGACCTCGTCGACCTTCTCGGCACAGCCCGCGATGGCTCTGGCGAGCAGGCTCTTCCCGCTCCCCGTAGGTGCGCGAACGAGCACGACGTCGTTCCCGTCGTCGAACGCCGCCTTGATGTCCCGGAGCGCCTGCTCCTGGGCGCCCCGATACGACGGCGCGGGGAACTCCTCGAAGATCCGGTCCGTCTCCACTATCGTACATCGAGCACGCCGCGCGCAAAAGCCCTTCTTCCCTGGCCGGCGACGCGCGGCGACCGCGTCGTCGCCGCCTGCACGCCCCTGACTCACTCCTCGTCGTCGACGTCGACGCCCGGCGGGTCGTTCCACTCGTTCGCCTCGCGTCGCTGGTCCGCGGCCGTCGGCTCGTCCGGGCCGGTCGGGCCGCCGGGGCCCGCGAGCGCGTTCGCGACCGCCGCCCCGAGGACGATGCCCAGCACGCCGACCACGGCCGCGAGCACGAGCGGGTCACCGGCTGCGCCGAGGCCGCCCGCCGACCGCTCCAAGACCGTCACGAGGACGCCGCCGAGGACGACCGAGCCGACGACTGCGAGCACGAGCGCGAGCACGAGCCGTCGGCGGGACGCGACCATACCGACAGGTTCGGTCGCCAGCGTCGAGTGCGTTACGGGTCGTGGAGCGTCACCTCAGATGGCCGTTCGGTCGAACCGCGAGACGGCGTACGCGACGGGGACGACCAGCCAGAAGCCGACCGACGCACACGCGACGGCGGTCACCATCGGGTCCGCGTTCGCGGATGGCGCGAGCGTCACGGAGAGCAGTTCTCCGTACGCGCTCGTCGGGAAGAGCATCTGTATCGACCGTCGGACCCGTTCGGTCGCCCCGAGGAACACGAGGTAGTTCACGCACAGCGGCCCGAGGACCGTCGACACGGCGACGAACGCCAGTGCGTTCCCGAGCGCGCTCCGCGTCGAGTCCGCGACCACGGACGTCGCGACCGACACCGCGACGAACGCCAGCGCGAGCCAGACGGTGAGCGCGGCGAAGACGACCACCGTTGGGACCGAAAGCGGGCCGAAGGCGGTCGCACCGGCGAGTGCGATGGCGACGCCGACGACGGCGACGCCGACCGCGACCGCGGCTCGTCCGGCGAGCTTCCCGGCGAGCACCGCCCGCCGCTCGTAGGGCACCGAGAGGAGGAGTCGGACCGTCCCCGTCTCCCGTTCCGCGACGACCGTCGCCGCCGAGAGCACCGTCGCGGCGAGCGGTACCAGGAACGCGAACGTCGTCTCCAGTCGAACGACGAACGTCGCCGGCAAGAGGACGTCGCCGCGTGCGACGAACAACGTCACCGTCTGCAGCGCCAGGAACGCGCAGAGGACGACCGCGCCGAGTCCAGCGAGCACGCCGCTCGTTCGGTCGAGAACCTCGATGCGGGCGACGTGAACGGCGCCACGGAGGACGCTGGTCATCGCGACTCACCCGTGCGCGCCACGACGTCGTGTCCCGTCGCAGTGGCGTCGTCGTCGGCGATCCGGAGGAACAGTTCCTCGAGCGAGGGTCGGTCGACGTCGACGTCGACGACGGTGGCACCGGTCGTCTCGATGGCGTCGAGCGCCGGTTTCTTCGCGCGTTCCGTGCACTCGACGCGGACGACGTCGTCGTCGACGCTGACGGCGGTGACGCCGTCGACCGCACTGACGCGCTCGCGGACGCCGTCTGGTCGGGTGTCGACGCCGGCACGCACCCGGTCGGCGTCGAGTCCGTACGCGTTCCGGAGCGACGCGAGGTCGTCGACGGCGAGCAGCGAGCCGTCGTGGACGACCGCGAGGCGGTCGCAGACGCGTTCGACCTGTGCGAGCCGGTGACTGGAGAGGACGACCGTCGTCCCGCGGTCGCTCGCCGCCTCGATCCGTTCGCGGACCGTGGCGACGCCCTCGGGGTCCAGGCCCGTCGACGGTTCGTCGAGGACGAGGAGGTCCGGGTCGCCCACGAGCGCCATCGCGAACGCGAGCCGCTGGCGCATGCCCTTGGAGTACTCGCCTGCCGGGCGGCTGGCTGCGTCGCCGAGGTCCACGCGTTCGAGCCAGGTCGTCGGATCGAGGTCCACGCCGCGAGCGGTCGCGACGTACTCGACGTGCGCTCGCCCGCTTCGTTCGGGATAGACGCCGTACCCGTCCGGGAGGACGCCGGTGCGTTCGCGGACGGCGGCGGGCTCGGTCGTCGGGTCCAGTCCGAGCACGTCGACGTGTCCGTCCGTCGGTCGCTGGTAGCCCACGAGGACGTCCAGCGTGGTCGACTTCCCGGCGCCGTTGGGGCCGAGGAGGCCGAACACCTCGCCGCGTTCGACCGTGAACGACAGGTCGTCGACGGCAGTGGTCGCGTCCGGGCCGTTCCCGTATCGCTTCGTCAGGCCGTCGACGTGGAGAGCAGGGGCGGGCATCTCTCAGTATCGAGTCATTACGCACGGCACCCAAATCGGTTTCGTCTCGGCGGTCGGCTTCCGCGACCACGAGACCAATCAATATACCAGTACTACCTATCGAACTTCACTATTTCGAGTCTATCATATCTGGATTGGTTTCCCTTGGAATGCAAGGAATCGGTGCGGGTGGTCTTCGTCGACAGGAGCCACTCGACAGCTATCCCTAAGCTCTAGGACTAGACCAGACATCCGCAAAAGGACTCTAGCTTGATTAAACCCGTTTCTGTGCAAAGACGTGTGCAGCCATCCAGATTCGTAATTTTAAATCCTGTTGGAGATTACCAAAACAAATAGAATGATAAAGATATATTACCTGTTCGGAAGTCGTCCTATCTGCATGGTCGACAAAAGTCGACGGAAGATGCTCAAGTACGGTGCCGCAGCAACCGGCGCAGCCCTCGTCCCGACTGTCAGTTCCGCAAAAGGAACGGACGCGGACGACGACGCCGGCTACAATCTCGACGACATCACCGTCATCTCCGAACGCGACGGCGAGACGTACGTCGGCGTCGCCCTCTCCAAGAAGGGCAAGCAGTTCACCGACGTCGTCCACGTCGGCGACAGCGGGACAGTGAAGAAGGCCGAAGTGAGCGAGTCCCAGTACCGCACGCTCACCGCCGACGTCGGCACCACGACCCACGCCGACGTCCAGAGCACCGTCGGCGCCACCGGCGACGACTGGGAGGAGATCATCGAGCGCGCCGACGCCTGGGGCGGCACGAACGGCGACTGCGGCGCGTACGACTACACGCACCGCTGGGGCTGCGTGACCGCCGAGTTCACGCGAGACATCTCCGACCTCGGCATCCAGGCCGTCTCCGCGGCCCTCATCGGGTACGTCGGCGCGACGCTCTCCAGTGGCGTCGTCATCGGCGTTCTCGCCGGCGTCATCGCTGCAGGCGCGTGGGCGATCTCCTGGGTCGTCGACGTCGACACCATCACCGTCGGCGCGACCGAGTTCGACAAGAGCGCGTTCGGCTGGACGCAGACGCTCAACATGTCCAAGGTCGGCACCGGCTGGCACGTCGACTGGGACGACCTCGTCCCGCAGGGTGGCAGCCCCGGCCACCCCGGCCGCGACCACATCTAACGCGGTCGAAACTACCTTCCGAACCCACAACCCATGACGAACACGATGTCGAAGTCGACCGACGCGACCGGAGCGACGAGACGAACCGCTGGCATGACGCTCGTCGCCGCCGTCGTCCTCGCGGCGCTCACCGTCCTCGGCCTGAATCGAACGGCCGTCGCCGTCAGCGACGTCGCCATCCCGCCCGTCGCCGTCGGCGTCATTCTCATGTTGACCATCGGTATCACACAGCTGAGTGACCGATTACGAGCAGCGCTCGACCGACTCCGGTGGGTGCTGGTCGCGGCCGCCGTCTTCGCCGTGTTCGTCGTCCCGACGTGGACGTCCACCCCCGTACAGGTCGGGCTCGTCGTCGGGTTGGCCATCGGGTGTCTCGCCACGAGCGTGCTGCTCGCCGTTGCGTCCCTCACCTGAGGCGACCCGAATCCGGCCTCAATCGCCGGGGACGTCGCTCGTCGTCGGGTCGTCGGGGAGCGCTTCGATGCAGTCGAAGCAGAGGAACTCCTCGCTGCCGTCGTCGAACTCGAGGGTCATCCCGCCGGAGGGCCCGGTCGCGGTCCACATGTCGCCGATGCCGCCGGCGACGCGAACGCGCTTCCCGCAGCCGTCGCAGGGGTCCGTCGTCACGCTTCTACGTCGGGCCTGGCGTCGCAAGTGTCTTTCTCCGACGAGACCGCTTCGGTTCGGCCGGACGCGTCAGCCGAAGGTGGGGCCGTCGACTGATTCGTCGGCTGCGCTCCGCCACGTGTGCGACGGCGACCAGTCCAGTTCGGCTTCGGCTTTCGTCATCGAGAACGCCGATTGCTCGCCCTCGATATCGCACGGTTCGGGGACGTCGCCCAGCAGCGCCTCGAAGAGGTCGCGGGTCGGGACGCCGAGGAAGTTGTCTTCTGCGTGGCAGTTGTACGCCTCGTGGCCGTCGCGGTCGGTCTCGAGAACGTGGACGACCATGTCGGCGACGTCGCGGACGTCGACGTACGACCAGAAGTTCCCGGTGCCACCGCCGACCGCGCCGACGGGGTCGGCCGCGAGCGCCGCGAGGTCGAACGCGTCGGCGACGTCGCGGGCGACGTACTCGCCGGGATACTGGATCCACGATGGGCGGATGGACGTGACCGAGATGCCGTCGCGTCGCACGACCATGTCCGCGATGGTCTCCCCGTGGACCTTCGACGTCCCGTAGGGGTCCTCGGGCCGCATCGGGTGGGACTCGTCGATTGGGAGGTACTCCGGAGGGAGTATCTCCGTGGCGAACGGGAAGCCGTACGCGGATTCGCTGGAGGTCCACGCGACGTCCGCGCCGACGCGCCCCGCGACGTCGAGGACGTTGTACGTGCTGAGGACGTTGTTCTCGAAGACGCGACCCCCGGCGTGATTCAGCGGGTCCGGTATCGCGGCCAGGTGCACGACCGCGTCCGGGTTCGCCGCGTCGAGGAGATCGAACGTCTCGCCCCGAGCTGTCAGGTCCGCCGCGCGGAAGTCCACGTCCTCGGGGCCGTCGGCCTCCGGGAGTCGCTGGTCGATGGCGAGGACGTCCGCGCCCGTCGCCGCGAGCCTGTCGACGACCCAGCGGCCCGCACCGCCGAGTGCACCCGTCACCGCGACTGCGTCTGGCATCGTTCCCATGGCCCCGTCAAGCGAGCGCCGGTACATGAAACTTGGAGGCCGGTCCGCGACCTGACGACGTGACGTCGAAGTGACCGCTATGGCACAGCGTTATCACCGGAGCGAACGTATGGTAAGGGATGGCAGACAACAAGCGAGGGCGCGAGAAACAGGCGGACGATGCCGACAGGCAACAGCGCGAGCGCGACGTCGAGACCGCCATGGAGCGCGGGGACGAACCCGAGCCACCGGTCGACGAGCGCGACCTCGCCGAGCTCGAAACGGAGCTCGAGGGCGTCGCGTTCCCCGCGACCGGGCGGGACGTCGTCGCCGCCGTCGGCGACCGTGAGGTACGCGCGGCCGACGACACGTACACCGTCAAGCAGCTCGTCCCCGAGACGGACGTGGAGACGTTCGACTCGCCGACAGCCGTCCGCGAGCGCGTGCAGCGACCGACGGTCGCCGGCGCGATGAAGCGCGTCGTCGAGGCCGCCGCGACGCTCGACGACCCCGAGTTCCCCGAGTCCAAACGCGAGGGCTACCTGCGGACGTTCCTCGCGCTCGAGGACATCGACGCCGACGACGACGACGAAGGCATCCGCCTCATCGCCGACTGGATCGTCGACCGGGTTCACGAGAAGGCGGCGCTCCCCGGGAGCCGCGACGTGCGTCGAGAGGCGGCCAAACACTGCCGGAAGCGTGGGTATGCCGTCCGAGACGACGAGTGGCTCGGCGTGTAGGCCGACGGTGCGCGGAACGCCGTCGGGGGTCGACAGGTGTCCACCGGGCTAGACTTTCGTCGGTGGCGGTCGAACCCGGAGGCATGCGCGTGAACTGCGAAGGCTGCGCGGGCTGCTGCGTGGACTGGCGTGCGCTGTCGGCGACGCCGGACGACCACGAGCGCGTCGGCCCGGAGCGCCCGCTCGACGACGTCTACAACCTCGTGCCGCTCACTCGCGACGAGGTCCGCGACTTCGTGAACGCCGGGTTCGGGGACGCGCTCACGCCGCGGCTCTGGGAGCGCGACCCAGAGAGTGACGGCGAGGGCGCGGGCGACGACGGCGCGTCCGGACGTTCCGTCGAGGTGGACGGGTTCGACGTCGCCGCCATCGCGGGCCGCCCCGCGTTCTTCGTCGGCCTCCGGAAGCCGCCGAAGCCGGTGGCGCCCGTCGGCGCGGACGAAGCGTCGTGGCTGCCGACGTGCGCGTTCCTCGACCCCGAGACCCTCCAGTGTCGCATCCACGACGACGACCTCTACCCCGACGAGTGCGCGACCTACCCGGGGCGGAACCTCCTCATGGCGGTGGAGTCGGTCTGCGAGCGCGTCGAGCGCGAGTTCGGCGCGCCCGGCGACCGCCTCGTCGAGGACTCGGTCCCGGAGGACGCCGAGCCGCTGTTCGGCCCGCAGGCGCTCGGCGGGAAGGTCTTCGCGCACCCCGACCCGGACGCGCTCGCGGACCGCGTCTACCGCATCGCAGCGGGCGAGGCGACCGCCGACGACCGCGCGGAGTTCGTCGGGACCGCGGCCGCCGCCAGCCCCGGGATGCTCGCGCGGAACGACGACGCCTACGAGCGCTACCGCGACCGCGCACTCGACGCCGACTCGTGGGTCGGCGCCGCCATCGACGACTGGGAGGCCCGCGCCGCGAACGCGACGGCCGGGAGCGACGCGGCCGGCGACGACCCCACCGCGAACGCCGACCCCGGCCTCGGCGAACGCGTCGAGGAAGACCGGGACGCGCCCGAGACGCCCGGCTGGGAGTGAATCACGACCCCGGAACCCGTTCGTTTCGACCGCGTTGGAGGCATTCTTAAGACGGCGGCGCCCGGACCTCGTAGTATGCGCGTGCTGGTGACCGGTGCGACGGGGTTCGTCGGCGGCGAGTTGATTCCCGCGCTCATCGCGGGCGACCACGACGTCGTCGCGCTGGTCCGGAACCGCGAGGACTACCCCGGGAACGAGGTCGAGGTCCACGAGGGCGACCTCTTAGAGCCCGAGAGTCTCGACGGTGTGTTCGACGACGTCGACGTCGCGTACTACCTCGTGCACTCGATGCGCTCCGGCGAGGACTTCGCCGAGCGCGACGAGCGCGCGGCGCGGAACTTCGTCGACGCCGCGGACGCCGCGGGCGTCGACCGCGTCATCTACCTCGGCGGGCTCGGCGAGGAAGGCGAGGACTTGAGCGAGCACCTCGCGTCCCGTCGGAGCGTCGAAGGCGTGCTCCGCGAGGGCGAGTTCGAGCTGACGACGCTGCGCGCCGCCATCATCGTCGGCGCCGGCTCCGTGAGCTTCGAGATGATAACACAGCTCGTCGGGCGGCTGCCCGTGATGATAACGCCCCGGTGGGTGAACACGCCGTGTCAGCCCATCGCGGTGAGCGACGTCGTCGGGTACCTCACGGGCGTCCTCAGTCGCCCGCATACCGCCGGTGAGACCTACGAGATAGGCGGCCCGGACGTCCTGACGTACCGCGAGATGCTCGAACGCACCGCCGAAGCGATGGGGAAGCGACTGTACGTCATCCCCGTGCCGGTCTTGACGCCGCGGCTGTCGGCGTACTGGGTCGACCTCGTGAGCGACGTCCCGAAATCGGTCGCCCATCCCCTCATCGAGGGGTTGAAGAACCCGGTCGTGGTCGAGGACGACCGGCTCGCCGACGAGATCGACGTCGCACTGACGCCGTTCGACTCGGCGGTCCGCCGCGCGCTCTCCCGGTCGGCGAACGGGAGCGGCGGCAGTCCACTCCAGGGCGGGAGCCCCGGCCTGCAGTGACCCGCCGCGCAGAGGACGCCGACGACTCGTTTCAGGCGACGGAGGACGACGCCGCGGTCGCCGACGACTCGACGAGCGCGCTCGCCGGCGACGACGCGCAGTACGGCGACGCGTGGGTGTACGAGAGCATCGTCGGGGCGCTCCCTGGCGTCGACATCGACTCGTCGACCGCCATCGGCATCCAGGTGCTCGCGTTCGAGGCGGGCGTGCTCGTCGTCGCGGCGCTGTACGGCCTCTGGGCTGGCGTCGTCGTCGGCACGGCCGCGGTCGCGGTCGCCGCCATCGGGAGCGCACTCATGTTGACGTACGCGAGACGCATCCGCGAGCTCGACGCGCCGGAGTCCTACCGCCGCTTGCTGTTCGGGTCGAACGTCGAGGTCGTCCTGGGCGTGCTCGCGTTCGTCGCGGTCGTCACGCACCTGTTCGTGTACGACCCGCGCGTCGCGACCGACCCGCTCGTCACCGCGTTGCTGGGCGACGAACCGCCCGTGCTCGCGACGTACCTGACGCTGCTCGTGCTCTGGGACGTCGTCTACCGCATCGGGACGAGCTGGTGGGCGGCGGTCGCGGCGGTCTGGCGCGCGTACACGTTCGAGTTCGACCCGGCTCGGAGTCGCGCGTTCGCTCGCGCCGACGGTCTGAACCTCGCGTTCGCCGCCGTCCAACTGGTGTTCGTGCCGTTCGTCCTCGACCGACCGGTCCTGCTCGTGGTGCTGCTCGGGCACGTGCTCGCGGTGGCGGCGGCGACCGCGCTCTCGGTCGGTCTGACGCTCGCCGACGCCCGCGACGCCACGGTCTCGGCCTGAGTCGACACGTCGCTCGTGCGACCCGAGCGCGAGCGCTATCGCTCGTGACAGCGTCGAGTCGCCCCCCGCGACGTCCCCTGGGCGTCGCGGCTACTCCTCCTGGAGTTCCTTGAACTGGTCGAGGAGTTCCTCGGTGGATTCGCCCGAGTCGTACTCGACCTCGCCGTGGTAGACCGTCCGCTCGTCGTCGAAGTCGGCGTCGACGTGCGTCGACTTCTCCTCGCGGCGTTCGTATTCGTCCTCGTCGTAAGCACCCATCGACATGGTAACCATCACCGTGCTAAGGGGTGTCTTCATTTGAAGCTGTCGGTGGTACGTACCAGCATACCATGATTCGTCAGGGTATCGGGTCGGGATCGCCGGCCGCGGCGACTCGACCACCCTCGGGAGGCCACATCGACCCGGCCCCGTCGGCGGTCACGGGGCGCGCGCATGCCGTGGCTCTCATGTGCCAGGGGGGCGTACCGGGGGACGTGGCACGCCCCCTTCGATTCCGGTACTCGCAGGGCCGCTGGACCGACCAGCAGGTCCACGAGCAGTTGTTCTCCGACCTCGACGACAACCTCGGTGCGACGAAGACCACGCCCCACTACCAGCCACCGAACGGCTGGACTGGCGTGCGGTTCGAGATGGACAACGACGACATGGCGCTGTTCCTGTACGACGACAGCGAAGCGTACTGGCTCGGGAACACCGAGACGCCGAGCGCGCTCTGGCGGACCGACAAGCGCGACTGGGACGACGTCCCGTACCCGATCCACCGCTGGGCCCAGCGCGAACTCCTCGCGGACCTCGAAGTCGAGGCGCCCTGGACCGCGGACTACCCGCACGTCGCGTGGTTCTTCCTCCCCGTCCTCATGAGCAAGGACGGCCGACACACGACGCGCAAATTCCTCTCGGAGCACGCCTGCGGGTTCCCGGACGCCGACGCGGACGACGCGCTCGCGTTCCTCGAACGCGTCCTCGACACGGGCGTCCTCGACGACGACCGCCACGTCATGGCGGGCAAGCTCGGGACGAGCGAGTACCTCGACCTGACGCGGATGGCCTCGGCGGTCGCGGAGTACGTCGCCGCGTGGGTCCTCACCGAAGCCGGCTACGACGTCGTCCCCGAGATCGACGTCGCGGGCGGCTACAGTCTCGACTACCGCGCGATATCGCCGGACGGCACGAGCAACCTCGTCGAGGTGACCCGGCCGCTCCCGCCCCAGGACCGCTCGCAGAACAGTCCCGTCGCGGCCATCCGCGAGACCGCGCAGACGAAGACCACCGGCCAGCTCGAAGCGCACGGTGGCGGCGTGACGCTGTTCGTCGACTGCTCGAGCTACCACGACGACCAGTGGGCGGCGGTCCGCGGGGAACGCCCGGACGTCCACCACAAGCCCGCGCTCGTCTACCGCGTCCGCCCCGACGGGAGCGTCGAGGGCTACACGAAGGGCTCGGTCCCGCTCGACCTCGACGGTGTCGTCGACGTCATCGCACGGGACTGACCGGCCACGCCCGTCGGCGACGCCATCGCACGGGACTGACCGGCCACGCCCGTCGGCGACGCCATCGCACGCGACCGACAGCCGACTGGCCGTCGACGACGCCCGGTCCCTCGTGGCGTGGTAACCGGTTCCTAACCCCCTTCGTTTCGACTGGAGATACGCACGAGGGCGTCGCGTTCGACGTTGACGGCGCGAGCGAAGGGCTTACCCGCGCTCGTCGCCAAAACCACTTCCATGACCGAGGAGAACCCCGACCGCAAGCACGAGTACTCCTCCGGCCAGGGGTTCGACGACCCCTACGCCGAGTTCGACATCGACCCGCCGGAGCTCGACGTCGACCCGTCGAAGGTCGACCCCGTCGACAGCCGCGTCGTCACCGACCTCCTCGACCGGGCGAACACGAACGCGGACGCGGTCGACGCCGAGGAACTGCTCGACGTCGGCCTGAACTACGTCGCCATCAACCGCTACGAGCAGGCCGTCGACACCTTCCAGCGCGTCGCACAGTTCACGGACGACGACGCGCTCGCGCAGGAGGGCTGGGTGAACAAGGGCGCGGCCCACGCCGAACTCGAGGAGTGGGACAAGGCCATCGGCGCGTACCGGGAGGCGCTCAGTATCGACGACGAATCAGAGCACGCGGCGAGCGCGGAGACGAACCTCGCGTACGCGCTCTGGGAGTCCGGTGACGTCTCGCGGGCGCTCGAGCACTCCGAGCGCGCCGTCGAGATCGACGACCGGTTCGGGCAGGCGTGGTACAATCGCGGGTTCTTCCTCGCGGAACGCGGGCTCTCCGAGGACGCCGTACAGTGTTTCGACAACGCCATCCGCCTCGGGATGCGGAACTCGCAGATCCTCGAGGAGAAGGCGCGAGCGCTCGAGGACATGGGCGAGGACGAGCGCGCCGAGGAGGTCACGGCGGAGGCCGAGGAGCTCCGCGAGGACATGGAGCAGCAGATGGTCGAAGAGCAGGTCGGGCAGGCACCCGGCGGGTCGCCCGAGGGACTGCGTGGCGAGGACCCGCGGCCCGACCCGGCGGACGACCCGCGCGTCGACGGCGACGACCCGCGAGGCGGGCCCGGCGGCGGCGGTGGTCCGCTGTGATACTGCTCAGCGAGCGCGAGACGAGCGAGGGTCTGCTCGTCGCGGCCTGCGACGCGGACCTCCTCGGGGAGACGTTCGAGGAGGGCGAGATCTCGCTGACGGTGACCGAGGAGTTCTACGGCGGCGACGAGGTCGACGCCGAGACGGCGGTCGACGCCGTCCGACGTTCGGACGTCGCGAACCTCGTCGGTACCGAGACCGTCGAGGCCGCGGTCGACGCCGGCGTCGTCGACGAGAGCACGGCGCTCACGGTCGACGGGACGCTGCACGCGCAGGTTCTGCGACTCGGGTGAGCGTCGGCATCGATCCCGGTCAGCCGCCGCTCTCGGTCATCCCTCGCTGACGTGTTCCCAGATGACGCACCAGTCCTCAGTGGCGACGAACCCCTTGACGGCGGCGCACGCTCCCCACCCGTCGCCGTTCTGGTCGGGGATGAACTCGGCGCAGTTCCCGCAAGACTGCCCGGGTTCGGCGTCGCCGTCCGCTAACGCTTCGACTGACTCGGTGAGGCTGACGTCCGCCTGCGCGCTGAGCTGCTCGGGGTTGCGCGTCTCGTCGCCCTGCGAGGTCGCGGTCCGGTACGCTTCGGGGACCTCGGCGGTCGCGAGGTCCCCCTCGTTCATCCCCTCCGGGACCGACGGTTCGGGGAGCGACTCGTAGAGCGAGCACCAGTCGGCGCCGTCGACGTACCCTTCGACCTCGGCGCACGCGCCGAACCGGTCGCCGTTCTTGTCGGGGATGTAGTCCGCGCAGTTCGCACAGCAGCGCCCCGGTTTGTGCGTCGGTTGTTCGAGGGCGTCGTCGTACTCGGAGAACTTCACGTTCCCCTTCGGTTGCAGGTCGTCCGGATCGCGCGTCTCACCGCCGAGCGACGTCGCGGTCTGGTACGCCTCGGGGACGGGCCCGCGCTCGAACTCCTCCTCGGAGACGCCCTCGGGTCGGTCGTCGTCCCCGTCCTCGTCGTCGTCCTCGTCCGGTGGTTCGTCGGTCTCGGCTTCGGTGTCGGTGTCGCCGGTCCCGCTGAGACAGCCGCTCAGCGACGCGAGGCCGGCGGTCGTTCCAGCGGCCGCCGCGAGGTAGCGTCGGCGCGCGAGCAGGTCGAACACGTCGCTCCGGTCGTAGCCGTCGCCACCAGACTCGCGTGAGAAATTTTCTGTCATACGTTTCGGCAGACGAGATGAGAGGCCATTATACGTGAATACGGTTCAGCGGCCGAGGGAGCCGGTAGCGACTGCATACGAACACGGCCCACCGACCGAGCGAGACCGACGCAACCACGCCTCACCCCGTCGAACGCGTTCATCACGGAGCTTTATCGCCTCTCGGACCGTATTCCACTACAGGTGCTACCAATGCCCAAGAAGATACTGATGATCGTCGGCGACTTCGGGGAGGACCTCGAGATAATGGTGCCGTTCCAGGCGCTGGACATGCTCGGGCACGACGTTCACGCCGTCTGCCCGGAGAAGGAGGCCGGCGAGAAGATCAAGACCGCGGTGCACGACTTCCGTGGCGACCAGACGTACCTCGAGGAGCGCGGGCACGACTTCGAGCTGAACGCGACGATGGCCGACGTCGACCCCGCCGAGTACGACGCGCTCGTCGTCCCCGGCGGCCGCGCCCCCGAGTACCTCCGCGGATACGACGAGGTACTGGACGCCGTCCGGCACTTCTTCGACGCCGAGAAGCCGGTCGCCGCCATCTGTCACGGCCCGCAGATACTCGCCGCCGCCGACGTCCTCGACGGCTACGAGATGACGAGCTACCCCGCCGTCCAGGCCGAGGTCGAGGGCGCGGGCTGCGCGTGGGTGGACGAGGTCACGACCGACCGGAACCTCGTCACCGCGCAGGCGTGGCCCGACCACGCCGAGTGGCTCCGCCAGTTCATGACGGTCCTCGGCGACGAGATAGTGCACGACGACGCCGCGGTCGCCGCCGACGACGACTGACTTCGTCAGTCGAGCAACCGGACGCAGTCCGGTGACGACGACTGAATCGCTCGCCGCGCGCGGTCGGCCAGACCACCGAATTTTTCACGCCGACTATCGTGGACGGAATCGATGCCAGCCGCGCGTCGCGACGGTGCCCGGAACCCGTCGAGCGACGACGACGCGGCGTCGAGTGGGCCGTCTTCCACCGCGACAGCTGACCCGCACCATCGAGCTTTTGTTCCGCCACGAGTCCACGGAATCGATGGCTGACGCCGCCACCGACCCCCACGAGACCGACGCGCCGGACGTCACCCCGTTTCGCGTGCTCTCGCTGTGGTTCGCACTCACGCTCTCCGTCGGTGCACTCGCACAACTCGCACTGGACCCCGTCCTCGAACCCCAGCAGCGGACGGTCGCCGGGAACGCGCTCGCGCTCCTCGTCGCGGTCGCGACCCTTCGCGCCCGCCCGAGGGTTTCCGCCGACCCGGCGTGGCGCGCCGGCGGCGTCGGCATCGGGCTCGCGATGCTCGCCCTCGCCACCGACGAGATACTGACGCACCTCACCGCCAGTGGGACCGGACTCGACGTGCTTGGTAGCCGGTTCGTCGCCGTCCCGCTCGGCCTCGCCGTCGGCGTCGTCGTCGAGTACCACCGGAACCGCCGCGGGTCGTCGTGACCGTCGCAACACGGCGTCGTCGGCTCACTCGCCGATGACGAGCGAGTACGCGATAGAGCACAGGCCCGTGAACTGGAGGGCGCGAACGGCGAGCAGCACGTAGTTCTGCTGGAGGAGCGAGATGACGTGGAACCGGACGAGCGCCGACCCGACGAGCGCGGTGACGTACGCTGCACCGAACAGGAGTATCATGCCCGCGGACAGGAACAGCATCTTCCGGCTGCGGTCCCGGAGGACGCCGCGGAGTGCGAGCGCCGCGATGAACAGGCCGACTATCGCGGAGCCGGCGGCGAGCGCGAGTGTGGCGATCTCGACGACCGCGTACGAGAGGAGTCCCGTCATAGCTAGAACTTCCTCCAGAGGCGCTGCAGTTCGTCGGTCATATCGCGGTCCATGCGCGCGACGTCGTGTTCGAGCGCGCCGTCGCGCAGCCGGACCTCGAAGCTGTCGAGGCGCGCGACGTAGACGGCGTCGTGGTGGCCGTCGCGACGCGCACGCGTCTCCTCGCGCAGCAGGTCGACGTCCACGAGGTCGTCGACGCGGCGCGATACCGTCTGCAGCGAGGCCTCGCAGCCCTCGGCGAGTTCGCTCTTGGACTTCGGGTCGACGCTCGTCGCCGCGAGGATGCGCTGGACGTGCTCGTCCGCGAGCAGGTCCGCGACGGTCGACAGGTCGGCGGGGTCGGTCATGCTACTGAGGAGGGTCGGCGTGAGCGGTTCGGGTCGGTCGGTCGTCCCGTCCCGACGCGTCGGTCGGCGGTCACGTGTCGCTGTCGTTTGCTGGCTCATAGCTGAACAGGAGCGATCGGCTGTGTTCGTCCTGACTGTACGTGAACTCGATGTCGTCGGCGGCGAGGTCGCCCGTCGCGAACGCGAGCTCGTCGCCGGGTTCGAGCGTCGACCCCGACGCTGGTGGGTTCCGGAGCGCCTCGGTGGGGCGGAACTCGGCGCGGTCGACGGAGACGGGTTCGCCCGCGTCGTGGCTGACCGTTATCGTATCCGAGCCCTGGTCGACGCCCCACGTGACGAACGGCAGCGAGCGGTAGTCGTCGCCGTCGTCGCCGTCCATGTACGCGCTCTCGTCGAGCTGGAGTGCGACGCGGACGAACGGGTCGTCGACGGTGACGTCGACGCGCGACGCCCGGTCGCCGCGCGTGATGCCGCTGATCTGGCGTTTGACCTCGGCTCTCGACGGCGTCTCGCCGTCGGCGAACGCGTGGTCGTAGACGAAGTACGCCGAGGACTCGTCGAACGTGAACCACACCGCGCTGGCGAGGTCGCCGCTCACGATACCGAACGCGCTCAATACCGTCGGCGGCGCGCCGACGCGCTCGGTGTACGCCGCGAACGACGCGTCGACCTCGTGGCGCCGGTCGACGCGGCCCGCTTCGGCGTCGACGAGCGCCCGTGCTTTCGCCCGGCGGGTCTCGCCGGCCGTGTGGACGACCGCGTCCGTGGAGACGGCGAGCAGTCGGTCGACGTCCGTGCGGTCGTACACGTCGAACTCGCGGTAGTCGTCGGCACGCCCGTAGTTCGTGTCGGCCAGCGTCCGCTCGACGGTCGCGCGGTCGACGGACGCTTCCGCGACGCTGCCGAGAGCGCCGACGCTGACGAGGCGGTCGTACGACGCCAGCGGGTACCCGACGTAGTCCATCGACGCCTGCGCGACGTTCCGCCCGATGTCGAACGGCCGGCCGAGCTGTGCCGCGCCGAGGTCGCCTGGCGTCGCGTACGTCCAGTTCCCGTACGGGTCGTCCTCGTCCGCCGCGTCGAGCGGCGGCAGTTCGGCTTCCGCGGGGAACCATCGCCGGTAGCCGGGGGTGGCGTCACCGCGTCCGGGGAGGTCGACGTCGCCGTACCGTATCGCGCGGCTCGCCGGCGGCAGGAGGTTCGTGCACCCGGCGCTCGCAGCGGCCGTGCCCGCGGCGAGCAGCCCACCGGTTCGACGCAGCACCTGGCGCCGGGACCGACCACCACCACCACCGTCGTCCGCGCTCTGTCGCATCGTGAACAGGTTTGATGCCGGGTGGTATTATAAATGGGGACCGACGGTGACGGCCCTGGAACCCGGAGAAAGGATTAAATAGAGCGGTCAGTCGTGGCCGGTGCCGAACGCGCGCTTCGGGCAGCGACGGGCGAGCGGTCGACCACGACGCCTCGCGACGTGGTGCCGGAGTCGTCGCGGTCCTGGATCAGGGCAAACGGTCGGTGAGCGTCGACAGTGCACCGTCGAGGACGCGCCCCAGGGATGCACGAGCGAGCCAGGAGTCCTCGGCGGTGTCGCTCGCGTCGTCGGGAGCGTCCGTGGACTCGTCGAGGATGGCGGTGACGGCGTCGCGGACGCCTTCGGGGGCGTGCTCGCGGCACTCGTCGAGCGCGTCGGCGTACGCGTCCGGGTCGACGCGAGCGACGACGCGTACGGCGGCGATCTGCACGCGCGGGTCGGGGTGGGCGAGTCGGCGCGCGACGACGTCGAGCGCGTCGGGCGCGATCGCGCCAGGCGACGCCCGGGCGACGGCGGCGAGTGCGCGGAGGACGGACGCGACGACCGCCGGGTCGTCGTCGAGCGCGTCCACGAGCCGACCGGCGAGGGACGCGGCCGCGTTCGGGTCGCGCGCCGCGACGGCGGCGATCCCGCGAGCGCTCGCGGCGCGAACGGCGACCGCGTCGTCCGTCAGTGCGTCGACGAGATGGCGCGGGCACGCCGTCCCGGACGCGCCCGTGGCGAGTGCGGCGACCGCGCGAACCGCCGGGTCGTCGTGGTCGTGCCGGTCGGCGAGCGCGCTCGCCGCCGCGGCCGCATCCTCGGCATCGGTGGCGTAAGCGCGAACGAACGCGACCACGTCCGCGAGCCACTCGTCGTCCGCGTCCGCCGAGCGGCCCGAGTCGGGGAGTGCACGGACTGGGACGCTCGCCGGGTCGTCGACGGCGACGCTCACGAGGGCGACCGCCGCGTAACCGCGCACGAGGTCGTCGTCCGCTCCGAGGAGCGTCGGAAGGTCCGCCACCACGGCGCGAGCGTCGTCCGGGCGGGCGAGCGCGTGCCGGCCGAGTTCGCTCGCGGCACGCGCCCTGACGGCCCCGTCGACGGCGTCTGCGTAATCGAGGAGGACGCCCGTCGCTGGGGTGGCGTCGTCGCGGTCGCTCGCGGCGGTTGCGAGGGCGCGCGTGGCGCGGCGGCGGACGACCGCGTCCGGGCTGGTCGCCGCGTCCGTGAGCGCCGACGGGTCCGCGACGAGCGGCTCGAACGCGGTCATCGCGGCGACCGCACGCGTCGCCTCCCGATCGTCGTCGGCGACGCGCGAGAGAAGCACGGACAGCGGCGTTGCGTCGTCGATCGCCAGCGACGCGAGCGCTCGCGCGGCCGCGGACCGTACCGCGTCGTCTCCGACGGCCGCGGCGAGTGCGTCCGTCGCGGCCACGACCTCCGGCGTCGAGCGTGCGACGGTCGGGACGGCGAGTGCGGCGCGACGCCGTTCGACCGGAGCCTCGTCGTCGAGGCGGTCGAGGAGGAACGCGACGAACGGGCGAACGTCCTCGCGTGCGTCCACGCCCGTCGTCTGCGCGACGGCGTCGAGTGCGCTCGCGGCGCAGTCGCTCGTCGCCGCGGTGTCGTCGAGCGCATCCACGAGCGCCGGCACGGCCCCGGCACGACGGACGGCGTCGGGTGCGGCTGCCGCGACCGACGCGAGCGCGCACGAGACGCCCTCGCGGACCGCGACCTCGTCGTCGTCGAGCGCGTCCGCGAGCGCCGGCACGGTCCCGGCGAGTTCGTGCGGGCGCTCGTCCATGAGCGAGACGAGGTCCGCCGCGGCGGCAGTGCGGACCGCGGCCGCGTCGTCGTCGAGTCGCGCGAGCAGTCGTTCCTGTGTCGGCGAGAGCGTCGCCGTTGCGCGCTCGGCGACCGTGGCGAGTTCGCTCGCCGCGTACCCAGCCGTCCAGGCGTCGTCGGCCGCGAGCGAGTCCGCGAGCGCGTCCACGTCCCCAGAGCCCGGAGCGTCGCGAGCGACCGCGGCGACCGCGTCCGCGAGCGGTTCGCGGACGCCAGCGACCGTGAGGTGTGCGGCGACGTCCTGGACGTGGTCCGCGACCGCCGACGGTGCCGCGGTCGCGACCGCGGCGACCGCTTCGGCGAGCGGTTCCCGGACCGCGGGGTCGTCGTCGAGGCCGGCGACGAGGACGCCGACGGCGTCGGCGACGGCGGTCGGCGTCTCGTTCGCGACCGCAGCGAGCGCGTCCGCGACGGCCTCCCGGACGGCAGCGTCCGCATCTCCGAGTGCGTCCGAGAGGTCGGCGACGAACGGCGCGACCACGTCCGCGTCCTGTGCCGCCAGCACCGCGAGTGCGTTCGCGACCGCACGCCTGACGTCCACGCACTCGTCGTCGAGGTGCGCCGCGAGCGAGGGCGGTGCCGCGGCGACGGCCTCGCGGTCGGTCGCCGCGACCGCGGCGAGTGCGCGAGCGGCGTCGACGCGGACCGCGGGGTCGGTCGCGTCGAGGTGCGAGACGAGCGCGCCCGTGCTCGCCGCGACCCGACCGGGGGCGACGTCGGCGACCGCGGCGAGTGCCGACGTGGCGTGCCCGCTGACCGCGCGGTCCTCGTCGTCGAGTGCCGCCTCGAGGAGCGACGCGTGGGCGGTGACGGCGTCGGGGTGCGTCGGTGCGACGGTCGCGAGTGCCGCCGTCAGGTCCCGACGCGCCTCCGGCGGGCCGGCGGCGACGGCGTCGGCGACCGGGGTGGCGACCGCGGCGACCGCTCCCGGGTCGACCGCGGCGACGCTCGCGAGCGCTCGTGCCGCGTCCACGGCGGCGAACGCGAGCGCCTCAGCGAGCGCGTCCGTCGCCGGTGCGACCGCGTCCGGGTCCGCGCTCGCGACGTCGGCGAGTGCGCGCGCCGCGACGAGGCTCTCCGCGTCGGCGAGGTGCGCCGCGAGTGCGTCCGCGACGCGAGCCACGCTCGCCGGGTCGTGTGCTGCGACCGACGCGAGCGCGTCGACGGCAGCAGCGACGACGTCCACGCGGTCGTCCCCGAGTGCGTCCGCGAGCGCGTCCACGTCCTCGACGAACGCGCCGGGGTCGGCCACGGCGAGCGTCGCGACCGCCTCCGCGCACCGCACCCGCACCCGGCCGTGCTCGTCATCGAACCGCGAGAGCAGGTCGTCGCGGGCGCGCTGCACGTCCCGCGGCGAGTCCGCCGCGAGCGCGCCGAGTTGTCGGGCGGCGTACGCGCGAACGTCCGCGTCGCCCGCGGCGAGGAACGACGTCAACCGGTCGGTGCTGACGACGACGCCGAACGCCTCCCCGGTCCCGACGGAGGCGGGTGACGGCCCGCCGTCCTCTGTCGCTCGTTCCTCCCCGACGTCCTGCTCGGTGTCCGAGACCGGGTCCTCAGCGGAGAACACGCCCCCTCACCCTGGTTACCAGTCTGCACCCGGAACGCGTCGAATACTGCATGATTAGATCAGTAGAACACTTCCACCCCGCGCACTTAATCATTCGTTCTTTTCAGCCGTTTCAGGCCACTGAGATGCTAATATTGTTTACGGTAATTGCGTTAGTTTGCTGGTCAGATACTTACCAGTCCCCGAGTGTGGCACGGACTCGCGGGACCGAAGGACAATAGGCCCCTGAGCCGCTAGACACGCGTAATGAGTACGCAGGACGCCGAAGGCCTCGACGTGGCCGCCATCCGCGAGGACTTCCCCATCCTCGAGCGCGAGTTCAACGGACACGACCTCGTCTACCTCGACAACGCCGCGACGTCGCACACGCCCGACCAGGTCGTCGACGAGATCGCGCGGTACTACCGCGAGTACAACGCGAACGTCCACCGCGGCCTCCACCAGCTCAGTCAGGAGGCGAGCATCGCGTACGAGGACGCGCACGACCGCGTCGCGGAGTTCATCGGCGCGAGCGGCGGTCGCGAGGAGGTGGTGTTCACGAAGAACACGACCGAGAGCATGAACGTCGTCGCGTACGCGTGGGGGCTCGCAGAGCTCGGGCCCGGCGACGAGGTCGTCCTCACGGAGATGGAGCACCACGCCGCGCTCGTCACCTGGCAGCAGATATGCAAGCGGACGGGTGCGGAATGCAAGTACATCGGACTGACCGAGGACGGCCAGCTCGACATGGACGACGCCCGCGACACCATCACGGACGACACCCAGATGGTCTCGGCGGTGCACGTCTCGAACACGCTCGGGTGCGTGAATCCCGTGAGCGACCTCGCCGACGTCGCGCACGACCACGACGCGCTGTTCTTCGTCGACGGCGCGCAGGCCGCGCCGAACCGGCCCGTGGACGTCGAGGCCATCGACGCGGACTTCTACGCCTTCAGCGGCCACAAGATGTGCGGCCCGACCGGCGTCGGCGTCCTCTACGGCAAAGAGCACCTGCTGGAGGAGATGGACCCGTACCTCTACGGCGGGATGATGATCCGGAAGGTGACGTTCGAGGACTCGACGTGGAACGACCTCCCCTGGAAGTTCGAGGCGGGGACGCCCGTCATCGCGCAGGGCATCGCGCTCGCCGAAGCCATCGACTACCTCGACGACATCGGGATGGAGAACGTGAAGCGTCACGAGGAGCGCCTCGCGGAGTACGCGTACGACCGCCTCACCGCGATGGACGACGTCGACGTGTACGGCCCGAGCCCCGAGCAGGGCCGCACCGGGCTGGTGTCGTTCAACCTCGGTGACGTCCACGCGCACGACCTCTCGAGCATCCTGAACGACTACGCGGTCGCGATCCGCGCCGGCGACCACTGCACGCAGCCGCTGCACGACCGGCTCGGCGTCGCCGCGAGCGCTCGCGCGAGCTTCTACATCTACAACACCGAAGCCGAGGTCGACAAGCTCGTCGAGGCTATCGAGGGCGCCCGCGACCTGTTCGCCTGAGATGCACGCCCCGCTGGACGAGGCTGCGGTCCGCGAGCGCGCCGAATCGTACTTCGACGGCGTGTCGCCGTGTCACGACTTCGAGCACGTCCGCCGGGTGGTCGCGACCGCGAAGCGCCTCGCGGACGAGACCGAGCGCGGCGTGCACGCCCGCCCGCGGGACGTCGACCGGGACGTTCTCGTTGCCGCCGGCTGGCTGCACGACGTCGGTCGCGCGAAGGAGTCCCGCGGCGAGATCGAGTGTCACGCCGAGTGGGGTGCGAGCGAAGCCAGAACCATCCTCCGAGAGCTCGGCCGCACCGACGACGCGTTCCTGGACGCGGTCGCGCACTGCGTGCACGCTCACCGGTTCTCGAACGACGTCGAGCCCGACTCGCTCGAGGCCGAACTCCTGAGCGACGCGGACAACCTCGACGCGACCGGCGCCGTCGGCGTCGCTCGCGTGTTCGCGTACGCCGGCGAGTACGGGAACACGCTCTACGACCCCGACCTGCCGCCGAGCGAGGACGACACCGACGCCGGCGAGACGTCGTTCAACCACTTCCACAAGAAGATACTCCACCTCGAGGACCGCATGCACACCGCCGCCGGCGCGGCGCTCGCACGCGACCGCCACGCGTACGTCGAATCCTTCCTCGACCGGTTCGAACGCGAAGCCAGCGGCGAGGACTGACGCGTCCGGCGATCCCGTGTCACTCGTCGTCCTCGGGGTCGGGGAACTCGCGGCGCTGCATCGTCGGCGCCGGCACCGCGTCCGCCGCCGACGGCTCCGGGAAGACGTACAGGACCGCGCCCTCGCCGCGGCGTTGCGCGCCCAGCGAGTACCGCGGGTCGAGGTAGCTCGTCGCGACGAACCCCGATTCGAGCGGTTTCGCCGTCCAGAACCACGTGCGCTCGGGGGCACGCCACTCGCCGAGAAGGAGCGGCTCGGCGAGTGCCGCGACGTCGTACACGCGGACGCCGCCGCCGTGCCACGACGTGTACAGGCGGTCACCGTCGACGCCGAGGTTGTGCGCCGTCCACCCGGACTGCGTTCGGTTCCCGCGAGGGTCGGGCGGCCGGAGCACCGACCGGACCGACGGCGTCGCGCCGTCGACGTCGAGCGCGCGGAGGTCCCAGCACTCCACGCCACCCGGCCCGCCGTCCTTGAGTGTTCGCGGGACGTCGAGCGCCTCCTTCCCGACGAACGCCGCGCTCCCGTTCGCGTTCGGCTGCACGTAGTGGCTGTTCCCCGGTCGTTCCTCGAACTCCGCGGCCAGCCCATCGATGCCAGCGAGGTACGCCGGGTCGTGGCCGCCGAGGTGCGCGAGCGCCGTCGGCGCCGTCGGGTCCGCGACGTCGACGACCCACGTCCCCGCGTCCCAGTACGCCGCGTACAGGACACCGTCCTGGACGTAGACGTCGTGGCAGTTCCGGAAGAGGCCCGGGACCGTCGCCCACGCCGAATCCGCGTCGGCGGGGTTCCAGCGTGCGACCTCCTCGGGGTCGTCGTCGCGCACGTCGTAGACGACGACCGGTTCGCCGAACTCGCCGCTGCCCGCGAGGTAGACGTGGTCGCCGTCGACGAACGAGTTGTGCGGGCCGAACGCCGTCTCGTGGAACGCGACGCGCTCCGGGCTCGCGGGGTCGCTGACGTCGTACAGGAAGAACCCCTTCAGTGACTGCGAGAGGAAGCGCGGTTGCGCGGTCGGGCCGGCAACGAGCAGTCGGTCGCCGGACACCTTCACGTCCCGGACGGCCGTCATCGGTCGCTTCCCGTCGTCCGCGCCGGCTTCGAGGTCGCGTTCGACGAACGCCACGGTCGGGTCGAACGGGTTGCTCGCGTCCACGACCGCGAACCCGTTGCCGAGCGCGCAGTACACCGTCTCGCCGTCGTCGTCGACGACCGCCTCCGTGACTCCAGGGAGAGCGAGTCGCCCCGCCGGGTCGACGGTCGGGAACGCCTCCGGAGCGACGCTCGCACCGGTCGACGCCTCGGGATCGACGCCCGCCGCGGTCGACGCGTCGTCGGTCGCCGACGCTCGAACCGTCCCGCTGGCGGCAGCGAACCCGCAGACGACGCCGAGTCCGGCGACGGTCGCGAGGACGCGCCGTCGCGTCGGCCGAGGGCCGGTCGCTCGCTCGCGCATACCGTCCCCTTGCGGCGCTCGCGTCAAACCGCTCGTTGCCACGTGCCGACCGACTGGTTGCGCGCCGAACCGTCCGTCGTCCACGCCACCCCGACCGCAGCACGCGCAACAGTCGCGATTCCGGCACCTCCGGGGTGCTGCGGAACGCTTTTGCGGCCGACGACCCAACCCAGACACAACGATGGGAATGGGCTCGGACATGTACCGACAGCAGATCCTCGATCACTACAAGAACCCGCGTAACTACGGGGAGATCGAGGACGCGACGTTCACGCACGTCGGCGAGAACCCGATGTGCGGCGACGAGATAACGATCGACGTCGTCCTCGAGGACGACGACGAGACCATCGAGGCGGTGGCGTTCCGCGGCGACGGCTGCGCCATCTCGCAGGCGAGCGCGAGCATGCTCACGAGCGAACTCCGCGGGAAGACCCTCGACGAGCTCCACGCGATGGACCGCGACGACGTCGTCGACATGCTCGGCGTCGACATCTCGCCGATGCGCGTGAAGTGCGCCGTGCTCGCCGAGAAGGTCGCACAGGACGGCGCGGACATCTACAAGGGCGACATCGAGGACGTCGACATCACGCGGACCGAGGAAGACGACGCCGACGTCCCCGACGACGCCTGATCATCCCCTTTTCGCCCACGTTTTCCGGCGGTCGAGTCGCGAGCGAAGCGAGGCGACGCAGTCGCCTCGATGGCGAACGGGCATCGCCCGTGAGCCGAAGCGAGCGGCGAGGCCGCCGAGAAAAGGTGGTTGCACGTCACGCGGACCGAGGACGACGACGCCGACGTCCCCGACGACGCCTGAGCGACTGTTTTCGAGTTGCGTTCGCTACCTGCTCAGGCGACGGTGTCGAGGAACGCGCGGACCCTGTCGGTGACGACCGCGGGGTTGTCGACGACGGAGCCGTGGCCGGCGTCGGGGACCGTGACGACGTCCACGTCGGCGTTCACGAGGAGGGTCTGGAGTCCCGTTGCCATCGTCGCGAGGGTGCCGGGGATGGCGTCGCCGTAGCAGACGAGCGTCGGTGCGGTGACGGCGGTCGGGTCGAAGTCGCTCCGCGGGAACCCGGTGGTGGCATCCGCGACCTTCACGAGTTCGTCGTGCGCGATGGGCGGGTCGGCGGCCACGAGTTCGAGGATGGCGTCGGCGTTCCCCGCTGACCCGGGCGCGAGCGTCTCGTACGCTCGAATCTGGAGGCGGTTGAGGGCGTCGTAGGAGACGATGCGGTCGAGCCTGGAGAGGAGCGTGACGAACCCCATGGCGGCGCGGCCGCGCCACCCGACCGGGACGGTACTGACGGGGTCGACGAGGACGAGGCCGGCGACGTCGTCGGGGTACATCGCGGCGTACTGCTGGGCGATGGCGCCACCCATGGACGCGCCGACGAGCACGGGCTGGGAGACGTCGAGCGCGGCGAGGAGCGCGCGGAGGTCGAGCGCGTACAACTCCATCGTGTACGACTCGCGCTGGGAGCCGCCGGTGTGGCCGTGGCCGCGCGTGTCGTACGCGACGACGTCGAACGCGTCGCCGAACGCGTCGAGTTGCTGCGCCCACACGGTCGCGCTCATCCCCATCGGATGTACGAACACGACGGGTCGGCCGCTCCCGCGTCGATAGTACCTCGTGTCGAGGCCGTTCGTCCGTGCGGTCCCGCGTTCGAGGTCCTCGAGTCGCTCGAACGTCTCGAGGAACGACCCCGCCGTCGGGTCGACCGTCGCCGGCTCCCCGGCGTCCGTGCTCGCGTGCTGCATGCGAGCGGTACGCTCGCTGTGGGCATAACGACGCCGCGTCCCCCACGACGAGCCGGGAGGTGCCGTCGAGCTTCGACGAAGGCGTCAGGCGGCACGGCCGCGAGAACCCCGACTTCATTGCAGTAGTCACGTCTCGATTATTGCCAGATAGCGTTGAATTGGCTCCCGTTACCATCCACCTAGCCAGCAGTTAACTTTCGCACAATGCTTTGATAAATTTTAACCTCGTTCGTTCGAGACCGTGGTGTCGTGATTGGAGATAGCACACCTGACGCAGGACGACGCTCCTTCCTCAAGGGCGTCGGCGTAGCGGGCGCAACGGCAGCCATCGGCGGCGTCGCGGGCGCGGACGACGCAGCCGAGCGCGTCGAACGCATCGTCGGCCTCAGCGACACCGTCGACGTCGCGGACGCCGAAGCCACCATCCTCGCCGGCGACGACCTCCCCGAAGGCGCCGAGATCGTCTCGCGGAACGACGTCCTCAACTACGCCGTCGTCGAGCTCGACGCGAGCGCGAGCACGATGGACGTCTCCACGTTCGAATCCCGGCTCGCCGACAACTCCGACGTCAAGTACCACGAGGACAACGCGGCCAAGTGGCAGCCGATGGCGGTCGAACCGAACGACCGACTGTTCGAGGAGATGTACGCCCCCCAGCAGGTCCGCGCACCCATCGCGTGGGAGGCCACGCAGGGCAGTTCGGACGTCACGGTCGCCGTCGTCGACACCGGCATCATGTACGACCACCCCGACCTCGCCGACCAGTACGGCGAGACGAAAGGTCGTGACTTCGTCACCGTCGACGACGCCGAACGCGACGACGACCCGTACCCGCCGGACCTCGCCCAGGAAGCCCACGGCACGCACGTCTCCGGCACCATCGCCGCCGGCATCGGGAACGACACCGGCGTCGCCGGGATGAGCGACGCGACGCTGCTCGCGTGCCGCGCACTCGGCGCACAGGGCGGGAAGACCGCGGACATCGCGGACGCCGTCCAGTGGGCGACCGATCAGGGCGCCGACCTCGTCAACATGAGCCTCGGCGGCGGCGGGTACTCCGAGACGATGAAATCCGCCGTCTCGTACGCCGTCAACAACGGCTGCCTCCCCATCTGTGCCGCGGGGAACAACGGCACCGAGGGCGTCTCCTACCCCGCGGGCTACAACGAGTGCATGGCCATCTCGGCCATCGACGAGAACCTGAACCTCGCGAGCTTCAGCCAGTTCGGCGAGAAGATCGACCTCGCCGCGCCCGGCGTGAACGTCCTCTCGTGCTGGACCCAGGAGAAGAGCGAGTTCGGCGGGAAGTACAACCGCATCTCGGGGACGTCGATGGCGACGCCCGCGACGACCGGCGTCGCCGCGCTCGCGGCGGCCGCGAACCCCGACCTGTCGCCGACGGAACTCCGCCAGCACCTGAAGGACACCGCGGTCGACATCGGCCTCGGCGAGACGGAACAGGGCGCGGGCCGGGTCGACGCCGCGAAGGCCGTCGGCGCGACCGGCGACGACGACCAGGCGCCCGATGCGGTCGCTCGCGCGAGCATCACCGACCCCCACGAGGGCGAACGCGTGACGTTCCTCGGGAGCGACTCCAGCGACGCCGCCGGCTACGTCAGCGAGTGGTCGTGGGACCTCGGCGACGGGACGACCGCGACCGGCGAGAAGGTCGTCCACGAGTACGACAGCGCCGGCGACTACACGGTCACGCTGACGGTCACCGACGACGACGGTGCGACCGCGACCGACAGCGTCGACGTCACCGTCCAGCCGGGGACGTGCGCCGAAGGCCCCGTGAAGACCGACTCGTTCAGCGGGACGGTCAGTCCGACCGCCGAACAGCGCGACATCAGCCGTCACGACTACTCGTGGCAGACGACCGAACCCTGCGAGCTCGAGCTCTCGTTCACGTACCCCGAGGGCCGGAAGTACACCGGGTTCGTCATCCAGGGGAGCGGGAGCGACCGCGACGTCTTCACGGGCGAGTCCATCACGCTCCTCTCGAGCGACATCGACTCCTCGAAGGCGCTCCAGGTCGGCGTGCTCGCCCAGAAGGGCGCGGACGAGGCCGACTACAGTATCGACGTCGAAGAGCACGGGTTCGCACAGGAGGGCGGCGAGGAACCCGAGCCGAACGAACCGCCGACGGCGAAGCTCTCGCTGAGTAACGGGAGCGTCCAGACCGGCCAGGAGCTGTCCGTGGACGCCTCGACGTCGAGCGACACCGACGGCTCCATCGATAGCTACGAGTGGACGTTCGGCGACGGCGCGACCGCGTCCGGGAAGACCGCGACGCACGCGTACACCGACGCCGGCGAGTACACCGTCACCGTCACCGTCACCGACGACGACGGCGCGAGCGACGACGCGCAGTCGACGGTCACCGTCACCGAACCGAACCAGGGGCCGACCGCGAGCGTCGTCGCCGACGCCGACGACGCACCCGTCGGGAGCGACGTGACGTTCGACGCGTCCGGGTCGAGCGACGCCGACGGCACCATCGAGACCTACGAGTGGAGCGTCGACGGTGCGTTCGTCACCGAGGGCACCGAGCCGATGTTCACGTACGCGTTCGAGGACGCCGGCGAGCACACGGTCTCCGTCACCGTCGTCGACGACGACGGCGCCAGCGCGAGCGACGACGTCACCGTCCAGGTCGACGAGACCGGCGGGAGCTGCGGCGACGAGACCGCGACCGACAGCGTCGGCGGCCTGCTCCGCGGCTGGTGGGACGAGGACTCCTACACGTACACGACCGAGACCGGCGACCCGTGCCGCGTCACGCTCACGCTCTCCGGTCGCGGTCGCGGCAGCGACTTCGACCTCTACGTGACGACCGACGGCCGGACGCCGACGACGTACGACTACGACCTCCGTTCGATCACGCCGCGGAGCGACGAACAGATCACGGTCGAGGACGTCGACGGCGACCTCGGCGTGCTCGTCGACTCGTACAGCGGCGGCGGCCGCTACACGCTCGACGTCGAAGAACTCGGGAACTGAATCGGCTCCCTCACCGCTGAGGGCGGTCGTCGTCGCGAACGCTCGCGCCGAGCGCCTTCGCGACCGCGAGCAGGAACCCGAGGCCGGTGCGCACCTCGGGGTCGCGGGTCGCGCGGAGCGCGCCGACGACACCGACGCTCTCGGGGGGTTCGTCGGCCGCGTCGCCGACTGCCTCCAGCATCGTCTCCAGCCCGCGGACCGTCTCGGGCTCCGCAGCGGTGTCCGCGAGCTCGCCGAGCGCGGTCCCGCGTGCGGCGAGCGTCTCCACCATCTCGTCGTCGAGCGCGCCGGACGCGAGCGCGACGACGTCAGCCATCGCCGCGAGGTCGTCGAGCGTCCCGGACCGCTGGAGCGCGACGACCGTCTCCATCGCGTCCGCGAGTTCGCTCCCGTTCGCGCCGACGGATTCCGCGAGCTGCACGGTCTCCCGCGTGGCGAGTCCGTCCGCGGACTCCGCGAGCGTCCCGCCCGTTTTGGCGAGCGATTCCACCATCTCGTCGTCCATCGCCCCCATGCCGAGGTCGAGGACGTCCAGCAGGTCGTTCACGGCGTCGAGTCGCTCGAGGAAGCGCGCCACCGCCTCGGGGTTCGCCTCGATCGCGGCCGCGAGCGCCTCGCGGTCCGCGCCGTCGAGGTCGACGGCCTCGAACGCCCGTTGCTCCTGTTCACTCATCTCGACCACCTCAGAGCGTCCCCCTGGCGGTCAGCCAGTACGACTGGTTGTACGCGAGTTTCGCCCAGTGCACGGGCCGAGACTCGTCGCGGACGACCGGCGGGCGTTCGTAGTCGAAGTCGACGAACGTCGCCTCGTCCATCCCGGCTTCCAGGAAGCACATCGTCTTCCCGTCGTACGTCGCCGTCGGCACCGCACCGCGGACCGACGCGGCGAGGCGCTCCGCGACCACGCCCGCCTGATAGTGCGCGACGCTCCCGGCCTTCGACGTCGGGACGTCCGCCGCGTCACCGATGGCGTACACGTCCGGCGCTCGCGCAGCCTCCAGGGTGTGCTTGTCGACCTCGACCCAGCCGTCGTCGCCGAGACCCGCCTCGGCGATCAGGGGCTGGCCGTCGTGGGGCGGGATGGCGACGAGGAGGTCGTAGTCGAGCTCGGTGCCCTCCATCGACTCGATGACCTTCGCCTCGGGGTCGACCGATTCCGCGTTGAAGAACGTCTCCGCGCGGATGTCGCGTTCCGCGAAGCGCTCGCTCGCCCACTCCGCGATGGGTTCCAGGCCGTGCGTTCGGTTGATCGGGTACGTGTACGTGATGTCGACGTCGTCGCGGATTCCACGTTGCCGGAACCACTCGTCGGCCATCAGGACGAACTCGACGGGCGCTGCCGGACACATGTGCGGCACGCCGACGACGCTCAGGACGAGATGGCCGGACTCGAACGCCGCGAGTTCGTCCCGGAGCGCTTCGGCGCCCTCGGGGCCGTAGAAGTGATGCCCGCCCTCGACGAGACCGGGAACCGCCTCGGGCGTGAGTCGTGCACCCGTGGCAACGGTCGCGTAGTCGTACTCGAGACTCGTGCCGTCCTCGAACCCGAGCGTCTTCGCGTCGGTATCCATCTCGGTGACGCGCCCGATGCGGAGGTCGACCCGACGGTCGACGAGCTCGCTCAGTGGGCGGCTCGCGTCCGCGACGGTCTTCTTCCCGAACGGCACGTACAGGAACGTCGGCTTGTAGACGTGGTCGGGGGATTCGTCGACGAGCGTCACCGCGACCTCGCCCGCGTCGATCTCCGCGTGGAGTTCGTCCGCGAGCTTGTTCGCGAGGACGACGCCGCCGGTGCCCGCCCCGACGATGACGATTCGAGTCATGCTTTCTCCACGTACAGGCTCCAGTAGTCGTCGTGCTCGACGCTGTCCAGCAGTTCGTGGCCGGCCTTCTCGACCCACTCGGGGACGTCCGTCGTGGAGCCGCGGTCGCTCGTCTGTAGTTCCACGACGGTTCCGGAGTCGGCCTTCTTGATCTTCCCGATGAGGTCCATGAGGGGGCCGGGGCAGCCGGCGCCGCGTGCGTCGATCGTTACGTCGGGGGTGATGGTTTCGGTCATTGTCTTGGGGTGGATTCGTTGGAGTGTTCGCGTGCCTGTCCTGAGCGTGCGTCGTCGCGTCTTCAGACGAAGATGACCTGCTTGTCCTCGGCCTTCCCGAGGAAGCCGGAGACGCCGAGTTCGCCGTCGAAGACGTCGACGTAGTCCTCGAGTTCGCGCCCCCACATCTCCATGGCCATCGTGCAGGCGTACACGGAGAGCGGGCCGATTTCCTTCGCTTGCGCGAACTGCTCGGTGAACAGCGGGACGTCGGTGTCCTCGTGCGTGAGCATCGCTTCGCCGAGCGGCCCCATGTCGAAGTCGTGGGTCTCGACGACCTCGCGCTCGAACGCGCGCAGGCCGTTCATCGTGACGAACACGTCCACGGGGACGTCCGACGCCGCGGCGACGGAGCTGATGATGCTCGACGCGGTGATCTTCTCGAAGTCCTCGGTCGCGATGACGATTGCGTAGCCAGTCATGATTCGGTCACACCTGAAGATGCGCGACCCGACGGGTTAGTCTTGTAGAGTAATTCCAAGACTATGAGAATCAAGCGACACAGGTGCCATGCCAGACACCAACAGAGAACCACGCCACGCCACTCACCCCCACCACCTCAGCCCGGGCGCTACGGGCGATAAAGTATGCACTACTCGTACACGACCGGTCGAGGAAAAGAACGCGTTCGGTCAGCCCGTCGCGGCGGTCACTCGGGCTTCAGGCCGTCGTTCGTCACGCGCATCACGGACTCGCCGTCCGCGAGGTTCGGCGCGTCCACGAGCCGCACGATGCGCTTGTCGTTCTTGGACTTCCGGAGGTACATCCGGAACGTCGACTTGTGCCCGAGGATGTTCCCACCGATCGGCTGCGTCGGGTCGCCGAAGAACGAGTCCGGGTTCGACGCGACCTGGTTCGTCACGAGCACCGCGCAGTTGAACAGGTTCCCGACGCGGTCGAGGTCGTGCAGGTGCTTGTTCAGCTTCTGCTGGCGTTCCGCGAGCTCGCCACGACCGACGTACTCCGCGCGGAAGTGCGCCGTCAGCGAGTCGACGTTCAGCAAGCGCACGGGCCACTCCGAATCCTCGTGCTCGTCCGCGAGCTCCTGGGCCTTCTCCGCGAGGAGCATCTGGTGGTTCGAGTTGAACGCCTTCGCGACGTGGATCTTGTCGAGGACGTCCTCGAGGAGCTCGTCCATCGCCTCCTCGTCGTCCGGACTGCCCTCGATGCCGCGGTCGTCCATCGTCGCCTGGATGAGCTCGTCGTCCAGCCCACGCACCATGTCGTCGATGCGCTCCGGGCGGAACGTGTCCTCGCTGTCGATGAAGATGACGCTGCCGCGGAGCCCGCCGTGCTCCTTGGGGAGCTGGACGTTCACCGAGAGCTGGTGCGTGACCTGGGACTTCCCGGCACCGAACTCGCCGTACACTTCGGTGATGGACTGGGTCTCGACGCCGCCGCCGAGCATGTCGTCGACCTCGTCGATGAACCAGGAGAGCTTCCCGATCTCGTTCCGTCGCTCCAGGACCTGCGAGCCCGTCTCGAACCCGCCGATGTCCGCCATCTCGCGAGCGGCCTGTACGATGTCCGACGCCGTGGACTCGCCAACGTCCGCCTGGTTCGAGAGTTCACCGCTCGCCGCGACCGCGATGCCCTGGAAGGACGTGTAACCGGCGTCGCGGAGCTTGTCTGCTGTAGCGGGACCCACACCCGGGAGTTCTTCGAGGTTGACGTCTGCCATACACGCTACTGGCGCGGCAAGGGGTATAAAGCCTCGTTAACAGGAGAGTGAAAGTGAAATCGCGGGCGCGGAACCGGGCGCTCGGCAGGTCGTCGCGAGGATTCAAACGGGAAGAACACATTCGCCGGCTCGCGCGGTCGGCCGCTTCGAACCGCGATCCCGGCCGCGGAGCGACTGCGGAGAGCAGTGACCGCGACGGTGTCGAGTCCCGCAGCGACTGCGAACGTGATCGACGCAGCGCACGAGTCGTCAGCCGGCGGGATGTATCCCGCTCCATCCGAACTCAACGTGAATGAGCCGGGGCAGGCGCTCGGGTAGCCGACTGGTGGGAAGCGAAGCTGGTGCCGCCAGTCAGCGAGGGGGTTTATTGTTCGCTGGGGAGGATACTACGCAGATCATTTCATGGGTGCCAGGACCGACGGACTCCCGCCGGAGATGCGCCGCGAGGTCGAATCGTTCCTCGACGACCAGCGCGTGACCCACGACATTCCTGGATTGAGCGTCGCCGTCCTAGATCGCGACGACCTCCTTTTGACGCGCGGAATGGGTGCGCGAGATGTCGAGTCACGAGCGCCGGCGACCCCCGACACCCTCTACAGTATCGCGTCGGTGACGAAGCCGTTCACCGCCGTCGCCATCATGCAACTCGTCGACCGCGGCGACCTCGCGCTCGACGACGAGATCCGCGAGTACGTGGACTTCTGGAACGACGTTCCCGGCGACCCGATCACCGTGCACGACCTGCTCTCGCACTCCTCCGGGATGCCCGATGACTACGCCGGCACGAGACAGCTCCTGTTCAACGATGCACTCCCGACGAGTCCTCTAGTGACGCGAGCGGATGAGATCCGCCACGCCAACAGCGCGGCTGATCGTCGTATCACCGATCACGACCGATTGATGTACAGCAACCGGGGCTACGGAATCCTGGGGGAGATCCTCGAGACGGTGAGCGACCAGACGCATACAGAATACGTCGAGTCGAACATCTTCGAGCCGCTGGGGATGGATCGGTCACAGGTCGGGTACGGCGAGATATCTGAGACGGCGGAGGATTCGATCACCGGCTACACCATCGAGGACGGCGAGCCCGTTGCTACCGACCACGACCTGCAGGCCGAGATGCGTCCCCCGTTCGCAGCCGGCGGCATCCTCAGTTCGGTGACGGAGGTCGCCACACTCGTCCGGTGTCTCCTGAACGACGGCGAGCTCGATGGGGAGCGTCTGCTCGACGCCGACCTCGTAGCGGCGATGGCAAGCGGCCAGGCACCGGAAGTGGAGCGCCTCGGCGGCCAGCGAGCCGGGTACGGCTACGGTCTGCGCGTCAGTGACTTCCTCGGTGAGCGGTACGTCGACCACAGCGGGAGCGCACCCGGCGTCTCCCGCGCCTACGTGGGGTATCTCCCCCAACGAGGGATCGGCGTGACGCTCGCGGTGAACACGACCGGCGTGCCCATCTACGCGTTCGGCAAGGGCGTGCTCGCCATCGTCGCCGGCGAAGTACCCGAGTCGGTCGTTCCCTACCTCTCGCTGCAGGCGAAGATTGACGCAGTCACGGGCGTCTACGACGGCTATCGCGGCAGTCCGACGATGACCGTTCGCCCCGGGAACGGCGGCCACGTCGTCCTCTCGTACCGGGACGTCCCCGACTGGGATCTCCCGGCATTCCCCGCGTCGATCGGGCACGACGACTACACGTTCCACGTGATCCGCGAGAACGGCGTGCGAGAGCCGGTCAGGTTCAGGCGAACCGAGTCGGGGATGGAGCTACTGTTCAACACCGACCGACTGGATAGGATCGCCACGGAAGCGCCCAAGGAGTGAGCACGGCGCCGTCGATACCGAGAGCTGGTCGAGGGATGCAGTGGGGTCGCGGCTACTCCCAGGGGTGCTGGCCGGCGCTGCGCGGCCAGTAGGGGTACCAGTACTCCTTCTCGGGTTCCAGGTCGAGTTCGGTGCCGAACTTGCTCTCGAGCTTGAACTCGACGCCGCTGTCGCGCTCGCTCGTCCCCTTCGGGACGAACGGATAGTACGCGCCGCGGCGGAACGAGTACACCCAGTACGCGTGCGTCGGCTCGGTACCGTCCCCGTTCACGTTCTCGAACGCGAACAGCGCGGCGAGGAGACGCGAGCCGTAGTCGCGCTCGACGAGCGTGTCCGCGGCGAAGTGCACGCTCGTCACGAGGTCCTCGGGGTCGCTGTCGTCGTGGAGGACGACCCAGTTGTAGCCGTGCGAATCCTCGTGGAAGTCCGCCTCCGTGCCGGTCTCCTCGCCGCCGGCGTCGAGGATCGCCTTCACCTCGTCGACGGTGTCCGAGAAGTCGGTGCTGTCGACGTCCGCGAAGCAGAGCGCGGCGTCCCCCGTGGACTCCCACCCGAGTTCCGCGCCCATCGTGATGTACGCCGTGCTCATCCCGAAGAGGTCCTCGGGGTCAGCGTCGCGCGACGCGTCCGCCTCGGCGCGCGACCCCAGTACCGCCCGGATCGAATCCAGCAAGCCCATTGCGTACACGTCGGTGGCGCTGGGTCTTTGTCCTGACGGACCACCCGCTCGGCCGACCGCGCCAGCAACCGCGACCTCGGCGTCGCGACCGCCACCCGGCGTTCTTTAAGTCATTCTGGTCGCAATGGGTCGTAGTGAGGAGGTTGACGCCGGCCGGCGGCGTCGCACGCGCTTCTACGGCGTCCAATCGGGCAGCGACGCGTAGATGGGTCGGATTCAGACGGCGGCCGTCGTCATGTTCGACGCACCAGTCAACGCGTATCGTGCGAACCACCGGCACGGTTCTTTAAGTCATTCTGGTCGCAATGGGTCATAGTGAGGAAGTTGGCGCCGCGTCCCGCGGCGCCGAACGCGTTTCTCCGAAGTCCGATCGAACAGCGACGGCTCGCACTCCGCCACCGCTCCCAACCGTGGCCAGGGACGTCGTCGATGCACCGACCAACACGTATCGTGCGAACCACCGGCACGGTTCTTTAAGTCATTCTGGTCGCAATGGGTCATAGTGAGGAGGTTGACGCCGGTCGACGGCGTCGCACGAGTTCTCGCGTATTCCACTGTTCGAGTACGCACTGTGGCGTCTCCGGTACCGAGTGCACGGCGTTCTTCGAGCGATTCTCGCCCCGAGCGCGAGTAGTGAGGGAATCGACGTCCACGCACGACGTCACTGACCACGAGAGTCGATGGCGACCAGGTCGCTGTATCGCTGCTCACTCCACGTATCTTCTGCTGAGGCTAGGCAGACAGGAGGCCACGAACCAGAAGAGAACGACGAGCAGCGCTTCTACAGCGAGCCCGTACTTGGGTTGGCCAATCGTCAATCGGTACCCGACCCAGGCGAGCGCACAGAACACGGAACCTTCTAGCACGCGTCGCGCTGGAGGTTGGGATTCGAAGCGGTCAATCAGCCGTCTCATGGCGTGCCTGCTGTTCCCGATTCGGCTTTCGGGCACGTATCATTGCAGGATCGTGTCGCCTTCAGTACCCAAGTGGTTTGTCATTCCCTCGAGTCGGACCGGCGTTCCGATGACGTGGTGGCGGTGAGGGGGTCGCGATGCGGACCGACCTGGCAGGGAAGCGTTGTCTTTTCATACTCGAGTCGCGTTACCGATAGTAATGGCAACGAGTGCGTTAGAGTCGCTCAAGCGACCAGAGTACACGGGCGAGAACCGATGCATACCGTGCACAGTCGTCAACAGCGTGCTCGCGGTCGCGTTCGCGGGCGCTGTCGCCGCGGGAACCATCGTCGCCGACGCGTCCACCACCGTCGCCGCCGGCGCCGCCGTCGGGTTCCTCGCGCTCGCCGCCGCGAGCATCTGGCTCCGCGGCTACCTCGTCCCCGGCACGCCCGAGTTGACGAAGCAGTACATGCCCGAGTGGATGCTCGCGTGGTTCGGGAAAGCCCCCGACGACGCGAGCGGCCTCGACGGCGGTAGCGACGCGGTCGACCCGAGCGACGTCGACGTCGACCCCGAGCGCGTCCTCATGGACGCCGGCGCCGTCGAACCCTGCGAGGACGTCGACGACCTCTGCCTCAGCGCCGACTTCGCCGACGCCTGGCAGACCGAGATGGACGCCATCGACGACATCGCCGTCGACGACGCCCTCGCCACGTTCGGGTTCGACGACGACGACTACGAACTCAGCCGGCACGACGACGCCGTCCTCCTCAACCGCGGCCCGCACCGCATCGGCCAGTGGCCGAGCGAAGCCGCACTCGTCGCGGACGTCGCCGGCGCCCGCGCACTCGCCGACCGCCACCCCGAATGGAGCGACATGTCCGCCGTCGCCAAAGGCCGCGTCCTCAACGGCCTCCGCGTGTTCCTCGAGACGTGCCCGGACGGCTCCCGTGCCGAATTCCGCGAGGACACCGTCGAATCCTGCTGCTCTAGCTACGACGTCGTCACCGTCGAGTGCTCGGGGAGCGGCGAACGCCTGTTCGAACAGCGAGTCGACGACATCCCCGCCTGAGTCCTCCCAGCCAGTCGTCGCCGGCCGACGCAGCGCACTCGCTCCGTGGAATCGTTCGTCGATCGAAAAACTGCGTCCTGCCGACCGCGGCGCCCGTACTCGAACGTGAAATCGGGCGGTCGTCTCGTGCGTCGTCGATAGTTCAGGCGCCCATGTTCGCCACCATCTCGGCGAACTCGGCGTCGAGGTCGGCGTGATGGTGGACGATCTTCCACTCGCCGTCCTCCTTCCGGTAGACGTTCGTCGCCCGCGTCTCCAGAGAGACCGGTTCGCCCGCGAACGTCATCGACGCCGACTCGGTGCAGAGTTCGTACGCACCGTCGCCGACGACGCAAATGCGCTGGTCCCCCCGAGTGATCGTGCCGTCAGTGCTCGCCGATGCGACACCCGTCCAGGACTCGTTGACGGCCGCCCAGCCCTCCTCTCGCCCACCGATCGGGTGCATCGTCGTCACGTCGTCCGCATGCGACCAGATGTCCGCCATAGAGCTCGCATCCCCGTTCGCCATCGCCTCCAGTGCCCCGTAGAACCGGTCGGATGCCGCTCTGACGTCGTCTTCAGCCGCTACGCGCTTTGTGGACATTAAATACCTCACTCCTAGAACGGCCGCTGAGTATATATACAAATACTCAACTATCGCACATAGTCAGAATCGCAGACGTATCGCCAATTTACGCCACGAATATCAGAGATGGATACTATCCACTTCGTCCCGGTACGGATACACGTCACCGGATAACCATGCGGACGAGTCCACCCGAAACAGCGGCCGTGAGGGCGCCGTATGCCCGTGCGGGCGAGTCTACCCGAAACGGCGGCCTGACGGCCGCCGTATGCTCGTGCGGGCGGTTCCAGCGGAAGCCGCGGCCTCGCGGCCGCCGTATGCTCGTGCGACAAATCAACCCGAAACGGCGGCCTGACGGCCGCCGTATGCTCGTGCGACCGGTACCGGCAACGATTGCGCGAGATTAGGAGCGTTTTTCACGCGGTAGTTCGCAGGTTTCGTATGCTCGATTACGTCGGACTGGAGGCTGACCTCGGCGAGGAGGAACGCCTCATCCGCGACACGGCACGGGACTTCGTCGAGGACAAGGTGCGCCCCGACATCGCCGACCACTGGCAGGACGCGACGTTCCCGATGGAGATCATCGAGGAGATGGGCGAACTCGGGTTCTACGCGCCGAACCTCGACGGGTACGACCTCCCGAACGTCAGCGAGAAGGCGTACGGGCTCCTCATGCAGGAGCTCGAAGCGTGCGACTCCGGGATTCGGTCGATGGCGAGCGTGCAGGGCGCGCTCGTCATGTACCCGATTCACGCGTTCGGGAGCGACGCCCAGAAGGACGAGTGGCTCCCGAAGCTCGGGCACGGCGAAGCCGTCGGGTGCTTCGGGCTCACCGAACCGAATCACGGCTCGAACCCGAGCGCGATGGAGACCCACGCCGAAGCGGACGGCGACGGCTACGTCCTGAACGGGTCGAAGACGTGGATCACGAACTCCCCCATCAGCGACGTCGCCGTCGTGTGGGCGAAGGACCGCTCCGAGGACGACGATCCCGTTCGCGGGTTCCTCGTGGAGACGGACAAGGCGGGCGTGACGACGAACAAGATCGACGACAAGCTCTCGCTGCGAGCCTCGATCACGGGCGAGATCGCGCTCGACGACGTGCACGTCGACGCGGACGACGTCCTCCCGCACGTCCGCGGGATGAAGGGCCCGCTGTCGTGTCTCACGCAAGCGCGCTACGGTATCGCGTGGGGCGCGGTCGGTGCGGCACAGGATTGCTTCGAGACCGCGCTCCAGTACGCGACGGACCGCGAGCAGTTCGGGAAGCCCATCGGTGGGTTCCAGCTCCAGCAGCGCAAGCTCGCGGAGATGGCGACCCAGATCACGAACGCGCAACTGCTCGCGCACCGCCTCGCGGACCTCAAGGCGCGCGGCGACCTCCGCCCGCAGCACGTGTCGATGGCGAAGCGGAACAACGTCCGGATGGCGCGCGAGACCGCGAAGACGGCCCGGGAGATGCTCGGCGGGAACGGCATCACGGGCGACTACTCGCCGATGCGGCACATGGCGAACATCGAGACCGTGTACACGTACGAAGGCACGCACGACATCCATACGTTGATTCTCGGGGAGGATCTCACCGGAATCGCGGCGTTCGAGTGACGCCGCAGGCGGCACGAGGACACTGCGATTCCGGTGAGAAAAGACCGGGGATCCCAGCGTTCGAGTAGCGCCGTAGGCGCTGCGAGAACATCTGGGATTCACGTCAGCAACAGGGATTGCGGCGTTCGAGTGACGCCGCAGGCGGCACGAGGACACTGCGATTCCGGTGAGAAAAGACTGGGATTCCAGCGTTCGAGTAGCGCCGCAGGCGCTGCGAGAACATCTGGGATTCACGTCAGCAACAGGGATTGCGGCGTTCGAGTGACGCCGCAGGCGGCACGAGGACACTGCGATTGCGGTGAGAAAAGACCAGGATTCCCGCGTTCGAGTACCGTCGGGGACAGGGGAACGGTCATCCGGTGAGGAAACGTTTATTCGCGTCCGGGTGAAAGAGTGGGAAGTCGCGTCGACTTGCCATCTTTCGCGACTTTCTGCGTGCGTGGTTCGTGGTGAGCGACGGCGTTCGCACCAGTTGTATGTGGTATGTTGGCCCGGAACGCACTTGGGTCGTGGGGGCGTCGATTGCTAGTGATGAATGGGGACGTCGAACGGGTGCTCGCGTCGGCGTTCCCGGAGCGTCAGGTTGCGTCGACGACGGCGGCGACGGGGTCGGATAGCGAGGGGAACGAGACGGTTCGCGTCCGGTTCGCGGACGGTGCCGTGGTGTTCCTGAAGGTCGCGGTCGACGACGGGCCGTGGGTGCGCGAGCGGTTGGCGCGTGACGCGGCAGCGCTCCGGTACGCACGCCGGCACGCGGTCGTTCGCGTCCCGGACGTGCTGGCGGTGGAGACCGCTGGCACGCCCGCGTACGTCGCGACGGCGGCGCTATCGGGGACGGCGATCGCGACCGACTGGCCGGTGGATTCGACGGTGGCGCGAGCGACCGTGTTGCGGGCCGTTGGGCGAGCACTCGCCGGCGTGCACGTCGCGGACGGCTTCGACCGGCACGCACGCATCCGCGGGTGGAGCGACGAGCGCGACGGGTTCGAGCTCGCGAGCGGGTCGTGGTCGAGCGTCCTCGAGGAGACGCTCAGTGCGCGCGTCGACGAGGGATTCCCGGAACGATTCCGGGACTGCGTCGCGGACGTCCTCGCCGCAGTGGATTCCGCCACGAGGACGCTGGACGCGGCTCCGGCGACGCTCGTCCACGACGACCCGCGTCCCGAGAACTGTCTCGTCGACTCCGGCGGTCCTGGCCTCGTCGACTGGGAGACGGCGATGGTCGGTGACCCGGCGCTGGACGTCGTGCGCGCCGAAGCGCAGTACGTCGAGCGCGCCGACGTCGAGGACGCGGACGACGACCGGTTACGGCGTGCGCTCCGCGCCGGCTACCGCGACCACGCCGGCCGGCTCCCGGACGGGTTCGCCGAACGCTACCCGCTGTATCGCGCCGTGACGTTCCTGGAGACGGTTCGGACGTTCGAGCGCTGGACGCCGAACGCACCCGAGCGCGTGGAGGACCTCGCGTCGTGGGTGCGTGGCGAACTCGCCGTACGACTCGACACCGTCGACGGGTGAGGAGACTCGCGAGCAGGCGGTCAGTCCCGCGCTGGCGGTCGCTTCGAGCGGACCTTCCCGAACCAATCCCGGTGGTCCGCGATGAACCGGTACGTCGGGTCGCGGACGTGCCGTCGCGCACCCTCGGGGAGCGACTGGAAGACGCGCGCGGCGGTGCCCTCGGCGGTGTTGAGTTGCGCCGCGACGAACTCCGCTGCTTCGCCGCACGAGTACGTGTCGTCGCCGTCGAACACGTGCATGCAGTCCTCGTAGTCGTCGGGGAGTCGAGCGCGTTCCTCGGGCGTGAGCTTCGAGAACCCGAGCAGGTGGAAGTTGCCGTGTGCGTCCGCGTACTCCGCGCTCCACGTACAGAACCCGCAGTCGTCGTCGTACACGATAGTCGGGCGAGTCATACGTGGACGTACGCGTGGCGGCCTCAAGAGCGCCACGACGCGCTCGACGTGCTCGACCGCGACGCGCCACCTTGTCGGCGTGCCCGTCCCCCCGGACGAGGCCGCGCCAACCGGGGCGTTCCGACGGGCGTCGCGAGTGCGTGGAACGCCCGCACGGAGGCCGGAAAGGGTGTCTTTTTAGGGCCCGCTTTCGTACCACGAGATAATATGTTCAAGGCCATCGTGAGCGCGGATACGCTCAAGACGACGCTCGATTCCGTGAGCGTCCTGGTGGACGAGTGCAAGATCCACCTCGAGGAGGACGGCCTCGAGATCCGCGCTGTCGACCCCGCGAACGTAGGCATGGTCGACCTGTCGCTGTCCGCGGACGCGTTCGAGTCGTACGAGGCCGACGGCGGCCTCATCGGCGTGAACCTCTCGCGGCTCGAAGACATCGCCGGTATGGCGGACGCCGGCCAGCTCGTCAGTCTCGAACTCGACGAGGAGACGCGGAAGCTCCACATCCAGATCGACGGGCTCGAGTACACGCTCACGCTCATCGACCCCGACAGCATCCGACAGGAGCCGGACATCCCGGACCTCGACCTCGCCGCCGAGGTCGTCGTCGAAGGGAAGGACATCAACCGCGCGGTGAAGGCCGCGGACATGGTCAGCGACCACATCGCGCTCGGCGTCGACGGGTCGAACGAGCAGTTCTACGTGGACGCGGAGGGCGACGCGGACGACGTCCACCTCGAGCTCGGCCGGGACGACCTCATCGACCTCTCCGCCGCCGACGCGCACTCGCTGTTCTCGCTGGATTACCTGAAGGACATGGACAAGGCCATCCCGAAGGACGCGGAGGTCACGATGGAGCTCGGCGAGGAGTTCCCCGTGAAGATGCACTTCGACATCGCCGAGGGCATGGGGCACGTGACGTTCATGCTCGCGCCGCGCATCCAGTCGAACTGACGACGGTCGGTTCGGTTCTCGCGGTTCTTCTCTCGACGACGCTGACGTCGGTAGCGCCGGCTCAGTCCTCGGCCGCCCAGGTCGCGCGTTCGGCGGCGGTGTACCCGAAGACGCCGAGGGCGAGTGAGCCGAATGCGCCGAACGCGAGGAGGCCGACGGCGAAGCCGTTGCCGGGGTCGAGTGCGTGCATCGTGGCGCCTGTCCCGACGAGGACGACGGCGCTCGCGAGGGCGGCGAGCGCGGCCCGCCCGTAGTCGTCGAACATGACGGCGGCGCCGGCGAGATACCCGGGAGCGAACGACGCGACGGTACCGACGAGGAACGCCGACATCCAGTACCCGCCTGCGGGGAACTGTATCGCGATCTGGGCGACGACGAACGGGACGACGAACGCGCTCCGCCGGACGCCGAACCGAGCGAGCGCGGCGTACGTCGGCGTGGACGGCCACTCCGGGTTCGACCACGCACGGAGGGACCGGAGGGTCGACATGGTGCCCGCTACTCGTGGTAGCGACAAGAAACCTGCACTTCGTGCTGGCGGCGCGTTCCCAACCCCTAAATCCCTCGTTCGCGTTCGTCGACATATGGACGACGCGTTGGGCAGGGCGGGCCTCCTCGCCGCGGTGGTCGGGAACACGCTCGTGCTCCACGACCCGATAGTCGACGTCCTGGGCGAGGCAGGGCTCTCCCTCGCGGGCGGCCTCCTCGTGCTCGCCGGAACCGCCACGTTCGCGCTCGGTTGGGCGCGGAACCAGCGCAAGACGGGTTCAGGGAGCGAGTCGAACGCCTGAGAGCTCGCGCGACGGTCGGCGTCAGTCCCCCGCGCCTCCCGGCTTCTCGTCCGCCTCGGGCACCGCTTCGACGCCGTCGAGCGGGCGCACTCGCTCATCGCCTGGAACGCACCGCGAGCGAAAGAGAACCCGAGCGCGTAGTAGTCGTCCCCGTGGCGGTCGGCGCGCGAGCCGCGCGCCGCGTCGAGCGGCGGCGAGCCGCGGCGGCGCGACGCGTGCGAGGGGCGACGAGTGAGCGGCGCGAACGAGGAGTCGGCTGGGGAGGGCGAGGCGCGGTGCCGTGCGGCCGCGGTGCCGTGCGGCCATCCATAGGCACCGGCGCCAGTAGCGGCGACGCGACGGTCACTGGAACCGATGGAAGTACTGGCTCACACCAGTCCCGGCAGAATCGCTCGCAGAGATCACGTCACGCGCGCCGGTCGATGACGGCCTTCGCGGCCTTCGCCTTCTCCTTCCACCCGTAGCCCTGCTCGTGGACGTGCCGCTTCGAGTCCACGAGTTCCTCCGGACTCTCCTCCTCGAACCCGCCGCGCTGCCACGTCCCCGACTCGACGAGCCAGTCGACGACCTTCTCCCTCGTCTCCTCCCACGACAGGCCGATCATCTCGTAGTACGCGACCATCGCGAACACGCTGTTGTCGTGCGCGCCCGGCACGCTCCCTTCCTCGTAGATGGTCTTCACGGGGTCGTGGGGCGGATGCGCGAGGCGTTCGCGGTACTCGTCGGGCGTGACGAGTTCGAGGACCTCGCGGCCGCTCTCGTCGGTCGTCTCGTCGACGCGTCGCGTCGCCCGGAGCTCCTGGAACGCCGCCTGATGCAACGAGTCCCAGTCGCCGTGTGCCGCCGCCCGGAGTTCGTCCTCGGCTTTCGCGCCGTCCGCGAGCGCGCCGACGATGTCCGTGTACGCCTTCTCGACGTCGAACCACGGCGTGCCCGTGAACTTGCAGTCGAAGTCGTGGAGGTCGTTCGTGCTCCGACAGCCCGGACACGGGTACTTGAAGTAGCGCGCCACGACGCACGGATAGCGGCCGCTCGCTCATGAGCGTACCGCTCCACGACCGCCGTCGCGGGCGCGAGCGACGCCGGGGAGCGCGCTACGACTCCACCGCGTCGACGCGCCGCCGTGCGACGACGACGAGCGCCGGGACGAGGAGGACGGCGCCGGCGACGAACGGCGACCAGCGCGCGCCGAACTCGTAGAGACCCGCCATCACGGGCGGGCCGACGGTGCGGCCGAGACTCCCCGCGCCCTGCGTGACGCCGAACGCGCTCCCTTGCTCGCTCGCGCTCGCGCTCGTCGACACGAGCGCGCCGAGTGCCGCCGACAGCAGGCCGTTCCCGAGCGGTATCAGCGGCAGGAGCACGATGAGTGCGACCACCGCGGGTGCGAAGCCACCGACGGCGATGTCGGCGAGCCGCCCGACGTCGGGCGTGAACGGCAGGACCGCGGCGCCGACGGTGAGGATGCCGAGGCCGGCGACCGCCATCTTCGCGTCGCCGAAGCGGCGCGACACCCGTGGCACCAGCCCACCCTGCACGACGACGCCGAGCACGCCGATGTACGTCAGGAACGCCGCGGCCTGCGGTTCCGCGAACCCGAACACGTCCGCGAGCCACGGCACGAACGCCACGGTGACGCCCGAGAACGCGACGTTCACGAGGAAGAACGCAATCACGAGTCCGCGGAGCGCGTCGCTCGCGAGCGCGTCGCGGAACTGCGAGACGAGCGTCGACGGCCGCGCCGGCGTCGTCGGCGCGGGCGCGTCCGACGGGGTCGTTTCCGATGCGTCCTCGGCGTCCGGGTCGTCCTCGCCTGTGGCCGCGTCGGGGTCGTCGTAGATGCTCGCGGGGTCGGGGAGGTACCGCCACGCGACCGCGGCGCCGCCCAGCGAGAGGACGGCGGCGGCGAAGCTCGGCATCGAGAACCGCGTCACGGGCACGACGCCGGGGAGGACGTCGCGTGCGACCGCGAGGACCTCGGGGCTGGCGAGGACGCCACCGAGTGCGGGCCCGATGATGAACCCGACGCTGAACGCCGCGCCGAGGATGCCGAGCGCGCCCGCGCGGTCCTTCGGTGGCGTGATGTCGGCGACGTACGCCTGCGCGGTCGCGATGTTCCCACCAGCGGCGCCGGCGACGATGCGCGCGAGGAACACCAGCCAGAGCGCCCCAGCGACGCCGAACACCGTCCACGCGACCGCGCCACCGACCAGCGAGATGACGATGACGGGGCGGCGGCCGTACTGGTCGCTGAGGCGGCCGAGGTACGGCGCGCTCGCGAACTGCGCGAGCGAGTACGACGCCGCCAGCAGCCCGATGAAGAGGTCGTTCGCGACGAACGACCGCACGTAGAACGGCAGGATGGGGATGACGATACCGAACCCCAGGAGGTCGAGGACGACGACGAACACCACGACCGCGAACGCGCGCCGCCGGCGCTTCGGGACGCTCGCGTCGGACGCGCTCGCCGCGGCCGCAGGCGCAGACATGACCCGAATCGACTCGCGGCGGAGAGAAGAAGGTACCGCCACCGGCACCCGAGGACTCGGCTCCTACCCGACCCACTCCAGCACGGTCGCCGCCCACGTGTACCCGGTGCCGGCGGCGAGGAAGAGCACGACGTCGCCGTCCTCGAGTCGCGGCGGGTCGGCGGCGAGGGCTTCCTCGACGGCGAGCGCCTGGTCGACGCTCTGGACGTGCCCGTACTCGTCGAGGTAGTACCCCTGCGTCTCGGGGTCGCAGCCGAGCTCACCCAACAGCAGGTCGTGGAACGACCGCTTCATGTGCGTCACCGCGACGAAGTCGAGGTCGCCGCGGTCGTACCCGCTCTTCGCGAGTGCGTCGTCGGCGACGTCGAGGTAGTTCTCGAGGCTCACGTCCGCGAGGCGCTCCTTCATGCCGTCGGGGTCGGGGACGTCGAGCGTGTGCATCGGCTCCTCAGCCGCGACGGTCTCGCGACTCGGTGGGTGCTTCGAGCCGCCGGCTGGCATCACGACGTCCATCGAGAACGAGCCGTCGGTGACGGCGGCCGATTCGCGGACGACCGCGCGAGCGCGCTCGCTCGCGGGCAGTTCCGCGCTCGCGGCCGCGGCGTCGCCACCGTCGGTCGCGACCGACTCGTCACCGCCGGTCGCCGTGGCCGCAGCGTCGCCCGCCTCGACGACGTACGCGCTCGCGCCGCTCCCGAAGTTGAACATGAAGCTCGACCGTTCGTTCTCGTAGTCGACGAGGTCCTCCTCGCGGCTCGCCGCCACCAGGAGCGCGCGGTCGACGTCGCCGGCGCGTACCTGCGCGGCGACCTGCCGGAGCGCGATGGGCGCGCCAGCGCAGAGCGTGTAGGACTCGGTCGCGTACGCCTCGGTGGCGCCGATGCGGTCCGCGACGTTCGCGGCCGCCGACCACACGACGTGGTCCTTGAACTCGCTCCCATGGTAGAGCACGAGGTCGAGACTGGCGGGGTCGATTTCGGCGTCGTCGAGCGCCTCTCTGGCGGCTTTCGCGCTCATGTCGGTCGCGTGGTCGTCGTCGCTCGGACACACGCGCTTCTCGCGCACGCCCATCTTCTCCACGACGACGTCCTCGGGCACGCCGGAGGCGTCCGCGATCTCCTCCCCGGTGACGACGATGCTCGGCACGTACGTCCCGAGGCCGGTGAGGCAGACCGCGGGCGCGTCGCCGGTCGACGCCCCGTCAGTCATCGTCGTCCTCCGCGTCCGCGCCCGAGGTCGCGCTCGCGGCCGCGTCCGCGTCGGCGCGCCCCGAGCCGGCCGCCCAGCGCTTGATGCGCGCCGCGGTCTGCCCGGCGACCGTCCCGCCCATGCGGACGCGGATGGTGCCGAGCAAGCCGTTCGGGACGTACAGCACGAACAGCACGAACACGAGCCCGACGTACAGCTCGGCGTGCCCGTTCAGGAACGTGTCGACGCCCTCGCCGACGGTGACGCCGCCGACGGTCTCGGTCGACATCGTCGCGTCCCCGAGCGTGCGTTCGAGCCACGGGAGCAGGCCGCCGCCGCTCCCGGACTTCGACAGGAACTCCTCGATACTGATGTGGAACAGCCGCCCGAAGATGGGGCCTGCGAGCGTCCCGAACCCGCCGATGACGGCGGCGAGCAGGGCGTCCCCGGCGACGAGGAAGTACAGCGAGTTCTCCGGGCTGACGGAGCGCCGGAACCCCGCGAACAGGCCGCCGGCGATAGCGCCGAAGAACGCACTCATCGCGAACGCCGCGAGCTTCACCTTGTACACGTCGTACCCGATGGCGCGAGCGCGCTCCTCGTTCTCCCGGATCGCGATCATCACGCGGCCGAACGGCGAGTGGATGATGCGCTGCATCGCCGCGTACCCCAGGACGGCGACGAGTCCGACCATGTAGTACGACACCTCGGTCCCGCCGAGGTCGACCGTGACGTCGACGAACCCGAGGAAGTCGAACCCGAGCTTCGCCATGTCCAGGCCGTACAGCACGGAGTCGCCCTGGAGCTGGCCGATCTGGAGGTTCAGCGCGTCCACGAACGGCACCCCGATCTCGAACCCCTCCGGGTGGTCGAGGACCGCGACGCCGTCCCGCGGGTTCTCGCCGACGAAGTCCCAGGACGCGAACAGCACGTACAGGATCTGACTGAACCCGAGCGTGATCATCGCGAAGTACACGCCCGACAGCCGGAACGACACGAGCCCGAGGAGTACCGCGAGCACCGCGGCAGCTATCGCCATGACGAGTATCGTCACCATGAACGGCGTCTGACTCCCCAGCAGCGGGATCTTGCCGTTCGCGACGAGGATGACGCCGTACGCGCCGACGCCGTAGAACGCCGCGTGCCCGAACGACAGGTACCCCGTATAGCCGGAGATGAAGTCGAAGCTCGCGGCGAACAGCCCGAAGTAGAAGATGGCGACCATCGTCTCCACTCGGGGGAGGACGGCGACGAACGTCTCCGCCCAGTACTCGGGTGCCGCCGAGAGGACGGGGACGACGTTGAACGTCGCGGGGTTCGTGAAGAACGCGTGCACGAACGGGTAGAGCGCGAGGACGGCGAGGACGACGGCGTGCGCGGTCGTCGACCGCGCGTACCGCGCGAACGCCGAGTCGCCACCGAGGACGTTCGCGAGCGTCCCGCCGAGCAGGCCGTGACTCGTGCGCGGCCGGCGCTCGGACGCGCTGGCCGCGTCGTCGCCCGGCGCGTCCGCTGGTGGCGTCTCGCCGCCGTCCGTGGACGCGGTCGCGTTCGCGTCCTCGGCGACACCGTCGCGGTCGTCGTCGGCGCCGGAGGCAGGCGGGCTAATGGCCGCCCACCTCCTGGACGCCGTAGAGGCCGCGTGGTTTCACGATGAGGACGCCGACGAGGATGGCGAACACGACGACCTCGGGCAGCCACGACATGGTGACGAGGACGTTCTGGAACCACCACGTCATCGTTGCGTCCGCGAGCCCGACGACGAGCGCCGCGACGACGGTTCCCTTGAACGTGCCGAGGCCGCCGACGATGACGACGACGAACGCCGGCAGCAGGGCTTCCGCGCCGACGGTGACGCTCGCGCCCCAGCCGGGGTCCCACATGAGGAGCGCGCCCGCGACGCCCGTGAGGCCGGCGCCGATACCGAACACGACCGTGAACACGCGGCGGACGTCGACGCCGAGCGCTTCCGCCATCTCGGCGTCCTCGCTGCCCGCGCGGATGAACAGCCCGTACCGCGTGCGGGTGAGGAACAGCCAGACCGCGCCGATGACGACCACGCCGAGGAAGATCTCGAAGAGGTCCATGCCCTCCACCGTGAGCCCGAAGTACTCGTGGTTCTCGCGGAACCAGTCCGGGCGCGTCCCGAGGGCCTCCTGCCACGCGCTCCGGGGCTGGAGGCCGTAGAAGTCCACGACCATCCGGACGACCTCGTCGATGACGAGCGTCAACCCGAACGTCAGCAGGATCTGGTAGAGCGGCGGCCGGTCGTAGAGCGGCCGGATGAGCTTCGTCTCGATGACGCCGCCGAGCGCCGCGACCGCCGCGAACGCGACGACGACCGCGACGAAGAACAGCGCCACGCGCGTCACGATACCGTCGCCGGTGGAGACGATGAGCACCATCGCCAGGCCCGCGACGTACGCGCCGACGATCGTGAACGACCCGTGCGCGAAGTTCAGGACGCCCATGAGCCCGAAGATGAGCGTCAGGCCGACCGCGATGAGCGCGAACACCGCCGCCTTCGCGATGCCGTCGACGAGCACGCCCGCGAGGTTCGACGGCGACAGGAACTCCAGGAAGTCGCCGACGATAGCGCCGACGGGCAGTCCGCCGACCGCGTCGAACAGGGCCGCGAGGAGGACGGACGCGACGTCGAAGGTCACGCCGACCACCTCCGACCCGCCGCTGTGCGACCCGTCGACCGCACCGGTACCGGCGTCCTGGCGGACGCCGGACGCTCGTGCGAGCAGGTCACGCTAGGTACCTCCGTATCCGTTCGTCGTCGGCGGTCACGCCTTCCGTACTACCGCTCTCGACGACGCGGCCGTTGTCGACGAGGTAGAAGCGGTCCGCGAGGTCCATCGCGAGCGGGAAGTTCTGCTCGACGAGCAGGAGCGACGCCTCGTCGCTCACGCGCTCTAAGGCCTCGGCGACCGTCTGCACGATCTGCGGCGCGAGGCCCTCGCTCGGTTCGTCCACGAGCAGGAGGTCGTTCTCGCCGACGAGCCCGCGCGCGATGGCGACCATCTGCTGCTGGCCGCCCGACAGGTCGCCCGCCTTCCGGTTCTCGTGCTCGCGGAGCTCCGGGAACGTCTCGAGCGCGCTCTCGAGCTTCTCGTCGACGCGGCTGGCGTCCTTCACCGCGACGCCGATGTTCTCCGCGACCGTCAGCTCCTCGAACATCCGGCGGTCCTCGGGAATCCACCCGACGCCGCGATGCGCGAGCTCGTGGGTCGGCTCGCCCGTGACGTCCTCGCCGCGGAGCCTGACCACGCCCTCGCGCGGCGGCGTCAACTGGAGCGCCGCGCGTAGCGTCGTCGTCTTCCCGACGCCGTTCCGCCCGATGAGCGCGACCGTCTCCCCGCGGTCGACCCGCAGCGACACGCCTTCGAGGACGTGGCTCTCGCCGTAGTACGCGTGGACGTCCTCCATCTCGAGGAGCGGCGCGTCGACGCTCTCGGCCACGCCTCCGGCTGTCGCATCGGTCGCAGGTTGCTCGTCCGCGCTCATGCGACACCTCCGTCGGTCGCCGCGGTATCGCCGTCGCCGTCGCCGGCGCCGTCGCCCGCGTCGTCCGGTCGACTATCACCAGCAGTCGGGTCGTCGTCGCTCCCGTACCCGCCGAGGTACGCCTCGCGAACGCGCTCGTCCGCCCGGACCGCCTCCGGTTCGCCGTCGGCGATGAGCGCGCCGCGATGCAGGACCGTGATGCGGTCCGCGAGGTCCATCACGACGTCCATGTTGTGCTCGACGAGCAGGACCGCGTGGTCCTGCGCGACGTCCCGGATGAGGTCGACGACCTCGTCCACGCTCTCGCTGGACACGCCCGCCGCGGGCTCGTCCAGCAGGAGGAGGTCGGGGTCGCCCGCGAGCGCGATGGCGAGTTCGAGGTGGCGTTTCTCGCCGTGACTCAACGCCTGCGCGGGTCGGTCCGCGAGGTCGCCGAGTCCGACGCGCTCGAGGATGCGCGTCGTCTCCGCGTGGTAGTCCTCGAAGCTGTCCGCGTGCCGCCAGAACCGATGCGTGTCCGATCCGTGCGCTTGCGCCGCCACACGCACGTTCTCCCGGACGGTACTCGTCGGGAAGATGTTCGTCACCTGGTACGACCGGTGGATGCCCGCCTGCGCGGTCTCGTGCGTGTCGAAGTCCGTGACGTCCACCCACTCGCCGTCGTCGCGGAACTCGACCGTTCCCGCGGACGGCGACAGCGACCCCGTCAGGAGGTTGAAGAACGTCGTCTTCCCCGCGCCGTTCGGGCCGATGAGCGCGACCGTCTCGCCAGTCGACACCGAGTAATCGACGTCGTCGACCGCGGTCACGCCACCGAAGTGCTTCTCGAGTCCCTGCGTCCGCAGTAGTTCCGTCCCCATGGCCTACAGCGAGCAATCCATGCCGCCACGCGGGATCGTCGTCTGGTCCTTGTCGACGCGCGACACCGGGTCGCTCGGCTGGATGCTCGCCCCCCAGAGGTCCGACCACTCGTCGGTGGTCGGCACCGGATACGCGACCGTCATCTCCGAGCGCGCCTGATTGTTGTACTCCTGGAAGACGTACCCGTCCTCGCCCTTCGGCGTGTCCGTCACCGTCATCCCCGTCATCGCGTCCACGAGGTCGACGCCGTCCGTCGACCCGGACGCGTGCACGGCCTGATGGAACGACGACGCCGCCGTGAACGTCCCCGACGTGAACAGGTCCGGGACCTTCCCGTACGCCGACGTGTACATGTCGACGAACGACGAGTTGATGTCGTTGTCGTACTGGTTCCAGTGGTACCGCGTCGTGAACGGCCCGATCTCGGCGTCACGCATGCCCTGCGCGGTGAAGTCGTCGCCGAGCAGGTTCTCCAGCAGTCCACCCAGCACCGAGTTCGTGATCTCCGTCGCGAACCCGCCGAAGACGCGGACGTCGTAGTTCGCCGCCGCCGTCAGGAAGTTCGGGAGCGTCGCGACCGTGAACCCGCCGACGACGCCCTGCGCGTCCGCCTCCACGGCCTGCTGGAACAACCCGTCGAACTCGTCGTACCCCTGCGGAACGAACCGTTCGCCGACGATCTCCACGCCGTTGGTCTCGAGGACCTCCTTGTAGTTCTGGACGACCGCACGCCCGAACGAGTAGTCCGCGCCCATCAGGAACACGCGCTCGACGTCCGTCTCCTCCGCGACGTACTTCCCGCCGGAACGCGCGTCCATCGCGGTGTTCTCGTTCGCGCGGAACACCTGCGGCGAGCACGTCTTCGAACTGGACGTGATGCTCGCGGACGCCGCCGGCCCCGCCATGTAGGGGATGTCGACCTCCTGCGTGTTGATGACCGTGTCGATGATGCGGCCCGCGGCCGCCGACGACGTCCCGCCGAACAGCGCGTCGACCTCGTCGTCCTGCGCGAGGTTCGTCGCGATCGTCTGGGCCTTGTCCGCGGAGAACTCCGTGTCGCGGAACACGAGCTCCCACGTCACGTCCCCGTCCTCGATGGTCTCCGTTCCCTCGGACACGCCCGTCAGCGGGTCGGTGTCGGTCTTGTACGCGAGCCCGGAGAGGAACCCCCAGATCGCCTGCATCCCGTAGTACTGGAGGTCGCCGCTCATCGGCTGCATCACGCCGATCTTCACGGTGCCGCTCGCGGAGACGTCCGCCTGCGACGTGGTCTGACTCGTCGTCGACCCGCCACCGCCGTCGCCGCCGTCGCCGTCGGTCTCCGTCTCGGTTCCGTTCCCCGTGGTACACCCGGCGGCGCCCCCGATGCCCGCCGCGGCGATCGCTCCCAGCATCTTCCTTCGTGACACGTGTACGCGACTCATGACACTACTGGTAGATGCTCGCATCCCGCAAGAACTGCCACGTTAACGTGTTAACGTTGACCGCGGAACTCCCGTGTGTCGACCGGGCGGCCGCTCAGTCGTCGAGTTCGGAGAGCGCGTCGACGACGCGCTCGACCATCTTCCGCTCGCCCCTGCGGAGGTTCTTCGAGACCGCGGGCTTGGAGACGTCGAACTCCTCGGCGAGGTCCCCGAGGTTCGTCTGCCGCGGGCTCTCGAAGTACCCGCCGCTGGCCGCGGATTCGAGCGTCTGCCGTTCGACGTCGGAGAGCTCGCGGCAGCCGTCGACGAGCGTCATCGCCGCCGCGGCGTTCTGCACGACGTCGTTCATCTGCGGGAGCGTCACCTCGTCGCGTTCGACGACGTCGAACTCGTTGTCGCGCTCGAGTTCGCTGAGCGTGCCGTCGGCCTTCGACGCCTGGTCGAACCCGACGTGCCACGTCTCCGAGCCGTCGGCGATGTAGAACGGGCCCGTGATGTAGCCGTCGTTGTCGCGGATGGTGCCCATCGCGTCCGTCTCCGCCATCACGGTCTTGAGGTGCGCGACGCCCTCCTGTTTCGCGAGGAGGTCGACGTCGTGCATGTTCTCGTGGGACTGGAGCGCCGACAGCCCGTTGTCGAGCGCGCCGCGGTCCGGGCTCTCGACGACCATCCGGCACTCGAGTTCCTCCGCGACCGGATGGAACTCCCAGTGCGCGGCCGCGAACTCGACGTCGTGGTCGGCGGTCGTGTCGATGAACGGGCAGTCGTACTGCTCCATGTCCATCGCGAGGTCGATCATGATTCGTGTGGTACCGTTACACAAACATCGACGTGTTCGTTCATAAGCGTTTTCTTCCCGAAACACCCCTGAACCGGCAAGACACGCGCCCTTGCTTTGTATTCCAAGGTCAGTTCGGTGCGCGACGACCGGGGGCTTATCCTCGCCGCATCCGAACGCGCAGTCATGCCCGAACACGTCGCCGTCGGCGTCGACGCCGCCCCCGACGGCTGGGTCGCCGTCCAATACCACGACCGCGAGTACGCGAGCGTCCATCGCTACGCCGACACCGACGCCGACGGTAGCGCGTTCCGCGCCCTCTGGACCGACCTCTGGAGCGACCTCGAAACCGTCGACGCGGAGCACCTCACCGTCCTCGTCGACGTCCCCATCGGTCTCCCCGACGACGACCCCGCCCGCGAGCCGGAGGTTCAAGCGCGCAAACGCCTGGAGAACCGCCAGTCGAGCGTGTTCAACGTCCCGATCCGGGAGATCCTCGACGAGGACGACTACGCCACGGCGAACGCGACCCAGAAGGAGTGCGTGGACAAGGGCCTGATGCAGCAGACGTTCAACATCACCCATCGCATCCGCGAGGTCGACAGCGTGCTACGCGACGACGCCGCCACCGAAGCGACCCAGGACCGCATCCGCGAAGCCCACCCCGAAGTGTGCTTCTGGGCGCTCAACGACCACCAGGATATGCGGTTCTCGAAGTCGAGCCAGCCCGCGGCCGCGTACTGGGAGCGCGTCGACGCCCTCGCCGCCGTTCACCCCGACGTCACCGACGACCACGGCGACCGCCGAAGCGCGTTCCACGACGCGCTCGCCGACGCCGGCAGCGCGCTCCTCGACTGGGACGACCCCGCGCTCTCGAACGACGACCTCCTCGACGCGTTCGCGCTCGCCGTCACCGCCAGCTCACTCACCGGCGAGTTCCAGACGCTCCCCGACGACCCCGGCGAGGACGAGGAGGGACTCCGGATGGAGATGGTGTACGCCCACCCCGAGTCGTAGACGCCCACCCCGAGCCGTAGGACCGACCTTTTTCAGCGTCGCCGCGGAAGCCGAATCCGTGCAGCCGCGAACCAGAGCCGTCTACGGCGCCGTCCTCCTCGGACTCGGCGTGCTGATGGCCGTCTTCGTCACGGGAGCGTGGGCCGAGCCGGGCACCGCCAGCTACGTGGCGCTGTTCGGGCTCGCTGGCGTGCTCTACATCACGAGCGCTCGCCCGCCAGCAAGCGTCGAGTCCCACCACCTCTGGGGCGCCGGCGAGGCGAGCATCGGACTGGCGTTCTTCGCGATGGCAGTCAGCGGCGCGCTCGACGCCGTTCCCTGGGTCGTCGCCGTCCTCGTCGGAACCCTGATCGGGGTCACCCAGGTCTGGCAGGGCGCCAGGCGGGTCCGCGGCGTCGACGACCCCGGCGGGTCCTGGTCCTGGTGACCACGTCCCGCCGAACCGCCATCGGCGGCCTTACGTCCCGCCGAACCGCCATCGGCGGCCTTACGCCCCGCCGAACCGCTCCTCGACCGCGCCACGGTCGATCTTCGACGGGCCGCTCGTCGGCATCTCGTCGACGAACGCCAGGTGCTTCGGGATCTTGAACCGCGCGAGCTTCCCGTCGCAGAACGCCTCGACGGCCGCGAGGTCGAGGGTCTCGTCGCCGACGACGACCGCCTTCCCGACCTCGCCCCACGTGTCGTCGGGTACGGGGATGACGACGACGTCGTCGACCTTCGCGTGCTGGCTGAGGACGTCCTCGACCTCCGCCGGGTAGACGTTCTCGCCGCCGGAGACGAACATCTCCTTCTTCCGACCTTCGATGTGGACGTAGCCGTCGTCGTCGACCCTGGCGAGGTCGCCCGTGGAGACGTACGCGTGGTCGTCTCCCTCGCGAGCGCCGAACGTCGCCGCGGACTCCTCGGGCGCCCGCCAGTAGCGGTCCGCGGCGTGCGGGCTCGCGAGTTCGAGCTCGCCGACCGCACCCTGCTCGCACTCCTCGCCATCGTCGTCGACGACCCTGGCGTCGACGTGCATCCCGGGGACACCGACGCTATCCGCCTTCTCGCGCGCCCACCCCTCGGGCATCGCGAAGTTGTTCGGCCCGCACTCCGTGAGGCCGTACCCCTGCGAGAGGTCGACGCCCCGAGACCACCATTCCTCCATCACGCTCTGCCGGCACGGCCCGCCGCCGGACTTCGCGAACCGGAGCGTGGAGAGGTCCGCGGACTCCCACCCCTCGGCCTCCGTCATCATCCGCAATACAGCGGGGACCGCGACGAGGAGGGTCGCGTCGTCCTCGTCCACGATCTCGAGGACCTGCTCGGCGTCGAACTCGCGCGCGATGACGACCTCCGCCCCCAGGTGAAAGAGCGGGAGCGTGAGGACGTTCCAGCCGCCCGTGTGGAACATCGGGAACACCATCGGCGTCGCGTCCTCCGGACGGAGCCCCCACATCGTGATGGTGTTGAACGAGTTCCACGCGATACCGCCGTGCGTGAGGACGGTCTCCTTCGGCGTCCCCGTCGACCCGCCCGTGTGGAGGAACATGTGCGCGTCGTCCATCCCGAGGTCCGGGCCGTCGAACGGCGAGCGGTCGTCTGGGACCGCGTCCGCGAACGCGTCGAAGCGCGACTCGCCGAGCCCGAGCACCGGCCCGTCGTAGCCACAAGCGTCGTGCGCGAGCGCACCCGCCACGTCGTCGTCGAACGCCCCCTCGACCACGACGAGGCTCGGCGCGACGTCGTCGAGCAACTCGGCGAGCTCGCGCTCCGCGAGCCGATGACTGAGTGGCGCGAGCACCCCACCCGTCTTCCCCGTCGCGAAGAACAGGTCCACGAGCTCCGGGCGGTTCCGCGACACCACCGCGACGCGGCCGCCGACCGCAGCGTCGCCGACCTGGTCGGGGCCCGGCGCCGGCTCCGCCGCCGGCGACGCCTTCGAGACGCCGTGCTCGGCGAGCAAGCGAGCGGTCGCGTTCGCGCGCTCGTCCAGCTCGCGGTACGAGAACGCCTCGCCGGTCGTCGCGTCCCGCAGCCCGACCGCGTCAGGCGAGAGCGAGCGTCGGCGCGCGCTCCAGTCACCCACCCAGTCGTACGGCCGCGACCCGTGCCCGTGCACCGTCATGCGTCCGCGTCCGGCGCTTCGGTCGTCCCGTCGTCGCCCTCGACCGCCGCGACGTGCTCGCGGACGTCCGCCGTCACCGCATCGGCGTCCTCCACGAAGAACAGGTGCGCGCCGTCCTCGTACAACTCCAGACGGCTCTCGGGCAGTCGCTCGTGCAAGCGCTCGCCGTTCTCCACGGGCAGCACGCGGTCGCCCGTCCCGTGCAGGACGAGCGTCGGCACGTCGAGGTCGGCGAGCCACGGCGTCGCGTCGAACGCGGCGACCGCCGCCGCCTGCTGGTTCCGCGCGAACTCGCTCGCGTCGCTCTCGAGGCGCCAGTCGACGATGTCCGCGACGAGGTCCTGGTTCGCCGCCCAGAACGACTCCGTCATCGCCGGCTCCATCTTGAACCGGATCGCCTCGCGCTCGTCCGCGTCCTCGGGCACGTCGAACATCCGCTCCTGGGTCGCCGCCGGCGTCGGCACCGCGAGCTCGCCGCCCGGACTCGTGCAGAGCAGGGAGAGCGACTCGGCGCGGTCGTACTCGTGAACGTACCGCTGTGCGGTCATCCCACCCATGCTCGCACCGACGACGTGCGCCGACTCGACGCCTTCCGCGTCCAGGACCGCCTCCAGGTCGCTCGCGAACGCCCCGATAGAGTACGCCTCTGGGTCCGCCGGTTCCTCGCTCGCGCCCGTCCCACGGTTGTCGAACGCGATCGTCCGGTAGTCCGCGAGGCGCTCGCGCTGGAACCGCCACATCCACCGCCCGTACCCCAGCCCCTCGCAGAACGCGACCACCGGCGCATCCGGCGGCCCCGCGACGTCGTACGCGATCTCCACTCCGTCGTTCCGTACCCGTGGCATACCTCACCAATCACCCACGACCACCCTGAATCTCCTGATTCACATGTTAACCCGACACGCTAATGACGCCTCAGAGAAAGCCACGTCCATGCCAGTCGCATCCGTCGGCGACACCGCCGACGCCACCAAGACCATCACGAGAAGCGACATCGAAGCGTACGCCGACCTCGTCGGCGACACCAACCCCATCCACGTCGACACCGACTACGCCGAAGACACCATGTTCGACGGCCGCGTCGCCCACGGCATGCTCTCCGCCGGCGTCCTCTCCGCCGCCCTCGCCGACCTCGACGGCGACATCGTCTACCTCTCCCAGGACCTCCAGTTCGAAGCCCCCGTCCGCCCCGACGAGACCGTCACCGCCCACGTCGAGATCGTCGAAGACCTCGGCAACGACCAGCTCCGCGCCAACACCACCGTCACCACCCACACCGACACCCCCGACGAGACCACCGTCCTCTCCGGCGACGCCATCGTCATGAGCGTCCCCCACGAAACACCCGAATCGAACGACGTAACCGGCGACGCCGAAACCGACGCTGCCGACGCCGAAACCGACGCTGCCGACGCCACCTGCGACGACTAACAACCGCTTTCTGCGAAGGGTGCGCCGGACGCGCACCCTCCTCGAACAAACGTTGCCGAAGAGAGGCCGAGCGCTCACTGCGTTCGCGCTCGGTGCGTGCGTGGGACCATCCGAAACCCAGCGAGGTTTACACGAGACGTAAACCTGGGGTCGGTCTGACGGCCGCACCGCTGGACCCACAGGACCCCGGTCGTTCCAGACACCAGTGCTTCCACTCGAAGCCGAGGGAATCGTCGAGAATCTCGCCGGCGAACCGCTCCGTCACGACTGGTTCGGCGCGCGAGCCCGTCCCGCGCCCGTCCGACGACGCCAGTCCGCCACGCTCACGTCGCGTCGTCCGGCGTCGGGAGCGTGACCTCGAAGCGCGCCCCACCCATCTCGGACGCCTCCACCTCGACCACCCCGTCGTACGCGTGCACGATCTCCCGCACGAGGTACAGCCCGAAGCCCGACCCCGGGCTGTCGAACCGACGCTCGCCCTTCTCGAACAACCGCTCGCGCATCTCCGCCGACACCCCCGGCCCGTCGTCCGCCACCCACACCGACGCCGCCCGATCCGACGACGACACCCCCACGCGGACCCGCGGCTCGTCGGCATCGTTGTGCTCCACCGCGTTCGACAACAAGTTCTCGAGCACCTCACCCAGCAGTTCGTCCGCCATCACCGGCCCCACCTCATTCAGGTCACCGCACACCTCGAACGACGCCGCCGGATACGACGACCGTGCACGCTCCACCTGCTCCGCGACCATCGACCCGAGCGCCACCGGCTCCAGCTCGTGGTTCTCGTCCCCGATCGCCTGCATCACGTGCCGGATCGTCTCCACGACCCGCGTCATCTCCCGCGTCCGCACCTGCACCGTCTCCAGATGCCCCAGCACCGCCTCGTCCACGTGCCCCTCCAACAGCTCCAGGCGCGCACCAACCACGTTCAGCGAATTCAGGAGGTTGTGACGGATGAGGCGATTCAGGAGCTCGAAGCGCTCGCGCTCCCACGCCACCGTCTCCGCGCGCGCCGCCGCCGCCATCGCCAACCCCATGATCTCACCGAGTTGCGTCAGCACTCCACGCTCCACCTCGCCGAACGCATCCTCGCGGTCAGTGTACACGTTCAATACCGCGAACGGCTCGTCCTCGAACCGAACCGGTACCGACGCCACCGCCACCACGTCCATCTCCTCGGCGTGCGCCCGCCAGAACCCGTCCGCTGGCGCCGCCGATACCGTCGACGACACCTGAACCGTGCCAGTCGCCATCGCTCGCTCGTCCGGCCCCATCTCCTCGACCGGCGCGTCCAGGTCCACGTCGAACGCCTCCAACGTCATCGACTCGTCCGTCGCCGACGACGGCACCACGCGCGTCCGCTCGTCCGCGCCCACGCCCTCGCGCTCCAGCGACCCCACCCACGCGAACGTGTACGAATCCGACGACCCCAGATGCTCGCAGACCGCCGCCTCGATCTGCTCGCGGGACCGCTGCCGTGCCAGCGCCCGATTCACCTCCAGCGCGACCTCGTGGAGGTTGTTCACCGCCGCCAACCGCTCGCGTTCCTCGCTCAACTCGCGCTCGCGCTCCCGGCGCTCCGAGATGTCCTGGACCACGAGCATCCCACCGAACACCTCGTCGTCGCCGCTCACCGGGAGCGTGTGCGCGAGCAAGTCACGCCCCCTGTACTGGATCTCGAACGAGTGCTTCTCGCCCGCGATCGCTCCCTCGAAGTACGGCCGAATCTCCCGGACGACGTCCTCCGGGTACAGGTCGAACACGTACTCGCCGACGCGCTCGGCCGGATTCGTCCCAATCTCCGTCATCAACTCGCCACCGACCGCCGTGAACCGGAAGTCCTCGTCGAACAACCCGACCGCGCCCTCCGGGAAGTTCTCGACGAGCGTCCGATACCGTCGCTCTGACTCCTCGAGCGCGCGCTCGCGCGCTCGTCGCTCCGTCACGTTCCTGACCACGCCGACGCGATGAAATCGGTCGTCCTCACCTGGCAGGATTCCGAACGACGCCACCGCCGTGAGCGCCTCGCCGGTCGCGGTCTCCACGTCCGCCTCCAGCAGCGGGTCCTCGGCCCGGTCCGCCTCGAGCGCCGCCGCCCGGTCGGCCGCGCGCTCGGCGATCTCGTCGTCGACGACCGTCGACACGTGCTCGCCGAGCAACGTCTCGCGCTCGTACCCGAAGAAGTCCACGAACGCGTCGTTCACGAGCGTGAATCGACCGTTCGTGTCGACGACGTACACGCCGTCCTGGACGGTCTCGAGGATGTGCTCGTACTTCCTGCGTTCCTCCGCGCGAGCGCGCTCCGCGGTGACGTCCCGCGCCACGCCCACGACGCGCTCGTCGTCCTCGCGCTCGTCCACGGCCGCGAGTTGAACCGACCAGTGGACGCGGTCGCCGGTCGGCGAATCGACGCGGACGTCGAACGTCGACGGGTCGTCGCTCGACGCCGACCGGAGCGCCGCGAGCGACTCGACGAACGCGGTCTCGTCTTGCTCCGCGACGAGCGTGGACGCGTCCTCGCCGAAGAGCGCCGACGACTCGTACCCGGTCTGCGCAACGAGCGCGTCGTTCACCGCGACGAGCCGGTCGTCACCGTCGAGCTCGAAGACCGCGTCCTCGAGCGTCCCGACGAGCATCTTGAACCGTTCGGATGGCTCGTCGGACCCGCTCGCCGTCCAGGAGTACCGCAAAGCTCGCCCGTCGCCCTCGTTCATATCTCCAAGGAACGCCCCCGAATCGCCTAAAGCTATGGCATATCGGGACTCTCCCGCAACCGAGAATCGCGACCGCCTCCGAACCTGGTGCGTCGAGCCACAAGACCGACGATTAGGGCGCGACGCCGACGGTCAGGGCGCGACGCCGACGGTCAGGGCGCGACGCCGACGGTGAGGAGCGTCCCGTACTCGCGGTAGCGTTCCACCATCTCTTCGCGCGTCTCCCAATTCTCGGTCGGGAAGGCGTCCGCGTCCGGAATCTCGATGTCGCGGTCCGGAATCGAATCCTGTTCGGCGACGTACAACCCCGCGTCGCGGAACGCTTCGCGGTACTCGTCGTGACTCCAGCGCGTCATCTCCACGCTAATCGAATCCTGCCAGCCGTGACTGTGGACGTTCTCCTCGTAGTAGTTCACCGCACAGTAGAACGACCCACCCGGCTTCAGGACGCGCCGCACCTCCCGCAGGGTCTCGTGGGGGTCGCTCGCGTAGTAGAACGCCTCCATCGACCACACGTGGTCGACGCTATCGGTCGCGAACGGCAGACTCCCGAAGTCACCGACGACGAACCCGACGTCCTCGTCCTCGGTGTACTCGCGCGCGTTCCGCGCCATCTCAGGCGACCCGTCCAGCCCGTACACGCGCCCCGCGTCGTCCGCCTCCTTCAGCGCACGCCCCGCGTACCCGCTCCCGCACCCGAGGTCGAGGACGACGTCCCCCGGCTCCACCGGCATCCGCGCCAGCGCGTGCTTCGCCGTGTGCCAGTGCCGGTCCTCCATGCCCTTGTCGCGGCCATCCGCCGCCCACGCGTCGAACTCCTCGCGAACACTCATACGGGATGCCACACGACCCCGCATCAAAACCCGTTCGCTCCACGCCCCCGACCGCGCACTCACCGCATCGACGAACGCACTCACCGCATCGGCGAACGCATTCACCGCATCGACGAACGCACTCACCGCATCGGCGAACGCATTCACCGCATCGGCGAACGCACTCACCGCATCGGCGAACGCACTCACCGCATCGGCGAACGCACTCACCGCATCGGCGAACGCACTCACCGCATCGACGAACGCACTCGCGGCGCTTCGACCCCGCACGCTCCCACGACGACCCGACTCGACGACCAACCGGGACGCATCCGCCCCCACGGGTTTTTTCAACGCACGAAGCGTCCGCTGTGGCATGGTCGGCCGACGGAAACGGTACGCGCTCGCCGACACCGCCCAGCAGCTCGTCGGCGGATTCCTGCTCGCCGGCCCGTTCGTCGTCACCGAAGAGGTCTGGGTGCTCGCCGCGAACATGACCGTCTGGCACGCACTCGTCACCATCGCCATCGTCTTCGGAATCGGCTACGGCGCCCTCTACAAGGCCGACGACGACCGCGACCCCGACCGCGAAGCCGAACTCGGCGGCATCCCCCTCCGCTTCCTCTCCCTGATGGTCGTCGCGTACGGCTCCGTGACCATCCTCGCACTCGCGTTCGCAGCCCCAACCACGTTCCTCGTCGGCGCCGACGCCATCCTCGCCGACCCCGACCCGCCGATGGCCGTCGTCGCCGAAGCCACCGGGAAAGCCATCACCGTCGGCGCCATCTTCAGCGTCGTCGGCGCCGCCACCGCCGACAGCGTCTTCTGACCGCGAACCGAGCGCTCCCGACCAATCGCACCCGCCCGCAATCGCTTGCTAGCGAACCGCAAGCAGGCACCCGAACGCCTAAGTCTGTCCCGCCGGTCCCAAACACCTATGGACTACACGCTCGCCGTAGACGGCACCGAGGACACCATTCCGGGTGGGACAGGCGTCCTCCTCGTTCATCCCTCTACGGGCGAAACCGACCGCATCGACACCGACTTCCTCCGAGACGACACCGACGCCTTCCTCGTCATCTCCACGCGCACCACCGCTCGCGAAGTCCGCCAGAAACTCGACTACTACGACGTCGACGAGGAGAAAGCCGTCATCCTCGACACCCTCAGCGTCGAACGCGGCTACAGTCGCCGCTCCAGCGACAACGTCCACTACGTCTCCGCGCCCGACGACCTCGACGGCATCATCGAACAGACCGAACGCTTCCTCGACAGCCACGACGGCAAACTCCGCGTGAGCGTCGACTCCATCACCGAACTCGCGTACTACGCCGGCGAAGAACCGACCGAAGAGGCGGTCGGCCGCCTCCTCGACCTGCTCGCCGAGTACGACGCCGTCGGCCTCTTCCATCTCTCCGACGAGGTCCACGACGACGCCGTCGTCGAATCCTACCGCGACCGCTTCGACGTCGTCGTCGACCTCGACGTCGACGGGAACGTCGAACTCACCGACTGACCTCCTTTCACTGGCTTCCTCGATGACCGACGACGACACCCAGAACAGTGATACGGCCGGCAGATCCGCGGCCAGCGACACCGCCGACGAGTACGTCGGCGCGTACGACAAGCTCGTCCGCGACGACGTCCCCGCGGTCGTCCGCGCGGACGGGAACCGGCCCGTGACGCGCCGGGTCGACGGCGGCGAGTACGAGCGCTACCTCGCCGCGAAGCTCGTCGAGGAAGCCCGCGAGTACGCCGACGCAGTCGAAACCGAGGGCTCGGGCGCGAACGATGGTTCGGACAGTGACGAAAGCGACGACGTGCTCGACGAGCTCGCGGACGTGCACGCCGTCCTCGACGCCATCGTCGACGAGAGCGCGTTCTCCCAGGACGACGTCGACGCTCGCGAACGCGAGAAAGCCACCGACCGCGGCCGGTTCGTCGACGGCGTCGTCCTCGAACGCATCGACGCCGGCGAGTGACCCCGCCGACCCCGGCGAGTGACCCCACCGACGCCGCGCCCGCCTAGTCCGCGAGCGCGTCGAACGTCTTCTCCGCCCACCTGACCGCGAACGGCGCGCCGCGCTCGCGGTACGCGTCCGTCGCGAGCGCCGCGAACGGCGACGGCACGTCGACGTCGTGCTTGATGCCGCTACACGCTAGTTCCGCCGCGTCCGCGAACTCCGTCTCGCCGCGCGCCACCTCCCGCGACAGCCCGTCGAGGCGGGATTCCAAGCGCTCGCCCGCGTCCACCCACGCCTCGCCGAGCGCCGCGCGCTCGTCGCTCGCGTCCACCCACGACGCGAACACGTCGCGCGTATGCAATCCCAGCCAGCCCTCGTAGAGCGCGTTCGCGAGTTGGTACGTCGCGTTCGGCCCGAGCGTCGTCCCCGCCGCCAGGTCGGGGTACGTCGACCCGAAGAACGGCAGGAAGTGCTCGGGCGCAGGCGTCGAAGCGTCGTCGTCCGCACGCGCCCCCTGTGCGTCGATACCGAGTTCGACGAGCGCCTCCGCGACCAGGAAGTCCACGAACGACTCGGGCGACCCCTCCACGCGCGGCTTCACGATAACTATCGGCGGCGACGTCTGGCGCGTCCACACCACGCTTCCGTCCCCCGGCATCCCGACCGTGAAGTCCCCGCCCGCGAACCGACGGAGCAGCGCCGGCGCATCCTCGGGAAGCCACTCCTCGGGGCACGATACCGGGTCGAGCGCGTCCACGAGCAAGCCGAGGTCCTCCGCTTGCGCCGGCGGCAGCGTCTCGAAGTCACTCCCCGCGGTCACCACGACCGCATCCGGCGCTCGCGCCTCGCGAACCCGCTCGACGGCCGGCGAGCACTCGCGCGCAGAGAACATCCCGATTACGTCGACAGCGTCACGGCCATCAACGAGAGCGCGAGCACGGCCGACACACCGACAGTCACGAGCACGATCTTCGTAGCGTCACTCATGCACGGACCGTCCGACCGCTCGGGCTTACCGTTTTCGAAGCACGCCGCTCGCGCCGCGAGCGACATCGGGCGTCCAGCTCACCCGGGAGCGTCCGCGCCGACCTCGGACTGGCGCGCGATGACGCGCCACGTCCCGGACTTGAAACGGACGGCGTTCACCGCCGCCCGGAAGTACATGTCGAGCAGGATGGCGGCGTACACCGCGACGACGCCCAGGCCGATGCCGGGCGTGAACGCGAACCCGAGCGCGCCCACCGACATCGTCGCGGGGAGCGCGAGGAACGCCACCGGGAGCTTCAGGAGGTACGTACCCGCGAGCGTCCCGTAGAACGGCCACGTCGTATCACCCGCGCCACGCAGTCCGCCGCGCATCGTCCGCGACACCGCGAACGCGCCGACACCGAGCCCGAACACGCGCACGAACGTCACCGTGTCCGCGACGTGCTCGGAGCCGAACGCCAGCGATATCGGGCGCGCGAGCACCACGAGGACGAGCGCGATACAGAGCTGCGTCGCGAGCGCCACCCGAAGCGTCGCCCACCCCGCCGCTTCGGCGGCGTCGCCATCGCCCTCCCCGACGCGCTGGCCGACGAGCGTGCTCGCCGCCGTCGAGTACCCCCACGCCGGCATCATCGCAAGCAACATCACGCGTCGCCCGATCGCGTACGCCGCCAGCGTCCCCGTCCCGAACGCCCCCAGCACGAACAGGAACGGGAACCGGCCGAGCGTCCGCGACAACCGCGTCCCCGCCAGCGGCAGGCCGACGCGAACCACCTCCCGCGCGATGCCACCATCCCAGAGCCGCCCAGTCGTCGCCGTCTCCGTCGACGACCCCATTTCCGTCGACGACCCCATTTCCGTCGACGACCCCGGGTCCGTCGACGCCGCACGCGACCGCAACCCCGGGAGCGGTAACCGAACCGGGAATCGCGTCGTCGACAGTAGCACGAAGAACACCGCTGCGGCGAGAACGTTCGCCGCGACCGTCCCCCACGCCGCGCCCGCCACCCCCATCGGCGCTATCGGGCCGAGCCCGAAGATGAGGACCGCGTTCAGTCCGATGTTCGTCGGAAGCGTCAGGAGTCGGACGTACATCGGCGTCCGCGTGTCACCAGCACCGGCGAGCGCGCGCGCCGCCGTCATACTCCAGAACCGGAACGCCACCGACAGCATCACGATACGCAGATACGTCGCCCCCATCTCGGTCACGGTCTCGTTCGGCGCGAGCACCGCCACCAGCGGGTCCGCGTACACCCACGCCACCGCCGTCATCGGGATGGAGAACGCGAGCGACAACCACAGCGACACCGCGAGCGTCGTGTTCGCGCGCCCCGTCTCGTCCGCACCGACGAACCGCGACACGACACTGATAGTGCCGCTCGTCAACGCCAACGACAACCCGAACGGGATGAAGTAGTACTGGAACCCGAGTTCGAGTGCCGCGACCGCCGACGCACCGATCGCCTGCCCGACCATCAGGAAGTCCGCCGTCCGCAGGAACGTCCGGAGCGCACCCGTCACCATCACCGGCAACGCCAGGTCGAACGCCTCGTCGCCGCGCTCCCGGTCCACGACACCGAGCCGTGCGAGCAACGCCGGGAACGCGAACGCGAGCCGACGCGCACCGTCGCGGAGACGAACCATTCGAGTCCGCCCGGGACTACCGACCACACTCTCTTACCGATTACGTCCGACGAGGTCGCAGCGCACGAGACCGCTTTGCGAGGTCGCGAATCAGTCGACCCTCCAGTGGTGATATAAGAATCTCCAGACGAAACGAAGGGGTGTCGGGACATCGTGTCGAAGCACGCAATTCGACGAGAACGACGCGCAACCACGCTCAGAGCACAATCGACGGTCGAGAGCGAACCCGCACACTCGACCCGAACGAACTCGACCCGAACGAACTCGACCAGAACGACCCGGTCAGTCCGGGCTCGCGTCGCCACGCCAGGACTCCGGCACCTCGATGACGTACCGGCCGTCCTCCTGGAGCGAGATGATGTACTCCTCGCGGTCGTACAACTCCATCAGGTTCAGCTCGTACTTCCCCGGGTCGAGGACCTTGATGCTCTCGAACTGACTGTTCAACTCCTCGCGGAGCTCGTCCAGGTTCGGCGAGTCGTCGTCCGGCTCGCTCGCGACGTCACCCGCACTCGGCCGGTCCTTCACGTCCGCCGCCTCGCTCGACGGCGGCCGGTCCGCGCGCTCAGACGACTCCACACGCTCAGACGGCCCGTTGTCGCCCGTATCGTCGCGCATTCCGCCCGGAGCGGCCGACTCACGACTCGGTAACTCGTCGGGCGACACCACGTCCGAGCGAGCCGACCGCTGCGCATCGTCCTCCGTCTCACCCATCTGCGCAGTGATCGACTCGTCCTCACTCACCGACTCGTCCTCACTCACCGACGACTCCGACGCACCAGAGACGGACTCCGACGTGTCGACCGACCGTTCAGACGTCGTGGACTCGCTCGTCGTAACCGACTCCTCGTAGGACTCACGGCTACTGGCCTTCTCCGCCGGCGTATCGTACTCCTCCGTCGCCGACTTCGGCCACTCACCGCTCCCCGACGGCGTCACACGGTCGCGGTCCGCATCGACGTCATTGGAGGACGACGAATCGCCGGCAGGCGACACCGAGGACTCCGACTCGGACGCCGCCGAACTCGACGCGTCACTCGCACTCGTCGGCGCGTCACTCGCACTCGCCGACCCGTTCCCCGCAGTTGACGTCTCGCGAGCGTTCGTCGACGGTCCGGGACCCGGTGATTCGCCAGCGGTCGACGCAGTCCCGTCGTCGCCATCACCGCGGCCCATCAGATCGCGAACCGTCGCCTTCGCGCGACTCATCGCACCGCCCTCCCCACCAGCGGACGACCCATCAGCGACACCGCCACCAACGCGACCGCTACCAGCGTCACCGCTATCAGCACCACCGCCAGCGCCAACGTCCACCGCGTCCGACGGCTTGAACTGGAACTTGTTCCCACCACAGTCCGGACACCCAGACAGCATCTCCTTCGAGCCATCCGGGAACGTCCGCGCGCACTCCGTGCACTGATGCGGCATTATTTCCGTGAAACCAGCGCACTGATCACCGTCTCGTCCTTGTGCAACGTCTCGATCTGGTTCGCCGGCCCGATGACCGTCAACTTCGACGTCTCCTCGCGCCCCATGATCCGACCGAGGATCCCCGAATCGCTCGTCGACGACCGCGGATACGTCTCGATCTCGATCCCGTTGAACTCGTCCGGACTGATCTCCGTCATCGTCACCTCGATGAGCTTCGACTCCTCGTCCGGCGACAACCCGTCCTCGAGAATGACGATCTTCCCATCACGGACGCCGTCCAGGATCATCCGGATCTTCTCCATGCTCGCCAGGCCATCCATCCGCTCGGCACTGATGAGATCTATCTGAACGCCGTCGTTGTCTGATGCTTTGGCTTCAGGCATCCACGATCACCCGAAGTACTCCGCTATCTTGTCGTACACTTCGTCCATGTTGTTACCCTCCAATGCCGACAGCGGTACCGTCTCGTGCTGCGGGAACGCGTTCCTGATCCGCTGCGTGCTCGCATCGTCCAGGTCGATCTTGTTCGCGAAGATGAGCACCGGCAAGTCCCGGCTCTCGATGATCCCGATGAGCATCGTGTTCACCTGCGTGAACGGATCCTCGGTCGAATCCAGCACGTAGATGACGCCGTCGACGTCCTCGCGCAGCCAATGCATCGCTTCCGCAACACCCTCCGTGGCTTCGCGGCTGCGTCGCACGGCGTCGTCCTTCTCCATCTCGTAATCGAGGAACTCCTCGTAGTTCACCTTCGTCGTCACACCCGGCGTGTCGACGATGTCGATACTCACCGACTTCCCGTTCCGCTCGATCTCCACGTTCTCCTTCCGACGCGCCCGTCGCGTCTCGTGAGGGATGTGGCTCTCCGGACCGATCGCGTCCCCGGTCCAGTCCCGAGCGATTCGGTTCGCCAGTGTCGTCTTCCCTGCGTTCGGCGGTCCGTAGATGCCGATGCGTTTCTGTTCGTCCTCCGAGAAGAGGCTGTCCGTAACCCGTTGGAGGCTGTCTTTGAGTCCTGATAGCAGTCCCATCCTGGTCTATCCTCCCGTCCGCGTTCGGTTATGTGTGTGGCACACGGCTCTCGCCTTGCGGTTCGACGGGCGCCGAGCCCGCGTCGACGGGGTGCGTCTGAGACCCTCGTGGGAGCCGAATCGGGGTCGTGTCGACGCCGTCGAAACGCGCGGCATCTCCCCGGTCGTCGGGGACGACGGCGCGTGCTTGCGCGACGATTTGCGTGCGTCTGGACGTACTACCGCACTGGATTCACTTAAGCCTGTGTCAGACGTGTTAGATCCCCTATAACAATGGCGGAGGGTTCGACTGGAACTGGGGGTGGGACGATAGTACCACGTTTGGAAACGAATCGGCCGTCTAAACGTCCTCGAAACCGGTACTTACCGGACACACCAACGCTTCAAGTGCACCGGTACGACCCCTTTACTTCACTAGAATCGCTCCGACAAAATCGACGAACGTCGATGCATGTCAGTGCCACTGGACGAGCAACGAGGCCAGTTTCCCGTCCGGAACGAAAGGAGAAGGCAGCCCGGAACGAAAGGAGAAGGTCAATCCGGAACGGAAGGAGAAGGCCGAGGGTCCAGCCGGATTCTGTCGTTGCGAACTGGGCCTCCCGATCGACTGACGCGGACCAGGACACGAGAGTGCGTGCGGGATGGTATCATTCGACGGAGTGCAGCCCCCCACCCCTTCGTTTCGGGTGGAACGTCGAGTTGTGGAGGGGGTGGGTCGTGGGGGACGGGTGGCCTCGGGCGGCTCGCGACACGGACTGGATGAGAAACCCGGAGACGTGTTGGACGGAATTCTAGTGAAAGCTAGATTAATCGAGCAGCTGTCTAGACAACTAGACTAGAAACAAACAAGTACGGCGTTATTTCTGGTTTACGGGTATGGTTCTGGTAGTAGTTACTTAATGCTTCCCCTACTAGACACCCCCCTCCCCCACCCCACCCTCCCACGCGTTCCACCCGAAACGAAGGGGTGGGGGGGTCCCCACCTCCGACGAGCAACCCGACCCCTCTTTCGTTTGCAGCCACGACACGAGAACCCCATCCCGGCAGCAGCACCCCGGCGACGGCAGTCGTCACACGGCGACTCGAGTGCTTCTCGAGGCCGTTCGACTCGAAATACTCCCGGCCTGCACGAACAACACTGCAATACGAACACCCACCGATTCGAGTCGAACGACAAACCTCGCCTCGCCAGTGTCCACGACTCCGAATCCCCCGACGACTACGAAACGAGCCAGCGGTTCCAACGCCCCCCAGAATCACGACGGGAAGTCCGAGTACGCCTCGCTCCGACTCCGACACCCCTTCAGATCCATCGCGGCTTCACTCGTGTCGCGGCTTCACTCGTGTCGCGGCTTCGCTTACCTCGTCTCGTTGATTGCGTCACGCCATCGATCCGGTCGATCCATGCAGACCGACACCTCACGCCTCGAGATTCGGAACGAACACCATCCATCTGTAGCGGTTCATCGGACTCGACCGACCACCGTCCGTCCGTTCGACTCGAACCCAGGGCACTCGACTGGCGCTCCGAGCGTCCGTCGTTCGTCTTCCAGTCGAAGCGAGCGCCTCGACGGACGGGAACGACCGAACAGAGCCACACGTCACCGTGATACACCCGAAGCGCCCCGACTCACCCCTTCCGACCTAGCCCCCTGCTTCGAGTCCACAACGACACCGCCGACCCCACCGGTTCAACTCCAGGCACGATAGAACTCAGCGATTCCGAGCTTCGACACTGATTGGGCCAACTGGGCCGACAGCGATAGCGACAGCCTCATCGACACCAACGTCGAACGAGGTGTGCGTCAACGACCGGGAACCTGCTGGCACGACTGCGGTGACGTGCGGATGGACTGGTGTGCGGAGTGCCGTCGGTCGCACAACGGAGTGGCGTCGGTCGCAGGGACCCGTGTTCTATCGAGTTCGACGTGAAACGGTCGCGGTCTGCCCCTCGTCGTTCCGGGACACTCCACTCGAAGTTCACGCTGTGGCTCGCGCGTACGCGTCGCGAGCGAATGAACTAGAACGTTAGAAGAGTGACGGCGTGCGTTGGAACCGACCGAGGGCGAAGCGTTCCAGTCGACGGTCGCTGGAAGGTGATGGTTACTCGTCGTCCGGTCGTGAAGGTTGGTGTTCGATGTCTGGTCCGCGGCACAGCACCGGAACCTGACGCCCAAGGAGCAACTATTAAGTACCTACCCTTCATCTGGTTCGTGTGCATCAACTGGACGTTCCGCGTACGCCCCACTCTCGTAATCGGTCCGTTCGGGGTTCTCTACCGGCACGCTCTCCCCTCTGGCGGCGGGAACTCCAGTAGAAACGAAGGGGTCAAGTAATGTCCGACGACGACACAGATTCGACGGCCGAGCCGCGACGAGAGGACCGTGACTTCGACGTCGACCTCGACGAGGTCGTCCTCGACGAGGGTGACGACGAGGAGTCGACGGGCCTGTTCGACGACCTCCTGAGCGGCGAACCGATCTTCGAGAACAAAGAGGTCCTCCGGCCGTCGTACACGCCACACGAACTCCCGCATCGGAAGGAACAGATCAACAAGATGGCGACCATCCTGGTCGCCGCACTCCGTGGAGAGACGCCGTCGAACATCCTCATCTACGGGAAGACCGGGACGGGCAAGACCGCGAGCGCCAAGTTCGTCAGTCAGGAACTGGAGTCGACGAGTCAGCGCTACGACGTCCCCTGTGAGGTCGAGTACATCAACTGCGAGGTCACCGACACCCAGTATCGGGTGCTCGCGCAGCTCGCGAACAAGTTCATCGAGGAGAACGAGCAGTACATCGACGGCCGCATCGAGGAGCTCGAAGCGCTTCTCGAGGACGTCGAGGAGCAGCGGCCGTCCGAGGTGCTTCCGGAGACGGAGTTCGACTCGACGGATGCGGTCGAGGAGCGTATCGCGCAACTCGAAGCGGACCGCGAGGAGTTCGAGGAGGTGCCGATGACGGGGTGGCCGACCGACCGCGTGTACAGCGTGTTCTTCGACGCGGTGGATTACCACGAGCGCGTGGTCGTCATCATGCTCGACGAGATCGACAAGCTCGTCGAGAAGTCCGGGGACGACACGCTCTATAATCTCTCGCGGATGAACTCCGAACTCCAGAACTCGCGGGTGTCCATCATCGGGATCTCGAACGACCTGAAGTTCACGGACTTCCTGGACCCGCGCGTGAAGTCGAGTCTCGGCGAGGAGGAGATCGTGTTCCCGCCGTACGACGCGAATCAGCTCCGGGACATCCTCCAGCATCGCGCGGACGTCGCGTTCAAGTCGGAGGCGCTGACGGACGACGTCATCCCGCTGTGTGCGGCGTTCGCCGCCCAGGAGCACGGGGACGCGCGTCGCGCGCTCGACCTCCTGCGGACGGCGGGCGAGCTCGCGGAGCGCGACCAGGCGGAGTCCGTCGACGAGGCGCACGTCCGGAAGGCTCAGGACAAGATCGAGCTCGATCGCGTCGTGGAGGTCGTTCGGACGCTCCCGACGCAGTCGAAGCTCGTGTTGTTCGCCATCATCAGCTTGGAGAAGAACGGCGTGCACAACATCAACACGGGCGAGGTGTACAACATCTACAAGCGGCTCTGCGAGGAGATCGACGCGGACGTGTTGACGCAGCGTCGGGTCACGGACCTCATCAGCGAGCTGGACATGCTCGGTATCGTGAACGCTGTCGTCGTCTCGAAGGGCCGGTACGGGCGGACGAAGGAGATCTCGTTGTCGGTGCCGATCGACGAGACGGAGGCGGTCCTGTTGTCGGATTCGCGGCTGGGTGACATCGACGACGTCCAGCCGTTCGTGCAGGCGCGGTTCGATAACTGACGGACGCGGTCCCATCTGACAGCTGTGGTCCTATCTGACGGACGGGTCCTGTCTGAACGTATGCGGTTCTGTCTGAACGTGTGCGGTTCTGTCTGAACGTATGCGGTTCTGTCTGAACGTATGCGGTTCTGTCTGAACGTGACGTGTGTTCGAACGCGTGATCACGGTAGCGTTGTCGCGGTGTCCGAACTCGGTGCTGTGCGTCGTGCGAGCGCTCGTCCGCTGGATTCGAGTTGGGTTTCTAGTCGAAACGAAGGGGGTTGCTTTCTGCGGGAGGGAAGTCGAATTACGGCTGTTTCGAATGGAGGTAGTGTTCGTACTTGAAAGGTACTAGTGGCCGTACTTGGGAGGTCCGTACAGCGTCCGGGACGTGACGCGTGAGTCGTTCAGGTCCGTGTGGCGACGACGGCAGCGCCTGCTGCGGCACCGAGTGCGCCGAGGCGAGCGAACAGCGCTGGCCCGTTCGCCGGGATGGTCGGCGCGACGGGACTGGTGGTTGCAGAGGTGAGTTTCGCGAACTGGAGACGGATCCAGCCGAGGAGGGGGACGCGGACTTGGGCTTTGCCGCGGACCCATTCGGGCTTGACGATGTCGCTCTGTGATTGGACCTGGTCGTAGTTGTCGTTCGCGTCGCCTTTCGTGATGAAGCCGTCGTAGGGGGCGGGGCACTGGTTTCGCGGGACTTCGGCACAGGTGTCGACGGCGCCGAGGTGGTCGGGGTCGGCGTCTTTCACCCAGTTGTCGCCTTCTTCGACGTAGAAGCGAGCGCGGTGGATGATGGGCGTGGCTCCGCGGTCGCCGTACGGTCGGTAGACGACGACGTCGCCGTAGTTCCCGAACTTCGAGTAGCCGTTCGCAGCTTGCGCGCTCGTGTGCGTGGAGACGCCGGTGTCCTGGACGGCGCTCTGTGGCGCGTATCGTTGTTCGTCGACGATGAACACGAGGTCGCCTTTGCTCATGTGCGGTTCCATGCTACCGGATTCGACGGCGACGAGCGGCGGCCAGATGCCGGAGATGGCGAAGAGGACGAGGCCGATGGCGGCGACCGCGGCGACGCTCGAGACGACGTCGCGGACGAACACGACGCTCCCGTTCGGCGAGTTCAGGAACCACGTGATGACGCCGTCGTCGGCAATCGTCGGCGGATCGTCGTCGACGTCGTGCGCTGGTGGTTTCTCTGGCGCGGAGCGTTCGCCGAGCGTCGACTCGCGGTCGCCGGTCGGCGCGGCTTCGTCGCCACGGGCCGTGCCGTCGGCGGTGGCGTGGTCGTTCGTGGTCACGTCGGTCGGCGCGTCGACGGTCGCGTCGCCGTCGCCTGCGACGTCGTCTGTCGGCGGGTCGTCGTTCGAGTGGGGGGATTCGTCGTTCGAGTGGGGGGATTCGTCGTTCGAGGGTTGCGCGTCGTCGCTAGCGGTGGTCCAGTCGTCGGGCCAGCCGTCGGGACGCTCCGCTGTGTCGTCGGACGTCCCGTCGGCGTCGTCGCCCCTGTCGTCGGGGTCGTGCCCGTTCATCTTGGTCGAGGTTGCGGCGGCCTCGAAATGAACCTTCTGTCTCGCGGCGTCGGTGCGTGGCCGGTGAGCGGCTTCCGGCTCGCGGCGCCGGTGAGCGGTTTCCGGCTCGCGGCGCCGGTGAGCGGTTTCCGGCTCGCGGCGCCGGTGAGCGGCTTCCGACTTGCGCGCTCGCGGAGCGTCGGTTGTTCCGCTATCCTTTTTGCTGCCCGTCCGCTTTCGAGTGGTGTGCCACAGGAGGCGCCGGCGCGGGTGGTTCGCGAACTGGCGAGCCGCGGCTACAACGCGGAGCGCGAGGCGGTGACCCTCCTTTCGAGTGCGGACGATTCCGCGGCGGCGATCGAGCGCGTCGTGGACGAGCTCCCGGCGGACGCGTTCAAGGTGACGCGTGCGGACGTCGAGGCGGTGCTGGACGGAGAGCGTGGAACCAGCCGTCCCGGTGGTGGAAGCGACGCGAACGCCCCGCCACCACACCCCTCTGTTTCGAGTGGAACGAACGCTTCGAACGAGGTCGATACGACCTCGAACGACCGAAACCCGAACCGGTCTCCAGTTGAAACGAAGGGGTCTGGTTCGTTCGAGCGGACGGTCGACGAGGCGCTTCGGTCGGTCGAGATAGCCGGCGACGTCACCGGGCACTCGACGGGGACCGGTGCGTACGACGACTTCGTGAAGGTGTTCCGCGACCGCTACGACCGCCTCGGGAGCAAGCTCCGCGGGCGCGTCAACCACCGCCCCACGGACAGCATCGAGGACATGGTCGGCGGGAGCGACGTCGGGCTCGTCGGGATGGTGAACGACGTCCGGTCGACGAAGAACGGCCACTGGATCGTCGAACTCGAGGACACGAACGGCGTCTTCCCGTGTCTCGTCACGAAGGACCGCGACCTCGCGGACAGCGTCGACGAACTTCTCTTCGACGAGGTCATCGCGATCGAGGGGACGCTCAGCGACGACGCCGGTATCGTGTTCGTCGACGAACTATACTTCCCGGACGTCCCCCGAACCTACAAGCCCAGTACCGCGGACCGCCACGTGCAGGCGGCGCTCGTCAGCGACGTGCACGTCGGCAGCCAGGAGTTCATGGCGGAAGCGTGGACGCAATTCACCGAGTGGCTGCACACGGCGGAGGCCGAGCACGTCGAGTACCTCCTCATCGCGGGCGACATGGTCGAGGGCGTCGGCGTCTACCCGAACCAGGACGAGGAACTCGACGTCATCGACCTCTACGAGCAGTACGAGCGCTTCAGCGAGTACCTCAAGCAGGTTCCGGGAGACATGGAGATAATCATGATCCCGGGGAACCACGACGCGGTCCGGCTCGCGGAACCACAGCCCGGGTTCGACGAGGACCTCCGCGAGATCATGTCGGCGCACGACCCGCGCATCGTCGGGAACCCCTCGACGGTAACCGTCGAGGGCGTCTCCGTGCTGATGTATCACGGCAAGAGCCTCGACGAGGTCATCGCGGAGTTCCCCGAGGAGAAAGCGAGCTACGACGAACCGCACAAGGCGATGTACCACCTCCTTAAGAAGCGTCACGTCGCCCCGCAGTACGGCGGACACATGCGACTCGCGCCCGAGGAGCAGGACTACCTCGTCATCGACGACGTCCCCGACGTCTTCCACACGGGCCACGTCCACAAGCTCGGGTACGGGAAGTACCACAACGTCCTCGCCATCAACTCCGGGTGCTGGCAGGAACAGACCGACTTCCAGAAGTCCGTGAACATCGACCCCGACTCGGGGTACGCGCCCATCGTCGACCTCGACACGCTCGACGTCACCATCCGGAAGTTCAGCTAACCGCGTGGGACGCCGAGTCGGGAACCTTGGACGAGCGAGGACGCAAGTCGATGAGGGGCGTTCAGGCTGGTGAGAGACGATACCGGACGGTTCGTTCGCCGTCGAACCGTGGGCCGGCGCCGTCGTTCCGGAAGCCGACGCGTTCGGCGGCCGCGGCGACGTCGCCGTCCGCGTCCGTGACGAGCAACTCGACGCGCATCCCCTCGTGTTCGGCGAACCGGATGGGTTCGGCGAGCAGTAACTCGCAGGCGTCGGGCGTCCCGTCTATCTGTGTGACGTGAACGACGTCGCCGCGCACGTCGAAGCTCACGAACCCGACGACGTCGTCGGGGTCAGCGTCGTTCGCGTCGGCGTTCTCGTCCCGCGCGTTCGCTTCCCGTTCGACGACGCGGACCGTCCGGTCGTGGACGATGTTCCGCATCACGTCCGCCGGCGAGTCGGCGATCGCCGCCATCGCCTCCGCGTCCGCTTCCACCGCGTCACGTACACGCATCATCGATTGCTAACGAACCGCACGACCATAACTCCCCGCGACGACCGGACGGCAGTCTGGGCGTCTCGCGCGACGGAGTCGGGTGAACCCCCAAGCGGTCCTTCCGGTGGACGCCAAGCGGTCCGTCCGGTTGATACCGAAGCGATGCTCCGGGATACGCGCGTGGGTGACCGGCAGTTCTTTCCCCGGAGGACAGGAGTTATCTCGCGGCGCGGGTTAGGTGGGGCCATGACTCTTCGAAGTGCGGACGTCGACGGTGACGGTTGCGAGGTGGCGGGATGCGCGTAGTCGCGAAGTTCGGTGGGACGAGCCTCGGGAGCGGCGACCGCATCAATCGGGCGGCGGACTCGATCGCGGCGGCGGTCCGCGAGGGCCACGAGATCGCGGTGGTCGCGAGCGCGATGGGGAACACGACCGACGAGCTCCTCGACGAGATCCAGTTCGAGGTCGACGAGCTCGACCGCGCGGAGATCGTGTCGATGGGCGAGCGGACGTCGGTCCGGATGCTGAAGGCCGCGCTCGCCGCGCGCGGTATCGACGCGAAGTTCTACGAGCCGGGCGTCGACGACTGGCCGGTGGTGACGAACGAGGCGGGCGAGGTGGACGTGGAGACGACGACCGAGCGTGCAGCAGCGGTCGCGAGCGACCTCACGGAGACCGTGCCCGTCATCACGGGGTTCCTCGCGGAGGGCCCGGACGGCACGGTGACGACGCTCGGGCGCGGTGGGAGCGACACGACCGCGGTGATGCTCGGGAAGTACATGGACGCGGACGAGGTCGTCATCATCACGGACGTCGAGGGCGTCATGACTGGCGACCCGCACGTCGTCGAGGGCGCGCGGAACGTCGGCCAGATATCGGTGGACGAGCTCCGGAACCTCTCGTTCCGCGGCGCCGAGGTCGTCGCCCCGAGCGCGCTCAGCTACAAGGACGACGACTTGGGCGTGCGCGTCGTCCACTACCAGCACGGCGACCTCCTCTCGGGCGGCACGCGCGTGACGGGGAAGTTCGAGAACCTCGTGGACATGCGCGAGAGCCCGCTCGCGTGCCTCACGGTCGCGGGGCGCGCCATCCGGAACCAGACGGGCGTGTTCCACACGCTCAGCAAGTCGCTCTCGGAGTCCGGTATCAACGTCGACGCGGTCTCGTCGGGGATGGACTCGGTGACGTTCTACGTCGACGCGACCGAAGCGGAGCGCGCGGAGAACATCCTCCACCGCGAGGTCGTCGACGAGGAGCACCTGTCGTCGGTCACCGTCGACGACGACGTCGCGGTCGTCCGCGTCACCGGCGGGGAACTCCCGAACCGCCCTGGCGTCATCCGCGACATCGTCGACCCGCTCGCGGACGCGAACATCAACATCCACGACGTGATGACGAGCGCGACGAGCGTCGCCATCTTCGTCGACTGGGACGACCGCGAGAAGACCCTCGAACTCGTTCAGGACCGGTACTGACCGCCGCCAGCGACGCGTCGACGTCGAATCGTTCTCGAGCGAACGCCGATACCTACAGGAGTCCGGACGTGCGGAGGAGTTCGTTCACGTAGAGGATGCTCGGGTACGTCGCGGGGAAGATGAACTGGAACCCGTTGATGCCCATCAGTGCCGAGTTCGCGAAGTGAAACAGCACGCCGACCCCGAACAGCCCCATCGCGTACGCGGGTTGGACGACGAGGACGAGGACGAACGCGACCTCGAACAGCATCACGGACCACGCGATGGCGAGCGGTAGCGCGTCGTTGCTCGACAGGAGCGCGCGGACGCGGTCGTCGCCCCACGAGTCGGTGGCGAATATCCGTTCGACGGCGGAGCCGTCGCGCCAGCTCGACCCGGCGAGCTTCGCGAGTCCCGCGACGCAGTACGAGAGCACGCCCTGAACGGCGACGAACGCGACGACGATCGTCTGGAGCGTCGGTCGCCCGTCGAAGAGGACGAGCAGCACGAGCGAGCAGTTGACGAGCGTCGACATGTCGGACGCACCGCTCATCCCGGCGACGACCCGTTGCTCTATCAGGAAGTCGGTGAGCAACAGCACTGCGGGGAACGCCGCGAACCAGACGGAGCGCTCGAGAGACAGGGTGACGGCGGCGAACGCGAGTCCCGTACCGATGCGAGCGAGGAAGACGTAGCCGGGGGCCTCGAGGAGGCGACCGGCTTTCGACAGGAACGGTCGCCGTTCGAGGACCGTCGCGTAGACGGTTCGACTGAGTAAACCGTCCGCCGAGAACGTGTCTCGGAGCGTCCAGAGGACCGCTCCCGAGTAGACCGCGTAGAGCGAGGCCAGTAGCGACGTGGCGAAGACGAGTTCGTCGATACTGACGGTCATACCTCGTGCACCCCCGAGACGAACATCGGCTCGGTGTCGTCGACCTGGGGCTTGTGGGCGAGGATGGCGAACTGGACCTTCGCGGCGCCGTCGAGGTCGGCGTTCGAGACGACGTAGTTCAGGAGGTAGAGGTACTGGGGCGACAGTTGCACACTGGAATCTTCGACCGCTCGTAGCTTCCCGTCGTCCGGCGGGCGTTCGTTCGCATCGTCCGGGGACTCCTCCTGTTCGGACAGCACCGACGTGAGTTCCTGCGTGATGTCGAACAGCGCCTTCATGACGTGCATGTTCGGGTTCCAGAGCCACTTGAGCCGAGACCGGGTTCGGTTCACGCGAGGGAGTTCGTTCCAACTCGGCGCTTCGTCGGTCGCGTCGACGCGCCGGTACAGCAGGTGGTAGTCCCACTCGCCGGGATGCGGTGCGAAGAAGTTCCAGTTCGGAACGAGGAACGCGACCACGCGAGGCAGTCGTCGCGTCGCGTTCGTGTCGAACGTCTGGTCGACCGCCTGCAGGAGCGTGAGCCCCGTCCAGGCGAGGAACACCGACCCGAGCGCGTATTCGGCGAGGTGCTGGGTCATGTCGAGCACGTTGTCGAACGGTCGGGCGTGGTCGGTTCCGTCGAGGACCGTCGTGGCAACCTGACTCCGGTACGTCCGTCGGCCCGAACGCGTCGACGCGCGACGTCTGCCATCTTATGCACGAGAAAGCTGCAATTACTTATGTAATTTATCTTCCTGAGCAAGAAATTAAAGGGCGTGATGCCCTGCCGTCCGTCGTCCTTGTCGCTATCCGACGCGTCGTCGGATCGCGTCTACTGAGCGGCGTCCTGGCGCGTACTGAGGAGTTCGTCGAGCGACATCTCCGAGTCGACGACGTCGGAATCGAACGCGGAAGCGTCCGCGTCCTCGGACGCTCCCGTTCCGGCCGCCGTCACCGTGGGGACGACGTACGCGACGTTCTGGACGAAACTGGCCCAGCTCAGTCGCTTCACCATGCCGCCGTGCGCCGATTCGACGTCGCCACCGATGAGGGAATCCGCACGACTCTCGAGGAGGGACTGCTTCTCGTCGGCGGACTCGGCTCCGCTTGCCGTCAGGTTCTCGAACATATTACGGAAGTTCGTACAGAAGAATCATTGATAAAACCTTTGAGAAAATAGGCGGGATAATTACTCGGTACATATTCGAACCGCCGGCGGTCGGGCTACCGTCCGGTAGCGGGACGGACGTCGAGGGGCGTCACTCGCCGCGAGCGAGACGCGTCCCGATGCGCTTCGGGAGTCCTGCCTCCTCGACCGCCGCTTGCACTTCGTCGACGTCGTATTCGACGCGGCGTTCCTCGACGGTCATGCGGTCGAGGTCGAGGAGGGCGTACGCGGCGTCGGGGTCGCCGTCGCGGGGCTGGCCGACGCTCCCGGGGTTCATCACGATGCCCTCGCCGTACTTCTCGTGGCTCTGGACGTGCGTGTGGCCCATGACGAGGACGTCCTCGTCGTCGAGCAGGCGCGGGGAGAACTCGTGGGGGCGCGTGTAGTGGTCGGGGTCGTCGGGGTGCCCGTGCACGACCTTCACGCGACCGCCGGCGGCGAGGCGTTCGTCGGGGAGGTCGGCGAGGTACTCGAAGTGGTCGTCGTCGAGGACGTCGCGAGCGTACTCGACGCCGGCTTTCGCCATGTCGTTGAACCGGAAGCCCGAGTCCTGGACGACCGCGCGGTCGTGGTTCCCCATGACCGCGGTCGCACCTTCGCGTCGGACGCGGTCGATGCACTCGCCCGGCCACGGCCCGTAGCCGACGACGTCGCCGGCACAGAGCACGCCGGCGACGCGAGGCATGTCGTCGAGCACGGCGTCGAGCGCCACGCGATTCCCGTGGACGTCGGAGATGACGGCGACACGCATACGCTCGGTGTATGCCACTCGACCCTTTCAGTCTCCCGGTGAATGTACAGGGTATCCGGGTGGTTCGGCGGACAGTCGTCGGGACAGTCCGACGGCCGCTCCTCGGGGCGGTCCGGAGGTAGATTCTTGCCGTCGGCGGGCGCGCGTCTAGGCGATGACCGCCGATTCCGAGGACTTCGCGCCCGAACCCGTCACGCACGACAACGTCATGACCGTCGACGACCCCGCGTTCGAGGCGGGGAACGTCGCCATCGTCACCGGTGCCGCGTCCGGTATCGGTCGCGCCACAGCGGTCGCGCTCGCCGCGAACGGCCTCACGGTGCTCGCCACGGACCTCGACGAGGCCGGGCTCGCGGACGCCGTCGACCGCGCCGACGAGCTCGACGTCGACGGGAGCGTCGAGACGCACGAGGCCGACCTCACCGTCGACGAGGACATCGCGAGCATCGTCGACGCCGCTGCCGACCTCGGCGACGTGAAGTTCGTCGCGAACGTCGCGGGCCTCCAGCACATCGACCCCATCGAGGAGTTCCCCGTCGAGAAGTTCGACCTCATGCACCGGGTGATGCTCCGTGCGCCGTTCGTCCTCGCGAAACACGCGATGCCGCACATCCGCGAGTCGGACGGTGGAACCGGTGCCATCGGGAACATGGCGAGCATCCACGGGCACACCGCGACCGAGGACAAGGCCGCGTACATCTCCGCGAAGTTCGGCTTGCGGGGACTCACGCAGTCCATCGCAGCCGAGGGCGACGGCACGCTCCGCGCGTTCAGCGTGTCCACGGGCTACGTGAAGACGCCGCTGGTCACCGAACAGATACCCGACACGGCCCAGGAGCGCGGCATCAGCGAGCAGGAAGTGGTCGAGGACGTGATGCTCGGCGACGCGAAGGTCAAGGAGATGATGGAGCCCGTCGAGGTCGCGAACCTCTTCGTCCTCGGGTTCAGCAAGCACGGCCGCCACCTCGACGGCGGCGACCTCACGTGGGACGGCGGCCACCTCTTCACGTACTGATGGCGGACGACCCGAACGCCGACGTCGACGAGGCCACGGAACAGGACGCGACCGAATCCGACGACCGCACCAGGGTCGCCATCGCGTGCCAGGGCGGCGGCAGCCACACCGCGTTCACCGCCGGCGCGCTCGAAGTCCTGCTCGACGACCCGGACTGCGAGGTCGTCGGGCTCTCGGGCACGAGCGGCGGCGCGGTGTGCGCGAGCGCCGCGTGGTACGGTCTGCTCGCCGACGACGAGACGCCCGCGGGCGTCCTCGACGCGGTCTGGCACGACGTCGCGGCGACCACGCCGATGGACCGCGCGCTCAACGGCGTCACCGTCTGGGGGTCGAGCGTCGAAGCCACGGGCTATCCGACGCCCGGCATCAGCCCCTACCAGAACCCGGGCGCGGCGCTCGGCCAGCGTCGCCTCCGGCGCGCGCTCACCGCGAACATCGACTTCGACGCGTTCCCCGACCTCGCCACCTCGGACTGTCCACGGCTCGCCGTCGGGACCGTGAACGTCGACGCGGGCGCGTTCGAGACGTTCGTCGACGGCGACGTGACCGCCGACGCCATCCTCGCCTCCAGCGCCATCCCCGACCTCTTCCCGGGCGTCGAGATAGACGGCCACCTCCACTGGGACGGGATGTTCTCGAACAACCCACCCATCCGCGACCTCATGGACGTCGACCGCGACCGGAAACCCGAGGAACTCTGGGTGGTGCAGATCAACCCACAGGACACGGACGACCGGCCGACGACGCTCCGCGAGATACGCGACCGCCGGAACGAGCTCTCCGGGAACATCTCCCTGAACCAACAGCTGCACTTCCTCGAGCGCGTCAACGACTGGATCGACGCCGGTCACCTCCCCGAGAGCGACTTCCAGCAGGTGAAACTCCGCCGCATCGAACTCGACCGCGACCTCTCGTACGCGACGAAACTCGACCGCGACGCCGACTTCATCCAGGATCTCGTCGCACTCGGCCGGACTGCGGCCGCCGAGTTCTGCGAGCGCCGCCGTGCCGGTGACGTCGACGAGCACTTCCACGTCGACGCGACGCGAGCGCACGACGCCCACGGCGACGACTGAACTGACTGCCGCGCGGACCTTCGGCGCGGTCGGCGCGCGTCGAGCGCCCTCAGCCGTTGTGGACCGCGGTCTCGAACCCGTCTCCGTCCCGCGCCACGCCCGCGGCGCAGACCGCGTGCTCGAACGCGTGCTCGTACACCTCGGCGGCCGCACCCTCGGCGTCAGTCGCGTCGAGCGCGAACGCCTCGGGCGCATCTCTCTCGTAGGTCGCGACGATGGTCGGCTCGTCGACCTTCCGGACCAACAACGCGTCGCGGCGGACGATACCGACGTACGCGTCGCCGTCGTCGTCGAGCACGCCCGCGACGCGGGGCGTATCGTAGTCGTCCTTCTCGAAGTCCAGGGCGAGCAGGACGCTCGCGAGCGCATCCCGGGCGGGATACCCGAGGTCGAGCTTCTCCACGACGGGGTCGACGTGCGACCCGTTCCCCAGCACCGCCTGCGCGCCGTCGGTCGTCTCCCGCACGCAGTTGTACTCCACGTACGGGTTGTCCGTCTCCTCGGCGTTCGCCGTCGGCCCCACCGTCAGCGCGTCCTCGCGCTCTCGGATCTCGCGGTTCGGGAACGACCGCGAACTCACTCGATACGCTGCCACGTCCGGACCGACGACGACGAATCGCCCAACGTACATACACGACCGTGCGCAAGACCACGGCAAATAGGCGTCGATGTATGCACGAACAGTGGTTCACACGGCGCGCTCGGTCGGCGTCGACGGGCCGGCCGTGACCCGTCGCGCCGCGAGCGAATCGGTGAAGAAGCGAGGGTGTCCGCGTCGCCCCGTCAGTAGACCGCGACCGCGCGACTGGTCACAGGAGCAAGGACAGCGTCTTCGTCCTCGTCGTCATCGTCGTCGTCGGCGGACGGGCCGGCGTGTGCCGGCGGCCCGGCGTGCGCGGGCGGGCCAGCGTGCGACGGCGGCCCGCGTTCGTCGCCGCCGGACGCCTTCCCGGGCCCATCGGCCTGATGGCCCGGCGGCACGTCCAGGTCGACGTTCAGGATAGCTGCACGGAAGTAGTTGTCAGCGCCGTACAGGCTCCCGTCGTAGTGCGCGTACAGGTCGAGGTCGCTGCTCGACGCGACCAGGGTCTCGAACGCCGCCCGGTCGAACGTCGCGACGAGCACGCCGTCGCGCATCGTCGCGCTCGTCGCCGACACCGACCCCGTCGTCGCGTTCTGCACGTCGACCGTCGACGCGTTCACCGACGACACGCTCGCCGGCACGTCGACGCGAACCGTCAGTTCGTCCGACCGACCCGGCGGAACCGGCACCGTCGTCTCGCCGACGTGCAGGTCGACGCGACGGATGCGGTTCGTGTCAGCCGGCGACACCGGCGTCGTCTCGTTGACGTACTCCGCGACGACCGACCCGTACAGCGACTGGTCGACGCTCGTCGTCGGCAGGTCACTGAACGACCATCCGTACCGGTCCTCGAAGCCCCAGCCGGCCATGTACGAGTTGATCGTCACGTTGTACGTCGCGTCCTCGCGGAGCGCCTCACCGTTCACGCGTACGTCCTGCACCGGCTGACTCGAGTTCTCGTCGGGGACGAACTCGTAGGAGACGCCGCTCACCTGGAGCTTCGCCTCCGCGCCGTAGTTCGACGTCCGCGGCACCACCTGGCTCGCCAGCAGCTCGCGGAGCTGCTCGCCCGTCATCTCCTTCGTCACCAGGTAGTTCCCGAACGGCAGCGACGTGTAGACGTCGCCGTACGTCACCGTCCCGGGTTCCATCACGAAGTTCCCGCGGATACCGCCCGCGTTCGTGACCGCCACCGCGGCGCCGGTCTCCGCGCGGAACGCGTCCGTGACGAGGTTCCCCCACGCGGTCTCGTCGTGGTAGTTCGACGCGAACGTCGAGTCGAGCGGGACCGTCGTCCGCCCCGCGACCCGCTCGAGTTGCTCGCCGCGCGCGTCCTCGACGATGGCCTTCGCCGTCTCGTTCACCGACGAGTTCTCGTCGACCGCGACCAGTCGACCGCTCGCGAGCGACACGCCGTCGTCGCTCACGGTCAGGTTCACCTCGCCGACGAACGCGCCGCGGGCCTGCGCCTCGACGATGGTCGTCCCGCTCGTCGTCTGCGGCGCGTACGCCACCTCGTCGTCGCCGGTCACGATGACGTCGATGGCGTCGCTCTCGCGCGCCAGCTCCTCGGACTCCGGCACGCCGATGTGCGCCGCGGCGACGACCACGTCGACGTCCTTCTCGGTCTTCAGGGTCGTCGCGATGCGGTCGCCGACGCGCGCGAAGTCCGCGACGCGATACCCGCGCTCGTCGAAGTCGACCGCCGTCTTCGACTTGATGGCGTCGTCGACGAGCCCCACGACGCCGACGCGCACGCCGTCGCGCTCCACGATCGTGTAGTTGCTCGTCCCGGGAATCGAGCTCCCGTCCTCGTGGACGACGTTCGCCGCGAGCCACGGGAACGCCGACTCCTCGCTGTAGTTCCCGACCGCGTCGAACCCGTAGTCGAGGTCGTGGTTCCCGACGACCTCCGCGTCCGGCTCCATGACGTTCAGCACGTCCACCGGGACGCGCCACTGGCTGATCGGCGACAGCGAACTCGGACTCACCTCGTCGCCGCCACCGACCACGACGGTCGGGTTGTCGTGCGCCGCCCGTCGCTCGTTCACGACGCCGACGAGCCGACCCATCCGGCCGGGGTCCGACGCCGCCGTCTGGACGTCGTTGTACGCGAGCACCGTCAGCGTCGTCGCGTTCGTCTCGTTCCCGTCGGGCGCGACGGTCGCCGAGCCCGCCGCGGCGACCGCGTCCCCGTCACCGGGTGCGTCACTCGTCGCGGCCCCGCCCGCCGCTGCCGCCGCTGCCGGCGACGCGGTGACCACGAGAAGCAGTACTGTCAGCGTTCCAGCCACGCGCAGTGCGTTGTCGGATACCACAGCATCCGCCCGTTCAAATCCCTGCCTCAAAAATCGTTATATCATCAGTAACTACCGATACGAATTACTAATGATGTCAACACAGTCTCGGGAGTTCAAGCGACCACGAACCGGGGACTCGCGGAGGTTTCGTCGTCACCCCATGAAGCGTACTGCATTGCCCGCGGGCATCCGGTACGCTCGACGACCCGTTCACTCTCGATGGCGTCGACATCGAGCGAGCCTGAACGACCGAGATGCGGGCGTCGTTCATGCGGACACCGATCGATAGCATCGGGGTCTGGCGTGGTTGGAACTCTCGCGGAGGACGCGCCGGTGACCCGGTACCGGATGGCGTACCTCGTTCGATTCGCAACACTCAAATATCCAAGGCCGGTACTATCTGCTGGATTCCGGCGAGCCGACACCCGGAAGACGTGTCAGAAAAGTTCCATGGGGTAGCGGCCAATCCTGTTGCCTTCTGGGGGCAACGACCCAGGTTCGAATCCTGGTGGAACTACTTCTTCGATTTCGTCATCGACCGTTACGCCTTCGTGTGATTCTCCAGTGGAAACGAAGGGGTCTGCGCGTGGTCGGCGCGGTCAGTCCTGGGCGTGTTCCATGAGGCAGGCGACGGAGCAGTAGTAGTGCCGTATCTGCTGGGTCTCGCCCTTGTACTCCATCGGTTTGACGACCTCGATGTGGGTGTCTTCCTTCTCGTCGACGTCGGCCATGCAGACGTTGCATTGCGGCATTGGTGTGTCAGGTCACCCCCCTGTTAGACGGTGGCAAGTACCTTGGAGTTTTGGCGTGGAGGGTTATCGGTCTGTCGGCCCGCTGTCGTCTATGTTGCCGGTTTCGGGTGGTTTCGGGCTTTCGTCGTCAGGGTCGTACGCACCACGTTTCTCGAGGCGGCCGCGTTCGCGGAGGACGCTCGGGGTCCGGCAGACGCCGGGTGCGCCGGTGGCCTGCGGGACGGTGCAGTTGTTGCAGGACTCGCAGACGACGCGCGTTCCTGGGGTGACGTGCTCGCGGCCGTGGTCGTCGAGGAGGCGGGCGCCGAGGCGCGGTTCGGCGTAGAACGGGCGTGCGAGGCCGACGGCGTCCGCGGCGGGCGCGCTGTCGCCGCCAGCAGCGTCGGGGTCGTCGTCGGCGGCACCGAGAAGACGGTACATCTCGCGGCGTTCGCGGACGCCGCCCTCGCAGAGGACGGGGACGTCGACGCGTTCGCGGACGCGCCGACAGAACTCGGCGTTCCAGGGGGCGTCGAAGTCCATGCGGCGAGCCTGCAGGCGGTTGAGTGCGCGGACGCCCAGTGCGCGCCAGCGACTCCCGAAGGCCTCGGCGTACGCGTCCTGGAGCGACTCGTCGGTCCACGCGCGCTTCGGGTACGCGCCGCGGACGATGCTCATGTCCCAGAAGACGTTCGTCTGCACGGGCACCACGGCGTCGTAGCCGTAGTCCGCGAGTCGCACCGCGAGGTCGACGCCGTCCTCGAGGTCGAGGTGGCGGCGGACGACCCGCGGGGCGGGCGTCTCCGCGGGCACCTTCGTGACGACCGGAACGTCGCCGGCGCGGTCGCGTATCTCGTCGAGCACGCGCTCGAAGAACGCGCCGCGGTCGCCGTAGCGGTCGCTCCGGCGGTTGTAGAACGGCGTCGCGAACTGGTGGAGCAGGCCCATGTTCGCGCCGGCGAGGTGGATGCCGTCGTAGCCGGCGTCCACGCAGCGGGCTGCGGCCCGCCCGAAGTCCGCGGCGAGTTCGTCGACGTCCGCGGTCGTCATCACGTCGGGGTCGTAGTCGAGGAACCCCACCGTATCGAGTGCGCGCAACTGCCACGGCGGCCGGGAGACCGCGAGCTGGGTCTGGTCGGGGTGTTCGCGTCGATATCTGGCGTGCCAGGTCTCCATCGACCGGAGCCCGCCGTGCTCCAACTGCACGAATATCCGCCCACCGTGGTCGTGGATGGCGTCCGTGAGCCGCGAGAGCCGCGAGACGAAGTCGTCGTCGTGCACGCGAGTCATCCCCGGTGCGGCACACCCACCCTCCTCGCGGACGATGGTCGCACCCTGGAAGACGAGGCCGACGCCGCTCGCCGCGGCCGGTTCCAGGTCCGCGACGAGGGCGTCGACCGCGTCCGGGCCGTTGCCCGCGCACTCCAGGAGCGGCGCGCGATACAAGCGATTCGGGACCGTCACCGACCCGATGTCCAGCGGGTCCTCGAGGTGCGCGCCCATACGGGTTCGTTCGAGCGCGACGGATTGAGCGTTACGCCGGTTCGAACGCCCGAGAACCGCTCGGTCCCGCGGTCAGTGGTCGATGGACAGCAGGACGACGCGTTCGCGCACCAGGTCCGCGAGCGTGGCGTCGGTCGCCGCCAGTTCGGCGTCGCCGACGTCGAAGAACTCGCGGACGCGCTCGGGGTCGGTCGCGGCGAGCGCGCTGTCCGCGGTCGCTCCCTCGGCCGTGGTCGCCGCCCCGTCCGCGCCGCCGTCGCGGTCGACGAGAAGGGTCGCGTCGTCGAGCAGTTCGGCGACCGCGTCCGCGCACTCGCGCTCGGCGTCGCTCTCGGCGAGCGGGTCGTCGGGGAAGTCGCTCGCGACGACGACCGCGACGTCGCCCTCGCCCTCGCCGACGCCCATCTCGAGCGCGCGGTCGATCTGGCGGCGGCCGGCGGCGTACAGGAGCGTCTCGACCGCCGGGTCGCGCGCGATGGCGTCCCCGCGGCGGTGCGCGCGGGCGGCGTACCGGAGTGCGGTCGCGAGGTGCTCGCGGTCGGCGACGTACCGCGCGTCGAACGCCTGCACCACGCAGTCGTGCGCGTCGCCGGCATCGCCGAGCGCCGCGACGAACGCGTCCAAATCCTCCACGGTCGCAGTCCCTTCGAGTACCAGCATCAGAAGTCACCCAGGCTCGCCTGCTGGTCGTCGTCGCCGTCCTCGGCGTCGCCGCCGTCGTCGCTCGCACCGCCAGCACTCCCGGCGCTGCTGGCCGCGGCGGCGGCGACCTCGTCTGGCGCGTCGTCGACGCTGACGTCGCTCATCGAGGCGTCCTGCCGGCCTGCGTTCTCGAGGATCGTCTCCGCGGTCTTCTCCTTCCCACCGAGTGCGGCGAGCACGGTCGCCTTCGGTGCCTCCCGCAGGTCCGCGCGCGTCTCGATGCCCGCGTCGAACAGCCGGCGGGCGCGCTTCCGCCCGACCTCGCGGACGCCCACGAGGTCCAGCAGCTCCTCGCGCACGCCGTCCTGCACGCGCTTTCTGGCCTCGCGAACGCCGACGACGACGTCCCCGCCGAGGTCCAGTTCCGTCGCGAGCGACTCCGCCGCACCCAGCAGCCACTCAGCGGTCTCGGTCTTCCCGCGGACGTCCCCCGGGCCGACGCCGTACCGCGTCGTGATGGTGTCCTCGTCGAGCTCGCTCGCCCAGTCCTCCATGAGGCGCGCGGTCTTCAACGCCGACAGCCAGTCCTCGAAGCGCGCGTCCTCGAACTCGCTGGGCGCCGCACCGAGGAACTCCTGCTCGCGCTCGTAGAACTCCTCGGTGTACTGCTCGCGGTCCCCCGACTTCAGGTAGAGCTGGTACATGTCCGGGGTGCGAGAGACGAGCTGGTAGAGGCCGAGCGCCGAGGGCTTCCCGTCGGCGGCCTTCAGGCCGTCCACGATCGCCGCGGCACTCATCGGGTCGAGGTAGAGCCGCGACACCGTGTGCCCGAGCCCGGTCGCCGCGAGCTCGTCACCGTCCCGGGTCACGAAGTCGTTCTGCTCCAGGTACCGGATGACGTCGTCCAGGAGGGACTCCAGTCGCGCCGGGTCCTCCTCCTGGACGGCGTACAGGGTCTCGCGGAGGAACTCGACGAGTGCGGTCCGCGAGCGCGCGAACCCGCTCGCGACCGTCGACAGCACGTGCATCCGCAGCGCCGGTTCCGCGACGAGCTTCGACCGCAGCTCCTCGGGGTCCGCTTCGACGTAGTCCTCGAAGAGCACGTCGAGGTCCTCGTGGCTCTTCGCCAGGAGGACGGCTTCGCCGTACGGGTCGAGGCCGGGGCGGCCGGCGCGCCCCATCATCTGGTGGACCTCGAGCACCGGGAGGGGCTCCATTCCGCTGCCCGTGTAGCGCTGCCAGTCGCGGACGACGACCCTGCGGGCGGGCGTGTTCACGCCCGCGGCGAGCGTCGGCGTGGCGCTCACGGCCTTCAGGGTGCGGTCGCGGAACGCGTCCTCGACGAGACTGCGGTGTTCGCTCGCCAGGCCGGCGTGGTGGAACGCGGCACCGTTCGCGACGGCGTCCGCGAGGTCGTCGCTCGTCTCCGTGTCGCTCACGTCGCGTATCTCCGCCGCCAGCTCTTCGCAGCGCGCCTGCTCGTCGTCGGTGAGGAACGGCTTGACGGTGTCGCCGAGTCTCCGTGCGGCGGCTTCGGCGTTCCGCCGCGAGTTCACGAACACGAGCGACGACCCACCGTCCTCCAGGGCGTCCCGAACCAGGGCTGCCTCGGGCTTCTCGCCGCTCCGCGGGCGGACCTCGACCTGGTCGTCGTCCTCGAAGTGCAGCGCCGACCCGTAGTGCACGCCCTTCTTGAGTTCGATGGGGCGCCAGTCCGAGTCGACGAGTTCGGCGTCCAGCCACTCCGCGACCACCTCCGCGTTCCCGACGGTTGCCGACAGCGCGACCACCTGGAGGTCGCTCGTCAACTGTCGGAGCTTCGCCAGCGTGACCTCCAGCGTCGGCCCGCGCTCGCGGTCGTCGACGAGGTGCACCTCGTCCGCGACCACGCACGAGACGTTCCCGAGCCACGACGCGTTGTTCCGGACGAGCGAGTCCACCTTCTCGCTCGTCGCCACCACGACGTCCTTCTCCGCGAGCCACTCGCTCGTCCCCTCGTAGTTCCCCGTCGACACCCCGACATCGACGCCGAACGCCTCGAACGCGCGGAACTCCTCGGCCTTCTCGCTCGCGAGCGCCCGCAGCGGGACGATGTAAAGCGCCGTCCCGCCCTCGGCGACCCGCGACAGCATCGCCATCTGGGCGACGAGCGTCTTCCCGCTCGCCGTCGGCACGCTCGCCACCACGTTCTCGCCGCGCGTGACACCCGCCTCGACGGCCTCGGCCTGGGGCGGGTACAGCTCCTCGATGCCGTCGTCGTGCAGTTGCTCGCGGAAGGCATCGGGGAGGTTCGGCACGTCGGCGACCTTCATCACACTCCGGTTGGCGCCTCCCCCGGTTTAAATTGTCGTCCTCGCACCGGGACTCGCCGTTCTCGTCGAAGACGCCGCGAACCGCCGATGGGACCCGCCGCCGCGGCGCCGTGCGCCTCAGAGCCCGCCGAACAACCGCGCGCTCCCGAGCGCCCCGACGACGCCGGCGGCGAGCGGCGCGTACACGACGGGCGTGAGGACCGCGGCGACGAGCGCGGTGACGACGCCGACGAGGTACATGTCGAACCACGGCGGGTCGCTGGCGCCCGAGTACGTCACCTCGGGGGCGGCCGTGGGCGCGAAACCCGGCCCGATGTCGTTCGACACCTCGCCGGTCGTCACCTGCTGGAGGCGGTAGACGCGGTACGTGAGGAACGCGGTGAAGCCCGCGAGGAAGAGGCCGAGCATCGTCCCGAGGAGGACGCCCGCGTAGAACGTCCCCGCGAGGTCGCTCGCCAGCACGACGAGTTCGGTGAGCGCGGGCGGTGCCGCGACCACCGTGATACCGCTGACGACGCCGACGACGACCGCGGTGACGAGCGTGATGCTCGACTCGAGGAGTCCAGCCTCGCGGGTGGACATTCGTTACGTCAACGCGCGAGTAGGACGTAAACCTTGTTGCTTCGCGCGACTCCGCGGCCTCGGTGCGTGCGCAAGCGAGCCATACCCGGATTTATCCCCGTCGGACGCCTACGTGAACGCATGCAGTGGAAGACGGACTGGGGACTCCGGACGCGCATGGGTATCACCATGTTCCTCCTGTTCGCAGTCTACCTCGCGTTCGCCGCCGGCCTCACCGTCGCGCTCGGCACTCGCTGGTGGGTCATCGCCATCGGCCTGGGCGCGTTCATGGTCGCACAGTACTACTTCAGCGACCGCATCGCGCTCTACGGGATGGGCGCCAAGGAGGTGTCCCGCGAGGAGTACCCGGAACTCCACGCGGCCGTGCAACGCCTCAGTCAGCAAGCCGACCTCCCGATGCCGACCGTCGCGGTCGCGAACACGCAGGTCCCGAACGCGTTCGCGACCGGCCGGAACCGAAAGAACGCGACCGTCTGCGTCACGAAGGGCCTCATGCAGATGCTCGATCAGGACGAGCTCGACGGCGTCATCGCGCACGAACTCGCGCACATCAAGAACCGCGACGTCCTCGTCATCACCGTCGCCTCCTTCCTCTCCAGTCTCGCGTTTCTCATCGTCCGCTGGGGCGCGTTCTTCGGCGGCGGACACCGTGGCGGGAACCGCAACGGCGGCGGTGGCGTCGTCGTCGCCATCCTCGTCTCGCTGGTCGTCTGGATCGTGAGCTTCCTCCTCATCCGCCTGCTCTCGCGGTACCGCGAGTACGCCGCCGACCGCGGCGGCGCCGCCATCACCGGGAACCCGAGCGCGCTCGCGTCCGCACTCATGAAGATCAGCGGTCGCATGGACAAGATCCCGACCGAGGACGCCCGCGAACAATCGGAGATGAACGCGTTCTTCATCATCCCCATCAAGAAGGGGTTCGTCGGGAGCCTCTTCCGCACGCACCCCAGTACGGAGAACCGCATCGAGCGCCTCCGCGCGCTCGAACGCGACCTCGAATCGCGCTGACCGCGCGCAAGCCAGCCACCGTCGCGCTCCACTCGCCTCCTTACGCGTTCACGTCGCGAAACCGTCCGATAGCGAACGCGACGCCGTCGAGCACCGCGACGACGCCCACGAGGACGCCGACGCCGACGAGCGCAAGCTCGACCCCACCGACCCAGAACGGGAGGTAGAGGTACGCGTACCCGGCGAGTCGCTCCACGACGCCGCCGCCACTCCCGTCGTCACCCGCGGCGCTCCCGCCCGCATCGCTCCCGGCACCCGACCCGCCGTCACTCCCGGTCGCCTGCGGCGCCGCAGTCTCGGACGGTGCCCCGGTGGCCTCGGGGGCCGCCGTCCCCGTTGACGTCGACGCCCCGGACGTCGTCGCCGCGTCGCTCGCGCGGTCGCCGAGCGTCGGCATCCCGTCGGGCTCCTCGGGGAGTTGCACGCGGTCGGCCTCGTAGGGAATGCCGCGCTTCCCGTTCCACGCGACCCGATACCGCCAAACGACCTCGCCGTCGGGCGTCACCTCCTCGACCTCGTACCGGAGCGAGTTCGTCACGAGCGTGTTCCCGTTCGGGAGGCGGTCCGCGTCCCGCGGCCACAGCAGGCCGTCGCCGTACGACCACACGACCGCCTGCGTCGACGCGTTCACTTCCACGATGCGGTCCGCTTCCGAGTCCGCGACGAGCACGTGCTCGCTCGACACCCACATCGGGTTGTGCTGGTCGTCCAGGATGGGCTCGCGCCCTTCGACGTCCTTCCCGCCGCGGACCTCGCCGACGACGCGCTCTATCTCCTTCGTCGACCGGTTCACCTCCAGGACGACGTCGAAGTTCCGTATCGACAGCGAGAAGTCGCCGTCCGCGAGCTGGTCGATGTCGTTCATGTGCGTCCAGTCGCTCTCCGGCCGCGGTCGCTCGGGCCCGCCGTATTTCTCCCAGAAGTCGCTCCCCGGTCCGATGTGCTCGCGCGCCGACCAGTTCCACACGACGTCCTTGCTCTCGTTCACGACGAACGCGCGGTCGTTCCCCATGTCGACGATCGCCGTCTCGCCGTTCGGCAGGCGGTCGGCGTCGTGGACCTCGTGGTGCGTGATGAACGCGTCGTACCAGCGGTACGCCCACACCTCGTCCTTCGTCTCGTAGTCGAGTTCCACGACGTTGTTCCGCACGCAGCGGTCGTCCTTGTACTCGAGCGTGCGCTCCGGGCACTCGCTCGCCGGGAGCGCCGTCGCGTACGACACGAGCACGTGCCCGTTCTCGAGCATCTCGGCGTCGAACACGCGCGAGTCCTCGGGCGCGAACGACCACACGACGCCACCGTCGTTCACGACGACCGCGCGACCGTTGTTCTGGCCGAACCCGCCGTAGCTCTGCACGGTCACGAGCACGCCCGTCCGATCAACCGCCGAGTCGGTCGCGCTGCTGTCGGTCGAGCCGTTCGTCGTCCCTGTCGCGTCGCCCGGTGTCGACGTCGGCGTCCAGCGGCCGTCGTCGCTCGTCGTCGTCGTCGTCCCGCCGGCGGTCACCGCCTGGAACCCCAGTGCGAGCGAAAGCACCACCACGACCGCGACGTACACCGCCAGACGCGTTCGTCGCTCCCCGAGCGCCACGACCATCGAACCCACGTTCACACGACGAGCGAAGAGATACGCGACCAAGAGTTTTGCAGTTCTCGGCCGCCGCGCGCCAGGGGACGCGCGACCGCTCAGTCCGCGGCGACGCCGTCGGCGGCGCGAGCGCGAACGTACGCCGTGAAGTTCTCGAACAACGCCTTCGTCTCGCACGCCGCCGCGTAGTCCTCCGCGGTGATGCCGTCGTACACCGCTTGCTTGCGTTCGTCGCTCAACTCGTCCTTCCCCGCGGTGACCGACCGCGCCATCTCGCGGTCGTACTCGGGGTGGAACTGGACGCCGAACGCGTCACCGACCCGGAACCCGTGATTCCCGTAGTCGTTCCGCGCGATCTCCGTCGCGCCCGGCGGCAGTTCCACGACCGAATCCGAGTGCGTCGTGAACGCCGTGAACGACTCGGGGACGCCGGCGAGCAGTGGGTCAACGTCCGCGTCGGCGTCGTCGAACGCGCGCTCTATCTCGCGGTACCCGATCTCGTACTCGCCCATGTCCTCGACCGTGCCACCGAGCGCGTCCGCGAGCAACTGGTGCCCCCAGCAGACGCCGAGCGCCGGCAGGCCGTGCTCTTCGACCGCCTCGCGAACCCACTCGCGCGTCCCATCGATCCACGCCTCGTCCTCGTACACCGACGACCGCGACCCCGTCACCACGACCGCGTCGTACTCGAACCCGCACGGGAGCTCGCACTCGGTCGCGTCGAACTCGACGAGGTCCGCGTCGAGCTCGCGCCGGAAGTTCCGGCGCGTTCCAGGGTCGCCGTGCGAAGCATCCACGAACGCGATACGGGGTCGTCGCATCACCAGAACCGAACAGTTGCGTGGGAAAAACGCTTGCGTCGCATCGAGACGTTGCCGCCGTCTACAACGGCGCGTGGAACCGGCGGCCTGGGGGCCGCCGGATGCTGGGTCAGTCGAGAGCAGCGGAACCGGCGGCCTGGGGGCCGCCGGATGCTGGGTCAATCGAAAGCAGCGGAACCGGCGGCCTGGGGGCCGCCGGATGCTGGGTCAGTCGAAAGCAGCGGAACCGGCGGCCTGGGGGCCGCCGGATGCTGGGTCAGTGGAGAGCAGCGGAACCGGCGGCCTGGGGGCCGCCGGATGCTGGGTCAGTCCGCGGTATCGAGGAACCCGAGAACCGCGTCGTTGACGGCGCGGGAGCGTTCGGCGTGCACGAAGTGGCTGGCGTCGGGGAACGACTGGCGTTCGCCCCGTGGGAGGTCGTCGGCGAGGCGTTCGCCCGCGCTCGCGTCGAGGAGGTCGTCCGCGCCGCCGTCGACGACGAGCGCCGGATTGTCCAGTTCGTAGAGCGGGTCGGCGTCCCAGTCGTCGAGCGCGGCGCGCTGGCGGTCCCAGGACTCGCGGTCGGCGTCCTCGCTGGCGCGCCACGCCGCGACGTCGTCGAGGGCGTCGGGCTGCTCGGAACGGAAGTCGTCGCTGAACGCGTACTCGAGGGTCTCCCGGCAGGCTCGCTCGTCGCCGGGGTCCGCGAACAGCGGCTCGGGGTCGTACGCGTCGCCGCGCCCAGCACCCGAGACGAGCACGAGCTTTCGCGCTCGCCCCTTCCGGCGCGCGTACTCCAGCGCGACCATCGCGCCGAGCCCGCACCCGACGACGTGCGTCGCGCTCGCGCCGATATCGGCGAGGACCGCGTCCAGATCGTTCGCGAACGTCCGCATCGACAGGTCCCCGCGCGGCCGCGACGACTCGCCCGTCCCGCGTGGATTCCACACCACGGTCTCGTAGGGACCGGCGAGCGCCGCGTGCTGCCAGCCCCACAGCCACGCGCCCGTCCCGATATCGGGGACGAACGCGACCGTCTCACCGCTCCCAGCGGTCTCGTAGTAGAGTTCAGTTCCGTCGCGCTCGACAGTCGGCATACCACGGACTCGAACGCCCGCAGGCTTGAAACCAGGAGAACCGGTCGCCGACCGATTCGCGTCCTTTTTGCACGCACCCGGCTATCGATAGGCCAATGCGAGCGATCAAGGACAGCGTCCACGACTACATCGAGGTCGAGGGCGTCGCCGCGGACCTGCTGGACACGGAGGCGTTCCAGCGGTTGCGGCACGTCAAGCAGCTCTCGACCGTCCGCCTCGTCTACCCGAGCGCGAACCACACGCGCTTCGAGCACTCCCTCGGCGTCTACCACCTCGCCCGGCGCGCGTGCCGGCACCTCGATATCGACGGTTCTCGTGCGGAAGCGGTCGAAGCCGCCGCGCTCCTCCACGACGTCGGCCACGGTCCCTACGGCCACCAGACCGAGGGCGTCATCGAGCGCCGACTCGGCCGGCACCACGACGACGTCCACGACATCATCGCGACCGGCGAGGTCGGGCGCGTCCTCGAAAGCCACGGGCTCGACACCGACGCGGTCGCCGACCGCATCGACGGCCAGGGACGGCTCGGACAACTCGTCTCCGGCGAACTCGACGTCGACCGCATGGACTACCTCGTCCGGGACGCCCACCACTCCGGCGTCCCCTACGGCACCATCGACCAGGGCCGACTCCTGCGCGCGCTGCGGTACGTCGACGGCGACCTCGTCCTCGCCGAGGGGAACGTCCAATCGGCCGAATCGCTGCTCGTCGCTCGCGCGCTCATGAACGCGACCGTCTACCGCCATCACGTCTCCCGCATCGCCGGCACGATGCTCGAACGCGCCTGCGAGCGCCTGCTCGACGAGACGAGCCTGCACGCCGAGGACTTCGCGCGCATGACCGACGACGAACTCCTCGCCGCGCTCCGCGACTGTCCGGCGACCGCCGACGCCGCCGCCCGCCTCGGGACGCGCGACCTCTACAAGCGCGCGTGCTGGCTCGAACTCGACGAGACGCCCGACCACGTCGTCGACGCCACCCATGCCGAACTACGGGACCTCGAACGCGACGTCGCCGCCGCCGCCGACCTCCACCCCGCGCTCGTCCACCTCGACGTCCCCGGCCGCCCCTCGATGCCCGAATCCTCCACGCGCGTCGTCGTCGACGGCGACGTCCGTCGCCTCCACGAGGAATCCCCGCTCGTCCAGGGCCTCCAAGCCGCCCAGGACGTCCAGTGGCGCGCCGGCGTCTACGCCCCCGAACCCCACCTCGACGCCGTCGCCGACGCCGCCACCGCCACGCTCGGCCTCGACGCCTGACCCCACCTCGGACCACCGCGACCGACGGCCGTTCATTTAGCCAATAGGTTTTAGACGGATGATGCCGAGTATTCCCATAGGGCGAGAGCCCTGCGCGTAATCGGATCAGTCGTTGCCTCCTGACCGACACTCGGCACGCACCGAGTGACCGACTGGGATACGCCACTATCATTCCTCATCGCGCCCCCCGGTTCGGGGGGTGCGACCTTCCAACGCTCGACAGCGACCGCGCTCGCGTCGACGTTCGCGTTCTGGAAACTTTTTAATCGCTCCCGCGGACGTGGAGTACACGACACTTGGTAACACGGGGCTCACGGTGGGCAAGATCTGTCTGGGTGCATGAGCTTCGGGTCGAGCGACTGGCAGGACTGGGTCCTCGAGGACGCAGTCGAAGCCGTCGAGATCGACCTTGGAGAAAGCGATCTCGAGTCCCTCGAGGAACCGTACGAGCCGCTCCCCGTCACTGAACGAGACGAACGCATAACTGTACCAAATAATAGTGGATGTTTATTCCCGTGGGTCTCGTACCGTACACCGAATCTCCGAGTTCGCCCCTGGTTCATCGTCGATATCGGGACCCAGCAAGACATTCTCAGAGGCTCACCGACGAGACAACACTATGGCAGCAACCCCCACCACCAACACGAGCTATCAGGATACGTTAACAGACATCGAAGACACCCTCGGGGTCGTCCCGGGCTTCATGGCAGCCGTCCCGGAGGACGCGCTCGTCCACGAGTGGCCCGTCTTCAAGCAGTACACGCTCGGCGAGACCGAGATCCCGCCGAAGTACCGCGAGCTCATGCAATTCGCAGTCGCGTCGTCCCACCACTGCCAATACTGCTCCACGTTCCACTCGGGCGCCGCCGAGCTCAACGGGGCTACCGAGGAAGAAATCGCGGAGGCCGGCCTCCTGACGAGCATCACCCAGCGCTGGAGTTCGATGCTTCACGCCCAGCAGTACGACTACGACACGTTCGTCGACGAGTTCAACCAGATCGGTGCCTACCTCACCGAACAACAGCAGGCCGCTAACTAGAGTCGCAAACGCAACGACGCTGCGCAAACTCAGCTCCGCTGAGATTTTTCACGTACTAGCTTTGGGACGTCCCACGTCGCGTCGACGCCCCGAGCGACGTCCTCGAAACCAAGCGAGTGGAACCGTCACGAAAACACGACGGCGTGAACCGACGTCAGGCGTTCGGGTGAACCGACGTCAGGCGTTCTTCACGGCGCGCAGCACGTCCGCGGCGTCCTCTAATGCGTCGTCGAGCGCGTCGACGTTCGGGCCGCCGCCCTGCGCGAAGTCCGGCGGGCCGCCACCGCCGCCGCCGACCTTGCTCGCGAGCTCGCCGACGACCTCGCCGGCGTTCACGCCCGCGTCCTCGGGGACCGCGACGACGAACTGCGCGCTCCCGCCGGCGCCGGAGCCGAACACCGCTATCTTGCCCTCCTCGACGAGTGCGTTCGCCGTCGCCCGGAGTTCGTCCGTGTCAGCGTCGAGGCGCTGCACGACCGCGGGCGTCCCGCCGACGTCGACCTCCTCGGCGTCACCCGCACCGCTCGCGCGGACCGCCGCGAGCTCCTCCTTGAGGTCCTCTATCTCCTTCCCTCGCGCCTTCCACTCCTCGAAGAACCGCTCCGCTGTCTCGGGCACCTCCTCGGGGTTCACGTCCAGGACGTCCGCCGCCTCGTAGAGCGCGTCCTCGGCCTCCTGCGTGTACGAGATCGCGGCCTCACCGGCCGCGAACGTCAACCGCTCCACGCCGTCCTGCACGCGCTCCGCGTTCCGGACCTTGATCGTCCCGATGTCGCCCGTCCGCGCGACGTGCGTCCCACCGCACGCCTGCACGTCGTCCGCGACGTGGATGAGGCGGATGTTCTCGCCCGGCGGGATACCGCCCTGGTAGAGGTCGAACCCGTGCTCGGCCTCCGCGTCGTGGCGGTCCGGCCACTCCTGCGTGACGGGCGTGTTCTCCATCACGATCTCGTTCGCGACGTGCTCGATGCGCTTGACGTCCTCCCGGTCGATGCGCTCGTAGTGATGGACGTCGATACGGGAGGAGTCCACGCCCTTCTGCGCGCCCGCCTGCCGGATGTGCTCGCCGAGCACCTGCCGGGCCGCGTGGATGACGACGTGCGTCGCCGTGTGATTCCGCATCAACTGCCGGCGTCGACGCGTATCGAGCTGGCCACGGACGATGTCGCCCTTCTCGGGGCGCTCGTCCGTGCGATGCAGGATGACGCCGTCGCGTATCTGGACGTCCTCGACCTCGACCGTGTACGTGTCGTCGTCGTCCGACAGCGTCCCCGTGTCCGCGGGCTGCCCACCGCCTTCGGGGTAGAACATCGTCTGGTCGAGCACCACGTCGAACGCGTCGTCGCGCTCGAACACGTCCAAGACGACGGCCTCGAACTCCGTGCGCTGCTGGTCGTCGTAGTACAACCGCTCCGTCTTCGGGAGGTCGTCGATGCGGTCGTCGCCCTCGCTCCCCTCCTCCTCGAACGCCTCCTCGCTGTCGTGACGCTGCGCGACCAGCGAGTAGAAGTCGTCCGGGACGTTCACGTCCGCACCCGACTCCGCCGCGATCTCCTCGACCATATCCGGCTGGATACCGTGCGAGTCGTAGAGCTCGATGAGCTCGCTCGTCGGAATCGGCTCGCTCTTCCGCGCGTACTCCTCGGCGAGCTGCTCGACCTTCCGACCGCCGCGCTCGAGGGTCTCCCGGTACTTCTCGACCTCCGTCCGAACGATGTCACGGATGGTGTCGCGGTTCTCGTACTCGAGGCGCTTTGCCTGCATGTCCACGAGTTCGTCCAGCGGCGCGTCCACGCCGACGCCGTCCACGAGCCGCTTCGTCCGCCGGAGCACCATCCGCGCCAGATACCCCGTCGAGACGTTACTCGGCACGATGCCGTCACCGAACATGTACGCCAGCGTCCGACAGTGGTCGGCGATGGCGTAGATGTCCTCCAGCGGCTCCATGAGGGCCTCGAGCTCGCTCACGGGGACGTCGAGCTTCCGCGCGATGTTGTCCCGCGCACTCTCCATGTCCTCGGCCTCGTCGATGTCCATGTGGCCGGCGAGCTTCGCCGCGCGATGCACGAGCTCCGCCTCCTCGTCGGAGAGCTCGATGCCCGCGTTCTCCTTCAGGAACGCGATCATGTCCGGGTACACCGCCTCGTACACCGTCGGCGTCCCCTGACTCATCCACGTCCACCGCTCCAGGCCGTACCCGGTGTCGACGATGTACGTATCCATGAACGAGTACGTGTTCCCGTCCTTCAGCTCGTACTCGCCGTCGGGGTCGAGCTCCATGCACATGAAGACGAGCGTCGCCAACTCGGCGCCCTTGTAGATGACCTCGATGGCCGGCCCGGCGTTCCCGCCACCGACCCACGGGTCCTCGATGTACACGATCTCGTCGAGGTTCGCACCCATCGACTCGAAGAACTCGTCGCAGTACTCGACGCACTCGTCCTTCCAGTACACTTCGCCCTCGTACGCGTACTGCTCGGGGTCCTCGATGTCCTCGCGAGCGTTGAACGCGTGATGCGCCATCATCTCGAACGCCATCGTGTGCCGCCCCGTCTTCCCGACGTTGTCGATGTCCTGCATCCGGATGCAGGGCTGGGATATCGTGAGCGGGTTCGCGGGCGGCGGCGTCTCACCGCTCGTGACGAGCGGCTGGAAGTCGTAGATCGACGCCTGCGTCAGCAGGACGTCGTCCCGCCAGCGGTTCGCCGCGACCGGATACGGCTCGATGCGCTCGTGGTCGTTCGCCTCGAAGAACGACAGGAACGCCTCCCGCATCTCCTCCAGACTGTACGGCTCGTCGAACCCCGGGTCGTCGATGAACGCGTAATCCTCGCACGGCGGCTCGCCGCACGTCTCGCGGTCGTGATCTCGCGTCCAGAAGTTCGCCCCACAGTCCGTGCAGGACTTCCGCACGAACCCGTTCTCCTCGAAATAATCGAGGCGATATTCGTCCTCAAGCTCACTCATTCTTGGCTAACCGTCGCCTCGCGGCGCGTAAAACAGTTCCGGGAACCCCCGACGCCGACGGTCTCAACCGGTCGAGGACACCAGTACCGAACGCGTCACTGCGTCGAGGCCATCAGGATTGAACG
>NZ_JAZAQL010000001.1:1111051-1330821 GCF_037081675.1 Halorubellus litoreus | reverse complement strand
AACGGGTCACTGCGTCGAGGCCATCAGGATTGAACGGGTCACTGCGCCGAGGCCATCAGGATTGAACGGGTCACTGCGCCGAGGCCATCAGGATTGAACGGGTCACTGCGTCGCCGACTCGAGGAGGCCGCGGAACACCTGCGAGTTCGCAACGGAATCCGCGAGCAGGTCGTCGAGGAGGTCGTCCGCACGACCGCCTCGGCGTCGCACGCGCTCCTGGAGGTCGTCGTACTCCGTCGACGCCGCGAGGTCCTCGCTCGTCTTGTGCGTCTCGAGGACCGCGAGCTTCGACACCGCCGCGTAGTACGCCCGCAACTCCTCGTCGTACGCCGAACGCGCGAGCAACCGTTCGAGCGTGCGCTCGAACGTCTCCCGTTCGACGGGCTTGACGAGGTAGTCGTCGAACCCCATCTCGACGATGTCGAAGTCCGGGTCGACCGCCGTCACGATGACGACCTGACAGTCGTACCCGGCATCGCGAACTCGTTCGAGTACCTCGTCGCCCGAACACCCCGGGAGGCGTCGGTCGAGCACCACGACGTCGGTCGACTCGTCGACCGCAGGGACCGCGTCCTCGCCGTTCGTCACGGTCTCCACCGACCACTCCGCGGGCGTCCAGGACGCGTACAGCCCGGCGAGTTCGACGTTGTCCTCGACGACGAGGACCGACGTGTCATCCGTCATGGTAGATACTGTTCAGCACAACCGTTGCTAGAACGATTGATAAAGCTCTCGGCCGGAAATCATGGTCCGGCGTAAAATCATCGCGACATCCCCGTGAACGAACGAATCCCGGGTGCTACCACCGAGCGAACGCCAGCGGGCGACCCCGAGCTCGCGAACCCAAACGGCCGCTCCAGCAGGTGCGGAGTCCTATCGGGCGAGCGACGCGAGCAACGCCTCCAACTGGATGCGCTCGTTCGCGCCCTCCGTGATGCGGAAGTCCGCCTCCCCGAGCCGGTCCATGAGCCGCACCGTCGCCGTGTCGTCCAGGTCGAACTCCCACGCCGACCGATGCAACTGGTCGATGATGTCGCCACCCGCGAGCCCGCGCTCGGTCAGGAGTTCGTCCAGCCGCGACCGCGACGCCACGAAGTCCCCGTCGATGGCGAGCCGCACCATCTCCTCGACCTCCTCCGGGCGCGCCGTCGACGTGATCGCGTACACCGTCGCCTCGTCCACGACCTCGTCCGTCACCGACGCCGCCTGCAGCGCGTTGATGGCCCGCCGCATGTCACCGTCAGCGGCGTACACGAGCGCGTCCACGCCGTCGTCGGTCACCTCCAACCCCTCCTCGTCGGCGATCTTCCGAACCTGCGTCGCCACCGCCTCGTCCCCAAGCGGCGAGAACCGGAACACCGCACACCGCGACTGGATCGGGTCGATGATCTGACTCGAGTAGTTACACGACAGGATGAACCGCGTGTTGTTCGAGAACTGCTCCATCGTCCGCCGCAACGCCGACTGCGCGTCCGACGTGAGCGCGTCCGCCTCGTCCAGGAAGATGATGCGGTACTCGTACCCCCCGAACGACGAACGTGCAAAGTTCTTGATACGGTCGCGAACCACGTCGATACCGCGCTGGTCCGACGCGTTCAGCTCTAAGAAGTTCTCTCGCCAATCGTCGCCATAGACTTCTTTCGCGATGCTCACCGACGTGGCCGTGTTGTGCATCACCGTCGGAACGGCTCCAGCGACGTAGTTGTGCGATTGCGGAACGGTCACGTCGTACACGCGCTCGTCGGCGTCCTCGACGGTGACCGAGACGACCTCGTCGAAGTACAGCGACTCGCTCGCGAGCGAGTCGAGCATCGAGAGCGATTCGAGCACGTCACCGGAGAGCATCTCGTCGGCGACCGCGCGAATCCGGTCCGCGACGGTGGCGAACCGCGGGAGCGACTCGAGGTCGTGGTCGTCGTTCTCCAGGAGGTTCTTCACGTCGGTTCCACGGAGGCCAGTGCTCTCAGCGACGCGATTGTACGACACACCGAGGTCGTCGATGAACGACGACAGCGTCTGCTGGACGGCCGCGACGTCTCCACGCGCCGAGCCGTCGAGTTCGACGAGTAACTGCTGCGCTCGCTCGGCGGTCGGCGACCGCCGTCCGTCCGCGTACTCCAGGAGCCTGTCCGACCGAACCCCGGTCTCGGCCGCGACGTCCTTCCGCGTCTCGAGGGGCTCCAACCGCTCGCGTTCCCCGACCCACGCTGCGGGTGTCGCGACGACAGCGTCCAGGTCCGCTGGAACCCCTTCCTTGACGCGCTGGGCCGTCTCGACCTTCGAAACGGCCGCGGACAGAACCGACTCGACGGATTCGAGATATCGCTCCCGCCCCGGCGAGTCCGGGTTCGTGGTCGTCGGCACGTGTTCGGTCTTGTTCAGCGCGAGCACGTCACAGAGGTCGTCGACGGCACGCTGGGTCGGTATCGTGTCGTGGTTCGGGTTCGAGTCACGAGCCGTCGCCATCGCCAGCCGTTCGGTCTTCTCGTCGATGGAGAAGCCAATGCGCTCCTCGAATCGCGACAGGGCGCTCGCGCCGGAGACGTACAACGTGTGGTACGTCCGTTCGATACCGCTGCCGTTCGTCGCCGCCTTCTGCTCGGTCTTCCGTCGACTCGGAATCCCCAGCGACCCGAGGAGATACGAGACGAGCGAGACCACGTCCCCGTCCTTCTGCGTGAACTCCACGATACCGTTCTTCGAAACGTGCGCTTCCGCGTCGAACATCGCACGGAGGAAGGCCTCCCTGGCGTCCGACGGCGCCGTGACGAGCGTCGACCCGATGCCGTCAGACGACACCACGTCGAAACACGCCTCGAGGAAGCCGGTTAGCGTCCGCGACCGGATTCGAACGAACGGAACGCCCTTCCGCTCCATCCGTTCGGTCTCGACGCCGAACAGGTCCTCGGCGAGTGACTCGAACCGCTCGATGATTGACTCGTCCGTGTTGTAGAACCGGATTCGTCCGCTATCGACGCGCGCCTCGCTCACGACCCACGCCACGAACTCTGCAAGCTCCGCGGAAGCGGTCCAGGGTGGGGTGATCGGCTGCGTTTCCTGTCCGTTCCTCGGAACGTATTGGAGGGACTCGACGTTCGACTCGAGTGTAGCGGCGTCGACGTCGAGGGACCGAAGGAACTCGACCGAGGCGACCGTCGAGTACGAGTCGACGTCGACGTCCGACAGTCGGTTGGCGTACGCCTCGATGGTCTCTACGGTCACGGAGCCGCTGGCGTCGACGCCATCGACGTCGTCTTCTCGGAGTCCTCGGACGATGCGCTTTTTCGCGCCGACGAACTGCTCTTCGGCCGGAATCTCGTGTTCGGCGGCGAAGGACTCCGCCACCGTCGCGACGTACCGCTTCCCGTTGATCGCTGCGAGCCACTCCAACTCGTCGTCAGCATCCGGCGTGGGGGTCTCGAGCGGTCGAGCCACCCTGTCGCCAGCCTCCAACTTCTCGGCCTCCCGCCACGTCAGTCCGTCCTCGTCGACCACGAGCAGGCGATGCTCCGGAGTCACGCGCAACTGTCCGCCGTCTCTCGTCTCGACGGCCGCCAGCGCGTCGGTCGATTTACTGAACACTTCGCTCGGTTCGACGAACGCGAACTCGCCGCCTTCGGTGAACGTCGCAACCTCGAGGTCCGCTCGTGGGGACGCGAACCCGTCGACGTCACCGACGACGTCCTCGATACGCTGGACGCCCTCGTTCGTCAGAACCGGCGTCTCTCCCGTGGCACATTTCCCGACGCCTGCTGGCCCTGCAAACATGAGGTGGGGCAGGTCGTTCTTCCGGACGTAGCTCTCGATACGCGAGATGATGTCCTCGTGCCCGACGACGTCGGCGAGGGACTCCGGCCGGTACTTCTCGATCCAGACCTCGGTCTTCCCGGCGGGTCGGTCCCCTTCGTCCGCGGACTCGCTCATACGACGAGGCACGGCCCTGGCGCTGATAAAGCCCCCGAGACGCCGGAACGACGGCGGTGGCTTGGTCGCGGTTCGCGACCGAGTGGTTGTCTATCCATGCGCGCAGTTCTCTGCGAGCGAGAACCAGCGACGTCTGCTATCGTCACGTCCGGCGTCTCTCTAGGTATGAGCACTCTATTCGCTCGACGAGCCCTCGCGCTCGTCATGGTCCTCACGCTCGTGCTCGCGGCCGGTCCGGGACTGGCCGCTGCAGAGACACGCGTCGGCTCGACGGTGACCGTCGAGGCCGGTGAATCAATCGACGGCCTCGAGGTCGCCGCCGCGTCCGTCATCGTTCACGGGACGGTGAACGGGAACATCGACGGCGTCGCCGCCGAGGTCCGCATCAGCGAGACCGGTGTCGTCAACGGCGACGTGAACGTCGCCGCTGCGACCCTCCGCATCGACGGCGAGGTCCGTGGTGACGTCAACACCGGCGTCGCGACGTTCGCCCTCGGCGACAGCGGGGTCGTTACCGGGAGCGTGAACGTCGGCGCCGCCGACGCGACGCTCGCCGGGCAGGTCGACGGTGACGTCACGGTCGGCGCGGACACCATCCTCGTGGCCGACACCGCCGTTCTCGGCGGAGAGCTCCGGTACGACGGCGACCTCACGCAACGCAGTGGCGCCGCTATCGCGGGCGACGTCGTCCGCGACGACTCCATCGGCGGGGCCGAGTTCCAGTTCTCGCCCGTCCCCGATGGCGTCGGCGCGATCTACGGGTTCTTCGCGAACCTCGTGCTCGGCGCGGTCCTCCTCGTCGCGTTCCCCGGTACCACGCGGAAGATCGCTCGAACCGTCGCCGACACGCCCGTTCGCGCCGGCGCGTTCGGGTTCGTGACGCTCGTCGCCGTCCCCGTCGTGCTCGTCGCGTTCGCGATCACCATCGTCGGCATCCCGCTGACGATCCTGGGCGCGATGCTGTTCGCGCTCCTGGCGTGGACCGCGGTCGTCTACGGCTGGTTCGCGGCCGCGTCGTGGACGCTCGGGCGGCTGGACGTCGAGAACGACTGGGCGGCGCTCGCGGTCGGCCTCCTCGTCGCCGCAGTCGTCGGCCTCGTCCCGATCCTCGGGGGCGTCCTGACGTTCCTGGTGTTCCTCGTCGGCCTCGGCGCCATCGCGCTCGTGCTCGACGGCTACCGCCGCGACCGCCGGAACGCTCGCCGCGGTGCGACGACCGACGCGCCCACCGCCTGACCCGAACCGTACCGAGTCCGGACTCGGGTACCGGACTCGTTCCACTTTTCGTCCCACGGACCTCGTTCTCGACGCGTCACTCCCGACACGCTGAAGCGCGCTCGCCCGATACCGTGGGGTATGCAGGTGACGGTGGACGTGAAAGGCGAGGACGTTCTCGAGGTGGACGCTGGCGCGGACGCGACGTACGCGGACCTCCTGTCCGCGGTCGAGTTGAGTCCGCACGAGGTCACCGTCCTCGTCGACGGGCGTCCAGTCCCCGAGGACCAACCCGTGAGCGTCGACCACGTGACCGTCCTGCGGCTCGTGAAGGGAGGATAGCGCGATGACGAGTGCACCCGAGTTCGAACTCGCGAACGTCGGTCCCGGGCCGGACCCGTGCTCGCTGTCGGCGCTCGCGGCGGACCACGACTTCGTCCTCGTTCTGCTCCAGCGCGACCACTACTGTACGAACTGCCGCGAGCAAGTCCAGCAGGTGGCGAGCCGCTACGACGAGTTCGAGCAGCGAGACGCCGAGGTGGTGTCGGTCGTCCCGGAGCCACGCGAGAACGTCCAGGAGTGGCAGGACAGCTACGACCTCCCGTTCCCGTTGCTCGCGGACCCCGACGTCGCGGTCGGTGAGGCGTACGACCAGCCGGTCCGGTTCGGGTTCCTCGGCGAGTGGAGCGACTTCCTCGGCCGGATGCCGGAGGCGGTCCTCGTCGATTGTCGCGACGCCGACGCTGGCCCGGAGGTGGTGTGGTCGTACGCGGGTCGGTCGACGTTCGACCGGCCGAGCGTCGACGACCTCCTCGGCGCTATCGACGAGCATCGGGAGGGGTGACGGTGTCGGCGTCTGGCGACCCGAACGTGGTGGTTCGCGAGGCGACCGTCGAGGCGGAACTGGACGTTCGGCGCGTGCTCGACGGCGCGATGCTGGAGACCGACGCGGTGAGCGATGCGGTCGCTCGCGGTGACGCGTTCGTCGCGGTCGACGACGAGCGCGTGGTGGGTGCGCTCGTGCTCGTGCCGTTGGACGACGTCGCGCTCCCCGAGGCGGTGGGTGGCGACGTCGGGATGCACGTCGACGCGGTCGCGGTCAGGCGGCGGCGGCGTGGACGAGGCGTCGGGCGCGCGCTCGTCTCGGCGGCGCTCGACCGCGAGCGGCGGCTCACGGTCGCGTTCGACCCAGGTGTTCGTGCGTTCTACGACGCGCTCGGTTTCGACGTCGTCGACGAAGGGACAGGAAGCGACGGTCGGCTGTGGGCCGAGCGGTCGCTGAATCGGTAGTGGCGAGCAGGGTGGACGACGGCGGCGTGCGAGGGCGTCCACCGCTCCCGTCTCGACTCCTCGCACGCCCGACGAGTGGGCACGTGGAGCCTGGCCGCGGTATCGGACTTGAATTGCCGGGAGAGGAACCGTCGTTCGGCGGGTGGTCAGAGGCCGAGGACGAGGGTCGAGGTCGCGAAGTAGATGGTGGGGGCGTAGATGAGTGCGAGGTTCCGCGTGCGGGGGTAGATGTCGCGTGGCCAGCGGAGGCCGTCGAGGACGCCGGCGCGCCAGGTGAGGTGCGCGACGGCGACGGTGACGACCGTGCCGGGGACGAGGACCGAGAGCGTAGGGTCGGCGGAAACGGTCTGTCTGACGACGTGGTCGTCGAGCGCCATCGCGTAGAACCACGTGAACGTCACGGCGCCGGCGAGCAGTCGTTCGAGGACGTGGACGGGGCCGGCGGCGACCGCGAACACGTACAGGAGGGCGGCGAGGGCGGCGTAGGGGACGGCGACGTTGACGTTGTGGCCGGCCGGGAGGCCGGGGCCGACGTAGCCGACGATGCAGCCGAGGGCGCCCGCGACGACGAGGCCGAGGAAGACGAGCGGGAGGCTGTTCGGCGCGCCGTGCGCGGTCTGCGTGTCGAGGTCGCCCGACAGCAGTCGCTGCATCTCGCCGAGGCCATCTCCGGCGGTCATGTCGGAATGGAGAGCGGTCGGGAATAAAACAGTTCCGCCAACCGTGGGGTTCGGGTCGGGGTTTACACGAGCGGTTCGACGAGGTCGCGCCCGGCGTCGAGCAGTTCCTCGACGCGCGCCTCGCTGCCGGCTTCGGCGTACACGCGGAGTTTCGGTTCGGTGCCGCTCGGTCGCATGAGCGTCCAGGAGCCGTCCTCGAGGAGGAGCTTGAAGCCGTCGACGGTGACGACGTCCGCGACCGGTTCGCCCGCGACCGATTCGGGGATGTGGTCCTCGAGGTCGCCGAGGACGCCTTCTTTGCGGTCGTCCGGGCAGTCGACGCTCACCTTCCCCTGGTGTATCTCGCCGTGTTCGGCGAGCAGGGCGTCGACGCGGTCTTCGAGCGAGCGTTCGCTGGCTGCGGCGGCGGCGAGCAAGGCCATGAAGACGCCGTCCTTCTGGCGGAGGTGGCCGCGAACCGCGAATCCGCCGGACTCCTCGCCGGCCATCAGCGGGTCGTGGTCGCGCATCGCGTCGGCGACGTACTTGAACCCGACCGGGGTCTCGTGGACGGTCTCGCCGTACGCGTCGGCGACGCGGTCGACGAGGAACGTCGTCGACACCGTCCTGACCGCGCTCCCGCTACTCGATTCGAGGAGGTAGTCGTAGACGGCGGCGAAGAAGAGGTTCTCGTCGAGGAAGCCGTCGGGGGTGGCGACGGCGATGCGGTCGGCGTCGCCGTCGTTCGCGATCCCGATGTCGGCGTCGCGCGCTTCGACGGCGTCGACGAGCCCCTGGAGGTTGTCCTCGCTGGGTTCGGGGTGGGCGCCGCCGAACGTCGGGTCGCGCTCGCAGCGCAGGCGGTCGACGGTCGCGCCGGCCTCTTCGAGCAGGCGGTCGGTGACGTCGCGCCCGGAGCCGTGGATGGCGTCGTAGACGACGTGGAGGCCGTCGAGGAACTCGCTGTCGGGGTCGGCGTCGGCGACGTCGGCGACGCGGCGCTTGCATTGCTCGAAGTGCGGGCCGACCATGTCGACGCGTTCGACGTCGCCCCACTCGTCCTCGGGGAGGGCGTCGGGCTCGGCGAGGTGGGAGACGATTGAGTCGGTGACGTCCTGGAGGGCGGGCGAGCCGTCGTCCGTGACGAACTTCACGCCGTTGTACTCGGGCGGGTTGTGGCTCGCGGTGATCATGCAGCCGCCAGCGAGTTCGCGTTCCTTGATGGCCCACGCGAGCTGTGGTGTCGGGCGGTCGCGTTCGGGCATGAGGACGTCGAAGCCGTTCGCGCAGAGGACGCGAGCGAGCTCCTCGGCGAAGCCCTCGCTGGTCTCGCGGGCGTCGTAGCCGACGCCGACGGTCTCGCCCTCGCGGCCGGTCTCGCGGAGGTGACTGGCGACGGCCTGTGCGACGATGCGGACGCGTCGGTCGGTGAACTCGTCGAGCGTCGCACGCCAGCCGTCGGTCCCGAAGGAGATGGCGTCCATGTGCGACCGAAGGCCGGCCGACGCGAAAAAACCCCACCACGGGATACGGCCGTTGGGCTGAGGCCAGCGGCTTGCTGTGTGCGGTTCGCGGTTCCACTTTCACTTTCACCGCGCTACGCTCGCCCTTTTCCGACCACCGTCCGTAATCACCGATAGCGCCACCCGGCGCGAGTCCGCGCGCTCGGCCGTCGACGTCGAATCGGTCACGCGGGCGCGACGCACGCCGCTCTGCGTCGGAAACAGCCGCCGGCGGAGGTGTCTCTCGATACGAACGAAGGTACGGATGACGCTGGCGACCGGCGCCGTGTCCCTGCTCGCGCAGGGCAACGAGGCGGGGTACGTCCTGCTCGCGGTCGCCGTGTTCGCGTCCAGCGACGGTGACGCATCGAACGCGAACGACCGCGACGGCCGGTAGGGCGGCCGTCGCGACGCGCCGTGGGTTCCCGGAGCGGAACCTACGCGTGTGTGTTCTTCGCACGCCAATAACCGTGTCGCCACAGCCACAGCTCCACGACGCGAACGGCGACGCCGGCTACTATCTCGATACCTCGTCCATCACCGCTTCACGGCGCGCTTGATGGCGGAGATGCCGACGCGGGCGAGGCCGCCGAGGCTCGTCGGCTGGACGCCGAGCTGTTCGGCGACCGCACGCCGGTCGGTGAGCGTCCACCACTCGACGACGTGCCCGTCGGTCACGCGGAACCGGTGGACGCGCGGGACCTCGACGGCGTGCCCCGTCGACGGGATGCCGTCGAGTTCGCCGACGTGCGTGCCGCGACAGGTGGTGAAGACGACGACGGTGTCGCCGTCGCAGACCACCTGTTCGACGTCCTCGCGGTAGTCGGGGAGGCCAGCGTGCCAGTGCGTCCAACAGTCGACGGCCGCCGCTCGGCCGCGCTCGTCGACGCCCCGCCCCGGCTGGACGATCCGGACGTCTTCGGCGAGCAGGTCGAGTGCGGCCGTCGGGTCGCTCCCGTTGTCTATTGCGTCGACGACGCGCGTCGCGACGTGCCGGTTCTCGGCGTCCGCGTATGGACCGGCTGACTCCATACCCAAAGCATGCGCTTCGGTACCATACAACTTTCTCGACGCGTCGTCGCCCCAACACGACCGCGCCGCGACCCCGACGACTGCGCCACAAACCACACGACAGCAGTGCGACTCCGACGGTTCTCCGGATGACGCGGGGCTTAACCACGCGCATCCCCAAGGCGAGCCAATGACAGCCGTCTCCGTCGTCGCCGTCTGCGGGAGCCTCCGCGAGACGTCCTACACGCGAACCGCACTCACGTACGCGCTCGACGCAGCCGAGCAGTGCGGCGCCACCACCACCCTGCTCGACCTCCGGACCGCCGACGTCCCCATGTACGACCCCGACGTCGACGACCAGGGCGTCTCGGACCTCCTCCAGACCGTCGAGGACGCCGACGCCGTCCTCCTCGGCTCGCCCGTCTACCACGGCAGCCTCACGGGCGCCCTCAAGAACTTCCACGACCACTGCGGCTGGGACGAGTACGAGGACACCGTCGTCGGCCTCGTCGCAACCGCCGGCGGCGGCAGCTACGCGAGCACGCTCGACCACATGCGAGCGACCGTCCGCGGCGTCCACGGTCACGTCGTCCCCGAACAGGTCGGCATCCGGAACGCCTCCAGCAAGTTCCAGCCCGACCCCGAAGCGCTCGACGACCGCGCCGTCACCGATCCCGACATCGAATCCCGCCTCCGCGACCTCGGCGACGCCGTCGTCCGCGACGCCCGCCGGTTCGCCACCGACCCCTGCGAAGAGACCCCCACCACCGCCGACGACTAGACGACTCAAGGCCGCGAAACGCGCGTTTCAGCTAGAACCACCCTTTCCTGTCTCGACCCCGACGAGCGTACCGTGACCGACGTTCCACGTCGACGACTCCTCCAGACCGCCGCCGCTGGCGTCGCCGCCGCCACCGCCGCACTCGGCGGCTGCCTCTCCACGCGCGGCATCGGCGGCGGGACCGAGAGCGAGCACACCGCGCCGGGGAACCTGACCGCGTGGGACCACACGCCCGACTGCGTCACCAGCGAGGAACGCGACGGGATGGACGAACACTACGACAGCACCATCGCCGTCGACCACACCACGACGAGCCTCGACGGCGGGTACGCACCCGTCCGGTTCGTGGCGCTGAGCGACGCCGAACGCGACCTGCTCGACGTCGTGACGACCGATGGCGGCTACTCGACGTGCGACCCCAGCGCGGCGTTCGACCGCTTCGTCGTCCGCGTCCGCGAACACCTCCAGCGCCAGTCGGACACGATGGCGTACCTCGAACGCGGCAGCGCCTACTACGGACTCCGCGTCGAGGTCACCGACCAGGGCGTCTCGTACTGACGGCGATCAGTCGCCACGACTCCATCGCGCCGCTACCGGCTCGCGCGCCGACAAGGGCACCAGCGCCGTCATCGCGGGTTTACGTCTCATGTAAACCTCGGGTGGTCGCGGTCGCGCTCGGACCGACTCAGGACTAGGATAACTCCCGCTCGACGAACTGCGACGTCGTCGACTCCGGGCGGTATCGGACGTCGCCGCTCCGGTAGTCGAACTCGACGGCGTCGAGCGTGCTGAGCTTCGGCAGATGCACGTGATGGAGCGCGATCCGGAGTCGGTCCTCGCCGCCCACCATCGTCTCGTCGAGCGCGTCGACGAGCGCTTCGAGCGTCGTCACCTCGTCGGGCTGCGCCGCCAGCGTGCACAGGACCGCGCGACGGAGCGGGTGCTCGAGACACCGATGCAGCGCATCAACCATCTTCGAATCAGTGCCTGAACACATACGTATGCTGGTATCTGCCGCTTCCGACAAAGAGCCCCGGCGTGGATTCTCAAGGTCTGCTGAACGACAACACGGGGATTGCGAGCACTCGACTCGCAGCTACTCCTCGCGGACCGCGTCCGCGATGGCTTCCAGGTCCGCCTTCCGGAACGCGCTCCCCTCGGTCTCGGGGTCCGCGTCGTCCGCGAGCCCGACGCGCGCTCGAATCTCCGCGCGCATCACCTCCTTCGCCGGCAACTGCCCGTCACCGACGTCGTACCCCAACTCGCCGCAGATGGCGGCGAGCGCCTCCTTCGTGAACCCCGTGGAGACGAGGCGTTCGTGACGGCCGGTCGCGGCGCGGATCTCGTTCCGGAGGTCGTCGACGGTCGGCGACATACCAGGGCCGAGACGCGCCCGCGGCGTGTAGGTTGCGGTCCCGCACGCCCCGCCTCTCGTCTCGCTTGGCGACCACCACCACTCGGTGCACCCCAAAACACTTCGCCAGCGCGGTCGCATCGGTCGCGCATGCCCACCCGCCGCCGCGCCCTCGCCCTCCTCGGCGGCGCGCTCGCCGCGACCAGCGGCTGCGTCTCCCGCGTCCTCGACGACGACCCGCCGCTCGAACACGGCGACCGCATGCGCGCCATCGGCGACCCCGCCAGTCGGACGCTCGACGGCTGGCCACCCGACCACGCGTACGTCCCCGCGAACGACACCGTCCGGGACACCGACGACTCGGGGACGGAGGCGTACACCGACGCCGCGGTGTGGGCGGCCTGGGTCGGCGAAGACACGGCCATACAGGTCGTCGCGAACCGATTCGACCCGTCGCTCCACGAGCGACGAGGCATCGTCTTCTATCCCGCGGGTCAGGGTCGCGAACGGCACCTGAACGTGCACCACCAGACGAGACCGACCGCCCCCCGAGAGACGGGAACCATAGACCCCGACCTCTCGACGACCGAACTCGTCGAGCGCGCACCCGAGACCGTCTCCGTGACCGTGCCGCTCCACGAGCAGACGTGGACCATCGACTACCCGGTGTTCGTCAAGCGATACGACCTCGTCGAGCACACGGCCGCGGAGTAACAGAGACACCCTGCGAGTCGACTCAGTGCATCTCAGAAACGGCGACCTGGCGGTCGCCGTACGCTCGGGAGGCAGGTGTCAGCAGAAACGGCGACCTGGCGGTCGCCGTATGCCAGCGAGTCGGTCAGTCCTCGAAGTCGAACTCGTCTCGTGCGCTGTCGACGGGTTCGTCGCGCGCGACGACCCCGGGCGCCGGTTCGGGGTCGTACCGCCAGTAGACGTACGCGGTCGCGGCGAGCGCCCCGACACCGAAGACGACGCCCGACGTGGGCCACGCGAGGCTCGTGTTCGCGGTGACGAACCCGTGGAGGATCACGACGCCGAGCGCCGCGAACAGCGCGCCGATGCCCGCGACGATGAGACGGCCGTACCGGTGGAAGGCGACCGCGCGGTCGCCGTCGCCCGCGGCGACCACGACGTAGTCGTCGTCCGCGGGAAACCACACGACGTCCACGCGCTCCTCGGCGTCCGTCGCCGGCGCATCCTCGTCAGCGGCCGTGATGCGGTCCGTCGCGGACTCGTCGCCCGGGTCGGCCGCCCCCACGACTACTCGACCTCCACCGTCCGCGTCTCCGCGACCGGGACGAGCGGGTGGTCCGGGAACGCGACCGACACCTCGTAGGTGAGCTCGTCGTCGTTCGCACCGAACACGGCGACCGGGAGCGTCGCGTCGTCGCCGAGGTACGTCTCCGTCTCGGTCATCTCCACGCCGTTCACGGTGACGCGGAGGTGCGCGTTCGCGCCGCCGCCGCCGTTCACCACGCGGACCTCCCGATGGTCGTTCTCGCCGCGCGCGATGCGCTCGGGGAACGCCCCCCACTCGACGCGGGGTGCGGGAAGCTCGCTCGCGGACTCGTGGACGCGCTCCGCGACGCCCTCAGAGAGCCCCGCGTTCACGAGGTCCTCGACGCCCCCGATGGTCAGGTCGCCCGGCGTCGCGTACCCCTCCTTCGCGAGCTTGCTCGCACGCCCCGACCCGACGCCGTCCACCGCAGTGAGGCCGACCGCGTCACCGGAGACGCCGTTCTCCACTCTCGCCGCGACGCGCTCCGCGACGTTCGCCGCGTGCCCGTCCGCGAACCGCTCCAGGAACGCCCGGCACGCCCCCAGCAAGCGGAGCGCGTTCTGCTTGATGACCCACGCGTCCGACCGCAGTTCGGCGGGCGTCGACCCCGTCATCGTCGACTGGACGATAGCGAGCACCTTCCGCTGCCCGGGGTCCATGTCGCCCGTGTCCCGCCCGACGAGCACCGCATCCACGGCCTCCTTCTCGCTCTGGCGCGCACTCACGGAATCGAACTCGGTCGCCGTCGCCACCGCACCCAGGACCGCGTCCTCGTCGATTCTCCCGTCGCGCGTCGCCAGCTCGCGGAACCGCGCCGCCGTGTCGAGTCGCAGGTAGAACTTCGACGCGAGCATCCCCAGCGAGGTCGCCGACAGCGACAGGTCCTCGCTCGCGTCCACGAACCCACCGTCGACGAGCCCCTCGAGCTTCTCGCGGACGTACTCGCGGAGCCCCTCGAAGTCGTAGCGGTCGGGCGCCGACGACGCCCGCACGTAGTAGAACGTCGTCTCCAGCCACGACATCACGTCCTCGAGGTCCCTGATAGTGCCCATCGCGATCTCGGCGTTCAGGTGCGCGTCCAGGTTGTCCGCGAGCCGGCTCTCGATGTCCTTGCCCTCCCTGAGCAGGCGCCGGTACTTGTCGGCGTCAGCGCGGTCGCAGACGACCCAGCCGTACCCGACGTCGTCGTAGCCCGGGCGCCCGGCGCGCCCGAGCATCTGGAGGACGTCCAGCGGACTCATGTCCACCTCGCCCTCGAGGGGGTCGTGGAGCTTCGTGTCGCGGATGACGACGCACCGCGCGGGGAGGTTCACGCCCCACGCGAGCGTCGACGTCGAGAACAAGAGTTGGATCTTCCCTTCTTTGAACCACTGCTCGACGCGGTCCTTGTCGCCCTTCGACAGGCCCGCGTGGTGGAACGCCACCCCGTCGAGGACGCTGTTCTTGAGGGTCTCGTTCTGCAGTTCCTTCGCGTCCGTGTGGAAGTCGTAGTCGCCCCGTGCGCCCATCGGGATGTCGCGCTCGGCGACCTCGTCCCGCGCCTTCTTCGCGGCCTGCACGGTGTCCTGGCGCGAGGACACGAACACGAGCGCCTGTCCGTCCTCGCGCACGTGCGGTTCCGCGAGGTCGAGCGCCCGGTAGAGCCGCCGGTACTTGTCCGCGAACGAGTTGTCGCCGTGCGTGTACGTCTTCACGCCCGCGTTCAACTCCACGGGTCGATACTTCTCGCTGAACTCGAACGTGCACTCCGGCGGCGCGTCGAGCCACGCGGCGACGTCCTCGACGTTCGGCATCGTCGCCGACAGCGCGACGACGCGCGGATCGCAGAGCCGGCGGAGCCGCGATATCGTCACCTCCAGCACCGGCCCGCGCTTGTCCGAGTCCAGCAGGTGGACCTCGTCGATGACGACGACGTCCACGTCCGTCACGAAGTCGTATCTCGCCGAGTCGTGCTTCCGGGTCGCCGAATCCAGCTTCTCGGGCGTCATCACGAGCACGTCCGCGTGCCTGGCCCGACGCGGGTTCAGGTCGCGTTCGCCCGTGACGACGTACACCGAGTACCCGAGGTCCTCGAAGCGCTCCCACTCCGATTCCTTCTCGTTCGTGAGCGCGCGCATCGGCGCGACGAACAGCGCGGTGCCGTCGTCGGCGAGCGCGTTACAGATCGCGAGCTCCGCGAGCGCGGTCTTCCCGCTCGCGGTCGGCGCGCTCGCGACCACGTTCTCGTCGCGTTCGAGCAACGCGGGCAGGGCCTCGCGCTGCATCGGATTGAACTCCTCGAACGCGAACGCGTCGGCGAACTCCGGGACGACCTCGGCAACCTCCATCCTGATAGGTACGGAGAGAGCACGCGGCAAAGGCGTTTCCGTCCAGAGTCGCGCACCGACCACTCCCGGGCGAGCGCGCCGCCGCCACCGACGCGACGACGACGCTCGCTCCCCGGGCTATCCGAACACGAGGTCGTCGTCGCCCGCGTCCCCATCGTCCCCGTCGGACGCCTCGTCGCTGTCCCCGTCACCCGCGGCCTCGTCGAGCACGTCGTCCGGGTCGTCGAAGGCGTCGGTCGCCGCATCGAACCCGCCACCGGCCGCTCCGCGCTCGTCCGCGGTCGCGTCAGCATCGTCGTCCCCGCTGTCGTCCTCGTCGTCGATGTCGAGGATGAGCTCCACGTCGCCGTCGTCGTCCTCCTCCTCGGGATAGTACCCCGCGACCTCCGCATCGCACTCCGGGCACGTCGCGAACTCGTCGACCTCCCCGAGGTCGTGCAGGCGATACCGCGGCGTCACCTCCACCACCACCGCGTCGAAACGCACTGTCGCCGCACACTCCTCGATCGGACACACCCTATCTCGCATTCATTAACAACCGGACAGCGACGAGTATAGTCGTATCGGCCGTCCAACCACTCGACGCTCCAGTAGCCCCACCACAGAAACGTTACTCCGTCACCCGCCCCACACTGGTGTGAGAAAGGTCGTCATAGACCGATTCTACCGGTGTTCGCTCCGTTGACGAACTGCTGAACCAGCCGTTCAGTAGGTGTGCGAACGTATCGGCTATTCTCCGCTACGACTGCGCTCGTAGACGTAGCTGAAAACGAGGCTGAGTGGGACGGCTATCCAGATCGTCCACACGACCACTACCAAGATGGTATCGGGGTACACCTCAAAGAACGCTCCGAGGAACTCGGTGAGCGAGGTCGGCGGGTCAACTCCCCCGTATGGGTTCACAAACTCGTAGCCGTACACCGGAGCCAGTAGCAACCACACGGCAGTTCCGGCAAGGTAGTTCCCGGCGACCGTGACCAACGCTGCGACGGCACTGTAGTATGGGACACTCGACGGCAGGGAGCGCCACGTGAGCGCCCCGACCACGAATCCCGTGGCGATGTACACCGGGGTCGCAGACAGAATCACCCTTGCTGAACCCACCGTCCCCGAAAGCAGCGTACTCACCGGAGCAAACACGATGCCACCGGCGAGGACACCGGCGGCCATACTGTAGCCGGCCCCGACGTCCTGTCGGTCCCCGAGCGGTAACCGTGTCGGTCCGTATCGACCGTACAGCCGCACCACTCGGTCCAGCCTGGCTACCATGACGTTCTCAACTCGTAACTTGTACTTGAACTACTTTTTTCCGCCGGCTGGACCGAATCTTGTTGTCCATCTCCCGATCTGGGGCAGCATAGGCTACAGGATAGACCAGATACACGGGCAGAACAGTATGAGACGGGTGTCTGACGCCAGTTTCTGGACGTTTACTGAGCCGTATCTCGCTGCAGAGTTCCGGATTCAAGCCTCACAGTGAGGGATACATCCTCTGTATCTACAGATGAACAAGGCGAGTGCCTCGGGGCTTGACCCCGGGGCGGTTCACCGATTTGGCCTGTCGCTGTTGATTGGTGTGGGACTGATTCGATGCCGTCCTCGGTGCGAGCCGTCAGGCGCCACTCGCTTCCGCGGTCTCGGCGGCGCGGTCGAGCATGCCGTGACTCGTCTGGTACCGGTAGTAGGCGGCGAGGCCGAGTGCGACGGCGACGTTCGAGAGCGTCACCGCCCAGAACGCCGCGATGGCGCCGCCGCCGAGGAGCACGATGCCGACGACCGCGATGGGGAGGCGGACGCCCCAGTTCTGGGCGAGGCTCGCGACGAGACTCGTCCTCGTGCGTCGCGCGGCGTTGAACCCGCCCTGGAGGAGGTAGCTCGCGCCGATCGCCCAGTAGCCGACCGCGAGGATCTGGAGGTACGCGACCGTGTACCGGAGTGCGTCCCCGGAGACGCCGGGGATGAACAGTTTCGCGAGCGCCTCCGGGACGAACCACTGGACGATACCGATGCCGCCGAGGCCGACCGCGGCGATGGCGACGCCGACCCACGTCGTTTCCTTCGCGCGCGAGGGATTCCCCGCACCGAGGTTCTGGCCGACGACGCTCTGGGCGGCCTGCTGGAGGCCGCTCGCTGGAATCCACGCGATGGCTGAGACGCGGACGCCGATGGTGTACGCCGCCATCGCCGCGCCACCGCCGGCGTAGAAGACGAGCGCGACCATCGCGACCTTCACGCCGTCCTTCGACACGCGCTGGAGCGAGTTCGGGTACCCGACGTCGACGAGCTCGCGCCACGCGTCGGCGTCGAACGCGAGGTCGCTCCGGGAGAGCGTGAACGTGTCCCGGAGGCCGAGCGAGAACCCGAGGACGAGCGCCATCCCGGCGGCGTACCCGATAGCGGTCGCGAGCGCCGCGCCCTGCACGCCGTACGCGGGCAGCCCGATGGCGTCCCATCCGAAGATGAGGATGGGGTCGAGTGCGAGGTTCACGGCGACCGCGACGACGTTCACGTACAGCGCCGCGCGCGAGTCACCCCACCCGACGAACGCGCCTTCGAGCGTGTCCGACACCGCGATGAACGGGACGGCGAGCGCGTACGTGACGAGGTAGATGCTCGCGGGGTCGGCGATGCCGTCGGTCGGGTTCAGGAACGCGACGGCGGCGTCGACGAGCGACGGGCCGACGAGGAGGACGCCGGCGAGCACGGGGAGGGCGACGACGAGCGCGAGCGCGACGCCGTTGACGGCGACGCGACGGGCGCCGGACCTGTCCTCGCCGCCGACGCGTTGACTGACGACGACCTGCGTCCCGACGAACGGCATGATGATGACCGCGAGCATCACGCTCGTGAGCGGGTAGACGAACCCGACGGCGGCGACGGCTGTCTCGCCGACGCGACCGAGGAAGAGCGCGTCGACGATCAGTTGGGCGAATTGAACGACGTTCTGGAGGACCAATGGGGTGGCGAGGAGGAGGAGGGAGCGGAGGATGGACCCGTCGGTGATCTCCTCCGTGGAGACGTCTAGCATTGCCTTTGGCAATATGGTGCACACCACCCACTAAACTCTATCGGAAATCGCGATTGGATTTATCACGACCCTATTCGACTTGACATGGCAAGTTCGAACTGTGAACGAACTGGCCGTCGCTGTTCCCGTGCGGCGGGAATCACGCGAACGACCTACACGCTCTCGCGTCCAACACATACGCGAACGACGATGTCCGCCGACCGCCCCACACCCGACCGCTTCACCCCCGACGGCGCCGGCTCCGACGACGCCAGCTCCGAGCGTCTCGCGCTCCCGCGGTCCATCCTCGACCGCGTCGCCGGCCGCTTCCGTTCCGACGAGACGCCCGCCGACGTCGGCGACGACGACGGCGGCGACGACGACACCATCGACGTGCTGCCGAGCGAACAGACCCGGACGGCCGGCTTGATGGCGGTCGGTGTCGCCGCTGGCGCGACCACGCTCGCCCTGCTCAGTCGCGGCTACGCCACCTACCGGAGCGAGCGCGACGCCGCGTACGCTCGCGTCGCCCCGACCGAGCACCGCGTCGCGGACACGCCCGTCGGCGACGTCGAGTACCGCGACCGCGGCAGCGGAGTACCGGTCCTCGTCTCGCACGGCATCGTCGGCGGCTGCGACCAGGCGATGCAGATCGGGCGCAGTCTCGTCGACGACGCCCGCATCGTCGCGCCGTCGCGCTTCGGGTACCTCGGCTCCGAGATCCCGACGTACCCGTCGCCGGCGACGCAGGCGCGCGCGTTCGCCGAACTCCTCGACGACCTCGACGTCGACGACGCCGTCGTCGTCGGCACCTCGGCGGGCGCACCCGCCGCCATCCGGTTCGCGCTCGACCACCCCGAGCGAACGCGCGGCCTCGTCCTCCTCGCCGCCGGGACGCCGCCCGCGTCCGCCTTCGCGCCCGACGACGACCGGGACCGCGACCGCGACGGCCCCACGGGTCCACCCGCGCCGCTCCTCCGCGACCCCGTCTTCTGGCTGGTGCGCTCGCGCGCACCCGGACTCCTGCGCCGCACGTTCGGCGTCTCGGGCGACGACTGGGCGCTCGCCACCGACGCGGACCGCGACCGCGTCGACGCCCTCCTCGACACGCTGTTCCCCGTCGCCCCGCGCCGCGAGGGCATCGCTCTCGACACCGAGTTCACGAACCCCCACGTCGCCGAGTACCCCGACCGGTACGACCCCGCGAACCTCACCGTCCCGACGCTCGTCGTCCACGCCCGAGACGACCCGCTCGCCGACTTCGCGGACGCCGAAGCGTTCGCCGAGCGCGCCCCGAACGCCGCGCTCCGCGCGTACGACACCGGCGGCCACCTCGTCTTCGGGCACGGCGACGACGTCCGCGACGCCGTCACCGCGTTCGCGAACGCGCCCGCGGACTGGCTCGCGGCGAACGCGGACGCGAGGAACCCCACGCTTTAACCCATCCCATCCCGCAGTTTCCGTCATGAGTCGCTCGCGGAAGCCCGACTGGCTGAAGATGCGGCCGCCGTCGGGCCGTGAGTTCACGGACATCAAGGAAACCCTCCGAGAGCACGACCTGAACACGGTCTGCGAGGAGGCGAACTGCCCGAACCTCGGGGAGTGCTGGAGCGGCCGGAACGGGTCCGGCGACGGCGGCACGGCGACGTTCATGCTGATGGGCCACCGGTGCTCGCGCACCTGCAACTTCTGCGACGTCGAGACCGGCGGGATGGAGCCGCTCGACCCCGACGAGCCCGCGAACGTCGCGGACGCCATCGCCGAGATCGGGCTGGACTACGTCGTCCTCACGTCGGTCGACCGCGACGACCTCCCAGACCAGGGCGCCGAGCACTTCGCGGAGACCGTCCGCGAGATCAAGCGCCGCCACCCCGGTATCCTCGTCGAGGTCCTCACGCCGGACTTCCAGGGGGACCCCGAACTCGTCCGGAAGATCATCGACGCCGGCCCGGACGTGTTCGCGCACAACGTCGAAACGGTGGAACGCCTCCAACACCCCGTGCGCGACCGTCGCGCGGGCTACGAGCAGTCCCTCTCCGTGCTCGAACAGGTGAGCCAGGAGAGCGACGTGTACACGAAGACGAGCCTGATGCTCGGCGTCGGCGAGTACCACCACGAGATCTATCAGACCCTGAGCGACCTCCGCGAGATCGACCTGGACGTCGTCACGCTCGGCCAGTACCTCCAGCCCAGCAGGACGCACCTGGACGTCGAGCGGTACGTGACGCCCGACGAGTTCGACACGTGGCGTGCGGTCGCCGAGGACGAGATGGACTTCCTCTACTGCGCCTCCGGCCCGATGGTGCGGTCGTCGTACAAGGCCGGGGAGCTGTTCGTCGACGCCGTGCTGCGCGACGGCAAGAGCGTCGAGGAAGCCCGCGAGCAGGCGCGTCGGGTCGCATCGGACTGAGCGAACGGATTGGCGTTCTCTCCGGGAGCGTGGTCGCCGTCAGTCGTCGGCTCCGTCCGCGAGCGGAAGTTCGACGACGAACGCGGCGCCGCCGAGGGCGGCGTCCTCCACGCGGACGCTCCCGTCGAACTCGTCGACGAGTCGGTCGACGAGGTAGAGGCCGAGTCCGGAGCCCGTGCTCTCGGGGCCCTTGTCGCCGCGACCGAACACCGACCGTTTGCGGTCGTCGGGGATGCCGGGGCCGTCGTCCGCGACGCGGACGGTGACCGTGGTCTCGTCCACGCTCGCGGTGACGTCGACGGTCGGTTCGTCGCCGTCGTTGTGCTGGACGGCGTTGTTCAGGAGGTTCGTGAACACCGACCCGAGCGTCTCGTTCGCCTCGACGACGACCGACGGGTACGACGCCGGCGGGTCGAACGTGGCGGTCTCGTACGACGCGACGGCGGTCTCGAACGCGTCTCGGAGGACGGTCCCGACGTCGACGCTCGCGAGCTCGAGGTCGGCGTCGTTCGCGACGCTCTCCGCGATGTCCCGCGCGACGAGCGTCAACTCCTCGATGTGGCGGTTCGCGGTCAGGACCGCGTCCGCGTGGTCGACGCGCTCGGCGGGCGTCAGTCCGTCCTGACTGTGCGCGGCGGGCGTCGAGCCGTCCCCGCCGGCGTCGGCTTGGCCGTCGGCGTCCGTCACGTCCCGTTCCAGGTCGGCTTCGAGGCGTTCGCCCCACCCGATGGCGACGGCGACGTCGTTCCGGATGTCGTGCCGGAGCAGGCGGTTGAGGACGGAGAGCTGGTCGTACTGGTTGCGCGTGCGTCGTTCGAGCGCGACGCGTTCGGTGACCTCGTAGAGGAGGAACAGCCGGCCGCGTTGTCGACCGCGAGCGTCATCGACGGTGCGAACGCGCGCCTCGAACCGTCGTTCGTCGACGCTCGTGGACTCGACGGATACGGTCGCCTCGTCGTCGTGCGTCGCGTCGCGTTCGTCCGTCGCAGCGTCGTCGACGTCGCGGCGAGAGCGTTCGACGCCACCGTCGGTTCCCTTGGGGGAGTCGTCGAGCGCGAGGACGTCACCGTCGTCTATCTCGGCTTCGTCGACGTGGAACGCGCGGGCGACCGCGCTGGTGGCGGACGCACCGACGAGCGCCCCGCCGTCCGCCGCCACGCCCGTGATGCCGGCCCCGTCACTGGCCGTGCTGTGGACGCGCTCCGGGGCTGCGAGGAGGGTTGCGGCGGCCGCGTTCGCCTGCACGATGCGGCCCTGTGGGTCGACGACGAACACGGCCTCGGCGAGCTGGTCGATGAGCGAGTGCCAGTCGACCGGGACGACCGCGAGGAGCTCCGACCTGAAGAGCGCGTACCCGATGGCGAGCCACGTCACGGCGAACGCGGGCGGTGCCAGATCCATCGGTGCGTCCGGGAACGCGACGATGTTCACGAACCCGGCGAGGAGCGGGACGAGTAACCCGGCGAACAGCAACAGGCCCTGTCGGCGGTACATGCCGGTCGACCGGACCCAGAGGAGGAGGAACTGGGTGGCGCCGATGGCGGCGAGCGCGACGCTGTAGAGGCCGTCGACGAAGAACCACGGCCCCGGGTCGTACGAGAGCGTCAGCATCCCGGCCGCGTACGGTTCCGCGACCGGGTCGCTGAGGTAGAGGCCGACGTCCGCGAGTGGCCACGCGAGGAGGGCGAGCACCGTTATCGTCGGGACGACCGCGAGGACCGCGACGAGTCGTCGGGAGACGTACCGGTTCGCGCCCGTGTACTCCAGGGCGAACACGAGTATCGCCGGGCCGATGAACTCGTAGGGGACGGTCTGAGCGACGAGGAAGACGTACTTCCACGCGGTCGTCGTGGCGGCGGCCTCGGCGGCGTCCATCGCGGCGTACCCGCCGCAGCCGAGGAGTGCGACCGCGAGTGCGGTTGCGCCAGGCTGGTCGTGGTGGTCGCGGTGGAGTCGAACCGCAAGCCAGCCGAGCCCGACGACGACGGGCACGAGCAACGCTCCGTACAGGACTGCGAGCAACGTAGTCCGGGTACGGAGCGTGGACGATTAACCGTTCTGGCGCCGTCGAACACTGATCGCCCGGCCGTTCGTGGGGTCGTTCGGTTCGGTGACGTGTTCCCGCGACGCCGCGACCGGGGTGTGCGGTGTGGTCACGTGTCTCGATTCGCCCGTGTCGGTCGTTGCGGGGCCCCGTACCCGTTCACTACTCTCGCCCGTTCGTCCAGAATGTCGGTGGAAAAACCGTGAGGAACGTTCGAAGCGTTCGATACACCGGTGGAAAACTGAAAGGTTACAGTTCTCGCGGGGATTCCCGGACGTTCAATGCGAAGGTGTGGCAAGAATACGCTTGATAGTAACGTTTTTACGAAAATCATATAACGCGAGCAAGAGACGTATCGGTCATGCGAAGGTGCGTCTTCCCGTGAGCACGCTAGAACGAAACCCCCGAGACCGCGTACAGGTACTCGACGACGACGGTCGAGTGCTCGACGACGCGGAGGTGCCGGACCTCTCCGACGACGAGTTCCTCGAGATCTACGAGCAGATGAAGCTCGCACGGCACTTCGACCAGCGTGCCGTGTCCCTGCAACGCCAGGGCCGCATGGGGACGTACCCGCCCCTGTCCGGCCAGGAGGCCGCGCAGGTCGCGAGCGCACATGCACTCGACACCGACGACTGGATGTTCCCGAGTTACCGCGAGCACGGTGCCGCACTCGTCCGCGGGTTCGGCCTGAAACGCACGCTCCTGTACTGGATGGGTCACGAACAGGGGAACGCGATTCCCGAGGACGTGAACCTGTTCACGGTCGCGGTCCCCATCGCGACCCAGATACCGCACGCCACCGGCGCGGCGTGGGCGTCGCGCCTCAAGGGCGAGGAGAAGGCGTTCCTCTGTTACTTCGGCGACGGCGCGACGAGCGAGGGCGACTTCCACGAGGGCCTGAACTTCGCGGGCGTGTTCGACGCCCCCGCGGTGTTCTTCTGTAACAACAACCAGTGGGCGATCTCGGTGCCCCGCGAGAAGCAGACCGCGAGCGAGACCATCGCCCAGAAGGCCAACGCGTACGGCTTCGAGGGCGTGCAGGTCGACGGCATGGACCCGCTCGCCGTGTACAAGGTCACGAAGGAGGCCGTCGAGAAGGCCAAGGACCCCGACGAGGACGAGCTCCGGCCGACGCTCATCGAAGCGGTCCAGTACCGGTTCGGCGCGCACACGACCGCCGACGACCCCTCGGTCTACCGGGACGACGACGAGGTCGAGCGCTGGAAGCAGAAGGACCCCATCCCGCGGATGGAGACGTTCCTCCGCGAACGAGGTATCCTCGACGACGAACTCGACGACGAGATCACGCAGCGCATCGAGGACGACGTCGCCGAAGCGATCTCGGCGGCGGAGGAAGTGGAGCGCCCGGACCCCGTAGAGATGTTCAACCACGTGTACGCCGACATGCCCCAGCGCCTCCAGACGCAACTGGACTGGTTCAACGAGGTGCGCGAGGAGTTCGGCGACGACGCCCTACTGGAGGACTAACATGAGTCAGCAAGCACAAGACATCGACGGTGAGACGGAGAACCTGACGCTCGTACAGGCCGTCCGCGACGGCCTGCAGAGCGAGATGCGCGACGACGAGGACGTGCTCGTGATGGGCGAGGACGTCGGGAAGAACGGCGGCGTGTTCCGCGCGACCGACGGGCTCTACGAGGAGTTCGGCGAGGACCGCGTCATCGACACGCCGCTCGCCGAGGCCGGCATCGTCGGCACCGCCATCGGGATGGCCGCGTACGGCCTGAAGCCCGTGCCGGAGATCCAGTTCCTGGGCTTCATCTATCCGGCGTTCGACCAGATCGTGAGTCACGCCGCGCGCCTCCGCACGCGGAGTCGCGGCCGGTTCACCGCGCAGATGGTCATCCGCGCGCCCTACGGTGGCGGTATCCGCGCGCCCGAGCATCACTCCGAGTCGACGGAGGCGATGTTCGCGCACCAGCCCGGCCTCAAGGTCCAGATCCCGAGCACGCCCTACGACGCGAAGGGGATGCTCATCGCGGCGATCCGCGACCCGGACCCGGTCGTGTTCCTCGAACCGAAGCTCATCTACCGGGCGTTCCGCGAGGAGGTCCCGGACGACTCCTACGAGGTTCCCCTCGGCGAGGCGGCGGTGCGTCGCGAAGGGAGCGACATCTCGGTGTTCACGTGGGGCGCCATGACGCGCCCGACGATGGAGGCCGCCGAAGAGCTCGCGGAGGAGAACGGTATCGACGCGGAGGTCGTCGACCTGCGTTCGATGTCGCCGCTGGACAAGGACACCATCGTGGAGTCCTTCAAGAAGACGGGTCGTGCGGCGGTCGTCCACGAGGCCCCGAAATCCGGTGGTCTCGGTGGCGAAATCGCGAGCATCATCCAGGAGGAGGCCTTGATGTACCAGGAGGCGCCCGTGGAGCGCATCACCGGGTTCGACACGCCGTTCCCGCTGTACGCGCTCGAGGATTACTACCTCCCGGAGCCGGCGCGCATCAAGAAGGGCATCCGCGACGCGGTGAGTTTCTAAGATGCCCCAGGAATTCAAGCTCCCCGACGTCGGCGAAGGGGTCGCCGAGGGGGAACTGGTTGAGTGGCTCGTCGAGCCCGGCGACACCGTCGAGGAGGACCAGGCGGTCGCGAAGGTCGAGACGGACAAGGCGCTCGTCGACGTTCCGTCGCCGTACAACGGCACCGTGAAGGAACTGCTCGCCGAGGAGGGCGAGATGGTGCCGGTCGGGAACGTCATCATGGTGTACAACGTCGAAGGCCAGGACGACCTCGACGACACGAGTTCGAGCGCGGACGCCGCCGCGGACGCCGACGCCGAATCGGCTGCCGCGGACGCCGGCGACGACGCTGCGGCCAGCGCGGACGCTGGCGAGACCGAGGAGGTCGAGACGCCCGAGGGGCGCGTGTTCGCGCCGCCGAGCGCGCGGAAGCTCGCCCGGGAACTCGGCGTCGACATCTCGCAGGTCGACGGCACGGGCCCGAGCGGTCGCGTGACGGACGCGGACGTCCAGGCGCACGCCGACGCTGGCGAGGCGGACGATGCGGCCGCGGAGGAGTCCGCGGAGCCCGCGACCGCCGAGAGCGGCGACGCCGGCGGGGCGGCCGCGGGCGGCAGCACGGCGAGCGCGCAGTCGGCGCAGACGACGCAGAGCGCACCGTCCCCGCAGGGCGTCGAGGCGGCGGGTCGCGAGAAGACGCTCGCGGCGCCGGCGACGCGGAAGCTCGCCGACGAGAAGGGCGTCGACATCGACGACGTCCCGACCGACGAGACCCGCGACGGCGAGGCGTTCGTCACGCCCGAAGCGGTCACGGAGTACGCGGAAGCGATGCAGCAGGCTCAGGAGGCCGACGCCGGCGCGATGGCGGCGGGCGAGTCGATGGGCGCCGACGGCCAGCGCGAGACGCGCGAGCCGTACAAGGGCGTCCGGAAGACCATCGGGGACGCGATGGCGAACTCGAAGTACACCGCGCCCCACGTCACCCACCACGACGAGGTCGACGTCACCGAGCTCGTGGAGACCCGCAAGCGCCTCAAGGGCGAGGCCGAGGAGCGCGGCATCCGCCTGACGTACATGCCGTTCGTGATGAAGGCGGTCGTCGCGGCGCTCAAGGAGTACCCGCAGATGAACGTCTCGCTCGACGAGGAGAACGAGGAACTCGTCACGAAGCACTACTACAACATCGGGGTCGCCACCGCGACCGAGGCCGGCCTCATGGTGCCCGTCATCGATGCGGCCGACCGGAAGGGCCTCCTCCAGCTCTCCTCGGAGATGAACGAGAAGGTCCAGAAGGCGCGCGACCGCACCATCAGCATCGACGAGATGCGCGGTGGGACGTTCACCATCACGAACATCGGCGGCATCGGCGGCGAGTACGCCACGCCGATCATCAACCACCCCGAGAGCGCCATCCTCGCGCTCGGCGAGATCAAGAAGAAGCCGCGCGTGATGACCGACGAGAACGGCGAGGACTCCATCGAGATCCGGCACGTCCTCACGCTCTCGCTGTCGTTCGACCACCGCATCATCGACGGCGCGGACGGCGCACGGTTCACGAACGAGGTCAAGAAGTACCTCGAGAACCCCGAACTGCTCCTGCTGGAGTAGTCTCGGGCGGCTCGCGGACCCACCTTCGACGGTCTGCGCGACCGGGCGACGCGGCGGCAGTTTTCGTGGACGTTCCGAACGGGGAGCACCTGCGCTGCCCGTGCTCGGAACTCGCACAGCCGCGGGCACGTTAACTCGCCACACGTCGTTTCTCCGGGTATGACTCGCCGCCGCCAGTTGCTCGCCGCGCTCGGGACGGGCGTCGTCGCGACCGCCGGGTGTCGCGGCGCGCTCACGCGCTCGGGCGACCTGGCGGACGCGGCGGCCGGCGCGGATGGACCAGATGACGGTGACGCGACCGACGGCGTCGTCGATTATTCGCTGGCTGCGACGGGCCGCCCCGCGGACGTCTGCGAGCGCCCCATCGGCGACAGCGACATCGTCGCCATCGAGCGGCCGGCGTTCGGAACGGAGTGGCCCGACGACGTCGGCCCGCCGTACCGGCCGGTCACGGACGGTTCGGCCGTCGTCGGCGTCGCGCTCCCAGATGGTCGGGCACGAGCGTACCCGCTGTCGATTCTCGCCGTGAACGAGATCGTGAACGACGACTTCGGCGGACCGCTCCTGGTGTCGTTCTGTCCGCTGTGTCGGAGCGGGTTCGTCGCCGACCGAACCGTCGCCGGGGAACCGACCGTGTTCGACGTGACGGGGACGCTCTGGCAGCCCCCGCGGATCTGGGCGGCGGCGAGCGAGGCGGACGAGCGCGTGAAGAGCGACCGCGCGGAGGGCGTGAGTCCGACCGCGAACCTCGTCATGTACGACCGCGCCACCGAATCCTACTGGTCGCAGCTACTCGGACAAGCGATCTGCGGCCCGCAGCGCGAGGAACGGCTCCGCGTTCGCGCGTTCGAGATGTCGACGTGGGGCGCGTGGCGCGACGAGCACCCCGACAGCGAACTCCTCCTGCCGCCGCCGCACTCGACGCTCACGCGCCCCGGCGACGACTGAGCGTCCACGAGCGTTCAGCTCGGACACTCGACGCCGTCGGCGTTGAACGCGGTGGTTATCTCGTCGGTGTCGACCGTGAACGAGAGCTCGTAGCAGGTCATGTCCCCCCAGTTCGAGACGAGCGAGTCGAGACGCTCCCACGACGTCGTTCCGGCGCGTGAGTCTCCCGGGACGGAGACGGTGACGGCGTAGGGCACTCGGTGACCCATGGTCTCGTCGACGACCTCGCGCACGCCGCGGTATTCGAGCTCGAACGCGTCCTCGTGGACGCGTCGTCCCTCGCGCTCGACGGTCACGACGACCTCGATCACGTCGTCGGTCGCGTTCACCAACCGGATGCGACCGAGTCCGACCGGCGGTTCGCGCTCGGCAAACGAGCTACAGCTCGCGAGTCCGACCCCGCCGAAGGCGCTGGCGACGACGGTTCGTCGACGCATGCGTACACGTCGAACCGCGACGAACAAAACGCTTCTCTCGCGGCACCGACTTCGTCGGCGGAGTGCGCGTCGTGGAACGGCGAACCACGGCGCTGGCAATACTTGGGGTTTCTTATGCCTGCTGGCGGTGGTATCGATATGGTCGTTGGAGACGTCACAACTGGCACGGACCTCCTCGTAATCGGCGCGGGCCCCGGCGGGTACGTCGCGGCGATCCGCGCGGGACAGCTCGGGCTCGACGTCACGCTCGTCGAGAAGGACGCGTACGGTGGCGCGTGCCTGAACCGCGGGTGCATCCCCTCGAAGGCGCTCATCACCGCGACGAGTTTGAAGCACGACGCGGCGAACGCCGAGGAGATGGGTATCCACGCGAACCCGGCGGTCGACATGACCCAGATGATGTCCTGGAAGGACGACGTCGTCGACAACCTCACCGGGGGCGTCGAGAAGCTCTGTAAGGCGAACGGCGTGAACCTCATCGAGGGGACCGCGGAGTTCTCCGGCGAGAACTCCGTGCGTATCGTTCACGGCGGCGAAGGCCAGGGCTCCGAGAGCCTGGACTTCGAGCACTGCATCGTCGCGACGGGTTCGCGCCCCATCCAGATTCCGGGGTTCGAGTTCGACGGCGAGCACGTCCTCTCGAGCGAGCACGCGCTCAGCCTGGAGTCGGTGCCGGACGAACTCGTCGTCGTCGGCGCGGGCTACATCGGCATGGAGCTCGCGTCGGTGTACGCGAAGCTCGGCACGGACGTCACCGTGGTCGAGATGCTCGACGACGTCCTCCCGCCGTACGAGGCCGACGTCAGCCGGGTCGTGAAGAAGCACGCGAAGGACCTCGGCGTGGAGTTCCACTTCGGGTACTCCGCGAGCGACTGGGAGGAGACCGACGACGGCATCGTCGTCACCGCGAGCCCCGCCGCTGCGGACGGCGGCCAGGCCGCGGAGGCCGAGGACGAGGCCGAAGCGCTGGAACTCGAGGCGGACAAGGTCCTCGTCGCCGTCGGCCGCTCGCCGGTCACTGACACCCTGAACCTCGAAGCGGCGGGCCTGGAACCGAACGAGCAGGGGTTCCTGGAGACGGACGACCGCTGCCGCACGGACGTCGAGCACATCATGGCGGTCGGCGACGTCGCCGGCGAACCGATGCTCGCGCACAAGGGCTCGAAGGAAGGGCAGGTCGCCGCGGAGGTCGTCGCGGGCGAGCCGTCGGCCGTGGACTACCAGGCGATGCCCGCCGCGGTGTTCACCGAACCCGAGATCGGGACCGTCGGGCTCACCGAGGCCGAGGCCGAAGAACAGGGCTTCGAGCCAGCGGTCGGGAAGTTCCCGTTCCAGGCGAGCGGGCGCGCGCTCACCACCGGCGAGACGGACGGGTTCGTCCGCATCGTCGCCGACGAACCCAGCGGGTTCATCCTCGGCGCGCAGATCGTCGGCCCGGAAGCGAGCGAACTCGTCGCCGAACTCTCGCTCGCCATCGAGATGGGCGCGACCCTCGAGGACGTCGCGTCGACCGTGCACACGCACCCGACGCTCGCCGAGGCCGTGATGGAGGCCGCCGAGAACGCGCTCGGGCACGCCATCCACACGCTCAACCGGTAACTGCCCGGATTGCTGCGGATACGCCTGCTATACTTATCGTTCTATGGCGCGACTGGACAGCGTGAAGCACGATACCATCGATCAGGATAGCGTCTCGCGTCGCACCGTCCTCCGGCGAGGCGTCGGGGCGGCAGTCGTCCTCGGGTTCGGACTGCCGGCGGCGACGGGCCAGGTCGCAGCGGGCGAGCGGCCGGAACTGGTCGAGGCCATCGCGACGGAGAGCGGGTTGTCGAAGGCGGATTCGAAGCGCGCGCTCGACGGGTTCGTCGCCGCGACCACGAAGGCGCTGAAGAAAGGCGACCGCCTCGCGTGGCGGGGATTCGGGTCGTTCAGCATCTCGAAGCGGTCGGCGCGAACGGGCCGGAACCCCCAGACCGGCAAGCGAACCGGTGGGGCGACCACGAACGTGGTGGGGTTCCGGTGCGGCGACGAACTCGCCGCCGCGCTCGACCTCGTCCCGGGCGCGGGCGACGAACGCCGGCATCGTGCACGGCGCAAGCGCCGACGCGGCCGCGACGGCTCCTGCGACCCCGTCGACGGCTGTCCGATAGATGCCGACGACCTCGCTGCCGAAGCGCGGCTCTCGCCGGAGGCGGCGCGGGCGTTCCTCGACGCGTTCCCAGTCGCCGCCGCGACAGTCCTGAAACGCGACGGCACCCTCTCGCTGCCGGGCTTCGGCGCGTTCAGCATCTCGAAGCGGTCCGCGCGGACGGGACGCAACCCCCAGACGGGGAAGGAGATCCAGATCGCCGCGAAGAACGTCGTGAAGTTCAAGGCGGGCGCGGAGCTCTCGAAGGCGGTGAACTGAGCGCGACGACAGTCGGTGGACGCGGCGACCCCTCCGTCAGTTCCGCCAGTCGGGGTTCTCTCGCGGTGGCGCGAACACCTCGATGCCGACGGCTGGTTCGTCGCCGGTGTTCTCGGCGCCGTGGGGTTCGTCGCCGGCGAGGACGTACGAGTCGCCGGGTTCGACGGTCCTCGTCTCGCCGTCGACGTGGAACTCGAGCGTCCCCGAGACGACGTAGCCGAGCTGTTCGTTCGGGTGGCTGTGTTCGGGGACGACCGCGCCCGGGTCGATGCGGAAGTGCTGGACGTTAGCGTGCTCTCCGCCCGCGAGGAGTTTCAAGTGTACGTCGTCGACCGCTTCGGTGCTCTCGACCGCGGCTTCTGGAACGACATCCATGCGCTCGGGTTCGGCGGCCAGCGCGAAAAACGCTCGCGCACCGGCGGCCCGTGGCGGGTGGTTGCCGGTCGCGACCGTCGACGCAACGGCTATGCGTCCGTCGAACCAACTCGGGCCATGAACAAGGCGTTCCTCGCTGTCGGCGTCGCGTTCCTCGCGGTCGGCGTCGCCTCCTCGACGGTCGCTGGCGGTATCGTGTGGTCGACGTTCGTCACGCTCGGCGTCGTGTTCCTCGCGCTCGCGTTCGCGTTCCGCGAGGCTGACGCTGGCGAGGGGCGGTCGGACGCGGAACGCGAGAACGCTCCGGCGGGCGGCGTCGAGGACGACGCTTGAGCCACACGCTAGCGCTGCCGTAACCGGTTCTGGCGTCCCTGATTCTGTCGTCGTCGAGGCGCCCCTGGAGGTTGGACGCGCGGTTCGTCCAGTCACCGTACGTTCATCTCGGCACGGAGCGTAGCACGAACCGGTTCTCTCATGCCTCAGCTCTCGTTCGACCGGACGTACGATGCACCGCGAGCGGCCGTCTGGGCTGTCGTCAGCGACCCGGACGTCTACCAGCGCGTCGCGCCGAACCTCGACGTGGTGGAGGTCCTGGAGGGCACCGGTGGGGACACGGTCCGTCGGTGCGTCGACACGGACGGGAACGAGTGGACGGAGGCGGCGACGTACTGGACGGACGGCGAGGGGTTCGGGATGGCGGTCGACGTCGCGTCGAGCGGCTTCCATCGTCGGTTCTTCTCGCGGTTCGAGGGCGAGTGGCGGCTCGAGTCGACCGGTGACGGGACTCGGGTCACGGTGGCGTTCGACTACGACACGAAGTACGGGCCGGTCGGGTGGCTCGTCTCGAAAGTGCTGGCGTCGCGAGCGCCCTCGATGGTCGACGAGATATTCGACGGTTGGGCGACGGAACTCCGGGAACGCGCCGCTGGCGTCGCCTAGGACGCGCTCTCGGAAGCGGTGACCGCCTCTCCTCGGGCACTCGCGTCGGGTCCGCCGGTCAATCCTGTCGGCCCCGACGGGCTTTTCTCGCCCGCCGCGGTAGCGGGGCGTATGTCGACTGTGACGCTCGGTCCGTCGGGGACGTACTCGCATCGCGCTGCGCGCGCCGTCAGCGACGGCGACGTGTCGTTCCGCGAGTCCGTGACGAGCATCGTGGAGGCGGTCGCGTCCGGGGACGCGGACCGGGGCGTGGTCCCGATCGAGAACTCCATCGAGGGGTCGGTGACGGAGACGCTGGACGCGCTCGCGGACTACGACGTCGCCGTCACGCAGGAGGTCGTGACGCCGATCAAGCACGCGTTGCTCGCCCAGCGAGACGCCTTCGACGTGGTGGCGAGTCACCCGCAGGCGCTCGCGCAGTGCCGGGGGTTCCTCGAAGACGCGTACCCGGACGTCCACCAGGAGGCGGTGGCGTCGACCGCGACGGGCGTCGAGCGCGCTCGCGAGGACCCGTCGGTCGCCGCCATCGCCCACCCCGACAACGCCGACGACGAACCCGGCGAGGGCGCGCTGCGCGTGCTCGCCGAGGACGTCCAGGACCGGACGTCGAACGCGACGCGGTTCTTCGTCATCGCGGGCCCCGGCGAGAAGTCCGAGGCGGGCGGGAAGTCGACGTTCGTCGTGTACCCGAACGCGAACTACCCGGGGCTGCTCCTGGAACTCCTGGAGCCGTTCGCGGAGCGGGACGTGAACCTCACGCGCGTCGAGTCCCGGCCGAGCGGCGAGCGCCTCGGCGACTACTGCTTCCACCTCGACGTCGAGGGCGGGCTCTACGAGGACCGCACCCAGGAGGCACTGGCGGTCGTCCGCGACCTCTGCGAGAACGGCTGGGTGCGCGAACTCGGGTCGTACGACGTGAAGACCGTCGTGTCGTGACGGCTCCGGCTGCCGCTACGATCGTGTCGTGACGCCGCCCGCGGCCGCGTCAGCCGTGTCGTGACGCCGCCGGCGCTCGAACGGTTCGCGGGAAGAGATTTATGTCGCCCGGCGTCGAACTGTCCTCTGTCATGCGACGGAATCCCTTCGACGAACTGGAGGACATGTTCGACCGGATGAGCCGCCAACTCGAGACCGGCGACCTCGGCGAGTTCAACGCCGTCCCCGTGGACATGCAGGATCACGGCGACGAGTACACCGTCGTCGCGGACCTCCCCGGGTACGCCGTCGACGACATCGACCTGACGTTCGCCGACGGCGACCTCCGCATCGACGCCTCGCGCGAGGAGGAATCAGAGGAGACAGACGAGGACGCCGGCACGTACGTCCACCGCGAGCGCAGCGAATCCGCGAGTCGAGTCGTCCGGGTACCGGACCCGGTCGTCGAGGACGAGATCGCCGCGACGTACAACAACGGGACACTCACCGTCACGCTCCCGAAGGCGACCGACGAGGTCGACGGGCACAGCATCGACATCAACTAGCGTCGCCGCTGTCGAGGACAGATGCAACCGTTCTGACGGCCTCCTGGACGCCCGCCTCCCATCCCTCAGCCGGGTCGTTCCCGCGCTTGGGCGGGTCGACGGGGAGGTCGATGGCGTGGTAGGCGACGTGCTCGTGTGCGTCGGCGGCGAGTCGCCCGACGAACGTCGCGTTCTCGCGTTTCGTGCTCACGCCACCCCTCGCGAGGTCGTAGTACGCGGAGAAGACCTGGCAGACGACGACGCGATCGAACCGGTCGAGCACGCCGTTCTCGAGCGCTCGCAGGAGTTTCACGGTGTTGTTCGCCGGGTCCGCGCGCCGAACCTCGAGTTCCACCGCGACGAGCACGGTCGCGGCGGCCTCGCCAGTCGCGCCGTCGTCGTGCGCCGGGTCGCCGCCGCGTCCTCGGTCGCCGTCGCTCTCGTCGGAGACGCCGGCGACGTCGACCGGGGTACCGCCGACGTCGTACTCCTCGTGCCACGCGAACCCGGTCGTCCGGGCCGCGAGGCCGTCGCGGACGGCGGTCTGGAGCGTGCGCGCGAACTCGCCCACGAGCTGGAGCTCGCCGGCACCACACTTAGTCCCGGCGGGCGACCGGACGCCGGAGTCAGTCGAGGAAGCGCTCGACGTGGCCGCGGTGGTTCTCGTGGACGTCGTCCGTGACCGCGTCGAACCACGCGAGGGTCGTCTCGTCGCCGCCGTACATCGGGTGGTCGAGGTCGTCGACGAACGACGGCGTCGCGAGGAACGAGTCGACGCGCCCGTCGTCGGTCGGGACGACGCTCGCCTCGAAGAGGACGCTGTCGGCGACGAATGCCCGGTCTGGGTCGTCCTCGTGCCGGAACACGGTCCGTTCGACCATCGTCGGGTGGTCGACGCGCACGTCGACCGCGAAGAGCGCGCTGGCGGCACGCTCGGTCGCAGCGACCCAGTCGTCGTCGGGGCGCACGTTCCCCCCGAGCGGCGCGTAGGACTCGTCCCCGGCGAGGAGGACCCCGCCGTCGTCGTTCGTGATACCGAACTGGGTGACGCCCGCGAGTTGCTCGTAGCGCTCGCGGAGCGCCTCGAACTTCTCGGCCGGCAGGTCGCGTTCGTCCTCCTCGTACGGCACGTCTTCGCGCTCGTGGAGCGCCTCGGGGTCAGCGAGCGATTCAACTCGGGCCGCCGCCGTCGCGTCGTCTGTCATCTTTCGTGGACCTCTCGACCGAAAATTCTACCCGGGCGACAAGAAAGTATAGTGAGGAATGCTAGCACGCCCGAGCGGTCGAGGCATCTGGGTGGCTCGCGGAATCGGCCGACTCGGCCGGGTGGGCGTCGAGTCAGTCGACGTGGATGGCTGGCCGCCCGGGCCGCGCTCGCCCAGCGAGGTCGTCGCTGGCCTCGTCCGCCGCGTGGACGACGATAGCCGCGCCGAACTCGCGTTCGAGCAGCCACGCGGCCCGCTCCAGCGCCGCGCGTTCGCGTGCCGCGCCGAGGTTCGCCGGGAGCGTCCCGCCGTCGGCGAGGTCGCGAGCGTACTCGGCCGCGGCGTCACCGCGCTCGCGCATCGCGGCGTCCTGCATGACGGCGCTCGTCACCTCGCCGGGTCGGCCGCCGTCGTCGCCGACCGCGTCGCGAGCGAGCGCGAGCGCGTCGTACGTCCACTCGGGTGCGACGACGACCACGATACGCTCGGGGTCGTCGATACCGGCGGTGTCGACGATGTCCCGGACGTCCTCGCGCGTGCGCTCCACGAACCGGGACGCGGCGTCGTGGTCGTCGACGTCGCGCTCGACGACCGGCCACGGCGCGGTCGCGACGAATTCGCCGCTGTCGCCGGCGACCGCGGTCCCCTGCAGCGCGCTCCACGCGTCCTCGCAGACGTGCGGCGCGACGGGTGCGAGGACGCGAACGACCACGGACGCCCCGCGAGCGAGCACCCCAGCGTCGGCGGCCGCCTCGTCCCGGTACCGCGCGAGCAGCGACACGAGCGCGTCGACGTCCCGGAGCGCGCGGTCGAACCGCATCGCGTCGTACGCCGCCGTGACCGATTCGACGGCCGCGTCCACCTCGCGAGCGACGTACTCGTCGGTCGGCGACGGGTCGCGGTCGGCGGTGGCGGCGTCGACGCCCGCGGGAGCGTCCCCCTCGCTCGCTGCGACGTCCTCGGCGAGTGCATGCACGCGGTCGAGCAACCGTCGTCGCCGCTCGACGCCGTCGGGGTCCCACGCGAAGTCGCGCTCCGGTTCGGCCGCCCCCAGGGCGAACGCGCGAGCGGTGTCCGCGCCGTACTCGCGGACGATGCGCTCGGGCGCCACGCCGTTGTCCCCGGACTTCGACATCTTCGCGCCGTCGCTCCCGAGCACCATCCCCTGCGTCGTCAGCCCCTCGAAGGGCTCGTCGACGTCGAGGTGCCCGAGGTCGCGCAGCGCCTTCGCGACGAACCGCGCGTACAGCAGGTGCATGACGGCGTGCTCGCTCCCGCCGACGTACTCGTCGACGGGCAGCCACGGTGCGGCGGCGTCAGCGTCGAACGGCGCCGCGTCGGCGGCGTCCTCGCCGCCGGCGAAGCGCGCGTAGTACCACGACGAGTCCACGAACGTGTCCATCGTGTCAGTCTCCCGCTCCGCGGGGCCGCCGCAGTCCGGGCACGTCGTCTCCCGCCACTCGTCGGCGGCGTCCAGCGGGTTCCCCGTGCTCGCGACGAACTCGGGGAGTTCGACGGGCAGGTCATCCTCGGGGACCGACACCGGTCCGCAGTCCGGACAGTGCACTATCGGGATGGGCGTCCCCCAGTACCGCTGCCGGGAGACCCCCCAGTCCCGCAGACGGTACTGGGTCGTGGACGCGGCCGACGGCAGGTCGTCGACGAGCGCGTCCCGCGCCGCCTGGCTCTCCAGCCCGCTGTACTCGCCGCTGTTCACGAGGACGCCGTCGTCGGTGAACGCCGCCTCCTGGACGTCCACGTCGTCGGCGTCGGCGGGTTCGGCGTCGTCGTCCGGCGCGGGCGCGACGACCTGCCGGATGGGGAGGTCGTGCTCGCTCGCGAACGCGTGGTCGCGCTCGTCGTGGCCCGGCACCGCCATCAGCGCACCAGTTCCGACGTCGCTCAGGACGAAGTCCGCCACGTAGACCGGTATCTCCTCGCCCGTCGCCGGATTGGTGGCGGTCATGTCGGTCGCCACGCCTTGCGGTTCGTCGCCCTCGGGGTCGGCGACTTCCTCCACGAACTCGCGGACCGCGGGGTCGCGCTCGGCGGCCGCCTCGGCGAGCGGGTGGTCGGGGGCGAGCGCGAAGAACGTCGCGCCGTGGATGGTGTCCAGGCGCGTCGTGAACGCCGTCACGGCGTGCTCGTCGTCGGCGTCGTCGCCGTCGCCATCTTCGCCACCCGGGACCGAGACGGCGAAGTCGACCGCGGCGCCCTCGGTGCGCCCGATCCAGTTGCGTTGCTGGTCGCGGACGCTCGCCGGCCAGTCGTCGAGGGCGTCGAGGTCGTCCAGGAGTTCGTCCGCGTACTCGGTGATACGGAAGAACCACTGCTCCAGGTCTCGTTCCTCGATTCCGGTGTCACACCGCCAGCAGACCTCGGTCGCGTTCGCGCCGCCACCGACCTCCTCGACCTGTTCGTCGGCGAGCACGGTCTCGCAGTCCGGACACCAGTTCACCGCGCGCTCCCGGCGGTCGACGAGCCCGGCGTCCCGGAACTCGGTGAACAGCCACTGGTTCCACCGGTAGTAATCGGGGTCGCAGGTCGCGAGTTCGCGCGACCAGTCGAAGCCCATCCCCAGGTCCTCGAAGGCGGCCTTCATCGACGCGATGCACTCCCTGGTATAGGATTCGGGGTCGACGTCGGCGTCCGGGTCGTCCTCGCGAGCGGCGAGCGCGGCGTTCTCCGCCGGCAGCCCGAACGCGTCCCACCCCATCGGGTGCAGGACGTCGTCGCCCTGCAGCCGCCGGAATCGGGCGTAGGCGTCCGTGATGGCGTAGTTCCGCACGTGCCCCATGTGCAGTTCGCCCGAGGTGTAGGGGAACATCGCGAGCACGTACGCCGCCGACGCCGGGTCCGGGTCGTCGGGTGCTTCGAACACGTCCGCGTCGCGCCACGCGGTCTGGTACTCGCGCTCGACGCGCTCGTGGTCGTAGCCGTCGTTGGCGGCCGGTTCGGGCGTCGTGCCGGGGTCCTTGGCGTCGCCGGTCGTCGTCGAACCGTCTCGGTTCATGGCCGTGTCATACCCGACTCGACGAGAGCCACACCCTAAGGACACTCGGGCTGACAGGTCGCGCTGTCAGCCTCCGGCAAGAACTGCCACGCGCTACCACGCCACAGGCGTCGCGGTCGCGTCGGGGACGCCGTCGCGCACCCTGCCGACGTGCTATCGGTCGTTTATTGACGGTCGACCGCGCACGACCGTGTATGAGCGAGTACGACCCCCAGGAACTGGAGTCGAAGTGGCGGTCGCGATGGCGCGAGCAGGGGCGCTACGAGGCCGACCCCGCTGGCGACGAGGAGACGACGTTCGTCACCGTCCCCTACCCCTACCCGAGCGGTGGGATGCACATCGGGCACGCCCGCACCTACACCGTCCCCGACGTGTACGCCCGCTACCGGCGACTGCAGGGCGACAACGTCCTGTTCCCCATCGCGTGGCACGTCACCGGGACGCCCATCATCGGCGCCGTCGAGCGCCTGAAGAAGGGCGAGGAGGAGCAACTCGACGTCCTGAAGAACACCTATAACGTCGACGAGGACACGCTCCAGGACCTGGAGACGCCGATGGGGTTCGCGCGGCACTTCATCGAGGAGCACTACAAGAAGGGGATGCAGGACCTCGGCCTCAGCATCGACTGGCGCCGGGAGTTCACGACGAACGATGACCGGTACTCGAAGTTCATCACCTGGCAGTACCGCACCCTCAAGGACCGCGGGCTGCTCGAGAAGGGCCTGCACCCGGTGAAGTACTGTACGAACGAGGACCAGCCGGTCACGACCCACGACATCCTGGAGGGCGAGGAGGCGGAGTTCCAGGAGTACACGCTCGTCGAGTTCGGCGCCGAGATCGACGGCGCGGCCGTGACGGTGCCGATGGCGACGCTCCGCCCGGAGACCGTTCGCGGAGTGACGAACGCGTACATCGACCCCGACGCCGACTACGTCGTGGCGGAGGTCGACGGCGAGTTCTGGTTCGTCTCCGCGCAGGCGGCGCGCAAGCTCGAACTCCAGGGTCGCGACGTCGAGGTCCGCTACGAGTACAGCGGCGAGGCGCTCGTCGGCGAGACGGTGACGAACCCCGTGACGGGCGACGACGTCCTCGTGCTGCCCGCCGGGTTCGTGGACGCGGACAACGCGACGGGCGTCGTGATGAGCGTCCCCGCGCACTCGCCGGACGACTACCTCGCGCTGCAGGAGGCGAAGGCCGACGACGCCCGCATGGAGCAGTACGGTATCGACCCCGCGGCCGTCGACGCCATCGAACCGATTCCCATCCTCGACATCGAGGGCTACGGCGAGATTCCCGCGAAGTCCGCGGTCGAGGACGCCGGCATCGAGTCGAGCGAGGACCCCGCGCTGAAGGAGGTCACGCAGGACCTCTACAACGCCGAGTTCCACTCCGGTGAACTCCACGACGACTACGGCGAGTTCGCCGGCGGCGTCGTCGAGGACGTCCGCGACGAGTTCAAGGCGGCGTACCTCGGCGAGGCGTTCGACACGATGCAGGAGTTCAGCGAGGAGGTCGTCTGCCGCTGCGGTGGCGACGTCGAGGTCGCGAAGCAGGACACGTGGTTCCTCCGGTACAACGACCAGGATTGGAAGCAGAAGGCCCACGACGCGGTCGCCCAGCTCGACGCCATCCCGGACAACACCCGCGAGCAGTACGACCACACGGTCGACTGGCTGAACGAGTGGCCGTGCATCCGGAACTATGGGTTGGGAACGCGACTGCCGTGGGACGAGGACTTCGTCATCGAGCCGCTGTCGGACTCGACGATCTACATGGCGTACTACACGATCGCCCACCGCATCAGCGACGTGCCCGTCGAGGACCTCACGCAGGAGTTCTTCGACGCGCTGTTCTACGGCGCGGACGCGGTCGAGGGTGACGCGCCCGAGCAGGCGCTCGAACTCCGCGAGGAGTGGGACTACTGGTATCCCGTCGACTACCGGTGTTCTGCGAACGACCTCGTGAACAACCACCTGACGTTCTTCCTGTTCCATCACGCGGAGCTGTTCGACCCGGACAACTGGCCGGAGGGCATCACCGTCATGGGCATGGGACTGCTCGAGGGCGAGAAGATGAGTTCCTCGAAGGGGCACGTCGTCCTTCCCGGCGAAGCCATCTCGAACTACGGCGCGGACACCGTCCGGTTCTTCCTGATGAACTCCGCGGAGCCCTGGCAGGACTACGACTGGCGCGACGACCAGGTCGAGACGACCCAGGACCAGCTCCAGCGGTTCTGGCGGCGCGCCCAGGAGGTGGTCGACGGGCCAGCGGGCGAGAAGGACCTCGCGCAGGCCGACCGGTGGCTGCTCGCGCGCCTCCAGGAGACCGTCGACACGGTCACGGAGGCGATGGAGAACTTCGAGACGCGCACCGCGAGCCAGGCGGCGTTCTACAACCTGGAGGAGGACCTGCGGTGGTACCGCCGGCGTCGCGACCTCGACGCGCCGGGCGCGCGGTGGACGCAGCGCCGCGTCCTCGAGACGCGCCTGAAGCTGCTCGCGCCGTTCACGCCGTTCATGGCGAACGAACTCCACGAGGAACTCGCCGGCGAACCCGCCGAGGACGCGGCGTGGCCCGCGGTCGACGACGAGTTCGTGGACGAGTCGGTGCTCGTCGAGGAGCGCCTCGTCGAGGACCTCACCGCTGACGTGAACGACATCGTCGACGTCACCGACACCGACCCCGACGTCATCCGCGTGTACGCCGCCGCGGAGTGGAAGTACGACGTCCTCGATACGGTGCGAGAGGTCGGCAGCAACGTCGGCCAGGTGATGAGCGAGGTCATGAGCGACCCGGACCTCCGCGAGAAGGGCAATACCGTGAACGACCTCGCGCAGGACCTCGTCGAGTTCGTCCGCGAACGCGACGCTGAATCGCTGGACGCGCTCGAGTCGGTCGACGAACGCAGCGTCTACGAGGCGGCCGCGGACTTCCTCGGCCGCGAGTTCGACGCCGACGTCGAAGTGTACGCGGAGGACGGCGACGACGTCGTCGACCCCGCCGACAAGGCCGACCGCGCACAGCCCTACCGGCCCGCGGTCCACATCGAGTAACTCCCCACCTCAGACGGCGACGCGATGGCGCGTCCGCCGTCGCTCTGCTGCGTTTTCCCTCGTCACTCGCCCTCGCTGAGCACCTGATTCGTCCAGTGGACGCCGTACAGCCAGAACGCGACGAGGACGACGCCCGGGACGACGACGGCGTCCGTCGCGAACGCGCCGACGCCGTGAGCGGTCGCCACGGCGAGCACGGTCTTGACGAGCATGAGCGGCGTGCCGAGGACGCGCGCGTGCACGGGTTCCCCCGAGAGTCGCCACAGCGAGCGTTCTCGCGTCCGGACGTCCACGCCCATCGCGTCGAGGTCCGCGGCGAGCGCGGCGACGTCCGCCGCGTCGACCGCCGTCGACTGCGGTTTCGACGGAAGCGCGTTCGGGTGCTCGAACCGGACGAGGGCGACGTCCTCGAACGAGAGAATCTCGACGCCGACGAGGTCGTCCGCCGCGAACGCGTCGTACTCGCCGTTCCCGTACGGTTTGGACTTCGCGACCGTCCCTCGCTCGCGGTCGACCGCGAGCGTCGGCTCGACGAACTCGTGGCTCAGCCACAGCAGGCACAGCGAGAGTACGACCGGAACGCCGGCCGCGAGCGACGCGAGACCGTCGTGGACGCTCGCGGCGACCACCGAACCGAGCGGGACGCCGAGAAACACCGTCATCCAGAACCGGTCGCTCCCGACGAGCGCCGCGAGCGCGAACCGCGTTGGCGCGTCAACGACCCGCGGCAGCCGAACCCCGTACGCCACCACCTCCTCGTCGACCATCGTCCGGAGCACGCGCTCCCAGGAACATGTATTCTTGCAACCCGCCACCATCGAAACCAAGAACGACCGCGGGCAGCACCACAGCGACTGCCACGTCGCCCACCTACGTTGGATGCGTTCGAACGGAGGCGTCTACGTCTGGATGAGTTCGAACGGCGTGCCGTTGTCGTTCTCGAACGCGTGCTCGTAGACGACGTGCGCGGCGGCGACGTCCTGGATGGCGAGCCCGGTGGAGTCGAACACCGTGACGCCGTCGTCGCTGGTGCGGCCGTCGCGGACGCCCGTGACGATCTCGCCGATCTCGCCGTAGATGTCGTCGGCGTCCATCACACCCGTGCTGAAGGGGACGTTCACTTCGCCGGAGTGCGTGCACTGCTCGAAGTCGTCGATGACGACCTTCGCGTCGAGGAGCACGTCGTCCGCGAGCTCGTGTTTGCCTTCGGCGTCGGCGCCCATCGCGTTGATGTGCGTGTGCTCGCCGACGTCATCGGGCGTGACGATGGGGTCCTCGACGGGCGTCACCGTCGACACGATGTCGCAGTGCGCCGCGTCCGATATCTCGCCGCGCTCGACGTCGAAGTCGTCGCCGTAGACGTCCTTGAAGCGCTCGACGGCCTCGTCGCGGACGTCGCTCACGACGACCGTCTGGATGTCCCGGACCTGCGCGATGGCGTCCAGTTGCGTGTACGACTGCACGCCGGCGCCGACGATACCGAGCGAGGTGGCGTCCTCGACCGCGAGGTAGTCGGTCGCGACCGCGGCCGCTGCGCCCGTGCGCTTCATCGTCAACTCGGTGCCGTCCATGATGGCGAGGGGCACCGCCGTCTCGGGGTCCGAGTAGATCATCGTCCCCATCACCGTCGGGAGGTCGAAGTTCTCCGGGTTGTCGGGGTGAACGTTCACCCACTTGATGCCCGCGGCGTCCCAGTCGTCGGCCGCCATGTACGCCGGCATCGACCGGAAGTCGCCGTTGTACTTCGGGAGGTCCACGTAGGACTTCGCCGGCATCTTCGTCCGCCCCTCCTCGTAGGCCGCGAACGCGGCTTCGACCGCAGCCACCACGTCACCCATCTGCGCGTTCTCGTCGACGTCAGAACTGTCCAGCAGCAGTGTGTCCATGCGCCGAAGGTACCCCGGCACTCCACTTAGTTAAACCGGTAGGGATGTGGTTCAAGTTGTGCCGCGAGACGACGCCCCGTCCCCGATGATGCGCCGGGTTCGCGTCGCTCCTCAGCGCTCCCAGTGCGGGCGTCGCGTGCTCGATTCCCTGGCTTCGCTCACGATGTCGTCGTGCGCGGCGGCGACGTCCGACGACGTCAGGATACCCTCGAGGCGCATGTGTTTCGTGACGACCAGGTGCTTGATCTCGTGGTCGTTCATCGTCGCGACCGCCTCCGAGAGCGTCGCGTCCGGCTGGACCGTCACGAGCGGCGAACTCATGTACTCGCGGACGGGCGCACCAGTGATCGGGCGACGCAGGAGGAACATGAACCGCTCCAGCACGGACGCGTCCTCGAGCGGGTGCTCGAAGTCGTGGAGCGCGGTCTTGACGTCCGCGTCCGTCACGATACCGGTCTTCCGCGGTGGTGTTCCGGTCGTCACCACGAGACTCCCGACCTTCGCTTCGAGCATCTCGTGGAGCGCGTCCGTCATCGTGGCGTCCGCGTCGATGGTCTCGACCGGCGTCGTCATCACCGACTCGACGAACATTGCCTGTTGTCTCTCCCCCGCGGTTAGGTGTGTTTCGGCCATCGTGACTCGAGGACGACACCACTCCGCTCGCACCCAGCGTCGACCACGAGAACCCGTAGACAGCGTCGCCACTACGCGACCAGCGTCGAAAGCAAAGAACCGCAAGTCGGTCTGCGAGCGGGACGAGACGAATCGGGGTGGGGGAGCGTGTAACCGAAGCCGAAGTCATCTCGCGGGCTACGCCCGCTCGATATCGAGGGAGTATGCCGCTCGCCTGCGGCTCGCGTTTTCCTCCCTCGTTTACATCGCGCCGCCCATGCCACCCATGCCGCCCATGCCGCCCATGCCGCCGGGGCCGCCAGCGGGCGGGCCGCCGCCGTCGCCGCCGTCGTCGGGGTCGACCTGACCGCCGGAGAGGTCGCCCGCCGCGATGACGTCGTCGATGCGGAGCAGCATCACGGCCGCCTCCGTCGCGGACTCGATGGCCTGCGTCTTGACGCGGAGCGGCTCGACGACGCCCTCGTCGCTCATGTTGATGACGTCACCGGTGTAGGCGTCGAGGCCAGCGTCGGCGTCGCCGGCGTCGTGCTTGCTGCGGAGTTCGACGAGGCTGTCGATGGAGTCGAGGCCGGCGTTCTCCGCGAGCGTGCGCGGGATGACCTCGACGGCGTCGGCGAACGCCTCGATTGCGAGCTGTTCGCGGCCGCCGACGGAGTCCGCGAAGTCGCGGAGGGCGAGCGAGAGCTCGGTCTCGGGCGCACCGCCGCCGGGGAGGACGTGGCCGTCCTCGAGCGTCGTCCGAACGACACCCAGCGAGTCGTCGATGGCGCGCTCGACCTCGTCGACGACGTGCTCGGTGCCGCCGCGGAGGAGCATCGTGACGGACTTCGCGTCCTCGACGTCCTCGATGAGGATCTTCGTGGAGCCGGCGACGTCCTGCTCGACGACGTTCCCGGCGAACCCGAGGTCGTCGGCTTCGATGTCGCTGAGGTTCGAGACGATGCGGGCGCCCGTGGAGCGCGCGATGCGCTTCGCGTCGTCGCTGGACGTGCGGCGGACCGCGAGGATGCCTTCCTTCGCGAGGTAGTGCTGGGCCATGTCGTCGATGCCGTCCTGCGCGAAGACGACGTCGGCGCCGGCGTCGACGAGGTGGTCGACCATCTCCTTGAGCTGTGCCTCTTCCTGGTCGAGGAACTGCTGGAGCTGGTCGGGGTCGGTGACGTTGACCTCGGTGTCGATGTCGGCTTCCTTCACTTCGAGCGCGTCGTCGAGCACGGCGATGTTCGCGTCCTCGACGAAGTACGGCATGTTGTCGTGGACGCGCGTCTTGTCGACGAGCACGCCCTCGATGAGCTCGGAGTTCTCCGTGGAGCCACCGACGACCTTCTCGATCTTGATGTTGTCCGTGTCGATGCCTTCCTCGTCCTTGACGGCGAGGACGGCGTCGACGACGAGTTCGCTGAGGGTGTCCTTCGCGGACTCCGCGCCCTTGCCCGTCATCGCCGTGGCGGCGATCTGCGTGAGCGTCTCGCGGTCGTCCTCGGAGACCTCGATCGCGGACTCGGTGAGGATCTCCTTGGCCTTCTCGGCGGCCTGACGGTATCCCTGTGCGAGCGTGGTCGCGTGGATGTCCTGCTCGAGGAGGTCCTCGGCCTTCTTGAGGAGTTCACCGGAGATGACGACGGCGCTCGTGGTGCCGTCGCCGACCTCGTCCTCCTGGGTCTCGCTCACTTCGACGACCATGTTGGCCGCCGGGTGCTCGATGTCCATCTGCTTCAGGATGGTGACGCCGTCGTTCGTGACGACGACCTCGCCGCTGGAGTCGACGAGCATCTTGTCCATGCCTTTCGGGCCGAGGGTCGTGCGGACGGACTCCGCGACGGCCTTCCCGGCCGTGATGTTCATGGATTGCGCGTCCTTTCCGGATGTGCGCTGCGAGTCTTCGCTGAGTACGAGGAGGGGCTGACCGCCGCCCATCTGCTGTGACATAGGTATCTGGAAGATTGATTGTGATTCTATAAAAAAGTACTGGATTGGATCCGCAAGAACGCCCCACGGGGCACCCGAATAACCGTGCGAAACGTTCGCAAACGAAGGGGTTTATATACTGCCTGGTCGGCGTCGAATCCACCGGAACGTCGTCGACGAGAGCGACGACGATCCCGACGGGACCACCGCGGACGCCGTCAGTCGTCGTCCGCCGCCGGCATCGCGCGCTCGAACTTCGACGCCTCGAACCGACCGAGTTCCTGGTCGAGCTCCTCGGCGGTCGCCGCGAGCGAACTCATCGACTCGCTGACCTCCGTCAACGCCGCCGTCTGCTCCTCGGCCGCCGCCGCCGCCGTCTCCGACTCCTCGCTCGTCCGCTCGGAGATACGCGCCGCGTCGTCGACCATCGGCACGATCTCCTCCGTCGACCGCGCCTGGTACTGCGTGCTCTCCGTGATCTCCTGCACGCCGTCGTTCGTCTGCTCCGCGTAATCCGCGACGTCCTCCAGCGCCGCCGCCGCGTCCCGCACCGACTGCTCGTTCTCCGCGATGCGCGCCGACGCCCCCTTCACCTCGTCGACCGCCGCGTCCGCCTGCTCGCGGATCTGCTCCAGGGACGCCTCGATGTCCGCGGCCGCCTCCTTGGACTCCGCCGCGAACTCCTTGATCTGGCCCGCGACCACCGAGAACCCCTCGCCGCCCTCGTCGCCACCACCGCCGCGGGACGCCTCGATGTTCGCGTTCAACGCCAGCATGTTCGTCTGATGCGCCAGGTCCGAGATGACCGCGACGAGCTCGTCGACCTTCTCCATCTCGTCGTCGAGGCGCTCGATCTCCGCGACCGCGTTCGACGCACCCTGCTCTATCTCCTCGACGCTCTCGATAGCCGCCTCCGCGGCCTCCCGGCCCTCGCGACCCGTCTCGGCCGTCCGCTCCGCGAGGTCCGCGACCTCGCTCGACGTGCTCGCGATCTCCTCGGTCGTCGACGACAGCTCGTCGACCTCCGCGGAGACGTCCTGGAACCGCGCGTTCTGCTCCTCAGCACCGTCCGAGATCTTCTGTATCGCCTCCGTCACCCGGCGCGACGCGGTGTCGACCTCGTCGACGTTCTCGTTCACGCGGTCGCTCGCCGCAGCGACGTCCGACGCGAACGACTGGAGTTCGACGACCGCGCGCTCGAAGTCCGTCATCATGTCGTTGAACTCCTCCGCGATCGTCGACATCGCCTCGTTCTCGGACTCGGGGTCCATCCGTCGCGTCAGGTCGCCGTCGCTCGTCGCCTGCATCACCTCGCTGTACGCGGAGACCTTCCGCTCCAAGTGCTCGTTCAACTGCTCGGCGTCGTCGCGCGCGGCCTCCGCGCGCCGGATCTGCTCGCGGAGCGACCGCTGGGTCGCGTCGAACGCGCCGTAGAGCTGGCCGATGCTGTCGACGCGCGCCGTCGAGAAGTCGACGTCGAGGTCGCCGTCCTCGACGCGACGGGCCTTGCGCTTCAGGCGGTCGATGGACCGCGACGTCCGCAGACTCAGCGTCGTCGCGAACACGCCGACGACGAACACGAGCGAGATCGTGCCGACGAGCCCGAGACGCTCGACGCTCGACGCGAACCCGTACACGGACGCCGGGTTCTCGTGGCGGAGCACCACCCAGTTCGTGCCGTCGACGCGCTCGTGCGCGACGAGGTACTCGTCGGTCGAGAGCGCGTACTCGACGGCCGGACTCGCGCTGTAGCGGTTCACGCCCGCGGTCGACGACTGCGCGGTCTCGACGACCGCAGACGAGGCGCCGCCGTAGTACGCCTTCCCGTACCGACGGTCGCGTTCGTCGAACGCGACGACGCCGTCCTCGTCGACGACCTGCACGAACCCGTCCTCGCTCGCGTCCGACCCGATACCGATGTCCGCCGCCTCCAGGTCCGCGACGACGACGAGCGCACGACCACCGTCGGCCGCGGTCGCGTTCGAGACCCGACGATAGTACGCGACCTTCGTCGTGTCGTCGTGGGTGTAGACGTCGGAGACTCCGGTCGTCCCCTCGAACGCGTAGTTCGACTCGGCCGCCCACGCCTGCCGGGAGTTCGGCGTGGTGCTCGACGCGACGCTCGCCAGGCGCTCCCCGACCTCGTTCCGGTCGGTCGTGCTCGCGAGCACGCGCTCGGCGTCGAGATCCACGTAGTGGATGCCGGTCACGTACGCCGGCATCGCGGCGAGGGACTCGGACTCGAGCTCGCGTTCGACGTGCGTGTACGTCGCGTTCTCGTCGACGTTCCGCGCGACGATCTCGACGAGGTTGTGGTTCCGGTCGTTCCAGTTCTCGATGCTGTTCGCGGTCTGACTCGTCACGCCGAGCAGGTCCTGGTTCGCGTCCCCGGTCGCGCCGTCGGCGATGAACGAGGTCGCGCCGAGGCCTGCCACGCCGACGATTATCGTCAGCACGACGAACCACATCCCGAACTTGAGCGCGTAACTCCGCCGGATGCGTTCGGGGACTATCGTGCGCGAGAGCGCGAGCAGCCGCCCGCCGTCGTCGCTCCTCGCGTCGTCGGTCGTCGCGCCGTCGTCGCTCATCGCGCGTCACCTCCGTCGGTCACGGCCTCGTCGTCGCGCGCCCCGCCGCCGCGCCGGAGGCCGAGCGCGGCGAGGACCGTCGCGAGTCCGCCCGCCGCGACGGCACCCGGCACGAGCAGTCCGTCGAGCGGGCCACTGGATGCGTCGACGGCGGGGAACGTCGTCGTCGCCGGACTCGTCGTCTCGGGCGTCGTCCCGGGCGTCGACCCGCCCTGTGCCGCTCGCCCCGGGAGCGACGCGGTGCCGTCGAACGCCTCGAACAGCCCGCCGTAGGGGCGCGCGAACGACCGCGTCTCGAACACGGCCGGGTCGCCGCCGAGCCCGTTCGCGGCGTCGGTGACGGCGTCCGCGTTGAACCGAAGGTCGCTCCCGAGCCCACCAGCGACGTCGTTCAGGTACTCGAGGCGGTCGCGTTCGACCGCGCCCGACCCGAGCAGGACGACCGCACCGCCGGCGTCGCGGAACGATGCGAGCGCGTCGAGCTCCGCCGGCGAGAACGACGACGCGGGGGTCGCGACGACGAGCGCGCGAGCGTCACCGAGCGTCTCCGCGGTCACCTCGTTGCGCTGTTCGAGGTTCAGGCCCTGTCCCTCCAGGTACCGCTGGTAGTACGCCGCCTGCTCCGCGGCCGGTGCGTGCGCCGCCGCGTACTGTCCGTGCGCGCCGTCGACGAGGACGTCACCGTCCCGGTCGGCGAGTGCCGCCGCGAGGTTCGTCAGGAACGCGTGGTTCTCGTACGTGCTCGTGTCGACGCCGTACCCTTCGAGCGCCTCGTAACGCTCGTCGACGAGCGGTGCGCCGACGAGCGCGACCCGCGACTCCGGGTCCACGCCGACGAGCGGGATGCCGACGTCGTACGGTACCGCCGGCGATCCGTCCTGGGTCGCGGTCGACATCGCCCGCACCGGCGCGCGGTCCCGCGGGAGCTGGCCGTCCATCGTGCGAACGCTCGCCGGCGCCGGGAAGTAAAGCGACTCCACGCGCCGATTCCGGTACGACGGCGCGCTCGACACGTCGCTCTCCGTCCAGACGCCACGACCGGCCGCGCGCGCCTCGCGCTCCAACCGCTGGAACTCGCGGTGCGCGGCGAACCCGGAGTCGAACACGCGACCGAGCCCGTTCGCGACGAGTTCGCGATTGAACCGTCGCTGCTCGCCGTCGTCGTCCTCGTAGCGGACGTACGCGAGCAGGCGGTCCGAGCCGTCGCGCGTCGGCTCGTCGCCGTCGAACGCGAGCGTGACCGTCTCGTCGGCGAGTCGGTCGCGAGCGAACGCGGTCGCGTCCTCGGCGGCCGCGAGCAGGTGCTCGCTGGACCGCGCCGGCACGCCGTCGATGCCCTCGCGGTCCCGGAAGAACGACGCGAACGCCGACGAGAAGTTCCGCGTCGTCGGGACGAACGGCTGCCCGCCGTTGTGCTCGTCGTCGAGCACCTGGTCGTCGCCGAACCGGAACTCGAGGTCGAGCGCGTCCGCGATCGCGTTGTGGTTCCCCGTCGCGTCGAAGTCGTTGTAGTCCGCCTGATTGTGGAGGAACACGGCACCCCCGTCGTCGACGAACGACGCGACGGCGTCGAGCTCCGCGTCCGAGAACGCCTTCGACGGCGACGTGACGACGAGCGCGTCCGCGTCCGGGAGGTCGTCGACGAGCGACGTCGTCCCCCGCACCGAGTACCCGTGGTCCTCGGCGTGCGTGGGGAACGCCTCCACCTCCTCGGTGTCGAAGAACTGGTCGTGGCCTTCGTCCCAGAGGACGGTTCCGGAGCCGACGACCTCGTCCCAGACGTTCAGGAGGAACTCCTCGTTGTCCTCGTCGAAGTTCGGCGCGCCGTCCACCATGATGGCGCCGAACCCGACGACGCGACCGCTGACGGCGACGAGCGGTATCTCGCCGTCGGTGGCGACCGTCGGTCCTTCGCCGTCCGTGTCCTCGACGCGCGCCGTCGACTCGGACCGCACCGCGACCACCGAGTCGTCGGACAGCGGCGTCCCGTCGGGTGCGTGTAGCGACGACACCGAGTCGAACCGGAGCTGGAGCAGACTCCGGTCCTCGCGGTACGCGAGCCCCTCCCACTCCTCGGGACGCTCGAACTGTCGGCTGACCGCGCGCTCCGGCGCGTCCACGCCCAGGAGCCGGACGTCCTCGGTCGTCCCGTCCTCGAACTCGACCGTGATGGTGTCGCCGTCCTGGACGTCCACGACCGTCCCGGTCCGTTCGCCCGCGGGTGCCTGTCCTGCCGTCGCGTCGCCCCCCACGCCTCGCTGCCACCTGCTCGGACGGCCCGCAGCGACGCCGGAAGCCGAGAGTGCCGCCGCTGGAATCGCTCCGAGCAATGTTCTCCTATCCATGCTGTTGCACCAATCGCAATCCCTACGGAATCTTAATTGCGTTGGCTTATGACGGCGCTAATTTAAGACAACCTGTCGGACAAAAGTAAGTACCACTGGGGGGACTGTAGCGGACGCGTCGGTACTCGGGACGGGTAACGCGCGAGAACGACGAGGGAGCTATCGGCGTTCAGGTGCCGCCGGGGTAGCGGTGGTAGTCCAGCCCCTCGCGCTTGAGTTCGTTGTGCTTGCGTTCGAGGAACGAGTACACCGAGCCATGCGGGGCGCCGTCGAGCAGGCGCTCGGCGGCCTCGCGGACGATCTTCGTCTGCTTGGGCGACCCGATGATGCCGAGCGTCGACCCGTAGATGACGACCATCGCACCCGTCAACTCCTCCATGAGCTCGCGGGTGCGGCCGTTCTCGCCGATGAGTCGACCCTTCTTTCGCTTCATGTCCTTGCTGTTCCGGGCGACGGCGCCGATGTCGACGAGGTCGAACATCCGCATGTCGTCGTCAAGGAGCGTCAGTGCGTCCTCGGGCGCGAACCCGCGACCGATGGCTTCGACGATATCGGGGCCTTTCAGGGCGTCGACGGGGTCGCCGACCTGCTCGATGGCGACCTTCCCGTTCTCGGAGTCGATGTCGAGACGAACGCCCGCGCGAGACTCGATGCGTCGCATCGTCTCCCCACCCTCGCCGATGAGCACGCCGATGCGGTCCTGCGGAATCTTCACGTGCTGCATACGCCACAAATGGGCTCTCGCGACGCTTAAGACTTCGGCACCCCTCGCGCCCGCGTCACGTGGTCCCGTGGCGCTCGGGGTGCGAGCCCGCCGATTCTCGCCCGACACCGTCTTGCATGCCGTGGTCACGTCGAGAGCGTCTCGACGTCGCCGACCGCGGGGAGTCGGCGGATGCTCGGCACCGCGAGGTTGTACGCGGCGAGGAACAGGAGGCCGACGCCGCCGGCGTACATCACGACGGTCGGCCCGTAGGCTGCGGCGACGGCACCGCCGGCGAGCGCGCCGAACGGCGTCGCGAACGCGGAGACGCTCCCGACGACGCCCATGACTCTGCCCAGGAGCGCGTCGGGGACGAGCGACTGGATCATCGAGACGATGAGGACGTTCGTGATACCGGCGGGGACGAGTGCGAGCGCGAACAGCGGCACCGTCGCCGCGGGCGTCGACGCGTACACCGCGGCGAGCCACGCGACGCCACCGACGGCCATGGTGACGACCGCGAGCCGGCCGAACGCGCGGTCGCTGACGGCGTTCGCGGCGAGTGCGCCGACGAACATCCCGCCACCGAGTGCCGCCATCAGGAGCCCGTACGCGCTCGCACCGCCGACCGAACCGCCGAGGACGCCCGCGAGCGGCCCGCTCGCCGCGCCGACGACGTCCCCGTAGCTCGGGAGGACCGCGATGGCCGCGCCGAACGTGAAGTTGATGACGAGCGACCCGGCGAGCATCGGGAACAGCACGCTCCCGCGGACGAACGCCGCGCCCTCGCGGAGCGACTCGAGATAGCCGAGCGACGCGTCGGCGTCCGCGTCGTCGGCCGCACTCGAGTGCGGGTCCGCGTCGCCGCCGTCGGTCGCGACCGCGCCGGCGTCCGCGTCCGCGTCGCCCTCGGTTGCCGCGTCGCCGGTCTCGACGTCGGCGGCGTCGCGGTCGGGGAGTGCGAGCGTGGCGAACAGGAGTGCGGCGGCGACGAACGTCGCGGAGTCGAGGAGGAAGATGACGGTCGCGCCGACGACGGCGACGAGGAGGCCGCTGACGGCGTTGAACGCGGCGTCGACGCCCTGGTACGCCATGGAGAACGCGGAGTTCGCGGCGACGAGTTCGTCGTCGTCGACGATGCGCGGGAGGAGCGCGGACTGGGCGGGGTAGACGAACTGGTTGAGCAGCGAGAGCAGCGGCATCACTGTCAGGACGACCCAGACGGTGAGGTTCCCGGTCCACGCTGCGATGGGGATGGCGAGGATGAGCACGGCCTGGACGAGCTGGGTGGCGACGAGCAGGTGCTTGACGTTCCAGCGGTCGACGAGCGGCCCCGAGAATGCCTGGAGCGCCTGCGGTGCCATCGTGAGGAATCCGGCGAGCCCGCTGTAGAACTCGTTGCCGGTGAGGTCGTAGACGAGCCACATCGCGGCGATGAAGTACAGGCTGTCGCCGGCGTTCGTGACGAGGCGACCGGCGAACAGCCGCGTGAAGTTCCGATTGGAGAGGAGCGAGCGCATGGTATCCGAGACGCCACCCATCCGGATATAGGTAATCAGAATTACACTTCTGTAGGGGACGGAACAGAAATCTCGTTCTGTTCGCGCCAGTCCAGAGAGAGCGCCCGCTAGAGGCGCGGGACGCCCGCCGCATCCAGCGCACGCTCGCGCTCCGCCTCGGTCAACCGGTACGGTTCCAGCTCGTCGCGGACGTCACCGAGCGCGTCGCGCCGCCGCTGATGCGATTCGAGGAACTCGGTGATGGCGTCAACTGCCTCCAACTTCAGCTCGCCGGAGAGCAACTCGCCCTCACGGTACTGCGTCGCCAGTTCCGCCAGCCGGTCGTCGTCGCGCTCGAAGAAGTATCGGAGGTACTGGAAGGCGACGTCGACGCTCGGGTCGCCGCCGTGCTCGCGGTGCTCGCTGACGCTGTCGCGACCGCCCGAGTACGCGTGCTCGAGGACCTTCTCCCGGACGGTCTCTGCGTCGTCGGTCAGGTAGATGGCCGCGCCCTCGCTCGAACTCATCTTCCCCGGCCCCGCGAGGTCCGGGAGGAACTTCCCGAGCAACGCACCCGGCTTCCGGACCGGGTACCTGGCTTTCGCCGCGACGTCGCGACTCACGCGAACGTGCGGGTCCTGGTCGACCGCGACCGGCACGAGCGTCGGATGCGCGCCCTCCACCAACTGCGGGAGCAGGAGGTGCGCGGTCTGCACCGCCGGATAGAACCCCATCCCGACGTTGTCCGGCCGCCCGTACGTCGCCTCCAGTTGGTTCATCGTGACGTCCTTCGCGAACGTCGCCGCGAGCGGATACACGACGTCCGCGTCCGCCGAATCGAGCACGAACCGCGTGCGCTCCGGGTCGAACCCGATCGCCAGGAGGTCCCGCAGGTTCTCCCGCGTCGCCTCACCCACCGCCTCGAACGTCAAGTCCTTCGAGAGGTACTTCTCGTCGTCCGACAGCGGGACGTACACCGTCGCGCCCGTCGCGTCCTGCAGCTCCTTCGCGAGGTAGAACACGAGCGCGTGCCCGAGGTGCATCGGCCCCGACGGCCCCACCCCGGTCACGATGGAATGCGTCCCGCCCGCGCCGTCCTCGCCCGTGGCCGCGTCGACGTCGGCCGTCGCGGCGTCGGCCGTCACGGCGTCGCCCGCGGCCGCGTCGAGGTACGCGTCGACGTCCCGGCCCGCGTAGTAGATGCCTCGCCGCAGCATCGGATGGTCCGGGAACCGCCGGACGTCCTCGGCCGTCAATCGGTCCGCCCCGAACTCCTCGAGGAGCTTGTCGTAATCGAGTTCGCCGGAGACCTCGTACGGCGTCACCACGAACCCGTCGCCGTCGCCCGCGTCGGTCTCGTTCGGCTGTTCGGTCGTCGATTCGGCTGTCGCGCCGTCGTCGTGCGCTGGCATGTGTGTCGTAGCTGTGTCGCGTGCGGTCGGCTGTCCGGTGCGGCGTCGAGAGAACGAGTGAGCGCGACCGCCCGCGACGCCGAGTTACGTCCGGCGACGCACGCAGACCACACTGTCCGCTCCCGAGGACTGCGTGCGCCAGCGCCAGCAGGGAGCGGACTCCATCACCAGCACGTCCACGACGCGTCGACAAGAGCGTTACGACGGCGTGCCAACTGACCGCGCACCACGAACGCCCGCGCTGGCGCCGTCGAGGCTGGCGTTCCAGGGGAAAGCACTTGCCGGAATCCCGACAACACGCCCCCATGCTCCGCCCTCCACGACCAGCCACGGCCGTCGTCGTCGCCGCGCTGGTGGTCCTCGCCGGCGTCGCACCGGCGATAGCCGCCACGGACGCGACCGCGACCGACCACGCGTCCGACGGCGACTCGCTCGACGCCGCAACGCCCTCGGCCGAGAACGCGACCGTCGACGCCTGGCGCGTCCCCGGCTACGTCGACGCCGCGAACGCGAGCGCGAGCGAACTCGCGAGCTACCACGAACCGGGCGTTCGAACGAACGTGACCAGCGACGACTATCTTGCCGTCGCGGTCGATTCTCCCGACCTCGACGCCGCCGTCGCTGACCGAAGCGGGAACGTGACCGAGCGCGTGCTCGCCGCGTTGACCGACAGCGGTCGGCTAACGCTCGTCCAGACCGTGGAGACGACCCCGGTATCCCTCCAACCTGGTGTCCTCTGGCTGAACGCGTCGAACACCCGTGCGGTCGACGGATCTACCGCCGACCGATACGTCCTCGTCGTCGACGTCGACGAGACGATCGGTATCCGCGACGGCCATCTGCTCGACGGTGACCGGTCGTTCGCGGGTGCCTACGAGGACCACGTGGGTACCTCGAACGTCCTCGGGTTCTTCGAGGAGAGCTGGACAGAGGAGACTCGGACGTTCGCGGCGAACTATCGTGAGCGTTCGGACGACCCTGTCGTCGCCGAGAGCCGACCGGTCGCGTTCGTCTACCCGTCCAACGAGAGTGCAACCGTCGACACCTGGCGCGTCCCCGAGTCCGTCGACGTCGCAAACGCCAGCGAGAGCGAAGTCGCGAGCTTCCGGAACCCCACCGCGGAAGCGACGAACGTCACGGCGCGGGACCGCCTCGTCGTCGACGTCACCGTCCCCGGGCTCGACGCTCGCGTCGCGAACGCTTCGGGGAACGCGTCCGCGAACCTGACCGCGCGCGTCCTCGCCGCGCTGAACGAGAGCGGGCACTTCGCGGTCCGGCAGACCACCGACACCACCACGCCCGAGCGCCAGTCCAGGAGCCTCTGGCTGAACGCGACGAACGTCGACGCGCGCGACGTCGCCGGCGACGACCGCTACCGCCTCGTCGTCGACCCGTCGAAGGTCCTCGCCGTCCACGCCAGCCCGTTCGACGATCCGAGCGCGGTCGCCGCCGAGTACCGCGACGACGACGAGGACTACCGCTTCGACGGTCTCTTCGAGGACGGCCTCGACGCGTACGAGGTCTACACCGCGCGGTACTACGCGAACGACAGCGTCAGCGGCCTCGCCGCGACCAGCCGTCGCGTCAAGTTCCGCCCCGCGGCCGCGTTCGTCGCCACGACCGGCCCGCTCGAACCCGGCGCGAACGTCACCGTCGCCGGCACGACGACGGTCGCGCCCGGCACCGAACTCGCGGTCACTGCCAGGACCGACGCCGGCGTCGTCGCGACCGCCGTCGCCACGGTCGACGACCGCGGGCGGTACGACGCGACGCTCGACCTCGCAGGCGTCGACGCCCCCACGACGGTGAACGTCACGGTCGCGCTCGCCGCGAACCGCTCGCGGACGCTCACCCGCGCCCCCGCGACACTCGCGGTCCGCGAACGGCGCGCCGTCATCGAGTTCGACGACCAGACGACGTCCACGGGGTACGTCTCGGCGCGCGCGAACCTGAGCCACGGCGGCGTGCTCGTCCTCCGGAACGACACCGGCGTCGTCGACCAGACGACCGTCCTCGACGCGGGCGTCGACCAGACCGTCACGTTCTCGCTCCCCGCGGCCGCCGCGAACGGCACGTACCGCGTCGTCGCGTACCGCGTCCGCGACGACGGCACGCACGGCGAGCGCTACCCGAACGGGAGCGCCAGCGCGACCATCACGTTCGAGGCCGAGACCACGACGACGCCACCGACCACGAACACGACGACGCCACCGACCACCACGTACAACGAGACGCCCATCCTCGGCGATGACACCGAGACCACCGCGACCAGGACCAGCGGGCGGCCGACGGTCGACCCCACCACGCCCGTCGCCGAGGACCCGATTCCCGGGTTCGGCGCCGGGGTCGCGGCCGCGGCGCTGCTCGCGGTCGTCCTCGTGGGTGCGTCCCGCCGTCGCCGGGACTCTTGACGGCTAGCGGGCGTTCCGGTTGTCGTCGCCGTCGCTCGACGGGTCCGAGTGCTCGACGACGAACTCGTAGCACTCCTCGCCCGTGACGTCGAGGCCTTGCCGTGAGAAGAAGTTCGCGACGTTCCGGCAGTCGCGTTTCAGGAAGTCCTCGCTGTTCGGGTGATGGACGGTGACCGCCTGGCCGAGGTCGATGACGACGAGTTCGCCGTCCTCGATGACCATGTTGTACTCGGAGAGGTCGCCGTGGACGAGTCCCGCCGTGTAGAGCCGGCGGATGTACTCGCGGACGACGTGATAGGCGGTCTCGGGGTTTTCGACGTTCACCTCCGCGAGCCGGCGGGCACGCCCGCCCTCGTCGGTCCCGATGTACTCCATCACGAGCACGTTCCGCTCCACCGCGAGCGGGTTCGGCACGCGGACGCCGGCCTTCTGGGCGCGCTTGAGGTTCGCGTACTCCTTGCGCACCCACGCGAGCACGACCTGGCTCTTCTTCCCGCCGATGCCCTCGAAGCGCGGGTCGCCAGCGAGGTAATCCCGCATGTCCCGGAAGTCGCTCGCGTTGATGCGGTACACCTTCACCGCGACCTCCGGTTCCGGTTCGTCGAGTGCATCGGCGGCCTCGTCGCCGCCGAGCGCGGTGTAGACGTTCGCCTCCTTCCCGGTCGAGACCGGACCACCGAACGCGGACAGCCAGCCGTCCTGGACGAGCTTGTAGAGCGCCGCGTACGTCGCGTCGTCGAACACCGACGCCTCGACCTTGAACTGGTCGGCGTCCTTGATGCGCTTGCGGAACTCGTTGAACTCTCGGTCGCGCTTGCGCGCGATGCGGTCCGCGTCGGTGTCCGAGACGTCGATCTCCTCCCACTCGTCACCCGGTGTGTCGGCCTCGCTCGGGTCCACGAGACCGTACTCGCCTGTCATCTACCACTAGGTCTGGCGGGCGAGCCCTAAAGGACTGGCGTACGCCCCCAGCAGTGTCGTCGCGACGGAACGCCGGCGGTCTCGCTAGCGTCGACCTACGTGTACCGCGCGGTCTCGCCGTCGCAGTCCTCGCAGACGGCGAGGATGGCGTCGCGGTCGTCGGTGAGTTCGATGCGGTGCGCGGTTCGTTCGCCGCAGGGCTCGCAGTCGCGGAGGAGGTCGAGGTCGCCGGGGTCCTGGGGTGCGCCGACGGCGAACACGACGGCGCGCTCGTCGCCGTCGTTCCGGCCGCGCTGGTACTCGCCGGGTGCCGCGCGGACGACCTCGCCAGCCTGGGCGACGACCGTCTCCGCGTCGTCGCCGTCGGGGCCGGCGAGTGCGGCGTCGCGGTCCGGGTACGTCTCGAACGTCACCGCGCCTTCCTGGACGACGAACACCTCCTCCTGGCGCTCGTGAGCGTGCACGCCGAACGCCAGGCTCTCGCCCGGTTCGAGCTCGTAGTGGTTCGCGCCCAGGTTCGCGAGCCCGAGCGGTTTCGCGAGCGACGCCCGGACCGACCCGGGCCCCATGCGTGACTCCAGTTCGTCGACGGAGACCTTCTTCATACCCGCGACGACGACCGGTCACGTACTAAATCCGGCGTCGAACGCGGTCGCTCGCGAACCGGCGCGCGGAGAACGGTGGTCGTCGTGGCCGCAGTCAGGCGCGGTCGACGTCGACGTGCTCCTTGAGCGCCTGCAGCTCGTCCGCGTCCGAGAGCTCCTCCAGGCGTTCGCGGAAGTGAACCTCGCAGAGTCCGACTTTGACGCCTTCGGTCGACGCGGCGAAGGCGGCTTCGTCGTCGCAGTAGTGACACTTCATGTTCAGTTATTGGGGCTGCGAGGCATTGAAGGCTGCGTTCCAGGCGACGCTGCAGGGCCGGTGGTCGTGCCGGCCCCTCAGGCGTCGCCGTGGGCGGCGAGACGCTCGCGGAGGGGCTCGTAGTCGGCTTCGTCGAGCCCGCAGACGCCGAGTTTGCGCTCGTGCGCGTCAGTGCCGGCGGTCACGAGGAGGTCGTGCTCGGTCGCGGCCGCGTCCACCGCGGCGAGGTCCGCGTCGACGCCGTCGCCGTAGGGGTAGTCGCGTTCGACCGCGTCCAGTGTCTCGGTGAGTGCGAGCGCGCGCTCCGGGTCGTCGTACCGGAACGGGTGCGCGAGGCCGACGACGGCACAGGCCTCGGCGAGGACCTCGCGGCCCTCGTCGAACGTCGGGACGTCGCGCGCGACGTAGCACGGCCCGTCGTTCCCGATGAGGTCGTCGAACACGCCCTGGACCGTGTAGTCGGTGTCGGGGTGGTCGGCGACGGCGCGCGCGACGTTCGGCCGCCCGAGCCCGGGCCGTCCTTCGATGCCGAGTTCGACCCCGAGGTGGTCCTCGACGTTGTCGATGATGCGCTGCCCGCGTTCGGCGCGGTCGGTCTGGACGCGGTCGACGAGCGCGGCGAGCGCGTCGGTCTCGACGACGCCGTACCCGAGGAGGTCGACGCGCCCGAAGCCGGCGTCGACGCGGAGTTCGATGCCGTGGACGAGCGTCACGCCGTCGCGCTCGACGACCGGTGCGTCGAGGCCGGGGTGGGTGCGGTCGTGGTCGGTGACGGCGACGACCGACACGTCGGCGTCGCGCGCGGCCGCCGGCACCTCGTCGAGTTCGAGCGTGCCGTCGGAGTTCGTGGTGTGCGCGTGGAGGTCGGCGTAGGGCATGCTCGCGCTTGCGGGGCGACCACCAAGGACCTGTCCACTACGGGTCGGTCGGAATCCCTCGCTCGCGGTCCTTAAGGAATATAACCACTACCCAACCCACCAAGGACGTTAGTGGACAATGTTTATAATTATCTTTCACACGCTATTGGGTATGCGCCTGAACGGCACCGGCGACGCCATCGCGAACCAGACGTACCCGCTCACCACCGACGACCTCACCGACGCCATCGGCGACGACGAACTCGACCTCGCCGAAGGCACCGAGACCATCGCCGACATCCTCCAGCGATTCGGCGACCAGACGTTCCACACGCCAGAAGAGGTCGAACACACCCTCCAGGCCGGCGTCTGCGAGCGCGCCATCGGCCGCAAGGGCTACTCCGACCGCGACCCCACCACGCCCGGCAGCGTCTACGGGCACGAGTGCGTCTCCTTCTGACCACCACACCGCCCTCGACGCGGGCCACACGGACCGCTCCGACCAGACACAAGACTTTCACGACGCGCAGCGGACGCCACGCGCATGCCCAGCAAGCGCGACCGCCCCGCCGCTCCAGCCTCGCAGGCCGACCAGCGACCGCGCACGAGCACGAAACACGACGTCCTCCTCGAACTCGCCGTCTGCTGCCTCGCGCTCGTCGCCGCCGGCACCATCACCACCACCGACGCCCTCCCCGACCTCCTCGTCTTCTTCGCGTTCCTCGGCACCGTCGCCATCGCCGCCGGCACCGCCGCCCTCGCGTGCTACGAACTCGTCACCAGCGACGCTGACTGACCGGTCACTCCCAGTCCTTCTCGCCGGCCTCGACGGTCGTCTCCAGCCAGTTCTCCTCCGGCGGCAGCGGGCACGCGTACGCGTCCGAGAACGCACAGAACGGGTTGTACGCGAGATTGAAGTCGACGGGGATCTCCTGGCCGTCTTCGAGTTCGCCCTCGGCCTCCAACTCCATGTAGCGGCCCGCGCCGTACGTCTGCTGGCCGGTCGTCTTGTCGCGGAACGGCACGAACAGCGACTCGCGGTCCTCGCCCTCCTGACGGTACCCCGCCAGCGAGTGCGTCTCCCCGTCGAGCTCGAACGTCAACTCCGCGACCTTCAGGTACCGCTGCTCGCCGCCCGTCGACGTCTCCATCCGGTACACGTCCTCGTCGTCCCCGCTGGTCAGATGCACCGTCGCCGTCACGCGATACGCGGGGTCCGGCGCGAAGTACTCCAGGCCCTCGAAGTCGTCGCGTTCTTCCTTCGGAATCGGCGAATGCGGGTGACTCCCGAAGAACTCGTCCTTCTCCTCGCGATTCTGTTCCAGCTCGCGCTCCCACGCGTCCACGTCGAACTCCGCAGTCTCACTCATACCCCAGAATTCGCCCTCGCACCGGAAGGCCGTTCCGCTCGACCGCAACCACGTCGCACGACCGCTCGCGACCTCGCGCCTACTCCAGTCGCGACAGCACGGCCTCGGGCTCGTACTCCAGGTGGAGTTCCCGAGAGCGCCCGCGGCCGTCGACCTCCGCGTAGTTCGTCGCGACGATACCGAGGTCCTCGAGCTTGTTCACGATCTCCGAGTACCGCGTGTACCCCAGGCCGGAGACCGCCTGGAACTCCTCGTACACCTCGCCCGCCTGCTTGCCCTCGTGTTCCGCGATGACCTCCAGGAGCTCCGTCTCCGACTCGCTCAGGCTCTCCAGCGACCGCGACAGGTGCACGAACTTCGACGTCTCGTACGCCTCGTCGACGTCGCGCTTCTCGACGACCTTCGACGCGCGCATCTCCGCGGTCAACCCCGCGCGCCGCAGCAGGTCGATGCCGACGCGGAGGTCGCCGCTCTCGGCGGTCTTCTCCGCGACGTAATCCAGGACCGTCGTCGACACCACGTCGTCGTGGAACCCGCGCTCCACGCGATTCCGGAGGATGCCCGCGATCTCCTCGCGGTCGTACACGTTGAAGTAGACGTCCTCCGGGCGGAACACCGACTGCACGCGCGAGTCGAGCTCGTCGATGACCTCCAGGCTCGGGTCCGAGCTCACGACGATGACGCCGATACGGGCGCCCGAGTACTCCTCGTGCGCTCGCAGCAACGAATAGAGGGTGTCGCTCGCCTCGTTCTCGTAGAACAGGTAGTTCACGTCGTCGAGCGCGACGACGAGCACGTCGTCCTCCTCGACGAGCTTCTCGGTGACCTGCCCGAACAGCTTCTTGAACGAGATGCCGGACGCGGGCGGCTCGTAGTCGAAGATCCCCTCGAACAGGCGCGCGAACACCGAGTACCGCGTCGCGTTCATCTGGCAGTTCACGCGGACCGTGTGCACGTCGCTCGTCTCCGCGCGGAGCTCCCCGAAGAGCTTCTGGATCGCGGTCGTCTTCCCGGTCCCCGGCGGGCCCCGAACCATCGCGTTCAGCGGCCGGCTGCCGCGGGTCGCCGGCCGCAGCGTGTACTGGAGGGTCCGCATCTGGCTCTCTCGATGCTGGAACGTCTCGGGGACGTAATCGATCTCGAACACGCGCTCGTCCCGGAACACGGACTCGTCCCACGAGAGCATCCCCTCCTCGGGGTCCTCGGACATCACTTTCACCCTGCTGCCCAGGGCACTTAGCTGTTCGGCAGCCACGCGTCGGACGAGGCTGCCGTCGGGTGAGTGGTCGAGACGCGTCCAGTCGACCGCGTCACGACGCCGTCGGGCGTCGCGTCAGGAGACCTCGAGTCGGTCCTCGAACCGCGCGCGGTCGAACTTCCGGCCGTGTTCGCGGGCGTCGTGTCGTGCGACGCGACGTTCCAGCGCGCTGTCGTCGTTCGCTTCGAGCGTGAACTTGCACCCGTGGTGGGGGCACTGGTACGCGTACTTCACGCCGTGCCACCTCGTCGAGCCGGCCGTGCGAGGGTTCCCATACCACGCCGTTCGCTATGTGCCTGCATAACGATTACCACAACATGGTCGGGTACCGACATGCGCTCGACGGACCGGGCGAGCCGACGCAGCGAACGGCGTGGGCGCCGCCGACCGGCGCTCGCGTTCAGAACTTCGCGAGCAACCGGTCGTAGAACCCGTCGCCGGACTCGCCGGCGAGCTTCTCGACGATGAGCTCCGGCGTCGACCGCGCCAGGTGGTCCTTCACCGGCGACCGGTTCACGACGAGTTCGCCATCCTCGAGGCCCTCCGCCTCGATACCGTCGACGGTCACGTCGAAGTCCGCCATCTCGCGTATCTCGCCCGCGAGGTGACTGACGAACACTGCCGTCGCGCCGTTCCCGGAAAGCGCCTCGAGGATGCCCGCGATGATCTTCGCGGACGCGCCCGGTTCCGTGATGGACTCCAGTTCGTCCACGAGCACGAGCGAGCCGGCGCCGCCGGTCGCGAGGTCCGCGAACTCGCGGACCGTGGACTCGAACGCGCCCGCGTCCAGCGTCCCCTGCGTCTTCGCGTGATAGTGCAGGTCCTCGAACCACCCGAGCCGTACCGAGTCCGCGGGTACCGGTAACCCCATGTGTGCGAGGACGACGACGGTCGCGACGAGGTCGAGCGTCGACGTCTTCCCACCCGAGTTCACGCCCGACAGCAGCGCGACGCCGTCGACCGCGTAATCCACGGGGTCGACTTCGTCGTGGGGCACGTCCAGGAGCGGCGACCGACCGCCTTCGATGGCGAACCCAGGCGTGTTCCCGTCGTCTCCAGCTTCCACGAACTCGGGCATCGTGCACGCGTAGTCCGCGGCGAACCGCGCGACCGCGTACTCGACGTCGAGTTCGAGCGCCGCGTGCACGAGGTCGCGAGCGCCGTCCCGGTGGTCGGCGAGGTCCTTCGCGAGCTCGCGCTTCAATCGCGCGCTCCGCCGGTCGCGCGCCGTCGTGAGCGACTCGCGGAGCCGCGAGACGACCTCGTCGTCGCGGGCCACGGGGTACGTCGGCTCGTCGCCGAACGCACGGCGAGCCATCTCCGCCTCGTCCCCGCGAAGGTCCAGCGTGTCCACGAGGTGGTCCCTGGCCGCGTCCACCGCCTGCGCGTACTCGTCGGCGAGCTCCCGCGAGAGCAGCGAGTCGACGCCCGCGCCGCGCTCGACGAGGCTCAGGAGGTCCGCGCCCTCGATGGTGACGTCGCGCTCCTGTATCGCCTCCTTCAGGTGGTCGTTCGCGACGTTCTCCGCCATCCCGACCGCCGCGTCGAGGTCGTCGACGGCGTCCTGGAGGCGGTCGAGTTCGTCGTCGTCCGCGACCGTCCCGTCCTCGCGGAGGCGGTCGAGCGACGCCAGGAGGTCCTCGACGTCCGTGGGCGCCTCCAGGTCGGCTTCGCGGTGGACCTCCGCTGCCGCCCGCAGTCGGTCGCGGTTCACGGCGAAGAACGCGAGCTGGCGTTCGGGAACGACCGCCGCGGGTCGCTCCAGGGCGTCCGGCTCCACGCGAACGTCGCCCTCGACGTCGATGCCCGCGAACGCCTCGTCGAGCGCGACCACGGTCGCGTACCCCCGCGCCAGTTCGGCGAGCCCGCGGGCGTCCTCGACGACTTCTACCGAGACCTCCGGGATCGCCTCGCGTGCCTCGGCGTACACCTCCGCGTCCGTCGTCGCCAGGCAGCGGTCGCGGACGACGACGTCGTTCGGCGCGGCGAGCGGCTCGACGTCCGACAGCGCCGCTCGCGCCTCGGGGTCGACGTCGCGCGCCATCGCTTCGCTGACGAACGCCTGGACCTCTTCGACGCGCGACGGGGCGGCGCTCGGGTAGAACGTCTCCACGCGCTTCGCGCCGTACTCGGTGACCGTCCGGTCCTTGAGGAGACCGAGGACCTCCTTGTACACTTCGCGAGCACGGTCGGTTGCGAGGAACCCGCCGGGGTCGTCGTGCTCGTAGCGTATCGCGCCGCGGACGATGCGTGCGGCGCGGCCCTCGGAGATACCGGGGGCGGTCGCGACCGTCGCCACGTCCCCACGACGGAGCGCGCCCTCGGGGTCGTCGAGGTCCGCGAGCGCCGCGGCGGTCTTCTCGCCCACGCCCGGAATCGCCGACAGTTCCATCCTGCGCCCCCCTACCCATTCGGCGAGCAAAAAACTCCCGCTGGGAACAGTTACGGTCTCCGAGCGCGTCATGAACGTATGAGTCACCGACGCAAACGCACCGGCAGCGGACGGAAGCGCGGGTACGAGCCGTACCTCCGCCTGCTCGGACTCGTCCTCATCCTCGTCGCCGCGCTGCTCGTGTTCGGCGTCGTCGTCGCGGACCTCCTCTTCGTCGTCTCGACCGCGCTCGGCGTCCTCGGCGCCGTCCTCGCGGCGTTCCCGGGCGCCGTGCTCTCGGCGTTCGCGGCGCTGTAGGGCGGGCGCTGTCGCTCTCGGGTATCGTTGGCGAACAGGTGGCGCACACGGTCGTCGTCGCGTCGATGCGCCACGCTCCCGCCGTGGTCGACGCGACCCCGCTACTCGGGCACGTCGCCGTTCGCCGCGCCATCGTACTTGAACCCTCGCAGCGACGTCGCGACAGCGACCGGCGTATTCCCCGGCTCGACCCGGTGACGAGGCGTTTTATCTCCCGTGCGAACGCTTTAGTCGAACGCTCCCGTGCGTGGACGTATGGACTACCAGTGGCAGTACTACGACCTCGTGCTGCTCGGCATCGTCGCGGCGATGGCCACGGGCGTCGTCGTCGGGGTCGCGACGCCGGTCGCGGCGACGACGAGCGTCACCGCGACCAGCCTCGTCGCCGTCGGCATCATGGGCCACGGGCTGTTCGTCCGCGGGCCCGTCGACTCGGTGGACGACCTCACCGACGAGGTCGAACCCGAGGAGGTCCCGGTCGCCCCGGGGGCGCTCGCGGACTGACGCGGTCGTCCCGTCCGGCGTTCGGCCCGCCGTCGCACGTCGTCGGGGCGGCGGCCAGCGTCGCGCTTCTCGGAGTCGGCCGCCCGGCCGCGGCCGTCGCCCCGCACGCTTTTCGTCGGTCGCGGTGACTGGCCGGCATGGGAGCGAACTGGCTCTACCTCGCGGTCGAACCCGAAGCGGGCGCGGATCGCGACGCGCTCGCGACCGTGGTCACCGACGACAACCGGCTCTCGCTGGCGTGCGAGCACGGCGACGCGCTGGTGTTCGTGGGCCCGGGCGACCAGGTCCACGTCGAGGACGCGCTCGACGCGGCCGGCGACGCGGTCGAGCGCGCGTCCCTCGCCTGGGAGGTCGATTCGACCGGCTACTCGGCCGGCTACTACTACGAGCGCCACGACGGCGAGGTGCTCACCGTGGACGTGCACGGGACCGGCGAGGGGTGGGATTCGCGACTGCTCGTCGACCACTTCGCTCGCGAGTACGGGGTCGATGTCGCCATCTGACGACGCCGTCCGGGCCGGGCGCGACCGCCTGACTGCGGCCGACCCGGACGTGCGCGGGGACGCCGCCGCGGTCCTCCGCGACGCCGCGACGGATCCGGACCGGGGAGCGAGCACTGCGGTCGACGTCCTCTGGACGCTCGCTCGCGTCGTCGACGACCCCGACCCGCGGACGCGAGCGTATGCCCGGGCCGCGCTCCAGGAGCGCACCGCGACCCGGGTCGACGACGCGATAGACGAACCAGTCGACCGGTTCGCGGACCGCGCGCTCGACGACGTCATCGCGGCGCTCGACGCGCCCGACGCCGAACGACGCGCGGCCGCGGCCGCTCTCCTGCGGTTCTCCCTGGACGATACCGGCGTCCGCGATCGTCTCGTCACCGAGCGCGCACGGACGTTGACCGCGGCGCTCGACGACCCGCACGCACCCGTCCGCCGGCACGTCGTCGAGGTCTGGCGGCAGGCGACGCTCGACGACCACGAGCACGCCGCCGTCCTCCGCGCGCTCGCCGAGCGAGCGTTCGCCGACCCCGACCCGCGCGTCCGCGGGGCGCTCGTCCACGTCCCGTTCACGTACGACGCGGACGCGGCCCGGACCGACCGTGGTCGCGCCGCATTCCGCGCGTTCCTCGACCTCTTCGACGACCCCGACCCGGCCGTCCGCCAGTCAGCGGTCGGCGTCTTCCCCGAGAGCCTGCTTCGGACCGTCGCGTCGTACTGGGACGCTCCGGACCTCGTGCGGCAGGCGGCGGACCGCCTCGTCGCGAGGCTCGACGACGACGTCGCCGTCGTTCGCAAGCGCGCCGCGCACGCCCTCGCGAAGGCCGGCGGGCTCGACCACCACCCGCTCCTCGACCACCCCGACCCCGGGCGAGTCGTCGACGCGCTCCTCGCGGCGTGCGACGACCGGACCGACGGCGCGGTCGGCCTCGGCGGGACGCCCGCGACTAGGGGGTCGGCCTCGCGCGTCCTCGTCGACCTCGCCGACGACCACCCCGACTGGCTGCGGCCGCACGCCGACGCGGTCATCGGGGCCCTCGACTCCGAGCACGCCGACGCTCGCGCCTGCGTCGCGTACGCCGCCGCTCGCGTCGCCGAGACCGACGCCCAGCGCGACCGAATCCGGGAGGTGGTCGCGACGCTCGCGGCCGACGCTCCCGAGGCGGCGCGCGACGCCCTCCCACTCGGACGCGACCTGCCTGCCCCTCTCGACGACGCCTTCGACGCCTGACTGGCCGGCTCCCGACTAGAACTCGGGGTCGGATTCGACGGGGACGCCGTCCTCATCCGGGCCGACGAGTTCGTCGTACTCTTCGCGGAGTTCGCGGATGCGGTCGCGGATGTCGGCGGCGAGTTCGAACTCGAGGTTGTTCGCGGCTTCCTGCATCTTGTCCTCCAGGCGCTCGATTCGCGCCTGGGCTTCCTCGGCGTCCGCGGGCGCGTCGCCGGCGACGCCGCTCGTGTCCGTCTCCGACCCGGGGAGGTTCGTCTCGCCGACGGGTTTGTCGATGGTCGTCGGCGTGTACCCGTGCTCCTCGTTGTACTGGCGCTGGATGCGGCGGCGGCGCGCGGTCTCTTCGACGGCGGCCTTCATCGCGTCGCTCGGGTCGTCCGCGTAGAGGACGACGTTCCCGTTCACGTTCCGCGCCGCGCGCCCCATCGTCTGCACGAGCATCGTCTCGCTCCGGAGGAAGCCCTCCTGGTCGGCGTCGAGGATAGCCACGAGCGACACTTCGGGGATGTCGAGGCCTTCGCGGAGGAGGTTGATACCGACGAGGACCTGGATGTCCCCCAATCGCAGCGACCGCACGAGCTCGTGGCGCTCCAGGGTGTCTGTCTCGTCGTGCATGTACGCGACGTCGACGCCGTTCTCCTCTAAGAACTCCGTGAGGTCCTCCGCCATCCGTTTCGTGAGCGTCGTCACGAGCACGCGCTCGTCGTCGGGCATCGCCTCGATGCGGTCCATGAGGTCGTCGACCTGCCCGGTCGCGGGCGCCGTCTCTATCTCGGGGTCGACCAGATGGGTGGGGCGAACGATCTGCTCGACGATCTGCTCGGAGTGCTCGCGCTCGTAGTCCCCGGGCGTCGCGGAGACGTACAGGCGCTTGTCGGTCTTCTCCATGAACTCCTCGTAGGTCAGCGGGCGGTTGTCGTACGCCGTCGGGAGCCGGAAGCCGTTCTCGACGAGCGAGTCCTTCCGGGACTTGTCGCCCGCGAACTGCCCGCGGACCTGCGGGAGCGTCTGGTGGGATTCGTCGACGACGCACAGGAAGTCGTCCGGGAAGTAGTCGAGCAGGGTGTACGGCGCGTCCCCGATCTCGCGCTCGCTCAGGTACACCGAGTAGTTCTCGATGCCCGAACAGTACCCGGTCTCCTGCATCATCTCCAGGTCGAACGTCGTGCGCTCCTCGATGCGTTGCGCGGCGACCGCGTCGCCTTGGCGTTCGAAGTACCGGACGCGGTCGTCGAGGTCCTCGCGGATCTCGTCCATCGCCCGTTCGAGGCGTTCCTCGGGTATCGAGTAGTGTTCCGCGGGGTGCAGGAGGACGGCTGGTTCCTCGCTGACGACGGTGCCTTGCATCGGGTCCATCTTCACGATGCGGTCTATCTCGTCGCCCCACAGCTCGACGCGGACGGCGTACCGGCCGTACATCGGGTAGATCTCGACGGTGTCGCCGCGCACCCTGAAGGTGCCCTGCGTGAAGTCGACGTCGTTGCGCTCGTAGTTCAGGTCCACGAGCCGCGCGAGCAGTTCGTCCCGGCCGACCTGCTCGCCGGCCTCGACGCGGAGGCTCATGTCCTCGTAGTTCCGCGGGTCACCGAGCCCGTAGATCGCGGAGACCGACGCGACGACGATGACGTCGTCCCTGGTGAGGAGCGAGCGCGTCGCGGAGTGCCGGAGGCGGTCGATTTCGTCGTTGATGGAGGCGTCCTTGTCGATGTACGTGTCCGTCTGCTCGACGTACGCCTCGGGCTGATAGTAGTCGTAGTAGGAGACGAAGTACTCGACGGCGTTGTCCGGAAAGAGTTCCCGGAACTCCTCGTAGAGCTGTGCGGCCAGCGTCTTGTTGTGCGCGATGACGAGCGTCGGCGTCTGCAGTTCCTCGACGGCCCACGAGACGGTGTTCGTCTTCCCGGAGCCAGTGACGCCGAGCAGCGTCTGCTCGGTCATCCCAGACTCGAAGCCGTCGACGAGCGCCTCGATGGCCTCGGGCTGGTCGCCCGCGGGCTCGAACGGCGCGTCCACCCGGAACGGCCGCTCGGCCTCCGGCCGGTCCGGCGACAGCGGACCGTCCGGCTCGGCGCGCTCGCGCTCCGCGTCGGCGTCCTCGGGGGTGTCGGTCATTGGAACTCGCTTGGGCGCGGAGGCACTTGACGCGCACGCCTCCCGGCGTCTGGCGACCGCGGACCGAAACGCGTTTCTTCCACCACACTATTCGCTGATTCATGGTTCTGCTATCTCCGAAATCGGCCGCCGGCTTCGTGGGGTCGCTACTCGTCGCCGTCGGCTCGCTCCTCCCGTGGTTCCGAGACCCGTCGGCGGTCGCCTCGGAGACGATTCACGGGTTCGCGAACGGCGCGCACATCGTGTTCCTGCTCGCGATCGTCGCCCTCTTCCTGCTGTTCGTCTCGAACGACCTGCTGACGCACGTCGTCGTCTCGCTGTTCGTCGGCAGTACGAGTCTCGCCAGCGCCAGCATGACGTGGATCGACATCCCCGACGCCCACGCCGCCGTGGGGAGCGGCCTGAAACCCGGAACGGGCCTCCTCATGGTCACACTCGGTGCGTTGACGCTCCTCGGGTACGCGCTCCTCGCCGCCACCGCCGTCCGCGAGTACGGCATCTCCGACGAGGACGCACGAGCGGATTTTCCGGTCGAGAAAAGCCCCTAGTCCCCCTATTGCTATCGACCCGGTAGTGCCGGGTGCCGATGACGCGACACGCGCTCGTCGCCGTCGCACTCGCGCTCGCGCTCCTCGCGGCCGGGTGCGTCGGTACGACCGGCCAGACGACGACCGTATCGACCACGACCGACGCCACCGCGGCCACCGACGCCGACGCTGGCGCAGCGACGACCGCTGGGTCGAGCACCGTCGCGACGACCGGCTCGGGGTCGACGAGTGATGACGACGCGGGGAGCGAGTTCGAGGACGTCGACGCGGACGCGCTCGCGTCCGCCGGTGCGTCGTCGCTCGCGACCGCGGAGGGCGTCGTCGTCGAGGGGAACGTGACGCGAACGGTCCGCACCGCGAGCGGCGCGACCACCGTCGAGGTCGCGTTCACGGAGCGCGACGACGTCGCGGCGCGCGAGCTCGCCATCGAGCGGACGGTTCGCGCGAACGGCCAGCGCGTCGAGACCGCGACGTACCTCGTGAACGGGACGGTTTTCGAGCGGTCGCCGGCGTACGAGCGCGAGTACGGTACCGAGTGGGTGCGCGTGCCGGCCGACGGCGCGTGGGTGAACGCGTCCTCGACCGCGGTCGTCGCGCGGCTCGCGAACGCCTCCGACGCGTCGGTCGCCGGCGAGACGACGGTCGACGGCGACGGCGCGGTCGTGCTCGCGCTCGACGTGAACGCGAGCGCGCTCGCGACCCTGAGCGGCTACCGCGTCGACGCCGAGTCGCTGAACGCGCTCTCGGGGACGCTCGCGGTCGACCCGGAGACGGGTCGCGTGCACGCGGCGACGATGCACCTCAATCGGACGGTCGAGAACGCGTACGGCCAGGAGGTCACCGTCGTCACGGACGTCACCCGCCAGTTCATCCACTACGGGCCGGTGACGGTGTCGCTCCCCGACGAGGCGAGCGAGGCGACGCCCATCAACGGCACGCAGCCCTGACCTCTATGCGTCCCTCGCTCGCTGCGGTCGCCGTCGCCGTCGTGCTCGCGGTCGCGGGCTGTTCCGCGCCGTTCGCGACCGACGCGGTCCCGGAGACCACCGCGTCCACGGGTCCGCCTTCGTCTCCGGAGACGACGACCACGTCGGCGTCGGCCACTGTCGCGTCGGCGGCCACTGTCGCGTCGTCGACCACCGCCGCGCCGTCGGGCGTGGGAGAGACGCAGTCGCCGATTGCGGTTCGGGGTGGCGAGCTCCCCGTGAACGCGACCCGGGTGTTCGAGCACGTGGAGCGTATCATGGGTGCGAACGTCACCGCGCCGGCGTCGGTGCGCGTGACGAACGCGACCGCGTTCTACGGGAACGCGTCGGGGTCGACGATGGCGTCCGCGAGCGGTCACGACCGCCTGGAGCGCGCACTCGGCCTCGCTCGGGCGGTGAACCGCTCGCGCGTCGTGGGGCCGAACGGCGCGACCGTCTCGTACGGCACGGTCGCGGTGTACCCGGGCGAGAACGCGACCGCGGCGAGCGCGGCGGCCGTGCTCGCCCACGAGTTCGCGCACTACGTCCAGTTCCGCGAGGGGCGCGCGGCGACGCTCGCCGGGAACGTCTCGCGGCCGCGGACGACCGACGCGTGGTTCGTTCGCCGCGCCGTCGTCGAGGGCGTCGCCGTCGCCGTCGAGACCGCGTACGTCCGGCGGTACCGACCGAACGGCGAGACCGGCATCGAGCGCAGCGAGCGCGCGCTCGACCGCCTCCCCCGCGGGAGCGCGTTCCGGTACCGCCAGCATCCCTACGTCGCCGGCTACCGGGACGTCACCCATCGGTTCGACGAGCCCGCGAACGCCACCGCGGTCTACGCCGACCCGCCGCAGACGAGCGAACAGGTCCTGCACGCGACCCGCGACGCGCCCGTCGCGCTCGACGTCACCGTCGACACCGCCGGAACCGCGTACCGCGGCGGCGTCGCCGACCGCCTCGGCGAGGCGTTCCTCCGCGTCGCCCTCGCGAACGCGCCACGCAACGCCAGCGACGGTACCGAGACCGCACCCGCCCCAAGGGTCGCCGCCGCCGGCTGGGGCGAGGACGCGCTCGTCGTCCTCCGGAAGGACGGCACCGCGAACCACGCGTGGGTCCTCCGGTTCGACACCGCCCGCGACGCGACCGAAGCCGAGCGCGCGCTCGCCGCCGTCCTCGACGCGCGCGGCGACCGTGCCCGTGACGAACGACCACCCGCTGACGCAGCCCCCTCCACGTCGACGCCCATCCCCCGCTGGCGCCTCCCGAACTCGCATGCGACCCTCCACCGCCCCGCGAACCGGACGCTCGTCCTCGCGGTCGGCACCCCCGGATTCGTCGCCGACCTCGCCATCAGTGGCACGTCCGGCGCCGTCACGGTCGCCGTCGACGGCGCGAACACCACCGCGACCACCGGCGGGAACGCCACCGCGACCACCGGCGGGAACGCCACCGCGACCACCGGCGGGAACGCCGGGACGAGCCTCCCGCGGGCGTCATAGACACCGGCCGAACCTGCGAGCGAACCGAGCTTTAAGCCCGGTCGCGTCGTCTCTTCTCCCATGGTACACGAGAACCTCCAGCGGGCGGGCGAGCTGCTCGAAGCCGCAGCCGACGCAGCGACTCACGAGGACGCCACCGAGCGCCTCAGCAAGCAGGCCGCGGAGTTCGCGAGTCACGCCGAGAGCGAGCGCGGCCCCGACCACGGTCGACTCGCGCGCCACGAACGCATCCTCACCGAGATCGCCGAAGCCGAGGGCGGGACCGTCGCGTCGAAGATCGACGAGGCCATCGACGCCGTCCGCGCGTACCGCTCGACCGTCGACGGCGTCTGACTAACCCCACTCGCCGGGATTCTCACAGGGCGTCTGACGCGAGTCACACGAGTCTTTTTACGCACTGGGCGTCCAACTCCGTGGATATGTCCTCGGAGCGATACCGTGCCGCGGCCGTCGCCGGCGGTGCCGTCGGCGTGCTCGGCGCGGTCCTGCCGTGGGTCGCCGCCGCCGGGTTCGAACTCGACGTCCACAGCGTGTACGCGCTCGTCGCGTGCGCTGCGGTCGTCACGGTCGCCGTCGGCGAGTGGTCGCGCCGCAGCCAGTTCGCCGTCGGCGTCCTCGCCGCGGTGACGACGGGGCTCGCGCTCGAAGCGATCACCGACTTCGCGAGCGACGGTCCACCACCGGGTGCGCACGTCGCGACGAGCAGTCCCGGCGTCGGCGCGTACCTCGCGCTCGCCGGCGGCGCGCTCGCACTCGCCGGCGTCGCACTCGCCCGCTACACCGCCTGAAACGCTGTTCGAGGCAGAAAACTCGGTCTTAGCAGACTGGTTTCGGGTTCACGCCCATCGCCTCCAGTCGCTCGGTGTACTCCTCGTACGCGCCCTGGACGACCGCCGTCGCCGCCGCCAGCGCGGCTTCGCGGTCCGCGTCGCCGTCGACGACCACCGCGAGCGCGTCGAGCGCGTCGTCTCGGCGCGCCTCCACGTCGCTCCCGTACGACCGGAACGTGCTCGCGGTCTGCGGGTCCGCCTCGCCCGTGAAGAACCCCGTCGACTGCTCGGCGATCTTCTTCGCGACGAGCGCGTACCCGACGAGCGCGCCCAGTCGCTCAGCGTCGGTCGCGCCCGAGCCGTCGCCGTACTCGCCGAGGGCTGCCACGGCGTCGTGCGACTCCAGCGCCGGAACGTCGTCGCTGATGCTCTCCGCGGTCCCGGCGTGCTCCGCCGACAGGTCGCCGAACGCCGTGAACGCCTCCGCGGCCGCGTCGCTCGACGCGTTCGCCGCGTACGCCTCCAGCGCCGCAGCCGCCGCGTGCGAGACGTTCGCCGCGACCGACGCGACCGCCGCCGCCTCCAACTCCCCGTCCGTGAACGCGTACAGCGACTTCGACGACCCGAGCCGCGACAGCGCCGTCTCGTTCGCCTCCCGTACCTCGGCGAGGAACGCATCCGTATCCATGCCCGAGAATGCGGTCGCACCGCGCTTGTAGGTACCGCCAACGCCCGGGATTGCCGGGACCGACGACGCCCCGCACGCCGGTCCGAGCGCGACCGCCGCTCGGTCGCGACGCGACGCCGACAGCAGGCCGCCGCCCGCGGCGACGCTCGCTCGCGACACCGGCGCCACCGAGACGAAGGCCCTAACCGCCCCCGCGTCGTACGCGTTCCCAATCGAATGACGCGGAAAGACCGATTCTACAACCGAGCGAAACAGGAGGGCTACCGGACGCGCTCCGCGTACAAGCTCCAGCAACTCGACCGCGAAACCGGGCTCTTCGGCCCGGGGAACACCGTCGTCGACCTCGGCGCCGCCCCCGGCGGCTGGCTGCAGGTCGCCGCCGAAGAGGTCGGCGAAGGCGGCACCGTCATCGGCGTCGACTTCCAGCGCATCAAAGACCTCGACGACGTCGACGCGACCGTCAAATTCGTCCGCGGCGACATGACCGAGGACGACACGAAGGCCGAGGTTCGCGACGTCGCCGGCGGCGACGTCGACGTCGTCCTCTCGGACATGGCACCGAACATGACCGGCGAGTACGGCCTCGACCACGCCCGCAGCGTCCACCTCGCGCGGCAAGCGCTCGACGTCGCCACGGACGTCCTCGGGACCGGCGGCGACTTCGCCGTGAAGGTCTTCCAGGGCCAGGACCTCGAGGACTTCAAAGCGGACGTCGACGAGGAGTTCCAGTACGCCCGCACCGTCGTCCCCGAAGCCTCCCGCGACTCGTCCTCCGAGGTCTACATCGTCGGCAAGCACCGCCTGACCGCGCCCGTCCGCGAAGGCGACGTCGTCACCGTCACCATCGAGGACGAAGGCAGCGAAGGCGACGGCGTCGCCAAGGTCGAGGACTTCACGGTGTTCGTCTCCGGCGCCGACGTCGGCGACGAACTCGACGTCCGCATCGACCAGGTCAAACCCCGGTTCGCGTTCGCCCAACCCGTCGACGAGTAACCGACGCGGACTCGGTGCTGCCTACGACTCGTCGTCCAACCGACCGTGCCGCTGGTCGATCTCGTCGAGCGTATCCAGCGTCTTCCGGATGGACGCACGGATGGCCTCGCTTCGATTCACGAACTTCCCCTCCCCGCCGACGTGGTCGTCCAGGTCGTCGAGGAGTTCCTGTGGCACCTCGACGCTTATCTTTGGCATACTCGAAGATTCGCGAGGGCACCTCTTATGATTGGTGCCGTTTCCTGCAGGGAGTTCTCGGCGCGTCGGGTCGACGACGACCAGTTCGCGTCGACCAGTTCGCGCGCAATCAGGCCGTGCCTTCGACCTCGGACCCGCCGCCGCCACCGAAGAGCCGCTCCGGAACGGTCAGCACGCGGAGGACGAGGAGACCGAACCCGTACGCGACCGAGAGCGGGAGTGCGAACAGGAGCATCGACAGCACGCTACTGCTCGTGATGAACGCACTGCCGACGAACAGCGCGAGGACGACGCCGCGCCACGCGCGCTGCATCGCGTCGTAGCTCACGATGTCCGCGTAGTGGAACAGCACCATCGACACGGGGATGTCGAGCAGGATGCCGATGCCGACGGTCATGAACGCGATGAGCCACATGAACGAGTTCACGCGGTACGAGATGACCATGTTCGCGCGGATGGCGTCCTCGACGAGGTAGGAGACGACCGCGGGCGCGAACACGAGGTAGCCGAGCGCGCTCCCGACCGCGAACCCGAGGAACATCGCGCCACCCCAGAGGAGGAACGCCGACGAGTCGCCGTCGCCGCCGAACCCGCGTTCCTTGACCGCTGGCCACGCGTAGTACCCGAGGAGCGGGAGCGTCACCGCCGCCGCGAGTATCGTACTCGCCTTCACCGCGAAGATGAGCTGTTCGACGGGATGGAGTGCGACGACGATCCCGATCTGGCCGACGCCACCCATGTTCGCGAGCAGTTCCGCGGTCGGGAACACGTCCAGTATCGTCGTCGGACTCGACGGTCCCGCGGTCGCACCCGCGGTTCCGCCGGGCATCGTCGTCATCGCGGACGCGAACGCGTTCGCGGTCTCCACGCTCTCCGCGAACGGGAGCGTGTTCGGGTCGCCGCGGACCTCCGGCGGGACCCGAGAGAGGAACTGCTCCTTGATGGTGCCGAGGCCGCCGCGGTACAGCCAGAAGAACACGCCCGCGAGCGTCGCCATGAACACCGCGACCAGCCTGAAGACCTTCGACGTGAGCGACTGGAGGACGAACGTGATGTCGTAGTAGTACCCGCCGATGTCGTCCTCGGTCGTCTCCTCCTCGGTGAACGGGTCCATCATGCCCGCCGCGGTCGACTGGAGGACGTTCCCGTCGTCGTCGCTCGCCGCGTCCGTGTTGCCTTTCATCGCGTCGACGTCAGTCACGGGCGTGTCGCCCGGCGGGCCGGCCGCGAACTCGTGGCCGTCACTCGTCGCGCTCGTCGCCTCGCCAGCGGCCGCGCCAGCGCCCGCGGCCTCGGCCGCCTCCTGCGCGGCTTGCTGTTCCTGAATCTGGTCGAACCGGTCGAGGATCGCCTGCGCCTTGTCCGGGTCGTCCGCGTTCATCGCGGCGCTCGCCTTCGACAGCGCCTCGTCCTCGGTCATCTCCGCGAACACCTCCGGCGGTGCGGCGCGAACGCCCGCCTCGTCGAGGACGTCCAGGTCGATGTCCGCCGGGTCCATGCCGCGACCGCCGGCGCGCGGCACGACGGGGCTCCGGAGGACCTTCAGCGTGTACGCGAGCAGGACGAGCAGCGACACGATGATGGCGATCTGCATCGAGATGAGTCCCTGCGCGACCAAGCCCGCTTCCGGCGCCAGTCCACCCGACGCGAGCGGGTTCGCGGGCTGGAGGAAGCCGGGGAGCGCCGGGACGACCGCCGCGTCGATGGTCGCGACCACGCCGACGCGGATCGCGAGCACGGCCCCGAGGAGGAGCGCCGCGAAAAACCCACCGAACTGTAGCATCCGCATCCGCAGCAGGCCGTCCGCCTCGGCCGCGCCCTCGCCGCGCCGCCGGAGGTTCACGACGACCTTCGAGAGCGCGAGCGACGCCGCGTACAGCGTACACAGCGGAATCGACCACATCACCTGCGTGAGCGGGTCCGGCGGGCTCGCGATCGCGCCGAACGCGAAGATGCCGACGACCGCGAACTTCCACTTGTCCCGCCACGTCTCGTACGGTACGAGTTCCGCGTACGACAGCGACGACATCACGAGCGGGAGTTGCGCCGCGAGCCCGAACGAGAGCGTGAGCAGGAAGAGGAACTGCGTCCACATCGTGATGTCCCACGTCGGCTTCAGCGTCGCGTTGATCGCGTTCTGCGCGAGGAACTCGAACATGAACGGGAAGAACACGATGTACGCGTACGCCACGCCACCGACGAACAGGAGGACCATCAGCACGCTCAACCCGGCGAGTTGCGCTCGCGAGACGGGAACCTCGGGCGTCCAGCCGCGGCGCTTCAGCGGTTCCTTCGCGTAGTACAGGAGGACCGGGAGGCCGAACAGGATGCCGACGACCGCGCCGATCTTGAACTGGAGGAGGATGACGTCGAACGGCGTCCGCGCGATGATGTCGACCTGCGCGGCGATCTCCGGCGGCATGCGCTGTTTGGTGTTGACCTTCAGCGCCTTCCAGAGGAACGTCCGGAGCGCCCAGATCGTCCCGAGCAGTCCGACGAGGGAGACGATGAATACCTTCTGGAGCTCCTTCTGGGCCGCGCGGAGGAGTGCCCCGATCGTCTCGCGCCCGGCGTCGATGGTCCGGGCGGTGTCCTCGTTGATGACCGAACTCATTAGTTGCGGGAGGCTACCTACCTCGGAAACATCAATCTTCTTCTCCCCGCTCGCTCGCGAGCGCGACGGAGAAAAAGGCCTATAACGCCACACCCGTCTACTTCCGACAGATGCCGGACGAGTCGGACGACTACGACGACGGCGCGCCGAGCGACGCCGTCGGCGACGCTGGCGACGACGCGACCGACGCCACAGCCGACTCGACCACGAACGCGGACGATTCTCACGAGACGACGGATGCTCCCGACGCGGACGACTCGACCGACGAGGATGCCTCGCCAGACGAGACGGACGACGCCGAGGTGCCGTCCGACGAGAGCCTTGGCGACGACGAAGATGCGCCGGACGTCGACGAGTCGACGAGTGCGGACGAGGCGGACGACGCCGACGGTTCTGACGCCGACGAGGCGTCCGACGACGATGCGTCCGACGAGGATTCGGGTGGGTTGGAGAAGGTCGAGGACGAGGATTCGGGCGGGTTGGAGCGCGTCGAGCCGCGGACGCGGCACGTCGACCTCCCCGAGGAGGGCGAGGAGATGGCGAGACCGGACGACGGCGTGGTCGCGGACGAGGAGAAGGTACCGAACCGCGGCGTCGAGGCGGGGTTCGAGCGCCCGGAGGACGCGCCGGAGAAGCATCGGCCGGAGCACCCGGACAAGCGCGACAACAGCGCGCCGTCGGACGTCCCGGTCGGGCACGCCGCCGGCGCACCGAACCCGGGTGAGGCGACGCCGGCAGGTGCCGGCGCGAGCGCCGGAACGGGCACCGGGACTGGCGCGGGCGGCGGCCGTACGATAGAGGACGACGAGGAGTTGTTCGAGGGGCCGCCCGACGACGAGGAGATGCCGCTCGCGGACCACATCGAGGAGATGATGCTGCGGCTCGCCGCGGTCGTGTTCGCGGGCGCCGTCGCGACCATCCTCATGTACCTCTACTCGGACATCCTCGTCATGGAGATGTGGACGGACATCCTCCCCGCGGGCGAGGACGCGGCGCGCCCGCACCTCTACGCGCCCCTGGAGTTCATCTTCACGAAGATCAAGGTCGCGAGCCTCGCGGGCGTCCTCATCGCCTTACCCGTGCTCGTCTACCAGTCGTATCTCTTCATGCGACCCGGGCTCTACCCCCAAGAGCGCCGGTACTACCTCGCGGCGGTCCCGACGAGTCTCGTGCTCGCGGTCGCCGGGATGGCGTTCGCGTACTTCGCGGTCCTCCCCGGACTCTTCCAGTACTTCGACTACTACACCGAGGGGAACGCGGTCATCGCGTACGGCCTCCAGTCGACGTTCAACCTCATCGTCGCGCTCATGGGCCTGCAGGCGGTCGTCTTCCAGATCCCGCTGTTCGTGATGCTCGCCATCATGATGGGCGTCACCTCGCGCCAGTGGCTCGAATCCCGCCGCCTCCTCTTCTGGGGCGCCTTCGGTGGTATCGCGTTCCTGTTCGCGCCCGACCCGACCGGGATGGCGCCGTTCATCATCGCAGTGTCGATGATCGTCCTCTTCGAAGGGACGCTCGCGCTGCTGCGGTGGACCGGCCGCTGAGTCGCGCTCGAACGCCGACCGGTTCGACGCCGAGAGCGTAGTCGACGGCGAGCGTCGCGCCCTGACTATCGGACTTCGCCCCAGGTGCCGACGAGTTCGCCCTCGACGAACCGGCGCTGCTGGAAGCCGAGTGCGTTACAGATCATCGTGTGCCCCATGAACGAGACGGCGTAGTCCGCCATCCCGAACGGATGGAGCTCCCGCTGGTTCGCCGGCGGGAGCACCGACCCCAGGACGTTTATCTCGCTGTCGCCGGCGGCGAGCGACCCGGCGGCGACGCCGCCCGCCTCCGAGCCGTCCGCGAGCGCTCCCGTCATCCGGCCGGCCACGTCACCGCCCGCGTCCGCGAACGCGTCGTCGTCGACGACCGTCGCCGGCTGGTCGGGCTCGTTGGGCACGTACCCGACCTGCGGGCTCTTCCACATCTCGAACTGGAGCGGTCGGATGTCCGCCAGGATGTGGTGGTCGAAGTTCCGGTCGACGAGGTTCGCGATGCCGACGCGGATCGACTGGAGGTCGTCGTCCTCGATGGCCGCGGCCTCGCCGACGTCGAGGTCCGCGAGCAGGTGCAGCCCCGTGTCGGTCAACACCAGGTCGCCGCCCGCGTCCACGAACGCCTCGAGTTCGTCGACGTACCGCGGGTCGTCGCGCCCCACGTCGTGAGAGACGACGACCTTGTCGTAGCGGCGCTTCCCGGAGTTCCCGCGAAGCAGCTTCCCGACGCGGACGTCGTGGACGCGGACCCCGTCCATGCTCCCGGACTCCAGATTGGGTTCGAGATCCGCGAAGAACTGCATCGGGTTGACGACGTACTCCTCTTGAGAGTAGCCGTACGCCTCTTCGGGGTCCGGGTGGTCCCCGTCGGTGTCGACCGTGACGAACTCGACGCCGACGTCGCCGTCGCCGTCGAACTCGACCGACCAGTCGCCGGACGCCGGGTTCGGCACGTAGAAACTGCGTTCGTCGGTCTCGCCGAGGTCCAGCGTGCGGACGACCTGTCTGCCGGGGTTGACGAGTTGCACGACGCCGGACTCGTGCCCGCGGTCGTTGACGACCGCAGCGAGCGAGTGCGTCCGCCCGGCCGACCTCACGTCCGCGCGACCGCCGGGGCCGGGCTGCACCGTCTCGTGGCGCCGCTGCACGTCGGTCGCGCGCTCCTGGCCGCGACCGTTGCCGTTTCCGGGACTCTCGTCGGTATGCGAGAGGTCCGCGGAGGAACGAGTCAACTCGCTGGTGGTCACGTACGCCGTGTCCTGGCCGTCGGTCGCGACCGTCGCGTCGGTACTGGCGGCGGTCAGCTCCGCGAACTCGCGCATCGAGAGGCGGTACGCGGTCTCGAGGTGGCGCTCGATGTACGGGCGCCAGTTCGACCAGGCTCGCATCGCGAGCTCGGGGGCGACCGTGACGGCGCCGAGCCCGCCGAACTCCTCGGGTTGCCCGGCCCACCCGAGGAGGCCGCCCGTCACGTTGTACCCCAGGGAGTCGTAGATAGACCCGTAGTCGAGCAGTTCGTCCGGGACGTAGTCGTTCGGGTCGCCGAAGATGGTGTCCTTTCCCGCGCGAATCGTGTCGCTGGCGATCGCTTCCGGACTCCCCCACCGGTCGGTCATCGCGTCGTCGATGCGTCGGTTCACCTCGTCGAGGTCGTGCGTGCCGTCGTGCTCGTAGGCGGCGTTGGATTCGAGGTTCAGCACCATCGTGTCCGCGAACCCCATCATGTGGTAGTCGCAGAGGTACTCGACGTTGTCGTACTCGCGGAGGTGTCCGACGGTCGCCAGCGCGTCCGGGACGACGTCGTCGTATCCGACGTCGTAGCCGGGGCGGACGTCGGGTGCGTTCCCGTGGTCGGCCGGCCAGAACGCTGGGTTCGTCCATCCGATGGTCGGGTACTGGCGGTTCGTGTCCACCAGCGACGCGTTCCCGCGATAGTGCCCGTAGAACGGCGACCCGAAGAATCCCGCGTACGGGTGGGGGCCGTACTGTGGTTTCCGGATGGTCCAGCCGTCCGGGTTGATGTATACCCAGACGATGACGATGTCGTCGAGGAGGTGAGTGAACGCCTCGGCGTCGCCGGTGACTGCGTCCTCGATGATCCGGGTGCCCGCTTCGACGCCGGCACGCTCGTTCCCGTGAATCCCGGTGATGAAGACGGCCTTGTCCTTCTCCTGGAACGTCGCGTCGTCTCGAACGTCGTTGGTCAGCTCCGCGACGTAGATGTCGTTGGGGTCGGGGCGTTCGCCGGTGTAGCTGTTCTCCCAGCCGGGACCCTGACCGATCCGCTCGAGGCGAACCATGTCGGGGTGCTCGGTCTCGAGGTGTTCGAGCGCCGCGCCGGCTTCCGGGTGAGAGATCCAGTCGCGGGCGTTCTCGACGTCGGGGACGACGCCGTCCGCGTAGGGGTCGTCCAGTTTCCAGAACGGGTTGGCGCCCGGCGAGTAATCGACGTGCTCGACGCCACCGATCTCGTCGAGCGTGAACGCGAGTTCCTGTGCCGTGACGTGTGCGTGTGCGGAGGGACTGGGTGCGTCGCGCGTCACCACCTTCGGCGGTCGGTCGTCCTGGTCAACGTCCCAGTCTGTTTCCCCGTATTCGTCGTCGAACGCGTCGAGCGAGGTGGCGTCGTCGAACTCGATGGCGAGCGCGGCCTCGTAGTCGTCGGGGGTGGCGTTGACGACGAACTCCGCGAGGTCGGTCATCGAGTCGTCGGTGACGTCGGCGCTCGCGGTGCCGGGGAGTGCGAGGGCTGCGCCGGTGGCGGCCGCGACGCCGAGGAACGTCCGCCGGTCGATTCCCCCCCGGCCCTCGAACGCGTCCTCGTCGAGTTCGGCTGCGTCCGTGCGGTCGTACCGGTCCGGTCCGTCGTCCGCCGTGTCCGCATCGACTTCCTGTCTCTGTCGTTTCATTTGGGGACTGTGGGATGGCGCCCACGACGTCGTGCAACAAACCCACGTGTAATAAACGACAATGACCGTTAGAAATCGCTTTTACTGTTAGCTACTCATTACCGGTCCGTATACAACGGTGTCTAGTTGGACGGAACTCGAGGAACAGCTATCGGTAGCCGGGCAGCAAGCCCCGTTCGTTCATCCACCGTTCCACGCGGCGAGCATCGCTCGGTTCGCCGCGGCCTCGTCCGCTACTGCGGGTACTCCTGCTCGAAGACGTTCGCGACCACGGGCTCGTCGTCGCCGTCCTCTCCGTTGATCGCTGCGTCGTCGCTTTCGGGGCTGACGCTCCCGGTCCGGTAGCCGTGGAGGTCGAGCGTGACGTGTTCGAATCCCAGGTCCGAGAGGCGTTCGCGGACGGCTTCGGCGAAGTCGCGATCGAGTGCGACGTCGAGTTCGTCGGGGCTAACTTCGATGCGTGCGAGGCCGTCGTGGTCGCGGACGCGGAACTGCGAGAACCCCCACTCGCGGAGCGCCGCCTCCGCTTTCTCGACGCGACTCAGGCGTTCCTCGGTGACCTCGATGCCGGTCGGGATGCGCGAGGACAGGCACGCCATCGACGGTTTGTCCGCAACCGAGAGGCCGTACTCGTCCGCGGCGGCGCGGACGTCCTCCTTCGTGAAGTCGTGTTCCAGGAGCGGCGAGTACGCGTCCAGTTCGTCGACCGCCTGGAGGCCGGGGCGGTGCCCGCCGTCCGCGTCGCTCGCGTTCGTCCCGTCGCACACCACGTCGATTCCACGTTCCGTCGCGCGCTCGAACATCCGACCGAGCCGCATCGTTCGGCAGTGATAGCAGCGGTCGCCGTCGTTCGCGACGAAGTCCGGCGAATCGAGCTCGCTGAACTCGACGACGTCGTGCTCGATCCCGATCTCGTCCGCGACCCGCCGCGAATCGTCGAGTTCGGCGTCGGGCAGCGTCTCGCTCTTGGCGGTGCACGCGACCGCGTCGTCGCCGAGCGCGTCGTGGGCGACCGCCGCGACCACGCTCGAGTCCACGCCGCCGCTGAACGCGACGAGGACGCCGTCGCGCTCGCGGAGGTCCGCGCGCATCGCCTCGACCTTCGCCGCGATATCGGTCATGGCACGCTCGTAGTCGCCGCGCACGCAAAAGCAGCGTGGGTCGCGACTGGCGTTGCCCGGCCCTCGTACCGGCAACGTTCGCGTGTGGCGGCGTGGCAAGCGGCTCGCGAACCTCAAGGCTTTTATTCGAATCCTCGTTAGGCCACGCTCACCATGACGCGTTTCGCGACCCGCGACGAGCCAGCGCCGCAACTGCTCCACAGCGAACCACCCGGGGGGATCTCCTAGGATGCCCCGCCGTCGTTGCACTCGCGCTGACCGCCGACCCGCTCGTTCTCGCACGACCTCGACCGACCGCACAGCAACCGCTCGCGGTACCGTTCGGTCGCGTCCGGTGACCGCGCCCATCACGGAGGACTGAACGTATGAGTACGCCATCGAAAGCGACCGTCCAGAAGAACTTCCTCAAGTACCAGCACTTCTTCGTGTTCGCGGCCCCGGTCCTGTTCGTCGCGACCGTCCTCCTGTTCGCACCCACCGGTGGCGCGGGTGGGACGAGCTACTGGCTCGAGTACTGGTGGCTGTTCCCGGTCTTCCTCACGGGCGCGACCATCGTGAACACCGTCGGTATCAGTGGGAGTGCGCTGTTCGTGCCGTTCCTCATCTTCCTGTTCCCCATCTTCTCCTCGGGGAGCCTCGACCCGAGCGCGTGGAGTGGCGTGCACGTGCTCGAACCGACGACGCTCGTCAAGGTCGGCCTCATCAGCGAGGCGTTCGGCCTGTCGTCGTCGTCCATCGCGTTCATCCAGTACGGGCTCGTCGACCGGAAACTCGCGCTCACCATCGTCGGCGGGAGCGTTCCGTTCGTCATCCTCGGCGCTATCATCTCCTTCGTCATCCCGGCGTGGGTGTTCCACCTCCTGCTCGGGCTCGCGCTCACCGCCGCCGCGTACCTCCTGATGCGCGCGGACCTCGACCACGAAGAACCCGGCGAGGACGACGCCGCAGCGGGCGAGACGACGGCCGCGGCCGACGGTGGTACGGCCGACCGCAACCTGCCGGACGACGACGACAAGCTCGGGCCTGCTGGCGTCCGCACGGACGACGACGGGACGGTCACGCGGGTCGACCGCGGCGGCGACGACTACGAGTACACCCGGAGCGGGTACCTCCGGCGGTTCGCGAACTACAGCGTCGGCGGGACGTTCCAGGGCCTCGCCGGCTTCGGCTCGGGTGAACTCGGTATCGTGTCGATGCTCGGGACGAAGGTCCCGGTGCGGGTCGCCATCGGCACGAACCACATCATCGTCGCGACGACCGCCATCCTCGCGTCGCTCATGCACGTCTTCGGCGGCGGTATCCTCGTCGACATGTTCCCGGCGATCTTCGGGGACGCGCACACGCTCGACATCGCGTCGACGCCGTGGAACATGGTCGCGTTCACGGTGCCGGCGACGGTGACGGGTGGTCAGATCGCGCCGTACGTGTCGAACGCGCTCGAGACGAGCACCATCAAGAAGTTCGTCGCGGGCCTGTTCGCGATCATCTCGCTGGCCCTGTTCGGGATGGCGACGGGTGGGTTCTGATGTACGACGACATCCTGCTGCCGACGGACGGGAGCGAGGGGACGACGGCGGCGACGACGCACGCCGCCGAGCTGGCGTCGACGTACGACGCGACCGTGCACGTGCTGTCGGTCGCGGACTCGCGGAACCGCTTCGAGAGCCCGACGTCGGGTATCGCACCCGAGGCGTGGGACGAGGCGCAACGCGATCAGGCCGAGGCCGCTATCGACGCGACCGTCGACGCGCTCGGCGACGACGTCGACGTCCACCGCGTCCTCCGCGAGGGCGTCCCCCACGAGGAGATCGTCGCGTACGTCGACGACGCCGACGTCGACGTGGTCGTGATGGGAACGCACGGCCGAACCGGCCTCGACCACTACCTCATCGGGAGCGTCACGGAGAAGGTCGTCAGGCAGTCCGCTGCGCCCGTGCTGTCGGTGCGACTCGACGAGTAGGCTCCTGCTCGGTCGACGGCGCTGTCGCTGTCTTCTCACTCGCAGTCGGTCGACGGACGCGTCGCTGTGTGGTCGCGGGCGAGCGGTGGTGAAAGCGAACTCGTTCTATCGGCGGTGCGTGACTGCTGGTGGCCGGCTAGCGGCCGGCGTCGAACCGCATCCGGACGTAGCGGTCGGCCCATTCGCGGTCGTGGCGGCGCAACCGGTCGACGAGCGCGCGAAGCGGCCCTCGGTTCGCACGGTCGTCGCCTCGTCCACGTACCCCGGCTGGGTCATTTTTGTGGCTCATACAAAGGACGTGTGTGACATGGAGTGTGTAACGTCATAAAAGTTGGTGCTATCTCCCGTTGGCTGGGGTCTCGGGGCCTGTGGCGGCCATCGAGTGGTCCAACGAGTGGCGAGTTTCGGCGCGTTGTCGGCCTCAGCGTGGTATTTCTCAGAGTAATCGGCTTGTGAGACCTACCCCGACGACGCACCATAAAACAAACCAACTTGAATTACATCAACGCTTGTTGGAAAGATTTTTGCGTCGGGCGTCCCGCACCTACGTCCACGGCGATTCGATCGGAATCGCCCGACGTCGCCGCCCAGTGGCGACACTACCACACGCATGAGTCACGCAACAGCCGACGCTCTCGACCACCGCACGGTCCTCGACCGCGCACGCACAGGCCACGACCACGTCGTCACCGACGCCGTCACCGACGAACTCGTCACCGCCGCCCACCGCAGCGGCTACGACGACGCCACCGTCGACGAACGCTACGAGGCACTGCTCGGCGAACTCACCGCCCGCGTCGAACGCCACCCCGCGTACGACGCCGTCGCCGCCCGCGTCGCCCGCGAACGCCTCCACCACGACGTCACCGGCACCGTCCCGAGGGACGCCGCCGACCCCGAGCACACCGCCGACGCGAGCGCCATCCGGGAAGCGTTCGTCGACGGTATCCACCGCGGCGTCGCCGCCGGCGAACTCGACGAACGCATGGCGCAGTACGACCTCGACGCGCTCGCCGACGCCCTCGACCCCGCACGCAGCGACCGCCTCGACTACCAGAGCGTCACCACGCTCCACCAGCGGTACGTCCTCCGCGTCGACGACGCCCCCATCGAACTCCCGCAAGCGTTCTGGATGCGCGTCGCGATGGGTATCGCGCTCGCCGAACCCGAGAGCGAGCGTCACGACCGCGCTCGCGAGTTCTACGACGTCCTCTCGACGCTCCGGTTCGTGCACTCCACGCCGACGCTCTTCCACGCCGGCACCACGCACCCACAGCTCTCCTCGTGCTACCTCACCACCGTCGACGACGACCTCGACGACATCTTCGAGAACTACGGGAACCACGCGAAGCTCTCGAAGTGGTCCGGCGGCCTCGGGAACGACTGGACGCCGCTACGCGCCGACGGCGCCACCATCGAATCCACCGGCGTCGAATCCACGGGCGTCGTCCCGTTCCTCAAGATAAGCAACGACGTCACTGCCGCCATCAACCGCTCGGGGAAGCGCCGCGGCGCCGCGTGCGCGTACCTCGCCATCTGGCATCTGGACTACCCGGCGTTCGTCGACCTCCGGCGGAACACCGGCGACGACCGTCGTCGCACGCACGACCTCAACACCGCCGCGTGGATCCCCGACCTGTTCGTGGAGCGCGTTCGCGCCGACGAGCAGTGGACGCTGTTCTCGCCGGACGACGTCCCCGAACTCCACGAGACGTACGGTCGCGAGTTCGTCGAGCGCTACGAGGCCGCCGAACGCGACGCGCTCGCCGACGACGGCGACATCGAGCACTACGAGCGCGTCGACGCCCGCGACCTCTGGCGGACGACGCTCACCAGGCTGTTCGAGACCGGCCACCCGTGGGTGACGTTCAAGGACCCCTGCAACGTCCGGAGTCCGCAGGACCACGCGGGCGTCGTGCACTCCTCGAACCTCTGCACGGAGGTGACGCTGAACACGAGCGGCGACGAGACCGCGGTCTGCAATGTCGGGAGCGTGAACCTCGCGCGGCACGTCGACGCCGACGGCGTGGACCGCGACCGCCTCGCTGACACCGTCTCGACCGCGATGCGGATGCTCGACGACACCGTCGACCTGAACTTCTACCCCACGGAGAACGCCGAACGGTCGAACACGCGGCATCGCCCGGTCGGTCTCGGCGTCATGGGGTTCCACGAGGCGCTGTTCGAGCAGTCCATCCCGATGGCCAGCGACGAGGCCGTCGACTTCGCCGACCGCGCGCAGGAACTGCTCGCGTACCACGCCATCCGCGCGTCGACGGACCTCGCCGCCGAACGCGGCACGTACGACTCCTACGAGGGCTCGAAGTGGGACCGCGGGCTCCTTCCGCAGGACACGCTCGAACTGCTGGAACGCGAACGCGGCCGCGAGATACCCGTCGACGTCACGGAGCGCCTCGACTGGGACGCACTCCGCGAGCGCGTCGACGAGCACGGGATGCGGCACTCGAACACGATGGCGATAGCGCCGACGGCGACCATCTCCACCATCGCCGGGACGACCGCGAGCATCGAGCCCGTGTACGCGAACCTCCACGTCCAGTCGAACATGAGCGGCGACTTCACGCGCCTGAACGACCACCTCGTCGCCGACCTCGAAGCTCGCGGGCTGTGGGACGACGAGACCCGGGACCTGCTCAAGTACCACGACGGCAGCGTCCAGCCCATCGACCGCGTCCCCGACGACCTCCAGGAACTGTACCGTGGCGCGTTCGAGATAGACCCACGCCACCAGCTCGACCTCACGGCAGCTCGAGCGACGTGGATCGACCAGTCCCAGTCCCACAACGTGTTCTTCCCGAGCACCGACGGGAGCGAACTCGCCGACATCTACCAGCACGCGTGGGAACTCGGCCTGAAGACGACGTACTACCTGCGGACGCTCGGCGCCTCCCAGTTCGAGAAGTCGACGCTCGACGTCTCCGAGTACGACGACACCCAGCGCCGCGGTCGCGACGAGTCGACCGACACCGACCGTACTCGCGACGAGTCGACCGACACCGACCGTACTCGCGACGATTCGGACCTGCCGACCGTCGAGGACCCGACGTGCGACGCCTGCCAGTGACGGCAGCGAACCGACCAGCCGACCGACTCACCACCACGACACATCGATGCCACTGCTCGAAACCGACGGCCACGACCCGAACAAGATACTGCCGATGGACTACCCCTGGGCTCGCGAGTACTACGAGGCCGGGGTCGCGAACAACTGGGTGCCGAGCGAGGTCCCGATGCAGGACGACGTCTCCCAGTGGAACGGCGACGACCTGACCGACGCCGAACGCCGCCTCGTCGAGTGGAACCTCGGGTTCTTCTCGACCGCGGAGAGCCTCACGGCGAACAACATCGTGCTCGCGGTGTACGACCACGTCACCGCGCCCGAGTGCCGCCAGTACCTCCTCCGGCAAGCGTACGAGGAGGCCATCCACACGGACACGTTCATCTACTGCTGTGACACGCTCGGGTTCGACCCCGAGCACCTGTACGGGATGTACGACCGCATCCCCGCCATCGAAGCGAAGGACGAGTTCGTCGTCGACCTCACGAGGGTCGTCGACGACCCCGCGTTCTCGGTGGAGACGGACGCGGACGTCCGCGCGCTCCTCCGCGACCTCGTCGGGTTCTACGTCATCATGGAGGGGATCTTCTTCTACGCGGGGTTCGCGATGATGCTCGCGCTGAAGCGTCGGAACCGGATGGTCGGCGTCGGCGAGCAGTTCGCGTACATCATGCGCGACGAGAGCCTCCACCTGAACTTCGGCGTGGACCTCGTCCAGGCGATCCGCGACGAACACCCGGGGGCGTGGACGCCCGCGTTCGAGCGAGAGCTCGCGGACCTCGTCACCGAGGCGGTCGACCTCGAGCAGCGGTACGCGCGCGAGGCGTGCCCGGAGGACGTCCTCGGGACGAGTCCGGACGCGTTCGCGGAGTACGTCGAGTACGTCGCGGACCGGCGACTCGACCAGCTCGGCCTGGAGCCCGCGTACGGCACCGAGAACCCGTTCCCGTGGATGGCGGAGCAGGCGGACCTGAACACGGAGGCGAACTTCTTCGAGACGACGGTGACCGAGTACCAGTCCGGCGGCCAACTCGACTGGTAGCCGCCGGAACCGACGGCCTGCTCGACCGGTCGTGGCTCGCGGTCGACCGTTCGAACCGTTCAGGCGGTGGCGGCGTCGAGGAGGTCCCGGCGGCGTTCGCGGCGGCCTTCGAGCGCGGTCTCGCGGAGCGCGACCTCGGCTTCGGTCGGACATTCGAGGTGCGGGACGGGGGCGCTGGTGCCGTCGTCGTCGACGGCGACCATCGTGAAGAACGACGTCGCCGTCGCCTCGTAGTCGCCGGTCTCGGGGCGTTCGCTGTGGACGTCGACCTTGACGTCCATGCTGGTGTCGCCGGTCGCGAACACGTACGCTTGCACCGTCACGATGTCGCCGAGGTCGATGGCGGCGCGGAAGTCGACGTGGTCCATCGCGGCGGTGACGACCTGTTCGCGCGCGAACCGGCGGCCGGCGACGGCGGCGGCGATGTCCATCCAGTGGAGGATGGCGCCGCCGAGCGCGCGCCCGAGGTTGTTCGTGTCGTCGGGCATCAGTATCTCGGACATCTCGGTGTAGGACTCGGCGAGGCTGGCGGTGTCTGAGTCGTGGTCGTACATACGCGTATCCGACCACCGCGACCACCTAAAACCACTCGAATTAACTTAGAACAAGTTCACTTGATTTGCGGGGTGCGAGCGACGACTCAGAGCCGCTCGTCGATGGCGCGCGCGGTCTTCTCGCCGACGCCGTCGACGGTCGCGAGCTCTTCGACGCTCGCCGCCCGGACGTTCTCGACGCTCCCGAACCGCCCCAGCAGCCGCTTCCGGGTCGCCGGCCCCACCCCCGGGACGTCGTCGAGGACCGTCGAGACGTCGTCGCGCACGCTCTGGTGGTACTGGACCGCGAACCGATGGGACTCGTCGCGCACCCGCCGCAGGAGCTGGAGCTTCGCGTCGCCGTCCCAGTCGTGCTCGCGTCGCGGCGTCACCACGGTCTCCTCGCGTTTCGCGAGCGCGACCGCGGGCACGTCCCACCCCGCCTCGTCGAGCGCCTCCAGCGCGGCGTCGAGCTGCCCGCGTCCGCCATCTATCAGGAGGAGGTCCGGGTCCGGCCGGTCGTCGCGTCCTTCGACCGCGCGCTCGGCGCGCCACGCGACGAGTTCGCGCATCCGCGCGTAGTCGTCGTTCTCGTCGGTGAGCTTCTTCCGGCGATAATCCGCCCTCTCGGCGCTCCCGTCCACGAAGACGACGTTCGACCCGACGACCGCCTTCCCCTGCGCGTGACTCACGTCGAACCCCTCGATGCGGTCGGCGGCGTCGAGGTCGAGCGCGACCGCGAGTTCGCGGCCCGCGTCGCGCGTCCCCGTCGCCGTCCGCGCGTTCTTCAGCGCGAGGTCGACGAGCTTCGCCTCCCGGCCCGCACCCGGGACGCGAACCGCCACGCCCTCGGCGTCGAGCCACGCCGCCACCTCGTCGTCGCCGTGGGCCTCCGGCAACAGTATCGCGTCCGGGAGGTCGCGCTCCGCGTAGTACTGCACGAGGAACGCCGCCAGCACCGCCGGCACCGGCTCGTCGTCCACACCACTGGTCGCCGGGTCCGCCGTCGGAACGTCGATGCGGTGCCGGTCGCGTTCGACGAGCTGGCCGCCCTCGGCGTGGAGTCTGGCGACGGTCGCCCGGTCGCCGTCGATGGCGACGCCGAGGACGTCGACGTGTCGCTCGTAGTCGTCGCCGTCGCCGCCCGCGGCCGACACCGCCTCGCCGCCCGCGCCGTGGAACGACTCGACGACCGCGAGGCGGTCCCGGAGGTTCGCGGCGCGCTCGAAGTTCTGGGCAGCGGACGCCGCGGTCATCTCGCTCCGTAGCGGGTCCGCGAGCACGCCCGTCTCGCCCTTGAAGAACTGCGTCACTGATTCGACGTCGCCGAGGTACTCGGCCTCGCCGATCTCGCCGGTGCACGGCGCGGTGCAGAGGCCGACCTCGTAGTCCAGGCACGGTCGCTCGCGGTTCGAGAACTTGTGGTCGCTACAGCCGCGCACGCCGAACGTCTCCCGCAACGCCTTCACGACCGTTTCCACGTCGCCCTTGTCCGTGTACGGCCCGAACACGGTCGCGTCGTCCGCCGGGTCCCTGGTCACCTCGATGCGCGGGAACTCGTGGTCGGTCAACTGCACGAGCGGGTACGACTTGTCGTCCTTCAGGCGGACGTTGTACCGCGGCTGGTGGCGTTTGATGAGGTTCGCCTCCAACAGGAGCGCCTGTGTCTCCGTGTCGGTCTCCGCGACCTCCAGGGCGTCCGCGCGCTCGACCATCCGCCGGATGCGCGCCGACCGCGGGTCCGCGTACGACCGCACGCGAGCGCGGAGGTCCACGGCCTTCCCGACGTACAGCACCACGTCGTCGCCGTGGAACTGGTAGACGCCCGGCTCCGTCGAGAGGTCGCTTGCGCGTTCGCGGACCGTCGCCGCGTCCATCGCCAGCCCCTAGCGGCCTCGCGCGCTTAGGCGTGACGCGTCCCGGGCGACCTCGCCGGTTCCGCGTCCGCTCGCTCGTCTCGTCGGGCGTCGCGCACCCGCCGACAGCGTGCAGCCGAACCAGTCAAGTGTCGGAACGACGACTGGTGGGACGATGTCGCTCGTCGCTGGCCTCGTCCTCGGCGTGACGGGGATCGTCGGTTGCGTGCTCGCACTGGTCGCGGTCAAGTGGTGGGTGCGGGATCTGCGACGGTTCTGGCTCGCGGTTCGCGGGATGCCGGCGTCGCTCGCCGACGCGCATCGGGACGACGAGGGCCTCTACGCCGCGACCGCCGCGGAACCGGGCGTGCTGGCGCTCGGCGTCGACCGCTTCGACTACTGGTGGCAGCGCGTCCTCGTCGCGGAGGGCGGTGGGTCGAACGCGTTCAGCATGCTCGGTGGCGCGCTGTTCCTCCGCGACCACGACCGCAAGGAACTCCGAGACGGCGCCGACCGGCGCCGCGCGGGCGCAATCTCGCCGACGCCGCTCGACGTCGACGCCGACGGGAACCGCTGCACGCTGGAACTCGACGACGACGCGTATCCCGTGCAGCGCATCGAACCGAACCACGGGCTCGTCCCCTGGCTGGTCGCGCTCGCGGTACTCGCGACCCTGATCGTCCCCGTCGTCCTGAACTTCTTCTTCCTCCCGTTCCTCACTCGTGCGATCGCGTTCCTCGCTCGCACCCCGATCGCGGCCGCCGCGGTCGGGACGCCAGTCGCGCTCGTCGCGCTCGCGCGGTACCGGAACGGGCGCTCGCCGCTCGGCGCCTGGGACGCCGTTCGCTCGCCGACGGCGCCGACCGTCCCGGACCGCGTTCGCGCAGCCACGACCGACGCTGACCCCGAGGGGACCGGCGTCGTCTACCTGAAACGACTCGACGCCGGCGACGTCGTCCACGTCCTCGGCGACGTCGACCGCAGCGGCCACGGTCGCGTCGTCGTCCGGGACGGCGTCGTCTCGACGCGCGGCCCGTGGCTCTTCGCGCTCGTCGCCGCCGTGAACGCGGCCCGGAACGCCCTCCTCGCGGGCGCGTTCGGCCTCCCCGCGCTCGCGCTCGTCTACCTCGGCGCGCGGACGATCATCGGGTGACGCCGGCGTCGACCGGTCACGCCGACCGTATCGCGTCCCGGAGCCGCCGCGCTCCCTCCTCCTCGCCAGCGTCGACGCGCAACCGGACGTCGGTGTCGCCGGCGACGCCGAGGGTGACGACGCGGTCGCGGGACCGCCAGTAGCGGACGCCGTACCACGCGGCGACCGCGAGGAAGCCGGCGCCGGCGAGCGCGACTGCTTCGTCGAGGAGCGCGAGCGCGCCGAAGACGTCCGCGAACAGCGAGACGATACCGCCGGTCCCGGCGACGCCGCCGGACTGGACGCTCTCGGGGAGCGAGAACCAGTCGCCGACCTCGACGACGACGCCCGCGACGACGAACGGCACGCCCGCGATACTCCACGCGACCGCTCTCGCGAGCGCGCCGCGGTCGCTCTCCGCCCCCGCAGTCACCCCCTCGACGTTCGGGTGGTCGACGTGCCGGAAGTTCGCGGCATCGTCGTCCGCGGTCGCGGCGGGGAACGCGAGGACGCGATGACTCGTCACGTACACGCGGTTCGCGCCCACGTCGACGGTCTCCCGGACGGTCTCGCCGTCGTACAGCAACTCGTTCACGCGGTCGCGCCACGACATCACCGCCATCGTACCGCGGCCGCGCGGATAGCGTTTCGGGCTGGCGGTCTGACGCTGCCGGGGTTCCGTCGGCGGCCGGTGGTCGACCCGCGACCGGTCGCGTCCTCGCGCGACCGGGGAGTAAACCGTATGGTGGTCGGCGTCCCGACGCTAGGCGTGAACGACGGAGTCTCTCGACGCGACGCGCTCGCCGCACTCGGTGCGGTCGGCGTCGGTACGACCGCAGGCTGCCTCGGGACGCTCGGGGTCGGTGATGGCGTCGCGGTCACGTCGACGACCGCGACCACGCAGTTCCGCGGCGGGCTGCAACGTCAGGGCGTCTACCCGGACGCCAGGGTGCCGACGGAGGCGGGGCCGGCGTGGACGCTCCGGGGCGTGAACACGGGCGACCACACCGCGGCGAAGGCGAGCCCGGTCGCGCTCGCGAGCGGCGACCTGCTCGTCCCCGGCGACTCCGGCTCGCTCTGGCGCGTGACCCCGGCGGGCGACGTCGTCTGGCAGACGGAGGTGACGAACGCGTCCCGCGGCATCCACGGCACGCCGGCGGTCGCGGACGGCGTCGCGTTCATCGGCGCGTACGACGGCGTGATGACGGCGCTCGACGTCGAGTCCGGCGACCTCGCGTGGCGCGCGAACCTCGGGGACGCCATCGGGTCGAGCCCGGGGTATCACGACGGCGTCGTCTACATCGCCGTCGAGTACGCCGACCCGAGCGGCGCGATGTTCGGCCTGGACGCGTCGAGCGGGGACGTCGTCTGGGAGGACCAGCGCGTCACCGACCACCCGCACTCGACGTGCGCGATCGACCGGGACGCGGGCCGGCTCGTCGTCGGGTCGAACGACGGCTACCTCTACGCGTGGTCCTACCCGGACCTCGAGTTCGTCTGGAAGACGCCGACCGAGCAACCGATCAAGGGCCCGGTCGCGACCTACGACGGGAGCGCGTTCTTCGGGTCGTGGGACCGGAACGCGTACCGGGTCGCGCTCGACGACGGCTCGGTCGAGTGGACGAAGCGGACGGGCGGGCTCGTGATGTCCGGGCCGTCGGTCGACGCCGCGACGGGGACGGTGTACGTCGGGAGCAAGGACGAGACGCTGTACGCGCTCGACGCCGCGTCGGGCGACGAGACGTGGACGTTCGACGCCGACGGCGCCATCATCGGGTGTCCGACCGTGACGAGCGAGCACGTCCTCGTCGGCGCGTACGACGAGACCCTGCACGTCGTCTCGAAGGCCGACGGCGAACCGACGTGGGGGTCGAGCGGCGTCGGTCGCGTGACGAGCACGCCGCTCGTCCACGACCGCGCGGTCTACTTCACCGACCGCGCGTCCGAGACCTACCTCGCGGACGAGTCCGGGGCGTCCGGGACGTCCGGCGGCCTCTACAAGGTCGCGAGCGCCGTCTGACCCGGCTCGTGCGCTCGCTCGTCGCAGAACCGTCGGACTCGATTCGTGCGCTCGTCCGTCGCGGCACCGGTTGACTTCCCGAGGATACAAACCCGCGCTCCGGGAATCCCCTAGCGATGACCGATTCCGACGCCGACGACGTGCGCTGCTGGCTCGTGGAGCGCGAGTACACCGACAAGGGCCTGGTGACGCTCGTGTACGCCGAACCGGGCGGCGAGCGCGCCGCCGTCATGCAGCGCTCCTCGAACATGCTCGCGCGCCAGGACGTCACCGCCGCGGTCGACGTCGAGGTCGACGAACTCGAGCCGGTCGACGACCCGGCGACGCGCGACCGGTACGCGACCGAGGTCGAACGCACCAGCGAGAGTCACGCGCCCGACGACGCGCTGTAGGCGACGGGGCCGCGACCGGAACGGGACGGTCGCCTCGCCACTGGGACGGGCCGGCCGCCCCGCCGTCGGAACGTGTCCGATTCCAACGATTGGTTCCGATAGACTGCGTCTAACTGCACGTAGAAGCCGACAGGAACCTATGACACGAAGTTTCAGTCTATCTATAAGTACTCGGCGGTCGTCTATCTGGTATATGTCTTCAGCCATCAGCATCGCCGGTCTCACGAAGCGATTCCCGGGCGATGTCCTCGCCCTCGAGGACGTGGACCTCGAGGTCCACGAGGGCGAGATATTCGGGTTCCTCGGCCCGAACGGCGCCGGGAAGTCCACGACCATCAACGTCCTCCTCGACTTCGTCCGCCCCACGTCGGGGACCGTCAGCGTCCTCGGCATGAACCCCCAGAAGGAGGGCGTCGCGCTCCGCCAGCGCGTCGGCGTCCTCCCGGACGGCTTCCACGTCTACGACCGCCTCACCGGCCGCCAGCACGTCCAGTTCGCGGTCGACTCCAAGCGCGTCGAGGAGGACGTCGACGCGCTCCTCGAGCGCGTGGACATCCTCGACGCCGCCGACCGCAAGGCCGGCGGGTACTCGAAGGGCATGAAGCAGCGCCTCGTGCTCGCGATGGCGCTCGTCGGCGACCCCGACATCCTCATCCTCGACGAACCCACCACGGGCCTCGACCCGAACGGCGCCCGCGAGATACGCCAGATCATCCGCGAGGAGGCCGCGCGCGGCGCGACCGTGTTCTTCTCGAGTCACATCCTCGAACAGGTCGAAGCGGTCTGCGACCGCGTCTGCATCCTCGACGAGGGCCGCGTCGTCGCCATCGACACCATCGAGAACCTCCGCGACAGCGTCGACGCCGACGCCCGCATGACCGTCGAACTCGACGCCGTCCCCACCCCGGAGGTCATCACCGCCGTCGAAGCCGTCACCGGTGTCACCGCCGTCACCGCGAGCGACTCGACGCTCACCGTCGCGTGCGACCCCGGCGTGAAGACGCGCGTCCTCGACGCCATCGAAGCGCAGGGCGTCGAAGTCCGCGACTTCGCCACCGAACGCACCAGCCTCGAGGACCTGTTCATGACGTACACGAACCACGCCACCGACGACGAACTGACCGCCGCCGAAACCGACCGCGCCGCGGCCGACGCACCGACCACGGACGCGACCACGACCGACGCGACCGGTAGGACCGATGCATCGACGCAGGACGCGACCGATTCCGAGGACGCGACCGAAACTGACGCGGCCGAGCCCTCGGAGGTGTCGCGATGAGCGTCACCGCCATCGCCCGGAAGGACTTCCAGGACGCCCGCGGCTCGCGCGCGCTCTGGCTCCTCACGGCGCTGTTCGTGCTGTTCGCGGCGTTCATGGTGTGGGCGTTCAGCGAGTTCGAAGCCGGCGGCGTCGGGGCGGACCCCGACCTCGCCGCGCTCGGGTTCTACGACTTCCTCGCCGCCAGCGCCGCGCTGTTCGTGAGCATCACCGCGTTAGTGGTGGCGTACAAGGCCGTCGCTGGCGAGCGCGACACCGGGAGCGCGAAGCTCCTGCTCGGCCTCCCGCACTCGCGACGCGACGTCGTCATCGGGAAGGTGTTCGGCCGCAGCCTCACGATGGCCATCCCCGTCCTCCTCGGGTTCGGGCTCGCGCTCGGCCTCGCGTTCTGGCTGCTCGGCGCCGTGAACCTCGTGGACTACGCGCTGTTCGTCGGCGTCACCGTCCTGTTCGCGTTCGCGTACGTCAGCCTCATGGTCGCCATCTCCGCGAGCGTCTCGACGACGAGTCGCGCCAGCGCGCTCGCGTTCGGCGCGTTCGTCGTCCTCGAACTCGTCTGGAGTCTCGTCGCCACCGGCGCGGTCTACGTCGCCAACGGCTTCACGCTGCCGGCGACCGTCGCGCAGTACCCCGAGTGGTACTTCGGGCTCGTCAGCTTCGTGCCCTCCGCGGCCTACCAGTCCGCGGTCGCCGCGGTCGTCGACGCCACCAGCAGCGGCGGGCTCGCCGGCAGCGACGCCGTCTACCTCGAACCCTGGTTCGGGTTCGTCTGGCTCGCCGTCTGGGCGATCGTCCCCCTCGCCCTCGCGTACGGCAAGTTCACCCAGGCCGACCTCTGAGACGGTCGGCTCGCTCCCGCTCGGTCTCGATTTTCGCTGCCAGTTGGTCTCGTCGGTCACGCACCACGTCGAGTCGTCGCATTCTGGTCAGAACCGGCTTGGCCGGCCGTGACGAACGCTAGCATATGGCATCCTCCAAGGCACCGGGGGCGTCCGATTACGTCCTCGACTTCGAGGGGTTCCCGGGTCGCTGGGAGATACTGGAGACCACCGCGGAGACCGACGGCGAGCGCCTCACGACCAGGATGCACCTCGACGAGCGGTCGGAGCTCCCGGTGCACGTCCACCCGCACGCCGAGGAGGTCTACGAGGTCGAAACGGGCGAGATCGAGGTCCGCGTGGACGGCGAGTGGTCGACGCTCGCAGCGGGCGACCGCATGGTCGTCCCCGCCGGGACCGAGCACGCGTTCCGGAACCCCGGGCCCGCCACGGTGCGCAACGTACACCGTCCCGCGATGCGCATCGAGGCGTTCTTCCGGCGGTTCCACGCCCTGAAGACCGAACGCGGCGTGTCGATGCCGCCCGAGGGCCTCCGCTCGACGATCCTCCTCGCGATGCTATTCGCGGAGTACGACGACGAACTCGTCGTCGCCGGCCCGCAACGCTGGGTGTTCGGCGCACTGGCCGCCCTCGGGCGCGTCCTCGGCTACGACCTCCCCGACTGACGACGCGACGATGGGTCACGCTCCGTCGTCGTTCCGCGCTCCGGTAGTATCTTGTGCGCTCCTCGACACGTGGAGGGTATGGCTGCTATCGAACTGCGGGACGTGACCAAGCGCTTCGGGACGGTCACGGCCCTGGACGGCCTCGACCTCGAGGTTCAGGAGGGCGAGGTGTTCGGGTTCCTCGGGCCGAACGGTGCGGGGAAGTCCACGACCATCGACATCCTCATGGACTACGTCCGCCCGACGAGCGGGACCGCTCGCGTGTTCGGGCACGACGCGCAGGCCGAACCCACGAAGGTCCGCGAGCGCGTCGGCATCCTCCCGGACGGCTACGGGTCGCTCGGGCGGATGACGGGCCGCGAGCAACTCGAGTTCACCATCGAGGCGCGGCGCGGCCGCGAGCACCCCGACGAGGTCCTGGAGCGCGTCGGCCTCGCGGGCGACGGCGACCGCCAGGTCCGTACGTACTCGAAGGGCATGGCGCAGCGATTGATGCTCGGAATGGCGCTCGTCGGCGACCCCGACCTCCTCGTGCTCGACGAACCGACCACGGGGCTCGACCCCGCCGGCGCGCGGATGATGCGGGAGGTCATCGACGACGCCGTCAGCGACGGCCAGACCGTGTTCTTCTCGAGTCACATCCTCGGGCAGGTGGAGGCGGTCGCGGACCGCGTCGGCATCCTCTACGGCGGCGAACTCGTCGCCGTCGACAGCATCGACGCGCTCCGCGAGACCGCGGGCGCGACCGGCGGCGTCACCGTCACGCTCGACGAACGCCCAGACACGCTCCGGAACGCGGTCGCCGGTCTCCGCGGCGTCACCGACGTCACCGTCGACACCGACGAGCAAGAACGCCCCGTCGTCGACGCCGCCTGCACGCCCGCCGCGAAGGGTCGCGTCGTCAAAGCGTGCTACGACGACGGCGCGGACGTCCGCGACGTCGACACGCGCGAAGCCAGCCTCGAGGAGCTGTTCGTCGCGTACACGAGCGGCGACGCCAGCGCGACCGGCTCGGCCGGCCGGACCGTCGACGCGACCGCCACGGTCGGCGACGCGACCGCGGACACCGACGGCTCCGCGGTCGGCGACGCCTCCCCACCGACTCGCGGAGGTGACGAGTGATGTGGCGGCTCATCGCGCGCAAGGACGTCCGCGATAGCGTCCGCGAACGCCAACTCCACGTCGGCGTCGGCCTGTTCGCGGTCGTCGGCCTCGTCGCGGGCTACATCTACGCGAGCAGCTACGACCCCGCGTACGTCGACCGGCCCGGCCTCCGATTCCTCGGCGTGCTCGTCGGCGCGGCGCTGTTCCTCGCACCCATCGCCGCCATCATGCTCGCGCAAGGCCGGGTCGTCGACAAACGCAGTCGCGGGGAACTCGTCGTCCTCCTCGGGATGCCGTTCTCGCGCCGCGACGTCGTCCTCGGGAGTCTCGCCGGCCGGTTCGCGGTGACTGCGACCGTCGTGACGTGCCTGTTCGCGTTCGCGACCGCGGTCGCCGCCCTCATGCTCGCGCCCATCCCGCTCCTCCGACTCGTCGCCGCGCTCGCGGTCCTCGTCGCGTTCGCCGGCGTGTTCGTCGCGCTCGGCACCGCGATATCGGCGGCGGTGTCCGGGACGACGCGCGCCGCCGTGCTCGCGGTCGGCGTCTACCTGTTCTTCGTGTTCCGCCTCCACGACATCCTCTGGCGGCTCCTCGTCAACGGCGTGTACGGGACGCAGTCGGCGCCCGCGACCCTCCTGCCGGCGGTCGCGCAGTTCGGGCCGTTCACCGCGCTCCGGAACCTCGTCGTCGGCGTCTACCCCAACATCGGCGGGGCGTTCGGGTACTTCGGCGGGACGCCGCCGACGGAACTGACGCTGCTCGCGGAACCCGCGGTCGGGTTCGTCGTCCTCGTCGTCTGGGCGACCGCGCCGCTGTACGTCGCACTCGAGCGTTTCGAGGGGGCGGACCTGTGACGGCGACCGTCACGTGCTTCCTCGACGACGAGCGCCGTCGGCGGTTCGCGCGCCTCCGCGCTCGCGCCTACGTCGGCCCGACGCCGGGCGTCGTCGTGGTCGACGGCGACGACCGCCTCGTCGTCCACCTCCCCGAGGGGACGGAGCCGAACGCGCGCGTCCTCGCCGGGAACGTCCTCCAGCCCGGCGAACGGGCGGCGGCCATCGTCGCGACCGAACAGGACGGCGAGCGCGTCGAACTCGGGTACGTCTACCAGGGCCGCGACGGCGGCGGCCTCCAGCGCCTCGCAGCGGAACTCGGCGATGGTGGCGACGCGGGCAGCGACGCGCACGCGGCGATCAAGCGCCAGTTCGGCCTGGACGCCGCTCGGGACCCGACCGGGCTCCGCGAGCGCCTGGAGCGCGAGTACGGCGCGGACTACCGACCGCTCGACGAACTCCACTTCTACGCGCAGCAGCTCGCGGACGTCGCCGACCCCGACACCGTCCTCCGCGAGGGTGCTATCCGGGGCAACCCCCGCGAGCGCGTCCGGGAACTCGTCGCCGACCTCGACGACGACGCGCTGACCGCCGCGCTCGAGGAGGAGGACTGGGCGTGGCTCGCCAGCCTCGCCGCCGACCGCACGAGCAGACCGCCGGTCGCGTACGAACCCGACGACCACGACGTCTACTGACTGCGCGAGCATCCGGCGGCCGGTGGGCCGCCGGTTCGGGGTGTTTCTGACTGCGCGAGCATCCGGCGGCCGCTGGGCCGCCGGTTCGGGGTGTTTCTGACTGCGCGAGCATCCGGCGGCCGCTGGGCCGCCGGTTCGGGGTGTTTCTGACTGCGCGAGCATCCGGCGGCCGCCGGGCCGCCGGTTCGGATGGACGGTCGACGATGCCGGCCACATGTGGCGCAACATGTAACAGTGAGTGGACGGTACGTGCACGTATGGCTACGGGAGAGGCACCTGAGGAGACGAAGGTCAGCGAGCGGGGGATGGTGACGATTCCCGCTGCGATACGTCGTCACCTCGACATCGACGAGGGCGACAAACTGCGCTGGCAGGTCACGAGCGACGGCGCGCTCTCCGTGGAGGTCGTCCACCAGCGCGAGGGCGTCTTCGACGACTTCGAACCGGTCGACGTCGGCCGGACGAACGCCGTCGAAGCCGAGCGCGATTTCGGGGACGAGTAGATGCCGGTGCTTCTCGACACGAACGTCCTCTTCGCCACCGCCAGCGCCGGCGACGTCCACCACGACACCGCGAGCGAGATCGTCGTCGGCATCGACCACGGGGACCTCCCGACCGGTATCGTCACGAACTACGTCGTCGCGGAGACGCTCAACCTCACGCGCGAGAAACTCGGCCCCGACGCCGCGAACGCGCTCTTGGATCGACTGATCGAGGGCGCTCACTTCGAGATTCGGCACGCAGCCCAGGCCGACTTCACGGCTGCACAGGCACTGTTCCGACGGTATCCGTCGCTCTCGTTCGTCGACGCGACCATCGTTGCCGTCGCGCAGCGAACGGGCGAGGAGTACCTGTACTCGTTCGACGACGACTTCGACCGCGTCGAGACGGTCACGCGACTCGCGAGCCCGACCGACCCGTACTAGTCGCGCCTACTCGCCGGGCCACTCGGTGACGCCGCGCTCCTCGAGTACCTCGCGGAGTTCGGCTTCGTCGATGGTGGGGACGCCTTCGTCGTCGGCGTCGCTCGTCTTGCTGGCGCCTGGGTTGTCGCCGACGACGAGGTAGTCGGTGTTCCCGGAGACGCTCCCGGTCGCGCTCCCGCCGTGGGCTTCGACGACGTCCTCGAACGCGCTCCGTGAGGCCGAGAGCGAGCCGGTGAAGACGAACGTGAGCCCGTCGAGTTCCTCGCCCGCGACCCCCTCCGCTTCCAGTGGAGACACGTGCACGAGGAGGTCGTCGAGCACCGCCGCGTTCGCGTCGCTCGCGAAGAAGTCGACGAGTTGGGTGGCGACCGCGTCGCCGACGCCGTCGACCGCGGTGAGGGCGTCGCGGTCGTCGGTCGCGGCGGCCTGGCGGAGCGCGTCGAACGTCTCGAAGTGGCGCGCGAGCCGGTCGGCGAGCTCCGGGCCGACCTCCTGGATGCCCAGGGCCGCGAGGAAGTCCGCGAGCGCGGGCTCGCGGGTCGCGTCCAGTTCCGCGACGAGCTTCTCGGCGCTGCGCTCCCCCCAGCCCTCCAGTTCGCGGAGGTCGTCCTCGGTGAGCTCGTAGAGGTCAGCGACGCCGTCCGCGACGAGGCCCGCGTCGACGAGCTGGCTGACGGTCTCCTCGCCGAGGCCCTCGACGTCCAGTCCCTTCTCGCTCCCGTAGTACTCCACGGAGCGGCGGAGCTGCGCTGGACAGCCGAGGCCGCCCGTGCAGTACGCGATCGGGCCCTCGCGCTCCACGACGCTCCCGCAGACCGGGCACGAATCGGGGAGCTCGTACGGGCCGTCGCTGTTGCGTTCGACGACCTCCGCGACGTACGGGATGACGTCGCCAGCGCGCTGCACGCGCACGACGTCGCCGACGCCGACCCCCAGGTCCTCGACCTCGTCGAAGTTGTGGAGGCTCGCCCTGGAGACCGTCACCCCGCCGACGTCCACGGGTTCCAGGAGCGCCACGGGAGTGAGTCGCCCCGTCCGTCCGACCTGCACGGTGACGTTCGCGACCGGCGTCTCCTCGTCCCTGGCGGGGAACTTGTACGCCTTCGCCCACCGCGGCGCGCGCGCCGTCGCGCCCAACTCGTCGCGCTTCGCCGCCGAGTCGACCTTGACGACGACGCCGTCTATCTCGTAGTCCAGGTCGTCGCGTTCGGCGAGCAGGTCCTCGCGGTACCGGACGGCGGCGGCGACGTCCGCGCCCGTCTCCACGCGCCCGCAGACCGGGAGCCCAAGTTCGCGGAACGCCGACAGCGCCGCGCTGTGCGTGTCCCACGGCTCGCTCGACTCGAGGACGTCGAAGAAGAAGATCGAGAGCGGGCGCTCCGCGACGACCGTCGGGTCCTGCTGACGGATCGTTCCCGCGGTCGCGTTCCGCGGGTTCGCGAACGGGTCGTCGCCGCGCTCCACGCGCTCCGTGTTGTATTCGGTGAACGCCTCGCGGGGCATGTAGACCTCGCCGCGGACCGCGAGAAACTCGGGGTAGTCGCCCCGGAGCCGCTGGGGGATGGCGGCGATGGTCCTGGCGTTCCGCGTCACGTCGTCGCCCTCGTAGCCGTCGCCCCTCGTGGTCGCTCGCACGAGCTCGCCGTCCTCGTACACGACCTCGAGGCTCACGCCGTCGAACTTCGGCTCCAGCACGTACTCGACGTCGCCGACCTGCCGGCGGACGCGGTCGTCGAACTCGCGGACGCCCGCGGCGTCGTCCGTGTGGTCGATGGAGAGCATCGGTGCGACGTGCTCGACGGTGTCGAACGCGTCGACGGGTTCGCCGCCGACGCGGTTCGACGGCGACCCCTCGACAGCGAGGTCGAACGCGGCCTCCAGGTCGAGCAACCGCTGGAACAACCGGTCGTACGCGCGGTCCGCGACTACGGGGTCGTGGTCGACGTAGTACCGATAGTCGTGGAACTGGATGGCCTCGCGGAGCGCTTCGGCCTGCTCGCGCGCCGCCGCCTCGTCGAGCTCCTCGACCGGCTCGAACGCGGTGTCGGGGTCGGCCACGTATGGATTGTCCACCGGCACGTCACCGGCGTCACCGGTCCCGGCGCCGTGGGTCCCGGCGTCGCTGGCGCCGTCGTCCTCGCCCCCATCACCGTCCGCCGTCGTCTCGCTCGCGTCGCTCGAAGTCACTACCCGTCGCTACGCCCGCATCCGCCTAAAACGCTCGCAGTTCCGGTCGCTATCCCTCGGCGAGCGCGACCACGCGTCGAGAACGAGTCAGTTGATGTGGCCTTCCTCGCGCAACTGGTCGGCGTCCTGGTTCTCGTACCGGTACGTGATGTCGGCCTTCTCGTCCTGCCAGTCCCACGGGTCGACGAGGACGACGTCGTCCTCGCGGATCCAGACGCGCTTCTGCATCTTCCCGGGGATGCGAGCGGTGCGCTCCACGCCGTCCGCGCACCTGACTTTCACCCGGTTCGCGCCGAGCATATCCGTCACGGTAGCGAACACCTCGTCGTCGTCGGGCATCCGGAGGTCGTTCCGTCCCCCGTCGTCGTTGTCGCTCATACGTTCCGCTTCTCACGCGACGTTTTTAACTATTCGCTCGCGGTCGACGCACCCCCCGCGTGCGGCACCGTCAAACCGCCCCGGCGTCCGACCGTGGACCGGCAGGTTTAGGCCGTCCCGCCAAGCAATCGGGGGACATGAGTCAACGAAGTGGCGGTCTCGGTCGCATGGGGAAGATGCTCGGCGTCTCCGGATTCCTCGGCCTGCTGTGCATCCTCGGCGGCATCGCAGCCATCGCCAGCCAGAACCTCATCATCGGCGGCGGCGTCGCGCTCGTCCTCGCCGGCCTCGGCCTGTTCGTCCGCGCCCTCGTCTCCGGCCTCATGGGGATGATGGGTATGGGCGGCATGATGTGACGCAGGTCGAGTGCGCCGTATCGGCTCGACGAAGCTATTCTCACGCCGCGCTTTCCGCCTCGGTGCGGACCGCGAACGGAACCCTCTCGCGGCGAAGCAACCGATACTTACGCCGACGAACCAGTCCATTCGGTGGTTTTTTCGCCTGGATATCACATCCTCCGAGTATGGACTCTCCATCCGAAGCGACGTCCGGTTTTCTCCCCCGGTTCGCGCTGCAGCTTCCGGTGGTTATCGCTGTGACTGTGGCAGTCACGGCCTCGTCACTGTACGTTTCGGTAATCCTAGCCGCGGTCATCGGGCTCTTGCTCGGGGCCGTCGTCGCCGTCCTCGTCTCGGCTCTCGCAACGTTCGTCGGCTGATGCGGCCGACACATGCGAGGTAGCCTCGTCACGTCGACCGGTCGCGTCTACCGGTTCGGTCGTCGACGGTCATCGCGGCGTCGACGCCGAGCAGCGACTTCGTTTCGCCGCCGAGGGTGGTTTGATACCGTTCCTCGCCTAGAGGACGGTATGGACACCGACCAGTTGAAGGAACTCGTTCCGCACTACCTCGCGATGATCATCCTCGTCTTCGGCGTTCTCACGGTTCTTCGAACGGCGGTGGGCGACATCGGCTTCTGGGGCGAACTCGCCGTCGTCGTCGCACTCGCGTTCCTGTACCGTCCCGTCGTCCTCCGGCTCGGCGTCGCCCCGAGCCCCTGGAAGTAAGCACCCGCAGATTGGCGGCCGCCGGCGACTCGCCTGCCGCGCCGTCTAGCTCCGCCGCTGCTCTTTCTTCGTCTCCGCGCGATGCTCGCTGATGAGCTGGTCGAGCTGCTCGGCCTTCCGCTCTTTGCGACGTTCCTCGGCGCGGTCGTGCCAGTCCGCGACGACAGCTTCGACGTCGTCCTCGCGGGCGACCGCGAGCTCGTCGACCTCCTGCATCGCGACGTCCTCGGCGGGTCCGACCGGTATCTCCGCGTCGAACAGCACCGAATCCGCCGCGTCCGACAGCCCGCCGTCGCCGACGAGCACCACGCGCGGGTCGAAGGCCGCGAGCTTCTCCGCGGTCGACCGCCCGGCGCCCGCCGCGTTCCGCAGGAACACGACGTCGTCGGTCGCGAACCCGTAGGCCTCGTGGGCGTCGTCGATGGCGGCCTTCGTGAACTCGTTCACGGGCTTGACGGGCACCAGGCCCTTCTTCTTCTCCTCGACGTCCGCGAAGTTCGAGTGGTCGAGCTTCCAGAGTTCCTTGAGGCGCGCGAGCTTCCCCTCTAGTTCGTCGATGCGGTCGTCGCGCTCGTCGATGTCGCGCTCCAGCGCGTCGTTCCGGCGCTTCAGCCGCGACACGGTCCGGCGCTCGCGTGCGTCCCGGCGCTCCTCGCGGCGGGACTCCTCCAGTTCCCCCTCCAGCTCCTCGATGCGGTCGTCCTTCTCGTCGACCGTCTCCTCGAGGCTCGCGACGTGGTCCTGGAGGCGCTCCACCTGGCGCTCCAGGGTCCTGATGCGCTTCTCCTCCGCGCTCAGCTCGCGCTCGACGTGCTCGCTCCCGTCGTCGCCGCCGTCGCCGTCACCGCCGTCGTCGGTGAGGTCCGCGACGACCGCCTCCACGGACTCCTCCCCAGCGACGACGCGCGCCGTGACCTCGCCACGGTCGAGTCGCGGCGGCGTCTTCCGGGCCACGCGCTCGAACTGGTCCTCGTGGTCGTCGAACGCGAACAACGCCGCCGCGAGCGCGTCTCGCTCGTGGTCGTTCTCGTACCCCTCCGAACGCGTCCGATGCTGTTTCTCGTCGACCGGCAGGTCGCTGCTCGGTATCCACCCGGCGGCGTCGAAGCTCCGCCGTATCTTCTCGACCGTGTTCGGCATCGGCTCCACGTCCGCCGCGACCACGATGGGGCGCCCGCGTTCGACGATCCACTCGATGACCGCCGCCGTATCGGCGGTCCGCGTGGAGAGGACGTCGAGCACGCTCCCGTCGAGGCCGACGATGGCGACCGCGGTCGTCGTCCCGGGGTCGACGCCGACGATGACGTGGTCGCGGCGCTTCGCGAGCGGCTCGAACTCGATGCCATCGCGCCGCTCGCGCTCGATCTCCACGCGGACGTCACCGGACCGATGCCGGCTCACGGGGATGTCCTGCGGGCGGCCCTCGACGTGGAACAGCGCCTGCGAGAACCCGCCGTACTTCTCGGTGACCTCGCGCTCGTACTCGAGGCCAGCGCCGTCGAGCTCGCGCTCGACCTCGCGAGCCCGCGTCTTCACGCTCCCGTGGATGCGCCGCGTGTACCGGTCCTCGGACCAACCGCCCTTCCCCGTGGAGCGGCCGCGCGAGACCTTCACGGTGGTCTCGTCGGTGAACGCGGACACCTCCACGCCGACGTTCGCCGCCGCCAGCCTAGCTGCGGCCTCGGCCTCCTGCATCGGATCCTTCCCGTACGGCACGCCGTGGCGTTTCGCCACCCTGGAGAGGGGCTCGGGTTGCTCGGCGCCCGTGACCTGCACGAGCTTCGTGCCCGCCGGGAGCTCGCCGAGGAAGTGCACGAGGGCGTCCTTGTCCGCGGCGAGCTCGTACATGTTGTCCGTCGCGACGATACCCGGCTCCTCGCTGGCGATGCGCCGCCGGAGCTTCCGGAGGGTGACGACGTCGCGCTCGACGTCGTACCCGTCGCCGTCCGCGCTCGACTCGAGCACGACGAGCGCGTACGACGGCGCGTCCCCGCGCACGTCCCCGCTCTGGACGTCCACGCCGAAGACGACGCTGTCCAGTGCGCTGGTTCTCGCACTCACTGCCCGGGCGTAGGGGCGAGACGCAGATAAGTTCCGCGGGGGTGGCGGTTTCGAGCGACGACCGGCCGCGCTCGACGGTCAGTCGTCGGCGTCGGGGAACGGCACGTCGAACGTCTCGCCGTCGCTCGGCACCCACGACTCGCCGTCGAACTCGCCCGCGGCCTCGGCTTCGTGCGCGGAGACGTCGCCCGCGTACCGCGAGGAGATGTGGACGAGCGCGAGCCGCCTCGCACCCGCCTGCCGGGCGATACTCCCGGCCTGCGCGGCCGTCGAGTGCGCGGTCGACGCGGCGCGGTCCTCGCACTCGTCGGTGAACGTCGCGTCGTGCACGAGCAGGTCCGCGTCCGCGGCCGCCTCGACCGTGCTCCCCGTCGGCGTCGTGTCGCCCGTGTAGACGACGGTGCGGCCAGGGCGGGGGTCGCCGACGACCGCGTCCGGGTCGACGACGGTCCCGTCCTCGAGTTCGACCGACTCGCCGCGGTGGAGCTGCGAGTACTTCGGCCCGGGTTCGATACCGAGTTCCTCCTCGGCCTTCTCGCGGTCGAACCGGCCCTTCCGGTCGTCCTCCACGATCGCGTACCCGACCGCGTTCGTCCGGTGATTCACGTCGAACGCGCGGACCTCGTACCCGTCGCCGTCGAGCGCGACGTCGCCCGCGCGCACCTCCTTCACGCGAACCGGGAAGCTCGGGGTGTTCCCCGTCGCGTTCAGGAGTCGCTTCGCGGTCGAGCGTTCGCCCGCCGGGACGTGCACGGCGAGCGGTCGCTCGCGTTCGTTGAAGTCCATCGTCTGGGTGAGGCCGGGAATCCCCAGGACGTGGTCGCCGTGCGTGTGCGTGACGAACAGGTGGTCGACGCCGAACCCGGTGCCGTACCGCATCATCTGGCGCTGGGTGCCCTCGCCGCAGTCGAAGAGGAGGTCGTCGCCCTCGCGGGACACGAACAGCGCGGCCGGATTCCGTTCAGTGGTCGGGATCGCCCCGCTCGTCCCGAGGAACGTCACGCGTAACGACATGCTCGCGTGACTCTCGTGGGGCCACGGGGAAACCCGTATCGGAACGAACCCGCCGACCGGGCTCGCGGAGCGGACCGCCGCCGCGCCGCCCGGTTTCGCGGACGGTTCGCGTCCGTTCAAACCGTTCACGCCTACTGAATTGGGCCGAACGTTCTGGCCAGGTTATGACCAAGTAGGCACTACGTACTCTCGACGATGACCACGAAGAAGGCGATCGGTGCGGTCGCCGTGGCAGCCCTCCTCGTCCTGGCGGGCTGTTCGACGGCCGTGCCGGGCACGACGACGCAAGCACAGGCGACGACCGACGACGGCGAGGCCGGCTCGATGGACGCGAGCGACTCGGCGGCCCTCACGTTCTACGTGAGCGACCGCCCGGGCGCCATCGAGGACTTCGAGCACCTGAACGTCACCATCACGAAGATCGGCCTGCACGAGGCCGGCGGTGACGACGCCGAGGAGACCGAGTCGGCGAACGAGACGAGCGAGTCGGCGGACGACACGACCGAGGCGGACGCGAACGCCGACGTCGGCGACGTCGACACCACGACGGTCGACGACCCGAACGAGACGACCGTCGAGATGAACGACACCGAGACCGAGGACTCCGAGGAGACCGAGGAGCCCGAAGAGACGGAGGAACCCGAGGAGACCGAGGAGCCCGAAGAGACCGAAGACGAGGAGTCTGAAGGCGAGGAGTCCGAGGAAGCCGAATCCGAGGACGACGACGCCGAGGACTCCGAGGAGGACGGCTGGGTGATGCACGACGTCGACAACGAGACGGTCGACCTGACGAAGCTCAAGGGCGCGAACGCGACCGCCATCTCGAACGTCTCGGTGCCCGCCGGCGAGTACGACAAGGTGTTCGTGTACGTCAGCGACATCAACGCGACGCTCACGAACGGCGAGTCCGTGAACGTGAAGCTCCCGAGTTCGAAGCTCCAGATCAACAAGAACTTCGAGCTGTCGGCGAACTCGTCGCCGGACTTCGTGTTCGACATCAACGTCCACAAGGCCGGGAACTCCGGGAAGTACATCCTCCGGCCGGTCGTGAGCGAGTCCGGGACGGGCGACCAGGTCGCGATCGAGAAGGTGAACAAGAACGGGAAGCCCGAGAACCCCGGGAACAGCGGCGCGAAGGGGAAGGACAAGGGCGACGACGATGACGACGACGGCGACGAGACCGAGGACGACGAGTCCGAGACCGAGCGCGCGCTCGACGCGACGCTCGACGGGAAGGTCCGCGCCGGCGAGACGGTGACGCTCTCGGTGACGGACGCGAACGGGTCGGTCGCGAACGCGACCGTCGCCGTGAACGGCGAGACCGTCGGCGAGACCAGTTCCGATGGAACGCTCGCGTTCGAGGTTCCCGACACCGAGGAGCTCGAGGTGACGGTGACCAGCGGCGACGCCGAGGTCGAACTCGAACGCAAAGTGAAGGGCGGTGCGGGCGGCGGGAACGGCAACGGTAGCGTGACCGCGCAATCGCTCGGCGGGCACGCGCTCGCCGCGGTCTAACCGCGAACGACGCCCTGTCCCCGCGTATTCTTCCGTTCTCCACGACCCCACAGCGGCGCGTCGCGGCGCGCGGTGACTCCGTGCGGGCGCGCGGCGTCGACTCGGTGGACGACGACGCCGTGACGTAACCGACAGATTCGTACCGCGGCCGCGACTACGTCGTCGTGATGGACGCGCCGCTGTGGACGGACCGACACGCGCCGACGCTCGCGGACCTCCCGCAGGAGGACGCTCGCGAGTACCTCCAGCACGCCGTGGACGACCCGATAAACCTCGTGCTGTACGGGCCGGCGGGCGTCGGGAAGACCGCCGCTGCGCGAGCGCTCGCGCGAGAGAGTCACGCTGACCCGGAGAACGACCTCGTGGAGATCAACGTCGCGGACTTCTTCGACCGGACGAAGAAGGAGATCACGAACGACCCGCGGTTCGCGTCGTTCCTCCGTGGGAAGTCCCACCTGTCGAAGCGCGACATGATCAATCACGTCCTGAAGGAGAGTGCGAGCTATCAGCCGGTCTCGGGGCACTACAAGACGGTCGTGCTGGATAACGCGGAGGCGGTCCGCATCGACTTCCAGCAGGCCTTGCGGCGCGTGATGGAGCAGTACCACGAGGCGACGCAGTTCGTGGTGACGACGCGGCAGCCGACGAAGCTCATCCCGCCGATCCGCTCGCGGTGCTTCCCGGTGTCGATGCCGGCGGCGAGTCACGGCGCGCTCGTGGACGTCCTCGAGCGCGTCTGCGAGCGCGAGGGCGTCGAGTACGACGCGGACGGCCTGGAGTACGTCGCCGGGTTCGCGGACGGTGACGTCCGCGAGGCGGTGCTGGCGGCGCAGACGACGTACGAGGGCGAGGGCGAGGTGTCGATGCAGGCGGCGTACGAGACGCTCGGGGACGTCGCGCACGAGGAGCAGGTCCAGGAGATGCTGGACGCCGCCGAAGCCGGCGAGTTCACGGACGCTCGTGGTGTGCTCGACGACCTGCTCGTCGACGAGGGGTACGAGGGCGGGGAGGTCCTCGAGGTCGTGCTCGACGAGGCCAGGTCGCGGTACGACGGCGACAGGCTGGCGACGCTGTACGAGCTCGCGGGCCAGATCGACTTCGACATGACCGAGGGGTCGAGCGACCGCGTGCACCTCTCGCACCTGCTCGCGGAACTCGGCCGCGAGGACGGGCCGCGCGTCGACGCCTGAGGACTCCTGGCGCCTCGGTGCCGTCACTTCGAGAGCGCTCGGACCCGCTCGAAACCAACTCTGGGCTTGCATATTCATGGCGGTTCGCCGTCACGATTAGGTTCGTCTAGCGACAGCGTACGTTCGTGCTCCCGACGACGCCAGTCGCGTGGTTCGCGCTCGGCGCGACGCTCATGGGTGCAGCCCTGAGTTACGCCGTCGGCTACGTCGCGTGGCGTCGCGAGGCCGACGCGCCACGGGTCCGCGGGTACGCGAGCTACGTCGCCGTGGGCGGTACGTGGGGGCTCGCGTACGCGCTCGTGCTCCTCAGCCCCACCACGCCTCTCGCGTTCGCGTTCGACGTCCTCCGCGCGACGACGGCGACGGCGACCGCGTGGCTGTTCCTGCTGTTCGTCGCGAACTACACGGGACACCGCGACCGCCTGGAACGACCGCTCAGGCTCCTGCTCGCCGTCGACGTCGTCGGCTACACCGTCGTGTACGCCACCGAACCGTGGCACGGGCTCCTGTTCGCCGAGGAGGTGCGTGCCGTGACCGTCGACGGCCTGACCGTCCTCACGCAGGTGCCGTCGCTCGCGTTCACGCTGCACTTCCTGTTCGTCGTCGGCGCCGTCCTCTACGGGGTCGTACTCCTCGCGAGGTACGCGTTCGCGGCGCGGAACGTCTACCGCGAGCAGACCACCGCCGTCCTCCTCGGAACGACGGTGACGCTCGCCGGCGCGGTCGCGGTCGCGTTCAACCTCGCCGGGAGCGGGAACTGGCAGTACTTCGACCCGACGCCGTTCGCGTTCGCCCTGAACGGCGTCGTCATCGGGTGGGCGCTCCTCCGCCTCGACTTCCTGACGGTCGGCCCGCTCGCGGCGAACACGCTCATCGCGGAGATGACGGACGCCGTGTTCGTCCTCGACGACGACGACCGCGTCGTCGACGCGAACCCGACCGCGGCGGCGCTCGTCGACGGCGACCCCATCGACCGGGAACTCGCCGCGGTCCTCCCGGGCGTCGCGGCCGCCGTCGAGTCCGGGGAGAGCGTCGAACTACCGGCGCCCGACGACGTCACCGAGACTGCGGTGTACGACGTGAACGTCTCGCCGCTGCTCGGGCCGTACGACGTCCGCCGCGGGTCGCTGCTCGTGCTCCGGGACGTCACCGAGCGCACCGAACGCGAACGCCTCCTGGAGCGCCGGAACGAGCAACTCGACGAGTTCGCGAACGTCGTCAGTCACGACCTCCGGAACCCGCTCGGGGTCGCGAAAGGGTACGCCGAGCTCGCCGCTGAGACCGGCGACGAGGACGCCATCGAGGAGGTCCGGCGCGCGCTCGACCGGATGGACGACCTCGTCGAGGACGTCCTCGCGCTCGCGCGCAACGACCGGGACGCCGTCGACCCGGAGCCGGTCGAACTCGCCGCCGCCGCCCGGTCCGCGTGGCAGTCCGTCGAGACCGACGCCGGGACGCTCGACGTGACCGACGACGCGGTGGTGCTCGCGGACCGGTCGCGGCTCCTGCAGGCGTTCGAGAACCTGTTCCGGAACGCGATGGAGCACGGCGCGACCGGGACGCGCTCGGACGGCGGCGCGACCGACGCGCCCGGCGTCCGCGTCACCGTCGGTGTGATCGACGACGACGCGGGGTTCTTCGTCGCGGACGACGGCCCGGGCATCCCCGAGAGCGACCGCGACGCGGTGTTCGAGTCCGGGTACTCGACGGCCGGCGACGGGACGGGGTACGGGCTCGCCATCGTCGAACGCGTCGCCGACGGTCACGGTTGGCGCGTCCATCTCGCCGAGAGCGTCGACGGTGGCGCGCGCTTCGAGTTCCGGGGCGTCGACCGCGTCGACGACTGACTCGCGAGGCGTCCGACCGGGGCGAGCGCGGTTGCGTCGGCTGGTCGTGGCCGCGCCCGGGGTTTTTACGGTGGGCCGCGGCCGCGCCCGGGGTTTTTACGGTGGGCCGCGGCCGCGCCCGGGGTTTTTGCGGTGGGTGCGCGAACGGTCGAGGTATGCCGACGCTCGCCGAGACGTACATCGAGAACCGCCAGCGCGTCCAGCCGAACCACGCGAACAACTACGACGCCGTCCACGGCGGGAACCTGATGAAGTGGATGGACGAGGTGGGGGCGATGAGCGCGATGCGGTTCGCGGGCGCGCCGTGCGTGACCGCGGCCGTCGACGAGTTCAGCTTCGAACGCCCGATCCCGGTCGGTGACACTGCCGTCATCGAGGCGTACGTGTTCGACGCGGGCCGGACGAGCGTCCGCGTCTTCCTGCGCGCGCACCGCGAGGACCCCTTGACGGGCGAGACCGCGAAGACCACGGCGGCGTGCTTCACGTTCGTCGCCGTCGACGAGGACGGGAAGCCGACGGGCGTGCCGGCGCTCGACGTCGACTCGGAGGAGGAACGCGAGCTGCAGGCGACCGCGCGCGACAGCGTGGCGTGATCGTGATCCGCGCGCGGGTCGCGTCGAGCGACAAAAGACCTATTCTGCGCGCTCTCGCAGGGGGTCGCATGACCGACCTGGGTCGCTTCGAGCGCGTCGGCGTCGCCGCGGGCGTCGCGCTCGTCGCGGTGTTCGTCGTCGCGCTCCTCGCGGACGCCGTCGCGACGGACGCTCGGACCGCGTTCGTCGTCGCCGTCCTCGCACTCGGCGCGCTCGCGGGCGTCGTCGCCGCGACGACGGGCGTCCTCGCGTACGAGACCGTGTGGGCGTTCGCGCTCGGCGCGTGGCTCGTCGCCGTCCCGTTCGTCTCGCTCGCGCCCGAGGGCCGCATCGCGGTGCTCGTCGCGTCGAACGTCTTCCTCGACGACGCGGGCTACCGCGTGCTCGTGCTCGCCGTCGCGAGCCTCGGTGGCGTGGTCGTCGCCGCGGGCTACGGCCGGTACGCGTAGCTCACGGCCCAGAAACCGTCGCCGGAACTGCGGTCAGACGGCGCGGGCGTCGACGCCGTCGTCGTCGTCGAGCACGAGCACGTACCGGTCGAGGCTCGCGTGCACGCGCCGCTGGAACGCCGCGTCGACCGTCCAGCCGGCGTCCCGGGCGGCGTCGCGCCAGTCGCGGTCGGCGACGAGCACGCAGCGGTCCGCGACCCGACGGCTCTCGCGGAGTGCGCCCGCGACGAGGTCGTCGAGCGCGTGCGTCTCGATCTTCGACTGGCGGCCGTACGGCGCGTCGAACACCACGCCGCTGACGGCGTCGTCGCGGAGCGCGAGCCGGGTCGCGTCGCCGCGCATCGTCGCCCAGTCGCCCGGGTTCGGGCGGTCCGCGGTGTCGGCAGGAGCACGGTCGCCGTCGAGGAACGCGGCGAGGTTCTCGCGCGCCCCGCGCGCCATCTTCGACTGCGCGTCGACGCCGAGGACGTCCGCGCCGACGAGCCCCGCCTCGACGAGCACGCCACCGGTCCCGCACATCGGGTCGAGCACGGTCGCACCGGGGCGCGCGCCGGCGAGGTTCGCTATCGCGCGCGCCAGCAGCGGGTCCATGCTCCCCGGCTGGAAGAACGGGCGGTCCGTCGGCTTCCGGTCGCCGAAGTCACGGACCGACGCCGCGGTCTCCCAGCCGACCGCGCAGACGCCTCCGTCGCCACGCGCCGCGTCGCCGGGCGCGCGCTCCGCGCCGGTGTCGCCGTCGCCCGCCTCGTCGACGGCGTCGCGGGCGTCGCCCGCTCGACTGTCCGAGGCGCGCGGCGCCTCGTCATCCGGCGCGAACGCGACGCGCAGGACGTTGTCGGGGTCGTCGAGGTCGACGTCGAACCCGCGGTCGACGAGCACCCCGCCGAGTTCGCGCTCCGCGTCGCTCGTCGACACGCCCGTGGCGCCGCGGACGTCCCGCGCGCGAACCGCGACCGAGCCCTCGCGCGCCAGCGGTGCGGCGTCGAGGAGCGCGCGCGCCGACGCGACCGAGGCGTCGCCGGTCCCGACGAGCTCGCTCGCGCGCCGGGTATACGCCAGCCCGCGGACGCGTTCGGCGACGACCGCGTCCGCGGTCGCGAGGCCGACGCCGAGGCGTTCGACGCCCGTCGCTGCCGTCGCCGCCTCGCGGCGCGCGAACGCGTCGTCCTCGCCGCCGAGTTCCAGCAGGTACACGACCGCCCGTACCTCGCCGTCGCCCAAAAGGCGTTCGAACACCGCCTCAAGTACCCCTTAAGACCGGGTTCGTGCGTGCGAACTCGCCGAGAACCGGGGTGTCGGTCGGTCGCGGCACGTTCACCGCAGCACCAACCTTTATAAGCCTTAAATACGACTTTAAGAGCGAACGATGACCGACGACGACCCCAAGGACACCATCAACATCGAGAACGTCGTTGCCTCCACCGGCATCGGCCAGGAGCTCGACCTCCAGTCCGTCGCCATGGACCTCGAAGGCGCAGACTACGACCCCGAGCAGTTCCCCGGTCTCGTCTACCGGACGCAGGAACCCAAGTCCGCCGCACTCATCTTCCGCAGCGGGAAGATCGTCTGCACGGGCGCCAAGAGCACCGACGACGTCCACGAGAGCCTCCGCATCGTCTTCGACAAGCTCCGCGACCTCAAGATCGACGTGCAGGACGACCCCGAGATCGTCGTGCAGAACATCGTCACGAGCGCGGACCTCGGGCGGAACCTCAACCTGAACGCGATCGCGATCGGCCTCGGCCTGGAGAACATCGAGTACGAGCCCGAGCAGTTCCCCGGCCTCGTCTACCGGCTCGACGACCCCGAGGTCGTCGCGCTCCTGTTCGGCTCCGGGAAGCTCGTCATCACCGGCGGGAAGAAGCCCGACGACGCCCGGCACGCCGTCGACAAGATCGTCTCGCGCCTCGAGGACCTCGGCCTCCTCGACTCCTGACGACGGCCACGCGGCTCCACTCCACCACTTCTCCACGACCGTCGACGACGCAGGACCGACGCCGGCGAGATATTTCTACGGGGAAGATTGAAAATTTTATTCTACTAGGCGCGATTATTCGTTCGCTAAGGCATGTCTGGATTGACTCGTCGACGGGTGCTCGCGACGGCAGCGGGCGGCGCCGTCGGACTCTCGATCGCCGGCGGCGCCGTCGGTGCGTCGACGGCTAGCGACGAACCGACGCCCACGTGGCGGTACGAGGTGCCCGAGGGGAGCATGGCGACGACCGTCCTCGACGACCGCGCCGTCGTCGGCACCGACGACGGCACCGCGTTCGCGGTCGACGTCGCGAGCGGGACGAAGGCGTGGACGAGCGATCTCGGGAGCGCCGCCGTCGCCGCCGCCAGCGACGCCGCGACCGGGACGGTGCTCCTCGGTGGGGAGAGCGGCGACCTGCGAGCGTTCGACGCCCAGTCCGGCGACGCGCGCTGGCGGCGCGCCCTCGATGGCGCAGTCTCCGGGAGCATCGGAGAGGACGGCGCGTTCTTCGTCACCTCGACGTCCGGGACGCTCGCGGTCGTCGACGCCACGTCCGGCGAGGTCCGCTGGCAGCAGTCGGCGCGCTCGTTCGACCGCATCGGTCCCGTGGTCCCGGCGGTCACCGACGACCTCGTCCTCCTCCAGAACAACGGCGGCCTGCTCGCGTACGGCCGCGACGCCGGCGCGAAGCGCTGGTCGGCGTCGATGTCCACGCGCTGGACGCAGAACGTCGTCGCGGTCGCGGACGGGAGCGCGTACGTGACCGGACACGAAGGCCAGGTCGCGAGCGTCGACGTCCGAACCGGCGAGATTGAGTGGGAGCGGTCGGTCGGAACGCGTCTGTCCGGTGCGGTCGCCGACGGCGAGCACGTCTACTTCTGTGACTTCCAGGACGGCGGCGTGTTCGCGCTGCAGGCCGGTGACGGGTCGACGGCGTGGACCGGGTCGGGCGAGGCCGGGACGCCGACGCTCCGGGACGGCACGCTGTACGTGGCGGGCGAGGAGAACGAGACGCAGGTCGTTCGAGCGTACGCGGCCGAGACGGGCGTCGTCGAGTTCGCGCTCGACCTCGGCGACGCGACGTCGCGGACGTGGATGACGCGCCCGGCCGTCGACGGCGACGTCCTCGCGCTCGGCGAGCGGAACCACGTCGGTGCGGCCTTCCTCGGGTACGACCTCTCCGCGAACGAGCGCGAGGGGACGACGACGGCGACGACCGCCGCGGGCGACGACGAACAGTCCGATGGCGCCGACGGGACGCGGTCGTCCTCGGTCGACTCGAGCACGTCGACGTCCGGGTCGACGGACGACCAGGGCACGTCGACGTCGATGGACGGCGAGCGCGACGCGACGCGGACGAGTTCGGCGGACGACGGCCCGACGCGCGGGTTCTTCTCGAACGGCGAGGACGCGAAGTCCCTGGAGGAGTCGGTGTCGACGACGACGCTGAGTCTCCTCATCGGGCTCGTCGGGACGCTCGGCACCATCGCGCAACTCCGCGGAGGTGACGACTGATGGCGCGCGGTCGCCCGGCGGCCGTCGGTGGCCTCATCGCTGCGTTGCTCGCCGCGCTCGGGTTGGGCGTCCAGTTCGACCAGACGCCACTCCCGCCGGGCCTCGGCACGCCCCTCCTGCTCGTCGGCTTGCTCGTGTTCGCGGTCGGCGTGCGCGCGAACCAGCTCGCACCCGAACGACCGACGTACCGCGACGGCGAGGAGGAAGTCCTCCAGTACAACCCCGTGCAGACGCCCGCGATAGCGACCATGGCCCTGGGCGTCCTCGGGTTCGTCGCGACCGGCTACCTGCTGTACTTCACGCGGACGCCGTACGTCTACCCGACGGTCACCGGCCTGGTGGCGCTCGCACTCCTCGTCAGCGGCGGCGCGACCTACTACCGGAACAGCCTGACGACGTACTACGTGACGACCGAGCGCGCCATCCGCGAGTACCGGATGTTCAGCGTCGACCGGTCCGACGTCGACATCGACGCCGTCGGTGGCGTCAACCGCACCGACTCCCGCATCGAACGGCTCGTCGACGCCGGCACCGTCACGATGCGGTCGCCGTCGACGTCCGTGACGTTCCGCAGCATCACCGACCCCGAAACGGTTCGCAACGAGATAGACCAGCTCCGGTGAGCGCGGCTCGCCGCCGCGACCGCTGGCGTCGCCTCCACCCGCCGACTCCGGAAGGGCTGGACTGAAAACCCGTCGGCCCCTCACGTCGAGTGATGGTGCTCTCGCCCGCGCAACTCGACCCGGTCGCCGGTAGCCCGGTCGCGTTCGTCGGTACGTTCCTCGTCGCCGCGGTATTCTACTCGCTGACGTTGTTCGTCGCCGCGCGGTACGTGCTCGGTGACGCGCCACTGAAACGCGCCGTGGTCGTCGGCGTGATTCTCGCGGTCGCGTCGATGCTCCTCCAGCGCTACGAGCCAGCGATCGTCATCGCGGTGACGCTCGGCCTGGACGCGTTCGCGATCTCCGCGGTCTACCGGCTCTCCTGGAAGTCGACGGCGCTCGTCGCGGTCGCGCACTACACGGTCGCCGTCATCGCCGGCATCACGATATTCAACCTCGTCGCGCTCCTCCAGACCGCACCCGTCTGAGCGCGCCTCGCCCGGCGCGCGGTCGCGCGCTCGCCCGGAACGCAGTCACCCGTTCACCCGGAACGCCGGGCTTTTTGTACGGTACCGGCCGTAGGTCGCGCCATGAGTACGTCAGAGGTCGAGATGGACGCTGACGACCGCGCGAAGTTCGCGCGCGGTGGCGTGTTCCTCCTCGTCGGTGGGCTCCTCGTCGTCGCGTTCGCGGTGCTGGGTGTGGAATCGTCGCCGTCGCTGTACGCGGGCCTCGTCGGTGGGTCGCTCGCGCTCGCGGTCGCGGTCGTGCTGTCGAGCGAGCCCGTGGTGCGCGCGGTGTGGTTCGCGCCCGGTGTCGCCGCGGTCGGGATCGCGCTCAGCGACGCGTTCACGCTCTCGGGGATGGTCGTCGGTGGCCTGTTGGTCGCGCTCGGTGTCGTCCAGCTCGTCACCGCCGGCCTCCTCGAGAAGCAGTTCTGAGGACTCGGTGGTGGCGCGCGGTCGAGCGACGGGACGACGTCGGGCGACGTCGTTCGCTCGGGTTACTCGACGAGGCGTTCGCTCGGGTTACTCGACGAGGCGTTCGCTCGGGTTACTCGACGAGGCGTTCGATCTCGGTGACGAGGATGTCGCTCGCGCCCGCTTGCTTCACGCGATTGATGGTCTCGAAGACGTCCGCGTCGTCGACGACGACGTGCACGGCGACCTTGTCGTCGCCGGCGACGTCCATCACGGTCGGGCCCCCCATGCCGGGGATGACGTCGCGGATGGCGTCGAGGTTCTCGCGGTCGGCGTTCATCATCAGGTAGCGTTTGCCGTCGGCGGCGAGGACGCTCGCGAGCGCGGTGCGGACCTGCTCGGTCTTCTCGTCGTCGACGACGTCGCTGCGCGCGAACAACTGGACGCTCGAGGAGAGGACCTCGTCGATTATCGCGAGGCGGTTCACCTGGAGCGTCGTCCCCGTGCTCGTGATGTCGACGATGGCGTCCGCCATGTCGACGTGCGGCGTCAGTTCGGTTGCGCCCGTGACCTCGACGACCTCCGCGTCGATGTTGCGTTCGTCGAAGTACTCGCGGGTGAGTCGCGGGAACTCGGTCGCGACCGTCTTCCCTTCGAGGTCGTAGGGGGTCTCGACGTCGCCGTCCTCGGGTGCGGCGAGCACGAGCCGGCACTCGCCGAACTCGAGGTCGAGTAGCGCTTCGACGTTGTCGTGCCCGGCTTCTTCGGCCTGGTCGAGTCCGGTGATGCCGAGGTCTGCGGCGCCGTCGGCGACGTACTCGGGGATGTCGGCCGCTCGTGCGAACAGCACGGAGACGTCGGGGTCGACGGTGTCCGCGTAGAGTTTGCGGTCGGCGCCGTCCACCACGGGGAGGCCCGCGCGTTCGAGGAGCGAGATCGAGGGGTCGTGAATCCGGCCCTTGTTGGGTACCGCGATGCGCATGCGTCTGCTTGCGGTGGCGTGGGGAATACGCTTTCCCTCGCGGCAGTCGCGCGGTGGCGTGGTTTGCGTTGTCGTGGTTTGCGTTGTCGTGGTTTGCGTTGGGGTGGGAGCGACGGTGGTGCGTCGGCGCGCCCGGACCGCACCGCAGCCACGCCCTCCCCAGCCGACGGCGCCCTCACTGCGTTCGGTCGCCGTCCCTCGCACGATGTCGGCGTCGCGAGGCTCGCCGTCGCTCGCCCCGCGACGCCAGCGCGCGCCAGCCGGTGACTGAGGCGGCCCGAACCGCGACGCGGGGTTTACATGAAACGTAAACCCCGGCGTGGTCGCAGTCAGGATGGGAACGCACATGCCTCGGGGTGCAAAAGCGAGTGGCATGAGTACGCTCTGCGTGTCCGGCGGGCGCGTCCTGCTCCCGGACCACGACGTCGTGCGAGCCGACGTGTTGGTCGACCGGGACGAGGGAACGATTCTGGCGGTCGACGAGGACCTGGACGGCGACGAGACGCTCGACGCTGACGGCTGTCTCGTGCTGCCGGGGCTCGTGAACGCGCACACGCACGCCGCGATGACGCTCCTGCGCGGGATCGCGGACGACAAGCCCCTGGACGCGTGGCTCCAGGAGGACATCTGGCCCGTGGAGGCGGCGCTGACGAGTGAGGACGTCCGCGCGGGCACCGAACTCGCCGCCGTGGAGATGATTCGAAGCGGGACGACGGCGTTCGCGGACATGTACTTCGAGGTGGACGCGGTCGTCGACGCGGTCGAGCGAGCGGGTCTCCGCGCTCGCGTCGGCCACGGCGTCGTCACCGTCGGGAAGGACGACGACGCGGCGCGCGAGGACGCGAGCGAGTCCATCCGGGCCGCCGAGCGGTTCGACGGTGCCGCGGACGGCCGCGTGTCGACCGCGTTCATGCCGCACTCCCTCACCACGGTCGACCCCGACGTCCTCCGCGAGTACACCGCCGAAGCCCGCGAGGCGGGCGTCCCCGTGCACTTCCACGCGAACGAGACGACCGACGAGGTCGACCCCATCCTCGACGAGCACGACGAGCGCCCGCTCGCCTGGGCGCGAGAACAGGGCCTCCTCGAACCCGAGGACTTCCTCGCGCACGGCGTCCACACCGACGCGAGCGAGCACGACCTCCTCGCCGAAACCGGCGCTGGCGTCGTGCACTGCCCGGCGTCGAACATGAAGCTCGCGAGCGGCATGGCGCCCGTCCAAGACATGCGCGAGGCGGGCGTGACGGTCGCGCTCGGCACCGACGGCGCCGCGTCGAACAACGACCTCGACGTCTTCGACGAGATGCGCGACGCCGCGATGCTCGGGAAGCTCGCCGCCGACGACGCGAGCGCCGTGCCCGCGGACGCCGTCGTCGAGATGGCGACCCAGGGCGGCGCCGACGTCCTCAGTATCGACTCGGGACGCATCGAGGCGGGCGCGAACGCCGACCTCGCCGTCCTCGACCTCGACGCCGCGCACCTCACCCCCCAGCACGACCTCGTCAGTCACCTCGCGTACGCCGCAACCGGCAGCGACGTCCGCCACACGGTCTGCGACGGCCAGGTGCTCATGCGCGACCGCGAACTCACCACGCTCGACGCCGCGAGCGTCCGCGAGCGCGCCAGCGAACACGCGCAGGCGCTCGTCGACCGCGCCTGACGTCGGACGCTCCCGGTGCTCCGCGACCGCGGCTAAGCACCGACGCGAGCGGGAACGGTCGCGTTCGTCGCGCCGACCACCACGAGCGTCAACGCGACCATCAGCAGCGACCCCATCGGTGACGACGCCCCCCGACCACTCCCCTTTCGCATACACCACCTCCTCGTGCGAAGGCAATGAAACGTTCGCTCGCTGACGTGCTCGCCACGAGCGCGCACCCCGTCACCATCGACCCCGTCTCTCCTGGAGACCGGAATTAAACGACGAGAGTCGTTCGTGAACGCCCTAACTTTCTCTGAGGGCGTCTCGTGGAGGTGGTGAACGGAACGAACGAGGTGCCCGGTTTATGCAGGTATCCACGTTGTTACCAGGTGATGCCAGACTCCAGAAAGACCGCGTTGTTCGGCGTGCTCGTGATGCTGGTCGCCGCCGTCGGCCCGATGGTCGGCGCCGCCGCACCCGCAGACACGACAGCGACCACCGCCATCGACGACGACGCCGACTTCGCGATCAGCCCCGACAACGAGACGACCGACGACAATGACTCCGACCTCGACGAGAACGAGTCCGACCTCGACGAGAACGAGTCCGACCTCGACGAGAACGAGACGGACGAAAACGCGACGGACGGGAACGAGACCGAGGACGTGATGGACGGGAACGAGACGAGCTCCGAGGCGGCGATGCAGGAGTTCGTCGCCGGCCTCCAGCGCGTCATCGCGAACGCGACGAACGACACGAACACGACGGCGCCCGGTCGCGTCATCGCGTCGTACGTCGTCGCGAACAACCCCGGGAACGCGCCCGCTCACGCCGGTCCGCCGAACGGGACCCCCGGCGCTAGCGCCGCGAACGAGACGAACGCGTCCGCCGGCGGCCCGCCCGAGGGCACGCCCGGCGCGAGCGCAGGGAACGGCTCCAGCGGCGGCCCGCCGAACGGAACGCCGGGCGGTGCACCGACCGGGAACGAGACCGACGGCGGCGCACCCGGTAACGGCGGCGGGAACGGGAACGGCGGCGGGAACGGGAACGGCCCGAAGCAAGTCACCGCCACGACCACCGTCGCAGCGGACTTCGCGGCGCACGCCGCAGTCGCCGTGACGACGCCGTTCGATTACTGACACCGCACGCAACACACAGGCCCAACCGACCCCCTCACGCCGCCACGCGGTCCCCGCACCCCCGCGGCGTCGCCGCTCCCCCTTGCGACGCCGCTTCTCCCCTCTCGCGACGCACTCCCCCCGCGTCGCGCACACGCTCCAACGACCCGGCAGCGACGCGTCGCCTGCAGCGGCTCACAGGAACCCCGACAGCGACGGCTCCCCACACAGGAAACGGCCGCCTGACGGCGGCCGTATGCTGGTGCAGTCGTCAGAGCACCCGGGAAGCCGACGGGGAAACGGCCGCCTGACGGCGGCCGTATGCTGGTGCGGTCGTCAGTCCGACACGAGCTCTGACTCTTCGCCGCCCTCGGCGGCGCCGGCCGCGAGCGGAAGCCGGACGGTGAACTCCGCGCCACCCTCCGGGCGATTCTCGACGTCGATACCGCCGTCGTAGGACGCCACGAGCTCGCGAACGAGGTACAACCCGAACCCCGTCCCCGGCGAATCGAACCCCTTCTCGCCCTTCTCGAAGATCGCGTCCTGCATCGCCTCGTCGACGCCCGGCCCGTCGTCCGCGACCGCCACCACCGCCTCGTCGCCCTCGACGTGCACCGACACCTCGACCGTCGGCGACGCCGAATCGTTGTGCTGGACCGCGTTCGACAGCAAGTTCTCGAACACCTCCGGCAGCAGGTCGTTCCCGACGACGCGCACGTCCTGCGCCGGGTCGTACGCGACCGTCGCATCGTCGTACGCCTTCCGCGCCTTCTCCACCTCCGCCGACAGGACCGCGTCCAGGTCGACCGGCTCCGTGCGCTCGCCGTCCTCCTCCGTCAACACCTGCATGAACGACCGCATCGTCTCGATGAGGTCCACCATGTCCCGGACGCGCGACTGCACCGTCTCCAGGTGCTCCGCGACCTCCGGGTCGACGTGCCCGGAGAGGAGGCCAGCGCGCGCATCCACGACGTTCATCCCGTTCAGGAGATTGTGCCGGATGATGCGGTTCATGAACTCCAAGCGCTCGCGCTCGTGCTCCAACTGCTGCTCGCGCTCCCGGCGCTCGGTCATGTCCCGCGTCACCTTCAGGAACCCGCGGAGGTCGCCGTCCGCGTCCCGGAGCGCCGTGATGGAGACGTTCGCCCAGAACCGCGACCCGTCCTTCCGGACGCGCCACCCCTCCGTCTCCGTCCGCCCGTGCTCGCGCGCCTCCGACAGCAACCTGGCCGCCTGCCCCGCGTCGCGCGCCGACTCCGGGTAGAACGTCTCCACGTGCTCGCCGAGGACCTCGTCGGGCTCGTAGCCCTTGATCTGGCGCGCCCCACGATTCCAGGACGCCACGTGCCCGTCGACGTCCAACCGGAAGATCGCGTACTCCTCGACGTCACCGACGAGCGACGAGAACTGCTCTCTGGTCTCCCGCAGGGCCTGTTCGCGCTCGTCGCGCTGACGCACTAACTCCAGTTCGTTCCCGACCCAGTTCCCCATCAACTCCATGACCGTCATCTCCCAGTCGTCGACGGGCTCCCCGGGCTCCGGCCCGTAGAACGCGAGCGTCCCGTACAGCTCGCCGTCGACGTGCACGGGCATCCCGACGTACGATTCCATGTCGACGTCCGCGTGAGAGAGAGAGTCCGTGAGTTCAGGCGCCTCCGTGGAGAGGTGCGCGAACCGTTGACTCTCCTCGGTTTCGACGACGCGTCGACACACCGTGTCCGAGAGCGGGTACGTCTCGCCCTCAACGAACGGCCACTCGGGTGGACTCGCCGCCCGGACGTGGAAGTCCTCGCCGTCGGCGCGCGCCAGGAGCGCGAACTCCATGCCGAGTTGCTCGCGGCCGACCTCGAGGAGCGCCGCGATGCGTTCGTCAACGCTCGCGGACCGGTCCAGGAGGATGTCGTGGAGTTCGCGGAGGACGCGCTCGCGGCCCTCGAGTCGCGCCGTCGTCTCCTTCTGTTCCGTGATGTCGGTATAGTGCTCGATGCGTCCGCCCTCGTAGAGCCCGGACTCGATCTGTTGACTCCGATGCTCGATCCATCGTTCTTCGCGGTCGGGACCGGGGAGGATGTGGAACTCGAAGTGCTTCTCGTAGACGTCCGACCCGTACGTCTCTTCGACGAGTCGCTGGAACCGATCGGAGTCCGCGACCGCGGTCGCGTTCTCCTGGAGGACGTCGCGCTTGTCGCGACCGATGACGGCCGACCGTTCGACGCTGAAGTAGTCCTCGATCACTTCGTTCACCCAGACGACGTCGTTGTCGTCGTTCAAGATGATGATACCGACGTTACTGCTGTCGAGGACGTCCTCCGTCATCGACCGGTACCGTTCCTCGCTCCGCTCGAGCTCGCGTCGGTCCTGCGACCGCATCACGCTGTAGATCCCGATGAACGACCCGAGGACGAGGCCGACCGCGGCGTTGCTCGACGCGATCACGCCGAAGTCCGTGCCGGTGTGGTAGAACAACTGGATGCCGAGCACCCACGCCTGGAGCGCGAGCACGCCAGCGCTCACGACGAGACTCCACGTCGCCACCCGGAGGACGTGCTCGCCGTCCCAGTCGTTCAAGTACAACCAGGTGACGACGACGCCGAATGCGACGAGGAGGAGTCCGGGGAAGGTGAACTCGACGAGGGAGATGAGAACCGACGCGCCGTCCCAGACGATGTCGGCGTACACGTCGTACAGTTGCGCGACCGTGACGACGACCCCGAGCGCGAGGAGGACGAAGACGCCGATCCGTCGCTGGAGGTCGTCGCTGATGTCCATATCGTATCATGCGTAGACCGGACCGCAAAGACACCCCACCTAACTGTCTAGCCCCGATACTCTCGTCGTGGGTCGTCGACGCTGTACGCGACCGGCGCCGGTGCGATCGTCACGAAGAAAGGCGGCCCGCGGCATCGACGCCTCGGCCGCACGTACGTGTACGCGATGGCGGTCGTACCGGTCACCGCACTCGAACTGCTCGCGTTCGAACAGTCCCTCCTCCGGATATTCCTCGGGTTCGTCGCCGTGTTCAGCTTCTACTTCGCGTTCTCCGGCTATCGCGTCCTCTCCCGGAAACGCACCATCGACACCCCCGGCACCGTCGACTGGGTGGCCACCGGCCTCTTCGGTGCGTCCGGCGTCGGCCTCCTCGCCATGGGAGCGTGGTTCCTCACCTCCGGGAACCAGTTCGGTCTCGTCATGCTCGTCTTCGGCGGTATCGCGCTCACCACGACCGTGGGCGACGTCCGGCAGTTCCGCGCCACCGACCTCGACCCACGGACGTGGTTCTTCGAGCACCTCAACCGCATGGGTGGCGCGTACATCGCGACCGTCACCGCGGTCGTCGCGACGAACGCGCGCGAGCTCCCGGGCGTCCCCCTGCCCGTGATCTGGTTGCTTCCCGCCGTCATCGGCGGCGCCGCCATCTGGTACGTCTCCCGCCAGTACAAGGCCAAGTTCGAGCCCGGCACCAGCCCGCAGCCCGCGGACTGACCCCTTCGGACGTCGTCGCGCCGCGTCGACTGACCCGCCGCCGCGAACGAATCCGGCTTCGGTAGGGTTTTTGCGTCGCTCCCGCTGGTATCTCGCATGACAGACTATCCGTCGATCACCGCGCAACTCGACGACCCCGATGCCGCCCGCGAGGAGGGCCGTCGGAAGATGGACTGGGCACGCCAGCACATGCCCATCCTGAACGCACTGCGCGAGGACTTCGAAGCCGACCAGCCGTTCGCGGACCAGCGCATCGGCATGGCGATGCACGTCGAGGCGAAGACCGCGAACCTCGTCGAGTTGCTCGCCGACGGCGGCGCGGAGGTGGCCATCACTGGCTGCAACCCGCTGTCGACGCACGACGACGTGAGCGCGGCGCTCGACGCCCACGAGAACATCACGAGCTACGCGAAACGGGGCGTCGACGACGACGAGTACTACGCCGCCATCGAGGCCGTCATCGACATCGAGCCGACCATCACGGTCGACGACGGGATGGACATGGTCGCCGCCATCCACGAGGACTACCCCGAACTCATCGACTCCATCATCGGCGGTGCCGAGGAGACGACGACCGGCGTCCACCGTCTCCGTGCGATGGACGACGACGGCGCGCTCGACTACCCCGTCTTCGCCGTCAACGACACGCCGATGAAGCGACTGTTCGACAACGTCCACGGCACCGGCGAGTCCTCGCTCGCGAGCATCGCGATGACGACGAACCTCTCCTGGGCGGGGAAGAACGTCGTCGTCGCGGGCTACGGCGACTGCGGCCGCGGCGTCGCGAAGAAGGCAAGCGGGCAGAACGCCGATGTCATCGTCACCGAGGTCGAGCCCCGCCGCGCGCTCGAAGCCCACATGGAGGGCTACGACGTGATGCCGATGAGCGAGGCCGCCGAGATCGGTGACGTATTCCTCACCGTCACCGGCAACCGCGACGTCGTCACCGCCGAGCACTTCGAGCAGATGAAAGACGGCGTGCTGCTCGCGAACGCCGGTCACTTCGACATCGAGGTCGACCTCGACGCGCTCTCCGACATGGCCGTCGACCAGTACGAGGCCCGCGACGGCGTCGAAGCGTACGAGATGGACGACGGCCGCCGCCTGAACGTCCTCGCCGAAGGCCGCCTCGTGAACCTCGCCGCCCCCATCGCGCTCGGGCACCCCGTCGAAGTCATGGACCAATCCTTCGGTATCCAGGCCGTCTGCGTCCGCGAACTCGTCGACAACCCCGACGCGTACGACGCCGGCGTCCACGACGTCCCCGACGACCTCGACAAGGAAGTCGCCGAGATAAAATTGGAGGCCGAAGGCGTCGACTTCGACTCGCTGACCGACACCCAGGAAGAGTACATGGGGAGTTGGCAGCACGGGACGTAACTGACCGCACGAGCATACGGCCGCCGCCAGGCGGCCGTTTCCAGCGCTGTGGGATGAACTGACCGCACGAGCATACGGGCGCCGCGAGGCGGCCGTTTCGGGTGATGCGGTGAACGAACTGGCTCTCGTGGGTGGTTTCTGCTTGAAGTCGGCTGGTGTTATCGGGTGGCGATGAGGACGCCGACGGCGTCGGAGACGATCTCGACGTCGGTGAGCGTGAATCCTGCATCCGCGAGGAGGTTGGCGACGGTGCCCATCGGTGGGAGCGTCTCGTAGTCGCTGGGGGACTGCGCTGGTCCGAAACGCATCTTGTCGGCGACGACGACGCACCGCGAGTCCAGCGAGGCGAGTCCGTCGATGGCGGCGCGTAGTTCCTCCTCGCCGCCCTCGTCGTAGGCCATGTACAGCGCGTAGCTTGCGACGACGACGTCGACGGGGTCGTCGACGTTGGGCTCGCGGAACGACCCGTGGTCGAACGAGACGTTCTCGATGCCGTGCTGTTCGGCCTTCTCTCGTGCGTACTGGAGCCACTCGTCGTAGATGTCTCGTCCGACGACGTGGTCGCACTTCGACGCGAGTTCGAGCGCGACGATACCGGTGCCGGTACCGACGTCCACCACCGTATCGTCGGGGTCGATCGGTGCGTGTGCGAGCAGATACGCCAGACACCGCTGGTACGTCTCGTCGTTCTCGCTGTCCGCGTCGTACTCCATCGGCGTGTAGCCATCAGACTCCGTGTTCGTCATTGGCGGGGAATAGGCCGCGTCGAGTGATAAGGGTCTCAAGAGTTATCGCTGACAGGTTCGACCGGCTCGCTCCCTCGATTCGACGCCGCTCCTGAGACTGTTTCTCGGTCGAGGCCGTCGGTCCTGCCTACTGTGGGTTCTCCGAGCGACTGTCGAACAGCGAGGTGAATCGAGTCAGCAGTGCAAGCGCGATGGCGACGGCGAGCATCGGATACTCGACACTGACGACCATCCACTTCAGCGCTTCCGAGGTGTTCATGAGACCGATCAGGACGGTCGCGTACTCGTCGGGGTTCGTGTAGATGAGGACGACCCAGAGGTTCTCCAGCGAATCGAGGAGGCGCGAGACGACCGTCAGCCCCATCCCTATCTTCGGTACCTGAATGAGTCTGTCGTGGCCTGCAAGCGTCTGCAGGGAGACCGAATGAAGCGAGAAGAACAGGAGGAACCCGGCGACGATGAAGACGTAATCGAGGACGGAGAGCAGCATCACCGATTCCATGACCGGCTGGAACGCCTGCAGTATCGCGTCCACTTCCGCGCGGGTCGTCGCAGCCTGCAAGTCCGAAGTCGAGTAGCCGGACGTCTCGATCCGGCGAGTCACCGGCACGAACCCCAGCGCGATCACACCCACGAAGAGACAGAACGACACGGTGGCGACGATACCGTGACGCTTCGCGGAGAGGGCGTCCGCATATCGTTCGAAGGGTCGCAAGAGCGCATCCAGCCGTTGCATACTGGAACCAGACCGTCCTCACGTATCCGTCGTTCGCTCGTTGTCCTCGCGGGCCGGTCTCTCCGTCGAAACGAGGTGACTGAGACGACCAGGTCACTGAGAGACGCCGTGTCTCCAGGGCGACTGCTGGAGCCGAGCGAAACCAGTTGTTTGGACGGTGTCGCTTCAGGTGGGCTGGTGGCTGGTGTTCCGCTCGATTCCACTTCCACCGCGCCATCCGGTGGTTTATACCGGTCGGTGAGTGACTCCTTCGTATGAGCGCGAGTCGGAAGGGGAATCGTCGGGAGCGCGAGCTCGTGAACGCGCTGGACGAGGCCGGGTTCGCGGTGATGCGCGCGCCGGCGTCGGGAGCGGCGACGGACCGCGAGCTCCCGGACGTCCTCGCGGGAAACGGCGACGACTTCTACGCCATCGAGGCGAAGTCGTCGTCCGGGCGTCCCATCTATCTCGAAGGTGAGGAAGTGGAGGCGCTCGTGTACTTCGCGCGGAACTTCGGCGCGAAACCCCGTATCGCGGTGCGGTTCGACCGCGAGGACTGGTACTTCTTCCACCCCGGCGACCTCTACACGACGGACAAGGGCAGCTACAGGGTGAAGAAAGAGACGGCGCTCGCGGAGGGCACGGACTTCGACGAACTCGTCGGCGACACCGAGCGGACGAGCATCGGCGACTTCGACGGGTAACGACCGCGGCATCGCTGTCGCTGGTTCGAGTGGCGAGCAGGCGGCCCCGGCCCGCTAGCACCCGCGAGGAACGGCCGCCAGACGGCGGCCGTACGTTCGTGCGGGCAGTTTTCTCGCCGCGTGGACCGCGCTCCCGTCTCGGCGACGGCGAGACGTCTCGTTCGAGGACGTCGACGCTCGCCGCGTTCTCGTACTTGAACCGACGGACGAGCGCCGTGGCTATCGGCGTGTTCGGAACGTGGGATGACAGGGGCCGAGAGGCCCAGAGTGCCCGCGGCGCGGCCGTGACTACCAGGGGCCGTCGTCGCGTCGTCGCTACTCCTCGACGACGATCGTCGCTTCCATCCCGGCGGCGGCGTGCGGGATGCAGTAGTACTCGTGCGTGCCGGTCGTCTCGAACGTGTGGAGGTACGACTGGCCGGACGCGACCGCGCCCGTCCCGTTCTCCCACCCGGTCTCGGCCTTCTCCTGGGACGCGAAGCCGCCCGACGCCCAGTACTCGGCGTCGCTCGGGATGCCGTCGGCCTTCGCGGTGACGCTATGCGGTTCGCCGCCGACGTGCTCGAACGCGACTTTGTCGCCCTTGCTGACGGTCAACTCGACGGGGTCGAACGCGACCGCCTTCATGTCGACGACGTGGTCCGCGTCCTCGGGAACGCCGGAGACGACGTTCGGGCCGCCCTCGAGCTCGGTCCCCTCCTCGCTCTCGCCGCTGCCGGACGCGTCGACGGGTGCGTCCTCGACGGCGCCGACGACCGCGAACTGTGCGCGCGTCGTCGCGGTCGCGTACGCCGACGCCGCGCTGCCGCCGCCGCTCCCGTCGCTCGTCGCCTCGACGAGCGCGTTCAGTTTCGCCTCGAACGTCTCGTACGCGCCCTCGTCGCCGTCCTCCAGGAGCTCGTGGACTTCGGCGTTCTCGAACGCGGCGAACGCGTCGCTCGCGATGGCGTTCGCGGCGCCACCGAAGGACCCGCCGGCGTTCTCGACGACCGCGTACGCGCCCTCGACGGCCGTCGCGTGGTACTCGACGGCGGCCGCGTACACGTCGCTGTCGTCCTCCGCGGCGGTCGTCACGCCACCGAGCGTCGTCTCGAAGGTCTCGTAGAGCTCCTCGTCGGCACTCTCGAGGGCCTCGTGGAACCCGCCGGCGCCGCCCTCGAAGAACTCGAACGCCTCCTGGACGGCGGTCGCGGCGCGCGAGCGCTTCCCGAGCGCCGCGAGGTTCGCGGCGTCGAACGCGCGAGCGGCCATGTACCCCGACGCGGCGGCGCTGACCTGCGCCGTCGAACCGGCGCCGGCCTCGAACGCGAACAGCGCGTCCATCGCGCCGGAAGCGTGCGTCTCGACGCCCGAGTCGTTCGTGTTCGACATCGCTCCCTGGAGGGATTCGAGGTGGCTCTCGAACGTCTCGTAGGTCTCCGCGTCCCAGGACTCGAACGCCTCGTGGAACCCGAGTTCGTCCGCTTCGAACCGCCCGAAGACGGACTCGACGACGCTCGCGGCCGTGTTGTTCTGGCCGGACGCGTAGAGCGCGAGCGCGTCCTCGAGGCGCGTCCGGAGGAACGACGCCTGGAGGACCGCCGCGCCCGTGCCGCCGGCGAGCGCGCCGATGCCCGCGCGGAGGTTCGACTCGACGGACGCGACCGCGTCGTCGACGCCGTCGGAATCACCGTCCTCGATGGCGGCCTTCAGTGACTCCAGGCCACCCTCGAAGCCCTCGTACGCCGCCGCGTCGGCCTCTTCGAGCGCTTCGTGGGCGCGAGCGCCCTCGAAGTCCGCGTAGATGTCGCCCGCGAGCGTCGCGGCGGCGTCGGTCTCGCCGCGTGCGGCGAGCCAGTGCGCGTCGAACGCGGCGTGCCGGTAGGCGTTCAGCGCCGCGGCGTGCGCGAACGCGGTCGACGGGCCGCCCATGCCGGCGAGCGTCGCCGCGTCGAACCCGCGCGCCTGCATCGTCGCGAGCTGGCCGGCGCCCGCGTTCTCCGCGTGCCCCGCCATCGCGTACGATCCCTCGATGGCGGCGGCGAGCGCGTCCGTGGACGCCGTCGCGATCTGCTCGGCGTCGCCCGACCCGGTCGCGTCCTGGGTCGTCTCGATGGCGGCCTCGAACGCCTCGTAGGCCTCGGGCGCGGCGATCTCGACGTCCTCGTAGGCGCCCGAGCCCTCGAACGCGGCCTTCGTGTCGGCGGCGACGGTCGCGGCGGCCGCGTACTTGTCCATGGCGGCGAGGTAGCGCGCGTTCGCGACGCGAGCGCCGAGCCGCTGGAGGTCCATCGCGTGCGTCGTCGTCCCGCCGACGAGTTCCTCCTGAGCCTCGTAGAGGTGATTCACGGCGGTCTCGTGGGCGTCCTTCGCGCCGTCGGGGTCTCCCTCCTCGGCCTTCGTCTTGAACGTGCCGAGCGCGCTCTCGAAGCCCTCGTAGTCCTCCTTCGAGGTCGCTTCGAGCATCTCGTGGGCGCCGTACTCGCCGTTCGCTTGCTCGAAGTTCGCGAAGACCTCGGCGCTGACGCTCGCGGCGGCGTCGAAGTCGCCGGCGGTGACGAGCGCGCGGGCGTCGTCGAGCCGCGAGCGCATCGCGGACCACTCCGCGGCGACGGCGACCTCCGCGGAGACGTCGGCGGCCGCACTGGACTCCTCGTCCTCGTCGCTCTCGGTGCTCTCGCCGTCGGTCGGTTCGCCGGTGCTCTCGGCGTCGGTGCTCGTCGCGTCGTCGGACGTGCTACTGCAGCCTGCGAGCGCCGCCGCGCCGGCTGTCGCGCCGAGCGAGCGGAGGAGCTTGCGTCTATCGAGTCCCATGCTCGGATTTAGGCTGGCCTAAAGCACAAAAGACCGTCGATTCTTTGGCCGACCTAAAACCGTCTCTGTCGTGCGGTTTTCGATGTCACAGGTTCACAATCGACGCTCGTCGTCGAGGCGCTCCAGGCGCGACAGCGGGAACGAGTACACGCGCAACTCGCCCGGCCGCGGCCCCTCCCGCCCCACGTGCACCGACGGGTAGACCGCCGCGACGACCGGGTCGCTCGCCGGATACGCCGCGTTCGTCTCGTATCCCGCGACCGTGACGTCCCGTCCGGGGACGCTCACGGCGTCCGCGCGCTCGGGCGACACCGCGACCACGAGCACGACCTCCTCCGTCTCCCGGTCTAACGCCCGGTCCCCGACCGCGAGCCGATGGGTGTCGCAGAGATGGGGCTCCCGCGCACCCGGCGGCACGAGCGCGAACCCGCCGCAGGACGCGCACGTCGACGCCACGTGACTCGGCGGCGCCACCGCACCCGCCGTTATCTCGATCGCGACCCGTCGCAGGTGCTTGCAGCGCGCGCCCCTGATAGCGTGGTCCGGACACGAACACCGCCCCTCCGTGACGTCGACGAGGTACTCGTGCCCGCTCTCGCTGTGCACCGCGTACCGGCCGCTCCCGAGCGCGAGCACCGTCATCGCCTCCGTGCGCGCCCGAACCGACCGCTCGTCGACGTCCGACTTCGAGCGCTCGCCGTCCGCACCGTCCACGGGGCCGTAGACGTCTTGATCGACGCCCCCGTCGGCGCCGAGAACGCGGTCGCTCGGCACCGCAGCACGGTCGTCGAACCGATCAGTTCCTGACGCGGGTGTGTTTCGAGTGTGCGTCATAGGTATCCAGGCCGCACGGCCCGTCCGGGCCGCGCAACCGTCGACTAGAAACAGGGGTTCCAGCGACTTCAACCCTCGCACGCACGCGAGCACGCGCGCACGACCGCTCTGACGGAATCGGGTCGCTGGCGGGACCGACCGAGTCCTTCAGGAGGCTCCAGCGCGTACGCGCCGGCGATGGCATCCGTGGTCGCGGACGTCGCGCTGCACGCCACGCCAACCGTCGGGCCGGCGTACGCCGCCGTGCTCGTCCTCGCGAGCCTCGGGAGCGCCGCACTCGGCGGCCTCGCGCTCGCCGCGTTCGCACGCCGCCGCACCAGCCCGTACCTCTTCGTCGCGCTCGCCGTCGTCGCCCTCGCCGCACGCAGCGCGCTCGGGTGGCTCGGGATGGTCGGCGGCCTCTCCGCGACCACGCACCACACCGCCGAACACGGCCTCGACGTCGTCATGGTCGCGCTCGTCGTCGCCGCCGTCTGGTACGCCCGCAGCATCCGCCCAACCACCTCATGACCACCACGACCACGCGTCGACGACCACGACCACGCCCCGACCACACTCCAGGACACGCATGACCGACACCAGAACCAGCATCGAACGTGCCGTCGCCACCACGCCCGGCGTGCACTTCAACGAACTCGTCCGCGACACCGCCTACGCCCCCGGACAGATCCAGTACCACGTGCGCGACCTCGTCGACGCCGGCGCGCTCGCCCGCGAGGAACTGTTCGGCCGCACGCACTACTACCCGCCCGAGTACGACGCCTTCCAGCGGCGCGTCCTCGCGCTCGTCCGCCGCGAAACCACGAGAGACGTCTTGCTGGCCTGTCTCGACGACGACTCGAACCGCCCCGGCGACGTCGCCGACCGCGTCGGCATCGCCCGCAGCACGCTCGAACACCACGTCACCAACCTCGAAGCCGCCGGCGTCCTCGAGAAAGAGCGCGACAGTCGCGGCCGCGTCACGCTCGCGCTCGCCCGCCCCCAACGCACCGCCGACCTCCTCGAGACCGTCGAACCCAGCGTCTCCGACAAACTCGTCGACCGCTTCGCGCGCCTCGTCGACGACCTCCTCGCCGCCGACTGACCGGAAACGACCACCGCGGCATCGACCGGTCGCCACTGACCGAATACCAGCGTCGAAACTGGTACGCTCTTCAATCCCCCACGACAATGACGGGACAGATGACCCGTCCGACGAGTGCGTACGTCGACTACCGAGTGAGCGTCGCCTACATCGGGTCCGTCCTCAAGTACCTCGCCGCAGCACCGCTGTTCCCGCTCCTGCTCGCCGTCTTCTACGGCGAGGACCCGCTCCCGTTCGTCGCCGGGAGTGCGGTGATGCTCGCGGTCGGCGTGCTCTTCGAGCGAGCGCACGACACGAACGACGAGGACGCCCTCGGCAACCGCGAGGCGTTCCTCGTCGTGAGCCTCGCCTGGCTCGTCGTCCCGCTCGCCGGCACGGTGCCGTACCTCGTCGCCGGCACCGGCACCGTCGCCGGCCCCGTCAACGCGCTCTTCGAGAGCATGAGCGGGTTCACGACGACCGGTGCGACCGTCCTCGGCGAGATCTCCGTCGCCCGTCACGGCCACGCGATGCTCATGTGGCGACAGCTCACGCAGTGGCTCGGCGGCATGGGTATCCTCGTCCTGATGGTCGCCATCCTCCCCGAGCTCTCCGTCGGCGGCGCGCAGGTCATGGACCAGGAATCCCCCGGGCTCTCGCTCAACAAACTCACGCCGCGCATCCAGAAGACCGCACGCGTCCTCTGGGCGATCTACGTCGGCTTCACGCTCCTCGCCGCCGTCGTCTACTACAGCCTCCACCTGCTCGACGTCGCGCCGAACATGGACCTCTACAACGCCGTCGCGCACGCCCTCACCACGATGCCGACCGGCGGGTTCTCGCCGAAAGCCCGGAGCGTCGAGGCGTTCGCGCCCGCCGTCCAGTGGGCGGTGATGCCGTTCATGCTCGTCGCCGGCACGAACTTCGCGCTGTTCTGGTACGTCCTCCGCGGCGAACCTCGGCGGCTCGTCGAGAACGCCGAGTTCCGGTCGTACCTGCTCGCCGTCGTCGCCTTCGGCGCGCTCGTCTCCGCGCTGCTGTTCGTCGGCGTCGGCCTCGACGCCACCCCCGCGAACGTCGACGTCATCCCCGGGAACGCCGAGAACTCGCTCCGACAGGGACTCTTCCAGGTGATCGGCGTCGTCACCACCACCGGATACGCGAGCATGGACTTCAACACGTGGGACGCGTCGACCCAGACGATCATCCTGTTCGCGTACTTCCTCGGCGGGTCCGCGGGCTCGGCCGCCGGCTCCATCAAGATCGTCCGCTGGGTCCTCGTCGAGAAGGCGGTCGTCCGGTCGCTGTTCACGTCGGTCCACCCCGACGCCGTCAGACCCGTGCGTCTCGGCGACGAACCCGTCGACGAGGACACCATCCTGAGTGTGTTCACGTTCGTCGTGCTGTTCCTCGCGTTGTTCGCGGCGTCGACGGTCCTCCTCTACCTCGACACCCTCCGGACGCCCGAGCTGTCCCTCACCGGCCTGGAAGCGATGAGCGCCGCCATCGCCACGCTCGGGAACGTCGGCCCCGGCTTCGGCCCCATCGGCCCCATGAACAGCTTCGAGCCGTTCTCGAACGCCGGGAAGCTCTACATGGTGTTCCTGATGTGGATCGGCCGCCTCGAAGTCGTCTCCGTGCTCGTCATCCTCACGCCGTCGTTCTGGCGGTCCTAGCGCGGGGACGCACCCGCTCTCGTGGGCGCCACCGCACCGCGACCGCAGCCTCGCGGGCCGGGGGCCTGCTCGACCGCTCGCTCTTTCGACTACCGGACCACGCAGTACAAGAAAGTGTAGTCCCTAGCGCCGCGCATGGATCCACGAGACGGTCGCGGACTCGACCGCCGCGAGTTCGTGAAGTCGGCGGTCGCCATCGGCGGGGCGAGCGCGCTCTCGGCGTGCCTCGACCGCCTCCCCGGCGGCGGTCGCGAGATACCAGCGGGCGGCGACCCGTCCGCGTTGCCCGCGCGCCAGCACGGCTGGAACGAGTTCCTCTCGACGGACGACCACGGGAACGACGTCATGGCGCGCCACCACGTCCTCGCGTACCTCGACTACGCCGGCGACGGCACGCCGACCGACGGCGAGCGCGAGACCGTCGAAACCGCACTGCAGAGCCTCGAACGCGCCTACGAGTACTCGAACGACGGCCTCCTGTTCACGGTCGGGTACTCGCCGTCGTACTTCGACCGGTTCGACGAGGAGTTACCCGAGAGCGTCGACCTCCCGGCGCCCGAACCGTTGTCGTCGTTCGAGGACCCCGAGTTCGACGAGCAGGACGTCGTCGTGCACCTCGCGAGCGACCACGCCGAGGTCGTCCTCGAGGCCGAAGAGGCGCTCCTCGGCAACCGCGACGCGGCGAACGACCGCGAGATGGACGCCGACCTCGGCGGCGTGTTCGAGAAAGCCGACCGCCGCACCGGCTTCGTCGGCAAGGGCCTCCCCGCGGAGAACAGCGACGTCGACGGCATCCCCGACGACGCCGACATCGACGAGGACGCCCCGCTGTACATGGGGTTCAAGTCCGGCTTCACGAAGAATCAGGCGACGGAGGACGCCGTCACCATCCAGTCCGGCCCCTTCGAGGGCGCGACCACCCAGCACGTCTCGAAGATACGCCTCCGGCTCGACGACTGGTACGGCGAGCAGGACCAGGACGATCGCGTCGCCGAGATGTTCTGTCCCGCGCACGCCGAGAACGACGTCGTCGAAGGCACCGGCGAGAACCTCGGCGACGGCTCCGCGGTCAGCGAGTGCCCCGCGCACCTCGACGAGACCGCCCAGGAGTACGGGCGCGTCGGCCACAACCAGAAGACCGCGATGGCGCGCGACGAGAACGACAACCCGCGCATCCTCCGCCGGGACTTCGACTCCACCGACGGCGGCGAAGCCGGCCTGCACTTCCTCGCCGTCCAACGCACGATCACGGACTTCGTGGAGACCCGGGAGGCGATGAACGGCACGGACGCCACCGAGAACCCAGCCATCCGCCAGCGCGTCAACAACGGCATCCTCGAGTACACGTTCGTCCGCCGCCGCGGCAACTTCCTGCTCCCACCGCGAGAGCACCGCGCACTCCCCACGCCCCGACCGGCGTGACGAGCGCAGCCCCCGTCCCGGCGTGACGCGTTCGACGTTCGACCCGCGAACCACGCGGTTTCGAGTCCTAAACCAGAACCCGCTTTTACGTGACTCCCCGACCCTCGTACATGGATAGACGCACGTTCCTCCGGACGGCCAGCGCCGGTGCGACGGCGAGCGCGCTCGGCGCGACGGCGGGCTGTATGGGCCTGCTCGAGACGCGCTCGGCGCGCTCCCCGCCCGTGCTCGAGGACCGCCCGAACGCGGTGTACTTCCCGACGCACATCGAAGGCATGGAGATGGGTGAGATGGCGAAATCCGGCGATTACGCCGCGATGACGATGTACTCGTACCCGCATCGCTTCTGGAACGTCAACGGGACGAGCGTCGAGAAGACCCCCATCCAGGAGGGCGACGACGCGCACGTCATGGTGAGCGTGTTCGACCCGGAGACCAAGCAGGTGCTGCCCGACGCCGGCGTCAGTATCGACATCGAGAGCGACGGCGAGACCGTCAGCCAGGAGACCATCTACCCGATGCTCTCCCAACCGATGGGGTTCCACTACGGCGCGAACTTCGACCTCGGCGACGTCGACGCGGCGACGCTCACCGTGAACGTCTCCGTCGGCGGGCTCGAGGGGAGTGGCGTGACGATGACCGGCGACTACGCCGGCCGGTTCAGCGAGGGCGCGACCATCCCCGTGGAACTACCGTACAGCGAGGCGACGAAGGAGAACATCACGTACGAGCAGACGCCCGACAGAGCCGGCGAGCTGGCGGCGCGCGGCCCCATGGAGAGGGACATGGAGATGCCGATGGGCGTCGCGCCCGCACCCGGCGACCTCCCCGGGCGCGTCCTCGGCGACCCCGCGAACGGCGAACCGAAGAGCGGCGACGCGGTGTTCGCGACGACCGTCGTCGACGCCGACCGCTTCGACGGCCGGTACCTCGCCGTCAGCCCGCGCACGCCGTACAACGGCTACGTCGTCCCCCGCATGGGTATCCAGGCGACCGTCGACCGCGACGGCGACACCGTCTTCGACGACGCGCTCGACCGCGTCCTCGACCCCGAACTCGGCTACCACTACGGCGCGAACGTCGACGTCCAACCCGACGACGACGTCACGCTCTCCGTGACCACGCCCGCGCAGGTCGCACGCCACGAGGGCTACGAGACCGCGTTCCTCGAGTTCGACGACGTCGAACTCACCGCCTGAACGAACGACCGGCGTCCTCGTCGAACTCACCGCCTGAACGAACGGCCGACGTCCTCGTCGAACTCACCGCGTGAGTCCGGCGGCCACCTCGCGCTCACTGCCTGAACGTCCGGTAGGTATCCACGTCACGCTCACCCCTGGAACGCGCGGACGGCGAGTTAGACACCCTTTTGTCCCCGCCCCGGTTCAACTCGCCTATGGACCGTCAAGACTGGACCGAGGTCGTCGTCTCCATCGCCTCGGTTCTCGTCATGCTCGCCATCTTCGTCGCCATCGGCCTGACCTACGGCGACGCCCAGGGCGTCCTCACCGTCGACGGCGGGTTCGCGCTCGCCGGCGCCATCATGTTCTTCGTGGTGTTCATGGTCGGTATCGGGTACGCGCTCGCGTACTTCACGAAGGACGGCGAGGAGGACGACAACGGCAACCCGGCCTGACCGCGGCGCACGCGGCCAGCCGGCGACTCGACCGACGAATCACATCGACGAACGAGCGCGCTGCGAGCGGTAACGCACTGGATTCTCCGCGACGGAAGTCCCAACGCACCCGAGTCGACGCGAGCGCTGCGAGCGGTCAGTCGCCGGCGGACTCGACGCGCGCCTCGTAGTACGAGAGCGGATGCTGGACGTCCGCGCAGAGGTCGTCCTTGTTCACGCAGTCGCCGTACGCGTCCATCGTCTCACAGGACGGGAGCGGGTACTCGACGCCGCGTTCGCCAGCGACGCGCTCGAGGCCGTACCGGACGCGCTGGGCGAGCACGGGGTCCTCGCCCTCGGCGACGTCGAGGAGTTCGAGGACGTCCTCGGCGTCCATCCCGATGGCGGCGCAGAACGAGCACAGCGAGAACCACGAGTGCGCCGGGAGTTCCTCGTCGTCGCGAGCGCGCTCCAGGAGCGCGTGCATGCACGGCGGGAACAGTTCGGGGACGACGCGGTCGATGTCGACCGCGACGTCGATGTCCGCGAGCACCTCCTCGACGCGGCCAACCGCGTCGGTGAGCGCGTCCGCGATGGCGTCGGGGACCGACAGCGGGAGGCCGTCGGCGACGCGGTCCTCGATCGCTTGCCGGAGCAAGACGAGTAACTCGTCGCGCTCGACGGGCACCTCGCCGTCGGCGAGCTCGCGGCGGTTCAGCCGCCACGCGTCGCCGTCGAGGTTCGACGACAACCGGAGGTACGCCGTCACGCCGACGCGGTACGCGTCCTCACCAGGGACCGGCTCGACGGCGTCGTCGAGCCCGAACTCCGACAGCAACCCCGACAGCGACACCTCGCCGCCCGACCCGTAGGAGAGGTCCGCGTGCTCCGTCACGTCCGCGCGGATGCGTTCGACCGCGGTCGCCGCCTCCGCCTGCGCGTACGTCCGCGTCACCGCTGGCTCGTCGACGAGCGACACGAGCACGCGCGCGACCGGATACGAGAGCAGTTCCGTGCGCGTGCGCCGTCGCGGCGCGCCCACGTCGCCCTCCGTGAGCGCGGCCGTGACGCGCTCGACCGCGCGGTCGACCGCCGGCGCGTCCCCGCGAGCGACGAGCTCGCCGAGGTCCACGGCCGCGTCGTCGACCGCCTCCCGCGCGCTCTCGAAGAACGGGTATCGCGCGTGCAACGACTCCATGCCAAGGGCTTACCGACCGCCGTCGAATAAGCGCGACGGTCCGCGCTCCCCAGCGCCGCGTACTCCCCGGCGTACCCCGTCCGTCGCACGGGGATTGCACCGGCGTACGGGCGCCCCGACGGTGATTGAACGGGCGTGGGGGTTTACGGTCGCGCGCGCTCGACTCGGGGGTATGCGACTGTTCGTGAGCGTCGACCTCCCCGACGCGCTCGCTCCCGCCGTCGCCGACGTCCAATCGCTGTTCGCGGACGCCGCCGGCGTCGACCCCACGGACCCCGAAGGAACCCACGTCACGCTGAAGTTCCTCGGTGAGACACCCGAGCACCGCCTGGACGCGGTCGCGGACGCCGTCGAGCACGCCGTCGACGACGCCGACGTCGACCCCTTCGAGGTCGAGTACGGCGACCTCGGCGTGTTCCCGAGCCTCGACTACATCAGCGTCATCTGGGTCGGCGTGCGCCGCGGCGACCTCGAGCTCGCACACCTCCACGACGCCGTCGAACGCGAGACCACCGCGCTCGGCTACGACCCCGAGGACCACGACTTCACGCCCCACGCCACCATCGCTCGCGTCCGCCACGGCGGCGGCAAGGACCAGGTACAGGCGGTCGTCATCGAGGAGGAACCGACCGTCGGCACTACGCTCGTCGACGAGGTCCACCTCACCGAGAGCACGCTCACCGACGACGGCCCGCGCTACGAAACCCTTCGCGCGTTCGAACTCTGAGGGAGCGCGGTGCCCGCGGCGCGCTCGACTGCGGGCGTCGCGGCCACGGCGCGCTCCGAGGCGACCGCCGCCGCCGCGGCGGTCGTCGTCTCGTTCTCCGGCAGGCCGACCGCGGCCGTGACGTTCCCGTCCACGACCGTCACGACGACGCCGGACGCCGACCCGAAGTCGGGCGCGTCGCCCGCGACCGTCGGCCGGTCGCCGACCGCGACCTCGACGTCCGCGTCGAACGTCGAGTTCCCGTCGAGCGAGACGTACGCGGTCTCGCCTGGCGCGATCGGCTCGGACAGCGTGACGTTCCCGAAGTCGAACCCGGTCTTCCCGATCGAGAGCGTCGCGCCCGTGGAGACCGCGACGTCGCCCGCGTTCTCGACCGCGAGCAGCAGGGGCTCGCCGCGGTCCGTCCGCTCGACGACCGACGTCGACAGCGCGGGCGCGTCCCCGAGCCAGTCCGGCGGCTCGACCGCCGGCGCCGTCCGGGTCGCGTTCATCGTCACCGATAGCGCCGTCCCGCCGTCGGCCGGGTCGAGCGAGAGGTCCATGGACGCGACGAACCCCTCGCGGGACACGAGGACCGTCCCGTTCGCGTCGGCGTACTCGTCGCTCGGGAGCGACGGCTCGAAGACGCCACCGCCCGTCTCGCTCTCGGCGACGCCCGTCGCTCGCAACCGGACGTACGTGCGACCGTCGCGCTCGACGGTCCCGGCGGGCTCGACCGCGACCCGCCGGAGGACGTACGCCGGGTACGACTCCGCGACCGCGACGACCAGCGCCGGCCCGACCGAGGACAGCCCCGCTCGCTCGTAGTACGCTCGCTCGGGCGACGTCGTGTTCCACGTCGCCGACCGGTTCCCGCCGTCCGCGAACCACGCGTACTCGGTCGCGGTCCCGTTCTCGAACGCCGCCAGCGCCCGCGACGCGTTCGCGCTCGCCCGGAGCCGTATCGTCGTCCGGTTCCCCGCGTCGCCCGCGAGTGCGAGGACGTGCTCGTAGCCGTCGCCGTCGTACGCCACCTCGGTGTGCGCGCTCCAGAGCGTGCCCGCGTCGACGATTCCGGACGCGTTCACGCCCGGCGGCAGGTCGCCGTCGACCGCCTCCGATGTCGTCGTGGTGCCCGCGGCGGTCGACCGCGCGGTCGTCGTCGTGGTCGTCGCGGCGGTGCTCGTCGTCGCACCCGAGTCGTCGCTGGCGGTCGTCGCCGCCTCGGCCGTCCCGTCACCGGCCGTCGTCGCGTCCGGCGTCGAGTTCGTCCCGGGCACGGCCGTCCCGCAGCCGGCGAGCGCGACGAGAAGCGCGACGAGCACCGGAGCGGCTGTCGAACGCATACGCGCCACGACAGACGCCCGCCGAATGAAAGTTCCGGCGAGCCGACACGCGCCGGAGGCGATCCCAACCACCCGACCGCGTCCATCACCGAACCGAAAGGACAACCCTATAAGGTCCCACGCGATAGTCTCGGCCACTATGAGCAAGAAGTCGAAGGCGAAGAAGAAGCGCCTCGCCAAGCTCGACCGACAGAACAGTCGGGTGCCGGCGTGGGTCATGCTCAAGACCGACATGGACGTCCAGCGGAACTACAAGCGCCGGAACTGGCGGCGTAACGACACGGACGAGTAACGATGAGCGCAGAAGAATTCGAAGAGCGCGTCGTTACCGTCCCGCTCCGAGACGCCAAAGCCGAAGCGAAGCACAAGCGCGCGGACAAGGCGATGACGCTCATCCGCGAGCACCTCGCACAGCACTTCAAGGTCGACGAAGACCAGGTCCGTCTCGACCCCTCGATCAACGAGGCGATCTGGAGTCGCGGCCGGAAGAAGCCCCCGAGTAAGGTTCGCGTGCGCGCAGCGCCGTTCGACGTCGACGGCGACCGCGTCGTCGAAGCCGAGTACGCAGAATAACGGTGCTACGCACCGCGTTCGTCGGATCGCCGTACGTCGGCGTGTTCGCTCGCGCGACCGACACCGTACTCGTCGTTCGACCGGACGTCGACGACGAACTCGTCGACGCGCTCGCCGACGAGCTCGAGGTCCCAGCGATTGCCACGAACATCGGTGGGTCCGCGACCGTCGGGTCGCTCGTCGCCGGGAACTCGAAGGGACTCGTGGTCACGGGCCGCATCCGCGACCGCGAGCGCGACCGCCTCGAGGACGCCGTGGACGTCGACGTCGGCGTGCTCCCGGGTCGTCGGAACGCCGCGGGGAACGTCGTGCTCGCGAACGACACTGGCGCGTACGTCCACCCCGAGCTGAGCGACGACGCCGTCGGAATCGTCGAGGAGACGCTCGACGTGCCGGTCGAGCGCGGTGAGCTCGGTGGCGTTCGGACCGTCGGAACGGCGGCGGTGGCGACGAACGACGGCGTGCTCTGTCACCCGAAGGCCACGGAGGCGGAGCTCGCGGCGCTCGACGAGCACCTCGGCGTGCACGCGGACGTCGGGACCGTGAACTTCGGTGCGCCGCTCGTCGGCTCCGGGTTGCTCGCGAACGACCACGGGTACGTGGTCGGTGAGGACACGAGCGGCCCGGAGTTGACGCGTATCGAGCAGACGCTCGGCTTCCTCGACTGACCCCGGTTCGGGGTCGCGAGGCGTTTCTTCTTCACGCGAGGTCGACGACGGCGAGCGGTGCACGGGGCGTCGGTCGTGCGTCGACGACGGTCTCGATTCGCCGGTCGACGACGGAGTCGAAGGACCGGTCGCCGACGGACCCGAGTTGACTGGCGGCGAGCGCGTCGCTGGCGGGGACGATGCGGGCGGTGTCGTCGGTGACGTTGACGTCGTCGTACGTGACGGTGATGACGTACCCGTTCTCGATGGGCGGGTCGACGTAGCTGAGGCCGCCGCCGGTCGCGTCGGGTGCGCCGTCGCCGTCGTCGTCCGCGGCGACCTGATTCCGGAGGGACTCGTCGAAGTGGAACTCCGCTTGCTGCTCGAACGTGACGGTCCCGGCGACGAGCGCGCCCCAGACGTCGACGCGCTTCCCGAGACTGACGGTGCCGTCGTCGGCGACGTCACCGGGCCCGTAGAGCACGCCCGTGAACGTCGTCGGGTTCGACGACGGGGCGTCCGCGAACGTCGCACTGCACCCGGCCTTGCACGCGACGACGAACGCGTTCGACCGGTACGTTCGCGTGCCGGCGTCGAGGACGCGCACGGTCGCGCCCTCGTCGACGAACAGCTGGTCGCCCGCGGTCGTCGACTCGCCGACGAACGCGTGCACGCGACCGTCGCCCTTCACGGTCACCGTGGCGTCAGCGCCGATGTCGACGTCCTCCGCGATGGCGAGTACGACGTCACCGTCGGTCGTGTCGAACACGAGTTCGTTCCCGGCGGGGACGGTCAGGTCGTCGACGTAGTACACGCCGGACTCGACGGTCGCGCTCCCCGCCGCGTACTGAACGCCCGAGGCGTCGACGGCGGACTCGTCGTCGTTCGTGTTGTACGTGCTCGCGGTCGCGACCGTCCGGTCGATGGTCGCGTCCATCGGCGGAACCGCCGGGAGCTGCGTGCCGTTCCCCCACGTCCCGCCGATGCGTTCGGCGCGCTCGCTCGCGCTCGACGGGTGCAAGGCGGTGACGGGCCCGCTCGCCGTGGAGTTGTTCACGTAGACGTCCCCGGTGACGCACTGGTCGGTGCCGGAGCCACAGGACTGCGAGAGCTCGACCTCGCCTTCCGCGTACACGTTCCCCGCGATGGTCGCGCCGTTGGCCTGCACGGCGACGCTCCCGCGCGTGAACACGGCGCCGTCGCTCTCGTACGTCGGCGCGGCGCCACCCCACGGGCCGGCCGCGCTGTCGTAGCTGTCGACGGTCGCGTGCTGGGTCTGGAGGAGGAGTTCGCCGGAGGACGCCGTCGAGAAGATCGCGCCGTACACCTGGATGCCCTCGAACGTGAACTGGCTCGGGCGGACGCCCGCACCCAGCGGTGCGGTGACCGACGCGGTCTTGGTCCCGTGGTCGACGCTGTGGTCGGCGACCGCGCCGAACTCGCGCTCGAAGAACCGATGCCACGCGCGATAGTGGTCGCTGCCCGCGACCGTGATGGTGACCTCGCGCACGTACTCGAGGTCGACGGCGCCGTCGTCGGTGAGGCAGAGGTCGTCCTGGATGGTGTCGTCGGCGCGGTCGGCGCTCGCGAGGAACTCGCGGCCGTCGACGTCGCCGGTGACGTTCGGCACCGGGAACGACACCGTCCGGATCGGGTGACCGTTCACGTGCTCGGTGCGGTAGTCGAGCGCGGGCGACTGCACGATGGTCGTCCCGCTCGCCGACCGCCTGAAGATGGCGCCCGCCTGGTACGCGACCGTGACGTCCGAGCCGGTGTCGGCGACGACCGTCCCGAGCTCGGTCTCGGCCGTACACGCCGCGCGGCCGTTCACCTGGACGCGGAGGCGGCCGTCGCTCTCGACGCGGATGTCCCGCGCCGAGTCGCCGAGGTCGACGAACTCGGTCGCATCGCCCCCGGCGTGCGCGACCGACGCGAACGTCGCGCCGGCAGCCTGGAGCGACGTCTCCGCGCTGTCGGCCGCGGAGGCGTCCTGCACGGATGCTTTCGCGTCCATCCCGGTGGCGTACACGAGGCCTGCACCGGCGACGACGAGCCCGAGCATGAGGACGACGCCCACGAGGGGTGCCGCCGCACGACCTCGCTCGCGCCGCGGGCTGCATCCGAGCGGCTGCATGATAGTTACCAACTCGACAGGATTGGAGTTAGTTAGAGACCAGCTAGGGCTGGCTCCAACGACGGGAACGAGCGCATACGCCACGGGAACGAGCGTATACGCCAGCGAGACGGAGGGGTCCCGCGAGCGAGACGGAGGGGTCCCGCGAGCGAGACGGAGCGCATCCAGCAGCGAGACCGACGCCTCCGCCAGCGTGACCGAGCGCACCGCTGCCGCGAACGACGCGTCCGCCGACGGCGACGAGAGCCGGCACCGACCGACTGCAGCGTCGACGGGACCGAACGCCGACCACGCCCGAACCCACCGTAGACGCGACCTACTCCCACACAGACGGTCGCCGGCAGTCCGCCCGCGGCCGTACCGCCGGATATTCCCGGCGCTCGCCTGGCGAGCACGCCACAGCGGCGGGATATTGAAGTGAGAAGATTCTTCCCCCTAGGCGACGGATTCGACTACATGAGTCAGTTCACTATCCGCGGGACGTTCCAGACGAAGCGCGGACGGAACAACTTCGAGACGACAATCGACGCGACGAACGAGAACGTCGCTCGCGAACACACGTACGCGAACTTCGGCAGCCGCCACGGCTGCACGCGTCACCAGGTCGAGATCGAGGAGGTCGAAGCACAATGATGGGTGGTGGCGGCGGCGGTGAACTCCAGCAGCTCTCCCAGGAACTCCAGCAGATCCAGGAAGAGATCGAGGGGCTCGAAGCGGACATCGAGGACCTCCGCGACGAGAAGACCGAGATCGACGAGGCCATCGAGGCGCTCGAGACGCTCGAGACGGGGTCGACGGTGCAGGTGCCCCTCGGCGGCGACGCGTACGTTCGCGCAGAGGTCCAGGACCTCGACGAGGTCGTCGTCGGACTCGGCGGCGGGTACGCGGCCGAGCAGTCCGAGGGCGACGCCATCGAGACGCTCGAGACGAAGAAGGACGTCGTCGACGACAAGATCGACGCCGTCTCCGAGGACATCGACGACCTCGAGGCCGAGTCCAGCGAGCTCGAGGAGAAGGCCCAGCAGATGCAGCAGCAGCAGATGCAGCAGCAGATGCAGCAGATGCAGCAGCAGGAAGGCGACGACGAGTAAGGCTCGATGTTCGACAGTCTGAAGGAGAAGCTCGGGAGCTTCCGGAAGGACGCCGAGGAGGCGGCCGAGGAGAACGCCGAGGAGCTCGACCCCGAGGACGCCGACGTTGCTGACGGCGAGGTCGTCGACGCGGCCGACGTCGACGGCGACGAGACCGCTGCTGGCGGTGAGGCGACCGACGACGTGACCGCGTCGACTGACGCAGCGACCGCTGTCGACGACGCGGACACCGTCGATGCGGACACTGGCACCTCGGATGCGGATGCCGTCGGCGCGACCGATGCAGAGACGGTCGACGCCGACGCGGCCGATGCGAGCGCCGCGGCGGTCGATGCGGACGCGGACGACGACGATACGGACGACGACGAGTCCTCGAAGTCGACGGGGTTCGCGCGGAAGGCGAAGTCGCTCGCCACGGGGAAGTTCGTCATCGAGGAGGAGGACCTCGAAGGCCCCCTCCAGGAGCTCGAGATAGCGCTATTGTCCTCTGACGTCGAGATGGGCGTCGCCCAGCAGATCCTCGACAACATCCGCGAGGACCTCGTCGGGGAGACGCGGAAGTTCACGGAGTCGACCGGTTCGGTCGTCGAGGAGGCGCTCCGGAACGCGCTCTACGACGTCATCAGCGTCGGCCAGTTCGACTTCGAGCAGCGCGTCGCGGAGGCCGACAAGCCCCTCGTCATCATCTTCACTGGCGTGAACGGCGTCGGGAAGACGACGAGTATCGCGAAGATGGCGCGGTACTTCGAGGAACGCGGCATGTCGTCGGTGCTGGCGAACGGCGACACGTACCGCGCCGGGGCGAACGAGCAGATCCGAGAGCACGCGAACGCGCTCGGGAAGAAGCTCATCGCGCACGAGCAGGGCGGTGACCCGGCGGCGGTCATCTACGACGCCGTGGAGTACGCGAACGCGAACGACGTGGACGTCGTCCTCGGCGATACCGCGGGTCGACTGCATACGAACGAGGGCTTGATGGACCAGCTCGAGAAGATCGGGCGGGTCGTCGGGCCGGACATGACGTTGTTCGTCGACGAGGCGGTCGCAGGACAGGACGCCGTGCAGCGCGCGAAGCAGTTCAACGACGCGGCGGAGATCGACGGTGCCATCCTGACGAAGGCGGACGCGGACTCCAACGGTGGGGCCGCCATCTCGGTCGCGCACGTCACCGGGAAGCCCATCCTCTTCCTCGGCGTCGGCCAGGGGTACGACCACCTGGAGCGGTTCGACCCGGACCGGATGGTCGACCGACTGCTCGACGACGACGAGTAACCCGTCGCATCGCGACGGCCACGCGGTCGTCGTGTGAAGCGGTCGCGCGGTGGCCGCGGACTCCGCGGGCGCTTCTCTGCGGTTCGTTACTCGCGGCGACGGCTACAACTGCTAAGTCACTCCACGTGTTAGTGGTTCGATAGCAGATGCCAGGAGACCAGGAGACGACCGTGCTCGTCGTCGACGACGAGGAGAAGCTCGCGAACATGTTCACGCTCTGGTTGCGCGCGGACTACGACGTTCGCACGGTCTACGAGGGGGAGGCGTTCCTCGCGGAGGTGGACGAGGACGTCGACGTGGTGTTACTCGACCGACGGATGCCGGGGTACTCGGGCGACGACGTGCTGGAGATGCTGGAGCGACGGGAGGCGGACCCGGCGGTCATCGTGGTGACGGCGATCGACCCGGAGCTGGACGTGCTCGAGATGCCGTTCGACGACTATCTCGTCAAGCCCGTGCAGCACGAGGAGCTCGTGGACGCGATCGAACTCCAGATGCGGGCGCGCGAGCACGACGCGGACCTCCAGCGGTTCCTGCGCCTCGAGACGAAGCGGCGCGTGTTGCTCGCCGAGCACCGCGAGATGGCGCTCTCGGGGGAGGCCGAGTGGGAGTCCCTCGTCGAGGAGTACGACGAACTGAAGGACCGGCTGCAGCGGACCGTCGACGACTTCGAGTCCGTGCTCGAGGCGTACCGCTCGTCGCATCGCGGTCGCGCGTAGCGCGCTCTTCGGCTCGGTCGCGTGGAACGCGGTCGCTCGCGGGTGACGTGCGAAAGTGGTGATGGAAGTGGAGGATGACAGCCAGCGTCGAGTGCCGACTGATCCACAGCCAGCGGTGGCGAGGCACCAGCTGCGTTCACGAGTACGCGATTCCCTCGTGAAAAAGTTATCGCGAAGACAGTTTCTGTCCGAGTGGTGAGGTGTTCGGCGGCGGCCTCGGTTGGTCCTCGCACGCGAGAAAAAGGCCTTTAGGTGGGAGTCACGTATCTCCGGCCAATAATGGTACTCGACGACCTCGGAAGCTCTCTGCGGGGCACGCTCGACACGCTCCGCGGGAAGTCACGCATCTCGGAGGAAGACGTCGAGGAGGTCGTCAAGGAGATACAGCGGTCGCTCCTGCAGGCCGACGTCGACGTCTCCCTCGTGATGGACCTCTCGGACCGCATCAAGGAGCGGTCGCTCGACGAGGAACCGCCGAAGGGCACGACGGCGCGCGATCACGTCCTCCGCATCGTCTACGAGGAACTCGTCGACCTCGTCGGCGAGTCCACGGACATCCCGCTCGAAGAGCAGACGATCCTGCTCGCGGGCCTCCAGGGGTCGGGGAAGACCACGTCCGCGGCGAAGATGGCGTGGTGGTTCTCGAAGAAGGGACTCCGGCCGGCGGTCATCCAGACGGACACGTTCCGCCCTGGTGCGTACGACCAGGCGAAGGAGATGTGTCGGCGCGCGGAGGTCGAGTTCTACGGTGACCCGGACTGCGACGACCCCGTCCAGATCGCTCGCGAGGGACTGGAAGCGACGAGCGACGCGGAGGTCCACATCGTGGACACGGCGGGTCGGCACGCGCTCGAGGACGACCTCATCAGCGAGATCGAGGAGATCGACCGGACGGTCGACCCGGACCGGTCGTTGCTCGTGCTCGACGCCGCCATCGGGCAGGGCGCGAAGGACCAGGCAAGTCAGTTCGACGAGTCCATCGGTATCGACGGCGTCGTCATCACGAAGCTCGACGGGACCGCGAAGGGTGGTGGGGCGCTGACGGCGGTCGACCAGACGGACTCCTCGATCGGCTTCCTCGGCACGGGCGAGGAGGTCAAGGACATCGAGCGGTTCGAGCCCGAGAGCTTCATCTCGCGACTGCTCGGGATGGGCGACCTCAAGCAACTCACCGAGCGCGTCGAGCGCGCGATGGAGGAGACGGGCGACGAGGAGGACGACTGGGACCCCGAGGACATGCTGAAGGGCGAGTTCACGCTGAAGGACATGCAGAAGCAGCTGGAGGCGATGAACAACATGGGGCCGCTCGACCAGATCATGGACATGATTCCCGGGATGGGCGGCGGCATCAAGGACCAGTTGCCGGACGACGCGATGGACGTCACCCAGGACCGGATGCGGCGGTTCGAGATCATCATGGATTCGATGACGGAGAAGGAGATGGAGAACCCGCGCGGGGTCGGGCAGACGCAGGTCGAGCGCATCGCGCGCGGCTCGGGGTGTGCCGAGGAGGAGGTCCGCGAACTCCTCCAGCAGCACAAGATGATGGAACGCACCCTCAAGCAGTTCCAGGGCGGGATGGACGGCGACATGCAGCGGATGATGAAGAAGATGCAGGGCGAGGGCGGTGGCGGCATGGGCGGCATGGGCGGGATGGGTGGCGGCAAGGGGCCGTTCGGCGACTGATCGCACGAACGATTTGAACACTGGCTTTTTATTCACTTGCTCCGTGCGAGTAACCGATGGCGAACAGACGGCTGTTCAAGTTACGGCTCGATCCGGAGCGCCTGACGGAGGTCCGAGAGCACTTCGACGGACTCGAAGACCGTCGCGAAACCTTCGAGCGTGGACTGGAATTAGAGGGGATGAACGGGGAAACGGCTTGGCTCGACGCAGCGGAGCCTGCGTTGTACTATCTCCACGAGGAGAGCGACGAGTATCCGAAGGACGTCGACCCCGACGAGATGGACGAGGCTCTAGCGGCGCTGAGCGAGGACCATCACGGCTTCTTCGAGACGGTCGCCGCTCCGGGACACGACCATCCCGAGGACTTGACCGAGTTCGAGCGGTTATTCTCGGTGTCGGCCCGCGACCAGGTCGAGTGACGCTGCGCGGCGCAGCTATCCCCGGCGGTGCAAGCCCCTCGAGTCCGCGCTGAGACGCGACGGTGACGTCCTTCGGACCACCGCCGTCAAGGCGGTCGGTCGCGTAGGCGACGGCGATGCGGGCCTCGACCGCGACTGACGGGTTTCGAGACCGGGTCGCTCGCCTCGACGCACTGGTGCTGACGGCGGGTATCTGGTTCCTCGCGAAGTTCCTGCGATACCTGTTCCCGCCGCTGTTCCCGACGCTCACCGCGGAGTACGGCGTGTCGAACGCGGTGGTCGGCGGGGCGTTCACGGCGCTGATGCTGGCGTACGCGGCGATGCAGTTGCCCTCGGGCGTGCTCGCGGACCGCGTCGGTGGGTGGCGCGTCGTCACCGTGGGGGCGCTGGTGGCGGCGGTGGCGTCGCTCGCGCTCGCCGTCCCGCTCGCGCTCGGCTCGCCGCTCCCGTTCGCGGTACTCGTGGCGGCGATGGTCCTCGTCGGCGTTGGGACGGGCGCGCACAAGACCGTCGCCGTCCCGCTCCTGTCCCGTATCTACTCGCGGCGACGCGGGCGGGCGCTGGGCGTCCTCGACACGTTCGGGGCGTTCGGTGGCGTGGTCGCGCCCGTCGCGGTGGTCGCGGTGACGACGGGCGCCCTCGCCGCGACGACGGACTGGCCGGCGGTGTTCCTCGCGGCGGGCGCGACCGGCCTCGTGCTCGCCGTCGCGTTCGCGCTCCGCGTCCCCGGGCGCGTCGGCGACGCCGGCGCGGGCGACCCCGACAGCGGAACGTCGCTCTCGGCGTACGCGGCGTTGTTCGCGGACCGCGACGTCGCCGCGTTCGTCGCCGTCACCGTCCTCTTCTCGTTCACGTACAACGGCGCCGTCGCCTTCCTCCCGACGTACCTCGTCGAGACCGCCGACCTCTCCGCCGCGACCGCCGGGACCGTCTACGCGGCGCTGTTCGCGGTGAGCGTCGTCCAGGTGGCGACGGGTGCGGCGAGCGACCGCCTCGGCCGCCTCCCCGTCATCGCGGCGGCGCTCGCGCTCGCCGCGGTCGGGCTCGCGCTCGTCGTCGCCCTCCCGACCGCGGGCGTCCTCGTCGTCGGCGCGAGCGTCGTCGCGTTCGGCCTCGGCAGTCACGGCTTCCGGCCGGTTCGGGGCGCGTACCTCGTGGAACTCGTCCCGGACGACGTCGCCGGCGGCGCGCTCGGCGTCGTCCGAACCGCCATCATGGGCGTCGGCGCCGTCGCGCCCGCGACCGTCGGCGTCCTCGCCGAAGCGTTCGGATTCCAGGTCGCGTTCGCCGCGCTACTCGCGGCGCTCGTCGGCGCGCTCGTCGCGCTCGCCGCGGTCGCGGTGCTCTCGCGGTGAGCCCCTGGTCCGGCCTCGGCGGCCTCGACGCTACTCGTCGCCGGCGTCCGCGAGCGCGGTGCGAGCACTGTCGACCGACCGGACGACCCGTTCGAGCGCGTCGGTCTCGAGCGCGTTCCGCGGGGCGGTGAGTCCGGAGACGCCGACCTCGCCGTCGATGACCGCGCGACGCTCCGTCCCGACGGGGTAGCGCTCGCGGTGCTCGTCGATGCCCGGCATCGGGTTCTCCCAGCCGACGACGTGCGGCCACAGCGAGTCTCGGAGACCGATGACGTCCTGGTCGTCGTCGACGTCGACGGGCAGGTCGTCGGTGTCCTCGTGGCGTTCGACGTGCAGGTCGAAGTCCGCGTCGGGTCGCGTGAGGCGGACGCGCGCCGAGGCGTCCTCGATGGGCGCGTTCACGTTCAGGACGTCGACGTCGTCGAAGACCCCGGCGTCGAGCGCGGCCGCGACGACCTCGCGGGCGACGCGCGCCGGCGGGTCGAAGTCGTGGTCGTCGGGCGGATGTACGTGGAAGTCCCGCGAGTGATACGCGGAGACCGCGACCGCGGGCGTCCCGAGGAACGCGGCCTCCATCGCGGCGCCGACGGTCCCGCTCCGGCCGAGGACGTACGCGCCGAGGTTCGGGCCGTGGTTCGCGCCGGAGACGACGAGGTCGAACTCGGTGTCGAGGCCGCGGAGCGCGTACGCGACGCAGTCCGCGGGCGTCCCGTCGACCGCGTACCCCCACGGGTGTTCCTCGCGCGTGACGTACTGCGAGCGTTCGCGGCCGACGCCGCTCTGGTTCTCGACTGGTGCGACGACGGTGACGTCCCCGAGCGCGCGCAGTTCCTCGTAGAGCGCGGCGAGTCCGTCCGCGTCGATGCCGTCGTCGTTCGTCAGCAGCACCTCTGTCATTGCGAGGACGTTGGTGCGGCGGGAGAAACGGCTTTCGACCGCGACACCTCGCTGGCTCCGGAGTTTACTGGGGGGCGTTTCGTGAGGAGATAACGCGCGTCAGACGTCGCGTCGGCGGCGACCACTCACTCGAAACGAGGGGGTTCGGGTGCGAGACTCGGTCGCAGTCGACGAACCGCTACTGTGATGGTGATTCGCAATGATGGGTGGGTTTCGGACGGAACGTACGAGGGATGGACGTGGGCGTAGTCGTGCGATTACACAGTCGAAACGAGGGGGTTCGAGTGAGTGGGTCGACGAGCCCGCTCTCACTCACTCGTGTGCGTTACGTTGCCAAGGGAGGGGTGGTTTCGGCCCGAGACACAGCCGCCTCGAACCGACCGGAGTCGTCCGGTTCCGGACCCGAAACGAGGGGGTTCGACGGGAGTGGCTGTTGCCGTCCCGATCGCGCTCTCGAACCACACCGAGCGACCCTCATCACTCGCGGGGAGCGTCTCCGGTGGAAAACCAGGCGTGACACCTCGACGCCTGCTGGGGGTCTAGACGGGAAACGGAGGGGTTCGAGCGTCACGGCCTCGCCACTCGAAGCTCGGAGCCAGTAATCTAGTCGACGATGATGTCGTCGTCGTCGATCGTCGGCTCGTCCATCCCACCCGGCTGCATCTCGGCCTGATAGCGGTCGATCCAGCCCGCGAAGCAGTCCGGGCACAGTCGCTGGGAGTCGATCTGGGTGCGGTCGACCGCCAGCCGCACCGTCCGCGCCAGCGCGTCGGACACCGCGTCCCCGCAGTCGTCGCACGCATCCTCGGTCATGGCCGCTACGTGCACGCCGCTCGTAATAAACCCCCGCACCGCGCGAGTCGACCCACCGCGACTCGGCGGCCGGACCTCGACCGCCTACGTCGTGCGGAACGCGCGGTCGCCGGCGTCCCCGAGCCCGGGAACGATGAAGCCGTTCTCGTCGAGCTCGTCGTCGATCGCGACCGTCAGGAGGTCCGCCTCCGGGCACTGGTCGGCGACGCGAACGAGGCCCTCCGGCGCCGACACCGCCGACAGCGCGATGAGGTGCTCGGGCTCGGGCGCGTTCTCCGTGACGTGCTCGAGGACGCGCCCCATCGTCGACCCCGTCGCGAGCATCGGGTCCGCGACGATGACCGTGTCCTCCTCGGTTATCTCCGGGAGCTTCACGTAGTCGACCGTGATGGGGAACTCGCCGTCCTCGTTCCGGCCGGCCTCCTCGTCGCGGCTCGCGGAGATGACGCCCTGGCGAGCGCGCGGGAACGCCTTCAGGAGGCCTTCGACGAACGGCGTTGCCGCCCGCAGCACGTTCACGATGACGACGTCGTCGAGCCCTTTGACGCGCTCGCCCATCGTGTCCGCGAGCGGCGTCTCGATCTGGACGTACTCCGTCTCCATCCGGCCGTCGATGATCTCGTACCCGCAGATACGGCCGAGTTTCACGAGGCCCTTCCGGAACGCCACCTGCTCGGTCTCGACGCTCCGCAGCTTCGAGAGCGTGTCCTTCGCGAGCGCGTGCGTGACGAGGTACGCCTCGTCCCGGTTCTCGATGGTCATACCCGACAACGCGACGCCCGCGAAGTAAATCCATTCGGTCTCACCGCCCCCGTCGCGCTCGCAGGCCGCCCAGCGCCGTGCTATCGGGGTGCGTACAACACTTATCAGCGTTCGCGCCGTACGTCGTTCCCAACCGAATGGAAGAGAGCATCTCCGGGTTCAAGGTCCGCGGGTCGTGGTCGGACGTCGTCGAGCACGGCGAACGCGTCACGCGGGCGTTCCGGGACCTCGACGTTCCCTACGACGAGTACGCGGGCGCGTTCGACGAGTGGGAGGAGTGGCGACCGAAGCATCACGAGGACATCGACGACGACGTCGCGCCGAAGACCGCCGACCAGGCGAGCGTCGAGGAGGGCGAGGGCGAGAAGGCCGGGAAGGAACCCGGCGAGGATGTGCAGTCCGCGGGCGAGAAGATAAGCGAGTCCTACGAGCGCCTGGAGAACGGCGAGACCGACGACGCCGTCGAGGAGTGGCGCAAGTCCATCGGGTACGTCGCGCGCGCCGCGGACTCCGCGGGCCGGAAGGCGCTGCGGAAGGTCGAGGACACCGTCTACCAGCACGTGATGACCCAGCTCGCGCCGTACTACTTCGACAACGCGCTCGTGTCCGCGAACATCCAGCAGACCGGCGGTGACGACGACACGTTCGTCTTCGAGGTGAACGTGAACGACGACGACCTCAAGGAGGAGGTCGCCGAGCGCCTCTACGAGTACGAGGACACCGTCGACCGCTGGCACGTCGACACCGAGAAGGACACCGAGATCGCCGAGGCCGCGGAAGGCGTCGAACCGCCGCACTCGACGACCGAGGGTCGGTCCCGGCCGGACTCGAACTAGCGGTCGTCGCGGCTGTTGCGGTCGGCGCCGTCCTCGTCGCGGCTGTTACGGTCGGCGCCGTCCTCGTCGCGGCTGTTACGGTCGGCGCCGTCCTCGTCGCGGCTGTTGCGGTCGTTCTCGTGCATCCAGTGGTTCCCGCGTCCCTCGTCGTCGCGAGCGTCGCGGCCGTCACTGGGGTTGCGGGGGGCGTCGTCGCTCGCGCGGTCGGGCGCGCTCGACGGCCGACCGTCGTCGCCTCCACGGTCGTGGCGGTCGAACCGACCGTCGACGAGGTCGGCGACGAACGCGGCCGTGGCAGCGGTGAGCGCGGCGGCCAGCGGCGCGGCGAGGAGCGTCGCGAGCGCGATGGAGAGGACGCCGGCGCGGACGACCGTCGACGCGGGCAGCGAGACGACGGCGACGACGAGGAGGTACTGGCCGCCGTAGCTGGCGTACGCGCCGCCGTCGGTCGCGAGGTCGACGCTCCGCTCGATGGCGTCGGCGGCGCCGCGGTCCTCGACGACGACGAGGAACGGCGCGGCGTACAGCGCGTACCCGACGGCGAGGACGAGCGGGAGCGCGAGCAGGACGAGCGGGCCGAGCGCGAGGCCCGCGGCGACGAGGACGAGGCCGAACGCGGCGAGCGCGAGCGCGATACCGAACACTGGCGCGAAGTACCGCGAGAGCGCCGCGCCGACGCGCGCCTCGCCCCGTCCCGGACGGACGCGCTCGACGACCCGCGGGACGTACACCGCCGTCAGTGCGGCGTGCACGAGCAGGCCGACGACGAACGCGACCGGCCGCACGAACACGCCGTCGGGCGTCGGGACGTTCACGAACGACCACAGCGTCGCGAACCCCGTCGGGAACGTGAACGTCACGCCACCGCCGGAGCCGGCGCGTAGCACGCGCAGCGCGTTCTCGAACTGGAGGGCGGTACCGACCACGGGGAGGACGAGCAGGACGGCGTCCGACCGCACGCGACCCCACGCAGCCTGCACGTACTCGGGGAGGGAGACCATGGACGCGAGCGGTTCGCCCGGCCGCCACTCGAACGTTCGGGTTCGAAGGTCAGGGTGGACGCGACGACCGTCGACCCGACGTATCTCCCCCCGAACTTCTTTGTCGCGGCGCGCGCTCGACCGAGTATGGTCGAGCAGCCGATCGTCGCGCACCTCGACGACGACGAGGCGTTCCTCGACCTCGCCGAACGATTCCTCGAACGGAAGGACCTCGACGTGCGCACGTACGCCGACCCCGACGCGGCACTCGACGCGCTCGACGACGTCGAGTGCGTCGTCTGCGACTACGACATGCCGTCGTGCGACGGCCTCGAGTTCCTCGAACGCGTCCGCGACCACGACCCCGACGTGCCCTTCGTCCTGTTCACGGGCAAAGGCAGCGAGGAAGTGGCGAGCACCGCCATCTCCGCGGGCGTCAGCGACTACGTCCAGAAGGGCGGTGCGGACGCGTGGACGCTGCTCGCGAACCGCGTCGAACGCGCGGTCTCCGAGTACCGCGCGCAGCGCGAACTCCGCGAGCGCGCCGACCGCTTCGAAGCGATCTTCGAGGAGCACGCCTCCCCGATGCTGCTCGTCGACCCCGACACCGGCCGCATCGAGCGCGCGAACCACGCCGCCCGCGAGTTCTACGGGTACGACGCCGACGCGTTCACCGACCGTCGCGTCGACGACATCAACGCCCTTCCGCCCGAGGAGGTCGCCGCCCGTCGCGCCGCCGCGGACGCCGGCGACGAGAACCACTTCGAGTTCGAGCACGAACTCGCCGACGGCGAGGTCCGCGCCGTCGACGTCTACTCCACGCCCGTCAGCGTCGGTGGCGACGACGTCCTCTTCTCCATCGTCCACGACGCCAGCGACCGCGAGCGCTGACTGCACGCCCCAATCCACATCTCGAGGTCGTCGACGCCGGAGGCGACGCCTACTTGTATCGTCCCACACTCGAACCCATACGAAATGGTGGACGCCGGCACGCTCGCCACGCTCGCGGTCGCCGGACTCGCGAGTCTGTTCATGGCGTGGACGATCGGCGCCGGGTCCTCGGGGTCGACGCCGTTCGCGCCCGCGGTCGGCGCGAACGCCATCGGCGTGATGCGCGCCGGGTTCGTCGTCGGCATCCTCGGGTTCGCCGGCGCCGTCCTCCAGGGCGCGAACGTCACCGAGGCCGTCGGGTCCGAACTCGTCTTGAACACCGCGCTGTCGGCCGAAGCCGCGACCGTCGGCTTGCTCGTCGCCGCCGTCCTCGTCGCGTTCGGCGTCTACACGGGCTACCCGATCGCGACCGCGTTCACCGTCACGGGCGCGGTCGTCGGCGTCGGCCTCGCGATGGGCGGCGACCCCGCGATATCGAAGTACCAGGAACTCGTCGCGGTCTGGGTCTCCATCCCGTTCGTCGGCGGGTTCGTCGCGTACACGACTGCTCGACTCCTACGCGCCGAGGGCGTCAGCGAGCGCGTCGTCGTCCCCGTTCTCGCCGCCATCGTCGGCGCCATCGTCGCGAACATCGGGTTCACGCTCCTCGGCCCGGAAGGCGAGACGCGATCCATGGCCGCCGCCGTCGCCGACGCGCTCGGCGTCGCGTCGACCACTGGCGTCCTCGCGGTCACGGCCGCGGTCGCGCTCGCGGTCGCCGGCGTGCTCGCGCTCGACCTCCGGGCGGACGAGGCCGCCGGCCAACAGCACTTCCTCGTCGCGCTCGGCGGCCTCGTCGCGTTCTCCGCGGGCGGCAGCCAGGTCGGCCTCGCCATCGGCCCGCTCACGCCCCTCGTCGGCGAAGGGCAGGCCGTCGTCCTCCCGCTCACCGTCCTGCTGCTCGCCGGCGGCCTCGGCCTCCTCGTCGGCTCGTGGACGGGCGCCCCCCGGATGATCAAGGCACTCAGTCAGGACTACTCGTCGCTCGGCCCACGCCGCTCCATCGCCGCGCTCATCCCCGCGTTCAGTATCGCGCAGGTCGCCATCTTCCTCGGCGTCCCCGTCTCGTTCAACGAGATCATCGTCTCGACCATCGTCGGCAGCGGGTACGCCGCCGGCTCCAGCGGCGTCAGCCGCGAGAAGATGCTGAAGACCGTCGCCGCGTGGATCGGCTCGCTCGTCCTCTCCTTCGTGGTCGCCTACGCCGGCTTCTGGCTCGTCGACGTACTCCTCCTGTAGTCGGTCACAGGACGGCGCCGGCGGCGAACGCCGACGCGAACCAGAACAAGGGGACGCTCGTCAGGACGTTCGTCGTCGTCGAACTCCCGTACACGCTCCGCGGGTGCCCCTCGACGGCCGCGAGCGCGTCGCGATAGCGGACGAGGCCGTACCCCGTGCTCCCCCACCCGAGCGCCGCTATCAGGAACCCGAGGCGCTCGACGGCCGCGTACTGACTGCCGTCGGGCGCACCCAGCCCGACGAACATGCCGACGAACGCGGCCGCGAACCCGCCCATCCACAGCACCTTGAACCGCCCCAACGGAGCCTCTCGACTCGCCATACGATACGTGGCTAACGTCTCCGTAAAAAACTCTGGCTTCCGGTGCTGCGACCGTCGGGACGAGCGATGCGGCCGCCGACGGAACGCGGTTCGAGGCGTCCGGGTCGGTCACGCGACGACCGCAGCGTACCCGAGCGCGACGCCGGCGGCGACGGCCACGACGCCGAACGTCGCGATGGTCACCGGCCCGTAGTCGTACCGCGAGTCCGTCGCCGCGACCGGCTCGCGGTATCGGACGAGCCCGTACCCGACCATCGCGAACCCCGCGCCCAGGAGCGCGAGCCCCGACTTCGCGACGACGCCGGGCTCACCGACGCCCATCGTCGCACCGACGAGCACGAACCCGAGTGCACCGAGTCCGATACCACCCGCGAGCAACCTGTACATCCGCCCGAGCCCCGGACCGTCGTCCACACCAGTACGAGACGTCACGTTCAACTCGGGGACCTAAAGACTGAAAAAAGCTGGTGGAGAGGCACTCGGCTGGAGCGAGCGCCCCGACGCGCTGTCACTCGGTCGGGACTTCGCCGGGTTCGACGTCCGCGTCCGCGTCCGGTTCGTCGTTCGCCTCCTCCTCGGGGAGGAGCGTCAACCGCGCCTTCATGATGCGCGTGTTCTCCACCTGCTCGACCGTGATGCGGACGCGCCCGTACTCCATCACCTCGCCCTCCTCGACGAGGCGCCCGGAGCGATTGAAGATGAAGCCCGCGATGGTCTCGAACTCCTCGCCCTCCGGGAGCTCGATGTCGAGGAACTCGTTGACCTCCTCGATGTTCACCTCGCCCTTGACGAGGACCTCGTCCTCGCTCACCTGCTCGATGGGTTCCTCCTCCTCGCCCTCGAGGATCTCGCCGACGATCTCCTCGATCATGTCCTCCATCGTCACGAGGCCCTCGGTGGTGCCGAACTCGTCGATGACGATGACCATGTGCATGCGGTTCTCGCGCATCTCCGCCATGAGTTCGTCGGCGTTCTTCGACTCGGGGACGTGCAGCGTCGGCTGGATGAGGTCGCCGAGCTCCAGGTCGCCGTTCTCGCCGTAGTTCAGGTCGCGGACGAGGTCGCGGATGTGGACGACGCCGATGATGTTGTCCAGACTCCCTTCGTAGACGGGGAGGCGCGCGTGGCCACCGTGGATACACTGCTGGATGGCTTCCTCGATGGGTGCCTCCTTCGAGATGGCGTCCATGTCGAGGCGCGGCGTCATCACTTCCTTCGCGATGGTGTTATTGAACCGGAAGATGCGCTGGAGCATCTCGCGTTCATCCTCCTCGATGACGCCCTCGCGCTCCCCGGTCTCGATCATGTCCTGTATCTCGTCGCGGGTCACGTAGCTCGTCTCGATGGCCGAGCGGCCGCCCGTGACCTTGTTCACGATACGCGTGAGGTAGTCGAAGAGGACGATGAGCGGGAGGAGGACGAACTCGGAGACCTTCAGCGGCTTCGCGATGCGGAGCGCCCACGACTCGGTGTTCTCGACCGCGTAGGACTTCGGCGCGCTCTCTCCGAACAGGAGCACGAGCGCCGTGATGCCGAACGTCGCGAAGAAGACAGCCTCGCCCTGATTCGCGCCGAGCGCAACGAGCAGCCCGGTCGCGATGGACGACATCGCGATGTTCACGATGTTGTTCCCGACGAGGATGGTGACGAGCAACCGGTGGGGGTCGTCCTTCAGTTCCTTGACGGTTTCCGCGCCGTACCGCCCGTCTTCGACGAGCGCGTCGATGCGGTGTGCGGCGAGCGAGAACATCGCGATCTCCGACGACGAGAAGAACGCCGAGAGCACGATGAGCACGAGAATCGTGAGACTGCCGAGTACAGCGATGGCGGTCTGTCCCAGCTCGATACCGAGGAACGGGACGGTCCAGCTGGCCGTCGCCAGGGATACAGCACTAAGCGATGAACCCATTCAACGCCGAACCTTGGTATCCTGCCGGATTAACTCTTTTCTTGTCCCCCGAACTGACCGGCAGATTGCGCGCCGTCGCCCTCGCGACCGATGGCGACCGCCCGTGGCCACCTCGCTCGGCGGCGCGTTCGCGTGGCTCGCCGCGAGGACTCTCGCCCGCCGCCTGCCAGTTTGTGCTGCCTGCGCTGCACTCTCGCTTGCTGCGTTGCGCTGTTGCCTGCCGCGTCCCAAGCCCCTTAGTCGCGTGCTCTCCGAGTACGCGTATGGACGAGGACCCCCAGATCACGCTCTATCGACTGCAGGCGTGCCCGTTCTGCGAGCGCGTGGTGCGCGTGCTCGACGAGTACGACCTCGAGTATCGCTCGCGGTTCGTCGAACCGCTGCATTCGCGGCGGAACGTCATCCAGCGCGTCAGCGGCAGTCGCACGGCGCCCGCGCTCGTCGACGAGGCGACGGGCGTGACGATGAGCGAGTCCGCGAACATCGTCGAGTACCTGCGCGCGACGTACGGCGACGAGCGTGCGGCGACCGACGGCGGCAGAGACGTCGAGACCGACGACGGCGCAGACGCCGCGACCGACGGGGGTGACGCCTGATGGTCGACCTCGACTTCGACGTCGTGGACCTCCCCGAGGCCGACCACCCCGAGGTGGGCGACACCGCGCCGGCGTTCACGCGACCGCTCGTCACCGACGAGTTCTGGGAGGATCGCAGCCTCGACGACCTGACCGAGGAGGGGCCAGTATTGCTCGTGTTCACGACGATGAACGGCGCGTTCCCGGCGACGTACACGTGGAACGAGCTCCGCGAGCGCGACTGGGAGGCCGACCACGACGTCTCCATCGTGGGCGTCACCATCAGCGACCCCTACGACACCACCGAGACGATACGGGACCGCGGCATCGACTACCCGATATTCAGCGACCCGCAGAACGGCGTCGCGGAGGCGTACGGCGTCGTCCACGACCTCGACGGGATGACTGGCGTCACCGAACCGCGGCCGAGCGTGTTCCTGCTCGACGAGGAGCGCACCGTCGAGTACGCGTGGGCCGCGAGCGAGTGGCCGGACTTCCCGCCGTACGACGAGATCGCGGGAGCGCTCGACGAGCAGTGACGGGCCACTGCCGGTGTCCTGACCGTCGCGAACCGCTACACTGACGGTTCGAACCAGCAGTTTATTCCGCTTCCTCGCGGTACGTTCACGCGATGACTCGAGGGAACCAGTCCGTGGACGAACCCGGCGACAGCGTCGCCGCGGCCGCCGCAGCGGTCCAAGCGGGCGACCTCGTCGTGTACCCGACGGAGACCGTGTACGGCCTCGGGGCGGACGCACTGAACGCCGACGCCGTCGAGCGTGCGTTCGACGCGAAGGGCCGGGACCGCTCGGAACCGCTCTCGCTCGGCGTGCAGAGCGTCGCCGCCGCCCGCGAGCACGTGCACGCCGACGACCACACGATGGCGTTCATGCGCGCGTTCCTCCCCGGCCCCGTCACCGTGCTCTGCGAGCGAGCGGACCACGTCCCGGACGTCCTCGTCGCCGGCGGCGACACCGTCGGCGTCCGCGTTCCCGCGCACGACCTCGCGCTCGACCTCTACGCGGCCGCCGGCACTCCAGTGACGGCGACGAGCGCGAACCGTTCGGGCGAGCCGAGCGTCCGCCACCCCGACGACCTCGACCCCGAGTTCCTGGACGCGGTCAGTAGCGTGCTCGACGGCGGCCGTACCGACGGCGCCGAGAGCACCGTCGTCGACCCGACGACCGGCGAGATCGTCCGCGAGGGCGCGCTCGCCGGCGCCATCGAAGCCTGGCTCGACGCACACTGACCGCCCGAGCGCGACGCGGTTCGAGAGCACTGACCTACCTGTCGCCGCGTGGTTCGACGAGCACCGCCCTGCGGGTCGCTGCGACAGAAGATACTCATGCGAACCGGTCGACGAACCGGTCGATGCGTGGACTGACTCGCGTCTCTTGCTGTCTCCTGGTCGTCCTCGCGACCGCCGGCTGCCTGACCGCTGGCGGCGTCTCGAACGACGACGCGACCGAACGAGCGCTCGACGCCGAGGAAGCGTCCATCACCGAGCGCTTCGAGAACGCGTCCTGCGTCGAGAGCTGGAGTCTCACCTCGTACGTCGGCATCGACGAGGAGGCGACGGTCCTGAATCGGACCGCCGACGGCGTCTACGTGAACGTCACGCACCCGCTCTCGTACGCGACCGACGACGAGGAGGCCGACGTGGCGACCGACGCCACGTACCTCGTCACCGAGAACGAAACCCGGCGGGTCAGCGGGACGAACGTCTCGCCGTGCTAAGTGAGTCGCGACGGAAGTCCGAGTCATCCTCCGGTGAGCCGCGGGGTCAGCGCCCGGTGAGCCGCGGGGTCAGCGCCCGGTGAGCCGCGACCGGAGCGTGCTCGTCCGGACGCCGCACTCCTCGGCGTACTGGCAGGGCTCGCACTTCGACGCGGCGTCGCCCGTGAGTCGCTCGGGCGGCGCGCCCAGGTCCCGAACGGTCCGTATCGCGTCCCGGTACGCCGCCTTCTTCCGGGTGGTGAGGCGGACTCGCCGCACCACGCCGTACGCGGGGTACTCGACGATGGCCTCGTCGACCCTGGTCTGGCGCTCCCACGCGAGCGCCTTCGCCGCCGCGACCGCCCACACCGCGTGGGGCTCCCAGACGCCCTGCTCGGGCGGCTTCCCGGGTGAGACCAGCGCGGGTAGCGGCGGGTCCGGGAGCACCTTCGACGCGACGCCGTGGCACTCGCGGCCCGAGAGGAAGACGTCGGTCCCTGCGGGGTCGCAGAGGTCCGGGAACCGCGGTTCGCGCTCGCGGACGCCCCGGACGCGCTCGCGCCACGTCTCGACGGGGACGTCCAGCAGGCTGACGTCGACCGCTTCGGGGTCCGCGAGCGCGTCGTCGTACCGGGTCGCGAGGTCGCGGACCGCGTCGACGCGCTCCGGCGGTGACCGGTCGTCGCGCTGGCGAGCGTACCAGAGCTGGCGCGGGCAGTACGCGGCTGTCCGGAGGTCGCTGAACGCGAGCACGCCGACGTTCGCGCGGTCTCGTACAAAAACCGCGGGGCGTGGTCGTCGATGCGGGCGGCGTCGTGGTGGCTGGCGGCGCGTCGCGGGCTAGAAGTCGACGTCGACCTCCATCCCCTCGGTCGCCTCGTCGAGGCCGTCCTCGCGGGCGTCGTCGAGGTTCGTCGAGAGCGCTGCGTCCGTGAGGACGTCGTCGAACGCGTCCCGGTACCGGTCGTTCGCGGCGCGCGAACGCTCCCTGGCGTCGAGCGCGAGCACGTACTTCCGGGCGGTGCGTTCGTCGACGTCGAACGCGTCCGCGACGGCGTCCAGGTCGTCCTCGCGCGCCTCGCGGAGGACGGTGAGAGGGTCGCTGTCGTCGTCGAGGTCGGCTTCGGCGGGGAGGTCGCTGTCGTCGACGAGGTGACAGTCGGTGCGGGCGACGAACACCTCGAACGCGTCGACGTCGGCGTCGAGCTCGCTCGCGATGGCGTCGTCGTCCACGTCGTCGTAGACGAGCTGGACGAGCTCGACGAGTTCGTCGTCGTCGAGGTCGGTCCCGAACCCGTAGCGGTCCCGGAGCGTCTCGACGATGTCGTGGAGGGCGGCGTCGACGTCTGGGCGGTCTGTGAGGGAGCCACGGGACTCCTCCTGGGACTCGGTGACGGTGTCGTCACCGGCGACGTCCATGAAGATGTCACGCAGTTCCTCGGTCTTGCGGTCCATCACGGAGACACTCAACCCCTCACGGTACATAAACGTACCACACCTTTCGACCCCGGTAGCCTTCCTCTACGCGCCGACTCGCCGAGCAACCGCAGGCTACGACGGGTGGTCGTGCGCGACGCGGAACTGGTGGACTACTCGGATGCGTATCGCGGTCGCGAGCGGGCGTCGACTCGGTCGTGAATCGCACGAAGGCAGCCCGCCCGAACCCGGAAACGCTCAACTCCGGGAGGATTCTCGCAAGAGGGGAGCGGGCAACCGACCGAGTGTGGCAAGATTTAAGCCCGACTCGTCCGGGTGATAGACTATGACAGTTCCGCTGGTACCGCTCGCCCAAGAGACGACCCGCCCGACGTTCTGGCAGATCAGTCACGTCGGGGAGGTCGTGTTCTACTACCTCGCCGCCGTCGCCATCGTCGTCTTCCTCTGGGGAGTCTACGACCGGTTCGCGCGCTACGCGCAGGGCGACGAGGACTGGTTCGAGCGCACCAACGACCTCGGCCGTCGCGTCCTCGAGGCGACGAAGATCGTCGCCTCGAACGAGAAACAGTTCGACAGGGACCTCTACGCCGGCGTGATGCACACGTTCATCCTCTGGGGGTTCCTCACGCTCACCATCGGGACGGGCATCCTCGCCGTCGACATGGACGGCTACCAGAAGTTCACGCAGTTCGTCCTCGGGGACAAGCAGTCGTTCTTCGTCGGCGACTTCTACGTCGCGTACTCGTTCGTGATGGACGCGATGGGGCTCCTGTTCGTCGTCGGCGTCGGCATGGCGATCTACCGGCGGTACGTCGAACGGAACGGCCGCCTCTGGGGCAAACACACCAGCACCGAGGACGACCTCTTCGTGTGGACGCTGTTCTACCTCGGCGTCGGCGGGTACGTCACCGAGGGCGTTCGCATCCTCGGCACCGGCCGCCCCGAGTTCGAGACCGTGAGCTTCGTCGGGTGGTTCGTCGCCGACGTGTTCAGTGCCGCGGGGATGACCGAGTCGATGGCGACCGCCGTCTACCCGCTCACGTGGTGGACGCACGCCATCGTCGCGCTCGTGTTCATCGCCGCGATTCCGTACGCGAAGCCGTTCCACATGATCTCGAGCTTCGCGAACGTCGTCACGCGCGACGAGAAGGCCGGGAAGCGCCTCCCGGGCGTCCCGGCGGACCTCGACGCGGACACGGGCGCGGAGAGCATCGACTCCTTCAGCTGGAAGGAGATACTCGACCAGGACGCGTGCACGAAGTGCGGGCGCTGCTCGTCGGTGTGTCCGGCCAAGGCGAGCGGCCGGAACCTCGACCCGCGCGACGTCATCCTCGACCTGAAGCAGTACCGGGAGAACCTCGACGCCGGCGGCGACGAGAAGGCGATCGTCGCGGACGGCGGGTCGTCGGTCATCCAGGCGGAGACCATGGAGTCCTGCATGTCCTGTATGGCGTGCATGGACGCCTGCCCGGTCGAGATCGAGCACCTGAAGTCGTTCACGCGGATGAACCGCGAACTCACCGACGCCGGTGAGATCGACTCGAACCTCCAGGACGTCTTCCAGAACCTCATGCAGAAGGGGAACACGTTCGGCGACCCGCAACGCAAGCGCGCGGACTGGGCGGACCCCCTCGACTTCGACGTCACGGACGCGCGCGAGGAGGAGGTCGAGTACCTCTGGTACGTCGGCGACTACCCGAGCTACGACGACCGGAACAAGAAGGTCGCGCGGTCGCTCGCGACCATCCTCCAGGAGGCCGACGTCTCCTTCGGTATCCTGTTCGACGACGAGAAGTACGACGGGAACGACATCCGCAGGGTCGGCGAGGAGTTCCTCTACGTCGAACTCGCCGGGCATCACGTGGAGTCCTTCGAGGACTGCGAGTTCGAGAAGCTCGTCTGCACGGACCCCCACAGTTACAACACGTTCAAGAACGAGTACCCGGAGGTCGACTTCGACGAGTTCGCGGACGACCCGATGATGCCCTTCGAGTTCGAGGGCCAGTGGAACGCCGATGGAGAGATCGACGTCAAGCACTGGACGCAGGTCGTCGAGGAGCTCGTCGAGCGGAACGCGCTCGGGCTCCGCGGGACCGAACTCGATTACACGGTCACGTACCACGACCCGTGTCACCTCGGGCGGTACAACGACGAGTACGAGGCGCCCCGCGAGCTCGTGCAGGCGACGGGCTGCGAGCTCCACGAGATGCCCCGTAATCGCGCGGATTCGTTCTGTTGCGGTGGCGGTGGCGGTGGCCTCTGGATGGAGGTCGAGGAGGAGACGAAACCGAGCGAGGAACGCCTCCGCGAGGCGCTGGAGGACACCGAGGCCGGGTCGGCGGTCGAGAAGTTCGTCGTCGCGTGCCCGATGTGCATGACGATGTACGAGGACGGCCGGAAGACCGGCGGGTTCGAGGACGACATCGAGGTCGTCGACGTCGCGGAACTCATCGTCGAGGCCATCGGCGCCGAGGACCAGATCGAGGTCTGACGGCCGTCGATCACGTTCCGGTGGCGGCCTCGCTACCGCGATATCGGGCGGTCACGGTCGCTGTCGCGGTTCCGTTTCGGCTGCGGTCGCTGTCGCGGTCTTGCTGACGGTGCGGTCGCTTCTCGAGTGGGAGTTCGTCGAAAGGAGAGCGCTGCGTTCGGAGAGCGGGGGGTCGCGGCGGTCGTGGCGGGTGGTCGATTCAGGCGATGCGGTCGGCGAGCCCGGCGACGACGGGGATGCGCGTCTTCTTGCCCTGGTAGGCCCGGAGCATGAGGAAGAGCCAGAGGGCGAACGCGCCGAGCCCGATGACGAGCCACGCGAGGAAGAACACGAGTGACACGAGCGCGCCGGCGAAGCTCGCTTCGATGCTTGCACTCGATATGATACTCACGAGGATGGAGACGAACGTGGTCCCGATGCTGACGGCGAAGAGCGTGACGCTGAGGACGATGCTCTGTGCGGCGTGGAACCGGACGAACTCGTCCTCGGGTTCGAGGAAGTAGAAGATGATGCCGGTGAGGGCGCCGAAGAGGTAGGCGAGTGCGCCGGCGACGTTCGAGTCGAGGCCGGTGCTGGAGCGTTCCTGGATGGTCTCTGTGCTGTGCTCGGTGGTGGACGTGTCGGTATTGATGTCTTCGGTTGCCATAATGTGACTCGTTACCTAATACCGCATGTGACGTATTAAAGACGGCAGATGTGTAAGAAATAAAATGGGTGCCGTATGGTCTGTATACGGTATCGAACCGGACGTAACGGCTACAAAGACGACACTAGGTGTGGACAGAAAACTCGAAAATATACGATATCGTATGTTTATCGCGTGGTTCAGGCCTCGACGTGCTCGTCGAGGTCGACCGCGACGGAGTCCGAGTCCGCGTCCTCGCCGACGACGTCCTCGATGTCCTCGATGTCGTCGGAGAGCAGGCGGCGCGCGATGGTCCGGATGCCGACCGCGAGCACCACGAGGAACGCCGCACGTCGGAGCGTCGAACCCATCGAACGGCCCGACTCCTCCACGTCCTCGGTCTCGACGTCATCCATCTCGGCGTCGATCTCGTCGTCCATCTCGTCGAGCAGGTCCGCGGCCTCCTCGGGCGTGCTGCCGACGGCGTTGCTGAATCGGGCGTCGTCGAGGTGCAGTTCCAGGAGTGTGAATTTGTCGACCATACCACTGATACGCCGACCGGAGAGATATACTTACCGTGACACTTGGTGGCCACGTTCCTGATGACTCCTCACCGAGAACTTCACCGCCCGCGACGGTTCGGTTTCAGTGCTCGCGAGCGCGCCAGTCGGACTCCAGGAGGCCGAAGTAGAGCGTGTCGACGTACTCGCCGTCGACGAACTGGTTCTCGCGAATCCGCCCCTCCTGCTCGAACCCGAGTTTCTCCCAGACCCGCCGCGAGGCGTCGTTCGTCGCCATCACGCGCGCCTGCACTCGGTGGAGGTTCCGCTCGTCGAACGCGTACTCCACGAGCAGCCGGCTCGCCGCGGTCCCGTACCCCTCGCCCCAGTGGTCGGGGTGGATGGAGATCGCGAGCTCGCCCCAGCGCGTCCGCTCGTGGATCTTGAACAGCGCGATGTCGCCGACCGCCTCCGGATTGCCGTCGTTGCCCTCGACGCAGACGAGGAGGTTCACGGAGTCGTCGTCGCTGACGACGTCCTCGTAGAACTCCTCGGTCGACCGCATCGTCGTCGGCGTCGCCGACGTCAACGGCCGTCGGACCCGCGGGTCGTTGACGTTCTCGTTCAGGAGGTCGAGGTCTCCTTCCTCGATCGTGTGGAGGGAGACGCGGTCGCCGCGCAGGAAGACAGCACCAGGCATACGACCCGATTCCGCGAGCGCCTCAAAAGGCGTTGTGGGGGCATGAGGGACTGTCGCAGGGATTCACTCGTCGCGCTCGCGCCACTCCTCGGCGAGCACGCCGTAGACGTGCATGTCGCGGTACGCGCCGTCCATGAACTCGCTCTCGCGGTGCACGCCCTCGTGCTCGAACCCGAGCTTCTCCCAGATGCGCTTCGAGCCGCCGTTGTCCTCGATGTGTTTCGCCATCATCCGGTGGACGTTCCGTTCGGCGAACGCGTAGTCGACGAACCGCTCGCACGCCTCGGTTCCATAGCCCTCGCCCCAGTACGGCTCGGCGACCCACACGCCGATCTCGGCCTCGCGCGTGCGGTCGTCGACGTGCATCCCGACCTCTCCCACGGGCTCGGGCTCGCCGTCGTCGCCCTCGCGGCAGACGAGGAGGCTCGTGCCGTCGTCGCCCTCGAACAGGTACTCCTCGACGTCGCCGCGGTTCTCCGGGTACGGCCAGATGTACGACCGATGGACCTCGGGCGGGTTCTTGTGCTCGTGGACGAAGTCCACGTCCTCCTCCTCTATCGTCCGCAACGTCAGTCGCTCCGTCTCCAGGAAGCGTGCACCGGGCATACGCGACGATTCGATGGTGCCGGAAAAGCCCTTGTGGGTGTGTGCGAGCGCGTGACGTGGCGCGTCAGAAGACGCCGAGTTCGAGGACGCCGAGCCACGCGAGCGCGAGCCACGTCTGGAACAGGACGCTCCCGACCGCGGAGAGCGCGAGGAACTCGAGGTCGTTCATCTCCGCGAACCCGGCGGGGACGGTGAGCATCCCGCGCGTGAACAGGAGCGCGTTCGAGACGGGGACGGCGGCGCGCCCCCAGCGGTCGAACCAGCCTTCGAAGCGCTCGAGCCTGGATTCGCTCACGCGGAACCACGTCCGCTCCAAGAGCCAGTCGCGGCCGGTGCGTTTCGCGAGCGTGAACAGCGCGTACTGGCCGATGGTCGCGCCCGCGGCGGCGACGAGGACGAGGACAGCGATGGTCTCGACGTCCTGCGTGCTCGCAGCGAGTAACTGGATGCTCGCCGGGACGAGCGCCTCGCTCGGCGCGAAGTACAGCAGCATCGCGCCTTCGAGGATGAGGATGGCGAACAGCGCGAGCATCCCGTACTGGTCGAGGAACGCTCGCGCGAGCGATTCGTCGCCGACGAGGAACAGCGCGATGCCGGCGACGGCGAGGAGGCAGAACCCGACCGCGACGGCGAGGGGCCCGTACTCCGCGAGCAGCCATCGCAGGCCGTTCTCTTTGGGCTGCGTGCCGTCGGCGACGTCGGTCGTCATTCGACCTAGAGTCACGAGTCTGCAGGTAAATGCGTTTTGTCACGCGGCCCGCGACGCGACCGGCGACCGGGCCGCGTGTCGCTGGCGGAGTGTCGCCGCCGGGATGTCGCTGGCGGTCGTCGTCGAGAGCGCTACGCTTACCTCAGGCGCGCTCGGAGTGACCGGTATGGAGCGAATCGAGCGTCCGCGTCGCCTCCGGAAGGACGGCGTGCGCGAGCTGGTGAGCGAGACCGAGGTCAGGGCGACGGACCTCGTCGCGCCCGTGTTCGTGGACGCGACGACCGACGAGCGAGTGCCCATCGAGTCGATGCCGGGCCACGAGCGCGTGCCGGTCGAGGAGGCGGTGGCGCGCGTCGAGGAGGTTCTGGAGACGGGCGTGGAGGCGGTGATGCTGTTCGGCATCCCCGAGTCGAAGAACGAGCGGGGGTCGCGGGCGTGGGCGGAAGACGGTGTCGTCCAGGAGGCGACGCGTCGAGTGACCGAGGCGACGGACGCGTACGTCATCACGGACGTGTGTCTCTGCGAGTACACCGAGCACGGGCACTGCGGGGTGCTGGAGCCGCACGCGCACGAGGCCGCGGAACTCACGGTCGAGAACGACGAGACGCTGCCGTTGCTCGGGAGCGTCGCGGTGAGTCACGCCAAAGCGGGTGCGGACATGGTGGCGCCGTCGGGGATGATGGACGGGATGGTCGACGCGATCCGTGGCGCGCTCGACGACGCCGGGCACGCGGACGTCCCCATCCTCTCGTACGCGGCGAAGTACGAGTCGGCGTTCTACGGCCCGTTCAGGGATGCGGCGGACGGCGCGCCCGCGTTCGGCGACCGCCGACACTACCAGATGGACCCCGCGAACCGACGGGAGGCGGGTCGCGAGGTCCGTCTGGACGTCGAGGAAGGCGCGGACGTTCTCATGGTCAAGCCCGCGCTCCCCTACCTCGACATCGTCGCGGACGTCCGCCGCGAGTTCGACCGGCCGGTGGCGGCGTACAACGTCTCCGGCGAGTACGCGATGCTGCACGCCGCCGCCGAGAAGGGCTGGCTCGACCTCGAGGCGACGGCGAGGGAGTCCGTGCTCTCCATCAAGCGCGCCGGCGCGGACCTCGTCGTGACGTACTTCGCGGAACTGCTCGCCGAGAGCGAGGACTGATCGGCCGTCCCGGACCGGACCCCGAGTCGGTTCGCGGTCGCAGACGCCGCCGGTCTACGACCGTCGTCGCCGAACCGCTGTCGCCGCGCTCAGCAACGCGACGATTGCGACGAACACGCCGAATCCAGGACTGCCGGCACTATCGTTCCTCGTCGTGCCGACCGCGGTGTCGCTCGTCGCCCTCCTATCGGTCGAACGGTTCGTCGCGGACGCCCGCGTCTCGTCCGTCCCGACCGTGGTCGTCGAGTCCGTCGTCGTCGGCAACGTGGTCGTCGAGTCCGTCGTTGACCGGGCTGTCGTCGCGTCATCGTCACGCTCGGCGACGGAGACGAACCCACCTCTCCGACCGTCCACCTGGACCGAGTACATTCCCGGTTCCTCGAACGTGTGCTCGAACGTGATGGTTCGCTCGCTGTTGGCGCCGACCGAAACCGCACGTTCGTCTATCACCTCGGACCCGACCGAGAGCGTCGGTGAGACGGTCTTGGCCGTCGAGTACTCGTTGTAGAACGTGACCTCGACGGTCACGGTATCGCCGACGTCGATGTCCTGCGGACTCACGGTCACGGACTCGATGCGGACGCGGTTGTCGTCGCCACCGCCGCCACCGCCGCCACCGCCGCCACCGCCGCCGTCGTCGCCGCCGTCGTCGCCGCCGTCGTCGCCGCCACCGGTGCTGCTGCCCGGACCGAATCGCTGCGTCTGCGTCAGCGACCCGGCGCTCGTCTCGTACCGCACGGTCACCGCCTGCACGTCGTCGCCGGGTGCGGACCACTGGACGGTGCGTCCGCGCTGTTCGAACGTCCCGTCGCCGTCCGTGTCCCAGGACACCGTGATTCGGTCGGGGAGGTCGTAGCCGATGGGCGTCACCACCCGAAGCCGCCCGTCGTGGTACTCGAACATCGGCTTGTAGAAGATGTTCCCACCGCCGCCTAACCGGATGGCGTTCGGTCCGGCGTCTTCCTGTGCGGGCTTCCACGTCCGATAGAACGCATCGAACGAATCGCCCGTTACAGCCTGGAACGCACTCTGGAACCCCTGGTCGCTCGACCGCCGGAGCATCTCAAGCGTCTTCTGGCGACCGTACGTCGCCGCGAACGCCGCGACGAAGCTCCCCGCCTCGTCGTACTCAGTCTCCGTCACCTGCATCTCGAAGAGGCTGGCTTTCGACGGTTTCTCCACCGTCCGCGTCCAGAACAGCGGGGACTCCTCGTAGACGGCGTGTCCTTCGGCGAAGAACTCCCACTCGCCGTTCGTCTGCGCGTCCACCTCGAACTGCGCGAGGTGCGTGAGTTCGTGGCGAACGGTCTGAGTTCGTCCCTCGAACCGAACCCGCGAGAGCGTGTACGGCAGGTAGACGTCGTTCGGATTACTCGCGCACGCAAACGGGGCCGTTCCGCACTTCGAGTCGATCCCTCCCGAGGTCGTGAACGTCACGTCGACCGTCGAGGGGAGTCCGTCCGTGCGCTGAGCGACCCGTCGGTAGAGGGTCGGGAGTCGCTCCTGGAGTTTCGCGACCTCGACTCGCCAGCGTCCAGACGGCGTATTCTGGAACTGGAACGTGTAGTTCCCCATCGACGACCCGTGGAACCGGTACGTGTCGACCGCGAGCGAGGCGTTCCGCGTCGCCGTCTCACCGTTCGGACCACGGAGCGTGACGGTGGCGTTGACCGCGCCGGCACCGGCGGCGGTCGGTGACACGGTAATCGTCTCCCCGTTGGGAGACGCGGAGAGCGCGCCGTCGACGTGCCACTGGACGTCCACGACTTCGTGCGAGAGCGTCTCCTCGTGTAGCGAGACCGCGACGGTGTCGTTCGTGAGCAGTTCGACGCCCGCGTCGTCCGGAACGGTCTGTCCGTCGACGGACGTGTCGAAGCCGATCGACGACGCCCTCACCACGACGCTCGCCGTGTCCACGCGTCCATCTGCCTGTTTCACCTCGACGGTGACCTCGGTCGGATACACCGAGTAGAACTGGTCGTCGACCGTGCATTCCGGGCCGCTACAGCGCAGTTCCGTCCCGTTCTGGTACCATGTGTACGTGAGCGTCCCCGTTCCGTTGCTGCCCGCGGCGGAGAGCGTCAACGGGTCGTCGGGCTTGGGCACCACTGGCTCGTACGAGAGCGACGCATTCAGTGGCTCGCTCGTCCCTGCGCCGTCGCCGTACGTCTGCATGCCACTCTCCCCGACGAGGGCTACGTATCCCGGTGCAAGCGGTGCGACCGCGTTCGCCAGCCCGACGGCGCGGCCGTCGACCTTCTGCCCCGACTTCGTCACGACGTGCAGTCGGTTCTCGTAGTAGTCGTCCTCGCGGTCGCCGACGAGCACGAGTACGTGCCCGCTAGGGCCGAGTACAGGTTGCGATTCGGATCCGTAGCTTCGTGCGTTAATGATATCTCGCGGTTGCCACGACACCTCGTCGAACTGCGTCCCGTTCGGATGCAAGTACCGGAGCCGGTAGCTCCCGACGCTTATCTTCGGGGCGGGCGCGTAGACCGTCCCGTCTCGGTCGACGGCAGGGGCCACGCGGCTCCTCGACTCGACGGTCCACGCGACCGACCCGTTCGAATCTCGGACAGCGATCAGCGAGGTCTCGGTGTTGAGCAGTACCGTCCCGTTCGGCGTGAGGACCGGGAACGTGGTCGCGTTCCCGTCGACGTCGGTATGCCAGCGTTCGCTCCCCTCCGACGAGTACGCCGTCAGGCCGGAGCCGGGAACTGCGACGTAGATCTGTCCATCGTCGCCGACAGTCGGTGGAAGCTCCGGACCGACGGTATCAGATACCTGCGTCTCCCATCGCAGTTCGGCAGTCGAACGGGAGATATTGAACAGGCGACGGCCGCCAAACCCATCACGCTCGCCGGTCACGAACACGCCGTCTTCGGTTACGACCGGGTCACTCAACCTGTCTATGCACGTACCGCCACAGTTCGTTCCGTAACTCTCGTCTCCAATCCGCCATCGGACGCTACCGTTCGGCGCCAGTGATATCAACGACCCCCACAGCGAGACGTAGACGTTGCCGTCGGGGCCGATGGCCGGACTGTTATCGACGTCGATGTTCGTGGTCGCATCAAGCTGGTGCTTCCAGCGAACCGACCCGTTCTTCGAGAACTTCCAGAGTGTCCTCCCACGTAGTTCGTAGACGGCGGTCGTGGTCGTCGCTATCGTGGAGTCTGCAGTGCCACCCGTGCGGTTCCACGCAGGTGGGAGCGACCACGGGAGGTCTTCGGTCGTCCGTCCAGCGTGCCCCGGCGCTCCCCCGAACGTCGGCCAGGCCGTCGATTCGTCAATCTCGCCGTCGAACGACCGAACGTCGAGGGTCCGCGTTACGGTGAACCGCTCGCCGTTCGCGGCGGTCGCGACGAGCGTCACCCTCGCCGTCCCGGTCTCGTTGAACGTCGCCGTCGCCGACCGGCCCAGCTGTCTGGTCCCCGCGACCCGCCACTCGTAGGTATCGTACAGCGGACGGAGGCTGTCGTTACCCGTGTCGGTGACGTTCAGCGTCACCGTCTGCCGAGCGAACGGCGTGGCGTCACTGCTCGCGATACCGAGCTGGGGGCTGGGCGGGTCGTACGTCGAGTTCCCCTCGACGGCGTAGACGTTACCGCTGTTCGTAACCGCGTACAGCGTCCCATTGAGGAGAATCGGTCTTGTGCGATCGACACCGTTCGAACTCTCCTCCAACGAAAGTCTCCAGAGACCGGCCCCGGTCGAGGCATTCACTGCGTAGATGTCGTCGTTATTCGAGCCGAAGTAGACCGCATTGTTTGCGGCTACGGGCGCGGTGCTCGACGTGGTCGGACCGAACGACCACTTCTCCTCGCCGGACGACCGCGACCAGGCTTCCAGTCCGGCCGTGGAATACGTTCTACCGTTCCTGACGCCGACGAGGGCGTCGCCAGCGGGACCGACAGCGGGCGACGCGGCAGTCGGAACGAAGATGCGCTGCTGTTTGGCGCCCGTGGACGCGTTCAGCGCCTTGACGCCTCCCGTCCAGTACGACGTGTATACCGTGTCGTCGTACACCGTTACCCCATGGACCTGGCTCCCCAGGCCGGTCTGCCACTCGGACTCGCCTGTTGTGGCGTCGAACGCGGACACGGTGCCACTGGTGCTCTCGGACCACCCGACGTACACGGTTCCGTCGCTGTACGCGGGGGAGTTGACGTGGACTCGCTCGCCGCTGCCGACGGTCGCGTTCCACCTGCGGGAGCCGTTCGCGAGCCACAACGCGTAGACGTTCCCGGTCCTGTATCCGGTCACGACGACGGTCTTCTCGGTCGCAATCGGCGCGTACAGGTTGTCGTCCGTCGTCGCGTTCGGGAGTGGCGTCTGCCACTGGCGTTCGCCGGTTTGCGGGTCGACGCTCACCATCGACCCGTTCGAGAGCGGCACCACGAGGTGGTCGTCTGCGAGGACGAGCGCGCCACGGGTCGACGCGGCAGCGTTGCCGGTGTTGATGTCACCGACGGTCGCGTTCCACCTGACCGTCCCGCTCGTCGCGTTCAGCGCGTACACCGTCCTGGACCCCGCGGTGTAGAGGGTGTCGTTGCGGCCGAGTAGCGAACTCCCGGTGACGTCCGATAGCGACGTGTTCCACGCCACATGGACGTCCGAGACGGGGCCGCATCCGATCGTTCGACTCGTGTGCGCGGCGTTCCGATGCACGGCGCTCCATTCCGTCACGGTCTCGTCGGGCGTACAGGCCTGTGGCGTTCCGTCACCGTTTGTGGCGGTCGTCACCTCCACCGTTCGCGTGACGGAGGCGCTGTTGCCCTCGCCGTCGCGGATGACCAGGGTGACGTTGTGCTTCCCCAGCGACGAGAACGAGGGTCTCGCCACGGCCGCGGTCGATTCGGGGGTTCCGTCGCCGTCAAGGTCCCAGTCGTAGCTACTTATGTTCTCGATGCGGACCGCTCCGTCGACGACGACCCGGTCGAACGAGTCTCGCGCGTCGAACACGCCGGTCTCTCCGACGGTGAGTGTCAGAGGCGCGTCAACAACTACCGTCGGTTCGGAGAGGCGCTCTACGGCGGACTGGACGGTGTAATTGTAGGTCACGGTCGACTGCTGGCCGCCGGCGCTTACGCGCAACCCAATGCTGTACTCGCCTGCGGAAGACGGTTGCCACGTTGTCTCTCTCCCGCTCGCGTCGTCGTAGTTCCCGTCACCGTCGAGGTCCCAGGCGTACGTCTCGGCGGCCGTGGAGGCACGCAACTCGGTGACGTTTCCGGGCTGTACCATGGTCCGGTTCACGTCGAACGCCGCGGTGACGTTCGACGGTCGGAGGACGGTGACGTTGACCGTCGTCGAGGACTGCTCGCCGGCAGCGTCGGTCACCGTCAGCGATACCGTCCGGGCGCCGCTGCCGGAGAACGTGACGGTGACTCGCTCGCCGCGACGCACGCCTCTCGTGCCGTTCCCGTTCGCGTCCACGCGCCACGCGTACGACGTGATGCCACGGTCGTCGGTCGAGGCGCTCGCGTCGAACGTCACGGACCCACCGGTCGAGACGGTTCGCTCGGACACGACGAAGTCGGCGATGGGCGGCCGGTTCTCTCCACTGGTCGTCTCAGCGGACACGTTCCACGCGGCGAAGTTCTGCTGGTCGGTCCCGGATGCCTGTTCGGCGGTCGGATAGCGCACGTACGTGTCCTGCCCGCCGGCTTCGTCGTGGACGACCGGCTGGAACGCCGTCCGGTACGCCGCCCACGTCTCGTTCGCGCTGACGCGCTCGAACGTCACCTGGTACGTGTTCGTCTCGCCGGGGTCGTACTGCTCGCGGACGTCGACGAGCGGGTACTTGGCGGGGCCCGTACTCCCATCCCTGAAGTTGATGGTGTCATCGACCGAACTGTTCGTGACCGACCAGTCCACGTCGCCGCGGACCTGTCGGACGTCGACGACCGAGAGACTGTTCGAATGCGAGAGCGAGAGGTAAGCTTGCGACGAGGTCACACCACCGTGACCGGCGTTCGATACCGTGACGTTCACCGTCACCGTCTCCCCCGTGCCGACGCCGAGGTCGGAGAGATTCGCGTGCAGAGCGCTCCGGGAGACGTTCATGGAAACGCGAGGACGTGGCTCTCTCGCCATCGGGAGCGCCGTGTTCTCGATGTACTGGTACTCGGCTTTGGCGTACTCCTCCAGCGCCACGAAGTAGTCGTAGATGGCTGGCGTCGCCGACTGAGACGCGGCTTGTCGCTGGCTGCGTGCCTGCGATAGCAACGCCGCGTTGTCGGGCGCTGACAGCGGCGGTTCGAAGTTCCGCTGGAACGCGTACCCGGACGCGTGTTTGGAGAACCCGACGAGAACGACCTGCTTCTTGTGGAGGATTTCGCGCACTCGTTCTCGGTTCCCGTTCCGCCACGCTGCCGCCTCCGCCCGCGAGAGCCGAGCGAGCTCTCGGAGCGCGTACGAGGCGTTCCCCGCGTTCTGAATGGCGTCGACGTCCATTCGGCGGAGGAGATTCAGGTAGAGCCGGTGGTTTATCTTGGCTATCTTGCCGACGGTGCCGTCTCCGTACGACCCCTGCGTCAGCCCGTAAGCGGTCTGCGTGCTCTGGAGCGTCTCCAGGTTGTTCGCGTTCTGGAGGGTCGTCGCGCCCGCCAGCGCCTCGTCGGCGTAGCCGGTGACGAGTGACTGCGCCGCGTCGTTGGCGACGACCGTGAACGCCTCCGACATGCTCCGCTCGAAGCGCTCGTCCCAATCTGCCTGGTAGAGCAATCGCTCGTACGTCGCGGTGTATCCTCTCGCGAGCGTCGTCCGCGCCTCGGCCGTTCGCGCCATCGACGCGGAGGTGTTCACCCCTCGCGTGACGTTGTACGTGACGCTCGCGTCGTCCTCGTTCGTCGAGTCGCCTGGGGTCGGGTCCGCGCTCAACGTAACCGAGCCCGGCGAGTCCGTGGCGCTCACGCGAAACCGGACGAGGACGCTGTGCGTCGAACCGGCGGCGAACGAGCCGGTGCTCTCCACCACGCACGAGTTCGGGCACTCCGCGCTCGCGTTGGACGGTACCACGTCGTAGTCGGTGGCGCCCGAAGACACGCCGACGATGGACGCGTTGGTGCCCGCGGTCGACTCGACGGCGACGCGGAGCGCCGGGTCGGTCACCTTGTTCGCCTGCAGGAGTCCCGACTCGGATACGTTGACGGTGACGATGGCGGTGTAGACCCCTCCGTTGACGAACTCCTGGTCGCTTCCCGGTAGGACTGAAGCGTCCTGCGATAGCGATCCGTAGGTGCGGGCGTTCGTCTCCCTGCTGGCGGACTGCGACTCGGGTGCTTCGGCGAAGCCGGTGGGGTCGGTGACCGTTTCGGTTCCCCCTCTGCGCTGTTGTTCGCCCGCTTCGCCCTGCGCATTCGTGGCGACTGCTCCCGTGAGCGACGCGCTCACGACCAACAACGCGACGAGTGTCGCCGCGACCCGACTCATGCTGACTCCCTCCTCGGCGTCCGCGACTTGGGCGTGTCCGCCACGTCACGAACGTCACCCCAATCTAAATTTTCGAACCATTCCCCCTCCCGAACTCTCGAAACTGAGAGCTCATCGACGCGGTTCACGGCATCCATGTAGAATCCACTTGGTTTATTACTTTTGGACAACACTTCTCCGTCCCCGCTCCGTCCCGGGCTCTATCGACGACGCGGAGCCAGTGCTCCGGGGTGGCGTCGGCCACCCGTCGTTTCCAGGGTCGGCGTCGGGTTCGGGCGGGAGGGTGGGTAGCTTTATGTCGAATCGGTGTCGGTGTGTGTACATGAATCGACGAGACGTACTCAAGCGGGCCGGGGCCGCGACGGCCGCGGGGGGCATGGCATCGGTGGCTGGCTGTGGCGTGCTCGGGAGCTGTGGCCCTGGCGAGAACGAGATCGGTGCGTTGGCGGAGCGGGCGCGCGAGCAGGATGAAGAGACGGAGAGTGGGAACGAGAGCGGGTCGGGGTCGGAGACGACCGAGGAGCTGCCGCGCGTGGTCGGCGCGATCGAGAAGGCGACGCAGTCCGAGGTCATCGTCGACGACGGCACGGGTCGTGCGTCCCTGCAGACGCTCGGTGGCGGGTTCCAACTGCAGAACATCGAGAACGGCGATTGCGCGTACGCCGTCGGGTTCCCCATCGAGCCGGACGCGGAGACGGACGCTGACGTGACGATCATCGTCACGGACATCGGGCTGGAGGAGTAGCGGCGGGGCGTCGCCCCGTCGACGCCGACGTCCAGCGTCGTGCCTGGTCGGACGGGTTCTGGGCGGTCGCGCGTGCAAGATTTGCCGACGGAGTGGGTCGCCGCCGTCTTGCGGTTTCCGTCCTCGTCCCTGCGTACCGTGGTGGCGCGTGTCGCTGTGGGCGGGTGCTTGGCGCGCTCGCGGACTCGACGAACGTCGAATTCCACGCTGGCGAACGCACGACTTCTGGACGCTTTACGTCCTTAAACAGACTTGATTCGATTGAAGTTCGTACGAACGTCCATAATGAGACTGTTATTGTGGACGTTCAACAACGCTAACCCTTATGTACTGTGCTATGATGACGACTATCCGTGACTCGGAACACGAACGCGTGTAAATCTAACAGTATCGTGGACGAACGGTCAGCCACTACCGGAACGAGTGGCGGGTTCGGTGACTCGACGACCGACCCCGACACGGCGGCAACGCGCGCAGTGAACGACGACCTGCTCGCGACGCTCGCGGAGGTCGAGACCTGATGCTCGACGGTCTCGCCCTCCAGATGGACCCGAGCGCGGTCGCGAACAGCATCAACACCGTCTGGGTACTCGTCGTCTCCTTCCTGATCTTCTTCATGCAGCCCGGGTTCGCGCTCCTCGAAGCCGGCCAGGTCCGCGCGAAGAACGTCGGGAACGTCCTCATGAAGAACATGACCGACTGGGGGCTCGGCGTCCTCGTCTACTTCCTCGTCGGCGCCGGCCTCGCCGGCGTCGTCGGCGCACTCACCTCGGGCTCCGCGCTCGACGTCATGGGCGCGTTCTCGTACGTCGGCTCCGCGGGCTCGTGGGTCAGCTGGGTGTTCGGCGCCGTGTTCGCGATGACCGCCGCGACGATCGTCTCCGGCGCCGTCGCCGAACGCATGGACTTCAAAGCGTACGTCCTCTTCGTCGTCGCCATCACCGCCCTCATCTACCCGACCGTCCAGGGGCTGACGTGGGCGGGCGGCCTGCTCTCCGGCCCGACCGCCGACGGCACGGGCGGGTTCATCGGGAGTGCGCTCGGCGTCGGCTACCTCGACTTCGCCGGTGCGACCGTCGTCCACATGGTCGGCGGCCTCGCCGGCCTCGTCGCCGCGAAGATGGTCGGCCCGCGCAAGGGTCGCTTCGACGAGAACGGGAACAGCCAGCCCATCCCCGGGCACTCGATGCTGCTCGCGGTTCTCGGGACGCTCATCCTCGCGTTCGGCTGGTACGGGTTCAACGTCGGCACGCAGGCGACCGTGCTCTCGGTCGCTGACGACGGCTCCGTCGCGTTCATGGGCGCCGCGCTCGGTCGCGTCGCGCTCGTCACCACGCTCGGCATGGGCGCCGGCGCGGTCGCGGCGATGCTCGTCTCGACGTTCTGGCAGGGCAAACCCGACCCGCTCTGGATGGCCAACGGCCTCCTCGCGGGTCTCGTCGCGGTCACGGGCGCGGTCCCGCACGTCACGTGGTGGGGCGGCCTCGTCATCGGCGCCATCGGCGGTGCACTCGTCCTGCCCGCGTACCGCTGGACCGTCGACTCGCTGAAGATCGACGACGTCTGCGGTGTCTTCGCCGTCCACGGTGCGGCCGGCGGCGTCGGCACCATCCTGATCCCGTTCTTCGGTGCATCGAGCAGCGGAACGGCCATCCTCGGCGACGGCTGGGCGTTCCTCGGCGTCGACCAGCTCGTGATGCAGGTCGTCGGCGTCGCCGTCATCGGCACGTGGACGGTGCTCGCGACCGGTGGCGTGTTCCTCGTCCTCGAAGCGACCGTCGGCCTTCGCGTCAGCGAAGAGGAGGAGGAAGCCGGCCTGGACGCGGGCGAACACGGCATCTCGACGTACCCCGAGTTCGTCGGGGACGCCAGTCCCGAATCGGGTCGCGCGACGGTGACGACCGACGGCGGCACGAACGTCCGCACCGACGGTGGCGCGGACGCCTCGGAGACGACCGTGGACACTTCGGACGCGACGACCGGAGGTGAGCGCGATGACTGACATCAAGATGGTCGTCGCGATCATCCGCCCGGACCGCCTCACGGACGTCAAGCGCGCGCTCTCGGAAACCGGCGCACCGTCGTTGACGGTGACGGACGTCTCCGGGCGCGGCAGTCAGCCCGCGAAGAAGAGCCAGTGGCGCGGCGAGGAGTACGTCGTCGACCTCCACCAGAAGGTGAAGGTCGAGACCGTGGTCGCGGACACGCCCGCCGAGGACGTCGTCGAAGCCATCGCCGAGGCCGCGCAGACCGGCGAGAAGGGCGACGGGAAGATCTTCGTCCTCCCCGTCGAGGACGCCTACCAGGTCCGCACCGGGAAGACCGGGCCGGACGCGGTCTGACGGCGACGTCGATACCACCACGGGTCTCTTCTGCGAGTTCGTCGCATCGTTGTCGCCAGTTGGTCGTAGACGCCGGCAAGAGTCACCACACTCAGGTCGGCTAAGGGCGTCGACGCCCTGGTAGCTTCCATGACGGACGAGTCAACCGACGACGCCGACGACCGCGGATTCGCCACACACTCGCTGCACGCCGGCCAGGAGCCGGATTCGGCGACGGGGTCGCGCGCCCCGCCGCTGTACCAGACGACGAGTTACGTCTTCGACGACGCGGAGGACGCGGCGAGCCAGTTCGCGCTCGAGAAGCCCGGCTACATCTACTCGCGGCTGATGAATCCGACGGTTGAGACGCTCCAGGAGCGCCTCGCGGCGCTCGAAGGTGGCGTCGGTGCGGTCGCGACGTCGTCCGGGATGGCGGCACTGAACCTCGTGACGTTCCTGCTCGCGGACGTCGGCGACAACGTCGTCTCCTCGAAGTCGCTGTACGGCGGCACTGCAACCTACCTCACGCATAGCGTCGAGCGCAACGGCGTGACGACGCGGTTCGTGGACGCGCTCGACTACGACGCCTACGAGGAGGCCATCGACGAGGACACCGCGTACGTCCACCTGGAGACCATCGGGAACCCCGCGCTGGACACGCCGGACATCGAGCGCGTCGCGGACATCGCGCACGACAACGACGTCCCGCTGTTCGTCGACAACACGTTCGCGACGCCGCACCTCTGCAACCCCATCGAGCACGGCGCGGACCTCGTCTGGCAGTCGACGACGAAGTGGATCCACGGGTCGGGCACGACCGTCGGCGGGGTCGTGGTCGACGGCGGGACGTTCGACTGGGGCGAGCACGCCGAGAAGTTCCCCGAGATCGGCGGGGAGAACCCCGCGTACCACGGCGTGAACTTCGCGGAGACGTTCGGCGACGCGGCGTTCACGTACGCTGCCATCGCGCGCGGCCTCCGCGACCTCGGCAACCAACAGAGTCCCTTCGACGCCTGGCAGACCCTTCAGGGCCTCGAGACCCTCCCGCTGCGCGTCGACCGCCACTGCGAGAACGCGATGAAGGTCGCCGAGTACCTCGACGACCACGAGGACGTCGCGTGGGTGAACTACCCCGGCCTCGAGAGCCATCCGACCCACGAGAACGCGAAGAAGTACCTCGACGGCGGTTACGGCGGCATGATCACGTTCGGGCTCGAAGGCGGCTACGACGCCGCCCAGGCGACCGTCGAGAACACCGAGCTCGCGAGCCTCCTCGCGAACGTCGGGGACGCGAAGACCCTCATCATCCACCCCGCCTCGACGACGCACCAGCAGCTCACCGAGGAGGAACAGGAGGAAGCCGGCGTCACCGGCGACCTCGTCCGCCTCAGCGTCGGCATCGAGGACCCGGCGGACATCGTCGCGGACCTCGCCGACGCCATCGAGACCGCGTCGAACTGACCGCTCGCGGGGACGGCGTCCACGAGCACACCGCTCCCAGTCGCCTCTTCGAGGAGCGCTGTCGAAACTCGTAGAAGCGTATCGCGCCGCGTCGTGCCACCGTTGCTCTCGGTGGGGAAGCCGGACGGAGGCGATAGCACTGTTCGAGGCCAGACTGCGTCCGCCGACCTCTCTGACGGGTATCCCCGCCAAGAGCCGGGTCGTGTCCAGAACGCCCGGACGGGGGTCTCGACCGAACGTCCTGCCACGGTACTGGGTGGTGGGGAGAACGGGCCGCTCTCTGGGCTACCGTCAGCCGATCAAGCCGCCTTCGTCTTCACTCATCGTTCCCGACTTCTCGCAGTTCGGGCACGTGCTCGGTTTGCTGTACTCGTCCACGGACTGGTTGCAATAGCTACAGGTGTATGTCGTCATCTGGCAGTCATCATCACTGCCAACAGTAATAAATAAGTTGTCATTATTCTGGGGCATGGTCGCGACGGGGCCGAGGGCCGCTCGTCCCGGCTCGGCGTTCAATCGCCGGTCGTGGGCGGCGGGTCGTCGGCGAGCGCGTTGCGGATGGCGGCGCGTTTGACGAGTGCGAACCCGACGACGATGACGGTGAAGCCGACGATGGTCTGGACGGAGATGGCGTCGTCGAGGAGGAGCCAGCCGACGAGCGCGGCGAAGACGGGGGCGACGTAGCCGACGAGGTTGATCTCGACGGGGCCGAGGCGGTCGAGGAGCTCGAAGTACAGGAGGTAGCCGACGACGCCGGCGGCGAGGACGAGGTACGCGAACGCGACCGCCGCTTCGGTCGTCACGACTATCGCTTGCGTTTCGCCGGCGAGGAGGCTGGCGGCGTGGAGAACCGGTCCACCGAGCAGCATCATCCAGCCTTGGCGGGCGGCGACGCCGAGGCGCGGGGTCTCGCGGCGGAGGCCGACGGCGGCGAGCGCGAACACGATCGCTGAAGCGGTCAGGAGGGCGACGCCGACGGGGTCGGGCGAGTCGACGGCGCCGGGTGCGGGGACGGCGAGGACGGCGACGCCGACGGCGCCGAGCAGGATGCCGAGGACGCGCGCCGGCGTGGGGCGGGCGGTGTCGAGGAACGCGACGGCGAACGCGACGCTCCAGATGGGGACGGTGGCGAGGACGACCGCGCCGACGGCGCCCGAGACTCTGGCCTGGCCGAGGAACAGGAGGCCGTTGTGGACGGCGACGATGCCGATGCCGCCGACGAGGACCGCTCGCGCGTCCGCGGCGGTCGGCCGGATGCGCTGACCGCGGGCGACGGCGTACGCGAGGACGACGACGCCGATGGCGTCGAACCGGAGCGCGGCCATCAGGAGCGGGTCGACGCCGGCCTTCGCGGCGGTGATGGCGGGGTAGCTCGCGCCCCAGAGCGCGGCGAGTGCGAGGAACCCGAGCGCGTTCTCGTGACGGGTCACGATTCGACCGATGGGACTGTCCGCAATAGCGTTTGCGTGGTGGGAACGCTCAACACGATTCTGGCGGGCACGGTGCCGGCTAGCGATTCCCGCCGCGCGCTTCGGTCCGGGGGCGACCATGGACGCCGCCGGGCGGTCCGCGTCGCTGGCGGTGGTCGCGAGCGCGGACGCGGGTGGGTCCCGGGGTGCCGGAAATCTCGACACGCACTTGTGGGGTGCGTCCGAACCGCGGGGTATGACCAGTGACGAGTCGCGGCGGCTGTACGACCGCGCGCTCTCGGTGCTCGCGGGCGGCGTGAACTCCTCGGTGCGCGCGACGATGCCGTACCCGTTCTTCGTGCAGAAGGGCGACGGCGGGCACGTCGTGGACGCGGACGGGAACCGCTATCTCGATTACGTGAACGGCTACGGGCCGCTCCTGTACGGGCATTCGCCGCCCGAGGAGGTGCAGGCGGCGGTCCAGAAGCACTCGAGTCAGGGCCCGATGTACGGCGCGCCGACGGAGATCGAGGTGGAGCACGCGGAGTTCGTGGCGCGCCACGTCCCGAGCGTGGAGATGCTGCGGTTCGTGAACTCCGGCACGGAGGCGACGGTGTCGGCGGTCCGACTCGCCAGGGGGTACACGGGCCGGGACAAGATCGTGGTGATGCAGGGCGGGTATCACGGCGCGCAGGAGTCGACGCTCGTCGAGGGCGAGGGCGACCACGTGCACCCGTCGACGCGCGGGATTCCCCAGGAGTTCGCCCAGCACACGATTCCGGTGCCGTTCAACGACACCGAAGCGATCATCGAGGTGTTCCAGGAGCACGGCGACGACATCGCGGCGGTGCTCACCGAACCGATCCTGGGGAACAAGGGCATCGTGATGCCGGTGGATGGGTATCACGAGACCTTGCGGGACCTCTGTGACGACTTCGGGTCGCTCCTCGTCTTCGACGAGGTCATCACGGGGTTCCGCGTCGGCGGCTTGCAGTGCGCGCAGGGGAAGTTCGGGGTGACGCCGGACGTGACGACGTTCGGGAAGATCATCGGCGGCGGGTTCCCCGTTGGCGCCATCGGCGGGCGAGCCGAAATCATCGAGCAGTTCTCGCCGAGCGGTCCGGTGTTCCAGTCGGGGACGTTCAGCGGGCATCCGGTGACGATGGCGGCGGGGCACGCCTACTTGCAGTACGCGGCGGAGCACGACGTGTACGAGCACGTGAACGCGCTCGGCGAGCAGCTCCGCGAGGGCCTCACGGAGATCTGTCGCGAGCAAGCGCCGGAGTACACGGTGGTGGGGACGGACTCGATGTTCAAGGTCCTGTTCACGCGTGATGCGCCCGACGAGTTCGAGGGGCACTGCGACGCGGGCTGTACGCAGCGCGAGGACTGCCCGCGCTACGAGCTGTGTCCGAAGACGGGCGCGGACGTCGCTGCGTGTGATACGGAGCGCTGGGAGCGCGTGTTCTGGCAGCAGATGAAAGAGCAGGGCGTGTTCCTCACCGCGAACCAGTACGAGTCCCAGTTCGTGTCGTACGCGCACACCGAGGACGACATCGAGGAGACCTTGGACGCGTACCGGGAGGCGCTGTAGGGCGACCTGTCGGTCGCTGTCGGGTGCGTTGGCGGTCGCCGTCGGGGGGTTGGCGGTCGCTGTTGTGGGGGCGTGCAGGCCCCGCGGTCGGTTTTGGGGGTCGCGGCGGTGCGGGGCGCTACCGTCTCGGTCGCTCGCGGGCAGTGGTCAGGTGACGGTGGTCGTGGCCGCGGTTTCGTACGTGAATGTTCGGGAGCGACGACGTCGTCGTGAGCGGTGCGTGCGGGGCGGGTGGGGTTTACGTCTGCTGTAAACCTCGGTACCGGTCTCTGCTGTACCCTTCGGCGTCGGTCGGGTTCGTCGTCCGACCACGTGGCAACTGTACTGCACCGCACTGCACCGCACCGCACTGCGCCTCGCCCTCCCCAACCGATTTCTCCCTCACTTCGTTCGGTCGGCATCCCTCGCACGGTGACGTCGTCGCGACGCTCACCGCCGTTCGCGTCGCGACGCCAGCGCGCGCCAGCCGGTTGGCGCGGACTCGATTCGTTCCGTCGCTGCTTCGTCTCGGTTCGTCTCGGTTCGGTTCGTCTCGGTTCCGGTGGTGCGGAGTGGACCGGAACGCGAATGACCGTTCGCGTGCTGGCTGGGGGTGTGAACGTTCGCGCGCTCGTGGCGAATCGGCTCGTGGTGGTCGGACTGGTCGCTGTCGTGATGGTGGGGATGGCGTACTTCGGGGGGCTCTGGCGGCCGCTCGCGGTCGGGCTCGGTGCCGGGGTGGGCCTCATCGGCGCTATCGTGGCGGAGCGAATCCCGGAGGCGGCCGAGGTATTGGACGACGTGCCGCCGCCGCTGTTCGCGCTCGTCGGCGTCGCGTTCGCGTGGGGTGGCGCGGAGTACGCGCCGGCGCTCGCCATCTCCGCGTTCGCGGGTATCGCGTCCGGGTACGTGGTGGCGACGGCGGCGTTCGTCGCCGCGGACGCCTGAATCGACTCGCGCCCCGAACCGGTCGTGCGCCGGCCGCATCCGCGGTCTGGTTGGGAGCGTGACTCGTGGCCGCGGGCAAACGGACGTACTTTTCCCCGCGCGTCGCCGACGACTCTGTATATGCGAAGCAAGGGGACGATACGGCTGGCGACGCGTGGCTCGGACCTCGCGCGCCGGCAGGCGGCGACGGTGGCGGAGGCCTTGGAGGACCGCCGGTACGAGGTCGAGCTCGTGGAGGTGTCGACGGCGGGCGACCGCGTTCGCGACGAGCTCATCCAGGACCTCGGGAAGACCGGTGCGTTCGTCCGGTCGCTCGACGAGCAAGTGCTGTCGGGCGACGTGGACGCGGCCGTGCACTCGATGAAGGACATGCCGACGGACAGCCCGGACGACCTCGTCGTCGCGGGCATCCCCGAGCGCGCTCAGCCCGGGGACGTGCTCGTCACGCCCGACGGCACGAGCTTCGAGGACCTCCCGGAGGGCGCGACGGTCGGAACGAGTTCGCTCCGGCGGAAGGCCCAGCTCCTGTCGACGCGTCCGGACCTCGACGTCGTCCCGCTCCGCGGGAACGTCGACACGCGCGTCGAGAAGCTCCTCGCGACGCACCTCCAGACCGAGCACGAGCGCCGGAGCGCGGTCGAGGCGGAGAAGCGCGGCGACGCCGGCGGCGACATCGACGGTATCGACGCGGAGGACGTCGACGTCGACCCCGAGGACTACACGTACGAGCGCAGCGTCGAGGAGTGGTTCGACTCGCTGAGCGAGGTGCAGCGGCGCGCGACCGAGCGCGACCCCGACCACGAGCTCGACGCCATCGTCCTCGCCGAGGCGGGCCTGGAGCGTATCGGGCTCGCGCATCACGTCGAGACCGAGCGCCTCCCCATCCGCGAGTTCGTCCCCGCCGCGGGCCAGGGCGCGCTCGCGGTGACCTCGCGCGACGACGACGTCGGCGAGGCCATCCACGGCGTCCTCGACCACGCCCGGACGCGCGTGGAGACGACCGCGGAGCGGAGCGTGCTCGCGGGCCTGAACGGCGGCTGTATCGCGCCCATCGGCGTGTACGGCGTCGTGCAGGGCGCGCACGTCAGCGTCACCGCGGCGGTGTACGACGAGCGCGGCGAGACGTCGGTCGTCGAGACCCGCGACCTCCCCGTGGAATCGCACGCGACCGCGGCCCGCGAGTTCGCGGCGGACCTCCGCGAGCGGGGCGCGGCCGACCTCGTCGCGCAAGCTCGCGAGGACTGACCGATGGCCGAGGACGCTCCAATCGGGTCAGCTGGCGAGGACGAGGACGCGACCGAGCGCGACGTCGGCACGGTCTACCTCGTCGGCTCCGGCCCGGGCGACCCGGGGCTGCTGACGGTGCGAGCGCGCGAGGTCATCGACACCGCGGACGTCGTGCTGCACGACAAGCTCCCCGGCCCGGAGATCCTCGAGTCGATACCCGAGGGCAAGCGCGAGGACGTCGGGAAGCGCGCGGGTGGCGAGTGGACGCCTCAGGAGTACACGAACAGGCGTCTCGTCGAGCTCGCTCGCGAGGGGAAGACGGTCGCGCGTCTGAAGGGCGGTGACCCGTTCGTGTTCGGTCGCGGCGGCGAGGAAGCCGAGCACCTCGCCGAACACGACGTCCCGTTCGAGGTCGTGCCCGGGGTCACGTCCGCCATCGGCGGTGTCGGCGTCGCCGGCATCCCGGTGACGCACCGCGACCACGCCTCCAGCGTCTCGTTCGTCACCGGCCACGAGGACCCGACGAAAGAGGAGTCCGCAGTCGACTGGGACGCGCTCGCCGCCACGGGTGGCACGCTCGTCGTCCTCATGGGCGTCGGGAAGCTCCCGGAGTACTCCCGGGCCCTCTTGGACGCGGGCATGGACCCGGAGACGCCGCTCGCGCTCGTCGAACGCGCGACGTGGCCGGAGATGCGCGTCGCCACCGGTACGCTCGGTACCGCGGAAGCGACGCGGGACGACGCCGGCATCGAACCGCCCGCCGTCACGGTCATCGGCGAGGTCGCGGCGAGCCACGACCGCCTCCGCGAGTTCCTCGCGAACGACCGCGTCACGAGCGTCCAGACGGGCGGAGAGAGTGACGACGACGCGGAGGGCGCGGAATGACGACGCGGGATACGACCGTCGCGGTGTTCCGGCCGGACGACGGCCGGCTCGCGGCCGCGGCGGAACTCGTGGAGTCCCTCGGCGCGACCCCGGTCGCGGACCCGATGCTCGCGGTCGCCGCCACGGGCGCTGCACCGCGCGAGGACGCCGACGTCGTCGTGTTCACGAGCAAGACCGGCGTCGACCTCGCGGCGGACGCGGGGTTCGACGCCGCGGGCGCAACCGTTGCCGCTATCGGTGACACGACCGCGGGCCGCCTCCGCGACCGCGGATACGACGTCGACGTCGTCCCCGACGAGTTCACGTCGAGCGGACTCGTCGCCGCGCTCGAACCGCTCGTGAACGGCAAGCGGATGGAGGTCGCCCGGAGCGACCACGGCTCGCCGGTCCTCACCGACGGCCTGGAGGCCGCGGGCGCGTTCGTCCACGAGACCGTCCTCTACGAACTCACGCGACCGAACGGGAGCGGCGAATCCGCCGCGCTCGCGGCGAGCGGCGACCTCGACGCGGCCTGCTTCACCTCGACGCTCACCGTCGAGCACTTCCTCGACGCCGCCGCCGAGCAGGGCGTCCGCGAGGCCGCCATCGCCGGCCTGAACGACGCCACGGTCGGCGTCATCGGCCCGCCGACGAAGGACGCGGCCGAATCCCACGGCATCACCGTCGACGTCGTCCCCGACGTCGCCGACTTCGACGCGCTCGCCACCGCGGTCGTCGAAGCCGCCGCGCCCACGTACCACGACTAGTCCGCCGTCGACTCCGTCTCACCTCCCTCGTTCTCGCTGGCGTTGGTGTTCTCGCTGGCGTTGGTGTTCTCGCTGGCGTTGGTGTTCTCGCTGGCGTCGGTACCGTCCGTGCTCGCGACCGTCAGCGGCCCGTCGACGGCGACGATGCCGGCGCCGACGAGGAGCGCGCTCGCGCCGGCACCGACCACCGCGGCGGCGGGCGAGAGCGCGTCCGCGAGGACGCCACCGGCGAGGACGACGGGGAGGCGGACGAGCGAGAGCGCGAGCGCGACGGCGCTCATCGTCGTCGCGCGCGTCAGCGACGGCGCGTGCTCGTGGAGGTACGCGTCGCGGAGGACCGAAGCGACCGACGGAAGCGACTGGAACCCGACCGCCGCGACCGCCGCCGCCGTGACGAGCGGGACGGGGCCGTACCACGCCGCGGCCGGCGCGAGCATCGCCACCGCGCACGTCCCGTACGTCCCCGCGATGGCGGGCCCGCGGCCGACCCGCGATTCGAGCGCGTCCGCCTGGTCGACGACGAGCGCCGACGCCGCCGTGTACGTCGCGCCGACGACGCCGAGGACGACGACACCCGGCACGTCGACGCTCGCGACCGCCAGTCCGTCCGCGCGGACCGCGCGGTCGACGACCGGCTGGACGTACCGGCCCGCGACGACGATGGCGCTCGCGAACGCGCCGGAGAACGCCAGCATCGTCCGCACCGCGGGCTTGCGGACGAACGTCCGCATCGCGCGCACCGCCGCCAGCGGCCCGACGCGTTCACCGCCCGGACCGTCCTCGACCTCGTCGCTGGAACGGTCCCGCTCCCCGTCGTCGCGGAACCGCTCGGTCGCGGGCAGCGTCCACGTCACCGCGAGCGCGACGACGCCGGCGAGCGCGCTCGCGACGAACGGGTACGTCGGCGCGAGCACGAACAATCCCGCGCCGACGAGCGTCGTCACGACCTGCGTCCACCGCAGCAGCGACAAACTCCGGCCCGCGACCGCGCTGTAGCGCTCGGTCGCGTCGAACTCCGCGAGCGTCTCGTACAGCCACGACGACGCCGCCCCGGACTGGAACGACACCGCGACGCCCGAGAGCGCGTACAGCGCCACGACCGCCGGCGCGGTCCGCGCGACCAGCCACCCGACGCCGATGACGGCGTACGTCGCGCTCGCGAGCAGCATCGACAGCCGACGCCCCCAGCGGTCGCCGACGTACCCCGCCGGGACCTCGCCGACGACGTTCACGACCGACAGCGCCGCGATACCGACCCCAACGGCGGTGAACGACACGTCTCGCGCCGCCAGGAACGCGACGAGGAACGACGACGTGAACCCCGCACCCATCGCCACCCGGTACGCGTAGAATCGCCTGACGGCCGCGTCGACGGCCGCGGTTCCGTCGCTCACCGCGACCACCGCCGAGACCGCTCGCGTTCGTTCGACTCCCGGTACGACCGACCAGTACGTCCGTGCACGTGCATCGTTGTTCGCTGGTTTCGGTCGAGCCGCGGGCCGGCGACCGACCGCCGGACGTCGTCGCGTTGCACCGTCCGTGCGACGTCGCAGTGCCGCGGCTACCCGGTTCTCTCGCGGAGAAGACTACCACCACGAACCAGGCCCATGGAAAAAAGTCGTTCGATACGCGTCAGTCGCGGCCGGGGCTCGCCGCGGCCGCGTCGCTCGCGCCTGCGTCGGACGCGTTGGCATCACTGGCGGGCGCGAACGCGTCGGCGTGGTCCTCGACGAACTCGCGGACGGACCGGGGTTCGCGACCGAGGACGCGCTCGACGTCGTCGGTGACGCGGCCGGCGAGCCCGAGGCGCGCGGTCCCGTACACCGCGAGTTGCACGAGGACGAACGGGAGCGCGGTCCCGTGCCGGTATTCGGTCCGCGCGTACTCGAGGACGCCGGGGTTCGCGTACGTTATCTCGCGGTCGAGGACGTCCGTCATGACCGCGGCGACCTCGTGGTACGTGAGCGCCTCGGCGCCGGTGACGTCGAGCGCGCGATAGCGCAGCGAGGCGTCCTGGAAGGCTTCGGCGGCGACCGCGCCGACGTCGCGCGCGTCGACGAAACTCGTCTCGCCGTCGCCCGCGGGCAGGAAGATGCGGTCGCGCTCCACGACGTCCGCACGGTGGACCTCCAGGAGGTTCTGGAGGAAGAACGACGCGCGGAGGAACGTCCACGCCAGCCCGCTCGCGGCGACGTGCTTCTCGATGCGGCGATGCGGGAGCAGCGGGTTCTTCTCAGCGCCGAGCACGGAGAGCACGACCGCGTGCTCGACGCCCATGCGTTCGGCCGCGTCCACGAACGGGAACACGTCGCGGGCCACGCGCCCGACCTCGGGCGGTCGCACGAGGAAGGTCGCGCTCGCGTCGTCGAGCGCCGGATGGTACGTCTCCGGTCTCTGGAAGTCGAACGCGACGTACTCGACGTGGTCGCCGTCGCTCTCGTCCGCCAGCCACTCGGTCTCGAAGCGCTCGCGGGCGCGCTCGGGGTCCCGCGACGCCGCACGCACCGGCACGCCCACAGCGGCGAGCTCGCGGACGACCGCGCGGCCGACCGTCCCGGTCGCCGCCGTCACGAGGACCGGACCCGCGCCCTCACCGGTGGAGTCGTTGCTGGTCGACGCGGTCATGCCGGCCCCACCTTCGGCAGCTCGCCGACGTACGCGTCGTCCTCGAGGGCCTCCTTCGCGAGGAGCCTCAGGAGCGTCCCCATCGCCTTCCCGGTCAGCGACACGGACTCGCCGTCTTCGCGGACGCCCGCGCCGACGAGCGTCACGAACCGCGAAACGCCCGCGTCGGCCATCGCGTCGAGGACGTTGTCGCCGGCGACCGTCAGGAGGTCGTCCGGACCCGCCTTCGTCTGCCCGAGCACGGACACGACCGCGTCCGCGCCCGCGACCGCCTCCGCGACGCCGTCGCCGGCGTACGCGTCCCCCCGGACGACCGTCAGCGCGGCGTCCGCGAGGTCGTCGAGGTCGCTCGGGTCGCGCGCGAACGCCACCACGTCGTGGCCGCGCTCTATGGCCTGCTGGACGAGCGGGCGGCCGGTCCGTCCCGTCGCGCCGAACACTGCGAGTCGCATACCGACACTATCGACCCGAGAGTGCTTGAACTTGCAACTTCGAACCTTCGAAGTAACGGCCGCAAAACGACCGTTTCGACGTTACTTCGAGAACGCAAGCACCAAGCAGTCACGAGGCGTCCCTCCGGGCATGAGCGACGACACCTCCGGCCGGTCCGACGAAGCGAGCGGGGACGACGACGCGACTGGAGCGGGCGAGGCAGCCGGTGAGGACGACGCGGTCGGCGTTGACCTGGACGCGCTCCCGGACGACGTCTCCGTCCCCGACCTGAACGCGGGGCGGACGCGCGAGGAAGCGCAGGCGCTCCGGGACGCCATCCCGCCCGCCGAACGCGAGCGCGTCGAGGCGACCGTCGCCGACCTGCTCGACCTCCTCGGGAAGACGCACGCGATGGCCGTCCTGAGCGCGTTCGCGTTCGCCGACGGCCCGCTCCGGTTCTCCGACCTCGAACGCGAACTCGACGTCGCTCCGAACACGCTCTCCGCGCGCCTCAAGGAACTCACCGCCGCCGGCCTGCTCGACCGCGAGGCGTACGACGAGATCCCGCCGCGCGTCGAGTACACGCCCACCGAGCAGGCAGAGGCGCTGTTCCCCGTGTTCGCGCACCTCCACCACTGGGGGATGCGATACACCATCTGAGGCGCCGAATCCGGGACGCGACCTTACTTCACGTTCTGTAGTAAGCCTATGGCTTCGAAGTCACAAGCATATCACTACAGTCGCCGTAGTCTTTGACGTGACCCAGCAACCCGCATCATCGACGGACGAGTCCACACGCGACGGGGACGCGACCGTCGCCGGGCAGGCGACCGACGAACCATCCGACTTCGGTCGCGCCGCCATCGACGCGACTGGCCTCGAGTTGACGTACGCGGACGGCACGCAGGCCGTCAGGGGCGTGGACCTGCGCGTCCCCGAAGGCGAGTTCTTCGGGTTCCTCGGCCCGAACGGCGCCGGGAAGACGACGACCATCAAGGTCCTCGCGACGCTCCTCTCGCCGACCGCGGGCGACGTCTCCGTGAACGGGTTCGACGTCGCCACCGACCCGCGTGCGGTCCGCGAATCCATCGGCTACATGGCTCAGGAGACGAGCGTCGACCCCGAGCTCACCGCCGAGGAGAACATCCGGTTCGCGTGCGAAGCCTACGGCGTCCCGAAGGCCGACCGCGCCGACCGCATCGCGGACCTCCTGGACCTCGTCGACCTCGCGGACGTCGCGGACAAGCGCGCCGACGAGTTCTCCGGCGGCATGAAGAAGCGACTGGACGCCGCGACCGCGCTCGTCCACCGCCCGCCGCTCGTGTTCCTCGACGAACCCACCACGGGCCTCGACCCGAAGGCCCGGAATCGCCTCTGGGAGTACTTCGAGGACATCAACGACCGCGGCACCACCATCTTCCTCACCACGCAATACCTCGAGGAAGCCGACGCGCTCTGCGACCGGCTCGCCGTCATCCTCGACGGCGAGATCGTCGCGGACGGCTCGCCCACGGACCTGAAGCGTCGCGTCGGCGGCGAGGTCCTTGAGGTGTCGCTCGAGGACGGCGCGGACGCCCACGAGCGCGCCGCCGCCATCGCCGAGGACATGGCCGTGTTCGGCGACGCCGCCGTGGAGACGACCGACGACGGCATCACGGTGACGAGCGAGGCCGCGCGCCAGCACGGCACCGACCTCCTCGTCGCCCTCCGCGACGCCGACCTCGTCGTCACCGGCTTCAACGTCCGCGCACCGACGCTCGACGACGTCTTCCTCGCCATCACCGGCGAGCACCTCGACGCCGACGTCACTGACGACGCGGTCACGGACGGAGCGATGACCGACGCCGTCGACGGGGAGGCAGGGCGATGAGCGACACCACTGCGAGCGGCACTGACTCCCACTCGGTCAGGCGCTCCAGCAACACGTTCCTCGGCGACGTCTGGGTGAACTTCAAACGCTGGAACCTGAAGGCGGTGCGGAACCCGTTCGTCCTCGTCGTCTCACTCGTCCAACCCGTCATCTTCCTCGTCCTCTTCACCGAAGTGTTCGGGAACGTCGCCGGCGCCGCCGTCAGCCAGGGGCTCGGCGACGTCAGCTACGAGACGTACCTCGTGCCCGCCATCGCCATCCAGGTGAGTCTCGCCGCCGCCGTCACCTCCGGTATCGGGCTCGTGAACGACATCGAGGAGGGCATGTTCGAGAAGGTGCTCGTGTCGCCGATGAACCGCACCGCGGTGTTCGTCGGGAAGACCGCCGCGGAAGTGTTCCGCATCGCCGTCCAGGTCGCCATCATCCTCGGGCTCGGCGTCCTCCTCGGCGCCGAGATCGAACTCGGCGTCGTCGGCGCCCTCGGCATCGTCGCCGTCGGCGTCCTGTTCTCGCTGTGGTTCGTCGCGCTCTCGAACAGCCTCGCCGTCATCACGAAAGACCAGGAGTCCACCATCATCGCCGCGAACCTCCTCCAGTTCCCCCTCCTCTTCCTCTCCTCGGCGTTCCTCCCGCTCGAAGCGCTCCCCGAGTGGATCCAGACGTTCGCGCGCTTCAACCCCGTCACGTACGGCGTCGACGCCGCGCGAGCCATCATGCTCGACCGCGACGTCATGACCGTCGTCGACGTCACCGGGTTCGACGGCGCGATGAACACCATCGTCCCCGGCGTCGCCGTCCTCGTCGCACTCGCCCTCGGGCTCGGCGCCGTCGCCGTCTACCTCATCTCGCGCGCATCCAGCTCGAACGTGCAGTGACCGACGCCGTGCGGCTGCTGTGCCGCGCCCCCTTCTCTACTCGCGACACCGACCTCGCACAGGCGATTCTATATCGCGTCATCTGATTTATCGGCTGGGTTCGGTCGGATTCTCCCGAACTGAGTCGACCCAGACGAGAACACTCGAACCGTCCGAAATCCACCGATTCGACCAGGAATCCCGCTGGTCGCTTGCGGAACGGTCTGGTCGTGACTCTGGCGGTCGCTTGCGGAACGGTCTGGTCGTGACTCTGGCGGTCGCTTGCGGAACGATCCGACCGCGACCCCGTAAGCCATGCCCTCGACCCACTACCCCGGGGATGGAATCGCCAGCACCCGGTTGACTGACGTGTCACCGACTGGTGCCACCGTCTCCGCGGGCCACAGTCGAACGACGAAACGATCAAGTCCTCGATCAACTCCACCGCGTCGGTGGTTGTTCCCGTCGGAACCCCCGACTGACTTCGTGCACGCGCAGACTTCCTGATACGCGCATCGATGCCACCAACGGTGTCCAGGGGCCAGCTGCCGCGTCGCCGCTCGCACCACCACGCCGATCGTCCCGCGAACACGCCGGACACCATGCTCCGCCAATTCTTCGAGATAGGGACGGGGCACGACTCGAGTTCGAGCACTCTGGGGGTGCCGATTCCAGGTCGAGCACTTCGACGATACTCGATGCCACGCTCGACACGTTCGCTTGCACTCGAACCCTGCACATGCGACCGGAACACGCTCAGTCCGCGGCGATTGCGGTGCGCTCCGGGTAGCCGGCCGGTTCGACCGGGCTTCAGCGCGCAGTGGCCGCCGCGACCCCTGACGGTCCAAGGTCGAGCTGTCAGCATCGATGTGGGTTACAGTCAGGTTCATCGTAGGTCGCCGAGGCATCCTCGGGCGTACTGGTCGGTCGTCGTCGGGCGACGCTCACAGCACTCCGCGCGAAGTCCAGAGAACCCGCCGCATGCATGCGGTTTCCCACGGTGACGTCCGCGAGCGTCTGACGCCCGTCAGCCGCTATCAATCATAGCCGACGATACGAAATGCGTTCAGTACCGCGAACCCCGGACTGACCGAGCGCCCGTCGCGAAGCGAGGTTTCAGGTGCCCGTACGGCGAATCGCTGCATCGTGACAGACGACCTCGACGCCGTCGCCGCCGAGTTCGAGGACCTCGAGTCGTGGTGTGCGGGGTCCTCCCAGCTGTACGAACGCCTCTGTCGCGCCGCCGCGGCCGACGACGTGCTCCTCGACGTCGCCGCCGACCACACGCCCGGCCAGCCCGCCCCACAGCTCCTGCTCGCCGCCATCCAGGCGGAACTGTTCGCGAGCGACGCCACGAACGATCCGGAGACGGTCGACGGTGCGCTCGCCGCGTACTATCCCTCGGTGGTCGACGCTACGAAAGTACCCGACGAGGACCTCGCTGATACCGTCCGTGCGTTCGTCCGCGAGCACGAGGCCGCCCTCCGGGACCGCGTCGGTTCGCGGCGCGTGCAGACGAACGCAGTGCGGCGCTGTAGCGCGCTCTACCCCGGATACGCGACCGTCGCCGACCGCGTCGACGAGCCGTTCGCGCTCCTCGAGGTCGGGTCGAGCGCCGGCCTGAACCTGAACTGGGACCGCTACGGGTACACCTACCGGATCCCGGACGGCGTGCACAGGGTCGGGGCGGCGGGATCGTCCGCGACCATCGAGGCGGACGTCCACGGTGACGTCGTCCCGACGCTTCCACGCGACCCGCCCGCGGTCGCCGGCCGCGTCGGCGTGGACGTCAACCCGCTCGACCCGACCGACTCCGCCGACGCGCGCTGGCTGCGCGCGCTCGTCTGGCCCGAGCACCACGACCGGCGGCGCGTCCTCGACGGCGCCCTCGCCACCACCCGCGAGCATCCACCCGACGTCGTCGAAGGCGACGCCGTCGCCGACCTCCGCGCCGTCGCCGACCGCCTCCCAGCGGACGCGCCGCTCGTCGTCTCGCACAGCCTCGTCCTCTACCAGTTCGACGACGCCGCGCGCGAAGCGTTCCACGACGCCGTCGCTGCGCTCGCCGCCGAGCGCGACGCCCCCACGTTCCACCTCGCCGGCGAACGCCCCGACCCCGACCGCGACAACGGCATCCAGCTCCGACTCGCCCGCGTGGACGACGACGCTACGGCGGGCGGCGAGCACCTCGGGACGTTCGAACAGCACGGCGCGTGGGTCGCGTGGCGCGACGACGACCGCGACGCGGGGACCGACGGCCCCGCGACCGTCCACGACCGCGAGCGCTGAGGGGCCGCCCGGTCTCGGTCGGCCGACGTCGCGCGTGGACCCGGGAGTTTAACCCCGAAGCCGCGACTACATCCGGTGATGGCAGGTCCCGTCCCCGAACTCGACGCTCGCGCCACGGCCTGTGCCGACCGCATCCGCGACGCAGACCGCGTCCTCCTCGCGTCGCACATCGACGCCGACGGCCTCACGAGCGCCGCCGTCGCCTCGAGTGCGCTCGCGCGCGCCGACGTCCCCCACGACGTCGTGTTCAAGAAGCAACTGGACGAGACCGAGATCGCGAGCATCGCCGCCCGCGACGAACGCGTCGTGCTGTTCACGGACTTCGGGAGCGGCCAGCTCGACGTCATCGCCGAACACGAAGCCAACGGGGACTTCGTGCCGATAATCGCGGACCACCACCAGCCCGCGGACGCCGACACCGAGTTCCACCTGAACCCGCTCCTGGAGGGGCTCAATGGGGCGACGGAGCTCTCGGGCGCGGGCGCAGCGTACGTCCTCGCTCGCGCGCTCGAACCCGACGGCGTCGACAACCGCGACCTGGCGGCGCTCGCGGTCGTCGGCGCGGTCGGCGACATGCAGGAGCAGAGCGGGGAACTCGTCGGCGCGAACGCCGGCATCGTCGAGGAAGGCGTGGCGGTCGGCGCGCTCGACACCGCGAAGGACCTCGCCGTGTACGGCAAGCAGACAAGGCCCCTCCCGAAGCTCCTCGAGTACGCGAGCGATCTGAACATCCCTGGCATCTCGAACGACGCGCGCGGCGCGCAGTCGTTCCTGAAGGGACTGGACGTCGAATGCTACCGGGACGGTGACTGGCGGACGTGGGTCGACCTCTCCTTCGAGGAGCGACAGACGATCACGAGCGCACTCATCAAGCACGCCATCGGACGGGGCGTCCCGTCGCACCGCATCGACGACCTCGTCTCGATGGCGTACACGTTCCCGAACGAGTCGACGGGCACCGAACTCCACGACGCGAGCGAGTTCTCGACGCTCCTGAACGCGACCGCGCGCTACGAGCGCGCCGACGTCGGGCTCGCGGTCTGCCTCGGCGACCGCACCGGCGCGCTCGACCGCGCTCGCGAACTCCTCCGGAACCACCGGCGGAACCTCAGCGAGGGCGTGAACTTCGTGGAGAACGAGGGCGTCACGTACGAGGAGCACCTGCAGTGGTTCGACGCGGACGACCGCATCCGCGAGACCATCGTCGGCATCGTCGCCGGGATGGCGCTCGGCGCCGACGGCGTCGCCAGGGACCGCCCCATCCTCGCGTTCGCGAACGAGGACGACGAGCACGTGAAGGTGTCCTCCAGAGGGACGCACGCGCTCGTCCGCCAGGGACTGGACCTCTCGGCGGTCATGCAGGAGGCGTCGCGCGCGGTCGGCGGCGACGGCGGCGGCCACGACGTCGCGGCGGGCGCGACCATCCCACGCGGGGAACGCGACGCGTTCGTCGCCGAAGCCGACCGCATCGTCGGCGAGCAACTCGGCTGACACCTCCTCGCGGTTCCTCTGACCGCAGAGACCGACGCTGTCGCTCTCTGGGGCGTTGGCGTCGAAAGAGAAGCGCGGGCGGTGGCACGGTGACGTGGGATGACGCGTGGTGGCGCGACGACCGACGCCCGCGAATCGGTCTAGCTGGTCGCCTGCTCAGTTCGAGGGCTCGGGGAGCTTCGCGAGCTGCTCCTCCTGGCGGCGCTTGCCGAGCGCGAAGTAGTTGTTCGGCTTCACGAAGGTGTCCTGGCCGAAGTCGCTGAGGACCATGCGGATGACGGCGGCCTCCTGCTTGCTGGTGCCCTGCCACGTGTAGCAGTGGAGGTCACGCGAGAGGGGGTAGGCCTTGGAGTCGAGGCCGTTCTGGTCGTCCTGGTAGCTGTAGGTGGTGCCCTCCCATTCGAGTGCGATGGGTGAGAGACCGCTGGTGTCGATGAACGCGAGCGCGAGGTAGCTGATGGCGTTGTCGGCCTGCGCGATCGCCTGCGCGAGGCGCTGGTTCTGCCCGAAGCGGTTCGCGACCGAGGTGTCCTCTTCGGGGTTGCCGAAGACGTTCGCGACGAAGCTGGTGCGCGTCCCGGAGCCCTTGACGCGCCCGAGCACCTGAATCTCCTTGTCGGGGCCGCCGAGTTCGCTCCAGTTCGTGATCTCGCCCTTGTAGAGGCCCTTGAGTTCGTCACCGGTGATCTCGTCGACGCCGGCGTCGGCGATCTCCTGGCTGACGACGAGCGGCTGGCCGTCGACGCCGACGACGTGGTCGACGAAGTCGTCGTAGGAGTCGCGGTCGGGGAGTTCGTCCTCGACGTTCCCCGAGGAGTTCCCGATGTCGTGCTGGCCGTTCATGACCTTCTCGACGCCCGTCCCGGAGTGCGAGAGGCCGACCGTGAACTGGAACGGCGGGTCGCCGTCCTCGCCCTGGAACCCGTAGAGGCCACCCCAGTAGTCCGCGAGGGCCTTGTCCGTCTCGATGCCGTACTCGCCGTGGGGCCAGTACTCCGAGTCGCTGGCGGGCCGGTTCGCGTTCCAGTACGACGCCGCCGTGTTCATGATCGGGTACACCGTCGACGACCCACCGGACGTCAGCGTCGTCGGACCGCTCGACGAGGAACCGCTTCCGGAGTCGTCGTTCTGCGCCGTCGTCGACTCGCCACCCGACGAGTCGTCGTCGGACGCTTCCGTGTCTTCGCCGCCCGAGTCCCCCATGCAGCCGGCGACCGCCGTGGCACCGGCCACGCCGGATGTCGCGATGAACTTCCGCCGCGATACGACGTCAGCAACCCGCTGTGACTTGTCGGCCATCACCGAGTACTCACTCGATAGCGACTAAAGCGGTTTATAATAGGGGTACGCCCCGCTCATAGTCCACAATTCGGGTCATATGGGTTGGGTCGACTCTGACGGGACGTGTGGGGAACGTAGACATGGTTGCGACTGGGTGGTCGCGTTCTCGAGGAGAGGAAGGTGAGCGCGCGACAGGTCGTTGGTCAGTCGTAGAAGCGCTCGGGGACGTACGGTGCGACGGGTGCGGGGAGCGCGCGAGCGACGGTCGCCCAGAGCGCGGCCAGGCGCTTGCGGAGCGCGACGTACGCGACCGACACCGCGAGGACCGCGGCGACGAACGCCGGAACCGGCTCCGGGAGCGTCGTCGCGGGCACCACGGCGAACGCGCCCGCGAGCCCGAGGTCGTGCGGCGACCCGTCGTAGGGCACGAGGCGTCGCGGTTCGAGCCACGCGCCGTGATAGTGACTGTAGACCGCGCGCTCGCTCCCGGCTTCCCACGGCCGGAGTTCGAGCCCGCCGCCGAAGACGTCCATGCCGGCGTGCAGCGCCGCCGCCGCGAGGAACGTCGCCGCACCGACGGTCCACGCGGACGGCACCGCCATCGCGAGCGCGACCGCTGGCGCCGCCACCAGCCACCCGTACACGGGATAGTGCAGCGTCCGTCGATGCCCGTGGTAGATGTCGAGGTCCGGTGCGACGCTCCCCGCGACGGCGGCCACCACCACGACCGCCGCGAACTCGGGCGCGACCACCGCTATCGCCGCCCCGAGGAACGCCCCAGCCAACGCGTGTGTCGTCCCCATCATAGATAGTCTGGTAGGGACTGCGAGTATTTGCACCTTTTTGTCACCGCGTGTCGTACCCGAGCGCGTGCACTCCCTCCGCAGCGCGCTCCTGGACCCGCGACAGGTCACGCGAGCCGCGCGCGCCGGCATCGTCGCGGTCCTCGTCGTGGGCGCGTTCACGCGGAACGTCTCCGTCATCGTGAACGCCACCGGCGCGCTCGCCGTCTCGTACCTCCCGGGCGTCATCCGACGCGACCTTGACGTCCCGCTCCCACCGTGGACCGCCGCGTACGTCGCCGTCGCCGTCCTCCTGCACGGCGTCGGGATGGTCGCGCTCTACGACGACGTCTGGTGGTGGGACCACCTCACGCACGTGCTGTCCGCGAGCGTCGTCGCCGGCGTCGGGTACGTCGTCGTCACCGCGTTCGACGAACACGACCGCCGCATCTACATCCCGCAACCGTTCCTCGGCGCGTACGTCGTCGCGTTCGCGCTCGCCGCCGGCGTCGTCTGGGAGGTCGGCGAGGAGGCGATGCGCCAGCTCGCCATCGCCGGCGGGTTCGAGCCCGTGCTCGTCGTGTACGGCCTCGAGGACTCCGTGCTCGACCTCGTGTTCGACGCCGGCGGTGGCGTCGTCGTCGCGCTGTTCGGCCGAGGGCCGCTCGAGGAGCCGGCGCGACACCTCGCAGATCGCCTCCGCGACTGACCCCGGCGCCGCTCGATGTCGGAACGCCGTCGCTCGCACGCTCGCATTCTCGGCACCCTTCTCGCCTTCTCGACACCCTCCTCGGCACGTACGTTCAAGCGCCCGCGTTGCGAACGCGGACCCGTGCCGCGTCTCTCGCTCCTCGCGCCGGACGTCGACCGCGGTCGCGTCCTCGCGTACGCAGCCGCGCTGGCGGTGCTCGTCGCCGTCCTCGTCGCCGCGCTCGGACGCGCGTTCGCGGACGTCACGTCGCTCGAGTCCCTCCGCGCGCTCGTGCTGTCGACCGGCCCGCTCGCCCCGGCGACGTTCGTCCTCGCGCAAGCGATGCAGGTCGTCGTCGCACCCATCCCCGGGCAGACGTTCGCGTTCCTCGCCGGCTACCTGTTCGGGCCGTGGCGCGGGGTCGCGTACAGCCTCCTCGGAGCGACCATCGGGACGTACGTCGCCGTCCGCCTCGCGAGCGCACTCGGCCGCGAGCGCGTCGAACGGCTCGTCGACGACGACGCGCTCACGTCACTGGACGCGATCGTCGACCGCCGCGGGCTCCTCGCGACGTTCCTCGTGTTCCTCGTCCCGGGCGTCCCCGACGACGTCGTCTGCTTCGCCGCCGGCCTCCTCGGGCTCGACGCCCGCGACGTCGCGCTCGTCTCCGTCCTCGGTCGGTTCCCGGGCTACCTCGTGCTCACGACCGCCGGCGCTGGCGTCGCCACCGACGCGTACGCCACGACCGCCGTTCTCCTCGCGGCCGCCGGCGGCGCGACCCTCCTCGCGTACCTCGAACGAGACCGCATCTATCGCGCCCTCGCCGACGTCGACTAGGAACACGGCACGCGCCGCGAGCGCTCGAAGCGCGAGCGCGGTCAGCGCTGGGGGCGCGAGAATACGGTCAACGCTGGGGATGCGCGAACGCGGTCAGTGCCGGTCGTCTGAGGACGCACGAACGCGGTCAGTGCCGGTCGTCTGAGGACGCACGAACGCGGTCAGTGTCGGTCGTCCCACGCAGAGAGGTCCTCGGTCCGCAGCTCCGCCTCCGCCTGCCACTCGCGCGGCCGGAACGACACCGCGAACAGCGCCGCGTACGCGAGCACGACCACGGCCGTCGTCACGCGTCCCGGTATCGTCCCGATCGCCGCACTCGTCGGCCACCCGGCGGTCGCCATCACGGTCACGCGAACCACCCACGCGCCGACGAGCACCGAGAACAACGGAAGGTACACGCGACGCAACCGGTGCGCGAGCGCCTCCTCCGCGGATATCTTCAACGTGGGCTCGCGGTAGTCGTCGCTCAGGCGCTCGCGCCAGCGCTCGTCCCGCACCTGCTCTCGCGGGTCCAATCCGTGCGCGATGACGTTCTCCTGGAGGACGCGCACCCTGCTCCGCCACACGTCGTACCCCCGGTATCGGCGCGCCTCGATGACGAGGAAGATACCGAGCATCACCGACCCCGCGAGCAACAGATAGTGCGGGTGGTCGGGACTGGAGAACGAGAACGTGAGGATGGCGGCGATGGTCGTCACCGCCCAGTTCGTCGTCCGGTCCAGGCGCTCGCGCCAGAACTTCATCCGGTGTATCTCGCCGCGGTAGAGGTGCGCGAGCGACGACCCCGGTCCCATCTCCTCCTCGAACAGCCCGCGGCCGAGGTCCCGGGCCGCACCGGCCGTCGGGTCCACGCCAGCATCGTCGACGGAGGCGTCGCTATGCGACGCTGCCTTGCTATGCGGCGCTGACTCGGCGTCCGACGACGACTTGCTATGCGGCGCTGACTCGGCGTCCGACGACGACTCGCTGGTCGTCGAACCGTCCGTGGACGTCACTCGCCGGCCGCGGTCGCTTCCTGCGTGGTCGCTTGCTCGTCGTACTTCTCGCGGAACTCGCCGATGAGCGTCCCCATCTTCGCGTACCACTCGTTGAGCATCGACTGCATGTCGTCCGCGACGTCGTCCGGGTTCACGGGCTTGTAGACGTGGTAGTACCCGCCCTGGTCGTAGTTCACCTGCTCCTGCTGGACGAATCCGGTCTGCTGGAGGCGCTTGACCGCGCGGTACGCGGTCGAGCGCTCGCGGTCGACGCGGTCGGCGACCTCGTCGACGGTCAACGGTTCGGGACTGTCCACGATCGTCATGTAGACCTCCCGGTCGAGCTCTTTCAGTCCGTGGATGCACTCCAGCAGCCCCTCGCACTCCATGTCCTGCTGGAGGTACTCCTGCATCGAGTTTGCCATCGTTACTTGGCCTTCGCACTCTGCGCCTAAAAGTCTTGTTCGGTGTGTGCAACACCGCGCACGGGCGTCGTCGAGCCCGGAGGATGGAGCGACCGCGCGAGGGAACGATGGCGTCGGCTGCCGGCGGAGAAAGCGGCGAGAAACGGTGTCGTGGTCGACGCGCGCGACGCGGTCAGTCCGCGGTCTGCGCGGTCGGGCGCGTCCCCTCGGCGCGGAGCTCGCGGATCGAGCTCACGACGACCGCGCCACTCACGAGGAGTGCCGCGCCGACGATGATGGCGAGACTCACGAGGTCGAGCACGGGCATCTCGACGATGCCGCCGATCTCGCGGACCGCGACCGCGGTCGCGCCGAGCAGGAGCATCACGCCGAAGTACACCTTGATCTCGGACTCCTCGACGAGGCTCGTCGCGGCCGCGCCCATGCGAGCGCCGAGGGCGCTCCCGGCGAGCAGCGGCGCGACGATGGTGAGGTCGACCGCGCCGTCGATGGCGTACAGGAAGCTCCCAATACCGCCCGAGAACACGATCTCGAAGAGGTCGGTCCCGACCGCGACCGGCACCGGGACGCCGATGAGGTAGAACAACGCGGGCATCCGGATGAACCCGCCGCCGACCCCCAGGAACCCCGAGAGGAGGCCGGTGAGGAACGCGACGCTGAGGATCATCCACAGCGAGACGCGCACGCCGCCGCGGAGCTTCATCATCGGCGGGACGCGGTAGGACTGTATCTTCTTCGCGATGTCCGGGATGTCGTCGGCGTCCAGTTCCTCGTCGTCGCCGGCGTCGTGACTCACGCCGCCGTCGTCGTCGCCCTTGACGGCGTTGTACGTGATGAACACCCCGATGGCGCCGAGCAGGAACACGTAGGAGACGCTGACGACGGTGTTCGCGAGCCCGATGTCCTGCAGCCAGTGCAACCCGATCTTCCCGACCTCGATGCCGGCGGTCGTGCCGGCGATCATGAGCACGCCGAGCTTGTAGTCGACCTGCCCGAGGTCGCGGTGCTTGAGGGTCGCGATGACGGAGGTCCCGAAGACGAACGCGAGCCCTGAGGCGACCGCGACGTCGGTCTTGTACCCCATGACGAGGAGTGCGGGCGTGACGAGGAACGACCCGCCCATCCCGAAGAACCCGAAGAGGAGGCCGATGAGGAGGCCGAAGCCGCTGAACATCACGAGCAGCGAGAGTGCGACCCCGAAGACCTCCATGGTCAGTCACCCCGGAGGAACGCGGTGAGGCGCGGCCCGAGGAGCTTCTCGAGGGCGCCGTAGCCGACGTAGAGGAGTATCGCTTCGAGCAGTACGATGCCGATGAGCGTCGCCCCGTCGACGACGCCCTGGGAGATCTCAATGCCGAACATCGACGACCACCTGCTTCAGTATTGTGTGGAGCATGGATTTCTGTGCAGTCGACCGTAGCCGACAGCGGGCCTTAACGGTTTTGGGAAGAGCGTACAATACTATATCTCGCTACCCAACCCATCGCCATCCATAACTTACGCATGACTACACCGCCCGAACCCGACGCCTCACTGACGATTCGACACCCCGAACGACCCGCCCGAGAGCGCGCCCGAGCGAGACCCGGAGCCCGGCCGCGCGCCCGAGCGACCACCGGCGCGCGCACGAGACCTGTCCCAGTGACCCGTCTCCCACCGCGACGACAGCGAGAACGCTCGTCACCACGAAAGTGTGATGATGGAACGACCAAGAACGACTGATACGACGGTCACCCGGGTGAGCGACCGATGGTCGAAGGATCGAACGCGCAGCTCGTCGAAACGTCCGGGTCATCCCGAACGCCGTGCGCAGACGCAGGGAATCAGGAGAAGAATGAGACTGGGAGCCGTAGCGCCCTGCGCGAGAAGGGAACCGAACCGGGTCCAACGACGTAGCAGGTCAGTCGGCGGTCGTCGTCGCCGCGTCCGCGTCGCTCGCGCTCCACTGCCGCCAGAGCGCCTGCGCGTACGCGCCGGCGAACATCGCACCGATCGCCCAGAGGATGGTGAGGTTCCCGATGCCGACGCTCGCGTACGCCGCACCCGGACAGATACCCGAGAGCCCCCAGCCGACGCCGAAGACGACGCCGCCCGCGAGGACGTTCCGGTCGAACGACTTCAGGCGACGCGCGTACTCGCGGCCCGTCAACGGCGCGGCCCGCCCCGTCCTGCTCAGCAGCCAGAACGACGCGCCCGCGACGATGCTCCCGCCGAACATCACGAACACGAGCCCGAAGTCCTCGAACTGCAGGAAGTTCAGGACGACCTCCGGTTTCGCCATCTCGCTCACCGCGAGCCCGACGCCGAACACCAGCCCACCAGCGAGGATGAGCAGGTTGAACGCCAGCCCGCGGTCCTGGGGCTCGGCGCTCATGGCCGCACCCCCATCGCGAACACCAGCTGCGCGGTCCCGATCGCGACCAGGAGGAACGTGGCGACGTTCACGAGCGACGTCTGCGAGAGCGACCCGACGCCGCAGACGCCGTGCCCGCTCGTGCACCCCTTCCCGAGGCGCGTGCCGACGCCGACGAGGAACCCGCCGACGACGAGCCGCCACGGCTCCACGCGCGTCGAGTAACTGAAGTCACCGGTCGCGGCCGTGTACGCGGCCGCCCCCAGGACGATACCGAGCGTGAACACCACGCGCCAGTCGCGGGACGCGACGTACTTCCGGCGCTGGAACCGGTCCAGGTCCGAGACGTACGACCACGTCGACTCCAGGAACGTGCTCGCCCCCGCGATGATACCGGTGCCGACGTAGATGATGACGACGCCGAGCCCGACGAGCGCGCCACCGATCGCGTACTGCGCGATCCCGTTCGGGAAGAGAGTCTCGAGCATCCTACTCGGTCATCGCGTCCTTGCTGGCCGCGCAGTTGTTCGGGCCGAGCTCGAGCTCGAACGCCTCGTCGGCGTCCGGGTCCTGTTCGCCGAGGTTCGTCGCGATGATGTCCTCGTAGTTCGCCGGCCGCGACGGCATGTCGCTGAGGACGAAGTCGACGAAATCCTCCTTGTCCATCGAGAGCGCGCTCATCTCGTCGAACAGTTCCCCGAGCGTGGCGGTGTACGTGCCGTCGGCGGCAGGCGTTGCCGCGTCGGAGAAGTGCCCGGGTGCGACGACGACGTCGTCGTCGAACTCGCGGAGCGTCTGCAGCGAATCGTAGAGCAGGCGTGCGGCGTCGGGCGCGCCCTCGTCGCCGTCCTCGAGGTCGGGGCGGGCGACGCTCTCCGTGAACAGGAAGTCGCCGGTGAACAGCGCGGCGTCGTCGACGAGGTAGCTCGTCATCCCGGTCGTGTGCCCGGGCGTGAACACGGCCTGGACGGCGACGTCGCCGACCGCGAGTTCGTCGCCGTCCTCGAGGACGACGTCGGGGTCGAACGCCGCGCCCCGGTCGAGCGACGCCTGCGGGTACGCCGCCTCGACGCTCTCGACCTCGTTGGCGAGTTCGCGCGCACCACTGATGTGGTCGGCGTGGATGTGGGTGTCGACCGCGTACCGTAGCTCCGCGCCGTGGTCGGCGGCGTCGGCGACGTAGCGGTCGGTGAACTCGCGGAGCGGGTCGGCGACGAGCGCCTCGCCGTCGGAGACGACCATGTGCGAGAGGCACCCGCTCGAAGGCCGCTGGTACTGGAGGACGGTCGCGTCGGTGTCCGCGTCGACCTCGGTCGCGAAGTAGAGGCGCGCCCACTCGTTCATGCCGCCGTCCATGTTGACGGCGTCGAACCCGTTGTCTTCGAGCTGTGCGGCGATGTACTCGCTGGCGCCGCCCTTCGCGCAGACGACCACGACCGGGTCGCCGTCGGGCACGCGGTCGAGGAGGTCGTCGTCGACGTCGTCGAGGAACTCGAAGTACGGGACGTTCGCGACGTCGACGTTCTCGCCGTCGATGTGCCAGTCGTCGTACTCCGAGCTGGCGCGCACGTCGAGGAGGGTCACGTCGTCGTCGTCCTCGACCTGCTCGAAGAGGGTCTCGGCGTCGATGCTGTCGACGGTAGCGTCCGTCTCTGGGAACAGTTGCTCGCTCATCTTCGGTCGAGTGTATCCGACCGTCGCACTTAACGGTTTGGATAGTTGTACGCAACATCCACAATACTATCTCTCGTTCAGAAGCGCACCTCCAGCGTCGCACGCCCCCCGAACACACGCTCTACGCGAGCATGAATGGCTCTAGATGTTGTATTCGGGCGACTCGAGGACGACCCTGTGATTCTCCCGCGTCCGTGAACGCTCGTCCGGCACCGTCAGATATTTAGTGCATAGTGCAATATTGTGGTGTACACACAACGATGAGTGTAGACATCAGTGCCACCGAGACGCTCGACGTGAAAGGAGAGAACTGCCCGATGCCGGTCGTCAAGACCAAGCAGGCCATCGACGACCTCGCGGTCGACGACGTCCTCGAGGTCGTCGCGACCGACTCCGGTTCGATGAGCGACATCGCGGGCTGGGCGGACACCACGAACGGCGTCGAACTCCTCGATCAGGTCGAGGGCGACGACGTGTACACGCACTACGTCCGGAAGACCGAGTGACATGAGCACCGACACCGACCCCAGCGAGACGGAAGACGCCGCCGCGACCGCCGCGGGCAGCGTCGCACCCGAGGACGTCGCCGCACTCGAGGCTCGCATCGACGAACTCGAGGACGAGCTCGCCGACGTCCGCACCGACGACGGCGACGACCAGGGGAAGATGGTCATCATCGCGACAAAGGGCACGCTCGACATGGCGTACCCGCCGCTCATCCTCGCGAGCACCGCCGCCGCGTTCGGGTGGGACGTCACCGTCTTCCACACGTTCTGGGGGCTGGACATCCTCCACGAGGAGCGCTCGCAGAACCTCCAGCTCAGCGCCGTCGGGAACCCGAACATGCCGATGCCGAACGCCATCGGCGCACTCCCCGGCATGGACCGGCTCACGACGAAGATGATGGAGAAACGCATCGCCGACAACGACACCGCGTCCATCCAGGAGCTCATCGACACGAGCCTCGACATGGGCGTCGAGTTCCAGGCGTGCCAGATGACGATCGACCTCATGGACTACGACGAGGACGACTTCTTCGACGGCGTCACCACCGGCGTCGGCGCCGCCAGCGCACTCGGCGACATGGTGGACGCGGACGTCCAACTCCTCGTCTAACCCGCCAGCCGCACCCAGACCTTCGTTCTCGACAATCTCGAACCCCAGCGACGCCGTTCCCGCAGACCGGCCCACACCACCATCTGGACGATTCTGTATCGCGGCTACTGGTTTATTAGCTCGATGGTGGGTGCAGCACGCGAACCTCCCCGAACGCGTCTGCACTGCTGCAGACGTCCTCGAAACGCCGATTCTGGCCGCCGCCTCGTTGCGGTCGCGAGCCGCAAGTGAGAGCACTCGCGACTCGCGCGAGCGAGCTCCAGGACGGCTCGATTCGCGGACTGCCCGGCCGGGAACCGGCCGTGGCTCCTCTCCTCGCCGCGTCCCCCGCGAGACTGGGATCGGAGTCGACGCGGTCCTCCGTCGTTCTCGAACCCACGAATGCGGACGTGAGAGCGGCCGCGAATCCCAGAGGTCGTCGGTCTCGGTCGACGGTCTTCCCGAGCGACGCGAGTACGCGCAACTCGAAGGTGGCGGTCATCGGCGCGGTCCCGGCGAGTGACTCCAGCGACCGTCGTTTTGCGGAGGTATCGGCTGGTCGGACCAGGGTGTCGTGCGGACTGAGACGTGAGTGGGTGAGGATGAGATCGAGCGGTCGGGGCGTAGTGGGTTGGAGCGGTCGGGGCGTAGTGGGTTGGAGCGGTCGGGGCGTAGTGGGGTGGAGCGGTCGGGGCGTAGTGGGTCGAGCGGTCGAGCGTGGCCGGAAAGGGTTGCCGTGGAGGGTCGGGGCGGAGGTGTTGGGGTACGTTGTCTGACGTTGGCGGAGCGGAACGGAGTTGGAGTGGTCTGCGGCCGTGGACGGCTGGCGCTCTGTGGTCGATCGTGGGTGGTCCTCGGGGGATTCGTGGGCAGTTGGTGCCGGTCGTGCTGCGTGGATGGGCTGGCGTGGCGTAATCGTCGACGAGCCTGCCGGCTGTCGGGTTCTTCGACGGGTGTCGGCTGTTTCGCGCCGGTCCGATCAAGTGCGGGCAGTTCGACGCCATCTATTCCATAAACCTATAGCCGCGATATCGAATATGGGGTGGTCGCGTTTTGAGCCGGCTGTGGCGTGGCCGGCCCGGACGGCTCTGACGAGCGTCGAGTCCGACGACGCATGATTCCGCGGGCGAACCCGGTGGATTTTATGGGCGAGGGTCGTTACGGGGCGTATGTCCTCGCTCGCCGCGCTCCGGCCGTTCGGCGTCATCCACGTCGACGACCCCGAGAAGGTGACGCGCGAACTGCGGGCGTTCACTGCCGACGCCGACGCCATCTTCATCGAGTACCCGACGGACCCCGCGAGTGCACTGGAGTACGTCGAACTCCTCCTGCGCGCGCCACTCTACCTCCTCGGGATGCTCGCCTTCCAGGCCGTCGCGTACTCGCCACTGTACCTCCTGTTCAACCGCGACCTGTTCCAGACGGAACTCGTCGCCGCGCGCCGCGTCGTCGACGACCACGACGTCGCGCTCCACGCCGTCGACGACCACCCGAACCGCCAACTCCTCGAGGGGAACCTCGTCCACTCGCTCGCGAACTGGGCGTTGCTCGCACCGGCACTCGCGCTCGAGCCGGTCCGCGTGCCGGTCGGTATCGGACTCGTCGTCGTCAGCGGACTCCTCCCGGTCCTGGTCAGGCGGCGCGGCCACCGCTACGCCGCGATGGCGCTGGTTCCCGTCGGGTTCGCGGGGGTCGTCGCGGCGATCGCGCTCTCGAACGTGTTCGCCGTGGTGCTCTTTGCGGCCCTCGTCGTCGCGCTCGTCACGATATTCCGGACCGTCGACCGGCGGAACGAGGCGATGGTCGAGCGCGCCAGGCGACTCTCGGCCGACGAGGGCTACGACGACGCAGTCATCGTCACGGGGAAGGCGCACGTCGGCGGCGTCGTCCAGCTCGCCCGCGACCGTGGCCTCGCGGTGCCGTCGGTCCACCTGTCGAACTGGCGCGGCGACGGGACGACGCACGCGGACTTCGAGGCGAGCGAGCGCGACGACGTCGACCTCCCGAACGCTCGGGACTTCCGCACGCCACCGGCGGTCGTCCCGGGAAGCGAACGCACGGTCCTCGGGCGACGCGCCGTCGCGGCGCTCGTCGACCTCGTGCTCGCCGGTACGTTGTGGTTCATGGGTCTCGTCGCCCTCGTCGGCGTCGCTGGGGAGCCGTTCGTCGACGGCTCGCTCGGCGTGCAACTCGCCGGCATCCTGTCCATCTGGATGCTCGCGGTCGGCGGTTACCACGCATTCCTCGAGTGGCGGTTCGGCATGACCGTCGGCAAGTATCTGCTCGGACTCGTCGTCGTCGACGACAGTCACGACCTCCCGTCCGGTCGCGCCGTGGTCGTCCGGAACCTCCTCCGGCCGGCCGGGGCGCTCCTCGCGTACGCCCCTGGTGGCCTCACGGCGCTCGCGTCCAGCGGGAACCGCACGCTCGGCGACCGGCTCGCCGGCACGTACGTCTGTCGTCGTGCGAAATCGACCGACAGCTCGGAGCCTGCGGAATCGCGCGCCGACGCCCCCACGACCGACGGCGGCTAGTCGCTCACACACGGGACGACGCCCGACGGGAGTCGGTCGCGGTCCCGTACGCGGCGAGCGTCTCGAGGAGTTCGAGCTCCTGTTCGAGCGCGTCGTCGCCGAGGACGTCCATCTCTCGCTCGAGGTGGTCCGCGAACGACGCGAAGCGCTCGCGGTACGCGCTCGAGACGGTGAGGGGCTCGCTCTGCTGTTCCCACTCGCCGAGGTGGTCGCCGTCGTACACGGGGACGCCGTCGCTCTCGGGTTCGCCGTCGCGCTCGCGCTCCGCGACCATCCAGCTCTTCAGGAGGTCGGCGTACCGCGAGAGCAGGACGGCCTTCCGGACGCCCGAGTTCGCGAACTGCTCCGGGCCGCCACTCGGGAACTCGACGGTGGTCTCGCGCTCGCTCCGCTCGCCGGTCCGGTCCGCCCAGCTCGCGCGCAGTCGAAGCGACGCGTCGCCGGACGCGTCGGCGGTCCGCGAGACCTTCGCGAGCACGACGCCACCCTTCGTCTTCCCGTCCGACGTCGGGGACGCGAACAACGTGTTCACCGAGAGCATCTCGCCGGTGGACTCGTCGGCCGCCGACGACCCGTACACCGTCTCTATCTCGTAGCCGTCGGCGTCGAGTTCGAGGGAGAGGTCGAAGACGAGCGGCGTCACCATGTACTCGAAGTTCTCGACGACGCGCTCGCGGAACTGCGCGGGCGAGTGCACCGAGTAGTAGTTCGCGCCGCGGACGCTCGTTATCTCGTCGACGATCTCGGTGTTGAAGTCCACGCCGACGCCGACGAACGTCGCGTGCGCGTTCCGCTCCACGGCAGCGGTCTCGAGGCGACCGCGCAGTCCCTCGTCGCTCGTCATGCCGACGTTCGGCATCGCGTCCGTCAGGACGATCATGCGGTTCTCGTACGTCGTCTGGTCCGCGTCGGCGTGCGGTTCGAGGAGGTCGAGCGCGTCGTTCATGCCGGCGTCGAGGTTCGTACCGCCGCCGGGCTGGACGTCCTCGCGGATGTGGCCGCGGATGGCGTCCATGTCGGTCTCGTCGACGGGATTCAGGGGTTTCGCGACCGCGGAACCGCTGTTGTAGAGGACGACGCCGAGGCGGTCGCCCGGCCGGAGCTTCTCCGTGAGCGACGCGAGCGCGTCCTTCGCGACTGCCATCTTCGACTCGCTACCGGCGTCCTCGACGGTCTGCTTGTTCCCGTACTGGTCGTAGTAGTAGCGGTCGAACGACGACCCCATCGACCCGGAGACGTCGAGGACGAGCACGAGGTTCAGGCGCTTCCGGTCGAACGAGTCCGCGTCCAGCCCAGAGTTCAGGCCGACCGAGAGGTAGCGTTCCGTCTCGCCCGAGAGCGGGTCGGCGGTGACCGCGGGCGCGTACCGCGGACAGAACAGGTCGCTGCACGCCCCGCCGTCGCCGGTATCGAAGTAGTAGTCGTAGAACAATCCCTCGTAGGAGAGCGACGACGGGATGGGGAGGTAGTCGTTCTCGACGTTCCGCCGGAACGTGTTCGCGTCCTTCGCACCGCCCGCGGCGAGCCCGACGCTCGCGCTGTCGGCGGACGCGCCAGCGGCCGACGCCTGGTACGTGACGTTCGACCCGCCGCCGGCGCCGCCGTCGCCGCCGAGGTCGCCCGGCGAGTACTGCCAGTCGTCGACCCCTCGCCCGTCGCCGTCGTCGGATAACGAAGGGAGGTCTGCGATGCGACCACTGCAGCCCGCGAGCGCCGCCGTCGCGGCGGTCGCGAGCGAGAGGACCGTCCGTCTACTGTGCGGGGACATACGACGAGGATGCACCGCCACGACCATAACACGTAGACTAGCTGAAACGACGATTTCACCTCTGCTGGCGCTCGACGCGACCGAACCGCCCGCATCGAGTCCTGATAGCCGGGGCGCGAAACGCCTCACTTTTCACTCGCGGCCCCCGACACGCCACCATGACCGACCTCGACCCCGAGACGTTCGAGGAGGAGAAGTACGTCGACTACTTCCCGAAGCTCCAGCAGGCGTACAAGAACGCGTTCAACCGCGTGAACGAACAGTACGACGCCGAGCTCGTGCACGCCATCGACCAGCAGGTCCTCAACGAGAGCGAACCGCACTACGAGGGCGACGGCGAGTTCACCATCGAGGTCCCCGACGACCCCTACGACCGCCTGGAGGGCGTGCTCGCCGACCGCGAGAAGTTCGACGCCGTCCTCGACGCGTACCTCGACGAGATAAAGACCGAACTCAAGCGCGTCTTCAGCGTCTGATACCGGTCGAGCGTCACCGGCCGTCGCCTTCGCGCCCGGTCTCGTCTCGAAGCCTGGACAAATCAAACAACAGATATTCAACGGTCCGCTGAGGAGGTTCCAGCGATGCGCCCTCCACTCGACCGCCGCGACTGTAGTTACATCGCGGTCCCGCTTCTCGTCTCCGCCGTCGCGGGGATGGCGTCGGAACTGTCGCCGTACCCGCTCCGAACCGACCTCGTGCACGCCATCGAAGGCGGCACCGTCGCGCTCTTCCAGCCGTTCGTCCATCCCGCACTCACGACGTTCTTCGTCGCGTGCTACCTACTCGCGTACCCCGCGTTCCTCCTCTGGACGTACGTCGCGCTGAAGCGCCAGCAGGGACGGTCCCGAGCGCTCGACTACGTCGTCACGTACACCATGACGATCGTCGTCTCGATACCGTTCTTCTACTTCGTCCCCGTCGGCGTCACCGGCTACTACCTCGACGCCGTCCAGCCCGTCCTCTACGAGTCCACGGGCCCGATACAGGCGTTCATGCTGAACGTCGACACGCTCCAGAAGGCGCTCCCGAGCCTGCACGCCGGCCTCGCGGCGAGCGCATCCCTCCACGCCCCACGGGGCTACGAGCGCGCGAGCTGGACGGTCACGGGCGTCGTGCTCGCGTCCACGCTCTACCTCGGCATCCACTGGCTGACCGACCTCGCGCTCGGCCTCGGGCTCGCGTACGCCTCGTACCGCCTCACGCCGACGATCCGCGGCACGCTCGCTCGCGCCGGTGCCGACCCCGAGCCAGCACCCGCGAGCGGCGACTGAGTGGTTGATTCCGAGCCCGCACCCGCGAGCGGCGACTGAGTGGTTGATTCCGAGCCCGCACCCGCGAGCGGCGACTGAGCGCGCTGTCGGTCGCCACGGGCGTCCCGACCGCCGACGGTCGACCCCGAGATGCGGCCGGACCCCGGAGCCGAACGCGTCAGTCCAAGACCCCGGAGCCGAACGCGTCAGTCCAAAGGCCTAAGCCCGTTCACGGGCTAGTCCGCACCATGAGTACGGAGACCCAGGACGGCGACGACCTCGAGGAGCGCGTGACGAACTTCCTCCGCCGTAACTTCCCCCAGATCCAGATGCACGGCGGGAACGCCGCCATCACCGACCTCGACCGCGAGACCGGCGAGGTCTCCATCCAGCTCGGCGGCGCGTGCTCGGGCTGTGGTATCTCCCCGATGACGATCCAGGCGATCAAGTCCCGGATGGTCAAGGAGATCCCCGAGATCGAGACCGTGCACGCAGATACCGGCATGGACGGCGGCGGCGGTGGCGGCGGCATGAGCCCGTCGTTCCCCGGCCACGAGGGCGACGACGACGGCGACGGCGACGAAGGCCCGCAGGCGCCGTTCTGACTTCGAGCGCGCCGACCACTCCTCCTCGCGACGCCGAACCCCCGACAGCGACCGTCATCCCCGTGGCGCGATGGTCGGTTCACCGACGCGTCGACGCGCTCTCGGCGGTTCACGCGCGTGTTCTCGCCGGCGCGCGAACGCTCGGCGAAAACAACAGTTCTTAGTCGTTGCTTCACTCGAAAGCCGGTATGGACCGCACCGACTCCGGGCGGAACGTTCTCTTCGTCGTGCTGGACACGGTCCGGAAGGACCACCTCTCGGTCTACGACCACGACCGCCCGACGACGCCCGCGCTCGAGGACTTCGCCGACGAGGCGGCCGTCTACGAGCAAGCGATCTCTCCCGCCCCGTGGACGCTCCCCGTGCACGCGTCGATGTTCACGGGCCTCTACCCGAGCGAGCACGGCGCCAGCCAGGAGAACCCGTACCTGGAGGACGCCACGACGCTCGCCCAGTCCCTCTCTTCCACCCATCGGTCGGCGTGTTACTCGTCGAACGCGTGGATCACGCCCTACACGCACCTCACCGACGGGTTCGACGACCAGGACAACTTCTTCGAGGTGATGCCCGGTGACTTCCTCTCCGGGCCGCTCGCGAGCGTCTGGAAGACGATGAACGACAACGACCACCTGCGGAAGGTCGCGGACTACCTCGTGAGCGTCGGGAACAAGATCCACGAGTACACCGCGAGCGGCGAGGGTGCGGACTCGAAGACGCCCGAGGTCATCGACAAGACCCAATCCTTCATCGCTGACGCCGAGGCGGACGGCGAGAACTGGTTCCAGTTCATCAACCTCATGGACGCCCACCTCCCCTATCACCCGCCCGAGGAGTACGCCGAGGAGTTCGCGCCGGGCGTCGACTCCACGGAGGTCTGCCAGAACTCCAAGGAGTACAACTGTGGCGCCCGCGACATCGACGACGACGAGTTCGCGGACCTCCAGGGGCTGTACGACGCCGAGATACGGCACATGGACGCGCAACTCGACCGGTTGTTCTCGTGGATGCGCGAGGAGGGCGTCTGGGAGGACACGATGGTCGTCGTCTGCGCGGACCACGGCGAACTCTTCGGCGAGCACGACCTGTACGGCCACGAGTTCTGTATCTACGACCCGCTCGTGAACGTTCCCTGTATGGTCAAGCACCCCGACCTGGGCGCGGGCCGGTACGACGAGCAGTTCGAGATGCTCGACCTCTACCACACCGTCCTCGACCACGCCGGGACCGCACCGGATGCGGACGCCGACCCCGCGGCCCTGACGCGGGACCCGCAGGCGCGGGACTTCGAGGCGACGCGGTCGCTGCTGCGCGACGACCACCGGACGTTCGACGAGCCGGCGTACGAGGGCGCGGACCGCGACCGCGGCGAGTACGCGTTCGTCGAGTACTATCGGCCCGTCGTCGAACTCAAGCAACTCGAGCAGAAGGCGAGTTCGGCGGGCATCACGCTCGACGAGGACTCGCGGTTCTACTCGCGGATGCGCGCCGGTCGCCGGGTGGACGCGAAGTACGTCCGGAACGAACGCATCGCCGACGAGTTCTACCGGCTCAAGGACGACCCCGGCGAGAACGTCGACCTCGCCGGCGACGCTCGCGAGCACGCGAGCGACCTCGACGAAGCCGCCATGGAGGCGACGGAGGCGGCGCTCGCCGCGTTCGAGGAGCGCCGCGGCGGCGAGTGGAAGTCCGTCGAGGACGACGACGTCCTCTCGGACATGAGCGACGACGCGAAGGACCGCCTGCAGGACCTCGGATACCTCGAGTAACCTTGGCTGACGGCTACCGACGCACGGACGACCGACCGGCAGCGGACGGAGGAGAACGTATGCCAGGAGGACGACACTCGTGACGCGCACTGAGGGCTCGCTCGCGGACGTGTTCGGCCGGCAGACGATCGTGAAGATGGTGGTCGGGTTCGGTATCGCCATCGCGCTGCTGGCGATCCTCGCGACCGCGATCGGGTGGCGCGCGGCGCTCGCGGAACTTCGGAGTGCGGACCCCGTCTACGTCGCGCTCGGGTGTCTGTCGACCGCGCTCGGCCTGATGGCGTGGGGGAAGGCGTGGCAGGTCGTGCTGCGCGTCGGGAACATCGACGCGCCGTACCGCAAGCTCGTCGTGACGTACTTCGCGGCGACGTTCGCGAACTACGTCACGCCGCTCGGGCAGGCCGGCGGCGAGCCGTTCATCGCGTACGTCCTCTCCCGGGATACGGAGGCGGACTACGAGCAGAGCCTCGCGAGCGTCGTCACCGCCGACCTCCTCAACCTCCTGCCGTTCTTCAACTTCGCCGCGGTCGGGACGGCGTACCTCGTGCTCTCGTCGGGGTTCGGCGGGAACGGGACCGCGGACGGACTCGCGGTCGCGCTCGGCGCGATGGCGGTCGGCGTCCCCGGTATCGTCTGGGCGGGCTGGCACTGGCGGGACGCCGTGGAATCGCTCGTGCTCGCCATCGTGAAGCCGCTGACGAACGTCACGAGCCGCGTCACGGTCGAGGGCGCGCGCAACCGCATCGAGCGGTTCTACGAGAGCGTCGAGCGCATCGCGAGCGAACCCCGACAGCTCCTCGTCGCGCTCGCGTTCTCCTACGTCGGCTGGCTCCTGTTCGCGCTCCCGATGTGGTTCGCGGTCGAAGCCGTCGGCGCCCCCGTCGGTCTCCTGATGGTGCTGTTCATCGTGCCCGCGAGCACGATCGCCGGGCTCGTCCCGACGCCCGGCGGCCTCGCGGCGGTCGAGGGCGCACTCATCGGGCTGCTCGTGAGCCTCACCGCGACGACGAACGGGACCGCGGCCGCCGTCGCGACGCTCTACCGCCTCGAGAGCTACGTGTTCGCACTCGTCCTCGGTGGCGTCGCCGCGTTCTGGGTGACGTACCGGACGTGACTGGCTGCAGCGCGTCCGGCGGCCGCTCGGCCGCCGGTTCTGGTGACGCCGAACCGCGGTCAGCTCTCGTGGACGCCGGCGAGCCGATCAGCTCTCGCGGACGCCCGCGCCGTCCTCCCACGCCCGCAGGAGGCTCGTGAGTGTGCGGTTCACGGGGACGTCGAGGTCGAGTTCGCGGCGCGCCTCGCAGGCCGCGTCGACGACGTAGCCGTTGATGGCGTCGACCTCCGTGCGTCGCTCGGCCTCGACGTCCTGGCGCATCGAGGAGGTGTTCGTCGCCGTCCCCTCGGCGACGGCTTCGACGCGCGCCACGGCCTCGCGGTTCGACAGCGAGACGTCCCGCGCTCTCGCCACCCTGGCCGTCTCCCGGGCGGCGGCGCGAGCGAGGTCGTTCGCGTCGCCGGAAAGCAGCGCGCCGTTGTCGACGCGCGCGAGCGCCGTCACCGCGTTGATGCCGGCGTTCACCGCGAGCTTCGCCCAGAGGCGTCGCGGCATGTCCGCGACCGCCTCGCAGTCGAAGCCGACCGCGTCGAACGCCGCCGCGAGCGACTCGGCGATGGGCGAGTCGCCGCCGTCGGCCGCGCCGACGACGATCTCGCCGCGGCCCGTGCACTCGACGACGCCCGGCGCCTGGCGTATCGCACCGCAGGTCGCGGTGCCAGCGAGAATCTCACAGTCGAGTGCGTCGGCGAGCGTCTCCTCGTTCCCCATGCCGTTCTGGAGCGAGCAGACCGCGTCGAAGTCGCCGGTCGCGAGCGCACTCGCTGCCTCGGCGGTGTCGAACGCCTTCACGGTCACGAGCGCGACGTCACCCGATAGGTCGGTGCCGTCCGTCGTCGCGTCCGGGGTCGTCGTCGCCTCGAACGCGCCCTCGACGCGCAGTCCGGCGTCGCGGACCGCCGACACGTGCGGGTCGCGGCCGACGAGCGTCACGTCGTGCTCGCGCGCCAGCACCCCACCGAGTAGCGACCCGAGACTCCCCGCGCCGAAGACGACGATGTCCATACTGGGAGCTACCGGCGTCGGGGAAGAAAAACGCTCTCGTCCCCTCGGGGCCGAGGGCCGAGTTCGCGGCGACCCCGCTCGCTGCGGTGGTCGCGCTCAGTCCTCCGTCCAGTAGTAGATGTCCTCGCGCTCGGTCCCGCAGTTCGGGCACGCCTCCGGGAGGTCGCCGTCGAGCCGCCCCATCTCGCCGCACTCCCAGCACCGCCACATCAACTCCGCCTCACCGAAGTCGTGGCCCGCGCGAGAGTGCTCGATACTCCAGCCCTCCACGCCGTCCTCCGCGGTCACGTAGAACCCGTGCTCGTCGAACCCGCGGACGTGCCCGAGCAACTCGCCGTCGTCGCTGTACACCTTCGTGCCGAACTTGACGTCGCCGCGCTCCTCGGACTGGCTCATACCATGATAGACGATACCAAGCAACATAAAATTCTGTTCCGAACGTCCCACGCTCGCGACCACCACAACCACTCGGCCGCGAGGGGCGCGCAGCACCGCGCAAGCGCGCCCGAGCAGGGGAACTGCAGGTGCGGTACGGTCGCGGCCGCAGTGGCGGCGTCCGGTACGGTCGCGGTCGCAGTGGGGGTCCAGCTCAGCCCCATCGACGCGGCGAGCGGCAACCGACCGGGTGAACTCGCGCTCGCCACGACGACGAAGTTTACATGAGACGTAAACCTCGCGGTGCAGTCAGGCGCAGTCGCCTCCCAGGGTCGCTGCTGGCACGCCGTCGCGGTCGTTGTCGCGGTGGCGGCCGCGGTCGCTGTTGCGGTGTGGTCGCGGTCGCTGTTGCGGTGTGGTCGCGGTCGCTGTTGCGGTGTGGTCGCGGTCGCTGTTGCGGTGTGGTCGCGGTCG
>NZ_JAZAQL010000001.1:660720-1110952 GCF_037081675.1 Halorubellus litoreus | reverse complement strand
GCTGCCGCGGTGCGGTCGCGGTGCGGTGGCGGTCTCGCCCAGCGCACTCACCGAGCGCGAGCGAGCGAAGCGAGCGAGTCGCTCGGCTCTTTTTTCATCAACGTTTTTTCAAGCGGGGGTCGCCGACGCGGCCGCAGGCCGCGAGGCGACCCTCCGCAGAAAAAAGGTTGTTCTACATGAAGTCCGCGATGCCGCTCTGCTTGTTGTGGTCGTTCTCGAAGATGCTCTCGAGGGCGCGTTCGAGTTTCTCGAGGCGTTGTTTGGTGTAGGGGCGGCAGCCGAAGTCGTCGGCGACGTCGATCGCGGTCTGCATGTACTTGTTCACCGATCCTTCGTGGACGGTGAGGTTCACGCGCCCGCCGCATTCGCGGCAGTCGCCCGTCAGCGGCATCCGTCGGTACTTCTCCCCGCAGTCCAAGCAGCGCGTCTCCTGCCGGGCGAACGCGCGGAGGTTCCCGATGAGGTCCGGGAGGAAGTGCCCCTCGATGATGCGCTCGGCGACGTCTGTCTCGTCGACTGCCCGGAGGTTCCTGGAGAGATGCAGTTGGGCGTCCATCTTCTCCTCCATCGACCCGAGCGTCTTGTACGCCGACAGGTCCGGGCCCAGGGCGAGGTCGCTCGTATCGTGCGTGTGGAAGAAGTCCGTGTACTCGCGCTCGGTTCCAAGATTCTCCTCCGCGATGGTCATCACGTCCTCCACGTCCTCCGGGTCCGCCATCTCCCGCGTCGCCTCGTAGAACTCCCGCGGATACTCCCACATCACGTCCATGTTGTGCGCCTCGTCGTCGATCTCCGACGGGTCGATTCGAGAAGACATCACGAGCGGCGCGTCCATCCGTCCGCCACGCTTGTCCGGAAGGTACGTTTTGCTAAAATTCAAAAGCCCATCTAAAAGGAGCATCACACAATCTTCATCTCCGTCGCACTGGCCGACGTAACAGTCCTCTGCAACAAGCGTATTCGTTTCTGCAACGGTCAGCGAGTACGTCGACTCGACTTCAGATTCCACATAATCGACGGACACGACCTCGTCGAGCCATAATTCTCCGCCGTCGTTGACTAACCGCTGCGTGCGGAGTTCTGTCTCTTCGAGAACTTGCTCGATGCTCTGTTGCTTACGGTCGAGAGTAAATCCGACTCTTTCCGCGAACCGCGCAGCGTTCGAAGATGTGATTTTCAGGGTCCATGAGCTGAACTCTCGCGGCTCGTCGTAGAACTCTGCAACCGCCCCCGTCTGCGGGGTTCTGGTCTCTTTGTAGGTCTTTGGGACGATACCGAACCGCTTCAAGGCCGCCACGAGATCCGTTTTTAAATCGTCACTTACCGTGGTCGCACGTACTTCGATTCTATCGGATGATGCGCTTCCATCTCCGGCGAAATACGCGGCCAAGAATGACTGGAGGTGGCTCTTTGGACTCCCAAAGACCGCATCCGGAATTCGTTTTGTCTCTGCTCGGCTTCCGCAATTGAGGATTTTACTGAACAGGACCGCAACGAGACGACTTGAGACGGTTACCTTCCACTCATTCTCCTCGTAGGCTTCGACACCGAGTACGTCTTGGAAGGTGTCCTTGATTTTCGCTCTCGGGGCTGCATCTGGGATACAGATTGTTGTTTGATAGAAACTACCGTTCTCCTGTCTCGAGAACCCCTCTGCGGCGAAGTATCCGAGCAACCTTGAGACACGTTCATCGATGGTGAACATTCGGTTGATTGTTGCAGTGTCCCGACGGACGGACAGCTTCGTATTCGTTGGTACTCTCTCGACTAACTCGTGTGCATCGAACAGTTCGAGCAAGGGGGCCACCGGTATACTATCCCGACTCACCCAGTTGTAGACCGTCGAATTGCTAACATCGAGTGCATCTGCGACGGGGTTGAGATACTGGTCGGAATCGGTCGCGTCGTCGAGTAGTTGCTTCAAACGCTCTGAGCCGGCACCGACGATAGTGAGATCCTCATTCGGAATCTCCGACGAGTCGATGAACTCGGCTAGGAGGTCCAGCGCAGTTTCCTGCCCGTCGAAATCTAGTTCCTTGGGCATCGGAATCGAGTCCCCGACCTCAAGTTCTCCCGCTTTGACTCGTTCAACGCCACCCTCCCACAGTCGCATTGAGTGATCTGCAGTCACTGTCAACTCACGACCGCTCCGCGTTTTCACATCCACCAAGTGCTCCGGAGCGGGATGCTTGCTGACTGCGTCGACCGGTCTGATAATCTCTTCACCGTCGGGCGTCACCGACGGAACGTGCACTTCCCCATCGAGTTCCTGGACGAGTGCGCCGAAGTCGTCCTCGTCCGCGGTTTCGGGGTCGAGCCGTTCCTTGACGAGGGTCTCGATGTGATTGTGGTGCCACTCGTCGTGTTCGTCCCGGTACCAGACCTTGGTTTCCGGGTGGAAGCAGTTGCGGCGTTTTGCGGCGTGGAAGTACGGGTGGGCGTAGCCGACGGCGGCGCTCGTGAACCCGACGACCCGTCCCACTGTCGCGGCGCTCGTGTGGGGGGCCATGCCGAAGACGAGTTCGCCGATGAGGTCGTCGCGGTCGTCGAACTCGTAGAAGCGTTCGAGGTCGTAGTACTGCGCGAGGAGGTCGTCGACGAAGTCCGCGGTCTTCAGCATGTGTTCGGCGGCGCCGTCCGAGAGGACGATGTCCTGGACTTTGAGTTCGACGAGTTGGTCGTCGTGCTTGAGGGGGTCGCCGTGGACGTCGGTCTCGTAGCCGAGGCCTTTGAACTGGTCGGCGGTGGCGTCGAGTTCGCTCGGGCGGACGGCGGTGACGGGGAGGTCCGTCATGTCGTAGCGGACGGTCCCGTCCTTGAACGACGTGACGCCGTGTTTCGCGCGGAGGACGCCCTTCTCCATCGGTTCTGGGGTCTTGTTCGCGGAGAGCAGCCCCTGGACGCCTTTGAGGATGTCGAACGCGTTCTCGCGTTCGCCGACGGCGCGCATGGCGTCCTGGTACACCTGGTTGACGTCGACGTCGGTCGGTTCGACGCTGGTGCCGTCGGCGTCGCAGCGGTCGCAGTACACGCGGCCGGCCTCGTCCGGTTCGAGGTCCTGCTCGCAGAACGGACACCAGTACTCGGGTTCGGTCCGCGTGGTGCACTCGGGGCAGCGGGCGCGCCACGTCTCGGTGCCGCAGGACTCGCAGCGGCGGCGGCCGACGTCGACCTCGACGATACCTGGCGTCGAGCGCATGTCGGGCGCGTGCTTCGCGGCGTCGCTCACCGAGCGCTGGCTGCCGCCGGCCTCGCCGATGGGGAACAGGGTGTGGACGGCGGGGGAGAGGTCGCGGGACTCGGACTTCTCCGGGCGCCCCATCCGGTTCCCGATGCGGGTCGGGGCGCGCTCGCGTAACTCGAACGGCGCGACCTCGTTCGCGGCCTCGATGGCGTTCTCGCCGTCGGCGTACTCGCGAGCGCGCTCGGAGAGGTCGGTCGCGTCCCACGTCTTCTCCAGGGTGACGGTCGGGCCGTCGGCGCTCGGGTCGCGGGTCGCCTCGACGCCGAGGCTCGCGGCGAGAGGCACCCAGTCGTCGACGCGCAACTCGTCGTCCGTCTGGCGGTGCGTGACGAGCAGGCGTTCGAGGACGCGCCGCGTCGTCTCCGTTCGTTCGAGGACGAGCACGCCCGGGTTGTCGGGGTCGACGGGCACTCGCGTCTCGTCGTTGCCGTCGCCGTCGTCGTCGCCGTCGTGGGCGAGCGCGCCGCCGTCGGCGACCGCGGGTTCGACGCTCGCGCCGGCGACCGCGTCAGCGAGCGTCTCGAAGTCGTCGACGCTCACGTCGTGGAACATGTACGTGTACTGCGGATGGAGTGGCGCGTCGTACTCGCGCGCCCAGTCCAGGGCTGCGCTCGCGTCCGGGTCCGCGAGGTCGACGCGCGGCGAATCCGAGAGCGCTTGCACGTCACAGCCGGCAGCCTCGAGGTCCTGACGCCACCACTCGACCGTGTACGACGCCGGCGCCAGCGGATGGTTGTTCTCGACGAACTCGCCGTAGTTCACGAGGTACTCGCCGAGGTCGAGGATGGACTCCACGCCGTTCCGGACCTCCTTCGCCTCCGCGGGGTCGTCGATGCGGCGGACGTCGCCGTTCGCCAGCCTGACCGTCGGGCCGTCGATGGAGTCGACGGGAACGACCCCGGCGGCTTTCCCGGGGCGTTCGGTCTTGATCTGCGTGCCGGTGGCGAGGAAGTCGTCGACGAGATGCATCGTCGCCGGATGCACGCCCGCCGTCGCGAACCCGTGGTTCCGCGCACGACCGTACCGGAGGCGGAACCCACCGGACTCCGACGGATGCCCGAACACGGGCCGGCCCGCGATGAGGTCCCGGAGGTACTTCTTGGACTTCTCGGGACGCGGCGGGCCCGCACGCTCCTCACCCTCGTCTGCCCCGCCGGCGTCCGCGTCCGCCTCGACGGACTCGTCGGCGTCGTCCTCTTCGGCGGCCTCGTCGTCGGCGTCGTCCCCGTCGCCGATGGTGCCGTCGATGAGGTCCTGGAGCCACGGCCAGTCGACCTCGTCGAGCTGGCGCGTGTACCGCTGTATCTTCGGGGCCTTCAGCGCGATGCCCTCCGCGAGCACGAGACACATCCCACCGCGTGCGGAGTTCGTGTCCACCCGCTCGAGGTCACGGAAGCCCGACACCTCCTCGTCACCGGTCGCCTCCCCGTCGAGCATGATGGGCATGTGCTCGGCGATGAACTTCGTCTCCTTGTCCTTCGGCGAGTACTGGAGCCCCGTCTCCTTGTCGTAGAGCGCGACCTCCTCGGCGTAGCGCTCGACCTCGTCGTTCCGCGCGTTGAACTCCTCGATGTCGAGCAGGCTGCGGGCGTAGTCCGCGACGAGCACGGACAGCGCCTGCGCGGTCCCGCCCGCCGAGCGGATGGGACCGGCGTAGTAGACGTTCACGAACTCCGTGCCGTCGTCGTTCGCCAGCAGTTCGACGCGGTCGATACCCTCGATCGGCGCCGCGACGACGCCCTCGGTGAGGAGCGCGACCGCGGTCCGGACCGCGCCCTCGACCTTCCCCTCGCGGGACTCGTAGTCACCCACCGACCCCTCGACGAAGTCCTCGACGAGCGCGAGCGCCGCCTCCTCGCGACTCATCTCGCCCTCGAGCTCGCGGACGCGTTCGGCGACGCCGTCGATACCGAGGATGTTCTCCACGCGGTCCGCCATGTCGCGAGCGGTCGGGATCTCCACCTCCGGCTTCGGGTCGTCACCGACCGCCTTCGCGCGCTCCGCGACGTCGAACGCCTCGTCGAGCCGGGATTCGAGCCGCTCGAAGTACCGCTCGTCGTCCTCCCGCATCTATAGCCAGAGGTCCAGGTCGGTCACGGCGTCGTGCTCGCGCACGAGGTCGGTGTCGAACGCTTTGACGTACACCTCGCCGGCGAACACGGTCGCTTCGTCGAGGTGGCCCGCGACCGACTCCCCGTCCGGTCGGGAGAGCACGGCGTGCGTGTGCGCGAACGGCTCGCCGTCCAACTCGCTGAGGTTCCCGACGCAGGACGCGACCTCGAGGTGCTCGTCGAACTCGACCGGCTCGTACTCGCCCGCGTCCTGGTGATAGTACCAGACGGTCGCGTCCTGGACCGCACCGAGTCCGACGAACCAGCCCGCGGTGATGTTCGCCTCGTCCGCGAGTTCCTCCACCTGGGCTCGCCAGTCCCGCCCGTTCTCGAGCCGAACGAGGTACTCCCCGACGGTCTCGACCTCCCGGTAGTTCATACTGGCGTCCACGGCACGGGTGGGCAAAAAACTGACCAACGCCGCCGCTGGCGACGACGACGATCCGGCGCCGGTCGCACCCGAGTATCGGGCGCTATCGACGTCGCTAACGGGACGTTCGAGAACAGAACTCGCAGGAGGGTGTCGCCCGGTGTACGGGCCGGGAGGTGGTTACCGCCAGTCCGGGAGGTCCGGGGCGTCGTCCGCCTGCATCGCGAGCCACGCACCGTCTGCTGTGATGTCGGCGATTACGTACTCCTTACTGGAGCCCTCGCCGTCGACAGACGATACCACATCGCACCCACTGTTCGCGTCGGTGGGTCCTGACTCGGATGCGGCCATGTGCGTACCTGTCTCATGGAGGGGTATAAACGCTCCGAAAAGACAGAGCGGTTTATCATCTCCTCGAGCGCCGAGGGCCCGATTCGGTCGAGATGAGCGCTCCGACTGGCGAATAATGCCGCGTTTCTGGTTGTCACGGGTGGGGTTACCATGGTTCGCTTCGGGGTGACGTACCGGATGCGACGGGTCCGTGCCGACCGTCGGCGCGGCGGAGACCGGGGAACCGGCAACCTATCCATATTCGTATATAATGCCGTCACGATACCGGCAACAATTCGCGCTCGTGGTCGGGTCGAGCCCTCTGCCGATTCCAAATACAGACATAAGAACGTTTGGGTATGTAAAACCGGGACAGACCATAACGGTAATTTTAACCGAACCGTCGCCAAAGCACTGCGTGGGATGACAGACAATAACAGCGTTCCCCGTCGCCGTTTCCTACAGGCGACCGGTGGCGCAGCAACCGCAGCAGCCCTCGCGGGCTGTCTCGGTGGCGGCGATTCGACAGAAACTGAACCCGAAACCACCACTGGTGGCGACGGTGGCGACGGTGGCGACGGCGAAGATGGTGGCGACGGCGGCAGCGAGGGCAACGACCGCACCCTCCAGCTGATCAACTCCACCATCACGACGATCGACCCCATCAAGGCGACGGACACCGCGTCCGGCATCATCATCCAGCAGGTGTTCGACGCCCTGATGAACTACCCGAACGGCGAAGTCGCCGTCGAGAACCTCCTCGCGGAGGAGGTCTCCGTCTCCGACGACTTCAAGACGTACACCTTCAAACTCAAGGAAGGCGTCGAGTACCACGGCGACAACGGCGAAGTCACCGCCGAGGACGTCGTGTACTCCTTCGAGCGCCTCGCGGCATCCTCGAACTCCCGACGGACGTACTTCATCCTCGCGTACGCACTCAACATCGCACACGAGACCGACAGCGAGGACGCGTACGTCCCCGGTTCGCTCCAGATGGCAGCGACCGGCGACTACGAGTTCCAGATGCGTCTCGCGAAGCCGTTCGCTCCGGCACTCGAGATGCTCGCCTACACCTCGTTCTCGGTCATTCCGAAGAACATCGTCGGCGACATCGACGTCGTCCCCTCGGGCGGCCTCGACTCCGACGAGACCGAAGAACTCGGCGAGCCGATGATGGAGCACAAGGAGTTCGCGACCAACAACCCCATCGGCGCGGGCCCCTACGAGTTCGACCACTGGGAGACCAGCCAGGAAGCCGAAGTCGTCCGTAACGACAACTACCACGGCGGCGAGGTCCTCAACGGCGGCGTCTACTGGAAGGTCATTCCGAAGGCGGAGACAGCCTACCAGTACTCCCAGAACAAGAACTCCGACCTCATCTCGATGCCGACGTCGAAGTACGACCCCGGCAAGGTGCAGGTCGAAGGGACGGACGACCTCGGGCGCAGGTACGGTTCCTACGGCCCGATGGACAACGGCGTCACCGCGAACTACCTCGAAGTCGCGACGATCAACTCGTTCTACATCGGCTTCAACTGCGAGAACGTCGAGAAGCCCGTCCGCCAGGCCATCGCGTACGCGATGAACCAGCAGGAGGGCGTCGAGCAGGTGTTCAAGGGCCGCGGTGCACCGGCCTACCACCTGACGCCGCCGAACATCTACCCCGGTGGCGCGAACGAGTACACGAGCCACGCGGAGAACAACTACCCCTACGGGTACAACACGACGCAGCTCAACAAGGCGAAGAACGTCATGGAGGAGGCCGGCTACGGCCCCGACAACAAGTACGAAGTCACGTTCACGACGTACCAGTCGCCGACGTGGCAGGGTCTCGGGAAGATCCTCCGCGACAAGCTCGCGTCCGCGCACGTCAACATGCAGCTCGAGGAAGCGCCGTTCTCGACGCTCCTCCAGCGTGGTCGGAACGGGAACCTCGAAGCGTACTCCCTGGGTTGGATCATGGACTGGCCGCGCCCGAACAACTTCCTCGGGCAGGCCGTCCCCGAACTCACCAACACCGACCAGGAAGGCGGTGCGCAGGGCTTCTACCTGGACTGGGACGGCGACGACGGCGGCATGAGCGACGCCGCACAGCAGGCCCAGAGCGCCTGGGAGACCATCCAGAACAACCCCGAGCCGACGGACTCCGCGCAGAGCGCGCGTGACGAGGCGTACGTGCAGATGGAGGAAGCCATGTGGGAAGACATGGTCCTCCTCCCGATGTACCACCGGACGGACGAGCGCATGTGGTACAATTGGGTCGACGCACCGCGCTTCGGCGGTGGCGGTGGTTCCCGGCAGAAGCGCTGGAAGTTCGTCATCAGCCAACGCGACAAGTAACGTCTCGGCAACCGACGCGTTTTCCGTTTTTCGCGGCCGTAGCGCCGGCTACGAGCCGGTTATGCTCAACTAAGGAACGCAAGACATAACCATGGGTGCGAAATACACTATCAGTAGAACAATGGTGATGGAAGTGGCTCACCGGAGGGCCGAAAAATGAGTCGGTGGTCGTACTTCGCGCGCCGACTGATATTGGCTGTCCCGGTCGTGCTCTTCGGGACGACACTCACGTTCATGATCATCTACCTGGGTCCGATAGACCCAGTGTCAGCCATCGTCGGACCGCAAGGTCCCACCCAGGCCTACGAGCAGATCGAGGCGCAACTCGGGCTCAACAAGCCCTTATTCGGGCAGTACATCGACTTCCTGGTGGACCTCGCGATGTTCAACCTCGGCGAGTCGTGGGTCATCCAACCTGATACGAAGGCGATGGAGCTCATCGGGAGTTTCGCACCGCGGACGCTCTGGCTGGGCTTCTGGTCGGTGCTCCTCCCGCTGTTCGTCGGTATCCCGCTCGGTTTCTACGCAGGCCTGAATCCGAACACGTGGTCGGACTACCTCGCGTCCCTCGGGGGGATCGTCTGGCGGTCCATGCCGAACTTCTGGTTGGGCGTGATCCTCCTCGCGGGACTCAGTCAGGACAACGTCCTCCTGGGGTTCAACTGGAAGACGTTCATCGTCGACACCGGCGTCATCGGTGCACCGCCACTCGACTTCTATAACGTCGAAGGCGTCACGCGGATCAAGGTCGGCGGGTCGACGTTGTTCCGACTGCCGTTCAAGTTCAAGTTCGAGACGTTCCTCGAAGCGATCAAGCGAATCCTGCCGCCCGCGGTCGTCCTCGGGTCGGCGTCGATGGGGAACGAGATGCGTCTCGGCCGCACCGCGGTCCTCGAGACGGTGAACTCGAACTACGTCGAGACCGCGCGGGCGAAAGGGCTGTCGAACGGAAAGATCGTCTGGAAGCACGTCTTCCGGAACGCGCTCATTCCGCTCGTGCCCATCATCCTGAACGAGGCGTTCCTCCTCATCGGTGGCTCGGTCATCCTCGAAACCATCTTCGGAATCAACGGCCTCGGGTGGCTGTTCTTCCAAGCAGTCACCAACGCGGACCTGCCGCTTGCAGGGTCGCTGATGTACATCTTCATCCTGATTATCGTGTTCCTCAACATCCTGCAGGACTTCCTGTACACGATCATCGATCCGCGAGTGGGGTATGACAAATGAGTGAATCACCTGACAACTCGACGATTCGGGAGCGAATACTCGCGCACCCCGAGCCGGCGATGATCTGGCTCGCGGGCGCGTTCTTGCTGTTCCTCCCGCAGACGAGTGCGTTCTTCGAGACGCTCGTGCTCTGGGGCGACATGGTGAACCCGTTCACCACGGGGTCGCTCGAGATCATGAGCTGGTACGTCGATACGATGATCGGGACGCTCGGCACCGCCGGCGGCTACTTCATGATCGCGGTCGGTGGACTCGTCTTGGTATCCATCGTGACGGTGCTCGTGAAGGCGTTCTTCATCCCGTTCTCCATCGTGGAGACGTTCGGGTGGGAGGACCTGCCGGTGAGCGCCGACCTCCTCGAGCGGACAATCGTCGGTTCGGTCATCGGCGTGATTGGCGTCCTGCTCGTGTTCTCGCCGCTCGGCAGCGCGCTCCAGTCCCTGTTTGCGCTGCTCGCCGATTTCGCGAGCGTGTTCACGGACCAGTGGACGCTGCTCTCGCGGGACGTGATGCCGAACCAGGGCTTCCAGCCGCCCGCGGGGGCGACCGACCAGTATCCGACCGGGGCGCTCGGCCCGTACCACGGGACGTTCCTCGGGCTGGAGCCGGCGGTCGTGTGGGCGTTCCGAGTCCTGCTCGTGTATCTGTACGCGTTCCTATGGATCGGCTGGGCGTGGTTCGGGTACAAGACGTTCCGTCGGCACTACCGGTACGCTGACTGGACGCCGCGGGACGACATGATCGACCGGTTCTCCACGCACCGCTGGGGGCAGTTCGGGTTCGTCGTCGTCGCGATGTTCCTGACGATGGCGATCTTCGCACCGCCGCTCGGGCCGGTGACCGCCCAGGAGAACATCCAGGAACCGTACAGTTACCAAGTGAATTATACGGAGAACGGAACGGTGAAGAACATCTCGCACGGTGGCGCGAACGCCGGGTCGCTCTCGCAGGGCGGTGACCGGAACGTCGGCGTCCTCCAGTACGACGACTTCGGTCGGTTCCACCCGATCGGGACGACGACGAACGGCAAGGACTTGTGGACGTTCATGACGATGGGGTCGCGCGTCAGCCTGTTCATCGGGCTGCTCGCCATCGTCGGGAGCGGGTTCATCGCGGCGTCGCTCGCGCTCGTGACGGCGTACTACAAGGGACTGACTGACCTCGCGGTCGTCGTCCTCTCCGACGGTATCCAGGCGATGCCGGCGTTGCTCGTGCTCATCCTGTTGAATACGGTGCTCGCCGGGCATCCGATATCGCAGGTGTACAACGGCGCGCTCGTGCTCGTGCTCATCTTCATCGCGATCGGGTGGGCTGGCCTGTGGCGTGCGTTGCGTGGGCCCGCGCTCCAGGTCTCCGAGCAGGAGTGGATCGACGCTGCCAAGAGCTACGGGCAGCGGCCGACCACGACGATGAAGAAGCACATGGCGCCGTACATCCTCGGCTACCTGCTCGTGTACGCGTCGCTGAACCTCGGCGGTATCATCATCAGCGTCGCGGCGCTGTCGTTCCTCGGGCTCGGGATCACGCCACCGGTCCCGGAGTGGGGGCGGATGGTGAACTCCGGGCAGCCGTACGTCGCGTCGTTCTCGTGGCACATCGCGACCGTTCCCGGTATCATGGTCGTGCTCGTCGTCACGGGATTCAACGCGTTCGGTGACGGCATCCGTGACGCCATCGACCCGCAGTCCGACGGGGCGTCGACTGACGAGGCCGCGGCCGCAGGGGGTGGTGGATGATGTCCACGCCCGAGCAGATCGGGACGGACGATGCCGTGCTCAGCGTGAAGAACCTGCAGACGTCGTTCTTCACGGACAAGGAGACGATCCGCGCCGTCGACGGGATCAGTTTCGACATCCACGAGTCCGAGACGGTCGGTATCGTCGGCGAGTCCGGGTCCGGGAAGTCCGTGACGGCGCGCTCGATCATGGGGCTCGTCGAGAGCCCGGGGCGCGTGCTCCGCGGGAGCAGCGTCCAGTTCCGTGCGCCGCGTGCGGTCGAGCGGTTCGCGAACACGTTCCGTGGGTCGACCGTCGACCTCCAGAAGCTCTCGGAGAAGAACGATCTGGCGACGGCACTCGACGACGCGTTCACGCAACTCGGCGCGAAGCCGAGCGAGGTAACGAACCACGAGAAGTACGCGGACAAGCCCGCCGAGCAGGTGAACCCACAGCAGATGGTTGCCGACGGTGCGGTTCACTGGGACGACTTCATCACGTCCGGGTACGCCGACGACCTCGGTCTCATCGACGGGAACGACTTCGTGTTCGTCGAACGCGGCGACGTCTCCTCCGGTGGGACGACCGTCGACGCGGGATACATCGACGTGACGCGAGCGCACGACCGCGGGCTCCGGAAGCTCCGCGGTGGGAACATCGCGATGGTGTTCCAGGACCCGCTGACGTCCCTGAATCCCGTGTACACGGTCGGGAACCAGATCAAGGAGGCGCTTCGCTTGCATCGCGGGCTGCGTGGTGCGGAGGCGACCGAGGAGGCGATCAACCTGCTCGAAGCGGTCGGGATTCCGGACTCGCGGCGGCGCGTCCGCGAGTACCCCCACCAGTTCAGTGGTGGGATGCGTCAGCGTGCGGTCATCGCGATGGCGCTGGCGTGCGACCCCGAGGTCCTGATCTGTGACGAGCCGACGACCGCGCTCGACGTCACCATCCAGGCGCAGATCCTGGAGCTCCTGGAGGACCTCCAGGAGGAACGCGGCCTGTCCATCATGTTCATCACGCACGACATGGGTGTCATCGCGGACATCTCCGACCGCGTGAACGTGATGTACGCTGGCGAGGTCGTCGAGACGGCGGACGTGGAGGACGTCTTCCACGACCCGAAGCACCCGTACACGCAGGGGCTGTTGAAGTCCATCCCTGGCCAGCAGGACGGTGATCGCTTGCTGACGATCGAAGGGGACGTGCCGACGCCGAACGAGGACCCGACGTACTGTCGGTTCGCACCGCGGTGTCCGGAGGCGTTCGAGGACTGCGAGGCGGTGCATCCCGAGCGCGTCGGCGTCGCCAACGATGCCGACGACCATATCGCGGCGTGCCTCCTGTATCCGGAGGACGCGACGCAAGCAGAGGCGATCAAACTCCACAAGGCGAAAGGAGGGCGTGACGAATGAGCAAACAAGCGATGTCTACGGCGCAGGAGACAGACGAGGAGCACGCGATGATCGAGGTCCGTAACCTGAAGACGTACTACGAGGGTGGCGGGCTGGTTTCGAGTAACCCCGTGAAGGCGGTCGACGGGGTGAACTTCGACATCCGGAGCGGTGAGACGCTGGGTCTCGTCGGCGAGTCCGGGTGTGGGAAGTCGACGCTCGGTCGGACGCTCGTGCAGTTGGAGGACGCGACGGCTGGCGTCAGTCGGTTCTCGAAGCCGGAGGTCGTGCAGACGTTCGCGAACGGGAATCGACGACGGACGGTGTTCCTGCCGGACGTCTACGAGCGTCACGACGCGGTCGAGCTCGTCCAGCAGCTCCTGAACGACGGCGTGAAACCCCAGCTCATCACTGACACGCCGAAGTTCGCGACGATCAGTGCGGACGAGGCGAACGCGAAGACGCTCGTCACGGAGGGGAACGTGACGGTCGAATCCATCGTCGACGAAGGGTTCGGTGAGCGTCTCGGGTTGTACGACGAGAAGGACTTCGTGTTCGTGGAGTCCGGGTCGAAGAGCGGTGACGGCGTGCAGGTCGACGCCGGGTACATCGACGTGACGTCGGCGCCGGATTACGCGTTGAAGAAGCTTCGCGGGAAGCAACTGGGTATCGTCTTCCAGGACCCCGAGTCGAGCCTGAACGACCGGATGACGGTCGGTGAGATCGTTCGTGAGCCCCTCGACGTTCACAGTTGGGGGACGAAGCGCGAGCGCCGCGAGCGCGTGCGCGAACTCCTGGAGACGGTCGGGCTTCGCCCGGAGCACTACTTCCGGTATCCCCACCAGTTCAGTGGCGGGCAGCGTCAGCGCATCGGCATTGCACGAGCGCTCGCGTTGGAGCCGGACTTCCTGGTGCTCGACGAGCCGGTGTCGGCGCTGGACGTGTCCGTGCAGGCGAAGATCCTGAACCTCCTGGAGGACCTCCAGACGGAGTTCGGGTTGACGTACCTGTTCATCGCGCACGACCTCTCGGTCGTCAAGCACATCTGTGACCGGGTGGCGGTGATGTACCTCGGGCACATCATGGAGATCGGTGACACCGAGGAGTTGTTCGAGGCGCCGGCGAATCCCTACACGCACTCGTTGCTGTCGGCGATCCCGGAGCCGGACCCGAACGCGGAGAAGGACCGCGTGACGTTGCGGGGGACGCCGCCGAGTCCGCGCGACCCGCCTGCTGGGTGTCCGTTCAGTACGCGGTGTCCGGCGAAGATCCGGCCGGAGGCGTACCGCGGGATGGACGACGAGGCGTGGGAGCGCATCGAGGTGTTCCGGGAGGTCATCCGCGAGCGGACGCGCGCCGACCGGTCGTTCTCGGATCGGGTCCGCGAGTTCCTCGGGAAGGAGACGCGGTTCTCTGACATCGCCGAGATCACGGACGAGTTGTTCGGTGACGTGCAGGACAAACTGCCGGACGATGCGCGCCAGCACATCCGCGAGGCGTCGAGTTACGTCGACGCTGGGAACGACAATCAGGCTCGGAACTACCTCTTCGAGGAGTTCGGGAGCGTCTGTGACAAGGAGAAGCCGCGGCATCACTCGGTGACGGACCTCCGGACGAGTTTCTGTCACCGTCACATCGACGAGTTCGAGGACAGTCAGTCGGTCTTCAAGCGCCTCTAGGATGGCGGCGTCGTCTTCGAAGGGCGTGTCGCCGGATGCCGTCGAGGCGTTCGCGTTGAAGGTCGTGGACTTGGCGACGTACGTGGTGGTCTTGTTGGTGCTCGTGTTCGCGCCGCTGTCGGTGTTCGAGCAGGTGGTGTTCGGTGGGTTGGTGTTCACGAAGTGGGTGACGTTCCTCGTCGGGGTGGGGCTGGCGGCGTACGCGAGCCTGAAGCTCCGGCCGGATTCGCCGAAGAAGCGTGCGGCGTCGGTGGATGCGGGCGCGAATCATCCGACGGTCGGGAACGTCGAGGTGTCGGTCGTGCAGCGGCTGGCGGCGGCGGTGCCGCCGGCCCGGTGGACGGAGTTGTCGGTCGGTGAGCGGTTCTCGCCGAACGTGAAGCGGTTCGTCGGTGGGGTTGCGGTCGTCGCGGCGTCGATGGCGATGGAGTTCGTGTTCGGTATCGGACTCGGTGCGTGAGTCCGTGACACGGACTGTTCGTCCTGTCGTTCTCGCGGGTTCGAGACGGGTAGTGGTACGGTCGTGCGTGGTGGCTGTCGGCGCGTAGAGACACCCTTAACCGACTCGGGTGCGTCGTGCGAACCATGCCCGAAGCCCCCGATATCGACGAGGAGGACTTCACGCAGGCGGACCGAATCGCGGCGAACGCGGACGCTATCCGGGAGGCCTGGGAGGCCACCCTGGAGGACATGGAGGCGATGGCTGCGGCTCGCCGCGAGGAGGGGTGGACAGCCGTCTCGTGTATGGCGGTCGATACGGCGCCGACGAACCCGGACGCCGGTGACCGCGACGACTTCGGTCTCGTGTTCGTGCTCCCGAACAACATGGCCGAGGAGTTCGAGGAAGCGTACGAGGGTCGCGAGTTCCCGAAGTACGAGGTGTATCGTGCGGAGGACGAGGGTCGCGCGTACGTGGTCGTCGAGTACATCGACCCGGAGACGGAGACGGTCATCTTCGTCGCGGGCCAGTACGAGCTCCGGTTCGCGCCGGGGATGGTGAAGGCGGCGCGTCGCGAGGGCGAGATGTACACGTACGCGCAACTCATCGACGGGACGCGCGTCGGCGCGTTCGAGCACGATAGCGTCGACAAGTTCGTCCCGGAGATCGAGCGTATCGAGGATTACCGGATGGACTCGATGGACCCCCAGGAGGTCGCGAAGAAGCTCGACGACGTCGAGGCCGAAGACGTCGAGGACGGGTCGGTCGAGGACGCCTGAGCGGTCGTTCGCGGCGTCGACCGAGGGCGCCTGAGCGGTCGTTCGCGGCGTCGACGGGTGCGGTGCGCGCGCGCCGGCAGAAACAGGGGCTTTATTTCCGTTTTGACTGTAGGGTGCGTGTATGAACGTTGCCGACGCTATGACGACGCGCTCGGAGTTGGTTACGGTCGAGTTGCCCGGGACGCGCGACGACGTGCTCGAGTACCTCCAGGAGCACGGGTTCTCGTCGGTGCCCGTGGTGAAGCGGACCGAGGCTGGAGAGGAGTATCGCGGGCTCGTGTCTCGCGACGCGCTCATCGAGCAGCCCGACGAGGACCAGCTCGCGATCCTGATGGAGGACGTGCCGACGACGACGGCGGACGCGGACCTGACGGTGGTCGCGCGGCAGATGGTCGAGGATGGTGCGCGCCGGATGCCGGTCGTCGACGGTGAACTCGAGGGTATCGTGACGATGACGGACGTCGTGCACGCGGTCGCTCGCGGGGACGCGGCGACGGACGCGACCGTGGAGTCGGTGGCGACGCGGGACGTGAACGCGACGTACGCGGGCACGCCGCTCCCGGTCGCGGAACGCGAGCTGTTCTACGCGAACGTCCCGTACGCGGTCGTGTTGGACGACGAGGCGGACCTGGCGGGGATGTTGACGGAGGTCGACATCATCGAGGTGGCGCGTATCGTCGAGGGTGAGGACGAGACGGGGAACTCCATCGCGAGCGATGACGACGAGTGGATGTGGGAGGGAATCAAGGCGGTCGGTGGCCGGTACGTGCCGACGCGGAACGTCGAGATTCCGGCGGAGCCCGTCAGCGAGTTCATGACGGCTGACCTGGTGACGATCTCGGGACGAAAGTCCGTGCAGGAGGCGGCGCAGGAGATGATCACGCACGACATCGAGCAGGTGCCGGTGGTGTCCGGTGACCGTCTCGTCGGCGTGGTTCGGGACGTGGGCGTCCTGGAGGCGCTGTATGAGTAGTGACCTGAGCGAGCTCGCGCGCCGCCGCGGGTTCTTCTTCCAGTCGAACGAGGCGTACGGTGGCGTTGCGGGGTTCTACACGTACGGGCCGGAGGGTGCGGCGTTGAAGCGGAACGTGGAGGACGCGTGGCGCGACCGGTTCGTGACGAAGGAGGGGAACCTCGAGATCGACGCGCCGACGGTGACGCCGGAGGCGGTGTTCGAGGCGTCGGGGCACCTCGATGGGTTCGACGACATGCTCGTCGAGTGCCCTGGCTGTGGCGAGAGTCATCGCGCGGACCACGTCGTCGAGGATGCGACGGACCTGGAGGACGCGGAGAGCCTGCCGACCGACGAGGTCGAGGCGCTCATCGCGGAGCACGACCTGGCGTGTCCGGAGTGCGGTGAGGCGCTCGCGGGCCAGCCCGTGGAGACGTTCAACTTGATGTTCGAGACGAGCATCGGGCCGGGCGGTGACCAGGCCGGGTATCTGCGGCCGGAGACCGCGCAGGGGATGTTCGTGGAGTTCCCGCGATTGAAGGAGTACGCGCGCAACCAGACGCCGTTCGGTGTCGCCCAGATCGGCGCGGGCTACCGGAACGAGATCTCGCCGCGGAACGCGCTGTTGCGCGCTCGCGAGTTCACGATGGCGGAACTGGAGATGTTCATAGACCCGGAGGAGGACGAACCGAATCTGGACGCGGTCGCGGACGTCACGCTCCCGCTGTATCCCGCCGACGCGCAGGAGGCAGCGGGCGAGGAGTACCTCGAGTTGACGCCGCAGGAGGCGGTCGAGGAGGGCGTCGTCGCGGGCGAGTGGCTGGCGTACTTCCTGGCGCGGTCGACGGCGTGGTTCGAGCGCGTCGGTATCGACATGGAGCAGTATCGACTCCGCCAGCATCTCCCGGGCGAGCTCGCGCACTACGCGAGCGATTGCTGGGACGCGGAGGCGCTCGTCGACGGCGACTGGGTCGAGATCGAGGGTATCGCGGCACGTAGCGACTACGACCTGAGCAAGCACGCGAAGTACGGCGACGACTCCTTTACGTTGTTCAAGGAGTACGACGAGCCGGTGTCGACCGAGCGCGCGACCGTCGACCCGGACATGAGCTACCTCGGGCCGGAGTTCGGCGGCGCTGCTGGCGACGTCGCCGAGGCGCTGCAGGCGCTCGCGGACCGCGACCGGTCGGCGTTCGACGACGACGAGGTGACCGTCGAGGTCGACGGCGAGACGTACGCGGTGCCGACCGAGCGGACGGGGTTCGCGGTCGAGGAGGTCACGGAGCACGGCGAGCACATCACGCCGCACGTCGTCGAGCCGGCGTTCGGCGTCGGGCGCGTCGTCTACTCGGTGCTCGCGCACGCTCACGAGACCGACGAGGTCGAGGGCGAGGAGCGCGACGTCCTGCGACTCCCCGCGGCGGTGGCGCCGACGTTCGTCGGCGTGTTCCCGCTCACGGACCAGGACGGCCTGCCGGAGAAAGCGCGCGACGTCGCGTCGACGCTCCGCGCGGCCGGGTTCGACGTGACGTACGACGACTCGGGGAGTATCGGTCGTCGCTACCGACGCCAGGACGAGGTCGGGACGCCGTACTGCGTGACGCTCGACGCGGACCCCGAGGGGACGGCGACGATCCGCGAACGCGATTCGACCGAGCAGGTTCGCGTGGACGTCGACGACCTCGTCGGGACGTTCGCGGAGCTTCGCGCGGGCGAACTCGACTTCGAGGAACTCGCGGACGCGTGAGCGAGTCCGAGCCGCAGGAACTCGTCGGGCTGCGCGACGAGGTGGCGCGTCGACTCGTGCACGCGAGCGGTGCGGTCGTCCCGCTCGCGTGGGTGTTCGGTCGTGGCGTCGGTGTCGAATGGTGGCACGTCCGGGCGTTCTTCGTGGTGTTCGCGGTCGCGGTCACCGTCCTGGAGACGCTCCGGCTGTTCGTCGGCCTCGACTGGGTGGTGTTCGACACGCTGACGCGCGAGTACGAGCAGGACAATCCGGCCGGGTACGCGCTCTACACGTGGAGCGCGACCGCGGTCGCGCTCGCGTTCGAGCCCGCGATCGCGGTGCCGGCGATGCTCGCGTTGATGCTCGGCGACCCCGTGAGCGGCCTGCTCTCGGACGGGGAGTTGCGGACGGTGAAGCGCCCGCGCGTCCTCGCCGCGATGTTCGGGACGTCGTTCGTGCTGGCGTGGTCGTTCCTCCCCTTGTCCGCGGCGTTCCTGGGAGCTGTGGGGGCGACGGTCGCCGACGGCGTGAAGCCGCGGTTCCGCGGCGTGGTGGTCGACGACAACCTCTCCATCCCGCTCGCGGTCGCGGGCGCAGCCTGGGTCGGCCTGCGGTACCTGCCGCCCGTCCTCGGGCCGTTGTCGCTGTAGCGCCGGTGGTGTGGGCGCTGCCGCTGTCGGCGCCGCTTCCCACGCCGTGCTTTCACTTTCACCGTGCTCGGCGAACGCTTAACCGCGAGGCCGCTCAACGACGAGGTAGATGGCGACGACTGACGACGGCGACGTCGCGTACGTCGAACACGCCCTGCTGAATCCCGGGTTCATCGAGCGCCGGCTCTACCAGCTCCAGCTCGCGGGTGCGGCCGCGGACGCGCACACGCTCGTCTGCCTCCCGACGGGCCTGGGGAAGACGACGGTGAGTCTGCTCGTGACGGCGCGTCGACTCGACGAGGTCGGCGGCACCTCGCTGTTGCTCGCGCCGACGAAACCGCTCGTGAACCAGCACGCGGAGTTCTACCGGGAGGCGCTCTCGATACCCGACGACGACGTCGTGGTGTTCACGGGCGAGGTCAAGCCCGAGGACCGCGCCGAGCTCTGGGGCGAGGCGACCGTGGTGATCGCGACGCCGCAGGTCGTCGAGAACGACCTCGTCGGCTCGCGGATATCGCTCGCGGACGTGACGCACGTGACGTTCGACGAGTGCCACCGCGCGACCGGCGACTACGCGTACACGTACATCGCGGAGCGCTACCACGAGGACGCCAACGACCCGCTCGTGACGGGGATGAGTGCGTCCCCGGGTGGGAACGAAGAGGAGATCGCGGACGTCTGCGCGAACCTCGGCATCAGGCAGGTGGAGGTGATGACGGAGGAGGACGCGGACGTCGAGGAGTACACGCACGACACGGACGTCGAATGGGTGGAGGTCACGCTGCCCGAGGAGATCCTCGAGATCCGTGACGCGCTGAACGACGTCATCAGCGACCGACTCGAGGAGTTGAAGGAGCTCGGCGTGGTGAACACGACGCAGCCGGACCTCTCGGAGAAGGTCGTCAATCGCATGAGTGCGGAGTTACGGAAGCTGATGGACAACGACCAGAGCGAGGGGTATCAGGGGATGAGTTTCCTCGCGGAGATCCGGAAGCTCCGGACGGCGGTCACGTACGTCGAAACGCAGAGCGTGGAGAGCCTGCGGCGGTACTTCGAGCGCCAGGAGAACGCGGCGCGGTCCTCGGGGGCGTCGAAGGCGAGTCAGCGGATGATAAGCGAGGCGAAGGTCCAGGAGGCGATGCGGCGCGCCCGCGAGTACGACGACCTCCACCCGAAGTACGCGCAAGCCAGGCGGCTGCTGGCGGAGACGCTCGGCTTGGAGGGCGGGGAGCGCGTCATCGTCTTCACGGAGTCCCGGGACACTGCGGAGGCGCTCACGGACTTCCTGTCGGACGGGTTCGACGTCCGGCGGTTCGTCGGGCAGGGCGACAAGGAGGGGTCCGACGGGATGACGCAGAACGAACAGCAGGAGGTGCTGGACGACTTCCGCGCCGGCGAGTTCGAGGTCCTCGTCTCGACGAGCGTTGCGGAGGAGGGCTTGGACGTGCCGGAGGTCGACCTCGTGTTGTTCTACGAGCCGGTGCCGACCGCGATCCGCTCCATCCAGCGGAAGGGCCGCACTGGCCGGCAGGCTGAGGGTCGCGTCGTGGTGTTGATGGCGGAGGACACGCGCGACGAAGCGTACTTCTGGATCAGCAAGCGACGAGAGCGCGAGATGGAGAGCGAACTCCGCGAGTTGAAGGCGAGCGTGGACGACCTCGCGGAGGAACTCGACGACTCGCAGGCCTCTCTGGACGCGTTCGAGGACGGTACCGACCAGGGCGATCAGTCGGCGAGCGACGGGCCGACGAGCGAACCGGCCGCGAGCGACGGCGGTTCGAGCGGCACCGCTGGCGGTGACGGCGACGGGCAACCTGGCCTCCAGGACTTCGCCGGCAGCGACGCGGACGCCGGCGGCGACAGCGAGGAGATGGACGACGGAGCCGACGAAGCCGCGGACGACGGCGTGGACGACGCCGCCGACAGTGGCGACGAGGCAGCGGTCGCTGCCGACGCGGGGAGCGAACCGGTCGAGCGCGCGCAACCGGACGCGGACGGCACGGTCGAGGTGGTGGTCGACCAGCGCGAGATGGATTCGACGATCCCGCGCGAACTCTCGAAGCGCGACGGCGTCACGACTCGCCTGGAGACGCTGTCGGTCGGCGACTACGTGCTCTCGGACCGCGTGGTCGTCGAACGCAAGTCAGTGGACGACTTCCTGGACACGCTCACGGGCGGCGACCGGTCGATGTTCGAGCAGCTCGGTGACGCGACCAGGCACTACTCGCGGCCCGTGGTCGTCGTCGAGGGCGAGGGGAGCCTGTACGGGCGACGGCAGGTGCACCCGAACGCGATCCGGGGTGCGCTCGCGTCGCTCGCGGTCGACTTCGGCGTGAGCGTCCTGCGGACGCAGAGCGAGGCGGATACGATGGAACTCCTGTCGGTGATCGCGGAACGCGAACAGGAGGTCGACGGTCGCGAGGTGAGCGTGCACGGCGAGAAGGCGTCGAAGACGCTCACCGAGCAACAGGAGTACGTCGTCTCCTCGATCGCGGACGTCGGGCCGGTGACGGCGCGGTCACTGTTGGAGCACTTCTCGACCGTGGAGGCAGTGATGACGGCTCGCCAAGAGGACCTGGAGGAGGTCGCGGGCGTCGGTGCGGTGACGGCCGAACGCGTCCGAGAGGTCGTCGGGAGCGAGTACGACCCGGGCCGCGACTGAGGGGGGTCTCGACTGCGGTCGCGTCCGCGGTCAGTGTGCGTCGCCGCGGAGCGTGCGGAGCGTGTCGGTGGCGTCGCGGACGACGGCGAGGTACTCGCGAGCGCGCTCGGGGTCGTCGGTGTCGGCGGCGGCGGCCGCGAACCGTTCGACGGTCGCTTGGACGTTCGCGACTGCGTTCTCGTCGGTCGGTGCGGCGTCGGTGGGCGGTGTGGTGTCGCGACGCCGTGCGGAGTCGTCTCCTGCTCGTGGTTCTGCGCCGGGAGCGGTGGCTGACTGTGGGGCGGCCGTGGTCGTCGGGTCGGCGTCAACGTTGGTTCGGGTCCCGTCTTGAGGTTGCGCGTTCGCGTCCTGGGGTTGCGCGTTCGCTGTCGTGGCCGTGTCGTCCTGTTGGCCCGTGCTCGCGTTCGCTGTCGTGGCCGTGTCGTCCTGTTGTCCCGTGCTCGCGTTCGCTGTCGTGGCGGCGTCGTCCTGTACCTGGTTGCTGCACGTGGGGCAGAACTCCTGGCCGTCGTACCGGAAGATCGGGTCGCCGCAGGTGCCGCAGTGGGCGTTCGTCATCGTGGCGCCCTTGAGGAGCAACTCGCTCATGTGTTGGGTCGCCTCGCGGTCCTCTCGTTCGGCCTCGTACTTCTCCTTGAGGCGCTGACGTTCGGCTTCCTTGTCGAAGTCGCTCATGTGCGTTGGGACGCGGTCGGCGGCGAAAAGCGTGGCGTTCGGGCTACAGGTCGGGCGGTTCGCTGGAGGTTGCCGGGGTTCGCTTCGAGGTTCGTCTTTGGAAAGTTTCACTTCTCAGGTTCGCGTGGTATGGGACGGTGTTTCTTCCGTCTGTACCGGCGCTGTCCTGCAGTTCCGACCCATTACACCAACTCAATACATACTTTCCAAATATTAAAGCAGTGACTTACTTACCAAATATTTAAGTTGAACTTACAAGAAACAATAGTACGCACTGACGAACTCGGTGCGGGAACGATACGACTCATGACAAGCAACCGTACGCGGTTCCTCTCGGTACTGTTCGTCTGCATCATGTCGCTATCCATGGTCGCACCCGTCGTCTCGGCGGGTTCGGCCACGGTCGCGACAGATGCCGCGAACCCCGAGCTCGGAACCGTCGACACAGCCGAACCGGTAGACAAGATACATCCCTCCCTCCAAGACGCCGAGGGAACGAAACAGGTCATCGTGCGCCTCGACGACGCCGAGGTCGCCGCGAGCCAGAGCGGGACCGAAGTGGTCTCCACGCTCAAGCGACAGGCCGCGAGCACGCAGGACTCGCTCGTCCAGTTCGCCGCCCAGCGCGAGGGCGTCACCGTCGAGAACACGTTCTGGATCACGAACGCCGTCCTGCTCGAGGTCGACACCGACTCCGTCGCCCTCGGCGAGATCGCTCGCATGAGCGGCGTCAGCGAGCTGCACGCGAACTTCGAGGTCCAGCGCCCCGACCCGCGTCGCGGCGCGTCGACGGCCAGCGCGAGCACGACCAACGACTACAACACCACGTACGGTCTCGACCACGTCAACGCGACCGAGGTCTGGGACGCGTACGACACGCAAGGTGAGGGCGTGAAGGTCGCAGTCCTCGACACTGGCGTCGACGCCAGCCACCAGGACATCGACCTCTACACCGAGAACGCCTCGGACCCGACGTACCCCGGTGGGTGGGCCGAGTTCAACGGTAGCGGTGCCGTCATCCCCGGGAGCGAGCCGTACGACTCCAACGGACACGGCACGCACACGTCCGGGACCGTCGCAGGCGGTGACGCCAGCGGCGAGCACATTGGCGTTGCGCCCGGCGCGACGCTCATCCACGGCGGCGTCCTGACCGAGAACGGCGGGACGTTCGCCGCCATCCTCGGTGGCATGCAGTGGGCCGTCGAGGAGGACGCTGACGTCATGAGCATGAGTCTCGGCTGCATCGTCGGCGAGACCGCGTGCTACACGGAAGCGACCATCGAACCGATTCAGAACGCGGAAGCGGCCGGCACCATCGTCATCGCGTCCGCGGGCAACGACGGGCAGGGCTTCAGTAGCTCGCCCGGGAACGTCTACGACGCGGTCTCGATCGGTGCGTCCGACGTGAACTACGACATCGCGTCGTTCTCCAGCGGGATGGTCGTGAACACGACCGAGGCCTGGGGCTCGGCCGCACCCGAGCACTGGCCGAGCGAGTACGTCGTGCCGGACGTCTCCGCGCCCGGCGTGGCGGTGAAGAGTTCGGTCCCCGGCGACTCCTACTCGGAGTACTCCGGCACGTCGATGGCAGCCCCGCACGTCGCGGGTATCGTCGCGCTCATGGAGTCCGTTGCGGGCGAAGACGAACTGTCGAACGACGAGATCCGGACGGCGCTCCGCGAGAGCGCCTGGAAGCCGGCTGACGCCCCCGACCAGAAGGACGTCCGCTACGGCGAGGGTATCGTCGACGCGAAGGCAGCGGTCGACTTCGCCGTCCTCGAACAGGGCGTCGAGGGGACCGTCACGGGCCCGAACGGGACGCCCATCGAGGGTGCGACGGTGTCGCTCTCGGGTGCCGGGAGTGCGACGACGAACGCCAGCGGGGCGTACAGTATCGTCGCGCAGAACGGCACGTACGACCTCACCGTGAACGCGTTCGGCTACGAGTCGACGACGACCACGGTGACGGTCGACGGCGACTACGTCACGAAGGACGTGTCGCTGTCGCCGACGCTCGACGTGTCGCTCGTCGACGGGCAGCGTACCATCGCTGAAGGTGGCGAGAACGTCACCGTCACCGTCGACGCTGCGAACCTCCAGACGTACACGGCGGAGCTCGCTGACGGGTACAGCACGGACGACGCGACGCTGTACCTCGAGGGCACGCAGATCCAGTGGGGCGAGGAGCTCGACTTCGGTGAGCCCACCTCCGGTACCGCGACGCTGACCATCCAGACGGCGCCGGGGACGAGCGGGAACGTCTCCGTCGTGCACACGTTCGGTGGACTCGGCGAGAGCGTGCAGGTCACGACTGGTCCGACCGCGGTGTTCGAGGAAGTGACCGAGGTCGGTGTCGTCGAGGACGCCGGCTCGCAGGGCGAGGCGGTGCAGTCGACGCTCGACGAGATGCTGCCGGCGTCGTACCGGACGACGGTCCTGGACAGCGAGACGGCGACGCAGTACGCGGACGCGTTCGACGCGTTCGTCGTGCAGAACCTCGCCTCCGGGAACGCGGACGCGTTCACGGCGGCGACTGCGAACGATTCGACCGGTGTCGTCTACCTCGACAACTGGGGTGGCGAGGCCAACGGGATTCCGGCGCGTTCGAGCGCGCTCGGTGACCCCGCGAACACGGACTTCGCGTACGGTGACGGGAACGTCTCGTACGCGGTGACGGAGACGCACCCGATCCTCGCTGGCGTTGCGACGCCCGGCGAGAACGTCCAGGTGCATACGGCGACGGGGTTCAACGACCACTCGTGGTTCAACGGGACCGATGCGACGGTGCTCGCGGACCTCGAGACGGCTGACGCTGGCGTGAAGGGCGTCGGCCTGGCGGTCGACGAGTCGCGTCGCGACGTGCTCGCGTCCACGCTCGGTCGCGAGACGTACGTCGAGGACCCGCAGTTCACGCAGGCTGCGGACCAGATCCTCGCGAACGCCGTCCAGTGGGCGGCCGGTGAGGGCGTCGATTCGTCCGCGGGGACGCTCGACGTGAACGAGCAGGTCGTCGACCCCGGTACGGACGCGACCGTGACGGTGAACGCGAGCGGCGTCGAGGACGTCGCTGGCTACCAGGCGAAGTTGACGTTCGACCCGCAGAAGCTCGAGGTTGCGAACGTCTCCGGTGTCGACTTCGCTGACCCGGTCGTGCGTGTCGACAACGAGGACGGTGTCGTCTACATGGCCCAGGCGCAGGCCAGTGGCGTGAACTCGCCGTCGCTCGTCGAGGTCGAGTTCGACGTGCTGATGGACGATTACAACGAGTCCGCGACCGTCGAGTGGGCGGTCGAGGAGTCGCTCGTCTCGGACTCCGGTGGGAACGCGCCGTCGGTGGACTTCTCGAACGGTGGCGTCGAGACGCCGCCGTGCGCGCCCGGTGACGTGAACCAGGACGGGTCCGTGACGGTGCAGGACGCGACGCTCGTCCAGCAGTACATCGTCGGGCAGGAGCCCGCGAACTTCGTCCCGTCGTGCGCCGACATGAACGGTGACGGTGACGTGACGTCGGCCGACGTGACCCTCATCCTCGAGGAGATCGTCGGTGAGGACGACGATTCGGGGACGCCCTCGGTCGTCGCTGTCTCGGACGTCGCTTCGCCGATGCCGTTCGTCGCGGCCTGAGTCGACGGAACGACAACCCGGTTTCTTTTTTCGAGACGGTAGACGGATACGTTTATCTCGTTTGAGACGAAACCACGTGTACGGATGTCATCGAACGTGACACGTCACGCAGCCGTCTTGTTCGTGGTCGGGCTCGCGCTCGCCGGTGCGGTCGCGCCGGTTGCGGTCGCGACGACCGGCGCTGCCGGAGCCGGAGTCGACGCCGGTGTGGGCGCGACCGGGGAGACCGACGCCGAAGCGACGCTCTCGGTCGGGAGTGCGAGTGCGCCGGCCGGTGAGACGGTGACGGTCCCGATAGCGGTCGACGGTACTGGCATCGCGGGCTATCAGGCGAACTTGACGTGGGACGAGTCCGTCCTGCGTCTCGAGTCGGTGTCTGGCGCGGATTTCTCGAAGCCCGTGACCAACGGCGGCCCTGGCTGGGTGTTCATGACGCAGTCCCAGTCCGACGGCGTGGATTCGCCGACGGTCGCGACGGTCACCTTCACCGTCGTGGGCGACGCGGGCGACGAGGCGGCGCTCTCGTTCGTCGCTCGGGACTCGTCGGTGAACAACGAGTCCGCGCAGCTGGAGACGGCGCTCGAGTCGGGCGCGGTCGCGGTCGGCGAGTCCGCGACGGTCTCGGAGGATTCGGTCGCGACGACGACGGACGGGACGACGAGTCGGGGAACGGCGACCGGTGACTCGGCGACGACCGTCGCGGCGACGACCGATGGCGACGACGGGACGACGACCTCGCAGGGTGTTGACGCGGACGGCGACGATGGCGGGCCGTCGCCGCTGCTCCTCGTCGCCGGTCTCCTCGGTGCGAGTGGCGTCCTCGGCGTCGGCTACTTCCTCGGACAGCGCGGCGGTGGCGGCGGTGACAGCGGGGAGTGAGCGCGTGGGCGGCGGTGACGGCGGGGAGTGAGCGCGTGGGCGGCAGTGACGGCGGGGGGTGAGCGCGTGGGCGGCGGTGACGGCGGGGGGTGAGCGCGTGGGCGGCGGTGACGGCGGGGGGTGAGCGCGTGGGCGGCGGTGGCGCCGAGGAAGCGGCGCGTGGACGCCACTGGTGGTGGCGAGTGCCGGTATCCAGTTTCTGCGGACTTCGACACGATTAACTCCCCTCCGCGGGCAGTTCCGGGTGTTATGACGAAAGTCAGCGTTGTCGGCGCGGCCGGCACGGTCGGTGCCGCAGCAGGGTACAATCTCGCACTTCGAGACGTCGTGGACGACCTCGTGTTCGTGGACATCCCGGACCAGGAGGACGTCACGATCGGGCAGGCTGCGGACGCCAACCACGGCGTCGCGTACGACTCGAACACGACCGTCCGACAGGGCACGTACGCGGATACGGCAGGTTCGGACGTCGTCGTCATCACGGCCGGTATCCCGCGTCAGCCCGGGCAGACGCGTATCGACCTGGCGGGCGACAACGCGCCCATCATGGAGGACATCCAGTCGAGTCTCGACGAGCACAACGACGACTACGTGTCGGTGACGACGTCGAACCCCGTCGACCTCCTGAACCGGCACCTCTACGAGGCCGGTGACCGCGACCGCAACCAGGTCATCGGGTTCGGTGGCCGTCTCGATTCGGCGCGCTTCCGGTACGTCCTGAGCGAGCGCTTCGACACGCAGGTCCAGAACGTCGACGCGACGATCCTCGGCGAGCACGGCGACGCGCAGGTCCCCGTGTTCTCGAAGGTCCGCGTCGACGGCCGCGACCCGAGTTTCGGTGGGGACGAGAAGGAGGAGATCCTCGACGACCTGAAGCAGTCCGCGATGAACGTCATCGAGCGGAAGGGCGCGACCGAGTGGGGGCCCGCGACGGGCGTCGCACACATGGTCGAGGCCATCCTGAACGACACCGGCGAGGTCCTGCCCGCGAGCGTGAAGCTCCAGGGCGAGTTCGGGCACGACGACGTCGCGCTCGGCGTTCCGGTGAAGCTCGGTGCGAACGGCGTCGAAGAGGTCGTGGAGTGGGATCTGTCGGCGTACGAGCGCGAGCAGCTCGGTGAGGCGGTCGACAAGCTCAGCGAGCAGTACGACGAGATAGCGTAAGCAGTTCTTTCGGTTCGGGCGGTTTCGGTCCGCGGTCGGTTCGGTCGAACGGTCCCTGGTGGCTGCTTCCTCGACGGCTACGCGCCAGTCCGGGGACTGGCGTCGGTCGGGTGATGGGTTCGTTCGTCACCACTCGCGGTGGTCGTGGTCGGTGCTGCGGTCGTCCACGAGCGCGTCGGGGACGGACGCGTCGAGGAGTCGTGCCCATTCCTCGATGTGAGTGCGTCGCTCTGTTCCTCCCATGTCGGTAGGTACCGTGTACGCCGGAGAGATTAACTCTTACGCCGCTTCCAGACGTGTCGGCTGGTTGTCCACTCGACGTGCTGGTGTCGTCGTCAGGGTCGGTCGAAGAACTCGCCGACGAGTTTGCGTTCGGCGGCGCGGAGGTGCTGGTGGTACGTCGACCGCGCGATACCCATCGATTCCGCGAGGTCGTCGCCGCTCGTCGGGCGCGGCCACTCGAAGAACTCGCCGAAGTACGCACGGCGAAGGGCAGTGAGCTGGCGGTCCGTGAGCTGGGATTCGAGGCTCGCGATGAACTCCTGTTTCGTGGAGGCGCTGCGTTCGCGCTCGCGGTACGCGGTCAGTTCGACGTCGTCGTACTCGGCTTCGACGTGGTCGACGAGCGACCGCGCGTTCGCGTCCCGCGGCAGCTCCACCTCGACGGTCGCGTTCGTCGGCGACGCGGTTATCTCGCGGATGTCCGCCCCGTAGTCCGCGAGCGTCGACAGCAGGCCGGCGTTCTCGACCTCGAACTCGACGAGACAGGCGCCGTCGTTCGCGGTGATGACGGTGACGTCGACGACGCCGTCGACGTCCGCGGCCGCCGCTTCGAGCGCGTCCGGGTCGTCCGTCTCGGCCGTGAAGAACAACCCGAGGCGGTCGTCGTCGCGATGCATCGACCCGGCGTAGGTCAGGGAGACGCCGGCGGTCTCGGCGACGCGCACGAAGAACGCGTCGCGGTTCCGGACCGCGAACGACAGCGAGACGATGTCGTCGGCGGTGAGCGTCCGTCGCGTCTCCACCGCGGAGATGGCGGTGCCGGCCATCCGTCCGAGCGCGTTCAGGATGGCGACCTCGCGCTCGTCGAGCGCGGTGGCGTCGTCGACGTACGCGCAGAACACGCCGTACTTCGCGTCGCGATGCGAGAGCGGGACGATGGCGACGGTCGCGAACGCGTCGTCGACGAGCGCTTCGTGCCACTCGCGGTCCGGGAGGTCCGCGACGTCGACGACCTGCGTCTCCCCGGACGCGATCGCCTCGTTCACGGGGCCGTCGCCGCCGAGGAGGTCCAGTGGGTCGCCGTCGGCGATGCCGCCCGCGATGGCGCTCGGCGCGATGGACTTGTCCGCGAGGTCGGATTCGCCGACCCACGCACACGTGTAGGGCTCGTTGTCGACGACGAGGTCGCACATCGCGGTCTCGACGCTCTCGCGAGTGGTCGCCTCGACGAGCGCCTGTCCGGCGTCCTTGAGGAGGCCGTCGATGCGTTCGAGGACGTGCTGGAGGTTCTCGCGTTCGGCGGCGAGTTCGGCGGCGCGGCGTTCCGCGACGCGTTCGGCGTTCACGCGCTCGGTGATGTCGGTCTGGAACCCGACGAAGTGCGTGACGTCGCCGGTCGCGTCGCGGACGGGCGCGATGTCGACGCGGTTCCAGAACTTCTCGCCGTCTTTCGTGTAGTTCGCGAGCTCGGTCGTCACGCTCGTCTCGGCGTTGATGGCGGCGCGCATCTCGCCGATGGATTCGGGGTCGGAGTCGTCGCCCTGGAGGAACCGACAGTTCCGGCCCATCGCGTACTCGCGGTCGTAGCCGGTGAGTTCCTCGAACGCGTCGTTCGCGTAGATGAGCGGGAGTTCGGGGTCGCGGGCGTCGGCGATGGTGATGCCGACGGGCGCCTCGTCGAGCGCGCGTTCCTTGAGGAGGCCGGTCGGGTCGCGGTCCGCGTCGATGGCGCGAGCGACCGCGGTCCGGAGGCGGTCGCGCCAGTCGTCGACGCGGCGGACGTACGCGGAGACGTCGTGCGCGACGGCGCGTTCGGCGAGCGCCTCGTCGCCGTCGGCTGTCAGGAGCACGAACGGGACGTCGCCGTGGACGTCGCGGACGTGCGTGAGGAGCTCCAGCGCGCTGCTGTCGTCGAGGTCGCGTTCGCAGACCACGCAGTCGATCGGGTCGTCGCCGAGCGCCGTCAGTGCGGCGTCCGCGGCGTCGAGGGTCCGGGTCTCGCGCTCGGGGGTCGCGAGCGCGTCCGCGGTCTCGGTGGCTCGAGTCGCGTCCGCGTCCACGACGAGCACCCGGGAACGTGTCGTCATACCATAGGCTACGACTCCAGTGGTATAGAAGTACGGCCTCCGAACCCTCACCTGTTAGGTGCGTTGCGTAAATACGGCCGGTGGTGGCTCGACGTTGTCAGGGGACGAGCTGGTCGCCGTCGTCGTCGTAGACGGTGATGGCCTCGACGGGACAGGCGCGTGCCGCGAACTTCGCGTCCAGCTCGGCGTCGGCGGGGACCTCGCGGACGAACACGCCGTCCTCGCGTTCCTCGGCGTCGGCGAGTACGGCCTTCCCGGCGTCCTCGTCGCGCTCGAAGGCGTCCCACTCGGCGACGCACTGGAACATCCCGATGCAGGTGTCGTAGTCGTACTCGACGCGCATACGCCGCTGGTTCGGGGACGGCGGGGAAAACCCTGACGCCCGCGCGTCCACCGCTGGAGTCACTCCGCGTCCGCGGTCGCGTCCGAGGGCGCGTCGCCGCGGTCGCTCGCGACGAGGCGCTCCTTGCGCGCTCGCGAGAACGTCTTCACCTCGTGTTCGCGGGACATCGCGGCCGACCGCGAGTCGTACGTCTCCACGTGGACGAGCGACACCGGCGTTCGGCCGCGCGTGTACTTCGCGCCGTCGCCGGCGTCGTGCTCGTCGACGCGTCGCTCGACGTCGGTGGTGTAGCCCGTGTAGTACGTCCCGTCCGCGCACTCGAGGACGTACACGTAGTGGTCGCTCACGGAGGGCGGTACTCGGTGGTCGCTGAAAGAGGCTTCGCGTGGTGGTTCGCACGCGGTCAGGAATCTGGCCTCGCGCGGCGCCGGGACTCCTCGGCGATTCCTGCGTTCGCCGAACAGTTCACGCACGCCAGGATTCGCCCGTGTTCGTCCGCGAACACGCGTGCGAATCGTTCCGAGACGTGGGCGCCGCAGTTGTCACAGTCTGGCATGGTGGGGGGACCGGCGTGATTCGGGTGCCGGTACCTCCCCGTTGGCGATATACGTATAAATACAGCTGGAATCGCAAGACGACGTTGGGAATCGGGAAAAGATTCTTGTCTAAAGCCGTGATATGGTACGGGGTCTCACGTGTTCCCGTCGCGTGCGGCGCCGACGCGCCTGGCGACGAGCGCCGCCTGGGCGCCCGCGACGAACCCGGCGTCGACGTTCACGACCGACAGGACGGTGCAGGACTGCAGCATTCCCGAAAGCGCCGCCTCGCCCTCGCCGCCGTGTCCGTAGCCGGTCGAGACCGGGAGGCCGACGACCGGCGCGGAGACGAGGCCGGCGACGACCGTCGGCAGCGCGCCCTCGCGGCCGGCGGCGACGACGAGCGCGTCCGCGTCGTCGAGCGTCTCGCGAGCGTCGAGGACGCGAGCGATGCTCGCCACGCCGACGTCGTGGACGGTGTCGACGGTCGCGCCCATCTCGCGAGCGACCACGGCGGCCTCCTCGGCGGCCGCGGCGTCACCGGTACCACCGGAGACGACCGCGACGGTCGCCGGGACGTCCGGGGCGTCGAACCCGGGTGCGTGCGCGACGACGAACCCCGAGCGGTCGTGGACGGTGACGTCGGCTTCGGGGTGGTCGGCGGCGAGACGCTCGCGGACAGCCGTCGCGGCGGCGTCGCTCGCCCGTGTGACCAGCGCACGCCCAGTGGTCTCCACGGCCGCGGCCGCGAGCGTCGCGACCTCCTCGGGCGTCTTCTCGTCGGCGAGCACGGCCTCGGGGACGCCACGGCGCTGCTCGCGGGCCGCGTCGAATCGGCCGTCGTCGGTCGTCGCGTACCCGCGCAGTTCCGCTTCGGCGGCCGCCGGCGACAGGTCGCCGTCGGCCACCCGCTCCAGTACGTCGCGCATGCTCGCCCCTCAGTCGCGGACGCACTCGTATCCGTCGACGCATCGGTCGGTGACGCACTCGTATCCGTCGACGCATCGGTAGCAGATGCATCACGTAGCGGTCGGTGTCTCGATCGCTGACGCGCACGTGGGTGGTCCGCGTTCGCCCGAGAATCGGCGCGCGCGCCACTGCGAACGCCCGCTGCGAGCGACCGTCGACGACGGTTCCGCGGCCCGAACCGACGCACGAATGAGTACCTTTCGGTTCGTGGTGGGTGCTGTCACCCCTGTAGACGCGCTCTCGCGCCCGTCTGACGGCTCTAACTGGAAACTATTATAAAGGGGGCATGGGAATGGCCGCTTGTATGGCAGACCTCATCGTCAAGGCAGCCGTGAAGGAACAGCTCGAGGGTAAGAACGTTGCGTCCGACTTCTACGACGCACTCGACGAGGAAGTCGAGGAGCTCCTCGAGGACGCCGCCCGTCGCGCCGAGGCAAACGACCGAAAGACGGTCCAGCCGCGCGACCTCTAAACCCGGTCCCAACCGACTTCTGAACCGGCGGTGACCGCGGTGGTCGCCGCTTCTTCCACGACCGACCAGCCACAGCGCTCGGTCGGTCGCTGCGTTCGAACAGCGAACAGCCACAGCGCTCGGTCGATTCGCATCGAGAGGTGACCAGCGGCAGCGCTCGGTCGGTTCGGTCGGGTCGGTCGACGCGGTCGAGCGAGCGCGTGCCGTGCGCTACGAGCGCTCGCTCGCGAGGTCGTGGACGTCGACGCCGTCGTCGGTGCCGACGTGGACGGTGTCGGCGAGGTCGACGAACAGGCCGTGTTCGACGACGCCCGGGGTCGTCGAGAGCGCGGTCGCGAGCGCGCGCGGGTCGTCGACGGCGTCGAACGTGCAGTCGAGGACGAGGTTCCCGTTGTCGGTGACGACCGGGCCGTCCTTGCGGTCGGCGCGCCGGAGGCTGGGGTCGCCGCCGCGGTCGCGGACGGCGTCGGCGACGACGGTGCGCGCGGCCGGCAGGACCTCCACCGGGACCGGCACGGACACGGAGGCGGCGAGCTTCGACGGGTCGGCGACGACGTGGAACGCGTCCGCGGCCGCGTCCACGAGCTTCTCGCGGGCGTGCGCCGCCCCGCCGCCCTTGACGAGGACGCTGGAGGCGGCTCCCGTCTCGTCGTCGCTGTGGACGCCGACGACCTGGTCGGCGCCGTCGATGGCGACGTCGACGCCGTCGACCGCGTCCAGGTCCGCGAGCGGGACGCCGACCTCGCGGGCGAGTTCGCGCGACGCGAACGACGTCGGGACGCCGACGACGTCCAGGCCGGCGTCGACGCGCTCGCCGAGTTCCCGGATGGCGTGCGCGGCGGTCGACCCGGTTCCGAGCCCGACGACCGCGCCGTCATCGACTCGCGCGGCGGCGCGCTCGCCGGCTCGACGCTTCTGGTCCTCGCTTCCGCCGGACTGCTTCATGCCCGAGACGCTCGCGGCCCCGGCAGGTAGGCGCTTCGGTCGCTCGCTGGCCGTCCCGGCGCGCGCCGATGGGGCCTAGCGCGTGCCGAGAGGGCTTCGTCGGGTGCGGTATTGATACGTCCGGACGCCCTCGTTCGAGTCGTGACTGGAGGACCTCCAGGTGGAGAGGACGCCGTTGCGTCCTCGACCACCGACGCAGACGACGGCGGCGAGCGCGGTGACGACGCCGCGGTCGAACTCGTGGACGCCCGGAAGACGTACCAGCTCGGCGAGCCCGTGCACGCACTCGACGGCGTGTCCGTCGACGTCCCACGTGGCTCGTACACGGCCGTCATGGGGCCGTCGGGGTCCGGGAAGTCGACGCTCATGAACCTCGTCGGGTGCCTGGACACGCCGACGTCCGGGTCGGTGTTCGTCGACGGGGCGGACGTCGGCGCGATGAACGACCGGGAGCGAACGCGCGTCCGCGGCGAGAAGGTCGGGTTCGTGTTCCAGACGTTCAACCTCATGCCGCGGCTGACGGCCGTGGAGAACGTCGCCCTCCCGCTCGTCTTCCGTGGCGTCTCGAAGGACGAACGCCACGAGCGCGCGGCGAGCATCCTCGAGCGCGTCGGCCTCGGCGACCGTCTCGAGCACGCACCGAACGAGCTCTCGGGCGGGCAACGCCAGCGCGTCGCGATCGCTCGCGCGCTCGTGAACGACCCGGCGCTGTTGCTCGCGGACGAGCCGACGGGGAACCTCGACTCGGAGACGGGCGCGAACATCCTCGACCTGTTCGACGAACTCAAAGCGGAGGGGAACACGCTCGTCATGGTGACTCACGAGCGCGACGTCGCCGAGCGCGCCGACCGCATCATCCACCTGCTCGACGGCAAGATCGAGCGAATCGAAGCGGTCGGTGACCTCGAAGGCCGCCAGCACGACGACGAGTCGGCGGCGAGCGAACGCGAGGGCGCTCGCGGCGACGGCGGTGCGGGCGGTCGCGACGCCGACGTCGGCGGTGATGGGTCGTGAAGGCGGGGACGACGGTAACGATGGCGTGGCGCGCCATCCGCGCGCACAAGCTCCGGTCGACGCTGACGACCCTGGGTGTGGTCATCGGCGTCGCCGCGGTCCTGACGTTCGTCATCCTCGGCGCGAGCCTGCAGGCGGGCGTCATCGGCGACGTGAGTCCGGACGACCGCGAGAACGTCTACGGGTGGGCGTCGCCGCCGGACACGAACGGCGGGCCGGGTGCGGGCGCACAGCCCGTGTTCACGCCCCGCGACCTCGCGCAGATAGAGAGCGAGCCCGCGGTCCGGGCAGCCTATGGCTTCCAGCCGATACCGACGCAGACCATCTCGTCCGGGAACGAGACGGTGCCGCGCGGGAGCGGCGTGTACGCGACCGGGCCGGCGTACGTCGACCGCGAGGACGTCGCGGAGGGCCGCCAGTTCCGGATGGGTGAACGCGAAGCCGTCATCAATCCCGCCGCAGCGGCGTTGTTCGAGGAGAACCTCACGGTCGGCGACCGCATCGAGATACAGGTACCTGTCGTCGGGAGCGTGAACGCGACCGTCGTCGGCATCACCGAAGACGCCGAGTCCCGGAGTCCGTTCGAGGGATTCAATCCGGAACCGCGCGTGTACCTCCCGACGGACCCGTACGTGACCGACGTGACGCAAGCCGACCGGACGCGGTTCTCGCTCGTCGTCGTCGAGGCGACGGACCGCGGGAGCGTCGACGACGCCCGGAGCCAGGCGCTCGCGTACCTGAACAGCTCCGAGAGCGACGCCTCCGGGTTCGGCGACGAGGACCTCGTGTACAACTTCCAGACGAGCCTCGAACTCCTCGACCAGTTCCAGGAGCTGTTCAGCGTCCTCCAGAACTTCGTCGTCGGCGTCGCCGCCATCTCGCTGCTCGTCGGCTCCATCGGCATCGCGAACATCATGCTCGTCTCCGTCACCGAACGCACCCGCGAGATCGGCATCATGAAAGCGGTCGGCGCGCAGCGCCGGGACATCCTCCAGTTGTTCATCGTCGAAGCGATGGTGCTCGGCGTCGTCGGCGCCATCCTCGGGCTCGCGCTCGGGCTCGTCGCCGGGTTCGGCGTCGCGGAACTCGTCGGGTTCGAGGAACTCGTCGTCCCCTGGGAGTGGGGCGCCATCGCGGTCGTCGTCGGCATCGCCGTCGGCGTCCTCGCCGGCCTCTACCCGGCGTACAACGCCTCGAAGACCGACCCGATAGACGCGCTCCGGTACGAGTGAGCCCAGGGCGACCGAGCAGCGGCCCATCCCCGGTCTGGTTCGTCGCCGCGACGCTGCCGGTCCCGGGCCTAGAGATAAGACGACTCGCGTGCTACCTTCTACCATGGTCATCCCTGGTTACGACCTCGACGACCTCGACGAGAACCTCCGCGAACGCATCGACGAGAAGAAGCTCGACGACGTCCTCGACGACGAGGACCGCGCGCGACTCGACGCCGGCGAGAGCCTGCTCGACGTCCTCGACGACGACGACCTCGACCGCGTCACAGCCTGACCGCGAGCGCCCGCCCGACTCGGTACCGGGCCGTCAGTCGTCCGCCGCCTGGCCCTCGGTGCCACCGAGGACGCGCGGCTCGATGTACACCGTCTTCACCGACGACTCCATCGTCTTCAGCTTCGACTCGATGTCGGTGATGGCGTCGTCGATCGCCTCGGTGTCCATGTCGCTCCGGAACGCGACGTCCGCGGTGACGACGAGCTTCTGCGGGCCGAAGAACACCGTCCGGAAGTCCGCGACGTTCTCCACGCCCTCCCACTCCGCGACGACGTCACGCAGCGGGCTCTCGGCGTCCTCCGGCAGACTCTCCCCGAGGATGAGGCGCTTGTTCTCCCACGCCAGCAGTATCGCGAACCCCATGAGGAGGAGGCCGATGATGAACGCGGACGACGCGTCGTAGATCGGGTTCCCGGTCGTCCGGGAGAGGTAGACGCCCAGCAGCGCGATACCGGCGCCGGCGCCCGCGATGGTGTCCTCCGTGAGCGCGGTGAGCGTCGTGATGTCGCTGGACTTCCGGAACGCCTCGCGGACGGACGTCCACCCGTTGCGCTCCATCTGCTTCCTGATGGCCTTGTACGCCTTCGCGAACGCCCACGCTTCGAAGATGACCGCACCGATGAGGACGGTGTAGTTCACCCACACGCTCGGGATCGACACCTCGACCACGGGGAGAAGGACCGAGGACGCGTCCACGGGCTCGGGGTGGTTGATGGCGTGCCAGCCGTGCTTCGCGGACTCCCAGCCGGCGATACCGAACAGCATCACGGAGACGAGGAACGCGTAGAAGAACTGCGCCTTCCCGTACCCGAAGGGGTGACTACGGGAGGCGTCCTTCCCGCCGTACTTGATGCCGACGAGGAGGAACACCTGATTCCCGGTGTCGGATATCGAGTGATACACTTCCGAGAGCATCGCGGGACTGCCCGTCAGCAGGTAGCCGACGAACTTCATGACCGCGATGGCTCCGTTCGCGATGAGGGCCGCGAGGACGACGCTGGTACTGGAGGCCATCTGTTATCGTTCTTTCACGCACTCTCGGGTGCAAAAGTAGTTTCCGTATCGCCGCGGCGGCCCGCTACCCGCCTCCCAGCCGACGCCGCGGCGGCCCGTTCAGGCGGGCACGTACGTCCAGACGTCGTCGTCGCCGTCGGTCGGCGCGGTGACGCCGGGGAGCGTGCGGAGGCGTGGTCGCACGCACTCCCACCACTTCTGGCGGTCGTCGTAGCCGGCGCTGTGCGGGCCGTAGACGGCGTCGATGATGCCGGCGTCGGTCGCCGCGCCGTGCTCGGCGAGGTACTCCCACGCGTTCCGGATAGCGTCGCGACGCCAGTCCTGCATCATCTCGCTCACGCCGGGGACGTCGAGGTCGGCGATGGCGTCCTCGACCGCGTCGGTCCGGTCGGCGTCCGGCGTGCCGGACGCGAGCCGTTCGACGTGCGCGGTCGCGGGCAGGTACCAGACGCGTAATGTCGCCGCGCCGGACTGCAGTTGTTTCGTCGCGAGGTCGCCGTCGGCGACGAGCGCGTCGAGCGCGTCCGCCGCGCGCTCTCGCTCGACGCCGGTCTCGTCGACGACCTCGGGGAGCGTGCGTGGTGCGGCGTCGACGAACGCGGCCGACACCGCGTCGCGGTCGACGACCGCCGGCCGCTCCGGGTGGTCGTCGCCGGCGGGTGTCGTCGCGTCGTCGCGTTCGCGCTCCTGGGACATGCGCCCGAGTTAGTGACGCGCCCACATGGTCCTTTCCCACTCGACGCCACCGCGTCGGCTCGAGACCGACCGTCGGTCGGCCCGGTCGGGTGCCACTGCGTCGGGGCGTGCCGAAAGACACGACCCCCGCCGGTTCGAACGACGCGTATGCTCGTCGTCGTCTCGGACTCGCACCGCGAGACCGGTACCGGACTGGAGGGGCGGACGCTCGACGCCGTCCGCGAGGCGGACGTGGTCGCGCACGCCGGGGACTTCGTCACCGAGGACGCCCTGGACGCGTTCCATGACGCCGCCTCGCGACTGCACGCCGTGCACGGGAACGCCGACCGGCCCGCGGTGAAAGAGCGCTTGCCGACCGCGCGGTCGTTCTCGTACGCGGACGTATCGGTCGCGATGACGCACCGCCAGCGCGGCGGCGGGATGGGTCTGGCGCTGTTCGGACGGGAGCGCGACGCGGACCTCGTCGTCTCCGGGCACACGCACCGACCCCGGGTCGCGGACGCGGACGGCCTGACGCTCCTGAACCCGGGGAGTCACGCGGACCCGCGCGGGAACCGACCCGGGCACGCGGAACTCGAACCGACCGATGGCGGGCTCGAGGGTCGACTCGTGTCGCCGGACGGAACCGTCGCGGAGACCTTCCACGTTCCCACGGACGAACGTGGGGACGCGCGGTAGGCTGGGCGTGCAGAAGGTCGGGCGCGCAGGAGGTTGGGCGTGCAGTAGGTCGGGCGCATGGGAGTCGCACCCGCGTCGCTCCACGGCCGTGGCGGAGCGTAATCGGTCGCCGAACACAGAGACGGACCGCAGGAAGGGTAGGGGTTGGTGGAGGTGGGCGTTCGGTCAGGGGGGCCGCTGCGTCAACGGGGATGGGTGGGGGATGGCGTCAGCGGGACGGCGTGCGACGCGTCGTCGCACGCCACGTGGGTGGGTGGGGGGTGGAGGGTGGGCGTCAGCGTGACGCCCGGGACGCACCTGTACGTACAGCGTATGTATCAAAAGGCATACCGAATACTCAAAGCGGAGTTTTACCTAGCCTTGAATCGTCGACTCGACGGCCACCGGTTCGTCCGCGTCGGGGGTCGAGAGGTGCGCTGGCGGTCGTTCAGGCGCTCGTGGTGTACCAGTACGCGAACCCGGCGGCGAGGACGAGTGCGCCACCGAGGAAGAACGCGACGCCCGGCGGAACCGCGTTCAGCGCGGCGTCGGCCGCGCTCGTCGCGGCGTCCGTGGCGGCGGTCGTCGTCTCGACGGTCGAGTTGTTCGCGTTCCCCGCGACCGGTGCCTCGCCCGGGCCCGGTGCGGGGCGACCGACGCCGGCGTCGCCGCCGAACAGCGCGCCGAGGTCGCCGGCGAGCGCCTGCACGAGCACGGACAGCCCGGCGAGGAGCGCGAACGCGCCGAGGAGGCGCGTGAGCGCGGCTTTCAGTCCCGTGGACTTCTCCTCGCCGCCAGCGAACACGACCAGCGGCTGGTTCGCGGGCGCGTACACCTTCATCTCGCGGCCCTTCGCGGAGTACGCGGTGTCGATGACCTCGATGACGTCCGCGTCCTCGAGTTTCTCCAGGTGGTACTGGGTGTTCTGGAGGGAGGTGTCGACGCGGTCGGCGAGCTTCGACGGTGTCGCTGGGTCCTCGTGGAGTGCCGTCAGCAGTTCCCTGGCAGTGCCCGAGGAGAGCGCCCCGATGAGGTCGTCGGCGTCCTCGCTGTCGAGCCCGATGACGCGGGGTTCCGCGTCCTCGACGGCCGACGTGTCGGGGGTGGAGGGCAGCAAGTCAGCCATGTGCTACGGCTAGTCATCGGTTCCCATGAATGTTTGTATATTTCTCCCCGGGAAAAACGCGGCACCGAACCGTCGAACGAACGTCGCTGATGGTTGGTCGTCCGTGAAAGAATCCGGCGTATCCGCTTCACGTCTCACAGAAAACTGGTGCGAGGTATGGAAATCACCAGTAGTTCTGGTAGCATTACTCATGGGGCACGATAGCACGAGGCGTGGCTCTGGGTGCGAGCAAGCGACGCACGCTGCGAAAGGCCTATAGCGCCGCTACCGGAACGTCCACGCAACAATGGCGTGGTTAGGCTTCATCCCGGAGGACCCAGTCGCGCTCGTGTTCGTCCTCCTGGTCCTCGGCCTCATCTTCTTCGTGTACCTCATGCTCCGCAAGACCGTCACGGAATTCAGCGAGGGCATGCGGAAAGGCCAGAACTAGCCGGTTCGACGACGACCCTCGAGCGTCGACGGCGAGTTAGTCGACGACGTCCGCGACGACGTCGACAGCGTCGTCCACGTCCTCGCGCGTGACGTCGAGGTGCGTGCAGAGGCGGACGCGACCATCACCGAACCCGGAGCACTGCACGCCCGCGTCGCTGCACGCGTCCGCGAACTCGTCCTCGGTCATCCCCGTCCCGGTGACGTCGGCGACGACGATGTTCGTCTCCGGTTGCTCGACGGTGACCCCCGAGACGTCGTCGAGCCCGGCGGCGAGGAGCTGTGCGTGCTCGTGGTCGGTCGCGAGCCGGTCGACGTTCTCGAGCGCGTACAGGCCGGCGGCGCCGAGGACGCCCGCTTGCCGCATCCCGCCACCGAAGAGCTTCCGGACGCGTCGCGCCTCCGAAATGAAGTCCTCGCTCCCGACGAGCATCGACCCGACGGGGGCACCCAGGCCCTTCGAGAGACAGAACATCACGGAGTCGACGTGCGCGGCGAACGCGCTCGCGGGTTCGTCGAGCGCCACCGCGGCGTTGAACAGTCGCGCACCGTCGAGATGCACTGGCACGCCGGCGTTGCGAGCGACCGCCGCGGCGTCCCCGAGTTCGCTCGGCGGTATCGCGAGCCCGCCGCGCGAGTTGTGCGTGTTCTCCAGACAGAGCAAGCCCGTGCCGGGCCGATGCAGGTCCTCCTCGAGGAGCGCGGCCTCGACCTGCTCGGGGGCGGGCACGCCGCGGTGCGCGTCGAACGTCCGCACCTGTAACTCGGCGTGCTGCGCGAACCCCGCGAGTTCCCACTTGTAGACGTGACTCTGGACGTCCACGACGGCCTCCTGGCCGCGGTCGGTGTGGACGCGCGCCGCGATCTGGTTCCCCATCGTTCCACTGGGAACGAACAGCGCCGCCTCCATCCCGAGTCGCTCCGCGGCGCGCGCCTCCAACTCGTTGAGCGTCGGGTCCTCGCCGTAGACGTCGTCGCCGACGTCGGCGTCGGCCATCGCCGCCCGCATCTCCTCGCTCGGTGTCGTCACCGTATCGCTCCTGAGGTCTATCATGCCCGGACGTACCCGCGGTGCGAGCAAAAACCTGCCCCACGCGGAACCGCGACCCCGACCGCGACCCCCAGCGACGCTACGGTGACCGGTGGCCGTCCCGCTGCGGCGCGGCCGAGGGTTCAAGTACGAACCCGCGGCCACGAGCGGCATGCCGCAGACAGCAACCGCGACGCTGTACGCCGGGGACGCGACCGTCGTCGAGGACGCCACCGACCGCCGCGAGTACCGCGGGCGCGTCGTCGTGCTCGCGAAACCTGACGGGACCGTCCTCGTGCACGACGAGTCGGGCTACCAGCCGGTCGCGTGGCTGACGCGCGCCGACGCCGTCACCGTCACCGACGACGAGGACGCGGTGCGCGTGACCGCGCACGACGAACGTGCCGACGACTGGCTGCGCGTCACCGGCCACGACGCCGGCGGCGACGCCGACGGCCGCCCCGCGCTCTCCGGCCGCTATCCGGTGTCAGTTGCCGGTGACCCCGTCGGCGATTGCCCGGACTGCGACGGCGCGCTCGTCGACACCGGCGGCGCCGTCGCGTGCATCCACTGCGACGAGGTGCACGGCTATCCCGACGACGCCGTCCTCCACGGCGCCCGCTGCGATTGTGGGCTCCCACGGATGCGCGTCGAACGCGGCGCCGCCATCGACTGCTGCGTCGACCGCAACTGCGAGCCCCTCGACGACCGCGTCCGCGACCACCTCGACCGCGCCTTCGACTGCACGGACTGCGACGGCGACCTCGTCGTCCAACGCGAACGCGGCCTCTACCTCGCCTGCGAACACCGCCCCGACTGCGACACCGCGTTCTACGTCCCCAGCGGGATCCACGACGGCACCTGCGACTGCGGGCTCCCCGCGTTCGCCGTCGCCAACGGCCGTCGCTGCCTCGACGCCACCTGCGAGGCGACCTGACAGAACGACGCAGTACCGCGAGAACCGACGACGTGGCGGACGCCAGCGCGCAGGAACGGACGACGTGGCGGACGCAACACCGTAGGAACGGACGACGTGGCGGACGCAACACCGTAGGAACGGACGACGTGGCGGACGCAACACCGTAGGAACCGACGACGTGGCGGTCGTCGGATGCTGGTGCGGGCAGGGAGACGGGAAACGGCGTCCTGGCGGACGCCGTATGCTGGTGCGACCAGTGCGTACCGACACCGCTTTCGGCGACCACCGAGTCCCTGCGAACATGAACATCGAGGGTCACGTCGACGGCGACGTCGTGCACGTGGGGCACGACGCTCGCCAGCGGTTCCACGACTCGCGCGGGTACGGCTATCCCCTGGAGGGGAACGACGTCGCGCTCGCGCCCGTCGAGGCCGCGCACCTGCTCGCCAGGGACGACCTCGCGGCGGTCGACGGCATGGACTTCCGCGCGTTCCTCCGCGCGAGCGACGACCCGACCCTCCCCGTCCGCTATCTCGTGTACGCGGACCTCCGCGAGCGCGGGTTCTACAGCGCGCCCTCGCACCCGGACTGGACCGAGTTCGCGCGGGACGGAGATGACCTCGTCGTCTACCCCCGCGGGAGCGGCCCGGGCGACGGCGAACTCGCCTACAGGGTACGCGTCACCGGCGAACGCACCGAGGTCCCCGCTCGCGCGCTCGGGGACTGCGTGCTCGCGGTCGTCGACGAGGAATCGGAGATCACGTACCTCGACACGTCTCGGCCCGACGTCGCCGGCGACGTCGACGCGGGCCTCCCGGGGGGCGCGGACGCTGACCTGCTCGCGGACCGCGTCACCGTCTGGGGCGCGAGTGGAGAGTCGCTCTACGAGACGGGGTTCTACGGCACGCCGCTCTCGGGGCGCGACACCGGCCGGGACGCGGTCGTGCTGTCGCTCGTCGAAGCCGCGTATCTCGCCGCGGAGGACGCGCTCGACGTCGACCCCGCCGCGGCGGTCGCCAGAGGACGGGACGTCGAAGGCGAGCGGTTCGACCGCCGACTCGCCGCGTACCGCGACCTCCGCGCCGCGGGGGTCGCCCCCAAGACCGGGTTCAAGTTCGGCGCCGACTTCCGGACGTACGCCGACTTCCAGAACCCTGAGAACGTCGGGCACAGCGAACGCCTCGTGCGCGTCCTCCCCAGCGGGCACGCGTTCGCGCCACGCGACCTCGCGCTCGACGTCCGCCTCGCCAACGGCGTCAAGAAGACGATGACGTACGCCGTCGTCGACGCGAACGGCGACGGTGCGGCGAGCGTCGACTGGCTCGCCATCCAGCGACTCACGCCCTGAACTCGCGACCGCGACCGACGACTATCGCTGCAACAGCCAGACGAGCGCGTACCCGAGTATCGCGAGTGTAACGGCGAACGCGACCCGCTCCGGGAGCGCGTGCCCTCCTGGGTTCGTCGCGGCCACGAACGCGAGCGTGGCGAGCGCATACCCGGTAGCCCCGTGGTCGAGTCCGTCGAGCACGCGTGCGACTGGCTGCACGGGTCGAGGTCCGGACCGGGGACGCAAAACGCCTTGTGGTGTCCCGCCGCTCCCGACTCGCGAGGTGGTGTCGAGAGCGAACGCTTTTTGCGCGTTCCGCGGCGAGTGCGGAGTATGACAGACGACGACGCGGACGCGCGAGACCAGCCGGTTGGGTCCGGCGACCGCGTGGACGGGCTTCGCGCCGACGGCGGGGAGACCGCCGCGGCGGGTGCTGACGACGTGACGCTCGACCCGTGGGGTTCGTCCACGGTGGCCGATTACCGGAAACTGTTCGAGGAGTTCGGCATCGAGGAGTTCGACGAACTGCTGGAGGGCGTGCCGAACCCGCACTACCTGATGCGCCGGGGCGTCATCTTCGGGCATCGGGACTACGAGCCGGTCGCGAAGGCGATGCGAGAGGGCGAGCCGTTCGCGGCGCTGTCGGGGTTCATGCCGACCGGGGACCCGCACATCGGGCACAAGCTCGTGTTCGACGAGATAATCTGGCACCAACAGCAGGGCGGTGACGCGTACGGCCTCATCGCGGACCTCGAAGCCCACGCTGCGCGTGGCCTCACCTGGGACGAGATCGACGAGCACTCGCGGGACTACCTCCTCTCCCTCATCGCGCTCGGATTCGACCCCGAGGACGGCACGCTGTACCGGCAGAGCGAGAACCGCGAGCTCCAGGACCTCGCGTTCGAGCTGGGTGCGGAGGCGAACTTCTCGGAGTTCCAGGCGATCTACGGGTTCGACGGCGAGACCGACGTGAGTCACATGCAGAGCGTCGTCACGCAGATGGCGGACATCCTCTACCCCCAGCTCGAGGAACCGAAGCCGACCGTCATCCCCGTCGGGCCCGACCAGGACCCGCACGTCCGGCTGGCGCGGGACCTCGCGACGCGGATGCGGTTCTTCAAGGTCTCGAAGGCGTACGCGAGCTTCGAGTGCGACGACGCCGAGCGCGAGCTCGTCGCGGCGGCGTACGCGGCGCTCGCTGACGACCTGGACGAGGACGAGATGGTGCGGTGCGAGGACGCGGCGGACTGGCTGCGCGAGCACGCACCCGAGCCGACCGGCGCGCGCGAGTCCGTCGCGGCGAAGCTCGACGAGGCCGGGATGGAGCCCGTTCGACCGCGCACGCGGTTCTTCGACCGGCAGGCGACCGACGACGCGTTCGAGGCACTCATCGACGCCGTCGACGGCGAGAAGCGCGTGTACGAGGGGCACGTGGACGCGTTCGACCTCGACCGCGGCGAGGCCGAGGAGCTCGCCCGGCAGGTCGAACTCGACCACGGCGGGTACGGGTTCGTCGCGCCCTCCTCGATCTACCATCGGTTCATGACGGGGCTGACGGGCGGGAAGATGTCGTCGTCGGTTCCGGCGAGCCACATCAGTCTGCTCGACGACCCGGAGGACGGCTACGACAAGGTGAAGTCCGCGACCACGGGCGGTCGCCAGTCCGCCGAGGAGCAACGCGAGAAGGGCGGGAAGGCGGACGAGTGCCCGGTGTACGAGCTCTATGCCTATCTGCTCGCGAACGACGACGACGACTTCGCGACCGAGGTGTACGAGGAGTGCGTCGGCGGCGAGCGCCTCTGCGGGGACTGCAAGGAGCAGGCCGCGACCCTGATGCGCGAGTTCCTGGAGGACCACCAGGAGAAGCGCGCGGAGGCCGAGGCGTTGCTCGACGACCTCGACATCGAACTGGAGTCCTCGCGGAAGCGGTAGACCGTCGAGAACGGAGAACGGCCGAGGGCGCAGACCTCGCACAGCCGCTCCGTATCCTCCGCTGACAGGTTTTCTCGCCTGCTCGTCTGACGAAAATATATACGTTCGTCCGACGAAGCACGAAGTCACGCGGAGTCATGCGCCAGGGTACCTCGGGGTTCGAGCGAGAGGACGCGCTCGCGTGCGCGGACGTCCTCGGCGGGTTCGGCGTGTCGAGTGCGCACGTCAGAGAGCACGTCGCGGACGCGACGACCGTCGACCCGCGCGAGGACCTGGAGACCGCCATCCAGCGGGCGCTCGCGGACCCCGAGCATCCGACGGCGTTCGTTCGACGGACGGTCGCGGCGGCACCCCGGGGCGTGGATTCGCCCGCGCGGTTCTGGACGACGGCGCCGGAGACCCAGCTCGGGGACGTGTTCGCGGCGATCGACTGGACGTTCGACGTGAAGAGCGCGAACGGCCGGTCGCTCTCGGTGGACGACGCCCAACCGTACCGGTTGCGCGTCGAGGACGCCGACGGGCGGACGCGCTCGACCGAGTTCTCGTTCCCGGACTCGCCGCTGGGCGACGACAACTATCCGGCGCTCGTGGACGCCGTCAACCGCGAGCTCCTGTTCGGCCTGGACTGTCGGTTCGTGCAGTTGTCGGACGGCACGGATCGCTGGCGGTTCGCGCTCGTCGAGACCGACGAACTCGACCGGCTCGTCGAGCGGTTCGGCGAGCGCATCACGGCGTTCGACCGGCCGTTGCTCGCCGCGGACCAGCCGGCGGCGTACGTCCCGGACGCCGACGCGGATGTGGTCGAAGACGCTGGCGGCGTGCCGGTGCCGGCGTGGGCGAGCGAGTCCCGCGAGCGCTCGTGGCGCGGCCGTCGACTGACGGCGGACGCGTTCGACGCGGACCACGTCGGCGGTCTCGATCACCTCGCGAACGACGAGTCTGCGTCCGCGAGCGACCGCGAGGAGGCGGACGCGGCCGACGCCGCGGCCGCTATCGAGTTCGTCGACGGTTCCGACGACGAGTCGGTGGATGCCGGGTCGGACGACGGTGCGAGCGACGCGAGCACGTCGACGCGAGCGGGGTCGACGGTCGTCCGCGATGCCGACGCACCGGTCGTCCGCGACGCGGAGACGGATGGCGTCCCGAGTGCGGAGACGGGGTCGAACGCGGACGACGACGACCTCGACGGGTGGTCCATCGGTGGGTCGGTCGACGCGACCACTCGCTCCGCGGACCCGGTCGACGACGGGTCGTCGTCGAGCGACCTGTCGACGTCGGGATTCACGTGGGGCGACGACGCGAACGACGGCGACGCGGGGACCGTCGTGGACGCCGATGCGCGTGCCGACGACGGCGTCGACGCAGCGGACGGCGAGAGCGACGGCGACGCCGAGAACGACGGCGATGGCGACGACGGGTTCTTCTCGGCGGACGCGGTGTCGTCGTTCGACGCGGGCGCGAAGACGAGTCGCGTCGGCGGCGACTCCTTCGGCGTGGACGCCGGCGAGCAGACCGAGGACGACCGGTTCGCGGCGGTCGGCGCTGCAATCGCCGCACCCGCCGGTATCTCGTGTCGCGGGCTGCTCGACGACGACGAGTTCCTCCCCGAGATCCCACGTGCGGAGCCCGCGGAGACCAGGCTCACGTTCGAGGACGAGTTCGACCCGACCGCCAATCCGGCGGACGAACGCGAGACCGACGACGGGTTCGTCTGGGTGAACGAGTCCTCGGGGGTCGGCGAGGACCGGACGAGCGCGAGCGACTGATACGCCCAGTGGGACGCTGCTCGGCTGGCGACGCGCTCACGCTGGCTTCCGGAACGCGCTCACGCCGGCTTCCGGACGTAGACCGCCGGCGAGCCGCTTCGCTGGACGTAGTCGGCGTCGGGGTCGGCGTCCACCGCGGTCCAGTAGTTCCTGGGGTGGTGGCCGAGGACGTCGTGGATGCGGTCGTACGTGAGGAGGTTCTCGCCGTCGGCGACGAGACTGAACGCCTCGCGTTTGTCGTGGTCGTCGTCGGTGAGCCCCTGCGCCCACGCCTGCATGTTCCGGTTCGGGTACGTGAACGCGAGCGCGCCACCGGGTGCGGTGAGCCGCCAGAGCTCGCGGAGCGCGGCCTCGGCGTCGCGGACGAAGTACAGGACCGCCATGCAGTAGACGACGTCGAACGCGCGGTCGATGCCGGTGTCGGGGAGCGTCGCGACGTCGAACGCGACGTTCTCGACGCCCTCGCGGTCGGCTTTCTCGCGGTTCGCGTCGACGACCGCGGGCGCGGCGTCGTAGCACGCGAACGAGACGTCCGGGCGGCCCGCGGCGACGTCGAACTCGGCCGCGGCGGGCCCGCACCCGATGCTCGCGACCGCGTCGACGTCGCCGACGACCTCGAGGAACGCGTCCAGGTGCGCGGCCATGTCGTCGCCGCCGACGTACGCGCCGCGGTCCCAGTCACCGCCGTCGTAGTACGACTCCCACGAGAACCCCATACCGGTGGTCCGACCGGTCGCGGCTTCAGGGTTGTGGAGCGCGACCGGTCGCGGCTTCAGGGTCGTGGAGCGCGTTCGCGCTCGACGCGCCCGTAAACGATGCCTACGCCCAAGTTGGAACCGGCTACGTCTCGGTCGGTGGCGCCTACCACGTGAAACGATTACAACTATTAAATAATATCGTCCCGATACCTGATTTAATGGCAACCACGTCCAGCCCAGATGAAGTGCCGTCCGTCCCGTACACCCCGGCCGGCGACGTCGACGAGGTGCTCACCGAGCTCGAAGACGTCGACGTCTACACGGTCGCGGACGAGACCGACGACGACGAAGCCGTGCTCCCGGTGCTCGACGACGCGCTCGCGGAACTCGCAGCGGTCGTCGACGCGCCGACCGACGCGGCGAGCGACACCGACGACGACCATTCCGGGTGCGACGCCGGTGGGCTCGCTCGCGACCGCGCGGACTTCGAGGAGGTCGCGGCGAACACCGAGGTCGACTCCATTCCCTACGAGAACGCGGCGGCGTTCCTCGCGAACACGCTGTACGCGGTCCCGCCGGCGAACACGCGCTTCGAGTGGGCCGACGTCGACGACCCGACGCCGGACTGGGACCTCGACGTCGACTGGTAGCGACGCCGGTGGGACGGGTGGACGTGGTGGCGTGGGCGACCGTCTGGTGGACGCGGTGGCGTGGGCGACCGTCTGGTGGACGCGGTGTCGACGGAACGTTTAACCGGCGAGGGACGCGTACGTCGTAGCATGGTAGCCGTACCCGGCTCCGGTGGTAGCGTCGACGAGCACGCTCGCGTCCACGGAGTCGGCTTCTTCTTTGCGGCGGCGTGAGCGCGGTGGACGGCCGCCGCGGTCTGGGACGCGAGCAGTCGCGTGCCGGCGTGTGGTGGTCGCGAAACCGCGGTCGTCGCGTTGTCGGAACAGATAACTGACCGAGTTGCGGATACGCATACAAGATTGATGGAACTGAAAGCGACACACGTCGCGGTCTTGGAGGCCGCGGATGCGACCGAGGCGCGGTCGGTCGACGCGCTCGCGGACGACACGGGGGAGCCCCCGGAGTCGGTCGCGGGTGCGGCGTTCGACCTCGCGGAGCGCGGGCTCGTCGACGTCACGGAGCGCGTCGAGGAGACCGTCGAACTGACAGCGGAGGGTGAATCGTATCGAGACGCGGGCCTGCCGGAGGTCCGCCTGTATCGGGCGGCGCGAGACGTCGGTGCGACCGACGCCGAGGCGGTCCCGATGGGCGAGGTCATCGGGGCGAGCGACCTCGGTGACGCGGTCGACATCGCCTTGGCGAACTACGCGCGGAAGGGGTACGGGGTCGTCGACAGCGGCGAGGTCACCGCGGACCCGGACGCGGACCCGGACGCGGACGCCGAGGCGGCGGCGCTCGACGCGGTCGCCGCAGGCGATGCGATCGACGAGGACGTGCGCTCCGACCTCGAACGTCGGAACCTCGTCGTCGTCGACGAGCGCACGGTCCGGTTCGTGGAACTGACGGAGGACGGCGTCACCGCGCTCATGGAGGGCGTGGAGGCGACGGACGCGGTCGGCCAGGTCACGCCCGAGATGCTTTCCTCCGGCGAGTGGCGCGACGCGGAGTTCGCCGACTACGACGTCGAGGCGGACGCTGACGTCGAGCACGCCGGCAAGGAGCACGTGCTCCGGCAGACCGCGGAGCGCGTGAAGGACGTCCTCGTCGGGATGGGGTTCCAGGAGATGGACGGCCCGCACGCGGACGCGGAGTTCTGGATCAACGACTGCCTGTTCATGCCCCAGGACCACCCCGCCAGGACGCACTGGGACCAGTTCGCGCTCGACGTCCCGCCGATGCAGGACCTCCCCGAGGACCTCATGGACCGCGTGGAGCACGCGCACCGCGAGGGCGTCGGCGAGGACGGCGACGGCTATCACTCGCCGTGGGGCGAGGAGATGGCGCGCGGCGTCGACCTCCGCGGGCACACGACCTCGCTCTCCATGCGGTATCTCTCGGGCGAGCAGGTCGGCGACCTGGAACCCCCGGAGCGGTACTTCAGCGTCGAGAAGGTGTACCGGAACGACACCCTGGACGCCACGCACCTCTTGGAGTTCTTCCAGATCGAGGGCTGGGTGATGGCCGAGGACCTCTCCGTCCGCGACCTGATGGGGACGTTCGAGGAGTTCTACGCGCAGTTCGGTATCACCGACATCGAGTTCAAGCCCCACTACAATCCGTACACGGAGCCGAGCTTCGAGCTGTTCGGCGAGCATCCCGAGACCGGTGAAGTGGTCGAGATCGGGAACTCCGGGTTGTTCCGCGAGGAGGTCCTGGAGCCGCTCGGCGTCGAGTGCGACGTGATGGCGTGGGGGCTCGCCCTGGAGCGACTGCTGATGCTCACGCACGGGTTCGAGGACATCCGCGACGTGCACGGGACGCTCGTCGACCTCGACTTCCTGCGGAACGAGGAGGTGGTGTACTGATGCCCGTCGTCGACGTCCACCCCGACGAGCTCCGCGAGCTCACCGGGCACGACGAGAAGGGAGACGAGGAACTCAAGAGCGACCTGTTCGCGCTCGGCCTCGAGTTCGAGGGCGAGACCGAGGACGGCGCGTTCGAACTCGAGTTCGCGCCCGACCGTCTCGACCGGCTGAGCGTCGAGGGCGTCGCGCGCAGCCTCCGTTATCAGTACGGCGACGACCGCGGCGTCTACGTCCCGAAGACGAACGACGCGGACTGGACGATCGAGGTCGACGAGTCGGTGCCGGACGAGCGCCCGTACGTCACGGGCGCCGTGATCCGGGACGTGAACCTGGACGACGACGCGCTGGATTCGCTCATCCAACTGCAGGAGAAACTGCACGCGACGATGGGCCGCAAGCGCGCGAAGGGCGCTATCGGTATCCACGACCTCACGATGCTGAAGGGCTCGGCGGTCGAACGCGACGACGACGCCGCGGACGCGGGCGAGACCGCGGCTGACGTCGGCGACGACGTCCGCGTCTCGGAGACGAACAAGTCCATCTCGTACGTGGGCGTCGAGCCGGACGAGGACGAGTTCGTACCCCTCGACAGCGACCGCGAGATGACGCCCGCCGAGGTCCTCACGGACCACCAGACGGGCCGCGAGTACGCGGACCTCGTGAGCGGCTACGAGCGGTATCCCGCCATCTACGACGACCTCGGGTTGTTCTCGTTCCCGCCGGTCATCAACGGTCGCCGGACCGAGGTCTCCACCGATTCGCGGAACCTGTTCGTGGAGATGACGGGGACCGACCAGTGGACGATCGACAAGATGCTGAACGTCGTCTGTTACGCGCTCGAAGCGCGCGGGGCGACCGTCGAGGAGGTCCAGGTCGAGTACCCCGATTCGGGCGTGTACGCCGACGACGACCTCGTCGACCCGGGCGCGACGCTCGTCCGCCCGAACCTCGACGTCGACGAGAAGCGCGTCAGCCACGAGCGCATCGAGCGCGTGCTCGGCGTCACGCTCGACGCGAGCGACGTCGTCGACCTCGCGGAGCGCGCCGGGCTGGACGCGGCACCCATCGACACCGCCACGGGCGAGCATCCCGAGGCGAGCGAGCGCGCCGGGAGTGACCTGCCGGACGACCCGCGCGGGAGCATCGAGGGGAACCAGCCGACGACGGCGAGCGCCGACCAGGACGACGTCGACGCCGGCCCGACCGTCGCGGGCGACCTCGTGTACGACGTCGCCATCCCGCCGTACCGCGTCGACGTCCTGCACGCGCTCGACGTCGTCGACGACCTCGGTCGCGCGTACGGCTTCAACGAACTGGAGCCGAAGTCGCCGGACGTCTCCACGACCGGCGGCCGTCACGAGCGCTCGCGCCTCGAACGCGCGGTCCGCGGCCAGCTCGTCGGCCTCGGCTTCCAGGACCTCCTGAACTTCCACATGGTCGCTCGCGAGGACAACTACGACCGCATGCACCTCGCGCCCGCCGACAGCGCGACCGACGCGAGCGCGCTCGGCGCCGAACCGCCCGTGACCATCACGGAGCCGTACAGCGAGGACTACGAGATGCTGCGGTCGTGGGCGCTCCCGAGCCTCGCGATGGTCCTCGAGAACAACACGCACCGTGCGTACCCCCAGGACCTCGCGGAGATCGGGCTCGTCGCGCACGTCGACCCCGACGAACCCACGGGCGTCCGCGAGGAACGCCACGTCGCCGCCGTCCTGGCTCGCGCCGACGCCTCCTACGAGGACGCCAAGAGCCGATTGCAGGCGCTCGCGCGGAACTTCGACGTCGACCTCGCGACCCCGCCGACAGAGCATCCGTCGTTCATCGACGGGCGCACCGCGACCGTCGTCATCGACGGCGAACCCGCGGGCGTCGTCGGCGAACTCCACCCGAGCGTGCTCGTCGAGCACGACCTCGAGGTGCCGGCGGTGGGGTTCGAGTTCGACCTCGCGGCGCTCGAGTAAGGGGCGCCGGACACCTTTTCACCCATGTTTTGCGGGTCGCGAGCGAAGCGAGACGACGGAGTCGTCTCGAATGACGAACGGGCGAAGCCCGTGAGTCGAAGCGAGGCGACCCGACAAAAGAAGGTCGGGGCAGGACCTCGAGGTGCCGGCGGTGGGGTTCGAGTTCGACCTCGCGGCGCTCGAGGAGGGTTCCGCACTCGGGTCCGTTAGCGAGTGAATCTGGTGGGGCTGTCGGTTGTAACTCGATTACTCCTCACAGCGGGTGGGGGTGAAAAACTGGCGTCTCCTTCTGTCTGTAGCTCGTTGATTGGTCATGCAGCATAAGTTGGGGAACCGGTCGTTCGACGAGATACTCGACGCGTTCGGGCACGTGCAGCGCCGGAAGCTGTTGCGTGCGCTGCTGATACACAACCCGCAGGACGACGACCCGGCGGTGATCGACGTGGACGAATCGGTCGAGGAGGAGTTCACGCGGTTCCTCGAGATGCGGCACGTGCATCTCCCGAAGCTCGCGGATTACGGGTTCATCGTCTGGGACCGCGAGACGAACGAGGTGTCGAAGGGCCCGAACTTCGACGAGATACGGCCGCTGTTGGCGCTCCTCGTCGACCACGAGGACGAACTCCCCGACGACTGGCTGTAGCGCGCCGGACCGACCGACGGGACGGGCACGTGGCCGGGTTCGGCGAAAGGGAAAGGTTTCTGCGGGCCGCTGTCGGACTGCAAGGTATGGATCCTCGAGTACGTAAGCACGCACAGATCATCGCGACTCATTCGGCCGGTATCGAGGCGGGCGACAACGTGGTCGTCGACGCGCACGGGACGGCTGGCGACCTGGTGACGGCGCTGTTCGAGCAGTGCGCGGACGTCGGCGCGAACCCGCTGTCGATCAACCAGCGGATGGGTGACCGGTTCCGGCGTGCGTACCTCCGGAACGCGGACCCCGAGGACTTCGAGTTGCCGAGTCACGAGATGGCGTTGTTCGAGGAGATGGACGTCTACGTCGCGATCCGGTCGGGCGCGAACGTCACGCAGACGAGCGACGTCGACAGCGACGTGCAGATGGCGTACGACAAGGCGCGACGGCCGCTGCTCGAGGAGCGACTGGGGAAGACGTGGGTGCTCACGCAGTACCCGACGGACTCGTTCGCGCAGCTCGCGGAGATGAGCACCGAGGCGTACGAGGGGTTCGTGTGGGACGCGGTGAACAAGGACTGGGAGGCCCAGGGCGAGTTCCAGCAGCAGATGGTGGACATCCTGAACGACGGCGACGAGGTCCGCATCGTCTCCGGCGAGGAGACGGACCTGACGATGAGCGTCGCTGGGAACTCGACGCTGAACGACACCGCGGAACGGAACCTCCCCGGCGGCGAGGTGTTCACGGCACCCGTGAAGGATTCCGTCGAGGGCGAGGTCCTCTTCGACAAACCGCTCTACCATCAGGGCCGCGAGATAACGGGCGTCCACCTCGTCTTCGAGGACGGGAAGGTCGTCGAGCACAGCGCGGAGAAGAACGAGGACGTCCTGACGGGCGTGCTCGACACCGACGACGGCGCGCGCTACCTCGGCGAACTCGGCATCGGGATGAACCGCGACATCACCGAGTTCACGTACAACATGCTGTTCGACGAGAAGATGGGCGACACCGTCCACATGGCCGTCGGGCGCGCGTACGACGCCACCGTCGGCGACGACAACGAACAGAACGACTCCGCGGTGCACGTCGACATGATCGTGGACATGAGCGAGGACTCGCGCATCGAGGTCGACGGCGAGGTCGTCCAGCGCGACGGCACCTTCAAGTTCGAAGACGGGTTCGAGGAGTAACGCGGCGCTCGCGCCGCGGAACCCACGAACGGCGAGCGAAGCGAGCCGTGAGTGGTCGGGTTCGACGACGAGGCCTGACTCGGTTCACGCTCAGGGTTCTCTAAGGGCGTGAACGCGGCCGTCGCTCCCACCGACGTAGATGGTGTCGTCGACGACCGCCGGGGAACCACGTATCGTGTAGTCGAGGACTTCGACCCATCGTTCGCACCCGTCTTCGGCGTCGAGTGCGTAGAATCCCCCTTCGGTGTCGGCGACGTAGACCACGTCGTCCGCAACGCTCGGGCCGCCGATGCCCGTCTGAATGTTGAGCGTCCGCCGCCAGCGAACGGAGCCGTCAGTGGCATCGAGCGCGTACAGTCTTCCGTCGCCCGTCGGAGCGAACACGCACCCATCGGCGACTGCGAGCGACGAACTCGGCACGACGTCGAACCGCCAGCGGACGCGACCGTCTGTCACCGACAGCGCGTAGACCGATCCCGAACTCTGCTCGCCGACGTACACGGTATCGTCGACGACACTCGGCGGCGTGATTCCGGCTTCTCCGTAGTCGAGGGTCCGCCATCTGAACTCGCCCGTGCCGAGATCGATAGCGTTCAATCCACCTGACGGGATTCCTGCAGCGTAGACCACGTCGTCCACGACTGCCATGCCGCCCTGGACGCCGTCGCTGAGATTTGCACTGAAGCGAACCGTCCCGTCGCTAGCGTCGACACCGGTGACCAGACTCGAGTAGTCCCCGAAGACGACGGTGTCGCCGGCGACGACCGCGGCGACCTCGCCGGTGTCCTCGAAGGCGGTCCGCCAGCGGCGCTCGCCGGTGGAGACGTCCACCGCGTGACCGAACCGGTCGTTGCCGATGAGGTACGCCGAACCGTCTACGATCGACGCCGGAGCATACGTCCCGCCTTGGATGGGGTATCGCCAGCGCACCGTTCCAGTGTCCGCACTGAGGGCGTAGAGACCGCCGCGTCGCCCCGTGCCGGTGGCGTACACGACGTCGTCGTCGACGACCGCTTCGTTGGCTCGATCGAGACTCACGAGCTTCGACCATGCTTCCTCGACCCCGTCGGTGGGGCCGCGACTCGCTCGCGTCCAACTGGTGTTCGCGAAGTCGTGCTGAACGGTCGGCCAGTCGCGGTCGCTCGGAACCCGCCCGTCGTCGTGCTGGCCGACGCGTCGGACGTTGTCGAACACCCAGCCAGCGTCGCCGCTGGCGTAGAACCCGATGCCGCCACTGGTGGGTGCGCCGCTCGGCTCTGACGCGCGGAGCGTGGCGAGCTCGGCGACGTCGACGACGAGTTCCGTACCCGAGGATGCCCAGTCGACCTCGACGCGATAGAAGCGCTCGCGCTGGAAGTCCGCGGTCGCGCTCGCGATGGTGGTCTCGTCCTGGGGAGCGCGACTGTACTGGAGTCGAACCTCGCTCTCGGCTGGTTCGAACTCGAGTTCGTAGCGGTGCTGGAAGTCGTCTGGCTGGACTCCGAATCCGAACATCGCGTAGCTGTTCCAGTCGCCGAAGGTTCCGAAGTCCAGGTGGATGCGATCGCCACGCTGCGGGTACGTGGGTAGGCCGCGGTACGAACGGATGTCCTCCCCACCTCCGTCCTGGAACTGGAGGGCTCCGGAGCCGTCCGCGGTCGGCTCCGAGACGACGGTCCAGTTCGTCGGTGGGTCGCCCCCGTCGTACTCGTCGAGGTCGCCGTCCTCGAAATCGTCGACGACGAGGCCGTCCTGGTCGTCGCCATCGTCGCCGTCGCTGCGGTCGTCGCAGTCGAGGATGGTGACGTAGTCGAACAGCCAGCCGGCGTCGCCGCTGGCGTAGAACCCGATGCCGCCGCCGGTTGGCGCGTCACCGGGTTCGCTCGCGCGGAGGGTCGTCCCGTCGTCGTCCGGGTCGGTGACGGTCACCACGATGTCGTCGCTCGACGCCGCCCAGTCCACCTCGACGATCTGTCGGTCGCGGCCGTCGAACGACCGGGACGCGCTGGCGATGGTCTCCTCGTCGCCGGGAGCGCGACTGTACTGGAGGCGGACCTCGTCGGCGGCGGGTTCGAACTCGAGTTCGTACCGCCGCTGGAAGTTCTCGGAGTCGGCGATGGCGAAGCTGAACATCGCGTACCCGTCCCAGTTCCCGTAGGGGTAGAACAGGAACGAGAACTGGTCGCCGCGACGCGGGTACGTCTCGAGCCCGCTGTAGGACTGAAGGTCCGGGCCGTCGCCGCCCTGGAACTCGAGGACGCGGCCGTTGCGGAACGACGCGACCCGCCAGTTGGCCATCGGGCCGTCCCTGGCGACGTACTCGTCGAGGTCGCCGTCCTGGAAGTCGTCGACGACGCAGCGCGACCGTCCGCGCTCGCGGTGGCGTTCGCTGGCCCCGTGCCCCGCTCGCTCGCCGCTTCCGGCGGCGTTGCCGCTCGCGCCCGCGAACGCGCCAGCGCCGAGCGCCCGGAGCAGAAGCCGTCGGTCGATTCCCCGTCGTTCGTCGTCCGCGTGGCCCATGCCTCCTCTGGTGACGACCGCGGGGTTAAGCGCGGGAGATAGTTCGGGGTTTCCGGTAACGGGACGCGGAACCTACCCGAACCGAGCAGTCGGTTAGGAACGAGTAAACGACGGTACTGGACGCGGTAGCGGTTCGGAGAAACGTCGCGTTTCGAGCGGACTGCCGCGAGTCAGTTCCCGGGGCCGCGGTCTTCCGCGTCGCTCGTGACGGGTCGCCCGTCCTCGGTGGGTGGGGCGACGTAGTCGACGAACTCGTCGACGCTGGGGTCTTCGACGCGGACGCGGACGTGGATGTCGCCGAGTTCGTCGGGGTTCCCGACGGCGAAGTTCACGACGCCCTGGAACGCCGCCTGCTTCTTCAGGGCGAACTCGAAGGTGTCGCCGTCCCGGCCCGCTTGGAACTGGCCGCGGGCGGTGTCGAGTATCTCCTGGGCGTGCAGGCGCTCGCTGAAGTGCTCGAGTTGGTGCGCGGTCGCCATGACCTCGCCGGGGTGTTCGGTGACGTCGGCGTCGGGGAAGAGGTTCGTGATGGCGTCGACGACGCGGTCCGTGACCTCGGTGTCGTTCACGGGCGCGGTTATCTCGACGTCCACGGAGTAGATCATGCGTCGACCTCCGCGACGGCTTCCGGGCCGTCTTCGAGGAGGGCCGTGATGCGAGCGCGGAACGATTCGAGCGTGTCGGTGTTGTCGATGGTGACGTCGGCGCGCGCCATCGCGTCGTCCATCCCGAACCCGCGTTCGCGGTCGTCGCGCTCGCGGAGCGTCTCGCCGACGTCGCCGTCGGTCTTGTCGCGGCCGCGGTCCGTGATGCGGTCCTTCCGTACCTCGAACGGCGCTTCGATACTGACGAGTATCCAGTCGTCGCCGAACGCCTCCTCGAACCGGTCGGCTTCCACGCCGGAGCGGAGGCCGTCGACGAGGACGGTGTCGGTCGTCTCGAGGTGCTCGCGGATGATGGGGAGCGAGCGTTGCGCGATGGCGTCGGGGCCGTTCTCCTCGCGGAGCGCTTGCGCGATCTCGCCGTGATGCGTCGCGGGGTCGAGCCCGCGGTCCCGGCACTCCTGGCGGATGACGTCCCCCATCGTCACCACGGGGATGCCGGCGTCGCGGGCGACCGCTGCAGCCTCGCCTTTCCCGCTCCCGGGCAGGCCAACGGTACCGATGACAGTCATTGGAGACGAATAGTCGAGTCGGCGGCTTAACCCCACCGCTCTCGCGCGCCACGTCGCGCCTCGACGTCGTCCTCGACGAATCCGGGGCATGTGAGAAGACCCATACGCGCTCGCGGTGAGTGTTCGAGTATGGCCAACCAGCACTCGCTCGTCGTCCGCATCGCGTGGTTCCTCCTCGTCGGGTGGTGGCTCACGCTCCTCGCGATCAACGTCGCGTGGGTCCTGAACGTCACCATCATCCTCCTGCCGCTCGGCATCAAGATCATCAACCGCGTGCCGTACCTCCTCACGCTCAAACGCCGCGACACCGGGTTCGACCCGGACGGCGTCCCGCAGACGAGTCTCCTCGTGCGCGCCGTCTACTTCGTGTTCGTCGGGTGGTGGGCGAGCTTCATCTGGGCGAACGTCGCCTGGTTCCTCTGCGTCACCGTCATCGGCATCCCGTTCGGCATCTGGATGTTCGGGAAACTACCGTACGTCACGAGCCTCTACCGGCTCGACGCCTGAAATCCGAATCCGGACCGCTTTTTTGCCCGCACCGACGACACGACAACGAGGGCACGTAGCTCAGCCAGGATAGAGCGTCGGACTTCTAATCCGATGGTCAGGGGTTCGAATCCCCTCGTGCTCGTCGATTCTGCGACGAACGAAGGCGAGGAGCGAATCGCGGACCGAGCGGATTCGAATCAGGGAGCACGCAGCACCGAGCGCGGCGAGGTGTCGTGCGACCGTGGTTCGAATCCCCTCGTGCTCGTTCATCCTCGCTTCGCTCGGATTCACGAGCACGATGTAGTCCCCCTCGCTCCCTGCGGTCGCTCGCTGGACTCCCCTCGTGCTCGTTCCCTGCTCACGGCGTCGTCGTTCGCTTTCGCGGGGCTTGGGACGCTCGCCCCGCGGTCCGCTCGCTCGCGGGACTCCCATCGTACTCGTCTTTCGTGGGTTATGGTTCGCTCGTGGGATTCTCGTCCGTCCCTCCGGTTGCTTGCGGATTTCGATAGCGGCGGTTCGGTCTCGTTCGCCGAATGGATTACACGAAGTCCGTTCTACGAGGGTCCGGCCGGTTGGCGTAGAAACGACGCACAGTATCGCTCGTGGGGCCTGCCAGCCCCGCTGTTGAGAGGTGAGCGTGTCGATATGGAGCGTTCGTCTGTCTCCCTCGAGTGACGGAGGTTCGTGAGCGCCGCCAGGTCGCAGTGAGAAGCGAGGTCGCGGGTGTGTTCGCTGCGACGCGTGGTCTTCCTGAAACCGCATGGGTGGGCGGGTCAGAACGGACGCGACCTTCAGCCGGTCGCTCTCGGTCCGGCGTTCGGCTCTCTTCCCGTCGGTGACCTACTCGTTGTAGCCGGTTTGTTGACTTGTCGTTCTGATTGCGTCGATCGTACAGTTGGTTATCTCCTGGGTGTGAGTGCCGTCCCAGGCAACTTCTCCTCCCAGAGAGTCACATTCGCCTTGGTCGGCGGCGTTTTCAGCCATCCCGCAGCCTCCCGGACTGACGCTTTCATTATTTTCGTAGAACGTGGCCATCGGCGTTACAGGGCCCTCCAGTGGTCCGTGACCGGGGTAGGTAGGCGCTCGTATCTGTCCGAGATGGTGATCTTCGTCGTCGACGATCCGTTGATCGACGAGGGTGTGTCCAACTTCTTGGATGGACAGGTTCTTCATGCGCTCGACGGGGTCGCTGTTCGATTTAGCTCCTGGATAGTTTCCGGCAGTCCCGACGTGAGCAAAGCCGAGTCCTTGTCGATCAAGGCTAGTCATCCCATTGCTGAAATCGAGGAAGGGACCGCCAGTATCTGCACCCGCGAAGGATGTCTCATCGGACACCAGAACGTGAATGTCCCAATTCTGGTAGTTGTCGCCTTCGTAGATATCGTAGCAGTCCCCTTGGAAATCTAGATAGCTTTCGTTAGTTGGTCCACAATCGTTGAACTCAACTCCGGTAACATCACCGTCGTTGAACGTCGATTTTGTGCTTTTGTTGACAGCACTGAATCCGATGGCATCAGCGGATTGCAGTTGCGAGATGAAGTCGTCGAGGGTGTCCTCGACGATCTCCGCCTTTGCATGATCTGACTCCTTCTGCGGCCATACTTTGATAAGAACGCCACCCAGGGAATCCTGTGTTGCTTTGCCCTGAGCAGACCCGACGAGGGCGAACCCAGAGGTCGCTGCTCCCGCGTGCTTCAGCATCTGTCGCCGATTGATTTCTGGCATCAGCTTGAAATCCAAACGAACACTGATAAATAAAACGATTTTATATTTTTATTTAGCCATGTTCGACTGTCTAATATCTTTAGTCGGATTTCTATTATATCTGCCAGATGGTGGTTCTCAACGCGCCTCAACCTAGTCTGACAAAGATTGTATAGAAACCGTCCGTCTGTGGTGCCTATCGCTCGCATGTCAGAGACTTCACCGCCGATACCTTTACTCAAATACAGGAGTTGATGCTGTTATTACTACAATTGTGGTCGCGTATCTGTCCGGATTACTTCATTGAAAATCGACTGCTCCTCGCCCGGGAGCAGACAGGTATCACCCTCACGACTTGGGCGACCGGGATCGGTATGCCACCCGAGACGTTTTGCTCTTGGTTCGTGTACGCCGTGATATGGACGGGTACTTCGAGGACGTCGAGGTCGGTGAGGAGCACGCGTTCGGGTCGTACGAGGTCGACGAGGACGAGATAATCGAGTTCGGCGAGCGGTACGACCCGCAGGCGTTCCACACGGACCCGGAGGCGGCCCAGGAGTCGATGTTCGGGGACCTTGTGGCGAGCGGGTGGCATACGTGCGCGATGACGATGCGGTTGCTCGTGGAGAACGAGTTACAGGACACGAAGGCGATGGGGGCCATCGGCGTGGACGAGTTGCGGTGGAAGCAGCCGGTGTTCCCGGGGGATACGCTTCGCGTGGAGACGACGGCGTTGTCGAAGGAGGACTGGCAGCCGGGGGTGGGGTTGGTGCGGTCGCAGACGCGGACGTTGAACCAGGACGACCGCGAGGTGTGTTCGTTCGTCGGGCTGGTACTGTACGAGAAGCGCGAGTGAGGGCGTGCGGTCGGTCGACGCCCGCCGCGGCGTGCGTGTGGTTGTCTGTCGGGGCAGCGGTGGTTTTTCGAGGGGTGCGGGCGTCGCGGTCGGTATGAGTGATCCGTTCGAGCGGGCGGTGTTCTTCGACCTCGACCACACGCTCCTCGCGTTCGAGACCGAGTACGCGACGGTGCTCCGGGAGGTGACCGAGCGCCATCTCGGCGGCGGCGACGAGGTGTTCGAGGTGACCTACAGCGACCGGTTCCTCGAGCTGCTCGGCGACCACGCCGAGTCGCCGTATCGGCGGGCGTTCGAGTACGCGCTCGCGGAGCACGACTACGCGGACGCCGGGGTGTCGGTGGACGCGCTCGTTGAGACGCTCCGGGAGCGCGAGGTCGCTGGCGTCGCACCGTCGCCTGGCGTCGAGCGCGCGCTCGACGCGCTCCGCGACCGCGGGGACGGCGTCGGCGTGCTGACGAACGGCGTCCCCGCGTTCCAGCTCGCGAAGCTCCGCGGGCACGACCTCGAGGGATACGTCGACGCGAGCGTGGTGTCCTACGAGGCGGGCGCGCACAAGCCCGACCCGGCGCCGTTCGCGCTCGCCGCGGACCGCCTGCCCGCCGACGAGTACGTGCTGGTCGGGGACTCCTACGAGGCCGACGTCCAGGGCGCTCGCGAGGCCGGATGGCGCGGCATCCACTACGCGCCGGACGGCGACTCGCCTGCGAGCGACCCACTGCGGTCGTTCGAGGACCTCCTCGACCGACTCGACTAGTCGAACCCCGAGACGAGCGTGACGACCCACTGTGCGGGGTCGGCGCGGTCCCGGACCTCGACGGATTCTATCCACTTCACCCACTGGAAGCCGCGCCTGCCGGGGGCGACGAGGCGGAGCGGGTAGCCGTGGCCGTGCGAGAGCCGGTCGTCGTCGACGTGCGTCGCGAGCAGCGCGCGTTCGGCCTCCTCCCGCGGGAGGCTCCACCGGTAGCCGGTGACGGAGGTGAACCGCACCCAGTCGGCGTCCGGGTCGGCGTCGGCGGCGTCGAGGAGGTCGCCGACGCGGACGCCCTGCCAGTCGTGTTCGCTGTACCAGCCGCTCGTGCAGTCCAGGAGCGCGCGCTGCTCGCTGGCGCGTATCTCTTTCTCACCAAGGGTTGCGGGCTCGTCGAGGGCGAGCGGGGAGTCGACGCGCCCGGTGACGGAGAGCGTCCACGCGCTGCCGTCGATGGGGTCGGGGTCGTCGGCGACCCAGGACGTGACGGGGAACCGGTTCCCGTCGTCGCTCCCGCGCTCGGTGGAGCCCGTGAAGCGCCTGGTGGGGCCGAGGATGCGCGTGAGTCGCCACGCGACGGCGCCGGCGACGAGCGTCGCGGATAGCTTGAGGGCGTTCCGCCGTGAGGCGTCCTGGCGCGTGGGCGTCCGGAACCGCGAGTAGAGGTGGACGAGGAAGATGGGGACGAGTGCGATGCCGACGTACGCGTGGAGGACGAGCCCCGTGAACGGCCCGACCTGCTCGACGACGCCGAGCGTCCACGCGAGCCCGGTCGCGAGCGCGAGCACGGCGACGACCGTCAACGCCACCGAGATGCGGACGGTCCAGTTCCAGGAGCCCGAGAGCCGGTGGCGGACCCTGGCGAGTTTCGCGGCGAGCGCGCCGACGAGCACGACGCCCGCGACGCCGTGCAGCCAGAACACCCACGCGTCGCTTTCGGTGCCGGCGAGGATGCTCGCGAACCCCGTGATGGCCGCGACGACGACGCCCGCGAGCAGGACGGCGTCGACGAGTCGCGAGGGCAGCCACGTCGAGAGCCGGGACACGCTCGCTCGTAGGGACTCGACGTGCATGAGTGTGCCACCCGGGGGATTTTGGACGTGCCCGTCGCAGGAACCGGTATGCTCGTCGACATCGCGGTCGCGGACGTCATGACCGAGCCCGTGGAGACGATATCGCCCGATTCGTCGCTCGCGGCGGCGGCGTCGCGGCTCGCCGAGGGGTACGGGTCGCTCGTCGTCGCGGGGAACGGGGACGCGGTCGGTATCATCACGAAGTCCGACGTGGTGCGCGCGTTCGCCGCCGGCGACACCGAGGGGTCGGTGCGCGATGCGATGTCGGCGCCGGCGCTCTCCGTGCACGCCAGCGACGACCTCGCGGACGCGGCGAAGGTGCTCGGCGATGCGGACGTCGGGCAGGTCGTCGTCGTGGACGACGCCGGGGACGTCGTGGGTGTGCTGTCGGCGACGACGGTCGTGGATTACGTGCCGGCGATCGCTCGCCGGCACGCCGTCCCGGGCGCGGCCGACGTACCGGTGGGGGAGGACGCGGTGGGCGCGGCCGACGATGCCGTGCGCGTTGGCGACCGCGACCGCTACGGGCACGTCCGGAAGCCGGGGCGCGTGGACACGGCGTACGAGGAGGGCGACTGGGCGTTCGAGTGGGACGGCGGCGACGGCATCCGGGTCGGGAACGTCGCGCGGTTCTCGAAGCCGGTTACCGAGTCGGACGTCGAGGAGTTCGCGCACGCGACCGGGGACACGAACCGACTGCACCTCGACGACGAGTTCGCGGCGGGGACGCGCTTCGGTCGTCGCATCGCGCACGGCGTCCTCACGCTCGGCCTCGTCTCCGCGGCGCTCGCGCGGATGCCGGGCGCCATCATCTACCTGAGTCAGGACTGCTCGTACCTCGGCCCGGTCGACCTCGGCGAGCGCTGCATGGCGACGTGCGAGGTCGTCGACGCCCTCGGCGACGACAAGTATCGGCTCGACGTCGCCGTGCAGGACGGCGACGGCGAGATGCTGCTGGAGGGCGGTTCGACGGTGCTCGTCGACGACATCCCCGCGTAGCGGGTCGTTCACGAGCGCGTCGTCCGTGTCGACGAGCGCGTCGTCGACTCAGACCAGCAGGACGGCGAGCGCGATACCGATGAACACTACCTTGAGTGCGGTGTTGAGCGCGACGACCTTCGATCCGAAGGAGGCGCCCCAGATGCCGTACTGGAAGGGGATGGAGCGCTTGAACGTGGAGACGGCGAACGAGACGATGCCGCCGACGAGCATCGTCGCGACCGCCGTCCGGGGCGTGAACGGGCCGTCGGGCCCTATGAGGGGGGCGATGAAGAACGCGCCCGAGGTGGTGTCGACGGCGAAGACGGCGACGACGCCCGCGGCCGCCCCCGGTAACCCGAGGAGGCTCGTGAGGGGGTCGGCGACGCCGGTGACGGCGTCGAACACCTCGGGGTAGCGCTCGACCGCGACGAGCACGAGCGAGTACACGACGAGCAGGCGCGGGACGACGCGGCGGAGCGTCGACTTCGTCGACTCGAACGCCTCGCTCGCGCGGTCGCGGAGCGACTCGGGGTCGTCGGCGTCGTCCGCGTCGGCGTCGTTGGCGTCCGCGTCGGCGTCGTTGGCGTCGGCGTGGCCGCCGTCGCTCGCGACGTCGTCGTCCGCGTCGTCGCCGCGGAGGTCGGCTGGCGTCGCGTCGGGATTCACGTTCGCGGGCGAGAGGAAGAGGGCGCCGGCGAGGACGCCGGTGAGGGTGATGGCGAGGCTGATGGCGGCGCGCGCGCCGACGTACATGAGGCCGACCTCGAGGCCGAGTATCGGGATGAGGACGGGGACGTAGAACGTGAAGATGTGCTGGACGAACCCGAAGAACGTGTTGATGGTGACGGCGACGAGCGTCGCGCGGTCGTCGAGCGTCCCCGAGTCGCGGAGCGTCGCGAGCATCCCGTAGCCCGCGGTCGGGGAGGCGGCGGTGGTGACGACCGCGACCCCGGCTTCGGCGGGGAGGTTCGCCTGCTCGGTGAGTGGTTCGGCGAGTCCGCGGACGCGGTCGACGACGCCGAACTCGACGGCGAGGTTCGCGAGCGTCACGCCGACCGCGATGAGCGCGGTGACGGTGACGACTCGCGGGAGGACCTGCCCGAGGACGACGTCGATGATGGACGCCTCGCTCACGCGTGAACGTCGGGACGGCGCGAGTAAAGTCGTCTCGATGTCCGCACGCGAGGACGGCGTCGACGACGAGGTGGCCCGTCGGGGGTGCCGTCAGTTGCTACTGCACTCGTCGACCTGCTGCATCTGCGCTTCGCCGTCCTCCTGGTGGGACTTCGCGTCGGCGAGGTTCCCGTCGCTCGCCGCCGCGGCGCTCTTCTCGAACGCGGTCGCGGCCTTCAGGAGGTGCGTGGTCTGGCACGCCGCGACGTCGATGCGTGCGGCGACGTCGTCCGGTGCGTCAGCCGCCGAGTCGGCGAACGTCTCGTCGGACGTCTCGAAGTGCGCCTTCGCCGCTCCGAAGGACTCCTCGGCTTCCTCGTACTCCTTGGACTCGCTCTGCGAGCGCCCCGTCTCCAGGTCTTTCGCGCCGAGGATGGTCGACTCGTACCCGCTGGTGAGCGCGTCGAGCGTGTCGACGAGCGACGCGGTCTGCGTGACCGCCGCCTCGACCTTCGCGTACTCCACGCCGTCGACCGCGGCGAGCCGGTCCTGATTCACGCCGTCGAGCGCCTCCTCCGCGGTCGTCGTGCGCTCCTGAGCGGTCGCCGCCTTCGCCTTCGCGTCCCGGACGACCGACAGCGCCTCGTCGTAGTTCTCCTCGTCGAGCGCCGACTGCGCGTCCCCGGCGAGCGCGTTCGCGTCGACCGTCAGGAGGATACCGACGACGCGCGTCATCTCCGCGAGCACCGTCGCGAGGTTCCGGAGGGTCGCGATCTGCTTGGTCTGGGTCTCGGTCGCGGTCTCGCTCGCCGCGTCGAGCTGGCCGCGAGCCTCCTCGATACCGTTCAGGAGCTTCTCCTGGTCGAGGTCGACCTCGTCGGGCGAGTCGAGGTTGTCCTTGACCTTGTTCAGGCGGAGTGCGACCGCGTTCAGCGTACTCACCGCTTGCGCGATGTAGAGGTCGGCGTCGTTCTCGTCGGTCGTCGTCGCCTCGCTCTCGTCGCCCCCGCTCCCGGACCCGTCGTCGGACCCGCCACCGGAGCCATCGCCGCCCGACCCACCGTCCCCGCTCCCGCCGTCGCCACCGCTCCCGCCGTCGCCGCCGTCGCCGCCGGACGTCGGCGAACTCGAACAGCCCGCGATGGCGCCCGCGCCGAGCGCCGCGACCGTGCCGAGCATGTCTCGTCGTTCCATACCGTCTCCTGCATCTACGGCCTCTTGAACGCGTTGGCAGTTCCGGTAGGTTCAGACTATTCGCACCGTTCACGACCGTTCACGTGCCCGAATCCGGGCGGTGGCGTCGCGGTCGCATCGGTCGCTCACGGGGCGAAGACGGCGGCGACGCCGACGAGGACGAGGACGCCGAGGACGTCGCACGCGTTCGTGACGACGGGGATGACGACGTCGTCGGGGTCGAGGCCGCGGCGGTACGCGACGTACGTGGCGACGAGCGTGACGGCGACCGCGAGGACGGCGAGCGCGACGCCGGCGACGGTCGCGACGAGGACGACCCGGAGCGGCGAGAGCCTGGTGGTGCCGGCGACGAGTTCGGCGGTGACCCACGCGCCGAGGCCGACGACGGGGAAGACGCTCGCGGCGAGCGCGAACGTCGCGAGCGCGTTCCCGACGAGCGCGTCGTCGTCGGCCGCGAACGAGACGGTGCCGAGGTGGACGGCGGTGGAGAGGCGGGCGGCGAGGACGCTCCCGAGGTTCCCGGCGGTCCCGATGGTGACGGGCACGAGCACGAGCAGGGACGGCGACGCCAGCAGGGTGTCCTCGACGCTCCCGAGGACGAGGCCGCTCCCGAGTTCGACGAGCGAGAGGACGACGAGCAACGGGAGGGTGGCGCGCGTGATGGCGCGCACCGTCCAGTGCTCGGGCATCTAGATCCCTCCGAGGGCGGCGGCGACGATTCGCGTGGCGAGCAAGAGGACGGCGAGCCCGACGAAGTCGCCGGTCGTGGTGACGACGGGGCCGACGAACGTGTCCGGGTCGAGTCCGCGCCGGAACCCGACGATGACGACGGAGACGACGGCGACGGTGAGCGCGATACCGGACAGGACCCCCGCGATGAGGGCGATGAGTACGAGCGCGAGGAGGCTCGCGGGGTTCGAGCCGAGCGCGGTGAGGGCGGCGTACGTCGCGACGGCGGCGAGCACGGACACGAGCACGCCGTTGGCGAGCGCGGCGGCGATGGCGCCGCGGAGCCGGTCGTCGTCGAGGTCGATCTTCGGTTCGAGCAAGCCCTGGTGGAGGCCGGTGGCGAGGCGCGCGCCGAGGCTCCCGTAGACGTTCCCGCGCGTCGCGAGCAACGCGGGAACGAGCACGAGGAGGCCGGAGACGTCCCCGAGTTCCGCTCGCATCCCACCCAGTACCGCGCCCGCGAACAGGCCGCCGACGACGCTCGCGGCGAGCGCCGGCAGCGCCTCCCGGTACGCGCTCGCGGCGACCTCGCGGACTGTCATACGCGACGGCACACACGCCCGGGTCTTGACGCTTCCCCAGGCGGCGAGTGTCCGGCCCGTGGCCCTCGCGACGGTCGACCCGGTCCGGGTGCCCGACCGTGTCGCGATGGCCGACCGGGTCGCGTCGGAAGCGACAGGTATTCCGAGCGCGCGCCCCGAGGGACGCACGATGACTGACACTGCGACCGCGAGCGACGACGACCGCGACGTCGCTGGCGCGGGCTGGCTGGCGGCGGAGGTCGGGTCGCTCGTGAGCGCGTCGGTCGCGTTCGCGCTCTGGCTCGACGGATCGACCGCGGTCGCGGTCCCCGGCGGGTCGGTGTCGGCGCTCGCGGTGACGTTCCTGTTGCTCGCACTCGCCGCGGTCGCCGCGGGTGGGAAGGCGAGCGCTCGCGGCCAGGGGCTGCGCGCGCTCGGACACGGGACGCTCGCGGTCGGCCTGTTCGTGCTCGCCGCCGGCAGCGGCGTCGCACTCGTGGCGGTCGGCGGCTTCACCGTCACCGTCGGGACGCTCGGCGTCCTCGTCGCGGTCGGCGGCGCGAACCTCGTCGTCCTCGACGTCCTCCGGTAGCCTCGCGCGCCAACCGGGCGACGCGCGCTCCTCGCCCTCGTTCTACAGCGGTTCGTCGACGTCCTCGAACGCCGTCGAGTAGCCGCGGAACCAGTCGCGGATGCGCTCGATGCGGTCGACGACGTGCCCGGGTTCGCCCGACCGCGACAGTTCGTGGCCCTCCCGCGGATAGCGGACGAGTCGCGTCGGCGTCCCGTGCTTGCGGAGGCCGCGGTAGAGGAGTTCGGCGCCGCCGATGGGGACGCGGTAGTCGGCCTCCGCGTGGAGGAGGAGCGTCGGCGCGTCGATGGCGTCGGCGTGCATCGCGGGCGAGTGCTCGGCGAGGAACGTGGGGTCGGTCCACGGCGTCTCCCCGTAGTCGTCCTCGACGAGCTTGTACGCGGCGTCGGTCGACCCGTAGAACGACACGAGGTCGTAGACGCCGCGCTGGGGGACGCCCGCGTCGAACCGGTCGGTGTGCGCGAGCAGCCACGCGGTCATGTACCCGCCGAACGAGCCGCCGGCGAGGAACAGCTCGTCGTCGTCGACGGCGTCGCGCTCGCGGACGTGGTCGACGCCCGCGAGGACGTCCGCGCCGGTGACCGCGCCCCAGTCGCGCTCGATGGCGGCCTGGAACGCCTCGCCGTACCCCGTCGACCCGCGCGGGTTGGACGCGAACACGCAGAACCCGGCGGCCGCGAGCGTCTGGAACTCGTGCCACATCGTCCCCGACCCCGTCCACGTCGCGTGCGGGCCGCCGTGGACCTCGACGACGAGCGGCGCTGACTCCTCCGGGCCGAGCTCTGGTGGCGTGAACAGCCACCCCTGGACGGACGCGTCGTCGACGCGGTCGACGTCGACCGAATCGCTACCAGCGGTCGCCGTCGCCGCGTCGCCGTCGTCCGCGCGGAGCGCGCTCGCGTCGCCCGCTGGGAACGACAACGCCTCGGGTTGGACGACCGCGCGCTCGTCGAGGTACTCGCGGTTCAGCGTCGAGAGCCGCGTCTCCTCGGCGCCGCGCGGTGTCGCGGCGAAGACGTCGCCGGGGTGGTCCCACTCGCTCGCGGTGAACGCGAGGACGTCCGCGCTCGCGTCGAACCCGCTGCAGTGGGCGTCCTCGCCGACGACCACGGCCGCGTCCTCCTCGGGCGGTTCGCTGGCACCCGCGGGCGCGACCGGGACGCGTCGCACGACGACGCTCCCCGCGTCGGGCGTCAGCACGTACACGGACTCGTCGCCGGGGCCGAACTGGACGGGGCCGTCGCCAGCGACCGTGCGGTCGAGGCCCGCGGTCGGCACGCGGACGTCGCCCGTCTCCGGGTCGTAGACGTGGACGTCGGCCTGCCGGAGCGTCCCGCGCTCCTCGGGCGTGGACGCGTACGCGACCCGGCCGTCGTCGGCGACCGCGACCCGGGGCGCCCACGAGGTGTCGCGCACGAGCGTCGCCACGTCGCCGTCGGGATCGCGGCGTCGGAGCGCGAACTCGGTCGTGTCGTCCGGGTCCGCGTCCTCGTCCGCGGGGTCGCGCGCCCCGAAGTAGAGCGCGCCCTCCGGCCCCCACGCCGGCGCGGTGTGGTCGACCTCGCCGTCGGTCACCCGCGTCACCGCGTCGTCGCGGTCGAGGTTCGCGACGTAGACGTGCGAGCGCGTCCCGTCAGTGTACGATTGCGCCGCGCGGTAGACGGTCCGGTCGACGACGCGCGGGTCCGGGTCCTCGCGCTCGTAGTCGTCGTCGACCGCGAGGTCGTCGCCGCGCTCGCGCTCGCCCGCCGTCGTCGACTGCAGGAACGCCACCCGCTCCCCGTCGGGCCCCCACGCGAGCGCGGACACGCCGCCCGGCACGCTCGTCACGCGCCGCGCCTCGCCGCCGTCGACCGGGAGCACCCAGACGTCCGGCGCGCGGTCCTCGCCGCGGTCGGTCGCGAACGCGATGCGGTCCCCGCTCGGACTCCACCGCGGCTCGGCATCGACGCCCGCAGCCGCCGTGAACCGACGCGGCTCCTCGCCCCCGAGGTCGACGACGTACACCGACGCCTCCACGTCCTGGACGTCCGTCGCGTCCCCGCCGGTATCGTCGTCCGCTCCGTCCTCCCCGGACTCGTCGTCGCTCCCGCCGCTATCGCTCTCGTGGTCGTCCACGCGCGCCGTCCGTCGGACGAACGCGACGGCGTCGCCGTCGGGCGACACGCGCGGGTCGCTCGGCGTCGCCAGCTCCAGGTAGTCCTCGGCGTCGACAGTCTTCATGCCTCCGCGAACGCCACGCACCCCCAAGGGGATTCGGGCTCCGGCACAGCGACGAGCGCGAGACGCGGACGCGACCGGTCAGTTCTCGGCGTCGTCGAACTCGACGCGCCCGCTGGTCGCCGACCGGAGGCGATCCCGGAGTTCTGGAGCGTCCTCGACGGGGACGCGCGCGTCGATGCGGACGCGCTCGCCGTAGTCGGCGTCGAACTCCACGCCCGCGCTCTCGACGATACCACGGACGGTCCCGGAGTCGTCGTAGTCGACGACCACGTGGACGCGCTCGTGCGGGCGTTCCTCGACGACGCCCGCGTCGTCGACGGCGTCCTTCACGGCCTGCGAGTACGAGCGCGCGAGCCCGCCGACGCCGAGGTTCGTCCCGCCGTAGTAGCGGGTGACGACGACCGCGACGTTCTCCAGTTCGCGCATCTGGAGGACGTTCAACATCGGCTTGCCCGCACTCCCCGTCGGCTCGCCGTCGTCGCTCGAGTACTCCCGCAGGGGGTCGGCGCGCACGCGGTACGCGGGGACGTTGTGCGTCGCGTCCGGGAACTCGCTCCGTATCTCGTCGACGAACGCCTCCGCGTCGTCGACGGTATCGACGGGCCGGGCGTGCCCGATGAACTCCGAGCCCTGCACCTCGAACGCCGCCTCGCCGCGGCCGCCGACCGTGTCGTACGCGTCGTCGCTCACGGGTCCGTTCCGGTCGGGTCGTCGGTTCGACTCTCGGGGGTCTCGCCGCCGTCGTCGGTCGTTCGTTCGCCGTACAGCAGCGCGAGGAGGACGACGAGCGCGGTCGCTTCGACGACCTTGCTGACGAGCAGGAGCCAGTCCGCGACCAGGTGCTCGAACAGCGTCGCGAGCGCGGTGCCATGCGAGTGCCCGGTGGTCTCCCACGCCGGCGCGATCAACGCGCCGCCGGTGCGGTGCCCGCCGAGGAACACCCACCCGAGCAGGTAACAGAGCATGAGGACGACGCCGAGCGCGTACACGTAGTCCCGGCGCAGTCCCCACGCAGCGAGGCCGACGCCCGCCAGCACGGCGAGCGACGACAGCACGAACAGTATCTGGAGCGGGTCGATGAACGGCGTGCCCGCCTGCACGTAGACGAACAGCCGCGGCCAGCCGACCCAGAGGTGGATGGCGGCCGTGACGAGCGACAACTGGAGCGCGCCCACGCGCAGCGCCGCATCCACGTTCTCGTCCATACCGACGCTCGGGGTTCGCGCTACCTCAACGCGTCGGTCCGCCCGCGGACGAGGTCGCGGGGACCCGCACTGGGTTGCCGCGGGGTCACTGGAACTCGAGTTTCCGGACGAACGCGAGGTTGCGGAGTTCGTTGATGAGGTCGCCGGGGAGGTCGTGGTCGGTGACGATGTGGAGCTTGGGCTCGTCGGTGAACTCGGGGTCCTCGCTGATGGTCTGGCGGATGGAGACGTCGTGGTCGGCGAGCAGGCCGGTGACGGTGGCGACGATGCCGACGTCGTCGGCGTCGTCGACGGCGATGGACAGGACCGTGAGGTCGAGGACGGGCGCGAGGTCCATCAGACTCGGCACCTGGGAGATGTTCTGGAAGATGCGTCGCAGTTCCTCGTCCTCGAGGATGGCGTCGGTCGTGGAGTCGACGACGCGGCGGTCGACGCCGATCTCTCGCGCGATGCCCGTGTTCGGTATCTCGATTCCCCCCGAGACCACTCGCCCGTCGTCGTTCACGGAGAACCCCCGTTCGAGGAGCAGGCGGATGACCGCCTGCTGGCTCGGCGACCCCTCGAACTTCTCCATGATCTCGTCGAACATCACGTGCATCGACGACGCCCGACGATTTATGATTGTGGTTGTCGACCCGCTCTGGGTCGTGTGAACGGGCGTCTAACCACCGTAAACGCCCGCAGAATACAAATTACGCTCATATTTTTAGAGAATTATCAACGACTGGACGGGGCTGTGTTCGTTCGACGACCTGAAAGGAACGCCGCTCGCGCGCGGGCAACCCACGCCGCGCAGCGAGCGGATGGACGGTCAGCGAGCGAACAGGGCGAGTCGACCGAGCCACGCGACGCCCGCGAGCGACGTGAAGAGGCCGACGCCGACGAAGATGGCGTGGAAGAGCGTCTGTCGTTCCTTCACGAGGAACGCCTTCGACGCGCCGTCGCGGTCGACGTACGCGGTGACGTTCGCGCCCGGCGGGTGCTCGTCGACGATGCGGGTCGCCCACGACCGCCCCTTCGAGACGCTCCCCGGCCCCGGTATCACGTTGTCGCCCTCGTAGGACTCGCCGTCGACCTCGTACCGGTAGACGACCTCGGGGCGATAGCTGCGGGTGACGTCGCCGTCGCTGTCGCGGTCGGTCTCGACCACGACCTCCGCGCTGACGACGGTCGCGGCCACGGGCTCGCTGTTCTCGATCGCTCGCTGCTCCTCGACGTAGAGGTAGCCGCCGACGCCCGCGAACACGAGCCCGAACACGACCATCAGGACGACCGCGACCAGCTGTCTCGCCACCATAGCTGCTGGAAGCGCGCCGACACGAAGAAGCTATGCAGTTCTCGTCGGTCGAATCCGGTTCGTTCCGCGACGGCGGACTAGAGTTCGCCCTTCGTGCTCGGGGTGTCGCTCCGGCGGTCGTCGAGCCGGGTCGCGTCGTCGAGCGTTCGCGCGAGCGCCTTGAACAACGCCTCGATCTCGTGGTGGGCGTTCGCGCCGTCGACCTCCGCGTGCAGCGTCAGGCCGGCGTTCATCGCGAACGACCGCAGGAAGTGCTCGGCCATGTGGCTCGTCAGGCCGCCGACGCGCTCCTGACTGAACGCGCCGTCGAACTCGAACAGCGGCCGGCCGGAGACGTCCACGACGACGCCCGCGACGGCCTCGTCGAGCGGCACTTTGCGGTCCGCGAACCGACGGATGCCGCGCTTGTCGTCGAGCGCCTCCGCGAACGCCGACCCGAGCGTGATGGCGACGTCCTCGACGGTATGGTGGTCGTCGACCTCGAGGTCGCCGTCGCAGCGCACCGTCACGTCGAACAGGCCGTGTTTCGCGAACGACGCGAGCATGTGGTCGAGGAACCCGATGCCGGTGTCGACCTCGCTGTCGCCGTCGCCGTCGATGGCGACGGTCACCTCCACGTCCGTCTCCGCCGTCGCTCGGGTGACGGCGGCGGTTCGGTCGGTCATACCTCGCGGTTGGGTGGGCGGACTCATAGCACTGGCGGGGCGGAGCGGCGACCCGGGGCTGCCAGTTCGCTGCTCGCTCCGACGCCGGTGCGTGCGCCGACGGTGGTTGGTGCGTGCGGCGTCGCGACGGTGTCGCCGGTGCCGCGCGCGCTGGACCGAGGTCGGTGCGCGAGAGCAACTCGACGCCCGGGGAAACCCCAGCTTACCCTGGACGTACCAGTAAAAGTTCACATTATCCGTTTGGTTCTCAGTTACTGTCGTATCGTTCTAGAAGCGGCTGTAAAACGTCTAAAGAGCTCTCGAAGCGTCCGAGAAAATCCGTAAAATGGCGAAACATGGGTGAAACGTCGCGAATTCAACCGAACCCTCGACCCAGTTTATTATGGTATGGAATATAGGGGTAACTGCCGACAAGGTGTCCAACATGTCCACGACCACCCCCTCCACCCCCGACCCCTCCGCGACCGACCTCCGCTCCCGTCTCGGCCTCGAGACGATACTCAAGCCCGTCCGCGCGACCAGCTTCTACGCGGCACTCGCGCTCCCCCTCGCGTACGTGCCCCTGCTGGTCTCCGGGCTCGAGACCGTCTCGCAGACCACCACGTTCGCCCTCCTGCTCGGGCTGCACGTCCTCGCGCTCGCGGCCGGGCACGGACACCAACCCGGCGAGTAGGCACCCGACGAACGAACCGGACCCTGGCATCGCACGACCCGCGCGCGCACCGGACTCCCACACCAACGCGGTGCGCGCGACCCGCCGCCGACGCGGCGGCCGGCACGTGGTCGTGGACGACCCTTCCTCCACCTTCCCGACGAACACACAGCCGCTGCGCCCTCCTCTCCTCACGCTCGCCTGCTCGCTACTCGTCGGCGAGCGCGTCGCGCGCGTCGGCGAGCGAGAACCGGCCCTCGTAGAGCGCGCTCCCGACCACCGTCGCCGCGGCGCCCGCGTCGCGGAGCGCGAGGACGTCGTCGACGGTGGCGACGCCACCGCTCGCGACGACCGGGAGGTCGACCGCGGCCGCGAGCTCGCGCACCGGCTCGGTCGCGACACCCTCCAGGCGTCCCTCGACGTCCACGTCCGTGAACAGGATGGCGCACGCGCCGAGGTCCGCGTACCGCGTCGCCGCCTCGGCCGGGTCCAGCCCGGTCGATTCCGTCCAGCCCTCGACGACGACCTCGCCGTCCTTCGCGTCCAGGCTCACGACGACCGAACCCGGGTGAGTCTCGCTGATCTCCGCGACGATCTCGGGCTCCTGCACGGCGGCGGTCCCGAGGATGACGCGGTCGACGCCACGGTCGAGGAGGTCCCTGGCGTCCGCGGCGGTCCGGATGCCACCGCCGAGCTGGACGGGGACGTCGACCGCGTCCACGACGCGCTCGACCGCCGCGGCGTTCGCGCGCTCGCCCTCGAACGCCCCGTCGAGGTCGACGAGATGCAGCGTCTCCGCGCCCGCGTCCACCCACCGACGGGCGGCGTCCACGGGGTCGCCGTACGTCTTCTCGGTGCCTCGCTCGCCCTGGACGAGCTGGACGACCTCGCCGTCCTGGACGTCGACCGCGGGAACGACCTCGAACTCGGGGAACGGTTGCATACGCGGGGGACCGGCGGCAGCGCGCAAGAACCCACCGGAATCCACGCCGTGGAGAGCCTACCGGAATCGACGCCGTCGACCACGACCGCAGCGCGCGCCCGACCGGCCTCGCTCGGCCACTCGGCCGCGGCGTCGTCCCACGACGCTGGGAGCGACCGGAAGCCATACGGGTGGTCGGTCGGAACGGGGTGACGAATGGTTGCCCTGTTGCTACTCGTCGGCATCGCGGTCGCGGTCTTCGTCGGGTTCAACATCGGTGGCTCCTCGACGGGCGTCGCGTTCGGGCCCGCCGTCGGGAGCGACACGATCGGGAAAACTGGTGCAGCGGCGCTGATGAGTGCGTTCGCGCTCATCGGCGGCTGGACCGCCGGACGGCAGGTCATCGACACGATGTCAACCGGTATCGTGAACGTCTCGTTCACGCTCGCCGCCAGCGTCGCCATCCTGTTCTTCGTCGGGTTCGCGCTCCTCGTCTCGAACCTCTTCGGCGTCCCCGCGTCCACGTCGATGACCGCGGTCGGCGCCATCGCCGGGATGGGTGCCGCCATCGGCGAACTCAACCTGGAGAAGATGGGCGAGATCGTGACGTGGTGGTTCGTCGCCCCCATCCTCGCGTTCTGGGTGTGCGCGATGATCGGGCGGTACCTCTACCCCTACCTCGCGTCGACGTTCCCGCTCGGCACTGGCGAGTCGAGCGACGTCGCCGAGCGCATCGGGCAGTTCCTCGTCGTCGCCATCGGCTGCTACATGGCGTACTCGGCGGGGGCGAGCAACGTCGCGAACGCCGTCGCACCGCTCGTCGGCGCGAACGAACTGTCGGCGAACAACGGCGTGTTCCTCGCGGGCGGCGCCATCGCACTCGGGGCGTTCACCATCGCACGCCGGACGCTCGACACCGTCGGGAACGACCTCACGGACCTCCCGCTGCTCGCGTCTCTCATCGTCGAGGTCGTGAGCGCGAGCCTCATCACGTTCCTCTCGTTCATCGGTATCCCCGCGAGCCTCGCGGTGTCCGCGACGATGAGCATCGTCGGCCTCGGGTGGGGGCGCGCGACGCGCACCACCACCATCTCCGAGGCCGCGACGAAGGCTGTCCAGGGCCAGGGTATCGAGGACCCCGACGAGGAACCAGCCGAAGCGGGCGTGGCGATGAGCGCGCTCAACGCGGACGAACCGGGGAAGGAGGTCGCGCCCATCGGCGAGGAGGAACCCGACGAACTCGACGCCAGCGACCTGTTCGACCCGCGAGCGACCGGGCGCGTCATCATGCTCTGGGTTGCGACCCCCAGTATCTCCGCGGGCGCGAGCTACGCGCTGTTCTCGACCGTCGACCTGCTCTGACCGGTCGGCGACCATCCAGTCCCCGACACGTCCGGGAGTGCACGTCTCGACGGTTCGAACCCCGAGTTCTCAATGGTCTTTCGTGATTTCGCAAACAGCAAGGTCTTAGGGGCGCGAACGCGAACTGTCGCGTTGATGCCCACGGTAGAATACCTCAACTACGAAGTGCTCGACGACAACGGCTGGGACATGGACGACGACGACCTCTTCGAGAAGGCCGGAGACGCCGGTCTCGACGGAGAGGACTACGGCTCTCTCGAAGTCAACCAGGGCGAATACATCCTCGAGGCCGCCGAGGCCCAGGGCTACGACTGGCCGTTCTCGTGCCGCGCCGGTGCCTGCGCGAACTGCGCGGCCATCGTCAAGGAGGGCGAGATCGACATGGACATGCAGCAGATCCTCAGCGACGAGGAGGTCGAAGAGAAGATGGTGCGCCTGACCTGTATCGGCAGCCCGGCTGCCGACGAGGTCAAGATCGTCTACAACGCGAAGCACCTCGACTACCTCCAGAACCGCGTCATCTGAAAGGGTTCTTCCCTTCTCTCTGACTCGCTCACCGGGTAGCAACAGCGTCGGCTGTGGCTGGCGGTCGCGAGGGAAAGACCCATGGCGCGTCCGCGGTGAGATTCTGCCATGAGCGACGGCGTCGATATCGACTTCGGGGAGGATGGCCTGGTGCCGGCGGTCGCGCAGGACGCTGATTCGGGCGAGGTGTTGATGCTCGCGTACGTCGACGCGGAGGCGCTCGATGCGACCCTGGAGTCGGGGCTCGCGCACTATCATTCGCGGTCGCGGGACGAACTCTGGCAGAAGGGCGGGTCGAGCGGGCACGTTCAGCGCGTCGAGGAGGTGCGCGTCGACTGTGACGCGGACGCTCTCCTCTATCTCGTCGACCAGGAGGGCGGGGCGTGCCACACGGGCTACGAGTCCTGTTTCCATCGTACCGTCGACGGCGAGGTCGTCGGCGAGGAGGCGTTCGACCCGGACGAGGTCTACAATGACTGAGTGCAAGACAGTCGATTCGGACGAGGTCTACGATGACTGAGTGCAAGACAGTCGATTCGGACGAGGGCTACGATGACTGATCGAGCTGGGTCGGTCGACCCGTCCGACGCGGGCGCGGCGGACGCGCTCCGGGACGCCGCGAGCGAGTTGCGGGCGGCCCGGGACGCGGTCGACGACCACGGGGGGCGCGAGCAACTTGAGACGGTCGCGTCGGCGGTCAGGGACGCGGAACGGAAGCTGAACAGTTACGAGGAGTCGGCGACGGGGACCGGTGACTTCGAGTCGTACGTCCGATTCCAGGAGGCGTTCGCGACGCTCGTCGAGGGGCTCGACGACGACCTCCCGGAGCGCGAGGCGTTCGAGACTGCCCTGGAGTGCGTGGAGAAGCGACGGTTGAGCGAGTCGGACTTCGTGGCGGCGCGCGACGCGCTGGGGCCGGCGCGCGAGTTGGCGTCGGTCCGCGAGCGGCTGTCGTCGGCGCGCGAGGCGTTCGCGGACGCGCGACGGCGCGCGACCGACCGCCTGGACGCGGTCGAGGACGGTATCGCGGCGCGTGAGCGCCTGCTGGAACTCGGGAACGCGGACCTGGACGCGCCCGTCGACGACCTCCGGGACCCCATCGGGACGTACGACGACGCGGTCACGGACGCGTTCGCGTCGTTCCGCCGGAACGCGCCTGCGGGCGAGGTGTTCGACGTGCTCGCGGACGCCGCGGCGTACCCGCTCGTCGACGTCGACGCGCCCCCCGAAGAGCTCCGCGAGTACGTCGCGGCCGCGGGCGACGACCACACCATCCCCGAGTTGCTCGAGTACGCGGACTACTCGCAGTCGAAGCTCGAGCACTACGTCGACGACCCGGGCGCGCTCCGGACCGCGGTCGGCACCCGGCGAACGTACCTCGACCGGCTCGACGGCAGCGGGTTCACGATAGGGTGGCCGCCGCCGGAAGCGGAGGTCCTCCAGTACGTCACGCGCGAGTTGCTGTCGGTCGTCCCCGGGTTCGCCGAGGAGGACGTCGCGGCGACGCTCCAGTCGGTCCGCGAGCTCGCGTGGCGCGACGACTACGCGCGCCTGCGAACGGCCGCGGTCGCGCTCGACGAACTCGGCGACGCGGAACGCGACCGTCTCGCCGCCGGCGCCGTCAGCGAGGAACTCGCGGCGCTCGAGGACGAACGCGAGGCCCTTCGGGCGGCGCTCGACGACACCGACGACCTGGCGTGACGAACGCGAAGAATCTCGTTCCTCGACGAACGCGGAGAAACTCCTTCCTCAGGCGCCGCCACGGGCGGCAGCGAGCTGGGCGACGACGAAGTCCGCGAGTTCGTTCGCTCGCTCGGCGGTCCGGGCTTCGGCGTACACGCGCACGAGCGGTTCGGTCCCGCTCGGTCGTGCGAGCACCCACGCGTCGCCGTAGTCGAGCCGGTAGCCGTCGATGGTGGAGAGGTCCGCGTCGGCGTCGGCGGCGACGGCTTCGGCGGCGTCGAGCATCGCCGTCCGTTCGTCCTCGGTGTCGTACTCGAGGTTCCGGCGGACGTTGTGGTAGTCGTCGTACGGCGCGACGATGTCGCTGACGGGGCGGTCGGCGACGAGTTCCAGGAAGCGTGCGCCGATGAACGCGCCGTCGCGGCTCAGGCGGTAGTCCGGGAAGAAGATGCCGCCGTTGCCTTCGCCGGCGACGGGGACGTGCTCGCCGTCGGCTTCGAGCTCCTCGATGCGCGTGATGATGTTCGTCGACCCGATCGGCGTGAGTTCGAGGTCGGCGCCGGCGTCCTTCGCGACGTCGACGAGACGCTGGGAGACGTTCACCGCGGAGACGGTCGTGTCGCCGGCTTCGAGTTTCGCGGCGGCGAGCGCGGCGAGGGTGGCGTCGCCCTCGACGTACTCGCCGTGCTCGTCGTAGAAGATGGCGCGGTCCGCGTCGCCGTCGTGCGCGATGCCGACGTCGGCGTCCGTCGACCGGACGAGCCGCCCGAGGTCCGCGAGGTTCTTCGGGACGGGCTCGGGGTCGCGGCCCGGGAAGTGCCCGTCGGGCTGGGCGTTCACGGTGACGACCCTGCAACCGAGTCGCCGGAAGAACGTCGGGCTCGTGAGACAGCCGGCGCCGTGCCCGGGGTCGAGCGCGACCGTCAGGTCCGCGTCCGCGATCTTCTCGCGGTCCACGCTCGCGAGCAGTTCCTCGACGTAGCGGTCGCGGGCGTCCGCGACCCGCGTCTCCGACCCGACCTCGTCCCAGTCGGCGTCCGCGAACGTCTCGCCGACGAGGACGTCCTCGACGCGTTCGAGGTCCTCGACGGCGAGTTCGACGCCGTCGGCGCCGACGAGCTTCACGCCGTTGTACTCCGGCGGGTTGTGGCTCGCGGTGATCATGACGACCGGCACGCCCTCGCGTTCGGCGTACGCCTGCGCGCCCGGTGTCGCGACGACGTCCAGGCGGTCGACGTCCACGCCGACGCTCGCCAGGCCCGCTGCGGCGGCGTCCGCGAGCATCCGCCCGGTCGCTCGCGTGTCCCGAGCGATGGCGACGCGCTCCGAGCTCCAGGCCGTCCCCGCGGCCTTCGCGACGCGCAGCACGAACCCCGGCGTCAACTCGTCGTTGGCGACGCCGCGCGTCCCACTGGAACCGAATACCTTCATTCGTGTATCTCCTTGCGCGGGGTCGACTAAGGGATTCCGTTACCGCATCGCCGCGAGACGCGCTCGCACGCCTCTGCGAGTGCGTTGACACGAACCCGGTGCGCGTCGAGCGGTCGCCCGGCCGGGGTTTGATACGTGGACGCACCCAATGGCCGGGTGATGCCTGCGGACGAGGACATCGGAATCGACGAGAAGCGCGTGTACGATGGCGACGAACGCGAGACGACCGTGTACGTCGCCGCGTCGACGGGCGTGGTCGCCGTGTCGGTGGTCGAGGAGCGCGTCGGCGGGTTCGAGCTCGCGGTCCGCTGTACGGCACGGGACGTCGCGTCCGGGCCGGCGGGGTTGGCGGTCGCGACCGACGACGCCGTCCTGCTCGACGCGGGCGACGGGGCGCGGTCGACTGCCGGCGATTCGGGCGAGCGGTTCGTCGAGACCGGGTTCGGGGCGGCGTCGGCGGTCGCGGTCCACGGCGACGACGTGCTCGCGGCGACCGACGACGGCGCGGTCGCGCGGTATCGCGACGGCGAGTGGCGCGACCTCGGCGAGCTCACGGCGGTCGCGCGCATGGACGGCGACCTGCTCGCGACCGCGGACGGCGTCTACCGCGCGCTCGAGGGCTCGCTCCGGCACGCGGGCTTGGCGAGCGCGACGGACGTCGCCGCCGCCGGCGTGCCGCTCGCCACGACCAGCGAGGGGTTGTTCCAGCTCGGGAACGGGTGGATGGACGTCGCCGACGGCGACTTCCGGTTCGTCGCGAGCGACCCGGGCGCTGCAGACGGACGGCTCGGGCGCGCGCACGCCGGCACCGACGACGTCCTGTACGCGCACCACGACGGCGACTGGTCGACGGCCACGCAGCTCGACCGCCCGATCGTGGACGTGGCGTACGGCGACACGGTGTACGCGGTCTCCGAGGACGGCCGGTTCGCCGCGGAGGGCCCGGACGGCTGGCGCCATCAGGAACTCGGCGTGCGGGACGTGACGGCGGCGGTCGCGCGTACCACGACCGAGTGAGGACGTCCGCCCGGAGGCGGCGTTCGCGCGCAAAGAAAACGGATTTACGCGCCCGCGTCGACGCGTCGAACATGATATTCGGTGGGTCGAGCACCCAGTCGCTCGCGGCGGCACTCTCCGAGGTCCTCGACGACGAGTTGGCGCTCGTCGACTACGAGCGGTTCCCGGACGGTGAACTGAAGGTGAACGTCGGCGACGTCGCGCCCGACCGCGCTATCGTGGTCGCGTCGACCGCGAGCAGTGACGCGCACGTGGAGTGCCTGCAACTCCAGGACGCGGCGCGCGAGGCGGGCGCGACCGAGGTCGTGACGGTCCTGGCGTACATGGGGTACGCGCGCCAGGACGAGGCGTTCGAGGCGGGCGACCCGGTGTCGGCGCGGGCGGTCGCTCGCGCCATCTCGACGGGTTCGGACCGCGTCCTCACGGTGAACCCCCACGAGACGGCTATCTGCGAGTTCTTCGAGCCGACCGCGACCGCCGTGGACGGCGCTGGCGTGCTCGCGGACCCGCTCCCGGACGACCTCGACGACCCGCTCTTCCTCGCGCCCGACGAGGGTGCGTGCGCGCTCGCCGAGACCGTCCGGGACGCGTACGGTCGCGGCGCGACCGACCACTTCGTGAAGCATCGCGTCAGCGGCGACGAGGTCGAGGTGACGCCGAGCGACGCCGCGGTCGCCGACCGGGACGTCGTCGTCGTCGACGACATCGTCGCCACCGGGTCGACGATGAGCGAGTCGATCGCGGTGCTGCGCGACCGCGACGCCGCGTCGGTGTCGGTCGCGACCGTCCACCCCCTGTTCGCGGGGAACGCCGTCACGAAACTCCGCCGCGCGGGCGTCTCCCGCATCGTCGGCACGGACACGCTCGAACGCCCGCAGAGCGTCGTTAGCGTCGCCCCGGTGATTGCGGAGCACCTCTAGCCCGCCGTCGGTCGCGAGTTCGGGCAGCGTCACGGGTTCTTGCCGTCATCGTGGAATCTACCCCAATGTTTTAAGATATGGTCGCCGTACGTAGGCGACAGTCAGCCTGTCGAGCACGCAACATGCACGGAATCCTCCACAAGTCACTGAAGACGTACGTCGCTGAGAACATGGGTGAGGACGTCTGGGACGACGTCCTCGAGCGCGCGGACATCGACCCGAAGCTCTACCTCCCGGTCTCGCACTACCCGGATACAGACCTCACGCGGTCGCTGTCGGTCATCGCGGAGATGAGCGGGCACGACGAGTCAGCGATCGAGCGGGACTTCGGTGCGTTTCTCGCGGGAGACCTGCTCTCGACGTTCAAGGCTCACGTCCGCGACGACTGGTCGACGTTCGACCTCCTCGACGGACTCCCGGGGATCTACGAGCAGATCGAGGCCCAGAATCCGGAGACGACGACGCCCGACGTCACCACCGAACGCCTGAGCGAGGACGTCGCGGTCGTCGAGTTCCGCTCGGAGCGAGACCTCTGTACGCTCGGCGAGGGCATCATCGTCGGCGTCGGCGAGGAACTCGACGACCCCTGCGAGGTCACCCAGGAGCTGTGTACGCGCGACGGCGAGGATCACTGCGAGTTCCACGTCGAACGCGCGTGACGCCGGTGGCGCGACGCTGATTCGAGGGGGTTTCTAGCGGCGTGCTCGACCGACCGTGACGAACTGCTAGGTGCGTGCTCGACCGATTCCGACGACGGCGAGCGCCGCGAGTGCGACGGTCGCACCGAACCCTGGAACCGGCAGCGACTCCTCGCTGGTCTCTCCGTCCTGCGACGTGGCCGAGGTGGTCGTCGCGCCCGTCACCTGCACGGTCACCGTCGTGTCGCGGACGCTGACGACGTGCTCGCCGGGGTCGGCGAACGAGACCGTGTACGTCCGCTGGACGCTCGACTCCGCGGGCACGAGCACCGTCTCGTTCGCGAGCACCTCGCCGTCGAGCGCGACCGGGACGACCACGCGCCCCGGCACCGGGGCGTCGTTCCGGACCGCGTACGACAGCGTCACCGCCTCGCCGGCCGCGACCGTCGTCGGCACCGAGACGTCCTCGACGGTCGGCGACGGCGGCTCGACGACCTCGACCGCGAGCGTTCGCCCGCCGGCACGCACCCGGTACGTCCCGGGTTCGTCGAACGCCTGCTCGAACGTGACCGTCGTCGACGCGCCGGTCGCGAGCTCGCCCTCGCGGGTCGCGACCTGCTGTCCGTTCACCGTCATCGCGGTCGCGTACGTGCCAGCCTGCCAGCCGACGTTCGTCACCGCCACCGTCACCGAGAGCGTCTCGCCCGCGACGACCGTCGGCCGCGTCCGCCCGAGTCGCCGCTCGCCGTACGGACCGGTAGTCGAGACGCCACCGACCGGCACCGAGAGGTCGAACACGGGCGGTTGCACGCCGAAGTACCGCTCGTGCGTGGCTTCGCCCCACGTCTCCGCGGTCCGGTCGCTCTGGGTCAACGCCGACGCGTACGCGCGGACGTTCGCGCCAGCGCCGTCACCGACGGCGTCCAGGACGACGTCGTTCGACACCGTCCCGTTGTGCGCGTTCAGCGTCCTGTAGGCCGTCTGGAACGACGCCGTACTGTTCGTCGACTCGCGCATGGCGAGGTCGACGGCGCCCACGGCGAGCGCGCCCTTCAGGTAGTTCGCGCCGCCGCTCCACGTCTGCGGGAACGCCAGGACGTCGTCGTCGTACCGGTCGCGCTGGCCGCGTTCCAGTTGCCTGCGGAACGCCGCGTAGCTCGCGTTCCCTTGCTCGTACGCGAGCAACGCCGCGTAGTAGTCCGCGGTCGCCTCCGTCACCCACCGGCCGCTCTCGGTCGTGTCGAACGCCTGGCGCGTATGGATGTACTCGTGGATCCAGACGCTGTCCGGCGAGTCGACGGGCGACCCGGCGAGCACCCACGCGTCGTCCTCGCCGAACTGGAGGCCGGCGATCCCCCAGTCGACGTCCTCGGGGGCGGCGATGACGAACACCTCCTCGCTGCGTGCGTCGACGCGGAGGTCCTCGCTCGCCGCGACGAGCGACCCGAGGACCGCTCGCGGCGTCGCGTTCAACTCGGCGCGCTCGGGGACGACGAGCTCGAAGCGCTCGTCGCGGCCCTCGGCGGTGTATCGCTCGACGGGCCCGAGGTACGCCATCTCGCCGCCGGTCGCGCCCGCACCGTCCACGACCGCGTCCTTCTCCAGGTCGACGTCGGCCGCGCCCGTCCACCCCCAGCGCGTCCCGACGCGCGGCACCTGCACGAGCGCCCACGCGCCCGCGTCCACGAACACGTACCCGTCCGCGGTCGCCGCGGCACCGACACTCCCGGCGTCAGCGGTCGACGCGCCACCGGCACTCCGGGCGTCAGCGGTCGGCGTCACTCCGCGGGCGGCGTCGAGGTCGACGCGACGACCGCCAGATGTCTGGTTCGCGTCCACGCGCAACGTCAGCGTCGGCGTCGACGTCGACTCCGTCCACGCGTACGTGCCGTCGCCCTGTCGCTCGAACCCGTCGGCGTCCACGACCGTCGACTCCTCGCCCAGCGACACCTCGAGGCGCGTCACTGGCGACGGCACCTCGTACTGCACCACCGCCCGAACCGACCCCGGCTCCTCGGGCGTCAGCGACAACTCGACGGTTCGACGGATGGTCTCCGTCGCCGCGCTCGCGGTCGACTCGCTGACCGAATCGGTCCCCGGGGCCGCGCTCGCGGTCGACTCGAGCGGGTCGGCAGCTGTCTGCACGACCGCATCGGTGCGTGCATCGACCGACTGTGGCGACGCGGGCGCACCGACACCAGCAGTTGCGACCGCTGGAAGCGAGACGACGAGGACGACGACGAGCGCGAGCCGACGGAACACACCCGTCGTTCGGACGGTTCGGAGAAGACTCTTGTCCCCGCTCGCGTCTCGGAGTGAACGCGGACACCGCAGCGGGTCGCCGCGTTCAGGCCTCGGCTTCGGCGACCGGGTCGAGCGCGATGGTGACCGTCGTTCCCTCGACGTCCCACTCGCGCGTGGTGCCGTCGACGTCGTCGACGAACGTCGCGCGCGTCTCCTCGGCGACGAGGTCGCGGTGCTGGTCGACGAGCCCCGCGATGCGGTCGTCCGCGACGTCCACGGTCAACCGGACCTGCTCGTCGACGTCGAGTTCGAGGTCCTTGCGCATCTCCTGGACGCGACGGATGACCTCGCGAGCGTACCCTTCGCTCTCGATGTCCTCCGTGAGCGTCGTGTCGACGTACACGACGCCCTTCGTGTCGCCGTCGACCTCGAACGTCGACCCGGCGACGCTCTCGGGCGTCTCCGACTCGAACGACACCATCGACTCCTCGAGGTCGGGTTCACCGACGACCTCGCGGAGCGCGTCCAGGTCCTTCGCGTCGAGGCGCGCGTCGTTCAGCGCCTGCATGACCTCGCCCGCGCGGTCACCGAACGCCGGCCCGAGTTCGCTCATGTCCGCGCGAGCGGAGTACGCGAGCTCGCCCCACTGCTCGCCGGGGTCGACGAGTTCGACGTCGCGCGCGTTCAGACGCTCGGCGAGCAGCGACACGTGACGGTCGACCGCCTCGTACGTCCGCTCGTCGTTCGGCGCGACGACGACCCTCGTGACGGGCCAGCGGAGCTTCCGGTCGGCCTGCTGGCGCGCGTTCGCCCCCGCCTCTTCCATCGCTCGGAGGACCTCGACGTCGGCCTCGAGTTCGTCGTCCACCCACGTCTCCTCGACCGCGGGCCAGTCGCGCATGTGGACGGTATCGAACCCGCTGTCGCCCGTGAGCGTCCCGTACATCTCGTCCGCGACGAACGGCGCGTACGGCGCGAGGAGCGCGACGACCTCGTGCATGACCTCGTAGATCGTCGCATAGGCGGCGAGCTTGCTCTCGGACTCCTCTTCCTCCCAGACGCGCTCGCGGATCGCCTGCACGTAGAACCGCGACACGTCGTCCGTGACGAACGAAAGCAGCGCGTTCAGGGCCTTGTCCGGCCGGCGGTCCTCCCAGTGCTCGGTCATCTCGCGCTTGACGGACTGGAGGCGCGCGAGCACCCACTCGTCGACGAGGCGCGTGTCGAGCTTCACGAGGTCCTCGTCGCTCGGCTGGAAGTCGTCCATCTCCATGTACGGCAGCGGGAACCGGAAGACGTTCCAGAGGATGTTCAGGTCCCGCGAGACGTTGTCCATGCCGTCCCACGAGAACTTCATGTCGCTCCCCTGCGGGTTCTGGCTGAGGAGGAACGCGCGCATCGGGTCGACGCCGTAGTCGTCGATGACCTCCTGGGGGTCGACGAGGATGCCCTTGGACTTCGACATCGTTCGGCCATCGGGCATGAGCGCCCACCCGTGCATGAGAACTTCCTCGTAGGGGATCTCGCCGAACGCCGCCGTCCCCATCCCGAGCTGACTCCAGAACCACCCGCGCGTCTGGTCGTGGGCCTCCATGATGAGGTCCGCCGGCCACAGCTCGTCGAACTGCGAGTCGTCCTCGGGATAGTCGAGGGTACCCCAGGATGCCACGCTCGAGTCGAGCCAGACGTCGAACACGTCCGGGACGCGTCGAGCTTCGCTCCCGCAGCCCGCGCAGTCCATCGTCAGGTCGTCCACGGTGGGCTTGTGGAGGTCGACGCTCGCGGGGTCGACGTCCTGGTGGACGCGGTCGGCGAGCGTCTCGCGCGTGTCGACGACGTTCAGGTGCTCGCACTGGTCGTCGTCGCACGTCCAGATGGGGATGGGGATGCCCCAGTAGCGCTGCCGGGAGACGTTCCAGTCCGGCGACCCCTCGACGAAGTCCTTGAAGCGGTTGTCTCGCGCGTCGCTGGGATGCCACTCGGAGTCCTCGATGTTCGCGAGGAGTTCGTCCTTGATGTCGGAGACGGTGATGAACCACTGGTCGGTGACGAGCCGAACGATGTCGGTGTCGCAGCGCCAGCACTTCCCCTCGCCCTCGACGAGGTAGTTCTCGTCGTGCGCGAGCAGGGCGCCCTTCGCGTCGAGGTCCGCGATGACGTCCGCGTTCGCGTCGCGCACGAACGTCCCGGCGTACTTCCCGCCGGATTCGCCGTACGTCCCGTCGCTCTCGACCGGACAGAAGATCTCGAGGTCGAGTTCGCGGCCGCGCTCGAAGTCCTCCTCACCGTGCCCGGGCGCGGAGTGCACCATCCCTGACTTGTCGCCGGCGTCCGCGTACTCTGCCGTGTACACTTCGCCAGCGCCCTCGCCCTGCGGGTGGTCGGGGACCTCCTCGGCGAGCGGGTGCTCGTACTCGAGGCCGACCAGCTCGTCGGCGTCGCGCTCCTCGAGGACCTCGTAGTCCTCGTAGCGACCCGCCTTCAGGACGGTCTCGACCTGACTCGCGGACACCCAGAGGACGTCGGTGTCGCCGTCGCCGGTCTCGGCGCGCACCTTCGCGTACTCGCCGTCGGGGTCGACCGCGACGAACGTGTTCGCGGGGATCGTCCACGGCGTCGTCGTCCAGATGACGAGATTCCCTTCCTCGCCCAGCAGGGGGAACTTCACGTAGATCGCGGGTTTGTGGACGTCGTGGCGCTCGACCTCGTTGTTCGCGATGGCGGTCTCGCAGCGCGGACACTGGTTGATGGAGCGCTGACCTTGCTCGACGAGCCCGCGCTCGTGGGCTTTCTCGAACCCGAACCACGCAGCCTCCATGTACTCCGGATTGACTGTTTTATAGGGGTTGTCCCAGTCCATCCAGACGCCGAAGCTCTGGAAGTCCTCCTGGAGGCCCTCCAGCTGGTCGTCGGCGAACGCCTTGCACTCCTCGATGAAGTTCTCGACGCCGAACTCCTCGATGTCCTTCTTGTTCTCGAACCCTAACTTCTCCTCGACGCGCGTCTCGATGGGGAGCCCGTGCATGTCGTAGCCCGGGCGGTCGGTGACGTCGAACCCCTGCATCGTGTAGTAGCGGATGAACGCGTCCTTCAGGGTCTTGTTCCACGTCGTCCCCATGTGCGCCGCGCCGGACGTGTACGGCGGGCCGTCGACGAAGAAGAACGTCTCCTCGCCGTCGCGGTGGCGTCGTGTCTGCTCGTAGGCGTCGACCGCGTCCCAGTGCTCGAACACGCGGTCCTCGACCGCGTCGGGGTCGTACTGGTCCGCGACCTCCTCGAACCGTTCCATATCCGACGCTAACTCCCTCCGTCACTAAATGGGGTTCGGTCCTGCAGGCGACGACCGAAGAACCAGCAGTCGCCGGGGCCGAAAGCCGTGAGCGCTCGCACCCTCGACGATCCCCCCGAACTTTGATATGTGTCGTGGGCGAACGTGACGGGCATGAACACGACGCTGTCGTCGTTCACCGAGGAAGAACTGAGCGCGGTCCTCCTCGTCGCGACGGTCGTCGTCCTCCTGACGTGGAACGCGACGACGCTCGACGGCGTCTCCCGCATCACGACCGCGGGCATCTCGGGAGTCATCGCGAGCGCCGTGATGGTCGTCGGCCTGCACGTACTGCGCTGAGCGAACGGCTTCACGCCGCGACCGGTAGCCTCGTGTCGACCGCGAGCGGCCGTGGTCAGGTCGCGATGCGTTCGCCGATGAACCCGCCGACGTACGACCCGATGAGCGCGGGGCCGACGAAGTACAGCGTCGCGATGGCGGCGACGACGAGCGTGATGATGGAGCCGGCGACCGCGATCGCGACGAGGACGACCGCGATGACGACCGTGATGAGCGCTTCGACGAGCGCGCCGTTCAGGAGCGCGAACACGGCGGGCCAGAACATGAAGAACAGGACGCCAAGGCCCATGACGGCGACCGTCGGGAGCGACAGGCCGAGGCCGAGGTCCATCTTGAAGTCGTCTTCGGCGTCGAGGTCGTCGGCGAGCGAGGGGTACAGCAAGCCGGCGAGGAAGGAGAGTGCGAGCGTCGACGCGGAGATGTACACGATGTTCCCGGGGCCGCCGACGTCGAGCGTGTCGATGAAGTACTTCCCCGTCGGGTCGAACTCGAGGAGGGGCTGTGGGCCGACGAACAGGAGGCCGACGGCGACGAGCGCGAACGGCGCGCCGAGCTTCAGCCCGAAGTCCATCGCTGGCCCGCCCTCGTACTCGTCGTCCTCGTCGTCCTCGCCGGTGACGGCGTCCGCGAGGCTGCCGTCGTCGTCGCCTTCGGAGAGCAACTGCTTGATCTGGTCCGCGTCGTCGTCTTCGGTCCCACCGTCCGTCCGTATCGCGTCGTCGGCGTCGTCTGTCGCCGAGGTCCACCCTGGCATACCTCGACACGACCCGCGGTCGAAATATAAACGTACCGGGCAGTCAGGCGAACCATCACGTCCGCGGGGTCGTGGTCGGTCGTGGCCGCTACCAGGACTGTCGGTCGTGGCCGCTCCGAGGACTAGCGCTCGTCGTCGACCGCGACCTCGAAGACCTCGTCGCCGCTGAACACCCGCATCGTCGCCCCGCCGTCACCGGACCCGCTCTCGCTGCGGTCGACGTCGTCCGTCGAGTGAGACTCGTCGTCGACGCCGTCGTCCATCCGCCCGGCCTTGGCGTCGTCGCGTCGCCGGAACACGGACGGTTCGCGTTCGTCTGTCCGTTCCTCGCGTGCCGACTCGTCCCCCGACTCGTCGGCGAAGATGCTCGAACCCATTCCCTGACTGGGGTTTCAGATACCACGGTTAGGAGCGTTCTGGCTGTATATCCAAGGGACGGCGCCGGGGCGCGTCGCTCCCGGAGGGACTTGCCGCCACCGCGCGAGCGAGCGCCGGTCCTCGGGCACGTCGGTGACGGATGCACGGGCGCAGGTGGACGACGGGTAATCTTCATACGGCCGCCGGCCGACGTCCCGCACATGAGCGAGGACTGCATCTTCTGTCAGATCGTCGCGGGCGACATCCCGAACAGGACCGTCTACGAGGACGACGACGTGCTCGCGTTCCTCGACGCGAACCCGCTCGCGCCCGGGCACACGCTCGTCATCCCGAAAGCCCACCACGAGACGCTCGGCGACCTCCCCGCGGACGCCGGCGCGAGCGTGTTCGAGACGCTTCACCGGCTGACGCCGGTCATCGAGGAGGCCGTCGACGCGGACGCGTCGAACGTCGCGTTCAACAACGGCGAGGCCGCCGGTCAGGAGGTCCCGCACGTCCACGGGCACGTCATCCCGCGATTCGAGGGGGACGGCGGCGGCCCCATCCACGCTATCGCCGGGTCCCCGCCGGACCTGAGCGACGACGAACTCGACGACATCGCCGCGCGCATCGCCGCCGACGCCTGACCCGAACTTTCGTTCACGAGATTTATCAGTGAAACCGACGGAACGTGAGGTATGAGTACGCCACGTTCCGTCGCTGTCGCCGGCGCCACCGGCGGCGCGGGCACGACACGACTCGTCGTCGAGACCGCCGGCATCCTCGCGCGCGACGACCGCGACGTCGCCGTCTTCGACGCCGCGTTCGCCACGCAAGGACTCGCCCAGTACGTCCCCGAACGCGTCGACGTCGACGCCACCCGACTCCTCACGGACGACGCGGTCGCACCGAGCGAAACGCTCGTCGACCTCGACGTCGACGCATCCGGTCGCGTCGCGGCGTGCCCCGTCCGCGCGTCGTTCACCGAACTCGCCGACGCGAAGACCGCGGCCGCGGCCGAACGCTTCGACGCCGTCCTCCGCGAGACCGCCGACGCGTTCGACCACGTCCTCGTCGACGTGCCACCGGTCGCCGCGAACCAGCACGTCGCCGCGGTCAGCGCCACCGACCGAGCCGCGCTCGTCGCCCGCGACGGCCGCCGCGGCGCGGACGCCCTCCCGAGACTCCGCGACCGCCTCCGCGACCTCGACGCGGCCTCCCCAGGCGATTTCGTCGTCGCGAACCGCGTCGCAGACGCACCCGTCGTCGCGGACCCGGCGGTCGCCGTCCCCGAGAGCGACGTCGTCGACCCCGCGGCTGCACCGGTCTGCGACACCGCCACGGGCGCGTTCCCGCGAGCGGTCAGCGAACTCGCCGAGCGCGCGTTCGACGCCGACCTCGACGTCGACGTCGAGCAGCGGACCGTCACGGAACGCCTTCTCGACTGACGCCAACGAATCACGATTCGCGAGTGGCCCGGCTGGCGGGTCTGGATACGGATCCTTCGACGCCGACCACTGACTGCGACGCGGGCGGTCACCTCGACGGTCAGTAGAACTCGTCGGCGCTCGACATCGTCTCCGCGAGCGCGTCCCGTTTCTCGACGCTCGCCTCCCGCTCGTCCTCGAGCGCGCCGTCGACGACGCCACGCGCACCCTCGATGGGGTCGTGCGTCGCGACGTACGCCGCGAGCGCGAACTCGGCGTCGGACAGCGACAGCAGGCCGCGTGCGTCCGCTCGCGACACTCGCCCAGCGAGGTAGTCCTCGAGCACGCGCTCGCCGGTCGCGCTCACGGGCGACAGGCCGGCGAACCCGAGGCGATGCAGCGTCTTCGCGGCCGTCATCGGCGCGACGTCGGCGTCGTGGCCGGCTGCGTCGACCGGCGCACCGCCGACGTACGCCTCGGCGACCGCCGCTGCAGCACCCGGCTCGCAGGGCAGGTCCTCGGCGAACCTCGCGAGCGCGTCCGCCAGGCCAGCGTCGGTGGCGTCGACGCTCGCCACGCCGCGCTCGTCCTGCTCGGTCGTCGTCGACAGTCCCGCCGCGATGTCGGCCAACCCCATGCCAGCACGTACGCGCCCGCCGTGGTTTAAATCACTGCATACGGTGGCGCATCTAACGCCTTCTCGCGAGAGGAACGTACCGGAATCCGGTACGTTCGACTGGCCGCAGTCGGGCGTTTCGTCCCGCGACCACCTGCAGTTAAGTAAGGGTTCGCGGCGAACGTTCGAGTATGGGAACGACAGTCTGCCCCGAGTGCGATGGTACCGTTCGACCGAGCGACGACGAGTCCGTCTGCACCGACTGCGGGCTCGTGGTCGCCGCCGACCGCGTCGACCGCGGCCCCGAGTGGCGGAGCTTCGACGACGGCCCCGCCGACGGCAAACGCACCGGCGCGCCGCTGACGCGCTCCCGGCACGACCGTGGACTCTCCACGACAATCGGGCACGGGAACGACACGCGCCTGACGGGCCGGAAGCGCCGTCGCGTCGCCCGGATGCGTCGCGAGCACGCCAGAGCGCGCATCGCGACGAAACGCGACCGGAATCAGGTGTACGCGTTCACCGAGGTGCGCCGGGTCGTCGGCGCGCTCTCGCTCCCCGAGTCCATCCAGGAGCAGGCGTGCACGCTCTTCGAGTCCGCACAGAACGAGGACCTCCTCAAGGGCCGCTCACTGGAAGGGTTCGCAGCCGCCGCGGTGTACGCCACGTGTCGCGTCCGGTCGCTCTCCCGGACAGTCGAAGAGATAGCGGCGGTCGCACGCGCCGACGAACGCGAACTCCGCGTCGCCTACGACGCCCTGAACCGCGACCTCGGCCTCCCGACGGGCCCAGTCGATCCGCGCGAGTACCTGCCGCGGTACGCGAACGAACTCGACCTCCCGCAGGGCGTCGAGGGTCGCGCGACCGACCTCGCCACCACGGCCGTCGAGTCCGGGCTCGCGACGGGGAAGAACCCGAGTGGCGTCGCCGCCGGTTGCCTCTACCTCGCTGCGACCGAAGCGGGCGTCGAGTGCACGCAGGCCGACGCCGCCGACGCCGCGGACGTCTCGCCCGTGACGGTCCGCCACACGTACCAGGCGCTCGAGGAGCGGCGTGACCCGCCGGGCGGCGAGGACGTCGCGACTGGAGCGGTCGCGGACGACTGAGCGGTCGCTGTCAGGAGTCGCCGTCCGCCCGTCCGTCGGTCGCGCCGTCGGCGAGCGTCCGCGCGACCGCCGCGAACGCGTCCACGGCTGGCGCGTCGGGGGCGTCGCGCGCCACGGGGCGTCCTCGCGCCTGCGCGTCGGCGACGGCGTCGCTCTCGGGGACGGCGACCGCCGGTGCACCGAGCGCGCGCGAGAACCGCGAGACGTCGAGATTCTCGGGCGCCTGGTTCACGACGACGCCGGCGAGGCCGGCGTCGAGCTCGCGAGCGAGCGCTCGCGTCCGGACGGCGGCCGGGACGGCGAACGCGGTCGGCTCGCAGACGACGCCGACGCGGTCGGCGACAGCGAGCGCCACGCCCGCGTCCGCCGCCATCCCCGCCGGACAGTCCACGACGACCGCGCCGAACTCGCGCTCGACCGCGCGCAGCGCGGGCTCGAGCCGCCGGACGTCGCTCGCTCGCGCCCCGGCGAGCGTCCGACCGCACGAGAGCACGCGGACGCCTGCGACCGACCGCACCGCCTCGAGCGCGCTCGCTCGCCCCGCGAGGACGTCGTGGAGGTCCGGGCCGCGCCCGCCCGGGAGGTCCGCCATCGCCAGGTCCGCGTCCACGACCACCGACGCCAGCGCGTCCGCGACGTTCAGCGCCACCGTCGACTTTCCGACGCCACCCTTCCCGCCCGCGACCGCGAGGATCACGCGTCCCACCCGTCGCCGTCCCCGGGCGCGGCGCTCGCGCCGCGCGCGACCGGCTCGCCCGACTCCTCCGGGCTCGCGTTCTCGCGCGGTGTCGCGGCGAGCGGCGGTGCGAACGACCCGAGCGCACGAACGACGCCGTCGACGTCCGGCGCGTTCGGCTCTTCCGAGCCGTCCGCGGCTACGGCCTCAGATTCCACGCCACCTCGGCCCTCGGTCGCGACGCACTCGACGTCGACCGTCGACGCCGGCGTCGCGAACCCGACGCCGCGGACGCCGCCCGCGGCCACGGTCAGGGTAACGCCGTCGGCGTCCCACCCCGCCGCCGGGACGCCGCGCCGCCGCGGCGGCCAGAGCGCGCCCTCGCAGGACACCGCCAATCGCACGCGCCGTCGCTCGCTCGAAGGATTCTCCACGACCACCGTCGCGAACGTCACGCCGTCGCGGCGCGACTCCCGCACGCTCACGTCGACCATGCCCGCTCTGGCCGCGCCATCACTGATAAACGACGACGCGGACGCGGAGCCGGGAACCTCTCGGGCGGTCGCGCTCGCGTCGACTGTGCGTCAGTCCACGGCGAGCACGACCGGTGCGTCGAGAACCCGGTGAGCGGTCTCGGCGTCGTCGAACCGGTCGACGCCCACGACGACCGGCGCGGTGACGTCCGCGACGCGCACGGCGGCGAGCGCCGCGGTCGCGTCCGCACCCGCGAACGACCCCGGCTCCGCACCCACGTCGTCGACGTCGCCGCCAGGGACCGCCGCGACCGCATCGCGGAACGCCGACCACGTCGCCGCGACGCGATTCGCGCGTACCTCGCGCTCCAGGCGCCCGACGCGGTCCGCGAGCGACAACCGCCGTTCGCGCGCATCCCGCGCCTCCCGAGCCCGCTCGCGTTCCCGCGCGAGCGCCTGCTCGGCCGCGACCAGCTCGGTCTCGCGCTCGCTCGCGTCCGCCACCGCCGCCCGCAACCGCTCCCGGCCCGCGTCGACGTCCGCGTCGAGGTCCTCGCGCGCCTGCACCGCACCACGCGCCGCCGCCACGTCCGCCGTCACCGCCTCCGCCGCCGCCCGCGCCTCGGCCACGCGCTCGCGCGCCCCAGACACGTCCACCTCGGGGACCTCGACCGCAGCCAACTCCTCGCGCGCCGCCTCGAGCGCCTCGACGCCCTCGACGTCGACGTCGAGCGACCGCGCCGCCGCCGCGAGCGCCGCACGCACGTCCACCGACGCATCCGAACGGACCACACCGACGTGCTCGAAGACACTCCCAGGTGGCTCACAGTCCACCCGCAGCGCCCGGCCGTCGCCGACCGCGGCCGGTCCCGTGGCGCGAACCGCCGCCACGACCGCACGCACCGACACGGCCAGCTCGCGGCAGTCCACCGCCGGCCCCGACCACGACGCTGCTCCATACTCGATTCTCACAGCTCCTGCTCGCGGAGCCGCTCCTTCGACGGCAGGTCCCGACCCGCCGCGAACTTCGCGTACGGCGTCGACGGCGACTCGCGGTCCTCGTACGCGACCGCCGCCTCGCGAGCGTCCGCGAACGCGTCCTCGAACTCGTTCAACGGCGTCGTCCGCTCCAACTGCACGTCACCGCCGTGGCGCTCCCGGAGCCGCAACCCGAGGAACGCGCCGAACGCCGTCGCCTCCAGGAGCGCCACCCGCCCGAACCGGCGGACGACCGCGTCCTCGTGCGCCCGACACGCGTTCCGGAGCGCCTGCCGCGCCGCCCGCGAGTACGTCACCACCAGTATCACTACCATTCGCTCCACACCAGCGCGAAAAAAGTCCTCCGTCACGCGCTCGACCGACAACACCCCGCCCTACGTCACGCGCTCGACCGACAACACCCCGCCCTCGACGTCAACGAGCTCGCGAACGCGCTCGCGCGCCTCCACCGCGTCCGCCGCGACGACCACCACACCCACCGCCGCCTCCGGCCCCTCCACCACCCGATACGGCGCCACGCCATCACCCTCGAACGACGACACGTACGTCCGCAACACGCCCTGCACGCGCCCCTCCAACTCCGCGAACGAACACTCCCCGTCCTCGAACGCCGCGAGCGCCGACTCCACGTTCCGCAACGCACTGATCCGGTCCATCTACGTCGTCCGCAGGTGCTCGTGCTTGGGCTCGTACACCTCGCCCTTCTGCTTCAACTTGTCAATCTCGTGCTCGGCCTTGCTCGCATCCATCCCGATCTCGTCCGCACGATCCATCACCACGTCCACCGGCGCCCCATCGTCGTACTCCTCCTCGATGTCCGCGATGAGCGCCTTCAGGTTCTTGATACGGTCACGCTGCGTCTTCGACTGCCCCGTCTCCACCACGTCCGCGTCGAACTCCCCAGTCTCCGGGTCCACGCCGATGTCCTGCAAGCACGACCGCACGATCTCGATCACGCGCTCCGAATCAGCCTCGTCCACCGTATCCGACAACCGCACCCGCGCACTCGCCTCCGCCAACCGCACGATCGCCTCCAACTGCCTGGCGGTCACCGGCACCGGCGAATCCTCGTCCTGCCCCTTCGACCGCAAGTCCACGTAGAAGTCCTCGATCGCCTGTCGCGCCGCCTCCGTCATCCGCGGATGACAGTTCTGCTTCGCGTACGCGATGTACTTCCGCATCAACTCCGGGTCGATGTCCGGGTCGACGTCCGCCGTCACCGAATCGATCTCTTCGTCCGACACGTCCACGTTCGTCATCTTCGAGCGCTGCGTCGACAGCTCCCCAGCGTAGTTCGTGTTCAGGATGTGCTGGGCGAGATTCCGGTCCTCCTCCTCGTCCGGCTGGTCCGTCACCGTGAATATCAGGTCGAACCGCGATATCAACGCGGGTTCGAGGTCTATCTGCTCGCCGATCGGCTCGTACTGGTCGAACCGCCCGTACTTCGGGTTCGCCGCACCCAACAGCGAACACCGAGACTTCAACGTCGCGTTGATACCCGCCTTCGACACCGAGATCTCCTGCTGCTCCAGGGCCTGATGCATCGCCGACCGGTCGTCCGGCGCCATCTTGTCCAGCTCGTCCACCGCCGCAATCCCACGGTCAGCCAACACGAGCGCCCCGGCTTCGAGCGACCACTGTTGTCCATCTCCAAAGTCATCGCGTACAGCAGCGGCAGTCAGGCCTGCTGAGCTGCTTCCTTTCCCTGATGTATAAACCGAACGGGGTGCTACGTTTTTGATATACGAAAGTAGCTGTGAGTTGTGCGAGACGACACCGTTCGAGACGTACGTATGCGTCCCCGCGACCTCGAGGTCGTACACCCACTCGGCCTCGGGTTCGTACGTCTCGATGGACTCGATTCGGCTCCACGTGAGTTCGAGGGCGTCGGGCTGGCTCGTCCCGGTTTCGGCGACGACACCGCCATCTGCGACGGCTTCACTCGTCGCGGCGATGACGGTTCCCTCCGCAAGCTGGTCCGCTTGCACTGCTTCGAACCCAGCGTCACCCTGGACGAAAAGCGGGTGTGAGGGCGTGACGTCGACTTCGCGACCGCTCGCCGTCCGGATCCGATACATTTCCTCGGGTGCGTCGCGCTTCCAGACCTTCGTCGCGGACTCGGTTGCGATGCCTCCATCTGGTTGGAGCGATGGGACGTCGAAGTCGGCGTGGTCCCAGACGCCGTCGTCGACGGGTTTCGGGTTGTCGAGGTTGGCTTCGACGAGACCGCGTATCTCGCGTTCGCTTCCGTCGGCCAGTGTGACCGTGGTGTCTCCTGAGACGCACTTCCCCGTACCCGGATCCCCTATCAGGAGCATGTGGAGGTCGCCGCGGATACGTGAGCCGTCGGGGAGGTGTTTGGTGACGCCGGAGAAGAGTTGGAGGATCATGGAGAGTTTCTCCTCGTCGTAGCCGTAGATGCTGGGGGCGACGGACGCGACCATCTTGTCGTAGATGTCGGGGTTGTTGGAGAGTTCGTAGATGGCTTCTTTGTCGGCGTCCGTGATCTCCATGTCCTCGAAGTCTTCTTCGTCGATGACGACGCTGACGCCGTCCATGTAGACGTCGAACACCGCGGACTTGTCTTGCTCGCTGCCTTGTTGTTCGAGGCGGAGGATGCCGGTGGCGGCGACGTGGTCGCCGGGCGTGACGTTCCCGGTGATGTCGTCCTCGATCTGGACGTCGATCGCTTGCGGCGTTTCGCCGCCGCGGAGGCCTTCGGGTGATTCCTGGACGCGGAGTTTCTGGGAGTCGACGAACTCGGATTGGTCGTAGTTCAGCCCGAACGGGCCTTGGCGTTCGCAGCCGCCGCATTCGTGTGGTTCCTGGAAGTCGCCGCCGGATTGGGGGATGCGCGTGAGGGTGCCGCAGCGCTGGCATTCGAACGCGGCTTCCTGCATCTTCGGGCGGACGTCGGTGGCTTTGTTGACGGTGCCGCGGACGGTGACGAGCGTGTTGACGTGGCGGGCGCGTATCTCGCGGATGTCCGTGGAGTCCGGGAGGGGGTCCATGCGGACGTGCGCTTGCCCGAGTTTGACGTCGACGGGGAGGTCGTAGAGGCGGAGGGCTTCTTCGGCGTACTTCTGGAGTTGTTCGGGCTGGTTCTCGTAGTCGTCGGCGAGGTCGGGGTCGAAGCGGTAGAGGTCGTCGTAGTCGATGTACAGCGAGCGCTGGTCGGTGGGGTAGTTCTGTGCGAGTTTCCCGATTTCGTCGCGGTAGTAGGTGCGGTAGAAGTCGAGGAACGCGTCGACGAGTTCGGAGTTGTCCCCTGCAGCCATTACACGCTTCTAGACGCGTGCCGACTCAAGAAGGTTCGCAAAGGTGGGTGGAAGTGAACGCCGCGGTCGGTCTCCACTGGGACCACGTGGTTTGAGGAGGGTGGTGTGCGTCCTCGAAGGCGTGTTATCGTCGTTCGTCGATGGCGTTCGCGACCGGGTGCCGTCGTGGTCGCGTCGCCGGTGGCTGGGTGTGGTCGCGGCGGGCGTGCTCGGCGTGCTCGTGCTCGCGGCGGCCGGATTCTGGGTGTACTTCGGCGTGCTCGGGTTCCACGCGCCGGTCGAGGTCACGGAGTCGGTGCGTGCGAACGGGAACGTGAGCGTCGAGCGTGCGTACGGCGGGTTCGTCCTGGGGCCGACGGAGGAACTGGACGCGGAGACCCGGCGTGCGGGCGAGGGCGTCGGCGTGGTGTTCTATCCGGGTGGGCGCGTGGCGCCGGACGCGTACCTGTCGTCGGCGGCGCGCGTCGTCGAGGAGACTGGCGTGACGGTGTTCGTCCCGAAGATGCGAGCGAATCTCGCGGTGCTCTCGCAGGGGAAGGCGAACGCGGTCCTCGCGGGCGAGAACGGCGTGGAGACGTGGGTCGTCGGCGGGCACTCGCTGGGCGGGGCGATGGCGTGCCGGTACGCGAACGCGAACCCAGATCGGGTCGACGGCCTCGTGCTCGTCGGCGCGTACTGCGACCGCCCCGTGCGCGGGATGCCAGCGCTCTCGGTCGTGGGGTCGCGCGACGCGGTGCTCGACCGCGAGCGGTTCGCGGAGACCCGCGGGAACCTCCCGGCGAACGCGAGCGTCGTCCGCATCGACGGGATGAACCACTCGCAGGCGGGGTGGTACTACGGGCAAGCGGGCGGGCAGTCCGCGAGGATAGGCTACTCGACGGCCCACGACCGGCTCGCGGCCGCGGTCGCGGACTGGCTCTGCACCGAGTACGACCGCTGCGTGCGCTCGGATGAGGCGAACGCGACGTTCCCGGCCGAGGGGATGGCGAGGTCGAGTGCACCGGCCCTGGGTTCGAGCGCGTTCGTGGACGCGGTGAGCGTTCGTTCCAGGAGGACTTTCCCGCTAGGTTCGTGGACGACGGTGACGGTGACGCGGTCGCCGGGGTCGAGGGAGACGTCGCCGTTCGCGATGCGGAACACGAGCGCCTCGCCGCTTGACCACTCGCCGTCGCTGCCCGCTGGTTCGTTGCTCGCGAGCGCGCCGCCGATGCCGCCGTAGCTGCTGTCCCAGACGTCGTCTCCGTCGTAGTCGGTCGCGTCGATACGCGGCGTCGGCACGCCGGTGAGTCGCGAGTGCTTCGAGGAGTCCGAGAACGTCACGACGACCGCGAGGTCCGAGACCGTGACGGTGTCCCCGCCCCGATGCGTGATGCGGACGGTCTGGTCGCCGCCGCCCGCGACGTCAGCCTGGAGCTCGGCGTCGGCGTTCGCGACCTGCGGCGCGGGTTGTTGTTCGACGCCCGCGAGGTCGAGGACGAACGACCCGACTGCTGCCGCCATGATGACGGTCACTGCGACCATGAGGACGACCGCGACGACCGACGAGACGCCGCGTTCGTGCTGCATGTTCGTCTGGGTCCTCGTGCTGGACGCTGAAAGGACTTCGTAGCGTTACGAGTGATGATTCGTCGTGCGCTCGTCGGCGTCGGTCGCGGTGGGAGCGCTCCCTGCGGTCCAGGCGGCGAGAACCTGCGCCTGCTCGCCGTCGGCGCTCGTCCAGACGACGTGCACGTCGGCGCCCGCGGGAACGGAGCCCTCGTAGGTCGCGCGTTCGCCGCGATTCCAGCGGTTCCCGTCGGGCCACGCGACGTCGGTGACGGTGTCCTCGCCGACGCGGAGGGAGAGTCGTGCGACCGCGAGGGTCTCCTCGCCACGGTGAACGACGGTGACGGTCTCGTCGCCGGTCCCCCAGCCGTCAGTCCCTGGGTCGACGGTGCCCTCCAGGGTCGGGGGAGCGGTGGGGTCCTCGCAGCCGCCGACCAGCGGGCACGCGAACGCGGACCAGACGCCGCCGAACGCGACGACGGCCGCGGTGACGACGGCGAGCGCGACGCCGACGCCGAGTGCGAACTTCACCACGGGGGAGACGGCACGCGAGTCCGTCAGGAGGGCGCGGACGTGCATCGAGTCACGGCCGACTTCTCAGCCGGCCGGTGTACGTCTTGGGGCTTCCCTGGCGCGCGCTTGGACGGACTCGACATCGAGCCCGAAGCTTGGTACGGTGCTGATGCTCGTGGTGTCTGGGTTGGATGCGGTCCTGGTGTCTGGGTTGGCTGTGGTCCTGGTGTCTGGGTTGACTGCGGTCCTGAGGGGCCTGGCGTCGAAGGTCGCTTGGGTGTCGGTGGCGTTCTCGGCGGCAGCGAGGATGGCGTCCATGATGGCGAGTTCGCGGTTGAGGGCGTCGTCGTCGAGAGCGTTCGCTTCGTTCGCGAAGTGCTCGCGGAACGCGCGGATGCGGTCGCGGTAGGGTGGCGACGCTCGGAGAGCGACCGAGCGTTGCTCCCACTCGCCGAGCGTCCGTCCCTCGATGGGGTCGTCCGCGGCCACGTCGACGGTGCCGTTACCGGCCGTCGCGCGCTCGTACGCCATCCAGTTCTGCATGAGGGTGGCGTACTCCGCGAGGAGGACGGCCTTGCGGACGCCAGTGCTTTCGTAGTACGGCGCCTCGCGGTCCGCGAACGCGACGGTGCGCGTGGTCGCGTGGCGCTCGCCGTTGCGCGTCTCGTAGCGCGCTGTGAGCGTCACCGCCGCCGGGCTCCCTGGGCCGTCGTCGGTTGGCGTGGCGTTCCCGACTCGCTCCAGTTCCACGAGGACGACGCCGCCCTCGGTCTTGCCGTCGCTCGTCCGGGACGGGAATAGCGTGTTCACCGAGATGACGTCGCCCGTGGTCGCGTTCGCGTCAGGCGACCCGTACACGCGCTCGACGCGATAGTCCGAAGCGTTCACCGACACCGAGAGGTCGAACACGAGCGGCGACACCATGTACGCGAACCCCTCGTCCATCCGGTCGGCGAACTCGCTCGGTGACTTGACGACGTAGTGGTTCGCGCCCTCGACGTCGTTCACGGTGTCGACGAACCGCGCGTTGAAGTCGACGCCGACGCCGACGAACGTCGAGTACACGCCCGCGTCGGCGTTCGCCGCGAGGCGGTCGCCAAGCGTGCCGCCGTCGGTCGTCCCGACGTTCGGCATCGCGTCCGTGAGGTACACGACGCGGGTCTCGCGCTCGGTGCGGTCGGCGTCGCGATACGGCCGCAGCATCTCCTCGGCGACCGTCATCCCGGCGTCGAGGTTCGTGCTGCCGCCAGCGCGCAGCGACCCGATCTTCCGGTTGACGGCGTCCATGTCGCGGTCGCCGACGCGTGCCATGTCGACGACGCGGCGGGCGTCGTCGTCGTACGCGACGACGCCGAACCGGTCGTCGGCCGTGAGGTGCGTGGTGAGCGTCCTGAGCGCGCTACGGGCGGCCGCCATCTTCGAGGAGTCGTCCTCGACCGTCTTCCGGGTGCCGTTGTCGTAGTAGTACGACCCGAACGGCGACTCCATCGACCCGGAGGTGTCGACGACGACGACGAGGTTCAGGGGTTTTCGTTCGAACTCGTTCGCGTCGATACCCGAGTTCAGGCCGACCGTGAGGAACTGTTCGCGGTTGCCCGAGATGGGGTCTTTTGTGACGGCACGACTGTACGACGGGCAGAACGTGGCGTTGCAGGGCTGGGTCTGGCCGGTGTCGAAGTAGTAGTCGTGGTAGAGGCCTTCGGCGGGAAGGCTCGCGGGTTGTGGCACGTAGCCGGCGTTGACGTTGTGCCGGAAGTCGTTCGCGTCCTGTGCGCCTCCGGCAGCGAACCCGACGCTGTCGCTCGAACTGCTACCGATGCAGCCGGCGAGAACGACGAGCGCGAGGAGGGTCGTTGCGATGACGAGTCGGCGCATGTTGCACGATAGCTATGCACATGGGGTTAAGGAGTTGGAAGAGTGAAACGACTCTTTGACAAAACTGACCTCTCCACGAGGACGCGACCCCTGGATTATCGACGTCGCGCGCTCGCCAGCACCCAACCCTTATCCTGTGGTCCGGAGAACCAACGGGCATGAGCGACCCGAGCATCGACGTGAACGCCGGCCCGCGCGCACCCAACCAGACGTACCACTACTTCCGCGACGACGACACCGAGGAACTCCTCGAGACGCGGTTCGCCTCCCAGCTTCCCGTCCCCGAGGTCGGCGAGGTCGTCGAGTTCGGGTCGCTCCCCATCGACCGGAGCGACGGCGACGCCCGCGCCGAAGGCGACCTCGACGTCGACGACCAGGCGTACGTCGTCCGCGAACGCTCCTACCAGTACGTGCAACCGGAGTTCCCCGCGGACGACCCCGCGAGCGACCAGGAGATAACCATCCTCGGCGTCAACCTCTACGTCGACCCATACGACGAGAACGCACGCGACGCCGACGAGTAACCACCCGAAGAAGTATCGGCCATCTAATAACTTGCCGACGCATCTATACACCTCCGGGCTACTACGACTCTAGTCAATGGTACCGTCCGGGTCGTTCGACGTCCTCCTCGACCACGCGCAGGACAAGATCGTCGTGGTCGACGAGCACGGCGACGTCACGTACGCCAACGAAGCGATCCGGCGCTCGCTCGGGTACGACCCCGAGGACGTCATCGGCACGAACGCGTTCGAGTACATCCACCCCGATGACGTCGACGCCATCCGGACCGCGTTCGAACGCGTCGTCCAGGCGGACACGTACGCCGAAGCCACCGCCACGTACCGCTTCCGGCACGACGACGGCTCGTGGGTGACGTTCGAATCCCGACTGTCGAACTGTACGGACGACGACCTCGACGGGTACGTCGTCAGTTCGCGCGACATCACGGACCGCGTCACCGCGGAACGCGACCGCCGCGAGACGACCTCGCGCCTCCAGGAGCTCGCCGCGACCACGGGCGACGTCCTCTGGATGTTCAGCGCCGACTGGACGGAACTCCTCTTCGTCAACCCCGCCTACGAGGACGTCTACGGCGGAACCGTCGACGACCTGCGTGCGGACCCGGCGTCGTTCCTCGACACCGTCCACCCCGAGGACGTCCCGCGCGTCGAGGAGGCGATGGCCGCACTCGCCGGCGGCGACTCCCAGAGCATCGAGTACCGCGTCGACCCGACGGACGGCTACGGCACGTGGGTGTGGGTGCAGGCCGAACCGATCGTCGAGGACGGCGACGTCGTCCGCATCACGGGCTTCACGCGCGACGTCACCAGCCGTCGGCGTCGCGAACGCCAACTCTACGTCATGGACACGCTCCTCCGGCACAACCTCCGGAACGACCTCACGGTCGTCCTCGGTGAAGCCCAACGCATCGCGGACGCGTACCCCGACGCTACCCCGCACACCGACGTCATCTGCGACACCGCCGAAGCGCTCCTCGAAAGCGCCGAGAAGGGGCGCGCGCTCATCGAACGCTTGGACGCCGACGCGTCCAGACACCGCGTCGACGTCGCCGCCACCGTCGACGAGTGCGTCGCACGCATCGACGACCGCTACCCGAACAGCACCGTCGACGCGGACTGCCCCGACGCCGCTCGTGCACACTGCATCGACGGCCTCGACGCCGCCATCACCGAACTCCTCGAGAACGCCATCCACCACAACGACCACCCCGAACCGACCGTGCACGTCACCGTCACCGAAACCACCGACACCGTCACCGTCGCCGTCACCGACACTGCCAGCGCTATCCCGCAGGTCGAAGCGAACGTCCTCACCGGCCACCACGACATGACCGACGTCTACCACTCAAGCGGCCTCGGCCTCTGGCTCGTCTACTGGCTCGTCGAACGCTCGCACGGCGAGATAGCGGTCGACTCCACCGACGACGGGAACCAAATCGAACTCGCGTTCGACCGCGCACCGGAGTGACGGAGGACCACGCCACCAACTGGCTCCCGGTCGACGTGTAGCGACCTCCGAATCGCCCCCCGAGCTCTCGGAAAAGACTGAAACGGGTTGAATTCATAGTGAATTCATATGAGTCGCACGTCCATCCCGCTGGATTCCGAGACCAAGGACCGGCTGGGAGAACTCAAGCGCGAGGGCGAGACCTGGGACGAGTTCCTGCTCCGGCTCGCGAGCGACGAGGAAGCGATGACCTTCGGCGCGTGGAGCGACGACGAGGCCGAAGCGGCGATGGAGCGACTCCGCGAGGGCCGCGAGCGCGGTGACACATGACGTTCCTGGACACGTCCACCATCATCCAGTACCTCAGGGGCGACCGTGAGGTGAAGGACTACATCGAGGACCGGAAGCCGTGGTTGACGTCGACCATCTGCGTGTTCGAGGTCATCAACGGTCGCGTTGGGGCTGGAGAGACGTACATGGTTGAGGTCCGGAAGGACTTCGCTGGCGTCCACGCGCTCGACCTGACCGAGGAGATCGCGCTGGAGGCCGGACGCCTCCAGGACGAACTCGTGACCGACGGGAGTCGACTGGCGACGGCGGACCTGCTCATCGCGGCGACGGCACGGTCGACCGGCGACGAGCTCGTGGTCGCGGACGCGGACTTCCAGACGGACGTGCTCGAAGACGCGATGACGGTGACGAACCTGCGATCGTAGTCGAGGTGGAATGAACTCGGGGCAGTGGACCGTGCCAAACCGATGAGTGCCTCGCGTCGCAGGGCGAGCAGTACCCCGACGCGTACGACACGCTCTCGACGACGTGGCACGGGGAGGGGATGATCGTCGCGTGGGTCACCCAGCGCCTCGCGAAACTCGACAAGGACGTCGTGACCCAAGCGCAGGCGACGCTGCTGGGCGGGTTTCGCGACTCGGATTTGGACAAGGTCGCGCAGGCCGTCGAGTACCCCCGGGAAGTCCACAAGGCCGACGCCGAACGCGTCGACGGCCGGACCCTCCCCGAGGAGTTGCTCGTCGACGGCGAACCCCTGACGCTCCGGCGGTTCTCGAACGACGACGGCGACACCATCGGCTCCGAATGGATCTACAGCGACGACACCACACTCCGCCGCGAGAACTCCCAACACTGGCCCATGCAGAGCACCCACTACGGCAGCGACCGCATCCGAGTGAGTCACCCCTTCGACGATGACTAAAGAACAAATCAAGCTCCACAGCGACCGAGCCGAACGGTTCCGACGGATACGTGAGGATTTAACGGAGAAACTCGGCTACCAACCTTCGAAGTCAGAGACGGTTGGACTTGTTATGGCCTGTTATAATCTTAACAAGGACCATTCTGGTCAGTCGTTAGTCGAGGGTCTTTGAAATTTGGGTCAAATGAACCGGTTGGCTTTCGCTGAGGGCTTTCTCCAGAGTGGCAGTGATTTATATCCAAGTAGTTAGTCAAAGGGTGTTATGAGCGGAAGTGGCGACGAAGACCCTGAAATTCACAAACAAAAGCTGTGTGCGGCCTCGGGCTGTAAGGTTCCGGTAGGAAGGGAACGCGACTTTTGCCCTGCACACAGGAATTAGCTGTGGAAACAATCAATCATGACTGACCCTGACCGAGAAGAAGAAGATGAGTTACAATCCATTTGTCAACAGAAAGGATGCACAGCGACGATCGGGATTGAGAGAGATTATTGCGTAGAGCACAGAGGATAGCGTCATGGTTGTTTCTTCTCAAGCTTTCTCAATTTCGATAATACTCGGGATAACCGCCGATATTGTTCTGATATTTTTAATCAATCCAGCAACACTCACAGAACCGCCAACAAGCAACGAAATTGCATCTGCTGTTGATCAATTTGCTGGACGGGCCCTCTCCATCTTGGCAGTTGTCTTAGTCGTCCTCCAGTTCACCTTAGATGGTTCAGACATCACGCACTTTGAGGAACTGACGCTGATTGCGCTAACCGTCTCAGCAGGCCTGTTGATGGTTACCTTTATTTTAGAATTAGTTGGCGCAATTCGGATTCTGTTCTTTCGACTGCAGCTCAGCGCGCTCCGCTATGCGGGTCTTCTCCTCTTTTTGTCTATAGTGTTAGTACTGAAGGCCAAATCCGTTCCGGAAATTATGCCGTTCAGTCTATCGGTTTTCGTGGGCCTTTCTTGGATAATCTGGATCCTTCACGAACTGCATTACATTTTTAAAACTCAAAGAGAAGAATGGGATTCAATTGATATGAAGAGGTGTGATTGGGCTATTCGTACTATAGAATCTTGGAGAGGGTAAATAGCCTGTAGAATCTACCATCAGAATGCTGGATTAATCGATTCGCTTCAAACTAAACCGTCTCGATTTCGTTCTATGCAGCTAGTAGAGATGCTCTATACCGCTATTATGCGCTCTTGGCCTCAATGGGTGTCCGTATGGCGAGCAACTACGGCGATGCCATGGATGCACTGACTGAAAGCGATACCTGGGTCGATGCCGGCTACGTGGCGGGCGGCTACCTCGTTCCCGCGGTCGGCGGGTCGCTCCTGGAGGGGACGATGGGCGTGGACCTGCCGAACGAACTGTACGGCGTCGCGGGAATCGCCGGCTCCGAGATGGTCGTCGGTGAGCGCATGATGACCGTCGGCAGCGGGCTCTACACGGTTGACGCGCTCGCACAGCGCTTCGGCCTCAAGAACTCGGTCACGTCGCTCGGGGGTGGGGCCTGATGACCCAGTCTCTCTTCGCCGCCGAGGGCGACACCAGCGAGTACGTCACCACCGCGACGAACGACACCGGGAACTTCAGCCCGGTCCTGGAGATCTCGCCCGACGACGGCGTCGGGCTCATCCTCCGGAACTCCGTCGCGGTCGGCCAGAAGCTCGTCGGTTTCCCCGTCTACGCCGACCTTCGGGATTCGAACGGTGACCCGCTCCCGAACAACACGCGGGTCGCCCTCGCGTATGAGTCGCCGACGGACAACCAGTGGCAGATCGTGAGCGTCCCGCTCGCGAACATCCGTTCGTTCAACGAGAAGAGCATCACCGATCAGCAGAAGAAGGACAACGTCGACTCGGTGAAGCTCGAACTCGAAGCTCAGGGCACGCCCGAGCAGAAGGCTGGCCAGACCCTGGAGATCCGCGACATCGACACCGCGTACGTGCTCGTGGAGTCGAGCGTGCAGATCGACCACTCGAAGAGCGAGATCTACGTCGACAGCGACGCCGTCGAGGAGGTCGACATCGAATGAGTACCGGCCAGCAGCAGTTCACCCGCCGGAGCCTCGCGCGGAACTTCCCGTGGAGCGAGGGCCACGTCCCGACGAGTTCCTGGGAGTTCTCCACGAACACGCCTGGCGAACTCTCCACCGTCGCGCGGTTCCAGGCGCCCCGGCCGATCTGGCTCCGCGAGGACCGCGAACTCTCGCTCGTCGTCCCCGCGTACGAGACCAAGACCGTCGATGACACCGCCGACAACAGCGAGACCTTCAAGCTCTCGCACAACCTGCTGGAGTCGCCGGCGACGAACAACATCGTCGTCTACGACGACGGTACCCGCGTCTCGGGGAGTGCGCTCACCGTCGACTACGCGGCGGACTCGTTCGACTACTCCTCGCCCAACACCGGGACGACGCTGGACATCTACTACGTGCCGCGGGACCCGGCGACGGTGAAGTTCAAGAAGACCGCACCCGGCGGGGGTGCGTCGTTCGGCCAGGACCTGTTCAGCATCCCGACGGCCATCGCGCACACTCGCGACCAGATCGAGGAACCCCTCTCGTTCGACCTGAACCGCACGGAACTCCAACCGTTCGTCCCGCGGAAGTGGGAGGTCGTGATGCAGGTGAAGGCCGACTACACCGTGAAGTTCGAGGAGCCGACGCGCGGAACGGAGGCGACGAACGCGCTCCTGTCGCTCCCGCGTGAACAGACCGAGAACCGCATCCCCGGGCTCAAGGACGCGGTGAAGGCCGACATCGCGGAGCTGAGCTAGAATCATGCAGGGCGGACTGAGTAGCGGCCAGCAGACGGGCGCTGTCTCGGTGACGGCGTACCCGGGCGCGGCGTCGACGTCGTCGACGACGGCGCCGAGCACCCAGCAGGCCGCGCCGCCCGCCGCCGACGCGGGAGCCATGCGTCAGGTCGTCGTCACCGTCCGTGGGATGGAGGTGACGCTGGCGGACGTGGTGATGCTGGCGCTGGCGCTGCAGGCGCTCGCGGAGGTTGCAGAACTCTACGTCGAGGTGACCGACTGATGGCAATTCCACGCGCGTTCCCCACCAGCGGCGGCGGTGGGACGCGCCTCAAGGAAAAGGACGAGGACGAATCGAATGGGCCGGCGTCGTCGGGTGACGCGCTCCGGCACGCCGTCGGCGCCAACGCCACGCTCAACCTCGGCGTCGACACGGACACCGGCCGGGCGACCGAGACGCTCGGGTCCGTCGGCGGCGGCTCCACGCCCGGCAACACGACGGGGAGCGCGGAGACCGAGGACGACGTGACGGTGACGACCTTCGGCGGGTCGACGTCGACGGAGACGATTCAGGAGACCGAGCAGGCCGTCGAGGAGGCGACGAACGGGCTCGCGTTCGGCGATAGCGACGTCGATGACATCGGGAGTGGCGAGGGCGTCTCGAACGTCGACACCACCAGCGAGAACGGCGGGTCGTCGTCCCAGGCACAGGCAACCACCCCGAACGTCCCTGATGCGATGAATGAACTGCCGGTGTCGCCCGCTGCGGCGGCCGCGATCGGCGTGGGCGCACTCGGGTTCCTGTACGTGGTGGTGAACTGAGATGCCTGGTGGATTCCTGGGCGGGCTCGCCAACGCTGCCGGTGGCGCCTACCAGACGGCGGCGGGCGTGGCCGACCACGCGGCCGGGAGCGTCGACGAGTCCGTCGCGAGGGCGACCGACGACGAGGCCGGTGGTGGGCTGGTCGACGGCGCGGCGGGGACGCTCGACCATCTGAGCGGGTCGGTCGACGAGGCGATCGGCCGGCAGTTCGACGATACCCCTGGCGGCGGCCTTCGTGGTGGCTTCGGTGAGGAGTTCCAGGGCGACGACCAGAGCTTCCTCACGCGGGGGGCGCTCGGCCTGCACTCGCTGGTCGATAGCGAACCCGGGAACACCGCCGGTCCCGGCCAGCAGTCCTGGGAGACCGCCGACGACGCCCGCGAACAGGGCTACGCTGGTGCCGCAGCCCAGACCTTCGAGGATGCTGGGTCCCAGCTCGGCGGGCCGCTCGGGTGGCTCGTCGCACATCCCGGCTACGTGCTCGGCGGTATCGTCGTGCTGTACGCGCTGACGGCCGCCGGTCCCGCGCTGGAACTCGCGAACACGGCCGCCGGAGGTGGCGGGTCGTGAGCGTTGGCGTGTTCGCGACGCTCGTGTCGTGGGTGATGACCGCGACGGGCGGCGACCCGGTGACGGCAGCACTCATTGCGGCGTCGGTGGTGCTGGCGGCGCGGAACTCGCGGAAGCTCGAACGCATCGAGTCGACCGCCGAGACCGCCCATCGCGTCGTCGCCGGCGAGGACGAGGTCGAAAGCGACGGACTCGTCGCGGCCTTGGAGGACGTCGAGGCGCGCGTCGACGAACTCGAGGAGCGCGTGGTCGAGACGCGCCGGCGCGTCGCCGTACTCGGGGGGTCGACCGATGGTTAGGACGACTGCCGGACCGGGGTCGAACATCGAGGCGCTGCTCGACGAGTACGGCGTCGGTGTGAACTCGTGGGTGTCGGACGTCTTCGCGAGCGACACCGACCGGTTACTGCTCGCGCTCCTGCTGGAACAGCGTGGCCAGGAACTCGTCGAGGCGCTGGACGACGCTCAGAGCGAGTACACCGACGAGGACAGCGGGACGCAGTACTACGCGCAGCAGTTCACCGTCACCCAGAGCGGGCCGCCCGAGGACGTCACCGACGACCAGGGCCGGCTCGACTTCGGGTTCGAGGCGACGAGCGTCGATCTCCGATTCACGGATTCCGTGGAGGTGGCGTTCAAGCCACAGGGGAACGCGAACCGGGTCATCGAGTACCGCAAGCAGGACAAGCACGCCGAGGGCATCCCCGTGGAGACCCAGACGATGGGCGTGGTGCGGGCTGATTCGGCGACGAGTGACCCAACTGTGTGGGTGGAGGCCTGGCCGTGACGGGGTTCGGCAAGCCCGTGCCGTCGTCGGGGTACTCGGCGGGTCCTGACGTGGAGTTCGTCGCGAAGATACCGGACGGATCGCCCATCCCGACGGGTGGCGAGATGGCGTTCGGGCCGGACGGTGACTACCTCTACCAGCACGAGGGGACGACGGCGCGGGTGTTCGACATGACGGACCCGGCGAACCCGCTGCTGGCGGACTCGGTGGACATCGGCGACGACAACAGCGCCCAGGCGACCCCAGCGGTCTCCCCGAGTGGCGAGCACGTCTACTTCTCGGGCGGCTACAAGGTCGTCCCCGTCAACTCGGACGGGACGTTCGGGGCGGTGGGGAGCTACTCGTTCGTGAACGACGACATCACCGTCACGGAGAACTACGCGGTCACGCTCGGCGGGAACACGCCTGTCAACGTCCTGGACCGGTCGGACCCGCTCGAAGCGGGTGACACGCTGGACGCGGGGCGGATGGCGGCCTGGAACGGTGCGCCGAACACGGACCTTCGGGTCGATCTCCGGCACCTGATGATTGCGGACGGCGTGATCTACGCGTTCGCACGGCCAGGAGCGCCGACGGTTCTGGCGTTCGACGCGACCGCGCTCCCGGATCTCGTCCCGATGGGCGTCCGCGTGCCGTCGTTCAAGGCCCAGAACTACGTCTTCGGGCACGCCGTCTCGGACACGCACCTGCTCGTTCGGGACTACGACGGTGGCGGGTCGCACCGACTGATGAAGTTCGAGGAGTCGCTCTCGGGATGATGGTCGAGGCGACGCACCTGCTGGCGTTCGTGCTCGGGCTGTTCGTGCCGTTCCAGTTCGCGATGGAGCGCCTGCGCGGGTTCGGCCGGCACTTCGTGGTGAAGCTCCCGTACAAACCGCCGGAGAGGACACAGGACGGAGACCGCAGGGAATAACGAGGTATCTCAACGCGGTCCCCGATCTCTAATTCTCTCTCGATTAACCCTCTCCCGAAAAATAATCTGGATTTTCCAAAGGTCTTGGAAAAATCCAAGAGGAAGTCCACTCTGTTTCCACTTTTTCCAAATTTTCAGCCCAAAGCATTTGTGTTTCGCGGCAGTTGCGAATCATATGAAATCCAGAAGGGAGTGCCTCAAGCACGGGACTGTGTGTGCCCTCAGTCTTGGTGGAATAGGAGCCGCCGCTGCCGATAGTGACTCAAATCTTCCGAGTCGACCGGTAGAGCATGTTCGCGTGAAGCAAAATGGATGGCGTGTAAGAAACGTACAGCAATCCCGAGGAGACGTATTCTACAACGGATGGTTTGGATTCCCCCATGATTCGAACCTGAACTACGTCGCTACCGAGGATAACGAAAAGTTCCCAATTCTCGCGCTATTCGCTGCTACAGTCGATCCGGGAGAATCAGGGATGTTCGGCTGGAATCCCCCATTCGGCGACGATATCAGAAAGGGTGGAAAGAAAGCCTTCAATGAAGCACTCAGCTCCCAGCGGATCAAGCATGGGCAGTTCAGCTTCTGGAACAACTGGTCAGAGTATGGACTCTCATACAGCGGTTCTCTGAATCTGACGGACGTTACCGCAGAAAAACAGGGTTACAAGTACAGCCCTCAGTGGCTCAAAGAAGACCCAGACTTCGAAGCAATTCTCGTAACAGGCGAGCTTCCCTCCGGAAAGGGTGTAGCAATCGGAGCCGCCTACGATGACGAGGGAACGAATATCAAGAAGTCTATTCTGGAACGCGAGGCCAGGGAGTTCATCAACTCTGTCGAAATCTGATTGGGTATCGATTATCGGTTGATGCACTCCCCGTCGGTTTCCCAGCCGACGATCTTCCAGGCGCTGTCCCCGTAGACGTTCGACTGGAGCGTGATGTAGCCGCGCCGGTCGAGCGGTTTGAGCACGAGCGCGTCGACCTCCTGCTTGCTGAGGTTTTGTGGCCCGTTTGAGCACGCCTTTCGAGCGGAGTCCCGACGTACGACCCCGTTCTTGTTCGCGGCCTGGCAGAGGCGCTTGTAGCCGCGTGCGAGGCGTTCGTTACGCGGTGGCTCCAGTGGCGTCATGTACTCGGGGGTGCTGCCGACGGCGTTGCGCATGAGGCCACGGATGGCTTCGCTCCGGGAGTCGAAGCGGTCGCCGCGGTCGACCCAGTCGTCGAACTCGTCGACGAGCTCTTGCGGGACCGACGACGCGGAGACGGTGGCGCCGGGGCCGGAGTCAGTGGGGCGCGCCATCAGGTACCCACCTCGTTAATAGCGAATCGGGGGGTGCTAATAGCAGGACGGCGGTGGGGATTGCATCCGTTAATAGAACCCCCTGGGGTGGGGGAGTCCGGGCTTCGTGTGCGGGCGCGCACTTTCCGCCTGCGCGTGGCCAACCGTCGTCGGTGTTGGTTCAGTCGCGCCACTGGGGTTCACCTCCGTCGGTGCGCGCGACGCCCCGCGACGCGCTGGTTGGCGTGGGTGCGTCGTGGTCGTCGACGCGGAGCCACCAGGGCGGGGCGGTGTGGATGCTCCCGGTGTCGAGGTCGGTGACGGCGAGGTCGTCGCGGACCCACTCCCACCAGAGGCGAGCGACGTGGGCGCACCAGTGGCGGTGTGGCGGGTGCGAGAACCCGGCGCAGGAACAGTCTGCGACGAGGTCGCCGTCGTAGATGGTGAACGTAACCTCGTGCTCGTCACCGTGGCCGTCGTGGTCGATGTACCCCATGAGTACGCGGAAGGCGGCTGGGCCGGTGGGCGCGCAGATGGCGGCTGCGCGCTGAGCACGTTCCCAGGCGGTGGACATGGTCCAGTCGTCGGGGAAGGTCATCGTCGGCGGTGCGAGGCGCTTGTCGAGCGCGTTGCGGGCTTTCTCGACGCCGTCGCGGCCGACGTGGCGGTCGACCCTCACGCCGAGTCACCTCCGACGCCGTGGGGTCCCTCGGGGCACTCGCGGCGGGTGAGGCCGCCGCGGGTGGTGACAGTGACCATCCGCGTGCCGCAGTGCGGACAGTGTCGTCTCACGGGCGACACACCCCCTCGTCGAGCGCCGGACACCGCTTCAGCGGCTCGTCGATCCGGTGCCCACAGAAGTTGCAGATCTGGGGCTCGTTGGAGTGCTCGACGCTCATGCAAACCACCGCCTTAGAACGGCCGAGCTGTTAGCTAATCGCCCAAAAAATATTAATTCAGAGTGGGCTGGGCCAGATTTGAACTGGCGTCACAGGCTCCCAGGGCCCGAAGTATACCAGGCTAACCCACCAGCCCTCGCTTACTCCTTCGGTTGGTTTGGTGGTAAGGGTTTCGTTCCGGGTGGGGCGTCCTCGCGGTGAGCCCGTCGGTCTAGGCGGGCGGTTGGAGGCCCCAGAGGAAGTAGATGCCGAGGGTGGTGACGACGGCGAAGATGGCCTGGAGGGGGGTGCCGACGCGGAGGTAGTCGGTGAACTTGTAGCCGCCGGGGCCGTACACGAAGAGGTTCGTCTGGTAGCCGACGGGCGTCATGAACGCGGTGCTGGCGGCGAAGGTGACGGCGAGGATGAAGGGGTACGCCCAGGCGTCGAGGGTGACGGCGGCTTCGGCGGCGACGGGTATCATGAGGACGACGCTGGCGTTGTTACTGATGACGTTCGTGAGGGCGGCGGTGAGGACGTAGAAGAGGCCGAGGATGACGATAGCGGGGAGGACGTTCGCGGCGTCGACGAGGGCGTCGGCGACGAGTGCGGCGGCCCCTGAGGTTTCCATGGCGATGCCGAGGGGGATGACGCCGGCGAGGAGGACGATGACGTCCCATTGGACGGCGTCGTAGAGTTCGCTGGGTTTGATGCAGCCGGTGAGGACCATCGCGAGGGCGCCGGCGAGTGCGCTGGCGACGATGGGGAGGATGCCGGCGGCGGCGACGCCGACGACGGCGGCGACGATACCGAGTGCGACCGGGATCTTGCCTTCGCGCCAGTCGTGACGTTCGATCTCTTGGGCGACGATGAAGTCGCGGTTGGCGTCCATGCGTTCGATGCTGTCGGCGGTGCCTTGGACGAGGAGGGTGTCGCCGACGCGGAGGTCGATGTTGTCCATGCGTTTCCGGAAGAGTTCGTCGCCGCGGCGGAGGGCGAGGACGGTGGCGTCGTAGCGCTGGCGGAACGCGCTCGTGCGGAGGGATTGGGAGACGAGCGAGCTGCCGGGGGCGACGACGACTTCGACGAGGTTCTCGGCGCGTTCTGCGGTTTCGAGTTCGGCTTCGTCGACGGTGACGTCGGCGAGGAGGTCGAGGCCTTCGGCGTCCATGAGTTCGACGAGCGTGTCGCGGTCGGTGCGCACCGCGAAGACGTCGCCGGCCTGGATCGTTTTGGGGCCGAGTGGTTCGAGGAACGTCTCGCTGCCGCGGATGAGTTGGACGAGGTCGACGTCGAAGTCCGTCTGGACGAGTGCGTCGCGGACGGTCTGCCCGATGATCGGGGAGTCTTCGCGGACTTCGACTTCGGTGAGGTAGTCCGCCATCTGGAACTCTTCGGTGAGGTCGGCGCGTGGTTTGATGCGTTCGGGGAGGAGGAGGCGGCCGACGGTGAAGAGGTAGACGAACCCGACGACGGTGACGATGGCGCCGAGTGCGGTGAACTCGAACATACTGAAGCCGCCTTCGAGCCCGATGAACCGGGCGTCCGTGGGGTCGTAGAGGCCGGCTGCGAGTTCGCTCGCGAGGATGTTCGTGCTGGTGCCGATGAGGGTGAGGGTGCCGCCGAACATCGACGCGTAACTCAGGGGGATGAGGAGTTTGGAGGGGGAGGTCTTGCCGTCGTGTGCGAGGTCGGTGACCATCGGGAGGAGGATGGCGACGGCGGCGGTGTTGTTGATGAAGCCGCTGATGGGGGCGACGAGAGTCATGGTGGCGCCGAGCTGGCGGTTCTCGTCGTCTTTCGTGAACGCGGCCATCTTCCGGCCGAGGATGCCGACGATGCCGGTGCGTTGGACGCCGTCGGAGAGGATGAACATCGCGAGGACGGTGATGGTGGCGGTGCTCGCGAACCCACTGATGCCTTGCTGTGGGGTGACGAGGACGACGCTGTCGGCGATGACGCCGACCGATTGGAGGTACTGGCTGCCTTCGGAGACGACGAGGAGGGCGACGACGACGCCGAGTGCGGTGATGTCGACGGGGACGACTTCGGTTGCGAACAGCGCGAGTGCGCCCGCGATGACGAGGAAGACGACGAGTATCTCGGGCGTGAGTGCGACCACGCCAGTGTCGACGGGAGTCGCTGCCTAAAACCTAGGGAAGTCGGCGGGGCTGACGAGGGTTGTGGTCGCAGGTTCTTCGCACGTGGGTGCTTGCCGCTGGTGGCTGTGGCCTGGTGCGGCGGGTCAGTCGGGGAGGGCGTCGGCGATGTCGTCGTCGCTCGCTTCGCTCGTGGAGCGGTGCGTGCTGGTGCCGCCGTCGCCGCCGATGGCGTTGGCGACGTCGTCGTCGCTCGCGCGTCCGGTGCTCGTCGGGATGAGTGCGTCGAGTTCGACCTCTTCGTGGACGGTTTCGTCGAAGAGCTGTTCGAACGTCAGGCGCGTGCGTTCGGGGACGCGGTCGGGGTCGACGTGGACGTGCGTGGTGGCGCCGACGGTCTCGAGGCGGTTCGTGAGGACGTGGAAGAACTGGAAGACGGCTTCCGGGTCGTTCGCGTCGAGGAGGTCGCCGAGCCCGTCGAAGCAGACGCCGATCGCGTGGCCGCGGTCGCGCCATTCTTGACAGAAGCGACTGATGGACTGGCCGAGGGCGCGGAGGTCGTCGGCGCTGGCGACGTGGTCCTCTGCGATGGGGTCGTCGTAGTCGGGTTCGTCGGCGTGGGCGCCGACGACTTCGCCGACGACGACGATGCCGCGCTTGTGGGGCTGGCGCCCCATGCCGATTGTTCCGAACCCGACGCGGTCGGTGGCGTCCGCGGGGAACGTGACGAACAGCTCGGCGCGGTCGCTGGCGTCGGCGACGTTCATGAGTTCGTCGCAGTGTTCGCCGTCCTCGTCGTCGAGGGTTTCGTCGACGAGCAGGACGGCTTTCTCGGGTTCGGTTCGGTCGGTCATCAGATACCCCCGGTTGGTGGCCGGTTCGTAACGTTTCACGTAGACCGTAAGTAAATGGTTTCCGGCCCGAGAGCGCCGCTACGGTGATTTCTGTTGGTTATTCGCTTGCTGGACGTTGGGTACCCATGCCGGTGTCGGTCGCTCGTTCGAACCGACGGACCGAGCGCACGGGAGCGAACGAGACTTGCGCGGGCGAACGAGACTTGCGCGGGCGAACGAGACTTGCGCGGGCGAACGAAAACCGAACGACTCTGGTGGGTCGACCAGGCCGAGAGAATCGGCCGGAAGCACCGCGAGGAATGTGGGGTATCGGGGGTTCTCAGAGGCGCTCTGCGAGGGTCTGCTCGATGTCGTCGTCCGTCGCCTCCGTGACCTCGTCCGGTCGGTCGTACGTCCCGCCGACGATCGAGTACGACGCCTCCTCGCTCCAGTCCTCTGCGAGCGCCGCGATGTCGTCGTCGCTCGCCTCCTCGTAGTCGACGTCCATCGTCGACGCCTCCGTCTCCTCGCCGACGACCTGGTCGAAGATGGACTGGAACGTCGCCACCGTCTCGTCCGCGTGACTCTCCGGGTCCAGGTGGAAGTGCGCGGTCGCGTCCACGGACTCCAGTCGCTTCGTGAGGACGTGACAGAACTGGAAGACGACCTCGGGCGAGGTGTACTCGAGGAGCGCCGAGAGCGAATCGAAGCAGACGTAGATGTCGTAGCCGCTGTCGTCCCAGCGCTGACAGAACTCGCTGATGGACGTCCCGAGCCGCTGGAGGTTCGTCGGGTCGGCGATGGCGTCCTGCGCGACCGCACCCGTGAAATCCGGGCCGCTCCCGCTCGCCGCCGTCGCCGACCGCATCGTGTCCCCGATGGAGATGAGGCCCTTCTTCGCGGGCTGCATCCGACTGTGGTCACCGAACCCGCTTTGCTCCGCGGACTCGTTCGGATACGTCACGGTCAACTCCGCTCGGTGGTCCGGGTTCCCCTCGTCCAGGCACGCCGTGCAGGTATCCACGTCGTCCGTCGTCACCAGCACGTTGTGCGCGCCATCGTCGATATGTATGCCTTCCATGATGAACCCCAGCCTCCGCTTGTTAGAAGATTGAGAAGCTTTTACTTGATACTTCTGGCCTCTTTGGTGGCCAGGAACGACTATTTCTAGGCCGAACGCCGAGCTGATTTTACGACTTCGCAGTCTCGAACCGCGCCCCGGCTAGAGGTCGGCGTCCTTGCGTTCGATATCGGCGACGATCTCGTACGGATGCGCGTCCTTCCGGACCCCGTCGAGTATCGTGAACGCGTCCCCCGGCGTGAGGAAGTGCGAGCAGACGACGCGCCCGATCGGCGTCGGCTCGAACCCGTCGATGAACGCGTACTCCAGGAGCTTCCCGACGGCGTGCTTCGTCGGGATGTCGCCGAGCATCCGGTCGTTCAACCGCTTCGCGTCCGTCCCACCGACGGCGACGTTCGCGAGCGTCTCCTCGACCGCGCCGTCCTCGTCGTACTTCGTGAGGACGTCCTCCATCTCGCCCTTGAGGAGCTTGAACGCGACCTCGTCCTCCGTCATCTCCATCGAGTTGTGGTACGCGCAATCCGGCTCGACGAGCACGTACACCTTCCCGCGGTCGTGGTAGTCCGGGCGGCCGGCGCGCCCGAGCATCTGCTCGAACTCCTGAACGGAGAGCCACTCGATACCCATCGCGAGCGTGTCGAAGATGACCTGGTTCGCGGGGAAGTCGACACCGGCCGCGAGCGCCGCGGTCGTGACGACGGCGGCGAGGTCCTGATTCCCGAACTTCCGCTCGACGGTCTTCCGGCGACCGTAGTCGAGCCCGGCGTGATACGGCGCGGACGAGTACTCGAGCTTCCGGCTTATCTCGTGACAGCGCCGTCGCGAGTTCGTGAAGATGATCGTCTGCCCGCGATACCCCTTCGAGGACTCCCGGTCGAACTCGCGCTTCACGAGCCGGTTCTCTATCTGGGGTTTCTCCTTCCCGCTCGCGAACGTCACGTGACGCTCGATCGGCACCGGACGTTCCTCGAACTCGACGAGGTTCGCCTCCAGTCCTACCGCGAGCTCGCGGGGATTCCCGACGGTCGCGGACAGGTACACCCACTGCGCCCCGCCGTAGCTTGGTCGTGCAGCCGACCGGTTCTCGCAGTAGTACTTCAGTCGCGAGATGAGGCCGTCGAGCCGGTGGCCGCGCTCCTCCTCCTTGAGCGTGTGGACCTCGTCGATGACGACCGTCCCGATGTCCCCGAGGTCCTTCCCCGTCCGGAGCGCGTGGTCGATGCCCTCGTACGTGCCGACGATGACGTCCGCGCCGGGGTCGAACTGGTTCCCGTCGTCGTTGATGCGGCTCGCGCCGACGCGGATGGTGACGTCGACCATGTCGCCGTAGCGCTCCTGGAAGTCCTCGTGCTTCTGGTTCGCGAGCGCGACCAGCGGCACCAAGAAGAGCATCTTCCCCTGGCCGTTCAGCACGCGGTCGAGTCCCGTCAACTCGCCGACGAGCGTCTTCCCGGTCGCGGTCGCGGACACCACCAGTTGGTCTTTCCCCTCGAAGAGCCCGTTCTCGACGGCGAGACTCTGCACGGGCAACAGGGTATCGAACCGGCCTTCGAGGTGGTTCTGGATGCCCGGGTGGAGGTCGAGGGTGTCGACGCCAACGAGGTCGATGTCGTCGGTGGTCGCCGATATCTCGTCGAACTTCGTCAGGTCCGGGTCGAGCTGGCCTTCGAGGAGGTTCTTGATGCGGCCGAGGTCGCGGACGTCGACCATGAGTTCCTCCAGGCGGTCCTTCGCGTCCGCGGTGAACTCGCCGTGGAACGCGAGCTCCTGCTCGAGTTCGGCGCGAGCGCAGTCCGGACAGATCTCGTCGCGGCCGGCCTTGATGGCGGTGTCGCTCGTTATCGGCGAGTACCGGCCGTCGGTCGCGCAGTACCGGCACGTGCGGACGACCTTCGCGGACAGCTGGTAGCCGTCGAGGAGTTCGCGGAGTTCGTCGCGCGCCGGCTGGCTGGTCTGTTCGCTGATGCGGATGCGGTCGGCGCGACGCGCCAGGTCCACGAACTCGTCGGGCGACCGTGGGTCCTCGCTGGAGCCGTCGACGACGCGGAACTTCCCGGGGCGGGGCCCCGCCGACGTCTCCTTCGGTTCGAGCTTCCCGCGGAGCGCACGCTCCCCACCAGACTGGACGACGACGTCGTACCGGTCGCCGCGCTCGTGGAGGAACAGCGTGTCGACGCGCTGGACCTGCTTTGACACGCGAGACTCTACTTGACCCGGGTATTTCAGGTTCTCGGAGTCACGCTAGCGCCCACCAGTGTCTCCGTGGGTCGACGCGCCAGCGAACACAAGACGTATACCAGTTTGCTGGCACGTTCCGGACGACTCATGCCGTCCTCTCGACGCGCCCTCCTCCGTTCGGCCGGCGCGCTCGCCGGCGCCAGCGCGACCGCTGGCGCCGGGTGCGTGAGCATCGGCGCAGGCGACAGGTACGTGTTGCACGCCGACGACGTCGACGGCTCGCTCGCGAGCCACCTCCTGGTCGCCGACCCGACGGCGGTCCGCGCGAGCACCCGCCTCGACTACGACGCCGCGACCAAGCGCGACTGGCTCGACGAACTGTTCGGGACCGGGCGCGTCACCGCGGTCCAGTGGCCGCTCGTCGAACCGGACGAGTGGGGCGACGACGTCCGGCTGCGACCGACCTTCCTCCAGCACGAGGGCGCGTTCCACGCGGTCACGGTCGAGCGGACGCGTCAGGTCGACCGCGACCGCTGGCTGTTCGCGGTCGAGCGCACCGACGAGGACCCGCCGAGCGACGCGACGGTCCGAAGCGAGCCGTTCGACTCGCTATCGGAGCGCGACCGCGAGATACTCCAGGCCGCGCTCGACGCCGTCTACGCCGGCAACGACGGGTTCCTCGGGGAACCCGATGTCGACGGCCTCCGCCCCGTCCAGTACCATCGGGACGTGTCCGTCGAGGAGAGCGACCTGGTTCCGGACCCGCCGTTCGAGTACGTGGACTACTACGACGACTACTATCGCGTCGTCGCCGAGCAGCGGACGGTGTCGGTCCCTGAGCGCACGTTCGCGGTCGAGCGCGTCGCGTCGACGCGGAGCGAACTCGAGGTCCACGTCGAGGAGACCGTCCCCGACGCCCGGTTCGAGGACCCCTCGGACGCCGTTCGCGAGGTTCTCGACGCGGCCGTCGACGAGGAATCCGGCCAGCGGTACGAGGAGGAGCCACCGGTCTCGGACGCGCTCTCGACGGTCCTCGACGACCTCGGTATCGCCGACGACCTGCGGCCGGCCGACGAGTACGACGAGCGCGTCGACTTCAGGGGCGCGGTCGCGTCCTACGACGGCGACTGGTACGTGTTCAACCTCTACCTCGACCCCTGACCGCGACCGCCGACGGCGGCCGTCAGTCGCGTTCGCCGCCGTCCGCTCGCACGTCGCCACTGCGGTCGCCGAACCCGAAGATTGCCGCGAAGAGCGCGAGGCTGGTTCGGGCGCGCGTCGTGCCGGGAACGTCTCGCTCGTCCATACGATTTAGGCTGGCCTAAAGAAACAAAAGGGTGCCGGTCGCAACCGCAACCCACGCCAACCGGACCGCACCCGCTCCTACTCGACGAGTTCGATGGTGTCGTCGCCGTTCGGGACGACACAGATGAACGCCCCCGGCTCGTCGCTCTCGTTCCGATACCAGTGCACGGTCCCCGCCGGGATGAGGAGCGAATCCCCAGCGCTGACCTCGTACTCCTCGTCGTCGATGCCCACGACGTACTCGCCCTCGAGGACGTACTGCTCGTGCTCGACCGCGTTCGTGTGCTCCGGCACCTCGCTCCCGGGCGCGAGCGTGAACCGCCGCATCGCGAAGTTCGGCGCACCATCGCTCTCGTCCACGAGCACGCCCTTCTCCAGGCCATCGGCCGCATCCACCGCCTCGTACTCGACGTCCTCGCCGCGTCGAATCACCGGTGTCGCCGCGTCGCTCTCGCTCATGGTCGACCGTTCGCCACGACCGTACTTCAAACCGCGTCGTCGAGGACGGCGCTTGCGCGCCGACCGTGCCAGCGTGGCCGGCGATTTAAGCCCCTTCCACCGCTACGTGTGCGTATGCGAAGCTACCGCATCGGGTCGCTGTTCGGCATCCCGATCAAGTTGGACGTGACCTTCCTCCTCGTCCTCCCGCTGTTCGCGTACCTCATCGCCGGCCAGGTCGCGAGCACCGTCGAACTCGTCAACCAGCTCCCGCGGGTCGCCATCGACGCCGGCGCGCTGGAGGGCCAGAACGTCCGCTGGCTCGTCGGGAGCGCCGCCGCCATCGGGCTGTTCGCGAGCGTCGTCCTCCACGAACTCGGGCACTCGCTGACCGCGATGCGGTACGGGTACACCATCGACTCCATCACGCTCTGGATCTTCGGTGGTATCGCCGCGCTCTCGGAGATGCCCGAGGACTGGAAGCAAGAACTCGCGGTCGCCATCGCCGGCCCAGCGGTCTCGGTCGCGCTCGGCGCGCTCGCGTACGTCGCCGTCGCGTTCCTCGTCCCCGAGAGCCTCGCAGCGGTCGCGTTCGTCGTCGCGTACCTCGCCGTGATGAACGTCGCGCTCGCCGTGTTCAACATGCTCCCCGGGTTCCCGATGGACGGCGGGCGCGTCCTCCGCGCACTCCTCGCGCGGAACCGCCCGTACGCCAAGGCAACCCAGATCGCGGCGAGCGTCGGGAAGGGCTTCGCCGTCCTGCTGGGCCTGTTCGGGCTCCTGACGACGCAGCTCCTCATGATCGGGATCGCGTTCTTCATCTACATCGGCGCGAGCGGCGAGAGCCAGCAGGTCGTGATGAAGGCGGTATTCAACGGCGTCACCGTCGCGGACGTGATGACCACGCGCGAACACCTCCACACCGTGACGCCGGAGACGAGCGTCGCGGAACTCGTCGAACGCATGTTCCGCGAACGCCACACCGGCTATCCGGTTCTCGACGACGGCACGCTCGTCGGCGTCGTCACGCTCGCGGACGCGAAGGACGTCAAACCCGTCGAGCGCGACGCGTACACCGTCGGTGACGTCATGACGACCGAACTGAAGACCATCGAACCGAACGCCGCGGCGATGGACGCCCTCCAGGAGATCCAGGGCAGCAACGTCGGCCGACTCCTCGTCATCGAGGACGACGACCTCGTCGGCCTCGTCTCCCGAACCGACCTGGTCACCGCGTTCAACGTCATCCAGGAGAGCGGCCGGCTCACCGGGTCGACGACCGAACCCGCGAACGACCCCGACAGCCGGATCGCGTGATGACCGACCCCGACAGCCGGATCGCGTGATGACCGACCCCGACAGCCGGATCGACTGACGAGCGATTACTCTCCGCACTCCGGCGGCGGCCCGTCGACGTCCCGTCCCGTTCTTCGCCCGTGATAGTGCACCGCCGTGACCGCGACCGCCGCGAGCACCGCGAGCACCCAGGCGACGACCCCTTCGACGACGCCGGTCGCGGCGAGCACGAGCACGCCGACCGCGCCAGCGCCCGCACCGACCACGTACGCCGTCCACGGGACCGCGTCGTCGGCGCCCGCGACCGCGTGGTACGCGTCCACGACGACGGGGTCGCGGAGCGATATCTCGTCGCCGTCGTCGTCGTACGCGACGATACCGGCGTCGTCGAGCTTCGGGAGATGGAACTGGTGGAGCGAGTTCCGGACGCTCTTACGCTCCCGGTAGTCGAGCTCCGCCGGGTCGACGCCGTGCTCCCAGCCGGCGACGGCCTCCGAGAGCGTCGACAGCGACACGCACTCGTCGGGTCGTCGCCGCAAGTAGTGAAGGACGAACCGTCGACGCTGGTTCGCCAGTAACTCGAACACCTCGTCGTCCGTCGGTGTCCCCGCGCTATCGGTCGTGCTGCCGTCCACGTCCGCTCCCGTGCCGTCGGACGACGTGGCGGTATCGACTCCCCCTTTCGATTGTGCTTTGCTCATCGGATGTCCCCCCGGACGAACACACAGTATCCCCGGCACTGCTTAATTGTGTGACTTTACCACACATGCCCTGTCGGGTTTCGAAAAATTCCAGCCAGATAGTGCTGCCTGAAAAGACTTCGCGACGAGTATGGGATAATTACCATCCAATCCCCGTCAGGGAACCGTCGGACGACGGGCGAACCCCGCCACGAAAAGGCGTCTACGCGACGTCCTCGACGGCACTGTCCGCGACCGCCGATGGCGCGCACCGTCGCGCTGTTCGGAACAACCGTGGTACTACTGTCGGCCGAATGCGGACCGACACGGGCGATTACGACCCGTTGAGCTCACCAACCTATCCGATCGAACTCCTCTCACAACGTCGGTGGCGGTCGTTCGCCCACACGTCCCTCCCGGCCACCGACGTCGACGCGCTCGCCGCAGGGAGAACCGAGGAGGCGTCGGTCGGACGCGGCAGAGAACCCACGAATGCACGAGCGCGCCCATCAACGACACGACGCCCCCGACACCCGGCCCGAACGACACCGCCGATCCAGATACCGTGGATCACGAGTGCACGGGAATCGACGGGGCGGAGAGCGTCCGGCGCACGGGAATCGACGGGGCGGAGAGCGTCCGGCGCACGGGAATCGACGGGGCGGAGAGCGTCGAGTGAAAGGGGGCCGACAGGGAGACGCCGAACCCGGATGCGCGGAACCGACGCCCGGCTCCCGCGAGCGGGCGTGCAAGCCGTTCAGTAACCCCTTTAGGCGACGGCGGGGAACCGGTGGGTATGTTCCTGACACTCCGGTCGGCCGTCGAGGACGCGCTCGCGGACGCGCTCGCCGCCCTCGACTATCCGACCGACGACCTCGGTATCGAGGAACCGCCGGAAGACGTCGACGCCGTCCTCGCCTCGAGCGTCGCGTTCCGACTGGCGAGCGAGGCCGGTGCGCCGCCGCCGCAGGTCGCCGCGGAGGTCGCGGACGCCCTCGACGCGGACGACATCGAGTACGTCGCCGATATCACGACCCAGGGGCCGTACGTGAACTTCCTGCCGAGCGACGCGTACTACGCGGGGACGCTCGACGCCGGCCAGCGCGACGACTACGGGCGCCTGCCGGACACCGGCGAGTCCGCGGTCGTCGAGCACACGAGCGCGAACCCGACCGGGCCCGTGCACGTCGGGCGCGCCCGCAACCCCATCGTCGGGGACGCGGTCGCGAACGTCCTCGACTTCGCGGGGTACGACGTCGACCGGCACTACTACGTGAACGACGCCGGCCGCCAGATGGCGGTGTTCACGTGGGCGTACGAGCACTTCGACGAGGAAGATCTCGACAGCGAGCCCGAGCGCGACCGCATCGAGTACGACCTCGTCCGGTACTACCGGAAGGGGAACGCGTTCCTCGAAGACGGTCCCGCCGACGAGGTCGAGGAAGCCGAAGCGGAGATCCAGGCGATCATGCAGGGCCTGGAGGCGGGCGACGAGGACGTCCACGAGCGCGTCACCGAGGTCGTCGACCAGGTGCTGTCGGGGATGCGCGAGTGCCTCGCGCGCCTGCCCGCGGAGTTCGACGAGTTCGTCAAGGAGTCGCGGTTCATGTTCGACGGCTCCACGGACGACCTGGTCGCGCGCCTCAAGGAACTCGACGAAGCGGTCTACGAGGAGGACGCCTGGCAGCTCGACCTCTCGCCGCACGGCATCGAGAAGAACATGGTGTTCCTGCGGTCGGACGACACGAGCCTCTACACGACCCGGGACCTCGCGCACCACGAGTGGAAGTTCGAGGAGTACGACCGCGCCGTCACCGTTCTCGGCGAGGACCACAAGCTCCAGGCCGAGCAACTCCAGACGACGCTCGACCTGCTCGGGAACGACACGAGCCAGCTGGAGAACGTCATCTTCTCGTGGGTGAACCTCCCCGGCGGGCTCGGGATGTCGACGCGCGAAGGCACCGGCGTCGACCTCGACGACCTGCTCGACGAGGCCGTCGACCGTGCGCGCGGAGAGGTCGAGGACCGCATGGAGGACCGCATCCGCGACGACGACCTCACCGACGAGGACGTCGACCGCATCGCCCATCAGGTCGGTATCGGCGCGGTCCGGTACGACATCATCTCGAAGCAACTCACGAAGACCATCACGTTCGAGTGGGACCGCGCGCTCGACTTCGAAGCGCAGAGCGCGCCGTACGTCCAGTACGTCCACGCTCGCACCTGCGGCATCCTGGACGAGGTCGACGAGGTACCCGAGTTCGACGCGAGCGCGCTCGAACACGAGGCCGCTCGCGACCTCCTGCGGACGATCGCGCGGTTCCCCGCGGTCGTCGAAGCGTCGGCGGACGCACTGGAACCGCACAACGTCGCGACGTACACGCGCGAGTTCGCGGAGACGTTCAACGGCTTCTACCGCGAATGCCCCGTCCTCAGCGAGGACGACCCCGAGCTGCGCGCGGCACGCGTCGCGCTCGTCGCCGCCGCCCGCAACACGATCGCGAACGCACTCGCGCTCCTCGGCGTCGCCGCACCCGACTCGATGTAAGCAACTGGCGACGCGACCCTTCTCGATTCTCTCCCCCGTTCGTTCGACCGTCCGGCGTGGCGACCGCTCCCGGATGTCGACACGACGCGCTCTCGACGCCCCACCTGCGTCCATCGACGCCGACGTCGCGGGAGCGCTTAGCCGAGTAGCGGGAGCGCGATGACGCCGCCGCTGGCCATGATGCTCCCGCCGACGAAGATGACGGCGCCGGCGCCGACGCCGAGAACGAGCACCAGGAAGAGCAGTATCCACGAGAGCGGAATCGAGTTGTCGTCAGCCATGTACGGTCGTTGGAACGTCGGACGGGAAAGCCGTTTCCGTTCGAGAGCGCCGTGGAACGACCCAGTCCGGTCGCCGGTCGGGTGCGTGCGGCCGGACCTGCAGTGGCGCGCGACCGACGTCAGCGGTCGTCGTCGCGACCGCCGTCGGTCGCGGGTTCGCCCGCGCGCTCCGCGTCGCCGTCGCGGTCGGCGAGCGCGCGCTCGACGTGCTCGTCGGCCGCGCTCCGCGCGCCGTAGTCCGCGTCCGCGTCCGGGATGTCGACGCGGTCGCCGTCACCGTCCTCCGCGTCCACCTCGCTGATAGCGCTCGACACGTCGTCCGCCGACGCCACGTCGCCGTCGTCGGTCGCGTCGTCGCGCTCGGTGCCAGCCGACTCGCTCGCGGCCGCGGTCCCCTCGTTCTCCGCGCCGAACTGCGGCCGGTCGTCGTCGTCAGCCTGCCCGAGCAGGCGCGCGGCGAGGTACCGGTACGCTTGCGCCGCCGGCGACTTCGGTTCGTGCACGACCAGCGGCGTCCCCGCGTGCACGCTCTCGCGGACCTTCGGATCCTCGGGTACTGCAACGAGGAGGTCGGTCCCGACCTTCTCCGCGACGTCCTCGGGCGAAACCGGCTCGTTCGGGCGCGTTCGCGTCACCACCATCCCGCCGACGGTGCCGCCGGCGCGCCCGACGAGGTCGACGGTCTTCGTCGCGTCCTGTATCGCCGCCGGCTCCGTCGTCGACACCAGGAGCGTCGCGTCCGCGAGCCCGAGCGGGAGCACCGTCTCGTGACTCACGCCCGCGCCGACGTCCAGGAGGACGAAGTCGAAGCGCTCGCGGAGGTCCGCGACGACGCTCGTCAGTTCCTCTGTCGCGACGTCCGCGTACCCGTCGAGGTCGACGCCGCTCGGGATCGCCCAGATCCCGTTCGCGAGCTCGTACGTCGCCTGGTCGACGGTCGCGGACCCGCCGAGGACGTCGTGCAGCGACGTCCCGCCTGCGTCGAGACTCACGAACCCGGCGAGGTTCGCCATGCCGAGGTCCACGTCGACGATGACGACGCGATTGCCGACGCCAGCCAGTGCCGTGCCCAGGTTCACCGTCGTCGTCGTCTTCCCGACGCCACCCTTCCCACTCGCGATGGCGTACACCGTCTCCTGCGTACTCATTACGAGTCGATACAGTGCTGGTGGAGTAATAAATGGTGGTTCGCGCGGCATCCTCTCGCACGGGTCCCCGTGGCTCGCTCGTCGCGGTCGTCGTTCACTCGCTTCAGGCGCGTTCACGACGCGCGGTTCTCGCGTCGTTCACGCCCGTTCACGTCGTTCAGAACCGCCGAAACTCGGTTCAGAGCGCCTGAAACGCTCGAACTGTCCAGAACGGCGTTCCCCCTTCAAGTGACTCCGAGCACTGGCTTCGAGTGCAACGACCCATGAAATCGACGCAACTCGTCGCGGCCGTCCTCGCCGTGCTCGTCGTGGGCGCGGGAGCGGTCGCGGCCACGCCGGCAGCATCGACGTCTGGACAGACCGCGGCCGACGCCCTCCCGGGCGACGATCACGCCGCGAACGAATCCGACGGCGCGGGCGCGAGCGACGACGCGCCGCCCGCGGACCGCGCTGACGACGACGACGCGGCCGAGAGCGACGAGGACGAGATGGAGCGCGAGGATGACGAGGGCGACAGCGAGGCCGAGCCGGGCGCGAACGCGCCGGTCGACGTCCCGGCGAACGGCGCGAGCGACCGGTCGCTCCCCGAGCAGGCCAGCGACACCGCCAAGACCGTCCAGTCCACCATCGCGGACTGGTTCGGCGCGAACGAGAGCGAGCGCGAGCACGACTCGCTCGGTGACGCCCTCTCCAGCGTCGTCGGCGGCGACGACGACGAGGCGGCGAACGCGAGTGCGGACACCGACGCCGACGCGGACGCGAAGGTCGACGCTGACGCCGAGGCAGGCGCGAACGCTGACGCGGACGCCGAGGCGAACGCTGACGCGGGTGCGAACGCGAGCGCGACCGGTCAGGAGCAGGCGAGCGAGAACGCGAACGAGAACGGCCTCGTCAACGCCGTCGTCTCGTTCCTCGCCGGCGACGACGCCGACGCGTGACCGACGCCGTGCGACCCCCGCGGCTGACGCCCCCCGCTGACGCCTCCCCGCGGCCCCGACCCACGCTGTAATCGACCTCGTTTCTTCGAGTCCCCGTCCTCGACAGCGACAGCCACACCGGGACGGACGTGGTGGCTGCTGACACCACTACGCGCGATGGCTGCGGTCGATTCCGACAGCGCCCGCTGTGGCGCACACGGCCGCGAGCGTGGCCGTGCGACCGTTTCGCGGACAAGGAACAGTTACTTACGCGCACGTCGGTGATTTATATCCAATGAGTCAGCAAGAGGGCGAGGAACAGTCCGACCGGAAGAAGTACGAGTTCCAGAAGGTCATCGAGGACCTGCAGGCCCACGAGGGATCAGGAACGCAACTCGTCACGATCTACGTCCCGGAGGATCGCCGGATCTCGGACGTCGTCGCGCACATCACCCAGGAGCACAGCGAAGCGTCGAACATCAAATCCAAACAGACGCGGACCGCCGTCCAGGACGCGTTGTCGTCGCTGAAAGCGCGACTGAAGTACTACAAGGACCCGCCGGAGAACGGGATGGTGCTGTTCTCGGGCGCCATCGACTCCGGCGGCGGCCAGACCGACATGAAGACCGAGGTGCTGGAGTCGCCACCGCAACCCGTGGAGTCGTTCCGGTACCACTGCGACAGCGAGTTCCTCACCGAACCACTCGAGCACATGCTCGCCGACCAGGGCCTCTACGGGCTCGTCGTCCTCGACCGCCGCGAGGCGAACGTCGGGTGGCTCCGCGGGAAGCGCGTCGAACCCGTCAAGTCAGCGAGCTCGCTCGTCCCGGGGAAACAGCGCAAAGGTGGCCAGTCCGCCCAGCGGTTCGCGCGCCTCCGGCTGGAAGCCATCGACAACTTCTACCAGGAGGTCGCGGAGATGGCCAACGAGCTGTTCGTCCCCGAACGCCACGAGCTCGACGGCGTGCTCGTCGGCGGCCCCAGTCCGACGAAGGACGAGTTCCTCGACGGCGACTACCTCCACCACGAACTCCAGGATTCGGTGCTCGGGAAGTTCGACGTCGCGTACACCGACGAATCCGGCCTCTACGACCTCGTCGACGCCGCGGACGAAGTGCTCGCGGACGCCGAGATCATGGAGGACAAGGACCTCATGGAACGGTTCTTCAAGCAACTCCACGACGGGAACAAGGCGACGTACGGGTTCGAGCCGACGCGCCAGAACCTCGTCATGGGGTCGGTCGAGACGCTCCTCATCAGCGAGGACCTCCGGCAGGACGTCGCCGTCTTCGACTGCGGGAACACCGAGGAGTACGAGACCTTCGACGCGCGGAAGGCGACGCCGAGTCACGAGTGCGAAGACGGGTCGACTGCCGAGTTGGAGGAACGCGAGGACGTCATCGAGTTCCTGATGGCGATCGCCGACCAGCGCGGCACCGAGACGAAGTTCATCTCCACGGACTTCGAGAAGGGCGAACAGCTCCTCAACGCGTTCGGTGGTATCGCTGGCTTGCTCCGGTACGAGACCGGCGTCTGATCGCGTCGAACGACGGTCGAGCGGTCGGCTGACTCCTCGTTCTCGCCGTCCTCATACTCGAACGCCAGCTTGAGAGGTGTTTGCCTCCCGGACCTGGCGACGCGTTCGACGTCGACGACGGGACCGTGTCAAATCAAGACCGCCGATTCCCCCGTGGTGAGTGTGTTGCCCGTTGGCGGGCGGACTCCGCCGACGCGCCGAACGACACGGCCCCGTAGGTCGAGCACGGGTAAATCGTCACGCACCGACCGGATGCACGCACCGCGAAAACCAGTACTTGTATCTACCGGTGCGGTCGGGGTGAGCTGGCGATATCGACCTCGTCGCGGTCGCCGACTTACTCCATGAGCTGCTCGAGTTGCTTGCGGCGACGGCCGATAGCGACACGCGGCTGGAGCGACCCCTCGTTCTCGAGGTCCTCCAGTATCAGCATCGCGTCCACGCCGTCCGCCGCGAGGTCCTCGACGACCGTCTCGATGTTCGAGCGGTTCAACGCCAGCGACGACAGCATCCCCACGACGAGCGCCATCCGCACGCCCGCCGTCCCGGGCGGGAACGACTCCACGATGTCCTCGAATCGCACCTCGTCGGCCGACTGTGCGTTCGCCGGATTCGCCGCGGACACCGTCAGGCACTGCGTGCAGATCGTCGCCGCGTCACCCGGCGCGAACTCGCGCAGGTCCGCAGGCACCTCGAACGCAGTCACGTCACCACGACACTCGGAGCATTGCATAATCACCCCGACACGCCCGACCGCCTAAAAACTAGTCTGCGAGACGCCCCGAATCCCTGGGTCAGTCAGCGTCGACGGTCTCGGTCTCTCGATTCAGTCCGCGTCGACGGTCTCGGTCTCCGCCGCTTCCGCTTCCCGCGCGGCTTCCTCCTCGGCTTTCTCCTCGGCTTCCTTCTTGTCCTTGATCTTCTTCAGGCGGAAGATCTCCTCGCGCTCTTGCTCCTCGAGCTTCTGCTCGATGTACTCCTGGTTGTCGTAGAGTTCGGGGAGGAGCTTGAACTCGAGCGCGTTCACGCGGCGCTTGGTCGTCTCGATCTCCTTCAGCATCTTCTTCATCGCCGTCTCGACCTCCGCGGCGAGGATGATGGACTCGAGCAGGTCCTCGTACGCTTCCGCGGCCTCGTCGATGCGCGCGGAGGTGCCGAGGACGCCGTAGCCGCGCTCGTCGAGACTCTTCTTGACCTTCGAGGACTCGATCTGGGGGACGACGACGCCCATGATGTTGTTCGACTCGGTCGTGATCTCGGGGTGCTCTTTGAGTGCGGCGGCGGCGCCGCGGACGGTGACGTCGCCTTCCATGGCGCGCGCCATGTTGATCTTCTTCTGGGCGGTCTGGTAATCCTGCTCCAGGCCGCCGCGGACGTCCTGGGCCTTGTCGAGGATGTCCATGAACTCCATGATGAGCCCGTCGCGCTTCTGCTCGAGCGTGTCGTGGCCGCGCTCGGAGAGCTCGATGCGGTCCTCGATCGCCATGAGGTTCTTCCGAGTCGGCTTGACGTCCTTGGCCATTACGCGCCAGTTGCGTAGCCAGCCTGTTAACCCTTTACGATTCCAGCGGGTGTGAGCGTGCGAGCGGGCCGCTCGCGGCAACGTTCGCCAGCGGCCCGGTCGCGGGTCCCGGGGGCTTCGAGGGGGTTCGCGAGCGTGCTACCAGATGCCCTGGTATCGGTCCATCCCGGTGACGACGACGACGTGCGGGAGGGTGAGGACGGCGATGCCGACGAGGTAGACGCCGACGAGGCCGGGGAGGGTGGTGGGCGTGGCGGGGGCGAGTGCGGCGAGTGCGGCGAGGACGAGGAGTGCGCCCGCGGTGAGGGGGGCGGCGTCGCGGGCGAACGCGGCGAGCGCGCCGGTGGTGTTCCCGCGTTCGAGCGCGGCGCTTGCGGTGTCGTCGACGGCGACGAGGCGCGCGACGTGCCTGAGTGCGTGCCACGCGGAGAAGTACGCGCCGACGGCGAGGATGGGGGGGACGAGGAGGAAGAAGGCCCAGAGGACGAGGGTCTCGGCGACGTCGACGACCCACGCGGTGGTGGCGCCGTCGGCGCGGTAGCCGTTCGCGAGCGCGAGGACGGAGAGTGCGCCGACGCCGGCGGCGACGGCGAGGCGGGTGTCGGCGGTGAACAGCCACCCGATGGCGTCGGTCGACGCGCCGAACGGGGCGACGAACCACCCGAGGACGCGCTCGTACTGGCCGGGGAACGCGACGAGCGGTATCGTCATGGGGAGCGCGCCGCGGACCGCGGCGGTGAGCGCGCGCTGGACGCGCCCGTGCGGGTGCCGGCCGTCGAAGAGCGCGACGAGCGGGTAGATGTCGCCCTGGCCCCAGTGCGCCCACGTCAGGATGACGAACGCGACCGCGGCCGCGACCGGGGCGACGAACCACGCGACGGCGTACGCCCCACCGACGACGGCGTAGAGCGCGCCGACGCGGAGCTGGTGGGCGCGCGTCGCTGGCCGGCCGCCGGTTCGTGCGAGCGCGAGGTGGTCGACGGCGCCGTGTGGGAGTCCGAACAGGACGACGCTCGCGACGAGCGGGACGAGCTGGACGACGAGCGGTGGTCGGTCGACGCCCGCGGCGAACGCGACCGCGAGGACGCCGACGACCACCCACGACGGGAGGAGCGCGAGCGCGACGAGCCGGTCGCGGACGCCCGAGGACGTCGACGACCGGGCGCGATAGCCGCTCTCGGTCATCGTGGCACGCCCTCGCCACGGGTCGTTCGGGGGCGAACGAACCGGCGGAGCGGTGCGGGGACGGCGGCGGCGGGTGCGGCGTACACCCACCGGAGGAGGACGAGGCTCTGCACGACGAAGACGTTCGTCACGAGGAAGAACAGGCCCTCCTCGACGGGGAGCCCGAGCACGAGCACGCCCGTGGTGTAGGTCTCCGAGAGCGTCCAGACGCCCGCGTCGATCGCGACGCGGTCGGCGACGCAGAGGTATAGCGTCGGCGCGAGCACGCCGAGGAGGAACGTCTTCCGGGCGCGCACGAGGGCCGGCCAGCCGAACGCCCACTGGACGCCGAGGACGGGGCCGGCCCACGCGAGGATGGCGCCGAGGTACAGCGTCTGGCCGCCCTGGAGCACCCACGCCAGCCCGAGTGCCGTGACGGCGGCGGCGGTGAGCGCGCCCGCGACGCGCTGGCGACGCGAGATGCTGGCGCCGGAGACGTCGACGAGCCCGAGACTCCCCACCCACAGCGCCGTGAGGATCGACTGGAGGACGAAGAACGCGTACTCCTCGACGGGCGCCCACCACAGTCGCGCGAGCACCGTCCCCTCGCCGTACGTCCACACGCCGCGTGCGACGAGGTAGTTGTCCCACGGCGTCGTGTACGCGACCGCGAGCACGACGACGACCGGCGTCCCGACCTTCAGCGTTCGCGTCCACTCGTCCAGGCCGCGCACCCGCCGGAGGACGGCGACTGCCGCGAGCGCCGGCACCACGAACGCCAGGTGGAAGACGACGTACGTGAGCGCGTCGGTCACGCGCACTCACCCCAGGGACGGGCGCGAGGCGAGTGACCTGGGTGACCCTGGACGCCACGAGGCGAACGTCCGCCGGACGAGTGTATCGAGTGCATGATGACTTCGGGTACGAAAAAACCGCGTCGCGGTAGTGTCAGTCCGCCGTGGTCGCGCCGCTCGGTGCTTCGGAAGCGGTGTCGGCCTCGTCGAGGATCGCGTGGCTCGACAGGAGGATGAACCCGAACCCGACCTTCGCGACCAGGTCCAGGACCATGAACCCGGCCGTCTCGATGCCGAGTCCGACCGCGCCGACGCCCTCCGTTCCGATAAGCCACCACACGGGGTAGACGAGCCAGATGACGGTCAGCATGTTCCGTAACAGCCGGAACTTCGACTGCGCTTCGCCCGAGAGGTTCCGAGCCTGCTGGGTGAGGTTCCGGAAGAGGAACACGAGGAGCACGAGCAGGAACGCCGTGCTGACGCCCCACCAGATGAGTCGCTGCGCGCCCGTGGAGAGCGCGGCACCCTGGAGGTCGCCCGTGAGGGTCGCGACCGCGCCGGTCCCGATCATCGCGACGTCGAGGCCGACGAGCGTGTAGATGGTGTTCCGGTCAGCGCCCGCTAGCAGCCCGAGGTCGTACAGGAGTAGCGGGGTCGTGAACAGCCAGTCCGTGTATCGCGCCCAGTAGATGGGGATCTCCTCCCCACCGACGACGACTGTCGTCAACCCGTACCCGAGCGCCATCGCGAGATAGTTCGCGAACGCGATCGCGGTGATGAATATCGTCGCGATGTAGAACTTCTGTCGTCTCTCGTTCTCTACGCCCCAACCCCGGGCGATGAAGTACACCATCCCGAGGAACATTCCCGCGGTGCCGATCCACAGCCACAGTGCTTCGCCTCCTGGTGATGCCATGCTACACCAACACGTATGCGAGGGACCGAACTAACTCCACCACCGGAAATTTCCGACCCTCCCGACCAGTCTTTATAAGGGACCGTCGGTCGGGGCGATGCCGTCCACGACTTCGCCCACGACCTTCCCGAGCGCCGCCCGCAGATGCTCGTGGAACGTCGACGTCGACACGCCCATCGACGCCGCGAGCGTCTCCCCGCTGACCGCTCTCGGCGTCTCGAAGAACCCCGCCGCGTGCGCTCGAACGAGCGCCGCCCGCTGCCGGTCCGTGAGGTCCGCGTCCAGCGCCGCGACGAACTCGCGACGCGTCCGAACCGACCGCTCGCCCGACCGGTACGCCGAAAGCGTCGCCCCCGGGAACCGCGACTGGACCGTCGACACCACGTCACGCCCATCGCAGCCCGCGGGGATCGACAGGACGAGCGACGCCCCATCGCCGTCCGCCGAGAGCGACGTTACCTCGACACCCCGCGCCGCAAGCCCCTCGACGAGCTCGCCCATCGACCCCGTCATCGACACCAGACACCCGTCCTCGCCGTCCACCACCACGGACGTCGACAACTCGGGGAACTCCGCGGCCGTCTCCAACACGGTCGCCGCGTCGACACCGGACACGTCCCACAGCACCGACACCTCGCCGTTCGCGACCTCCGCACCCGCGAACGAGACCTCGCACTCGCGGCCCGCCGCGAGCACCACCGGGAACAGCTCCGACCCCGAGACGTCCAACCGCGCCTCCGCGACGCCATCCGCCACCACGCGCTCGTGGGACTCCACCGCGTTGATCGCCGTCGCCACCGTCCGCCCCACGGACGCCAGCACCACGCGCTCGTGCTCGTCGAACGCGCCCTCCTCGTCCGCGTACACCGCGAGCACGCCGTACGTCACGTCACCGTACGAGAGCGGGACGACCGCGACCGACCCGTAGCGGTCCGGCCACTCCGGGCCGTGCAGACGTCCGCCCACGCACTCGCTCGCGTCCCGCAACTGGAGTGCGTTCGACGCAACCGCCGCCACCACCGGGTCGTCGTCGTCGAACGACAGCGACACCTCGTCCACGCGCCGGGGCGCACCCGCCTCCCCACCGAACCCCACGACGGGGTCGACGGTCTCACCGGACAACCCGTACTCGCCGACCCACGCGAACGCGTACTCCGGCGTACTCGCCACGCACCGACACACCTGCGCCTGCAACTCCTCGCGCGTCGACGCCTGCACGACAGTCGCCGACACGTCAGCGAGCAACCCGTCGACGCGACTCAGCACCGCCTCCAACGCCATCCGCTCGTCGCGGTACGCGCGCGCCCGCTCCCGCGCCGCCCGCTCCGCGTGCTTCCGACGCGTCACGTCCAACTGGAACCCGACGTAGAACGCGACCTCGCCGTCGTCGTCGAACAAGGGCGCCAGCTCGACGCGATTCCAGAACAACTCGCCGTCCTTCCGGTAGTTCCGTAACGTCACCGTCACCGGCTCCGCCTCGGCGACCGCCGCCCGCATCTTCGCGACCGGCGCCTCCCGCGTCTCCGGCCCCTGCAGGAGCCGACAGTTCCGCCCGATGACGTCCTCCCGACTGTACCCCGTGATGCGCTCGTACGCGTCGTTCACGTACACCAGCGGGTTATCCGGGAGCGACGGATCGGTGAGGGTGATGCCGACCGGCGCCGCGTCCATCGCCTGCTGCTTGACCGCCTCCGTCACCGGGACCGCACGCGCCGCCTCGCGCCGGGACGGCACCGGCTCCTCCTCGAACACGCTCGACCCACCATCCGCCAGGACAACCCGACCCGACCGACGGCTCTCGTGCGCTCGCATACCCAACGTACGACACGACCAACCAAGTCCCTACACCCCGACCAGTTACCCACCACAACCCACGAACCAACCGATTGCAGTCGCTCGTCGACGACCAGAGAACGAGAGAAACCGAGAGAGCGCGCGACCGCAGTCAGTCCGCGGCGACTTCCTCGCCGACGTCCTCGACGTAGTGCTCCTCGATGAGTTCCTCGTCGACGCGGTTCAGCTCCGTCTTCGGGAGCATCGACAGCAACTCCCAGCCGATGTCGAGCGTCTCGTCGATCGACCGGTCCGTCTGGAAGCCCTGGTCGACGAACTCCGCCTCGAAGCGGTCCGCGAAGTCCAGGAACTTGTTGTCGCGCTCGCTGAGTGCCTCGCGACCGACGATGTTCACGAGGTCACGGAGGTCCTCACCTTCCGCGTACGCCGCGTACATCTGGTCGGAGACGTCCGCGTGGTCCGCGCGCGTGAAGCCCTCGCCGATACCGTCGTCCATCAGGCGCGACAGCGACGGCAGGACGTTCACCGGCGGCTTCAGTCCCTGACTGTTCAGGTCGCGGTCCATCACGATCTGGCCCTCCGTGATGTACCCCGTCAGGTCCGGGATCGGGTGCGTGTCGTCGTCGCCGGGCATCGTCAGGATCGGGATCTGCGTGATCGACCCCTCGACGCCCTTGATGCGACCCGCACGCTCGTAGATCTGCGCCAGGTCCGTGTACATGTACCCCGGGTAGCCACGACGGCCCGGGACCTCCTCGCGCGCCGCACCGATCTCGCGCAGCGCCTCACAGTAGTTCGTCATGTCCGTGAGGATGACGAGCGTGTGATAGCCGTGCTCGAACGCGAGGTACTCCGCGGTCGTCAACGCGAGTCGCGGCGTGACCGTCCGCTCGACTGCGGGGTCGTCCGCGAGGTTCATGAAGACCACCGAGCGCTCGAGCGCACCGGTGCGCTCGAAGTCAGCCATGAACTCGTTGGCCTCCTCCTGCGTGATACCCATCGCGCCGAAGATCACCGCGAACTCCGACTCCTCGTCGTCGTCGCCGCCCTCGGACTCCTCCGGGACCGTCGCCTGCCGCGCGATCTGGAGCGCCAGGTCGTTGTGCGGGAGACCGGACCCCGAGAAGATCGGGAGCTTCTGGCCGCGAACGAGCGTGTTCATGCCGTCGATACCCGAGACACCCGTCTGGATGAACTCCTCGGGGTACTCGCGAGCGTACGGATTGATCGCCTCACCGACGATGTCGCGCCGCTCCTCCGGAACGATGTCCGGGCCACCGTCGATCGGGTTCCCGGACCCGTCGAGCACGCGCCCGAGGAGGTCCTCGGTCACGGGCATCTTCATCGTCTCGCCCAGGAACCGAACGGACGAATCCATGTCGATACCAGAGGTTCCCTCGAACACCTGGATCGCGACCAGGCCCTCGCTGGACTCCAGCACCTGCCCGCGGCGCGTGTCGCCGCCGGGCGTCTCGATCTCGACCATCTCGTCGTAACCGATGGCCTCGTCGACCTCCGCGAACACGAGCGGACCGGAGATCTCCGTGATTGTTTGGTATTCCTTCATGGTCAGTAGAGTTCACGCAGCTGGTTCGACAGGGACTCCTCGAGGTCGTCCACGAACTCGGGGACCTCGTCGTCCTCGGTCGACGCGATACGGTTCAGCTTCGGTGCCGCATCCACGTTCTGGATCTCCTCGACCGGCACGCCAGCGTCGAGCGCCTCGGCGGCCTCGTCGTTGAAGTGCTTGATCGCCTGCAGGATGCGGTAGGTCTTCTCGGGCGGACAGTACTGGTCCACCTCGATGAACGCGTTCTGCTGGAGCCACGCCTCGCGGAGGTACTTCGCGACCTCCAGGATGAGGCGCTGGTCCTCGGGGAGCGCGTCCTTCCCGACGAGCTGGACGATCTCCTGGAGTTCGCCCTCCTCGTCGAGGATGTCGACCGCCCACTGGCGGATCTCCGGGAAGTCCTCCGCGACGTTGTCGCGGTACCACGGGTCGAGCTGGTCCTTGTACAGCGAGTAGGACTCGTCCCAGTTGATAGCCGGGAAGTGACGCCGTTCCGCGAGGTCGGCGTCCAGCGCCCAGAACGTCTTCACGATACGGAGCGTGTTCTGCGTGACCGGCTCGGAGAAGTCCCCACCCGGCGGCGACACCGCGCCGATGACCGAGATGGAGCCCTCGCGACCGTTCACGGTCTCGAAGTACCCCGCACGCTCGTAGAACTGGCTGAGGCGCGCCGCGAGGTAGGCCGGATAGCCCTCCTCGCCGGGCATCTCCTCGAGACGCGAGGAGATCTCGCGCATCGCCTCCGCCCAGCGGCTCGTCGAGTCCGCCATCAGCGCCACGTCGTACCCCATGTCGCGGTAGAACTCCGCGATGGTGATACCCGTGTACACGCAGGACTCCCGGGCCGCAACCGGCATGTTCGACGTGTTCGCGATGAGACAGGTGCGCGCCATGAGGGCGTTCCCCGTCTGCGGGTCCGGGAGCTCCGGGAAGTCGTCGATGACCTCCGTCATCTCGTTCCCACGCTCACCGCACCCGATGTAGACGACGATGTCCGCGTCAGAGAACTTCGCCAGACTCTGCTGGGTCACCGTCTTCCCGGAGCCGAACGGTCCCGGAATCGCCGCCGTCCCGCCCTTCGCGAGCGGGAACAAGCCGTCCAGGATACGCTGCCCGGAGACCAGCGGCGTCGTCGGCGTCTGCTTGTCGCCAGCAGGACGGGCCTCACGGACCGGCCACTCCTGGCGCATCTGGACCTCCTCGCCCGAGGAGAGCTCCGCAACCGGCTCCTCGACCGTGAAGTTCCCCGCCTCGATGGCGACGACCTCGCCACCCTCGTAGTCCGGCGGGACCATGACCTTGTGCTCGATCGTGACCGTCTCGTCGACGACCCCGATCACGTCACCCGCCTCGACCTCGTCGCCTTCCTCGACGGTCGGCTCGAACTCCCAGGTCTTCTCCAGGTCGATACCCGGCGCGTCGACGCCACGGTCGAGGAACGCCGAGTTCATCTTCTCCTCGAGCACGTCCAGCGGACGCTGCACACCGTCGTAGATGGTGTCCAGCATCCCCGGCCCGAGGTCGACGCTCAACGGCTCGCCCGTGTTCTCGACGGGCTCACCCGGCGCGACCGCAGACGTCTCCTCGTACACCTGAATCGTGTACAGGTTCCCTTCGATCTCGATGACCTCGCCCATCAGCCCTTCGTCGCCCACGTAGACGACGTCGTTCATCCGGGCTCCGAGGTCCGTGGCGGTCACGACCGGACCACTCACGCTCTCGATCTGGCCGTCCTCGCGGACGTCAGTGTCTGTTGCTTGACTCATATTAGTCCTCGTCCATCAGGTCGATACCGATCGCTCGCTTGATCTGCTCGCGCAGCCCGCTCGAGCCCGCACCACCGCCGAGCGTCACGAACGTCGGCTCGATACTCGTATCCACGATACTCCGCGGCTCCCGGGACAACTTCGCGACGTCCTCGTCGTGCATCACGACGATGCCGACGTCCTGATCGCGCGCGACCTCGCGGACCGCGTCGTCCAGCGCCTCCACGTCGTCACCGTCCTCGACGTTGTGGAACTTCCGGACGCCAGCGAGCCGGAACCCCGTCGTGAAGTCCGGCGTCCCGATGACGGCGATCTCCTGACTCATATCGTGACCAGCTCCTTCTCGATCTCGTCCTCGCTCAACCCGGCCTCCCGTCCGCGCGCGATAGCGCGGATGTTGTTGACCTCGCGCTCCTTCGCGATGACGTAGGAGAGCACGGGCGTGATCGAGAGCGGGTGCACGTGACTCAGGTGGTCGGCGTACTCCTGGAGTGCCGCGTCCAGCGCACGCTCGAACCCGATGAGGCTGTCCGCGTCCTCGAGCTCCGCGAGCGCCTGCCCGAGTTCGTCACCGTACTCGCTGTCGCGGATGACGGACACGAGCTCGCTCGAACTCGACACGAGCGACGACAGCTGTCCTTCCGAGAACAGGTCACCGCCCTCGATGTAGTACTCCGCGGGGTCGAGGTCCGCGCCGCTTCGCGCGAGCCGGAGCGCGTTCCGCGCGTTCCGGAAGTCGATCTCGGCCTTCAGGAACCCCGCGTACAGCGCGAGTGCACTGTCGGGCTCGTAGTCGCCGAGCTCCGCGATGAGGTTCTCGTAGAACGCACGGTCCGCGGCGTTCTCCAGGGGCACGAGGACGTCCGTCTCCTCGTACTCGGGGAACGCCGCTTCCATGCCGCTCTCGAAGATCGTGCCGTCGAGCAGCTCGACGACGCCCTCGATGGACTGCGCGTCCAGCAAGCGCTCCAGGAAGCGGTCGTCGAACTCGCCCGCGCGGATGAGGTCGGACGCGACCTCGTCGCGCGGCGCGTCCGAGTAGATACCGCGAAGCACGGTCTTGACGTTCCACGCGTCGAACTTCCGCAGGTACGACGCGATCTGCTCGTAGAGACTCCCACCGGCCCAATCGAGGATGTCCTCGAAGTTCTCCGCGAGGTTCCGGTTCAGCGAGTACTCGATGAGGTCCACGCCGCTGTGACGCGACCCGAGCGCGTTCATCTCCGCCTCGTACTCGGACTCCTCCATGTACCGAGAGATCTCGCTCGGTCCCATCCGGACGAGCTTCCGGTAGTCCTCGTCGTCGAACAGCTTCGCACGGCGGGCCCGGATGCGCGCGTTCACGTACTCCGGATTGGCTCCCTGTGCGCTGCTCATTCTTCCTCGTCGAACAACCGGTTACTGATGTCTCTGAGGTTGTCCTCCCAGACGTCCTCCAGGAGGGAGTCGAACGTGTTGTTCACGCGAACCCGACTCTCGTCGGCTTCGACGACGACGCCACCGAGGCAGTCGTGGACGCCAGCGACCTCGTAGCCGTCGTAGTCCGCGACCACGTCGGCGAGCAGGTCCTGGTCGTCCTCGCGACCGTACACGCTCACGCTCTCCTCGTCCTCGAACTCGACGCTCGCAGCGTCGAGGAGTGCGGCCGTGAGTTCCTCGCGGCGCTCGCCCTCCATCGACGCGAGCGCATCCTCGACGCGCTCGCGGACGTCCTCGAGGACGTCGCGACGAGCCTCGAGACGCATCTGCTTCGCTTCGAGCTTCGCGCTGGAGAGCTTCTGTTCTCGCTCCTGTTCGACCGTTCGTTCCGCCGCGCGCTTCGCCTCCTCGATCGTCTCCTCGGCGTCCGCTTCCGCCTGCTCGACGATCTCGTCAGCCTCCGCTTCAGCGTCCGCTCGTATCTCTTCCGCACGCGCGCGGGCTTCGTCCCGGATGTCCTCAACGACTGTATCCAGACTCATTGTGGGAAAACGAAGCGGTTGATTACCCGACGAACAGCGGGACGAGCGCCAGGATGACGAGCGTCTCGGGCAGGACCGTCATCAGGATAGCGATACCAGTGGAGATCGAGTCCTCGGCGAGCGCGCCGATGGCGGCTGCGCCGATACCACGCTCGGCGTACCCGGAGCCGAGTGCGGCGAGGCCGATGCCGATCGCGGCAGCGGCGGGCTTTTCGAGGGCGGGCGACGAACTGCCCGTTGTCTCCTGCAGTGCAACACCGAGATTGAGTACGTGTTCTGCGAGTTCCATCATAGTTTGCGTAGTCCTCCGTGTCTACCAGACAGGTCGTACTGGCCACAGCGCACCCATAAAACTTCCCAAAGAAATCGGGCAGTACCGGCTGTATAACCGTGAAAAACCGGAGGCAGATATAAAGACGTTTTCGGTCTCGACCGGCGAGACCGCTGGGACGTGTTGCGCGAACGAAAGGAGCGGTGGCGAGGTCAGTCCTCGGTCGTGTGCTCGCGCTCGTACCCGAACGGCTCGAACGCGCGACCGCCACCCTCGTAGAACTTGTTGAAGAACTCGACGAACTCGAGACGCACGCCCTGCAGGCCGGCGCTCGTCACGCCGAGGATGAGGACGAGCAGGTGCCCGACGACGAAGATGACGACGCCGAGGACGGCGAACGCCACGCCGCCGTGGACGAGGCCGCCGAACAGGATCTCGCCGTGTTCGACGCCTTCCGGACCGTAGCTCGTCATGTAGTGGATCTCGCCCTCGTACTGGTATGCCCCCCAGAACAGGAGGTTGACGACGAGCGCCATCCCGGCCTTCGCGAGCAGCACGCCCGCCATCCGGATGTACGACAGGACGTTCACGAGCGCGTTCGGCGTCTCCAGCAGCCCGATGATGAGTCCGATGAAGCCGTACTCCTGGTACTCGCCGTAGAGGATGCCGGCGATGCCGACGAACCCGAGTCCGAAGAGGCTCGCCCAGCCGACGCTCGCGGGCAGGCCGCTGGCGGACGACAGGATGTGCGCCTCTGCGAGCGGCGCGAACAGGATGTCGCGCTTCTGGTCGATGAAGGTGTTACTGAACATCCATCCCCAGACGCCAACCATCAGTAACCACCACGCGAGGTTGTGCGTGAACGCGTCCACGAGGCCGTGACTCCGGTCGTTCCAGAACCCGAACCAGAAGCCCACGGTCATGTGGACGATACCGGCGACGAGGCTCAGCACGAGGAACGACCGCGCGTAGTAGCCGAACGCGGGCTGGAGGCCCTTGTGCAGCGGCGGCCCGGCGTCACCGAACAGGACCTCGCCGAGGACGTGCATCCCGAATATCTCGCCGTACAGCACGCCGAACAGCATCGTGAAGCCGCCCGCGAACATCGCGATAGCGCCGATGCCCTTGATGATCTCGGACTCGAACTTGCTGTAGATACCGTACCCGGCGGCGGTGTAGAGGATACCGTACCCGAGGTCCCCGATCATGAACCCGTAGAAGAACGGGAACGTCAGCATGATGATCATCGTCGGGTCGATCTCGGAGTACTTCGGGACGCCGACCATCTTCGTCAGCGGCTCGAACGGCTTCGAGAGCGCGTCGTTCTCCATCACCGTCGGCGGCTGTTCGTCCATCGACACCGCACTGCCGCCGTCCGTGACGGCTTCCGTGTGCTCGGGTTCGCCGTGCTGGTCGTAGTCAGCGCGCTCCAGCTCCTCGACGTCCGCGCGGTCGCCGACGGCGTCACCGACGGCCGCGCGCAGCGAATCCACGCGGTCGGTCGGAATCCAGCCTTCGGCGATGAACGCGTTCTCGGTCGTCGCGAACTGTAGCGGCGCCTCCGAGCGCTGCACGTCGATGCTCAGGCGTTCCTCGGCGGCGAGCAGGAAGCTCGCGACCTCCAGGCGGAGGTCGTCGAGCTCGTCCTCGACCGTGTTCAGCTTCGACTCGAGACGCTGCTTGCGATGCCGGAGCTCCTCTACGTACTCCGAGGGATTCCCTTCAGCGTCCTCGGGGACGTCGATGGTCGTGAAGTCGACGCCGACGAGGAGGTCGTCGAGGAAGTCCTCGCGGGCGTTCGACTCGGGGTAGACGTAGACGGCGACGACGCCATCTTCCTCCTCGACCTCGAACTCGCGGACGACCGCGGCACCGCGGAGCGCCTCGCGGACGCCGTCGGCGTCGCCTTCGCCGACGCGAACCTCGAGACTGTCGTAGCCGGAGAGGAGATGGAGGGGCGTCCCGAGCGTCGCGAACGGCGCCATCGAATCGACCTGCTCCTCGACGTCGCGGAGCTCGTCCTCGAGTTCGTCGCGGCGGTCGTCGAGCCGGTTCGCCTCCTGGCGGACCTCCTCGAGTTCCTCCTCGAGCGCTTCCTCGGTGACGATGCGGCTCGGGCCGGCGTCCGCGGCGTCGACCTCGAGGATGTTCTCGAGCGACCGAACCGTCACGAGCTTCTCGGAGGCCTCCTCGGCGCCCTCGACCGGGTCGCCGTTGTCGAAGCCCTCCCAGGAGCCGTCGTAGTTGCTGAGGTGGACGAGGTTCAGTTCGTGAACTGCCTCGATGACGTCGTCCATGACCGCCTTGGACCCCGTCACCGAGACCTTACTCATCCGCTCAGGTCTGAGCATGTACCTCCTCCGTGAAGCGCTCGAGGACGAAGTCGACGACGTCGTCGACTCTGCCCTCGGCGCGAGACCGGAGGCGCTCGCGTTCTTCCTCGCCGTCCTCGAGGATGCGCTCGCGCTCGGTCTCTATCTCTTCGCGGGCGTCCTCGAGGCGGTCCGCCTCGAGCGCTCGCGCCTCTTCTTCGGCCTCCTGCCGGATGTCTTCGGCACGTTCGCGGGCGTCGGAGATGCGTTCCTCGCGGTCGGCCTCGGCCTCCGCGATGATGTCGTCGGCCTCTCCTTCGGCCGTCTTGATGCGTTCGAGAACCTCTGGCCTCGGCATGGTATGAACGTTCGAGAGTTACAACAGCGCCTATTTGGTAGTTGCGAAAGGCAGTCGCGGGATTCCGGCGCAGCGGTCGTCTCGCCGGGACTTCCACGGTCGCGCTGTGGCCGGAATCAGCAATACTTTGGTCGCGCCGCTCGAAGCGCGAGCAATGGGAGTCCTCGAAGACAAAGCGCGAGCGCGGTTGTTCTACAAGTACCTCTCGAAGGTGTACGACACGATCAACCCGTTCATCTGGAACGAGGAGATGCGGACGGAAGCGATCGGGATGCTGGACATCGAGCGCGACGACCGCGTGCTGGACGTCGGGTGTGGGACGGGGTTCGCGACGGAGGGCTTGCTGGAGGTCGTCGACGAGGTCGTTGGCCTCGACCAGAGTCCTCACCAGTTGGAGAAGGCGTACGCGAAGTTCGGGAAGCACGGCGACGTCCGGTTCCATCTCGGTGACGCGGAGCGTTTGCCGTTCGAGGACGACGCGTTCGACGTGGTGTGGTCGAGCGGGAGCATCGAGTACTGGCCGAATCCCGTCGAGACGCTCCGGGAGTTCCGCCGCGTCTGCAAGCCCGGCGGACAGGTGCTCGTCGTCGGCCCGAACTACCCGAAGTCGAGCCTCTTCCAGAAGCTCGCGGACGCCATCATGCTGTTCTACGACGAGGACGAGGCGGACCGGATGTTCCACGACGCCGGGTTCGAGGACGTCACGCATCGCCTGATGGGGCCGTCGTACGACCCGGACATCGCCATCACGACGGTCGCGCGCGTCCCGGACGACGAGGACGCTGACGCGTCCGCGACGGCGACGTCAGAGGTCGAGGCGGACGCCTGAGGGTTCGGACGCAACGTGGTTCTCCCGGTCATTCTCGCTCGGCGAGCGGTTGCGCTGGCGCGCGCGACGAGCGCGTCGGCGGCGTAGACGGCGACGACGACGCGGTCCCCGGGCGAAATCGCGGGGTCGTTCGTGCTCGCGAGCGCGACCGACGCGGTCGTACCGGCGGTCCACGCGCCGTCGTACCCGCGGTTGAACGGCCCCGTGGGACCTGGCTCGAACCCGACGGCTGCGAAGAACGGCACCGGCGGCTGGTGCGCGAGGCGACTGCCGTCGATGGTCACGACGACACGCAGGTCGGCGACGTCGAGCGCGTCACCGCCGCGGTGTTCGAGGACCAGTTCGTCGCTTGCGGCGTCGACGCCGAGCCCGATGCGTGCGTTCGGCGCGGGCTCCTGGGGGGCGACGCCGACGGCGAACGCGACGGCGACGCCGCTCGCGAGCACGACCGTCAACGCGACGACGAGGACGACGCCGACCGCGGGACTGACCGCGCGAACGTCCGCTGGACTGACCGAAGGCACGCCGACCGTGGCCGCGGCTCCGCACTTGAACCCTCGGTGCCGAAACGGACTCCAGCCACGAACGAGTCGAACGTCAAACGTGCACGATACCCACTCCCCGTAGCGTCAGTCACCGCCCGAAGAAACGGCGGCCTGGAGGCCGCCGGATGCTCGTGGAGTCAGGCAGGCAGGAGGAAACGGCGGCCTGGAGGCCGCCGGATGCTTGTGCGGTCCGTCAGTCCATATCGACGTACGTGAACCACTCCTCGTGGTCGTCCGTACGGCCTTCGACGAGGTCGAAGTACGCCTGCTGGAGTTCCTCGGTGACGGGTCCGCGGGTCCCGTTCCCGATGGTGACGTTGTCGACCTTCCGGATGGGCGTGACCTCTGCCGCCGACCCCGTGAAGAACAGTTCGTCGGCGGTGTTGAGTTCGCCGCGGGAGACGGAGACGTTGTCGTGGACCTCGTACCCGCGTTCTTCGGCAAGCGTGATGACGGTGTCGCGCGTGATGCCGTCGAGGATGCTCTCAGAGAGGCCGGGCGTGTAGATCTCGCCGTCGTTCACCATGAAGAGGTTCTCGCCGGGTCCTTCGGCGACGTTCCCCTCCTTGTTGAGGACGATCGCTTCGGGGTAGCCGTTCCGGCGGGCCTCCTCGCCGGCGAGCATGCTGTTCACGTAGAGGCCGGTGGTCTTCGCGTTCGTCGGAATCTGGCTCGACGCGTGCTTGCGCCACGACGAAACCATCACTTCGATGCCGTTCTCGAGCGCGTCCTCGCCGAGGTACGTCCCCCACGGCCAGCACGCGATCGCGGTGCGCGTCGGGCAGTCACCGGGCGACACGCCGAGGCTCTTGTAGCCGTAGAACGCGATCGGGCGGACGTAGCACGACCGGAGATCCTGCTCGCGGATGAGCGTCTTCGTCGCCTCCGTGATCTCCTCGGGCTCGTGGTCGATCTCCATGTCGTACGGCTTGCAGGACTCGTAGAGTCGGTCGACGTGCTCCTCCCAGCGGAAGAGCGCCGGGCCGTTCTCGGTATCGTAGCAGCGCGCGCCCTCGAAGACGCCGCTCCCGTAGTGGAGGCCGTGCGTGAGGACGTGAATCTGCGCGTCGTCCCAGTCCACGTACTCGCCGTCCATCCAGATCGTGTCGACGTCCATCTCGTCGAAGCCAGCCATAGTCGACGAATTGAGTGCCTAGGATAAGAGTGTACCCGGTTTCGGTTCGCGCAAAAGTATCCGACGTCGGCCGTCTCCGCGGTCGGTCAGCGGAGTGCGGCGACGAGGTCGCTGCCTTCGACGTAGGGGATGCCTTCGCGGTCGGCGTACGCGCGGGCGTCGCTCGGTGTGGTTGCGCCGCCGGTCTGGTCGTCGAGCATCTCGCAGACGACGGCCGCGGGTTCGACGCCGGCGGCGTCGGCGAGTTCGAGCGCGAGCTCGGTGTGGCCTTCGCGCTGGGCGGTGAGGTCGGGGGCGGCGCGCAGCAGGTGGACGTGACCGGGTGCGCGGAACTCGCTCGCGAAGTCGAACGCGGCGGCGTCGCCGGCGCGGGCGTCGGCGGCGGCGTCGGCGAGTCGCGTGATGGTGAGTGCGCGGTCGTCGTCCGTGATACCGGTGAAGGTGTCGACGTGGTTCACGGTGAGGGAGAACGACGAACGGTCGTCGTACTGGAGGTCGTGGTCGGCGGCGAGGTCGTGGTCGATGACGTCCTGCGCGAACGGAAGGTCGTAGGCGGCGGCGACGTCGTCGGCGAGCGCGACGCAGACGAGGCCGCCGGCGTCGTTCCGCATGCGGCGGACGGCGTCGGCGTCGACGCCGCTCGCGGGGTAGACGATGTCGGTCTCGCCCTCGCGGTCGGCGGCGTCGTGGATGCAGACCGGGTCGCCGCGCGCGAACGCGTCGATGGCCGCGTCGACCGCACCGCCTGCGCTCTCGTCGTTCGTTGTCGCGTCCCCGTCGCCCGTCGCGGCGTCGTCGCCGGCGTCCTCGGCGGTCGGTGTCGCGTGGTCGGTGTGGGTCATTGCGTGCCCTCCACGGTGACGGTGACGTGGTCGTCGTCTTCGAGGTCGAGGACGTCCCGGAGCTTCTCGGGCGCGATGAGTTCCAGCTGGTCGTCGTCGTGGTGGGTGCGTTCGGGGGCGATGGTGTGGACGGTCTCGTGGACGTCGCCGTCGGCGGTCTCGACGGTCGCGGGATAGCAGACCGCGGGGCCGTACGTGCGGTCGTCGTCTTCCCACCCGTCGATGGGGACGGGGTCCATCGCGTCGAGCGCGCGGCGGCGGCGGACGCTCGCGTCGGTGAGGTCGACGTTCAGCGTGCCGGGGAACGGTTCGTACCCGAGGCGCTCCTCGAACTGCGCCATGTACCCGGGGAGGGTGATGTAGTGACGGCCTTCGCCCATGCCGCTGGTGACGCGCCCTTCGAGTTCGACGGTGCTGTGGCCTTCGAAGATGCTGCGGTAGTCCTCGTACTCGCGGCGGAGGCCGCGTTCGCCCGCGTCGGTGAGCGCGACCCACTGGCCGTCGCTGACGGTCTCGCGGGTCACCCAGCCCGCCGTCTCGAGGCGTTGCAGGCGTCGGGAGGCGGTCTGCGTGGAGGCGTCGAGCTGCTCGGCGAGGGTCGTGCAGGTCGTCTTGACCTCGCCGGTGAGGGCGCCGTCCATCGCGAGGCGTTTGGCGACGGCGACCTCGTCGTGCCCGACGTCGGACGTGGTCTCTTGCATACGAGTAGGTTCGAACCCACCCCGGATAAGCATAACGAATACGGTATGCGTCCCGATTCTGTTATGGGGTGCGTTCCGTGAGCGTGACGCGACCGCAGGAACGAGACTCGAGTTGAGAGTTTGCGCGCTCCTCGCTTAAACGCGTCGGTCCACGCAGGTGCTGTCGAACCGGTGGCAAGAGCGTTTATTATCGTCGGCGTCTCAGTAGCGGCAACGACGCAGGCACCGACCATGCCGCCTGAGTCGGGGGAAACAGACCGGTGCAATCGACGACAGCGAACGTCCTCCACGTCACGACCAGCGAGCACGAACCGACCCTCGAGAGCACATCGTACGACGTCCACTACGCGACGGACGCAGCGACCGCACTCGACGTCCTCGACCGCATCGACGTGGACGGCGTCGTCCACGACGCCACGGCCGACGACTGGCGGCTCGACGCGCTCGAAGCCGTCGTCGACGCGACCGACGCCCCCGTCATCGCCCGGTCGCCCGAGCCAGACGGCGAGTACGCGTCCGCCGTCAGCGCACGCGGCGCCACCGGCTACTGCACGCACGCCGACGACCTCGCCGCCCGCCTCGACGCGCACCTCGACAGGCAACCGACCGTCGACCAGGCTTGGTATCGGCGACTGCACGACGCCGTCACCGAACCAGCGGACGACTTCGAGACCATCGTCGAACGGCTCCTCGACGTCGGCTGCGAACGCCTCGATCTACCGTACGGCTTCCTCACGCGGTTCGAGGGCGACGAACAGCACGTCACGACCGCCATCGGCAACCACCCTGACCTCCAGACGGGCGCGGTCGCGCCACTCCCCGAATCCTACTGCCAGTACACCGCCGCGACCGACGACGGTTTCCTCGCGCTCGCCGACGCAGAGACCGACCTCCCCGACAGCGACCCCTACGAGCGCTTCGGGCTCGGCTGCTACGTCGGCGGGACCGTCGAACGCGACGGCGAACTCTACGGGAGCCTCTGCTTCGCCGGCGACCCCGCCCGTACCGAATCGTTCGACGAAGCCGACCGGACGTTCGTCGAGTTCACCGTCGAACTCTGCGAGCACGAACTGGAACGCCGCCGGCATCACGCCGACCTCGAAGACGCCCGCGAACGCTACGAGCGCGTCGTCGAACGCATCGACGACGCGTTCTTCGCGCTCGACGACGACTGGCGGTTCACGTACGTCAACCAGCGCGCCGAAGGCCTCCTCGACGCCGACCCGGACGCGCTCGTCGGCGAACGCATCTGGGACGAGTACGACGACATTCACGCCGAACGGTTCCGCGAGCGCTACGAGCGCGCGATGACCGAACAGACGCCGGTCGTCTTCGAGGAGTACTACGAGCCCCTCGACGCCTGGTTCGAGGTCGCCGCGTACCCCGCCACGGACGGACTGTCCGTGTTCTTCAAGAACGTCAGCGACCGCAAGCGTCGCGAGACGGAACTCACGGGGCTCCTCGAGACCACGCGGAACCTCTTCGCGGAGACCGACCGCGACGCCATCGCGAACGCCGTCGTCGACGCCATGCAGGACATCCTCGGGTACGACTACGTCGCCCTCCGGCTTCACGACCCGGAGACGGACACGCTCTCGGTCGCCGCGAGCACCGACCGACTCGACGCCGACCTCCCGGACCGTCCCACGTACCGCGTCGGCGAGGGCGGACCCGGGGAAGCGTTCGCGCGAGGCGAGATCGTCGAACGCGAGGTCGACGGCGACGACGCCATCGGGCCGCTGACCGCCGCCCGCTACTATCCTATCGACGACCACGCCGTCCTCACCGTCGCCTCGCGGTACGACGAGCGCGCCGTCACCGAGACCGAACGGCAACTCACCGAGATCCTCGTCACGAACGCCGCCGCCGCGTTCGCCGACGCCGAACGAAAGCACGTCCTCGAACGGTACGAGACCGTGCTCGAGAACGTCCAGGACATGGTGTTCGTCCTCGACGACGACGGTCGGTTCGCGTTCCTCAGCTCGCCGCTCGCGGCCGCCGTCGACGTCCCGCGGACGCTCCTCGAAGGAACGCATCTCGCTGCTATCCTCGACGCCGAAACCGCCACCATCGACGCCGCGCTCGCGGCCATCCGCGAGAGCGCGGCCGCCGAAACCTCGGTCGAGACCGTCCTGAACGCGCCACGCCCGTTCCCCGTGCGCGTCGACGTCGCCGCGCTCCCCGCGGACGACGAGGACGCCGTCGTCGGCGTCGTCCACGACATCAGCGACCTCACGGAGACGCGCGCTCGCCTCGAGACCGAGAACGCGCGCTTCCGTCAGCTGTTCGAGTCCCTCCCCGACCCCGTCGTCGAGAACCGGTTCGTCGACGGTGAACCGATGATCGAGCGCGTCAACCCCGCGTTCGAGGACGTCTTCGGGTACGACGAGCGCGAGCTCGTCGGCGAGTCCATCAACGACTTCATCGTCCCGGACGACCGCGGCGAGGAGGCGCGGCGGCTCGACGCCAGCACCGTCGACGTGGAATCCGAGGGAGCGACCGTCGTCACCCGCGAGATCGTCCGTCAGACGAGTCAGGGGACGCGGCACTTCCTCTTCCGCGGCATCTCGTACCTCGACGGCGACGTCCACCGCGGGTACGGCATCTACACGGACATCACGCCCCAGCACGAGCGCGAACGCCGCCTCCAGGTCCTCAACACCATCCTCCGGCACAACCTCCGGACGGAGATGACGCTCGTCTCCGGGTACGTCGACCAGCTCGCCGCGAGCAGCGACGAACGCGAGTACGCGGACCGCATCCGGGACGCCGTCGACGAGGTCGTCGCGCTCAGCGACAAGGCCCGCGAGCTCGAACGCGCGCTCGAGGAGACGCCGGACCCGGCGCTCGTCGACGTCGTCACGCACGTCGAGAACGGGATCGCGGACGCGACGAGCGACCACCCCGAGCGCGACGTCGCGTTCGACGCCGACCCGGCGACCGCCGTCGCCGACCACCGGCTCGAGGTCGTCGTCCAGAACCTCGTCGAGAACGCGTTCGAGCACGGCGCGGGCGACGTCACGGTCTCCGTCACCACCACGGACGCGACCGTCGAGATACGCGTCGGCGACGACGGTCCCGGCATCCCCGAGTTCGAGCGCGAGCTCGTCGGCGGCGACCGCGACATCACGCAACTCGAGCACGGGAGCGGGCTCGGCCTCTGGATCGCGACGTGGCTCCTGGACGCGTTCGATGGCGAGCTCCGGTTCGAGGACGACGCCAGCACCGTCGTCGCCGTCCTCCCGCGCGCCGGCGACGACACCCACCCGCCGCTCGCCGCCGAACGCGACGAGTCCGCGAACGCGACCGACGAGGAGGGGTCTGCGAACGCCACGGAGGACTGAGCGCGGTCGCAGCCCCGGCGCGTGCCGTCCGAAGCGCCAGCGCGCCCGTGCCTCGACCCTCGGCGTGGTCGGCGCGCCGCGGCAAACCGGGAAGCTTACGAACGAATGCCTTTCGAGATAATTCTGATACGTTCATCAAGATATTCTCCGTATTCGTCCGGCTGGGTCTCGGAACGTCCGCTTCGGGGCGCAAGTATTACCATTCCACGTCGGAAACGGCCTACTGATGGGGACATCCATGCTCGCAGGAGCGGCCGTGGCCAGCACCAGTTACACCGTGCCGTTCGTCGGTATCGAACTCGGGGAACCGGGCCTCACCGCCGTCGGCGGCTTCCTCATCGCCCTGTTGCTCATGGGGTCGGGGTTCTTCTCGTCGTCCGAGATCGCGTTGTTCTCCCTCCCGAACCACCAGATCGACGCGATGGTCGAACAGGGGAAACGCGGCGCGCTCGCGGTCCAGCGACTCAAGGAGGACCCCCACCGGTTGCTCGTCACCATCCTCGTCGGGAACAACATGGTGAACATCACGATGTCGTCGATCTCGACGACCATCGTCCAGTTCTACTTCGACCCGGGCGCGGCGGTCCTCGTCTCCTCGTTCGGCATCACGTCGATGGTCCTGATATTCGGTGAGAGCGCGCCGAAGTCCTACGCCGTCGAGAACACCGAACTGCACGCACGCCGCGTCGCGCGCGGACTGACGGTCGTCGAGAAGGTACTGTGGCCACTCATCACGCTGTTCTACTATCTGACGTCGCTCGTGAACAAGGTCACCGGCGGGAACGCGTCCATCGAGTCCACGTACGTCACTCGCGAGGAGATACGGAACATGATCAAGACCGGTGAACGCGAGGGTATCCTCGAAGAGGAGGAACGCGAGATGCTCCAACGCACCCTCCGGTTCACGAATGCGACCGCCAAGGAGGTGATGACGCCGCGCCTCGACATGGCCGCCATCTCCACGAACGCGAGCGTCGACACCGCCATCGAGGAGTGCATCCGGTCCGGGCACGCTCGCCTCCCCGCGTACGAAGGCAGTCTCGACAACGTCGTCGGCGTCTTCGACATCCGCGAACTCGAAGGGGACGACGCCGACGACTACGGCGACCTCACGGTCGCGGACGTCGTCAATCCGACGCTGCACGTCCCCGAGTCGAAGAACGTCGACGACCTCCTCTCGGAGATGCGCGAGAACCGACTGCACATGGTCATCGTCATCGACGAGTTCGGCGCCACCGAGGGCCTCATCACGATGGAGGACATGACCGAGGAGATCGTCGGCGAGATACTCGTCGGCGACGAGGACCACCCGATCGAGCTCGTCGACGACGACACCGTCGTGGCGAACGGCTCGGTGAACGTCGAAGCGGTCAACGAGGCGCTCGACATCGTCCTCCCGGAGGGCGAGGAGTTCGAGACCATCGCCGGGTTCCTGTTCAACCGCGCGGGCCGTCTCGTCGAGCAGGGCGAGGCGTTCGAGTACGAGAACGTGACGCTCCGCGCGGAAGACGTGGAGAACACTCGCGTCCAGAAGGTCCGCGTGACCGTCGACCGCGACCCGGGCGACGTGGTCGACGAAACGTCGGCGGACGACGTCCAGGAGCACGACTGACCGGGGTCAGCGCTCCGAGAGGCCGCGTTCAGACGTCCGCGAGCGGATCGTCGGCCCAGAACTCGCTGTCCTTCCGGAGCTCCGGCACCCACGTATCCGAGTCCCGCGCGAGCAGTGCGACCCTGGACTGCGGGACGTCCGCGAGGTGGTCGTGCTCGGGCATGTGCTCCTTGACGTCCTCGGTGAACGCGAGCACGTCCTCGTGGGCCGGCATCGCATCGCGGTCGAGGCGACCCCGCGAGTGCCCGACGTGCATGTACGCCTTCAGCTCCACGAAGTCCGGGTTCGCGCGCCGATAGAACGCCGCGTACCAGTCCGGACTATGCATGTTCTCGCCGTTCACGAGCGTCGTCCGCAGGACCGTCCGCGTCTCGTCTTTCCCCGCGAGGACGTCCATCGTGTCGACGAGGCGCTCCCACGCGTCGTCGTCCACGGCCTTCACGGTCGAATCGAACGTCGCCCGCTCGGGCGCGTCCACCGACACGTACAACTGCGTCGGGTCGCAGCGCTCGAGCACCTCGGGTTTCGTCCCGTTACTCACGAGGAACGTCGTGATATCGCGCTCGTGGAACTCGTCGATCAGCTCCGGCAGATACGGGTACAGCGTCGGCTCGCCGTCCAGACTGATGGCGACGTGCCGCGGCTCCATCGCCTGCTCGAACACCTCACGCGGCACGTTCTCGTTCCCGCCGTACCCCGACAGGAGCTTCCGCTGGAGTTCCACGGTCGCGTCCGCGACCGCCGCCGGGTCGTCCCACTCCACGTCCCCCAGCTCGTACGCGTGCCCGGCGTGATCGCGCCAACAGAACACGCAGCGCTCGTTGCACTTCACCACCGGCGTCATCTGCATGCACCGATGACTCTCGATCCCGTAGAACGCGTACTTGTAGCACTTCCCCTCGCCCTCCAGCGCGTTCTTCGTCCACCCACACGTCTGCGCCGCCGTGTGATTCACGCTATGATAGTTCGGGTCCGACACCTGCATCGGCCCGCCCTCGGCGTCCTCGCTATCGCTCATACCAACCCCCTCGCCGTCCAGCGGGGAAAAACACGCGGTGTCCACGCGCCCTACCGGCCGACGTCGAGAACGGACGACCGGAAACAGCGCCCGAGCGGGCGTCGCACGCCAGTCAGACCAGTTCGTCCACGTCCTGCAACTCCACGAACAACTGGTCGAGGACCGCGTCCGACTCGAACCCCACGTTCATCGCCGCCACCCCCATCTCCACCATCCACTGCTGGAAATCGTCCGACAACACGTCCACGTCCGACTCGAACAACACGTACAACCGCGACGGCTCCCCCTCGATCGGCGAATCCACGTACTCCGTATCCGCCACCTCACCCATCTCCACCACGTCGTGCAACACCGCGTGGTCGTTATCGTCAAGCGCCATACACACGCCTACGAACAGCACCCACAAACAACTACGGGACGACCCACCCCTCTCACCACCGAGCACCCACACCCAACACCAGCACAAGAACACTCACTCGGGGAACTCACAGCCACCGCTGGCGCGGCGGCTGTTCGCGTAATCGTTCGGAGAAGGTCCAGGGGCGAGAATCGAACCTCGGTCGGACGCGCTCGCTCACCCCCGTTCGCTGCGCGCGACCTCCCTGATTCAATTCTCTCCATCGGCGCTTCTCCTCTCTCAGGATGCTCACAGCCGCCGCGCGAGGCGGCGGCTGTTCGCGTGGTCGTTCGGAGAAGGTCCAGGTGCGAGAATTGAACCCGCGTCTCAGCCTCCACAAGGCTGAAGGATAGTCCACTACCCCAACCCGGACACGTTGCAGTTTGAGATACGATTCCTGTGATGGATATACGTTACGACTCGGGGCGGCCGCGTCGGTTGGTCGCACACTCCCGGCGGCGCAGGGGTTTACGTATCTTGTAAACATCTGGTGGTGGGTGGTTGGTGTCAGGACCCGCGACCGCCTCCGCACTGCACCTCGTCCTCCCCAGCCGACTCCGCGCGGCCTGCGGTCGCGGCTGTGGCGTGCGACGTGGTACCGCGAACGCGAACGACTTTTGGCGGTTCGTCGGTTACGAGTGGGCAACAGTGGCGATCACGGACAAGATCTACGTCAAGAACCACCGGCAGCTCTCCTCGCAGCTGGACACGAACATCCCGAAAGGAGCGTTCAAGGGGGCGACGCTGGACATCCTCTTCCAGGGCGGTGGCCTGGAGAAGCTCGACGAGGCGACCAGAGACCGCGTGCTGGACTTCGCGAAGGACTTCCTCGACTGCTCGTGCGACAACAACCCCTACTGCGGGCACCCCGAACGGAAGTTCATCCGGTACCTCCTCGAACTCCGCGCGCAAGGCCTCGGGCCGAGCGCCATCGTCGACGTGATGAGCGACGACTACATGCTGTACGCGTACGAGGGCGACATCCTCTCGTTCCTCGATCAGAGCGTGCGGACGCTCGAAGCCGCCGAGGAACTCGCGGACGTCGACGACCGACAGGAAGCAAGAGACCGCATGCGCTCCGCGAAACGCAACCTCTCCGGGTGAGACGCCTCCGTGTCAGTCGACCACCCGACGATATCCCTTTCGAAGTAGCCGACCGGCACCGAACACGGTCAGTACCGCGGCGCCGAAGACGACCCCCGAGTACACCAACTCGAACCGCGGAACGGGCGTGTACCGACCGAGCACGTACAGCACCACCAGTAGTAGCCAGAGGACGTACGACCCGAGGCCGACCCGATAGAGGACTTCACGCACGACTCTGCCTCGAACGTCCACTCGCTTTGAACTGTCGGAACCGATACCTGTCGGCTCGAGTTTACTGTTCCCGACCCCGCGTGCCCCGAAACCCCACAGAGCCAGACGCACCGGTACGCGCTACGGTACCGAACGAGAAACGACAGGTTGGTTCGAGAGCGACGAAACCAGGGGAACGCCGCCAGCGAGTCGTCCGTACTGAGAAGGAGACGGTCAGCCGACGTACGGCGTGTCCTCGTCGTCCTCTTCGGTTTCGCTCCCGTCGAGGTCCTCGAGGTGGATGACGTCCTCGCCGGGGTCGTCGTCCACCTCCTCGCGGAGCTTCGTGACGTACTGCTTGTACTCGTCGAGTTGGTCGCGGAGGTGGTCGGCTTCCAGTTCGAGGCGTTCGTGCTCGCGGACGAAGCTCTTCGGGACCTTCACCTTCGGTGGCCATTCCTCCTGGTCGGTGTCTTCCTCGCTGATCTCGTGCTCGGGCATCACCGCGACCTGGCCGTCGTGCGCGACCAGCATGTCGACGTAGTCGCGGAACACCGCCGACAGCGAGATGTCTCGTTCCTCCGCGATCTCCTGGAGCGTCTCGAACGCGTCCTCGTTCACGCGGAAGGAGATCGTCTTGTTCTTGTTCCCCATCCTAGGCGCGTACTATCGCGTTCACGCACTTAAGTATTTGTCAGACGCTCGCACGGACGGGCGCGATGCAGTAGAAAACGGCAGCGGTCAGCGGTCGAGAGGCCGGGCGGCGAGCGCCCCGGCGGTCAGGGCGCCGCTTCCGGCTCCGACTCCTCGGCCGCGTCGCCGTCCTCGACGATGGAGTCGAGCGCGGCCTCGGCCTCGCGACGGTACGTCTCCACGGCGGTATCGTACTCGTCGCGCGCCATCTCCGCGTACTCGTTCGTCTCGTCCTCGAACGCCTCGATGCGGTCGAGCGTCCGCTCGGCGGTCTCGACGATCCAGCGCTCGCGCGCGTTCTCGTCGCTCGCCGAGATGGACTCCGGCCGCAGCGAGACGTTCACGGTGCCGTCGTCCGTCTCGAACGTCGACGGCTTCCCGACGACCGCGACGTACTCCGGCGCCTCGGCGTCGCGGAGGAACGCGGTCGCGTCCGGCTGGTACTGGCCGGCGTACACGAAGAAGGTCCCCGTCGGACCGACCACGCGACCACGCCAGTACTCGGATTCGTCACCGATGTCCTCGGTCTCGGTCAGGGTGCCGACGACGAACACGCGGTTCGCGCGGTCCCCCGTGGGGAGCAGCGCGAAGTTCGGGGCGCGCTCGTCGTCGGATTCCTTGAACGTGAACGTTGCGTCGTTGAATTCGCGTGCGAAGACGCGTTTCGCGACTTCGCGAGTGGGTGCCTGACTCATGTCACATCGACCTCGCTCGTTCCAGCGCCGCGGTCGCATCGACCGGCTCGCTGAGCTGTTCGACGTCGTCCGCGAGCACGTACCGGCCGAACGTCGGGCCGCTCACGCGATAGTACGTGCCGATGACGAGGTCGCGGATCTCGTCGGCGACGACGGTCGTGTCGAGCGCGTCCATCGCCATGTCCTTCGCCTCCTCCAGGCTGATGCCGGTGATGGCTTCGGTCGTCTCCTTGTCGAAGATGACCTCGTGCGCGTCGACGCCGTCGTCGACGACGCCCTTGATGCGGAGGTCGAACTCGCCTTCGACCTCGCCGTGCTCGCTACAGCGGCCGTTCTGGAGGACGCGCGTGCAGTCCTCCTCCGGGCAGCGCTTGATGAGTCCGGAGCCGGACTGCATCGCGACGAGCGCGCCCTCGACGGTCGTCGAGTCGTCGCCGACCTCGATGTCCTCGTCGAGCTGCTCGATCGTGGTCGTCCGGTTGAGTTTCACCGAGTAGTTGCCCTGGTACTCGTCGGTGACGAGGTTCCCGAGCGCGTACACGGCGTCCTCCTCGAGTTTCGGGAGGTCGCTGGACGCGAACGCGGTGAACTTGATGGTGCCCGATTCGTCGCCGAGCAGCCCGACCTGGGCGACGGCGTCGCTCCGAGGGTCCCAGAGGTCGACGACCTTCGCGGTGACGTCGATCCACTGTTCGTCCTCGTCGACGTCCGCGACCTGGACGTGGTCGTTCGAGCCGCTGCCGCCACCGAGCGCGTCGCGCTCCATGCCGGCTTCGTCGAGGTAGTGGCTCGTGACAGAGCGCCGTGCCTCGTCGAGCGGGACTTTGTACTCGTCGACGAGCGTGCTGAGGCGTTCCTCGACGTCGTCGACGTCGATGTCGATGTGGTCCGAGAACTGTTCGTGTATGTCTTCGGCGTGGTCTCGCAGATCGCTCATGTTGGGTTCCTGTCTCCGCGTGTGTTTCGTGGGAGACGCATCGACCTTCGCGCCCGATGGTATTTAAACTGTGGTATGCGGAGTGAAAGTGAAGACGGGCGGTCTGGGCGTCGAGAGGGCGCTTCGCTGGGGGTGGTCGACGCCCGCTGGCGGTCGATTTCGGGTCTCGACGGTCTCCCGTCCGTGGGCGAAGACGCTTTCCGCGGCCCGCCCGGACGGGGACGTATGGGAGACGGCGACGACATCGCTGAGCGCCTGCGGGATTCGCTGCGCGCGGCGGGGCGGCGGTACGCGGAGGCCCAGAAGGCGTACCGGACCGGCCGGGCGACCGCGGAGCTGCCGCAAGACGAGCACGGCCGGCACAAGATCGTCTGCCGGCGGTACGTCGAGAAGCGCGCGGCGTTCGTCGACGACCAGGGGCGGCCGGCGTGCTTCGAGGAGGGCCACCCGGACTGCGAGGGCTGCGCGGAGGACGTCCGCGAGGGGTGCGTGCAGACGTGGTGAACGAGGCGTCCGCGGGCGCTGGCGGCGTGGACGTCCCGGTCGTCGCGTGCGTGCTCGCCGGCGGCACCGGGACGCGGCTATATCCGGCGAGTCGAAGCGACCGCCCGAAGCAGTTCCTCGCGCTCGACGGCGAGTGCTCGCTGCTCGCGGAGACGGTCGACCGCGTCGCGTTCGCAGACGAGACGGTGGTCCTGACCGGCGACCGGCACGCGGCCGCGGTCCGCGAGCACGCACCCGACGCTACGGTGTTCGTCGAACCGGAACCGAAGGACACGGGGCCGGCGCTCGCGTACGCCGCGCAGCGCGTTCGCGACGAGTTCGGCGAGTGCGTCATGTGCTGCGTCCCGGCGGACCACCACGTCGACGGCGACTTCGCTGCGGTCGCCCGGCACGCTGCCCGCGTCGCGGTCGACACGGACGGACTCGTGACGATGGGCGTCGAACCGACGCGACCGGCGACGGGGTACGGGTACGTCGAACCCGCCGCGTTCCAGCAGACGGCGGACGGCGGCGAGTACGCACCCGTCGCGGCGTTCCGCGAGAAGCCCGACCGGGCGACCGCCGAGCAACTGCTCGACCTCGGGTGTCTCTGGAACGCGGGGGTGTTCGCGTGGACGCCCGACGCGTTCCTCCGCGAGTGCGAGGAGACGCCGCTCTCGTCGCTCGCGGAGGACGCGCTCGACCTGGAGTCGGCGTTCGCCGTCGCGCCCGCGATCAGCGTCGACTACGCGGTCCTCGAACGCACCAGCGACGCGTACGTCGTCCCCGCGACGTTCGCGTGGGACGACCTCGGCTCGTGGGACGCCCTCGCGCGCATCCTCGACGCCGACACCGACGGGAACGCCGTCCTCGGTTCGGACGACGGCCCGGCCGGCGACGCCATCCTCGTCGACACCACGGACAGCGTCGTCGCGACCGACGACGCACACGTCTCGGTGGTCGACTGCGAGGACATCGTCGTCGCGGCGTTCGACGACCGCGTGCTCGTCGCGCCGCGAGACGCGAGCCAGCGCGTCCGCGACGTCGTCGCCGAACTCCGCGAACGCGACGCCTTCTGAGTGCTCGCTGTCGGAGCGCTAGCTTCGCAGGCTCCCGCCGTCGACGGGGACGCTCACGCCGTTCACGTAGCTCGCACGGTCGCTGGCGAGGAACGCGACGACGTCCCCGAGTTCCTGTGGGTCGCCGATGCGTTCGAGCGGGACGCCCTCGCCCCACTCCGCCAGCCCGTCAGCGTACGTCTCGTGGTCGCCGCGCTCGACCGCGTCCTCGACGAGTTCCTCGATGCGGCTCGTCTCGTGTGCGCCCGGGAGGACGGCGTTCGCGCGGACGCTCGGGCCGAACTCGTGACTCACGGACTTGACGAGGCCGATGACCGCCCGCCGGACGGCGTTCGAGAGGACGAGGTCGTCGATGACCTCGCGGACGCTCCGGGACGTGATCGCCGTCCACGTCCCCTTCTCGCTCGCGTCGAGATGGGGGTACGCCTCGCGGAGCGTCCAGACGGCGCTCATCACGAGCGTGTCGTACGCGCCGTACCAGTCGCGGTCCTCCATGTCGAGGAACCCGCCCGACGGCGGGCCGCCGGCGGACGTCACGAGGTGGTCGATGCCGCCGAACTCGTCGGCGGTCGCGTCGACGAGCGCGCTCACGTCCGCGGGGTCGGTCAGGTCCGCGGGCTGTGCGAGCACGCGGCCGTCTCCGACGGCTTCGAGGTCCGCCTCGGCGGCCGCGAGTCGCTCCTCGTCCCGACCACAGATCGCCACGTGTGCGCCCTCACGAGCCAGTGCTTCGGCGCTCGCGTATCCGAGCCCGCTCGAACTCGCCGTTACCAGCGCCACGTCACCGTCAAGATGCAGGTCCATGCCAAGGGCGACGCTCGCAGAGAACTAATAGCATGTGCCGCCGGCAGCGCTCGTCGCGACAGGTGCGCACGCGCGTCGCCACTCGATGCGTCGAGCGCGACTCGCAGAAGCGACGGGTCGAGAGCGGTCTGCAGAAACGGACGGCGGTTGGACTGTCCAGGTCGATGGGCTGCCCGCGACGGCCGGCTAGTTCCCCCAGAAGTTCTCGCGACTCCCGAGGCGTTCGCGGTCGACGCGCCGGCCGCTATCGTCGTCCTCGTCGTCGTCGGCGTCGGCTTCGTCGGGGTCGTCGTACCCGAGTTCGGCGCCGTCACCGTCGTCGAGGTCCTCGTCCATCGGGAGGCGCTCGATCTCGTCGGCGCGAGCGTGATTCGAGTGGACGTTCGTGACCTTCACTCTCGCGCGAGCCTCCGGGAGGACGCCGTCGACCATCACGATGAAGCCGTCCTCGGTGCGGCCGACGCCAGCGCCGCTCTCGTGGATGTCCGTTACCTCCACGACTATCTCTTCCCCGGGCTTCACGGGCTGGGTCTTCAAGTCAGAGATCGGCTGGTCGTAGTCCTTGCACCACTCCATGCCGCTCCGGTCGCCGTAGGATTGACACCCCATGCCGGCGACGCGCTCTGTGAATCGCGGGCAGTCGTCGGCGAGTGGACAGTCCGACATGGCCATCAGTTGCGGCCCGCGAGGCAAAACGCTTGCGTTGGGGCGGTGTCCCACGCCCATTGCGCGTTCACGCGTCCAGCCGTGAGTAAAACCAAGCACTGGTCCGTTGGACCAACTATGCTACCAGAATGACGCGTTCGCTGTGGGTGCGGCGGCGTCGAGTGATCGACCCTTCGGGCGTCCGGTGCGCTGGCTCCCCGCTCGCGGTCTGGGACGCGACTGAGCGATTACGGGGATTCGTCCGGTGACGGTCGGTCACGGCGGTACCTCTTTCCTGCCGGCGCCACTCGGGTCGAGCATGTCGCTCACCGTCGCGGAGGTGCAGGCGAACGACCCCGCCGAGCGAGCGTACGTGGACGCGCTGGAGGCGTACGTCGACGACGTGGACGTCGAGGTCGCGTCGCGGACCGCGTCCGTCGCCGGCGACCGGATTCACTACCTCGAAGCGGGCGACGGCCCGCCGCTGCTCTGCCTGCACGGCCTCAGTACGAACGCCGCGACGTGGCTCCCGCTGTTCGACGCGCTCGCCGACGAGTTCCGCGTCGTCGCGCCGGACCGCCCCGGCCGCGGGCTGTCGACGGCCGTGGACTACGCGACCGTGGACTTCCGCGAGTTCGGCGTCGACTACGTCACGGGCCTCATGGACGCGCTCGACGTCGACGCGACGCGCGTCCTCGGGAACTCCCTGGGCGGGATGCAGGCGCTGCACCTCCAGGTCGACCACCCCGAGCGCGTCGACCGGACGTGCCTCGTCGGCGCGCCCGGCGGGCTCTCCCGGAAGGTCCCGTGGGTGTTCCGCCTGACGTACGCGCCGAAGGTCGGCCCGTGGTTGTTCCGCCGGTCGATCGCCGACTCGCTCGACGACGCCCGCGAGCAGTGGAACCTCATCAACCTCGAGGACGACAGCGCGCTCGACGACGCGCTCCTCGAGGTCGGCCTCGCGGGCGAACGGGTTCCCGGACAGACCGACAGCCTCGTCGCGCTGAACACGACCGCGGGCACGCTCCGCGGCGGAATGCACGCGCGGTTCGTCGTCCGCGACGAACTCGAGACGAGCACGGTCCCGACGCGGTTCGTCTGGGGGACCGAGGACTTCTTCTGGCCGCCAGCCGTCGGCCGTCCGGTCGCCGACGCCATGCCCGACGGCGAGATGGTCGTCCTCGACGACCACGGCCACACGCCGTGGCTCGAACCGACCACGGACGCCCGGGACGCCATCCTCGCGTTCCTCAGTCCCGAGTAGTTCCTCGGCCCCGGGTAGTTCCTCGGCCCCGAGTGACCGTCGAACGCGCCCCGAGCGCGGCCGCGTTCAGGCGGCGTCGAGCCTGAAGACGACGCCGTCGGCCGCGTCCGGGTTGTCGCCTTCGCCGCAGACGACGACGGCGCCGTCGACGACCGCCGGCGAGGACGGATGGAAGCCGCCAGCGGCGCCGTCGAACCGCCACCGGACACCGCCGTCGAGTCCGGCGGCGACGAGTCCGCCCCCTCGCCCGGTGACGTACACCGCGTCGTCGGTGACGGCGGGCGACGACGAGACGTTCTCGCCGACGGGGAGGAACCACTCCTGGCTGCCCGTGCTCGCGTCGAACGCGTGCAGGCTCCCGTTCCACGTCCCGCAGTAGACGACGCCGTCGCCGACCGCCGGCGACGCACTGATCGGCGCGCCGGTCGACGCGACCCATCGCTCCGCGCCGGACCCGCGTTCGAGCGCGTACACGTTCCCGTCCCAGCAGCCGACGACGAGCGCGTCGGCCGCGACCGCGGGCGTCGACGCGACGAAGTGCGGGAACGACTGCGTGCCGAGGACGTCCCCGTTCGACGCGTCGAGCACGTGCAGTCCGGCGCGAGCGTCGAGCCTCGCAGCGGTCGCGTGCGGCTCCGTCTCGACGTCGCCACCGCGGTAGAACTGGTCGTAGTACAGGACGTCGAACAGGTCGTCGACGCCCGACGGGAGTTCGTTCGGCGTCGTACTCGCGACGTAGAGCGACCCGTCGTCGAGCGCGGGCGACGCGAGCACGGTCCGGCCGCCGGTCTCGTACCGCCAGCGCTCCGAGCCGTCCGCAGCGTCGAGCGCGTGCACGACGCCCGTCGTCGACGCCACGTAGACGACCCCGTCACCGACGGCCGGCGACGCGAACGCACCGCCGTCGATGGACGCCTGCCACTCGAACGCGCCCGAGGACGCGTTCAGCGCGTACGCGGTACCGCCGTCGAGCGACGCCACGAACACGGTCCCGTCCACGACCGCCGGCGACCCGACCGTGTCCGAGTCCCCCGGCAGTTGCTGGGACCACACCAGCGACCCGTCGGTCCCGTCGAGCGCGACGAGCACGCCCTCGTCGGCGAGGACGTACGCGCGACCGTCCGCGACCACGGGCGACGAGATCGCCGCGACCGGGTCGGACGGTTTCGACCGCCAGGTCGCTTCCACGGACGCACTCGGGCCAGCAGCGGTCGTGCGGCCGGTGTTCGCAGCGTCACCGCGGAACTGCCGCCACGTCCCCGACAGCGCCGTCGCGGACCCCGGGTCCTCGTCGGTCGGTTCCTCGGTGGGCGCTTCGGTCGTCGGCGCCGCGCTCGACGGCGGCGCCGGCTCGTCCGTCCCGGGTACCGTCGTTCCCTCCGCGGTCGCCCCCTCGCCCCCCTCCAATCGCAGGCAGCCCGCGAGCGACAACCCGCCGGTGACTGCCGCCAAGAATCGACGTCGCTTCGCCATACGCGTTCCTTGTGAGAAACGTACATGAAACTGCGGGCCGAGGGGGCGACCATCACTCGGACTCCCGTTCGACGTCGCCTCGCCACCGAATCCACCGCCCGCTCGCAGTCCTTATCGTTCCCCGATGCCTACATATCGCATGCGTTCCCCGCCGCAGGCACCCTCGCTCGCGTTCGTCCTCGGCGTCTGCCTCGTCGTCGCCGGCGTCGTCCTCGGCGTCGGTGCCATCCGCTTCGAGTTCGCGTACGCCGGCGTCACCACGGACCTCGCCGACGCCGACTGGGTCGTCGACTACCCGGACCTCACCGCTGCCGACCGCGACCGCGTCACCGCCGGCATCGCCGGCGACCGCTACGTCACCGACAGCCTCGGCGCCCTCCCCGGCCCCGGACGCGGCCCCATCGCCGTCCGCTACGCCGGCGAGTACCACCTGTTCGCGCGCCGAACCTACTTCGACCCGTTCACCCAGTTCGGCGTCGCCGCGCTCGCCACCGCCGCCAGCGGCTTCGCCGCGATCGTCTTCGCGTTCCACACCCGCGACCGCCGACAACGCCGCCGCTCCTACCCCGTCTGAACCGATACAAGTACTGAGAATCGTCGACTTCCCGCGACCCGGCGACCTGGCGGTCGCCGGATGCTGGAACAGTCAGGCCAGCGGCGTACGCTCGACGACGGTCCCGTTCACCGTCGGGTACTGCTCCACGATCTCGCCCTCGTCGACGTCGCCCTCCTCGATCATCTCCTCTAAGAGCCACCACGCGACCTCGACGTGCTCCGACTTGACCGTGTAGAACTCCTCGGGCACGCCCAGTGCCTCGAAGCGCTCCGCGGGAACCGTCGTCTTCCCGTAGACGAGCGTCCCGTCGTCGGTGACCTCGTCGAACTCCCGGCGGATGTTCCGCGCCATCCGCTTCAGGCGCCGGCGGTGCTGGGCGGCGTCCTTGAACACCGACGTGCAGAAGTACACCTTCTCGTGGTCGCCCATCACGTCGAGGATGTCCTCGCGCGACCCCTCGACGGCGCTCATGTGGCCGTCCTTCAGCTCGAAGCCCTCCTCCTGCATGCGGCGGTAGTTCCCGTCGCTCATCTCGAACTCGTTGATGTTACAGAACTCCGCCGCGCCCTCGTCGAGGAACTCGAGGAACTCCGGTTCCGCGTAGATGCCCGGAATCTCGAACGCCGGCGTCAATCCTTCCTCGCGAGCGACGTAGAGGATGTCCTCCCACTCGGTCCCGTGCATGTCGCCCCAGAGTTCGACGGGCGGATGGAATCTGATCTCGTCGAGGCCCGCTTCCGAGAGGCGCCGCATGTTCTCGCGACCGCCGGGGATGCCCGTGTAGAGGTGCGTGTGGTGGTCCTCGCCGAACTCGTCCTTCAGTAGTGAAAGGTAGTGGCACGTGCGGTCCATCGCCTCCTGGGGTTCCCCGCCAGTGATGGACGTGCCGAGGGCGTCCATGCGCTTCGCTTCCTGGATGACGTCCTCGTCGCTCTCGACGAGACGCTCGTTCGCGTACACGTCCGTGACGTTCTTCCGGTTCTCGCCGAGCGGACAGTAGAAGCAATCGCGCTGGTCGCAGTACCCGTAGACGAACATCACCATCTTGCCGCCCTTGGCGCACTGCTCGCAGCCCTTCGATATCATTCCTTGCACCTAGCAACCGCGTCGAGCGGGAAAAAGCGTGCGAAACGCGGACGCTGGCGCTCGCCGGACGTGCGAGTCCTCCTCACGGACCCCCTCGGCGCGGTCCCTGCGGTTTCGGTGGCGTGGGTCGGGTCCGCCGTACCTGCCCCGCCAGTTATCCCGTCCGCGACCGCAGTGTCGTGTGAGAGAATGACTGTCGATGAGGGTTCGGAGGCGACCGTCGACGACGCCGCCGAAGAGCTCGCCGACGGGAGCGACGACGAGGCGGAGTCGCGCACCCAGCGCGTGGTCGAGTTCTCGGAGTCGCTCATCCGTGGTATCGAGATCGTGGCCGCGTACGTCCTCGTCGTCCTGTTCGCGATCGGCGTGTTCGACCTCTCGCTCCAGATCGGCGAGCAGGCGTTCACGCCGAACATCTTCGACCCCGAGGTCGTCGTCGGGTTCATCGACACCGCGCTCCTCCTGTTCATCATCGTCGAGGTCTACCAGACCGTCGTCGCGTACACCCGACGCGACGAGACTCGTAGCATCGTCCGGCTCGTCCTCTACACGGGCATCATCGCCATCGTCAGGAAGGTCATCGTCTACCGCACCGACACGTTCGCGACGAAGACCGATGCCCTCCTCACCGCCGCTGCCTACGCGGTCATCTTGCTCTCGCTCGGCGCGCTCCTCTACGTCGAACGCGAAGCCGTCAGCGACTCGTAGCCCGCAGCCAGCGGGTGGCCACTACGCGGTCAGGTGAGGTCGGCGGCGTCGACGACGGTCGCGAACTCGCCGTCGAGGTGCGCGAGCGCGGCGCGATGGGACGCCTCGGCGGGCAGGACCTCGCCGTCGTGTGTGGTGCGGTCGAACGTCGCGGTCGCGTCGGCGACGACGGTGACGTCGAACCCGCGGTTCTCCGCCATCCGCGCGGTCGTGGACACGCAGTGGTCGGTCGTCAGCCCACAGAGGACGAGCCGGCCGATGCCGCGGTGGTCGAGCCACGGCTGGAGGTCGGTGTCGACGAACGCGCCGTTGACGGACTTGTGGAAGACGGGTTCGCCGTCTGTGGGTTCCGCCTCGGTCTTGAACGCGTTCCCGGGCGCGTCCGGGCGGAGCGGCGAGTCCGGTTCGGTCGAGTCGTGCTTGACGTGGACGACCGGCCAGCCGCGGCGCCGCCACGACGACAGGAGGTCGCCGACGCGCGCCTCCGCGTCGGGGTTGTTCCGGTCGCCCCACGCCGGGTCGTCGAACCCCTCCTGGACGTCGACGAGGACGAGCGCCGTCCCGGGGTCCGGCAGGATGCGCTCGCCGGACTCGGTCGTGTCGGACGTCACGCGCTCTCACCGTCGCCCGGCGATGCGGTCGCGTCGTCTTCTGGGCCCGCGTCGTCGTTCGAGCTCGCGACGTCGACGGGGTGGACGTCGAGCGGGCAGGCGTCGTCGGCGAACGCCTCGTCGCCCGCGGGAAGGAGGTACTGTTTCCACTCGTGGCTGTCGTCGTCCTCCCAGTCCCCGATGTGGGCGTGGGGGTGCGTGCCGTCGTAGTCCTCGATGCGGTCGTGTATCTGCTCGCGGGCGCGCTGGCCGGCGTCGGTGTCGCCCGTGATGCCCGCGAAGACGCTCCGCGGTTGGAAGGTGACCTCGAGGCCGACGCCGTTGTACCGGCTGGCGCGCTCGTCGTAGAACGGTGCGGCCCCCGTGACGAACATCGGTTCGCCGGCGTAACAGAACTCGAACTGCGGGTGCGCGGGGTCGGTCGCGATGTCCGCGGGCCAGGGCGCGGTGTCGGCGTCGTGGAGGGACTGGAGGACGCGCCAGAACGCCTCCCGGTAGTCGGCCTCGGTCCAGGCGTCGGGGTCCGCGGGTGGTTCGAAGAACGTCACGAGGCTCGTGCGCGGGCCGTGCATCTCGCGCGTCGCCAGGTACGCCGCGACGACGTCGGCGAGCGCGTCCAGGGCGGTCGCGTCGAGCGCGTCCGCGCCGACCGCGTTCGTGCCGTCCGCGAGCGGGACGAACGTGTAGAGCGCGCCGCCGTTGCGCTGGGCGTCGACGCCGAAGTGACACGGGAAGTCCGTGCCGTTGCGTTCGCCGAGGAGCTTCTCGTCGAACGCTTCGTACTGTCGTCGCGCCCACGCGGGCAGCGTCCCGTTCTCGATGCGACGCTCCACGCGGGGCTGCTCGAAGAGCCGGACCACGTCGCCGCCGACCAGTTCCTCCCGTCCGCTCGCGACGCCGGTGCTCATGCGCTAGTGCTCGGGTCTACGACGTCATGAACGCGTCGGAATCAGACCCCCTGCGACCGTTGGCGGTCCGCAACCACCCACCAGACCTGTTGGCCGAAACCAATTTATCTTCAAATGTGTTAGTCGGTGACATGGGCGTCATCGTGGCGATGGTCGTTCTCGGTGCGGTCGCGCCGTTCGCGGTCCTCGCGTGGGTCGTCCACCGCGGGAGTCCGGGCGGCCGCGTCCGCTCGCTCGCCGAGCGGAAGGACGCCGGTCGACGCGTCGACACGCACGCGGTCCGCGACCGCACCGAGGCCGCCGAAACCGCACAGAAACACCTGCAGCAGCGGACCGGCGACCGCGGGCTCCTCGCCCGCCTCCGCGGCCGGCGCGGGAGCTGACCGCGTGGACTGGCGGCGGCGCCGTGGACGACCGCGACCAACCAAAAACAGATAAACGGCGACGGCGAACGTACCGACGATGCTGCTCGTGGTGTGCGTCGACCTGGACGACGACGTCGGCCGGAAGACCGACGTGGAGACGCCGGTCGTCGGTCGCGACGCGGTCGAGGACGCCGCCGTCAAGCTCGCGACCGCGGACCCCGAGGACTCCGACGTGAACGTGCTCTTCCAGGGCGTGCACCTCGCCGACACCATCACCGACCAGCGCGTCGAGGTGGCGGCGGTCACGGGCAACGAGAAGGGCGACGTCCGCGCGAACCGCGCGGTCGGCGACGAGGTCGACGAGGTCCTCGCGGGCCTCGCGACGAGCGAGGAGGTGAAGGCGCTCATCGTCACGGACGGCGCGCAGGACGAGTCCGTCATCCCCGTCATCCGCTCCCGGGTCACCGTCGACGGCGTCAGGCGCGTCGTCGTCCGGCAGGCCCAGGACCTCGAGTCGATGTACTACACGCTCAAGCAGGTGATGAACGACCCCGAGACCCGCGGGACCATCCTCGTGCCGCTCGGCATCCTGCTCTTGATCTACCCGCTCGCCATCCTCGCGGACCTCCTCCAGCTCCCGGGCGAAGTCCTGGGACTCTCCTCGGCCGCGATCGGGTTCTACGTGCTCGGCCGCGGCCTCGGCGTCGGCGACAAGCTCGACGCGACCGTCGAGCGCGTGCGGTCGTCGCTGTACGCCGGCCGGATGACGATACTGAGTTACGTCGTCGCCGCGGCGCTGCTCGGCGTCGGCGGCATCACGGGCGTGGAGACCCTCGACACCGTCCGCGGGCGCACCGCGGGCGAACTCGGTGTCCTCCAGGTGCTCGCCGCGCTCGTCTACGGCGCCGTCCAGTGGTTCGCCGCCGCCGGCGTCACCACGAGCCTCGGCCAGATAACCGACGAGTACATCGCCGGCCGCCTCGAGTGGCGGTACCTGAACGCGCCGTTCTACGTCGTCGCCATGGGGATGGTGCTCTACGGCGTCAGCGCGTACTTCCTCGAACTCGTCTCGCTCCCGTTCCTCGCCGCGACCCTCCTCAGCGGGACGCTGCTCGGGGTCGCCTCCACGCTCGCGTTCGCGGTCGCCGAGACGCACTTCGGCGGCGACGCAGAGGACGACCCCGACCGCGTCGACCCCGCGAACTGACCGCGGGCACCGCTCGTCCGGCGGCGAGTCATGGCGACGTGACGCTCCGTAGTGCCGCGTGCGTGTCGATGGCAGCGTCGACGGCGCTCGCGGCCTTCTCGACGCGGTCGTGGGCTTCGGCGCCGCTCATGTCGGGGCCGAGGACGCCGAACCCGACGGGGGTGTCGCGGTCGAGGGCGACGCGACCGAGGAGGCGGGCGGTCGCGTGCGTGACGACCTGGTCGTGGTCGGTGTCGCCGGTGACGACGACGCCGAGGACGGCGACGGCGTCGACGTCGTCGCGTCGGGCGAGGCGGTCCGCGACGAGCGGCGCGTCGTACGCCCCGGGCACCGGGACGCGCTCGACGACGGTCGCGTCCCGCGCGTCGACGCGCGCCTCGGCGGCCGCAGTTATCTCGTCGGCGAGGTCCGGGTAGAACCGGGCGACGACGAGCGCCACCCGAGCGACCGAGTCGGCCTCCGCGGTGGTCGCGGAATCCGCTTCCGTGGGCGTCACGTCTCGACCTCGCTGGCGCGGACCGCGTACCGTGCGAGGACGTCCGCCTCGAAGTGCACGCCGTCGCCCGCGCCGCGTTCGGACAACGTCGTGCGGTCGCGGGTCTCGGGGACGACCGCGACCGCGAACGTCCCGCGGTCGTCGTCGACGCGGTCGACGGTGAGACTCACGCCGTCGAGCGCGACCGCGCCCTTCGCGGCGACGTGAGCGGCGTGGCCCTCGGGTATCGCAACGTGGTACGTCCACGTGCCGTCCGCGGCCTCTCGGTCGACGCGCTCGACCGTCGCGACGGCGTCGACGGTGCCTTTCGTGAGGTGGCCGTCGAGCGCGTCCCGGAGCGAGATGGGCGCTTCGAGGTTCACCTCGTCGCCGGCGCGGTCGACGAGCGCGGTGCACGCGACGGTCTCGCTCGACGCGAACGCGCGGAAGCCCTGGTCCGTCGTGGCCTCGACGGTAAGACAGACGCCGTCGACCGCAACGCTGTCTCCGGGTTCGGCCCCGAGATCGGGCGTCTCGACGTCGAGGACCGCGCCGTCGTGGTACTCGTCGACCGAAGCGATGCGACCGGTGTGGCGGACGACGCCGGTGTACATGCACTCCGACCACCACCCGCCGCTCACAAACGCGTTATGGGTTCCAGAAATGAGACGATAATTCGACGGTCGAAGGGACGTGCCCGCGCTCGACGCCGACGGCGGCCGCTGTCGACGAACACAGGATCCGGCGCCCACGAGGAGAATCGAGCGTGGTCGTCAGCGCTCGCGCACGACCACGAACCGCGCCAGGTCCCGGAGGTACTGGCCGGCCTCCGAGTCGTCAGCGTCCACCGCCGCGAGCGCGTCGAGCGCCGCCGCCGACTCCGCCTCCGCGCGCTCGGTCGCCTCCGCGGCCGACAGCTCCGTGACCTGGACGACCGACGGTCGCTCCATCGCCTCGTCGATACCCGTCGGCTTCCCGAGGTCGTCCGCGTCCGCCGTCTCGTCCAAGACGTCGTCCCGGATCTGGAACGCGACGCCGACGCGCTCGGCGTACTCGCCGAGCTTCTCGACCGTGTACGGGTCCGCGTCCGCCGCGATAGCGCCGAGCTCCGCCGCCGCCCGGAACAACGCGCCCGTCTTCCGGCGCGCGAGCTCCATGTACTCGTCCTCGTTCGTCGGCATCGCCGCCAGCTCCGTCGCCTCGCCCTCGCCGAGTTCGACCATCGCCTCCGCGACGACCTGCGTCGCCTGCGGGTCCTGACTGAAGAGCGCGAACGCCTCCCCGAGCAGGCCGTCGCTCGCCACGATGGCGGGCCCGTGCCCGTACTCCGTCCACGCCGACGCCGTCCCCCGCCGGAGGTCGGACTTGTCGATGATGTCGTCGATGACGAGCGACGCGTTGTGCACGAGCTCGATGCCGACGCCGTAATCGACGGCGTCCTCGGCGTCGCCACCCGCGGCCTCGCACGCGAGCACTGTCACCACCGGTCGCACGCGCTTCCCGCCCGAGAGCGACACGTGCTCGACCTGCTCGCGGAGCGCCGCCGGCTCCACCGCCGACAGCACCTCCCGCAACCGGTCGTTCACGAGCCCCTGACGTCGCTCCAGAAACTCCATTGCCAGCGCCTAGGCGCGTCCCTGCCATGTAGGTGACGGATTGGGCGACCGTGGGCCAGCACGCATCAGTCCCGCGATCGCCGTCGCCGGACCCGACGAACCTCGGGCGCCTCAGGGGAACGTCGTCCGACAGCGCTCGGCGAGCGGGTCGCCGTCGACCGCGGCGACCCACGCCCGCTGGGTCGGCCCGAAGAAGACGTGACACGTCTCCGCGGGGATGCCGTGCCAGAGGAGCGCGTGGTGTTCGGCGGTCGAGTACGGCGCCGCCACGGTCTCGGGTTCGGCGACCGACGGCGGGCCCTCCGCGAGGTCGAAGGGCTCGACGACGACGCCGAACCCGCCGAGGAACGCGACGTTCACGACCGCGGCCGCCACCGCGAGCGAGAGGACGACGCCGCGGACCGCGGGACCGCGACGCCCGGCGACGACGCCGACGCCGACCGCGACGAACGCGAGCGTCGGGAACAGGTCCGGGGCGGCGTCCAGGTCGAACGCGACGACGACGCCGAGGAACCACGCCCCGCACGCCGCGAGCGGCCACGCGCCGCCTCGGTCGCGGCCGTGGACCGCGGCGACCGCGAGCCCGACGAGCCCGACGGCGAACAGCGGTCGCCCCCAGTACAGCATGTTCGGTGCGCGAACCGCTCGGTCGAGCGCGCTCCCGCCCTGGGTCGCGTACCGCGAGACGAGGACGGTCTGGTTCACCATCGCGACGACGCCGTCGACCCCCGCGGCGAGCACCGGCGCGAGCACGACGAGGCTGGCGAGCGCGCCACCGGCGACGACGCGCCCGACCGCACGCCGACCGCGTCGCGCCGCCATCCCGAGCACGACGACCGGGACGACCGCGGCGAGCTGCCAGTAGCCGACCGCGGCCGCTGCCGCCACGCCCGCGAGCACGTCGCTCGCGGACCGAGCGCGGCCGTCACCTGCGACTCGACCGAGGACGCCGACGTCGTCGCGCGCCAGCCAGAGCGCGAGCAGGCCGGCCGCGAGCACGAAGTACTTCGCCTTGAACCCGAAGCCGGAGCGGAGCGCGAACTGCGGGAGGACGTACAGCGAACAGGCGGCGGCGACCGCCGCGGCGGGCTCGCCGCAGAGTGCGTGCGCGAACTCCGCGACGAGCGCGACCGCGAGAACCGCGACGGCACAGGTCAGGGCGACGTTCAGGTGATGGTACAGCAACTGGTCGTCGCCCGCGATTAGGGAGAGGAGGGCGGTCGTCTCGAAGGACAGCGGCGGTTTCACCTCGAACGTCTCCACGTACAGCGTGGTGCCGCGAGCGAGCTGCCAGCCGACGTACTCGAAGATCTTCGAATCGCGGAGCCGCGGATAACCCGGACGCGAGAGGACGCGGAACGCCGACACCGTCTGCGCGACCGTCGCGAGGACGAGCACGAGCGCGCGCCAGCGCTCGGCGAGCGCCGCGTCGACGCGCCGCTGGACGCTCGCGACCGCAGCGAGCACTCGCTCGACGCTCGACGGGAGGGAGACCTCGGCGGCGACCATCCGACGTACGGACGCGCGCCGGCCACCGGAAAGTGTCTTCCCCCTCGCACTCGGCCGCCCTCCGTATCGCGTCCGGGCGGGTCCCGCTTCGCGGTCAGTAGTCGGTGACCTTCGACTGGACGCGGCCGTCGTCGAGTTCGCCGGCGTCGTCGTCGAAGTACGTCGCGAGTTCGTCGCGGGCGACCTCGGTGGACTCGTAGAGGTACGCGATCTCGGTGAGCGACAGCGACTCGCCGGCTTCGAGCTTCCCGGTGAGGTGGTCGACGTCGAGGTCGTGGTTCGTGACGTCGAGCGAGACGGTGGCGGCGCGGTCGTCGGCGGCCTCGGCGAGGTTCACGCCTTCGCGGAGGACGGTCTCGAAGTCGAGGTCGGTGCGGTCGACGCCGCGGTAGAGGAAGGCGACGGTGGAGACGAGCGCGTCGAAGGCTTCGGTGCCGTCGCGGTCCGCGAGCGAGGACGCGAAGACGAGGTCGAGGTCGCGGTCCTCGAGGCCCTCGACGAGGGTCTCGAAGTCGAGCAGGGCGTCGAGGGTTCGCTGACGGATGCGGGCGCGAGCGTTCCGTTCGGCCTGGACGCTCCCGTACGTGCGGTCGCCGCGGAGGTACGCGCGGTCCGCGTTCGTGAGGACGCCACGGTCGCGCGCTGACGAATCAGGCATAATCGGAATACGATTACGACTTTACGAGAGAAGACAGAAATATAACCCGATACTGATTATCTGTGGCGATTCCTCTCGGTTCGTCTAGGCAATCCTTATCAGGTAGTTCCCGCTCGGAGCGAACAGGTCGCGGTCGACGCGCACCCCGACGGCACCGAACCGTCGTCGCAATCAGAACGGCACCGAACCGTCGTCGCAATCAGAACGGCACCGAACCGTCGTCGCGCACTCGCCTACCCTGCCAGGCTCGCGAGTGCACGACCGGTCGTCGTGGCACGAGCCGAGTCCCGCACCACGTGCGTGACTCCCGTAGCCGGCGGCTTATCGCTTACCCAAAGAGCAGCCACCGGCTCGCCGTCCGCCCCCGCCACGCCCGCCGTCACGCGCTGCCGTCGCGCGTCGACGCGACCCACGGAGCACGCACATGCAATCCGACACCACACCCGACCCGAGTCAGCGCACCGACACCGAACACTCGACCACCGACGCCACCAAGGACCAGCCGACCGACGACCGCGACCCGGACGACACCGGCCTGCACGCCATCGCGCCGGCGAGCACGCTCACCGCCGTCCTCGACGCGGCGAGCGTCGTCGTCGACGAGTGCATCGTCGACGTCTCGCCCGACGGCCTCGCGATAACCGCCATCGACGCCGCGACCGTCGGCATGGTCGACCTCGACCTCCATGCCGACGCGTTCCACAGCTACGACGCCGACGGCATGCGCTTCGGCGTCGCGCTCGACAGACTCCAGGACGTCCTCGCGCTCGCCGCCAGCGACGACCCCGTCGAACTCGCCGTCGACGAGACCACGCGCACGCTGCACGTCCGCATCGACGAACTCGCCTACCAGCTCGCGCTGCTGGACCCCGACACCGTCCGCGCCCCGCCCGACACCGTCGCCATCGCCAGCGACCTCGACGCCACCGTCACCGTCGACGGCCACGTCCTCGCCCGCGCCATCGACGCCGCCGACATGGTCGCCGACACCCTCGAACTCGGCCTCGACACCGACCCCGACCGCTTCTACGCGCACGCCGACGGCGACGCCGACACCGTCGACTTCCAGCGACCCGCGGGCGACTGCCACCGCTTCGACCCCGCACCCGCCGAGTCGCTGTTCTCCGTCGACTACCTCGCCGCACTCACGCGCGTCCTCCCCGGCGACGCCCCCGTCGACGTCCACCTCGACGAGGACGCCCCCGTCGCCCTCGGCTACGACGTCGCCGACGACCACGGTCGCGTCCAGCTCCTCGTCGCCCCACGACTCAGCCGGACCTGAACGCGCCCAGGGACACTGCCGTCGCTCCCGAGACGAACGCTGAAAGAACGAACCGGACCGACCGCGCGACCGAGCGCGGTCCTCAGGCGTCGTCGCCGGCGCCGAACTCGAACGCGTCGTCGCCGAGCCCGTCGCCGTCGTCGGACGACCCGTCACCGTCCTCGTCCGCCGCGTCACTGCCGGCCGAACCGGACTCCCCGCCGGCGTCCGCCAGCGGGCTCGCGTCCGCCGGCGCGCCGTCCTCGACCGCGCTCGCGTCCGTCGACTCGGCCTCGAACGCCACCGCGTCCGCATCGAAGTCCACGTCCGCCTCGGCGTCCGCGACGAACCCGTCGTCCGCCGACGCCGACGACTGCGTGTCGAACCGGTCGAGCGCCTGACTCAACTGGGACGCGCGCTGCGCGAGATGCCCCGCGCTCTCCGTGACCTCCGAGAGCGACGCCGTCTGCTCCTCCGCAGCCGCCGCGACGTTCTCCGCCTCCGACGTCGTCTCCTCGCTGATCGTCGCCGCCTCCGACACCATCGCGACGACCTCCTCGGTGCTCGCGGCCTGCTCCTCGGTCGTCGCCGAGATCTCCTGCACGCCCTCGTTCGTCTTCTGGGCGTACGCCGCGATCTCGTCGAGCGCCCCGGCCGCGTCCTCGACGCGCTCCGTGTTCGCAGCGACCTGGTCCGCCGTCTGCTGGACCTCCGCGACCGTCTCGTCGGTCTGGTCCTGGATACTCTCGAGGCGCGCCTCGATGTCGTCCGCCGCGTCCTTCGTCTCGCTCGCGAGCTCCTTGACCTCCTGCGCGACGACCGCGAACCCCTCGTCCTCGGCCGCCGCCTCGCTCCCACCGCGACTCGCCTCGATGTTCGCGTTCAACGCCAGCATGTTCGTCTCCTTCGCGATGTCACCGATGAACTCGATGAGCTCGTCGATCTGCGCCATCTCGCGCTCCAGGTCCTCGATAGCCGCGACCGCCGATTCGGAGCCGGACTCGAGCGCCGCCATCCCCTCGATGGCGTCCTCCGCCGCGTCCCGGCCCTCGCGACCGGTCTCGGCGGTCCGTTCGGCGATGTCCGCGACCTCGTTCGTCGTCGCCGCGATCTCCTCGGTCGTCGTCGACAGCGACTCCATCTCGCCACTGACCGCCTGGAACTGCTCGTTCTGGCGTTCCGCACCGTCACTGATGGACTGCACGCTCTCGCTGACCTGCCGACTCGCGCTCTGAACCTCCTCGCTCGAGGCAGTGACCTCCTCGCTCGCGCTCGCGACGTCCGTCGCGAACGTCCGGAGGTTCGCGACCGTCCGGTCGATCTCTCCGATCATCCCGTTGAACTCGCGCGCGATCTCGGACATCGCCTCGTTCTCCGAGGCCGTGTCCATCCGCGCCGTCAGGTCGCCGTCACTCACCGCACCCATCACGTCGCTGTACTCGTCGGCCTTCCGCTCCAGGTGCCGGTTCAACTGCTCGGCCTCCTCGCGAGCCGTCTCGGCGCGCTCTCGCGCCGCCTCGGCCTCCTGGATCTGGTCGCGGAGCGAGTCGCGCATCGACGCGAACGCCCCGTACAGCCGGCCGATCTCGTCGACGCGGTTCGTCTGCAGGTCGACGTTCAGCTCGCCGTCCTCCATCTCGCTCGCACGGTCCCGGAGGCGCGCCAGCGGCGTCACCGTCTGCCGGCCGAGCACGACCGCGCCGACCGCGAGCATCCCGAGCGCCGACAGCACGATGAACAGCACGTACTGGCCGACCGCGTTCCTGACCTGGAACGCCTGCGCGGTGTCGACGCTCGTCATCGCCACCCAGTCCGTGCCGTCGACGCGCGAGTACGCGTACACCTCGCCGTCGGCCTGCTGGAACTGCGGGTCGCCGGACTCGCGAGCCGCCGAGAGCGAGCCGCCGTGCAGCGACGACTCGACCTGACTCCCCGAATCCAGGACCGTCCCACCGCTCGCGTTCACGATCTGGGTCGCCCCCGCCGTCTCACCGCCCTTGACGGTGTCGAGACGGGACTGGATGCGCGTCACGACGACCACGTACCGGTCGTCGGTGTTCGGGACCGCGCTCGCGAACGCAACCACCTGGCCGCGCGTGTACGGCATCAGCGGCGACTCGTACGAACTGCTCGAGATCCACACGCGGTCGGACGCCTCCGCGGACCCCGAGGTCACTTGCGCGTTCGCCCACGGGACGCCGAGCTTCGACAGCTCGAACCCGGATATCGGGTCGGTGCTCGCCATCACGCTGTTCGTGGAGCTGTTCACGAGGTGGATGCCGAGGATGTCGTCGGACAACCGCGATTGCTCGGTCTGCAGGTACGACTCCGCGTCGCCGGTCGTCCGCAGCGAGTCGCCGGCGGACACGGACCGCGTCTGGTCGCGGATGCTTTCGGTCCACCCCGAGAGCGCCGCCGCCCGCAGGTCGCTCGCCTCGCGGAGCTGGGACTTCGTGTTCGTCTCCACGGTCTCCTTCGTCTGCTGGTAGCCGTAGAACCCTGCTGCGCCGATGACGAGCACGACGAGGAGGATCGAAACCGCGAACTTCACCGAGTACCGCCGCCGGACGAACCCGGGGGTCAGCGTCGCCGCGATGGAACTGCCGTCGTCGCTCATGTCAGTTCCCCTCCGGCGTCGTCGGGACGCTGATGTCGCCGTTCACGATGCCTTCGCGGGACGCCGCGACCGCGTCGACGACGTCGCTCGGGATGTCGTCCCCGAGGGGGCTACCGTAGACGAGTTCGACGCCGTTCTCGGCGAGGCCGAGCGAGTTGACGCTCCCGCCCTGGAACGCGCCGTCGACGACGTTCCCGACCGCCTGGAAGACGGCGGTGTCGACGCGCTTGACCATGCTCGCGGGGATGACGTTCGCGTACCGCGGGTCGCTCTCGGACTGGTCGGAGTCCACGCCCATCGCGAACCGGCCGCGTTCCTGCGCGGCCTGGAACACGCCGAGGCCGGTGCCGCCGGCGGCGTGGTAGACGACGTCCGCGCCGTCGTCGTACATCTTCGCGGCCGCTTCCTTCCCGCCCTCGACGTCGTCGAACGCGCCGACGTACGCCGTCTGCACGTCGACCGGTTCGTCGACCTGGTCGACGCCGGCCCGGAACCCGGCCTCGAACTTCTTGATGAGGCCGGACTCGATACCGCCGACGAACCCGACGGTCGTCGCGTCCGGGTTCGTGCTGCCGGCACCCGCGGCGAACTCCTGCGTCGTGAGGAGCGCCGACAGGTGCCCGACGAGGAACGACCCCTCGTGCTCCTTGAACACGTAGTTCGCGACGTTGTCGCGGTCGACGACCGAGTCGATGAGCATGAACTGCTGGTCGCCGTGCGCCTTCGCGGTCTGCTTGAGTGGGTCCGTCTGGAGGAACCCGACGCAGACCGCGAGGTCGAAGTCCGGATTCGACGAGGCGGCGTACCCGCTCTGTAGGTCCTGCATGTCGTCGGGTGACTCCGGGACTTCGTTCTTGTACTCGACGCCGTACTCGACGCGCGAGCGCTTGATGCCGCGGTTGGCCATGTCGTTGAACGAGTCGTCGCCGAGGCCACCGGTCGCGTACACCATCCCCACGTAGGTGTCGCTGTCGTCGAACTGTTTGGTCGTCGTCGTCGATACCTCGTCGCCATCGCCGGCACCCACCCCGGGTAGCCGTGACGCACACCCCGCCAATGCCGCCGTGCTGACAGTTCCTGCACCTGTCAGGACGGCGCGTCTCGACTTCATGACGAGGTTAGTTATTCAAGTCTATCACTTAAGGTTACTCGCCAGTGGCTTGATTGCGACACATTCCCAAGCATAACTTCCCGCGAACGACAGGGACGACGAAACCGCGAGCAAGCGCGACTGTCTCGCTGTTCTCTTCCCGTTCGAGACGGAAATAAAGAAATGTCTCCCACGCCGCACTTACCGGCAACGATAGCCGCGACTCCCGCGAAGCTGTCGAGATACGTATCAACTCTCACGTCGGGACGACAGCTATCCCAAACCAGACAACTCCACCACCTGCGACCCCTTCTCTCGACGGCCGCCTCGACTCGCTGCGCTCACCGAGGAGCCGTCGGAAAACGTGGGCGAAAAACCGACCGCGGAAGCCCGCGTCGCGCTATCCCTCGAACTCCTCGATGAGCGCCGGCACGACCTCGAACAGGTCGTCCACGATACCGTAATCCGCGATGTCGTAGATCGGCGCGTTCGGGTCCGTGTTGATCGCAACGATGTTCTCCGCGCCCTTCATGCCAGCGACGTGCTGAACGGCGCCAGAGATACCGATAGCGATGTAGAAGTCCGGCGTCACGACCTTCCCGGACTGCCCGACCTGCCGGTTCTTCGGGAGCCAGCCGTTGTCGACGATCGGACGCGACGACGACAGCGTCGCGTCCAGCGCATCCGCGAGGTCGCGCACGAGGTCGAGGTTCTCCTCCTCCTCGATACCACGACCCACGGAGACGAGGACGTCCGCCTCCGTGATGTCGACGTCGCCGCCACCGACCTCCTCGAAGCCCTTCACCGTCGACTTCACCGCGTCCTCGTCGACGGCCGCGTCGAACGCCTCGATACCGGCGTCGCCCGCAGCCTCCGTCGCCGGCCACTCCGCGCTCCGGATCGAGACCGCGACCGACTCCGCCTCGACCTCGGTCGTCGTCTCGACCTTCCCACTGTACATCTCGCGCGTCGCCGTCAACGTCGACCCGTCGAACTCGACGCCGACCGCGTCACTCACGTACGTCAAGTCGAGCGCGTTCGCGACCGCCGGCCCGTAATCCAGGCCGTTCACGCTGTTCGGCGTCAACAGGACCTGCGGATCGACCGCGTCGTAGAGCTGCTCGACGACCTGCGCGTACACGTCGTGATTGAACTCCTCGCCGTGGTCGACCGTGTGAATCGTGTCGACGCCCTCGACGTTCAGCGCGTCAGCGTGCGCGTCCACGTCACCCGAGATGACTGCCAGGTGGAGGTCACCGCCCGTCGCGTCCGCGACCTCGCTCCCGACCGTCACCAGCTCGTAGGAGACGTCACGGAGCTCGCCACGACGGTGCTCGGCGACCGCGAGCACGTCACTCATTGGCCGACACCTCCGTCACGGAGAACCTCCGCAAGCTGTCCCGCCGTCTCCTCCGGACTTCCCTCGAACAACGTCGCGTCACTCTCGGTCTCGGGCTCGTACATGTCCACGATCTCCAGGTCGGACTCGGCGACGTCAGCCGACAGGCCGAGGTCGTCGAGCGTCATCGGCTTGATCTCCTTGCGCTGGGCCTGCCGGATGCCACGCAGGCTCGCGTACCGCGGCTCGTTGATACCCGTCTGGATGGTGAGGACCGCGGGAAGCTCCACGTCCGTCAGCTCCTCGACGCCACCCTCGAGTTCGCGGCGCACGCTCGCGACGCGGTCCTCGACGTCCAGATCGAGGTCGTTCACGACCGCCGCCCACTCGAACCCGACCTCGTCCGCGAGCGAGACACCGGTCGCACCGAACCCGTCGTCGTCCGCCTGCACGCCCGACAGCACGAGGTCCGGATCCTCCTCCTCGACGACCGCCGCGAGCATCTTCGTCTTCGCCTCCACGTCGAGCAGTTCCGCGTCCTCCAGGGAGTCGTCCCACACGCGAACGGCGCGGTCCGCGCCCTTCGCGAGCGCCATCCGGATCGTCTCCTCGGAGCGCTCCGGGCCGATCGTGACCGAGACGACCTCCACGTCGTCCTCGGCTTCACTGATCTGTACGCCTTCCTCGATGGCGTAGTCGTCCCACTCGTTGAGGTCGTACTCGAGGTACGCCTCGTCGATGGCTGTTCCGTCGATCTCGAATTCATCTTCGACGGCAGCCACCTCCTTGACGGTGACGAGAACCTTCATCGTCCGAGTGGTTCTCCGGGAATCAGGGTAATAGTTACGAAAACCCGCGTTCCCGCGAGAACCGTTGACTCGCGCCAGCACGTCGCCCTCGACCCCACCCGAGCCGAACACCGAGACCTGGCGTCACTCGTCGTCGCCGAAGTCCGCGACGTTCTCCTCGGGGAGCGCGATGAGGTTCTCCCGGCCGATACGGAGCTTCTGTATCTCGTCGTCGTCGTGCATCCCCGACAGGAGCTGGGAGACCTTCGCGTTCGACCACCCGGTCTCCGTGACGATGTTCGCCTGTTTCATCCGGCCGCCGTTCCCTTCGAGCAACCGGAGCACGCGCTCCTCGTCGGAGAGCAACGCCTCGTCGATCTCGTCGTCGCCGTCCTCGTCGCCGTCCTCGACCGCAGCACCAGCGGCACCTGCCGCAGTCGCCCCACCGGCGGCGTCGCCAGCGTCGACCGCGGTCGACGCGTCACCGCCGGACGCGTCCGGGCCGCTCGAACCGGTGTCCGGCGGCGTCGACGCCGCATCGGAGCCGGCGGTCGTCGCCGACCCGGAATCGGTCGTACCGCTCCCCGCAGGTGGACTCCCGCCGTCGGATGCCTCCGGGACGCCCGCCGAGCCGTCGCCGTCGTCTTGCTGAGTCTGCCAGCGCGCGAAGAAGTAACTCCCCGCGCCGACGAACACCAGGAGGAGCGCGAACCCGACGCCGAGCAGGAACGAATCGTCCGGCTGAACCGGCCCCTCCGTCGACGTGTTCACGGACGACGTCGTCGTCGACGTCGTCGCCGGTCGCTCGAGTACCACCGACAGGTACCCCGGTTCGAACTCGCGGTAGCCGTCCCACACGAGCGCTCGCTGGTCGAGTCCCTTGTCCGGCGGCGTCCCGACGATGTTCAAGCCCTCGGGCGGCCGGATGACGAGTCGCTGGCCGTCGTAGAGCCGCGGGAACCACGTCCCGTCCGGACTCCGGAACGCGTCCCCGACGAACAACGACTCGCCTTCCACGCGCCCGAAGTTCGTCCACGTGAACGAGTACGTCACCGTCCCCGTGCCGTTCTCGACGGTCGACTCCGTCCAGTTCGCGTCACGGATCTCCATCTCGCGGGCGGTGGTGTTGCTCGACGCGGCCGCGAACCGCGCGAACGTGTCTCGCCCCACGCCGAGGTCTCGGTTCCCGGACCGCACGTCGTCCGCGAACCGCTCGAACGCCCGCGTCTCGTTGGTCCCGTTCACGACGAAGCGGTGCGTGACGTGCCACCTCGCGTCGCCATCCGCCCGTAACTGGACGGTCACCACGAGCCCGGGGTCTGCGCGTTCGAACGCCGTCGACTCGGCGGCCGCTGCCGACTCGAACCCGCCGCTACGAGCCCCGTCAGCGGCGACCACGGCCCCTGACACGACCAACAGGAGGAGGATTCCGACCAACGCGGGGCGAAACCGCATATCCCGACCTTGCACCCCCCGAGGAAAAAACGCTTTCCATCCCGATAAAACGTCAGCGGGCGTTATGAACGATATGGGGGCGTCTCGGAGGCGCTCTCGGGCGACTACGTAACGTCGACCGCTTTTTGTATCGGCACGCGTAACCATCCGGTAATGAGTCGCTCTGCCGCTCTCGCCGTCGCCGCCCTCCTTCTCACGGCCGGCGTCGCACCGGCCGTTGCCGTCGACGCGTCGACGGTCACTGAAGCTGCGGACTCGACCACAGCTACCGGCGACGCCACCTCCATCACCGAATCGAGTCTCGGGGACGACACCGCTTCGAACCGACTGACTCCCGAGGCCGACACCGCTTCGAACAACACGACCCGACGCCTCTCGCTCGTGGGGCCGGCCACCGAGAACTACAGCAGCGTCGAGCTGGACTTCGCCGCGACGATGGCGTTCTCTGGGGACCGCGTCCAGAGCCAGTACCAGACGACGCTCGTCGCCATCCAACTCGAACAGCTCCAGGCGCAGAGCGCTCGCGAAGCCGTCGTCGACGCGTACCTCGACAGCATCGAGGACGAACTCGAGTCGCTCTCGGCCGCCGAGACCGCGGCCGTCCGCCAGTACGAGACCGGCGAGGTCGACGTGAGGACGCTCCTACTCCGGTTTGCGATGGTCGACCGGCGGGCGCGCGCCATGGAGGACTCGCTCGACCGCCTCCAGCGCACCGACGCACCGGTCCCGCAGCGACTCCGAAGCATCAGGATGGAGCTCGAAGCGTTCCAATCGCCGATCAGGCAACACGTCAGCGGCGCCGCCACCGGCGAACTCAAGGGCGCCGTGAACGAGATTCACGTGGCTGCGGCGACCGAGGGCGTCGTCGTCGAGATGCTCGACGACCGCCGATACTACCGGAACGCGATCCGGTTCGACAACCGAGCGCCCGATAGCGTCGACCAGTTCGACGGGAACATCGACCGGTTCCGGTCGCGCATCGCGGAGCTGTACCCGTGGTCGTACCAGGGGTCGCTCCGACGGAACGCGGAGGTCGACACGCACCTCGCGCGGAACCTCTATCGGATCACGTACCGGCACCCGCAGGGGTCGATTGCGATCTACGCAGACGGTGGGACGAGCGACGTCGCACGCGAACAGCAGGAGCTCATCCTCGACCAGCTCCCGAAGACCGGGTCCACGGTCGCCGTGATGGACAACGTCACGGTCAGCGTGACGCCGACGCTCGGCGACGCCCCGGTGCTCGTGAACGTCTCGCGGACGGCGAGCGGGAACGGGTCCGCGACGCCGCTGGACGCGCTCGTGCGCGTGAACGACCACACGGTCGGTCGGACGGGCGAGGATGGACGCATCTGGCTGCTCCCCCCGAACGACGGTGCCTATGAGGTCCGCGTCGTGCAGGACGGGACGGTGATAAACGTCAGCGTCTCGAGCTAGCGCGACGGCTCGCGGTCTCGCGGTCGGTCGCTGGCGTCCGCCGTCACCGTTCCTGGTCGTCTTCGCGGTCGGTGCCGCCGGTGAGGTCCTCGATGTCGACGGTGTTGCCCATCGTGTCGGAGTCGCCGAAGCCGGCGGAGAGAATGCGCGTGAGGGCGTCCTCGACCTTCTCGTCGGTCTCCGTGATGTCCGCGGGGTCGACCTCGAGCACGAACCCGGTTGTGATGTTCGGTGCGGTCGGGAGGAACAGGACTTCGCGGCCGTCGTCGGTCGTCTTCCCGGTCTTGAACGCCGTCATCCGCATGCCGTTCCACGTCGTTATCTTCACGGGCGTCTGGAGGGAGTCGGTGCCGCCGAGCGCGGTTTCGGCTGCCATCTTCGACGCGTTGTAGATGACGCGCAGGCCGGGGACGCGGTTCGCGAGGTCGTCGATGACGCCCTCGAAGAGGCCGCCGGCGGTCGTCCGCATCAGGTACCCGATGGCGAGCACGAGCACGAGGAACACCATGATGACCAACAGGACCTGGATGGGTTGCTGGACGGCTTCGGCCCTGGGCACGCCGAGCTCTTTGAGGAGTTCCACCGTGACGAACTCGTTCGGCGTTACCCCCGATACGATTCGGTAGAGGTACGCGATGACGTACGCGGAGACGAGGACGGGCACGACGACGATGAGGCCCGACGCGAAGTCGCGCTTCCAGGAGGACATGCCCGAGGAATGTAGGGGCGGGGTCTTGGGTGTGACGAGTCACGACGCCGGTCGTCGCCGCCGAGGAGCGGTGTCGGCTCGGTTCCGTCCGCGTCGAGGGGCGCCCTCGGGGCGGTTCGTTCAGACGCCGAGGACGGCGCGCGCCGCGAACAGGACGTTCTCCTTGCGCTCTCGCACCCGCCGGTAGAAGTACTGGAGCCACTTCCCGCCGTAGGGCGCGTACTGCCAGACCTCGACGCCCTCCGCGGCGAGGTCACGCTGGGCGTCCTCGCGGACGCCCATGAGCATCTGGACCTCGTAACTCGTCCCGTACTCGTCGTGGAGTTCCGCCGCGTACTCGATCATCGCGGGGTCGTGACTCCCGACCGCGATGCCGTCCTCGAACTCCTGGAACATGTACTCGAGGAGGTCGCGGTACTGCTCGTTCACCTTCGACTTCTGCTTGTACGAGACGTCCTTCGGTTCGTCGTACGCGCCCTTCACGAGTCGGACCTTCCCGGGGACGTCCGCGAGCCGTTCGAGGTCTTCAGGAGTGCGTTTCAGGTTCGCCTGCACGCAGAGCCCGACGTCGCCCTCGTACTTGCGGGCGAAGTCCTCGAACGCATCGAGGGTCGCGTCCGTCGTGTGGCGGTCCTCCATGTCCACCCACACGAAGACGTCGTGCTCGTCGCCCGCCTCGACGACGCGTTCGAGGAGGTCACGGAAGACGTCCTCGCCGACGTCGAGCCCGATCTGACTGGGTTTCACGGAGACGCACGCGTCGACGTCGCTCCGTCCGACGTCCGCGACGAGGTCGACGTACGCGTCGGCGTCCGCGGCAGCCGGTTCGCGCTCGTCGTAGTGCTCGCCGAGCAGGTTCAGGATGGCCGAGACGTCGTCGTCGTTGAGCGCTCGCGCGTGGTCGATGGCCTCCGCTGGCGTCTCGCCGGCGACGAACCGCGACGCGATAGGGGGAATCATACACGGAACTCCGAACTGGGAGTATTAATGGATTGATGGTCCGCGCTCGCGTACTCTGCGGGTACTCGGCGGCCCGACGCGTTCCGGGTCCCGCCCCATCCGTGTACGTGCGAGTTGGGGAACTCCTTTCTACGCGCAACGTGTTTCGGGGTGTAATGGAACGCATCACGGTCTCGCTCGACGAGGACGCCGTGACCGCCTTGGAGTCGCTCACGAACCGGACGGAGCGCTCGCAGAGCGAGCTGGTGCGACAGGCGCTCTCGTTCTACGCCGCGAACTTCGAGGCGGCGACCGCGGACGCCGGCCCGAACCTCGAATCGTACCATCGGATGCTGTCGAGCGGCGAGCACGTGCTCCTCGACGTCGACTTCCTGCATTGCTTCCTCGACTACGTCGAGAACGCCGACGGCGACCCCGACCCGGAGTTCGTCGAGGCCGCCGATCGCGTCGCGGCGTTCCACGCTCGCGAGTACGAGGAGCGCTTCGACTCGCTCGGCGAACTGCTGGACTGGCTGTCGTTCTGCGGGTTCCTCACGGTCCGGGAGAGCGACGGGGAGACGTTCCACGTCGTGTTCCCGACGGCGTCCGTGAAGTGGTTCATGACGGGGTTCGTCGAGGAGTCGACGGCGCGACTGCCGTTCGCGGTCGAGGTCGACGAGGGCGTCTCGAAGGTCATCTTCACCGAAGTCCGCGAGTAGCGGGCGTCGCGGCGACCCGGCCGACACCTCGTCCGTTCACACGACTTCATACTGCTTCATACTCCGTGAGGTGCGCGTATTCGGCGGTCTCAAGTACTTATTTGGGTGTTTCTGTGTGACGTAGTGCCGTACATAGTCATCCATGAACATCGTACAACGCCTGAAGGCGGTCGGCCCCGGCGCGATGGTGGCCGCCGCGTTCATCGGACCGGGCACGGTAACGACCGCGAGCGTGACTGGCGCCGAGTTCGGGTACGCGCTCCTCTGGACGATCGCGTTCTCGGTCGTCGCGACCATCGTCCTCCAGGAGATGAGCGCGCGCCTCGGCCTCGTCTCCCGCGAGGGCCTCGGGGAAGCGCTCCGCGAACGCTTCGACAACCCCGCGGCGCGCTACACCGCCATCGCGCTCGTCGTCTCCGCCATCGGCATCGGGACGGCCGCCTACGAGACCGGGAACATCATCGGCGGCGCGTCCGGGCTCGCCGTCATGACGGGCGTCAGCGAGAACGTCTGGGGGCCGCTCATGGGGGTCTGCGCGGGCGCGCTCCTCTGGACGGGTCGCTACAAGCTCATCGAGAAGGCGCTCGTCGGCCTCATCGCCATCATGGCGCTCTCGTTCGTCCTCGACGCCATCCTCATCGGCCCCGACGTCGGGAAGATAGCAACCGGGTTCGTGCCGTCGGTCCCCGACGGCTCCGCGTTCCTCATCACGGGCCTCGTCGGCACGACCGTCGTCGGGTACAACCTCTTCCTGCACGCGAGCAGCGTCCAGGAGCGCTGGGACGGCCCCGGCGACCTCCCGGAGTCCCGGGCCGACACCGTCCTCTCCATCGTCCTCGGCGGCGCGATCACGTGCGCGGTCCTCATCACGGCCGCCGCGGCGTTCCCCGTCGGCACCGAGATCGAGAACGTCGGGACGATGGCCGAGCAGATCGAGCCGCTCGTCGGCACGCACGCGAAGGTCCTCTTCAGTATCGGGCTGTTCGCCGCCGGGTTCACGAGCGCAACGACCGCGCCGCTCGCCGGCGCGTACGCCACCGCGGGCGCACTCGGCTGGGACGCCGACCTGAAGTCCACGCGCTTCCGTGCGGTCTGGGGGAGCATCCTCCTCGTCGGCGTCGTGTTCTCGGCGCTCGGGTACAGTCCCGTGCAAGCGATCGTGTTCGCGCAGGTCGCGAACGGCCTCCTGCTCCCGATCGTCGCCATCTTCCTCATCTACGTGATGAACGACGGCGACATCCTCGGGAGCTACACGAACTCGACAGTGCAGAACGTCCTCGGCGCGGTCGTCACGCTCGTCGCGACGTGGCTCGGCCTCCGCACGCTCCTCTCCATCCTGGGGGTGCTCTAAGTGAGCGACCGAACGCACGTCGGCGTCGACGTCGGCGGCACGTTCACGGACGTCGTGCTGTCGACGGCCGACGACGACCTCGTCACCGCGAAGGTGCCGACGACGGGCGACCAGAGCGTCGGCGTCGTCGACGGCATCGAGAAGGCCTGCCGCGAAGCGGGCGTCGAGCCGAGTGACGTCGACGAGTTCACGCACGCGATGACGGTCTCCGTGAACGCACTCCTCGAGGAAGCGGGTGCGGCGACGGCGCTCGTCACGACCGAGGGGTTCCGGGACGTCCTCGAGATCGCGCGCCAGGACCGCCCGGACCTCTACGACTTCGACGAGACGCGACCCGACCCGCTCGTCCCGCGACGCCGCCGGTTCGAGGTCGCGGAGCGAACGACGACCGACGGCGTCGAGGAACCGGTCGCGGCGGAAGACGTCCGCGCGGTCGCCGACCGCGTCCGCGAGAGCGACGCGGAGAGCGTCGCCGTGTCGTTCTTGCACGCGTACCAGCACCCGGAGAACGAGCGGCGCGTCACCGAACTGCTCCGCGAGGAACTCGACGTGCCGGTGTCGGCGAGCCACGAGGTGCTCGCGGAGTTCCGCGAGTACGAGCGCACGTCGACGACGGTCGTGGACGCGTACGTCAAGCCCGTCATCGACGCGTACCTCGGCCGACTCGAGGAGCGCGCCGCCGACCTCGAGGTGCCCGCCCCGCGGATCATGCAGGCGAACGGCGGTATCGCCAGTGCGGGGACGGTCCGCGACCGCCCCGTCACCACGTCGATGTCCGGGCCGGCCGCGGGCGTCGTCGGCGCCGCCGCGACGGCGAGCGACGCGACCCGCGACCTCGCCGGCCTCGTCACGTTCGACATGGGCGGCACGAGCAGCGACGTGAGTCTCGTCCGCGACGGTGACGCGGAACGCACCACGGACGCCGACATCAACGGTCGCCCCATCCGAGTGCCGATGGTTGACGTGAACACCGTCGGCGCCGGCGGCGGGTCGAAGGCGTGGGTGGACGAGGGCGGCGCGCTCCGCGTCGGCCCGGCGTCCGCGGGCGCCCAACCCGGCCCCGCGTGCTACGGTCGCGGTGGCACCGACCCGACGGTGACGGACGCGAACGTCGTCCTCGGGTACATCGGCGGCTCCAGCGCACTCGGTGGCGAACTCTCGCTCGACGAGGCCGCCGCCGAAGACGCGCTCGCCGCACTCGCCGACACCGCCGGCCTCGACGACGCGCTCGACGCGGCCCGCGGCGTCTACCGCGTCGCGAACGCGAACATGACCCGAGCCATCCGCGCCGTCACCGTCGAACGCGGCCACGACCCGCGAGAGTTCGGGCTCGTCGCGTTCGGCGGCGCCGGCCCCATGCACGCCGCCGCGCTCGCCGACCGACTCGACGTCGACACCGTCGTCGTCCCGCGCGCGTGCGGCGTCCTCTCCGCGTACGGCCTCCTCACCGCCGACGAGAAGCACGACGCCGTCCGCACGCTCCGCGAACCCTTCGACTCGCTCGACCGCGAGCGCGTCGAAGCCGCGTACGACGACCTCGCCGCGACCGTCCGCGCCGACGTCGCCGACGCGGGCGGAGACGACGCCGCCACCACCGGTACGACCGACGCGACCGTCGAACGCGCCGCCGACGTCCGGTACGCCGGCCAGAGCTTCGAACTCACCGTCCCCGTCGACGACGACTTCGACGCCGACGCGGTCGCCGAACGGTTCCACGACGCGCACGAATCGACGTACGGGTACCGGATGGACGACCCGCTCGAACTCGTGAACGCCCGCACCACCGCCGTCGTCGACCGCGCCGACGTCAGCGTCCAGTACGACTCCAGCGGCGACCCAGTCAAAGGCCAACGGCAGGCGTTCTTCGACGACGCGTTCCACGACACGACCGTCTACGACCGCGAAGCACTCCCAGCGGGCGCGACCGTCGACGGCCCCGCCATCCTCGAACAGCACGAGAGCACGGTCGTCGTCCCACCCGCCTGGACCGGGACCGTTCAACCGGACGGAACGTTCGTCATGACGAACGGAGGTGACGACGCGTGAGCGAGTCCGAGTCCGCCGAGGAACTCGACGCCGTCACGCTCGAGATCCTCCGGAACCAGTTCGAGGGCGTCGCCGAGGAGATGGGCCAAGTACTCATCACGAGCGCGTACTCGCCGAACATCAAGGAACGCCGGGACTGCTCGACCGCGCTCTTCGACGCCGACGGCCGCCTCGTCGCGCAAGCCGAGCACATCCCCGTGCACCTCGGCGCGATGCCCGCCGCCGTCGACGCCGTCCTCGCGAAGGACCCCGACCCGGGCGACGTCTGGGTGCTGAACGACCCGTTCCAGGGCGGCACGCACCTCCCCGACGTCACCATGGTGTCGCCGGTCACCGCCACGGACTCGGCGGACATCCTCGGGTACGCGGTCTCGCGAGCGCACCACGCCGACGTCGGCGGACAGAGCCCCGGGAGCATGCCCGCTGGGGCACGCGAGATCTACCAGGAAGGCCTGCGGCTCCCGCCGGTCAGGCTCGCGATCGACGGCGACGTGAACGACGACGTCATGGACGTCATCCTCGCGAACGTCCGGAACGCCAGCGAACGCAAGGCGGACGTCCGCGCACAGCTCGCGGCGAACGACCGCGCCGAGGAGCGCGTCCGCGACCTCGTCGCCGAACACGGCCGGGACTGCATCGAGAGCGCGTTCGACGCCGTCATGGACTACTCGCGCGACCGCATCACCGCCGAACTCGACGCACTCCCCGACGGCGAGTACCACGCACGAGACGTCCTCGAAGGCGACGGCCAGACCGACGAGGACATCCCCATCGAGGCGACCGTCACCGTCGACGGCGCCGACGTCACCGTGGACTTCGCGGGGACCGCCGACCAGGTCGACGGGAACGTGAACGCGCCGCTCGCAGTCGCGACGAGCGCCGTGTACTTCGTCGTCCGCTGCGTCACCGACCCCGACATCCCCCCGAACCAGGGGTGCTACGACCCCATCCACGTCGAGGCACCCGACGGCTCGCTCCTGAACCCGAACGCACCAGCGGCCGTCGTCGGCGGGAACGTCGAGACGAGTCAACGCGTCACCGACGTCGTCCTCGCCGCGTTCGCCGACGCCGCCCCCGAACGCGTCCCGGCGCAAGGCCAGGGGACGATGAACAACCTCGTCGTCGGCAGCCGCGACGCCGACGGCTTCAGTTACTACGAGACCATCGGCGGTGGCGCCGGCGGGCGTCCGACCGGCGACGGCACCGACGGCGTCCACGTCGGGATGACGAACACGCTCAACACGCCCATCGAGGCGCTCGAAGCGGAGTACCCGCTGCGAGTCGAACGGTACGGGCTCCGCGAGGGCAGTGGCGGGGACGGCGAACACCGCGGCGGCCTCGGCATCGTGCGTTCCGTGACCGTCGAGGCGGACGCGACCGTGTCCCTCCTCACTGAACGACGGCGGCACGCACCCAAGGGTGTCGCCGGCGGCGAGGACGGCCAGCCCGGCGAGAACCGCATCGACGACGAGTCGGTCCCCGCGAAGACGACGCGGGATATCTCCGCCGGCACGACCGTCACCGTCGGCACGCCAGGTGGCGGTGGCCACGGCGACGCCGCCGACCGCGACGACGAGGCGCGCGAGACCGACCGCGCGGACGAGAAGGTGTGACCGTGCCGGCAGACCGAACGAAGCTCGGCGTGGTCGTTCCGTCGTCGAACACGACCGTCGAACGCGAGTTCGCGACCGTACTCCGCGACGTCGACGACGTCTCCCTGCACGTCGCGCGGATGCCGCTCGAGAACGTGACCGTCGACGAACTCGACGCGATGGCCGACGACGCGAGCGCCGCCGCCGACCGCCTGGCGGACGCGAACGTCGACGTCGTCGCGTACGCGTGCACGACCGGCAGCCTCCTGCACGGCCCCGGGTTCGACGCGGAACTCGAGGACGAACTCGCGGACATCACGGGTGCGCCAGCGGTCGCGACCGCACGCTCGGTGAAGCGTGCACTCGCCGCGCTCGACGCCAGCACTGTCGCGCTCGTCACGCCGTACACCGACGACCTGAACGACCGCGAGGTCGAGTTCCTCGACGCGGAAGGCATCTCGGTCGCGACCGTGGACGGCCGCGGTATCGAGTCGAACGCCGCGATCGGTGCGCTCTCGGCGACGGACGCCGCGCGACAGGTCCGGAACGCGCTCGGTTCCGGTGGCGTCCGCGAACCGAGAGCCGACGCCGTGTTCGTCTCGTGCACGAACTACGCGACGTTCGACCTCCTGCCGGCGCTCGAACGAGAGTTCGAGCTGCCGGTCGTCTCCAGTAACGCGGCGACGCTCTGGGACGCGCTCGAGGCCGCCGGAGAGACCGATGCGGCGGCGTCGGCCGTCCCTGGTCGTCTCGGCGAAATCACAGGTCGTTAAGAACCCGGGCCGAATCCCCCCGAGTATGAACCTGGTTGCGACGGTCGTCGTGGCGTTCTGGGCGATGCTGCCGGCGTACGTCCCGAACAACGCGGCCGTCCTCTTCGGTGGTGGTGCACCGATCGATGGCGGGCGGACGTGGGGTGGGCGTCGCGTGCTCGGCGACGGGAAGACGTGGCGCGGGACGGCCGGTGGGACGGTGACGGGCGTGCTGGTGGCGCTCGTGCTGTCGGCGGTCGCGCCGACGGTCGGCGACGCGCTCGACGTCGCAGTTCCGACGTTCCCGCTCGCGGCGGCGGTCGCGCTCGCGTTCGGGGCGATGCTCGGCGACGTTCTGGCGTCGTTCTTGAAGCGACGAACGGGTCGCGAGCGCGGTGCGGCGTTCCCGCTCGTCGACCAACTGGACTTCGTCGTGGTGGCGCTCGCGCTCGCGGCGCTCGTCGCGCCCGAGTGGTTCGGGACGTGGTTCACGCTCCCGGTGCTCGCCGTGGTCGTCGTCCTGACGCCGCTCCTGCACGTCGGGACGAACATGATCGCGTACCAGCTCGGACTGAAGGACGAACCCTGGTGAACCGTCTCGGGGTCGGGCTCCGAGCGACTCGCGTTGTTTCCGCCGTCGAGTCGCGTCGCTGTCTGGTGGTGGGGCTGACAGGCGACCAGGCTGGTGCCTCGTGCGGGTGGTCGCGCTCCCGTCTCGGCCGCGACGAGGCCGTGGTTACGTCACGCAGGTCGTCGCCGCGGGTTCGTACTTGAATCGTCGGTCGGGACGGCTCGCTGGTCGGGGACGCGCGGATTCCAGTTCGCTTATGCCGGTTCGTGGCGGGAGTTCTCGCAATGACGAACGACGACCTCATCGACGCGCTCGTGGCGGCTGACGCGGTGCAGTTCGGCGAGTTCGAGCTCTCGCACGGTGGAACGAGCGAGTACTACGTCGACAAGTACCTGTTCGAGACGAACCCCGAACCGCTTCGACTCATCGGCGAGGCGTTCGCCGAGCGTCTCGACGGCGAGACACCCGCGGGCGTCGCACTCGGCGGGGTGCCGCTCGTGGTGGCGACCGCACTCGAGGCGAACGTGCCGTACGTCATCGCGCGGAAGAAACAGAAGGAGTACGGGACGGCGAACCTCGTCGAGGGCCGGCTCGACGACGGCGAGGAGGTCGTGGTCGTCGAGGACATCGCGACGACCGGGCAGTCCGCCGTCGATGCGGTGGAGGCGCTCCGGGACGCGGGCGCCGAAGTGAACCGTGCACTCGTCGTCGTCGACCGGCAAGAAGGAGGGACGGAGAACCTCGCGGACGCTGGCGTCGAACTGGAATCGCTCGTCACCGCCGACGAACTCCTCGCGCACGTCGACGACTGAACGCCGGTTCGTCGCAGTCTCGCGGGCTCTCGGCGGTGAACGGGCCGTGTGAACGCTTCGAGAAGCATCGCAACCCTTTTGCTGGCACCGCGGATACGTTGAGGCACGATGGTAGGTGTCTGCTTTACACGCCGGGCTTTCGCCCGCTAACTCCCCCACCCTACCGTTCTCCGCGTTCGCAGATACCAACCAGCTCGTGGATTCCCAGTCACAACAATGTCACAATCAGAATCAGAGTCACAGATAACGGTCGTCCTCCCGGACGGCACGGAGCTTGCGGTCGACGCGGACGCGTCCGTCGAGGACGTCGCGTACGAGATCGGGCCGGGTCTCGGCCGAGACACGGTCGCGGGCAAGGTCGACGGCGACCTCGTCGCGAAGGAAGCGCCCGTGCACGACGGCGCGGAGATCGAGATCGTCACGGACGGGAGCGACGAGTACCGACGGGTGCTCCGACACTCGGCGGCGCACGTCCTCGCGCAGGCCGTGCTCCGCGAGTATCCGGACGCGAAGCTCGCTATCGGGCCGCCGACGGACGAGGGCTTCTACTACGACTTCGACGACGTCGACCTCGACGAGGGCGACCTCGCCGGTATCGTCGAGGAGATGGAGGCCATCGTCGAGTCGGACTACGACATCGAGCGCGAGGAGGTCTCGGTCGCGGAGGCCGAGGAGCGGTTGGCTGACCAGCCGTACAAGCTCGAGCTCCTCGAGGACCTCGCCGAGAACGACGAGACGGTGACGTTCTACTCGCAGGGCGAGTTCGAGGACCTCTGTGCGGGCCCGCACGTCGCGTCGACGGGCGAGGTCGAGGCGTTCGACCTCCGCGAGATCGCCGCCGCGTACTGGCGGGGCGACGAGGACAACGAGATGCTGACGCGCGTGTACGGGACGGCGTTCGAGAAGGAGAGCAAGCTCGAGGCGTTCCTGGAGCGCAAGGCGGAGGCGGAGCGTCGCGACCACCGGAAGATCGGGCGCGACATGAACCTGTTCTCCATCCAGGAGGTCACGGGTCCCGGCCTGCCGTTGTATCATCCGCCGGGGAAGACGGTGCTCCGGGAGCTGTCGGCGTTCATCGAGGACCTGAACCTCGACGCTGGCTACGAGTACGTGGAGACGCCGCACGTGTTCAAGACGGACCTCTGGAAGCAGTCCGGGCACTACGACAACTACGAGGACGACATGTTCCTCTTCCACGTCGGCGACGACGAGTACGGTCTGAAGCCGATGAACTGTCCGGGTCACGCCGCCATCTTCCAGGACCACTCGTGGAGTTACCGCGAGCTGCCCGTGCGGTACGCGGAGGACGGGAAGGTGTATCGCAAAGAGCAGCGCGGGGAGCTGTCGGGGCTCTCTCGCGTGTGGTCGTTCACGATCGACGACGGGCACCTGTTCGTGCGGCCGGACCAGATCGAGCAGGAGGTCGAGCAGATCATGGACGCGATCGACGTGGTGCTGGAGACGTTCGAGCTGGACTACGAGGTCGCCTTGGCGACGCGCCCGGAGAAGTCGATGGGGAGCGACGAGATATGGGAGCGCGCGGAGTCCATCCTCGAGCGCGTCCTCTCGGAGCACGAGGACGAGTACGTCATCGAGGAGGGCGACGGTGCGTTCTACGGGCCGAAGATCGACTTCGCGTTCGAAGATGCGCTCGGGCGAAAGTGGGACGGGCCGACGGTCCAGCTCGACTTCAACATGCCCGAGCGCTTCGACCTCTCGTACGTCGGTGAGGACAACGAGGAGCATCGCCCGGTCGTCATCCATCGCGGTATCTACGGGAGCTACGAGCGGTTCTTCATGGTGCTCATCGAGCACTTCGAGGGCAAGTTCCCGTTCTGGCTGGCGCCCGAGCAGGTGCGCGTTCTCCCGATCTCGGACGACAACCTCGAGTACGCGTACGAGGTCGCCGAGCAGTTCGACGAGTTCCGCGTGGAGGTGTCGACGCGCGACGCGACGCTGGAGCGGAAGATCCGGCAGGCGCACGACGACCGCGTGCCGTACCAGATCATCGTCGGTGACGACGAGGAAGCGGACGGCAACATCTCGGTGCGCGACCGGAAGGAGCGTCAGGAGTACGACGTGGAGCGCGACGCGTTCCTCGCGCACCTCCAGGCGGAGAACGGCGAGAAGCGCTTGAACCCGGACTTCCTCGCGGACTGAGCGCTCGCGTCGTCGCAGTTCGTTTCTCGTGTATTTCGGGGTCGACGAGCGGTTGCCGTGCGACGCCCGGCATCTGGTGGGATGGGTTCGGGGGCGGACGCGGGTGTGTCGAGTTGAAGCCTTTTCGTGTGCGGCGGGCGTAGCGGGGCGTGATGGAGCGACGTGGGGTGGTCGTGGGTGCGTTGGCGGTGGCGTCGGTGGCGCTCGCGGCGGGCGCGGTGTCGCCGTCGACAGCACCTGCTGGGGGTGGGAGTGTGACGTTCGGGGCGGGTGCGGGCGGTGGTGGTGGGGTGGCGCTCGGTGGCGTGCTCTGGCTGGTGGTGCTCGTGGCGCTGGTCGCGGGTGGGGCGTGGTTGCTCGTGGAGCGACTGCGGTCGGGCGGCGGTGGCGGGGAGCGGTTGCGGCGGCGGTTCGTCGCGCTGGTGCTCGCGGTGGCGGTCGTCGTGGCGGGCGTGCTGCTCGTGGCGGTGCGCGTGTTCGAGGACGGCGAGGGGCCAGGTGGCCCGGACGGTGTCGGTGGTCCGCTCGTGCAGGGGTCGCCCGAGAGCCTGCCTGCGACGGGTGGGCCGGGACCGGGCGTGGTCCTGGCGGTGCTCGTGGTGCTCGCGCTCCTCGTCGGCGGGTGGCTCGTGGTGCGACGACTGCGCGGCGACGACGGTGGCGAGCGCGTGGCGGACGAAGCGGCCGCGTCGGCCGAGGACGAACCCGACGACGCGGGAACTGACGTCGTCGACGGGACGGCGCTGGGGTCGGCGGCGGGCCGGGCAGCGGCGTACCTCGACGACGCGGGGTCGTCGCCGCAGAACGACGTGGTACGTGCGTGGCGGGAACTCGCGGCGGTGCTCCCGGTCTCGCGACCGGCGACGTCGACGCCTCGGGAGTTCGCGACGGCGGCGACGGCCGCGGGCGTCGACCCGGACGCGGTCGGGGAACTCACCGCGCTGTTCGAGGCGGTCCGCTACGGCGACCGCGACCCGACCGGCGAACGCGCCGAGCGCGCGATCGCGGCGCTCAAACGCATCGAGGCCGAGTACGGCGCGGACGAATCCACTGTCGACGAGGCGGACGCCGCCGGTGCCGCGCGCGACGAGATGGATGCTGCCGGTGCCGCGCGCGACGACGGGAACGAGGAGCGGGGGGAGGCGCCGTGAGGCGGTGGCTGGTCGCGGTCGGCGTCGGCGCGTTCGCGCTGGCGGGGGCGGTCGCGGCGACCGTCGGCGAGTCGACTGCTGGGAGCGTGCTCGGTCCGGTCGCGGCGGCGGTGGCGGTGGTGGCGGCGGCGTGGGTCGCGTACGCCGGTGGCGGTGACCGACTCGGACCGCTCCCGGCGGTGGAGTCGCCGGTCGCGAGCGACCCGCCGGGGGCGCGCCTGAACGTCGCGCTCGGTTCGCTGGTCGGACGCGCGCACGTCGAGTTGACGCCGCGCGGTGTGCGGGACGCGCTCCGGCGGGCGGCGACGGCGGTCGTCTCCGTTCGCGAGGGCGTCCCGGGGTCGGTGGCGCGCGAGCGCGTCGACGACGGCTCGTGGACGGAGGACGCCGTCGCTGCGCGGTACCTCGCGAGCGAGTGGTCGCTCCCGGAGTCGTCGGTCGCGGAGCGCGTCCGGGACGCGCTCGGCGTCGGCGGTGACCGGCCGGTGGTGGTCGCGGCGCGGGCCGCGGCGGACGCGGTGGCCGAACGCGCCGGCATCCACGGCGACGGTGACGCGCCGTCGTCGTCGTGGTTCCCGCCCGCAGCCGGGTTGGGTGCAGTCCCGCACACGGTCTCGCTGCCCGCGAGCGCCGCTGACGGCGGCGGTGAGGCGTCCGATGGCGACGGCGGGGAGGACGCCTCCGTGGGCGAAGACGCGGGGACGGTGCGTCGGGAGCGCGCTCGAACCGGCCGATACCGTGGCGCTGGCGCGTTCGCGCTGGTCGCGCTCGGCGTCGGGACGTTCGCGGGGTCGCCGGCGACGGCGTTCGCGGGCGCGGTCGCCGCCGCGTACGTAGCCTGGGGCGGTGCTGCGAGCGCCCCGAGCGTCGACCTCGCGGTGTCGCGGTCGCTCTCGACGACCGACCCCGACCCCGGCGAGCGCGTGCGCGTCGCGGTGACCGTGGAGAACGTCGGCGACGACGCCCTCCGCGAGTGCCGGGTCGTCGACGGCGTCCCGGCGGCGCTCTCGGTCGTCGACGGGTCGGCGCGCGCGCACTGCTCGCTCGCGTCCGGCGACGCCACCTCCTTCGAGTACGTCGTCGAGGCACGTCGCGGCGTGCACGCGTACGAGGGCGCGCTCGCGGTCGTCACCGACCGTGCCGGTGCAATCGAGGAGCGCCACGTCGTGCATGCGCCCGACGAACTCGAATGCGTTCCGCCGCTCGGCGACGCGACCCGGGACGTGCCGCTTCGCGAGCACACGACGCGGTACGCGGGGAACGTCGACACCGACGAGGGCGGGTCGGGCCTGGAGTTCTTCGGGACGCGCGAGTACCGCCGCGGCGACCCGCTCTCCAGGGTGGACTGGAACCGGTTCGCGCGAACGGGCGCGCTCTCGACGGTCGAGTTCCGCGAGGAACGCGCCGCGTCCATCGTCCTCGTCGTCGACGGCCGCGCCGCGGGCTACGTCGCCCCGGACGCGGGTGGACCGCACGCGCTCGACCGTGCGGTGGACGCGGCGGGGTCGCTGTACGACGCGCTCGTCGCGAGCGGGAACCGCGTCGGCGTCGCGGCGGTGTCGACGAGCGAGTGCTGGCTCCCGCCGGGGTCGGGTCGCGGGCACCGCGAGCGCGTCCGCGACCTCCTCGCGACGAACCCCGCGCTGTCTCCGGTGCCGGCGGCGCGGAACCTCCGCGTCACGCAGTCCGTCGACCGCCTGCGCCGTCGCATCCCGGACGGCGCGCAGGTGTTCTTCCTGACGCCGCTCTGTGACGACCGCGCCGCGACCATCGCGCGCCGGTTCGAGGCCGGCGGGCGCGCGGTGACCGTCCTGAGTCCGGACCCGACGCTCGCGCGAACGCCCAGTCATCGCCTCGCGCGCGTCGGCCGCCGCCTCCGCGTCACTGGCCTCCGCGGGTCGGGCGTCCGCGTCGTCGACTGGGCGTGGGACGAACCGCTCGGCGTCGCGCTCTCGCGGACGACCGTCTGGGGTGACGGCCGATGACCGACCGCGACGGGTCGACCGGGGGCGCCGAGGGGCGAGCGGTCGCGCCCTCGGGCGAGTCCGATGGGCTCGGAGCGACGAACCCGGGGTTCGTCGCGGCGGCCCTCGCTGCGGTGGTTGCGTTCGCCGCAACTGCTCCGGCGTCGTGGCTCGCGACGGCGGCGGCGGGCGGCGGCGCGCTGGCGCTGGCCGCTGGCGCGCGCCGGGGACGGGGACCGCTGGTTCGAGCCGGGAGCGTCGCGCTCGCCGCCGGGGCCGTGCTCGCCGGACTCGGCGGGGCGGCGCCGGTCGCGACGGCACTGGGTGCGTGGGGTGCGCTCGTCGCCTGGGACGGGGCGTCGTACGCGCTCGCGGTCGACGCTCAGGTCGGCACGGCGACGGACCGCGGGGTGGCGCTCGCACACGTCCGGGACGCGACGCTCGTCGGCGCGCTCGGGCTCGCGGTCGCCGCCGCCGCGTTCCTCGCAGGCGCCGGCGGCACGCCCGTCGTCGCCGGCGTCGCCATCGTCGCCGCCGTCGCGCTCGTCCTCGCGCTCGTCCTCGACTGAGTCGCGCCGTCGCCATCGTCGCCGCCGTCGCGCTCGTCCTCGACTGGGTCGCGCCGTCGCCGTGTCGCTCACCACCCGCCGAGCGTGCACGGACGTGCGCACAGCCCTCGCTCTCCGATTCGATGTATTCATAGTTGTGCAACCGCGCATATCCGCCATGAATCGAGCAGAGAAGGCCGCCTTGCAGCTTCGCGCGGTCTCCGTCCTCCGCATGCTCAAGGAGACCCGCACCTACGACGAACTGGCGGCCCTCACCGACCTGCCCGCCGGCGACCTGAACCGGTACGTGAACGGGCACGTCCTCCCGAGCGCCGACCGCGCCCGCGAGGTCGTCGAAGGGGTTGGCCGCGACGAACTCGCCGCCGAACTCGAGGAGCGCGTGCGCGTCGACGACGAGGGGTACGTCGACAACTCCGCAGCCGTCTTCGACCAGTCCTTCCTGGACCTCGCCGCGCCCGTCGCCGCCGACGCGTTCGACTTCGAAGCGCCCGACGTCGTCCTCACGGCCGCCACGGACGGTATCACGCTCGCCGCGGCGATGGCGAGCTACTTCGGCGCCCGCTGTGCGTACGCGAAGAAGACGAAGGAGACCGCGGTCGAGGAGTTCGTCGAAGCCCGCCAGCGCCTCCAGTCCGGCATCGAACTGACGTACTACCTCCCCGAGCGCGCGCTCGACGACGGCGACAGCGTACTCGTCGTCGACGACCTCATCCGGAGCGGCGAGACCCAGGAACTCCTGCTGGACATCGCACACACCGCCGGCGCGGACGTCGTCGGCGTGTTCGCGCTCATCGCCGTCGGCGACGACGGCGTCGACCGCGCCCGCGAGCACACCGACGCGCCCGTCGGCGCACTCACGCAGTTCTGAGCGACCGCGGTCGCGGGACAGGACCGCGCTCGCCCGCGCGAGCCGACCGGAGCGACGCTCAGACGTCGACGGCGACGAGGTCGTCGCGCGTCTCCCTGATGACCGCCGCGACCGCGGAGAGATCGGCGTCGACGTGCTCGGTGAGGGACTCCGTCGCGGTCAGCAGCCACTCCGCTCGCTCGACGGACCGCCGGACGTCACCGGGTTCGACGCCGTACTGCTCGCTGAGCTGCTCCACGTCCATCCCCTCCGAGACGTCCTCCAGGAGGAGTGCGGTCTTCAGCGAGTCCAGCCACGCCTGGTAGTCGCCGTCGAAGTCCATGACGTCCCGCGCGAGTTCGTCGCGTCGCCGCATCGCCGCGTCGCTCACCTGTCCGGCCTCGTCGTCGCGGACGTACACCGTCGGCATGTCTCGCGTATCACAGACGAGTTCGAGCACCGTGAGCGCGGTGACGTGCGGGAGCGTCGACGCGCGCTCCAATGCCTCGACGACGCTCGCGCCCGTCACGGGGTCGACGTACACGCGCGACACGAGGTCGCCGAGCGGCGTCGCACGCACCGACTGGCCGTCGCGCGCCAGCATCCCGACCGCGTCCAGGTACGTCAACACCTCGTCGACGACGTCGTCGATACCGCCATCGTCGCCGTCGTCAGCGGTCTCCTCCTCGCCGCCGTCGTCGCTCGTCGCGTCCACGTCGTCGTTGGCGTCCTCACCGTCGACGCCGCCGCCCTCGCGGCGCTGGTGCGCGTAGAACGTCTCGTCGAGGAGTTCCAGGATGGCCGCTCGCGAGTCCGCGAACCCGCTGGCGACGCTCGCGAGGACGTGCGTGCGGAGCGCGCGCTGGCTCCGGAGCTTCGAGCGCACCGGCTCGGGCTCGGCCTCGACGTACCGTTCGCGGACGTCGTCGACCTCGTGGCTCTCCGCGACCACGACCGCCTCACCGTAGGGGTCGAGGTGCGGACGACCGGCGCGCCCGAACATCTGGTGGACCTCCAGCACCGACAGCGGCTCCATCTCGCTGCCGTTCCAGCGCTCGTGGTCGCGGACGACCACCCGTCGGGCGGGGACGTTCACGCCCGCCGCCAGGGTCGGCGTCGCGACGATGACCTTCAGCTCGCGGTCGCGGAACGCGCGCTCGACCACCCTGCGCTGCTCGCTCGCCAGCCCAGCGTGGTGGAACGCGACGCCGTGCGCCGCACAGCGCGCGAGCTCCACGCCCGTCGCGGTCCGCGCCGTCGACTGCAGTTCTTCGGCGACGTCCGCGGGCGTCGCGTAGAACTCGTCGACGAGCGTCAGAGCGAGGTCCTGCGCGCCGCGGCGCGAGTTCACGAACACGAGGCACTGGCCGTCCTCGCCCTCGACGACGTCCGACGCGAGCGCGCGCGCCGCCCCCTGCTCGCCCGCCGGCACCCGCCGGACCTCGCCGTCGGAGAACTGCATCGCGTCGTCGGCGTACACGCCCGTCTTCAGGTCCACGGGCCGCCAGTCCGACGCGACCAGTTCGGCGTCCAGCCAGTCCGCGATCGCGCGAGCGTTCCCCACGGTCGCGGACAGCCCGACGAGCTGGACGTCCGGCGTCAACCGGCGGAGCTTCGCGATGGTGACCTCGAGCGTCGGCCCCCTGCCCTCGGCGTCCAGGAGGTGTATCTCGTCGACGACGACGCACGACAGCGCTTCGACCCAGCTCGCGCCGTTCCGGATCGCGGAATCGACCTTCTCGCTCGTCGCCACGACGACGTCGTGCTCGGCGAGGTCCTCGTCGGTCGCGTCGAAGTCGCCGGTCGCCATCCCGACGCTCACCCCGGGGAGCGCGTCGAACTCGTCGAACTTCTCGCTCGCGAGCGCCCGTAGCGGCACCACGTAGAGCGCGGGGCCGTCCGCGGTCAGCATCGCGAGTTCCGCGACGAGCGTCTTCCCGCTCGCCGTCGGGATCGCCGCGAGCACGCGCTCGCCGTTGCAGACGCCCGCTTCGACGGCCGCGACCTGCGTCGGGTACAGCTCCTCGACGCCCTGGGACTCGAAGTGCGCGACGAACTCGTCGTCCAGTGGAAGGTCGGCGACGTCCATCTGGCAGGGATTTCGGCGGGACCACGTATAAAGAATCGTCCGGGCGAGGGATGGACTCCCGAGCGCGTCGGATTCGGTGAGCGGCCTCCTTACGGGCCTGGGGGCCCTATCGTCGCGTATGTTCCCCGACCTGCCGGTCGCGATGGGGTGGCTGAACCTCGCGTTCCTGAACTATCCGGTGGAGCCGTCCGTCGTCGACGAGCGCCTCCCGGACGCGCTCGCCGTGGACACGTACGACGGCGACGCGTGGCTGTCGGTGGTGCCGTTCACGAACGTCGCGGTCCGCCCGAAGGGCCTCCCGCGCGGGCTCGGGTTCGCGCTCCCCGAACTGAACCTGCGGACGTACGTCCGGCGGACGGACGCGGACGGCGGCGGTGCGCCCGGCGTCTACTTCTACAGTCTCGACGCGGACGGCGACCTCGGCGTCGCCGCCGCACGGGTCTTCCATCACCTCCCGTACTACCGCGCGGACATCTCGCTGGACGAGGACGGAGCGGGCGGCGTTCACTTCACGTCACGTCGTACGCACCCGGGGACTCGCCCCGCGAACTTCGACGCGACGTACCGGCCGACGAGCGAGCCCGAAGCGGGCCTCGGCGGCGACCCCGACGACCCGCTGGACGCACGGCCCGGGACGCTCGCGGAGTTCCTCACCGAACGCTACCGGTACTACACCGAGACGCCCGGCGGCGACCTCCGCTCGGCGGGCATCGAGCACCCGCGCTGGCCGCTCGCGACCGTCGACGTCGACGTCCGCGAGAACCAGGTGTTCGAGGCGAACGGGTTCCCCGACCCCGACCGCGAGGGCCCGCACTACTACAGTCCCGGCGTCGACGTCACCGCCACCGGAAGCAGGCGCGTGGACTGACTCCGGACAGCGAGCGGTGCGCGAGTCGACTCCCCAACGGGGAGCGAGCGACCGCTGCTGATACTTCAGATTCCTCAGACACGTCTCGGACCGTAATCTGTCCAAACCCGTTTTCTATCCATATTCGTGTATAGAAAATCCGCATTCCAATCGAAAGTATTTACGATGGTGGTCTTGAGTTGGTCGAACGTGAATCATGGCTCTGGGTGATAGCGTCGCCGCGTTCTTCGGCTTCGACGACCACGGCACAGACTACTCGACCGAACTGCTCGCGGGCCTGACGACGTTCCTCACGATGAGCTACATCATCGTCGTCAACCCGTTCATCCTCAACATCGCGATCACCGACGCGAAACTCGGCGTCGCCGACGGGATGGCCGTCCAGCTCCTCGCCGTCACCACCATCCTCTCCGCGGTCGCCGCGATGCTCGTCATGGGGCTCTACGCGAACCTCCCGTTCGGGCTCGCCTCCGGCATGGGCCTCAACGCGTTCTTCGTCAGCGTCGTCCTCTCCCCACAACTCGGCATCACGTGGCAGACCGCGCTCGCCGCCGTCTTCCTCGAAGGCGTCCTCTTCATCGCACTCACCGCCATCGGCGCCCGCGAGTACGTCATCAACCTCTTCCCCGAACCCGTCAAAGCCGGCGTCGGCCCCGGCATCGGGCTGTTCCTCGCCATCATCGGCCTCCAGTTCATGCGCATCACCGCGTTCGACACGAGCGACATCCTCTCGTTCAACCCAATCCTCGCCCAGGACCCCGTCGCCGTCGTCTCCATCCTCGGCATCCTCCTCACGTTCGTCCTCTACGCCCGCGGCACGCGCGGGTCCATCGTCATCGGCGTCCTCGGCACGAGCGCGCTCGGCTACATCGCGGCAGCTGTCGGCCTCGAAGCCGCAGCCAACGAAGTCGGCGACACCTACGACCTCCAGCCGCAAGCACTCGCACCGAGCGACGTCATCGGTATCGTGAACGACGCGCTCGCGTTCGACGCCGCATCCTACGACATCACGCCGCTCGCCGGCGCGTTCCTCGAGGGCTTCGGTGACGTCACCGGCCTCACGTTCGCGATGGTCCTGTTCACGTTCTTCTTCGTCGACTTCTTCGACACCGCCGGCACGCTCGTCGGCCTCTCCCGCGCGGCCGACATGACAGACGAGGACGGCGAAGTCCCCGACATGGACGAACCGCTCATGGCCGACGCCATCGGTACCACCGTCGGCGGCATCCTCGGCACCTCGACGGTCACGACGTTCATCGAATCCTCCACCGGTATCGAGGAAGGCGGCCGCACCGGGTTCACGACGCTCGTCGTCGCCGGCCTCTTCCTCCTCACGCTCCCGTTCATCCCACTGCTCGGCCTCCTCCCCGCGTACGCGCCGTACGTCGCACTCCTCGTCGTCGCCGTGTTCATGCTCCGGAACGTCACCGACATCGCGTGGGACGACAACGCCCACGCCATCCCCGGCGCACTCACCATCACGCTCATGCCGCTCACGCACTCCATCGCCACCGGCATCGCCGCCGGCCTGCTGTCCTACCCGCTCGTCAAGACCGCGCAAGGCGAGTTCGAGGACGTCCAGGTCGGCCAGTGGGCACTCGCCGCTGCGGTCGTCATCTACTACGTCGTCCGCACGAACACGCTCGCCTAGACACCGCCGGAAGACCCGCTTTTCGCGCCACAGTCACCGCATACCACGAGGCTTATACCGACCGTACCGTTTCCTACGCCTAATGTCCGCCCGCTCCGCTCTCGTGGACGCGCCACGCCGCCACAAGCTCAGGGCGCTCCTCGCCGTCGTCGTCCTCGCGCTCGTCGTCGGCGCCGGCGTCACGAGCGCGAACTACGAGCCCCCCGAACTCGAGGCCGGAACCGTCGAAAACGAAGCGAACGGCACCACGTACGTCGCCGTGCAAGGGTTCCACTTCGACGGCGAAGGCAACAAGAAGAAGCCCGCGCGACTCGTCGCGTTCGACGAACGCGCCAGCACGAAGTGGGTGTACGACGGCGGCGAGAGCGTCTCGTGGTTCTACGACGTCGACCCGCTCCCGAACGGCAACCTCCTCGCCGTCAACACCAAACCCGGGAAGACGCTCGTCTACGAGCTCGACCCGCAGACCAGAGAGCGCGTCTGGTCCGAGACCCTGAACATCACGGACACGCACGACGTCGACCTCATCAACGGCGACCAGCTCCTCGTCGCGCACCTCCGCGCGAGCGAGGGGTCGACGAGCGACGAGGGCGCGTTCATCTACAACCTCACGACCGACGAACGCACGTGGGAGTGGGACTTCGCCGACCACTACCCCGCGAGCACCGACCAGGGAATCTCGAACACCGGCGACTGGTCGCACGTCAACGACATCGACAAGATCGCGCCCGGCGAGTACATGCTCTCCCCGCGGAACTTCGACCAGGTCATCGTCGTGAACAAGTCGACGAAGAACGTCACGATGCGCCTCGGGGCCGACGGGAACCACGAGATCATGGACGAACAGCACAACCCGACGTACCTCGAGAGCGAGAACGGCACCCCCACCGTCCTCGTCGCGGACTCCGAGAACGACCGCGTCGTCGAGTACGCGTGCGAATCCCGGTACGCGAACGGGACGTGCGACTGGAATCAGGTGTGGGAGGTCGGGAACGGCCAGTTCGACTGGCCGCGAGACGCCGACCGCCTCCCGAACGGGAACACGCTCGTCGTCGACACGCAGAACCATCGCGTCGTCGAGGTGACGCCGTCCGGCGAGATCGTCTGGGAGACGCTCGCGCCGTGGGCGCCGTACGACGTGGAGCGCGAAGTGTACGGTGACGAAGCGATGAACGCGTCGCGCCCCACCATCCGCGACATGGGTGCGAGCGGGTCGTACCGGCTGTCGGGGAGCGCGGGCCTCGTCCCCGGCACCGGCGAGTCCATGAGCTTCTCGGACTGGGTGTCGGGAACGTTCGGTGAACTCCCCGTCGTCGGCGGCGCCGCGAACGGGTTCGCCGACCAGTGGGACGTCATCTCCGAGTGGGTACGACCGGTGTGGCTCGACCCGTGGGCGTTCGTCGGCCTCGTCGTCGCCGCCATCCTCGCGGTCGCGTGGACCGTCGGCGAACTCGCGTACTGGCAGCGCGCGCGCCTCGCCAGCGCCCGGCAGCGTCTCACGAGCTGACCGCGAACCGCTCGCTCCTGCACGACGCGTGCACGCGACCACGGTCCTCTTGTCCACGGAACGCGTCCCCTCGACCGATGACACTCGAACTCTACGAACTCCCGGGCTGTCCGTACTGCGCGAAGGTGAAGTCGAAACTCGACGAACTCGGACTCGAGTACGAATCCCACGAGGTGCCGAGCTCGCACGCGAGACGCGACGAAGTGAAAGCCGTCAGCGGCCAGACGGGCGTCCCCGTGCTCGTCGACACCGAACACGACGTCGAGGGGATGCCGGAATCCGACGACATCGTCGCGTACCTCGAGAAGACCTACGGCGACGCCGCCGCCTGACCCGTCGATTCCCGCGTTCTCCACGAACCGATTCGCACGAGAGCGACCGCTCTCGACCGCGTTTCTGAATCAAACAACGAGAGCCGTCGGAGGCGCCTCTGAGAGACGCCGAAACCGCTTCAGACGGCGTGAATCAGGCGGGTTCTTCGACGTCGGAGCGCTCCCGGATGATGTCCCGGAGCGTCTCCGCGTCGTCGACGTCCTCGACCTCGTCCATCTCGATGATGGCGGTGCCGTCGACGCTCTCGCGCTTGGACCGGTCGACGAAGTACACCGAGCGCGTCCGCGTCACGTTCCCGATCGAGGCCATGATGCGAGCGCGCTTCTCCGCGGTTCGATTGAACTCGCTGTGACCGGTGAGGACCGTCGACTCCGCGTCGCCACGACCCCTGCCTTCCTCGTCCTCGCTCACCGCCTTGAACGGTGCACGGAGCGTCGGATGCACGCTGAATCCGGCGCGACGCAGGACCGCGACGACCGGTGCATCGTCGGGGTCCGCTTCCGGGTCCTCCGGCATCGGGTCCGCCTCGCGGACCTCCTCGGCGCCGTCCATCACGTCCACCGGCGCCGTCAACGGCGCGTCGAACAACTCCTCCAGTCGCTGCGCGATCTCCACGCTCGCGTTCATGCCGTCCTCGTACTTCGAGACGGTGCGCCGGGACACGCCGAGTTCCTTCGCGAGCTGTCCGAGACTCATCTCCGCCTCCTGGCGTTCGTCCGCGAGCAAGTCACCGTCCAGCGTCACGTACAACCCGCCCGGTGCGGCGTAGATGAGCGGCGGGATGCCGTCGACGAACAACTGGACGGCGGTATCCGGCGAGATGACGGGGACGCCGTGCCGGAAGTACGTCACGTCCGGCTTCAGATCCTCGTCGCGCGTCCGCAGGCCGACGACGATCGGCGTCGCGTCCAGGTACGTGCCGAGGCGACGCAGTTCCGCGCCCGTCGCGGCGTCCAGCGCGTCCACGTTCGCGAGCACCTTCACCAGGAGGATCTCCTCGCCGCGGCGGGCGACCAGGTCGAAGCTCTTGGGGCGGACCGCGCACCGGTCGCTCACGACGAAGCCGGCGTCGCCGAGCATCGCGGTGATGTTCCCCAGTAGTGCCTCCCGGGACATACCCACACGTAAGCTGGCGATGCCATATATGCGTTGTGACGCGGCCAGACGCGTCCAGTCGGGCGATTCACCGATTCACCCGGCGAACCACTTAAATAGTATCGTGGTGCGGGACGCGAGCCGCTCGACGGGGGACGCACGCGGCCCGAAACGGGTTTGTCGGCGCGAGGCCGTACGGTCTGGCGATGACGGTCGTTGGCGTCGACGACACGGATTCGCGAGTCACCGGGATGTGCACGACGTTCGTCGCGCACTCGATAGCGACCGCGCTCCGCGACCGCGGCCACGACGTCGACCGCGTCGTGCTCGCCCGCCTGAATCCGGCGGTCAAACACAAGACGCGAGGGAACGCGGCGCTCGCGGTGCATACCGACGCGCCGGTCGCGGTCGTTCGCGGCGTCGCGAGCGAGGTCGTGGACGACTGCGCGCAGGTCGACGCGCCGGAGACGAACCCGGGACTCGTCGTCGCCGCCGGTGATCCCGGAGACCCCGACGCGATTCCGGACGCGGTCGCGGCGTTCGCGGCGGACGCGGTCCACGAGCTCCACGACCTCGCGGACGCTCGCGAGCTGGCTTCGGAGTGCGGGTTCGCGGTCGAGTCCTGGGGCGACGGGCGCGGTGTCGTCGGCGCGCTCGCGGCGGTCGGCGCGTGGCGAGCGTTCGAGGACTGGACGACTGAACACATCGCGTACCGCGAGCGCGAGCGCTGGGGGACAGACCGCGACGTGGACGCAGACGCCCTCTTCGACGCGGCAGACGACGCGTACCCCGGCGCGTGGGATACCGTCGACCGCGAGACTGGCGACCTCGTGTGCGTTCCACGGACGCCGTGTCCCATCCTGCTCGCGGTCCGCGGCGACGACCCCGAGGCGTGTCGTCGCGTGGTCGACGACACCGTCGGCGCTGACGGGACGGAGTCCGTCCGGTCGCGGGAGACGTTCGTCACGAACCAGGGGACGGACGCGCACCTCCGGACGGGGGCGTCGCTCGCCGACCTCGGCGACGACCGCGCGTACCGCGTCGACGCCGTCGTCGCGACCACCCCGGAGACGCGCCGCGGCGGGCACGTCTTCGTCGGACTCGCGGGCGGGGACGCGGTCGTCGGTCCGGGCGGTGACGCGACCGCGATCCCGGCCGTGGACGCGGCCGACGACGAGTCGGTCGTGCGCGAGGCGGCGGCGTTCGAGCCGACGAAGCACTTCCGGGACCGCGTCCGGTCGCTCGTCCCTGGGGACCGCGTCACGGTCTGCGGCGAGGTCAGCGATGGGACGCTGAAACTGGAGAAGTTCGCGCTCCGCGAGCGCGTGGAGACGGAACTGGCGACGCCCGACTGTCCAGACTGCGGGCGGTCGATGAAGTCCGCGGGCCGCGACCAGGGCTATCGCTGTCGGGACTGTGTGACGAGCGCGCCCGGGAAGGTCGAGGCGCCCCTCGAACGCGACCTCGAACCCGGTTGGTACGAGGTGCCGCCGTGCGCGCGCCGCCATCTGGCGAAGCCACTCGTCAGGGGCGGATTCGACGCGTCCACGCACCCCGAGCGCTAGGTGTGCGGTCGCGTCCCGACGGCGTCGTCACTCGCGTCCCTGTGGGGCGAGCAGGCGAACCGCGGCGGGGGGTCGCGTCGCTGGTTCACGCTCCCGTCTCGGGCGACGCGACCGACTCGTCAGTGCATCGTGGGCGGTCGCCGCGGCATCCTATTTGAACGCTCGGACGCGACACGGGGTGTGCTCGGTCAGTCCTCGGTGACGTGCGTCCAGGCGCGCTCGAAGCGCTGGTCGTGCGGTTCGAGGTATCGGTGGTCGCTGGCGGCGAACTCGTCCGGCGTGAACCAGCCGACCGTCTGTACTTCGGGGCCGGGTTCGGGCGTGCCCGTCGCGTGGCGCGCGTGAACGACGTATCCCATGGAGACGACGTACTTCCCGTCCCCTCGCGTTAGCGTGTACGCGTCCAGCAGGTCGAGGTCCTCGGGGTCGACGCGGACGTTCGTCTCCTCCGCGAGTTCCCGGGCGGCCGCGCGCTCGGGGGACTCCTCGACCTCCATGTGGCCGCCGGCGAGCGTCCACTTGCCGACGCCGGGTTCCACGTCGCGACGCGTGAGGAGTGCGCCGCGCTCGGGGTCGACGACGGCGACGCCCGCGCACGGCACGGGGTTGCGCCACTCGACGCGGTCGCAGGACGCGCAGTACTGGCGGTCGCGGCCGTCGACGTGCGTCGTTCCGAGTTCGGTGCCACAGCGCGGACAGTACGTCGCTTCGTAGGTGGTCATCGATGGGGGGAGAGGAGTTCGGCCGCGATTCAGAGCGTCTTCAGGCCGCTGCCGGTGAGCGGGACGACGACGTCGTGCTCCGCGTGGAGGACGTCCGCGTCCTGGAGTTTCCGGAGGGCGGCGGGTGCGACGGCGCACGTCGGTTCGACGTAGAAGCCGTCGCGGTGGAGGTCGTCGAGCGTGTTCTCGACGATGTTCTCGCCGAGTGCGATGGCGTCACCGCCGGAGGACTCGATGGCGTGCTGTATCTCGTCCATGCGAGCCGGTTCGCGGATCTGGATGCCGTCCGCGATCTCGTTCGGCGCTTCGGGTTCGTCGTCCGCGTGCACTTCGGTCGTTCCGAGTTCGCCGTGGCGGGCCTCCACGACGGGCGCGTACCCCGCGGCCTGTGCGGCGAACAGCGGCGGTACGTCGTCGATGATGCCCGCCTTCGCGAGGACGTCGAACCCGCGGTACGCGCCGAGGAGGAGCGTCCCGTGCCCGCAGGGGAGGACGACCGCGTCCGGTGCCTCCCAGTCGCGTTGCGCGACGAGCTCGAGCGCGAACGTCATCGTCCCCGCGTAGAACGCCGGGTTCCACGCGTGACTCGCGTACCAGCCCTCACCGTTCTCGACCGCGTCTATCGCGGCCGCGGTGACGTCCTCGCGGGAGCCTTCGACGCGAACGGGGCGCGCGCCGGCGCGCTGGATCGCCATCAGCTTCGACTGCTTGACGTCCGCCGGCACGTAGATGTCCGCCTCGATGCCGGCGCGAGCGGCGTACGTCGCGATGGCCGCACCCGCGTTCCCGGAGGAGTCCTCGACGACCTTGTCGACGCCGAGGTCGACCGCGCGCGACAGCGTCGTCGTCGCGCCGCGGTCCTTGAACGACCCGGAGGGGAACAGGTACTCGAGTTTGAAGTCGGCGCCCCAGTCGGGCGCGTCGACGAGCGGCGTGAACCCCTCGTCGAAGCTCACGCGACGCTCGACGGGGAGGAACTCGTGGAACGTCCACAGGCCCCGTCGCGTGTCGAGTTGCGAGACCGGGAGGGGGTCGCCGCCGGGGACCGGCTGGTCGACGAGGTTCAGGGCGTGCCCGCACGAGCACCGCCAGGGTTCCTCGGCGCCGGCGTCGTACGTCTCGTTACAGCTCGGACAGGTGAGGTCGCGTACCATGTTAGTAGGAGTCGATGTCGGTGCCGACCGAGCAGACGTACTCGCCGGACGCGACCTGCGGAAGGCGTCGCGTCCGCCAGAACACGCCCGCGGAGTCGGCGGTCACTTCGGCCTTCCGCGTCCCGAACGGGTCGGTGACGGTGAACAAGCGGTCGCCCCTGGCGACGTCCGCGCCGAGGTCGACGTGGAAGTCGACGAGGCCGCCCGCGGGCGAGCCGTACTGGTCGAAGCTCTTCGCGCGCGTCTGCGTCGCCCGCTCGACGTCGCCCTCTATGAAGTCGTAGTAGTGGAGGACGTTGAACACGCCGTCGACCCCGATTTGGATCGATTCCTCGTCGAACCCGACGCTCCCGCCGAGCTCGGGGTCGATGGTGGGGACGCCCTCGTCGGGCGCGGCGCGCGCCAGCTGGCCGTCCGGGCCCTTCTGGTCGAGGATGTGCCCGGCGCCGAACACCTTCGCGAGCTCCAGGCACTTCTGGTGGAGGCGATGCCGTCGCCCACACCGGACGCGCGCTTCGTTTATCATCCGACTCGTCGACCCCTGGTGGAGGTCGAGCACGAGGTCCGCGTCGCGAGCGACGTCGAACGTCGCCGCGGCGATGCGCTCGCTCGAGGACCCCTCGGTGTCGCCGGGGTACGCGCGATTCATCTTCGTGTCGTCGATGGGGTTCCGGTGTTTCGCGACCTGGAACGCGTGATAGTTCACGATCCCGACGATGTGTATCTCGCCGGCGAGCTCGCTCGGGTCCACTCGGGGGACGACCTCGCGGAGGACGCCGACGCCGTTGAGTTCGTCGCCGTCGCTCGCCGCTTGCATGTAGAGCGTTCGTCCGTCGTCGGCGCCGTTGATGACGCAGACCGGTAGCCCGATGGGGCTGCCGTCTCGCGTCTCGCCGACGGTCAACCGCCCGGTGTCGACCTCGCCCGGGTCGGCCGTCGCGCTGCCCAGCGTCGTCATTACCGGAACGGAACGCACGACGCGTCTTTATTGTTCGGATGCCCGGGGGCTGTCGGGGTGGCGTGCGTCGAGCGGGTGCGGTCGGCCTCGGGAATCGTCGGGGCTTTGTGCGCGCCAGCCTTACGGTCGCGCGTGCCAGACGCTTCGTCGACGTCGTCGTCGGACGCCGAGGAGTCCGCCGCGAGGGACGGTGGGACGGGCGCGGTCGACGACCGCCCGGACCGCGCGCCGGTCGCAGGCCTCGTCGACGCGCTCGGCGTCGTCGACCACGCCAAGCGCGGGCTCGCCGTCGGGCTCTCGCTCGCCGCGGTCGTGTTCGGGTTCTTCGTCGTCCTCCCGCTCGTCGACCCCGGGACGCCAGCGCGCGCCGAATCCCCGATTCTGTACGTCGCGCTCGCGTTCGTCGTCGCGACCGCGGCGACGCTCCTCGTCGCGAGCGCGCTCGCGGTTCGCGCGGTCGCCGGCCGCGTCATGGATTACGCGAAGTGGACGCGCCGCGCCGCGGTCGTCGCCGCCGTCGGCGGCGCGTGGTGGGCGCTCACCGGCGCGCTCGCGCTCGCCGTCACCGTCGACGTCGCGCCCGCGAGCGTCGAACCCCTCGTCCTCGCGACGCTCCCGCTGCCCGTGCTCGTCCTCGCCGTGGGCGCGTGGAGCGCGCTCGCCCGCACCGGCAGCGCCGACGGGGACGGAACCGATTCGCTCGACAGCGACGGGACCGACGTGTTCGACCACGTCCTCGCGCGACCGCGGGTCGCGAACGCCGGCGCCGTCCTCGCGCTCGTCGGCATCGCCCTCGTTCACGTCGCGACGTTCCTCGAGACCGAGGCGTTCCTCGGCGCGACTCCCGGGAACGTGACGGGGGCCGGGTTCCTCGTCGGCGGAGCGCTCGCGCTCGCCGCCGGAACCGCCGCCCTCGCGCTCGCCGTCCACCGCAGAACCCGTGATACGCCCCTCACGACCGGCGCAAGCGCCTTCGCTGGCGCGTCCCTCGGACTTGCTGGGCTCGTCGCGACGGAACCCCTCCTCACGCCGATAACGCTGCTCGTCCTCCCCGGCCTCGCCTGGATACTCCTCGGCGTCACCGTCGCCCGCGACCCCGGCACGTACCCCGAACGCCCCGTCTGAGACCCGAAACACCGATCGGCGGCCCAGCAGACAGAAACGGCCGCCTGGGGGCGGCCGTACGCTCGAACGGTCAGTCAAGCTATCGACAAGAAACGGCCGCCTGGGGGCGGCCGTACGCTCGAACGGTCAGTCAGTCAGTCAGTCCACGTCCAGAGAATCGTCGCCCGCGAGCGCCGCGAGTCGCTCCGCGCCCGCTCGCGTGCCCTTCGCGACGAACACGTCGCCGGCGTGGAGCGTCGTCGTCGGCCCCGGCGACGGCTCCCACTCGCCGCCGTCACCGTCTCCGTCGTCGCTACCGTCGCCATCACCGTCGCCGTCTGCGGCGGTGTGCCGGACCGCGACGACGCGCATCCCGGTCTCCGTCGCCACCTCGTGCTCGCCGAGCGTCGACCCAGCGAGCTCGCTCCCCGTCGCCACCTCCAGGCGGACGACGACCTCGTCGCTCTCGAACACCGCCTCGGCGACCACCGGGTGCGTGCCGAGGCCGCGCAGCACGCCCTCCGCGATCTCCAGAGCCGCGTCACTGATGACCTCCGTCGACCCCGCGAGATGCACGAGCCCGCGGAGCGACACCGGGTCGTCGACGCGGGCGGCGGCGCGGAGCGTCCACGCCTCGAACCGCGACTCCAGCGCGTCGACCTCCGCCTCCAGCTCCGCGACCTCCTCCGCGAGCGCCGTGCTGTCGTAGAGGACCGCGCCGTACGCCAGGTCCACCGCGACCTCGCTCACGTTCTTCATCAGGACGATCGCGTCCACCGCGCGCTCCAGGTCGTCGATACCGGCCTCGACGTCCGCCGGCGGCTCGTAGGGCTCGCCCGACGCCGTCTCCGAGACCGCCGCCAACTGCTCGTCCGGCCCACGGAGCACGAGCACGTCCCCCGCCTGGAGGACGGTATCGCGGTCGGGATTCAGGAGCCAGTCGCCGCGGCTCGCCGGGCGCTTCGCCGCCTCCCGCGTCGTGGACGCACCCCCTGACTCGTCGTCCCGGGGGGTCGACGCGCCGTCGTTCTCGTGCGCGCGCCCCCCACCACGCCGGATGGCGATGATGCGGACGCCCGTCTCGGTCTCCAGGTTCACGTCCGCGAGCGAGCGACCCGCGTACCGCGACTCCGAAACGAGGTCCGTGCGCGCCACCGTCTCCACCGCCTCCGGGAGCACCGACCGGAGCGCGTCCGGCAGTCCGATCTCCTCCAGGACGACCTTCGCGATGTCCCCCGCCGCGTCGCTGATCTTCTCGGTCGCGCCGACGACCGCGAGCACCGGCGCGAGCGCCTCCGCGTCCTCCGGGCTCCGCGCCGCCACGAGGAGGCTCATCCGCGCTCGCATCTGGAGGACGTCCATGCGGTCCTCGAGCGCTAATACCTCCTCGGCGACCGCGGGACTCCCGAACAGGACCGCCGAGTACGACAGGTCGATCATGAGCTCCGCGGTGTCCTTCATCTCCGCGAGCACCGCCTTCACGCTCACCGGCTCGTACTCGACGCTCCCCGTCATACCCGGACCAACGCTGGGCCGCGAAAAAAGCGTTCGCCCGCGCGTCGACGCCGACCGGGCACCGCCGCCGCGCTCTCGCTGCGACGACCGCGGCGACCGACCGAGAACTGGATTCGTAGTGAAACGCCGAACAACCGACTTCGCGGGGCTTACGTCGTGAACGACAACCCTTTTCGGCCACCCCCGTCAAGGTTCACGGTATGTCTGACGAGTTGAAGAAGGGGCTGGAGGGCGTCCTGGTCGCTGAATCGGCGCTGAGCTTCATCGACGGCGACGAAGGGCGACTCATCTACCGCGGGTACGAGATCGAGGACCTCGCTCGCGGCGCCAGCTACGAGGAAGTCCTCTACCTCCTCTGGCACGGGGAGCTCCCGAATCGGGAGCAGTACGACGAGTTCCGCGACACGATGGCGGCGGAGCGCCACGTGGACGACGGCGTCATCGACACCGTCCGCGAGCTCGCCGAGCAGGACGAGGAGCCGATGGCGGCCCTTCGCACAGGCGTCTCGCAGCTCTCCGCGTACGACCCGGACGCGGCCGCGGACCCGACGGACCGGGAGGCGAACCTCCGGAAGGGCCGCCGCATCACCGCGAAGATCCCGACGATTCTCGCGGCGTACGACCGCGTGCGGAACGGCGAAGAGATCGTGGAGCCGCGCGAGGACCTGTCTCACGCCGCGAACTTCCTCTACATGCTGAACGGCGAGGAGCCCAACGACGTGCTCGCGGAGACGTTCGACATGGCGCTCGTCCTCCACGCCGACCACGGCCTGAACGCGTCGACGTTCACGTCGATGGTCATCTCGTCGACGCTCGCGGACCTCCACTCGTCGATCCCGGGCGCCATCGGCGCGCTCTCCGGGAGCCTGCACGGCGGCGCGAACCAGGACGTCATGGAGGCGCTGCTCGAACTCGACGATACGGACATGGAGCCCGTGGAGTGGGTCGAGCACCTCCTCGACGAAGGCCGTCGCGTCCCCGGGTTCGGGCATCGCGTCTACAACGTGAAGGACCCGCGCGCGAAGATCCTCGGCGAACGCTCGAAGGAGCTCGGCGAGGCGGCGGGCGACCTGAAGTGGTACGAGTACTCGACGAGCATCGAGGAGTACATCATGGACGAGAAGGGCCTCGCGCCGAACGTCGACTTCTACTCGAGTTCGACGTACTACCAGATGGGTATCCCCATCGACATCTACACGCCCATCTTCGTGATGAGTCGCGTCGGCGGCTGGATCGCGCACGTCCTCGAACAGTACGAGGACAACCGCCTCATCCGGCCGCGCGCCCGCTACGTCGGCAGCGAACACGAGGACTTCGTCGCGCTCGGCGAGCGGTAACTGACTGACTGACTGACTGACTGCACGAGCATACGGCCGCCGCCAGGCGGCCGTTTCTGGCCGAGGTGTCGCTGTTTCTGATTGCGGGGTCGCCGTTTCTGGCCGAGCGGTGCTGTGTTCTTGGGCTGGTTCTGTTCTGGAGTGGTGCTGTTGGTGGTGGTTCTCGCGGGGTGGGTTCGTGGGGTGGTGCTATGGTCGTGGCGGGCGTAGTGGTCGGTATGAGGAACGTCGAGTACGTGTATACGCTCGGGATGGACGAGGCGGAGGTCGGCGAGTATCTGTCGCGAGCGGAGACGGGGGTGTTGTCGCTCGCGGATGGCGGTGAGGCGTACGGTGTCCCGGTGCACGTGCATTACGACGGGGATGACGTGTTCGTGCGGCTCGGGGAGCGCGAGGGCAGCGAGAAGCTCGAGTTCCTGGAGGCGACGACGTCCGCGTCGCTGGTGGTGTACGGTGCGGGCGAGTCGGAGTCCTGGAGCGTGCTGCTCCGCGGCGACCTGGTCCGTGAGGGAGAAGCGTCGGCGACGACGATCAACGAGCGGTTCGGGCCGATGCGTATCTTCGGCGAGACCGTGCAGGACCTCGACGCGGCGCTGTACCGGTTCGACGCGGAGAGCGTGACGGGTCGCCGGACGCCGCTCGACGGCGCGACCGAGGTCGTCGACCCCGAGGAATGACCGACGGCTGGCCCGACCCGGTGACGGCCACCGTCACCGACCATGAGGTTTACACGAGACGTAAACCTCCACGGTCGCGGTGGCGGTGGCGGTCGCTGCTGCTGCTGTTGCGGTGGCGGTCGCTGCTGCTGCTGTTGCGGTGGCGGTCGCTGCTGCTGCTGTTGCGGTGGCGGTCGGTGTTGCGGTCGCGGTGCGGTGTCGGAGAAGCGTCCGGCGGCGAAGCCGCCGGTTCACCGGGCCGAGCGTCGCGAGGCCCGGGTGTTTTTCACCCATGTTTTTACGAGGAGCGGTCGCCGCAGGCGACCCGACGACGTAAAAAGATGGTCGGTAAAAAGATGGTTGCTTAATCTGCGCCGCTGGATTCGCGCCAGCCGCAGTGCGTGCAGTGTGTGGACCCGCCCGTGTGGTTTGTGGGGTGGGTGCATCGGAGACACGTCATTGGTTGCTTCACCTCCTTCGAGTCCTGGAGGCGATGTTGGGATTTGAGGGTTGCGGGAGTCTGCGTGGCACTGGCTCGGTGGTGTCGTTCGGGGTGGAGGGTGGTGGGTTGGTGGTGTCGTTGGCGAACCGGTAGCTTGATTGAACGAGTGTGCAAGTGTTCGAGTATGTCTACTAGCAGGCTGGAGCGGTTCGTGGCGGCGACCGACGACGAGTGTTGTCCGTCGGACGTCGAGGCGCGTCGTCGCGAGCTGTCGGGGTTCGCGGCGACGGCGGACGAGCGGTCGCGGGCGCGGGACCTCGACGTGCTCCGGACGCTCGCGGACGATACGCGCTACCGCATCGTCCGCATCCTCGAGGCGGCGGGCGAGGAGTTGTGTGTCTGCGAGTTCGCGCCGTTCCTGTCGGTGAGCGAGAGTGCGGTGAGTCACGCGCTCAGTGACCTGACGACGGCGGGACTACTCGACCGGCGGAAGGAGGGTCGATGGCGGTACTACGAGACGACCGAGCGAGCGACGGCGCTGCTCGACGCGCTCGACGCGACCGCGGAGGGCGTGCGATGACTGACGATGCCGACGCGGTGACGACTGTCGGGTTCGTGTGCGTGCAGAACGCGGGGCGAAGTCAGATGGCGACCGCGTTCGCCGAGCGCGAACTCGCCGAGCGCGACCTCGACGGCGACGTCAGTATCGTCACTGGCGGTACGGACCCCGCCGAGCACGTGCACGACGTCGTCGTCGACGTCATGGCGGACGTCGGCATCGACCTCGCGGACCGCACCCCGCGCGAGGTGACGTTCGACGAGATACAGGCGTGCGACTACGTCGTCACGATGGGGTGTGCGGCCGAGGACGTCTGTCCGGCGTCGTGGGCGGGCGAGAACCGCGACTGGGGACTGGACGACCCGGACGACGCGACGCGCCAGGAAGCGGTCGCGATTCGCGACGAGATCGCCGAGCGGGTCGCTTCGCTGTTCGACGAGCTCGCGGCCGCGAACTGAGTCCTGGACGAACCCCGACGACGGCGCGTGCTCAGCGACTCCCGTCTCGCTGGCCGTCCGGGACGTTCAGCGCGTTCCGCGCGAGGGTTTCGACGCCCCGGCGGATGCGTTCGGATACCGCCTGGTCGCTGATACCGAGTAACGCGCCGAGGTCCGCGGTCGAGATGCCGCGTGGCACGCGGAAGTACCCGGTCTCGACGGCGGTGACGAGCGCGTCCACCTGCGCGGTCGTCAACCCGAAGTCGGGGTCCGTCGATTCCGCGGCGGTGTAGACGCGACCGACCTCGAGCGGGATGCCGGCGTCGGTGGTCGTTCGCTGGAAGTCGGCGAGCAGCCCGGTGGACGGGAACCGCAGGCGGAACCGCCAGCGGCCGTCGCGCGCGCTCGCGGCGAGCACCTGTCCCTCGTGCTCGATGAGGAGTTCGAGGAGGTCGTCGACGGCGTTCTCGCTCCAGGTGACGCGGTAGAGGTCGCCGTCGTCCTCGTCGGGGACGAGCACGACGGCGTCGACCGCGGGGTTCGCGGCGAGCGTCTCGGCGAACACCGCGGGGTCGGCTTCACCGCGAACGCGACAGTACGGGAACAGCCCGTCGTCGATCGGGACGATGCACTCCAGGTCGACTGTCGAGCCGTGCGAGACGGCGAGCGCCCGGCCGACGACGAAGTCGTCGCCGTCGGCGGTGAACTCTGCGATGACGCTCATTCCTGAAGAGAGGGTTTCTGACGTGATACGTATTGCCCCTGACGGGCCGAGAGGCGGCCGTGAAGCGGTGGAATCGCTGGCGAGTGACGTGGGGGTGGGAATCGCCACGGCTATCGGGGCGCCGACGCGAGTACGGGCATGGACCTCGGGAAGGTCGACCGCGATTTCCTCGACGCGCACGTCCTCGATCACCTCGGTGCTTCGCGCGACGACGTTGCACTCGGCCCGAAACACGGCGTGGATTTCGGCGTGCTCGACGTCGACGGGACGGCGCTGGTCGCAGCGACGGACCCCGTTTCGATACTGCCGGCGCTCGGCTGGGAGCGCGCCGCGGAGTTCGCGCTCTCCATCGTGCTCGCGGACGTCGCGGTCTCGGGTATCCCACCGAGTCATCTCGCGGTCTCGTTCTCGCTTCCGCCGGAGATGACGGACGAGGCGTTCGCGGCGGTCTGGGAGACCGTCGACGCGGAGTGCCGAGACCTCGGCGTGAGCGTCCTCACGGGGCATACTGCGCGGTACGGGGGGTGTTCGTTCCCGTGGGTGGGGGCTGCGACCGCGATGGCGGTCGGCGAGCACGAGGACGTCGTCCGACCGGACGGGGCTCGGCCGGGCGACCGCGTGCTCGTGACGAACGGGCCGGCGGCCGAAGCGACGGGTCTCCTCACGACGCTCTACCCGGAGGGGTTCGACCTCGACGATGCGACGCTTGCGGACGCACAGTCGCGGCTCGACGACGCGTCGTGCGTCCGCGAAGCGCTTCGATTGGCGGCGGCGACGGACGTGCACGCGATGCACGACGCGACCGAGGGCGGGCTCGCTGGCGCGCTGAACGAGGTGGCGGCGGGCGCTGGCGTCCGCATCGACGTCGACCGGGAGCGCGTCCCGTTCATGCCCGGCGTCGAGGCGGCGTGTCGCGACCTCGACGTCGACCCGTGGGCGTGTACGTCCGCGGGGACGCTCGTCGCCGCCGTCCCGCCGGAAGCCGTCGACGGCGCGCTCGCGGCGCTCCGCGACGAGGGCGCGACCGCCGCAGAGATCGGGCGCGTCAGCGATGGTGACGGCGTCTTCGTGGACGGCGACCGCCTCGAGCACCCGGACGTCGACCCGTCCTGGGCGGCGTTCGAGGCGCTTTCGGCCGAGTACGGCGACGGTTGACGCGGTCGGAATTGGCGGGCGGGTAGGTGCGAGCCTGGCACCGGCGGCTTCGGCGACGACGATTCAATCACCGAGACCGACAACGACAAGGTGGTACCACTTGGTGATTAGCGTATGCGTGAGCCTGCACCAGTCACACGTCCGGTCGCCCTCACCGTCGCCGGCAGCGACTCCGGTGGCGGCGCTGGCGTCCAGGCGGACCTCCAGACGTTCGCCGCGCACGACGTCCACGGCACGAGCGCTATCACGGCCGCGACCGCCCAGCACACGCGCGGCGTGGAATCGACGCACGTCCTCCCGACCGACGAGGTCGCCGCCCAGGTCGACGCCGTCACCGACGACTTCGCGGTCGCCGCCGCGAAGACCGGGATGCTCGCCACCGCCGACGTCGTCGAGACCGTCCACGACCGGCTCGCCGCACTCGACGCGCCCGTCGTCGTCGACCCCGTGATGGTCGCGACCAGCGGCGACCGCCTCCTCGACCGCACCGCCGAACGCGCGTACCACGACCTCCTCGCGGACGCCACGCTCGCCACCCCGAACGTCGACGAAGCCGCAGTGCTCGCCGACCGCGACGTCGACACCGTCGCCGACGCTCGCGACGCCGCACTCGCCATCCGCGACACCGGCGTCGACGCCGTCCTCGTCACCGGCGGCCACCTCAACGACAGCCAGGACGCACAGGAGACCGACCGCTCCGTGACCGACTCGAATATCGTCACGGACGTCCTCGTCACCGACGACGACGTCCACACGTTCGAGCATCCGCGCATCCGAGACGCCGCCACACACGGCTCCGGCTGTACGCTCTCCGCCGCCATCACCGCCCACCTCGCACGCGACGCCGCCGAGAACGCCGACGACGGAGTCCTCGTCGACGCGGTCGACGCCGCGACCGACCTCCTGGAGCGCGCCGTCCGCTACCATCACGACGTCGGCAACGGCGCCGGGAGCGTCCAGCACCTCGTCGACGCACGCACCAGCGCCGACCTCACTCGGGTCGCTCGCGACGTCTCGCGCGTCGTCGCCAGGCTCGAGAACGCGACCGCTCCCGTCGCCGCACTCCTTCCGGAGGTCGGCACGAACGTCGTCGGCGCCCCACCGCACGCGGACCGGGTCGCCGACACCGTCGCCGTCGACGGCCGCCTCGCGACCACCCACAGCGGCGTGCGCGCGACCGGTGGCGTCCGCCCCGGCGCCTCCAGTCACGTCGCTCGATTCCTGCTCGCCGCTCGCGAACACCACCCCGAACTCCGGTACGCCGTCAACGTCCGCTACGACGACCGCGTCGCCGACGCGCTCGACGCCCTCGACTGGCCCGTCAGCGAGTACGACCGCCGCGACGAACCCGCCGACGCCCCCGGGACGATGGACTGGGGCGCCGACCAGGCCTACCGGGGCGACGACGACCGGCCCGTCGCCGTCGTCGACCGCGGCGCACACGGCAAGGAACCGATGACGAAACTCGCGACCGAGACGCCCGACGCGCTCGTCGACCGACTCACGACGCTCGCCGACCGACTCACGACGCTCGCCGACCGACGCTGACACGCCGAGAAGAGCGACGACTCACGCGCGTGGACGACGACTACACACTCACGCGCGTGGAATCGCTCGGAACGCCCGCGCGACGTCGTCGAACTCGTCCAGGGCGTCCTCGAGGTCCTCGCGGAGCGCAGCCTCCCGCGTCTTCAACTCGCCGTACGCGTCCCGGTCGACGAGGTCGCGTTCGGCCGCGGTCGCCTCCAGGACGCCGAGTTTCGCGACGACGCTCATGTACTCCGTGAGACGGTCGTCGTACGCCTGGGCCTCCAGTTGCTGGTCGACCACGTCGAGGAGGACGTCCGTCTCGACGGGCTTGCAGAGGTAATCGTCGAACGGGAGCTTCAGGACGTCCATCTCCGGGTCGACCGCCGTCACCATCACGACGCGACAGTTCACGCGAGCCGCCTTCACCTCGCGGAGCACCTCGTCGCCCGTCTTGTCGGGCATCCGCCGGTCCAAGAGCACGACGTCGACGTCGTCGTCGACGACTTCCAGGGCTTCCTCGCCACTGTACGCCGTCCGTGTCTCGTGTCGGCGTCCCACCACCCGCGAGAACATGTCGGCCAGCCGGACTTCGTCGTCGACGACGAGCACGCACGCGTCCTCAGTCATGTACGGCCGACATACAGGGCCACTAACCATGAACTATACGGCAGATGTTTATAAACAAACGCGGGTGGGTGGCGTTCAGAGTCCGGTCGACGCGAGCACGAACGTGGCCACGACCAGACATATTCCGAGCGCCCCACCCATCAGGAACGAGATGCCGACCTCCACGCGGAACACCACGCCGAGAACCGGCGTCGCCACGAACGCAACCAGGAAGTACACGAGAGCGCGAATCAGCCGATTCCGGTCGTGGTCGTTCCCACCGCGAGCCATACCCCGAACCGGTGCTCGCACCCGAGTTAACTCTTGTGACCCCCTCGCCATCGCTCGCGCTTTCGCCCTCGCCATCGCTCGCGCTTTCGCCCTCGCCATCGCTCTCGCCAACGACCTCACCCTCGCCCACGCCCTCGACGCCTCGCCAACGACCTCACCCTCGCCCTCGCCTTCGCTCTCGCCAACGACCTCACCCTCGCCCACGCCCTCGACGCCTCGCCGACTCGAACCGACGACTACGTTCCGCGGAACGGAGCGGTTTTACGCCCGGCGGAACTGAGGAACGCGTATGCCAGCGGCGACGGGAATCGTCGGCGAGTTCCTCGCACTCAAAGAGGAGACCGACGCGGACGTGCTCGCGATGCAGGTCGGTGACTTCTACGAGTTCTTCGGCGACGACGCGGAACTCGTCGCGGACGAACTCGACCTGAAGACGAGCGAGAAGTCCAGCCAGGGCGGGTCGTACCCGATGGCTGGCGTCCCCGTCGCCGACCTCACGCCGTACCTGAAGGGCCTCGTCGAGCGCGGGTACCGCGTCGCGGTCGCCGACCAGCACGACGGCGCGGACGGCCCCGAACGCGCCATCACGCGCGTCGTCACACCAGGGACGCTCCTCGAGACGACCGACGCGGACGCGCGCTATCTCGCCGCCATCGTCGACGACGGCGACGCGTACGGCCTCGCGTTCGCGGACGTCACCACCGGCCAGTTCGTCGTCACCAGCACCGACGACGTCGACGCCGCCCTCTCGGAATGCTACCGGTTCGACCCCGCCGAGATCATCCCCGGCCCCGGCGTCAGGGACGACGACGCCCTCGACCGACTCCGCGACCACACCGACGCCCGACTGACGCTCCACGACGACGAGGCGTTCGCACCCGGGAGAGCGACCCACGTCGCCCGCGAGCACTTCGGGCGGGAGACGTTCGAGAGCGTCGGCGCGACCGACGCCGCCGTCCGCGCCGCCGGCGCCGTCCTCGCGTACGTCGACGCGACAGACGCCGGCGTGCTCGCCTCCATGACGCGAGTGCGGACGCTCGCCGACGACGACCGCGTCACGCTCGACGCGACCACCCAGCGGAACCTGGAACTCACCGAGACGATGCAGGGCGGCTCTGAGGGGTCGCTGCTCGCGACCGTCGACCACACCGTCACGAGCGCCGGCCGTCGCCTGCTCGCCGCGTGGCTCCAGCGCCCGCGTCGCGACGTCGACGCGCTCCGCGACCGCCAGGCCGCCGTTGACGCACTCGCCACCGCCGCACTCGCGCGCGACGGCCTCCGCGAACACCTCGCGGACGCCTACGACCTGGAACGCCTCGCGTCGAAAGCCACGAGCGGGAGCGCCGACCCACGCGACCTCGCGAGAGCCCGAGACACGCTCGCGCTCGTCCCCGTCGTCCACGACCGCATCGTCGACGACCCGACGCTCGCCGACAGCCCGCTCGCCACCGTGCTGGACGCCGATACCCGCGAGCGCGCCGCCGACCTCCACGACGAACTCGACGCCGCACTCGTCGACGACCCACCGCAGACGACGACCCAGGGCGGCATCTTCGCTCGCGGCTACGACGACGCCATCGACGACGCCCGCGACCGCCACGAAGCCGCCCAGGAGTACTTCGACACGCTCGAAGCCACCGTCAAACAGGAGACGGGACTCACGCACGTCACCGTCGACCGGAACAAGACCGACGGCTGGTACGTCCAGGTCGGGAAGAGCGAAGCCGACCGGATGCCCGAGCGGTTCCGCGAGGTGAAGACCTTGAAGAACTCGCGGCGGTTCGTCACCGACGAACTCGAGGAACGCGAGCGCGACCTCGTCCAGCTCGAGGACCGCCGGAGCGACCTGGAACGCGACCGCTTCGAGACCCTTCGCGAGGAGGTCGCCGAGCACGCCGCACTCTTGCAGGACGTCGGTCGAGCGTTCGCGCGCGTCGACGCGTTCGCGAGCTTCGCCGAGCACGCCGTCGCGAACGACTGGACGCGCCCCGAACTCACGCACGAGGACGTCCTCGACGTCGACGCCGGCCGACACCCCGTCGTCGAGCAGACCACGGAGTTCGTGCCGAACGACCTCCACCTCGACGACGACCGGCGGTTCGCGGTCGTCACCGGCCCGAACATGAGCGGGAAGTCCACGTACATGCGCCAGACCGCGCTCGTCGTCCTGCTCGCGCAGGTCGGGAGCTTCGTGCCTGCCGACGGCGCGACCGTCGGCGTCGTCGACGGCGTCTTCACCAGGGTCGGCGCACTCGACGAGCTCGCGCAGGGCCGGTCGACGTTCATGGTGGAGATGACCGAACTCGCGAACATCCTCCACACCGCCACCGAGGAATCGCTCGTCATCCTCGACGAGGTCGGCCGCGGTACGGCGACGTACGACGGCATCAGTATCGCGTGGGCGGCGACGGAGTACCTCCACAACGAGGTGCGCGCGAAGACGCTGTTCGCGACGCACTACCACGAGCTGACGACGCTCGCCGACCACCTCGAACGCGTGGTGAACGTGCACGTCGCGGCGGACGAGCGCGACGGCGACGTCACGTTCCTCCGGACCGTCCGCGAGGGCCCGACGGACCGTTCGTACGGCGTGCACGTCGCGGACCTGGCTGGAGTGCCGAGTCCGGTCGTCGACCGCTCTCGGGAGGTCCTCGACAGGCTACGCGAGGACGAGGCCATCGAGGCGCGCGGGAGCGACGGCGGGACGGGTGGCGGGACCCAGCAGGTCGTGTTCGACCTCGAGAGCGGGAGTCTCCGCGCGAGCGACGACGGTGCAGGGTCGGCGTCGGCGGACGGCGGGGCGACGACCGCGGACGCGACCGGTGGCGACGACGTGGTCGAGGCGCGGGACGACGACGTGGCCGGCGAGCGCACCGCTGGCGAGGGCGACGATGCGCTCAGCGAACGCGAGCGCGAGGTGCTCGCGGAACTCGCGGACGTGGACGTGGCGGCGACGGCACCGGTCGAGCTGTTGTCTCGCGTGCAGGCGTGGCAGGAGCGGTTGGACGACGGCGAGTAGCGGTCGCTGGAAGGTTGGTGACGACGGCGAGTAGCGGTCGCGGTGGCTGTCCCTGGGGGCGTGCGGGCGACTATTGGGTGATGTGGGTCGCGCGTCGAGTCGTCGCGCTGGCCCGGGGTGGGCGTCGAGGGTCACGTTCGTTCGCCTCGCGGCAGGGGGTGGGTCGACGCGCGGTGACGGGTCAGGGCACGCTCGCGTTGGCCGCGGCTTCCGACTTGAAGCCGCGGTGCGTAAACGGTCGTTCGGTTCAGGGGTTTTATCGTACCTGGGTGGATAATCGTGTGGTATGGACTGGCGGGACGCGGAGACGGAGTACGAGGACGAGGTCACAGGGGAGACGAACCTCGCACGATTGTTCGAAGATAGCGCCCAGCGGAACGCGAACCGGCCCGCGCAGATGTACAAGGGCGGCGTGTACGACCGTGCGATGACGCAATCGGTGCTCCCGGGGGCGCCGGACGGTGAATTCCGTGCCATCAGCTACGAGGACATGCGGACGATCGTCGCGCATCTCGCGACCGGATTCCGTGAACTCGGCGTCGAGCCGAGCGACCGCGTCGGGTTGTTCTCGCACACCCGCATGGAGTGGGCGCAGTGCGACTTCGGGCTCCTGTCGGCGGGCGCGGTCGTCACGACCGTGTACGCCGGGTCGTCGAAGAACCAGGTTCGGTACCTGCTGTCGGACCCGGACGCGACGTCGGTCGTCGTCGAGAACGAGGACATGCTCCGGCGCGTCATCGCGGTCGAGGACGACCTCGACCTCGAGTTCATCGTCTCGATGAGTACGCTCGAGGAGCGACGACATCAGCGTCGCGACGACATCTACACGCTCGACGAGGTCCACGACCTCGGCTCGAAGCACTTCGACGAGGACACGTATCTGGAGTGGGTCGATGCGCGCGAGTTCGACGACCTGGCGAGCCTCATCTACACGAGCGGGACGACCGGGCAACCGAAGGGCGTCCAACTCACGCACGGGAACTTCCGGTCGAACGTGAACATGATCCGGAAGCGGTTCGGGCCGCGTCCGGACCGCGAGGGCCTCCCGAGCATCGACGCGGATACGCGCGCCGTCTCGTACCTGCCGCTCGCGCACGTCTTCGAGCGGCTGGCGGGGCACTTCCTGATGTTCGGGTCCGGTGCGTGCGTGGCGTACGCGGAGAGCCCGGACACGCTCCAGGAGGACTTCTCGCTCGTGTCGCCGACGGCGGCGACGAGCGTTCCGCGCGTCTACGAGAAGATCTACGACGCCATCCGCGAGCAGGCGACGGAATCGTCGGTGAAGGAACGCATCTTCAACTGGGCGACGGACGTCGGCGTCGAGTACCATACGACCGACGACCCGGGGTTGGCGTTGCGTGCGAAGGCGAGCGTCGCGGACCGCCTCGTCTTCCAGCAGGTCCGGGATGCGCTCGGTGGGAACGTCGAGATGCTCATCTCGGGCGGTGGGAGTCTCTCCGCGGAACTCTGCGCGCTCTATCACGGGATGGGGCTCCCCATCCTCGAGGGGTACGGGTTGACGGAGACGGCGCCGGTGTTGACGGTGAATCCGCCCGAGCAACCCGAGATCGGGACGATCGGGTATCCGCTCCCGGGCGTCGAACTGCGGGTGGACGAGGCGGCGGTCGAGCAGGCGCCGTTCGCCGACGACCCCGGCGAGGTCGGCGAGCTGCTGGCGCGAGGGCCGAACGTCACCGAGGGGTACTGGAACAAGCCCGAGGAGACCGACGCGGCGTTCACGCCCGCCGACGACGGTGGCGACGACTGGTTCCGGACGGGTGACGTCGTGCATCGGCGCGAGGACGGGTTCGTGGAGTTCCGGGAGCGCTCGAAGCAGATCCTCGTGTTGTCGACGGGGAAGAACGTGGCGCCGGCGCCGATCGAGGACGCGTTCGCCTCGTCGCAGGTCGTCGAGCAGTGCATGGTCGTCGGGGACGGCGAGAAGTTCGTCGGTGCGCTGATGGTGCCGAACTTCGAGTACCTCCGCGAGCAGGCGGTCGACGACGACGTGGCGCTGCCCGAGGCGGACGCGGCGGCGGCAGAGCACGAGTACGTCCACGACCGTATCAGCGAGGAGGTCGACCGCGTGAACCCGGACTTCGAGTCATACGAGCAGATCAAGAAGTTCCGCGTGGTCGACGAGGAGTTCACGGAGGACAACGACATGTTGACGCCGACGATGAAGAAGAAGCGCCGGAACATCCTGGAGCGGTACGCGGACGCGGTCGCGTCGATATACGACGAGTAAGCGCCGACCGCTCGCGGTCGCGGTGTTCGTGGTGGTCGGTTCGGCGTGGACGGTGGGTCACCGCTCTCGGCGTGCGAGTTAATGTCATTCATCGGCTACAAGTCTTTTTGAGGGCCCCCACGTCTTTGCCGGCATGGATTGGCAAGAGGCCGAGCGTGCGCACGATGGGGAGCACGTTCGGATGGAGACGCTCGCGGAGATGTTCGAACGGTCCGCTGGCCGGAACCTGTCGGACCCGGCGCAGAAGTACAAGGGTGGGGTGTACGAGCGGTCGCTCGCGAACACGGACGCTGTCGACGCGGCGCCGGACGGCGAGTACGCGACGCTGACTTACGAGGAGATGCGTGAAATCGTCCGGTCGCTCGCCGCGGGATTCCGCGCGCTCGGCCTGGAACCGGGCCAGCGCGTCGGGATGTTCGCGGACACCCGCATGGAGTGGGCGCAGTGCGACCTCGCGCTTCTGGCTGCCGGCGGCGTGGTGACGACGGTGTACAAGTCGTCGTCGCCCGAGCAGGTCCGGTACCTGCTCTCGGACTCGGGGGCGTCCGGCGTCGTCGTCGAGAACGCCGAACTCCTCGACCGCGTCCTCCAGGTGGCCGACGTGCTCGACGTCCGGTTCGTCGTCTCGCTCGACGAGCTGCCCGCGGAGTACGACGACCAGGACGGCGTCTACGAGCTCGCGGACGTCTACGAGCAGGGACGACAACGGTTCGACGAGGCGGAGTACCAGTCGTGGCTGGACGACCGCGACGTCGAGGACCTCGCGAGTCTCGTGTACACGAGCGGGACGACGGGGCCGCCGAAGGGCGTCCAGCTCACGCATCGGAACTTCCGCGCGAACATCAATCAGATGGTGACGCGGTACGGGCCGCGACCGGACAAACCCGATTCGGTCCCGCAGGTCCGGCCGGACTCTGTCTCCATCTCGTTCCTCCCGCTCGCGCACGTTCTCGAACGGCACGCCGGTCACTTCTTCATGTACAATCTCGGTGTGTGCGTCGGGTTCGCGGAGAGCCCGGACACCCTCAAGGAGGACTTCCCGAAACTCGAGCCGACGGTCGCCAACAGCGTCCCGCGCGTCTACGAGAAGCTCTACGACGGCATCCGCGAGCAGGCGCGCGAGTCGGCGTTGAAGGAACGCATCTTCGAGTGGGCGACGGACGTCTCCCGCGAGGTGTACCGCACCGAGCGGCCGGGTGCCGGTCTCCGGTTCAAGTACTGGCTCGCGGACAAGCTCGTGTTCCAGCAGATAAAGCAGGGGCTCGGTGGGAACATCGAGGCGCTCCTCTCGGGCGGTGGGACGTTGAGCGACGACCTCAACCAGCTCTATCACGGGATGGGCCTCAATATCCTGGAGGCGTACGGGTTGACGGAGGCGGCGCCGGCGGTCGCGGCGAACCCAGCGGAGGACGTGAAGATCGGGACGATCGGGCCGGCGATCGTCGACCAGGAGTACAAGATAGACAAGTCGGTGGTGCCGGAGGGCGAGTTCGACGACGCGCTCGGGCAGACGGGCGAACTCCTCATCCGTGGGCCGAACGTCACCGAGGGATACTGGAACAAGCCGGAGGCGACGGAGTCGGCGTTCACGCCCGCGGACGACGACGGCGACGATTGGTTCCGCACCGGCGACATCGTGACGGAGCGACCGGACGATTACCTCGTGTTCCGCGAGCGCGCGAAGCAACTCGTGGTGTTGTCGACGGGGAAGAACGTGGCGCCGGCGCCGATCGAGGACGCGTTCGTGTCCTCGGAGGTCGTCGAGCAGTGCATGGTCGTCGGCGACCAGCGGAAGTTCGTGTCGGCGCTGCTCGTGATAGCGCCGGAGGGCGTTCGTGAGGTCGCGTCGCGGAAGGGCGTCGACGTGCCCTCGGACCCGGCGGAGATGGTCGCGGACGAGACGGTCCGTGGACTCGTGCAGGACGCGGTCGACGAGGTGAACGAGCGCTTCGAGAAGCACGAGACGATCAAGGACTTCCGGCTCGTCGCCGAGGAGTTCACGGAGGACAACGACCTGTTGACGCCGACGTTGAAGAAGAAGCGTCGAAACATCCACGAGCGCTACGAGGACCTCGTCGAGGACATGTACGCGGACGAGGAGGCGCGCGTCGAGGCGTGAGTGAGTGCGACGTGCGGACGCGAGCCGGCGCTGTGCGAGCGGTCTGAGCGTGCGAGTGGTGTGGTACCGGTCGACGCTCCGGTGCGTGCCGTGGTCCGCGAGCGGTGGTCCGTGACGACGGTTTCGCGCGCGGTCGGTGCGGGTTCGTCGACGGTGCGATTCGCCGACCTTGCTCACGAAAGGAACGCATGGGTGTTGTGGCCGTCGACGCCTGCGTGCGATTTCTTTCGACCGTGCGGACTGGTAACGAGGGGTTTGATTTATCGGGGTTCGGTTGTATTGTCGACCGAACATGAGTTGGGCGGAGGCAGAGCGAACGTTCACGGACGAGCTGGTGGGGATGAACACGCTCGCGGAGATGTTCGACGAGACGGCGACGCGGCAACCGGACCGGCCCGCACAGCGGTACAAGGGCGGGGTGTACGAGCGGTCGCTCGCGAACACGGACGCGATTGATGCAGCACCCGACGACGAGTACGCGACGCTAACGTACGGGGAGATGCACGACGTCGTCACGTCGCTCGCCGCGGGGTTCCGCGCGCTCGGCGTCGAGAACGGGCAGCGCGTCGGGATGTTCGCGGACACCCGCATGGAGTGGGCGCAGTGCGACTTCGGGCTCCTGTCGGCGGGCGCGGTCGTCACGACCGTGTACAAGTCGTCGTCGTCCGCGCAGGTCCGGTACCTGCTCGACGACCCGAGCGCGACCGGTGTCGTCGTCGAGAACGCGGCCCTCGTGGAGCGCGTGCTCGAGGTCTCGGACTCGCTCGACGTCCGGTTCGTCGTCTCGCTCGACGAGCTACCCGCGGAGTACGACGACCAGGACGGCGTCTACGAGCTCGCGGACGTCTACGAGCAAGGGCGAAGCCGGTTCGACGAGGCGGAGTATCAGTCGTGGCTGGACGAGACCGACGTCGACGACCTCGCGAGTCTCGTGTACACGAGCGGGACGACCGGGCAACCGAAGGGCGTGAAGCTCACGCACCGGAACTTCCGCGCGAACGTCAACCAGACGTACAAGCGGTACGGGCCCCGCGAGGACAAGGGAAGCGAGTACCCCGTGGTCGACAACGAGACGCGGACCGTCTCGTACCTTCCGTTGGCGCACGTCTTCGAGCGGCTCACCGGGCACTTCCTCCAGTTCGGCGCCGGGGCGTGCGTCGCGTACGCCGAGAGCGTCGACACCCTGAAGGAGGACTTCCAGGCGGTCGAACCGACGACGGCGACGAGCGTCCCACGGGTCTACGAGAAGATCTACGACGCCATCCGCGAGCAAGCCCAGGAGTCCGGGTTCAAGGAGCGCATCTTCAACTGGGCGACGGACGTCTCCAGGGACTACTATCGGTCGGACCGGCCGGGAGCGGGACTCAAACTCCGGTACTGGCTCGCGGACAAACTCGTGTTCAGTGACGTCCGGGGGGCGCTCGGCGGGAACATCAACTACCTCATCTCGGGCGGTGGGACGTTGAGCGAGGAGCTGTGTACGCTCTATCACGGGATGGGGCTCCCGATCTACGAGGGGTACGGGTTGACGGAGGCGGCGCCGGTCGTCTCCTCGAACCCGCCGGAGGACCCGAAGATCGGGACGATCGGGCCGGCGCTCCCGGGCGTCGAGACGCGGATCGATACGAGCGTCGTCCCGGAGGACGAGTCGGTGGACGCGCTCGGCGAGATCGGGGAGTTGCTCGTGCGCGGCGAGAACGTCACCGAGGGCTACTGGAACAAGCCGGGGGAGACCGAGGAGGCGTTCACGCCCGCCGAAGACGACGGCGAGGACTGGTTCCGTACCGGGGACATCGTCCAGCAGCGACCGGACGACTACCTCGTGTTCCGCGAGCGCGCGAAGCAGATCCTCGTGTTGTCGACGGGGAAGAACGTGGCGCCGGCGCCGATCGAGGACGCGTTCGCGTCGAGTCAGGTCGTCGAGCAGGTGATGGTGACGGGCGACGGCGAGAAGTTCATCGGGGCGCTCGTCGTGCCGAACTTCGAGTTCCTCCGGAACGCCGCCGAGCGCGAGGGCGTCGACGTCCCCGCGGACCCCGAGGAGATGGTGACCCACGAGCGCGTCATCGAGGTCGTCCAGGAGGAGGTCGACGAGGTGAACGAGCGCTTCGAGAAGCACGAGCAGATCAAGGAGTTCCGGCTCGTCACCGAGGAGTTCACGGAGGACAACGACCTGTTGACGCCGACGATGAAGAAGAAGCGTCGGAACATCGAGAACCGGTACGACGTGCTCGTCGAGGAGATATACGGCGAGTCCGACCAGCGGTCGCAGGCCGCGGCGGACGACTAGGGCGGGCCCGGATGCGGCGCTAACTCGCCACATGGTCAATTTTGCCGAGTCAACCGGTCGGGCGTCCGTCCGTAACCCGTTCGCAGAGTAAAATTGGACGCACGTCCAGTGATTTCCCGTATGGCACCATCCGCAAACGACCCCTTTAAGGAGTCGGCGCTGTTCGTGGCCGATACATGCTCGGCTTCGAGATAGCGCCGGTGCTCGCCACAGGTGGGGATGGCTTGAACCTGCTGACGTTCGTCGCCCTCATCGTCGCGCTCGGCGTCGGCTCCCAGGTCCTCGGTGCGCGCTTCCGCGTTCCGAGCGTCCTCTTCCTCATCACCGCGGGCATCATCGTCGGGCCATCCGTCCTCGGCATCATCACGCTTGAGACGTTCGGCGGCGCCGGCCCGCTCTCGACCATCGTCGGGCTCGCGGTCGCCATCATCGTCTTCGAGGGCGCGTTCCACCTGAAGATAGAGAAACTCCGGGAGGCACCGACCGCGACGCTCCGACTGGTGACCGTCGGCGCCGTCATCGCGTTCGTCGGCACCGGCATCGCCGTCCACTACCTCCTCGGGGCGTCCTGGACTATCTCCTTCCTCATCGGGTCGCTACTCGTCGCGACCGGCCCGACGGTCATCACGCCCATCCTCGCCGTCGTCCCGGTCCGCGACCGCGTCGCGGCCGCCCTGGAGACCGAGGGCATCGTGAACGACGTCAGCGCCGCCATCATGGCGGTCGTCATCTTCGAGACGCTCCGGCTCGACGCGCCGACCGCCACCGACTACGTCCGCCTGTTCGCCGAACGCCTCGGCACCGGCGTCCTCGTCGGCCTCGTCGTCGCCGCGGTACTCTACTACCTCATCCGGTACGTCGACCTGTCGCCGGACAACGCCCCGCAGAACGCGCGCCTGCTCACCATCGCTGGCGCCATCGTCGCGTTCGCCGCCGCGAACCAGATATTCACCGAAGCGGGCGTCGCAGCGGTCGCGACCGCTGGGCTCGTCCTCGGGAACACCGACCTCCCCTACGAGGAGCAGATCGAGGAGTTCAAGGGCGACGTGACGCTGCTCGTGCTCTCGTTCGTCTTCATCGCGCTCGCCGCCCTCCTCGACTTCGATCAGCTCATCGCCCTCGGCTGGCAGGGACTCGCGGTCGTGGTCGTCGTCGCGCTCGTCCTCCGGCCGCTACTCGTGTTCGTCTCGACGACCGGCGACCGCCTCACGAACGCCGAACGGATGTTCGTGAGTCTCGTCGGGCCGCGCGGCATCATCCCCGCGTCCGTCGCGACGCTGTTCGCGCTCGAACTCGAGAGCCTCGCCAGCGAGACCCGCGAAGCCGCCGAAGCCGCCTCGGGCGCCGAGGCAGCGGCGCTCGCACAGGAAGCCGACGCGCTCGTGGCGAGCTCCGACGTCCTCGTCGGCACCGTCTTCCTCGTCATCCTCCTCACCGTCGTCTTCGAAGGAGGGCTCGCCAGACAGATCGCGGAATACCTAGATGTGATACCAATGCGTGTACTCGTCGTCGGAGGCGGCAAGGTGGGCCGAGCGCTCGCCGAACGCCTCGAAGACCGTGGAGAGAACGTCGTCCTCATCGAGAACGACGAAGCAATCATCGAGACCGCTCGCGAAGCCGGATTCACCGTCCACAAGGGCGACGGCACCGACACCGACGTCCTGCGGTCCGCGGGCGCGGAGAACGCGAAGATCGTCGTCGCCGCGACCGGCGACGACGACGTGAACCTCCTCGTCGCGCAGCTCGCGGACTCGAAGTTCAACGCCGAGAAGGTGCTCGCTCGCGCGAACAACCCGGACAACGTCGAAGCGTTCGAGGACCTCGGCGTCCGCACAATCTCCTCGACGATGGCGACCGCGTGGGCGCTCGACAACCAGATCGAGCGGCCGGCGCTCGCGAACTGGATGACGCACATCGGCGACAACGGCGACGTCCAGGAGGTCCAGGTGACGAGCGAACAGCTCGCCGGCCGTACCGTCCGCGAGATCGGGCCGGAACTCCCCGAGGGCTGTCTCATCGCGCTCGTCGAGCGCGAGGGGAAGACGGAGGTGCCGAGCGCGGACTTCACGCTCCAACGAGGCGACTCGATAACGCTCCTCGGGCGGCGCGACGGCGTCCGCGAGGCGATGTCGGTCTGTAACCCCAGCGATTGACCGCGACGTCGCTGGTTGTCATCCACTCCTCGTCGCGCGGAGGTGTCGGCCGACCGAACCGTACTTGGCGGTGGCCTCCGTACGACTCGGGCGTGAGTGACCGCGTCGGGTGGTCGTCGTGACGAATCCCTTCGAGGAGTGGCGACGCGACCTCGGGGCCGCCGGCGAGTTGACGCCGGACGTCGTCGGCCGCATCGTCGACGTGCACGGCGACCGCGGCCAGCGCGCCATCGAGGCCGTCAGCGAGGGGCGCGTCAAGGAGTACCGGGACTTCGTGGTCGTCGTCGGGCACCGCGAGGAGTACGTCGTCGAGGGCGACGGCTGCACGTGCAAGGACGCCGAGTACAACCTCGACCCCGAGGACCCGACCGAGCGCTGCTGGCACGCGCTCGCCGCCGTCATCGCCGACGCCATCGACGCGACCGAGTACCACGACATGTGGTACTCCGAGGTCCGCGAGTTCCTCTAGGTCGCCGGTTCGGCGACGCGACTCGCGCGGACAGAACACTTACCCGGTTCCTCGGTCAAACACACCGCGATGACCGTTGGTGCCGAGCGCAACCGGGGTGGTGACGTCCGCGTGTTGCACGCCGAGGACGACGCCCAGCTCGGAGCGCTCGCCGGAGAGTTCCTGGAACGCGAAGGCGAGCTGAGCGTGACGCACGTCGAGGACGCGTCGACCGCGCTCGACCGGCTCGCGGCGGAGGACTTCGAGTGCATCGTCAGCGACTACGACATGCCGGGGATGACGGGTATCGAGTTCCTCGACGCGGTCCGCGAGGACCATCCGGACCTCCCGTTCATCCTGTTCACTGGGAAGGGGAGCGAGGAGGTTGCGAGCGACGCCATCTCGAAGGGCGTCACGGATTACCTCCAGAAGGAGACGGGGACCGAGCAGTACGAGGTGCTCGCGAACCGCATCGAGAACGCGGTCGACGGGTACCGGACGGAGCGAGAGCTGGAGCGGCGCGTGAAGCAGCTGCGGGAGAGCGAACGACGGTTCCGGACGCTCGTCTCGAACCTCCCGGGGATGGTGTATCGCTGCGAGAACGAGCGCGGGTGGCCGATGACGTTCGTGAGCGACGGCGCGGAGGCACTCACGGGGTACTCGCCGTCGGAACTGGAGTCCGAGGCGGTGAACTGGGAGCAGGAGGTCATCGTCGAGGGCGAACGCGACGATATCTGGGAGGTCGTGCAGACGGCGATCGACGCGCGGGAGCCGTTCCAGGTCGAGTACGAGATCCGGACGGCCGACGGCGAGTCGAAGTGGGTGTGGGAGCGCGGCCGCGGCGTGTTCGAGAACGACGAGTTGGTCGCGCTCGAGGGCGTCATCACGGACGTGACCGAGGAGCGCGAGCTCCGCGAGGACCTGCGCCGGGAGCGCGACCTGACGCGCCAGCTCCTGGAGACGAGCCCGGTCGGTATCATGGTGAACGAGCTCGACGGGTCGTATCACCTCATCAACGACCGCACGCTCGACATCCTCGGGACGACCCGGGAGGCGGTGCTGGACAGGCAGTACGACGACGACGAGTGGGAGCTCCAGACGCCCGATGGCGACCCGCTCCCGCCCGCGGAGACGGGGTTCGAGACGCTGAAGGCGAAGGCGGAGCGGTCGGCGCCGGGCGACGACGTCCGCGTCGAGAACCTCCTGCATTCGGTGGTTCGCGACGATGGAGAGCGACTGACGGTGTCGGTGAACGGCGCGCCGCTGTACGACGACGCTGGCGACCTGGAACTGCTCGTGTTCACGATCCAGGTCGTCGACGATTAGTCGGTCTCGCGTCGTGGAACCGTGACGTGGCTTTTTCGGGGCAGCGTACGAGGAGTCGGCCATGGATCGCTACGACGCGCTCGGCGGGGCGCTCGCGCTCGCGGCGGTCGCGAACCTCGTGCTCGCGGCCGCGACGATCGCGGACCCGACGGGGTCGTTCCTCGTCGCGGTCTCGGTGGGGTCGGGTGCGGTGATGCTCGCGGTCGTCGCCGTCCAGGTGGCGTCGGGCCACGAGCACACCGACTGGGCGTCGTCGCCGTTCGGCGAGCACGGCCCGGAGATCGTCGCGGTCGTCGTCGGTGCGTGCGGGCTCGCGCTCCTCGCGGGCGGGCTCGCGCACCTCCTCTGACGCCTGGTTAGAGGTCGTAGAGGTCGGTGTACTTCTCGGTGACGTAGTCGAGAAAGTACTCTGCGGTGAGCGGTTCGCCGGTGGCTTCCTCGACGAGTTCGGGCGTCGTGTACCGGCGGCCGTGCTGGTGGACGTGCTCGGTGAGCCAGTCGTGGATGGGGTCGAGGTCGCCGTCGCGGACGAGCGCGTCCACGAGGAGGTCCTCTCGCATCGCGTGGTCGATCTGGGCGGCGAGCACGCTCCCGACGGTGTAGTTCTGGAAGCCCGCGAACCCGTAGCTCCAGTGGATGTCCTGCAGGCAGCCCTCGCGGTCGGACTCGGGTACCACGCCGAGGTAGTCGTCCATCTTCTCGTTCCACGCGTGGGGTATCTCGTCGACCGCGAGGTCGCCCTCGACGAACGCGCGGTCGATCTCCGAGCGCAGGATGATGTGCATGTGGTACGTGAGTTCGTCCGCCTCGACGCGGACGAGGTTGTCCGGGCGGACCTTGTTCGCGGCCTCGTAGAGTTCGCGCGCGGAGACGTCGTCGTGGCGCGGGAAGTGCTCGACGAACCGGTCGCGGTTCGCGTCCCAGAACGCCTTCGTGCGCCCGACGTGGTTCTCGTAGAACCGGCTCTGGGACTCGTGGACGCCCGACGAGCGCGGTTCGCCGAGCGGCGTCGCGTACGCGTCGTCGCGCAGCCCGAGCTGGTAGGTGGCGTGCCCGAACTCGTGGACGGTCGCGGTGAGCGCGTCCAGCGGTTCGTCGTCGCTGTACCGCGTGGTGATGCGGGCGTCGTACTGCGTTCCGGACATGAACGGGTGCGGCGCCTCGTCGAGGCGGCCCCTGTTCCAGTCGTACCCGAGGTAGTCGAGGACGTCCCGCGACAGCGCCTCTTGGACGTCGTGGTCGTACTCGCCGTCGAACGGCCACGCCACCTCGGTGTCGCTCTCGCGGATGTCGTCGATGAGCGGGACGAGGCCCTCGCGGAGCTCGTCGAACACGGATTCGACGCGCTCTAAGGGGAGGTACGGTTCGCCGTCCTCGAACATCACCGCGTACGCCGGTTTGTCGGGGTCGATGTGGGCGGCGCGCTCGCGATGCAGCGCCTTCAGGTCGACCAGGGAGTCGGCGAACGCGTCGAAGTCGTCGTCGCGCTTCGCGGCCTGCCAGGTCTCCTGGGCCTCGCTCTGCAACTGGGTGAGGTCGTCGACGAGGTCGCTCGGTACCTCCGCGTTCCGCTCGTAGTCGTGGCGTATCTCGCGGACGACCGCGCGCTCGGCGTCGCTCAGGTCGCTCTCGTCGACGTCGTCGAGGAGTCGCCCGGTCTCGTCGGCCGTGAAGTGCTCGTGGCGGACCGCCGACAGCGCCGCGGACTGCTCGGCGCGCGCGGGCGTCCCGCCCTCGGGCATCGTCACCTGCTGGTCCCAGTTCAACAACATCGCGGCGTTCCCGAGGTTCGAGTACCGTCGGTACCGGTCGAGGAGGTCGTCGTACGCGCTCATGCCAGCACTCGCGACACCCAGCCGCATCGTCGTTTGGGTAGCGGCACCACGCCACGCGCTCGGCGAGCGTGGTGGCGTCCAGTCAGAGAGTGCCGACTCAGCGTTCCAGGTCGTCGAACGCGGGCACGGCGACGGCCGCACTCACCCCGACGACGCTGACGACGAACGCGAGCACGGGCGTCATCCCGAACACGAGGATGGGGGTCGCGGCGAGCGCGCCGATACCGACGGCGACGAGCGCGCGCTCGGCGGTCCCGACCGAGAGCGTCCACGGTTCCTCGGGGACGTCCACGCTCAGCCACATGAGGCCGACGGCGACGACGACGCCCGCGGCGGCGAGCACCTCCGGCGACCCGGGGAGGACGGCCGCGGAGAGCAGGACGCCGACGCTCCCGACCGCGAGCGCGCCCTTCGGCGCCTCCAGCCAGCCGTCAGCGAGCCGCGCCGCACCGATGACGACCGCGGCCAGCGCGATGCCGCCCGCGATGTCCGCGAGGTAGTGCACGGCGAGGAACAGCCTCGACCCGCCGACGAGCGCGACGAGGACCGCAGCGACGCCGAGCCACTTCCGACGGTTCTCGGCGTCCAGCGCCGCCCCGCCGAACACCGCGGCGGCGATGGTCGTGTGCCCGCTCGGGAACCCGGACTCGTCCGTGTCGAGCAAGCTCTCGTAGATCACGTCGAACGGCGCCGGGACCGCCGAGACGGGTGCGCGCAGTTCCGCGGGCGGCCGCGGGAGCGCGAACAGGTGCTTGAGCGCGAGCATCGCCGCGAACGCCGTCGCCACCACGATAGCGAGGCGCATCCCGTCGCCGCGGTCCCGGAACCAGTACCGGCCGAGAACGAGCGCGACGACGATGGGTGCCTCCGCGAGCGTCGTCGCGACGAGGACGACCGGGAGCGCCCACGGCGGGACGAGGCCCGCGAGGAACTCCGCGACGCCGACGCTCCGACTCATGACCGCCAGTCGCCGATGGCGTCACGGAGTCGTCCCGGCGCGCGGACGGCGTTCACGCCGAGGCCGACGAGGAGCATCAGCGCGTAGAGGCCGAGCGTGGACAGCCAGATGACGATCATCGCGAAGATCGCCCAGCCGTCGCCGAGGTACGGCGTGTAGAACACGCCGAGCGTCATCACGGTCCCGTACAGGAGGACGAGGTACGGCCCCCACCCGCGGGCCTTCCCGCGGCGGACGCGCCGGCGGACGTACCGCTTCAGGTCGCGTTCGATCTCGTCCCGGTGGAGGGTGCGGTCGTCGACGTCGTCCTCGAACGACTCGAGCTCCTGGCGGAGTTCCTCGATCTCCTCGCGTAACGCCTCGGGGTCCGGTTCGTCGGTCTCGCCGGAGGTCTCCGACGGGGCGTGGTCGTGGCTCGCGGCGCTGCCCGTCGCGCTCGCGGCGGCCGCGTCGTCCCGTGGCTCGTCGGTCCCACCGGTATCCGCGTCGTCTCGTGGTTCGTCGGTGGCACCGGTCTCGACGTCGTCCTGTGGCTCGTCGGTCGCGTCGACGTCCCGGGAGTCCTCGCGGTCGTCGTCCCCCATTGCTGGTTCGGTGTGTCGCAAGCCCGCACTTTGAAGGTGCCGGTCGACGGTCGCGGAGACGTCCGATTCGACGGCGGGGAGCGCCCTGCCCGCGAGCACGGCGTTGACGGCGGCGCCGACGAGGAGGAGTATCGAGCCGACGTACAGCCACGTGACGACGACCAGGGCCGCGCCGAGGACGCCCCAGACCGCGAAGCTCTCCGCGTTCTCGGCGTACAACCGGAAGAGCCCGGAGAACGCCGTCCAGCCGACGGCCGCGAGGAGCGCGCCCGGAACCGCTTCGGTGTACTCGACGTCGACGTCCGGGAACAGGTAGTACAGCGGGTAGAACGCGGCGGCGAGCACGAACACCTCGAGGACGAACCCGGCACGGTCGAGGTACGGGAGGTCGACGAACGCGAGCGTGGCGAGGAGCGCGACGCTCGCGCCGATGGCGACGCCGACGGCGGCGAGCGCGACGACGCCGTCGACGATCGCGTCGAGGAACCCGGGCGTGCCGTCGTTCCCGTAGACGAGCGAGAACGCGGTGTCGAGCCCGCGGAACACCTTCAGGGAACTCCAGAGGAGCGCGACGACGCCGACGAACGTTGCACTGCCTCGGCCGGTGGTGGTCGTGAGCGTCGACAGGAGGACGTCCTGGCTGGCGGGCGTCAGGACGCTGCCGAGGACGGCGACGAGGTCGGTTGCGAGCGCTTCGCCGCCGAGGACGCTCGCGACGACCGCGGTCAGGACGACTAGCGGGACGACGGAGGCGAACGCGTAGTACGCGATGGCGGCGGCGAGGAACGTGATCTGCTCGCTGCGAGCGAGCGCGATGGTCGCGCGGCCGACGCCGACGGTTCGACGGATTCCTCCCGAGAGCACGCCGTATCGTTCGACGAGGACGCGGAAAAGGGTCCGCCCGACGTGACGGGGGTCTCCGGACTCCGTACCACGTCGACCGCTTGGTGGTCTTCACCCTGCACTCGAGCGGTCAGGGGCCGAGGTCGCTCGCGGCGTCGCGCATCGCGTCGATGCTCGCGGTCGTCTTGAACGTCGTGCCGCCGTAGTGCGCGGGGCTGGCGTCGTGGCCGGCGTCGCGGACGGCGTCGAGGAAGGCGTCCATCGCGGGGGCGCCGACGCCCCACTGCTTGCAGAGGCGGTGCTGGTCGTAGTGACTCGGTTCGTCGAGTTCGCGTTCGAGCGTCGTGCAGAGTTCGCGTGCGTTCTCGGCGGTCCCCATGTCGTCGGTGACGCGCTCGCGGACGCTCGCGGTGAACTCGCGGTCGACGTACGCGTCGAGCCAGAGCGGGCCGGCGGCGGAGATGCGGTTGCTCTCGCAGCGCGGACACGCCTCGGGCGGGTCGGCGACGAGTCCGCGCGAGGACTCGCGGTAGAGGCAGTCCTCGCAGTGATACAGGTACCCTTGGGCGTCCTGGACGCTCCGGTTCGCGGCGCTGGCCTTGTGCGTGCAGTCGAGGTACGTGCGGACGTAGTGACTCGTGGCGTGCGTGAATATCGGGTCGACGCCGACGTCGAACCGGCCGGCGGTCCGCGCGAGCGCACCCAGGAGGATGCGCAACCCCATCTCGGCGTGGAAGTCCGTGTTCCGCGGGACGGCGCTGTACGAGCGGACGCCGGAGTCGAAGTGCGCGCCACATAGCGGCGCGGTGTCGGTCGCGGTGATGCAGACGAGGTCCCTCGTGTTGGCGAACGCGGCGTCCGCGAACGGCATCGGCGACCCGAACGGGTCGATGTCGACGACGTCGACGTACTCGTCCCACAGCAGGGCGTTGACGTCGCGTTCGAGGACGCGGCCGTCGAGGTCGTTCCGCGCGAGGTTCGACTCGGCGAGTTCGACCGCTTCGGGGTCGACGTCCGCGCACGTCACGTCCCAGCCCTGCGCCGCTGCGCGAGCGCCGCGGATCCCGGTCGCGGTCATCGCGTCCAGGTACGTCTCCGCGCGCTCCTCGCGCTCGCGGTACGCGTCCAGGACGGCGACGGTGAGGTCGCGATTCAACTCCTGGACGGGATTGAAGAACACCGCGTCCGTCTTCCCCTCCCCCTCCTGTTCGGGTACCTCGACCGTCACCGCGCCCTCCGTGACCTCCATGCTCGACCACTGACCGCGAACGCGCAAAAGCGACGCGGAGTCCGCTGGCCGGCGGAGCATCCGGCGACCGCTCGGTCGTCGGTTCTGGTGTGTTGTGGCCGGAGGAGCATCCGGCGACCGTTCGGTCGTCGGCTTCATTGGGGACTGGAACGCGATGCGTTTCGCTCCGTTCGTCCCGCGCTCGCGGTCAGTCGAGCAGTTCGGACAGCCGGTCGTGGGCGCCTTCGAGGTGCGGGCCGTGTCCAGGGCAGACGTAGCGGACGTCGTCTGTTCGGTCGCGCAGCGCTCGGACGCTCTCGGTGACCTGGCCGTGGTCGTAGCTCAGGAGTCGCCCGGATGCGCGGAGCGAGTCGCCGAGGGCGTACGCGAGGTCGCCGAGGAACACCGCCGAGTGTGCGTCGTGGACGTAGGCGACGTGGCCGGGCGTGTGCCCCGGCGTGTGGTACGCTCGGAACCCGCCAATCGTGTCGTCGTCCTCGACCGGTCGAACCGGGAGGTCCGGGAGCGTGAGCCGCCGGTAGTAGAGCCGGTGGAGGGCTTCCACTCCGCGACGGGCGGTCCACGGCGGCAGTCGCTCCCCGGCGACGTAGGGCGCCTCCAGTCGGTGAACGTGGACGGGCGCGTCGAGTTCCGGCGTCAGTCTCGAGAGCGACCCGACGTGGTCCGCGTCGTAGTGCGTCAGGAGGACGCGGTCCACGTCTGCGAGTTCGAAGCCCGCGTCGCGCACCCCCGCTCGCACCGTGTCGGCGTCGCCGGGCCAGCCGGCGTCGACGAGCGTTACGTCTACGTCGTCGACGACGTAGACGTTCGGCTGGTCGCGCGTCCGGCAGTCGATCTGCCAGACGCCCTCGTGTATCTGGATTGCCACGACTGGCGGGTGCGTCGTGACCGCGCTTAGGTGTGGCCATCTGGCGTCGTTCGCTCGGGCCGAGTCGGGACGCTCTTGCCCCCGGCCCGCGTCGGGTCGCGCATGGACGTTGACGCGGTCGTACTGGACGTGGACGGCGTGCTCGTGGACGTCGCTGGCTCCTATCGGCGCGCCATCGTGGAGAGCATCGAGACGGTGTACGGGCGCACCATCAGGAAGGACGACATCCAGCAGTTCAAGGACGCCGGCGGGTTCAACAACGACTGGGAGCTGACGTACGCCGCGGCGCTGTTCGTGCTCGCGCAGGGCGAGGGCCTCGGGCTCTCGATGGACGCGTACACGGACCGCATCGCCGAGGAAGGCGGTGGCGTCGACGCCGCGGAGCGCGTCGTGCGCGCGGAACTCGGCGGGAACGCGACCGAGCGCGTACGCCGCGACTGGGACCGCGAACGCCTCCGGGACGTCTTCCAGCAGCTCTATCTCGGCGCGGACCTCTACCGCGGCATCGAGGACCAGGAGCCGGACCCCGATATCGCGGGCGAGGGCTTCATCCACGACGAACCGGTGCTCGCGAGCACGGCGACCATCGACGCGCTGACGCGGCGGTTCGACGTCGGCGTCGTCACCGGTCGGCCCGCGGCGGAGGCCGGGATCGCGCTCGACCGCGTCGGCCTCGACCTCCCGGCGAAGCACCGGTTCACGATGGACGACTGGGAGGAGGGGAAGCCGCATCCGTACGCGCTCACGACGCTCGCCGAGCGCTTCGCCGCGGATTCCGTCGCGTTCGTCGGGGACACGCTCGACGACGTCGAGACAGCCGTGAACGCCAGCGAAGCGGACCCGAACCGCGACTACTACGGTATCGGCGTCCTCACCGGCGGCCTCACCGGCGATTCGGGCCGCGAGAAGTACGAGACCGCGGGTGCGAGCGCCGTTCTCGACTCCATCGAGGACCTCCCCGCGTTCCTCGACGACTGACCGCTCGCCTCACTCTATCGAGCGATTGCGAGCGGCGACCGCCCGCCGTACTCTATCGAGCGATTGCGAGCGGCGACCGCCCGCCGTTGCGACGGGAAGATTGATGTGTCGCGCTCGGGGCGTTGTACGCGTGCAATTCGGGTCCGACGCCGCGCCAGTTCCGCCCGTCGACCGCGCGCTCGGGGCGGCGCTCACGTTCTTCGTCACCGCCGGCGTCGGGTCGTTCGGTGCCGCGTTCGTCGACCCGACGCTCCCCGCCGCGGCCGGCCCCGCGGGCGTCGCTCGCGGCGCCATCGCTGGCGTCCTCGGGACGCTCCTGCTCGTCCTCGGCGACGGGTACGCGTACCTCCGCGTCGCCGTGGAGGGGCGTCGCTGGACGATAGAACTCGCGGTCGTCGCGGTCGCCGTCCTCGCCGCGTCCGCGCTCGTCGACCTCGTCCCCACGTTGACCATCGTCTGGGTGGCGCTCGGTGCCGCTGTCGTGTACTATGGGACCGTCCACGTCGGCGAGCGCGTCGCCGAGGCGCGCGACTGGTACGACCGCGACGCCTACGCGTGGCGCCGGAGACCGCGACCGACGGCCGATAGCGACCACCGGTGACGACCCGCCAGCGGAAGCCGAAGCTTCAACTGCCGAGCGCCGGCACGGTCGCGCATGCAGCCCTCCTCCACGAACGCCGTCCCTCGCGTCGACCGCGTCCTCGGCGCACTCGTCACGTTCGCCGGCGGTGCCGTCGTCGGGTTCGTTCTCGCGGTCGTGCTCGCGCCGGACGCGACCGCGACGTCGCTCGCCGTACCGCTCGCCGGCGCCGGCCTCACCGGCGCTGCGGCCACCGTCGTCCTGGTGTTCGCTGGCGGATACGACCGGCTCCTGATACCGGTCGAGGGCCGGCGCTGGGCGGTCGAACTCCTCGCCGCCCTCGCGTTCGTCACCGCCGCCCTCGCGCTCGCGGACGCCGCCGACGTCGCGAGCGACCTCCTCGTCGTCGGCATCGTCGCGTCCTCGCTCCTCGGGACTCGCTGGCTCGGCGACAGGGTCGCCGACGCTCTCGACTGGTACGACCGCGACGCGTACTACCGTCAGAACTGACCGTCCGAACCGACCGAACCCCCCTCCGGCCGGACTCCCTTCGACTGTACTCCCTCCCCACACCGTCGCCGACCGTCACGTACCGACCGCGTCACGCGGTCGGTGCCCGTCGTCCAGCCGTCCGCACGTCAGAACTTGCGGGGCGGGCGTGCGAGCCGCGACTGGAGTTGACGGAACTGGCTGTTCGCGGTGTCGAGCTCCTTCGAGAGCGCCGCGACCGCGCGCTTCGCCGCGTGTTCGTCGGTGGTGTCCGCGAGGAACACGGAGACGCCGTCCTCGCTCGGGTACGCGGCGACCTCGAACCAGCGGTCCTCCGCGGGATACTCGAACGTCGCCGGTTCCTGTGCCTCGCGAGCCGCCTCGACGTGCTCGCGGAACTCGCCGTCGAGCGCCGGGAGCACGAACCACGCCTCCTCGCCGACGACGTCGTCCTCGGTGACGTCGAGCAGTTCCTCCGCGCGGTCGTTCACGTACGTGACCTCCCACTCGCGGCCGAGCCCGAGGAACGCCTCGTTGATGCGCTCGTAGACCTGGCGAACGCGCCGGTCGGCGTCGCGAGCCGCCTCGTCGGCGCGCCGACGGTCGACGAGCGAGAGCACGCGATTCCCGAGGAGCGCTATCGTGCTCTCGTCCGCGCCCTTCTGGAGGTAGTCCGTGACGCCCGCGCTGATCGCTTCCGCAGCGATCTCCTCGCTCCCGTGGCCGGTGAAGAACACGACGGGCACGTGCGGGTCGGCGACGCGGATGCGCTTCAGGAGGTCGAGGCCGTCGTCGCCCGGCATCCGATAGTCGGTGACGATGCAGTCGACGTCGTCCTCCAAGGCGGCGATGGCGTCGTCGACGCTCGTGGTCGTGTCGACGTGGAGGCGGTCGAACTCGCGTTCGAGTCGCGTCTGCACGAGTTCGAGGATTCGGTCGTCGTCGTCGACGTGCAGCACGCTTACGGCCGGGCTTCGGGGGGATTCCATGACAGACATACAGCTCCTACCAGCATAAACTAGTACTGTAGTTGCCATCTACCGGGGAGTAGTCACCGGATACCGACACCGGCGACCACCGTCGATACCGTCGCCTCGCTGCCAGCAGTAATCTGGGAGTCCGACAGGACGACCGTGTTCCAAACGCTTAATCGCACGCCACACGCACGATGACGCATGCGAATCGCACTACTCGGCGGTACCGGCGACATCGGCCAGGGGCTCGCGCTCCGCTGGGCGTACGACACCGACCACGAGGTCATCATCGGCTCTCGGGACCCCGAGAAAGCGCGGACGAAGGCCGAGGAGTACGAGACCGAACTCGACTCGCGCGGCCGCGAAGTCACCGTGAAGGGGTTCGAGAACGCGATGGCGGCCGACCGCGCGGACGTCGTCGTGCTCGCTGTCCCACCGTATCACGTCGGCGACACCGTCGACGCCGTCGCGGACAAGCTCGACTCCGAGACGGTCCTCGTCTCCCCGGCTGTCGGGATGAAAGGCGACGAGGACGGCATGCACTATCACGCACCGAGCGCGGGAAGCGTCACCGCGCTCGCCGCCCGCGCCGCCCCCGACGACGTCCCGGTCGTCGGCGCGTTCCACAACCTCAGCGCCGACCGGCTCGCGAACCTCGACGTCGAACTCGACCTCGACACGCTCCTCGTCGGCGACGACCCCGACGCGAAGGACACCGTCTCCCAGCTCGCGGCCGCCATCGAGGGGCTCCGCGCGCTCGACGCCGGCCCCATCGCGAACGCGAGCGAGGTCGAGTCCGTGACGCCACTCGTCATCAACATCGCGCGACACAACGACGGCATGCACGACGTCGGCGTGAAGTTCCAGTAGGGACTCGGCCGCAACCACTCCTGGGTCGAACGACCCAGCGCCGTCGCTCACGAGCCTCGAAGAACGAAGGAAGCGCGCAGCGTTCCGGCTCAGGCGCCGGCCTGCTCGAGGGCGTCCTCGAGGTCCTCGCGCTGCGTGACACCGACGAATCGCTCGACGATACCGTCGTCGTTCTCGACGACGAGCGTCGGCAGTGACCGAACCTGGTACTCGTTCGCGACGTCCTGCTCCTCGTCGACGTTCACCTTCTCCACCTGGAAGCGGCCCTCCCAGTCCTCCTCGAGTTCCTCGAGGATGGGGTCCTGGGTCTTGCAGGGGCCACACCAGTCGGCGTAGAAGTCCTTGAGTGTCACCGTCATCGTATCGATGCGAACTTGCCCACCGGACCGGTTAAGGGTTTGGTTGACGGGTGCGCCCGTCACCAGACCGACCACGGACACCGGTTCGAGCGATCGCTCCGTGGCACGCTCGCGGTCGAGCCCGACGCAACGGGCGAATCCGCGGGTCGAAAGGTTTAGTGGGTCGCGCCGCCGAAGGACACTCATGAGCAGTGGTCAGAACTCCGGCGGCCTGATGTCCAGTGCGGGGCTCGTCCGGTACTTCGACGCCGAGGACCGTAACGCAATCCGCATCGACCCCCGTACCGTCGTCGCCGTCGGCGCGCTCTTCGGCGTCTTCGTGCTCGTCCTGTCGGCGGCACTCTGAAGCGGTCGCCCGTTCTCCGATTGGTCCGTCATCATCGACGACGGATGCCGTCCGTTTTTGTTCTCACATCGCCTAGCGCCGAGCATGACACTGATTGCGGGCGTCGTCGCGGTCCAGGGCGACGTCTCCGAGCACGCCGACGCTATCCGCCGCGCGGGCCGAGCGCACGGCGAGGACGTGGTCGTCCACGAGATACGCCAGTCCGGGACCGTCCCCGAGTGCGACGTCCTCCTCCTCCCGGGCGGCGAGTCGACCGCCATCTCGCGACTCCTCCACGACGAGGGTATCGCGCCGGAGATCGTCGCGCACGTCGACGCCGGGAAGCCACTGCTCGCGACGTGTGCGGGCCTCATCGTCGCGTCCCGGGACGCGAAGGACGACCGCGTCCGCGAACTCGACGTGCTCGACGTGTCCGTCGACCGGAACGCGTTCGGCCGCCAGAAGGACAGCTTCGAAGCGCCACTGGACGTCGCTGGTCTCGACGACCCGTTCCCCGCGGTGTTCATCCGCGCACCCGTCATCGACGACGTCGGCGACGACGTGGAGGTCCTCGCGTCCTGGGACGACAACCCGGTCGCGGTCAAGCAGGGCGCGGTCGTCGGGACGAGCTTCCACCCCGAACTGACGACGGACTCGCGGGTCCACGACCTCGCGTTCTTCGATTCGGTCGCGGTCGACGCCTGACCGCGAGCGCGCGCTCGCGGCAGCGACATGGCGCTTCGAGACGAGGCGCCCTCCCCGAGTAGATGTGTTTTTCCCGCTGGCGGGCGACCGGACGCCTATGCATGCGAAGATCGACTCGGTTCGCGTGGCAGCTACCCACGACGGGCCGGCACCAGTCGTCCTGCTCGCGGTCGACGACCGGGACGACGTCGTCCCCATCTTCGTCGGCGGCGAGGAGGCGCTCGCCATCGCTCGCGGGATGGACGCGACCGACATCGGGCGACCGCTCACGCACGACCTCCTGCTCGACGTGATGGAGGAACTCGGCGGGCGCGTCGAGAAGGTCGTCGTCAGTCGCGTGGAGGACAAGACGTACATCGCGGACCTCCACCTGGAGACGCCCCGCGGGGAGACGGTGGTGGACGCGCGCCCGAGCGACTGCCTGGCGCTGGCCGCGCGCACGAACGTCCCCATCGAGATGACCGAGGCCGTCTTCGAGAGCGGCCGGAGCGACCCGGCGGAGTTCGACGAGTTCGACGACGTCCGCGAGGTGACCGACTACCCATGACGGACTCCGACGGGAGCGACGCGAGTGAGGCGGTCGACGAGCGTGCCGGCGAGTCCGCGGACGAGATACTCGAGGAGCTGTTCGCGGTCATCGAGGACCGCAAGCGCGAACTCCCGGAGGACTCGTACACGGCGTCGTTGTTCACGCACGAGAAGGGCGAGAACGCGGTCTTGGAGAAGCTCGGCGAGGAGACGACGGAGCTCGTGCTCGCGGCGAAGGACGACGACCACGACGAGATGGCGCACGAGAGCGCGGACATCGTCTATCACCTCCTCGTGCTGTTGGCGATGAAGGACGTCCCCCTGGAGGCGCTCCGGGAGGAGCTGGCGTCGCGCCGGTAGCGACCGCCGTCAACACACGCAACGACCGAAACCGTTGGAAATAGCCAATGGAAACTCTCTCTGCGTTGCTTGCTGTTCAACAAGCTTCAACAACCCGTCCTCGGTATGCGTTCGCGTCCCATGAACGGGTCTCGACGAGACATCCTCCGCGCGACCGGCACCGGACTGGGCGCCCTCGCACTCGGCGGCCTCGCGACCACCACCAGCGCAGCGACCGACCCCACCGACGACTGGCGGCCCGCCGACGACAGCAACTTCGAGTACGCCTCCCGCGGCCCGAGCGACGTCCGCTGGATCGTCGTCCACACCATCGAAGGCAGCTACGAAGGCTGCATCAGCTGGTTCCAGAACCCCGACTCGAACGTCTCCAGTCACTACGTCGTCGGGAACCAACCCGACCAGACGACGAAGATGGTGCGCCTCGACGACGTCGCGTGGACGCAAGGCAACGGCCCGTACAACGACACCGGCGTCTCCATCGAACTCGAAGGCTACGCCGACGAGACCGACTTCAACGACGCCATCTACCAGCAGACCGCCGACATCATCCAGTACGTCTGCGACGCGTACGACGTCCCCGCCCAACACCCGACGTACGACCTCGCACCGTGTAGCGCGTACGACGGCGACGGCGGCGTCATCGGGCACGAACAGGTCCCCTCACCCTACGACTGCGACCAGGTCACGGGCGGGAAACAGGACCCCGGCAGCACGTTCGACTGGGACTACCTCATGTCGCTCGTCGACGACGGCGGCAGCGGCGGTGGCGGTAGCGACCCGACGTTCGCCGACGGCGACATCGTGCACAACACCACCGACCTCAACACGCGCGAACAACCCGGCACGGACGCCGCACTCGTCGACACCATCCCCGCCGACTCCCGCGCCGAGATAGTGAACGGGCCCGTCGACGAAGACGGCTACACGTGGTGGGGGCTCCACTGGCAGGACCAGGACGTCTGGGGCTGGTCGGTCGAACAGTACCTCGACGCCGGCGCCCCCCAGAAGTTCGTCATGGACGAACTCGTCGAGACCACCGCCGACGTCTACGTCCGCGAACAACCCGGGCTCGACGCCACCGCCATCAAGGTCATGCCCGCTTCAACCGACGGCCAGATCGTGAACGGGCCCGTCGACGAGGACGGCTACACGTGGTGGGGCGTCCACTTCACCGACGGCGAAGACCTCTGGGCGTGGTGCCCCGGCGAATTCCTCGGTAGTCGCTGACGCCGTCGTCGAGACAGCGCGACACCGACCACGCCGCGGCGTGACACGCCCACGCCCCGATAGACGCGCTTTTACGTCGCAGTCGTGTACGATTGCACATGATTTTCGAGAACCTCCCCACGACACCACGGTCGGAGGAACTCATCGACAAGGCGTTCTCGCGGGCGGCGCGCTCCGGACGCGCGAAGTCCGGACTGGAAGCCCAGCAGTCGATGCTGACGACCGCGTCGAACATCCTCTCGGACAACCTGGAGAACGTCGTCACCGCGTGGCCGGACTTCTCCACGATCGACCCGTTCTACTACGAGCTCGCGGACGCCATCGTCGACGTCGACGCCGTCCGAAAGAGCCTGAACGAGGTGACGTGGGCGAGCCGGAAGACCGCCGAGATCCGCGACGAGTACCAGTCGAAACTCCGGAAGACCGACACCGACACGGCACGCAAACACCGGAAGCAAGCGTTCGCCCGGATGGCCGACGTCGTCGAGGAGGTCGAGGACGACCTCCTCCGTCTCGGCGAGGCGCGCGACGACCTGAAGACGCTCCCCGACATCAACCCCGACGAGCCCGCGATCGTCGTCGCCGGCTACCCGAACGTCGGGAAGTCCTCGTTCGTGAACGCCGTCACGGCCGCGCGCGGCGAGACCGCGAGCTACCCGTTCACGACGAAAGGCATCGGCGTCGGGCACTTCAAGCGCGGTCACCTCCGCTACCAGATCGTGGACACGCCCGGGCTGCTGGACCGACCCGAGGACGAACGGAACGACATCGAAGCGCAAGCGGTGTCGGCGCTCACGCACCTCGGAGACTGCGTGCTGTTCATGATAGACGCGAGCGGCGACTGCGGGTACCCGCTCGAGTCACAGCTCGAACTCCTCGCGGAGGTCGAGTCGCGATTCGACGACGTCCCCGTCCTCACGATCTGTAACAAGAGCGACCGGTCGACGGACGTGGACGCGGACGCGTACATGAGCATCACCGAGGACGAGAACGTCGACGCTGTCCTCGACATGGCGGTCGACGTCATCGACTACGAGCCCGAACTGCCCTTCGACGAGAACTGACGTCCCTCTCTTTCCGCTACTCGTACGTGTAGGCGACGGTGACGGTCGCGGTGACGGTGACGTCGCCCGGTTCGAACGAGGTGGCGGCGCCGTCGGCGCCGGCGTCCTCGGCGTACCCGCGGTAGTACGGCGTCGCGTCGACGTTCGTGGTGCTCGCCCCGGCGAGCGCGTCGACGCTGACACCGGCTGCTGCGGCGAGGACGTCCGCGTCGGCGCGCGCACTCTCCATCGCGGCGGTGAGTGCGTCACTCCGGAGGTCGGCGCGTGCGTCGTCGCTGAGCGTGAACGTGACGCCGTGGACGCGACTCGCGCCACCGTCGACGACCGCGTCGACGACCGCACCGGCAGCGTCGACCGCGGCGGTCTCGACGCGGAACGACTGCGTCGCCTGATAGCCGACGATCTCGCGCGACTCCCGCGAGTAATCGTAGCGCGGCGACAGGTGATACCCGGCGTTCTCGACGGTGACGTCGACCGCCTGGCCGTCGCGGTCGACGACGCCGTCCAGCGCCGAACGGAGGCCGTCGGCGTCCGCCGCCGCCGCACGGGCGGCCGCCTCGGCGGTATCGCCCTCGCCGACGACGGCGACGTGGACGACGACGAGGTCCGGTGCGGCGGTGACGCTCGCGGTCGAACGCACGTCGATGGTGTTCGTCGCCACGCCGTCACCACCCGCGAGCGCGGGCGCCGCAGCGTTCGACGTCCCGGCGATGGAACCGAGACAGCCCGCGGTCGCGACGACGAACGCCACCGCAAGCACCTGCAGAACTCGTGAATGCATACCCACCGTACGCTCGCTACCGAGAAGAACCTACGTCACCGTGAAACCGCGACTTCACCTAACTGAGGCGTGTGAGCGGGTGGTTCTAGCGAGCGAATGGCGTTGGCGTGGTCCGGTGATGGCACGGACGCGACCTCCGGCGGGGCGACCCGGGGTGCGCGCTGGGTCTCCACGAACCGGACCTCGACCGTGACGCCATTGGATTCGCCCGCGATGGCTGCGCGGACGTCCGCTGCGAGTCCAGGATAGGTCGCGCCCGGCGGGATAGACACCGTCACGACCACGTGCTCGGGCATCGGGTCCGTGGGCTGCTCCCAGAGCTGGTCGGTCTCCGTCGTCTCCAGGTCGACGAGACGCACACGGTCGTAGGCGTCCTGGTCGAGCACGCCCTCGACGTCGTCGCGGACGTCCTGTTCGGCGATGGCGGTCGCGTACGAGATGTACGTCGTCCCACCGAGGAACACGGACAGGAGGACGATCGCGGAGACGAGAACGCCGATGCGGAACAGCGTCGCGGTCCGCGCCTGGTCGCGACGCAGCCAGTTGTCCGGCCGGTACCCCGAGTACCAGAGCGTCGACATCGCCGCGAGGTTGATGGAGAGGACGTTCACGGCGACGAGCACGCTCGCGCCGAGTACGACGACGGGGAGCCCCCACGCGATACCGATGCCGATGACGGCGGTCGGGGGGACGAGCGCGACCGCGATCATGACGCCGACGAGACTCGCGGACACCCCCGAGCGAAGCGACACCGCGCCGGCGATACCGGCCCCGAGTGCGACCGCGAGCGACAGGAAGTCCGGCGTCAGCCGCGAGGACACCTGCTCTATCGTCGTCGGGTCCAATCCCGGTGGGACGAAGTGCACGGTCTTCACGAACCACGCGAACAGCGCCGCTGCCGCGATCGCGATCGCGAACCCGAGCACCTGGAGTTTCAGGCCACGACCGAACAGCGCTTCGTCGTCGATGACGCTCCCGACCGCGGTCGCCATCGCCGGCCCGATGAGCGGCGCGATGACCATCGACCCGACGACGACCGCCGGCGAGTTCAGGAGGATACCGGCGGTCGCGATGACGACGCTCACGACCGTCATCAGGACGTACGTCGTGAATCGCGGCGCGAGGTCCTGGGCGCGCGCCGCCAGCTCTTCGCGAGCGATGCGGTCACCGGTCGTGTCCTCGTCCGCCTCGTACCGTGCTTCGAGCGCCTCGAACTTCTTCGAGAGCACGGTCTCGGCGTCGACGACGACCGTGTACGATTCGCGCTCCAGGCCGGCTTCCCGTAGCGAGTCGAGCACTGGCTCGACCGCGGCCTGTGGGAGCGGGAACGAGACGACCGCGGTGTACTCGCGGCCGCTGGTCTCGTCGGTGACGGCGTAATCGATGCCCTCGTCGTCGAGCGCGCCGAGGACCGTCTCGCGTTTCCCGGCCGGCACCATCACTTGGACGAGTCGCACGAGTCACGCGACGCGACCCGCGGAGAAATATGTCGGGGGTCCTCCTCGACCGACCCGGGCGCCCTGGTCGGTTTCTCGCGCCGTCGTTCGACGAGCGTCGCGGCGTTGCCCGAGCGCGCTGCTGACAGCAGGCGTCGTGGCGAGCAGGTGGCACGCGACGCGCCCCGGTGCTGTGCCACACTCCCGCCTCGGGCGACCGGGGTCGACTCACGGCACGCCCCGGCGTTGGTCGCGGCTTCGCACTTGAACGCTCGCTCGCTGGCGCGCAATCGCAGTTGGCCGGCTGGCGAGCTCAACGAGTCATGCTTTTCCCCGTCGGTCGGGTACGAGTGGTATGTTCGAGACGCGTCCCGACCGTTCGGACGAGATCGTTCTCGTCGGCCGGTCGAACGTCGGGAAGTCCACGCTGATGCGGGAGATAACGGGCCACACGTTCGACACCGGCCAGAAGCCGGGGGTGACGCGAGAGCCGAACCACTACGATTGGGCGGGCGACGACTTCGTGCTCACCGACCTCCCCGGGTTCGGGTTCATGTCCGGCGTCCACGAGGACCACCGCGAGCAGATCAAGGACGACATCGTCGCGTACCTCGAGGAGTACGCCGCGAACTTCCTCGTCGCGGTCATCGTCGTCGACGGGAAGAGCGTCGTCGACATCATCGACCGCCACAGCGGCGAGGACGAGATCCCGTACGTCGTCGAGATGTTCTACGTCCTCGAGGACCTCGGCGTGCCGACCGTGGTCGCGGTGAACAAGATGGACAAGGTCGACGACCGCGAGGAACGCCTGAACGACCTCTGCGACCGCCTCGGGCTGTTCCCGCCGTGGCAGCAGTGGCAGGACACCGTCGCGCCCATCACCGCCAAGCGCGGGCAGATACAGCCGCTGAACGACGCGGTCCGCACGCACCTCCACGAAGCGAAGCGCGACGACCTCTTCAAGTTCTTCTGACGGTCGTCTCGTCGACGCGGTCTCCAGGCTGGCGTCGCGCTCACCGGGACGCCGCCGGGACCTCCGCGGACTGGACGCTGGACACCTCGGTTTCGAGGGACTTCTCCATCACGCGGACGTCGAGCGTCGCGGTAACACCGTTGCCGCGCGTCTCGACCGTCGCCGACTCGGTGACGGCGTAGTCGTGGTGCTCGTAGAACCCGACCGCGTTCAGCGACGACGCGACCGAGAGCGATTCGACCCCGTCGTCGCGAGCGCGCGCCTCGAGGTGCGAGAGGAGCATCGAGCCGACGCCCTCGCCGGCGTAGGTCGGACTGACGTACACTGCTACAACCTCGCCCGCGGATAGGTCGAGGTGCGCGAACCCCGCAACGTCCCCCTCGCCACCGCCCGGCGAGCGTTCCACGCGCGGCCCGCGTGTCACGTCCGGCGCCGTCACCGCAACCACGAACGCCGAGTCCGCGTCCGCGAGGTCGTAATCGCAGTGACAGCGGTCGCCCGCCCACGCCTTCGCCGTCTCCTCGTCGTACGCTTCGGCGCCGAGTTCGCGCGCCGACCGCCGATGCAGGTTCGCGACAGCGCCACGGTCCAGGTCCGTCATGCGTCGTACGTTCATACCTACACGAAGCACACCCCTACAAGAACCAGCGGCGGTCCTGCAGGTCACGACTGTCACACCTGTCACACCGACCGGAACCACGCGACGGCGTCGCTGTCGCTCGTCGAACGTCGGAGTGGCGGCTCGGATGAAAATCCCTCGTCAGACGGGGCTCGGTGGGGGTAACGCTTCGTCACTGCCGCCACCGGGACGTTCACCCGGCGGCGTCTTGCGCGTTTCGACTCGCCGCCGGGTCCACCGAGCGCCCGGAAGCAGGGGTTCAAGTCGGATGCCGCGGCGAGGAGCGACGTGCCCTGACCACTGTCGTGCGACGGCCTCGCGAAACCCGACGACGTCCCGTCGCACGAACCCGCCGCGAGCCGATCGCGAGCGCCGCCGACCGCTACCGTCGGTTCGCCGCCGACGCGTCGTCGTTGTCAGCCCCTTCCGCAGCGTCGCCGTCGTCGTCGGCCTCACGGTCGGCGTCGTCGTCCCACGTTGCGAGCGACGCGAGTTCGTCCGCGACCTCGCGTACGTCGCTCTGGTCCAGCTCGCCGCGTTCGGTGACGACCGCGTCCACGAGGTGCGCGGGCGTCACGTCGAACGTCGGGTTCGTCACGTCCAGCGGCGCCGACCCGTCGTAGACCGCTGACCGCCGCCCGGACTCGAGGTTCACGGTGTCGTCCGTGCGGACCTTGTCCGTCGCGCACGCCACGAAGAACGGGACCTCCTCGTGGGCTGCCGCCACCGCCGCCAACCGCGTCCCGGTCTTGTTCACGACGCGACCGTCCGCGAGCACCGCGTCCGCCCCGACGAGCACGCAGTCCACGTCCTCCGTCGCGAGCACGTGCCCGACCGCCGCGTCCGTGTGCAGCGTCGTCGGGGCGTCCGCCAGCAATCGCTCCGCGACGCCGACGCCCTCGTTCCCCGGACGGGACTCCGCGACGAACACCGCGGTCGGGTTCGCCTCCTGGAGCGCGCGAAGGACGGTTCCGGACCGCGACAGCGTCAGGACCGTCCGGTCGCCGACGAGCGCCGCGGCGCGTTCGGCCGCGTCGACGTCCACGCGGACCGCGCGGTTGATACCGTCCATCGCCGCCGTCTCCAGGCTCGCCGCGTCCGCGTCCGCGGTCGCCATCGCGCGGTTCACGCGGTTCTCGAGGACCGCCATGCTCGGGCGCGCCCGGCACAGTCGCCGTGCCAGGTCCGCGACCTCGTCCGTTGCCGCCTCCGGGGACGCGCCTTCGGCACGCAGGACGCCCGCGCGGTCTCGGAGGATTTCGAGTGCACGCACCGACAGTGCCGCCGCCCCGTGCTCGTCGTCGGCCGTGATCGACCGCACCGACGGTGCGACGCGCTCGTACGCCGCCCACAGGCCGGGCACGCAGTCCCGGCGGAGCATCTCGGTCGCGTGCACCCACTCGCAGGCCTCGTGCTCCTCGCTCACGGCGACGTCGCGGTCGTCGACGTCGAACAGGTACGGGTGCACGACCCAGTGCGTGTCGAGGTCGTCGTCGCGAACGTCGACGGTCGACCCGGCGCGCACCAGGTCGACGGCGTCGGTCTCGAACCCGGCTTCCTCGTGGAGTTCGACGAGTACCTGTTCGTCCGGGTCGCCCTCGGCGTACCCCGAGATGGCGCCCCAGCGTCCGGTGTACGTCCCGACGTGCTCGCTGCGTCGACACAGCAGGACGTGGCCGTCGTGCCGAGCGAACGCGGTGACGACGTGGGTCTCCTCGTCGGTCATACGCGCCCGTTCGACCGCCCCGGGGAACTTAGTTCCGACTCGCCGTACCCCCGCGTATGCGACTCGTCGTCTTCGGCGACACGCACGTGCCGTCTCGCGCGAGCAGCATCCCCGAGTGGGTCGCGGACGTCGTCCGTGACGCCGACCACGTCGTCCACACGGGTGACTTCGACGCGGAATCGTCGTATCAGGCGGTCCGCGAACTGGTGCCGGACGCGACCGTCGTCGCGGGGAACATGGACCCCGCGAGTCTCGATCTTCCGGACGTCGAGGTCTTCGAGCGCGAGGGCGTCCGGTTCGCGGTCACGCACGGGACCGGCCCGGTCGAATCCTATCGCGAGCGCGTCCTCGACGTCGGCCGCGAGCACGACGCCGACGTCGTCCTCTCGGGGCACACGCACGAGGTCCTCGACGAGACCGTCGACGGTATCCGCCTCCTGAACCCGGGGAGTGCGACCGGGGCGGCGCCGGCGACGCGCACGACGTGCTACGAGCTCGACGTCGACGACGGCAGCGTGGACGTGACGCTCCACGAGCGCTGACGAGCGAGCGCGCCACGACGACGGTGCGCTCGGGCGTGGCTAGCTCGTCCGGTACCGGTTGGTCTTTGAGGGCGGCTCCCGGACGCTCGTGCATGGAACTGCTGTCGGTCCCGGACGTCCCGGAGGTCCGCGAGGGCGACGACCTCGCGGCGCTCGTCGACGCGCGCTTCGACCTGGCGCCCGAGGACGTGGTCGTGGTGGCGTCGACGGTCGTGTCGAAGGCCGAGGGACGCGTCGCGGACCTCGCGGACTACCCGGCAGGGCCGCGGGCGCGGGAGATCGCGGACCGGCTCGCGGACCTCACTGGCGAGGAGAAGGACCCGCGGTTCGCGCAGGCGGTGCTCGAGGAGTCCACGGAGCTCCTGATGGAGGCGCCGTTCCTCCTGACGGAGACGCGGTTCGGGCACGTCGGCGTGAACGCGGGCATCGACCGGTCGAACGTCCCCACTGGCGACGTCCTCCTGTTACCGAAACGCCCCGACGAGAGCGCGGCTCGCATCCGCGAGAGGCTCGAACACCAGAACCCGGTGGTGGTGACGGACACGAGCGGGCGGCCGTTCCGGCACGGCCAGACCGGGGTCGCTATCGGGTATGCGGGGATGCCGGCGAGTCGCGACTACCGCGGGGAGACGGACCGCGACGGGCACGAACTCGAGGTGACGGTGCAGTGCGTCGTCGACGAGCTCGCGGCGGCGGCGAACCTCGTCTCCGGTGAAGCGGACGCGGGAACGCCCGTGACGGTCGTGCGCGACTGGGACTTCGGTGACCTCGAGGGAAGCGAGAACCTCTATCGGTCGGTCGACGGTGACTTCGTCCGGCAGGCCTTGCGGGGGTGGGAGTATGACGAGTGAGGACGTCCAGTTCGGCGTTGAAATCACGCCCGAGCATCCCGTCGAGGACCTCGTCGGGTTCGCGGAGACCGCGGAGGCGTGCGGGTTCGACGGGGTGTTCGCGTCGAGTCACTACAACAACCGCGACCCGTTCGTCGCGCTGTCCCGGATGGCCGAGGCAACCGAGCGCGTCCGACTTGGGCCGGGTGTGGTGAATCCGTACGAGACGCATCCGGTGACGCAGGCGTCACGTGTGGCGACGCTCGCGGAGGCGAGCGACGGCCGGGGGATGTACGGACTCGGTGCAGGCGACCGGTCGACGCTCGCGAACCTCGGCGTCGACCAGGACCGGCCGCTCCGGCGCGTCCTGGAGTCGTTCAAGGTCGCCCAGGACCTGTTCGACGGCGAGCGCGTCGAGCACGACGGGACGTTCGTCGCGGACGGTGCGCGATTGAACTACGAGCCGCCGGGCGAGATTCCGGTGTTCGTGGGCGCGCAGGGCCCGCACATGACGCGGATGGCGGCGAAGCACGCCGACGGCGTGCTCTACAACGGGTCGCATCCGCGGGACGTCGCGTGGGCGGCCGAGCGCGTCGCCGAAGGCCGCGCGGAGCGCCCCGACGAGTACGGTGACGTGTCGTTCCTGGCGTACGCGAGCGTGAGCGTCGCCGAGGACGAGACGGCGGCGCGCGAGGCGGCTCGAATTCCGGTCGCGTTCATCGTCGGCGGTGCGCCGCCGCCGGTGCTCGACCGCCACGGTATCGACCGGGAGCGCGCTGGGGCGGTCGGCGACGCGGTCTCCGCGGGCGAGTTCGGAGAGGCTGGCGCGGCCGTGACGGACGCGATGCTGGACGCGTTCTGTATCGCGGGGACGCCAGCGACCGTCGCCGACCGCTTCGAGGGTATCCTCGACCACGCGGACGGCATCGTCGCCGCGGCGCCACTCGGCCCGGACGTCGAAGCCGCGATCGAGCTGAGTGCCGACGCGCTCGACCGCGTGCGGTGACCGTCATCGACGGGATTCCGGGTTCGCTGGGCTGCTGAGGTCTTGGTGAGTGCGAGGAGAGCGTAACCCGTGTCGGCGACGTGGCCGTCAGCGGTCGGTCGTCTGGACTTCGCCTTGGCTTCGCGCTTCGTCGTGGTTCAGTTCGAACCAGGGGGCGGGGACTGCGAGAAACTGTCGCCGAATGCGTCGAGGATGCCGCCGAGGGCGAGTGCGCCGAAGGCGAGGGACGCCCCTGCGGTGATGAGGCCGCCGATGAGGACGAGTGCGGCCGATAGCGGGTCGACGCTCGCGGCGGTCCCGAACGACTCCGCGGCGGTCTGCAGTTCGGACACGAGCCAGAACGTTCCGGTGCTCATACTCGACCCTTCGAGCGCGGGTACTTGTCCGTTGCGCTCAAGGCCCGGCCGCTCCTCGAACGTGATATGACCGAGGACGCTTCCATCGACGAGTTCGTCGGGCGCGATGCAGGGGACGGGACCGACGACGAGGAGTGCGGCGACGACGCCCAGGGCGCCGACGAACTGTCGGATGACGGGAGCGGCCCGAGTGACGCGACCGAGTCGACCGTCGCCGCACGCGTGGCGTCGGCGTCACCGGCGGTGTCGACGTCGCGGTACGAGCCAGCCGGTGCGGCGTGTGCGGTCTGTGACGCGGTCGTCGAGCGGCTGTGGGTCGCCGACGACGACGGCGGCGACGTCTGCGCAGCGTGCAAACCCTGGTAGTACGGGGGTTTCGAGCCCGGAAACCGCGGAATCTTGCTCGTGACAACCTTTATGCTTGCCAACGTCCTTCATGCAAGCGTATGCCAACAGGTACGGTCGACTTCTTCAACGACACGGGCGGTTACGGCTTCATCGACACCGAGGACGCGGACGAGGACGTCTTCTTCCACATGGAGGACATCGGCGGCCCCGACCTCGAAGAGGGACAGGAGGTAGAGTTCGACATCGTGCAGGCCGACAAGGGCCCGCGCGCCGAGAACCTCACGCGCCTCTAATCGCAGGACAGCTTCGGACAAACGAAATTTTGTGTCCCCGGCAACGTTACATGGCAGCGACCGCTACACACTGACAGTACGTGGTGTGTCACGCTCGGGCACGGGGCGCGCGGGTTCGACCGTCGGTAGCGTCGGCGACGCCCAGCTGCCGCGAGGGTCGCACGCACTGCGAAGGGATTGACCGCCCTCCAGGTCGGTCGCCGGTCCACACACCGGCGCTGTCAGACGATAACACATGACGGACGCTAACACTCCAGATGCGACGCCGCAGTCGAGTCGCCCAGAAACAGACCCGGAATCGCTCCCGGTCGAGGAAGCCGCGCAGGTCAGTCGGGACGTCATCGCGAACGTCGAGGACGTCATCGTCGGGCATCACGACGAGATCGAGCACGTCGTCACGGCGATGCTCGGACGCGGGCACGTCCTCCTCGAGGACGTCCCGGGCGTCGGGAAGACGATGCTCGCGAGAGCGCTCGCGGCGTCCATCGAGTGTTCGTTCAAACGCGTCCAGTTCACGCCGGACCTCCTGCCGTCGGACATCACGGGCGTGAACGTCTTCAACCAGAAGACCCGCGAGTTCGAGTTCCAGAAGGGGCCGGTGTTCGCGAACGTCGTCCTCGGCGACGAGATCAATCGTGCGCCGCCGAAGACCCAGAGCGCGCTCCTTGAGGCGATGGAGGAACAGCAGGTGACGGTCGACGGGACGACGCGGATGCTCCCGCAGCCGTTCACGGTCATCGCGACCCAGAACTCCGTGGAGCCGAACCGAACGTACGAGCTGCCGCTCGCGGAGGTCGACCGCTTCATGAAGAAACTCCACCTCGGCTACCCCGACGAGGCCGAGGAGTCGGAGGTCGTCGCGCGTGCGGTCGGCCATCACCCCATCGAGTCGTTGACGTCGGTCACCGATACTGCGACCATCCGGCAGGCGCGCGAGACCGTCGCGAACGTCACGGTGAAGGAAGCGGTCCGCGAGTACGGGACGCGCATCGCGGCGTACACGCGCGAGAACGCGAAGCTCGGCGTGTCGCCTCGTGGCACCATCGCGCTGATGCGGGCGGCGCAGGCGCGAGCGGTCGTCCGCGGTCGCGGGTACGTGACGCCCGAGGACGTGCAGACGGAGGCGCCGCGCGTGCTCAGTCACCGCATCCGGCTGTCGGCGAGCGGGCCGCAGGACCAGGGCGAGCAAGTGGTGGCGGACGCCATCGAGACGGTTCCGGTCGAGTGAGATGCGGTTGACTCGACGCGGGAAGGCGGCGCTCGGCGTGGTCGTCCTCGGCGTGCTCGCGTCGTTCGTGTTCGGCGCGCAGGCGCTCGGCGTCATCGTCATCCCGGTGCTGGTGGCGGTCGTCGGCGCGGCCGTCCAGGTGCGGCGTGCGGGCCGCCCGGAGGTGACGCGACGCGTTCCCGACCCGGGGTTCATCGACGAGACGAAGCAGGTGACGTTGTCGTTCGACGTCGGGTCGCCGGTCGCGGCGACCGTCGAGGATACTGCTAGCCCTGGCCTCGAACTCGACGGTGCGTACTTCGAGGCGACGCTCGGGACGCGCGACCTCGCGTACGACGTGACGTACACGGACCGCGGCGAGCACGACCTCGGGCCGCTCTCGGTCCGCATCGTGGACGTGCTCGGGCTCGCGGAGGCCGAGCACCGGTACGGGCATCGCGACAGCGTGCTCGTCTACCCGCGCGTGTACGCGCTGACGGGGTCGACCCGGCACGAGCTCAACCTCCTGCCGGAGGGCGGGTTCGAGCACAACCGCGAGGAGTTCGATAGTCTCCGCGAGTACGACCGCGGGGATTCGCTGCGCGACGTGCACTGGAAGTCGAGCGCGAAGCGTGCGGCGAACGACCTCGTCGTGAAGCAGTTCGTGAGCGAGGAGGACGTCGGCGACGTCCACATCGCGTGCGAGAGCGCTGACGGCTGGGACGACCACGTCGCGGAGGCGACCGCGAGCATCGCGCTCTACCTCCTCGATTCGGGCATCCGCGTCGGCCTGTCGGCGCCGAACGGCGAACTCGAGACGGATGCGGGCGCGGACCACCGGGAGGCACTGTTGTCGTTGCTCGCGACCGTCGGCCCGGGGAAGGTTCCCGACGAGCACCGCGAGCGCGCGAACGTCGTCGTCACGGGCAGCGAGTCGACGGGCGTACGCGTCGAGATGGCCGACCGCGAGGTCCCGTTTTCGTCGTTCGTCCGCGACGCTCCCGCTCGGGAGGAGGTGTCGATATGAGTATCACTGACTGTTCTCGTCGCGCGGAGGTGTCGATATGAGTATCACTGACTGTTCTCGTCGCGCGGAGGTGTCGATATGAGCACCGTCGATCGGCTCGGGGCGCGGTTCGCGTCCGACGAGGAGTCCGAATCGAATCGCTTCCGCGTGCTCGCGCTCGCGGGCGTCGCCGGTATCACGGCGACGTTCCTCGCGGTCCTGTTCGAGCTGACGGCGGTGCCGTCGGTCGGTGGGACGCCCGAATTGGCGGCGGTCGTCCTCGGGTCGGTCGCGGGCGGGTACGCGCTCTCGCGGACCGTCGGCGAGCGCGTCGCCGCCATCCTCACGGTCGTGCTCGTGTTCGCGGGCGGCCTCGCGTACCTGCTCGCGACGCCGCTGGGCGTCGTGTCGTTGACGACGCGCGGCGGCCAGATTCTCACCGACGCGTTCGCGCTCCTCACGGGATGGCGGGTTCTGAAGCTCGTCGAACCGACCGTGTGGATCCTCGGGTTCGCGCCCGCGCCGGTGTTCATCACGACGTACCTCGCGCTCCGACGGCGGTACGTCGCCGCGGTGGGCGTCGCCGGGCTCGCGCTCGCCGTCCTCATCATGACCGGCGACGCGCCGGTCCTGCTGGGGCGCGTCCCGCTGCTGTTCGGCGCCGTCGCGGGTATTGCGGCGGTCGGGTTCGGCGAACTCGAACGCCGCGGTGGGACGCTCAAGCAGGTGGACGTCCTCATCTTGCTGTTCGCAGCGATGCTCGTCATCTCCTCCGTACCTGTGCTCCCCGGGAGTCCGCTCCTGTTGCCGCGAGCGGGCGGCGAGGGCGCGGCGACCGTCGAAGGGAGTCTGACCGCGGAGACCGGGCGGGCGCCCATCGTCGGCTCCATCCGGCTGTCGCCGGAGGTCCGGTTCAAGGTCGAGGCCGACCAGGCGCAGTACTGGCGGGTGGCGACCTACGACCGCTTCACGGGACAGACGTGGTTGCGTAGCGGCGAGTCCAGGGATTACTCGCCGAGTCTGCTCGACGAACCGCCCGGGGAGACGACGCGCGTGAGTCAGACGTTCGAGGTGCTCGCGCCGGCGAAGGTGATGCCGGCGGCGAACCAGCCCGTCGAGGTCCGCGGTGACGTCCGCGAGTTCACGAAGGTGACGCTCAACGGCGGCATCCAATCCGACGTCCGGTTCCGCGAGGGCGACCGGTACAGCGTCGTGAGTGCAGTCCCGACTGCGGACGAGGAGACGCTGCGCGCGACCGGGACCAACTACCCGACGCGCGTCGAGAACCGCTACACGGAAGCGCAGGGGCTCTCGGAGGCGTTCACGTCGAAGACCGAACGCATCGTGTCCCAGGCGGACGCCCAGAACCCCTACGAGACCGCGGTCGCCATCGAGGACTGGCTCGAGGGGAACCGCGGGTACTCGCTCGACACGGACCGCCCGAGCGGGAACATCGCCGAGAAGTTCCTGCTGGAGATGGAGCAGGGGTACTGTACGTACTACGCGACGACGATGGTGATGATGCTCCGGAGTCAGGGCATCCCGGCGCGGTTCGCGGTCGGGTACACGCCCGGCCAGCAGGTCGACGACAACGAGTGGCTCGTCCGCGGGTCGGACTCGCACGCGTGGGTCGAGGTGTACTTCGAGGACGTCGGCTGGGTGAAGTTCGACCCGACGCCCGCTGGCCCGCGGCAGTCCGCTGAGGTCGAGCGCATCGAGCAGGCGCGCGAGGACGGTGACGCGAACGTCGACGTCGACGACAGCGAGGACGCGCCGTTGACGACGACGACGCCGTCGACGACGCCGGCGACGAACGCCACGGACGTGAACCGGACCGAGCAGACGTTCCGGAACCCGAATCTCGGCGGGACGACGGTCGCTGGCGGCGGGAACTTCACGCTCGAGACGGGCGGGGAGACGACGAACGCCAGCGACGGCGGCGACGAGGGCAGCGGTGGCGGGCCGATCCCGCCGGAGACGCTGTTCGTCGCGTTCGTCGCGCTCGTCGGACTCGCCGCGGGCGCGCACCGGACCGGAGCGACCGACCGCGCGCTCCGCACGGCGAAGATCCACTGGCACGGCGGTCGCGTCGACCCGGAGACCGACGTGAAGCGCGCGGTCGAACGCCTGGAGCTCCTGCTGGAGCGCCACTACCGGGCGCGCCACGTCGACGAGTCACCGCCCGCGTACATCGAGGCGTTGACGCGCGCCGGCCTCGACGAGGAGGTGACGCGCGTCGGCGAGCTCTACGAGCACGCCGTGTACGGGAACGGCGTCAACGAGGCGGAGGCGGACGAGGTCGTCGCGCTCGTCGACGACACCGTGCGAGCGCATACGCCGCTACTCCGACGGTTCCGCTAGCGTCCGCGACGCCGCTACTCCGACCGGGCGTTCGCGTCGCGTCGCCTCGTCGATGCGTCCCGCGGCGCCTTATCCCGGCGAACCCCCCGGAAACGCGCCGACGCGTCCGGGTTCGAGTTTTATTCGGGTCCCGGAGTCCCGATAGTGTTTAATATGACGACGCCGTAACTTCGAATCGTAATGTCGGAAGTCTGCTCGACGTGCGGGCTCCCCGAGGAACTCTGCGTCTGCGAGGACGTGGCCAAGGGAGATACGGAGATAACCATCCGCATTGACGAGCGCAGATACGGGAAAGAGGTAACGGTCATCGAAGGGTTCGAATCGAAGGACGTCGACATCGACTCCCTCTCGTCGGACCTGAAGTCCAAGTTCGCCTGTGGCGGGACCGTCGAGGACGGCCACATCGAACTCCAGGGGAACCACTCGGGCCGCATCGAGGACTTCCTCCGCGACCGCGGATTCAACGTCGCCTGACCTCCCTCTCCTTCCGGTTCGTTCACCACTCGCGAGCGCTAGCGCCGCCGGTCCCGTTCGGTGCGTCGAGGAGTGCTGCGGTGGCAGCGAGAGCGTCAGAAGCGAGTTCGGACGACCGCGAGCGACGGCGTTAGAAGGGCGCGCTGGGGCCGTCGGTGGCGTCGCCGTCGGCGTCGGGCGTGCCGGTGGCTAGTTCGCCGTCGTACGCGGTGAGGCCGCCGGCCATGCTCTCGACGGGGGCGTCGACGCCCTCGTAGGACGCGATGAGGCGTGCGGCCTGCACGCTCGATTTGCCGTGCGGGCAGACGGTGACGACGCGGTCGGCGTCGGGGAGCGCGTCGACGGCGTTCGTGAGTTCGGGCAGTGGCACGTTCCGCGACCCGGGGATGTGGCCGCGGGCGTAGCTCGAGGGATTCCTGATGTCGACGATACAGAGGTCGACGTCGTCGGCTGCGCGGAGCGTTTCGACGTCATCGGGGGCGACTTCGCCGTCCATTCGTAGGCGTCCTATGGTGGGCGCGGTGTTAAGGAGCGCGCTCTCTCCCTGGATCCGTCAGGGTGCGCGTTCGGGGACGTCGTCGTCGACGCCGAGGCAGCCTTCGGTGAACTCGGTGGCGAGCCACGTCTCGGCGTTCTGGAGGCGGTACTGGAGCGTCGACCGCGGGATGCCGGCGTCCTCGGCGACCTCGGCGAGCGTGCTCTCGCGCGGAGTCTGGTAGTATCCGGCGTCGACGGCGGCTTCGAGCGCGGCGCGTTGCTCGTAGGGGAGTTCGTCGCGGTCGTCGTCGCCGTCGCCCCAGTGCGTGGGGTCGCCGGTCTGACTGAGGGAGATACCGATGCTGTCGGGGAACGAGTCGCGGACGTGGTCGAAGAGTTCGCCGGCGCCGGTGTCGTCGCGCGTGAGGATGCGCCAGACGTACTCGTTCCCGCGGCGCCGCGTCTCGAAGAAGAGGCCGGGGCCGAGGTGCTCGCTCGCGGGGTAGGGCAGGGCGGGGCAGGCGTCGATGCCCTGGCGGTACGTGTAGACGGTGGCGGTCGTCGCGTTGGTCTCGAGGAGTTCGTGTTCGCGGTAGGAGTCGCAGGCGCCTTCGGGGCATTCGTTGCACCGGTTCGCGTCGAGCACGAGCTCTTCGAGGGCGTCGATGGCGTGCTCGGGACCGCTGAATCGGTCGATGCGCCACATGTCCTCGCCGACGACGTTGCAGGCGACCGAGCGCGCGATGGCTTCGGGGTGGTCGATGAAGACGTCCGCGATGGGGTCGACGCCGCGGTCGTACTCGAGCGTGAAGACGTACTCTCTCACGCCCGTTCGTTTGGCATATGCCAACCTAACTGTTTCGCCGGTGGTTATTTAAGTGATGATAATCGCGGGACGTGAGTGGTGGCTCCCCCTCTCACTCGACCAGGCCGTTTGGCAAATGCCGAACGAACCTATTCGGGGCTGTCCGAGAAACGAGTGTGTATGACGACCCAACGCTTCGACACTCGACGCTCGCGAGCGGACGAGAGCCCGACGCGGACGCGACCAGGTACACGCGCCCGGGCGAACGAGGCCGACGAGGCCGACGAGGCCGACGAACGCGAGCACGAGCACGACGAGAGCGTGACGACGTGCCCCGAGTGCAGCGGGCACCTCGCGGTCGACGAGGAGCGCGGCGAGACCGTCTGCGAGGACTGCGGGCTCGTCGTCAGCGAGGACGAGGTCGACCGCGGCCCGGAGTGGCGCGCGTTCGACGCCAGCGAGAAGGACGAGAAGTCCCGCGTCGGCGCCCCCACCACGAAGATGATGCACGACGACGGGCTCTCGACCACCATCGGCTGGCAGAACAAGGACGCGTACGGGAACAGCCTCTCCGCGCAGAAGCGAAAGCAGATGCAGCGCCTGCGGACGTGGGACGAGCGCTTCCGCACGCGCGACAGCCAGGAACGCAACCTCAAGCAGGCCCTCGGCGAGATCGACCGCATGGCGTCGGCGCTGGGGCTCCCGAAGAACGTCCGGGAGACCGCGAGCGTCGTCTACCGGCGCGCGCTCGAGGACGGCCTCCTGCCCGGGCGCAGCATCGAGGGCGTCGCGACCGCGAGCCTGCACGCCGCCGCCCGCCAGGCCGGGTCGCCGCGCACCGTCGACGAGGTGACGCGCGTCTCCCGCGTCGACGAACAGGAGTTCACGCGCACGTACCGCTACATCGTCCGCGAACTCTCCCTGGAGGTCCAGCCCGCGGACCCCGCGAGCTACCTGCCGCGGTTCGCGAGCGACCTCGACGCCCCCGACGCCGTCGAACGCCGCGCCCGCGAACTCGTCGAGACCGCCAAGCGCGAGGCCGTCCACTCCGGGAAGTCTCCCGTCGGTATCGCCGCCGCCGCCATCTACGCCGCCGGTCTCCTCGAGGACGCAGACCTCACGCAGCGCGAAGTCGGTGACGCCGCGGACGTCAGCGAGGTCACCATCCGCGACCGCTACCGCGAACTCCTCCGCACCGCCCAGAACGCCCAGCAAGGGCAGGCCGCGGACTGAATCGACTGCCGGCGTCGCCGCTGGACTGAGCGCGGAGCGGACGACTGGCGCCGCGGACTGACTCGCTCCTCGTCTCCCCGCCGTGGATTGAAACGCTTCGACGCCCTATCATGCCCCGATGAGTGACTCCCAGAAACCGACGTATCTCGCCGACGAAGCCGAACTCGACGCGTTCCTCGAATCGCACGACCGCGTGCTGCTGGAAGCCTACACTGACGGCTGCGGTATCTGCGCGTCCATGGAGCCGGTGCTCGGGAACGTCGCTCGCGCGACCGACGTCGCGGTCGCGCTCGTCAACCCGCGCGACGACCCGCCGCTCGTCGAGCGCCTGAACGTCACGAGCGTCCCGCTCCTCGTGTACTACGAGGACGGCGAACCCGTCCGCCGGGTCGCCGACGGCTTCCAGTCCGCCGACGCCGTCCTCGAGTTCGTCGACGAACCCACGGCCGCCTGAACGCGGCGTCGAACGAGTGCATCGCCCCTACCGGGAGGCAACCGGCTAAACCGCTCGCGTCCGTAACTCGAGGTATGACACGTCCGAAGTCGAGACGCGGAGGGCGAGCGCGATGAGAGGCCGGAACCCGCACAGTGGCGACGACCCGCACGGCGACCAGCCGGTTGCGACCGCTGGTGCAGACCTCGCGGACGCGACCGCCGCGGTCGTCTGCGCGCACGGCCGCGGCGCGACCGCGGAGTCGATGCTCCAGCTCACCCAGCAGTTCGGGTTCGACGACGTCGCGTCCCTCGCGCCACAGGCTGCGGGTCGGACGTGGTACCCGAACCCGTTCACGGCGCCGACCGAGTCGAACCAGCCCGGCCTGGACTCCGGGCTCGCGAAGGTCGACGGCGTCGTCGCCGAGGCCGTCGACGCGGTCGGGCGCGAGCACGTCGTCCTCCTCGGGTTCTCCCAGGGCGCGTGCCTCTCGAGCGAGTACGTCGCGACGCATCCCGCGCGCTACGGTGGCCTCGTCGTCTTCAGCGGCGGCCTCATCGGGCCCGAGGTCTCCATCGAAGGGTACGCGACCGACGACGGCGACCTCGCGGGCACCCCGGTCTTCGTCGGCTGCGACGAGAACGACCCCCACATCGAACTCGAGCGCGTCCACGAGACCACCGAGGTCCTCGAGGGACTCGGCGCGGACGTCGACGAACGAATCTATCAGGGTATCGGGCACGGCGTCGTCGAGGACGAACTCGACGCCGCCATCGCCATCGTCGACGGCGCACGCGACGGCGCGGACTGACGCGCCGAACAAGAGCCGTCGAGAAGGCGAGGACTGAAGCGACCCGCGGTCGACCGTCGACGTATGCCTCGCGACGCCGATACGCCCGACGGAACCGACGACGCTGGTGCGCTCGACGCACACGACATCCAGCCTGCGGCGCCCGCGGAGTTCGGGCGGACGCAGGTCTGGTGGGGTGACGGGAAGGGGAAGACGACCGCCGCGCTCGGCATGGGCTTTCGCGCCGCCGGCCACGGCTACCGCGTGCACCTCCTCCAGTTCATGAAGGGCGGCGCGGCGAGCGTCGAGGACGTCCGCGGCGAGTACAACGCCATCAACGCCGTCCCGGGGTTCACGTACGAGCACTCCGGGCACTACGGCTGGCACGCGATGAACGACGGCACCGACGACGTCGACCACGAAGCCCGCGCCCAGGGCGGCCTCGAGCGCGCCCGCGAGCTCATCGACGCCGCGCACGACGCCGACCTCACCGAACCACTCGACCTCGAAGCGCCCGCGGACGACGGCGTCCACATGCTCGTCCTCGACGAACTCTGTTACGCCGCGAACCGCGACCTCGTCGCGCCCGACGCCGTCGCCGACCTCGTCGAGTCGAAGCCTGACGCGCTCGAACTCGTCCTCACCGGCGGCCACGACGACCCCACGTACGTCACCGAACGCGCCGACCTCGTCACGAACGTCAAGAAACAGCGTCACCCGTTCGACGACGGCGTTCGCGCCCGCAAGGGAACCGAGTTCTGACGCCGGGAGTCCACCGGCCAGCGACCGCAGTCGCCGACGCCTACTGCGGGCCGAGGTAGCCCCACGCGTGCAGGCGGTCGCCCTCGCCATCGATCCACCGTTCGCCGATGTCGTCGCGATAGTACAGGTTCGGGACGAGAACCTGGTCGACGCGGTCGTAGCACTGCTCGCGGGCCGCCTGCATCGTCTCGCCCATCCCCGTGACGACCAGCGGCATCCCGGTCCCGCCCGCGACCCGCCACTCGCCGTCGCGGTCCGCAGTGGGCTCCCCGTCCGGCGTCACGCGCTTCGCGTCCTCGATGTGGACGCCCTCGGGCGGTCGACCGTCCTCGGTGTCGAACACGAGCGCGGCGTTGCGCGAACTCTCGTCGTACGTCTTCTCGTCGTCGAACGGGAACGGCGGCAGCACCACGCGCACCGCGATCTGGAACCCGCGATGCACCGTCGGCTCCGGATTCATGCCGTGCGCGAGGTCGTGGAGGAACTCGCCGCTCCCCGAGAGGATGGACTCCTCCTGGAGCGCGATCGTCGGATACCCGAAGCGCGGCGTGAACTCCAGGGGATAGACGCCGTCGTCGGTCGCGATACAGTTCAGATCGATGCTGCCGACGTACCCCTCGTCGGCGAGCCACTCCTCGAGCTTCCCGAGGGTCTCCTCGAACAGGCGGTTCCGGCCAGCCCAGAACATCGCCGTCCCCATCTCGCCGGTGGAGGGTCCGACGTTCCCCGGGAACAGCTTCTTGTGCTCGAAGTTGAAGTTGATCGGGTCGACGAACTCGTTGCCGTCGAAGAACCCGCAGACGGCGACCTCGACGCCGTCGATGCGGCGCTGCAGCTGGAACCCCTTCATGCGGTGCCCCCACGCGGACTCGTACGCTTCGAGGACGTCCACGACGTCGCTCCCGTCGCGCTCCCGGCCGACGTACACGAGTCGTTTGACGTTCTGGACCTCGCCGAGGGGTTTGACGACGTACGGCGCCGGGTTCGACCGGACGTACTCGATGGCGTCGTCGAAGTCCGTGAACTCGCGGTGCTCGACGGTCTCGATACCGGTCTCCTCGAGCACGGACATCGCGTACCCGCGGTCGTCCTCCAGGCGGTCGGTCGCGGGCGTTCCGCCGACGACGGCGTGTCCGTCCGCGCGCAGCTCCGCCGCGAGCTCGCCGGTGCCGACCTCGTCGCCGACCCAGATGTCGTCGAACACGACGACGTTCGCCCAGTCCAACTCGCCGCGCCAGTCGTCGGTCTTCTCGACGAACCCGTCGGCGATGTCGCGGTCCGCGTCGTGCTCGACGTAGTACTTCACGTCGTGGCCCTCCCGACCGACCTGCCACGCGAGGTCACCGCAGAGTGCCGCATCGAGCGAACAGAACAGGAAGTTCCTCGGGGACATACCGGCGGTACTCCCGCAGGGCGGAAAAGCATTCTCGCACGGCTGACCGGTTTGGGTTCGGAGACTGTCTCAGTGATATTCTAAGTTTGGGCGAAAATTAATTCATGATATGAATTCTATCATGTGGGGGGGGGAAATCTGGCCCATGTACTCCACTCCGTATATGTATAAATTTATAAAATAAAAATATTTAAAAGTCATTAATTCTCTCTTTTTCTTGGATGTCTAAACAGAACTCGGAAGTCTCTCGGAGAGACCTTCTCGGATCAGTTGGTGCAATCGGTGAACTGGACTCGTCGGGACGGGTGCTGCGAGCGAACTCGCGGCGGCCGATGACGTCCGTCAGTTCGGCGACGTCCAAACGGAGAGTGCGGCCGAACGAACCGTCCAGATCCACGCCGCGGGACGGGCTCGGTACGAAATTGCCGTCACAGGGCTCTTGAAGGCTGAAGACGCCCCAGAATCAGCACTCACTGATGGCGTCGCCTCGGAGTCTATCGCCGACGAAACGCGGACGTTCCGCTTCACGGGCGAGTTCACGGCGTTCTCGGTCGACGGCAAAGCGCGCGTTCGCGTCGACGGCGAACCGTTCGATGTCGACGCTTTCCCGCACAACACGCTTGAGATTTCGCCGAACGGGACGGTCGAGTACGACGTGTCCGCGAGCGGCGCTGTCTCGGTCGACAAGGACACGATCGACCGGCCGAACGCACGCACCGCCACCGGGCGGGCTCGCGAAACGCATGTCGTGTCGTACGCGGGCGAACTCACGTACTTCGAATTGGACGGTGACGCGACGATCCGCCGGAACGGGTCGCGCATCGATTCGAGCGACGTGCTACCGTCGACGCGGCCACACGAGTTCAAGGCCACCGCTCGATCGTCGCGGGAAGCGTACACGGTCGAAACGACGCGTAACGTCGACGAAAGTGTGGCGCCACACGGAACCAGTGGCGCGGCCCGCTTCACGGGCCGAACCGTCCGACGGTACGCCGGGCAGGTGACTGCAGTTGAGCACCCGAACGGTGTTCGCGTCGAGATTGACGACGACCGGAATCAAATCGTTGCCCGTGCGCCCGGCGATGCCGGAGCGAGGGTCAGTGTCGAGACGACGAACGGGCTGGTCGTCGATCACGAGGCGTATGACGTGGCCGACCTCTCGGTGTCCGCGGGCGAGTCGGTGACGGCCGTCCCGTTCGGTGACTTGGAACGGATCGTGATCGACGACCTGTCCGTCCAGCTCTCGCGGAACGAGTATCCGTCGGCCGAGAAGTCGACCACGCTCCAGGCGGCAGCGAAAGTCGAGCGGACGGACGCGTTCCAGCGGCTCGTCGATATCGCGTCGGGGCGCGTCCGATATGACGCCGCCGGTATTGCGGGCCAGGAAGTGAGGTCCGGCGACACGACGACCGTCCGGTCGGTCGAACACGAACTCGCTGACCCGGGGCAGGGCGACAGTGCCGTGCTGTCCGTCCGACAGACGCCTCGCGGTATCGAGCACGCCAGCGTTCTATACAAGCACTTCGAGCGTAACGAGCAGGTGACGATCGACGCCGTAATCCTCCCCGTCGGTCCGACCGTCGACAAGCTTCGTCGAGAGAGCGAAACGATGACGGTCAGTCGCTCGGAGTCCGAACCAGCTACGCCCGACGTGGAGTACACCGCGGAGCTGTTCGCCGAGACGGCGAACCCCGACAAGCAAGTGAAGCCATCTGATCTCGGCGACCTAGAGGCTCGCTTGACCCCCGAAGACGTTCGAACGCAGGGTTTCCTCTCGTTCCTGAATGACGTGAAGGACCTCCTGACGGATATCGGCGCAGACGCCTACGATGCGGCGAAGCGGCTATGGGGCGTGTTCAAGGGGCATATGGACCAGGTCGCCGTAACCGCACAGAACATCGTCATATCGTCGCCATACCTGATTGCGGGCCTCGCGGATGATCTTCCGTGGAAAGAACAGTGGGCCCCGAAGCTGATATGGCGGATCGCCATGGCTCCCGCTGTGACCCTGGTCAGTCTGGCGAGCAACGGTTTCTTTGAGGCGCTCGATACCGGCGCGGGGTGTGCGTTCTGCGTGTTCTTCGCCGTCGTACTCCGTGATATCATCGTCTCCGAGGTGACGTCGGCGGCCTGCGTCTACTTCATCGCGGCACTTCCGGCAGCGGTCGTGTGCGCGGTTGTGGCGGAGGCCCTCACCCAGTTCATTTCGCAGTACTTCGGTTACCGTGACGTGAAGGACGACCTCTGCAACGGAGACGTCATCTCGGAGATCGACCCCTGCTGACCTGACGGACGGTCCTCGACAGGATTTTTACCCCATGACCAAACTGATAAATATGTCCTCTGGTCGCTTCGGCCGCGTCCCCGCGTTCGCCGTCGATGCGGTCGCGCTCGCGGCGGTCGCGGTGCATCCGTTCTCGCTGTACGTCGTGCTGTTGCTCTACTGGGCCGACCTGTTCGTGGGGCTGCTTCGACAGAGCGTCGAGACGGTGTTTGCCGCGCCACGGGAGACGTATTCGCCGCTGGAGCCGCCTGCGCTCCGACGGAACGGTGACCCCGGGTCGTTCAGGTTCCTGACAGCGAAGCTCGGCACGCTGAAGCCGGTCGGCTGGCTACCGAGGGTTGCCGTCCACAACTTCAAGATAACGTTGGTGTGCGCCGTCGCCCTGGCGTTTGCCTCCGTCGCCGTCGTCGTTCTCGCGACGAGAGCCCTCGACCCGCCGTTCTCGGTGCTGTCGTGGCCGACGAGTGCAGTCCTCGCCGCCGGGGGACTGGCGGTCGTCGTGAAACACGGAACGGCGTTCCGTCGGTTCGTCCACTCGCCGCGTCCACCGGCCGCTCGGACCCGCCCGTCCCGTTCCTGGATGGGTTCGTTACTCATACCGTTCCCGGTCGTCGTCGTCGATACCTTTCATGCCGACGCGCCCTTCGACGCCTCCACGTTATTCGCGACGATCGCAGTCCTCGTCGTACTGGGACGGGTCGCGTACGAACGGCGCCGGGACGCGTCGCCCACGCCCGCTGATTCGTTCGAACTCGCGGCCCCCGCGGGACGCCCCAGTGAGGTGTTCCGTCCTGATCGGCGTGCGGTCAGGATTGCCGGACTCCTCGACGGCATCCTCCCCCGGATCGAATTGGGCTTCGGCAACATCAAGTATCGAGTCATCTCGATCATCTTCTTCGCTCCCGGCGTCTCCCTCGTCGGTGGCGCCTTCGGACTCGACCTGATGCCGGCGTTCGTCGTCGGCGTCGCCACCGCGCTCGCCGTGACCGCGGTCGGGTTCGGGCTCGCGGGCGTCGCGCACTTCGACCTCGCGTTCGCGACGACGGAGTACCGACTGTACGAGGACGAACTCGTCGCGTACGACACGCGCCTCGACGCCGTCCAGTGGCGCGCACCCCTCGACGCGATCCACGACGTCTCCGTCGAACGCGGGCACTGGCTGGCGCCACCCGGCACGGACGCGGCCGCGGTCACCCTCGACCGGAGCGACCTCGACGTCGACCAGCGACCGTACGGGTTCTACCGGCAGACGCTCGCGTACGTCGACCGACCCGAGCACGTCGCCGACCGCCTCCGGCGCGCGACCGCGCGCTGACCGGCGCGCTCAGGTACTCACTCCACGTCCTCGTCCTCGACCTCGATCGGTATCTCCACCGGCCCGTCCCGCTCCGCCGTCGTCCCCGCACCGACCGTCTCGTCCCCGCTCGCGGCGTCCGCTGCGGCGTCCACGACCTCCTCGGTCGCGTCCGCCGCGCCTTCGAGCGCGTCCGTCGCCGCGTCCTCGACGCTCGCGAACACCGTGTCCGACGCGCCCTCGGCGAGGTCGTCGAGCGCGAGCGCGAGGTTCCGCTGGTTCGACTTGAACATCACGTCCACGACCGTGCCGACGTACGGAATCGCACCACCCGCGACGTCTATCGCGACGTTCGCGAGCATCTCAACGAGCGTCCCGTACGACACCCCGAGGCGCGCGGACTCCAGCACGATGTACATCGACACGCCCGCCGCGACGACGTCACCGACGCCCGGGAGGACACCGAGCACCGGGTCCGCGCCCACGCGGAAGTCCGTCCCCGGGAGCCGCACCGCGTCGTCCATCACCTTCGCGACGAGACGCATCCGGTCGACCGCCGCCTCGTCGACGCCATCCGGTACCGGGCCGTCGTAGGGCTCCGCGAACGGGTCGCGGTCGTCACCAGTCATACCCCGACCTACGGCATCACGACTGAAGAAGACCGGGCCCAAGAATCAGCCGTCGAACTCGCGCCCTCAGAACAACGCCGGCGCGAACCGGATGAGGACCGCGTCGACCAACAGCAGGACGCCCACGAACGTCGCCGCACGCAGTATCGCTGTCGCGCGCTTCGCGGGCGTCCGCACCTTCAGGTCCTCCGCACCCTCGAGCACCCTCGACGCACCGACCTCGACGAGTCCCGTCAACGCCAGCCAGAGCACCACCATCGCGAGGACGAGATGCCCGCTCGTCGACGACACCAACGACGACGTCTCGTACCCAGCCAGCGAGATCATGTATCCGCCCGAGAGGAGCAAGAGGACCGACGCGAGCCGCGACCCGACCTGCAGTCGCTGCGTGAACCGTTCCAGTGGCGCAGCGTTCAACGACCCCTCTCGAGCCAGCGGGAGCACGCCGAACGCGAAGAACGACACCGACCCCACCCACATCGCCGCGACGACCAGATGGATCGCGCGAACGACGACTTCGACGATAGCCATGCGGATACCGTCCGCCCGCCGCCCCGTTAATCCTTCTCCTCTACGGCGGCCGCGCACGACCCGCATAGTAACTCGATGGTCGACGACGCCGACCCGATGACGGTCTCCAGGTCGTCGACCTCGTGGTACGCCTCGCAGCGCTCGCAGCGCGCCGTCGGCGCCGCCTCGTCGGCGAGCAGCGAATCCACCGTGACCTCGTCCGTCGGCGAGTCGAACGCCGCCTCCGGGTCGAGGTCGCTCGCCGGCTGCGCGGGCTTCGCCGGCGGCCCGTCCGTGAGCGCGGGTGGCCCGTCGTCGTCGAATATCGGGGAATCCGGGCCGTCGAGGTCCGCGTCGACGGTCGACGACGCGTCGTCGTCGGTCTCGGTGGCCGCTGACGCCGCCTCCTCGACGGTCGCGAGCGCCTCACTGAAGAACTCGCCGGCGAGGTCGTCCGGAAGTCCGGTGTTCCCGTAGAGGGCCGTGACGAGTTGCTCGCGGAGTTCGTCGGGCGACAGTCCTTCGCGTTCCCCGACGACGTGTAGCGCATCGGCTTCGCGAGCGTCCGCGTCCGGCATCCCCTCCGGGTTCTGCACGTACCGGTCGACGACAGCCGTCAGGCGCGCCGCGACCGTCGAATCCGCACTCCAGCGCGTCGGGAACGCCGCGTCGATGTTCGCGCGGCGTTCGTCGCTCAACTCGGCGACGACGCCCGTCGGGGACGCCAGTTCCGTCGTCGGGTCCGCCGCAGCGTCGTCCTCGGGCACGCTGGTACGGTCGACGCGGTCGAGCGCGGTCTCTCCCGGGACGTCGAGACGACCGGCCGCGATGTCGCAGAGCACGCTCAGGCTCTCCTGCATCGACGAGGAGTCGTACCCTCGACACTCCGCGTAGACGTTGTCGATGCGGTCGGCGAGTGCCGCGGGAATCCGCACCTCGACGAACTCCTCGGCTCGGTCCTCTCGCTGTGCCATTGGAGAAACCATCGCACCCCAACACCATAAATTTCACTCATCTGTTGGCGCGTTTTAATTTCTGAGGTCCGGTTCGTTGGAGATACACCCTGCGTGCGAAAGCAACCCACGGACATCGGCCCTACTGGAGGTACCGTTCCTCGAGCGCTGGCAGTCGTTTACGCACGAGCACGTACCCCACCGACACCACGACACCCGCGACCACGGCCTCTCGAATCCAGCCGTCGAACGCGACCCACCCCGGGACCGCGAACGCGACGGCGACCGCGAGGTCCTCCGGCGCCCCGTCGTACCGCACCCAGCGCCGCGGTCGAGCCCACCGCCCCTGCGTGTGCAGGAACACGCCACGGTCGTCCTGCGCGAGCCACGGCCGCGCCTCCGTCCCCCCACCGAAGACGTCGCTCGCCGAGTGCACCGCCGCGGACACAAGGAACCCCGCCACGCCCACGGTCACGGGCACGGTCGCGACAGCGGCGACCACGACCGCCAGGACCCCGAGCACCGCGTAGTACTCGGGGAAGTGCAGGGTCTTCCGGTGCTCAGCGAGGAGGTCGACGTCCGGGAACACACCCCCTGCGAGCGCACCCGCTGCGGCGGCCGTCGCGTACTCCCCACCCGCCGCGGCGTACGCGCTCGCCAACGCCAGCCCGACGAACGCGTGCGTCGTCGCCATCATCACCCATACGTACCGCTCTCAGCGGCAAAACGTCGTCGTCGACGCTCCATCCAACCACCCGAGCGTTCAAGTACGAAGCCGCGGCCAACGCCACCGTCACCTGACGCGTGCGACGCGACGGTCGAGGCGGGAGCCCGGGCCGCCGTCGCGTCACGCCCCACGGCCCGGCTGCTCGCCCCACACCGACGCCGACACGGCACTCACGTGCGACGCCGGCATGGCACTCACGCGCGACGCCGACTGGACCCCCAGACCCTTCTACGACCGGGACCTACGAGGGCGCGTGACGCGAACACTCTACCAGCTCGACGGCTGCCCGTGGTGCGAGAAGGTCGCGGACCGCATGGACGAACTCGACCTCGACTACGAGTCCGTCTGGGTCGACGCCATGCACTCCGCGCGCAACGATGTCAAGCGCGTCTCCGGCCAGCGCGCCGTGCCCGTCCTCGTCGACGACGCCCACGGCGTCACGATGAACGAATCCGCGAACATCCTCGAGTACCTCGACACCACGTACGGCGAGTGAGCGGCCGACGCAGCACCGTGAACGGCTGACCCGGTCCAAGAGCTCCAGCTGTCCCGTCAGGACGGCCGTCGGCCACGAGGGGGCCCGTCAGTCGTCCGGACGACCGCCGGTCACCCGTCGAGTTCGGTCAACGTCTCCACGTCCGGCACGTCCTTCGCCGCGTCCACGATCTGCTCCATGCGCTCGGCGTGCTTCCGCGCGGCGTACGACGCGAGGTCCTCGGCGCCCACGGCGACCGCGTCGTCGTCCGACGCCGCCGACACCGCGTCCTGGACGAGCATCGCGAGCTCGCCGGTCAACTCGTGCAGGAGCGACGGCGACACGTCGCCCGCACCGACCAGGTCCTTCAGCTTCCGCATCCCGAACCCGACGTGGCGTCCCTCGTCGCTCCGTATCTTCGAGAACCCCTCGACGAGCCCCGGGAGCTCCGGGAGTCCCTCGACGTCGCCACTGAACGACGTCTGCACGCCGTAGTACCCCGTCTGCGCGAGGATGCCCTCGACCGTCAGGTGGTAGTGACAGTACGCTCGGGCGCGGTTCTCGGGCGTATCGTCGTCGAGCAGTCGAGTCATCGCCGCCTCGTTGCGTTCGAAGAGCTCGTCGTACGCGTCGTTGAACCACGCCGGATCGTGGGGGTTCGAGCGCTCCAGGCCGCGGCGGTCTTCGGCTTCGTGAATGACGCGCGTCCAGTACCGATGGAAGAACTCCGCGTGCTTGGCCTCCTCGTAGAGCTGTGTCGTCAGGAACAACTGGTCGTTGACGTCCTCGAGGACGACCGCGAGCGGCGACAGGTCCTCCGTGACCGCCTCCTCGCCCGCGCCGAACAGCGCGAGCGTCCGGCGGAGCGAATCGAACGCCGCCGCGTCCAGGTCCGCGACGCGGTCGACGTCCACGTCGAGGTCGACGTCCACCGGGTCCCAGTGCCGGGAGACGGCGTTGCGATAGTACCGGAACGAACTCGCGTCCTCGTCGATGCCAGCCCGCAGCGCGTCCTCGGTCATGCGTAGCGGTTGGTGCGCTCGCGAAATCAATCCCCCGGGGCTCGGTCCCGGGTCCCCCGGTCGTCGCGGTGACGTGAGACGGTTGCGGGGTTTTGATTACGTCGCGCTCGCAGGCTTGTGGTATGCGACTGGAGGAGTACTGGGGGGTCGGCCCGAAGACGCGGGCGTTGCTCGTCGAGGAACTGGGCGTGGACGCGGCGATCGACGCCATCGAAGCCGGGGACGTCAGGGCGCTCGTCGACGCGGGCGTGCCGCGTGGACGAGCGACGCGTATCCTCCGCCGAGCGACGGGTGGGTCGGGGATGGACGTGCTCGCGACGAGTGACGCACGCGAGGTGTACAAGGACCTGCTGTCGGTCGCCGGGTCGTTCGCGTTGACGGCGCGGGCGGCGGACGCCATCCACGTCCTGACACCGCTTTCCGACCGGGACGCGATGCGGGACCGACTCGCGGACGTGGAGGCGGCACGTGCGTCCTGGGAGGCGCTGTCGGACGACGAACGGGAGGCGGTGGTGGCGGCGTTCGACGCGTACGACGACGCCGATGGCGGGGAGAAGGCGAGCGTCGAGGCGGCGATCGCGCTCCTCGACGCGGACGTCGTCGACGACGACGGCGTGTTCGCGCCACTCTCGGGGTTGAACCGCGACGCGCTCGTGGACGCGTCGCGTGCGCTGGGCGCGCTCCGCGAGGGACACGTCGCGACCGGTGCGGACGACCGCCTGGACGACCTCCGCGAGCAGGTCGCGGCCGTCGAGACGCTCGAGGCGAACGCGGGGTCGGTCGTCGAGGCCATCCGCGGGGACGGCGCCCGAACTGCTGGCGGGTTCCAGGACGCGTTCGTCGACCACGTCTGTGCGGAGACGGGCGTGGAGGCGACGACGGTCCGCGACGCGGCACCCGAGGAGGCGCGGGATGCGACGGACTTCGTGAACGAGGCGCTGCGAGTGCTCTCGGCGAACCGGCGGGAGGCGGTCGAGGAGCGCGAGCGCGAGGTTCGCGTGGAACTCCAGGGTGCGGTCGCGGACGCGCGCGAGGACGTCGACCGGGCGGTCGCGGCGGTCGACGACGTCGCGTTCGAGCTGTCGCTCGCGCGGTTCGCGGCGGCGTTCGACCTGACCGCTCCCGAGTTCGTCGAGGACGCGGTCGCGGTCGAGGGGGCACGGAATCTGACGCTCGCTGCGAACGACGGGGAGTCGGTGCAGCCGATCCGGTACGCGCTCGGCGAGCACGCCCTCGCGGCGCCACCGGGGCGCGAGCGCGTGAGCGTGCTCACTGGCGCGAACTCCGGTGGGAAGACGACGCTCCTGGAGACGCTCTGCCAGGTCGTCCTGCTCGCGCACATGGGGCTGCCGGTGCCCGCGGACCGTGCTGCCGTCGGCCAGTTCGACTCGGTGGTGTTCCATCGGCGGCACGCGAGTTTCAACGCGGGCGTCCTCGAGTCGACGCTCCGGAACGTCGTCCCGCCGTTGACCGCGGAGGGCCGGACGTTGATGCTCGTCGACGAGTTCGAGGCGATCACGGAACCGGGGAGTGCCGCGGACCTCCTGCATGGGCTGGTGACGTTGACGGTGGAGAAGGCGGCGCTGGGGACGTTCGTGACGCATCTCGCGGACGACCTGGAGCCGCTCCCGGGGACGGCGCGCGTGGACGGTATCTTCGCTGAGGGGTTGACGCCGGAGTTGGAGCTGGAGGTGGATTATCAGCCGCGGTTCGGGCAGGTCGGGCGGTCGACGCCGGAGTTCATCGTGTCGCGGCTGGTGGCGAACGCGGACGACCGGTCGGAGCGCGCGGGGTTCGAGACGCTCGCGGAGGCGGTCGGGCACGAGGTCGTGCAGCGGACGCTCGCCGATGCACGGTGGAGCGAGTCCTAGGAACGGGTGGTGTCGTCGTCGAGGATGGGGGGTCGTCGTGGGTGGTCCACGACGATTCGGGGGAAGGTGTGGGTTTCCGAGTGGTGTGGGTGTGGACCCGGATGGGTCCGGTCCGCGTGAGGGTTCGGGTGGGGGTGGTGGGTCGACGGGGCCGGGTGTCGGGGCGGTTCCTGTGTCTGGCCGTTACCGGTCAGGTCTTCTTGTTGCTGATGATGACGCGGTCGGTGCTCCCGCGGTGGTGGATGAGCGAACTGAGTCCGCTCCGGAGCAGCACGAGTCCGACGAGCAGGAGTGCGATCGCGCCGAGCAGGTACTCGGTCTCCGGGAGGCCGGTCCCGAGGAACGGTCCTTTCATCAGGAACCACGAGGCGATGCTGGTGGTGAGCAGTCCGATCGTGCCGAGACAGGCGCCGAATTTCCGACCCATATCATCAACGGTAATCTGCGAGATGCCTAAAGGTATCTAATATTTCCTTACCAATTGATTGCGTATATTAAAACCGTAGGCGGGTCGAAGATTTGATGCTCGAAATAGAATACGTCGGGTCTGTGTCTCGCCCCCGAGACTCGGCGGGCCCTGAGTCGACCCGGGGTCCGAAGCGACCGTACCGAAGCGTCCCAACTCGACGCCGAGGTGAACGTCGTATAGCGGATGTCGATGTCGTGACCGAGGTCGCGTTCGCCCTCGAGCATGGGGAGGGTGACCTCGAGGACGCCGTTGTGGTAGGATGCCTCGATGCCGTCGACGTCGATCTCGCCAGGGATGGCGACCGTCTCGTTCGTGCTGCGCGAGTGCCGGACGTACGACGTCTCGGACTCCTCGCTGATCTCGGTCACCGCGGAGATCTTGAGGTGGCCGTCGTGGTAGACGAGGTCGATTTCGTCCTTCTCGAACCCGGGGAGGTCCATGACGAACACGTACATGTCGTCCTCCTCGTGGAGGTTCGTCATGTGCTCGATGCCGTCGGTCGTGCGACCCTCGAGGGTGGGGGTCGAACGCCCTTCGAGCATGGGTGTGCGGTCGCCGAACGTGCGGTCCATCCACATGCCGTCGAACATTCGGTCCATCTCCTCGAACATCCGGCTCATTTCGTCGAAGTTTCGCATTTGTAATCACCACCACGTACGCCGTGTGAGGAGATAAAGACGTAGAGAACCGAGTTAGCACGGTGCCAGACGCACCTTTAGGGCTGTTTCAGTCTGTCATCGTTCAGCCCCCGTCATTCGCCGACGGCGTCGCTCGCGTCCCGGACGAGGCCGTCGAGTATCTCGGGCGTCGTCGGGTGGTACGCGCGGTCCGGTATCTCGCGGACGTCCAGCCCCATCTCGACGGCGAGCTGCATCGTCTTCGCCATGACGTCGGCGTGATAGTGCAGGCCCTGGTAGCCGAGAACGGTGCCGTCGTCGGCGTCGACGACGAGGCTCGCGCGACCCTCGGGGACGTCCTTCGTCTTGAACACGCCGTCGTCGCTCGCCTCCCGCGTGACGTGGACGACGTCGCGGTCGGCTTCCTCGGCGCTCGCCTCGGAGTGCCCGACTCGCGCGTAGGGATACACGCCGAGTGCGGAGAAGACGACGTGATGGTGGACGTTCTCGTACGGTTCGATGGCGTCGTGGTCGCCGCGAGCGTGCGCGAGGAGGTTCTCGGCCGCCTGGAATCCCTGTTCTTTCGCGACGTGGAGGATGGGTTCCTTCCCGTTGACGTCGCCGACGACGAACACGCGGTCGTCGTCGGTGGCCTGCATCGTGTCCCGCACCCAGTCGCGGCCGGGGTCGAGACGCGTGTGTTCGAGGCCGAGGCCGTCGACGTTCGGGCGGCGGCCCGTGAACAGGAACAGCTCCTCGGCCTCGACGACGTCCGGGTCGCCGTTCTCGTCGGAGACGTGGAGGCGGACGCCGCCGTCCTCGGTCGGTTCGACGCGGTCCTCGTACGTGTGCTGGCGGATATCGACGTCCCACTCGTCCTCGTAGACCTCGAGGAGGTCGTCGCCGAACGCCGGGTCGGCCTCGTCGAGCGGGCGCGCGTCGTGCTCGATGACCGTGAGGTCGGTGCCGCCGGCTTCGACGATATACGGCACCATCTCGAGGCCGACGTACCCGAACCCCATGACGATCCCCGAATCCGGGAGCGAGCGCGCGTCGAGGACGTCCCTGCTCCCCATGTAGTCGACGTCGTCCATGCCGGGAAGGTCGGGGACGTTCAGCGCGGAGCCCGTGGCGACGACGACGTAGTCAGGTTCGATCCGTTCGTCGGCGACTTCGAGGACGCGGTCGTCGACGAACCGCGCGGTCTCGTGGTGGAACGTCACGTCGTCGCGCTCGGCGAGGTCGTGGATCGCGCCGCGGCGGTGTTCGGCGAACCCGAGGACGTGGTCGTCCTTCGTGTCGACGACCGCGTCCAGGTCCACGTCGGGGAGGTCGCCCTCGAGTCGGTGGTCGTGGCGCGCCTGGAACCGGTGTGCGCCCGCGGAGATGACCTCCTTCGACGGCATGCAGCCGCGGAGGATGCAGAGCCCACCGCCGGGTTCGCCGTCGTCGACGAGCGTCAACTCCACCCCTGGTTCGTCCGCGAGCGCGCCGGCGACGGCGGCGCCCGCACTCCCGTACGCGCCCACGATAGCGACGTGTGTCATGGCGGGCACTCGGGCAGCGAGCGTGATAGGCGTTCGCCTGCCGTGTGCCGAACGTGGAGAATCGCCTGCCGTGTACCGAACGTCCTCGAGAAATCGCGCGGGTGACTGCGAACGACGCGGCGTCGACTCGCTATCGAGACGTGGTGGTTACTCGCGGACGCGGAGTGCGACGAAGCTCGCCGCGACGAGCGCGCCGAGCGCGGCCGTCACGCCGAACCCGGGCATCCCGCTCCCGGCGTCGCCGTCATCGGTGCCGTCGTCGCCGTCGCTCCCGTCGTCGCTATCGCTGCCGTCGTCGTTCGTCGTCTCCGACCCCGAGATGGACGCGGAGCGCTCCGAGAAGTGGTCGAACGCGACGAGGACCGTCGCCTGGCCCTCGGCCTGCGCGCTCGCGTCCTGGACGACGCGGTACTTCGCCTCGTCACCGCCGTTCGCGGCCGCACGGAGCGCGCTGTAGCTCTCGGCCTTCGCCGCGGCGTCGCCGTCGACGGTCACGTCGAGCGAGTCCGTCGCGCCGACCGCGGCCTCGGAGACGTGCGTCACGACGACCTTCCCCTGGCTCTTCGAGCGCTCGACCGTCACGTTGACCGTGTGCTCGGCCTCGGCACTGGTCTCGACGGTCGTCCCCTCGCCGTACGTGACGGTGTCCTCGACGGTCTCGCCGCCTTCCTCCATCACGTACACCTCGGCGGTCGCGGTACCGTTCGCGATCATGCGCTCGACCTGCTTGTCGTCCTCGCTCCGTTCCTCGCCGGACGAACGGAAGACGAGCTGGGCGTCGGAGCCGAGGTTCGCGGTGACGTTCCCTTCCTCGTTGACGGTGACGTTCCCGTCGCCGACGACGATGAACGTGCTCGTGTTCCCGTCGTCGGTCTCGACGACGACGCGATCGTCGGCCGTCGCTTCGGCGTCGGCGTCGGCGCCGACGTTCGCGTGGACGTACTGGCCGCCGTCACCGCTCTTCACGACGAACGTCCCGTCCGCGTTGTCGTGCGTCACGATTTCGGCTGCGCCCTCGGTCCGAACGGTCGCTTCCGTCTTCGAGGACGCACCCATCTCGAGGCCGAGGCCGTCGAGTTCGACGACGGTCCCGAGGCCGACGCTCCCGCTCGCGTCGGTCCGCTCCTCGTAGTCGGACTCGGATTCGACCGCCACCGAGTCGACCATCGTCTCGCCGTCGACGGTGTAGTTCACGACCGCGTCGCCCTGGACGTCGTAGGAGACGTGCGTCCCGGCGTAGGCCTTCGCGTCCGCCGTGTTCGTCGCGTCTGTGCTGCTCGTCGTCAGCGCCGCGGCCGCGGGCGTCGCTATCGTAGCGACGACGACGAGCGCGGCCAGTAGCGTCGACTTTGCTTTCATACGCAGTTCGTGGATATTCCGGGTACCCGCAATATCCATACGTCCTAAGTGAATTGGAAATCACGGGATACGGGCGTGAAACAGTAACAAACTCGCTATCGGTTCACGCGCTCTCGAACACGACCACAGGCAACTTGCTCGCTAGCCCACCGACTCCAGACCCCAGTCGACCCGCGACCAGCCGAACCCGCGTCGGGTCGACCCTTCGACCGACCGACTCAGCCCCGGGCCCGCCCTTCGACAGGCCGACCCTGCGACATCCCTGGAGGAAGGCGACTACCGGGAGATGTCGGCGTTCCCTTCGTTCACGACCGCGTCGACCTCGGGTTTCGTGACGGTCGCGACGTCGCCCGGTATCGTCCGCTTGAGGGCGGCGGTCGCGGCCGCGTACTTCAGCGCCTTCTGGATGTCGGCGCCAGACAGGCGCTGTGCGAGGAACGCGCCAGCGAACGCGTCACCGGTCCCGACGGCGTCCACGGTATCCGTCTCGAACGCCGGTTGCTCGTGGATGACGTTGTCGTTCCACGCGAGCGCGCCCTGGTCGCCCCGGGTCACGACGACCGTCTTGAAGTCGAACTCGCTCGCGAGGTGATGCGCGAGCTGGGTCGCGTCGCCCTCGTAGTTCAGGATGGCCTTCGCGTCCTTCAGCGCGATGATGAGGACGTCCACGACCTGGAAGAACTGCGTCACCGTCTTCCTGGCCTCCTCGGGCGACCAGAGCTTCGAGCGGTAGTTCACGTCGAACGCCGTCATCGTCCCCGCCTGCTGGGCGGCGTCCAGCAAGGTCGCCGCGGTCTCCCGCAACTGCGGGCTGAGCGCGGGCGTGATACCGGTCGTGTAGAACGCCTGCGCGTTCCGGATGCGGTCCACGTCCAGTTCCTCGGGCGTCGCCGTCGTCACCGCGGCGTCCTCGCGGTCGTACACGACGTTCGACCCGCGCGGGCGGCCCGCGGACTCCAGGTAGTACGTGCCCTGGCGGACGTCGTCGTCGTCCGTCCACACGACGTCCGTGTTGATGCCGTACTGTCGGAGGCCGCCGTCGACGCGATGCCCGAGGGCGGTGTTCGGGAGCTTCGACATCCACGTCGTCACCGCGCCGAGGCGTTCCGCCGCGATCGCGGTGTTCGATTCCGCGCCGGCGGCGCGCACCTCGAACTCGCGAGCGGTCTCCAGTCGTTCGTCGTTCGGTGGCGAGAGCCGGAGCATCGTCTCGCCGAACGTCACGAGGTCGTCGCTCATCGAACCACCCCAGGGGAGCGTACGCCAGTCATGTCCCTACCAATGGAAGGCACCGGTATAAGTCTCCCCCGCGACGCAAGCGTTCCACTGGCCGACAGCGGCGAGCGGGCTGGGGCGAACCCACCAACCGTTCCGCGTCGGGTCAGTCGCCGACGAGGACGCCGTCCTCGACGTGGACGTCGTAGCCGAACTCGCGAGCGACCGCGCAGTTCGTCCGCACGTGGTCGGTGACGGTCGCGGGCCGGACGCGACCGTCGGCGAGCGCGAGCGCGAGCACGAGCTGGTCCGCGGCGTACGCGTCCACGACGGGCGGTCGGGGAGGCCCACCTGCGTCCGGGCTCGTTCGCGCTTGCTCGCGGAACGCGATGGCGTCCGCGGCGGCTCGCTCGCCGACGACCTCGGCCGGCGTTCCGGGTTCGCCGAGCGCGCTGAAGCCGGCGGTCGTCGTCTCGTAGTCGAGGACGACGAGCACGCTCGCGCCGGTACTCGGCGCGGTGACGGTTCGGGCGGTCGACGCGTTCACGTCGACGTTCGCCGTCTCGAGGTCGTCGACCGCGGCGGCGACGAGCCGGTCGGCGACGTCGGCGTCCGCGAGGTCGCTGGACGCCACCGCTTCGACGCGCGCCCCTCGGAACGCGCCGCGGTCGTCGAACGCGACGCGCTCGCGGTCGCTCGGCGCCACGTGCAGCGTCGCCTCGCCTCCTCCTTCGGGGTAGAACCCGCGCCGGGGGACGTCGACGGTCGCCTCCCAGCCGGCGTGCGCGGCGAGGGGCAGGCGGACGTGCCGGTAGTAGTCGACGGTCGGCGACCACGCGACGTCCGTGCCGCCGGTCACCGACAGCTCGATGGGGTCGTCGACGACGACGCCGAGTGGCAGGACGGTCTCGAACACGAGCGTCGCCGCGCCCGCGGTCTCGACGTCCACCGATACCTCGCCGCCCGTTGGGTCGCCGGGGTCGAACGCGACCGTGTCGCTCCCGAGTTCGGCGCCGTCGACGTCGGCGTCGCACACGTCGGCGGCCGCCTCCACGCACGCGAGATGCTGGTGCTTCAATCCCGGGTTCGGGCGGTCACCGCGGACGTCCTCGACGGTGACGGCCTCGCCCGTGATGGCCGCGAGCGAGAGCGCGGACCGCAGAATCTGCCCGCCGCCCGCGCTCCCGTCTATCTCGACCGTCATCGGTCAGAGCTCCCGGCGGCCGCCGTGCCCGGGGTAGTCGCGCTCGAAGCGGTCCTCGACCTCGTCGTGGTCGAACCGAACGACCGTCGGCCGGCCGTGCGGGCACGCGAACGGGTTCTCGCAGTCGTCGAGCGCCTCGAGCAGTTCGACGACCGACCCCTCGGTGAGGCTCGTGTTCGCGGTGACGGAGGGATAGCACGCGAGGTCGGCGACGAACGCGTCCGCGAGCGCGTCCACGGTCGCGGCGCCGTCGTCGTCGCTCGCGACGAACCCGGAGAGGACGTCGCGGACGTCCCCCGGGTCGAGCGTCTCGTCGAACACCGCGGGCACCGTCGTCACCGTCACCTCGCGCGCGCCGGCCGACCCGCTCTCGTCGGTCGCGCCGTCGGTTCGTTCCGCGTGGAACCCGAGCGTTGCGAGCGCCTCGCGGTACGCGGGGAACGCCTCGGCCTCGCCCGCGGTCAACTCCAGGGTCACGGGTTCGGCGAGCGCTTGCGCGGTCGCGTCCGCCTCGAACGCCGCCCGCAACCGCTCGTAGTTCACGCGCTCGTCCGCCGCGTGCTGGTCGACGAGCACGAGCCCGTCCTCCGTTTCGGCGACCAGGTACGTGTCGCGGTACTGGCCGAGGACGCGCATCGACGGCAACCGGTCGTACTCGCCCTCGGGCGTCGCCGCCTCGCCCGTCAACGTCCGCTGCTCGGCCGCGCCACCGAACCGCCCGTCGTCGCCACCGTCGGGTCCCTCGGCGCGTCCGATTCGCTCCCGACTGCTCGTGCGATGCTCGCCCGCGGCCGGCGACGAGGATTCGCTCTCGCTCGGCGACGAGGACTCGGCGTCGACGCGCTCGCTCGACCGCGTAGAGCCACCGGCCGGCCCGGCGGTCGAACTCGACGACTCGGACCGCGTCGACCCGGTCGCGGTCGCGTCCGCCGTCGACGACGGGGCGCTCGCAGCCTCCGCACTCGCGTCGCGCGCCGACCGGTCCCGCGTCGTCTCGTCGTCCACCGGCGTCGACGCGTCGGGTGCGACCCCGACACGCTCGCCCTCGTCGCTATCGTCGCCGTCCTCCGGGTCGTCGCGAGCGGTCGTGTCGCCGCCGGTATCCGTGTCGTCGCCAGCGTCCGTGTCGTCGCGGTCGACCGAATCGCGGGCGCTCTCGGCGTCGAGCACGTCAGCGTCGTCGACGCCGCCGGCGTCGCCGTCGTCGTCGAGGTCGCTCGCGGTCGTCGGTTCGACCGCCGCCTCCGGTCGCTTCGAGCGGCCGCGCGGCGCCGAGGAGCGGACGAGGCCAGCGTCCAGCAAGGTCTCCTCGACCGCCGCGCGCACCTGTCGCTTCATCGCCGCCTCGTCCGCGAACCGGACCTCCATCTTCCGCGGGTGCACGTTCACGTCCACGTCGCCCGCGGGCACGTCGAGGAAGAGCGCGGTGAACGGGTACCGGTCGGCGTCAAGTTGCCCGCCGTACGCCTCGATGACCGCCTCGCGGACCGCGCTCGCCGAGACCGCGCGCCCGTTCACGAACACCGAGACGTACTCGCGCGCGCTCCGGTTCGTCTCCGGGTCCGACACGAGCCCGTGGACGTCGTCGAGCGGCCCCTCCGGGACGTCGACGTCGTCGACCGCGTGCATCGCCTCCGCGACCTCCCGACCGTACACCGCCATCACGGTCGCCAGCCGGTCGCCGCGGCCGGGCGTCGCGAACACCTCGCGGCCGTCGTGCTCGAGCGACACCGCGACGTCCGGGTTCGCGAGCGCGTACGACCGAACCACGCGGTTCACGTGCGCGAACTCCGTCGGCGTCGTCTTCAGGTACTTCTCGCGAGCCGGCGTGTTGTAGAAGAGGTCCTCGACGTCGATCGTCGTCCCCGCCGGACACCCGACCTCGCTCACGGACTCGACCTCGCCGCCCGCGTACACGAGTTCCGTCCCCGTCTCGGCGTCGTGCGGCCGCGTCCGGATGGTCATCCGCGACACCGCGCCGATGGTGTGGAGGGCCTCGCCGCGGAACCCCAGCGTCGACACGCCCGCCTCGAGGTCGTCGACGTCCCGTATCTTGCTCGTCGTGTGCTCGCGGACCGACGCGCGGACGTCCACCTCCGTCATCCCGTGGCCGTCGTCGCGCACCGTCACCCCGCCGGTCCCGCCGTCCTCGACGGCGACCGCGACGCGAGACGCCCCAGCGTCCAGCGCGTTCTCGACGAGCTCCTTCACGACCGACGCCGGGCGCTCGACGACCTCCCCGGCCGCGATGCGCTCGACGGTCCTCGCGTCGAGCTCGCGGATGTCCGTCCCTGTCATGTCCGGGTCGACGGGCGGCGGCGTCAAACGCGTGACGGTCGGCCGGCCTGGTTACCGACCGTGGTCGTCGAGGAGCGTGCGAGCGATGCGGTCGCGGTCCGCCAGTGCGCCGTCGATAGCGCCAGCCGGGAACGGGCCGGCGCCGAGCGCACCCAGGCGTTCGGTGCGCGCCGCCCAGACCGAAGAAAGCGCCACCGTACTCCCTGGTTCGACGCCCGGCAGGTACTCCGCCGGCATCGAGATGGCGCCGTCCTCGACGACGTGCAGCGTCCGCAGGCCGTCGTAGGCGCTGCGCGCCTCGGCGTCGAGGTCGCTCGGCCAGAACCGCGGAACGAGCACGACCCGTTCACCGTCCCGTTCGACCCTGAACGTCGCCTCCGTGTCCATACGTCACGCTAGCCGCTCAGCGTGCTAAACGTTGACGAACGACGTGCCGTCGGCGATTCCCCGTCCTCGCACCGCTGGCCGCACTCGCGAGCACGCTCCTCTAACCGGTCGTCGTCGACGCGAAAAAAGCGAACCGTGACCGCGAGTCGCCTCAGAACGTCTCGAGGTAGCGGTCCTTCTCCCACTCGGAGACGGAGACGCGGTAATCGTTGAACTCCGAGCGCTTCGCCTCCAGGAACTTCTCCGTGACGTGCTCGCCGAGCGCATCCTGGACGACTTCGTCCGCTTCGAGCGCGTCGAGCGCCTCGCCGAGGTTCGTCGGGAGCGTGTCGATCCCGTACTCCTCGCGCTTGGCCTCGTCGAACTCGTAGATGTTCTCGCGGACCGGGTCGTCGCACTCCATGCCCTGCTCGATACCGTCGAGACCGGCGTGGATGAGCGCCGCGAACGCGAGGTACGGGTTACACGACGGGTCGGGGAAGCGCGCCTCGATACGCGATGCGGCGGGGACGCGCGCCGCCGGCTTCCGGATGAGCGCGGAGCGGTTCCGGTCGGACCACGCCACGTACACCGGCGCCTCGTAGCCCGGCACCAGGCGCTTGTAGGAGTTCACGGTCGGGTTCGCGACCGCCGCGATCGCGGGTGCGTGCTCGAGGATACCCGCCGTGAACTGCTTGGCGGTCTCGCTCAGGTTGAACTCGTCGTCGTCGTCGTGGAACGCGTTCTCGCCGTCCTGGAACAGCGAGAAGTGCGTGTGCATCCCGCTGCCGTTGATGCGCGCGATCGGCTTCGGCATGAACGTCGCGTGCAGGTCGTGCTCGGCCGCGATGGCGCGGACGACGGACCGGAACGTCGCGACGTTGTCAGCCGTGGACAGCGCGTCGTCGTACGTGAAGTTGATCTCGTGCTGGCCCTGCGCGACCTCGTGGTGGCTCGCCTCGATCTCGAACCCCATGGATTCGAGGCCGAAGATGATGTCCCGACGGACGTCCTGCGCGAGGTCCTTCGGTGCGAGGTCGAAGTACCCGCCGGCGTCGTTCGTCTTCGTCGTCGCACGTCCCTCCTCGTCCTCCTCGAACAGGAAGAACTCCGGCTCCGGCGCGGCGTTCACCGTGTACCCGAGGTCGTCCGCGCGCTCGATCGCGTGCTTCAGGACGCCGCGCGGGTCGCCCGAGAACGGCTCGCCCGTGGACGTGTCGATGACGTCGCAGATGAGGCGCGCGGCGCCACCGTCCTCCTTGGAGCGCCACGGCAGCACGGCGAACGTCTCCGGGTCGGGGTCCAGACGCATGTCGGACTCCTGAATGCGGACGAAGCCGTTGATCGAGGACCCGTCGAAGTAGATGCCCTCCGTGAACGCCTTCTCCGCTTGGCGTGCCGGGACGGACACGTTCTTGACGGTCCCCAGGATGTCCGTGAACTGCAGACGCAGGAAGTCGATGTTCTCTTCGTCGATGGTCTCCAGCACCGCTTCCTCCTTCTCGGAGAGGTTGCCGCTTGTCATCTTATGCTCGCTTCGACAAACTACTTCCAGTACAAAAACCTTAGTGCTGTAAGCAAACTTTCGCCCAACTCGCACCGATTGTACGTTCGTAAAGTTCTAAACCCTCCGGGGCGCACGTTGGGGTAATGACCTACGAAAATCTCGACGCGAAGCTAGTGAATGCACTTCTCGGCGATGGCCGCGCGAGCCTCCGATCGCTCGCCGAGGACCTCGACGTCTCGGTGACCACGGTCTCGAACCACCTCAGCGACCTCGAAGACCAGGGCGTCATCCGCGGGTACACGCCCATCGTCGACTACGACGAACTCGGGTACGACGTCACCGCGTTCATCCAACTCAAGGTCGAGGGGAGCGCGCTCCCGGACATCACGGAGCGCCTGAAGGGCCACAAGCAGATGACCTCGGTCTACGAGGTCACCGGCGACTACGACGTCGTCGCCATCGGGAAGTTCACCGACACCGACGGCATGAACGCCCAGATCAAGGAACTCCTCACCGACCCCGACATCAACGAGTCGAACACGAGCGTCGTCCTCAACACCGTCAACGAGAACGAACAGTTCACGCTCGACATCGAAGAAGAGTAACCGCCCGCACGAGCGTACGGCACCCGCCAGGGTGACGTTTCTGGGGTGGTTGCTCGCACGAGCAGACGCCGGCCCCGAGCCGGCGTTTCTCGTTGGAATCGCCCCACGAGCAGACGGCGACCGCGAGGTCGGTGTGTCGTCGTTCGGTCCGTTCGCGGGGTCAGTAGTAGAAGAAGTCCCGCCAGAGTTCCTTGAGCGTCGGTGACCCGACACCCTCGGGTCGTTCGACGTCGACCGTCCCGTACTCGCTGAACTCGGTGACGACGACGTAGTGCCGTGTTCGTTCGACGTCCTCGTACTCGCCGTCGGCGCGCTCGACGGTGACCTCGTACGTCGCGACGCGATGCTCGACCATCCGCGTCACGCGCCCCGACTCCTTGTCGACGACGACGCGGATGGAACTCCCCTCGTGGACGTCGCGTGCGTAGAACATCTGTCGCGTCTCGTAGTACTCCTCGTGGGCGTCGATACCGAGGACGACCGTCGACGCGTTCTCGCTGACGACCGACCAGTCCGCCTCGCTCGCACCCTCGAGGAAGACGTTCCCGCCGTATGCGAACTCCCACACGTTATCGGGCGACGACGCCGAGAACGCACCTCTGCGGAACGGCGGCCTCGGGTTTTCGAACTCGCGGGAACCGAGCGAGCCTCCTTCCGGATGATTGGCGCCAATCTCGACGCGGCCGTCTGTGACGTAGTACTTCCCAGGCAGGACGGCGAGTGGGAACCAGTACGGGGTGTACGACCGCTCCCATCGTTTCGCGTACGACCCCGTCCAGACGCGTTGCGCGAAGAACTGGCGGTCCGTGTAATCGTAGCGGTACTCGTACGCGAAGACGGGGCGTCTTTCGCTCCCGTTCACCGCGGAGACGCGTGTGACGACGCGATGGTCGACGTGCTGGAACGCCTCGTTCGCGGTCGCGATCATCTCACCGGGCTGGGCGTCCGGCGAGATGCGGTGCTCGGCGGGCGGTCCGTGGACGTCAGCGATGCGGACGTACCCGACGACGCTCCCGGTGACGAGGAGGACGCCGACGTACGCCGCGACGAGCGTCCGCCAGCGGACGTCCGCGTCGACGAGCCACCGCCAGTTCATGCGTCGTCACTCGTCGCCTCGGCGTCGAGTTCGCCGAATACATTCTTCATTCCCCCGCCAGGTCCGACCCACCAGACGTAGGCGTCCGGGGCGCTCCACTCGACTTCGAGAACGTCACCGGGCTCGACCGGGAACGACCGTTCCGCCGTCCCGTCTCGGGCGACCCATACCACGTCCGAACCCCCTTCGCCGCTCACTACCAATCGCACAGTGTTCGACGGCGTCAACGGTGTTCCCATGTCGACCACGCACCGGAGCGTCCCCCCTGCCGTGTCGTACGAGACGTCGACGTGCATCTGCGGTCCGGTCGCGAGGTTCGTCGTCGGTGCCGCGCGGTCGCGAGGGAACGCCGCACAGCCACCGAGCGCGCTCGCGCCGAGCGCGGCCAACACCCCTCGTCGCGTTGCCATACCACGGAATCGACACGGATGCTACAAAAGGCTACTCGCTCGACGCAGCCGCGGCTGTCGAGTACGGTGCGCGAAAGAAGGAATCCGCGTGTTCTGAGTCAGTGCGGCTCCGGCCGGGTCGATGGGGGCTGTGCGGCGAATGTGCCCTGGTCTCGTCTCGCGGGCTACGCCCGCTCGACAACGAGGCAGTTTGCCGCTCACCCGATGGGTTCGCGTTTGCCTGCCTCGCTTACATCGCGCCGCCCATGCCACCCATGCCGCCCATGCCGCCCATGCCGCCGCCAGCGCCGCCTTCGTCGTCGCCCTTGTCCGTCGACAGGTCGCCGGCGGAGATGATGTCGTCGATTTTGAGGACGAGGTTCGCGGCCTCGGTGGCAGACGTCAGCGCCTGCTCCTTCGCGTGCGCGGGCTCGACGACGCCGGACTCGAACGTGTCCTCGACGTCGCCGCTGAAGACGTTCAGGCCGGCGCGGTGCTGGCCGTTCTCGTGTGCTGCGCGGAGCTCGACGAGCGTGTCGATGCTGTCGAGACCGGCGTTCTCGGCGAGGACGCGCGGGATGAGTTCGAGCGCGTCCGCGAACGCTTCCACGGCGAGCTGCTCGCGGCCCTCGACGGAGTCGGCGTAATCGCGGAGGCGGTTCGCGACCTCGACCTCGATTGCGCCACCGCCGGCGACGACGCGGCCGTCGCGGACGGTCGACGCGACGACGTCGAGCGCGTCGGTGACGCCGCGCTCGAGTTCGTCGACGACGTGCTCCGTGGAGCCGCGGAGGAGGAGCGTCACGCCGTGTGCGTTCTCGTCGCCCGTGACGTAGAACATGTCGTCGGCGTCGTCGCGGTCGACGTCGGCGTGCCCGATGTCGGCCGGGTCGACGTCGTCGAGGTCGCTGACGACCGCACCGTCGACGATCTCGGAGAGGAACTCCATGTCGGACTTCTTCACGCGACGGACGGCGAGGATGCCTTCCTTCGCGAGGTAGTGCTGGGCCATGTCGTCGATGCCCTTCTGGCAGAAGACGACGTCCGCGCCCGTGTCGATGATCTGCTCGACCTTCTGCTTGAGCTGGGCTTCCTCCTGCTCGATGAACTGCTGGAGCTGGCTCGGGTCCGTGACGTTGACCTCGGTGTCGACGTTCGCCTCCTCGACCTCGACGGCCTCGTTGAGGAGGAGGACGTCCGCGTCACCGACGCTCTTGGGCATGTCGTCGTGAACGGGGTCCTTGTCGATGACCGCGCCCTTCAGGAGGTCGCTCTCGCTCGCGGAGCGACCCGTCTGCGTCTCGATCTTCAGGAAGTCCATGTCGACGAGAGTCTCGTCGCCCTCGGTGTCGACGGCGACCTGCTGGATGGCCTCGACGATGAGCTGGCCGAGGTGCTCCTTGTCGAGCTCGGCGCCCTTGCCGGTCATCGAGGTCTCGGCGACCTTCTGGAGGAGTGCCTCGTCGTCGGGTTCGACGTGCTCGGCGATGTCGTCGACCTCCTCGCGGGCCTGCTGGCTCGCGAGGTGGAAGCCCTTGATGATGGCCGTCGGGTGGATGTCCTGCTCGAGGAGGTCCTGCGCGTTCTTGAGGAGTTCGCCCGCAACCGCGACGGCGGTCGTGGTGCCGTCACCGGCCTCGTCCTCCTGGGTCTCGGCGACCTCGATGATCATCTCGGCCGTCGGGTTGTCGATGTCCATCTCCTTGAGGATGGTGACGCCGTCGTTCGTGATGGTGACGTCGCCCATCGAGTCGACGAGCATCTTGTCCATCCCTTTCGGGCCGAGTGTGGAGCGGACGGCCTCCGCGACGGCGCGAGCCGCGGAGATGTTGTACTCCTGCGCGTCCTTGTCCTTGACGCGCTGGGATTCGTCCGACATTACGATCATGGGCTGGCCTTGGGCCATTCGCTGACTCATAGTCACTCGCATCTATGATTGTGATTCGTAATAAAGGTTGAACATACGCAAATTGTCAGCTATTCTGGCTGGCTGTGGGCCTTCGGCGAAAACGCAGTACAGTGGCGCGACTACGGTGGTTGTGTGACGTGTGTTACCAAGCTCCGCAACGCGTGTTCCTCGGCAAAGGGCCGTCCTTTAAGTACTATCTTCGGGCGTCGAGACGACCGGCAACCAGCCCTCGAACACCGACCATCGCGCGGGCGCCGACCGTCGCGCGTGTAACGACCACCTGACAGGGCTTCGCGTCCGGGACACCATCGGAAGCGGGCCCGCGGTGCCGTCTCCCGCTACGGTCGGCTTTCCAGTGGACAGTCGGCCCTTGTCGACGACCACGCGCGGACAAACCGGTCGATAACTATCTCGCTGGCATGCTACCTGTGTCGCGATGGACCGAGGTTCTGGCAGCGGCGACGAGGAACCCACCGCGGAACCGACGAACACGGAGCCGAGGAACCAGGAAACGACGACCCGGGAGACGACGAACGGAGCGGCACAGACAGATGAGTCGGAGACCGGGACAGATGGATCGGTGACCAGGACCGATGAGTCGGTGCCCTGCGAGTCCGAGGGTGGTGTGGGCGGGTCGACCACTGGTGGTGTGGGCGGGTCGACCACTGGTGATGGTGGTCGCCGTCGGTTCCTCCGGTCGGTCGCCGCCGCGACCGTCGGCGGTGGGCTCTTGGCAATCCTCGGCGACCGCGACATCGTCCAGCCGGTCGCCGCGGCCGACCTCGACGCTCGCGACCCGACCGTCGTCGACGTGAACGCGGACGCGGACCCCGACGCGGTGTTCCCGCAGTCAGTGATGAGTGGCGGCCCGACGTCGTCCGGCGCCATCGTCTGGACGCGCCTCTCCCCGTCGGCCGCCGCACACAACGGCATGCTCGTCTGCCAGGTCGCGACCGACCCCGACTTCTCGGATATCGTCGTCTCCACCATCGTGCCCGACGCTCGGTTCTCGGCGCGCCACGACCACGTCGTCCAGGTCGACCTCGACGGCGAACTCGACGCGGACTCGTTCTACCACTACCGGTTCGTGTACGACGGCACGGCGACCCGCACCGGCCGGTTGCGGACGCTCCCGGAACCGGACGCGAGCCCCGACTCGCTGCGCGTCGCCGTCGTCTCGTGTCAGGACTACCAGAACGGCTACTACGGCGCGTTCCATCACGTCGCCGAGGAGGACGTCGACTTCCTCCTGCATCTCGGTGACTTCATCTACGAATCCGCGAACGGCCAGTACACCACGCCCGGCCGGCGCGTCCCCGAGGACAGGCGACTCTCGCTGCCGAGCGGCAAGCCGCTCGCGGAGTCCCTCGACGACTTCCGGTACCTCTACAACCGGTACAAGCGCGACCGGTTCCTCCAGGAAGCGCTCGAACGGCACACGCTCGTCGCGGGCTGGGACGACCACGAGATCGGGAACAACCGCTACTGGGACTACGCCGCCGACGCCCCCGTTCTCCCCGAGAAACGCAGGGGGCGCGACCCCGAGTTCGCGATACAGCTCACGGCGAACGGCATCCAGGCGTGGGTCGAGCACATGCCGATGCGTGTCGACTACGACCCCGAAGCCGAGCACCTCCAGAACCAACTCCAGCTCTGGCGGCGCGTCCAGTTCGGCGACCTCGTCGACCTCGCGGTCACCGACGAGCGCCTGTTCAGGAACGGCCCGCCGTGCCCCGACGGCGAGGTCGTGACGTGCTTCAGCGAGGACGAGCGCGGGCGGACGATGCTCGGCACCGACCAGAAGCGCTGGTGGAAGACGTGGACCGCGAAAAGCGACGCGCGCTGGACCGTGTGGTTGAACGAGGTGCTGACGATGCCGCTCACGCAGGGAACGGGCTGGAATCAGGTGGAGTTCCTGCACGACGCCTGGGACGGCTTCCAGCACGAACGCCACCAGCTCATGCGGCACCTCCGGCGACGCGGCCCGCGGAACTTCGTGACGCTCACGGGCGACCTGCACTGCGCGATGGCGGGCATCCAGCACGCGCACTACGGCGAGTTCGGTCGCGGCGACCGCGGACCACGCGTCGGCGTCGAACTCCTCGCACCGGCGGTCTCCAGCGTGAACGCCGCGGACGTCCTCACGTATCCCGCGTGGCTCGACGAGCGCGACGTCGACGACCTCGCGCTCGAGGAGAACCCGCACCTGGAGTTCGTCGACTGGCACGAGCACGGGTACGCGGTCGTCGAGTTCACGCGCGACGAGGCGCGCTACACCGCGTACGGCGTCGACATCGACGAGAACAGCGCCGACGCCGACCGACGGACGCTCGCCGAGTACGTCGTCCCCGACGGCCGACCGCGACTCCAACGGCGCGAGTGACCGACTGCGACGCCACCGGCGCGAGTAGCCGGCGGCGAGTCGCCGCGCTCAGACGTCGACCGGGTCGAGCAACCCGGGGGACTCGTTACCTGGGTCGTTCACCGCAGTCGACACCGGGTACGCGCGCATCCCGCCACGGTACGGGTCGAGCAGCGACGCAGCCTCGTCGGGGTCGCCGCGGAGCCACGTCGCCTCGTCCTCGCGGTCGAGGACGACCGCCATCCGGTGATGGAGGTCCGCGACGACGTCGTTCGGGTCCGTCGTCAGAACCGTGAACGACTCGACGCGCCGGCGTCGGTCGTCGTCGTCGCCGTCGGCGCCGAACGCGGCGAGACTGGACTGCGCGACCTCGCCCTCCCAGACCTCGTAGAGGCCGGCCATCGCGAACACGGACTCGTCGTCGAGCGTGACGCGATACGGTTGCTTCCCGCCGCCGCGCTCGGTCCACTCGTAGAACCCGTCCGCGGGCACGAGACACCGCTGGCGCGCGAACGCGTCGCGGAACGAGCGCTTCTCGCGAACCGTCTCCGACCGCGCGTTGATGGGGCGATTCGCGTCGTCGGGCTCGTCGACCCACGACGGCACCAGCCCCCACTCGGCGAACGCGAGCTCGCGACCAGCATCCTCCGGCACCGCCGCGTCCGGAGAGTCGCCGGATGCGTGCTCGTCGTCGACGTCGACGCCCGTCCGGACGACGGGGAGGGACTGTCGCGGCGCCGCGTTGTACCGCGGCTCGTAGCGTTCCGGGACGTGCACGCCGAAGCGCTCCGCGAGGTCCCCGGCCTCGACCGTCAGCGTGTATCGACCACACATACCTCGGCGTAGGAACGGCGAGCGCTTATGCGCACCGTCGGCGACGGTCGCTGGACCGCCCTCCCGGAGCCCTCACGCACCGCGGTCGTCCTCGTCCGCGAGCGGTAATCGAACGACGACGGTCGTCCCCTCGGCGCCGGTGTCGACCGCGACCGTCCCGCCCTCGTCCTCGACGAGCCAGTTCACGAGCCAGAGCCCGAGGCCGTCGCTGTGACTCAGTGGCGTCTCCGCGGTCGCGTCGAACACCTCGCGCTCGTGCTTCGGGATGCCCGGGCCGTCGTCGTGCACCTCCACGACCGCCCACGGGCCGCCGTCCCCGGGGTGCTCCTCGCGCGCGACGACGTCGACGCGCTGCGTGTCGCCCTCGTTGTGCTCGGCCGCGTTCTCCATCACGTTCTCGAACACGAACGGGATGCGGTCGCTCACCGACACCCACAACGCGTCCGGCGCGAACAGCGAGAACGCCGCATCGTACGTCTCCTCGAGCCCGTCGACCGTCCGCCGGAGGTGCGCGCCGAGGTCGAACGGTTTCTTCGTCACGTCCGTCTCGAACGCGCGCTCCAGCTCGCGAGCGCGCTCCCCGAGCGCCACCAGGTCGTGCGCCGCTTCGACGATCTCGTCGACCGCCGAGAGGTGATCCGGGAGCGTCTCCGCGTACCCCGCGACGATGTTCGCGGTCGTCCGGATGTCGTGCCGGAGCACGCGATTCAGGACCGACAACTGTTCGGCCTGCCGGCGGAGCTCGCGCTCCCGGCGCTCGCGACCGGAGACGTCCCGCCCGACGCCACAGAACCCGATGACGTCCCCGTCGGCGTCCGTGAGTCGCGTGCCCGTCAACTCGTAGGGTGCGGCGTCACCGGCCGCGGTCTCCAGGTCCACCTCGACCGTCGCCGCTCCCGTCTCCAGGATGACCGCGATGGCGCGCGCGATGCGCTCCCGGTCCGCGTTCACCACGAAGTCCGGCGCCGGCCGCCCCTCGAGTTCCGCGTCCGACAGCCCCGTGACGTCCGCGAGCGCCGAATTCCAGTACCGACACCGCCCCGTCTCGTCGAACACGTAGAACGCGTCCATCATCGAGTCCAGTGCCTGCTCGAAGAACTCCTCGGCCTTCCCGAGCGCGCGCCGCGACCCCGCGTACTCGACCGCACGATGCACGCGATGCGCGAGCACGTCACCCGCGTCGGCGCGCGTGACGTCCACGACCTCGTCGGCGCCAGCGGCGAGCGCGTCCGCGACCGCGCCATCGCCACCGTGCGTGACGACGACCACCGGCACGCGGTCGGCGACCTCGTCGACCGCGTCGACGAACCCCGCCAGGGACGCTGTCGGCGGGTCCGAGCCGACGACGACGCAGTCGACGACGCCGACCGCGGCCGCCGTCACCACCGCGTCCACGTCCGCGACCGCGTTCACGTCGAACGCGGGAAGGAGCCCGGAGACGTCCACGCCGACGGCGCAGACGCTCGCGCCACCGGTCGCTCCATCGTCCGACGCGAACTCGCGGAACACGACACGTACCTCGACCTACGACGTAAAAAGCGCTTCCGGCGGGACAGTTCTCGATACGCGGTCGGTCACAGGGTACGGACCCCGGTCAGGGCGACGCCGGCCCGCGGGACGGCGCGGTCGTGCGGTGGAGTCGCTCGACGTCCTCGTGGTCGAGCGCGGCGTCGTAGAACCGGACGTCAGCGAGCTGCCCCTCGAAGTCGGGCGTGTGCACGCCCTGGTCGCGGTCGACGTAGTGATAGCCGACCGCCGCACCGATCGCGTCGAGCGCGACCGGATACCGGTCCGCGGTCTCGCCGACGAGCTCGCCGTCGACGTAGAGGCACGCGGTCTCGCCGTCGACGACGTACGCGACGTGCTGCCAGGCGTCCACGGTCAGGGTGCTCGCGGGCACGCTCACCTCCGCGCGCGACCGGTCGGCGTCGCGGTCGTACAGCCGCCCGAGGAGTTGCTCGCGACGCAGCGCGAGCGTGAGTTCGTCCCACTTCGCGACGACCTGCCACGTCGAGAGCGACCCCGTCGGCCGCAGCCAGCACGCGACCGTCGCCGCACCCGCCGCGCCGAACGCCGGCGTCCGCAGCCGCCCGCCGTCGACCGCGTAGCCCGCGCCGAGCAGCGACTCGCTCGCCGGCTCGCCCTCGCCCAGGTCCGCCGGCGCGGTCGCGGCCGCAGCGCGCTCACCGAGCACCGGCCCCGAGCCGTCCACACCCGCGAACGACGACGCCTCCGGGAGTTCGCGGACGTCCTCGGTCCGGTCGGTCGCCCTCGACGCGCACGCGTCCACGCAGTCGTCCGCCCACGCAAGCGCTTCCTCGGTCTCGTTCCGCAGAACCGCGTGCGGCCGGCCGTCGTCGTACACGACCAGTTGCGCGACCCGATGCGTCCCGAGATCGCTCACGAACAACGCGAACTCCGGAACCGCCGCAGTCGCGACCGACGCGTCACCATCCACCACCATCCCATGCAGCCACCCCGAGTACGACGCCGCGAGCGCATCGAACAACGCCTCCGAGCACACCAACTCGACCGCCGTCTCGCCCTCCACCGCCTGCGCGTACAACACCTCCAGGTGCTCCACGCTCGACACGTCCGGAACTATCGCCCGAACCGACGACGCCCGCTCGAACGCCGCCCGAACCCCCGCACGCACGTCGAACCCCGCCACGTCCCCGACGAGCGCACGATCCGCCTCTCGAAGGAAATCCACCGACAACGGCGCCTCCTTCCACAACGGCTCCAACGCCGCCGCCGACCGCTCCAACGCCGTCGCCGACCGCTCGCACTCGTGCACGATACCGAGCGCCAACACCCCCGTCACCGTCGTCTCGAACTCCCCATTCAACCGCCGAATCAACCCCTTCGACGCCAACTCCTTCGTCGCCCGATCCACCGTCGACCGCGACGACCCCACCCGCTCCACCAGCATCCGCTTATCGAACGGCCCATCACGCAACAAATCCAGCACGTCAGCCCGCCGCTTCGCCACCTCCAATACCGACTCAGGCATCTATCACACGAACCCACCACGTGTACGCTGATAGACCTATCGGCCCCCAGACCACCAGACTGCGATACCGCCGACCAGTCTCCCCAACCATCACCACACGACCACTCCCCCACCTCGAACAGCGCCAACCACACGAACCCACCCGTCGCTATCGCTCGTCGTCGTTGTCGCCTCCAGAAACGCCAGGACAGGGATTCGAACCACGGTCGCAGCAAGCTGCTCCCTGATTCAAATCCTGTTTCCGCTTCTTCACCGAACGACTCGCTCGTCGCTATCGCTCCTCGCTCGTTGTTGCGGTGAAGAAGCGCCAGGACAGGGATTCGAACCGATACGAGACGGTCGCCCTCGCTCCGCTCGGGCGCTGCGACTCGTAGGGTTCAAACCCTGCGTCCGGCGATTCACCGCCGACAGCGTTCACTCGACGCTACGCGTCTCGTTCACTGTTGTCGGCGGTAGAATACGCCAGGACAGGGATTTGAACCCTGAATCCCGAAAGGGAACACGCTTTCCAGGCGTGCGCCTTACCGTTCGGCCATCCTGGCTCCGTTCGACGATACCGGACTCGGTAATTTAAGGGCTTTGTTTCCGCTTCGGGCGGTTAGCGAGCGCGGCGTCGGGGGACGCGGCGACGCAATTCAGGGCGTGTTCTGGAAGAGCCTGCGCTCGCCGACGTACGCGACGGCGGTCGTGACGATGCCGACGACGACCGCCACTCCTATCGCGGGGAGGAGGCCGATGCCGGTGTTCCCGAGGAGGACGTACCCCTGGTGGAGGACGAGGAACGACATCGCGCCGACGGCGCCCCAGAGGAGTGCGGACTTCGCGGCCGCGTCCATCACTCGGACGCGATGACCTCGATCTCGACGCCGACGCCCTTCGGGAGCGCGCCCGCCTGGACCGCCGAGCGCGCCGGCGGGTTGTCGACGAAGTACTCCTTGTACGCGGCGTTCATCTCCTCGAAGTCGTCGATGTCCGCGAGGAACACGGTCGCCTTCAGGACGTCCTCCATCGTGAGGCCCTCCTCCTCGAGGATGCCCTGGACGTTCTCCAGGCTCTGCCGGGTCTGCGTGGTGATGTCCTCGTCGTCGAGGAGTTCGCCGTCGGGCGTCATCGGTATCTGGCCGGCGGTGAACACGAGGTCGCCGTTCGTCGTCGCCTGACTGTACGCGCCGACCGCTTCGGGTGCGTCGTCCGTGCTGATGATGCGCTTCATGCGCGAGACCACTCCCGGATGCCTCTTAAAGACTGGCGGGTCGGCGTCGGCCCCAGGGCGGCTTCCGGCCGCCGTCGGTTCCCGCCCGTTTTTGGCTCCGTGGGGCGGACGCGTGGGCATGGACCGACGTCGTGCGTTCGCGGCAGGCGCGTTCGCGGTCGCGACTGGCGGGGCACTCGCAGCGCACGCCAGCCGTCGGCTCTCGCGTGCTCGCGTCGACGACGTTCCCTTGGCTCGCGTCCGCTCGCGCGGTCGCGTCGGCGCGGACTTCCACGAGCGGTCGGGGCTCGCGGGCGACCGCGTCGTCGGCGAGATGGACGACCTGGACGCGTTCGCTCGCGAGGACTTCGAGACGTCGCGGGTCGCGCCCGCGGTGCGGCGGTTCTACGAGCGGACGAGCGAGTACCGGATGACCGTCAGCGCCGGGTGGCATCGGCCGTTCAGGGCGGGCGCGGCGCTCGCGGCCCCGGTCACGAGCGCGCTCGAACAGCTGAACCTCCCCGGTCCCTGCGAGCGCGGTCGCGTCCGCGTCGTCGAGAACGACCTGTACGCGCTCGACGCGGACGCCGCCACGAGCGCGACTGGCGGCGCGGCGGACGTGGTCGACCCGCGCGAGGACGCGCGGTTCTGGGTGCGGACGGACGTCGACACCGGCGAGGCGGTGTTCGTCGCCGTCTACGGGTCGCACGTGCACGACGACCGGCGGTACGTGAACATCGCCGTGCCACTCCCCGGTGGGACGCTCTCGACGGTGCTCGAACCGCGAGCGCTCGCGCTCGCCGAGGGCGACGACGTCGGCGTCGACCTGACGACGCGCGCACCCGGCCACCCCGGCCTGTTCTGGTCGACCGCGACCGCCGACTACCGGCTCCCGGCCCACCAGCGCTTCCGCGTCTGGCCCGCCGACGCCACACCTGCCGACGACGCGACGCCCGCCGACGACGCGACGCCCGCGGACGACGCGACAGCACCGAGCGTCGACCGCTCGAGTGCGGTCGTCGCGACCCACGAGATGTGGCTGTTCGGCCGCAAGTTCCTCACCGTCCGGTACGGCGCCGAGAGATGAGGAGACTCATAGGCTCGTGCTCGCTACCTGGAGGTATGTCCCAGTCGTCGACGGACGCGCCCGACGGCTCTGGTCGGTCTCCGCTCTCTCGGGTGCGTGCCGCGAAGGCCGAGCGCGCCGACGAGCGCCTGCTCACCGGGCCGAAGCTCATCCTCTTCGGTATCCACGTCAGCCTCGTCGGCGCCGTCCTCCCGGAGTTCTGGCCGCTCGTCGTCGCCGGCCTCGCGGTCAGCGTCCTCGGATTGACGCGCTGACGCCAGCCCGTGCGGCGGTCGACGCCGGTGCCGACTCGCGAACGCGTGGCGTTTTGTGACCCCGCTCCCAACCTGCGGGCATGAACGTCGTGTCGCTGCTGCCGTCGGCGACGGAGATCCTGTACGCCGTCGGCGTGGAACCGGTCGGCGTCAGTCACGAGTGCGACTACCCGCCCGAGGCCGAGCGCCTGCCGGCGGTGAACTACGCGAACGTCGACCCGGAGGCCGACAGCGCGGAGATCAACGCGCAGGTCGCCGAGGCGGAATCGTCGGGCGAGGGCGTGTACGGTATCCGCGTGGACGTGCTGGACGAACTCGACCCCGACGTCGTCGTCACGCAGGGTATCTGTGACGTGTGCGCGGTCGATTCGGTGCTCGTCGAGGACGCGGTCGAGCGCATCGACGCGAACCCCGAGGTGGTGACGACGGACCCGCATCGCCTCGAGGACGTCGTCGGTGACGTCGAGCGCGTCGGCGCCGCGGTCGGCCGCGAGGACGAGGCGCGCGAGGTCGCCGCGGACCTCCGCGAGCGCGTCGACGCCGTCCGCGAGCGCGTCGACGCCGTCCGCGAGGCGACCGGCGCGGAGCGTCCACGAGTTGCCATCTTCGACTGGCTCGACCCCGTGATGGTCGCGGGGCACTGGATGCCGGACGTCGTCGACGCCGCCGGCGGCGAGTACGGGATGGTCGACCCCGGCGAGTCGGCGCGCCCCCGCGAGTTCGCCGAGGTCCGCGAGTACGACCCCGAGGTTGCCATCGCGGCACCCTGCGGGTTCGGCCTCGACCAGACCGCACGCGACCTGGACGCGCTCACCGGCCACGACGGCTGGGAGTCGCTCTCGGCGGTCCAGTCGGGGCGGACGTGGGCGCTCGACGGCCATCACTACGCGAACCGGCCCGGTCCCCGTATCGTCGACACGGTCGAGCACGTCGCCGCGATGCTGTGGCCGGACGCGTTCGACGCCCCACCGCGGGAGGCGGCGCGGCCGCTCGCGGAACTGCACGCTGAAGCCTGAACCGATAGAAACCGAGCGAGACGGCGGCGTCAGTACGCTTCGAGGCGGACGTCGCCGTTCCCGGTGTTGGCGTCGATGCGGTGACCGCCGTCGCCGATGCGGCCCCGGACGTGCCGGCGCTCGTCGACGTCCGCGTCGACGGTGACGTCGACGACGCTGACGCGACCGTTCCCGGTCGACAGGTCGACGCGCGCGGCGAGCGCCGGGCCGACCCTGACCGTGACGTCGCCGTTCCCGGAGCTGATATCGGCGTCGCGGTCGAGCGCGGCGAGTTCCACGGTGACGTCGCCGTTCCCGGTGGTCGCGCTCGCGACGCCGCGGGTCGCGGTCGCGGTGACGTCGCCGTTCGACGACTCCAGGGTGACGACGCCGTCGACGCTCGACGCCGCGACGTCGCCGTTCCGGGAGGACGCGTGGACGTCGCCGGCGACGCCGGAGACGTGGACGCGGCCGTTCGCGGTCTCGACGCGGTCGACGCGGACGCCGGCGGGGACGCGAACCTCGACGTCGTGACGGACGCGCCCGCCGAGGAATCCGTCGCGTTCCGCTCGCGCGTGGACGACGTACCGGTCGTTCTCGACGGCGGTCTCGACGGGCGCGCTCTCGAGGGGGTTCCCGAGGCCGTTCGACGCGACGGTCGACCGCACCTTCACGCGGTCGAGGCTGTCGTCCGCGAGCACGCGAACGTCACCGTTCTCGGCGATGACGCGAAGCAAGCGGTCCTCGGGGACGACGTACAGCGCGGACTTCGAGCCGTTCGAGATGCCGCCGCTCGTCGAGATGCAGCCGGCGAGCGCCGTCGCGGCGACGGCGGCCGTGCCCGCGAGGAAGTGGCGACGGTCGATGGAACTGGAGGTGTGAGATGTACGGGGAGTCATGCGTGGGAATACGCGCGCCGAGGAGATAATATCGTACTGACACTCGCGAGCACGGGTCGGTCCGGGCGGTCGCGACAGGTGTTCGCGATGGCGGCGCGGTCAGTCCCGGAGCGTGGCGACGGCGCGCGTGACCGAGCGGAGGCCGACGAAGCGGGGGACGCGCTCGCGGTACGCGAGGTACGCCTCGCCGTAGGTCTCGCGGAGCCACGGCTCCTCGACGACGGCCTGGAGGCCCATGAACGCCGCTGCCCCGGCGGTCAGGGCGGCGACGAGCGTCGAGTTCGACAGCACGGCGAGCGACGCGAAGAAGACGAGGTACGCGAGGTTCTGCGGGTTCCGCGAGTACCGGTAGAGGCCGTCGGTCCGCAACTCGTCGACCTGGCCCTTCGTCGCGTCTCCACCGAGGTCCTTCCCGGACTTGAGGAGGAGCGCGACGCCGGCGACGAGGAGGACCGCGCCGGGGCCGTACAGAGCGAGTCCTGACACCGGGAGCCACGTGCCGCCCCAGTCGAGCGCGGTCGTCGCGAGGAACCCGAGGAGGAAGGTTCGCGAGAACGTCACGTAGACTTTGAACTTGCGGTCGTCGTCGCCGGACGGCCAGAGTCTGACGTCCGAGACGAACGTCACCACCATCATCGCGAACAGTGCGACGACGCACGCGCCAGCGACCGCGAACGCGACGAGTTCGACCATCGCTTCCGGACACAAACTGTTAGAATTTAAAACCTCTGGTGGTTTGGGTGGGAGGTCGCCGGGAACCCCCCCGGAGACGCGTTTACTCGGGGACCGCGCACGTCTCCTGGTAGGTCTGGCTCGCGACGCTCTCGACGGGGTCGTCGCCGCAGACCGGGCACTCGGGGTTGGCGCGGTAGGGGACCTCGTCGGTGGTGAGGTCGGCGGCGTCGTACGTGAACATCCGCCCGACGAGGGGGTCGCCGATGCCGGTGACGAGTTTGACGGCTTCGGTCGCCTGCACGGCGCCGATGGTGCCGGGGAGGACGCCGAGGACGCCCGTCGTCGCGCAGTCGGGGACCGTTCCGGGCTCGGGCGGTTCGGGGAACAGGCACCGATAGCACGGTGCACCGCCGGCCGCGATGGTCGTCGCCTGTCCCTCGAACTTGTAGATGGCGCCGTGACAGAGCGGCGTGTCCGCGAGGACGCACGCATCGTTCAGGAGGTATCGCGTCGCGAAGTTGTCGCTCGCGTCCACCACGACGTCGTACTCGGCGACGAGTCCGGGGGCGTCGTCGCGGTCGACCCTGGTCTCGTGGGTCTCGACGGCGACGTCCGGGTTGAGGGCTTCGACGAACTCGCGGGCGCTGTCGACCTTCGGGCGGCCGACGTCGGCGTCCGCGTGGATCACCTGCCGCTGGAGGTTCGAGCGCTCCACGACGTCGTCGTCCGCGACCCCGAGCCGGCCGACCCCGGCGGCGGCGAGGTACTGGAGGACGGGCGCGCCGAGGCCGCCCGCGCCGACGACGAGGACGCTCGCGTCGAGCAGCGCCGCCTGCCCGTCGGGCCCGACCTCGTCCATGATGACGTGCCGGGAGTACCGGTCGAGCTGGGTCGCGTCCAGGTTCAGGTCGCTCACGGCCGGACGTAGCGCGTCGAGGAACTTACGTCCGTGGATACGACGCCGTCGAGCGCGGCCGAGACGGTGACTGCGGGTGGTTTCGGGATGGTTACCGCGTCCCTGCCGGTTCGTATCGCGAACTGTCGTAGGAGCATACTTTATATGCCTGCCATGCGTTACCGTGTCATATGGCGTCCGCACCCGATACCGGTGACGACGTGTTCGACCAATTCCTCGAGAACCGCGGTCACGAGACGGAACCGGTAGGGTGGGAGCGAAACTACAACAAACTCCAGTGCCCGGAGTGCATGGCGCTCCACGACGACGGCGCTGCCGCGTGCACCGTCTGCGACTGGGAGCCCTGACTGAGCAGGCCACAGAGTGGTAAAACCTGATTTTCACACTCTTCCGGAAAGTGTAACAAACAGTGCGAAGTCCACCGCAGTCACTCGATTCCACTGGTGGTGGCCGGTGGCTATTGCGCCAGCCTACCACGAGCGGCGGTACCATTAATACAGATTATTCCCCTACAGGAAGATGGAGTTCCAAATGCCGGAATGTCAAAACTGCGGGTCCTTCGTCACGGATGCATACGCCCGGGTGTTCACACCTCGGGGCGTCGAGAACCCCCGAGTATGCCCGGACTGCAAGGACAAGATCCGCGACGGTAGCGACGTGCGCGAAGCCCGCTCTCCGCGCAACAACTAGCATCGTCCAGGGAACGCCCCGTATCGCTCGTCGACCGCCTCCGGGACCTTCTCCTCGTCCGGCATCTAGCGACGCGTTGACCCCGCCCCGCCGAACCCACGGTCCTTATGAACGTTCGGGCCCAGTGTGGGTACAATGACCGACTCGGACGCGACACTCACCCGTCTGTTCGGTGGTCCCGGCAGCGGGAAGACGACCGCCCTCCTCGACAAGGTCGAAGGCATCCTCGAAGACGACGACGTCGAGTTCCGCGACATCCTCGTCGTCTCCTACACGCGAGCGGCCGCCGCCGAGATCCGCGAACGCCTCGCCGAGCGCCTCGACGAGAACCCGCGGGCGCTCCAGGGGAACGTCTGCACGATGCACGCGAAGGCGTACGACCTCCTGAACCTCTCCCGCGGTGACGTCGTCGGCGAGGACGACAAGGAGGAGTTCTGTGACGACTTCGGCCTCGAGTTCGAGGACGAGTACGGCGGTGCCGGCCGGCGGACCGCGCGGTCGACGACTATCGGGAACAAGATCATCGCGACGAGCCAGTGGCTGCAGCGAACGAACCGCGACGTGGCGGACTGGTACGACGTCCCCTTCCAGTGGAACGAGGAGGAGGTCCGCCTTCCGCCCGAGATCGACCCGAACGCGCAGGAGGGCAACAAGTACACGCCGACGTGGCCGAGCGACGACGACCGCATCGACGTCCCCGACGCCATCCGCGGCTGGCGGTCGTACAAGGGCGAGAACGGCGTCATCGGGTTCGCTGACATGCTCGAACGCGTCAAGCAGCGGTCGCTGCTCCCGAACGTCGAGTACCTCGTCATCGACGAGTTCCAGGACATCACGAAGCTCCAGCACGAGGTGTACGAGGAGTGGAAACCGCACATGACGGGCATCCTCATCGCGGGCGACGACGACCAGGTCGTGTACGCGTGGCAGGGCGCGGACCCCGACCTCTTGCTGGAAGCGGACCCGGACGAGGACGTCATCCTCCCGAACTCGTATCGGCTGCCGTCGAACGTCCTGAACGTCGTGAACCGCGAGATTCGACACATCTCGAAGCGCCAGGACAAGGACCTGAAACCGCGGAAGGAGGGTGGTGTCGTGGAGGCGGTGCAGCGACCGTCGATGCTCGACCTCGTCCGGAACGTCCGCCGCACCGTCGACGAGACGATGGACGACGACGACCCCGAGACGGTGATGCTGTTGTTCCGCGCTCGCTACCAGATGTTCCAGTTCATCGACGAGTTCATCACGGAGGGGATTCCGTTCAAGTGCCTCACGGACCAGCGGATGTGGACGGACCGCCTGGACGATTACGTGACGGCGGTCGAGCGAGTGGACGAGGACGAGGCCGTCAACGGACTGCAGGCGCGTCGGCTCGCCGACATGCTCGCGGATTCGGCGTTCGGGACGAACGAGCGCGACGACCTCTTCGATACGGTCGACGAGATGGAGGAGGAGGCGGGCGTCGAGGACCTCACGGACCTCGAGATCCCCGCCGACGTCATCGGCGACCACGTGCCGTTCATGCCGGGGCCGGCGTCGGCGTCGGACATGGTGCGGAAGGTGACGTCGTTCCAGAAGAAGACGATGAAGGCGTACTTCGCGAGCCCGGACTACCACGGACTGCCCCGCGATACGGTCCGCCTGGGGACGATTCACTCGGCGAAGGGTCGCGAGGCCGATCACGTGTTCGTGGGGACGGACCTGACGGAGAAGGTCGTCGAGCAGATGGCGGCGACCGCGGACCCCGACGAGGTCCCGGGTGGGCGCGAGTTCACGAAGACGACGAGTCCGGTTCCGATGTTGACGGACAACGAACGCCGCGTGTTCTACGTCGGGATGTCGCGTGCTCGCGAACGCCTCGTGCTCCTGGAGAACCTCGTCGATGGGGCGCCGACGCTCCCCATCGACGTGCTCCTGAACAACGAGCCGACGGGCACGGACCTCGAGGACCTCATCGCGCAGGCCAAGGAGCCGATGGAGGCCGCGGACTAGGCGAGAGATGGGTGGGGACGCAGGCAGCCCACAGCTCGCGGTCGAGTACGCGCCGGTTCGCGAGGCGCTCGCGGACCGCGAGGCGACGGCGTTCGTGCACGTTGGGACGAGCGACGACGCTATCCTGCGGTATCTGGCGCGGGCGAGCGGTCTCGACGGCGAGCTGGGGATGTGCGTGACGCCCGAGCAGGCGATGTTGTTCGCGCCGGACTCACCGGACGGGGCGCGGGAGGCGTTCCCGGGTGACCGCGTGCTGCCTGGTGGTGGCGACGTTCCGACGGGCGAGCGCGTGGCGGTCGCCCTGGAGGACCTCGGTCGGGAGGGCTCGGTGCTCGCGCCGCGGTCGATACCGCACGACGCGGCGCTGTACCTGGAGGGCCGCGGGTTCGAGGTGGCGTCGACGTCGGTCGTCGAGGACGCGCGCGTCGCGAAGACGGACGCGGAGCGTCTTCGGGTGCGGAGCGTGCAGATGGCGGCGGACGCCGCGGTCGAGCGCGCTCGCGCGGTCCTGCGCGAGAGCGAACGCCACGGCGGTGGCGACGGTCACGGCCATGGGCACGCTGGCGACGAGGCGGAGGTCGAGCCGGCGGACGACCACCTCGCGTTCGAGGGGATGGCGTTGACGACGGAGCGGTTGCGCCGCGAGGTCGCGACCGAGCTCGCGGGTGCGGGCGTCGACCCGGGCGTGGTCGCGGTCGGCGCGGGCGTGGATGCGACGCCGCGGTCGGACGCGGCACTTCGTCCGGGCGAACCGGTCGTCGTCGCGCTCGCGCCGCGGGACCGCGACGGCTACCACGGGCGCGTGGTGCGGACGCTCGTCGTCGACGGCGACGGCGGGTGGACGCGGCGCGCGCAACTCGCCGCGGACGGTGCGGTGGACGCGGCGCTCGCTGAACTCGAACCGAGCGTGGACCTAGCCGCGGTCGAACGCGAGGGTGCCGCGGAGGTGTCGGCGTACGGGTTCGACGACCCCGCGAGCACGTTCGATGCGCACGGCGTCGGCCTCGCCCGCCGCGAACGCCCCCTCGACGGCGACGAGACGGTGCGCGAGGGCGCGGTCGTCGCGCTGGACGCGACAGTCTCGGGGCCGGACGGCGTCGTTCGCGTCGCGGACCTGGCGGTCGTCACCGACGACGGCGCCGAAGGCCTCGGCACCGCGTCCCGGTCGCTCTCGCCGTAACTCGACTGTTCACCGTGACTCGACTGCGCACCCTGACCGGCTTCGATTCCGTCTGACTCGCTCGGGCTCGTTCTCGAACGCGGTCTCTCGCTGGGAAGCGCTTACGAGCCTCGTCGTCGAACGTCGACCCATGAGCGAGCGCGCTGTCGAGCTGGAACGCGCGACCGGTGAGCAACTCGCCGACGTCGAGGCGCTCCTCGTGGGGAACGACCTTCCAGCGGCGGACGTCCGCGAGGGCCCCGGCGAGTTCTTCGTCGCGTTCGACGACGGTGAGGCGGTCGGCATCGGCGGGCTCGAGGTGGCTGGTGACGTGGCGCTCCTCCGGTCGGTCGTCGTCCGCGAGGCGGCCCGCGGCCAGGGCTACGGAACGGCGGTCTGCGACGCCCTGGAACGCGAAGCCCGCAACCGGGGAGTCGACGCGCTCTACCTCCTGACGACGACCGCCGCGGGGTTCTTCGCGGACCGCGGGTACGACCGCGTCGACCGCGACACCGCACCCGCCGCGCTGCGGGATACCGCCGAGTTCGCCGACCTCTGTCCGGCGTCGGCGACGTGCATGCGCAAGCACCTGTAGCCACCGTGCCGGAGCCGCCATCGGACTGTCAGACCCGGCTTCGCTGGCGGGTCCGCGGGCCTCCGCACCTGGTAGCGTCGCCTTTTCTGATGGTCGAACAACAGCTAAGCCGCTACGAAACCTAGCTATTGTTGATTACAAATGACTGCAGCCATCGACAACACCTCGGCGAACAAGCGGCTCGCGAAGGAACTCTCCACCCTGCTCTGGTCGGGCAAGTACGACGAGTTCGAGGCACACTGCACAGCCGACTACGTCGGCCACGACCCCGCGGTGCCCGACGGTATGCGAACCGTCGCCGACGTGCGCGACCAGTTCGACCCGATCCACGACGCGATGAGCGACGTCACCTACGAGGTGCTCGACGTCGTCGCCGAGGGCGACCACGTCTTCCACCGCGGGCGAGTGTCCGGCATCCACACCGGCGAGTACATGGGGATGCCGGCGACGAACGAACGAATCAGCATCGAAGACCACATCGAGTGGCGGTTCGAGGACGGCAAACTCGCCGAGTCCTGGGCGCAGTACGACGCCATGGGCGTGATGCGACAGATCGGCATGGACGTCCCCGGCGCGAACTGACCGACGACCACGGCCTTCATTTGCGCATCGGTACCTAGTCACAGAGTAACACTTTACTGACAGGTGAAACGATTCGTCGTATGGCCTCACTCGAGGACCACTACGACGCGCTCCGCGCTCGCGACCGCTACGAGCCAGTCGACGACCACGCCAGCGAACCGCTGGCGCTCGGCGACCTCCCGCCGGCCGAGGTCCGCCGCCGATTCGTCGTCGGCGAGGACGCCCGCGCGTTCGCCGACCGCGCCGGGACCGACGGCGTCCTGACGTTCGGCGTGAGCGTCACCGGCCCGCCCCACGTCGGGACGCTCGGCCAGATGCAGACCGCTATCGCCCTCCAGCGCGCCGGGTTCGACGTCCAGTTCGTCGTCGCCGACTTCGAGCCCTACAGCACGCAGGGGTACGCGCTCGACGTCGTCCGCGAACGCGCCCGGCGGTTCGTCGCGTTCGTCGACGCGCTCGGGTTCGACCACGACCGCGGCCGCCTCCGCACCCAGTACGGTGCCGAGGACGTCACGCACACCGCGTACCACCTCGCGCGGTACGCCGACCCCGAGCGCGACATGGCCGCGGTCGACCTCGACGTCACCGCGTGGGAGCGCGCGAACCGCGACGCGTACGACGACGCCGGCGTCGACGCCGCCGCACTCGACGAGACCGACCTCCCCAGCGACTGGGAACCAAGTCGCTTCACGCGCCGCATGGACGGGTTCCTGATGGTCGCCGACATGCTCCACCCGCTCGTCGCCGACGACTACGCCGCGAACTGCATCGTCATGGGCGCCGACGAGCGCTCGCTCCGCCCGATGGTCGACGGCGTCCGCGAACGCGCCCCCACCGACGGCACCCTCCACGCCCTCTACACGCGCCTCGTTCCCGGCCTCGACGACCAGCCGAAACTCTCCCGGCGCCTCCCCGAGTCGCGGTTCACGCTCGCCGACGACCCCGACCGCATCCGCGCCGCCGTCCGCGGCAATCCCGACGCGCGCTGGCGCGTCACCGACGACGTCGTCGTCGAGATGATGCGACTCGCGAGCGCCGAAGACGCCGACCAGGTCGCCGCGTGGCGGCGCGCCCGCGACGCGGACGAGGAAGCCTGGAGCGCGGCGAGAGCCGCGTTCGCCGACGAAATCGCCGGCTACGCTCGCGACTGGCAGGCGACAGCGCGAGCGGAGTGAAGCGACGGCGTGGAAGGAGTGAAACGACGACGCGGTGGGAGAGACGCCCGGGGACGCCGACGCAACCACTTTGGGGCGCGCAGCCGACGGCCCCCGCATGAGCGTGCTACGCGCACTCCGAACCGACCCGTCCGTGCGCCGCCCCGCCATCGTCGCGCTCGCGCTTGCGGCCTTCGTCGTCGCCGCGGACCGCGTGCTCGCGGCCGCGTTCGCCTCCGACACCGCTATCGCGCCGTGGCTTCCCCGCCTCGGGACGCCAGGAGAGACGGCGATGTACTACCTGCTGCTCGTACGACTGGTCGAGGCCGTCGCCCTCCCGGCCGCCCTCGTCTGGACGGGGTACGCGTACGGTCGGCACACCGCGACCGTCGACGGGTCCGCGGACGCGTAAGTTCCGACCAAGCGAGGGCGTCAGCCGTCGCCGTCGCTCGCGTCCGCGTCCTCCTCGGGGTCCTTCGCGACGAACCCGACCGCCTTCGCGACCGCCAGGCCCGGCACGTCCTGCGGGGTCGTGACGTACTTCTCGACGAGCAGTATCATGATGCTCACGCCGACGAGCGCGGGCCCCCACGTCGTCTCCCCGCGGAGCGTCATGTCGACGCCCGCGAGCGCGATCGGGGCGGCGATGACGACCGCCACCATGAGCGAGAACTGCTCGGAGATCGAACGAGGCATTTGCCGTCCGTACCCGCTACGCGACCAAAAGCCCGCCGGGACTCGCCTCGCGGTGCTCGCCTCCGCGACGACCGGGACCGACACCGCTCTCGGACGATCGCGCGCTCGACGACCGGGGACCGACACCGCTATCCGGCGGTCGAGCCAACCCGCAGGCATGTTCACGGGTATCGTCGAGGAGACCGGGGAGGTCGTCGACGTCGCGGTCACCGAGGACGGCCGGCGGCTCACCATCGCCGGCGACGTCGTCCTCGGGGACGTCGCGCACGGCGCGAGCATCGCGGTGTCGGGCGTCTGCCTCACGGTCGAGGCGTTCGACGACGAGACGTTCGAGGTGTTCCTCGCCGAGGAGACCGTCGCGAAGACGTACCTCGGCGACCTCGACGTCGGCGACGCCGTCAACCTGGAGCGCGCGATGCCGGCGGACGGCCGGTTCGACGGCCACCTCGTCCAGGGGCACGTCGACGCGGTCGCCGCGGTGACGAACGTCGACTCCACGGGCGGCGAGGACTGGTTCTTCGAGTTCGAACTCCCAGCGCGCTACGCGGACTACGTCGTCGAGAAGGGCTCCATCACGCTCGACGGCATCAGTCTCACCATCGCCGACCTCCAGGCCGGGAGCGGGGACTCGGGGCCGCGCGTCACGGTCGCCATCGTCCCGACGACCTACGACGTGACGACGCTCTCCGAGAAGGGAGTCGGCGACCCCGTCCACCTCGAGGTGGACGTCGTCGGGAAGTACGTCGCGTCCATGCTCGACGGTTACCAGGACTGACCGGCGCGGAACGCGGTCGAACACTCGCTGGAAGAACCGGTCGCGCCACTCGCCACGAGAAGCGAACGCGCTACCAGCCGCTGTCGTCGTCCTCGACGGTGGACTCCCATCCGGCGTCGGTCTCGGCGTCGTCCGTCCCCCAGGTTGCCGTCGATTCGTCGGCCTCCTGAGCGGACTGCGCGCGCTTGGCGCCGGGTGCGATGGGGTCGTCGTTCGTGCTCGGGTCGATCTCGGTCGCGTCCACGGGCGCGTCCGGGTCGTAGGTACGTCCCGCGTCGACGCGATTGTACGCGTCCCGGTAGTTGTAGAGTTTGAGGACGAGGAAGCCGCCGGCGACGCCGTCGAACGCGACGACGTAGACGACGAACGCGACGATGGGGCCGACGCCCAGCAGCCCGCCGACGATACCGGGCGCGAACCCGATGGTGAGGTTGTAGAGGGCGTGGAAGCCGGCGGCGATGACGAGGCCCTTGAGGACGACGGCGCCGCGGTGTTCGTCGACGAACTTCGCGAGACCGAGGTAGTACCCGGCGATGCCCGAGTAGATGACGTGCCCGGGGCCGGCGAGTGCGCGGCGTTGCGCGATGTCGATCGCCTGGTCGACGACGATGCCGGTGGTCGCCTGCTGCACGAACCCCGTGACGTAGATGGCGTTCTCGATGGTCGCGAACCCGAGGCCGGCGACGGCGCCGTAGACCGCGCCGTCGACGACCGAGTCGAATCGGCCGTCGCGGTACGCGTAGAACCGGACGGCGAGCAGCTTCACGAGTTCCTCGCCGGGGGCGACGATGAGGAGGAAGTACCCGACGACGCCGAGGCCGCCGAGCGCCGCGAACAGCGGTTCGGCGGCGGTGTTGACGATGGCGGCGAAGCTCGCGAACACGAACGCGAGCGCGAACGTCGCCGCGATGAGGTCGAGTGGTTCCTTCGTGGTGACGTCCGCGACGTAGACGTACGCGGCGAGGGCGAGCGCGGGGACGGCGGAGAGTGCGGCGAACAGCGCGACGACGGGGAGTCGCGGGGTGCCGATGCTGCTCGCGAAGAGGATGGCGAGGGTGAACAGCACGGCCGTGGCGAGGACGAGACCGCGGATGGCGGGGAAGATGCGTTCGTAGAACCCGACCGCGAACCGGTCGAGTCGCGTCCGGGGCTCCCAGGTCGCGATCTCCTGGAGGTCCTCGTCGTCGCTCGCGGCGCGCTCGACCGGATCCCGACCCCGTTTCATGCCCCCGATTTGTTGCACGTGGGTCCTAAGCGTTGCCCCATCGAGCGCCGCTCCACCCGAGCGCGCGACCGGGTGCTTCCGGGGGCGTCGACGTGGCACCAACCCGTCCTTAAATGTCCTTGTATGCTATTAGCTACCACAAGTTGTTTAAGGAGGGGATTCATAAGGAACGAAGAGCCAACGTATGCTAATGACAGACGAGGACAACAGCAACCTTCTCTTCCCGGGACTCCCCACACCCGAGGACGAGAACGACCGAAAACGCGTACCGACACTCTCGAACCGACCAGCACCCGACGACGACGCCGCCGCCGCCTCTCATTCTCTGCGCTCCGCCTCCTTCTCCGCCGCCGCCGACGACTGACCGCAGCGACGAGTTTCCGTACGCCAACCCACAGTCACGCCGAGCGACGCGACCAGCGTCCGCATCGTACGACCACACCTCGAGCGCGTCCGGCGACGTCGACCGGCCGCTCGGAGACGAGGGATTTCTTACCGGCGACCCTCGAACGGTCGGGCATGCACTTCGACCAGCGCACGCAGACCGCGCTCCGCGAGGTCGGCCTCGACACCGACGACCTCCAGGCTGCGAGCGAGCGCGTCGCCGCCCTCGTCGACGAGACCGCGACGGCGCTCGGCGCGTTCTTCGACGCGCACGACGTCGTGTACTCCGACATGGACATGGCGCACAGCGCGAGCGACTACCCCGAGCACGCCGTCGACTACTGCGACGTCACGACCCACGCCGCGGAGATGCGCGGCTGGCTCCGCTTCGAGACGTGGGGCGCGTACGTCGAGGACGGCCGCGTCCTCGAACGCGCGAGCGGCGACGACGCTGCTGACTATGGGGCGACCGATTCGGGCGACCCGCTCGTGGTGGAGTTGTCGCTCGGCCCGAGCGTCCACGAGCGCGTGCGGTTCGCGCCGACGCGGGAGGCACTGGAATGAGGGCGCGCGTCCGTGGCATCTACACGACTGCCATCACGCAGCGACTGCTCGACGCCGACCACGACGTCGTGCAGGCGTCGCCGCCGATCCGCGAGCGCTTCGACCACGAGTTCGGGTTCGCACCCGCGGACGTCGCCGCGTCGACGACCGCGGACCGTCAGGGCGTCGGCCTCTCGGGCGACCCCGACGCCGTCAGGACGCTCCGCGAGGACCTCGCGGGCGTGGCCGTGGACGCGCTCTCGTGGGACGACCCGGCGCCCGAGGGGGCGGTGTTCCTCGCGCCCGTCACGGACGCCATGGGGAGCGGCGCGGTCGTCGACCTCGGCGACCGCGAGGCGTTCCTGCCGTTCGACGACGCCGACGGCTACGTCGAACCCGGGGACGTCCGGCGCGTGCAGGTCGTCGACGCGGCGCCGCCGTGGGGCGACGACCGCCCGGAGGTCGCCGAAGCGCTCGGCGTTCGCGGGGGCCTCGTCGCGCTCGACCGGGCGCGCTCGGGCGTCAGCGCGAACGTCCGCGGGGAGCGCGCAACCGAACTCGTCCGCACCACCGAACTCCTCCAGCCGGACCCGCCCGACGGCTGGGGCGTCCGCTGGCAGCGCGCCGCCGCCGACGCCGACATGAGCGCGCTCGGGGACGCGCTCGACGCCGCGAGCGACCGTGCTCGTGCACTCGACGCACTCCCCGACGGCGACCCGGACGACGTCCCGGTTCGCCTCGACACCAGCCTCGAGGAGGTCCCCGCGGCGGCGACGGCGTGGGTGTGGTTCGGGCGCGAGTCCCGGTTCGCGCTCGACGACGACCGGCGCGCGGTGGCGACGACGATGCCCGGCCACCACCGCGTCAAAGCCGGGAGTGCGAGCGCGAGCGACGCCGTCGACTTCGCCGAAGGCGTGCTCGCGCACGCCGGCGACGGCGCGTGGGGCGACGCCGACGAGACCGACGACCTCCCGTTCGCGGCGGTCGTCGACGCGTTCGGGCCGCGCGACGACGGCACCATCACCATCGAGCACGGGAAACCCGAGGGCGACCGCTACACGCTCGGCCGCGGCCGCATCACCGCGCTCGACGCCGACGCCGGCAAACTCACGGTCGAACGCGACATGACCGGCGGCGGCACGTACGACGCGCTCGGCATCCCGCGCGAGGAAGGCGACGTCGCCATCACGAAACTCACCGAAGGCAACTGGTGGTACCCGACCGTGTACCGGAGCGAGGACGGCGAGACGAAGGGAACGTACGTGAACGTCTGCACGCCCGTCGAACTGTTCCCCGACGGCGCGCGCTACGTCGACCTCCACGTCGACGTCGTCAAACACGCGGACGGCACCGTCGAGCGCGTCGACGACGACGAACTCGACGCCGCCGTCGACGCCGGCCACGTCCCGCCCGCGCTCGCCGACCGCGCACGCACCGTCGCCACGTCCGTCCAGAACGCACTCCAATGACATCCTCCCCGGCGTGAACGCCGGGGTTTCCTCGCGCTGGGGGTATCGACTACCGGCCCACGGAGGCAACTTGCGGGTTCGTATGCTCCTCGTTGGGACGGGGAGAGCGTGGTGACTCCGACCAATTGTGGTCGTCCCACTTGAGGCATACAGGCCGTGCCATCGGCCTTGCTACGTTGGTCTGCCGTCTCAGGAACGTCTCGGACGCGACGAGGTCCGCGTGGCCCTCGAAGCCACACTCGCACGTCAGCGTGTCCTGGTGTCGCGTCGTCCGGTCGGTCGACCCACAGTTCGGACACGTCTGCGACGTCCACGCTTCCGAACGCACTTCGACCGTGATACAGTACTCCTCGGCGGTGTTGGCGAGTCGCTCGACGAACGCGCGGAACGCCCAGAAGTTGTGTGTCTTCTCGTTCGCCCGGACGGACCAGCTCGTTTCGAGAACGTCCGTCAGGTCGCCGACGTACACGGTCGCGACGCCCTCCTCGTGCAGTCGCTCGACGAGGTCGCGGGCGAGCGCGTCCTGTGCGTGGTCGCGACGCCGGGTTCTCCGACGGTACAGCCGGTCGATTCGCTTGCTCGACCGGCGCTGGTCGTCCAGTTTGGACTGGAGGCGCGCGATCTCGCGCGTCGTCTCGCGGAACCGCTCGAACAGGCCGCGTCCTTCGTAGAGGTACTGCTGGCCGGTCGTGGTCGTACAGGCGACGAGGTTGTTCGCACCGATGTCCAGCGCGGTCATCAGACTACGTCTGATGGGCAACCAGAAATCTGGGATTTCTGGTGACGGCTTCTTCCGAAGCCAGTGGTTGTGCCAGTCGAGAATTGTCGATAGTGACTGGCTGAAAGGCCCTGAACTCGTCCGAAGCCTCATCGTAGTAAAGCTCCAACCGGCCCTGCTTGTCGTACTCCTTCCAGTTCGGGTCGCCCCGAACTTCGAGTCGGAGGCGCTCGCGGTAGCCAAGCCCGTACTCGTCTTTCAGGTCTTGGCCGACCAGAATCTCGAGTCGGGAGTAGTCGCCCCACTCGACCGTGTACGACGTGTTGCGGATGTACGTGCGGAGCTCGCGGTCGTCGCCACTCCCCCAGAATCCGGGTTTGCCGTTGGCTTCACCCGTTTCCTGGAGTGCGAAGAACGACCGCCACGCTTCGCGGTTCTTCCGCTCGACCTGTTGGACGGTGGACGCACCGAGCGTGCCACCGTAGCGTCCGCGGTACTCGCTGATGTCCCAGACGTCGCCGTCCGGGTCGGCGTAGTTCTCGCGGCGCTCGTAGTTGATTTCGTTCCAGAGTGCGGCAGAAGCGTCCAACAGTCGTCGCAGTAGCTCCTCGTCCTTCTCGGAGCGGGGGCGTACGACGAACTCGTTGGTGCGCTTCATCAACAGGTCGTTGCATCCGAAGACTAATGTATGTTTAGTTTTTGTATGTATGTATGGCGAAGAACATCCACGTTGTCGTCGACGACGACGTGCATGAACGGTTGAGTCGAATCAAGAACGACCACGGCCTGACGTGGGAAGGGATGTTGCTCCACGCGGCGAACGACCTAGATACCCCAGACTGAGCGGTGTCGCCGGCTGTGTCTCTGTTGTCGGATTCACGCCCGCCGTGAACGGCGGGACCCTCTCCTCGATCCAGGTAGGCTACCGGTCGCACCAGCGTGGCGTCCGCCAGGACGCCGGTTCCGTCCTGCTGCTCGGCCGCGTCGCTACGGGAACGAAGAGAGAACGAACGAGGGTGGCGTCTCCGGCGTCGACGTCGCGATTCAGGCGTCGACGTCGTGGTCGGGGTCGTCCTCGACCGAGCGCTTCAGGGAGTCGCGGCGCGCCTTCGCGTCGCGACCGGTCGCGTCGAGGAGGAACTCGTTCTTCGCCGAGACCGCTTCCTCGGCGGCCTCGAGCTCGTCGGGGGAGAGCTCCGTCGGGTCGCGCTCGTGGAACTCGACGGCGAGCTTGTCCTTCTTCGAGCCGTACTCGACGGCGCCGACGACGATGCGCTCGAACACGGGGTTGTCGGGTTCCCCGACGACGAACAGGTCGCTGCCCTTGAACTCCTCCGTGCCAGTGATGGGGCCGAAGGTCTCCTCGACGGTTCCTTCGAGGTCCGGGATTCTTTCCTCGAGGTACTCGCCACGACGCATCTTGTACTCCTTCATGGAAGGCACATTGGCGGGCGGTGGTTTACCTGTTTCGTCACTCGCCGGGGTTGCTCAGGTAGCCCTTCCGGCACTCGGGGCAGATGTCGCCCGCGCGGAGGCTCGTCCGGTCCGCGCTCTCGGCGTTCTGGCAGTTCGGACAGACGAGCTCGCCGGTCCGAGAGTGGCGTTGTCCCGGTGGTGCGGTCTCCCCGGCGGACTTGATACCGCTCGGCGAATCCGACGCCTGCTCGGGCTCCGGCTGGGTCTGCTCTCGGGCGGTGTCGTCGTCGATGAACTCCGCGTCGTAGCCGTCGTCGCCGTCGGCCGCGGCGGCGGACTCGTGTAACTGGCCGGTCGTCGCGTCGCCCGCACCAGTCTCGGCGCCCGAGACGTCCGCATTCGGCGCGCTCGCGCTCGCATCGTCGGGGCCGTCCGGCCACTCGCCGTGCTCGCGGTCGTCGTCCACGGTTCCACCGTCGCCGTCGTCGTCGTCGAGGACGACGCCGTCGTCGTCCGCGACCGCCGTCTCGTCCGCGGCCGCCGGAGCGTCCGGTGCGTCGTCGTCGGGCGCGTCACCGGTCGCACCGGGTGCGGCGTCGCCGTGCGGGTCCGGTGCGGCGTCGGCGACGGGTTCCTCGGCGTCCGCGACCGCGTCCTCGACGGCGTCGACGTCCGCGCCCTCTCCCGCGTCGTCCTCCGCGTCGTCGATGAAGACCGCGTCGTCGACCGGCGGTTCCTCGTCGTCGGCCGCGTCGGCAGCGGTCTCGTCGGCGGCCGTCGCGTCAGCGGCCGTCGCGTCGGTCCCGTCGCCGTCGGTCGACCCGGCGTCGCCGCCGATTATCTCGGCCGCCCCAGCTTCTGCGGGCGCACCCTCGTGCGCTGCTGCGTCACCGTGCGTGTCGGCACCATCGCCGGTCGCGTCCGTCCCCGGCTCGGCGTCCACGTCACCCGCCTCGGCCGCGTCGGCCGCGCCAGCCGCGTCGGCCGTCGGTTCTGCCGCCGCGCCGTCGCCCGCTTCGGGCGCCTCGGTGCCGTCGCGCGTCGGTTCCGGCGCACGCTCGGCCGGCGCCGCCTCGTCGTCGGTCGCGAGCGTCGTCACCTCCGTGTTCTCGCTGATGAGGTTCCGGTCGTCACAGCGCGCACACACCTCGTACTCGCGGACCGTCAACACCACCTCGCTTCCCTGTTCGTCGCGATCGCGCTCTATCTCGCTCTCGCCCCAGTCGTGGCCGATGAGCGAACACCTGAGACCCATTGCGCTACCGTTCCCCGTGCGAGCGTAAAAGGCTAGTGCAACCCCGGATGCAAGACCTTTCACTCCACTAACGGACCCATACCGCTCCCGGGGTGCGCGCATACCAAAGCCGGTTCGCGACCAACGTCGACTGCCATGACGGCAGTGAAAATAATCAAGGTGCTCGGAACGTCGACCGAATCCTGGGAGGACGCCGCGGCCGAAGCGCTCGCGCAGGCCAACGAGTCGGTCGAGAACATCAGCGGCATCGAGGTGGAGGACTGGACGGCGAACGTCGAGGACGGTCGCATCACGGAGTACAAGACGACGGTCGAGGTCGCGTTCCCCGTCCACCACCAGCACTGACCGCGCCAGGCCCGCCGTCGCGAGGCGACGGTTCCGCTTGAGCGGTCCACGGTTCGCTCGCCCCGAAAACGATTAGCGGGCGGGCCGGGAATCTCGTGGCATGATAGAACTCGCGGACGTGGAGGAAGCCCTGGAGCGGGTACGGGAGACGTCGCGGCACACACCGATCGAGTACTCGCATACGTTCTCGGACATGACGGGTGCGGAGGTCCACCTGAAGATGGAGAACTTCCAGCGCACCGGGTCGTTCAAGATACGGGGCGCGACCAACCGCATCATGACGCTCCCCCAGGAGGCCCGGGACAAGGGCGTCGTCACGGCGAGCGCGGGCAATCACGCGCAGGGCGTGGCGCTCGCCGCGTCGCGGTCGGGCGTCGACTCGAAGATCGTGATGCCGGAGTACGCGCCCATCTCGAAGATCAACGCGACCCAGAGCTACGGCGCGGAGGTCGTGCTGTACGGCGCGGACTACAACGAAGCGGCGGACCACGCGCACGAACTCGAGGAATCCGAGGACCGGACGTACGTGCACGCCTTCGACGACCCGTACGTGATGGCGGGCCAGGGCACAATCGGCCTGGAGATCATGGACGACCTCCCGGAGGTCGAGACGCTGCTCGTCCCCATCGGCGGCGGCGGCCTCATCTCGGGTATCGCGACCGCGGTCAAGGGCCGGAATCCCGACGTCCGCATCGTCGGCGTGCAGGCCGAGGGCGCCTCCAGCGTCGCGCAGAGCCTCCAGAAGGGCGAGATATACGAGCGCGATAGCGTCGACACCATCGCGGACGGTATCGCAACCCGCAGGGTCGGCGACCAGCCGTTCGAGGTCATCCGCGAGCGCGTGGACGAGGTCGTCACCGTCAGCGACCCCGAGATCGCGATGGCGCTCACGTACGTCCTCGAACGCGGGAAGACGCTCGTCGAGGGCGCGGGCGCCGCGCCGCTCGCGGCGCTGCTCTTCGAGAAGTTCGACTTCGAGGAGGGAGAGGTCATCGTGCCCGCGATGTGCGGCGGGAACATCGACCTGAACACGCTCACGACCGTCATCATGCGCGGCCTCGTCGCCACCGGCCGGTACGTGAAGATCAAGACCGTCCTCCGGGACCGCCCCGGGAGCCTCCAGGACCTGCTGGACGTCATCAGCGCGAAGAAGGCGAACATCTACGCCATCCAGCACGACCGCACGAGCCGCCAGATCGGGATGGCCGACACCGAGGTCGAGATCGACCTCGAGACCCGCGGGCACGACCACGTCGAGGAGCTCATCGAGGCGATCCGCGACGCCGGCTACGAGGTCGAGGTCCTGGTCTAGCTGTGGTTGCGGTTCGCGTGCGCGTCGTCGGCGCGACGGCGATGGCGCTCGCTGGCGCGGTCCTCGTCCAGCAGTCGTTCGAGCACGCGCTCTGTATCGCTGCGGGATGCTCGCCGAACCTCCTGTTCGCGCTCCCCGGCGTCGCGTTGGCGGCGGCGGCAACGTTGCTTGCGTACCGAGCGTGGCGACTGCGCGACGAGTCGTCCGCTCAGGCGACGACGAGGTAGCCGACGGCGTACGCGCCGAGTGCGAGCGCGACGGTCGCGACGGCGGTGGCGAGCGCGCGAAGCGCGCGGTCGTGGTCGGCGGGCGCGGCGACGGTGTGGCCGCCGTCGGCGAACACTGGGCGTGGGGCGGCGGCGGCGAGTGCGGCGCGACCGCGAGCGACGAGGCGGCGCGCGGTCGCGGCGAGGCCCGGGCTGGCGGCGACGACGCCGACGGCGAGCACGGAGAACACGAAGTGATAGGAGACGTCGAGCGTCGGCGCGGGGAGCGCGAGCGCCGCGAGCCCGCCAGCGACGCCGAGGAGTGCGCGCGGCGACGGCCGCACCGACCGCTCGGCGAGGTCGGCGTACACGACGAGTGCGAGCGCGATGACGGCGAGTTCGAGCGCGAACGCGCCGAGCAGGTGCAGCGTCGGGTCGGTCGAGAGCGCGACGCGGGCGTCGAGGGCGCGGGCGTCGAGCGGCCAGAGGAGCGCGGGCGGCTCGCCCGTGAACACGTCCCCGAACGGGTGGGAGGCGAGCCCGACGAGCGCGAGCACGAACGTCCCGCGGGCGTCGAGCGTGGTGCCGTAGCGGACGACGGCGGCGACGCCGACGCCTGCGGCGACGAACGCCGCGAACACGAACAACCCGAGTGCGCCGTGGACGACCACCGCGAGCGCGGCGAGCGCGGCGAGGACGCCGGCGCCGACGGCGACCGCGAGTCGCACGCGCTGCCCGCGATGCACGAGGAGCGCGAACCCGACGGCGGCGACCGGGGCGACGACGAGCGAGTGCGTCATCGACCGGTGGACGATCGTCGACGCCGCCCAGAACGCGCCCGTCACCGCGAACACGCCCTCACTGCCACCGACAGCGCCGCCAGCGCCGACGGTCGCGGCGAGCGCGACGTCGAGGACGCCCGTCGCGGCGTACGCCATGTCCGCGTCCGGGACCGCCGCGAACGCACCCGCTATCGCACCGAGGACGAGCGCCCGCCGGCCGTCCACGTCGAACGCGCGGCTGGCGACGGCGGCGACCACGGCGAACGCGACCAGCGAGTGACCGACGAACAATTCGACCGTTGTACGTGGCCCGAGCGAATAAACGACTCGCTACCTGTGCGAACGAATCGCACGCCCGCCACGTCGCTGGCGCGGCGTGCCAGTGCCACGCGCCACGGGGTCAGAGGAAGGCGACCGCGAGCACGACGAGCCCGCCGAGCACGATGACCGCGCCGCCGCGCTGCAACTGGCTGGCGGTGCCGTCGTCCGCACTTCCGGCGACGTCCGTCGCGTGACTGATCTGTGCGCCCCCGAAGAGGACGATGAACGTCCCGACGATGGCGGCCTGCACGTCGAACGCCGTGTCGAGGCCGACCGCGGGCGCGCTGACGTCCGTGAGTTCGGCGGCGACGATGGCGACGAGGAACACCGCGGCGAGCGCGAGCTTCCCGCGCGCCCCGGCGAGTGCAGTCGAGGCGTCCATCGCGCTCCCGTCACCGTCGACGTCGGTCGCGCCGGCGTCGGAGTCTGTCATGCTCGGTCCTCGCGGCGGCGCGGCCAAGTCAGTTTCCGTTTCGCCGCTCGTCCTCGCTGCCGGCTCGTCCCTGTTGGCGTTCCTCGCGTGCCGCACGCCACTGTTCGCGTTCTTCGCGCGCCTCGACGGCGTAAATTGTCGCTGCGACCGCGCCGATGGCGCCCGCGAACGTGTAACTCAGGACGGTTCCGAGCGCGAACTTCGGGTCGCTCTGCGAGATAGCGGCGACGGTCCCGAGGTCCGCGAGGAGGCTTCCGAGCGTCCCGGCGCCGAGCACGGACAGGAAGCAGCCGAACGCTCGACCGCGAGTGAGCGCGTACGCCTCGCTCGCCGCGTCGAGCGGCGAGAGGTCGAGCGCGGCGAGCGCGGGCGCCGGGAACAGGCGCGCGGACAGCCAGAGGCCGACGAGGAGGAGCGGTGCGACCGCCGCCGGGAACACCTCGAGGAGCCAGACCGAGGCGTGCCAGGCGGCCGCGACCGCGACGACGTACGTGGTCGTCGCGAGCGCGCGCTCGACGGTCACCTCGCGGTTCGCCGCCCGCGCGACCGTCCACGTCGTCGCCACGCCCGCCGCGAGCGGCCCGATAGCGCCGAGGACGACCGTCGCCAGCAGCCACCACGGCTGGAGGCCGACGAGCGAACCAGGCGTGACCATCGTGACGCGCGTCCCGGTCGGGTACGCGAGGAACGAGAACGACAGGCCGCCCCCGATGACGTTCGGGGTCGCGTTCCCGACCGGGTCGAGGATGCGCGCGACGTCCGCGGCCGCCACCACGACAGCCGCGAGCGCGAACGCGAACAGGAGTACCGGTCGTCGCGAGACGACGCCGAACGCGCGCCGCACCGGCTTCGACGGGTCCGGCCCGCGGGGCTCGTCCCCGCCACCGCCACGGTCGCCGTCGCCGCGGTCGTCGGCCGCGTCCCGTCCACCTCGACCGTCGCGCTCGTGCTGCTCGCGGACCGCCTCCGTGACCGTCATCGCGACCCCTCCAGGCAGACGAGCGCGTTGCCGGCGACGGCGTAGAGGCGACCGTCGGCGACGACCGGCGGGCCGACCTCCCACGCGTCCGGCGGGGCGAACTCCCACGCCGTGCGGCCGGTCGCAGCGTGCAGCGCGACCAGTCCATCGCCCTCGGTCGGGACGAACGCGAGGTCGCCCGCGGCCGCGACGTGCCGCGGGTCGGTCGGGTCGAGCGCGCGCTTCCAGACGCGCTCGCCCGTCTCCCGGTCGAAGCCGTACACCGCGTCGAACCCCGAGAGGAGCACGCGGTCGTCGACGACGGTCGGCACGCCGTAGTCCGTCCTGACGTCCGTTCGCTCGCCGTCGCCGGACCGCCAGCGCACGCGCCCGCCGTCGGTCGCGTCGAGCGCCGTGACCCCGCGCCCGTCGTTCACGAACACGTCACCGTCAGCCGCCGAGACGCCCGTCCAGCGGTTCGGGTCGCCGTCGCGCTCGCGGTGCGTCCAGACGACGCGTCCGTCCGCGGGGTCGAGCGCGCGAACGGACTCGCCGAACGTCGCGACGTAGACGTGCTCGCCGACCGCGAAGAACCCGCCACCGCGTTCGCCGACGTGCCGCCAGCGCTCCCGGCCGCTCGCCGCGTCGCGCGCGACCACCGCAGCGTCGGGGCTCGCGTGGTAGACGACGCCGTCGGCGGCCACGGGCGTCGTCCCCGCGAGTACGTCGTCGCCGCCGAGCAGTCCGCCCGGGAACGGGCCGTCGTCGTCGCCGCCCACCTGCCAGCGTTCCGCGACGCGCTTCCCGACGCCGGTATCGACGCCGCCGGTCGCGTCGAGGCCGAGGACGGTGCTGGTGCTGCCGGTGACGAGCGTCGGCGTCCGGTAGCCGTCGGCGGCCGCGACAGCCAGCCCGCGTTCGGTAGGGTGGAGCGCGAACCGCTCGCTGCCGTCCTCGCGGTCGAGTCCGACGACGCCGTCGTTCGGGACGACGACGAGGTCGTCGTACGCGACCGGCTGGCGGGTCGACGGCCACCGCTCGGGGAGGTCGCCCCGCCACGCGACCGCGAGGTCGCTACGGGGTGGCTTCGCGTCCGCGCGGTGGTTCGTCCGGCCGGCGTCGTAGCCCTGCATCGGCCAGGGCGCCGCGTTCACGGTCGCGGCCGACGCATCGGTGCCGAGACAGCCGGCGAGCGCGGCGACGGCGGCGCTTCCGGTCGCAGCGAGGGCGTCACGACGCGAGATGGCGCGGTCGCGCCACCGTGCCGTCGCCCGCGACGAGGCGTCGCTCGTCGGTGGAGGGCTGGGGGGCATGCGCGGCGGTTCGCGCCGCCACAGAAAGTGTCTTGCGTTCGACCTATCGGGTCGCGCCGGTGGTTGCCCGGGCGTCGAACGCGGTCAGTCCTGGGCGTCCTGGACCCACACGGTCTTCTCGTTCAGGAACTCCTTGATGCCGTGCTGGGCGAGCTCGCGCCCGTACCCGGAGTCCTTGATGCCGCCGAAGGGGACGCGCGGGTCGCTCTTCGTGAGTTCGTTCACGAACGTACACCCGGCCTCTATCTCGCGAGCGATGCGCTCGCCGCGTTCGAGGTCTTCGGTCCAGACGCTCGCGCCGAGCCCGAGCGTCGAGTCGTTCGCGAGGTCGATGGCGTCCTGTTCGCTGTCGACGCGGAAGACGGCCGCGACGGGACCGAACGTCTCCTCGCACGCCGCGGCCGCGTCCGGCGGGACGTCCGTCAGCACCGTCGGCGGATAGAAGTAGCCCTCGCGGTCGAGGGGTTCGCCGCCGCACTCGACGGTCGCACCGTCCCGCACGGAGCGCTCGACCTGGTCGTGGAGTTCCGCCATGAGGTCCTCGCGCGCCTGCGGGCCGACGTCCGTCGCCTCGTCGGTCGGGTCGCCGACGGTCTGCGCCTCCATCTCCGCGACGAACCGCTCGATGAACTCGTCGTAGACTGCGTCGTGGACGACGAAGCGCTTCGCCGCGATACAGGACTGCCCGGAGTTCAGGAGGCGCGCGGTCACGCCACGCGTCACCGCCGCCTCCACGTCCGCGTCGTCGAGCACGATGAACGGATCCGCGCCACCGAGTTCGAGCACCGTCTTCTTCAGCTCCCGGCCGGCGGTCTCGGCGACCGCGCGCCCCGCGGGCTCGCTCCCCGTGAGCGTCACCGCACGAACGCGCTCGTCCTCGATGACCTCGTTCGCCTTCGACCCCGACACGAGGAGCGTCTGGAAGCACGCCTGCGGGAACCCGGCCTCGCGGAACACCTCCGCGATGGCCTTCGCGCACCCGGGGACGTTCGACGCGTGCTTCAGGACGCCGACGTTCCCCGCGACGAGGTTCGGCGCGGCGAACCGGAATACCTGCCAGAACGGGTAGTTCCACGGCATCACCGCCATCACCACGCCGAGGGGTTCGTGGACGACCTTCGCCTCCGCCTCCGGCGGACTCGGGAGCGTCTCGTCCTGCAGATATGCTTGGGCGTGCTCGGCGTAGTGCTCGCACACCCACGCGCACTTCTCGACCTCGCTCCGAGCCCCCGTGATGGGTTTCCCCATCTCCTCGGTCATGAGTTGGGCGTACTCCTCCTGGTTCTCGCGGAGGACGTCCGCCGCGTTCGCCATGAGCTCGCAGCGCTCGTGCATCGGGACCTCGCGCCACGAGAGGTAGCGCTCGTGAGCGGCCCCGAGCAGTTCGTCGACCTCCGCGTCCGTGTGCGCGTCGACGGTCTCGATGTGCTCGCCCGTCGCCGGATTCACGCGTTCCATCGCCATACCTCGACTTCGACAGCCCGCGGCAAGTAGATTCCCCCGCGGCGGTTTCCGGGCCGATCCCCGGTGCGTCGCGGCCGAGTGGAGTCGGTCAGTCCTCGTGGATGCTCTCGCCCCTGAGGAGGCGGCTGGCGATGGTGAACGTCTGCTCGGCTTCGCGCCTCGTCGGGGTGTGCGCGGCGAGGTAGCGCGCGGCCGCGACCGCGGCGGTGCGTTCGCGTTCGCTCGGCAGCCCCTCGGGGCCGTCGCTCGCTCGGTCGCGCGCCGCGTGGAACTGCGCGTGTGCGGCCTCGTACGCCTGGAGCGTGTGGAAGCCGGCGTCCTCGCGGAGGAGCGCGCCGCCGAGCGTCGACCAGAGTTCGCGCGGGTCGTCGGCGACCGCGAGCAGCGCGGCGGCCTCGCGGCCGGCGTCGTTCACCGCACCTTCGCGGTCGAACGCGTCCAGGAGCCTCTCGCGGTGCGTCTCGACGGTCCCGAGTTCGCCGGCGTCGCCGTCCGCCGGGTTCGGAACCGGTGCGGGCGGGCTGTTCAGGAACCGGTCGAGGTACACGCTGAACGCGCCGTCGAGCACGCCGCGGTAGAGTTCGGTGGGTTCGACGCGGCTCGCGGCCTGCTGGACGGCGTTCGCGTACGTGAACGTGTGATGCACGGTGTTCCAGTCGCCGAACTCGTTCGTCGTCCCGAACCGCGCCACCCTGGTGGCGGCGGCGGTCGCCACCTCGTGCGCGAGCGCTCCGACCGTCGCCCCGTCGCGGATGGCGTCCCGGAGGGCGTCGACGACGTCGTGCGGGTCGTCGCCCAGCAGCGCGTCCTGGAAGCCCGACGGCGGCCGCCAGTCCGGGTCGCGCTCGCCCGCGGCGAGCGTCGGAAGGGCCGCCTCGAAGCTCTCGCGCATCGCCGCCAGGTCCTCGGGCTGGCGCCACTCCGAGCCCTCCTCCGCGCGGTCCGCGTCCGTGAAGCGCGTCACGAGGCTCGCGAGGACGTCCGCCGCGTCCGCCGCGTCGTCCTCCTGGCGGACGGCGTCGGTCGTGCTCGGCCAGCCGAGGTGGTCGAGCGTCTCGACGGCCTTGTTCGTCATGTCGAAGGAGTGTCCGGCGTCGAGGTACGCGTGGTCGGTGGCGGCCGCGTACAGCATCGCCTCCACGTCCTCGCGCGAAGCGGTCTCGACCGCCGTCCTGAGGACGCGCTCGGCGCCGTCGCTGTCGCGGACCTCGACGGTCTCGCGGAACCACTCCGCGAGGCGGTCCGCGGAGACGTCGTCGACGTCGAACGCGGGCTGGTCGAAGCGAGGGGGCTCGCCCGCGCAGTCGCTCGCGACGTGCCGGAGGCCCGTGTACGTCGCGCGCTTCCGGTCGTCGCCGTCGAGCACGTCGAGCGCGTTCGTCAACGCGGCGAGGATCGTGAGTCCGCTACTCCAGCCGTCCTCGCGGTAGCGCGTCCCGAACGCGACGCCGCGCTCGGCGACGTCGACCGGGTCGACGCCCGCGTCGTCGAGGCCGACCGCGCTCTTCGCCACGACGAGCCGGAGGTTCTCCCGGAGGCCGGTGTCGAGGCGGTCGCGCCAATGCGCCGCCGGGTCGCGGTCACGCGGCGGATTCGGCTGCACGTAGACGTCGCCGTCGCGGACCTCCACGGGGTACGTCGCGACGTCGTCCGCCCACGGGTCGAACGTATCGCCACAGGACAGCTCGAAGCGCGCGTGATGCCAGTGACACGTCAGCACGCCGTCCTCGACGCTCCCATCGGATAGTGGAAAGCCCATGTGCGGACAGCGGTTGTCGACCGCGCGCACCTCGCCCTCGTGGTGGAACAGCGCGATGGCGGTGCCTCGCGCCGTGAACAGCTCCCGGCCCGCGTCCTCGAGGTCGGCGAGACTGGTCGCCCGCACGAACCCGTCGCCGTCGTCGCTCGTTGCCATACCACACGCTTCGACCGGATGGGACAAAGGCGTTCCCTGAACTCGATTTCACCAACCGGACTCGACCGCGACGACGGCACGCGCCGCCGCGACGACCCCCCCCCTGGTTCGGTGGGCACGAGGCCTAAGTACGGGCCGCGCGTACGCCGCGGTAATGCTCACGGAGGGAACCGAGGCACCCGCGTTCGCGCTCCCCGGCTACCACGACGGCGAGATCGACGAGTTCGCGCTCGACGACTACGTCGGCGAGGACGTCGTCGTCGTCGCGTTCTACCCGATGGACTTCAGCCCCGGTTGCACCGACGAACTCTGCAGTCTCCGGGACATCGACCTCCTGACGCTCATGGACGACGTCACCATCCTCGGGATATCGGGCGACTCCGTGCACAGCCACCGCGCGTTCGCCGAACAGAACGCGCTCGAGTTCCCGCTGCTGACGGACTCCATCGGCGAGGTCGCCGAGGAGTACGGCGTCCTCCACGAGGAACTCGACGGACACCTGCGCGTCCCGAAGCGCGCGCTGTTCGTCGTCGACGACCGCGGCCGCGTCGCGTACGCCTGGAGTACCGACGACCCGATGACCCAACCGGACCTCGACGCCGTCCGGAACGCCATCGACGCCGTCCAGGACGACCGCACCGCCGCCGAACGCTACGGCCGCGGCTACCAGCACTACACGTACGGACGCTCGGAGTTCGAGAACGCCCTCGGCGCGTACGACCGCGAGAACTGGCTGGACGCCGTCGCCGCGTTCGAGGAAGCGGTCGCGTACTTCGACTCCGCCGGCGGCGCGTTCGACTCCGCGCGCCGGTTCGCCGAGAGCGAGCGCGTCCACGACGCCGCGACGACCGCTCGCGACGCGAGCGACGACTTCCGGCAGGCCGCCGCGTGGTTTGCGAGCGCCGCCGAACACCGCGTCGAAGGCAAGGACGGCGTCGCCGACGAGTACCACGAGGACGCCCAGCGCCCCCACGAGTCCGCGCGCCAGGTCGGCGAACTACTCGACCCCGACGCCCTCGTGTTCGACTGAGACGCCGCCGCGGTCGCGGCCCACCACCGTGGTCGCGGTCCACCGCCGCGGCTGCTCGTCCCGCGATGCCCGACGCCCGCCTGCGGTCCGCGCACCGAGCGCTTTTCAATCCAGGGCGAGAACCACTGGAACATGGACGCCGAGGCGACGGTCCGCACGTACTACGCGTGCCTCGACGACGCGCGCTACGACGACCTCCGGGACGTACTCGCACCCGGGTTCACGCAGCGCCGCCCCGACCGCACGTTCGACGGCCGCGACGCGTTCCTCTCGTTCATGACCGAGTCGCGACCGCACAGCGACACCACGCACGACCTCGACGGCGTGTTCGTCGAACCACCGGGCGAGGACCGCTCGCACGGCGCTCGACTCGAACGCGACGGACCGGGTCGCCCGACCGCGACCGACGGCGCGGACGCGACGGGCGAGTGGACGCCGACCGCGGGCGACGAAGCCGAGACCGTCCTCGCACGCGGCACCGTCGTCCGCGAATCAGGCGACGTCCTCGTCCGGTTCGTCGACTGCTTCGACGTCCTCGCCGACCGCATCGTCGCCCTCGACACCTACACGCGGTGAGATAGCAGTCGGACGGGATACTGCTACCGTGGCGCTCACTTCCAAGCGTCGCGTCCCCGACCGTCGTCTTCACGGGAACATCCGGAACATAACGGGTAGAATCGGTACGTCAGGATACGAGTTGCCCGCTTCCCTCCAGACCTTTTCTTCACTTAGACCGGAATGTTATTCGAATCCACTGGTCGCGATGCCCGACGAAGAACGTCTCCTGGGGAATTCCCTCCTCCTGTAAACGACTACCAGTCGTGTTCACCGAGCCTGAACCGTTCTGTGCCAGCGCTCTTTCGCTCGCGACCTCCACTGGATTGTCGTCACCGAGTTCCGCTAAGGTGTACTTCGGGGACGTATTTTCGGGGGCTTCCACCAACGTCGCGTGGACCGTTACGTTCGTCTCGGTCAGAAAGCCGCCACCAGCGAGGACGAGCGCGAGGCCACCAACAAGTATCACCGCGAGTACGACCGCTCTCCGAGATATAGTCGGGGACATGTGACTTCGAGTGTACCTCTCCACCAAATCTCTTGTCCGTATACGCCGCAGGCTCCCCCCCTCTGTCCGACCCTCCGACCATCCCCGGACGTCGTCTCGGTGAATCATCCCGTCGACGGAAAGGGCGGGAATCAGTCGGCCGCGAATGCGACCTTATTCGCGGTCGCCGGCGCCGAGCGCGCTCTCGCCGACGGGACTGTGCCCCTCGATGACCTCCTGGCCGCCCATGTACTCGCGGAGCGGTTCGGGGACCTCGACGGTGCCGTCGTCGTTCTGGTAGTACTCGAGGATGGCGACCATCACGCGCGGCAGCGCGACGCCCGACCCGTTCAGCGTGTGGAGGTACTCGGCCGATTCGTGGCGCTCGGGGCGGTACTGGATGCCCGCACGTCGTGCCTGGAAGTCCTCGAAGTTCGACACCGAGGAGACCTCGAGCCAGCGGCCGCCCTCCTCGGGGCCGTCGTCCATGTCGTCGCCGGGCGCCCACACCTCGACGTCGTACTTCTTCGCCTGCGTGAACCCCATGTCGCCCGTGCACATGTCGAGCACGCGGTAGGGGAGGCCGAGTCGTTCGAGGACCTCGGTCGCCTCGTCGAGCAGGCCTTCGAGGCGCTCGTAGGACTCTTCGGGCCGCACGAAGTTCACGAGCTCGACCTTGTTGAACTGGTGGACGCGCACGTACCCCCGCGTCTCGGTACCGTGCTCGCCGGCCTCGCGCCGGAAGTTCGGCGAGTACGCCTGGTACTTCAGCGGGAGGTCGTCGTCGAGCAGGATCTCGTCGCGGTGCATGTTCGTCACCGGGACCTCCGCGGTCGGGAGCAGCCAGAGGTCGTCGTCGTCGTACTCGTCGTCCTGGCGCGCGCCGACGCGGTACGCGTCCTCGTCGAACTTCGGGAGCTGGCCCGTGCCGCGCATCGACGCCGAGTTCACCGGCACCGGGGGGAGGACGTCGGTGTACTCCTGCTCGCGGTGGACGTCGAGCATGAACTGCACGAGCGCCATCTCGAGGCGCGCCCCGTCACCTTTGACGAACTGGAACCCGCCACCCGTGACCTTCGCGCCGCGCTCGAAGTCGAGGACGTCCAGGTCCTCGCCGAGGTCGTAATGCGGCACGACCTCGTCGGGGAGGTCACGGAGGTCCTCGAACCCCCACCGGTACCGGGTCTCGTTGTCCGACTCGTCCGCGCCCGTGTGCACGCTCTCGTGAGGGACGTTCGGCACCTCGAGCAATCGCTCGTGGAGCTCCGCCTCGAGCTCGTCCGCGCGCTCCTCGACCGCCTCCAGTTCGTCCTTCAGCGCCTGCGAGCGCTCGATGGCCTCCTCGGCCTCCTCGTCCTTGCCCTCCTGCTTGAGCTGGCCGATGGAGCGACTGACCTCGTTGCGCTGATGCCGGAGGTCGTCGCCCTCCGCCTTCAGCTCGCGCCACTCCGCGTCGATCTCGAGGATCTCGTCCACGTCCACGTCCGTGACGCCCTTCCGTTCGACGGCGTCTCTGACCTCGTCGGGGTTCTCGCGTACGTACTGCCGGCTGAGCATTCTTGCCCGACGGTTCGACTGGCCCGCGGAAAATCGTATCGGAACCGTGGTCACGCGTGCCAGGCCGTGACGACCCGCTCAGAGCGTCCTCTAGCGGCTGTTCGTCGCGAACAGGAATCGGTCACGCGACCCATCGAAGGGTCGAAGAGTCGGTCACGCGGCCCAGCGAGGGATACGCGATTCAGCGAGGAATCGAAGAGTCGGTCACGCGACCCAGCGAGGAATCGAAGAGCCGGTCACCCGACGTTCACGGGTTCGGCGACGACCGTCCCCGTCCCCTCGACGGTCACGTGTCGGTCAGCGAACGTGAACGAGACGACGACGGCCGTACAATCACGTCTACCGTCCGGGTCCGAGACGAGCTTGTCGAGCGCATCCGGGTCGACGGCAGTGTAGAGCGGTTCGACGTCCGTCGCCGCCGCTCCCAGTGCGCTCGAAACGACCTCGACGACCGCGGACGACGGCTTCGTCTCCGCCCAATCGAACGTCCGCCGGGCCGTCGTCTCCCCGTGACCGTCCCCATCCCGTGACGGTCGCTCCTCCTCGTCCATACCACAGGATTCCCCAAGTACGACTTTAGCCTTCCGGACCGCGTGAGCACGTCTCGCCACCCCGACACGCTAGAGGAGACGGAGCCCGAATCCGGGGATTGCGACGACTGATGCGCCCGGAAAGGAGAACGCGGAGCGAACCAGCGGCCGGGACGCCCGGTGCGTTCGATGCGTGGGACAAGACTGATACCGAGTGCCGGTAACCGGATTGGTGTATGCGTCGTCGCTCCGTCCTCGTCGTGTTGTGTTGTCTCTGCGTCGCCGCACCAGTCGTCCTCACCGCGTCCGCCGGGACCGAAGCGTCGACGACGTCGGTCACGCCCGGCGACGCGAACCCCTGCGTCGGCACGATGGAGCGCGCCGCGAACGGCCTCACCGTCGTCAGCGTCCAGGGGATGCGGTTCGGCGACGACGGCGGGAAGCGCAAAGCACGCCTCGTCGCACTCGGCCCGCGCGGACAGATCGAGTGGGTGCATCATCGCGAGGGCACGACGTGGTCGTACGACGTCGACCCCGTCGACGACGGGACGCTGTTCGTCACCGCCACGAAGTACCGCGGGAAGGAAAAGCCCGGGCGGACGGTGTTCTACAAACTCGACCCGGAGACGGGCGAGACCGTCTGGAGCGAGACCGCGCCGTTCCAGGACACGCACGACGCCGACCTCCTCAGCGACACCGAGATACTCGTCGCGAACATGCGCGCCACCGCGAACGTCTCCGGGAACCGCGACCGGTTGCTTGTCTACAACCGGACGACCGACGAGATCACGTGGCAGTGGCAGTTCCGCGACCACTACAGCCGGGAGGCGGACATCGGCGGGAACTACAGCGAGGACTGGACGCACGTGAACGACGTCGACGCCATCAACGAGACGCACTACCTCGCGAGCCCGCGGAACTTCGACATGACCATCCTCGTGAACCGCACGAGCGGCGACGTCGTCTGGGAGCTCGGCGAACCGAACAGCGGCGAGGTGATGCGAAAACAGCACAATCCCGTGTACTACGAGAGCGAGAACGACACGTCGACGGTGCTCGTCGCGGACTCGGAGAACAACCGCATCGTCGAGTACGCACGCCGCGACGGCGACTGGCAGCGGACGTGGCGCGTCGGGAACGCGTCGTCGCTGTCGTGGCCGCGGGACGCCGACCGCCTCCCGAACGGGAACACGCTCGTCGGCGACTCCAGCAACAACCGCGTGCTGGAGGTCGCGCCCGACGGCGAGGTCGTCTGGGAGGTGTACACGCCGTGGCTCGTCTACGACGTGGAGCGCGTCCAGTACGGTGACGAGGCGGGCGGCCCCACGATCGCCGACCAGGACGCCGAAGGCGCCGTGAACATTCACGGGGACGCGGCGTTCAACGCGACCCAGCAGGAGCGCTGCGACGCCTACCTGAAGAACGCGACGAGATTCGAGGACATCGACGGCGGCTCCGGCGGCGGGAACATCGTCGGTGACGTCTTCGGCGGCGACTCGAAGGACGGAGCTGACGGCGACTCGGACAGCGACCACGGCGTGAACAGCGGTGGGTTCGTGCGAGGACTCGAGTACCTCGCGGTTGCGTTCGTCGCACTCGGCGCGATCGTCCTGAGCGTCGTCGGGTATCACTGGTACGTCGGCCGGCAAGAGGACTGACGCTCAGAGCTCGTACGTCTCGCCGTCGACCGCGATGGGTTCTTCGAACGCCTCGTCGGCGGGGTAGAAGTGCGCGGCGTGCACGATACGGGTCTCGGTCGCGTCGAGGTCGTCGGCGAGCGCGAGCGCGCCCTCTCGCGTCATGTGCTTCGTGCCGAACGTCCGGTACGTGCCGTCGGAGGCCTCGTGTTTCCCGCCGAGCGGGTGGTGTTCGCAGAGCGACGACGGCACGATTCCGTCCGCGAGCAGGAGGTCGGGGTCGGCGAGCGCGTCGAGCGACTCCTGGGGGATGCCGTAGCTCGTGTCGCCGGAGAGCGAGAGCTTCGCACCGGTCTCGGGGTCCTCGACGACGAGCCCGTAACACACGAGCGGCGGGTGGTCGACGGGGACGAGCGTCACCTCGAACCCGCACGTCTCCACCGTCTCGAACGGCGCGGTCGGGTACGCGGTGACCGTGTCGAGGTAGTCGTACTTCCGGGCGACCGTCCCAGCGACGCTCTCGCCGGTCTTCGGGTCCGTCTCGTCGGCCGCGTACACGTCCAGACTGTCGAGCAAGCGGTACGCGTTCCCGAGGCCGTCCAGGTGGTCGAAGTGGACGTGCGAGATGACCGCCGCGTCCGGAAGGTCGACGTCGTTCTTCAGGAACTGATACCGGAAGTCCGGGCTCGCGTCCACGAGCAACGACTCTCCAGTACGGGGATTGTGGACGTGCACCGAGAACCGCGTGCGCTCGACGCCGCGCTCGACCGCCTCCCGGCACGTCTCGCACTCGCATCCCGGCGTCGGCGTCCCCGTCGTATCACCCGTCCCGAGCAACGTCACCTGCATCGCCTCCCCCTACACGACGCGGCCGGAAAAGTCGTCGCGTCCCGGGTCGCCCGCTCGCGCCGAGGCGACAGTCGTCGTCCAGTACGAAGCGCTCAGTCGTCGTCGCCGTGGTCGTGCGCGTGGTCGTCGTGGTCGTGGTCGTGGCCGCCGTCGGTCGCGCCCGGCGTCCCGCCCGCGATGAGCGCGTCGCCGTCGCCGTCCATCATGTCGAGGTTCTTCAGGTTGTCGCGCTCCTCGAACTCCTCGACCGCGTCCACGAGGTCCTGCTGGGTGAGCGTCGTCCGCTCCTCCGTGAGCGCCGACAACACGGCTTCGCGCATCACGAGCCGGAGGTCGCTCCCGGTCAGTCCCTCGGTGATGTCCGCGATGGCGTCCGGCTCGAACTCGTCGATGTCCATCGCGTGCGTGATGAGTCGGAGGATGTCCGAACGCATCCCGCGGTCTGGCTTCGGGAAGTTCACGATCTCGTCGAACCGCCGCCACGCCGCCGAATCCAGGTCGTCCGGGTGGTTCGTCGCTCCGATGAGGAGGACGTCGTCGTCGATGAGCGACATGTCGTCGATGCTCTTCAGGAGCGTGTTCACCGCACGCTTGATGGCGGCGTGCTCGTCCCCGCCGCGCGTCTTCGCGACGAAGTCGAACTCGTCCATGAACAGGATACACGGCGACAACCGCTTGGCGACCTCGAACGTCTTCTCGACGTTCTTCGCCGTCTCACCGAGGTACTGGCTCGTGATCATCGAGAGCTTCACCTCGACGAACGGCAGGTCCAGCGAGTGCGCGAGCCCCCGCGCGGTACTCGTCTTCCCCGTCCCCGGCGGCCCGACGAACAGCAACTTCCCGATCTCGCGCAGTCCGATCCTCGCGAGGTAATCCCGATGCTCGATGGCCTTCACGATCTTCTGGATCTCGTCCTCCTGCTCTTGCGTGAGGACGAGGTCGTCCAGGGTCATATCGATCTCCTCGGGCGCACGGATGTCCACGAGGTCGAGCATGTCCTCCTCGTCCTCGTCGTCCGAGTCGAAGTACTCGTCGAGCAACGAGTCGATCCAGACGCGGTCGGCCTGGATAGGGCGGTTCGCCTCCCGTGCGGACTCGTAGTCGACGTCCGCGAACGCGTCCACGTCGAACGACCCGTCCGCGCCGTACGCGTACGCCAGGACGGGGTTCGTGTGGACGCGCTCGGCGTCCGCGTTCTCGGCGTACCACTCGACGGCCATCGCCGTGTCCGCGAGCGAGATGGAGCCCGAGAACTCGTCGCGCTCCGTGAACATCAACCCCGAGATGGCGTCCCAGGGGTGGTCCGTGCTCGCGGCGGCGCGCGCCGTCGCGTTCGTCACCGACACGGGGCGTTTGACCTCCCCGTCGCTATAGAAGACACGCCGGTACCGCGGCGGCAAGTCGTTCTCGTCCAGCGACCGTTCCTCGTTGTAGACGTGCGCCGTCAACAACAGTTCGACGACCGAGAGCGCCGCGTTGCTCATTCCCCGCGACGTACGAGCGGAGCGCGTTTAAGACCGTCGAAGCGGCCGTCGCGTTGCCGTCGCTCGCGGCGTCGACCCGCTCGAACGCGCCGACGGCGCCGCCATCACGGGAGACTCGACGGGCGAAACCGCCGTCAGGTCGGTCGTGACGGGTGAGCGCGCCGGCAGGGACGCAGCGACGGGCGTGACGGCCGTCGAGTCGACGTCGATCGACGTCGTCGCGTTCACGTTCTCTATCGGCCCCGGCGACGGGTCGAGCGGCGGGTCGTCCGTCGACTCCTCGGGGTTCTCGCGGACGTAGAACAGGATGGGGCGCGAGTAGTCGCCGTCCGGGTCGTCCCCGTACCGCTGGTGGACCACGCGCTCGTAGCCGTTCTCGACGAGCCACTCGTGGAGTTCCTCGCCGCCGTCCTTCGGAACCTTCGCGCCCTCGTTCTGGCCGAGCGCCACGACGACCGGCGGCCGCGTCTCGTTGAGGACCTGGCTGTCGTCCGTGTCGCTGTACACGAAGTGCTCGCCGGTCTGGTTCGCGTCGTACTGGTACATCTCCATGTACCACATCCAGACCCGCCGGTCGTAGTACGGGCCCGGCGCCGGCGGCTGCGCGAGGCCGCTCTCGTCCGCGATTGCGAACTTGTCACCCCAGAAGAGGACGTCCACGTCGCCCGCACCACCCCGCTCCATGCCGAGTTCGCGCACGCGGTCGAGCGTCGGTTTCGCGTCCGTCGACGGCTGCGCGTACTGGATGATCTTGTTGTCCGGCGCCTGTGAGTTCACGTACACCTGGTCGGTGACGGCGAACCCCATCCAGCCGACGACCGACAGCAGGAGGACGACCGCGAGCGCGACGCCGACGCCGTCATCGAGCGTGAACGACTGCACGCCCCACCGGATGACGATCGCGAGCCCGACCGCGGCCGGGATGGCGAGTGGGACGATGGCGTGCGCGGTCGCCCACCCGGCCTTGATGTCGGTCGCGATCGGGTACCCGAGGACGCTCACGAACCCCCAGTAGCTCGCGAGCGCGACGAGGTCGCGCGGGCCGCCGTCGCCGTACCGGTCGACGAGGAATCCGACGACCGCGAACGCGGACACGACGAGTGCGCCCGCGATCATCACCTCGACGTAGTGCTTGAGGAACGCGGTGTAGGAGTGCTCGTGGCCGCCCCAGATGCGCGTGAACTCCTGCCAGCTCCCGACGAGTGACTCCTCGACGACGAGCCGGAACTCCGTGGTGTCGCCCGCGAGCAAGCCGTCGAGCGACGAGTACAGTCCCATCTCGCCGGTGGTGTCCTCGCGGACGTCCGGTGGCCCGCCGCCGCCGACCTTCATGTAGCCGCCGCCGCGGGGCGCGTAGAAGAACACGATGACGGCGAGGAACTCGAGGACGGCGGTGACGGCGACCACGGCCGCGGTCCAGTTCACCGCGACCCAGTTCCACGGGCTCGTCCGGCCGGGACTGCTGGCGTCGTCGTCGGGCGTCCCCCGGTCGGGGTTCCACGCACCCTGGACGGCCGCTGGCAGACGTTTGACGCGCACGGGGAGGAGCCAGCGGACGTACGCGACCGCGGTCCGGAACGGCCCACGGTCGGCGTCGCCCTGGCTCGCGACGAACAGCCGGTGGTCGAGCAGGAGTGCGGCCGCGCCGAGCCAGCACGCCGCGTACAGGAGCCCGTTCTCCTTCGTCGTCATCCCGAGCGCGAACGCGCCGACGCTCCCGTACACGTACCGGTACCGGCGCGTGTCGTAGTACCGGACCGCGAGCCCGGTGGCGAGCAGCATGAACGCGGCGAGCGGGACGTCGTTCCGCATGAACCGCGAGTAGTACACGAGCACGGGGTTCAGCGTCAAGAGGAAGCCGAGCGCGACGACCTCGCTGTCCCGGAGGTGTTCGCGGAACAACCACGCCGTCAGCGGGAGGAGCGCGCCGATGACGGCGACGACGAGCCGGGACGTGAAGTCCGAGGGCCCGAGGAACCCGAACACGTACTTGTTCACGTGGAAGAGGAACGGGCCGTGGACGATGGCACGGTACTCCCAGACGCCGGATTCGAGGTAGCGGATGATCCAGTACCCGACCCGGCCCTCGTCCTGGTGGGCGACGCGCGCACCGAGGTTCACGAACCGCAGCACGAACCCAGCGACCGTCATCGCGACGAGCGACGCCAGCACGGTCATCGACGTGTCCGGGAACGGCGTCCGCCGGTTCGCCGCCGCCAACAACCCCGCGTCCTCGGGCTCGTGCTCGTCGTCGCGCACGGATTCGTTGGCAGCGGCAACCTCAGAGGTCGATTCGTCGCCGTCGTCCGTCGACGCGGCCGCGTCCGGCTCGGGTTCGACGGCGCCCCCGAACTCGAACCCGGCCTCGTCCGCCTGTGCGTCGTCGGTCCTCCCGCCTGCTGTTTGGTCGTGGGCGGGCGTGTCGCCTGCTGTTGCGTCGTGGTCGGGTGCGCTGTCTTCGGCGTGCGGTTCGTCGTCGCCCGAGTCGTCGCCGGCAGTGGCGTCTCGCTCCGGCTGCTCGTCGCGGTCGGGCCGGTCGACTCCGTCGGCGTCGTCGGGCGGGTCGCGCTCGCCTCGCGTGGGGTCCTCGTCGGAATCGGAGGGCTCCGAGGACTCGTCGGTCATTGTTCTCGGAGAATCCGTGTGGGGGTAAACGCTTTTTGCTATCCGCTCTCCCGTGTCGGGCGCGTAAACTGCGGACTCCGGCGTTCGGAGTTCTGCAGTGTTTTATGGCGAAGGGGTCCCACTGTACCCGCATGGAACCACAGACACCCGTCATCGCGGCTGCGTACCGAACACCGCAGGGGAAGAAGGACGGCGTCTACTCGGAGATCCGCGGCGAGGACCTCTCGGTCCCGCTCATCAACAAGATCCTCGACGAGAACGACCTCGACGGCGAGGACGTCGACGACCTCATGTGGGGGTGCGCCCAGCAGCGCGGACATCAGGACAACAACGTGGCGCGCGTCATCGCGCTCATGAGCGACCTCGGTGAGAGCGTGCCCGCGACCACGATCAACCGCTGGTGTGCGTCCTCGATGCAGTCCGTCATCTCCGCGAGCGACGCCGTCGCCGCCGGGAACCGCGACGCCGTCATCGCGGGCGGGTTCGAGCACATGACGAACGTCCCCATGGAGGGCGGGATGGACGGCCGGAGCTTCCACCCTGACTTCCAGGACATGTACAACATGATCGAGCTCCAGATGGGGATGACCGCGGAGAAGGTCGCTCGCGAGTACGACGTCTCGCGAGAGGCCCAGGACCGCTACGCGGCCCAGAGCCAGCAGCGCGCTGCCGCCGCGACCGAGGAAGGTCGCTTCGACGACGAGATCGTGCCCATCGAGACGCCCGACGGCGAGGTCACGAAGGACGAGGGCATCCGACCGGGCACGGACTTCGAGACGCTGCAGGGTCTCCCGACGGTGTTCATGGAGGACGTCACCGCGGGGAACTCCAGTCAGATCAGTGACGGCGCCGCCGCGACGCTGGTCACGAGCAAGGAGTTCGCGGAGGAGCACGACCTCGAGATTCTCGCCGAGGTCGGCGCGAACAACGTCGCGGGCGTCGACCCGACCGTGATGGGTATCGGTCCCGTCCCCGCCACGCGCGGCCTCCTCGAACGCAACGGTCGAGACATCGACGACTACGACCTCGTGGAGCTGAACGAGGCGTTCGCGTCCCAGACGGTGTACGCTCGCGAAGAGCTCGGTATCGACGAGGACATCTTCAACGTGAACGGCGGCGCCATCGCCATCGGGCACCCGCTCGGCGCCTCCGGTGCACGCCTCCCGGTGACGCTCATCCACGAACTCCGCAAGCGCGGCGGCGGCCGCGGCCTCGCCACCCTCTGCGTCGGGTTCGGGCAGGGTGCCGCCATCGAGTTCGACGTGAACGGCGCGTAAGCGAGCGGTCGATTCCGGTTTTTCGCCCACGTTTTCCGGTCCGTGAGCGGAGCGACCGGACCGAGAAAAGGTGGTCGCCGGCAGGGTGCGGCGATCGAGTTCGACGTGAACAGCGCGTAAGCGAGCGGTCGATTCCGGTTTTTCGCCCACGTTTTTCGGGTACTGGTCGTGGAGTTGCTGGCTCCGCTTTCCGAAGGTGGATAGGCGTTCGCTCGAAGCGTCTGGTATGCCGAGTCGACGCGCGGTGCTTGGAGCGGGGTCGCTCGCGGCTGCGACCGGGCTGGCGGGGTGTTCGGCGCTGGGGTCGAGTTCCGGGGAGCCGGCGCGGTTCGGGCGTGGGGCGACGGCGCCCGCGGACCCCGAGTTGGTGGCGCTCGACGACGCGCGCAGCGGCGGGGCGCCGCGTGGTGAACTGGAGTCGTCGACGGCGGCGTTCGAGCGTGCGGACGGCTCGCTCGTGGTCGTGAGCTTCCACCGCGTTCGGTCGGGCGCGAGCGCGTTCGGGTCGGAGTGGCGGTACGCGAACGTCCGCGGCGAGCACGACTGGCGGGGCGTCGACGGCGAGGTGACGGCTGCGGAGACGAACATGACGACCGTCGATGCCGACAGTCCGGACGCCGCGTTCCGACTGGCGAGCGAGACGAGCGACCGACTGCGGTCGTGGACGGTCACGTTGCCCGAGCCGTCCAGTCAGGGGGTCGCGTACCGGTTCCGGACGACGTTCGCCCCCGCGACCGAGTTCACCGACGGCGACGCGCTCGCGACGATTCGCGGACGCACGAAGCTTACCGACGGCAGTCTGCTCGACGGCACGGAGAAAGTGGATGCGACGCTCGAACTCGTCTACGGCGACACGACCACCGACGGAAGCGAGTGACGGTCGTCAGGCGTCGTCGGTCCGGGGAACGTCGTGCCGGCCGAAGCCGTACCGGAGACGGTTCGCGAGGCGGCGCGAGAACTTTCCAGGGTCCTCAGTGCGCGAGTCGAAGCGCTCGCCGAGCGCCTCGTAGATGAGCGGGACCGCGACCTCCTGCTCCAGCGCCTCCTGCACCGTCCACGTCCCCGTCGACCCGCCCTCGACGCGGTCCGCGACCGTCCCGAGGTCGTTACCCTCCTCCCTGAACGCTTCCTCGCAGAGTTCGAGGAGCCACGACCGGATGACAGCGCCGTTGTTCCACGTCCGCGCCACCGATTCCAGGTCGAGGTCGTACCGGCCGTTCGCGAGCAGCTCGAAGCCCTCGCCGTACGTCTGCATGAGCGCGTACTCCACGCCGTTGTGCACCATCTTCACGTAATGCCCGCTGCCGGCCGGCCCCATGCGGTCGTGGCCGTCCGGGCCGGTCGCGACCGCGTCGAACACCGGCACGAGCTCGTCGTACGCCCACTTCGGGCCGCCGACCATCAGCGAGAACCCGACCGCTGCACCCGCCGGTCCACCGCTCGTTCCACAGTCGAGATAGGCTGCGTCGGTCGATTCCGCGCGCCGCACCGAGTCCTCGAAGTACGAGTTCCCGCCGTCGACGACGACGTCGTCGCCGTCGAGGTGCGGTTCGAGGTCGTCGAGTGCCGCGTCGACCGCGTCCCCGGCGGGCACCATCAACCAGATTCGTTTGTCGTCGCCGAGTCGCTCGGCGAGGTCGACGACGGACTCCGCGGGTTCGGCGCCCGCGTCAGCCGCGTCCGCGACCGCGTGCTCGTCCAGATCGAACGCGACCACGTCGTGGCCCGCGTCCAGTGTCCGGTCGACGACGATGCGCCCCATCCGACCGAGGCCGATGACGCCCAGTTGCATGCGTCGGCGTGCGCGGACCGGACAGGTAGTGATTCCGGTCGCCGACGAACACCCGGTTCGACGCGTCCCGGCGAGCTCTCACCGCTCCCGTCGTCACCTGAGTCGAGGGAGGCAGGTCGCGTCAGTGGCCTGAATCCAGGCGTCCTCCGCTTTCGCGTCGAACACGACGAGGTCGCCATCGTCGGTCTCGATAGCCGTATAGCGCTCCGCGACCGGCGCGTCGTCTATCGCGTTCGGATCGTAGACGTCTGCTCCCATGGTAGTCTCCTCGACACTCGCTACGGTGGACACGCGAGTAGCTGTCGCGGCTAGAGACGTAGGTCGCTGAGAACACACAACGCGTTTGAGGTTGGGGTCCAGAGGGGTTGGCATGGACTTGGCGGACATCATGTCCCAGATCCCGTACTGTCGGCACCTCGGCATCGAGGTCACCGCGGCCGAGGACGGGCACGCAGAAGGCGAACTCGCGTTCGACGACCACCACTCGTCGGTCCCCGGCAGCGACGTCGCACACGGCGCCGTCGTCCACGGGCTCGCCGACACCGTCGCCGGCGCCGCCGTCATCAGCCTCCACCACAAACCCACACCGACCATCGACATCCGATTCGACCATCTCGCACCCGCTCGCGGCGACCTCCACGCCGAAGCCGACGTCCGGAAGGACGGCGACACCGTCGCCGTCGCCGACGTCCGGATCACGCACGACGACACGCTCGTCGCCACCGCCCGCGGGACGTTCAAGACCGCCGGTGACGTCGACGGCTCCGCGTGGAGCGAGAGCGCCCGACTCGACGACGCCGAGTGACCACACCACGGGACTCCGTCGACGCCACCCAACGTCAGAAGGCACGGGCTTTTGGTCGCCCGCCCCGAACGTTCGTGTATGCTCGGTAACCCGAAGCTCCGGAAGGTCGCGTCACTCGGAACGGTCGCCGTCGGCGTCGTCACCCTCGTCGCCCCGAAGAAAGCCGCCGTCCTCGGCGACAAACTCTCGCTCGCCACGCGCTACGAGGACCTCGGCGACGGCGAGTTCACGCCCCGCGACTGGTACGTCGACGCGACGCGCGCCAGCGGCGCCGGCATGATCGCCGCCGGCCTCACCGGCTTCCTCCTCGCAGCGAGCGCCGAGACCACCGTGGACGCCGAGACCGCAGCGACCGGCGACGCCGACGACGAACCGGAAGCACTCTCCGAAGACGACGAAACCGACGACGTCGAGGACGCCGACGACCCCGTCGAGATCGACCTCGAAGACGCCGACGAACCCGGCGACGACTGACCGACACCCCCGTCTCGATACTCTTCGCGGGCCCGACGGTCAGATCAGCGCCGCCATCTCGTCGAGATAGTCGTCGTAGACGTCGAGCGCCGACTGGATCGGGTCGCTCGTCGACATGTCCACGCCCGCACCCGAAAGGAGTTCGAGCGGGTACTCGCGCGAGCCCTTCGAGAGGAACTCGCGGTAGCGCGCCGCCGCATCCTCGTCACCCTCCAGTATCCCCTGGCTGAGCGCCACCGCCGCCGAGATACCCGTCGCGTACTGGTAGACGTAGTACGCGCGATAGAAGTGCGGGATACGCATCCACTCGCGCTCGATGTGCTCGTCGACGTTCGCCGGCTCGTAGAACTCGCGCTTGAGGTCGCCGTAGAGTTCGTCGAGGACGTCCGGCGTGAGCGCCTCGCCGTCCTCCACCAACTCGTGGGCCTGATGCTCGAAGGCCGCGAACATCGTCTGGCGGTACAGCGTCGACCGCACCCGCTCCAGGTACTCGTTCAGGACGTGCCGGCGGAACTCCGGATCGTCCACGGTATCCAGGAGGTGCTGCGTGAGGAGCGTCTCGTTCACCGTCGACGCCACCTCCGCCACGAAGATCTCGTAACTCGAGTACACGTACGGCTGCGCGTCCTTCGTGTACTGCGAGTGCATCGAGTGCCCGAGTTCGTGCGCGAGCGTGTACATCGACGCGATGTCGTCCTGGTAGTTCATCATGATGAACGGCTGCGTGTCGTACGTCCCACTCGAGAACGCACCCGCTCGCTTCCCCTCGTTCTCGTAGACGTCCACCCACCGCGACTCCAGGCCCTCCGCGACCCGCGACTGGTACTCCTCGCCGAGGACGCCGAGCGAATCGACGACGTACTCGGTCGCCTCCTCGTACTCGACGTCCGGACTCTCCGAGTCCGTCATCGGCATGTAGACGTCCCACATCTCCAGTTCGTCCACACCGAGCACCTCGGCCTTCAGCTCGCTGTGTCGGTGGAGCTTGTCGAGATTCTCCCGCACCGTCTCCACGAGGTTGTCGTACACGTCCACGGGCACGTTCGGGCCGTCCATCGCCGCTTCGCGCGCCGTCTCGTAGTTCCGGACGCGCGCCTCCTTCACGTCCGCCTTCACGGAGTTCTTGTACGCCGTCCCGACCGCGTTCCGGACATCCGCCCACTCGTCGTAGAACTCCTCGTGGACCGTCTGCCGGAACTCGCGGTCCTGGTTCTTCAGGAGCGTCGTGAAGTTCGACTGCGTGATCTCCACGGCATCGCCGTCGGGCTTCTCGACGGTCGGGAACTCCATGTCCGCGTTCGCGAGCATACTGTACACGTCACCACTCCCGTGCGTGACCTCACCGAGTTCCGCGAGGACCTCCTCGACCTCCGCCGAGCGCGTATGCGGTTTCGTCCGCAGGACGTCGTCGAGATAGTGCTCGTACTGCTCCAGGCCGTCGGTCGCCTCGACCATCGCCGAAACCTCGTCGCGACTCGCACTCTGGATCTCCGGTTCGATGAACGACGCCGCCGAGCTCGCGTCCGACGCCAGCGACTGCGAGCGCGCCGACAACGCCTGGTACTGCTGGTTCGTCGTGTCCTCCGCGGACCGCATCTGCGCGTAGTTCGCGACCTTCGCGACCTCCCGCATCACGTCGTCGCGCGTCTCCAGCGTCTCCAGCAACGTCTCACCGTCTTCGACGACCGCGCCCTCGTACGCCTGCAGGTCCTCCAGTCGTTCACTCACGTCCTCGAAGGCGGCCTCCCACTCGTCGTCGGAGGCGTAGATGCTCTCGAGGTCCCACTTGTACTCCTCGTCGATCTCTGACCGCTCGGGGACCGAACTCATGGCACGCTCTTGGCCATAGCTTCAGGTAAGCGTTGCCACTCGCCACGGTCTCGCCGGTTCGGTCGCGCGACCGTTCCTCGAGGCGGTTCCTCGTCGAGTGACGACGCCGTCGTCGGTCTCGCCGCGGGCCGAACTGGCTTACGCTCGCGCTCGTACGGGAACGCATGGACCTCGATAGCGCGCTCGGTGCGACGTGGCGCGACGACGAACCGCGGCGGTTCCTGCGACGCCTCTGCGAGCTCGACGACCGGATGGCCGGTCACCCCGGGGAAGCCCGTGCCGCCGACCTCGTCGCGGACGCCTTCCGGGACGCCGGCGTGCGCGACGTCGACCGGGAGTCGTTCCCGCTCACGGTGTGGACGCGCGGCGCGACGACGCTCCGCGTCACCGACCCCGTCGACCGCGCGTTCGAAGGCGTCGCGCTCCCGTACTCGCCGTCCGCGAGCGTCGACGGGCCGCTCGTCGACGTCGGCCACGGCACGCACGCCGAGATAGCGGACGCGGACCTCGACGGCGCCATCGCGCTCGCCCGAACGGACTCGCCCGCTGACGGCCGGTTCGTTCACCGGATGGAGTCGTTCGGGCACGCCATCGACGCCGGCGCGGAAGCGTTCCTGTTCCGGAACCACATCGACGGCCAGCTCCCGCCCACGGGGTCGCTCCGGTTCGACGAACCGGCCGCCGCACCCGGCGTCGGCGTCTCGAAGGAAACGGGCGCGTGGCTCGCGGAGTACGCCGACCGCGATGGGGCGGTCGAACTCGACGTGAACGCGACGATAGACGACGGCGAGAGCGAGTTCGTTCATGGCGTCCTCGGCCCCGCCGACGCGGACCGCGAGGTCGTCGTGCTCGCGCACTTCGACGCGCACGACGTCGCTGAGGGTGCACTCGACAACGGCTGCGGCATCGCCGTCGTCGTCGCAGTCGCTCGCACGCTCTGCCGGCTGGACGCCGCAGACGCGCTCGACGCTCGCGTCCGCGTCGCCGGCGTCGGCGCCGAAGAGGTCGGCCTCCTCGGCGGTGCGGCGCTCGCGGACGCGCTCGACCTCGACGACGTCCACGCGGTCGTGAACGTCGACGGCGCAGGGCGCCACCGGAACCTCGTCGCGATGCCCCACGGCAGCGACGACCTCGCGACCGCGGTCGACGCCGTCGCCGACGCCGTCGACCACCCCGTTCGGACGGACGCCGACCCGCACCCGTGGAGCGACCACTGGCCGTTCCTCCGCGAACGCGTTCCCGCCGTCCAACTGCATAGCGACTCGGGCGAACGCGGCCGCGGCTGGGGGCACACCGCCGCCGACACGTTCGACAAGACCGACGCCCGCGTCGTTCGCGAACACGCGATGCTCGCCACGCTCCTCGTGCGTGAGATCGCCGATACGGAGGTCGGTCGCGTCGACGAGGACGCACTCAGGGACGCGATGGTCGATCAGGACTTCGACGCCGGGATGCGCGCCGCCGGCATCTGGCCGACTGACTGGGAGGCGTGACGCTCACCTTGCGGAGCGACCGGCCGCACGGCCGAACACCCGCCGGTGGACGCGGCGGAGGGTCATCGACGCGCGATAGTCGTACCAGACTGCGAGGAGGAACGCGAGCGTTGCCACTTCGGGCCAGTCGGCGGTGAGGACGACGGAGAGCGCGTGGACGACGAGCGCCACGTAGATGACGCGCCCCGCGACGCGTGCCGCCCGACGCGTCGCGGACGATGACTCGACCATACGACGGCTACGGGAGACAGCGGCATAAGTCCAATCGCTATCACGTCCCACGGCGAGAAGTGATCAGGCCGACTCAGCGCGGGTCCGCATCGGTCGGTGACGCCGGTGCGTCGACACCGTCCCGGAGCGCGGCTGTCACGCGACCGCGCGAGACCGCGGTGGCGTGCGCCGACTCGAAGACGGCGGTGGCGCTCGTCGCTGCTTCGTCGTCGCGCTCGAACGCGACGTCGGGATAGGTTGCGTCGACGAGCACGAGCGGTTCGGGCGGGGCGGGCCCGACGCGCTCGTGGTCGGGGAGCGGAGCAGGGGCGAGTGCGCGGTCGACGTCGTCGAGGCTGCGGTCGCCGGTTGCGACGCTCCGGACGAGCGCGACGATGCGGCGGACGAGCTCCCAGAGGAAGCCGTCGGCGCGAACGTGCACGCGGAGGACGTCGCCGTCGCGGGCGACGGTCGCGGTCTCGACGGTGCGGGTGGTGTCGTCGTCGCTCGCCGCGGTGAGGTCCGCGAAGTCGTGCGTGCCCTCGACTCGCGAGAGCGCCGCTGCTGCCCGGTCCGCGTCGGCGGTCGGCGCGTACAGGTGGTAGTCGTACGCGCGACTCGTGGCGTGATGGGTCGCGTGGAAGTCGGCGTCGACGTCGGCGTTCGCCCACGCTCGGACGTGCTCGGGAAGTTCGCCGTTGAACGCGCGTGGCGTCAGCCAGTCCGGGCACTCGAACGCGACGGTCTGCGCTATCGCCGAGACGCCGGCGTCGGTGCGGCCCGCGGCCGCGTATCCCTCGGGTGCGTCGGCGTCGCTCGCGAGCACGCCGAGGTCGCGGAGCGCGTCGAAGATGGCGTCCTCGACCGTTGGAACCTGGGGCTGTCGCTGGAAGCCGTGGTACGGCCGGCCGTCGTACGCGACGCGGAACGCACGCATACCGACGGCTACGCGACTCGGGGAGAAGTGCCCTCCGGACGACGGCGCCGCTGCGACGGAGGAGTGCGTCGCCGCTGGTGGGGCGGAGGCGACTTGGGGCTGACTGGCGACGCCTCGCCGAGCGCGCTCGCCGCCCGCTACTCGACGGTGAGCGCGCTGGCTCGTTCGTCGCGGGACGCTGGCGTCGCGCTGGTCGTCGGGCGCGCCCCGCGATGGGTCGTCACGGCACGCCGACCGTCGCCGCGTCTCGCTACTTGAACCATCGCCCGGTGTCGCCGCGGTCGGTTGGCGACACGCTTACCCGCGCACCCGCCGACTACCGTTCCATGACGGAGTACTCGGGCGAGGAGGTCGCCGACCTCGTCGGCGCGAACCTCGCCGACCGACTCGCGCTCGACGACGGCCCGTACACGGACGCGGACCTGGACGCCCTCACGGACGCGCTCGGCGAGGGCGCCGAACTCGCCGACCGCGTCGCGGACGGCGACGTCGCCGCACTCGCCACCCTCCTCAGTCCAGCGTTCCTCCAGGCGCACTCGGAGTTCGAGTCGTTCGCGGACTTCCTCGGCGCGAGCCCGTGGACGCGCTCGAACGTCGACGCCGCGTTCGCCGGGCGACGCGACGGCGACGACGCCGACCCCGCGGCCGCGACCACGAGCTCGTTCCTCTCCCGGACGACCGCGTTCCGGACGCCCGGCGAGATGGTACAGTCCGCCGTCGTCTACCGGTGCCGGAAGGCGCTCGACGAAGCGGACGGCGACGCCGTGAGCGAGTAGGGTGGGGTAGTTTACGCGTAGTCGTCGTACGTCGGCTTCTCGCGGTCGCCGGGGAAGTCGTCGACGGGTGCGGTCGTCTGATCGCCCGACGCCATGTCCTTGATGGTGACCTCGTCGTTCTCGAGGTCCTGTTCGCCGACGATGACGACGGTGTCGGCGTTGATGGAGTCCGCGTACCCCATCTGGGCGCCGAAGCTTCGCCCGGAGACGTCCGTCTCGACGACGTGCCCCGCGGTGCGAAGGTCGCGCGCGACCCTGGCGGCGACCGGGCGCGTGTCGCCGACCTGGAGGACGTAGTAGTCCGTCGAGAGTTCCTCCTCGGGCCAGACGCCCGCGCGCTGCAGGAGGAGGGGGAGCGTCGAGTTCATCACGCCGGGTGCGACGCCGACCGCGGGCGTCGGCTGGCCGCCGAAGTCCTCGATGAGGTCGTCGTAGCGGCCGCCACCGAACACGGACCGGCCGACTTCGCCCGCGCTGTCGAAGCACTCGAAGACGACGCCCGTGTAGTAGTCGAGGCCGCGAGCGGTCGTCAGCGACAGGTCGCAGTACTCGCGGACGCCGAAGTCCTCGGCGGCGTCGAGGACCGCGCGGAGGTTGTCCACGGCGGGTTCGACGGCGTCGCTGAACGCGACGAGTTCGTCGAGGTCGTCCTCGCCCGCGACGAGGAGGTCGTCGAACTGGCGGGCGTCGTCGTAGGAGAGGCCGGCGTCGGCGAGCAGGCCGAGGTACTCGTTCTCCTCGACCTTCGCGCGCTTGTCGACCGCGCGGATCGCCTCGCGCGTGTCCACGTCGTCGCCGTACTCCGAGAGGACGGTTCCGAGCACGTCGCGGTGGCTGACGCGGAACTCGAAGTCCGCTGCGTCGAGCCCGAGGTCGACGAGTGCGTCCGCCGCGAACGCGAGGATCTCCGCGTCCGCGTCCGGTTCGCTCGACCCGAAGATGTCGACGTTCGTCTGGTAGAACTCGCGGAATCGTCCCTGCTGGACGGCCTCGTACCGCCAGAACGGCCGCGTCGACATCCACTTGATCGGCTTCGAGAGCGCCTGTTGCTTCGCGACGACCATCCGCGCGACCGTCGGCGTCAACTCCGGCGCGAGCGTCACCATCCGCCCGCCCTTGTCCTCGAACGCGTACAGCTCGTCGACGATCTCGTCACCGGACTTGTCCGTCCACATCTCCGCGCGCTCGAGTCGCGGGGTCTCTACCTCCCGGAACCCGTATCGCCGGGCCGCCCCTTCGACGGTATCGATGACCTCCCTGTGGGCGGCCATCTCGCGGGGATAGAAGTCCTTGAACCCCTTCAGTCCATCATACATACCCGAGGCTTCGCGAGTCCGTCCCTCCAACCTTTCGCTTGCCGACGCACACCACGAACCCGAGCGTGCGCCGAGTGCGCGCCGAACGACGCCCTACCGCGGCCCTTCGACGTACGTCTGGTCGTGCGCCGGGAACACGTCGGCGACCGCGCTCTCGCCGTGTTCCTCGCGGAGCAAGGCGCGTAACTCCGCCTCGTAGTCCGCGCGCGGAATCGACTCGCTCGGCCCGACGGTCACCGAGAGTGCCGAGTCGACGAGCCGGTCGACCGCACCACGCCCGAACCCCGATAGCGGCGAGATGTAGTCCACGTCGTGGCGGTCCTCGAGGCTCTGCGCTTGCGCGCGCGACACCGTCGGCACGCGGTCGTCGCGGCGCGTCCCGTCCGCGATCGCGTCGAACCCCTCCGCGGCCAGTCGCTCGAGCGCGTGCTCGTGGACCGCCTGGATGCCGTTCCGCGGGAACCCGTCAGCGACCATCTTCTCGACCGCATCCTGCGCCGCGGCCTCGTCGAGCTCGATGCGTTCGTGCGCGAACCCGACCGACTCCGCTGCCGCCTTCGCGTGCTCCCAGTCGTCGGTCACGCCGAAGTGCCCGGTGACGAGCGTCACGTCGTAGAAGTCGTCGAGCAACAGTGCGGCGAGCGTCGAATCCTTCCCACCGCTGTAGAGCAACCCCAGCTCCATCTACCGCCGACGCACGTTGAAGCTCTTCTCGTCGGGCTTGAGTTCCTTCAGGAGCGCCTTCATCTTCTCCTCGTCGATCTTCCCCCCGATCTGGCCGCGCTGTGCGAGCGCGAGAATCTGCTGTTCGGCCTGCTCGCCGAAGTCGGGCTTGCTCATCTTCACCGAGTTCAGGCGCTTTCGCGCCCCGTCAGTGAGGTGCTGGCGGAGCAACGCCTTCTTCTGGGCCTCGGCCTCCTGCTGGCGGGCCTCCTGGGCCTCGCTGTCGCCCTCTTGAGCCTGCTTTCGCTCGCGGAGCTCCTGCATCTTCTCCTCGCGTAGCTTCTCGAGGTCGTCCTGGCTGTCGCTCATACGAACGCTTTCGTGCGTCGGCGAAAAAACGGTTTCGGGACTCGACACCGCGCGCCCCGATTCGTCGACGTGCTTACGCGTACTTCTCGAGTTCCGGGCGGTCGAGATCATGCATGACCTCGCCGGCCGTGTCGTCGAGGAGACTGCGACCCTCGGGGGTGATGGCGCGACCCTGGCCCTCGCGCGTCTGGATGAGGTCCTCGTCCTCGAGCTGCTGGAGGAGCGTCCGGATGACCTTCTTCGAGCCGTCCTCGCGGTGCGTGCCGGAGACGCCGTAGCGGTTCGTACCCGCCTTCGAGCCGCCGTACATCGTCGACAGGCGCTCGATACCGATCGGTTCGTTGTCCGCGACCTTCCGGAGGAGGCTGGCGCCGCGGGTCGCCCAGAAGTCGTCCTGTTCGGGCGGCAGCTCCTTGCTGTTGCCGGTCTTCGTCACGATCATCCACTCCGGTTCCTCGAGTCGGTCCGAGAGGTCGTCGGCGAGCGCTTCGATGAGCGCGTCCGCCGGGACGTCGTACATCGTCGTCATTGCCGGTTCGTACCCCCGCGCTGCCTAAAAGTCCATCGTATTCGATAGCCGCGTCCACGCGCTCGAATCCGGCGTGTTCGGCGGTGAACGACCGCGAGACGCGGTGCTACTCGGCTCGTGCGGAGAGCGCGGCGACGGAGCCGCCGCCGACGAGCAGCGGGAGCCAGTACGTCGCGGCGCGATGCAGGAGGACGGCGGCGGCGACGGCACCGCTCCCCAGCGCCGGGAGGACGGGCGTCAGGACGAAGATGAGGACGGCTTCGATGCCGCCGAGGCCGCCGGGGAGCGGGGTGACGCCGGCGAGACTGCCGAGGGGGATGGCGAGCATCGCGGCGGCGACGACGCTCACGGCTGCGACGTCACTGACCGCGTACAGCGACAGCGACAGCGACGTGATGGAGAACGCCCAGCCGAGCGCGGACAGGCTGAGCGCGCTCGCGAGGTTCCGGCGGTCGGTCGCGACGCGCTCGATGGCGTGGAAGAACCCCTCGATGCGGCGCTCGATGACGTCGACCTTGACGCGTGAGACGACGGGGAGTCGTGCGGTCACGCGCCCGAGGATGGGGGCGAGCCCGCGGACGAGCCGGTGCTCTATCGCGTACCGGTTCCGCCACCCGAGGACGGCGGCGACGGCGAGCGCGACGGCGAGCGCGGCGACGGCGGTGGCGACGAACACGAGCCGGTCGTTGAACGCGATGGTGACCGCGTAGTACCCGACTGCGAGTAACGCGAACCCGATGGAGGGAACGAAGTTCAGGCCGTCGACGCTCGCGATGGCGGCGAGCGCGGTCTCGTACTCGGTGTCGGCTTCGCGCGAGATGAACAGCGCGCTCACGGGTTCGCCGCCGGCCTGCCCGAACGGCGTGACGTTGTTCGCGAACGTCGCCGCGGAGAACACGACGAACGACTGGATCCGCGACAGCGAGAGGCCGAGGCTCGCGAGGACGGCGCGGAGCGCGAGCCCCCACGACGCGAGCCAGCAGACGGCGGCGGCGACGATGAGTGCGAGCACGCTCGGCGGTGCGTTCGTCACTCGCGTGAGCACCTCGTCCACGCCGACGAACCACAGGAGCGCGAGGAGGACCAGGGCCGCGCCGAGGAATCCGGCGGCGATGGCGCGACCGTCGACGTCCTCGAACATACACGACCCGACGACCGCACCCTGTTTGAACCCACCGCCTCGTAACGATGGCGCGGGGCGGCCGTCGGCGGCCGCGACGGCTACCGGTGACGCCGTGATTGAGTCGGTGGTGTCGGGACGGATCCGGCAGCGTGGGGCGGGAGCTAGCGGGACGGGGGCTCGGTATCGCGTCGCTTTTGTCGATTCGACCGCAATTCGAGGGCATGGACGAACGGGCGGCACTCGACCTGGTCGGCGGCCTGGTCGGGCGCGCCGGGGACGACGCCGCGGTCGTCGACGGGACGGTGGTGACGACGGACATGCTCCACGAGTCGACGGACTTCCCGGCGGGGACGACGCGGTACACGGCGGGCTGGCGAGCGGTCGGTGCGTCGCTCTCGGACGTCGCTGCGATGGGCGCGGAGGCGACCGCTGCCGTCGCGGTGTACGGTGCACCGGCGTTCGACGCTGCGGACCTCGAGGCGTTCCTCTCGGGCGCTCGCGACGTCTGCGAGCGCGTCGACGCGGAGTACGTCGGCGGCGACCTCGACGGCCACGACGAGTTCACGGTCGCGTCGACGGCGCTCGGCGAGACCGACGACCCCGTCACCCGCGCCGGCGCCACCGCGGACGACGTCGTCTGCGTCACTGGCGGACTCGGTCGCTCGGCAGCGGCGCTCCGCGCGTTCGACGCGGGCGACGTCGACCGCGCGAACGACCTCTTCCAGTTCACGCCCCGGGTCGCCGCCGGTCGCGCCCTCGCCCCGTACGCGACCGCGATGATGGACTCCAGCGACGGCCTCGCACGGTCACTGCACCAGCTCGCCGCCGCGAGCGACTGCACGATCGACGTCGACGAAGCCGCCGTCCCCGCGGTCGACGCGGTCGCCGACTACGCGACCGACGACGCGGACGCTCGCGAGATGACCGTCTTCTTCGGCGAGGACTTCGAACTCGTCTGCACGCTCCCCGATGACGAGATCGCGACCGCACGCGACGCGTGCCCGGTCGAGCTCACCGTCGTCGGTGACGTCACCGGTGACACCGCAGCCGCCTCGAGCGACGGCGCCGTCACTGTCGGCGGGGACGCACTCCCAGACCGCGGGTTCACGCACGGCGACTAACCGTCACCCGAACGCGAGTCGACGCACGCGACTCGCGGACGAACGCGACCGACGGCTCGCGGTCACGTCGTCGAGACGAGCACCGGGACCGGCATGAAGCACGCGGCGCCGAGGACGAACGTGAGCGCGGCGAGCGCGAGCCGCCGCGAATCCAGCGGTTCGTCGCGAACCGGTTCGGCGGTGCCGGCGCGTCCGACGACGAGCGCGAGCACGCCCCAGAACACCCAGACGGCGACCGCCTGGAACGCGATGTCCTCGAAGTAGTGGAGGTAGCCCGCGAGCCCGAACAGGCCGACGGGGACGACGGCGGCGAGCGTCGACTGGTTCTCGCCGAAGACGGCGCGCGTGATGTGCCCGCCGTCGAGCTGGCCGACCGGGATGAGGTTCAGGACGGTGACGAACGCACCCACCCAGCCGCCGATGACGACCGGGTTCACGTTCAGCGCCTGCCCGTACTGGAGCGGCTGGCCGGTTATCCACGAGAGCGCGTGCATCAGCGGCGGGAACCCGAGGCTGATGGTGATGGTGCCCTCGGCGTCGATGATCGTCGGGTCGACGGGAATCGGCTGGAGGAACAACCCGATGGTCGTCACGACGATCGTCGCCGCGAGCCCCGCGAGCGGGCCGCTCGCGCCGATGTCGAACAGGGCCTTCCGGTCGGGCATCCGGCCTTTCATCCGGATGACGGCACCCATCGTCCCGATGAGACTCGGGAACGGGATGAAGTACGGGAGGCTCGCGTTCACGCGATGATACCGGCTCGCGACGTAGTGCCCGAGCTCGTGGGTCATGAGGACGCCCATCACGGCCGCGGAGAACGGCCACGCGGTCGTCACCGCCTTCCAGGGGTCCGCGACCGGGTCGATGAGGTACCACTGCGCGCCCACGAACAGCGTCGTGACGATCGTCGCGAGGAACAGCGCGACGTTCTTCCAGGGAACGCCGTCGATACCGTAGGACTGCTCGGTCGCGACGAGGACGTACCGTCCGGCTTCGACCGTCAACTCGACCTCGTGGTCGTGCTCGTGGAACACCTCCCAGATGTCGCGCACGACCGCCTCGGGGCTCCCGAGCGGTTCGCCGTAGTACCGTACCTCGTCGTCGATGACCTGCGTCTCGTACGTGTGGAACTGGTCGTCGAACGCCGCGGGGTCGGGCGCGCCGGGCGGTGCCGACGGCCGTCCCCCTGCTGGCGAGTTCGCGGACCGAGCGGGGTCACCGGGCTGCATCTATCCCTCGGTATGACGTGGTCGCGTAAAAACCCACGGCGCCCCGTGGGAGTGGCCGTCGTCGACGGGGCGGACGGGTGGGTGAGAGAGTCGGTGTTGGTGTGGGGGAGGGGTGCGGGGACCGGCGGGGACCAGGTCCGCGCGAGAGTGACTGATGCGACTCGGACGGCGTGGCGTCGCCCTCTCAGGCGGGTTCGACGCGCCACGTGGTCGCGCTCGTGTACGACCACTTCTCGATCTCGAGGTCCTCTGCGGCGTCGGTGAGCTTGACCATCAGCGCACCGATCTCCTTGGGGGAGAGACCGACCTCGTCGGCGATGAACTTCGACTTGAAGTACATCTCGCCGTCCGCGGCCTTCTCGCGCAGGTACTCGGTCAGGCGGGCTTCCTTGCTCGGCGCGTCGTCCGTGGAGGGTTGGGTAGTTGCGCTCATTGTGAGTTCGCCTCGCTCATCGCTATCACCGGGAGGATGTTATAAAGGGCAGTCCCTTCGGTTCGTTTAGTGTTTTTTCGAGTCATCTCGTGTTCATTTCACGTTTCGCGTCGATTCGCTCTCCTTTCACAAAGTCCTCAGAGACGCTTAGACGTTTTAGAACCGCTTCTAACGCTTCTAAACTCGAACCTACTGCGGTTCCGGAGATGTTTGCGTAATGCGAGCTATCGGGTCCGAAGCCACTGTTTTCGCTCTCGAACGCGCCGAACGAATCCCGCTCGCGCGTCCCACATTGGCGCGTGCCGACGGTCGTCAGCCGCCGCGACCGCCCGTTCGACCGCTCGCAGGACTCCCGTCACGGGTCACCGTATCACGAACGCTCCCGGTACGAAAGGCCACACCCAAACCAATGTGGCGTCCGTCGCACGCGAGTTGGCAACCCTTATGAACGCCACCGGGGTATGCGGGTGTAACATGAAGGTAGTCGTCTCCATCGGCGGCAGCGTCCTCGCGCCCGACCTCGACTCCCCGCGCGTGGCGGCGTACGCGGACGCCGTTCGGACGCTCGTCGACGACGGATGCCAGGTCGCGGCCGTCGTCGGCGGCGGTGGCGTCGCCCGCGAGTACATCGGTGCGGCCCGCGACCTCGGCGCGAACGAGATCGAACTCGACCAGCTCGGTATCGACGTCACGCGCCTGAACGCGCGCCTCCTCATCGCCGCGCTCGGCGACGGCGTCGCCAACGCGCCCGCCACCGACTACGAGGAGGCGGGCGAGGTCCTCCGGAACGGCGACGTCTGCGTGATGGGCGGCGTCACGCCCGCCCAGACGACGGACGCGGTGTCCGCCGCGGTCGCGGAGTACGTCGGCGCGGACCTCCTCGTGTACGCCACCTCGGTCCCCGGCGTGTACTCCGCGGACCCGAACGAGGACGACGACGCCGAACAGTACCCCGAGCTCTCCGCTGCCGACCTCGTCGACGTCATCGCAGGCCTCGAGATGAACGCCGGGTCCTCCGCGCCCGTGGACCTCCTCGCCGCGAAGATCATCCAGCGCGCCGGCACCCGCACCATCGTCCTCGACGGCACCGACCCCGAGCGCGTCCTCGACGCCGTCCGCTACGGCGAACACGAGGGCACCGACGTCGTTCCCGACGGCGCCGGCGACCAGCTCACGTACTGGGCCGAGTAACGCGCCCCGGCCGCTCCGCCGTCTCCAGTTCTTCCATCGTCTCCAGTCCTTCCTTCCTCCCTCCCTGCTGTTCTCGTCGGCTCCGAGGCGCTTTCGGGAGTTGACAACCCTTAAGAACGGCTCGCTCGGACGTTCTCGTATGATTCGACCCCTCGTAGCGGGCGGTGATGCGTCGTGAGCGACGACGCCATCAGTCCGTACACGCTGAGCGCCGACGACGGTGTGGACCGCCGGCACGCCTTCTGGGCGGACCACGTCGCGGACGTCGTTCTCGACCGCAACCCCGACGAGCCCATCGTCGTCAAGGGCGGTATCTCGCCGTCGGGCGTCCCGCACCTCGGGAACATGAACGAGGTGATGCGCGGGTACTTCGTCGCGGAAGTGCTCCGCGAGCGCGGCTACGAGGTCCGGCAGGTGTTCACGAGCGACGACCGCGACCCGCTCCGGAAGCTCCCGCGGAAGCTCGCGGACCTCGACGGGAATCTCGTCGACCTCGGTGACGTCGACGCGGGCGCGCTCGGCCGGAACCTCGGGCATCCCTACACCGCGATTCCGGACCCGTTCGGGTGCTGTGATTCCTACGGCGCGCACTTCTCGAACCTCATCCAGTCCGGCGCGGACGCCCTCGGCGTCCCCATCGAACTCGTCTCGAACACCGACCTCTACGAGGACGGCGACTTCGAGGCCGTCACGCGGTTCGTCCTCGAGCACGTCGACGAGGCGCGGGACGTCCTCCGCGAGTACCAGGACAAGGTCGACGACGACTACGTCCCGTTCAACCCCATCTGCGCGGAGTGCGGGAAGGTCACGGAGACCGTCACTGCCATCCGCGCGAGCGACGGCGAGGTCGACTACGAGTGCACGGACATGGAAGCCGGCGACCAGGTCATCTCCGGGTGCGGGCACGAGGGCACGGCGACGCTCCGCGAGGGCAAGCTCCCGTGGCGCCTCGAGTGGCCCGCGCAGTGGCAGGTCCTCGGTGTCGACTTCGAGCCGTTCGGGAAGGACCACGCGGAGGGGTCGTGGCCGAGCGGCGACGACGTCGCCCGGAACCTGCTGGGGAACGAGCCGCCGGTCCCGATGGTGTACGAGTGGTTCACGCTGGACGGCGAACCGTTCAGTTCGAGCGAAGGGCACGTCGTCCTCGTCGACGACGTCCTCGACCTCCTGGAACCGGAGGTACTGCGCTTCTTCTTCGCGAAGAACCCGAAGAAGGCGCGGGACTTCCCGCTCTCCAACCTCGACCAGCTCGTCGACGAGTTCGACCGCTTCGAGAGCGTGTACTACGGCGAGGTGGAGGCGAGCGAGGACGAGCGCGAGCGCGCCGAGCGCGTGTACCCGTTCCTCGTCGACCACCTCGACCCCGGGACCGCCCCCGCCGACGCGGCCGCGGAGGAGCGCCCGACGAGGATTCCGTACACGTTCGCGGCGGTCCTCGGGATGTTCCCCGACCACGACGTGCGCGTCGAGCACGCCGTCAAGCAGGGGCACCTCCCCGAGGACCCGAGCGACGCGGTCGTCGAGCGCGCGTTCGAGCGCGTCGAGCGAGCCCGCACCTGGGCGAGCCGGCAGGACAACGAGTACAACTACACGGTCCTCGAGGACCTCCCGGACGTCGACTTCGACGCGGAGACCGAGGCCGCGCTCGACGACCTCGCGGACTTCGTCGAGGAGGGGCACGAGGGCGAGGCCATCCAGGGGGAGATCTACGAGACGGCGAAGGACAACGGACTACCGATCGGCGACTTCTTCGGTGCGGGCTACGAGCTGTTCTTCGGCGAGGAGGAGGGCCCGCAACTCGGGCAGTTCCTCGGGAAGCTCGAGCAGGAGTTCGTCGTGCAGCGCCTCCGACGCGAGGCCTGAGCGGTCGCGTCGACGCGGCTGCGGCTACTCCGCGGTCTCTTCGTCGACGAGGTAGTCGTCCTGGACGGCGACGACCTCGGTGGAGTTCTCGCAGGCGGCGTATCGGTCGAGGGGTTCGGCGTTGAGTTCGAGGAACGTCTCGCCCCACGTGAACTTCGCGAGGATACGCTCGGCGTGTTCTGGGTGTCCGAGGATGTGGAGGCCGGCAGCGAGTGCTTCGACGGTCGTGAGCTGGAAGGCGTTCCCGTAGTTCACGGGGTTCGCGGCGACGAGGAACGGGAGCGCGCGGTGCTCGCCGGGGAGGCTGAACATCGCTTCGCCGGCGCTCTCCCACGAGCAGTCCAGCGCGACGAGGTTCGATACGTCCGCGTCGGCTGGCGACAGTGCGGTGTCGGCGTGCGGGTTCAGGACGACGCCGTACGGCGTCGCGCGGTCGGAGCGATGGAGCTCTGCGAGGTCGAAGCGCTCGAGCTTGCGCGCCGTGCACTTCTTCGGGTCGTCGTCGCCCTCGTACCGCACGTGCAGGTCCACGATTGTCTCGTGGTTCGCGGCGGGCGAGTAAAAGGCGCTCGTTCGGACGCGTGGTGCGCAGTGGCCGGTCAGTCGCCGCCGGCGAGGTCGTCGTAGAGCGCGCGGACGTCGACGAGTGCGACGTCGTGCTCGGCGATGGTGGCGAGGTGGTCGTCGCGCGACCCGTGCGTCGGGTGGGCGTCGAGCGCGTCGAAGACGTCCGCGAGGAACGCCTCGAGCGCGGTCTCGAGGTCGCCGTAGGTGGTCTCGACGCGGCCGCCGTGGAGGTCGACGTGCACGCGGTCGCCGCGCTCGGCGAGGTCGTACCCGAGGAACTGCGGGTGCCTGGTGCGCTCGCGGCTCGCGCAGTCGTAGAGCCGGAGCAGCTGGTGGAAGGAGCCGTACGTGTGGACGACGGATTCGTCGTCGGCGTGCACGGTGAACTCGACGTGGTCCGAGGGGCCGAGGGCGGCGGTGTCCCAGCCGCCAGCGACGTCCCGGAGTTCGAACGCGACCATGCCCGATGGAAGAACCGCCGCGTCAAGAACGGTTGCGGTTCCGGTCGCCTGCGGTCGCCCGCGCTCCCCGAGCGTGCCGCGGTTGAGGCTGTTCGCCGTCACTCGAACGCGTCGAGGCCGCTCTGGCGCGTCCGGCGGCCGTCGGGGTCGCGAATCCAGGCGCCGTGGGCGTCGCGTTCGGCGTCGAGGTCGACGTCGGGTGCGTCCGCGGGCTGGTGCCCGGGGCAGTCGGTGCCGCAGTCGCGGGCGGGGTCGACGACGCGGTCGTGGTGCGTACAGTATGGGAGCGTCGCGTGGTCGGCGACGGGGTCGGCGTCGGGCGCGACGCGCTCGCAGTCGGGGAGGGCGAACGTCCGCCAGCCCTTCCCGTACGCGCGCTCGGCGAGCCGACGGCGTGCACCGCGCTTCTCGGCGGCGTCGACCACGGCGACGTCGGTTCGCGCGGGGTGCTCGTCCAGCAACTCGACGCCCGGGTCGTCCACGGCGAGCGGCTGGGGGTCGCGGACGACGTCCAGTTCGCCGGACTCGGGGTGGTAGCGCCAGACGCCGACGGCGTCGGGGATACGGTTCAGGTGCGCGCCCGTGACGTGGCTCTCGGTCGCGAGCACGACCGCGTCGACGAGCGCGAGACTGACGTCGAGGCGGAGCTGGCGTTCCAGGTCGCCGGGCGTTCCGAGGTCGGGTTTGTTCTCCACGGCGAGCACGCGCCCGAACCAGTCGTCGGGATACCTGGCGGTCTGGCGGAGGTACTCGCGGCTCCCGCGGCGTTCGCGCTCGAAGAAGCCGCGGTCGACGCAGGCGTCCGCGATGCGGCGCGCGGACTCGTCACGGAGGTCGTCGGGGAGCGCGCCGCGCCATGGGCGGGCGCGGCCGGGGCCGGCGGGCCCGCGGATGGCGGGGTCGGGGATGCGCCGCTCGGTGATGGCGGCGCGCTCGTCGAAGCTGGGGCCGGGTTCGACGTGCACGACGTCGAGCACGCGGTTCCCGGGGGCGTGGACGCCGCCGCCGAGCTGGCGCGCGAGCACGCCGGTTCGCTCGCGCTCCAGGTGCGCGCACAGCGACAGTTCGAACCCGTACTCGGACACGGTCGAAGGCACGGCTCGGGAGGGCAAAAGCGTCGCGCTCGCCACGGGGGACGGCGTCCACGGTGGTCGGTCGCGCAGGAGAGCGTCGTCGCGTCGGACGGTCGCACGGGACGCGGTCGGGCGCGCTATATCACGTCGAGGAGGTCGGTCAGGCGGTCGACCTCGTGGGTCGGTGATTCCGGGAGGTCGTAGCCGTCGCGGTGGTCGCGCCACACGAACGCGCTGTCGAGCCCCGCTCGGTGTGCTGCGACGACGTCGTGTCCGCCGTCGCCGACGTAGAGCGCGTCGCGCGTCTCGAGGTCGTCGAGCGCGGCGTCGAGGTAGTGGGTGTCGGGTTTCGTTCGCTCGAAGCCGTCGACGGTCGGTCGCCGGCCGTGGAACGTCTCGAGGTCGTCTGCGAGGTCGAAGTGCTCGACGACGAACTCGATGGTCTCGTGCTGGTTGCTGGAGACGAATCCGAGGGCGTGCGTTTCAGCGAGCGTCGACAGCACGCTCACGTCGTCGTAGAGGACCCGGTCGCCGCGCTCGATCATGCGCCGCTGGAGGGCCGCGGATCGGCGTTCGCGTTCCGGCCAGAACGTTTCGAGGTCGATGTCGTGGCGGTCGCACGTCGCCCGCATCTCGGCGAGGGACTTGCTGGCGCCACCGAAGAACGACTCGACGTCCTCGGGCGACGGGTCGACGTCGAACGCGCGGAAGGCGTCGCGGACCGCGTCGCGATAGACGGACGGGTAGTCGGGATGGCGTCGAAGGATCACTCCGTCGACGTCGAACACGACTGCGTCGTACACGCTCTTGCGTTCGCTGAACGGGCGTATCAATGTGTGGGACGGGAAGGGGAGCCAGGGGTGTGATCTACAGGCTGGCGCCGACGGCGGCGACGAACGCGACGGGGAGGGCGACGACGGCGACGACGAGTGCGGCGGCGGCGAGCATCCCGAGGACGACGGCGACGGCGGGGACGTTCGCGGCGAGGACCGCGAGGCCGGCGAGGACGGCGAGTGCGGCGACGACGAGTGCGGCGACGCGACCGAGTAGTTCGAGGCCGGAGGGGGCGACCGGGCTGGGGACGTCGAGTGCGTTGCGGCCGTTCTGGGAGTGGTGGTGGGAGTTCATCTTCACTTCTACCTACAGCCCACGACACCATAAGGGTAATCTGAATTACATTTCTGTAGGCGTTCGTACTGAAATCTCGTTCAGTACGGGACCCAAGTCTGACTCACCGGCCACCAACACACCGCAAAACAACTGCTCGGGTCGCTACCGGCGTCCCCGAAGAGCGTTACGCCGTCGGTCGCTCCACGACACCGATCTGCGTGAGCATCCCGAACATGTCCGGGACGACCCACCGCTCCGCGATCTGTCCGTTCTCGACGCGAGTGAATATCATGTTCGGCACCTCAAACGACTTGCCCGTCGCCTCGGTCCCCATGAACTCGCCGTCGTGCGTTCCGCGCAGCGTCACGCGCATCGCGACGAGATCGCCCTCGGCGATGACCTCGTCCACGCTCGCACTGAAGTCACTGAACCCGCCTCGAAGCATCTCGATCTGATTCTTCAACTCTTGATGCCCCTGCAGCTCGCCCAGCGGGCTGTGGTCGAGGACGTCCACAGTGCAGAGTTCGTCGATGAGGTCGATGTCGCCCTTCGTCACGACCTCTTCGGGGTATCGTCGCGCAATCCGTTCGTTCGACTCCTGACCGGTCTTTGTTGCCATTGTCGTCTGTCTCTCTTTTGCGCTCCCGTCGCTCGTGCTCGGTGCGCTACGGTCCTCGAGGCGAGCAGCGAGATTAGTTATGCGAGCGTGAGGTGCGGACCCCGACAGGTTCGCATCCGGGGACGCGAACTCGTCACGGCCGTTCGGTAATGTGGCGTCGTTCCAAGGTAGGACGATAAGAGCGTTGGGAGAGAACCGCGTGACGGAGACGAGGTCGGGCGAGAAGACTCCGACAGATACCTCTACACCCACCTAAACGGTTCGCTCGCGGTCGTCAGTGTCGCTCCACGTCCACCACCTGCAGGTCCGCGTCGAGCGCGACGCGGAGCGTCTCGTCGTCGAGCGGCACGTCCACCGCGACCCGCAGCGGGTCCTCGCGTTCGACGGTCGTGTGGTGGTCGGAGACGCACCACGGGAGCTGCCAGTACGGCGTCGCGTTCAGGTCGACGCCGTGCTCGCGGTGGAACGTCACGACGTCGCTCTGGTCGAGGAGGACGAGCCCGACCGCCGAACACAGCGAGTGCCCGCACTGCGCGCACTCGTGCTCGACGCGGAGGTCCGCGCCCAGACAGCAGTCGCCGCCGCGCTCCACCTCGCTGTGCATCCGGCCGTTGCACTCCGGACAGACGCCGTCCGCGGCGAGACAGTGCAGGTGGCGGACGCGCTGGTCGAACGCCGCCATCACCTCCTCGCGCGACCGGTCCGTGAGCCCGCCCGGCGGGAACGCGTACTCGCCGTGGGCGTGCCCGCAGTCCGGACACGAGACGCAGATGGTCTCGTCGACGTACTCGGCGACGAGCGTCGCCCCGCACGCGACGCACTCGCCGTCGATCTCGAACGCCTCCCACTCAGGGTCGTGCGTGAACTCGCCCGCCAGGAGCGCGCGAACCACCGCCTTGCCCGCGTACTTCAGCTCGTAGCCGTCGTCGCCGCCCGCGACGAACTGCCCGACGAGCTCCTGGAGGTGATAGTTGAACTGCGCGCTATCGCGGACGCCGACCGCCTCGCGAAGTCGCGAGAACCGGACGACGTCCGCATCCGCCTGCCAGAGCGCCTCGAGGATGGCGAGGCGCGTCTCGTTCCCCACGACCGAGAACGCCTCCGCGGGCTCGACGCAGTCCTCGCACTCCGTGATGCTGGCGCGACTCATACGAACGAATCCGACCGCATCGGCCCTAAACGTTCGCTAAAACGAGCTTTGGTAGGAAATCTGTCATCAACTCCGGGGGAGTGGGACAGACGCCGACCCGTCGGTGAATCCAGCCGACGCCGACTTATATCACGCACCCCCGCGAACCCGACGGCAATGGCCGCTCTCAGCACGGGCACCCTCGTCGTGTTCGTCGTCGTCGCGCTCGCGCTCCTCGCGTTCGTCACCGAGGTCGTCCCACCCGACGTCACCGCCCTCGGCATCCTCGTCTCCCTCGCGCTGCTCGAACCGTGGACGCGCGTCACGCCCGAGCAAGCCGTCGCCGGGTTCGCGAGCCCCGCCGTCCTCACCATCCTCGCGATGTACGTCCTCAGCGAAGCCGTCCAACGCAGCGGGCTCGTCGACTACCTCGGCGTCCTCATGGCGCGCTGGACGCGCGGCGACGAACGCCGAACGCTCCTCGCCACCATCGCCGCCACCATGCCGCTCGCCGGCTTCGTGAACAACACGCCCGTCGTCGCCGTCTTCATCCCGATGATAACCGACCTCGCCGAGGACGCCCACCTCTCCCCGTCGAAGCTCCTCATTCCGCTCAGCTACGCGAGCATGTTCGGCGGCACGCTCACCCTCGTCGGGACCGCCGGGAACGTCCTCGCGAGCGACATCGCCACCGACCTCACCGCCGCCGGTGTCATGGACCACGGCCCCATCGGGATGTTCGAACTCACGCCCGTCGGCCTCCTCGTCTGCGCGGTCGGCGGCACGTACCTCCTCACCGTCGGCCGTCGCATCGTCCCCGAACGCATCGAACCGACCGAGGACCTCGTCGACGTCTACGAGCTCGAACGCTACCTCGGCGTCGCCGTCGTCCGCGAGGACTCCGCGCTCGTCGGCATGCAGGTCGACGAACGCTTCGGCGACCTCGAATCGCACGTCGACGTCCTCCAGTTCGAACGCGACGGCGAGGTCGTCGTCGCCGCCGAGACCGACCGCGCACTCGAACCCGGGGACGTCCTCACGCTCCAGGGAAGCCGCCAGGAACGCAACCGGTTCACGACCGAGTACGGCCTCCGCGAACTCCCGCGCGAGGTCGTCGAAGCCGAAGACCTCGCCGCCCCGTGGACCGCGAGCACGCTCTACGAGGCCGTCGTCCCCAACGACTCGACGTTCGTCGGCCGCACCCCGCTCGACATCGGGTTCCGGAACCGCTTCGACGCGACCGTCATCGCCATCCGCCGCGGCAGCGACGTCCGCCACGAAAGCCTGCGAGACGCCGAACTCCGCGCCGGCGACACCCTCCTCATGCACGCGAGCGGCGGCGCCGCCGACCACCTCCAGGACCGCGGGAGCCTCCTCGTCACCAAGGGCCTGTTCGCGGACGCGTTCGCTCGCGACCTCCCCGACCTCGACCCGAAGACGCCGCTCGCACTCCTCGCACTCGCTGGCGCCGTCCTCGCCGCCGCACTCACGCCGTTCCCCATCTACCTCACCGCACTCGCCGGCTGCCTGCTCGCGTTCGTCACCCGCACGCTCGATTCCGCCGCCGGCTACGACGCCGTCTCCTGGAACGTCATCTTCCTCCTCGCGGGCGTCCTCCCGCTCGCGACCGCACTCGACGCGACCGGCGGCGCCGCCTGGATCGCCGAGACCGTCGGCGCCGGCATCGGCGGCCTCCACGTCCTCATCATCCTCGCCGCCTTCCACCTCCTCACCGGCCTGCTCGCGAACGTCATCACGCCCGTCGCCAGCATCGTCCTCCTCGGGCCCATCGCGGCCCGCACCGCCGTCGACCTCGGTCACGACCCGTTCGCGTTCCTGCTCGCCGTCACGTTCGCAGGACCGACCGCGTTCATGACGCCCATCGGCTACCAGACGAACCTCATGGTGTACGGCCCCGGCGGCTACAAGTTCACCGACTACGCTCGCGTCGGCGCGCCACTCCAACTCCTGCTCGCCGCCGTCACCACGCTCGGCATCGCCGCCTGGTTCGGCGTGTAAGGGGTCCGAATCCTCTCTGGTCGGGCGTGGAGTCGATTCGCGGCCCAGCGCCGGTTGCGTCCCACGCGGCGGTGCACGTAACCCGACGCTACCGGCGCCGCGGCGCCTCGCGCGCGAAATCAGGAACGGTGGGTTTATCAAGCGCACAAGGGTAGTCGTATCCAAGATTCCTCTTTGAAGATGTCAGGAACACACCGACAACCGGAGGTGAACATCGGACTCGTCGGCCACGTCGACCACGGCAAGACGACGCTCGTGCAGGCGCTCAGTGGCGAGTGGACCGACCAGCACTCCGAGGAGATGAAGCGCGGTATCTCCATCCGACTCGGGTACGCGGACGCGACGTTCCGCAAATGCCCGGAGTGCGACGACACCGAAGCGTTCACCGTCGAGGAGACCTGCCCCGAGCACGACGTCGAGACCGACGTCCTCCGCACCGTCTCGTTCGTGGACGCCCCCGGTCACGAGACGCTGATGGCGACGATGCTCTCCGGCGCCGCGATCATGGACGGCGCCGTCCTCGTCGTCTCCGCGACCGAGGACGTCCCGCAAGCACAGACCGAAGAGCACCTGATGGCGCTCGACATCATCGGGATCGAGAACATCGTCATCGCGCAGAACAAGGTCGACCTCGTCGACGCGGAGCGAGCGCGCGACAACTACGAGCAGATCCAGGAGTTCGTCGAGGGTACCGTCGCCGAAGGCGCCCCCGTCGTCCCCATCAGCGCGCAGCAGGACGTCAACACGGACGTCCTCATCGAGACGGTCGAGCGCGAGATTCCGACGCCGGAACGCGACCCGGACGCGGACCCGCTCCTGCACTGCGCGCGGAGCTTCGACATCAACCGCCCCGGCACCACGTGGGAGGACCTCCTCGGTGGCGTCGTCGGCGGGAGTCTCGTCCGCGGGCGCTTCGAGCCCGAGGACGAGATCGAGATCAAGCCCGGTCGCGAGGTCGAGGAGGGCGGGCAGACCGAGTACCGCCCCATCGAGACCTCGATTCGCTCGCTGCAGGCGGGCGGAACGAGCGTCGACGAGGTCTCGCCCGGTGGCCTGCTCGGCGTCGGCACCGGCCTCGACCCGGCGCTCACGAAGGGTGACGCGCTCGCCGGCCAGCTCGCGGGCGCGCCCGGTTCGCTCCCGCCGGTCTGGGACTCGTTCACGATGTCGGTCGACTTGCTCGACCGCGTCGTCGGCGACGACATGACCGAGGTCGAACCCATCAACACCGGTGAACCGCTCATGCTCACCGTCGGCACCGCCACCACGGTCGGTGCGGTCACGTCCGCGCGCGACGGCGAGTGCGAAGTGAACCTCAAACGCCCCGTCTGCTCGGAGACGGGCGCGAAGATAGCCATCAACCGTCGCGTCGGTGCGCGCTGGCGGCTCATCGGCGTCGGGACCCTCGACGGGTGACGGACCGATGCGCGTGGCGCTCGACACCAGTGCACTCATGATGCCGGTCGAACTCGACGTCCGACTGTTCGACGAACTCGACCGAGTGGTCGAGAACGCCGAGCCGGTCGTCCCGGAGGCGGTCGTCGAGGAACTCCGGAAGCTCGCCGACGGCGGCGGGCTGGAGGGCACTGCGGCGTCGGTCGGGTACGACCTCGCCGTCGAGCGCACGACGCGCGTGGACACCACCGAATCGTACGCGGACGACGCGCTCGTCGAACTCGCCGAAGACGGGCGAGTCGACGCCGTCGTCACGAACGACCAACCGCTCCGGGACCGCGTCTTGGACGCGAGCGTTCCGGTAATAGCATTACGCGGCACGAACAAACTGGATATCACTCGACCATAGCGATGTACAAGAAGGTCAGGCTCAAGGATACGGTAGAGGTCCCCCCGAAGGAGCTCGCGGACGTCAGTCCGGAGCTCGTCAAGCGACTCCTACAGGACAAGCTCGAGGGGCGAATGGACGAAGACGTTGGGAGCGTCGTCTCGGTCGTGAACGTTCACGACATCGGGACGGGTGCGGTGTTGCCGAACCGCCCGGGCGTGTACTACGAGGCGGAGTTCGACGCGGTGACGTTCGACCCGCAGATGCAGGAGGTCGTCGACGGGACGGTCGTGGAGGTCGTGGAGTTCGGGGCGTTCGTCGGCATCGGGCCGGTCGACGGCCTGCTGCACGTCTCCCAGATCAGCGACGAGTACCTCGCGTACGACGGCGAGAACCAGCAGCTCGCGTCCAGCGAGTCGAATCGCACGCTCGGCGTCGAGGACGCGATTCGAGCGCGTATCGTGACGAAGAGCATCGACGAACGGAATCCGCGCGACTCCAAGATCGGGCTCACGGCGAAGCAGCCGGGGCTCGGGAAGCACGGCTGGTTGGCCGAGGACCGGCAGGGTCGCGAGGCGGAGGCGGGTGATTAGATGGCGAACGATCGCCTCGTCTGCCGCGAGTGCCATCGCGTCGTCGACCCGGACGCGAACCAGTGTCCGAGCTGTGGGTCGACGTCGCTGTCGGAGGACTGGGCGGGCTACGTCGTCATCGCGCACCCGGAGACCTCGATGATCGCGGAGGAGATGGAGGTCACGGAAGCGGGCGCGTACGCGTTGAAGGTCCGGTAACGTGACTGGCGTGGACGACGGTGCGGACGAGAGTGCGGGCGACGGGGACGGTGCGGACGAGACCGCGGGCCAAGCGGACGTGCTGTTGACGCTCCCGGAGTCGTTGCGGTCGGCGTTCAAGGAGCCGTTCGGGCCCGTGGAGACGGACGCCGAGGCGCTCCTGGCGGACGTCGACGGGCCGCTCGTCGCGGTGGGTGACATCGTGACGTATCACTTCCTGCAGGCGGGCCGGGAGCCGGACGTGGCGGTCGTCGACGAGCACACGAAGCGCGAGGTCGTCGACGACGCGGTCCGCGACGCGGTCGTACACCCGGACGTGACGGTCGCGAACCCGGCTGGCGCGCTCTCGGCGGCGCTCGTTCGCGCGCTCGGTGACGCGGTCGCGGCCGCCGAGCCGACGACGGTGTTCGTCGACGGCGAGGAGGACCTCGCGGTGCTGCCCGCGGTGATGGTGGCGCCGGTCGGGGCGAGCGTCGTGTACGGCCAGCCCGACGCGGGGATGGTGCACGTGCCCGTGACCGAGGAGACGAAAGCGGAGTTCCGTGCGCTCCTCGAGCGCATGGACGGCGACCAGGACGCGTTCTGGGCGGCGGTCGACGACGCCTGACCGAGGGCGGTTCTTCGAAGTTCGCGGACTCGGCTAGCGACGGCGTCGTCGGGCCGGTCGCGCCCGTGGAGGCGTCGGTCGCTCGACCGCGAAGAACGAGGTGAAGGGACGCGACTGCGCCGTCAGTCGTCGAACGTGAGCGACTCGTCGCCGTCGTCGGACTCGTCGCCGTCGGGCGAGCCGTCGGTGTCGGCCGACGCGTCGCCGTCGGTGTCGCTCGTGCCGCTGGAATCGGGCGTGGCGCTCGCGCTCGAGTCCTCCGACGACGCATCTCCGGGGGCTTCGCCGTCGAACGCGTCGAACTCGGGCTCGCCGAGCTCTCCGGCCGGCTCGTCACCCGGTCGCGCCTGGCCCTCCGCGTGCTCTTCGAACGCGCTCGCAACCGTCTCCTCGTCGAACGCGACGTCGTCCTCGGGTGCTGCGGCGGTGTCGAACCGGTCGAGCGCCGCCGAGAGCTGCGACGCCTGCTCGCTCAGCGAACTCGCCGAGTTCGACACCTCCGTGAGTGCGGTGGTCTGCTCCTCGGCGGCGGCGGCGACGTTCTCGGATTCCGCGGTGGTCTCCTCTGAGATGGTGGCGGCGTCGTCGACCATCGCGACGACCTCCTCGGTGCTCGCCGCCTGCTGTTCGGTCGCCGCGGATATCTCCTGGACGCCGTCGTTCGTCTCCGCCGCGTACTCCGCGATCTCGTCGAGCGCCCCGGCCGCGTCCCGCACGCTCTGGGTGTGCTCGGCGACGCGGTCCGCGGTCTGCTGGACCTCGCCCGCGGTGTGCTCGGTCTGGTCCTGGATGCGCTCCAGGCGCGCCTCGATGTCCTCGGCGGCGTCCTTCGTCTCGCTCGCGAGCTCCTTGACCTCCTGCGCGACCACCGCGAACCCTTCGTCGCCGTCACCGCTCGCCTCCGCCGACCCGCGAGACGCCTCGATGTTCGCGTTCAGCGCGAGCATGTTCGTCTCCTTCGCGATGTCGCCGATGAACTCGATGAGTTCGTCGATCTCGCTCATCTCGTTCTCGAGGTCCTCGATGGCCGCGACCGCGCTCTCGGACTCGCTCTCCAGCTCCGCCATCCCCTCGATGGCTGCCTCGGCGGCCTCCCGGCCCTCGCGTCCCGTCTGTGCGGTTCGTTCCGCGATGTCCGCGACCTCGTTCGAGGACGCCGCGATCTCCTCGGTGGTCGTCGACAGCTGCTCCATCTCGCCGCTGACGGACTGCAGGCTCTCGTTCTGGCGTTCCGCGCCATCGGAGATCTCCTGGATGGACTCCGTGACCTGCTGGCTCGCCGAACGCACCTCCTCGCTGGAGGCGGTGACCTCCTCGCTGGCGGTCGCGACCTCGCTCGCGAACGCCTTCACCTCCGCGGTCGTCGCCTCGATCTCGGCGACCATCTCGTTGAACTCGACGGCGATGGACCGCATCGCCGCGCTCTCGGACTCCGGACGCATCCGCTCGGTGAGGTCGCCGTCGGCGCACGCCTGCATGACCGCGCTGTACTCGTCGGCCTTCTGCTCCAGATGCTCGTTCATCTCTTCGGCTTCCGCGCGCGCCGCCTCGGCGGCCTCGCGCGCCTCCTGGGCCTCCCGTATCTGGTCGCGGAGCGCGTCCCGCATCGACGCGAACCCGACGTACAGCTGGCCGATGGCGTCGATCCGGTGCGTGTCGAAGTCCACGTTCAGGTCGCCGTCCTCCATGCGGCCGGCCTTCCGGCGGAGGTCGTCGACCGACCGGACGGTGTTCCGACCGAGCACGAGCCCGACGAGGCCGATGAGGACGACGATGCCGCCCGTGACGAGCAGCCCGTACTGCTGGACGTCCTTCACGAACCCGAACGCGGTCCCGGTCGGCTCGTGCACGACCACGACCCAGTCGGTGCCCTCGACGGGCGAGTACCCGGCGAGGTACGTCTCCTGGGGCAGCCCGTAGCCGTCGTCGCCGACGAGCACGCCCGACGCCGGCCCCGTGACGAGCGACTGCGAGAACCCGGCGGACTCGGACCGCGCCTGGACGTACTGGTCCGCGCGTCCCGTCTCGTACGTCGAGAGGAACTTGCCCGTTCCCTCCTCGGATTCGCTGTCGAACACGATGCGCTTCTCGGGGTCGATGACGGCGACCGCGCCGTTCTCCGTCGCACCATCGAGGTCCGTCGCGACCGTGCCGGCGTCCATCGTCACGAGGACGGCGTGGTCGCCGTCCGGCGTCGCCGCGGCGTACGTCATCGCCTCCACGCTGTTGCGCTCGTAGGCGCCGTAGAACCCGCCGCCGTCGCTCGTCGCGACGCGCCGCAGGCGGTCGGCGTCCTCGACGTCGAGTTCGGACAGCGACCGACCCTCGGCGCGCCGCGTCGACACGACGACCTCGCCAGCTTGGAGGTCGACGTAGTCGATGCGGTAGATCCCTGGTCTGTCGGTGCGGTTCTGGAACAGCGCGTCGATCGCGTCGCCGTCGCCTTGCCGCACGGCGAGGGTCCCGGAGAGGTGGGTCGCGAGCTGGAGGTTGCGTTCGTTCCAGGTTGCGAGCTTCGCGGACTCCTGTCTCGCGACCTGTTCGTACTCCGCCTTCGCGCCGTTCTGGACCTCGTTCTGTACCTGTGTGGTCGCGGCGACACCGATGCCGGCGACGACCACGCCGAGACAGAGCATGACGATACCGAACTTGAGTGCGTAGCGTCGCCGGATGGCGTCCGGGACGACACGCCGCAGTATACCGAACATACCCGGGGACTCTCCCCGAGTGTGATAAATCCAATGGCAATGGTACTCGACCTTGAATAAATAAGGTATCTGTCCGGTGGGGTCGGTTGGGCACTTCGAAATTCTTTTAGGGGTTTCGAGGGGTAGTTACGGTAACTGAGATACCATGGACGTCGAAATCCTCTCTGAAGAGGACAACCCGATGTTGCACCGCACGGACGTCACGTTCGAAGTCGTCCACGACGAAGCCACGCCCTCGCGCCTCTCCGTCCGCGACAGCCTCGCGGCGAAGCTGAACAAGGACGCCGACGAGGTCGTCGTCCGCGAACTCGACACGAAGTTCGGGATGCGCAAGACCGTCGGCTACGCGAAGGTCTACGAGACGGCCGAGGACGCCCAGGACGTCGAACAGGAACACATGCTCGACCGGAACGCCATCACCGGCGAGGACGCGGAAGCGGAGGAGGCCTGATAGCATGCCCGCACACGAGTTCTACGACGACGACGGCGAGCACACGCGCGAACAGTGCCCGCGCTGCGGCGACACGTTCCTCGGCGACTACGGCGACCGACTGCACTGCGGCAAGTGCAGTTACACCGAGTGGCAGTAGCGCCGCAGCAAGTACCCGCGTACCGTTCTTTCGACGCCACGCTCGACCAGCGACGGCGTCGTCGCGCGCGCCTGGCTCCCTGGAGCGCCGGCGTCGTCGCGCGCGCCTGGCTCCCTGGAGCGCCGGCGTCGTCGCGCGCGCCTGGCTCCCTGGAGCGCCGGCGGTCGCGGACCGAAGTCGTCTTCTCGCTGGGTGGCCGAGTCCAGAGCAAGTAGATGGCCGACGCAGGGGAGGTAGCGGACGGCGGCGTGACGCGGGACGGCGAGCCGGTTCGCGTGCTCGGTATCGAGGGGACGGCGTGGTGCGCGAGCGCCGCGGTGTACGACGGTGCGCGCGACGACTTCCGCATCCACTCCGAGGCGTACGAGCCCGAGAGCGGCGGCATCCATCCGCGCGAGGCCGCCGAGCACATGCAGGAGGCGGTCCCGAGCGTCGTCGCGGCGGCGCTCGCGGACGCTCGCGACCGGCACGACGGCGACGGGCCGGCGGTGGACGCGGTCGCGTTCTCGCGCGGCCCCGGCCTCGGGCCGTGCCTCCGCATCGTCGGGACGGCCGCGCGAGCGCTCGCGCAAGCGCTCGACGTCCCGCTCGTCGGCGCGAACCACATGGTCGCGCACCTCGAGATCGGCCGGCATCGCTCCGGGTTCGACTCGCCGGTGTGCCTGAACGCGAGCGGCGCGAACGCGCACCTGCTCGGGTACCGCGACGGCCGCTATCGCGTCCTCGGCGAGACGATGGACACCGGCGTCGGGAACGCCATCGACAAGTTCACGAGACACGTCGGCTGGAGTCACCCCGGCGGCCCGAAGGTCGAAGCGCACGCCAAAGACGGCGAGTACGTCGACCTGCCGTACGTCGTGAAGGGCATGGACTTCTCGTTCTCCGGCATCATGAGCGCCGCGAAGCAAGCGTCCGACGACGGCGTTCCCGTCGAGGACGTCTGCCGCGGGCTGGAGGAGACGATCTTCGCGATGCTCGCGGAGGTCACCGAACGCGCCCTCAGTCTGACCGGAAGTGACGAACTCGTCCTCGGCGGCGGCGTCGCGCAGAACGCGCGCCTCAAACGGATGCTCGAGGAGATGTGTGACGCCCGTGACGCGGACTTCTACGCGCCCGAACCGCGATTCCTCCGGGACAACGCCGGCATGATCGCGCTGCTCGGTGCGAAGATGTACGCCGCCGGCGACACGCTCGCCATCGAGGACTCGAACGTGGACGCGAACTTCCGGCCGGACGAGGTCCCGGTGACGTGGCGTGACGCCGGCGAGGACGTCGCCATCGCGCCCGAATCCGGGACCGAGGTCCGCGGTGCGGAAGCGGTCGTCGACGTCGGCGACGTCGTCACGAAGCGCCGCGTCCCGAAAGCGTACCGGCACCCCGAGCTCGACCGTCGACTCCGCGAGACCCGGACGCGGAGCGAGGCGCGACTCACGCACGCCGCGCGCGCCGAAGGCGTCCCGACGCCGGTCGTCCGCGAGGTCGACGACGACGAAGGGACGCTCGTCTTCGAGCACGTCGGCGACCGCGACCTCGCTCGCGGGCTCACCGCCGAACGCGTCCGCGCCGTCGGCGCGCACCTCGCGGCGCTCCACGACGCCGGGTTCGTGCACGGCGACCCGACGACGCGGAACGTCCGCGTGACCGGTGGCAGCGGAACCGGAGCGGCCGAAGCCGGCGACGGCGACGAGGCCGGGGGAATCGACGACGAAGCGGGCGACGAGCGCGTGTTCCTCGTCGACTTCGGCCTGGGCTACCACACCGAGCAGGTCGAGGACTACGCGATGGACCTCCACGTCTTCGACCAGAGCCTCGTCGGCACCGCGAGCGACCCCGGGCCGCTCCGCGCCGCGCTCCGCGACGGCTACGCCGCCGCCGGCGACGACCGCGTCCTCGACCAGCTCGAAGCCGTCGAAGGCCGCGGCCGCTACCAGTAGCGGCCGAGCACTCCGGCGACCCTTCGAGCACTGGAGCGACCCTTCGAGTACTCTCTCGACTGGCTCGCGGTCGCGCGAGACCGCGACGGGAACTGGACGTGAGCGGGTTGGGAGACGGCAACGTTGATAAGTCGACCGCGCGTATCCTTTCGTATGTCCGACAAGCCCAGCAGCGGGGAGGTCTTCGGAATCCCGTACAACTTCGAACGACCGAGCATCAGTCGCATGCTGAAGTCCTACTGGCAGCCCGGTGACGGGATGCTCGTCGAGAAACCGTTCGGCATCGGGTACACGCTGAACCTCGCGAACTGGCGGTCGTGGGTCGCGCTCGCGGTCGTCGGCGCGCTCCTCTGGAACGAGCGCGGCGGCAGCGACGACGACGCGGTCGGCGACGAGGACCCCGTCGAGGTCGTCGTCGAGGACTGACGGCGAACGAGGCGTTCTCCCCTTCTAGCGGTCGACCTCGCCCATGATAGTATCGAGGCTGCCGAGCGTCGCGACCAGGTCCGGGACGTACTCGCCTTCGGCCATCTCCGGGAGCGCCTGCAGGTTCGAGAAGCACGGGCTCCGTATCTTGAACCGCGCGGGCGAGTCCGTGCCGTCGCTCCGCAGATAGATGCCGAGTTCGCCCTTCGCGCCCTCGACCGCGCGGTACAGTTCGCGGTCGCGCTCGGGTTTCAGCGTCCGCGGGACGTTCGACTGGACGACGCGGTCGTCTTCGGGCCAGTCCTCGAGGACGTCGACGCACTGGCGGACGATGCGCGCGGACTGCTCGACCTCCCGCATCCGACACATGACGCGAGCGAGGTTGTCGCCGGCGTCCTCGGTGACGACGTCCCACTCCAGTTCGTCGTAGTACCCGTAGGGGTCGTCGCGGCGGAGGTCGTAGTCGACGCCCGAGCCGCGAGCGACCGGGCCCGTACAGCCGTACGTCTTCGCGGTCTCGGCGTCGAGCACGCCCGTTCCCATCGTCCGCGTCTGGAAGACCTCGTTGTTCGCGAGGAGGTCGTAGTACTCGTCCATCGCGTCCGGGAGCGTGTCGAGTTCCTCACGGACCTGCTCGAAGAACGCCTCCCGGGGCTGGGGGAGGTCCCAGGCGACGCCGCCGACGCGGAAGTAGTTGAACATCATCCGCTGGCCCGTCAACTCCTCGAGGAGGCCGAGCGCCTTCTCGCGGTCGCGGATGCCGTACTGGAAGACCGCGGTGAACTCGCCGAACACGTCGAGGGCGTACGTCGCTATCGCGAGCATGTGCGACGCGATCCGGCAGAGTTCCGCGCCCATCGTCCGGATGACCTGCGCGTACTCGGGGACGTCGACGTCCGCGAGGTCCTCGATGGTCCGCGCGTACGCCCACTCGTTGAGCAGGCCCGCCGACGCCCAGTCCCACCGGTCGGGGTACGGCATGATCTGGTGGCGGTACGTCCCGGACTGGCACATCTGTTCCTCGCACCGGTGGATGTACCCGATGTCGGGGTCGACGTCGACGACGGTCTCCCCGTCCAGTACGGTCTCGACGTGGAGGACGCCGTGCGTGGAGGGATGATGCGGGCCGATGTTGAGGAACATCGTCTCTCGGCCGGCCTCGCCACCTCCCGACTCCGCGCCGCCGCGCGCGTCGTCGGCGAGCGGGTTCGCGTGCGCTTCGAGCGTGACGACCTGCGGGCGGTCCTGGTCGAAGTCCTCGCGCAGCGGGTGGCCCTGCCACGTCTCCGGGAGGAGGATGCGCCGCAGGTCCGGGTGGTCGTCGTACTCGATACCGAGGAGGTCGTACGCCTCGCGCTCGTGCCAGTCGCACGTCCGGAACGCGCTCGCGGCGCTCTCGCTCTCCGGCGACTCGCGCGTCGTCGGCACGACCACGCTCCCCTCCCGCCGCGGGTCGTCGTAGTCCCGGAGGTGGTAGACGGTCTCGAAGCGGTCGGCGTACTCCTGGGCGGTGACGCACGCGCAGTGGTCGAGCCCCAGTTCGTCCCGGAGCGTCGCGACCGCGTCCGCGACCGTGTCCGGGCGGACGACGACCGCGGGCGCGTTCACGTGCTCGTCGCGACCGACCGCGAGGTCGCCGAGCGCACGCTCGAGCGCTTCGACCGTCGGCCCCCGGTCCGCGTCCGTCTCGCGTTCGCGCAGCACGGCCTCGCTCACGACCGAGCACCCCCGTCGAATCGACAGTATCGCATGGTCGAACCGACGCGGGGCCGACGCACGACTCCATCGTCTCACCCACTAGAGGTTTTAAGTCGACCGTCCGGAATCGACTGAACGTGAAGTACCTCCGGCTCACGCTCGACCTCCCCGGGGACGTCATCCACCCGATGCACGCGTTCGTCTGCGAACACGGCGACTACGCCGACTACCGGCTCATCCACTGGAACTACGACGGCCCGGACGCGAACACCCTCCTCTTCCACGTCCGCGGCGACCGCGAGCCGTACGCGGAGCGTCTCGCCGACCTCGACCGCGTCCAGTCGTTCGAACTCGCGCCCATCACCGACGACGCCTTCTACGTATACGTCGAGGAATCACCCGCCGACGTCGACGCCTCCCTCCTCGACGTCTTCGCCGAGCATAGCGTCCTCGCCGTCCCACCCGTCGCGTACCACACCGACCGCACGATGTCCCTCGGCGTCGTCGGCGACCCCGACGTCCTCCGCGCCGTCCTCGACGGCGTCCCCGACGTCATCGACGTCACCGTCGACCAGGTCGGCGACGACCCGCCCGCCGACCCCGAGGTCGGCGTCGACCTCACCACCCGCCAGCGCGACGCCGTCCGCGCCGCACAGCGCATGGGCTACTACGAGGTGCCGCGCGACGCCGGCGTCGACGACGTCGCCGACGCCATCGACTGCGCGCCCGGCACCGCCGCCGAACACCTCCGGCGCGCCGAGAGCCGCATCCTCGGCGACCTCGACGTGTGACCGCGCACACCACGACCACTCTACGACGGCGACCGCGGACCGACGCCTCCTTACCACCCGGGACCGCTGTCTCGCGTATGCCCATCCGATTCGTCACGAGCAACGAGGGGAAGGCCGACGAGGCCCGCGAGTACCTCGACGACGTCGAGCGCGTCGACTACGACTACACCGAGGTCCAGGGGGACCTCGCGACCGTCGCCGCCGCCGGCGCCCGCGAAGCGTTCGAGGCACTCGGCGGGGTCGACCCCGTGCTCGTCGACGACGCCGGCCTGTTCGTGCGCGCGCTCGACGGGTTCCCCGGCCCGTACTCGTCGTTCGTCGAGGACACCCTCGGCGTCGACCGCGTCTGGCGGCTCTGCGAGGCCGAGGACGACCGACGCGCGCACTTCCGGACCGTCCTCGCGTACGCCCACCGCCCCGACGACGCTGGCGACGGCGGCGACGGTGAGGAGACCGGTGAGAGCGACAACGCGGTGCAGGTGGAGACGTTCGAGGGGAGCGTCCCCGGGACCATCGTCGCCCCGCGCGGCGACGGCGGGTTCGGGTACGACCCCATCTTCGAGCACGACGGCACGACGATGGCCGAGATGAGTACCGCCGAGAAGAACGCCGTCAGTCACCGCGGTCGCGCCCTCGCGAAGTTCGCCGACTGGCTCGCCGGCGAACCCGCCGATACCAAGGGTGCCAAGTAACTCGACCCGCCGCCCCCTTTCTTCTTATACGAAGCCGCGGCGACGCCCGGCGTGCCCTGACCGCTCGCGGTCCGCGAGCCCCGCCGTCATCGACGTCCGTCTCGCGCGACCACCGCGTCCACCACTCGCGAGCGCGCCGTCCGGCGACCGACGCACTCGCGACGGCCGTCGTTGCACGCCCCCCTCGTCGCCACCCACCGCTCACCACGTCCCGCGCCGCCACACCCACCCTGCCTCGCGGTCCGAGAGCGGAGCGGTTAACGTCCCGGCGCTCTCGACTCCGGACGTGAAGGAGACTGCCCTCGTCACCGGTGCCTCCGGCGGCATCGGTCGCGCACTCGCCCGCCAGTTCGCCCGCCACGGCCACGACGTCGTCCTCGTCGCCCGCAGCGAGGACGCGCTCGCCGACGCCGCCACCGAGTTCGAGGACCGCTACGGCGTCACCGCCACCACCATCGTCCACGACCTCGACCAACCGCACGCCGCCGACGCACTCTACGACGACGTCGACGAACGCGACCTCGACGTCGGCATCCTCGTGAACAACGTCGGCATCGGCACGTACGGTGAATTCCACGAGTCCAACGTCGGCGAAGAACGCTCCCAGATCCGGCTGAACGTCGAGACGCTCGTCGTCCTCACCCGCTTGTTCCTCGCGGACTTCCGCGAGCGCGACCGCGGGAAGATCCTGAACGTCGGGAGCACCGCCGGGTTCGTCCCCGGCCCGAAGATGGCGGGCTACTACGCATCGAAGGCGTACGTGAACTCGTTCAGCGAAGCGCTCGCCGTCGAGAACCGCGACACCGGCGTCGACGTCAGCGTCCTCTGTCCCGGCCCCGTCGACACCGGATTCCAGGACCGCGCGGACATGACCGACTCCGTAATCGGGTCGATGTTCATGAACGACGCCGAATCCGTCGCCGCCGCCGGCTACCGCGGCCTCCTCGCCGGGGACACCATCATCCTCCCGAACCTCCTGAGCAAGGCGACGTACTACGGCGAACGCGTCACGCCCCGCCCCATCCTCCGGCGCGTCGTCGAACGCGTCAACGGCGACCGGTAGCGAGTCGGAGCACCCCGACCCTCGCCGCCTCGGCCGGTATCGTTTTGACGCGTCCGACTGCCAACCAGTGTATGTCGGAGTCGCAACTCGAAGCGGTCGGTGTCGAGCGAGTCGCAGGTGCGCTCACCGTCCTCTCGGAACTCGTCGTCGTCGGCGTCGTTCTCTGGGTGTTCGCGGACGACGTCGTCATGCTCGGCGCGGGTGCACTGTGGGTGCTCGTGTCCGCACCAGTGCTGTACGTCGCGCTCGCAAGAGCGTTCCGCGAGAGCGTCTAGGCGCGTGGACTCCCGCGAGAGCGTCTAGGCGCGCGGGTCCTGGTCTGGTCCCGGGTAGTCGTCGTCGAATTCGGCCGCGTAGAGGCTCGCGGCGTCGAACAGTCGCGCGAACGCGTCCGGCGGCCGGACCGAGAGCTTCGCGTGCGGTTGGACGCTCATCCCCGTCTGGACGCTCCCGAGCGCGTCGTCGAACGACAGGAGGTGCGCGGCGCCACCATGGACCGCGGACGCGAGTCCTGGATGGTCGCCGGGCTCGTGGTCGACGCGCTCGGTCGCGGCGGCGGCGCGCTCGCGCCACGCGGCCGCGAGGTCGTCGTCGGCGAGCGCTGCGACGACCGCCTCGGCGTCGTCCAGGAGTTCGTCGCTCGCGACGAGCGTCAGCCACGAGTGCGAGCGGACGTGATCGAGCGCGTCCCGGCTCGCGCCGCCGACGAGGACGTCCGCGGCGAGGACGTCCGCGTCCGCGACGATCCGCGTCGGCGACGCGTCAGGCATCGTCGCCCTCCCGGTGCTCGCGGAGCGCCTCGCGGACGTCCGCGTCGGTCACGTCCAGGTCGGCCGTCGCGTCGAACAGCTCGGCCCAGGTCATGCGTCGACGTTCACGGCCCCGGTCAAAGAACGCGCCGGTCGCGGGCGCGGTCACGGAGTCATTCGACGGACGCGTCGGCGAGAGCCTCGTCGACGAGCGCGACCAGTTCCGCGCGAACGTCGTCGCTGACGGGCTGGAACGGCCGGCGCGGGTAACCGGCGGCGTAGTCGCGCGAACGCATCGCGGCTTTCAGTCCCGGGACGCCGTACTCGGCTGTCACCGCGCGGTTCAACTCCACGAGGTCGCGATTGAGTGCGCGTGCAGCGTCGTCGTCGCCGTTCGCGTGCAGGTCGTAGACCTCCGAGGCGAGGTCGGGGACGACGTTCGCGAGTGCGAGCACGCCACCGCTCGCGCCAGCGTCTAGGCCGGCGGCGTACACGCTCCCGGAGCCGACGAGGACGTCGAAGTCCGCGCCCGAGGTGAGTGTGACGTACCGCTGGAGCGTCTCCAGGTCACCACTCGAATCCTTGATGCCGTGGACGTTCTCGTGCGTGGCGAGCGACTGCACCGTCCGCGGTGGCAGCGTCGTCCCCGTGTACTTCGGGACGCTGTAGAGGTAGACCGGTATCGGGCTCGCGTCCGCGACGCGCTCGTAGTGCGTCGCGATAGCGCCCGCGTCGTGCTGGTGGTAGAACGGCGAGACGACGAGTGCTGCGTCCGCACCGACGTCCGCCGCCGCTCGCGTCTGTTCGACGGTCACGCGCTCGCTCGGATGGCCGGTGCCGGCGACGACGGGCAACGTGGCGGCGTCCGCGACGACCTCGGTCACGCGCGTTCGCTCGGCCACGTCGAGATGCACGGCTTCGCCGTTCGACCCGCACGGAACGACGAAATCCACGCCCGCGGCCTCGACGGCCTCGACGAGCGAGCGCAACGCCGCCTCGTCCACGTCCCCAGACTCGTCGAACGGTGTCGCGAGCGGTAATCCAGTCCCTGAGACGAACATACGCACGACTGTGGCGGCTATCGGGAAAAACGCTCCCGTCACACCTCCGTCGGCCGGCCGTCTGACGGGCATTTATTGAATCCCGGTCGCATGGGAGTGATGGGCGCGCATCCGGCCTCAGTTCCCATCCGAATCCATCGCGCGCCCGTCGCTGTCTCTCTCCCTTTGGGTACCGACGTGGGGTCACACGACGACGGAACCCCTGCGGTTCCTTTCGGTCGACGACCGAACGTGAGGACGACCGAGTGTGACGAGGAACGAGGAGTCAGGCGGCCGCGTGGAAGCTCTCGCGGACGGCGTCGACGCCGTCCTGGTCGACGACGACCGCGACGCGGTCGCCGGCTTCGAGTTCGACGGTCGGAAGTGGAATGGTGAGTGGTTCGTCCGCGCCTCCGTGTGCGTACACGCGAGCTTCCTCGGGGAGGTCGACGCTCACGAGGCGCTGGCCGACGAGCGGCGAGTCGGCGTCGACGGTGAACACCGAGAAGCGGAGTTGCTCGGTGATGTCCGCGAGGACGTTGAAGTCGCCGCCGAGCATCGCGGTCTTCGCGCCCGCCGCCCCCAGACGTTCGGGGTAGATTATCTCGTCGACGTCCTCGGCGTACTTCTCGTAGATGTCCTCGCGGTAGTCCTCGTCGATCCGGAGGACGGTGCGTGCGCCGTGGTGTTTCCCGACCATGCACGCGGCGAAGTTCACGTTCAGGTCCGGGGTGAGTGCGCCGATGGCGTCCGCGGTCGCGATGCCCGCTTCCTCGAGGACGGCTTCCTCTTGGCCGTCGCCCTCGACCACCGTGTAGCCCGCGTCGCGCGCGCGTTCGGCGCGCTCGTGGTCGTTGTCGACGACGACGACGTCGTGGTCTTCCTCGCTGAGGATGCGGGACGTTCGCTTACCGACGCGACCGTACCCCACGATAACGAACTTCATGGACGTTCGGTACGCGGCCATCGGATAAAAAGCCCTGTCCCGACCGACCACAGCGTGGTGCGAGCCGCGAGCTGAAGCCGTGACGTCGGGTGATTCGACGCGTTCATCCGATAGCTGCCGTCCGGCGTGCGCTAACCCAAAGGTCCTTTTACGACCGTCGCATACGACCGACAACGAATGTCCCGGAGTCCCTCATTGCCCGACCGTCCCAGGCTCGACCTCGACCAGGACATGTCGGACGAGGAACGCCTCGAGGCGCTTCGAGAGCACTTCGTGGAGATCACGGACGTCCACGAGCAGCTCTCGAGTCAACTCGAGACCGCCGACGAGCGACGCGAGGAACTGAAAGCCGAAGTCGACCACACCGAACGCGAGAACGAGGCGTTGAAGACCTCGTCGCTGTACATCGCGACCGTCGAGGAGGTCGCGGACGAGGAGCAGGAAGCGGTCGTCAAGCAGCACGGGAACAACCAGGAGGTCCTGACGGACGTTTCGCGGCGGATGGCGGACGAACTGCAGGCCGGTGACCGCGTCGCGGTCAACGATTCCTTCAGCGTGCAGACCATCCTCTCCGGTGAGACGGACGCTCGCGCACAAGCGATGGAGGTCGACGCGAGCCCGGACGTCGTCTACGACGACATCGGCGGTATCGAGGAACAGATCCGGGAGGTCCGCGAGGCCGTCGAGGAACCGCTCGTGAATCCCGCACAGTTCGATACCGTCGGTATCGACCCGCCGAGCGGCGTCCTCCTGTACGGGCCGCCGGGCACCGGGAAGACGATGCTCGCGAAAGCCGTTGCGAACGAGACGGACGCGACGTTCATCAAGATGGCCGGGAGCGAACTCGTCCGGAAGTTCATCGGCGAAGGGTCGCGGCTCGTCCGCGACCTCTTCGAACTCGCCGAGGAGCGCGAACCCGCCATCATCTTCATCGACGAGATCGACGCCATCGCCGCGAAGCGCACGGAGTCGAAGACGTCGGGTGACGCGGAGGTCCAGCGGACGATGATGCAGCTCTTGAGCGAGATGGACGGCTTCGAGGCGCGCGGGAACGTCCGCATCATCGCCGCCACGAATCGCTTCGATATGCTCGACCGCGCCATCCTCCGCCCCGGGCGGTTCGACCGCCTCATCGAGGTACCGGAGCCGGACGTCGAAGGCCGGAAGCGCATCTTCGAGATCCACACGCAGAACATGAACGTCGCCGACGACGTGGACTTCGAGACGCTCGCCGAGCAGACCCAGGGGTACTCGGGTGCGGAGATCGAGAGCATGACCACGGAAGCCGGGATGTTCGCCATCCGCGACGAGCGCACCGAGGTCCGGACGGCGGACTTCGAGGAGGCGATCGAGAAACTCGAGAACGAGGACTCCGGAACGCCCGTTCCGAGCGCGGGCTACACGGCGTACCACTACTGACGACGGCGGCGGTCTCTCTGGAGTGACGACGGCGGTTTCTTCCCTGGCGTATCAGTGCGCTGGTGAGCGGCGAGACTTGTGCGTGGCTGAAGGCTTATACGAGAGAACGCGATTGGTTCCAGCATGGACGACCGACGGAGCCGACAGGGAGGTGGCTCGGGTGGCCGCTGACGTGGACGCGGCGGTGCGAGCGTACACGGTCCGGCTGGAACTCGTCGACGAACCCGGCGAGTTGCTGCGGGCGCTGGAACCGATCTCGGAGAACGGCGGGAATCTGCTCTCGATCTACCACGAGCGCGGGAACCTCACACCGCGCGGGAACATCCCCGTCGAGGTCGACCTCGAGTGTCGCCCCGACCGGTTCGACGACATCGTCGACGCACTCCGGGACGCTGGCGTCACCGTCATCCAGGCGGGGGAGGACGCGTACACCGAGCAGGTGACGGTGCTGCTCGTCGGGCACCTCGTCGACACCGACCTCTCGGATACGCTCTCGCGCGTGGAGGCGTGCGCGGCCGCCTCGGTTACGGACCTTTCGCTGGACGCCCCCGAGGGGACCGACGACGTGTCGAGTGCACGCGTGCACCTGGCGGTCGAGTCCGACGGCGTCGTCGAGGCGCTCGAGACGGTTCGGGCGGTCGCCGACGAGAAGGACCTGCAGGTCGTGGAACCGCTCGTGGAGGGGTCGGCGTGAAGCTCGCGGTCATGGGCGCCGGCGCGGTCGGGCGGTCCGTCGTCGCGCTCGCGGGCGAACACGGACACGACGTGGTCGCGGTCGCGGACTCGCAGACCGCGGTCGTCGACGACGAGGGCCTGGACGCGCAGGCGGTCCTGGAGCGGAAGTCCGCACGTGGTCGCGTCGGCGAACTCGACCCGGAAGCGGCGCTCGACGCCGAGTACGACGCACTCGTCGAGGCGACGCCGACGACGCTCGACGACGCCGAACCCGGGTTCTCGCACGTCGCTCGCGCACTCGAACGCGACAGGGACGTCGTCCTCGCGAACAAGGGCCCGGTCGCGGAACGCTACGCGGACGTCGCGGCCCTGGAAGCCGAGAGCGCGGGGCGCGTGCGGTTCGAGGCGACCGTCGCCGGCGCCATCCCCGTCCTCGGCACCATCGAGGACTACGGGCGCTCGCAGGTCACGGCAGCGAAGGGCATCTTCAACGGGACCGCGAACTTCGTGCTGTCGCGGATGGCCGCCGAAGGCCTCTCCTACGAGCACGTGCTCGCGGAAGCACAGGACCTCGGCGTCGCGGAGGCCGACCCGACGTTCGACGTCGACGGGACCGACGCCGCGCTCAAGTGCGTCATCCTCGCGAACGTCCTCGCGGACGGCGACGCGACGTACACGCTCGAGGACGCCGACGTCGAAGGCATCCGGTCGATCCCCCCGAGCGCGCTCGACCTCGCCGCGGAAGACGGCCGGACCGTCCGCCTCGTCGGCGAAGCGACCGCAGAGGGCGCCCGCGTCGGGCCGCGACTCGTCCCCGAAGGCGGCCCGCTCGCCGTCACCGGCACCCAGAACGTCGTCCAGCTCGACACGGAATCGGCGGGTGCGCTCGAACTCGGCGGTCGCGGCGCCGGCGGGGACGAGACCGCGAGCGCCGTCCTCGCCGACGTCCGCCGACTCGAAGACTGAGCGCTCACCGCACCCGCTGGGCCGCCCGCGGTCACACGGCTCGCCGTTCGGTCGGCTGCGATAACGTCACTGGTTGTTCGGTCGGCTGCGATAGCGTCACTGGTTGTTCGGTCGGCTGCGATAGCGTCACTGGTTGTTCGGTCGGCTGCGACGGCGACACTGCTCGTTCAGCGTATCCTGCGTTCGCGTGCCCGTCAACCGTTCGTATCCGGACCGGGCGTCGACGTCGCAAACCCGTCCATGCGTGACATTGACAACACCAAACCGCCCGAGGGCGGCGGGGTCTCGGGTAGCGCGTATCGAAATCGTTTTAACCGTTTCTGCCGAAAGGATTCCACACAGCGCCTCTGCGCGTGAGACAACCAATGAGCGACCAACACCAGAACCTGGCCATCATCGGCCACGTCGACCACGGGAAGAGCACACTGGTCGGGCGACTCCTCTTCGAGACGGGGAGCGTACCCGAGCACGTCATCGAGCAGCACCGCGAGGAAGCCGAAGAGAAGGGCAAGGGCGGCTTCGAGTTCGCCTACGTCATGGACAACCTCGCCGAAGAGCGCGAGCGCGGTGTCACCATCGACATCGCCCACCAGGAATTCAGCACCGACGAGTACGAGTTCACCATCGTCGACTGTCCTGGTCACCGCGACTTCGTCAAGAACATGATCACGGGCGCGTCCCAGGCTGACAACGCCGTCCTCGTCGTCGCAGCAGACGACGGCGTTGCGCCCCAGACCCAGGAGCACGTCTTCCTGGCGCGCACCCTCGGCATCGGCGAGCTCATCGTCGGTGTCAACAAGATGGACCTCGTCGACTACGGCGAGACCAAGTACAAAGAGGTCAAGAGCGAGGTCACCGACCTCCTCAACCAGGTCCAGTTCAACACGGACGACGCCGAGTTCATCCCGATCTCCGCGTTCGAAGGCGACAACATCGCCGAGCGCTCCGAGAACACGGAATGGTACGACGGCGAGATCCTCATCGAGGCTCTCAACAACCTGCCGGAGCCGGAGCCGCCGACGGACGCGCCGCTCCGCCTCCCCATCCAGGACGTCTACACCATCTCCGGTATCGGTACCGTCCCCGTCGGGCGTATCGAGACGGGTATCATGAACATCGGCGACAACGTCAGCTTCCAGCCGAGCGACGTCGGTGGCGAGGTCAAGACCATCGAGATGCACCACGAGGAAGTGCCGAAGGCCGAACCCGGTGACAACGTCGGGTTCAACGTCCGCGGCATCGGCAAGGACGACATCCGCCGCGGTGACGTCTGTGGCCCCGCCGACGACCCGCCGAGCGTCGCCGAGACGTTCCAGGCGCAGATCGTCGTCATGCAGCACCCCTCGGTCATCACGGCCGGGTACACGCCGGTCTTCCACGCCCACACGGCGCAGGTCGCGTGTACCATCGAGAGCCTCGACAAGAAGATGGACCCCTCGTCTGGCGAGGTCGCGGAGGAGAACCCCGACTTCATCCAGACCGGCGACGCAGCGGTCGTCACCGTGCGCCCGCAGAAGCCCCTCAGCATCGAGCCGTCCTCGGAGATCCCCGAGCTCGGTTCGTTCGCGGTCCGCGACATGGGTCAGACCATCGCGGCCGGGAAGGTCCTGTCCGTCGAGAACCGCGAGTAATCCATGCAGCAGGCTCGCGTTCGACTCGCCGGGACGAGCCCCGACGACCTCGACGACATCTGCGACGACGTCCGCGACATCGCGGAGAAGACGGGCGTGTCGCTGTCGGGGCCGATTCCGCTGCCGACGAAGACGCTGGAAGTGCCCTCGCGGAAGTCCCCGGACGGTGAGGGGACGGCGACGTGGGAGCACTGGGAGATGCGCGTCCACAAGCGTCTCATCGACCTGGACGCGGACGAGCGTGCGCTCCGCCAGCTGATGCGGATTCAGGTTCCGAACGACGTCAGCATCGAGATCGTCCTCGAGGACTAGTCCGCTCTCTCGCGCACGGCTTCTTTCACTCTCCTCAACACTGAAGAGCCGCGAGGCTCCTAGTCGTGGGTATGGGTCTTCGTGGGAGTCCGACCGTGGATACGCTCGTCGCGTTCGCGGTGGTGTTCGTCTTCCAGCAGGTCACGGTACTGTTCGAGCTGGCGCTCGGGCTCGGCCAGTTGTATCAGACGTTGTTCGTGCTGGGGGCGCCGGTGACGCTGCGGCCGTGGACGGTGTTCACGAGCGTGTACGCGCACGCTGGCGTCGGCCACCTCGTCTCGAACACGATCGCGCTCGTGCTCGTCGGGTTCGTCCTGGAGCGCTACACGACGCGGTGGCGGTTCCACGCGTTCTTCCTCGTGACTGGCGCGCTCGCTGGACTGAGTCAGGTGTGGTTCGGCGGCCTCCTCAACGGACTCGTCGGCGGCCCGGTCGTCGGGAGTGCCGTCCTCGGCGCGAGCGGCGCCGTCCTCGCACTCTACGGGTACGTCCTCGGCGGCAACCGCCTCACCACCACCATCGCCAACCGCCTCAACGTCGGCCCCGCCCTCGAATGGCTCCTCGCACTCACCATCGCCGCCATCCTCACGTGGATGACCGCCAGCCCCGGCGTCGCCCTCATCGCGCACTTCACCGGCATCCTCCTCGGCCTCGCCGCCGGCCGCCTCGACGCCCTCCAACCCCCGCCAAACACCCACACGGACCAGCGAAACGCAAGCTACAAATAAGCACCACCCACAACCAATAATCGCGCACCGCGGGCTCGTAGATCAGAGGTAGATCGCTTCCTTCGCAAGGAAGAGGCCCTGGGTTCAAATCCCAGCGAGTCCACTAATTTCTGACATCTTCGCGAACTATCCGGTAGCTCCGGGTGTTCGCGACGGACGCGTCAGTTCTCGATGGGACCGACCCCGCAAAGAACCAGTTTCAGAATCGAAGGACCAAACGACCGACTTCCACCTCTCTACCCTCGGGCGGTCTGGTAGAAGGATTCGAGGTGGTGCGCGGTGAAACGAGCCGAGGCGGTTCTCGGTTCTATCAGTACCGAAGAACTTCGAAGGCGCGAGAACGCGAACCCGTCGCCGAACGGCACCCGCGAGTTCAGATGCGCGAACTGCGGCGCTCGGTGCACGCGCCTCACGGATGGACAGCGCGAGGCGGGGCACGGAACCAACTGTCCGCGTCGACTCCAGCGTACCGGGACGGGACGTCGAATCACGCCGACGCTGGAAGCCGGTTTCCGAGACGCGACCCCAGGGGTTGAGTCGGGCAAGGGGGTGTCGCAGTGACCCGAATCGCCTGCCCGTGCTGCGGGAGCACCCACGGCGCCGGTGCGTGGCGGTGCGACGAGTGCGGGAAGAATCTCGTCGAGGTCGACTCGTCGACGAGCGCGACCGCGGGGGTGCGTTCGCGATGACCGATGACCTCGCGGACGCGCTCGCGGAAATGGAGTCGCGGTTCGAGGAGCGCATCGCGGACCTCGAGGAACAGGTCGCGGACCTCGAGGGCGAGCTCCAGGAGGAACGCGGGCGTCGACGCGACGCGGAGCGCGCGCTCGCGGAGGTCGACCGAGACATGGGAGAGAAACTCGACTTCACGAAGAACCTCATCTGGGACCTCGAAGACGTGGTTTACGGCGATATTGGCGCGACAAAGGCGGACACTCTTGTGCGCGAGGATGGGCACGTTTTCCAGCGCCTCTACGACGTGGAGGAGCGCGTCGAGGAGGTCGCGCGCGGCGAGGTCGACGCTGCGGAGGTCGCCGCGCAGAGTGGCGGTGCAGCCGTCGAGGACCTCGTACCGCTCCACCAGTACTACACGGCGGCGACGAACCTCGAGCCTCACGAGCACGACCTCACGGAGAACCAGGAGATCGCCGCGCGACTGTTCCCGTTCATCGCGCAGTACGCGACGCCGAGCGGCGAGGAGATGCACCTCAAGTCGCCGAAGGTCCGGGACGTGATAGAGCGCGAGGTCGCGACGCCGGAGCTGGCGAAGCGTCTCGACGTCCACGACCCGAACCCGAACACGGTGCGTCGCGTGATGGAGTTCGTCGGGAAGTTCGGGAAGGACCTCTTCGAGTTCTACGCCGCCAGCGGCGACGAGAGACGGAACAGCACGAACCTCGTGGTCGTGGACCGCGAGGCGTGGGTGTCGTACACGGAGCGTCTCAGGGACGCGACAGGCGCCGCTGACGACGGCGCCGCGACGAGCGACGCGCCGCAGCGAGGGGACGCACTGGCGGACGGGGGTGATATTACGCCGTCGTAAACCCCGGACGGGGAACCCCCGTAATCCCGCCGGGCGGGCGATAGCCCGAACCTATCAGGAACCCACGAGCTTCCACGGCCGCCGCGGTTGAACACAACACTTCGCTACTGTGGGGTGTAATCTCTCGTCCTTCTCTCGTCCTAGTTAGAGCGCGAAAAGAACCAGCAACGCGGATTACACTCGGTGTCTCCAGAGGTTTACGACGGCGTAAAGTCTCACTCTCTCACCCGCGAATGGGCGCGTTACGCTGCGTTCGTGGGTTTTTCAGGCGGTTCGCTGAACTCCCGAGCGGACTATGTCCACGTTAGACGCACCAGACTTCATCCACAACAACTCGGGAGTCGACATCATCGACTCCCTGGGCGCACCGTTCTTCGCAATCGCCAGCTTCGTCACGCTCCTCGAGGCGACGATCTCGCTGACGTACTTCGGCGTCTCCTTCAGCATGAGCGACGTCGTCTGGACGCTCGGCGGGCTCGACCTCACGTGGGCGTGGCTGACGACGACGCTCGTGCTCGCGGTCGTGTGGGCGACCAACGAGGTCGGCGACTACGACCAGGACTGGCACCGCTACATCCCCGCCGGGATGCTCGTCATCCACGCCGTCGTCTTGTTCCCGACCGGCCACGACATCGTCGTCTCGAGCGACATCATCGGCACGGTCGCACTGATGGTGATGGGCGCGGGGTACTACCTCGCGGCGTACTACTAACCACCCTTCTCGGAGGCTCTATTCATGGATTCCACCACTACGACCGGGAAGGCGTACCGTTTGCTCATCGTGGCCCTCGTGGTCGCGGTGGCGTTCCAGCCGATGCTCGGCGCGGCTTTGGCGGCTGGGGCCGATGATGCGGCAACGAAAGAGCTAGGCGTTCAACTCCAACCAGACTGTAATCCACCGTCGACCGGCGACCTCGCAGTCGACCTCGTGGTCGGCCGTCTAGATGAGGGATACGCGATTGCTCGCAACGCCCTGGACGGCGGAAGCGTCCTGGAAGCGAACCAGACGTGTTACTCCGGGGAGGTAATCAAGAACGCGAGCCACGCGGAGGCCTTCGCGGCGGCTGACGTGGGTTTCAGCCATTACTCCACGCTCCTGACGACGATGGAGAACCGTCTGAAGGACTCCGAGACTTACGTGTGGGCGGACGTGAAGGCGGACGTGGCGAAGGAGTACCGGAACGAATCGAACACGTCGGTAATGAAGACAAGCGCGAACCAGACCGTCGAAAAATACTACACGACGGTGGCGATGAACGAATACGCATCGTGGAACACGAGCGCCCACCATGCGTACATGATTTTCAACTCCTCCGAGCAGTACGGGTTTAACACGTCGCTCGCGCTCGACGACCTCCCGGGAACCGGCGGATCACCCAAGGCGACGACTCACAGCTTCGAGTTCGGGACTCTCGGACTTGGCACTTCAGAGGCTCCGCTGCCGAACGGTTCCACGACGACGGTAGCCCGGTTAATCGTCTACAACAGTGCTGGAGATGTTGTTTTTAACATGACTCCGCACGACCATGGACCGAACTCGTCTACCCATACCGCTATCTGGATAGACGACCCCGAAGCGACTTCCCTCGCGGCGGACCCTGGAGATCAAGTTTTTCTCGACCAAGAGGACTACTACAACCGGACTCAGGACGTGTTAGACCGGACGGAGCGGATGAAGGAAAACGCCGCGCAGTTCGTTGATGCCATCGAATCAAAGACTAACTCCAGCGACTTCGATTCGATGGATATCGTCGATTGCACGACGATGACGAGCCAGTTCAACACTGACCTGGAATCGACTGGCTACTACGGTTGGGCGGCTGGCGAGATGGGTTGCATGGGAATCAATGGGAGTATCAACAACTCGTTCTCCATCACCTACGACGAAGTGCCGTCGCAGATCTACAACGCCAGCTCATCGAGCTACGAGACGGTCGACCCGGAGCCTGTCAACCTGACGGGCACGATGTTCACGGACTGGAAGCCGGCGAAGACGAACGGGAGCTTCGTCGTGAACACGACGTACGACACGTCGAACACGAACAGCCCGGTGTACTTCGTCGCACAGGTGAATGCGAACGAGACTGAGCGGTTCATCCTGAACGGGACGTTCACGATAGAGAGCTTGAGGAACGTGAAGACCGGCGAGAGCGTTAACCGAACCTCGACGCAAGAACAGGTTCGCGCGACGTCGAACGCCACGTTCACGAAACAGGAGTTGCTGGATATCCTGCAATACCGCGATAAGACGCTGAACACCCATAGTAGCGACACGGAGACTCCGCCACCGGAGTTCGACTTCGGAAACATCAGTCCGTTCGGGGCGGGGGTCGGGGCGCTCGTCGCGCTCGGCGTGGTGGTGGTCGTCGGCAAGGAGTTCGCGAGCTAACCCATGAGACGCATCTTCTCGGTTTTCGTGGCGGTGGTAGTGGTATCGACCGCGCTCGCGGGTGTGGCGCTGGCGAGCCCGAACAACACGACGACCTCGTCGACGACCCCGGCGCCGACGTCAACGACGGCGGGCGTGCCGGACCCGACGGGGCCGACGTCGTACCAGGGCCACGTCGGGAACACGGTGCACATCGTGTCGGCGGAGGTCGTCGACGGCGACTGGGTGGTGGTGCTCGAGGCGGACGCGGTCGAACGCGTCACGATACAGGACCCGGCGGCGTCGATGGCGCGGCTCTCCGAGGAAGGGAGTGGGAACTTCGAGCCCGGCGCCGAGTCACGTGAGGTCACGGTCACACGGAACGGCCGGACGACGGTGCGCCTCGAGGCCGCCGAGTACGACGGCGGGCACGCGATCTACGTGCTCGCCAACGGGCAGGGCTGGTACACGTCGACGGGGATGAGTTCGAACCCGTTCCAGTACTTCGGCGGCATGAGCGGCCTGCTCACCGGGCTCGGGCTCTCAGTCGTCGTCTCCGGTGGCGCGGCGGTGTACGTGACGTATGGACGGGACCCGCCCGTCCGGAGGGCGGAGTGATGCCGTCGCGCTTCCAGCGGTTCCAGGACCGCGTCGCGTACGTGCTTGCGGAAGGCCAGCTGCTCGTGCTGGCGGTGCTGTTCAGTGGCGGAGTGGCGATGCTGCTCTTCAAGCCGGACATCCCCAGGGTTCCGCCGGTCGTCGGCGGCATCCTCGCGGCCGGACTGCTGTTCGGTCCCATCATGTTCGCGTGGTTCGTGACGCTCATCCAGTTCTTCCGAACGGACGATAGGGAGACGCTCTGGCACATCAACGGCGTCACCGACGAGCGCGAGAAGTACCGGGTGAAGCCGGAGGTCCTCGACGAGATGGAGGTCGACGGGCCAGCGCCCCAGCCGGTCAACGACGGGCGCGACCTCGAGGTTCGCGAGTTCGACTGGTACCCGGACACGGAGACGCTCCGGGTTCGCGGGACGTACATGTCGGCGCTGGCGGACTCGAAGCTCGTCACGGTGCGGTCGATGCTCGAGGACATCCACGGTGACCTGATCAAGACGTGGCTGTCGTTCAACCGGCTGCGTGGGCGCATCAAGAAGATGGGCGTACAGATCCAGAACGACGTCATCAACGAAGAGGCCGAGGCCGACGAGCGCGGGCAGATGAACCCGAAGACGGCCGTGAAGGACCGCTTCGAGGCGGCGAAGCAGGATGCGGAGAACGCGGACAACTCCGAGATCCAGGACGTCGACGAGTACGCCGAGGCCTACGCCGACGAACACGGTATCGAGACGACGTCGGGACCGCCCGCGACCCAGGAGCAGGCGGCGACGGACGGAGGGTCGAGGCATGGGTGACGAGCAGGACAACTACACCGTGGGCGGGTTCCGGGAGTTCCAGGACGGGAACCGTGAGCGCGACCCGGAGCAGGTGCTCCCGCATACGGCGTTCGTGCGCGACGAGCAGGTGGACCGCCAGCTGGCGATGCGCGCGATCCACCACGACCCGGAGAAGTGGGAGGGGAAGGCGCCCGCGAACTACATGGAGGTCGGGAAGAACCGCGACATCCTCCGGGCGGAGGGCCACGAGACGGCGCGGGATGCGGTCGCGAACGGCGACACCGTGACGCTGAAGCACTACATCGGGGACCCGTCGCAGGAGGCGGACCTCGCGGGCATCAAGGCCGTCACGCGCCTCGAGGACATCGTCGCGGGACCGGCGCCCGTCATCGTCGTGCTCGGGGAGATGGGCGCGGGGAAGAGCGACTTCGCGGGGCTCCTCGGCCAGTTGCGCCAGCGTTGGGTCTCGGGCGACCTCCTCGTGGGGTCGAACATCCGGACGCTCGACCGGAACGACCGGTGGGTTCGCGACGACGGCACGGTCGAGGACGGGTGGATTCCGAACTATGAGCTCTTGACCGAGTGGGTCCAGCAGGACGGTGACCCGGTCCAGAACAGCCAGCAGCCGAAGCTGTTCATCGGCGACGAGTTCTCGAGTTCCGCGTCGGGGACCGGGAAGCAGGGCCACGAGGTCCGGAAGAAGATGGGGCCGCTCGTCTACAAGATCCGCAAGTACGGCGGGGCGCTCATCTACATCGCCCACGGCGAGTCCTCGATTCACCCGCTCCTGTGGCGGGTTGGGACGATCATCAAGAAGGAGTCGCAGAAGACGGCCGTCATCGCCGACCGCGTCTCCGGCGGCGAACTCCGGGGCGTCGACCCGCGGCCGCTGGAGGGGATTCCGCCGACGGACTGGAACATGTCGACGGACGAGGCGAGCGAGTGGTCCTGGAGCGCGGGCGAGGGCGACGACGAGGACGCGCTCGAGGAGGACTCGGTGAAGCAGGTGGCGGCGTGGACGATAAAGACCTGCAAGGAGGGCGGGATGAGCGACCGCGAAACCGCCGAGTACGTTCCGTACAGCCACGCTACCGTTCGGAACTGGTGGAACGACATCCAGTCGAACGGCGAGCGCGCGCAGTGGGTTTCCAACGTGGAGGCGGTAATCGGATGACGGCGCCGCCTTGCAAACGTGCCAAGCGAAACCGCCCCCGCCGTAGGTCATGGGACGCGCCCCGACCGTGGGTCGGGACGCGACCCCGCGATGACCGCGCGCGGTCGTGGGTGGCGGAGTCGGATATATATCGGCGCGTGCGCGGGACGGGTGGCGCGTCGCGACGCGCCCCCGGCACGGTCGGGTTCGCGGTCCCCGGAGGGTAACGATGCCGTCGAAGAAAGCGAACAAGTACGGCACCGCGGCCGAGCACCACGTCATCGAGGAGCGCGACCTCGAGCCCGCGCGGTGCTACTGGCACGACGCGAAGTTCCAGAACGGGACGCCCGTCGAGATAAAGAGCTGCGACGTCGACTCCACGGGCTACTTCCAGATCTACGAACGAGCGCACGACCAGCTCCTTGACGCCGACGGCTGGTACGCATTCGCGCCGTACTCCAGGAGCGGCCGCGGGATGCGCGTGCTGAAGGTTCGGATGAAGCGAGCAACGAAGATACCGCCGATGCAGTGGTCCTCCACAGGCGGTCATCGTGGTTCACGGAAAGCGAAGGTCCCAATAGAAGTTCTGAAATTTTAGTTCTTAGTAGGACTGTTCGGATAGGATTGCACCATATGCTCCAATCCCTATGAGTAGCAAGCTAACCCAAGAAAAATCAACGATAATGAGCCCTCCGAGTTCGTACTGGGTAATTCCATCTTGGTATACCTCATACCCAGCGCGAAAAACAAAATACCGGAGAATGAATGCCGCACCGAGACTGAACGACGCAACAAGGGACATTTTGATATTGTCTACTGTCGACCAATTCGCTATCTCTCCCTCAAACGATTCGCTAAGATTTGTAGCTACATATTTTGAGAAGCCTGCAAACATCCACAGGACGACAGGGATTAGAGGGCCCACAGTGGCAAATCTGCTTATGCTACTAAGTATCCCTGATGAATCAAATAAATATGAAAACCCGAAAGCGATTGAGAAGACCGCACCCCAGATACTGAGCCCCATTACGCCGACGTAGAATGTGGTAATTGAGACTCTGAACCAATGAATCTCGCCCAAGTCTCGAAGAATCTCGTCCAGTAAATCCAGATTTAGTAGTCGCGAAAGCGAGTCTGGTACTCGGGCACGTATCGGTGTAGTTTCTTCCTTTTCGGATTCCAGATTAGTAGACTCGGACATGGTTCAGAAGCCTTCGCTCAGAAGCCCAACTATAACAGCAACAACAAATGCAAATATGAGGATTGAGGTGGCGATATCCATTATTCCGCTTCCGATGCTCACGCCCAAGAGAGACAGAATTACGATTGCTCCAACGACAAATGTGGCAATTGCACCAAAAATCTCACCCGGGTCCATAGTCGGTCATTATTCTTACAAGACTTAAAATTGGCGTGCGTTAGGATTTACTCTTCTATTTGTTTGACTCCGTGTGAATAGACACTTGACACCGTACCTCTGTTTGGATACCTCGAAGGTGGGAATTTGCGGATTGAACAAGTTCCTCACGTTGTTGTTGGCTCAAGTCCTTCCGGTTCAGGACCTCTTCAAGAAAACCAACGGCTCCTGTCATATCCTCGCACGCGTACGCGACGGCGTCTGACCGGTTGCAGTCGTAGTAGTCGGCGGCGGCCTGGATTGCGTCGTATCGCCATTCGTTGCCGTCGTCGGTGCGGATGCGGACGCTGCCGGGGACGTCTCGGCGTGCCATGCTCGTGAACACGAGCTGCTATTCCTAGTTTGCTGCGGTCAGCCACTGGAGGTCAACATATAAAGAATGGTGTCGAAGGCGGTCGTCGACGAGCTCAAGTCGGGCACGATCTCGGTGCGACCCCCGCGCTCGTGAACACGGCGGTCGTCCTGGAGGCGCGACTCGTGTTCATATCCGGGCGAACCGGTTTGTCGACGTGCGACCGCAGGGAGACCGAGGCGAGAAGAGAAGTTGAGTTAGTTCGCAGCGGCCGAGCCGAGAACCTGCGACTTCTGGCCGTTATTCCAGACCACCTGGAACGTCTTATCGCTCGTGAACGTCGTTCCATCCTCACGCAGCCCGAGCGTATCACCGGACTCGATCTTCGACGACGTCGGCCAAGTCTTCGAATTGTATATCGCAATTCCGGTGGTCGCTCCAGCCTGTTCGTCGGAGTTCCACACTACCGACCCATCCAGCTTGACCGTCACAAACTTCGGCTTCAGCGCATCCCCACCGATGATCGTGATGTCCATCGTCTGGTGCGTCGTCCCTGCCACTGTCGTTACCCCGCGTTCTGTTTCTATCGAAGCTGACGGCGTCTCCTTCGTCGATTCTTCCGCCAGGCCGAGCGCGAACGTCCCTACCGCTGCTGCGAGGATGACAGTCACCGCCACCATCAACACGACTCCGATGGTCGAAGAAATGGCATCTTCGTCAGTAATGAGCGCTCTTAGCTGCATAAAAATAGGGCGACAGGAGAACTTAGATCTCCTGCGTGCTGATAATCTGGGTAGAATCGCTACTACCAGAACTCCAGACTACGCTGACTTGGCCACCGTCGATAAGGTACAGGTCCGTGCCGCTCACGGTTCCTTCAGTGATTGTAAATGAAGTGCCTGCGCTCATCGTATTCGTACCAGTGTAAGCAGACCCCCCGTTGGAGAACCACGTGCCTTCCTGGGTCCCAGAAGTCGGGTCAACCGTTGCTGTATACGTTGTACTACTAGCACCAGTTGAGGTTCCAGTCACCTTGAAGCTCAACCGGTTCCACTGGATTGAGTCACCGCCCCGGTGTTCGATAGTGAACTCGTCGTTCTGCTCTAGGTCGCCATCAGCAGTCTCGAATCCGGCCTCGACACCAGTCCCAGTTGGATTAGCACTTGAAGACCAGCTAGCCTGAGGAACCTGTTCTTGACTCCCGCCGATACCGAGTACGAACGCGCCAATCACGGCTGCGAGGATGACGGTGATTGCCACCATCAGGATGACCCCGATGACCGGCGACACCGCGTCTTCATCAGTGAAGATGGAGTTGAGTTTCATGTTTTAACCTTCGAAAGTTCCGATGATGTTCGAGCTGTCACTGCTAGGGGACTTCCAGACGATGTTTATCGTATCACCAGAACCGAAGCTTCCGGTTCCATCAGTGATTTGGCTGGAGTCACCAGCGGAGACCTCTGTATAGCTTGAGAAGATACCAGACCCTTCAGCGTGGTCACCAGTCGACGACAATTGGCTAGCACTAATCTGGTCTCCTCCTGCATGAGTCGCAGTTACTTCACCACCCGAATGTTCGAAGTCCCAGCTAGCTTGCGGGACTTGTTCCTGGCTCCCGCCGATACCGAGTACGAACGCGCCGATCACGGCTGCGAGGATGACGGTGATTGCCACCATCAGGATGACCCCGATGACCGGCGACACCGCGTCCTCATCAGTGAATAGGCTTTTAAAATCCATATTACGCGGTCCCCTCTGCGATAATGTTCGAGGAATCGCTGCTTGGTGAGGACCAAATCACGGTAACGGAATCACCAGGATTCCAGGTCCCGGAACTTGCAGTGAGCGTCGTTCCTGCAGTCCACTCAGATGGCGTGCTACTCGGATCCACCGCAGGGGAAACAGCGCCACCAAACTGGATATTGCTGGCATCAATTGAGTCTCCACCTTGGTGAGTTACGTCTACTGCACCACCGCCGCTGGGTGCTTCATACGAGAAGCTGGCCTGCGGAGTCTGTTCCTGGCTCCCGCCGATTCCGAGTACGAACGCGCCGATCACGGCTGCGAGGATGACGGTGATTGCCACCATCAGGATGACCCCGATGACCGGCGACACCGCGTCCTCGTCCGCGAAGAGGTTCTTCAGTTGCATTGTTGTAGTTTCCCACACCGGCTGACGGTTCACCCACCGTGCCGATGTTACCATTCAGATTAGAAGCTTCTTACTTAATCCCGTCGGCCATCGGTTCGGATTCCGCTTCGTCAAGTGTGTCTGGAAATTGGTATAGCTCGAATTGCGCGCGTTCAATGGCGGCTTGAAGACTGTTCAAAACCGGTGACTGGTTGTGGTTCTACGATACCGTAACGAACCATTACAAGATTAAATATTATTCTGTCACGAAATGGCTGTTCGAAACGCACAGGACAACATTTATATACGATATTGGTGGCGGGACTGGTGCGCGTAGCGTGCGCGAATCGCGCGCACCACGGTGTGATAGAGATACTCTAAAGACTCCCTTTATCAGGCGGGCACCCGAGGTCGACACACTGACGACCCCGATGGTCACGATAATCACGCCATATGCGCTCGCGTCCACCTACCCGCGGAACGGAGAGCTGGAAGCCTGGGCTCGCGTTCAAGAATACCGACGCGTCCAATCGTACTGTGCCGACCACCCCGAGAAGGGGAGTCACGCCGTCGCGACCGCGCTCGAACTCCCACGAAGCCGTATCCGCCCGTGGGTCGACGGCGACGCGAAACCCGACCCCGTCCGCGCCATCGACACCGCGCGCGACCTCGGATGGCTCGACGTCGACGTCGACACCGACCTCGGGCACGCCTGGACCCGCCTCGTCGCCTGGATCTACAGCGGCGGCAGTCTCGCTGCCGACTCCTACCAGCCCCGGTTCTACGCGCGCATCAACGAGAACCGGGGGTTCGTGAAGAGCGAGATGGACGTGCTCGCTACCGCGCTCGACGCCGTCGGCCTGAACTACCGGGTCATCGAACGAACCGAGAAGGCGCCCGAGGCGATGTTCGGCGACGAGCGCGTGAACGAGATCGTCGTCGACGAGCACGTCACGCTCTTCGGGCGCTGTCTCGCCGCTGCTGGCGCACACACCGGCCGGAAGACCACCGAAGCCCCAGCACACCTTCCCGAGTGGCTGTTCGACGCCACTCCCGAGACGCGAGCGGTCTGGTGTCGCGCCGTCGTCCTCAACCGCGGCACGATGCGCGAGTACGAACCCGTTCTCGCCATCAAGGAGGAACGGGCCGAGTCCTACCACGACGACGTCGAACGCCTCTTCACGGAACTCACCCATCCCGACCTCGTCTCTCGAAGCGGCCACAACCTCTACCTGGACAGTCGCGCGCTCGACGTGCTACTCGATTACTGACGCCGTCACCCGGTTCGCGGACGCTTTCCGGAAACGCCGCTGAAACTCCAGAACCACCGCGTCTATCGTCCTCCCGCGAGAATCTGGCGGTTCGACGAGCTTTCCGGAAGTTTCCGGAAACCACCCGACTACGCTCTTGTGTATCTCCGTTCTCGTTCGAGACGGGAGGCCACGATGACACCACAACAGTCGCCCGAAGGATGTGCCGATTGCAGTCGTACGAAGCCCGAGAAGCACTACGCGGCGGGCTGGCGGTACGTCGAACTGAACGTCGGCGTCGCGCTCCTCTGCCCGGAGTGCTTCAGGAGTCTTCGCCGGACTCGATCTCTGCATCCGTCGAGCCCTTCTCGATGATGGTCGGGTCGTTGACGAACGCGCGCATCAGCTGACGAAAGGCTTGGCTCCTGTCCCCGTTTGCCGGTGCGAGACCCTCCGCCTGAGCCTTCCGGTACGCCAACATGAACTGTTCGAGTAGCTCGTCATCTACGCGAAAGCCCACCGTCGTCTCGCCGTCGTCGCTCATTATACCTGTATTACACGCAACACAACTAATCAACGTGGGATTTTCAGCTTGTCTAATAGCACCATAAGTTATATTGTTAGACTCGTTTAACACGCTAAACGCAATGGCACCGACTATCGGATTCCGGATTGGTGACCAACTCCAGGCCCGGCTTGAACGGCACCTGGACGAGGTCGAAGAAGCGACCGGCTACAGGCCGAACAAGAGCGACGTCGTCCGCGACGCGCTCGCCGAGAAACTCGGCGTTCAGGACGAATCCTCGGGTTTGGGGCCCGAGGAGACGGGGGCCAGCGCGTGATGTCCTACCAGCGAGCCCCCGAGGGAGACAACGCCGCCGACTGTTCTAAGTCCGGCGTCTTCACTCACGGCACCGACACTCGTGGAGGGAGTGGCGCGTGACGGACGCGACAACCATCGGCGCGTGCCCGCACTGCGGGACCGCCGAGACGAACGTCTACCCGCGCCGCGACAAGCACTCGAGCGCGTCGCGGTCGCGCGACCCCGACGCCGCGTACGTCTGCAACGACTGCGGCGCCACGTTCGACGAGCTCGCGGAACGTGACCGCGGTCCCGGCGGCGGCCACCGCCGCGGCACGCTCGCGAAGGCGCTCGTCGAGGCCGACCCCGACGCCGTCGGAGGTGACGCGTGATGCGGCCGGTCACGAAGGCGGTCGTCGGGCTCTCGCTCATCACGGCCGGCGTCGCGGTCCCGCTCGGGGTGATGGTGGCATGAGCGGGGAGTACTTCGCCGTCGACGAGGGTGTCGGCCGCACACTCGCGCTGCTCGCCGGGCCGAGCTCGAAGGCACGCGCGACCGACGCGGTCGCCGAACAGGGCGGTTCCGAGGCGCGAGTCGTCGACCGCGGCACGCTCGACCTCCTGAAGCTCGCCGGGCGCTACGACGTCGACGACCAACGAGGTGAGGCGGCGTGACGCCCGCGCTCGACGATGTCGACGACCACGAGTTCGTCGCGCTCGAGGACGTCCGCGACCCCGACTGCGTCAACAGGACGGACCTCCAGCTGGTCGACCGGGCGCTCTTCCACGGCGCCGACGAGTGGGCGTTCGACGGCCACCGCGCCGTGCGCGTCGACCCGCCCGAGTCCGTCACCGCGTTCCGCGTCCGTCGCGAGGAGTGCCGCGAGGACCGCACGGACGACGCGGTGATGCGGTTCGAACCTCGGTGGACCGCCGACTTCGTCGACGTCGAGAGAGCGTTCGACGAGCGCGACGACGTCACGCGAACCGTCGACGTCGTGCGCGGTCGCGAGGTCAAGTCATGAAGCGGCCGACGCCCGACGTCCCGCCGACCGACCTCCGGTTCGTCGACGACCCCGACCTTGGCTCGCGCGTCCTCGAGCGCGAGCGCCAGGCGACGTCGTGCCCGCAGTGCGACGGGGCGCTCTACCTCGTCGAGCGCCGGACCGGTCGGCGCGTGCTCGCGTCCTGGAGCGACGACGTCGTCGACGACGACGCGTACCGGACCAGCGACGACTGGCCCCAGGTCGAGACCGCCGAGACGTGCGAGCGCTGCGGCTACCGGAGGACGATAGCATGAGCGCGGACGTCGACGCGGTCGTCGTCGACGGCCACCGACTTGCCGTCGGGACGCACGTCGAGCACTCGAAGCTCGGCGCGATGCGCGTCCGGTCCATCACCGAGGCGCGCGGCGAGGTTCACGTGCGGTTCGACGTCCTCGAGGTCGCGGCGAACCAGTGGATGGCGTTCCGCCTCGAGCACGTCCTCGCCGCGTGGGGCGACACGCTCGCCCCCGCCGCGGTCGACTCGACGAGCGAACAGCAGGCTCGCGCCGACGGAGGGAGCGGACGATGACCGATGACCTCCAGGACCTCCCGCCGAGCGAAGGCGTGAAGCGGTTCCTCCGACACCGTGAGCCGAGCGTTCGCGAGAGCACGCTCGAAAACGCACGCACCCGCCTGAACTACTTCAAGGCGTGGTGTGCGGAGCGCGATATCGAGAACCTGAACGACCTCACGGGCCGTGACCTGTCTGACTTCGTCGCGTGGCGTCGCGACGACATCGCCGCCCTCACGCTCCAGAAACAGCTTTCGACCATCCGCCAGGCGCTCCGGTACTGGGCGGATATCGAGGGAGTTCGCGAGGGTCTCGCGGAGAAGGTCCACGCGCCCGATCTTCCGGACGGCGCCGAAAGTCGCGACGAGCTGCTGAAGTCGGACCGCGCGGAGCGCATCCTCAACTACTACAACCAGTATCATCGGTCGAGTCGCATCCACGCCGTCCTCACCATCCTGTGGCGGACGGGCATGCGACGGAGTGCGCTCCGGTCCATCGACGTCGACGACCTCCGGCCCGAGGACAACGCCATCGTACTCCGACACCGTCTCGACGACGGAACCCGCCTGAAGAACGGCGAGAACGGGGAACGATGGGTGTGGCTTCGACCGCGAGACTACGAGGTCGTCGAGGGGTACCGGGAGAACCCGGACCGTCACGACGTCACCGACGACCACGGTCGTGAACCACTCGTCACGACCCAGTACGGGCGGCCGACCGGCGACACCATCTACAACTGGGTGAACCAGGCCACGCACCCGTGCAATCTCGGCGAGTGCCCGCACGACCGCGAGCCGGAGACGTGTGACGCTCGCGGCGCCGACGGCTACCCGAGCAAGTGCCCGAGTGCCCGCTCTCCTCACGACATACGACGTGGAAGCATCACCACCCACCTCAACGATTCGACACCCCCCGAGACCGTCAGCGAACGGATGGACGTCAGCCTCGACGTCCTCTACAAGCACTACGACGCCCGAACCGAGCGCGAGAAGATGAACGTCAGAAAAAACCACCTCGAATGATGAGAAAACTACACGACTGCGCGGCGATACCCGTCGGTACCTGCCCAGCGAGTCCATTCCTGCCGCTCGTTTCACTCGCGACAGTCATGGGCTCGCTGTATTCCCCCTCGCTCACTGCGTTCGCTCGCGGGGATCCCAGCGAGTCCACTATTCTCCGCCGCGACCACACCGCGAGCGACAGCGAGGCGTGCGTGAGCGGCGGGAACCGTAGCCGAAGCTGGGATTTGAAGTCCTACCAGTCGCGGGCAGCGAACGCAGGGAGAGCACGTCTGGTTTCGGGTTCAAATCCTCAGCGCGCTCTCGTCTCGTTTCATTGGAATTGGTCTGGTCTATGTGAGGACAAAACCATTTGTCTCATCAGTCTAATTCTCCCTTTGATAATTGATGGTCTCCGTGTCCGCTGACGAAATACGGGAACTCTATACAGAGTACCGTTCTACTCATCCGCGTCCCGAGCCGGTTAAAACCGAATTTTGCGAGGTTGTGGAATCGTTACTCGAATCTGAAGGGCTGAAATCGGAAACGTACGAAGTACAGATATGTAGACTACATGAATACTGCGAACAGAAAATTGAGTCAGAACTGGTCGCTGAAGCCATCGGTTGTTCACCGTCGTATGCGAGGCGGTTCTCATATGATGATGAGAGAGGCGGGTTTGAGAAGGAGTGGTCAAAATCCAACCAGAATGAGAAGGTTTCCCCGGGTGCGCGAACGAAGATAATTAATCGGGATGGTGGTTCCTGCCTTCGTTGTGGTCTGGAAGTTGAAACGGCATTAGAGGTCCACCACGTTTTGCCAGTCAGTCAGGGGGGTACGAATGATGATTCAAACTTAGCAACGCTCTGTTCACATTGTCACGAAGCCGCACATGGTGGGTCGAAAACCTCGGGGAAGATCGTGTATGGAGAGGACGGTTTTTCCGATTGGATTCAAGAGAGAAGTCTCGAGGAGCGGGGTCAGTCACTTGGTTCAAGGCAAACGAAAATATCTGACTACTAATCTACACTGCTGCTGACGGTGCGACCTTCCAACGCGTCTACTATTCTCTGCCGCGACCCCACCGCGAGCGGCATGAATCGTCGCCGAAGCTGTGGTTCGAAGCCCTATCAGTCGCGCGTAGGGAACGCAGGGAGAGCACGTCTGGTTTCGGGTTCAAACCTTCAGTGAACGGGTTTGCCGACGTGCGAATGGCATTGCTATCTGTCTGTTACCCCGTACGTTTTCGTGTGGGCGGCGAGTCGCGTGTGGTATGGTATTGCAGACTGAGCCTGCGGAGCCGGTGGACGTGGAGGTGGTCGTCGAGGAGTTCGTGCGTGGGATCGTGGAGGCGATTCCGCACGTGCTGCTTGGCATCCTGTTCCTGGCGATCGCGTACGTCCTGATTCGGGTGGTGTTGACGGTGGTGCGGCGGGTGTTCGACCGGATCTATCCGGAGGACCAGGAGCTCGTCGTGGACTTGTGGGTGGCTATCGTTGGCGTGTTCCTGTGGTTCGGGGCGGCGCTCGCGTTGTTCAAGATAGTTGGGCTCGGGGACGTGGCGGCGAGCCTGGGGACGGCGAGCGGGTTCGTCGGGCTCGGGGTGGCGTACGCGTTGAAGGAGATGATCGCGGATACGGTCGCGGGCGTCTACCTCCTGCGGGACCCGGACTTCAACGAGGGTGACGTGGTGGAGTCCGCGAGCGTGACGGGCGAGATCGTCGCGATCGACCTGCGGAAGACGCGGCTTCGCGCGGAGGACGGCGACCTCGTGGTGCTCGCGAACCGAGACGTGGAGAAGAAGTGGCGGCAGGACTCGGTCGGGCCCAAGAGCGCGGGGAGCGAGCACGCGGTCGGGGACTGACTCACTCTTTTCGTGGGGTGGGGTTTGGGAGAAGGTTCACGTCGGTCGGGAGCAAACGGAGAGTAACTGATGGTTGGGGACCGAACGCTGTTGTCGCTGGACCTGCACGTGCATTCGTCGCTGTCGTACGACGGCCACGAGCCCGTGGAGCTCCTGCTGGAGCACGCGAGCGCGATCGGTCTCGACGGTATCGTGGTGACCGACCACGACCGTATCGCGGCGAGTCTCGAAGCGGCCGAGCTCGCGCCCGAGTACGGGCTCGTCGGCATCCCCGGCGTGGAGGTGTCGACCGCGGACGGACACCTGCTCGCGGTCGGCGTCGAGGAACGGCCAGCGCGCGGGATGAGCTACCGCGAGACCGTCGAGCGCGTCCGCGAGCTCGGTGGGGCGGCGGTGGTCCCGCATCCGTTCCAGCGCACCAGGCACGGCGTCCGGCGGCGCGTGCTCGACGAGACGCGCGTGGACGCGGTCGAGGTGTACAACTCGATGCTGTTCACGGGCTGGCGGAACCGGCGTGCACGCCGGTACGCCGAATCGTACGGGTACGGGGCGGTTGCGGGGAGCGACGCGCACTACCTCCCGAACGTCGGCCGTGCGTACACCGAGGTCGCGGTCGACGCGGCGAGCGTCTCGGACGTCTCCGTCCAGCAGGTCGTCGAAGCGCTGAGCAACGGCGACACGAGCGTCGTCGGTCGGCGGACGCCCATCTCGAAGTCCGCGGTCCAGTACGGGAAGGGCGCGCTCCGGAAGAGCCTCTACGAGTTCACGTCGCGCGCACCGCTCGTCCCGGCGGTCCCGCGCTCCATCGCGGAGTACCGCACCGACCAGTGACTGCCAGCGTGGCCGTCTGCGTTACGCGGTGACGAGGAGGAAGTTGGAAGTCCCCGTCTCGCGTCGGTTGGGGTATGACCGAGTGTACGTACTGCGGGTGCGAGGTGGAGGCGCACGACCCGGTGGTCGTGTTCGAGAGCGCCCCCGACGCGGTCGACGCGAGGGACGGGAGCGAGTTCGCGTTCTGTAACTGGGGGTGCCTGTCGGCGTACAGCACCGAGTCCGACGTTGCGACCGGCACGACCTGTAACTGGACGCCCGAGCCGTAGCCGTGGCGTCGACGTCGACCCCGTAACCGGGTTCTGCAGACGGTTGCGAGCAGCGACGATCACGCGTTCTGGGAGTCGTGCACGGCGACGTCCGCGGCGGCGACTGCGCGCGTCGCCCAGACGCGGTCGTGGCCGCGGCGAGCGCCGGTGGACGAGAACCGGACGACGCCGTCCGCGTCGACGAGGAGTGCTTCGCGGTCGCCGCCGCCGGCTACGTCGACCATCGTTCGCGTGTTTTCGGGGACCGTCGTCGCATCGTCCGTGGTCGATATCGCATCGTCCGTGGCAGTTCCGTCTTGGGACGGTGATGCCGGTCCACGGTGGACCGTGCAGTCGAACGCGTCGACCGACGGCGCGTGCGCCGGGGGTGCGACGACCGGTGGGGCGTCTCCGGTCGCTCCGGACTCAGTTCTCCTCGAGTCGTCCGTGCTCGGCCACGGCGAATCTGCGTCGTCGAGGGCATCGAACCGCTCCGGGAGTACGGTTTCGAGCGCGTTCGCCGCGTCCACGAACCACTCCGCGGGCGGGCCGGCGATGCCTTCGCGGCGGTACGCGTCCGAGACCGGCGCCACCGCCAGGTCGCCGTCGCGGTCGACCACCGAGAACGCCGCCCGCTCGTCGGCGCCCTCGACGACGACCCGGTGGTCGTCGGCGGCGACGTCCGTGACCGCGAACGGCCCCGGGAGCGCCGCCCCGAACCCGTCGTCTTCCCGCGGTCGCGACACTGCGTACGCCGGCCTGAACGCGGGTGCGTCCCCGAACGGACTCCCCGGGAGGTCGCTCGCGCGCTCCCGGAGCGCCGCCGACGGAACCGCGCGCTCGCCCGCTCGAACCGCGTCCAGTTCCACGTCGCTCTCCGTGGCGAGTCCGCGTGCGACGACGTCCGCCCACCACGCCCGGGGCGACAGTCGCCCGCAGCGCGCGAGCGGCCGGACGTCGAACAGGAGGTCGTCGACGCACGCCTCGGGGTTCGCGGCGAGATACGAGTGCGTGCGCTCCACGGCCTCCCACTCGCGGTCGTCGAACGCCCGGCCATCCTCGAGGACGACCCGTGCGGCCTCTCGGTCCGGATGCGGCCACGTCGACTCGTAGGGGGTCGCGTTGCGGAGGAGCGCGCTCTCGTTCGCGACGAACACGACCAGCGCGAGCAAGACGAGTATCAAGAGCGCGGACGCGACGACCGAACCTGTAGCCATCAGTACTCGCGTTTCGTGTCTCGAAAGAAATACGCTTGGGGTCGGTAGCCGAGTCTCGGTCGCGAGTGCCGCGTCAGTACGGGCGTTCGTACTCGGGATTGAACATCTGCGCGGACGTGGGTGCCGGGTCCCCTTCGGTGAGGTTGTACTCGGCGAAGTCATCGACGCCCGCCTCCGCGAGCAGTTCCTCGTCGTAGAACGCGTTGCCCGTGCACTCGCTGGGGTCGCGCTTGAGTATCTCGAGGACGGCGTCGCTCACGACGTCGGGCGTCCGCCAGTCGTCTTCGGTCCCGAGCCCGAAGTACCGCGTCGCGCGCGTGTCGATGGCGGTCGCCGGCCAGAAGCTGTTACACCCGACGTCGTACCCGCCGAGTTCCGTCGCGAGCGACAGCGTCACGAACGACATGCCGAGCTTCGACCACGCGTACGGCGCCTTCCCCGGCGACCGGTCGGTCGTCACCGGCGGCGCGTTCGTCAGCAGCCAGCTCTCGTCCTGCTCCTTGAGGTGCGGGATGAACGCGCGGGAGACGAGCGTCGTCCCGCGGACGTTCACGTCCGTCATCAGGTCGAAGCGGTTCGCGGGCAGGTCCTCGACGTTCGCGATCTGGATCGCGCTCGCGTTGTTGATGACGATGTCTATCTCGCCGAACTCGTCGATGGCCTCCTCGACGGCGGCCTCCACTTCGTCCTCGTCGCGGACGTTCAACTGGATGGCGTGCGCGTCCACGCCCTTCGCCTCGCACTCCTCGGCGGTCTTGTGGATGGTGCCCTCTAGATCACTGTCAGTGTCGTCGACGGTCTTCCCCGTGGAGACGACGTTCGCGCCGGCGTCGGCGAGCGCGAGCGCGATCTCCTTCCCGATCCCGCGAGTCGTTCCGGTGATGAAGGCGGTCGACCCGCTCAGGTCTGGTGCAGTCGGCATACCCCGGAGGACGCACCCGGGGCTTGTCGATGTTCGGGAACCCGCAACCGCGCGCGTGCAGTTCCCGTTGTCGAGGGTTCCCGGTCGGACGCCGGTCCGGGTCAGCGCGGCGCGTTCTCGTCGAGTGCGCCGCGCGTCGATTGTCCCGCGGTGCGGTCGTCGCGGTGCGTGGTCGGCGTCCGCCACGGTCGGCGGTCGATGCGCGCGAGCCACGCGAGCACGGTCCGCGGGGTCGGTCGCGCTCGTGGCACGCGGACGCGTCCGGCGATCCAAGTCGAGGTCGTCGCGAGCACGCCGAGCGCGAACAGCGCGTTGTTCGCGCTCGGGTCGGCGGCGTTGACGACCGCGAGCGAGTAGTGCGCGTCGACGACGGGTGCGAGCGGCGTGATCCCCATCGGCGTGATGACGTCGCCGACGAGGTGCGCGAGGACGGCGAACGCGCCGATGAGGCCGCTCGCGAGTCCGGCGGTCCAGCGTCGCCGCCCGGGCGCCGGTGGTCGGCGGAGCGCTCGCAGGGCGGCGAGCGTCGCGAGGCCGCTGCCGACGGCGAGCGCGAACCAGACGGTATGCGTGACGCCGCGATGCGAGACGCTCGCGAGGAGGAGGTCGGCGTCGGGGATCGTCGACAGGGCGGCGACCTGTATGGTCCCGGCGGCGGCGAGTGGCGTACGATTCGTGCGGCGGAGGTGGCGGGCGATCGGGGCGAAGGCGAGGAGGACTAGACCCAGATGGCCGAGCGCGTACACGCCTCGGTCACCCCCACTGTCGTCGGTCGTTCGGTGTCGATGCGTCGGTCGCTCGGCTGCGATCCCCACGTCATGAACCCAGTGCTACCTGATACACCATGACATCATTGGCCGTCCCATTCAGATGTCCACTCTTTATGTATCGACGAGCAAACGGCCGACAACTTCCGGAATACGGGGCACGCTCCTGCAGGAACCTGTGACCGAAAACGAACCAGGACGAGATCGCTCAGCGCGGCCAGTACGAGGCGAGCGAGGGCGCGTTCGCGCGGCGGATCAGACCGTGTGGTCGGCGTCCTCGGCGTCCTCGACGACTTCGAGACCGCGGTTGTTCACGGCGTTCGGGTCGAGGCCGACCTCGGTGAGGAAGTCCTTGTACTCGCGCTCGCAGGTCTCCGCGTCCTTCTGTTTGTCCGACGCGCGCGAGCACAGCGCCTGGAGGTCCTCGGGGACGTCGTTCGTGTACACGATCCAGTGATTGATGAGGTCTGAGAGGCGCCGGATGGGGCTCGTGAAGTGCCCGTAGATGTCGAAGTTCAGCGCGTGATGGCCGCCGAAGGGGTCGCTCATGTACTTCGCGCGCGGCATCACCTTCATCACCGCCCACTGGATCTTGTCGAGTTGGCGCGCGGGAGCGTCCTCGAGGGTCGCGTTCACGGCCTTCCGCGGGTCGTCCCAGCTACTCCCCGGGATGGAGACGCCGTCTAAGTCCTGTATCTCGACGAGCGCCTTGTCCCATTCGTCGGGCGTCGGCTGCGGGTGCACGCGGTACATCGCTTCGACGCCGCGATTCCACATGAGTTCGTGCGTGACGGCCTTGTTCGCTTTCAGCATGCACTCCTCGATGATGGTGTGCGCGCGGTCCCGACGCGGGTTCAGGACGAGCGACCCGTCCTCCTTGCGTTGCTCGTGGAGTTGGTCGGCGAGCTCGAACACCATCTGGTTCTCCTCGTGGAGGTCGGCGTCGGGGTCGTCGAGGCGCTGCTCGGCCTGACTGTACGTGAGGCGTTCGTCGCTCTCGATGACGGACTTGTAGATGTCTATCTCTTCGTACCCGAGGTTCTCCTTGTCGAGTTCCATCTCGACGGTGTGCGCGAGGCGGTCCTCGTTCGGGACGAGCGAGCACACGGTCTCGGCGAGCGTCGGCGGCAGCATGTGCATCGTGTACGCGGGGAGGTACACGGTGTTCGAGCGCTGCACGGCTTCCTCCCACATCTTCGACTCGGGGTGGACGTAGTGCGTGACGTCGGCGATGTGCACCCAGAGCGTGTACGAGTCCTCGTTCTCGCGGATGCTGAGTGCGTCGTCGAAGTCCTGCGCGTCGATGGGGTCGGTCGTCCACGTCGTCAGGTCGCGCAGGTCCTCGCGCTCCTCGAGCTCGTCCTGGATCTCCTGCTGGACGCCCTCGGTGCGCTCTTCGGCCTCCTGGATGACTTCCGGCGGGAACTCGTCGCGGATGTCGAACTTCTCGAAGAGGTCCTCGCGCTTGTTCTCCAGGTGTCGCGCGAGTTCCTCGTCTATCTTCACGGGGCCCTGGCCTTCCGCGGTCCCGGCCTCGGCCTGCGCGTTGTCGCTCATGGCACCGGCTACGCGGGTGGGGCAGGAAAACGTGTCGACAGGCACGTCGCCCGCGGTCGGCGCCCGCACTCAGCGGTGCGGTGGCGGGGCGTCGCGACGCGCCGGAGGCGCGAGCGACGTCGTCGTCGACTCTCGAGGCCCTTCGGCGGTGCGGTGGCGGGGCGTCGGGAAGCGCCGATGGCGCGAGCGACGTCGTCCGCGACTGTCGAGGCCCTTCCGCGGTGTGGTGGTGTCAGTTAGGGGGTGTGGATGTGGAGGCGGGTGGCGGTGCCGTCGGGGGTGCCGTCGGGGGTGGCGAGTGGTGTGAGGTCTGCTTGGCAGTGGATGGGGTCGCCGTTGCGGGGGGTGATGTCGACGTCGATGGTGTGTTTGGTGTGTGCGTCGGGGGTGTCGGTCTCGGGGCGTGCGGTGAGTGCTTGGTCGACGGCGTCGAGGGTTCGGGTGTCGGTGACGAGGGTGGCGTCGCTGTCGAGGAGGTGGTCGGGGTCGTACCCGACGAGGTCGGCGAACGCGGCGTTGACGTACGTGAAGTGGCCGTCGGCGTCGAGCGCGTACACTGGGTCGTCGAACGTGTCGAGGATGGTCTTGGAGTAGCGGTGGTCGACGTCGTCGCGCTCGGCGACGTCGGGGGTTCGAGTGGTCGTGGCGTCGCGGATGGTGCAGACGAGTTCGCCGTGTTCGGTCGCGGAGACGACGTGGTCCTCGGGGAACGTCGACCCGTCCGCTCTGAGGCCGGTGGTCTCGCCTTCCCAGTAGCCGTCGCGGTCGACGGTCGGGAGGATGACGTCTTCGGCGAATGGGATCTCGTCGTCGACGTAGATGAGCGACCAGTGCTCGCCGAGCATCTCCGTGGGCGCGTACCCGTAGAGGTCGGCGTACGCGTCGTTGACGTACACGAACTCGCCGTCGGTGTCGAGGATACTGATGCCTTCGCGGGCGCGCTCGATGGCGGCGAGCTGGCGGCGGCGCGCGACGGTCGCGCGCTGGTGCTGGATGGCGTTCGTGAGGCGGTTCGCGAGGAGCGCGTACTGGTCGGTCCCGGTCTCCTTCTGGAGGTAGTCGGTGACGCCGGCGGAGATGGCGGCGCTCGCGACCTCCTCGCTGCCTTTCCCCGTGTAGAGGATGAACGGGATGTCGGGGTCGTGTTCGCGGACGGACTGGAGGAACTCGAGGCCGTTCGCGCCCGGCATCTCGTAGTCGGAGATGATGCCGTCGACGTCGTGCTCGCTGAGGTACTCGCAGCCGTCGCTCGCCGCGGTCAGGACTTCGATGTCGAGCCGGTCGTTCTCCCGCTGCAGAAACGTGGCCGCGAGTTCGGCGATGGCCGGGTCGTCGTCCACGTGCAGGACGCGTAACTCGCCGTCGGCCGCAGTCAAATCGCCCCACCCTCCGTGCGGTTCATTGACACTCTCAAGGGCCGTGATAGCATGAATCTGCCGCCCGTGGCTGCGACCGGGTGTCTCGCCTCGAGCGCGCCGAGCCGACTCCGGTCACGTCACCCCGCCGCTCTGTCGGTCGTACGTTTCGTACTCGCGGGTTTCGAGGATGTCCTCGATGATGTGCACGACGTCGTGGACGTCCTCGAACCCGACGTAGAGCGGTGCGGGGGCGACGCGGACGACGTTCGGCTGGCGGAAGTCGGTGACGACGCCGTGGTCGCGGAGCGCTTCACTGAGCCGGTACGCTTCCTCGTGTTCGAGCGCGACGTGCCCGCCGCGGCGCTCGGGGTCGCGGGGCGTCCCGACGTCGACGCCGTGCTCGGCGAGGCGGTCGTCGACGAGCGCGATCATGAACTCGGTGAGGGCGACGGACTTCTCGCGGATGGCGTCGATGCCGGCGTCGCGGACGACGTCGAGCGCGCCGTCGAGCGGCGCCGCCGACAGCACGGGCACGGTCCCGACCTGGTGGCGGCCCGCGTCGGGCGCCGGGTCGAAGTCGAGTGCCATGTCGAACATCGTCTCCTTGTCGTTGCCCCACCAGCCCGCGAGCGCCGGCTCGACGTCGTGATGGCGCTCGTGGACGTACAGGCCCGCGATGGCGCCCGGACCGGCGTTCAGGTACTTGTAGCTACACCAGACCGCGAAGTCCACGCCGACGTCGTGGAGGTCGTGCGGGACGACGCCGACGGAGTGCGCGAGGTCGAACCCGGCGTACGCGCCGTGCTCGTGGGCGGCTTCCGTGATGCGTTCGACGTCGAGGAGCTGGCCGCTCCGGTAGAGCACGCTCGGCATGAACACGATACCGACGTCGTTCTCTTCGATGGCGTCGACGACGGCGTCCGCGTCGATGGTGCGGCCGTCCGCGGATTCGACGCGCAGGAGGTGCTCGTCGGGGTCGAGGCCGCGCTGGCGGAGCTGGGCGGCCATCGCGTAGTGGTCGGTCGGGAAGTCGAGGTCGTTCGCGAGGACGCCCGGTGGCTGGTCGTCGTCGCGCGCGTCGAGGAACGACCCGACGAGCTTGTGGATGTTGACGGTCGTCGAGTCCGCGACGACGACCTCGCTCTCGCGGGCGCCGACGAGCGGCGCGAGCTTCGCGCCGATGCGTTCGCCGTAGTGGAACCACTCGGGGTCGGACTCCGTCCATCCGCGGATGCCGAGCTCGCGCCACTCGCTGACGGCGTTCTCGAGGCTGTCCGCGGCGTCCGTGGAGATGGGGCCGAGCGAGTTCCCGTCCATGTAGTACTCGTCGGGGACGTCGAAGCGCTCGCGGAACTCGGCGAGTTCGTCGTCGGCGTCGCGTTCCTTGGCGCGTTCGAGCGCGCTCGTCGCGTCGGAGTCGTCCATACTGGCGAGCACGACGGGCGGGCACGTACCGATTTCGGTGGTGCGCCGTCGTCGGCGCTGACGCCCGAGGACTGCGTCGACGGCGGTGGGTTTAGGTCGTCGCCGGGCGACGCGACGCGTATGACCGATGCCGAGGGCGGGGAGTTGGACGCGGAGTTCGCGGCGGTCGTCGAGTCGTTCGCCGAGACGGGCTTGCCGCCGTGGCACTCGATGGCGGTCGACGCTGCTCGTCGCCTCGAGGACGAGTTGTTCGGCGCGGGCGGCGGTCCCGAGATGACGACGGTCCGCGACTTCGCGGTCGAGGGCTCGGGTGACGGGGCGGAATCCGGCGAGCACTCGATTCCGGTTCGCGCGTACCGCCCCACTGCTCGCCAGCAGCGCGACGCCGGGGTCGAGGGCGACCCGGGCGTGCTCGTGTTCGCGCACGGCGGCGTGTTCGTGCTCGGGACGCTCGACTCCGCGGACGACGTCTGCCGGGAGCTCGCCGCGCGCACCGGTCGCGTCGTGCTCTCGGTCGACTACCGGCTCGCGCCCGAGCACCCGTTCCCGGCGGCGGTCGACGACGCGTTCGCGGTCGTCGAGTGGGCGCGCGAGCACGCAGACGCCTTCGGCGCGGACACGGAGCGCGTGGGCGTGGCGGGGACGAGCGCGGGCGGCGGAATCACGGCCGCGACCGCGCTCCGCGCCGGCCACGCGGGCGTCGACCTCGACGTCCAGGTGCTTCTGTACCCGATGCTGTCCGCCGAGAGCGCGTTCGACGGCCCGAGCGCGCCAACCGACGACGGCCGTCGCGCGTCCTACGACGAGCACGACGACGCGGCGCTGCTGTCGACCGCCGACGTCGCGTGGGGGTGGCGTCACTACCTCCGGAGTCCCGTCGACGCACACAATCCCTTCGCCGTCCCACTCGGTGCGCCCGAGCGCCTGCTCGCGGACGCCCCGCCCGCGGTCGTCGCCACCGCCGGCGTCGACGTCCTCCGCGACGAGGCCGCCGCGTACGTCGACGCGCTCGCCGACGCCAGCGTCCCCGTCACGCACGCTCACTACCCGACGCTCGCACACGGCTTCTGTAGCGTCGTCGACGAGGTCGCCCTCGCCGCCGACGCCTTCGACGAGGTCGCCGACGCCGTCGACGATATCGTGCGCTGACCGGTGTCGAAGACGCCCCGTCACTCCGGCTCGATGGCAGAACCGGCCCTCGACGTACGAACCTGCACGCTACCCGTCCCTTCTGGTGGTTCTCGCACGGACGTCGCCGGGAAGTTTGATTGGCCCCATGCGTCCTATGTGTGGAGTATGGATGCAGAAACCGGGTCGTTCCCGGACCCGCGAGCGCACGGCGTCAGTCGCGCCCGCGGGTTCCTCCCGGACGACGACCCGCTCGTCTCGTTCAGCGACGACCCAGTCCCACCCGGCGCCGCCGACGCGCTCGACGCACTCGACGCGCTCGCCGACGCACTCCCGGCGCATCTCGAAGACGGCACGCTCCGCGACCGCACGCGCGCACTCGACCCCATCGACCCCGCGATCGTCGACGACCTCACCCAGCGACAGGTCGTCCGACTCCGGCAGGTCACGGGATTCCTCGCCAGCGCGCACGTCCACGTCATCGACGCCGACCCCGTCGACTCGATACCGCCGGGGCTCGCCGTCGGCCTCTACGAGGCCAGCGACCGCCTCGACCAGAAACCGATGCTTGCGTACGACACGCAGGGCCTCCACAACTGGCACCTCCGCGACCCGAGCGAGGGGTTCGCGGTCGACAACGTCGACGCCGTCGTCTCGTTCACCGACCTCGACGACGAACGCTGGTTCTACGCGGTCCACGTCGCCATCGAAGCCGCCGCTGGCCGCGCGCTCGTCGCCGCCGGCGACGCCTACCAGGGCGTCCACGACGACGACCGCGCGCTCGTCGAGGCGGCGTGCCGCGAGATAGCGGAGTCCCTCGGCGAGTGCACGCGCATCATGCAGCGCATGACCGAAGGGAACGACCCCGCGGTGTTCGCGACCGACTACCGCCCGTACTTCGACGGGTTCGACGACGTCGTCTACGAGGGCGTCGACGCCCTCGACGGCCCGCAATCGTACCGCGGCGGCAGCGGCGCGCAGAGCAGCGTCCTCCCCGCGCTCGACGGCGCGCTCGACGTCGACCACGCCGCCACGAGCCTCCTCGACCATCTCCGGGACATGCGCGAGTACATGCCGCCCGAGCATCGCGCGCTCGTCGCCGGCTTCGAGGCAGCCACGGGCCTCCGCGAGTACGTCGCGGACAGCGACCCGGCGCTCGTCGACGCGTACAACGACGCCATCGACGCGCTCCACGACTTCCGGAAGATACACCTCTCGCAGGTCGTCCAGTACATCGTCGCCGCCACCGGCGACGCCACCGGCACCGGCGGCACCGACTTCATGCAGTTCCTCGGGACGATGCGGAACGAGACCGCGGACACCGGCCTCTGACGGGGCCGTGAGTCCGCGAGAAGCGAACGCGAGCGGCTACTCCTCGACCTTCCCGTAGCGCTCGTCGACCGGTTACTCCTCGACCTTCCCGTAGCGCTCGTGGACCGCCTCGACGTACGCCGCGAGGAACTCGTCGTCGCTCAGGCCCTCGCCCGCGTCGAGGTCCACGAGCAGCGATTCGAGTTCGTCGCGGGGCTGATGGCACTCACGTCGGAAGCACGGCTTGCAGAGGTACTCGAACGCTTTCCCGTTGCGCTCCCAGCGGTCCCCGTGCTTGTCGTACTCGCGTGCGTCGTCCCGCGGCACTTCCGTCCCGCACGCCACGCACGCGACCGGGTCACTCCCCGAACTGCTCCCTGACCGCCACATACGCGAAGCGACGGCGCCCCGGGACTTGTACTTTCGCCCGGTGTTTCGAATCGCGCAACGCGACGACTCCGACACGCACCGAGACCGCGAGACGCGTCCTTTAAGCCGGTCGCTGTCGAGGGCTTCTCGTATGGAAGTCAAGTCCCGGCATCACCTCCGGAGCGACGACGTACGCGAGGTCGAGGACGCCGTCAGTGACGCACTCGGTGTCGACCTGGACGGCGACGCGTACGAGCTCGTCGAGATCGAGGACAGCGAGTTCGACGTCGTGCTCGTCGACGGCGAGCCGGACGTCCTCTACGTCGAGGAGGAACCGTTCCTGACCGTCTCGGGCGCGAACGAGCACCCGCCGGCGACGCGCGTCGTCACGGTCGACGCGGGCGCCATCTCGTTCGTCTCGAACGGCGCGGACGTCATGCGGCCCGGTATCGTCGAGGCGGACGACGCCATCAGCGAGGGCGACCTCGTCGCCATCGCCGAGGAGTCCCACGGGAAGGTCCTCGCCATCGGGCGCGCGCTCGTCGACGGCGACGACATGGTCGGCAGCGAGGGCAAGGTCGTCGAGAGCGTCCACCACGTCGGCGACGACCTCTACGAGTTCGACGTCTGAACGGGTTGCTGGACGCCGTCCTTTCGCTCGCGGGTGAGCCGACTACTCCTCCGCGGCGTCCATGTCGTCGTCCTCGTAGGCGTCGCCGTACTTCTCCAGCGCCGCCTCGTACCCTTGCTTCGCGTACTCGTAGGTCTCTCGGAGGTCGGCGAGCGGCGTTTCGGTGGCGTCGACGCGGAGGTCGTCGTAGTACGGTTCCGGTTCGCGGTCCTCGGTCGTCGCGACCTTGACGGCGGCGGATTGGACGGTGAGGTCCTCGCGCTTGTCGCCGCCTTCCTCGTGGCCGGCTTCGAGCGCGTCGATGAGCCGCAAGGCGAGCGGGCGGTCGTCGTCGCGCGTGCCCTCGTAGACGTCGCTCGTCGCTTCGAGCACTTCGGAGCCGGTGAGGAGATTCCCCGCGACCGTGTAGCCGTCGCCGACGACGTCGTCGTAGTGGTCCATGCACTCGTCGCCGCTGAACGCGAACTCGCCGTCGCGGCCGACGCCGTGGAGCTGTCGAGCGGGCGCGTTGGCGTCCGCGTTCAGCAGCGACTGGAGTGCGTCCTCGACCCCGAGGCCGTCGTCGAGGTACTCGACGCCCTTCCGGCCGAGGCGCTCGTTCACGAGGCTCTGCGTGGCGACCGCGCCGTGCTCGGAGACGAACGGACACATCGTCCCCACGCCCGGCAACCGCGTCGTCACCGCCACGCCGAACCGCGTCTGCTCGTCGCCGTCGTCGTCCTCGTACGTCTCGCGAACGCAGATGCTGAACGTCATGCGCACCGGTACCGTCCCGCGGGACAAAAGCGTCCGTCCCGCGGCAGTCCGTCACCGCGCCCGCGGAGTCGCTCAGAGCGAGAGGACGCGCTCGACGTTCCCGCGTATCTCGAAGTGCCGGCCGTCGCGAGCGATGTCGATGCCCATGAACCCGATGCAGAGCGAGACCACGACCGCCGCACCCGCCGAGACGAGGCCTGCCGTGGCGTCGGCGGCCGAGAGCGTGGCGGGGACGCCGAGGAGGTTACCGACCGCGACTAGGCCGTACGCGCTGCCGAGGAGGTACCGCCAGGAGACGCTGACGCCCCCGAGTTCGACGGCGGCGACGCGCCCGGCGAGCACGGCGAGCACGCCGGCGACGGCGAACAGCGGCATCGTCGACTGGCCGAGGGCCGCTCGCCACCCGAACATGGCGGCGAACGCGGCCGGGACGAGCAGGAGGAGGACGCCGAACCACGCGAACAGGGACTGACGCATACCGTCGACGTCTCGGAGAACGGACAAGAGCTTTTCGAGGGGGCGCTGAACGGCGTCGACGACCGACCTCACAGCGAGAGCACGCGGTCGACGTCGCCAGTGACGTCGAAATGCCGGCCGCCGCGAGCGATGTCGATGCCGAAGAACAGGAAACAGCCGGCGGACACGACGGCGACGACGAACATGAGGTAGTCCTCCGCGACCGGGTCGCCGAACAGGACGGTCGGGCCGTAGATGAGCGGCCACATCACGGCGAACGCGAGGTAGGAGGCGCCGACGAGCGAGCGCCACGTGACACTCACGCCGGCGACCTCGATGACGGCGTACCGGGCAGCGAGAATCGCGAGGATGCCCGAGACCACGACGAGCGGGACGACCGCCGTCGTCGTCAGCACGACCGGCCCGAAGACCGCGAGTAGTGCAGCTGCCAGGAGCAACTCGACCACGCCGAACCACGCGAACCGAGACTGCCGCATACGCACAACCACTCCGGAGCTGGACAAGAACCTTCTGGAGCGCCCGCCCTGCGGCCGCTTCGAACGATTCGAGCCACCGAGACCTTCGCTCCTTCGTCGTCGCTCACCGCCGCGCCCTCGGCCACGTTCCACGGACCTTGACGCAAGAACTATACGGTTGCCGTGGAACCTACTCCGGTATGGGCTTCATGAGCAAGATCCTCGGCGGCCGCGACGAACGCAGCACCGAGGACTACGTGGAACTCGACGTCGGCGACTTCGACGCCGCCGCCTCCGACGGCGCCGCGATGCAGGTACACATCGCCGAGGTGGACGGCCAGGCCGACGCCATCGACATCAAGGACGCCGTCTACGACGGCGACCTCGTCATCGCGGACATCACGCGCCTCCGCACCGAGGACCGCACCGTCGAACACATCGTCGACGAACTCCGACAGGTCGCCGACGAGGTCGGCGGCGACATCGTCCAGAAGGGCGACGACCAGCTCATCGTCACCCCGACGGGCGTGAAGATCAGCCGCGAGAAACTCGGCCGAGACTGACCGACGGCGTCGCTCGTTCTCGCTGGCGCGCTCGGAACCGTCCGCGAGCGATGGCTCCGAAGCTCTTAGAAGGAGTCCTTGCCGGGGTTCGAGGAGCCCCAGTCGCCGCGGCCGCCTTCGGTGCGGTCGACGCCCATGATGGATTCGGCCTGGTCGACGCCGAGGCTCTCGCCGGCGTCGGGGACGCGGACGGTGACGTCCTCGATCTCCTCCCACGTCAGGAGTTCCGCTTCGATGTTCCCGGTGGTGATGTTCGCGACGTCGCAGCCCTTGCAGCCGCCGCCGAGTTCCACGATGACCTCGCCCGTCTCGGGGTCGGCTTCGCGGACGGCGCTCGTGCCGCCGTGCATCTGGATGATCGGCATCTGCTTCGTGAGCCACGTCTCGACGCGCTCCCGGAGCGCCTCCTCGGTCGCGTCGGCGTCGGTCGCGTCCGTACTCATTGCTTCTGGGTAGCCTGCGCGCGAGGATAACGTTTGGGTATCAGTCGCACGATTCGTCTGGAACGACCGTGATAGACCGCCCGCCGGGACGACGCTGCGGCCCCGGGCGTCCCGACGACGCGGCCTCGCGTCAGGCGTCGTCGTCGCGCGACCGGAGCAGGCGGCTCGCCCCGACGCCGAGGCCGGCGAGTGCAGCGAGCACGCCGAACCCGGGCGTCGACCCGCTCGCGTCCTCGGTCGTGGTCGTCGGCGCCTCCTCGGGCATCGCCGTGGTCGGTTCGGCGGTCGTCGGTTCGGTCGTCGTGGGCGCCGTGGTCGTGGTCGTCGTCGGCTCCGTCGTCGTCGCCGGCGCTCGCGCCTCCAGTTCCTCGCGAGTCCACGCCACCTCGCTCGGCTTCTCCGCCATCTCCCCCGCGACGTCCGGGAACGTCAACAGCCCGCCGGTCGTGCCGTTCACCTCGTAGCTCGAGGCGACGAAGAACTCGCCCGGCTTCGCGAGCCGCGCCGTCCAGAACGCGCGCTCGGTCGGCGACGCCCACCACGCGACGCGCTCCGGGTTCGCCGGGTCCGAGACGTCGTGGACGCTCACGCCACCCTGGTACCACGACGCGTACAGCCTGCCGTTCCGGAGGTCGAAGTTGTGACTCGTCGTCCACGTCCCGCCGCGGTACGCGTTGCTCCGCGACACCGGCGGCGCGACGTGCCCGACGCGCTCCGGGTTCGCCGCGTCGCTGATGTCGTAGAGCGTGATTCCCGACGGGCCACCCGAGTCGTCGCTCGCGTCCAGGTCCCAGGACTCCCCGCCTTCGGCCATCAGCGACGCGTCCTCGTTCACCGTCACGTAGTGAGCGTTCCCGCCCGGTTCGATGTACGCGGACTGCGTGAGTTCCTGGTTCTCCTCGAGCGTGTACTCGCCGACGCGCGAGAGGAACGACGGGTTCGCGGGGTCCGAGACGTCGACGACGAACACGCCGGCGTCCCAGTACGCGCAGTACGCGACGCCGTCCTGGACGTAGAGGTCGTGTAGCGGCGCGTTCCGGGGGCGCGCCCAGTCCTCGTTCCAGTCGCTGGGCTCCCACGTCGCGAGGCGCTCGAAGGCGTCCCCGGAGACGTCGACGATGTCGACCTCGAGATTGAAACCCGTCGTGAGGTACGCGACGCCGTCGACGAGCGCGGCGTTGTGGATGCCGCTCTCTGGCGTCGGGAACCAGTCACCGACCTGCGTCGGGTTCGCGGGGTCGCTGACGTCGTAGAGGTAGAATCCACGCGGCCCACCGCCTTGCGCCGCGGTCGGCACGAGCAACTGGCCGTCGTCGTACTTCACGTCCAGGACCTCGCGGACGTTCTCGCCGTCCGGACTCTGGAGGCCCGCCGCCTCGCCGACGACCGTCGGGTTCGCTGGGTCGGAGACGTCCACGCTCACGAACCCGCTCCCGACCGCGACGAACGCCGTCTCGCCGTCCGGCGTCACCACGGCCTCCGCGGCACCGTCGATGTCGACCTGTCCGCGCGGTGCGTACGCCGCGCTCGACGCCAGGGTGGTCGCGTCGGTCGCGCCGGCCTCGGTCGCACTCGCCGTCGCTCCGAGCGCCGCCACTGCCGTCGCGCTCGCGCCAGCGCGAAGGACGTCGCGCCGCCGCAGGGACCAGGGGTCGTGTTCCATGCACACGAACAACGGAGCTTCGAGCATAAGACTGTCTACCCGCCGCTGGAAGAAACCGCGTCGCGCTCGACGGAACGGACGGATGGCGGGCGGTGGTCGCGGGCAATCGCCGTGCGGCCCTCGTCGGGCACCGACGGTCGGGCGGTGCGTTACTCCTCGTCGTCCTCGTCCGTGTTCGAGAGGAGGCGTGCGGCGCCGAGTCCGAGACCGCCCGCTGCGGCGAGCGCGCCGAACCCGGGCGACCCACTGGATTCGGTGGTTTCGGTGTCAGGCATCTCGGTCGTCGTCGGCATCTCGGTCGTCGTCGGCATCTCGGTCGTCGGCTCGGTCGTCGTCGGCGCCGTGGTCGTCGGCTCGGTCGTCGTGCTCTCGCTCTCGAGGTACTGCGACCAGTCGATGTCCGTGACGAGACTCGTCTCCTCCGGCGGCGTGAACGCGCCCGGCGGGTCCGCCATCTCGCCGGCCTTCGTGGAGAACGTCATCACGCTCCCCTGCATGTTCCCGGCGACGAAGAGGTCGCGGTCGCCCGCGGCCTTCGCGCCCCAGAACATCGTCTCGCTGGGTTTGCGCCACCACGCGAGGCGCTCGGGGTTCGCGGGGTCGCTCACGTCGTGCACCATCACGCCGCCGTAGTACCACGAGGAGAACAACCGGTCGCCGCGAACCGAGAAGTTGTGACTCGTCGTGAACTGCCCGCCGCGGGTCTCGTCCTCCGCGCCCGGCGGGTGGATGGTCGTGAGTTCCTTCGGGTTCGCCATGTCGGAGATGTCGAACACCGTGATACCGCTCGCGCCGCGCTTGTCGTCGTTCGGGTCCGCGTCCCAGGACTCCGCGCCCTTGTAGAGGTAGTTCGCGTCCGGGCCCGGCCGGACGTAGTGGCTGTTCCCCGGCGGCTGCAGGCCGACCGCGCCGAGGCTCTGCTGGGGGACCTGCGAGAGCTTGTCCGCGGGGAGCCCGCCGGCGCGTCCGAGCACCGTCGGGTTCTGCTTGTCGCTGATGTCGACCATGTACGTTCCGGCGTCCCACTGCGCGAGATACAGGACGTCGTCCTGCACGTAGAGGTCGTGACAGGACCGCAGGAACCCGTGGACGTCGCTCCACTTGTCGTCGTGGTCGACGATGGAGAACGAGTTCACGACCTCGAACTCGTCGCCGGTCGCGTCCACCATCTTCGCGCCCTCGTACTCGAAGTCAGAGACGGTGAGGTACGCGTACCCGTCGACGTAGAAGCTGTTGTGGATGGGGTGGTCGACCTCGAGGACGTCGAGACGCTCGGGGTTCGCGGGGTCGCTGATGTCGTAGAGGAGGGCGGCCTTCACGAGCTCTCCGCGCGACGACCCGTTCGGCCCGGTGACGAGGAGGCGGTCGCCGTCGATCTTGACGTCCGCGATCATCTGCATCGGGCCGTTCTCGTTCTCCTGGAGGAGCGCGCCGCGTTCGGCGGCGACGCTCGGGGCGGCCGGGTCGGTGACGTCGACGATAGCGAAGCCCTTCCCGGCGGCGACGGCGGCGTAGTTGCCGTCGTCGGTCGTCGCGACCTCCTGCGTGCCGTCGACGGCGACTTCGCCTTTCGGGGCGTACGATGCGTCGTCTGCGCTCGCGACCCCGCCGATGCCGGCGAGGGCGAGCGCGCCAGCGCTCGAACGGAGGACCTGTCTGCGTCGCATACCAACATCCCAGAACGCAGTATAGTTAAAAGATAGCGAATGTACGGCGTTGATTTTAGCAACCGTGCGGGATGGTGACGCGACCCGTTCCTGGGGTGGTCGGGCGGTGCTGGTCAGGCGGTGAGGTGCTTGCGGTCGCCCGTGCCCTCGGTCATCGCGCTGGCGAGTGCGCCCTTCACGACGACGTCGTCGCCGAGCGTCGTCAGCTCGATGTCGGGGACGTTCGTCATCACCATCTCCGCGACGCGGTCACGGATCGGGTCGAGGACGCGCTCGGTGTTGTGGAGCGCGACCGCGCCACCGACGAACACGACGAGGGGCGCGAACGAGTGCACGAGGTTCGTGACGCCGATGGCGTTCCAGTGCGCGAGCTGGTCGACGACGTGCGCGGCGAACGCGTCGTCGTCGGCGTGCTCGAAGACGTCCGCGGCGGAGAAGTCGGGGTCCTCGAGCGGGAGCGCGGTGTCGACGGTCGGGTCGTCCTCGGCGAGCAGTCGCGCGTACCCGGGGATGTTCTCGCCCGAACAGTACGCCTCCCAGTGCCCGTCCTTCCCGCATCCACACGTCATGCGGCCTTCCGGGTCGACGACGTAGTGCCCGACCTCGCCGGCGTTCCCGTCCCAGCCGGCGACGACGCGACCGTCGACGCAGACGCCCGCACCGATACCCGAGGATATCGTGAGGTACGCCATGTCGTCGGGGTTCCGCGTCGAGTGGAAGCGTTCGCCGATGACGCCCGCGGCGGTGTCGTTGTGGAGGTAGACGCGGTCGCTGTCGACGAGCTGCCCGATGGGGCCGGCGAGCGGGATGCGGTCGATGGTATCGGGGAGGTTCGCGGGGTCTTCGACGCTCCCCTCGGCCAGGTCGAGCGGGCCGATGGAGCCGATGCCGCAGGCGTCGACGGCCGTCGGCTCGACGCCGGCGTCCGCGCACGCGCCCCGGAGCGCGTCGAGGACGGCTTCGGTGACGGCGATGCCGGTCGGTCCGCGCGGTGTTCCTCGACGATTCGACCCGACGACGCGTCCCTCGGCGTCGCCGACGACGGCCCGGATGTTCGTGGCGCCCAGGTCGACGCCCGCGTACGTGGCCATTCTCGTTCGAGTCACCGAGCCCCGCGCACTTAACGCTGTAGCATTTACTCGATATCGAGTTTCGCGGTGGTCGGACGGGAAAGAAGCGAGCGCCGAGGCGGTGGCGCGACCGGTAATTCGGGGCCGCGACCGGGGCTAGTTGCTGTTGTTCGTCGACGGCAACTGGGGGATGAGCCACGAGAGGAACGCGTCCTGGCTCCGCGTCTGCAGCCACACGCGCCCCGGCCCCTGGAACTCCGCGACGAGGCCCTCGCCGGAGAACAGCGTCGACTTCAGGCCGCCGACCTTCTTGACGTCCCAGTTCACGCCACCTTCGAACGCGACGATGTGGCCGGTGTCGACGACGAACCGCTCGCCGGCCGCGAGCTCGCGCTCCTCGACCGCGCCGTAGCTCGACATGAAAACAGGGCCCGTCCCCGTGAGTTCGAGCAGGAACAACCCCTCGCCGCCGAAGAACGACCGGCCGCCGCCGAACTTCGTGTCCACGTCTATCTCGGGCGTCGCCGCCAGATACGACCCGCTCTGGACGAACAGCGTCCCGTCGAGGTCGTACTGCGTGATGTCGCCGGGGAGCGGCGGCGCGAGCGTCACCGACCCCGGCGACTCGGCGGTGAACGTGTTCCGGAAGAACGACTCGCCGCCGAGCACGGACCGCTTCAGGTTCTTCATCAGGCCGCCACCACCGCGGTTCGTCTCGATGGCGATGCCGTCCTCGTGGGATACCATCGCCCCGGCTTCCGCCATGATGGTCTCGCTCTGATTCAGGTCGATCTCGACGGCAGCGAACGACGGCCGGTTGCGTATCTCGTACTCCATACCCGTCCCATACGATGGTTGACACCATAAGCGTGCGCCGTGGGGTGCTCGCCCGACGCACGCTCCCCCGACAGCGACCGCGCGAGCCCGCCCGACCGCGCGAGCCCGCCCCGGGGCGGGTCAGATGTTGCCGCCGCGACCGCCGCCACCAAAGTGGCCGCCACCCATCTCGAACGACACGCCACCGTTACTCGTCTCGCGCGTCGGCAGGTGCGGGACGAGCCACGAGAGGAACGCGTCCTGGCTCCGCGTCTGCAGCCACACCGTCCCCGGGCCCTCCATGTCGCAGACCAGGCCCTCGCCGGAGAACAGCGTCGACTTCAGGCCGCCGACCTTCCGCACGTTCCAGGCGACCGACTCCTCGAACGCGACGATGTGGCCCGTGTCGACCGTGAACCCCTCGCCGGCGCGCAACTCCTTCTCCTCGACTGCGCCGTAGCTCGACATGAACAGCTCGCCCAGTCCCGAGCACTTCAGGAGGAACAGGCCCTCGCCGCCGAAGAACGTCCGCCCGCCCCCGAACTTCGCGTCCACGTCTATCTCGGGGTGCGCGGCGAGGTACGACCCGCTCTGGAGGTACACCGTCCCGTCGAGGTCGTACTGGACGACGTCGCCGGGGAGCGGCGGCGCGAACGTGACCGAACCAGGGGAGTCGGCGGTGAACGTGTTCCGGAAGAACGACTCGCCACCGAGTATCGAGCGCTTCAGGTTCTTCATCAGCCCGCCGCCACCGCGGTCCGTGCGAATACTGATGCCGTCCTCGTGGGACACCATCGCGCCGGACTCGGCCATCACGCTCTCGCCCTGGTTCAGGTCTATCTCGACGGCGGCGAACGACGGCCGGTTCCGGATCTCGTGGTCCATGCAGACACGTTCCACCGCACTCCTTGTAAAACAGTCACACGGGTGGTCGCGGTCGTCGATTCGCGGTCGGTCTCGTCGATTCGCGGTCGGTTAGGTCGTGCCGGCGCGGACGAACGTCACGGGGCAGGGCGCCGAGAGCATCACGGACTGCGCGGTCGACCCGAACACCGCCTTCCCGGTCGGCGAACGGTCGCGGCCCGCGACGAACACGCGGTCAGCGTCGACGTCCTCCGCCGTCGAGACGATAGCGTCGGACTTGTTCCCGACGCGCCCGCGGACGTCGTACGCCACGTCGGCGTCGTCGAACGCCGCCGTCAGGTCGCGAACGGTCTTCTGGCGGCGTGCGGCCGCCGTCGGGCTGGCGTCGGACTGGTCGAGTCGCTCGCGCACCCCATCGAAGTCGTCCTCCTCGAAGACGTGCAGGAGCACCACGCGAGCGCCGGTCGGTACGGCGACGTCGGTGACGGCCGTCGCGAGCGTGTCCACCCGGTCCGCGTCACCGGGGCCGACCGCGACGAGTAGCGTCGAGAGCGTCATGCACCCCGAATGGGGCGGCACGACCATAATACTGGTGGAGTATTTACTCGCATCTGGAGCAATCAACGGGGTTCGGGTGGGGCGCGGGGACGCCGACCCACGCCAACCGACTCCTTCCACCGACCCCGCCGTCGTCGGCAGACACTTTCATAGTCACGCCCCCGCCTAGGGACATGCGACGCGGATGAGCGCGCAGACCGCAGTCCTCTACGTGCAAGGGGACGAAGACACCACTCGACACGCCCTCACCGACCGCGAGGACCTCCTGGTGTACACCGCCGCCACGCAATCGGAAGCCAGCGACGTCCTCGGCTCCGCACGCGTCGACTGCATCGTCTGCCCGAACGCTCGCTCGGACGGCCCGAGCGGCCGACGCCTCCTCGAACGCCTCACCACCAGCCACCCCGGCGTCCCCGCCATCCTCACCAGTCGCGACCCCGACGACGACCTCGCCGCTGCCGTCGCCGCCGGCGCCGCAACCGAATACCTCCCACTCGGCGTCTGGTCGGACCCTGAAGCGCGCCTCAGCGAACGCATCACGCATCACGCCGACGCACGCGTCACCAGCCCAAACGACCAGACGCTCGGCGGCCTCCTCGCCACCGCCCGCGAACTCATGACCACGCGCCGACCGGCGTCCATCGCCGCCGTCGTCACCGACGCTGCCGTCGACATCCTCAGCTTCGAACGCGCGAGCGTCTGGCTCGTCGACGACGTCACCGCACTCGCCGCCGTCCACGACGCCTACGACGACCCGCGAACGCTCGCGCTCGCCGCCGCCCGCCCCGACGACCACGACTGGCAGACCACGTACGACGCCGGCGAAGAACCCGTCGGGCGCGTCTACGAGAGCGGCGAACCGACCGTCATCGAGCACGACGACTGCGCGCTCATGTTCTTCCCGCTCGGCGACCACGGCGTCCTCGCCGTCGGCGCCGACGGCGTCGACGCCATCGACGACGCCGACGTCCAACTCGCCGAGATACTCGCCGCGAACGCCGCCGCCGGCGTCGACCGCGCCCGCCGCGAACAGACCCTGTCGCTCTACCAGACCGTCGTCGACAACGTCCGCGAGATGATGTACGTCCTCGACGAACGCGGCCGCATCGTCCTCGCGAGCGACGAGGTCGTCGACGCCTCCGGCTACGACCGCGAGGACGTCCTCGGCTCGCACGTCTCCCGGTTCTTCCCCGACGACGGCCTCGAACGCGGCACCGAACTCATCGTCGACCTCCTCGAGGACGACGACCCGAACGCCACGCGCACGTACCGCGCCGACGCCCTCACCGCCGACGGCGACCCCATCCCCGCCGAGATCGAACTCTCCGTCCTCCGCGACGACGACGGCACCTACCAGGGCACCATCGGCGCGATCCGCGACATCAGCGACCTGCTCGCCGCCGAAGCGGAACGCGACCGGGAACGCGACCGCTTCCGGTCGCTGTTCGAGCACCTCCCCGACCCCGTCATCGACTCCAGCTTCCAGGACGGCGAACCCGTCATCGACTCCGTCAACCCCGCGTTCGAGCACGTATTCGGGCACGACGAAGCCGACGTCGTCGGCACGCCCGTGAACGACATCCTCGTCCCGAACGACGACGACGACGAACTCGCGGACGAACTCGACGCGCGCGCACTCGCCGACGAGAACGTCAGCGCCGAGATCACGCGCTCGACCGCCGACGGCGACCGCCACTTCCTCTTCCGAGGCATCCCGTACCACGTCGACGGCGACGACGTGCACGCGTTCGGTATCTACACCGACATCACCGACCAGTACGACCGCGAACAGCACCTTCAGGTCCTCCATCGCGTCCTCCGGCACAACCTCCGCACCGACATGGGCATCGTCACCGGGTACCTCGACCAGCTCGCGGAGGACCTCGACGACCCCGACGCCGTCGGCATCCTCAGGCACGTCATCGGTCGCGCCGAGGACGCCGCCGCACTCGCCGACAAGGTCCACCAGCTCGAACAGGTCATCCGGAAGGACTCGACGTTCACGACCGGCCCGACGAACGTCGCCGACCACGTGCGGTCGCTCGCCGACAGACTCCGCGACACGTACCCCGACGCCACCATCACCACCGACGCGCCCGAGGAAGCGATCGCGAACGCCGACGAACGCCTCGACCTCGCCGTCGAGAACCTCGTCGAGAACGCCGTCGAGCACGCACAGCGCCCCGACCCCGTCGTCGAGGTGCTCGTCGAACCCACCGAAGCCGGCGGCGTCGACATCGTCGTCGCCGACAACGGCCCCGGCATCCCAGACCACGAACGCGACCTCCTCACCGGCGACCGGTCCGTCTCGCGCGTCGAACACGGCGAAGGCCTCGGGCTCTGGGTCGTCTCGTGGGTCGCGCGGTCGCTCGGTGGCGGCGTCTCCTTCGGCGACCCCACCGAAGGCAGCGAGGTCGTCCTCGAACTCCGCGCGGCCTGACGCCCGAACGGACGCGTCGGGCCGCGACGGCGACCGCTCGGTCAGTTCCCCTGGATGGCGTCGATGACCATCGCCGCCGCGATGACGGGTTCCTTCGGGACGTCGCTCGCGTCGTCGATGTGGATCTCGTAGCGGTCCTTCAGCGAGAACTGGCCCTCGATACTCCCGACGTGGTCGCCGTCGCGGTCCGTGATCTCGTACTTGTGCGGAATCCACCCACCGAACGGCAGGAAGTTTCGCGCGAGCGTGACGAGCGTCCCACGCGAGTTGATCTCCGCGAGCTTCGCCTCCGTCTTCGCGTCCCGGATCTTCCACGTGTCCTGGAAGATGCTGTAGTCGTTGTCGAGGATGACGAGGTCCTCGCCGGTCCGTGCGTCCGTCAAGACGTAGTTCCCGGCGACGTCGATGATGCCGCCCGCTTTCACCGTGAACACCTCGTTCCCGTCCGCGTCCACGAACGGGAACTCCTCCTTCATCTTGAACATCTTCTGCTTCCCGCGGATGAGGACGTTCCCGCGAGAATCCATCGCCTTGTACTTGTTCCGGACGAGCGCCTGCTCGACCGTGTAGTGGTCGTCAACGAGGTCCAAGCCCTGGATGTCGTAGGAACGATCTGTGTCCATACCGTCCCTTGCCCGAGTAACCGACTTAAACCAATGGACGGGCTGCCCGGACGCGGAACCCCACCGTATCGAACGCAACCGACAACCCTTCACTGGTGCAGTCACTGTCTACCCCCAATGACAAAGGAGTACATCGAGGTCCGTGGCGCGGAAGAACACAACCTCAAGGACATCGATGTCGAGATCCCGCGCGAGCAGTTCAACGTCGTCACCGGCCTCTCCGGGTCCGGGAAGTCCTCGCTCGCGTTCGAGACCGTGTACGCCGAAGGGCAACGTCGCTACATCGAGTCGCTGTCGGCGTACGCGCGGAACTTCCTCGGCCAGATGGACAAACCGCAGGTCGAGACCGTCGAAGGCCTCTCGCCCGCCATCAGTATCGACCAGAAGGCCGCGGCGAACAACCCGCGGTCCACTGTTGGAACCGTCACCGAACTCCACGACTACCTCCGCTTGCTGTACGCTCGCGTCGGCACCCCGCACTGCCCCGAGTGCGGGCGCGAGGTCGGCGAGCAGAGCGCGCAGGAGATGGTCTCGCGCATCATGGAACTCCCGGAGGGCACGAAGGCGAAGCTCTGCGCGCCCGTCGTCCGCGACCAGAAGGGCGCGTTCGAGGACGAGTTCGACCGCCTCGTCGCCGACGGCTACGCCCGCGTCGAGGTCGACGGCGAACCGTACGACCTCACGATGGACCGACCCGACCTCGACGAGAACTACGACCACACGATCGACGTCGTCGTCGACCGCATCAAGGTGAGTACGGAGACGCGACCGCGCATCACGGACTCCGTGGAGACGGTGCTCGAGGAGGCCGACGGCGTCGTGAAGGTCGTCGTCCCCGATCCGCCCGAGGGAGCGGCGGAAGCCCTCGGTGGGTCCGCGGCACGCTCCACTGGCGCGCTCGGTGACGCCGGCGACGACGCGGACGAGACCGAGACCGACGACCGCCTCGTCGTGGAACTCAGCGAGGCGCTCGCGTGTACGCACTGCGGGATCGACATCCCCGAGATAGAGACGCGGTCGTTCTCGTTCAACTCCCCGCACGGCGCGTGCCCGGAGTGCGAGGGCATCGGCGAGACGAAGGAGGTCAGCGAGGACCGCGTCGTCGTCGACGAATCGAAACCGCTCAAGCACGTGTTCGAAGCGTGGAGCTACAATCGCTCGTACTACCAGACGCGCCTCGACGCGGTCGCCGAACACTTCGACGTGAGTCTGGACACGCCGTTCGAAGAACTCGACGACCACGTCCAGCAGGCGTTCCTCTACGGCACCAGCGAGGAGGTCGTGTTCAAGCGCCAGACGAAGAACGGCACGCGCCGGAAGGAGAAGCGCTTCGAGGGCGTCATCCCGAACCTCGAACGCCGCTACCTGGAGACTGACTCGGACTCGACGCGCGACCACATCGAGGACTACATGAGCGTCACCGAGTGCCCGGCGTGTGACGGCTCCCGGCTCAAGCCCGCGAGCCGTGCCGTCCTCGTGGACGGCACGAGCATCGCGGAGGTGAACCGCCTCAGCATCGGGGACGCGCTCGCGCACTTCGACGGCGTCGAGGCGAACCTGAACGAGCGCGAGACGAAGATCGCCGAGGAGATCCTCAAGGAGATCCGTGCGCGCCTCGGATTCATGACCGAAGTCGGCCTGGAGTACCTCACGCTCGACCGGGAAGCCGCGACCCTGTCTGGGGGCGAATCCCAACGGATCCGGCTCGCGACGCAGATCGGGAGCGGGCTCGTCGGCGTGCTCTACGTGCTCGACGAACCGAGTATCGGTCTGCATCAGCGCGACAACGATCGCCTCCTGAACACGCTCGAGGAACTCCGTGACCTCGGGAACACGCTCATCGTCGTCGAGCACGACGAGGAGACGATGCGGCGCGCGGACAACGTCATCGACATGGGGCCCGGCCCCGGCAAACGCGGTGGCGAAGTGGTCGCGCAGGGCGACTACGACGACATCGTCTCCACCGAGAACTCCGTCACCGGCGACTTCCTCGCCGGCCGCAAACAGATTCCCGTGCCGGCACAGCGCCGGAGCGCGGACGCGTTCCTCACTATCGAGGGTGCGCGCCAGCACAACCTGAAGGACCTCGACGTCGACCTCCCGCTCGGGTCGTTCACCGCGATCACGGGCGTGTCCGGCTCCGGGAAGTCGACGCTCATGCACGACGTCCTCTACAAGGGCCTCGCGCGGCGGATGAACGACAACACCTCGGTGAATCCCGGCGAGCACGACGACATCACGGGCATCGAGGACGTCGAGACGGTGCGACTCATCGACCAGAGCCCCATCGGGCGGACGCCGCGGTCGAACCCGGCGACCTACACTGGGGTCTTCGACTACATCCGCGAGCTGTTCGCGGAGACGAAGCTCTCGAAGCAGCGCGGGTACGAGAAGGGCCGGTTCTCGTTCAACGTCAAGGGCGGTCGCTGCGAGGAGTGCGGCGGCCAGGGCACCGTGAAGATCGAGATGAACTTCCTCAGCGACGTCTACGTGCCCTGCGAAGCCTGTGACGGCGCGCGGTACAACGACGCGACGCTGGACGTGACGTACAAGGACGCGACCATCGCGGACGTCCTGGACATGAGCGTCGACGAGGCGTACGACTTCTTCGAGTCCTCGGGGCAGCTCCGCCGGCGCCTGAAGCTCCTGAAGGACGTCGGCCTCGGGTACATGCGGCTCGGGCAGCCGTCGACGACGCTCTCCGGCGGGGAAGCCCAGCGCATCAAGCTCGCGGAGGAACTCGGGAAGAAGGACTCCGGGAACACCCTCTACTTGCTCGACGAGCCGACGACGGGCCTGCATTCGGCGGACGAGAAGAAGCTCATCGACGTCCTGCATCGACTCGTCGACAACGACAACACGGTCGTCGTCATCGAGCACGAGCTCGACCTCGTGAAGAACGCGGACCACGTCGTCGACCTCGGCCCCGAGGGCGGCGAGAACGGCGGCGAACTCGTCGCCGAGGGGACGCCCGAGGACCTCGCGCGGACGGACGCGTCCCACACGGGCCGCTATCTGCGCGACCTCCTCCCGGCGGTCGAGGCGGAGGGGCCGCGCGGCGAGCGCGTGGAACCGGAGACGCGCGACATGGAGCACGCCGACGACGAGGAGGTCGAGGCGGCACCGGCGACCGACGACTGACAGCTTCTCGCGTCACTTCTCCTTTTCGCGTCGCTGCTACTTGTCGCGTCGCTGACGCCACGAGCGTTGGTGTTGGCCCGAGCGTCGCTAGCGGGTGTGATGGCGAACAGGCGGCGCTCGGGGTCCCCGGGCGGTGCGCCGCGCTCCCGTCGTGGCCGCGCCGGGGCGGTGGTCAGTGCACGCCCGGGTTCGCCGCGCGTTCGGGTTTGAACGTTCGGGGCGACGGTGGAGGTTCTGCGGTGACGGCACCGCCATCTCTCGGTTTATTAAAATCGACTTGATTTCTCATGCAGTCTTCTGACCCAGATGACTACGCCCCTCGCGTCTTAATTTCGAATATCCGGTAGCTATATTAACTAAGCGTTCGTGTGTTCCAGCCGAACGGACGAGCAACCGTCCGGTGTATCCACCATGGAACTCGGGGCCCTGCTCGCGGACGACGACGCGGTATCGCCAGTCATCGGTGTGATACTGATGGTCGGAATCACGGTCACGATGGCCGCGGTCATCGGCGTGTTCGTCCTCGGCGCGAACACGACGACGTCGGTCCCCGACGCCGAATTCCGGTACGTGTCCGAGGAGGGCACGGCGGACGGCTGGGGGAACGACCCGAACGAGGAGTTCATTATCGAGCACGACGGCGGGGAGGACATCGACACGGATCGCGTGACCGTCGAGTACGCGGGCAGTCCACCGTCCGGGCACCCGTGGCTGGAGACGACGAACCATCCCGGTGACGTCTGGCAGCCCGGCGAGGAGTGGGTGCTCGGGGTCACCACCGGTGAGACCAGTGCATTCGATGACGGCGAGCAGGTGCTCGTGCTCTGGACGACGCCCGACGGCGCGTCCTCGCAGATCCTCGCGAACGGCGACCTCCCCGACCTCTCCTGATCTCTCGGGGAACGGACGGCGCGGCGCTTTTCCGGTCGCGTCGCGTGAGTCGTGGTATGCTGTATCTTGCGACCGACCGTCGCGTGGCGGTCGTCGACTCGTCGGTGCCAGTGGTCGAGGAGGCGTTCGTGCCCGCTGCTGACGAGGACGACGATGCCGACGCGGACGGCGTTCGCGTGGAGTGCGTGGCGGCGTCGCGGGCACGGCCGGAACGCGCGTTCGTCGGGACGGCCGGCGAGGGGTTGTTCCGGTCGACGGACGGTGGCGGGTCGTGGTCGCGGGTCGCGCTCGGCCCACCTGTGGACGGCGCGGACGCGTCGCACGTGACGGCGGTGGCGGTGGCGCCGTGGGACCCGGACGTCGTGTTCGCGGGGACGGAGCCGTCGCGCGTCTACCGGTCGACCGACGGCGGCGACTCCTTCCAGCACCTCTCGGGCCTGGTCGAGTTGCCGTCGAGCGACGAGTGGGCGTTCCCGCCGCGACCGCACACGCATCACGTGCGGTGGCTGGAGCCGGACCCACATCGGGAGGGTCGCGTGCTGGTCGCGGTGGAGGCGGGCGCGCTCGTCGTGCTGGACGTCGCGGATGGGACTGCGTCGTTCCGCGAGCGACCGCCGGGGTCGCGTCGGGACACGCACTCGATGGCGACGCACCAGGACGCGCCGGGGCGCGTGTACGCCGCCGCTGGTGACGGGTACGCCGAGAGCACCCGTCACGGTGACGCGTGGGAGCACCCCCAGGACGGGCTCGGGCATCGGTACTGCTGGAGCGTCGCGGTCGACCCGGCCGACCCGGACGTCCGGCTCGTGAGCGCCGCGACGGGCGCTCGGACCGCGCACACGCCGGCGAACGCGGACACGTACGTCTACCGGAAGCGCGGCGACGACCCCTGGGAGCGCGCGATGGACGGCCTCGGTGGCGCCGACGGCCAGACCCGGCCAGTGCTCGCCGCCGGCGACGACGCCGGCGCGTTCTACGCCGCGTCGAACCGCGGACTCTACCGGACGACAGACGCTGGCGACGCGTGGACGCGCCTCGACGTTGACCTCCCCTTCGGCGAGGGCGGCGGGACGGCTCGGGGCCTCGTCCACGTCTGACTCGCCAGCGGCGGGCCGTCGTCCACCCAGCGGCGGGCCGTCGTCCACCCAGTGGCGGGCCGTCGTCCACCGGCCGGGGTTTACATGAGACGTAAACTCTGGTGGGTTGCCTCTCGGTTGCTGGGGCTGCGGCGGGGTTTCCGTGACTGCTTTACTCCTCGCGTGGGTCAGTGGGGGCATGTACGATTTCGTCGTCGTCGGCGTCGGCCCCGCCGGCGCGCGGTTCTCGCGGCGGGCGGCCGAGGCCGGGTACGACGTGCTCGCGTTCGAACAGGGCCGGCTCGGTGAGCCGCTCGCGTGCTCGGGGCACGTCTCCGGAGATATCTGGCAGTACGCCGGCGAGGGCGCTCGCGACGACCTCCTCCAGAACGAGGTGTACGGCGCGCGCTTCCACGTCGAGGGGCCCGAGAGCGACTTCGAGGACTTCTACAAGACCGAGGTCGTGTCGAACGTCATCGACCGCGTCGGCCTCGACCGCCACCTCGCCGAGCTGGCGCGAGAGGCGGGCGCCGAGGTCCGCGAGGACCACACCGTGACGAACGTCGACGAGGGCGACGACTCGGTGACGGTGACGGTCCGCGGCCCGGACGGCGTCGCGGACGTCGAGGCGAAGATGGTCGCGGGCTGCGACGGCCCGACGTCTCGCGTCCGCCGCGACCTCGACCTCCCGGAACCGGACGAGCTCCTCCACGGCGTGCTCGGGTTCAGCGACGAGGAAGACCACGGCGACCGCGTCGACGTCCACCTGACGATGCCGGAGTTCTTCGCGTGGCGCATCCCGCGCGGCGACGCCGGCGTCGAGTACGGCCTCGCCGCGTCGCCGGGCCCGGACGTGAACGAGCTGTTCGACGACCTCGTCGGGCCCGCCGGGTACGACGTCGACGTCACGAAGCGCTGCTCGGGGCTCATCCCGGTCGGCCCGGCCGACTCGGTGACGAGCCACCGCGGGTTCCTCGTCGGCGATGCGGCCGCACAGACGAAGCCGTTCACGGGCGGCGGCATCCTCTACGGGATGCGCAGCGCCGACCACGCGGCCCGCGAGATAGAACCGGACCGGCCGGGCACCCTCGGCGCGTACGAGGCGGCGTGGCGCGACGAACTCGCGACCGAGATACGGCTCGGGCACTGGATTCGACGCGCGTACTCGCTCCCCGAACCCGTCCAGCGCCTCGGTCTCAAGGCGTTCTCCGGCGAGATCGGCGTGCACATGGACCGGCCGACGAGCGTGTTCTCGCGCGAGCACCTCGCGAGCTGGCTCGGGCGGTCGTGACGATGCCCGACGACGGGTCGGCGCGCTACGCTGACCGTTCGGCGCGCGACACCGTGTTCGCGCTCGCCGACGACGAGTCGTATCCGCCGACGGTCGTCTCGCTGTCGGACGTCCACGGCTACTACGACTCGTTCGCGTCCGCGCTCAGGCTCCCCGGCGACCACGCCGAGTTCGCGCCGCTCGTCGAGCGCGACGACGACGGCGACCTCCACTGGGTGGGAGGCAAGAATGGGCGCGAGTACGTCCTCGTCGCGAACGGCGACCTCGTCGACCGCGGCGGCGATAGCGAGCGCGTCGTCGAGACGATTCGACGCCTCCAGCGCGAGGCACCAGCGGGGCACGTCCGGTACCACTGCGGGAACCACGAGCAGTTCGTGCTCGCGGGCGGCGTCGGGTCGGCGGACTGGTACTGCGATAGGGTCGACGACGCGACCCGGCGCTCGTTCTTCGACGCGGTCGCCGCCGGCGACCTCGCGGTGGCGTACGACGGCTACGAGTACACGTACAGTCACGCCGGCGCGGTCGACGGTCTCGACCCGGCGCGAGCGAACGACGCGTTCCGGGCGGTCGTCGCGAGCGTCGCGGACGTCGTCGGGACGGATGCCGACGCGTATCGGACGTTCGAGCGCGCGTTCGACGAGGAGTGGGTGAGTCGCGCCGGGCGCGACCACCCGAAGGGACCGGACGCCGGGCCGCTCTGGCTCGGCTGGGAGCATCTCCCTGGGGACGCGCCGAAGCAGGTCGTCGGGCACACGCCCCACGAGCGCGTGACGCGGAAGGGGAACGTCGTCTGCGAGGACGTCACGAAGAAGAACGCCGGCGAGCGCGGCGGCGAAGCGGTGACCGTGGAGACGCCGGACGCGTTCCGCGCGCTCGAACGCACCGCCGACGGGGGCGCGCGCCTCCGGGACGTCTAGCCACCTACCGACCTCGCGGCTGGCAGTGCGTGGCCGGGTCAGTCCTCGACTATCGGGAGTGCGAACGTCACGAGGTTCCCCTCGGGCGTGCTGTCGAACGCGAGCTGGCCGCCGAACGTCGTCGCGGTCCAGCGGACGAGCCAGAGGCCGAGTCCGCTCGCGTGCTCGAGGGGCGTCTCCACGTCGGACTCGAGCACCGCGACCTCCTGCTCGGGGATGAGGGGTGCGTCGTCGGCGACGACCACCCGCGCCTCGCCGTCGCTCCGACTCACCGTCACGCGCACCGACGGGTCCGCGTTCGGATTGTGCGCGACGGCGTTCTCCACGAGTTCGGCGATGGCGAGCTCCACCGCTTCGTTCCCGCGAACCCGGAGCGACGCCGCCGACTCCAGCTCGCAGCTGACCGACGCCCGCTCGGTCGCCGCTGCGACGTCGTCGACGACGTCACGAGCGACCGCGCAGATCTCGACGGTCCCCAGCGACGAGTGCGCGTCCTCGAGCGCCTGCTGGAACGCCCGTGCCTTGTTCGCTATCTCCAGGACGTCCGACGCCGCCTCCTCGACCGCTTCGACGGACTTGCGGACCGCGTCGTCCTCGTGGTCGGCGAGTGCGCGCGTGCGACCGGTGACCACGTTCAGGTTGTTCCGGAGGTTGTGCCGGAGGACGCGGTCGAGGACCGCGAGGCGTTGCTCGTTGTCCTTGAACTCCGTGAGGTCGCGGATGACGCCGACGGTCCCACCGAAGTCCTCGCCGGGGAGTGGCGCGATGGCGACCTCGCAGTCGCGCTGGTCGCCGTACCGCGTCATCACGTCCACCTCGACCGTCTCCCTGTCCGGGCCGGCCGCCGAGAGGAGCGTCGAGATGACGCGCTCGCAGGCCTCGAAGTCGTCCGCCGGAAAGATGGCTCGTGCGTGCTCGCCGACGATGTCGTCTCGCTCGTACCCGGTGAGGTCGACGAACGCGTCGTTCACGCTCGTGAAGTAGCCGTCCTCGTCGAGCGTGTATATCGGGTCGCCGGCGGTCTGGACGATGGTCTCGTACCGCTCGAGCTCGCGCTTGCGTTCGCGCTGCCCGGTGACGTCCCGGAAGTACAGCGTCAGGCCGTCGTCGCTCGGGTACGCCGTCACCTCGAACCACAGGTCGAGTTCGTCGTAGTGCGCCTCGAACGTCCGCGATTCACCGGTCTCGAGCGCCTCGTGGTACTGCGTCCAGAACGCCCCGTCGACCTCGCTCGGGAACGCCTCCCAGAGGTTCCGGCCCTCGAGCTCGTCGGCGGTGTACGGCAGGAGCGACTCCGCTTGCTTGTTCACGAACGTGATGTCGTAGTCGGCGTCGAGCGCGATGAACCCGTCCTTGATGCGTTCGAGCGTGTTCTCCAGGTCCGCGGTCGTCGCCGCGAGCTCGGCCTCGCGTTCGGCGCGGTCGAGCGCGACCGTGACGTGGTCCGCGAACGCGTGCCCGGCGTCCCGCACCGCTTGCGTGTACTCGCGCTCCGGGTCGGCGGCACCGATGAGCCCGTGGTCGCCGAGCGAGAACACGAGCCCCGTCTCCGCGTCGGTCTCGTGGTCCGTGACCGAGACCTCGGTGACGTTCGCGCCGTCGACGAACGCCGTCCAGTCCTTCGACCCGGATTCGATCGGCACTGCCTCGTCCACGCCGGCAACTGCGACCGGTTCCAGGCGCGTCCGGTCGTCGTTCGGGAACCAGCAGACGACGACGTCGAGTTCGAGGATGTTCCGGAGGGACTCGACCGCGGACTCCGCGACCTCGGTCGGCGTCCGCGCGCCCTGCAGTCGCTCGGTCGCCTCGTGCAGGTGCTCGAACAACCGCATCCGTTCGCGGCGCTCGGTCACGTCACGCTGGAACCCCAGGAAGTGCGTGACCGTCCCGTCAGCGTCTGACACGGGCGTTATCGTGAGTTCGTTCCAGAACGGCGTGCCGTCCGCGCGGTAGTTCCGTATCGTCACCGACACCGGTGCCTCGACCTCGAGCGCCGCGCGGATCTCGTCGACGACCCTCGGGTCGGTGTCCTCGCCCTGGATGAACCGACAGTTCCGACCGAGGGCGGCGTCGCGGCCGTATCCGGTGAGCGAGCAGAACTCGTCGTTGACGTACACGAGCGGGTGGTCGTCGGCTTGCGCGTCGGCGATACTGACGCCGACGCCGGCCTCGCCGACCGCGCGCTCGAACACGCGGAGCCGTTCGATGCGAGCCTCCCGCTCGGTGACGTCCTGCGCGAGCACCTGCGTCGTGTCGTCCTCGACGACGCTCACCGAGAGTTCGACGGTGCGTTCACCTGTGGTGTCCAGACCCACGCGGTCGGCCGCGCCGATAGCCTCGGGCGGGTCCTCGCACTGGAGGTGGACCGTGATCGTCGACGACCCGTCGCCGTCCAGCGCCGCCGCGACCGCATCGCGGTCCGCGGGCTGCACGAACGCGGAGAACGCCGACCCCCGAACCGTCGCGGCGTCCACGCCGACGAGCGACCCGGCGCGCTCGTTCGCGTACGTCACCGTCCCCGCGTCGTCCAGGACGAACAACCCGATCGGGAGGAGTTCGACGAGTCGCTCGTACTCGCGAGAGCGCTCCTGGAGTTGCGTTGCGAGCACGCGCGCCCTGAGGAGGCTGTCGACTCGTCGCTTCAACGACGGCGTCCGAAGCGGCGTCTCCAGGACGTCGTCCACGACCTGGAGGACCTGCTCCGTGCTCGCCGCAATGCGATCGCCCTGCGAGCCCTCGGCGACGAGCAGGCACGGCGTGAACACCGACGACGCCGCCTTCCAGCGCTCTATCTGCGGTGCAGCAGTCCGGAGTGCGCCCGCGTCGACGACGTACAGGTCCCCGTCCGCCGGGAGGTCATCGGGTGCCGCCACCCGCACGTCGTACGCCTCGTCCTCGAACCACGACTCGAGCGACCGGCGGACGCTGGCGTCCGCGACGCCGAGCACGACCGTCGACGCGTCCGTCGCCAGCCACGTCGTCGTCCGGCCGTTCGACGCCAGTCCGTCGCTCGAGCGGTCACTCATCTTCGCGAGACCACTCCGGCGTCCCCGTCAGGATCCCTCTGAGGTCCCTGAGGGGCTCGCCGATGTCGATTCCGTCCGCGGTTATCTCGAACTCGCGGAGCGTCCGCTCGAAGTCGCTCGAGCGCTTCTTCAGGACGCCGACGGCCTTCCGGAGCTCCCCGCGGTACTCGAGGTACCGGAGGAAGAGGATGTTGTCCGCGAGGTAACTGATGCGTTCGCTCGTCGGCTCGAAGTCGCCCGTGACCGTGTGCACGTCATCGGTCAGGAGGACGGTGACGCCCATCCCGCGGAGGTACCGGCAGAGCGCGTGGAGCTCCCGGACGAGGTCGTCGTCGGCGCCACGGATCGCGGTGCGGTACCCCGCGATACCGTCGATGACGACGACGCGCGCACCGCGTTCCTCGACCTCCTCGCGGACGCCCGCGGCGAACTCGTCGGGCGACACCGCGAGCGCCTCCACGGTCTCGAGCGCGAGACTGCCGTCGTCGAGCATCGACGACACCGGCATCCCGATCGCGTCCGCGCGATGCACGAACGTGTCCTCGGCCTCCTCGAAGAGGTACGCGACCGTGCGCTCGTCGCGCTCAGCCGCCGCGACCGCGACCTGCGCCGCGGTCGTCGTCTTCCCGACGCCCGTCGCGCCACTGATGACCGTGACCGTGCCGGGAGATATCCCGCCGCCGAGGATGCGGTCGAACTCCCCGACGCCCGTGGACTGCATCGTCGCTTCGAACTCGCGGGTCCGCACGTCCGGAACGAGCTTCGGGTACACGTGCATCCCGTCGCCGTCGATGGTGACCGTGTGCGTGCCCGACTGGAACGACGCACCGCGGTGCTTGCGGACGCTGATGGTCCGACCCTTCCGCTCGTGTGCGAGCTCGATGCTGCCGTCGGCGACGAACTCCAGGTCCTCGTCCGGCGACGCCGTCGTCGGCTGCGTCGAGAACAGGAGCGTGGCGTCCCCGTCGCGGACGTACGACGTGAACGCGCCCACCTCGTCGTAGAACGCGCTCTGGTCCGCGGTGAACTGCCGGAGGCGCGACAGCGGGTCGACGAACACCCGATCGGGGGCGTGAGCTTCGACGGCCTCGCGGATCCCCTCCGAGAGCGACGGGCCGCGATCACCGGGCGCGAACACGTCGTACGCGCCGCCGTCGCCGAACCGGTCGGCGTCCGGACTGAAGTCCACTATCTCGACGCCGGAGAGGTCGATACCGACGCTCGCCGCGTTCGCTCGGAGGTTCTCCGCGGACTCCTCGAGGGAGACGAACAGCGAGGTCTCGGCGTCGTCCGCGGTCAGGAAGTGCTCGCCGAGGATGGTCTTCCCCATCCCGGGCCCGCCACGGAGGAGGTACGCTCGGTTCGGGACCAGGCCGCCTTCGAGGACGTCGTCGAGGCCCTGGACCCCCGTGGAGAGGCGCGCGGTGGGGGTGGTAGACATACGTGAAATCTAGATACGGCGAAATATAAACCTGCCCACCGGTTTCATCCGTTCAAACCGCAGGACGGCGGTGGTTTGAGCGTCCACGGTCGCCGCCCCGTGACCGACGCCGTCGCGGGGGTGGCGACTGCTCAATCGTAGGTCGGGACTCGCGCGGACCGGTCGCTGCCGTCGACGAACGGGAGCGCGACCACGTCGCCGTCGAGCGCACCGTCGTCGTCGGCGACGTCCACCGCGACGTGCTCGACGTCGGCGTCGTAGGGGACGAGCGCGAACGCGATACCCGCCTCGCGGTGCGGACTCCACGCGGCTCGCGTCACCTCCCCGGCGTCTTCGTCGTCGACGCTGACGGTCGCGCCCGCACCCGGGAGCGCGTCGCCGTCCTCGACGCCAGGGAGCTCCACGCCGACGAGTCGCCGCGACGGCCGGCCGACGTTCTCGACGCGCGCCACCGTCTCCTGCCCGACGAAACACCCCTTCTCGTAGTCCACGCCGTTCCGGACGCCGGTGACGTTCGGCACCCGACCGTCGAGTTCCGTCTGGAACAACGGCGTCCCGGCTTCGAGCGTCAGCGTCTCCCAGGCCGCGTACCCGAACGGCGTCGCGTTGTTCCCGTGATGCAAGAGGGTGTCCCACACCCGCTCGGCTTCGCTCGCGGTGCAGACGACCTCGAAGCCCTCCTCGCCCGCGAGCCCGTCGTTCCGGATCACGGTGACGCCCGCGTCCCCCATCGACCCGCGAACGAACGACAACGGCTCCGCGGGCGTTCCCGCGCCGTTCAGGACGCTCGCGACCTTCTCCGTCGCCTTCGGGCCGTGCACGCCGAACACCGCGAAGTCGTCGCTCGCGCGCGCCACGTCGACGTCCTGCACGAACGTCCGCGAATCCCACTCCTCCGCGAGCCACCCCGCCTGCCCCGGCGGCGTGAAACACAGCAACCGGCCGTCGGCCTCGTACACGTACATGTCCGTGCGAACGCGCCCCTCCGGCGACAACAGCAGCGCGTACGCGCCCTCGCCGTCCTCGCGCGGCACGACGTTCGTCACCGCGTCGTTCACGAACTCCCGGCGGTCGCTCCCCGACACCGTCACCACGCCGTACGCCGCGTCGAACGCGCCGACGACGTGCCGAACCGCCATCGCCGTCCGCGCCGGCCGCCCGTAGTCCCGGACGACGCGACGGCCCCCTCGCTCGACGAACGTCGCCCCGTGCGCCTCGTGCACGTCATCGATGATGGTCATGTGGAGGCGTGGACGCCCGAACGGCAAGAGCAGTACGGTCCCGGTTCGCACGCACCGACGTCGCCACGACCCGAGACCACGCCGCAGCACTGCACGCTGTCGCGGCTCAGAACGGAAGCTTGTCGCGGAGCGCGTCGAACAGCGACGGCTCGTCGTCCTCCGGGTCCTCGGGGACGACGCGCGGGTCGGGTTTCAGGAGCGTCTGCCCGCCCGACCGGTCGACCTCGATGAGGTCGTCGTCCTTCAACTCCGTGAGCGCCGGCTCTATCTCGTCGATACCGGCGTCGACGTGCGACCGGAGTTCGAAGACGGTCATCCCCTCCTCCCCGCGTTCGACCAGGGCGTCGAGCACCGAGACCGACACGTCGTCGCGGTCACGGAACTCCCGCTTCGCTCTCATCACGCAGTAGTTCGACGGGAGGGACTTTGACCCTTGCCCCAAACCCGGGGGGTCTCTAGCGGAGGTTCCGGGACAGCGAGACGATGCCCGCGAGCGCGGTCGCGAGCACCGCGAGCGCGAACGCCGCCTGCAACGCCGGTTCGTACTTCCGGCTCGCCCAGATCGAGATGAGTCGCGTCACGTTCGTGTAGAACGAGAACAGCGTCGCGACGGCGACGAGCACGAGGACGACGAGCGCCAGCCACTGCAGGCGCTCGTAGAGGTCGCCCTCGAACAGCCCGCTCCGGGAGCGCCCGCGCGGTTCGCGGTCGCGGTCGTCGCGCTCTCGACCGGGTCGGTCGCCGCGGTTGTCGCGGTCGCGGTCGTCTGCGTCGCTATCTCGGCTGGCGTCGGTCGTCGAAGTGGAATCGTCGGTCATTGTCGAGTCCTCGCGATGAGTGCCGCGGCGACGAGCGCGACGACGGCGACGGCGACGCCGAACCCGGGCTGGCCGCCGCTCCCGCCCGCCTGCGTCTCGGTCAGTGGCTCCTCGGTCCCCTCCTCGCGTCCGGACTCCGTCGACTCGAAGTCGCTGGCCTGGAAGCCCTCGTCGTCGTCAGTGGTCGTGTTGTCGTCCACCCGGAGGCCGGTGCCGGGCGCGAGGTTCGCGGTGGAGCGCGCGGTCGCGACGACCGTGCCGTCGCGCCACAGGACCGCGTCCAGGTAGTAGTTGTAGTCGTCGGGCACCACGATGGTTCCCGTGGGCTGCACGGTCTTCCCGCTCCCGACCGCGCCGAGTTCGACCGTCGTCCGGTCGGCGACGACGTTCGAGCCGTTCTGGCGCGCCGTCAGGACGAGTTCGAGGTCGTCGACGGTCCTGTCGCCGGTGTTCGTCAGGTACGTCGACACCGACAGCGTCGACCGGTTGTTCTCGACGGCGTCGATACTGTACTCGATGACGGGCAGGCCCGCGTCGAAGTCCTGGAACTGGAGGGGCGTGTCGCGGTAGTCGGGCGTGAGCGTGCCGACGCCGTCGACGTCGCGGACGCCGGTCTCGACGCGCGACCCGTTCACGTACACGATCGCTTGCACGTCGTAGCCGCCCTGGCGAGCGACCGTGAGCGCGCCCTCGCGACTCCGCGTGACGTCGCCGTCGAGCGTCCCGTAGGAGAGGCGCTGGGTCGCTGCGACGAACCCGGTATCGTGGTCGACGGCGCGCAGGAGGACGGTGACGTTCTCGGCGGCACCGCCGCGCTGCGCGAGGAACGGCCGGACGCGGAGGGTGGCGTTCTCGCCGCCGACGTCACCGGGCGCTATCGTCATCTCGACGACGTCGACCATCGCGGGCTTCTCGGGGCGGTCTGGCGTGTCCTCGGGTGGGTCGAGCGCGCCCGGGACGCCCACGGCGACGCCGACGCCGAGGACGACCGCGAGCGCGACCACGCCGAGGAGGAGGGACTCGGTTCGCACGTCACGGAATCCCGAGAGAGACTACAAGTGTCTTGTGTACCTCGTGACGCCGGCGAAATCAAGTGTCCCGGTGGTTCAGTGCGCACTCAGTCGTCGCCGGCGCTCCCGCGTTCGCGCAACATGTCGCTCGCGCGAGTCGCCCAGTCGCCGCGCCAGAACCCGAGCGTGACGATGGTCGCGGCGCTCGCGTAGTGGAGGACGACGCCCGCGAGGATGCCGGGGACGCCCCAGCCGAGTTCGACGCTCGCGACGTACGAGAACCCGAGGTAGAACGCGAGGAGACTGACGACCCGCGCGACGAGCGGCGTGCGGGTGTCGCTCGCGCCCTGGAGCGCGCCGGAGACGACGACGAACGACACGAGGAACGGCGCGGCGACGCCGAACGTCCGCGTGAACGCCACCGCGTTCGGGACCGTGCCCGGGTCGGTCGTGAAGAACCCGACGAGCGTCGGCGCGAACGCGAAGATGAGCGCGCCCGCGGTCCCGACCGTGACGAGGCCGAGCGTCGCGGTCGCCCACCCGTTCTCGCGCGCCGCCGCCGCGTCGCCCTCGCCGAGCGCCTGCCCGACGACGACGCTCGCCGCGACGTTGAACCCGCGCGAGAGCGGGCCCGTCACCTGCTGGTAGATGCGCAAGCCGATCTGGTACGCGGCGTTCACGTCCGTCCCGAACGACAGGAGGAGCGCGTTGAACGGGAAGTTCGCGAGCGTGTTCGACAGCCCCTCGACGATCCGCGGCGCGGAGACGGCGACGAGCTGGCGGCCGACTATCGTCGACCGCGGGCGAACGAACCCGACGTCGGTCGCCGAGGACGCGATGAGGGCAGCGAGGACGAGCGCGATGAAGACGTTCCCGGCGGCGGTGGCGACGCCGACGCCGACGACGCGATAGCTCGCGACGCCGAACAACCCGAGGCCGAGGACGAGCGACCCCGCGATGTTGAGGAGGTTCCCGGCGACGTTCACGACCATCGGCGTGCGCGTGTCGCCGGTTCCCTGGAGTGCGCGCGCCGCGGTGAGGCCGACGATGCGAGCGGGTGCGGTGGCGAAGATGATGGCGAGGTACGCGCCGCCGACCCGCGCCACCTCGTCGGGCGCACCGAGCAACGCGATGGCGGGTTCGCCGAACAGGAGGCCGAACGCGACGAACGGGACGCCCGCGAGGAAGGAGATGAGGACCGCCTGGGTCACGGCCTCGTCGCGGTTGAGGTCGGCTCGTGCGGCCGCGTCGTCGTCTCTGTCGGTCCCGCTCGCGGCGCCGGTGTCCTGACTGGAGAGCGCGATGGCGCCACCGCCGAGGCCGAGGCCGACGCGGAGCGGGAACCTGGCGTAGAGGTCCGCGAGCCCGATGGCGGCGACGGCGGCCGGCGAGAACGCGGCGGTGACGAACACGTCCGTCGTCCGCATCCCGGTGCGGACCGTCTGCTCGACGGATATCGGCCAGGAGAGTCCGGCCACTCGCCGCCAGACGCGCTTCGTCCGCCGCCAGTCCATGCTCTCAGTCGAACGGGCGCGGGTTTCAGGGTGGCGGAACCCGAAGTCCGCGTCGTGCACGCCTTCGTCTACGGGACGCTCACCGACCCCGACCGCGTCAGCGAGGTGCTCGGCGACCGCGCGTGGTCGTTCGCCGGCGACGCGACACTCCGCGGCCTCCACCGGGTCGACGGCCGATACCCGACGCTCGCCCCCGGCGGCGAGGTCGACGGGCGACTCCTCGAGACCGACGCCGTCGACGCACTGGACGCGTACGAGGGCGTCGCTCGCGGCCTTTACGTCCGCGTGGCCGTTCCGACGACCGGCTTCGAGGGCGCGAGCGCGGCCGTGTACGTCGGCGACCCCGACCGCCTCGACGTCGCCGAGTCGGTCGCGTGGCCCGGCGACGACGACCTCGCGGCGCGCGTCCGCCGGTACGTCGACGCGAACGACGTCAGCATCGCCCCCCGATGACCATGGACCTCGCCAGCCGACTCGCACCCTCGACCCCCGGTTCGGTGCGGCAGACGGACGTCGAACTGGCGTCAGACGCCGATTCGAACCCGTCGCAGTCGTGCGATTATACTTTCACTCCGGTTGGATGGGGTTTATGTATCTCCCTCCCCGTGTTCTGGTTGCATTCGGGGTGTCACACGCTCCCCGATGTTTCCCCTTTGGCACCAACGACCCGCGAGCGACAGCGCGGTCGAGCTACTGACTCGACTGATAGCGTAGTCGAGCTACTGCCGCGACCGACCGACTTTTGGCCCGTCCCCGCCCGCTTCCTGTATGACACGAGGCGACGTCACCGAAGTCACGACGGGGGAGTGCACGGACCTCTACCACGTCGACACCGGGATGTACGACGTGGACGCCTACGGCGCGGTCTACCTGCTCGACGCCGAGGAGCCGGCGCTCGTCGACACCGGCATCGGCACGCACTACGACCGCGTCCTCGACCTGCTCGAGTACGCCGACGTCGACCCCGAGGACGTCGCGTACGTCGTGCCGACGCACGTCCACCTCGACCACGCCGGCGGCGCGGGGTTCCTCGCCGACGAATGCGAGAACGCGACCGTCGCCGTCCACGCAAACGGTGCGCGCCACCTCGTCGACCCGACGCGGCTCTGGGAAGGCACGAAGTCGGCGGTCGGCGACCAGTTCGAGTTCTACACCGAACCCGAGCCCGTCCCCGAGGACCGCATCCGCGAGCTCGAAGACGGCGACGTCGTCGACCTCGGCGACCACGAACTCCGCGCGCACGACGCTCCCGGACACGCCCCGCACCAGCACGTCTTCCACGACCCCGCGAACGACGCCGTCTTCACCGCGGACGCCGCTGGCATCTACGTCCCCGCCATCGACGAAGTGAGGGAGACCACGCCGCCGCCGCAGTTCGACCTCGAACAGGCGCTCCGGGACGTCGAGACCATCGCGAACCTCGACCCCTCGACGCTCCTGTACGCGCACTTCGGCGCGCAACCGACCGACGACCGCCTCGAACGCTACGAGGCGCGACTCACGGACTGGGTCGCAGCCGTCGAACGCGCCCAGCAGGAACTCGGCGACGACGACGCGGTCGTCGAGCACTTCGTCGAGAACACCGAGATGGACGCGGTCTGGGGCGACCGGAAGGCGAGCGCGGAGACCGCGATGAACGTCCGCGGCGTCCTCGCGTACCTCGACCGGAAACGCGACGACTGACCGCGCGGAACCGTAATCTGACGATACGGGCTCTATCCGTTCTCGTCCTGGACGCTCGTTCTTTCTCAATCGTCCAGGCGTGTTGTTCTAGGTGTTTAATCCTCTGGTGGTGTGGTTATGGGCAGCCGTTATCCGTGTCCGCGAGCGAGAGCTAGCCAGGATGAACCCACGCATCGATGGCCCGCCGACCGAACCGGCCGCGGAGGACCCCGAATGACCGAGTCGACGCGCGGAACCGCCGCCGCTGCAGGCCAGGACCTCGGCGTCGCGAACGACGTTCGCGCGCGCCGCGACCACCGCGACACCGTCCTGCTCCCCATCGGGTACGGCGACGCCGAACGCGTCGAGACGCTCGCGAACACCGCCGCCGAGGTCGCCGGCATGATGGAGACCACCGTCCGCGTCCTCCACGTCTTCACCGAAGACCGGTACGCGGCCGTCCGCGACCGACTGAACTACCACCAGGACGAGCGCCCCGACCCCGACGACCTCGTCGGTCGCGTCGCGCCCGTCCGCGACGTCGTCGGCCGCCTCGAGGAACCGCTCCGCGCCTGGGGAACGACCATGGACGTCGACGCGCGCGTCGGCGACGACGTCGCCGGCGAGATCGTCGCCGCGGCCGACGCCGTCGACGCCAAGCGCGTCCTCGTCGGCGGCCGGCGACGCACCCCAACGGGGAAGGTAGTCTTCGGGAGCACCGCCCAGCGCGTCGCACTGAACGCGCCGTGCCCGGTGACGTTCGGCAGGGACGACTGAGGATGTCGAGCGAACCCATCCACGGGCCGGCCCCCGCCAGCGACCGTCGCCCCGACGACGAGGGCGTCGACGACCGGCGCAGCGACGACGCCCGCATCGACCGGTTCGTCGACGACGACGGCCGCGTCGTCGCGTTCGAGCGCTATCGGCCCGAGCGCTACGGCGACGTCGACGCGATGTACGCCGACTTCGCGCCGGCGTATCGCGCCCAGGGCTTGCCGCCCGCGACGGACGCCGGCCGCACCGAGTGGCTGTCGGTCGTCCTCGACGAGCTGTCAGTGCTCGCCGTCCACGACGACGCCGTCGTCGGGCACGCCGTCCTCGTCCCGGACGACGCCGACGCGCACGAACTCGGCGTCTTCGTCCACCAGGACCATCAGGACGCCGGCGTCGGCACCGCGCTCCTCGACGCGACGTTCGAGCACGCGCGCTCGCTCGGCGTCACCGACGTCTGGCTGACCGTCGCCCAGTCGAACCACCGCGCCCGACACGTCTACGACCGCCTCGGGTTCACCGAGACGTCGAGCAAGGGTCGGAGCGTCCGGTACGCAAAGGAACTGTAGCGACCCACTGTCCGGACGACGGCGCCGTCGGTGCATTGGCCGAACTTAAACCCGCGGCACCCCTACGAGATCCCGTGACCGCAGACCATCTGTACACGCTGAACACGGGGCACTGGACGTTCGACTTCTCGATGGCCGTACAGATGACGAACCTCGGCGAACCGTACGCCGGAACGTGCCCGGTGTACCTCGTCGAGCACCCCGAGGGCACCGTCCTCTTCGACACCGGGCTCTCCTACGACATGAAGGAGAACCCCACCGAGTACGGGCCCGATGGCGCGCCCCACATGGCGGAGTTCGTCGACGCCATCGAGATGGACGAATCCCAGCGCGTCGAACACCTCCTCGAGGACGTCGGCTACGGCCCCGGGGACGTCGACGTCGTCGTGATGAGTCACCTCCACACCGACCACGCCGGGAACCTCGACCTGTTCGTCGACGCCGGCTGCGAGATCGTCGTCCAGAAGGAGGAACTCCGGTACGCGTGGGCGCCCGACGGCGTCCAGCGGTTGTTCTACCTCACCGGCGACCTCCTCCCGCTCCGCCGGCTCGACGCGAACGTCACCCCCATCGAGGGAGAGTACGACGTCTTCGGCGACGGGAGCGTCGTCGCGTTCCCGACGCCCGGCCACAGTCCCGGCCACCAGAGCCTCCAGCTCGAACTTCCCGACGCCGGCACCGTGATTCTGGCCGCCGACGCCGCGAACCACCGCCAGGGGTACGAGGAGGAACTCGCCGCGTCGTTCGCGTGGAGTCTCGAAGCGAGCGTCGACTCCATCCGCGACGTCAAGCACCGCGAACGCATCCACGACGCCGACGTCTACGTCCACCACGACCCCGACGACATCGGCAGCCTCCCCGAACCACCGGAAGCGCTCGAGTGATCGCCGACGCTCCGGGAAGGCGTCGTTCCGGGCGTCGGATTCGCGTCCCTCGCTGGCCGTTACGTTCACGAACCCCCACGCGCAAGGTCAACCAGTACCGGCCCTGAAACGCACGCAGGTTCGTGAGCGAACGCCGACGATGCCGGCGGCGCGAACTACACGGGCGATGCAGGTAGTGCGGGCGATGCAGGTAGTGCGGGCGATGCAGGTAGTGCGGGCGATGCAGGTAGTGCGGGCGATGCAGGTAGTGCGGGCG
>NZ_JAZAQL010000001.1:322902-660622 GCF_037081675.1 Halorubellus litoreus | reverse complement strand
CGGTGCGGTCGACGTCGACGACGCCATCCAACCGATGACCGACATGCACTCAGCCGTCATCTCGACACTCCCCGACGAGCACCACCAGCGCGTCCTCGACGTCTGGGAGGACCTCGCCGACGAGTTCGACCTGAACCCGGCGGGCGAACTCCCGCCGCCGCACATCTCCTATCACGTCGCGGAACGCTACGACCCCGCGACCGTCGAATCACGGCTGCACTCCGTCGCCGCCGACACCGAGCCCTTCACCGTCCACACGGGCGGGGTCGGCGTGTTCACCGCCGCGCCCGTCGTCTACCTCCCGATCGCGCGGTCGCCAGCACTCGCCGGGCTCCACGACTCGCTGTGGAATCGCCTCACGGAGTTCGCCGAGCACGCCGACGACTACTACCATCCCGACCGGTGGTTCCCGCACGTCACGCTCGCGTACTACAGCCTCGAACGCGACCAGCTCGGGGACGTCGTCGAGTACCTCGGCGAACGCGAGTTCGCGTGGGAGATGGAGATAAACGACGTCGCGCACCTCGAAGCGACCGATGACGAGATGCACATCCGCTCGCGCGTCGAGTTCTGAGCGGGGGTCCGTCCTGTTGCGCCGATTCAGCCGTCAATCGTGAGCGCGGCGTATCGCTTCGCGACGTGGCGGTACGCGAACCAGCCGAGCGTCGCGAGGAGGAGGACGTCGGCGGCGAGGAGCGCACGCCCGACCCCGGAGTCGAGCGCGACGAGGCCGCCCATCCCGAACGCTGCGGCGAGGAACGCGATCGGGGTGTAGACGAGGACGGCGGCCTGCGTCGGTGCCTCGGTGTCGCCCGCTGCGGCCGCGCCCGAGGACGGGATGAGGAACCCGACCGCGGTGGAGAGGACGGCGCCGAACGCGGCGACGAGGACGCCCCACGTGACCGTCAGGGCCGTCGCGGTCGCGCCGAGCCCGGTCACGTACGCGAGCGGCGGCACGAGGACGAGGAGCGTCGGGAGGGCGGCGAGCACGCCGGCGAACGCGTAGCCGCGAGCGACGCTCGCGCCGGCGACGGGCGTCGTCAGGAGCGCCGGGAGCGCCTCCCCCTCGAGCGCGAGCGGGTTCAGCGTGAGCGTCAACCCCGCACTGACGCCCGCGAACCCGGCGACGAGCACGGGGAGCGCGCCCGCGATACCGGGCGGGTCCTGTATCAGGACGGCGGCGAGCATGAACGCGGGGACGACGAGCTGGAAGAGCGTCCGGGGGTTCCGGAGCATCCGGAGCCACGCTCGCGTCGCCACGGCGCGCGTCGGCCGACGCGTCACGGGTCGCGCGAGGTCGACGACCGCGACGACGACGCGACCGCCGCGCGTGGTCCCGGTGCCGCCGGTGTCGTCGCCGTCGAACCAGACGTTCCGCGCCGCACGCAACCCACTCCACGCGAGCAGCGGTATCGAGGCGACGCCGCCGACGAGCGCCACCGCCGCCAGGAGCGGGTCGCCGTCGCCGAACGCGAGGAGGAACGCGTCCGCGAGGAACGCCGGCGGGAGCGCCCGCGCCGCCGGTCCGAGGACGTCCGGGCGCAGGAGCGCGAGCACGACGAGCAGGAGAACGGGTACGAATATCGCTCGCGGATACCTCGCGAACCCGGGCGTCCGCCGCGCGAGCGGGTGCGCCGCGAGACCGGCCGCGAACCCGGCGACGACCGCGGTCCCGACGCCGACGAGCACCGTCGCCACTCCGAGAACGGTCGCCAGCACGGGCGCGCTCGCCGTCACCGCGACGCGCAGCACGCCTAATCCGACGAACGCGAGGAACACGAACGCCGACTCCACCGCTGTCACCGCGAGCACCCCGACGACCGTCGCCCGCAGCCCCGCACTCAGGACGAGTTCGGTGCCCGCGTCGACGTCGTCGAGCGACCGCGGCGCACTCATCGCGACCGTCGCCGCGACGAACGCCCACAGCCCCATCGCAGCCAACCGCGTCCCCGCGACCGACGGTGTCCCATCCGGCGCGAGCACGCCATCTCCACCGAAGAACCCCACCCAGGCGACGCCGAGCACGAGCGTGCGCGCCACCACCGTCCGCGGATGCGCCCGCAACCGTCGCAGCGTACACCGCAGGTCCACGCGAGCGATCGCCGCCGCGTCCCGCAGCCACCCTCGCCGTCGCTCAGGCACCGTCGCGCCCTCCCGGAGCATCGACCGTCGAAGCGTCGTCCGGCGTCGTCACGTCCATGAACGCCGACTCCAGCGTCCGCTCGCCGCCCGCCGCACGCGACTTCAACGAGTCCGGAGAGCCCTCCGCGACGAGCTCGCCGTCGAAGAGCACGCCCACCTCGTCCGCGAGCTCGTCGACGACCGACAGCACGTGCGTCGACAGGAACACCGTCATGTCCTGCGCCGCCAGGTCCGCGATGGTCTCCCGCATCGTCCGCGCCGCCCGCGGGTCCAGGCCGCTCGTCGGCTCGTCGAAGAACACCACCTCGGGCTCGTGCAGCACCGACTGGATGACGCCGAGCTTCTGGCGCATCCCCGTCGAGTACCCGCCGACGCGCCGGTCCGCCGCGTCCGCCAGGTCGAAGCGCGAAAGGAGCGCGTCCACGCGCTCGCCGGCGACGTCCTCGGGCAGGTCACGCAACCCGGCGACGTACGACAACTGCTCGCGCCCCGTCAACTCGTCGTACACCGGCGGTTCCTCCGGCAGATACCCGAGGTGCTCGGTCACCGCCGCGCGGTCCGTGACTGGCTCGCCCGCAACCGTCGCCGACCCCGACGTCGGCGTCGTCAACGTCGTCAACATCCGCATCGTCGTCGTCTTCCCCGCGCCGTTCGGCCCCAGGAACCCGTAGACGGTCCCGCGCGCCACCGAAAGCGAGACGTCCCTGACCGCAACCGTCTCCCCGTAGCGCTTCCCGAGGCCGTCCGCGTCGATGGCGAGGTCGGTCACTACCAGAGCGCTAGCCACCACGACGCCTTGAACCTCCCGTCCAAGTCACTCGCACAGTTCGCCATCGATGCTCGCTCGCGCCGCTCCGCCAGAGTCCCTGGACGCACCGAACCACCCGAGGGTCGGTCCACGACGGCGAGAACAATCACAAGTGAATTAAACCAGGTCTTCTAATCCGCCTACACATGGCAGTCAGCACTGTGGGCCTCGGAATCGGGGTGGCCCTCACGGTCATCGCCGTCGTCCTGCACTACGCTCGCGGGACCGGCTGGACCGCGAACGAGGACATCTCCCAGGAGGTCCTCGAACACCGCGCCGAGACCGTGCCCGAGACGGACTTCCCGGAGCCGATGAACCGCTCCATCGGCGGTGGCGGCGTCGCCGCCATCGGTGGCGGCGGCGAAGCCGGCGGGGAACTCGCAGAAGGCGAGGCCGAAGAGGACACCTCGAGTCCCGGCGACATCCCCGAGGACGAGATCGAGTACTTCGACATCGAGTACACGAAGGAAGGCGAGACCATCGAGGTCGCGAACAACGAGACGCTCCTGGAGGCCGGCGAGGACGAGGGCTGGGACCTTCCCTACGCCTGCCGACAGGGCCAGTGCGTCTCCTGCGCCGGCCACATCGACGGCGGCGACTCGCGGGACTTCGTCGAGCACGACAACCAGGAGATGCTCGACGACCCCGAACTCGAGGACGGCTACGTCCTCACCTGCGTCGCCTACCCGCGCGACTCCTTCACGCTCGAAACGAACGAAACGCCCTGACGCACGCGACGGACGCACTCGCCGCTCCCGATTCTTCTCGCCGATCACTCTCCGCTCTCTGTTGGGCTCTCCGTCGAGGGCCGCTACAGTCCCGTCACTTCGGTGAACTCGGCGTCGACGGGCAGTCCGGTCACGACGAGTGCCGCGAGCGCGGTCATCGCGACGGCGAGCACTAGCAGGAGCTTCCGTCCGTTCGCCGACCCGTCCCACGTCCTGGCGCGATACCAGAGGACCACTGCGGTGAACGGCGCGGCGAACGGGAACAGGTACGACACGACGCTCAACAGGAGGTACCCCGCAAGGGCGCCGGCCTCGCCACCGACCCGATACGCTCCGAAAGCTGACATAGGTCGCGGTGCGTCGTCGGTGCCCTAATGCCTTCTGCTCGACCGTTCCTTTCGTCGCCGCACGGTCGTATCAACAGGTTCAAGCGTTCCACTTTCGTTTCGAAACGTAGTGAGCTCCTCCAGCGACGACACCATCACGGAGGGCGGGCTCGTCCGACCGATGATCCGGTTGGCGTGGCCCATCGTCACCATCCAGCTCCTCCAGGTCGCGTACAACGTCGCCGACACGTTCTGGCTCGGGCGGTTCAGCGCCGACGCCGTCGGCGCGATGAGCATCGGGTTCCCCATCATCTTCCTCCTCATCAGCGTCGCCGGCGGATTCACCGCCGCCGGCGCCATCCTCGTCGCCCAGTACACGGGCGCCGACAGCGAAGGCTCCGCCGGCACCGTCGCCGGCCAGACGCTCGGGTTCGTCACGCTGCTGGCGCTCGCACTCTCCGCACTCGGCTACCTCTTCACGGGCGACCTCCTCGCGCTCCTCCCCAGCCAAGCCGACACCACCGCCCAGGTCATCCCGCTCGCCGCCGCCTACATGGAGGTGTTCTTCCTCGGCCTCCCGTTCCTCTTCGGGTTCTTCGTGTTCTCCGCACTCATGCGCGGGTACGGCGACACCCAGACGCCGATGCGCGTCATGTTCCTCTCCGTCGCCCTCAACGTCGTCCTCGACCCCATCCTCATCTTCGGCTGGCAAGCCGCCGCCATCCCCCAGCTCGGCATCCGCGGCGCCGCCCTCGCCACCATCATCTCCCGGGGCGCCGCCAGCGTCCTCGGCATCTACATCCTCTTCTTCACGCACAAGGGCCCCGACGTCGCAATCAGCGACCTCCGCCTCGAACTCGAGCACGTCACCGAGATCGTCCGCATCGGCGTCCCCAGCGCGCTCGAACAATCCGCGAGCGCCGCCGCGATGCTCACCCTCACCGCGATGGTCGTCACGTTCGCGCCCGCCGTCGTCGCCGCGTACGGCCTCGGGAACCGCCTCGTCTCCGTCATCTTCCTCCCCGCCATGGGCCTCGGCAGAGCGACGAACACCATGGTCGGCCAGAACCTCGGCGCCGACCAAGCCGACCGCGCCGAACGCGCCGTCTGGATCGCCGCCAAAGCAAGCGCCGGCGTCATGGTCGTCGCCGCCATCGTCGCCGCCGTCTTCCCCGAACCCATCGTCGGCGTCTTCATGGCCACCGGCACCGACAAAGCCGCCGAAACCGTCGCTCTCGGCTCCAACTACCTCCGCATCAGGAGCGTCGAATTCGCGTTCATCGGCGTCCTCCAAGTCCTCCTCGGCGCGTTCCGCGGCGCCGGCGACACCAAAACGGCGATGGGCTTCAGTATCGTCGCGCTCTGGCTCGGCCGCGTCCCCACCGTCGCCTACCTCGCCCTCGGCGTCATCACCCTCGGCCCACTCACCATCCCACTCCTCGACATCAGCCTCGGCCCACTCGTCATCCAAGCGCTCGACATGGGCCCCGAAGGCATCTGGATCGGGATGGCCATGGGGAACATCCTCGGCGCCATCGCCGCCGCCGCCTACTTCACCCGCGGCACCTGGAAATCCACCGTCATCGACGACACCCCCACCGCAACCACCGACGGCGGCGACCAATAACAGACGCACCACCACTGGAAGCACCCGCCACGAACGCAACCGTTCCACAATCCACCACGAAACCCAATAGCGAGGGCCCGTAGCACAGTGGACAGAGTGCGTGGTTCCGGACCACGATGTCGCGGGATTTGAATCAGGGAGCGAAACGAGCGGAGCGAGTGGAGTGACCGTGGTTCAAATCCTGTCAGAGCAAACTCTGACATACTCCCCTTCGCTCGCTAGTGCTCGCTCATGGGAGTCCCGTCGGGTCCACTCGTCTATCGCCTGCCACCAACCGATCCGACAGCCAGACCGCACACCGCTTCACAACCGTTATAGCACCAGGTGGGTAATGCACATTCGAGGGCCCGTAGCTCAGTGGACAGAGTGCGTGGTTCCGGACCACGATGTCGCGGGTTCAAATCCCGTCGGGTCCGTTTCTGGCGACGCAACACGACGAGCGCAGCGAGGAGTCTGGGTCGCCAGAAACGACAAACGAGGGAATTGAATGCCTGCCAGACGCGCAGCGAACGGAGTGAGCGAGCACGTCTGGCTTCGGGTTCAAATCCCGTCGGGTCCGTTCGATGTTCCTGCGGAACATCTCGCTACCCCGACGTAGTTCCACTCGCTCCCTGCTCACGGCTTCGCCGTTCGTATTCGCGGGACTCGCTTCGCTCGCTCCGCGTGCCGCTCGCTCGCGGGACTCCCGTCGGGTCTGCTTCTCGCGACGCAAGACGACGAGTGTAGCGAGGTGGTTGCGCCCCGTCGATCGGCAATTGCGGTGTTCGAGCTGGAGGCGGGGACGGGTGTCGCGAGTGGTGTGACGGTGGGTCGACGTCGTTGGGGCCGTCTCTGGCGGCGCTGCCGCGGGTCGCGTCGGCGCGTTCGCGCGGTTGAGGCTATACCGACTGTGATATCGTAATCAAATAAATAAAGGGGTGAGTAAATTTATAAGATTTGCATCTAATCTACAGGTACCTGTGATTGAAATGGTTTCACGCACCGTGGAGTTGTATAGCGACGGAACCGACTACGTGGTCGACCGGATCTTCGTCCCCTACGGGACTCAGATAGCGTTCGCAACCTACGCGTTCGTCTTCTTCTACTACGGGATGCTGAAGATACAGGCGTTCCTCACCGGGATGACCACGCCAGTGAAAGGCGAGGTCGCGCACTTCGTCACCGCTCTCGGACTGCCGGAGATTGGCGTCAGCGTCGGCCTCGCGATGCTCAGCATCGGTCTCTACGAGGCGCTGTTGGGTCTCCTGTTCGTCTTCAGACGCCTTCGACTGGCTATCCCGCTGTTCCTCAGTCACCAGTTCGTCACGTTCCTTTCGCTCGTCGTCGCGAGAGACTTCTACTTCCAGGACCCGTTCCTCTTCGGGGTCCCGTGGCTGTTCGACTCGTTCGCCGCGTACATCCTCAAGAACACCATCTTCGTCGGTGGGTTCGTCGTCCTCGCCGCGCTGGAACTCGGCGATAGGACGCCCGAGACGGTTCTCGAGTGATTCGGCCGCCGGTGGCGGGGCCGTCAGACGGGTCTCGCATCGACCGCGACGCGGTACTCGAATAGAACTGGAGGCGGTCACGGTGCGTGCGCGGACCTATCGATTGCTTCTCGGTCGCCGTCCGGATGTCACGCGACCTGATAGTCGTCGATGCGGTGGACGGCCCACCGGTACGCTACCGGCACCGCTACTGCGACCGTCGCGGCGAGCACCCATCCGACGGTCGCCAGCGTCTCGGCGCTGGGGTCGACGCCGAACGGTAGATACCGACCGGCGAGCACGGACCCGAGGGTCCGAGCCGGCTCGCTGACGCCGACGGCGACGCCGGCTACCGCGAGCGTGAGCGCGATAGAGAACACGCCGTACGCGACCTTGCTCGGTGGGACCATCCGTCTGTGGTCGGAGACAGTCAGCGACTCGAACCGGGGGAAGACGGCGCCGATACCGGCTGCGAGGACTGCGGCGGCGACGACCGCGCCCACGCCAGCGCCTGCTACGGCGACCACCTCGTGAGCGGGGAGGCCTGCAGCGATGCCGACGACGGCAGCCACGGCGGCGGTCGCGGGCGCTACCGGTGCCGCGGCGGCGAGGACGGTCCCGCGTACTATCTTCGCGCCGTCGGCGCGGGCGGTCAGCACGGTCGGGAGCATCTGTCCGAGGTCGCCGATGGGGTTCAGCGGGAGGACGGCGCCCGCGGCCCACGCCCCGTACCAGACGACGAACCAGGCGGCGTACCAGGGGACGTCTCCGGTGCGGACGATGCGAGCGGCGAGCGGTATCGCGGCAATCAGCGGGACGACAGCGAAGAGCAACTGGAACGGCTCGCGGTAGACGCGTCGGAGTCGCGTGATTGCGACCGTTCGGGATTCGGGCGCGAAACCGGCGGTCGCGAAGGCGGCGTCCAGGCGGTCCTCGGACGCTGCTGTCTCGACGTCGGTGGTTTCGTCGTCGTCTTCGGGAGTCCCGCTCGCCTCCCAAGCGAACCGGGCGGCGGGCACCGCCAGGACGGCGCCGACGGCGCCGACGGCGCTGGCGGCGACGAGCGCGGTCACTGCAGCGGTGACGGACGCGTCCGCGCCGGTCGTCGTGAGCAGCGCGAGGTCACTGAGCGACCCGAGGGGTGGGGCCTCCAGGAGCGGTCCGAGTTCGTCGACGACGGCGGTTATCTCCCCGGTGACGATGAGGACGACGTACCCGCCGGCGGCGACGAGGGCGAGCAGTGGTTTCAGGCTCGATAGGACCGGGGACCGTCGGATGGCGCCTTTCGCTGCGAGACCCAGGGCGTAGCCCGCGGGGATGGCGGAGGCGAGAATGGCGACGCTCGCCAGCGCGCTCCCGACGACCGGGAGCGGCGTGCCGAGGCCGAGGCAGATGCCGGCGGTGGTGCCGGCGACGGGGACGGCGACGAACAGCGTCGACTTCGTCGCCGTCGACAGCAGTCGTGCGGCGACCAGGTCGACGGTGGGGCGGATGGTGAGGTAGTACCCGTCGTTCGCCAGATCGCCGTTGGACCCGACGGCTTCTATCGTCGCGACGGCGGCCATCGCCAGCCAGAGTGCGCTCCAGCCGTAAACGAGGCCGGTCGTCGAGAGCCACGATCCCTCGCCGTTCGCGTACGAGGTGCCGACTGACGTTCCGACGTCGTAGGTCACCCACGCGCCCGTGACGAGGCCGGCGAGCGCCACCAGTCCGAACAGGACGAGGAAGTCCTGGTCGGTGACGCGCCTGAACTCCCGGCGGACGTCGGTGACGGCGAGTTCGCGGCTCCGCGAGAGCGAGAGGTGCTGGAGGTCGCCGACCGACCCGTCCTTCGAGGCGTCACTCACGGTGGGTCACCTCACGTCCTCGGAGCCGGCGGTCGCCACTTCGCGGTCGCTCCGGGCGGTCCGCTCGTCCGCGTCACCGGTTACCTGCAGGAACACGTCCTCGAGGTCGCCGTGTGCGCCGTCCTCTTTTCGGGCTTTCAGCTCTTCGGGGGAGCCTTCCGCGACGAGCACGCCGTCGTCGATGACGCCCACGCTGTCGGCGAGTTCCTCGACGACGTCGAGGATGTGCGTCGAGAGGAAGACGGTGACGTCGCGAGTCGTCATCTCCGCGACGGTGTCCCGAACCGTCCGCGCGGCACGGGGGTCCAGGCCGCTCGTCGGTTCGTCGAACAGCACGACGTCGGGGTCGTGGAGGACGGCCCCGATGAGACCCAGTTTCTTCCGCATGCCCGTCGAGTAGGAGGCGACGCGACGGTCGGCCGCGGACTGGAGGTCGAACCGTTCGAGGTGGTCGCGTACGCGTTCGGTACGCGTCTCGTCGTCGAGTCCGTGGAGGCGGGCGACGTGGTGCAACTGCTCGCGGCCGGTGAGTTCCTCGAACACCGGGGGGTCAGTCGGCAGGTACCCTATCTTCGGTGCGAGGGCGGGTCGGTCGGCGACCGGGACGTCGGCGACGGTCGCGGTCCCCGACGTGGGTGCCGTCAGGGACGTCAGGAGTCGCATCGTCGTGGTCTTCCCGGCGCCGTTCGGGCCGAGGAATCCGTAGATACTCCCTTCGGGTACCTGTAGGGTGAGGTCCTCGACGGCGAGTTCGTCGTCGAACTGCTTCGTGAGGCCGTCGGTCTCTATCGCGAGGTCGGTCATCCCGACGCAGCCACCTCGGGGGCGTCCTCGGGCACCGGTTCCGTGGGTGCGTTGTCGGGTCGCGGCGGCGACGGTCGATTTTCCCGGATGAACATCGTATCGAATAAAACGAATGGCTCCCTCTAAAACTATCGGTTACTTCCGTTACTTCCGGGACGACCGACGCTGGATGCGACGTGGTCGACCCGGTTGCCAGTCCTCGATTGGGCGACTTCGCCAGCTCGGCGCGGGCGCGCCGGCGGCGTGGGGTCGCGCCGTCGGACAGATATCTGATGTATCGACAAATTTTTCAATACCCGAACGGTCTGCATGATTATGGAACGTAGCCGGCACGGAGTTCGACGACTCCTCGATTCGCGAGACGGGGGCGTGCTCTCTCGCTCCGACCGCTCGGAGACGAGCGAGTCGTCGCGCACCGTCAAGACGGGGACGACCGCGATCGGGGTCAGCGCCGCCGACGGAGTCGTCCTGGCGACGGACAAGCGAGCGTCGCTCGGCGGCGAGTTCGTCGCGAACAAGAACGTCCAGAAGGTTCTGCAGGTGCATCCGCGGGCGGCGATGACGCTCGTCGGGTCCGTCGGCGACGCGCAGTCGTTCACGAAACTCATGCAGGCGGAGACGAAGTACTTCGAACTCCGCCGCGGGGACCCCCTGGACATCGCGGCCCTCCAGCGGTTCGTCGCGAAGATGATTCGCGAGGTCGGCGGTCGCCGCATTCACCCGCTCGTCGCCGGTATCGACGAGGACGGCCCGCGACTGGCGTCGGTCGACGGCGCTGGCGGGCTGCTCACTGACGACTTCATCGCGACGGGGTCGGGGATGGAACTCGCGTACGGCGTCCTGGAGGACCAGTACGAGGAGGGCCTCTCGATGTCTGCGGCGACGGACCTCGCTGTGGAGACGGTCCGGTCGGCGGTCGAGCGCGACACGGCGTCCGGCAACGGCCTCCACGTGGCGACCATCACGAACGACGGCGTGGACGTCACCGGCTACGACGCGTTCGAGAACGCTCCCTGAAACGCCGACGGACCTGTCGGCAGACGATACAGTTCTGGTGGTGGAGACAGCGCCACAACGGCTCGTTCCTCGGTGTAGGGACCGTCGAATCCGTTTCTATACTGCAGCCCGAGGATAGATTCTAATGTATTCTATACAGATACAAAATATTTATCAATGCAGGACAAAAAGGCGGAGTCATCGATAATGGCACCTGGACGTCGAGCGCAGTTTGCGGCGGGAATCGTAACGCTCCTCGTAGTCTTCAGCGCCGTCGGTGTCGGTGTCGGTGTGGCCAGTCCGACCGACGGCGCCACCGGACCGGCAGAAGTCGCACTCACGACCCACGACGTCGACGGGTCGACGGCCGGGGCCGCGTTCCCGGCCGCTGAACGGTCGACGCTCCCGGAACACGCCTCGCCGGCCGGCGACGGTGAGCAACTCACGCTCCTCAGTGGCCAGACCGTCACCGCCGTCCAGTCCAACGGCGAGACTGGGTATCGAACCACCGACGACGCGGCCCTGCGGCGGGTTGAGACGGCCGACGGCACCTACGTGCTCCCGGCTGGCGTCGACCTCGAGCGGTTCTCGCCCGCGCTGTTCGACGTCGACTACCTCTTCCGGAACGGCTACGACGACGCGGAATCGACGCGCGTGGTCGTCAGCCTCGACGCCGACTTCGACAGCGGTCAGCACCGCGCGTGGGCCGCCCAGATGGGGCTTCGATTCCACCACCGCCTCGAGGACAGCGACGCCATCGTCGCGTCCGTGCCGGCGTCCGACGACGGCGAAGCGTTCCGGAACCTTCGAACGTCGCCGGTCGTCGAGTACGTCTCGCTGGACACGGGACCGGCGAGCGACGCCCGGACGACGCAGTCGACCGACGACGGCGACGCCGCGGCCGCGGGCGACGAGCCCGTCGTCGCGGTCATCGACACCGGCGTCGACGAGACGCACCCCGACCTCGACGACGGTGCGGAAGTCCTCGAGAAGGACTACACCGAGACCGGGGGCGAGGCGACCGACGTCAGCGGCCACGGCACGCACGTAGCCGGCGTCATGCTCGGGAGCGGCGACGCAAGCGACGGCCGTCACGCCGGCGTGGCCAGCGACGCGAAGTACATGGACTTGAAGGTCGCGAACACGGCCGGCGGCGGCAAGCTATCCGACGTCCTCTCGGCCATCGAGTTCGCCTCGAAGAACGGCGCGGACGTCATCTACGTCGGCGTCGACGTCGACGCGGACCGCCGCCAGGTCCGGACGCTCGTCGAGCCAGCCGTCGACGCCGCGGTCGAGCGCGGGTCGCTCGTCGTTGCGCCAGTCGGCGGGAAGCCGGTCCCGAAGACCTCGCCGGACAGTGGCGTCCGAGAGTTCTGGTCGGCGTCCCACGGCATCGGCGCCGCCCCGGGCGTACTCACGGTCGGCACTACGACCCCGCAGGGGGACGTCGCGGCGTTCTCGGAGCGCGGCCCGACCGCCTCGGCGCACCTGGCGCCAGACGTTGTCGCACCTGGGTTCTACGTCCGCGGCGCGGCGTCCGATGACCGAATCGGCGCCGACGAAGTCGAATCAGACTACACCACGAAGACCGGGACGTCGGTCAGCGCCGCCCTGGTCGGCGGCCACGCCGCGGCCCTGCTCTCGGAGCGTGCCGACCTCCAGCCGAGCGACGTCGAGTCGCTCCTGGTGTCGACCGCGGACCCGCTCGAGGGACGCAACGTCTACGAGCATGGCGGCGGGAGCGTCGACGCGAGTCACGCCGCGAACACGACCCTCTACGTCTCCCCGGGAACTATCAGCTTCGGCGCTCGCGAGTCCGGGACGACGCTCTCTCGCGTCGTCACCATCGAGAACACCGGTGACGACGCTCGCACCGTGTCGCTCGACGCCACCGCGGTCGAGATAGCCGACGACCGAGCCGGCGCGGTCGAACTCAATCGCTCGACGGTGACCGTTCCCGCCGGCGACAGCGCGGCGGTCCGCCTCACGGTCGAAACCGGGAGCGACGGCGGCGTGTACGCCGGCCGCCTGACCGTCACTCCGGAACGCGGCGACTCGCTGTCGACGAGCTTCGGGTACGCTCGCTCGCACACGCTCCGCGTGAACAAGACCGCTGGTGGTGACGCACAGGACGTCGCGTCCGACCCGCTGCTGGTCACCTCGAACGTCCCCGAGTACGAGCGGTCGCGACTCACGTCGCTGAACGACTCGACGATGACGTACCGGACGTTCGGGAACGACGTCACCGTCGGGAGCATCGGCAGCGACGAGCGGACGGGCGAGATGGTGATGGTGGCGAAGACCGTCGACGTCGACGGCGACGGGACGGTCGTCCTGAACGAGAGCGACACCGTCCGGTACGAGATAGACGCCGGCGCGCTCGAAGAGACCGCCGGCAACCAGATGGCGCTGTACTCGGAGGGCGTGATCCAGCGCCGGTTCGCCGGGGACGGCAAGTCGACGCTGTTCGAACTCCGGTCGGTGCGCGCGCGCCAGCAGAGCGTGCGGTTCAGTCAGTCACCCGAGTTCAACGCCAGCGTCGCGGCGACGCTCGTCCCGCGGTCGTCGGTGAGTCGGAGCTCCGAGAACTTCGACGCACCGGACGTCTACCTCCTGCACTACGCGACGGTCGGCGTCGACGGTCCGGAGACGTTCACGGCCGAACCCGGTCGACTGGCGGAGATCGACGTGACGTACTACCGGAACGGCCGTGGGAGTTCCTACAGCGTCATTCCCTACGTGCAGACGGTGACGTGGCGAGAGGGCGGGAGCCTCGGTATCCCGCTCCGAATCGGTGACCGCGTCCGACAGACCGTGCATGTGACGCCGCAGACGGCCGCCTACGGGTTCGGCGCGTACGGTGGCGGCGAGGAGCGCCAGTGGGGTGGCTGGGCGAACCCGCAGGTGCCTCGCGCCGATAGCTCTCGAATCGTCACGGTCAACGTCCACCCGACGACGGGTCGGCTCCTCAAGTGGCGGCTCCAGGACGGCCGGTTCACGACGAAGGCCGCCCAGAAGAAGGACCTGAGTCACGAAGTCCTCCGGGACTTCGGGCCGGAGCCGAACACGTTCGTCGTCGACATCGGGAACGATAGCGCGCGAGTGTTCGACTCGCAGGGTCCGGGTGCGGTCGTGAAGGCACCGCTTCCAGTGGCCGAGGGCGAATCGGTCACGCTGTACACTATCGGCCGGAACCCGTCCCAGAACCGGTCGACGATGACGCAGTCGGTCTACCACGGGACTTACGAGCCCGGGACCGACACTCAGCCGCCGCGTCTCGACGTGTACTGGCTCGAGAACCTGACCGTCTACAATACCGTTCCACGCGGTGAGGCCACCGTCCGCCTGAAAGTCAAGGAGGACAGCAACGTCACCGTGTTGGGCGCCATCGGGAAGTTCGACGTGGCGACCGTCTCCGGTGACGAACCGAAGGAGGTCGTCCAGCGGGCGCTCGAGAACGACGACTACGAGGCGCTACTGAGCGCGTTCGTGGAGGGGTCGGTCGCGCCGGACGCGGTCTCGAAGGTCGGCCCGCAGACGTACGAGGTGACTGCCGACACGTCCTCGTTCAGCGAGGGTGATAGGCTCGACGTTCGCGTGCTCGCGGTCGACGAGTCGGGGAACCTCATGATGGTCACGTCGGAGAACGCGACGGTCATCGGTGACGGGCCCGCCGGTCCCGGGGAGGGCGCCTACAAATCCGAGGAAGGCATCACGGTACCTACGACTACGGAGGCGACGACCACGTCTTCGACGACGGCCGCACCCACGACCGCGACGGCGACGGAGACGCCCTCGACGAGTGCGCCGACGAGGACGACGAAGACGACCGCTGCGAGCGATGGATCGCCGGGGTTCTCGGGGCTCGTTGCGGTGCTCGCGGTGGTCGCCGCCGTGGCGCTCGGTCTCCGGAAGCGCGACTGACGGCAGAGGGCGGCGTAGCATCCGCCCGACGCCCGTGGCAGTCGTCGTCTGTGCCGCGAACTGATACGCCCCTTGCGTCGGCTGGTCCCGTCGGCGCGGACCGCTTCCGTGTGGTCGAAACCCGAACAACTCACGCCCCTCGATAACGGGAACCAAAACTCAGAACGGGTACAATATAATAGAATTGTAACGTGCGCATCTCTCGTATCGTATAGTTCGATACTAACTGCTTACATCTCGATTCTCCGGTTACTATCGCAGGATAGCGTCCCGACAACTGGGTGAGCGGACCCATTGACTTCGATGTTTCTGACTGTAGTATGAATTAATTTTATATAGCCACATGACAATGCTGGTGAATACGTATGCAAAAGCATACTGAGGTCCTGGAGCAAGGGACCGCTATCAACGGTTCGACCCGCCGAGTTGCACCGCCAGTTATCGAGCTCACCCAGCAGGACGTCGCGGACGCGTCCATCGAGGGACTCGACGGCAGTCTCGTGGTCCTCTACGGGAAATCCGACTCTCCCGCTATCGACCTGTTCGACTCGGGTACCGACGTCGAGGCGTTCCAGAGCTGGCTGGAGTCCGAACTCTCCGCCGACGCCGACAGCCACGGCGACGACGTGCAGGCGACCGCGGAGCTGTCCTACTGTGGACGTACCGTCACCGACGACCTGACCCTCGCTGCGGGCGACACCTGCGGCGTCGCCGTCACCAGCTTCAACGGCGGGGACCTCGACGAGTCCGGGTTCAAGATCGAGGAGGACGTCGTCGACAGCGACGCCGACGTCGAATACCGACTCATCGTCGTGCCGCCGACCCTCGACGAGGGCGAGCAGGACGCGATGGATACCATCCCGGAGTACGCGGACGGCAGTTCCGTCCGCCTCGCCGGCGAGTCCGAGGTCTGTGGGACGCTGCTGGCCGCCGGCGCGTTCGTCGTCTCGGCAGGTGCCGGGTACGCGGTCACCTCGCGCGTCAACAGTATGTCCGAAGGGCTGGTCGAGGCCTCGAACGCCGAAGACGTCGACGCGGACGCCTCGGTCGACGAACTCATCGACGCACAGAGCTGAACGCGGACGAGGTGGTCGACGTGACCAGCCGACAACGCCTTTTTTGACGCGATTCGGTCCTCACCGAACGACGGTCACGACGCCGTCCTCGGCGTGCACGCCCGTCGTGTGCGTGCGAGCGGCCGCGACGGTCGGCGACCCCGCTACAGGAACCACTGGTGGACGTAGAGGTTCGTCAGATACACCGGGAAGTACGAGGCCGGGAAGATGAGGATGAACCCGTTCAGCCCCATGAGTAGCCCGTTCATCAGATGGAAGACGATAGCCGTTCCGAAGAACAGTGTCGTCGTCGACGGGTCGACGACGAGCACCAGCGGGTAGAGACACTCGAAGATGATGACAGACCAGGAAGCGAACAGGCTGACGTTCGGGTATGACGTGAGGAGGTCGTACACTCGATTCTCCCCGAACGTGTAGGTAGCGAACACGCCCTGGAGGCCGGTACCGGACCGCCAGTCGGACGAGATGAGCTTGAGGTAGCCCGCGATCGCGTACGCGAGGATTCCCTGGACTGCCATGAACAGTATCGCCGCGACCCGCACGACGCTCCCTTCGGGGAACAGCGTCCCCAGGAACAGCCCGATATTCATCACCATCACCATGTGGTAGGCGCCGCTGAGACCGACGAGGATACGGTAGAGGATGACGACGTCGGTCAGGAACAGCACGCCGAAGAGCGCGGGATGCAGGGCGTCCAGGGCGGCAGCGCCGGCCAGGAGGACGCCGAAGACGATGCGGGTGACGAGCACGGCTTTGAACCCGGTCGGTTCGACGAACGGTTCCACGAACCTCGACCCCGTGTTGTTCTGGAAGTAGAGCTTGAAGACGCGCCAACTGAGCAGTCCGTCGTCCTCGAGGGTGCCCGCGCTGGAGAGCTGTTCGAGTCCCGACAGGCACGCCCAGAGCGCGACGAACGCGGACATGGCACGGAAGGCGAGGTTGGTGTCGATGATGCCGTCTATCATTGTTCGAGCTTGTGGAACTGCGAGATGTAGATCGGTTCGTACTGGGTTTGCTCGCGCGAGTTGGCCATGATGGCGAACTGGGTTGCGTCGCTCATACGGGAGTGGTCTTGGAGCGAGACGCAGTTGAGCAGCGACATGTACAGTATGGAGCCTTGCTTGTCGCCGAGGTCGACGGGCTCTAGTTCGAGCTGTTGGGCGTTCTCCTCGTCGGCGACGGCCGACGACCCGTCGGTCGTCTCGTCGGCTTCGACGGGTTCGTGTTCGTCGGCGACGGTGCTCGTGAAGTGCTCGACGACGTCGAAGAGGGCCTTGTCACGGTAGATGTCGGTGTTCCAGAACAGGTGAGTCCACTTGCGTTCCATGCCGAACCGCGGGACGCGCTGCCACGCCGTCTTCGAGCCGTCTACCCGTTTGTCCCTGTAGAAGAGGTGGTAGTCGACCTGGCCCGGGGTCGGAGCGAAGAAGCTCCATCCGGGGATTATCGGTGCGAAGTCACCGACGATGCGGCGGAGGAGAGAGCGAGAGCGCTCCGTCGAGTTCAAGATGGTTACAGCTATCCACGCGAGGAGGACGAAGATTATCGGCACAGTCAGTGGACTCATGTTTCAGATTGCGTTTTGCTGATAGGCTCATTAAATTTACTGATATGCGCGCAAGTTTCACGTAATCGGAGATGGGAAAACACGCCTGCCGGAATCGACTGGCGCGTCGCGTTAGGTGAGGACTGGTCGTCGTCGAGCCGGTCGATGGTATCGGCCGGCCCGGGAATGCCGTCGAGTGGAGACCGGGGCGCGACCCTGCGACCTTGCTGACCGTTCGGTCCCTGGGTGTGATTGTTCGGCTACACGTCATCGTTGCGGCAGGACGAGGTCGTCAGGCCGCTTGGGCGTTCCAGTTGTATGTGGTGGTGAGGGCGGCGAAGACGGTGGCGAGGACCGCCAGGGAGACCGGGTCGATCCCGAGTACGGGGACGTTCGCGATGGCCAGTACGACGAAGACGACCGCGAGCACCCAGAGGGCGACTATCTGGACGCGCCCGCCAGGGAGTTGGTCCTTCAGACCCATAACCATCAGTAACGGCAGCAGGTCCTTAAATCTTTTTGAAGGTTACACTTGTTGAAAAATCTTCGGCGGCGGCGGGGTGTTGACGCGGGGTCGGCCTCGCGAGCGACCCGGTCTCGGCCGACCGGTGAGTGTGGACGCCTCAACCCAAGAGAACGAATTCAAACGACTCTTGATATTGTTTATCATGGGTCAGTATTCTCTGGATAAAATATGTCTGTCCAATCGAGCTAGATATTTTCTTATCTAAATTATAGAACGATGCGTGCGTCGAGATGACGGAATCGACGATCCGACGAATCTGCCAGCAGGGGTGGACCTATCGATTTTCTATTGCTACCGGCCCGCTCTCAAAATTCGAAAACTATCCGTCCATATAACTTTTCTTGCAATAAATTTATTAGCGTATCCCGTAAATATGTTCTCGGTTGTATGTCAGAGCAATTTGACAGCTTCGACCAAGGTGAAGTGACTGCTAACGGACACCGCCGCGTCGCACCGCCCGTCATCCGCGTGGCGGACGACGACGTCCAGGACGTCTCGATGGGGCCCATCGAGGGTAGCCTCGTCCTCCTCCACGGGAGTGCCGATTCCGAGGTCATCGAGGAGTTCGACCGGTCCGTTCGGACCGGTGACGGCGCCGCCTTCCGTCAACTGATGGAGGACGAACTCGAAGCGTACACCGACGCCGAGGACGCCCCGCAGACGGCCGACGACGCTGCTACGGCCGACCTCACGTACCACGAACGGACGGTCGTCGACGACCTCGCCGTGGACGATGACTCCTTCGGCGTCGCCGTCGCCCCCTACCAGGGCGGCGAACTCGACGAGGACGCGTTCTCTGTCGAGCAGGACGTCGACGACGCGGCGGACGTCCAGTACCGTCTGGTCGTCGTGCCGCCGACCCTCGACGAGGGCGAGCAGGACGCCAACCAGATGATCCCCACCGAGACGGACGGCGACTCCATCCGCGTCGACACCGACTCGAACCTCTGTGTCGGCGTCTTCGCCGCCGCAGCGTTCGGGTTCGCGGTCGGGACGGCCGTCGCCGCCGGCGGCGACGCCAACCTCTCCCGGGACTCCCTCGCCGAGGCGAGCCTCGAGGAGACCGAAGAGACCACCGTCAGCGCCTCGGTCGACGAACTCATCGAAGCACAGAGCTAAGCCGACAGCGTCCTCGAGCGACGCCCGCTTCTTCGTCTCCGTCGTTCGATTACCGGACGGCCACCGCCGTCGCTCGAACGTGCCGGCCGGCCGCTCTCAGGACGCGAGTTCGAATCCGGTGACTCGCCCGAGCGCGAACCGGTACGCGACCGACGCGAGCGTGACGCTCGCGACGACGCTGCCAGCCACGCCGAGCATCGCTGCCGCCGCCGGCGGCACGGGGACGACGGTCGCTACCGTCTCGGGCCCGTACACGCCGACGAGCGCGGGGACGCCGAGGCAAAGGACGACCACGAGGTAGAGCATGACGGACTGCAGGCGCGGCGGGTACATTCCGCGACTGCTGTGTATCGAGATGCCCTCGAACTGGGGGAACGAAACGCCGATGGCGAGGGAGATGAACGGACCGGTCGCTCCGAGGACGACGCCGAGGACTGTCACGGCGAGCACCGACGACAGCGGGAGCGTGGTGGTGACGCCCGCGGCGAGCGTCGCCACGCCGACGACGATCGTCCCGGGGATAGACGCGGCCAGGGCGTGTCCGTTCAGTAGCGTGGCGCCGCCTTCCGGCGTCGTGAGCGTCGCCGGCAGCATCGGGCCCTCGTTCCCGAGGGGGTTGAGCGTCGTTCCGACGCCGAACGTCGCCGCACCGTACGTCGCCACGGCGTAGGGGAGCATGGTCGGGTACGCGTTCACGGCCGCGGCGCCCGCGCTGATGGTGAGCGACAGCAGGAGCCCGCCGAACAGCAGCACTCGCGGGCGACGGCGGACCCGCCACCAGGTCACCCTGGCGACGGCGGCCGCCTCCCTGGTCGCCACCTTCCGTGCGAGTCGCGGGAGGAACCCGGGCGAGTCCGAGCTCGCGTCCGTCGACGTCGTCGAGCGGTCGTCGGCGTACCAGAGGCTCGCGCCAACTCGCCCGGCGGCGAGTGCACCGCAGACGAAGACCAGCGGCCCGGCGGCGAGCACCACTCCGGCTTGGACGAGAGACGTCTCCGCGGCCGTACCCAGGAGCGCGAGGTCGGCGTACCACGCCAGCGGCGTGCCATGCACGACCGCGAGCGGGTCGGCGAGTACTCTGGTCGCGAGGAACCCGACGACGACGATGGGGCCGGCGACCAGTGCCTTGTTCTCCCTCAGCCACCGAACGCGCCTGAACGCGAGCTGGACGCCGAGCATCGCCGGGTAGCTGATTCCGACGGCGGTGAGGATGGCGGCGGCGCCGGCGAGGAGCACGAACGCCGCCGCCGCGGCCGACCCGACGCCGGCACCGAACGCGAGCGCGGCGGCGACGACGATAGCGCCGCCGAGCCTGATGGTGAACCCGACGTACGTGACCATCTCTCCCAGCGCTATCTCGCCGGGGGCGACCGTGACGAGGAGCCCCTCGAGTTCGTTGACGACGCCGCCCTCGGTGAGTTCAGGGAGTGCGACGAGGTACCCCAGGAACAGGAAGAACCCGACGGAGACGGTCCGGATGGTCTCGAGGACGGCCGTCGACTCACCGGCGGCGAGGCGCTCCCCGAGGCTGTACGCGGCATCGGACGTCATCAGGTCCTCGTACACGGGAATCGGCGCCTGTCCGACGACGGTCGGGATGAGTAGGAGGACTGGCAGGACGTTCATCGCAGCGAGGGCCGGGCGTTCGCGCAACTGCCGTAACTGCCGCACGGACTCGATGCCGGCGATTCGGAGGCTCTTTGAGAGAGATGTCTTCATTGGTGGCCGTGATTACGGGGTGACCTCGCCCTCGCGGTCGGTGGTGATGTCGATGAACGCGTCTTCGAGCGACCAGTCGGTTCCGGCTTCCGCGCGGCTAGTCAACTCGCCAGGCGTCGCTTCAGAGACGAGCGTCCCGTCGTCGAGCACCCCTACGGTGTCGGCGAGTTCCTCCACGACGGGGAGTATGTGCGTCGAGAGGAAGATGGTCGTGCCGCCGTCGGCGAGTTCGGTGAGGACTTCGCGCATGGTCCGGGCGGCGTTCGGGTCGAGACCGCTCGTCGGTTCGTCGAGGAACAGGACGGGTGGGTCGTGGAGGAGCGCCTGCACGAGTCCGACCTTCTGGCGCATTCCCGTGGAGTAGTCCTGGATGCGTCTGTCGGCGTCCTCGAGGAGGTCGAACCGGTCGAGCCACGATTCGACCCGGTCGTCGACCTCGGCGTCGGGGACGCCGCGCAGGTCGGCGTAGTACGTCAGTTGCTCGACCGCGGTCAGTTCGTCGTACAGCGGCGGGCGCTCCGGGAGGTAGCCGACGTTCGCGCGTACGGCGTCGCGGTCCTCGATGGCGGCGCCGGCTATCGAGGCCGTTCCCGCGGTCGGCGTGGTGAGACCGACCAGCATCCGCATCGTCGTGGTCTTCCCGGCGCCGTTCGGGCCGAGGAAGCCGTATATGTGGCCGCTCGGGACCTGGAGGTCGACGCCGTCGACCGCGACTTCGTCGCCAAACGTCTTCCGTAGTTGGGTGGCTTCGATGGCGAAACGTCGAGACACGATGTCCCGTAGCCCGTGTCAATTCATCAAAGTTGCGGACTTGTTTAAAACCCACTTCGGTCCGAAATGGATTAGGGCGCGCGCGCCGAAGGATCGGGTATCGTGACGGACGTCAAGGAAGCGCGCGAGGCTATCGCTGCCGGCCATCCCGTCGTCCTGTTCGACGGTGTCTGTAATCTGTGTAATCGGTTCGTGCAGTTCGTGTTGCCGCGCGACGCCGACGGCCGCTTCAGGTTCGCGTCGCTCCAATCGTCGGTCGGGCAGGCGTTGCTCTCGGAGTACGACCTCGACCCGGGTCAGCGGGAGACATTCGTGCTCATCGAGGACGGTGCGGCGTACACGAAGTCAGAGGCGGCGCTGCGCGTCGCGGCGAATCTGGACGCACCGTATCGGTACGCGTGGCCGCTTCGGTTCGTTCCGTCCGCGGTCAGCGACGCCGTCTACGACTTCGTCGCTGCTCGCCGCTACGAGTGGTTCGGTCGGAAGGACCGCTGCATGATGCCGGATGCCGACGTCTCGAACGCGTTCCTGTCGGACGGCCCTGCGGACGGTCAGCGGTCGGTCGAGTGACCGTCCATCCGTCCACGGCCGCGGGTTCGAACCACAGTAGTACTTATCAATATTTATTGTAGTGGGTATTGTAAACGGCGGCTACATGGAGGATAACCGACATCAGGCGTACGACCGGGGGAGCACTATCTTCTCGCCGGACGGCCGCCTCTATCAGGTCGAGTACGCCCGACAGGCGGTCAAACGTGGGACGACGAGCGTCGGGCTGCGGACGGAGAGCGGCATCGTGCTCGCTGCGTCCCGCCGGGTTCGTTCGCCGCTGGTGGTCCTGGAGAGCATCGAGAAGACGCACTACGTCGACGACCACATCGCTGTCGCGAGTGCAGGCCACGTCGCGGACGGGCGACACCTCATCGACGTCTGCCGTCGGGATGCGCAGGAGAACCGGTTCGAGTTCGACCGACCGATCTCGGTCGCGGAGCTGACCGACCTCCTGAGCGAGTACATCCAGGAGCGCACGCAGACGGGCGGCTATCGGCCGTTCGGTGCGGCGCTACTCGTGGGCGGCGTTCGCGACGGGGAGTCGCGACTGTTCAGTATCGACCCGTCGGGGACGACGTACGAGTGGACGGCGACGGGTATCGGGAACGGTGCGGAGGCCGCTCGCGAGTCGCTCGCACAGCGCCACGAGGAGTCGATGAGTCTGGACGAGGGCGTCGACTTGGCGCTGGAGACGCTCGCACCGTTGACAGAGACGGTTCGCCCGGGCGTCTTCGACGTGTCTGTTGTCGACGCGTCGACGGCGTCAGTGGAGTTGCTCTCGACGGAGACCGTCGACGCCCACCTCTCGGAACTCGACGTGTCGGTCGACGACGAGTAGTCGCCGGCCGCAGTCGGGCAGCACCCGGAAGCGTTCGCGGGCCACGGCGCGGCGCTCTTCCTCGTTCTCGGCATTCACTCCTCCGACGTCGTCGGGTTTGGGGGACGGTCCGGGTCGACGGCGATTCAGCTGACTGCGTCGAGTACTGTGGGGCCGCCAGTGACGAGTCCGGCGCCCAGTACCACGAGGAGGACGCCGGCGAGCACGCCTTTCGTGACGCGTTCGAGGTCACGGAGCCAGATGGCGGAGAAGGCGATGGTGAAGAGGGGTGCGGTGGCGACGAGGGGGTCGACGACGGCGACTCGCCCTTGGGGGTGGGCGAGCGCGGTGAACATGCTGAGGAGGGCGACGGCGGTGATGGTGCCGCTGGCGGCGAACACGACGTAGGTGCGCGGTGGTTTCTGGAGGACGTCGCGGCGGCCGGTGGCGGCGAGGAACGCGGCGAGCGCGACGAGCGCGGCTAGCTCGTTGATGGCGACGGCTTCGAGTGCGCTGGCGTCGCCGAGCTGGAGGCCGTAGCGGCGCGCGACGTTCCCGACGGCGAACGCGGCCGCGGCGGCGAGCGGCACGAGGAGGTCCTGGGGCTGCCACCCTTCGATGTCACCGCCTTTCGCGACGGCGAGGACGCCGAGGCCGAGGACGAGGACGGCGATACCGACGGCGGTCGGGGCGGAAAGGGGTTCGCCGATGAAGCCGACGGCGAGCGCGGTGGCGAACAGTGGGCGTGCGGAGAGGACGGCGCTGGAGATGCTGGCGCCGACGCGCTGGTTCCCGGCGAAGATGGCGATGCGGCCCAGGGCGGTGCCGGTGGCGCCGGCGAGCGCGAACACGGCGAGCGTCTCGACGGAGATGCCGCGGAACGGCGATGGTTCGAGGAGGGCGATGGCGGCGAGGTAGATGGTGGAGTCCGCGAGCACGACGACGAGCGACGCCTGCAGGGGCGTGCCGCCGTCGGAGAGCGCGCGCTTCTCGATGACGGGCGTGAACCCCCAGAGGACTGCTGGAAGGAGCGAGAGTGCGACGACGTCGAGCGGTGCGGAGAGCGCCACGCGTGGTGGTGTGCGCGGGAGCGCCATAACCGGCGGGGAAGCGGGGAACGTGGCACGTGCGATGGCGTCGGCTGGACGCGGGGGACGCGCGGCCGCTAGCCACTTATCGGGGTGCCACGTACTAGCACGACTGCATGACCGAGCTGTCGCGAGCGGGTCGGGAGCGACTCGCCGCCATCCGGGCGGCGGGGTCGCTCTCCGCGCTCGCCGACGTGGTGGACGCCGCGGCCGAGCACGAGGCGTACTTCGCGGCGAAGGACGCGTGGCGCCGGCTCCGCGGCCGGGAGCTCGACGGCGTCGACGAGGTCGTCGAGGCCGGTGCTCGGGTGCCGGGCGCGACGGTTCGCGTCGGCGAGCGGTCCGTGCACGTCCACGGTATCACGCACGCGGACACGGACGCGGAGCGCGAGTTCCTCCGCGAGCACGTCCGGGGGTTCCTCGACGCCGGCGCGACCGTGTACTGCGAGCAGGGCATCCGCGGGATGTACTTCCGGGACGTCCCGGGCGTGTGTGGGATGGACGACTATCGGTGGGCGCTCCGCGAGTGCCAGCGGCGCGGCATCGAATCGCACGTCGACGGCGACCCGTTCGATTCGCTCGCCGAAGACGTCGGGGACCTCGCCTCGGAGTTCCGGGAGGCGGCGTTCTCGCTCGTGGACGCGAGCGGCGACCGGTTCGGGCGGCGGTTCGAGCGCGCGGTCGGGAGCGTCGCCAGCGAGTTCTTCCGGAGTCACGCCGACCACGCGACCGGCTCGGACTTCGCGTCGTTCCGACTGCGCGAACGCGCCGCCGAGGACCCCAGCGCGCTCTGGCGCCTCCAGCGGTACTACGAGTGCGCGTTCCTCCCGCAACCGCTCGAACGCGAGTGGCTGCGGCGCCACGACCCCGAGCTCGAACTCGTCACGCACGCCCGGAACGCGCGGATGGCCGACTACGCGGTCGCCCACGCCGACGGAACGACGACCGGGGAGACGGGTGACGCCGAGGGGATGCAGCCGGGCGATCCGGGTGCTGCGGACGACGACGCGTCGGCGCAGTGCCGGGAGTTCGGCGACGTCCACCTCGTGGTCGGCGCAGCCCATCAGCCCGGCGTCCGGTACTATCTGGAGCGGTATCGCGACGGCGAGCGGCGCGTCGAGTCGTTCGACGCCGTCCTCGAATGACCCCTGGTCGCGACGACCGGGTGCTCGCCGCGGAGGGAACGTCGTCCGAATGCCGGCCGCTCGCCCGGTGAACCCCGTCGAAACCCCCGTGGGGAACGACGGTGCTCGCGCGCACTCGACCGAGACCCCTCTACAGAGAAACCTGTCTAGAAAGTGGATGGAGATGGTCTGCATCGAGGGCTGATGGAAAGTACCGGAGTGGCCGCGAGACGCAGTCTCGAAGCCTCGAACCGGAGTCTGGCGATTCGCCCCGTCGAGGGGCCGAACGAGACCGTCAGGTTCCGGCAGCACTTGCATTCACCACCGACGGCCGAGAAACCCGCTCGAACCTGCATATGCAGGCAGTACCGATATAAAGTGCTGGATTAGAAACGTGAATGGATTTGAAGACCTTGATTGATACGGGGGAATATACGATGTACATCTCGACACCTGCCCAAGCATAGGATGTTCGTACAGTTCCATCTCGACTCCCAGGTCCTGTCGACAGCACTCGAGCACGCGCCGGGGATGCAGGTGGCGGTCCAGCACGTGGACTCCTCATCCTCGATACCGCTCCGGAGTGTCTTCTGGGCGTCGGAAGGCGACTTCGAGTCGTTCGAAACGGGACTCGGCGTCGACGAGACGATCACCGACTCGCGGTTGATCGCGGAGAACGGCGACGAACGCCTCTACCGCGTGCACTACGACCTCGACCAGCCGGACGTCGACATCTACGAGGCGGCGATCGACTCCGACGGCGTCTTCCTGAAGGGGGAGACGGACGGCGACGGCTGGACGGTGAAGATGCTGTTCCCGACCCGGGACGCGTTCAACGAGTTCCGGGAGGCGTGCGCCGCAGTCGACCTGACGGTGGACGTCGACTCGATATACAGCAAGCCGTTCTCCGGGTCCGGGGACGAGATCGCGCTCACGGACCCGCAGCGAGACCTGTTGACGCGCGCCGTCCAGGTCGGTTACTTCGACATCCCGCGGGAGACGACCCTCCAGGAGCTCGGCCAGCAGATGAACATCTCCGGGCAGGCGGCGTCCGAGCGCCTGCGCCGCGGGATGGAGACGCTCATCCGCGAGACGGTGACGGAGGAGACGCTCGCCGAGGAGGAGAACAGCAACACGTAGGCTGACGGCGCTCGGAGTCGAGAGTCATGACCGAGGACGCTGGCGTCCCGTCGACGGACGCCGTGACCACTGACCGCGCGGGCGGCGACAGCGACGGCGATGGCGGCTGCGTCGCCGACGGACGCTGCGTCGTCGGCGGCGTCGCGGTGTTCGGTGTCGCCGTAGACGAGGCGACGCGGTGCGCGCACTACGACACGGACCGTGACGTCGTCGCGATACGGTTCGCGTGCTGCGAGCAGTTCTATCCGTGTCACGCGTGCCACGACGCGGTCGCGGACCACGACGCGACCCGCTGGCCGCGCGAGCGCTTCGACGCGCCAGCGGTCCTCTGTGGCGCGTGCGAAACCGTCCTCTCGATAGCGACGTACTTGGACTGCGGGCACGAGTGCCCGGCGTGCGGGCACGCGTTCAACCCCGGGTGCGGGGCGCACGCCGACCGCTACTTCGACGTGTAGCTCGAGGCTGCTCTCTTCGTGCGGCGTTGCGCGCCTCGACGTCCCCGTCAGTCGTCCGCGGGTGTCGGTGCGTCGACGTCGCGGGTCGCGGGTTCGCTGTCGTCGTCGCCTTGACGCGGTGGAAGGGCGGTGGCGGCGTCGGCGGTGAGCGCGTTCACGACGCGGCGGCCGTCGCGCGTCCGCTCGACGACGCCGGCGTCCGCGAGCTTCTGGAGGTGGTGCGTGACGGTGCTGGGGTCCCGGTCGAGTGCGTCCGCCAGGTCGCCGTTGGGGGCGGGGCCGTCGTCGTGGAGGGCGCGGACGAGCGCGGCGCGCGTCGGGTCCTTCAGTGCGTCCCGGAGCGGTTCGTGCTCGCTCCCGACTGGATAGTACCGGCGGTGGCCGTCGACCTTCCGACTGTGCACGAGTCGTTCGTCCTCGAGGACGCGGAGGTGGTGGCGGACGGTGGACAGCGACGCGTCGGTCGCGTCGGCGACAGCGGACAGATGAATGCCGGGGTCGTCGTCGATGATCTCGTATGCGTTGTCGCGGACGTCGTGCTCGAGCGGGTCGCTGTCGTCGTACCGGCTGTACTTGTAGACGGGAACGCCGGGGATGCGGTGTAGTCGGTCCTCGAGTTCGCGGCGCGCGGTGCTCGCGAGCGCCCGGAGTGGCGTGGGCGAGGTCGCGCCGAGCGCGCTGGCGCTGGCGGTCGTCGCGGTCCCGATGCCGGCGGTCGCGAGGAGGGTCGCGAGCGCGAACGCGGTCGCGGTGCCGCCGGGGAGCGCGCCGTACCACGCGGTCGCGGCTGGGCCGTCGATGCCCACGAGTCCCGGGTCGGTCTCGTCGGTCGCGCCCGTGCCACCGCCGACGCCTGCGCCGGGGCCGTCGTCGGCGCCGTCACCGCTGGTGTCGCCGAGCGCACCGCGGTCGTTGGTGTCCGCGAGCGCGGCCTGCTCGCCGCCGCCTGCCGTCTCGGACCTCGCGGCGTCGCCGTCACCGGCGCCGCTGCCGCCGTCACTGCCACCAGCGCCGCCGGCGCCGGCACCGCCGTCGCTTCCGTCGAGCGCGTCGGTCGCCCCGTCGGTCGCCTCCAGGGCGCCGTCGAGGAGTCCGGTCGTACTCGTCGTCGTTCCGGCGACGACGCCCGACAGCAGGCCGGTGCTCGACATCGTCGAGACCTCGAGGACGCCCTCGACCGTCGCGGTCGACAGGTCCGTGACCGTCCCGGCAAGCGACCGCATCCCTGCTGTCTCCACGGTCGCGGTCACGCCTGCTATCGTCTCGTTCGCGAGGGAACTACTGGTGTTCGCGACGCTCCCGGTCGTGTCCGTGACGCTCTCGGTCGTGTCCGTGATGCTGCTGGTGGTGTTCGCGTTCGCGTCCGTCGCGTTCCCGGTGGCGCCCGTCGTGCTGTTCGCGACCGAGTCGGACGCGTCCCCTACCGTGGCGGTGGTCTCGTTCGTCAAGCCGTCGCCGGTGGCGTTGCCGACGGTGGTGTTGCCGGCGAGGTCGTCACTCGTCGCGTTCCCGGTGGTGTCGTTGAGCGTCCCGTCGGTCGTATTGTCGATGGTGTCGGTGGTGTTGTCGACGGTGCCGTCAGTCGTATTGTCGATGGTGTCGGTGGTGTTGTCGACGGTGCCGTCAGTCGTATTGTCGATGGCGTCGGTGGTGTTGTCGACGGTGTCGGTGGTGTCGTCGACGGTATCGGTCGTATTGTCGGGGTTGGTGGTGCTGTCTGTGGTGTTGTCGACAGTGTCGTCGGTGGTGTTGTCGATGGTGCCGTCGGTGGTGTTGTCGACGGTATCGGTCGTATTGTCGACGGTATCGGTCGTATTGTCGACGGTATCGGTCGTATTGTCGACGGTGTCGGTGGTGTTGCCGGTGAGGCCGTCGTCGGTGGTGTTGTCGGGAACGGTGGTGGCGTCGGTGGCGGTCGCTACGGGAGGCGCAAGGAGGACGAGTGCGACGGCGAGGAGCGCGAGCGCCGTCGTTGCGGCGTCTCTGGTGCGAGCGACCGATGTCACGTTGACGCATGGCTAGCCGCCGCTGGCCAAGTAAGTTTGCAATTATTACCGTTCGCGATGGTGGCCGCCATCGGTTCGTGCTAGTGAGTGTCTCTCATATTTGGACGGGTTTGTGTGAATCTCCTTTTCCATCCCGTCGAGTCTCCAGGGTACGTCATGCGCAACGATGACACGGGACTCGGAGACGAGAGCTCCGGGACGACACGACGAACGTTCCTCACGAGTACGGCCGCGCTGGCGGCCGCAGCGGTCGCGTCCGGTTCCGCGAGCGCCGCGACCGATGCTGCGACCAGCGCCGCGGCGAGCGACGTCGACACGACGTACAGCAACTGGCGAACGCGCGAAGCCGCGAAGGTATGGGACCGCGGGTACCGCGGCCGCCCCGACCGCACCGTCGCGCTCACCGACTCCGGCGTCGAGGCTCGCCACCCCGACCTCGGCCCGTGGAACGGCGTCCGCGCCGTCGTCCGCGACGGCGACGTCGTCATCCCGACGAGCGAACGCGAACGCACCGACCTCGACGCCGGCGAAGCGTTCTCCGGAACCATGGGTCCGGGCACGTTCGCGAACCCGAGCACGAACGAGCACGTCTTCACGACCAGCGACCAGGCCGAGGGCATCGACGTCACGATGACGTGGACGCCCGAGGACGTCCAGGGCAACGGCGAGGACCTCGAACTCTACCTCGACCGGCGCGTCGACGGCGACTGGGAGCGCGTCGCTGCCTCCACGAAGGGCAGCCAGCCCGAGGAGATAGATCGCTACGTCGAGGGCGGCGGCGAGTACCGGTTCGTCGTCGAGACGTGGCTGAACGTCACCTGCGAGTACGAGATCACCGCGACGTACTACGAGCAGTCGGGGTCGTTCGAGGCTGCCGACCCGAGCGTCGTCTTCGAGGACGCCGGCTCCGGCGCGGCCGCCCCGAAGACCGTCGGCTGGTACGACCCCGGCCCGCGGTACGGGAGCTACAACCAGCCACGGGACCCGAACGGGCACGGCACGCACTGCGCGTCCATCATGACCGGGACGGGTCGCGCGAGCAGCGTCGACCCCGAGACCGCGACGTACGAGGAGCCCGGCGAGGTGCTCGCGCTCGGCGACACCCGCCAGTACGAGGTCGACGCCGACGCCGACACCGGCGTCTTCGGCGCCGTCTACGGGACCGCCATCGAGGTCCTCATCGAGGGGCCCGACGGCCGCGAACTCGACGCGACGAGCGCGACGAGCGACTCCGCGGTCAACGACCACGCGGTCGCCGAGACGCCCGTGACCGAGACGGGGACGTACACCGTCATCGTCCGCGCCGCCGAGGGCGAACTCGCGTCCACCGCGACGGTCGAAGCGGTCGGCGTCGGCGCGTTCGAGGACCCCGCGGAGACGAACGGCGACCGCACGGGCACGCCGACCGGGCTCCACACGGGCGTCGCGCCCGACCAGAGCCTCGTCGGCCTCCAGGGGCTCTCCGGGCCCACCGGCCAGCTCGCGAAGCACGCCGAGGCCTTCTCGGACCTCTTCAACGTGCGAGCGGTGAACATGTCCTGGGGGTACGTCGGCGGCCTCCCGCTCGGGAGCGTCGGCGGCGTCCTCGACACCATCCCCGGCGGCATCAAGGACATCGCCCAGGCGGGCGTCCTGACGTGCGCGGCGGCGGGGAACGCGGCGACGCCCGCGAACGGGAACGGCTCGCCGGCCATCGCCGAGGAGTGCATCTCGGTGTGCGCGACCGGGCCGCTCGACGGGCTCGCCGCGTACTCCTCCGGCGGTATCGGCGCACTCGACGAGGACGACGACGCGGTGTACATGAAGCCCGACGTCTCCGCGCCCGGCGGCAAGCTCGACGACGTCGTCGACGCCGCGCTCACGGGCGCGCCGGACACGCCCGAGGACGAACAGGACCCGATCGCTGGATACACGGGGAAGGCTGGGACGTCGATGGCGACGCCGTTCACGACGGGCGTCGCCGGCCTCGTCTCGCAGGCGATGGAGGAGGACGCGCCGGCGAGCATCGCGCTCCCGCATCCCGACGACGCCGACCTCGAGGACGTCTACCGGCTGAAGCAGGTGCTGTTGGCGACCGCGAGCGAGACGCCGTTCACGGCCGCCGGGAAGCATCGGGCGCACGCGCCGACGTACGACTTCGGCGGCCGCGACCCCTACGAGGGGTACGGGCGCGTGAACCCGGACGCGGCGGTCGACGCGGTGACGCGCGACGTCGCGGACGCGACCGTGGACGCGACGCTCGGCCTGAACCTGCCCGAGGACTCGCGAGCGGTCGCCGGCTACGTCCAGGCCGGTCCCGGCACCGTCTCGGTCGACCTGTCGTTCGACTACTACAGCGGCGGGAACAAGGGCATGGCCGAGGAGGCGCCGCACGTCGACGTGTTCGTGTACGACGCCGAGGAGCCCGCCGAGTACGGCGAGCCGAACGTCCTCGCGCGAGCGCAGGGCCTCCAGGGGTCGGCGAGTACGACCGTCTCCATCCCGCGTGACAGCGACGACCGGACGCTCTACGTCGTCGCGAAGCTCGTGAACGTCCCCGGCGCGGTGAACGGCTACGACGTGCAGGCGCACTGCTCGCTCTCCGTCGACGCCGAGGCCGGGTTCTTCGTCTCCGGGACGCGCACGGACGACGGGTCAGCGTTCACGGGCGGGCAGACGAACCAGGTCGACCTCTCGGTGAACCCGAGCGCGGACAGCGAGTTCCGCGACGTCGTCCCCGCCGCGTGGGACGTCCTCACCGAGTACAGCGACGACGTCTCGCACGTCGAGGACGCCGGCGACGTCCAGTACGTCTACTTCGAGCCGACCGCGGCCGCCGACAGCGACACGACCGTGACGTACTTCGCCGAAGCCCCCGAGGGCGGCCTGACCTCGAACGCGTACACGTTCGGCCCGGCCGAGGTGAAGCCCGACGACGCGACCGGCTGGGTCGCCGTCTCCGGGACGAGCGACACGAACGTCGTCCTCGGCGCGAGCACGTAACGACGTACGACCGCTCGACGCGAGCACGTAACGACGTACGACCGCTCGACGCGAGCACGTAACGACGTACGACCGCTCGACGCGGCGACGCTGACCAACCCCTTCGACCGCGACCGAACCCAGCACTCGCGATTCAACTCCGATGACACGAGAGACCGCGCGATTCGACAGACGCACCGTACTCCAGACGACCGCCGGCCTCGCCGGCACCGCCGCGCTCGCCGGCCTCTCCGGCGCAGCAGCTGCCGCCGACGGCGGCCCGATCGACGACGCGCTCGACCGCGACAGCGACGCGCTCCAGGAGGCGCTCGTCGTCTTCGACGACTCGAGCGCCATCGACCACCTCGACGCGCTCGCCCTCGCCGACGGCTACCTCGCGTTCGACGTCCTCCCCGTCGCGTACACCGTCCTGACGGGCTCGCAGATAGCGACCGTCGCCGACTGGGAGTCAGTCAGGTTCGTCGAGGCGAACCGCGAACTCGACTACCACAACGCCGACGCGCGCGACGTCACCGACGTCGACGTCGTCCGCAGCGACCTGGGGTACGACGGGTCGAGCGCGCACGTCGCCGTCGTCGACTCCGGCCTCGACGGCGACCACCCAGACCTAGACGCCGCCGTCCACAACTACCAGTGGGCGGGGAATCCGCTCGGGTCGCCGACGCTCTGGACTGACGTCGGCCCGCTCGACTCCGACGACGTCGGCCACGGCACGCACTGCTCGGGGACCATCGCCGGCGACGGCACGGCAAACGGCGAGGACTCCGGGATGGCGCCCGGCGTCGACCTCACCGTCTACTCCTCGGGTGCGGCCATCAGTATCCTGAAGGCCGCGGCAGCGTACGACCACCTCCTCGCGAACCACGCCGGGAGCGTCGACGTCGTCTCGAACTCCTACGGGTCCGCGAGCGCCGCCGACTACAACCCCGACGGGACGCTCGAGACCGCGACGTGGACCGCGTTCGACTCGGGACTCCTCCCCGTCATCTCCGCCGGGAACTCAGGACCGAGTACCGACACGCTCAACGACTACGCGAAGGCGCCGCACGTCCTCTCCGTCGCCGCGACCACCGACGGGAAGACCGTGACGGACTTCTCGTCGCGCGGCCGCGCCGCGTCGACCGACGCGAACTACGACCGCGAGACCGCGCTCGCGAACCTCGAATCGCACTACGCGGACGATTCGACCGCGACCGGCTCGGTCGGCGTCTACCGGAACGGCGTCGCCGCCCCCGGGAACCAGGTGAACTCCACGATGTCGCCCGCCGACGCGCTCAAGGCGACCGCGTCCTCGCAGTCCGTCTACTACGCGACGATCAGCGGCACGAGCATGAGTTGTCCCGTCACCGCCGGCATCGCCGCGCTCGTCGTCGACGCCTACCGCCAGAACGGACACGGCGACCCCGCTCCGATGGACGTCCTGAACACGATCGAAGCGACCGCGTACGAAGCGAGCGACGGGTACACGCCGGCGAACGCCGGCGCCGGGTTCGTCGACGCGGACGCCGCCGCCTCCCGCGCCGCCGACGGCACCCTCGCTGGGTTCGACGACGTCACGCTCACCGACCCCTGAGCGGTCGACCACGGCGTTCGACCCCGCGGCCGACGCCGGCCGCGGACCAAAAAGGTCGTAACCACCCCCATGCTAGGCTCGGGCAACTGATGTCCGGCTCCACGCACGCTCGCGTCGCTCTCGCGCTCGTCCTCGCCGTCTCCCTCGCCGGGTGCGGGGCCACGAACCTCCCGTTCCTCGGTGACGACGCCGCCGACGACGGGCAGGCCGAGGCCATCGCCACCGACGCCGTCTCCGAGATGCAGTCGGTGTCCGCGTACAACTTCACGATGACGCAGGTCGTCGCGTTCGGCCAGAACGAGGTGAACATGACCGCCGACGGGACCGTGAACCACACGAGCGAACGCCTCTACATGGACGTCACCGAGTCCGTCCTGACGAACACCACGCGCTCGAAGGAGTTCACCGACGTGTACGTCGTCGACGACACGCGCTGCTGGCGCGACAGCAGCACCGAGTCCGGATGGAACTCGACGTCCGTGTCCGGCGTCTGGAACCAGGGGCTCTCCGTCGAGTCCCAGGGCGAACTCCTGAACGCGACCGGTACCAGTGCGGCCCTTCTGGAGAACCAGACCGTTCGCGGCGAGACCGCGTACGTCGTCGAGATACGGCCGAACGTGAACGCGCTCAAGCGCGTCGTCGCGAACGACTCCTCGGTCGACCTCAGCGAGGTCACGGTGCGGAACGCGACGGTCACCCAGTACGTCTCGCAGGACGACCGCAACCTCCTCCGCACGACGATGCACGTCACGTTCGTCCAACAGGGCCGCACCACGACCGTCGACCTCGAGATGAACTACACGGACTACGACGACGTCGGCCAGATCACGATCCCCGAGACCGAAGACGACGAACCCGTCTGCCCCTGACCGCCTTCGCGGCCGTCCCTTAGCGGTTCTCGTCCTCGTGAGTCAGAGGTTCTCGCCCTGGTAGGTGCCGTCGTACTCGCCGTCGTGCTCCGCTTCCGCGAGCACGAGCTGCGCGATACGCGCGCCCTCGACGAGTTCGACGTCGTGATGGACCTGCAGGAGCCCCTCGCCTTTCCCGGTGTAGCCGGCGTCCCACACCGCGGTGTTCAGCATGCAGGAGTTCCGCATGAGCGACGACCGCGGGTACACGAACCCGACGTGCCCCTCCGGGATGGAGATGGTCTCGCCGTACCGGACGACGTACGACCCCTCCTCGAGGTAGTACGTGCCCGCGTCGTCGCTCGCCTCGACGTCGGTCTCGCCCGCGCTCTCACCGACCGTCTCGGGCTCGCGCGCCTGCCGCTCGCCGATCTCCTTCCCTTCGCGACCGATGCGGCCCGGTTCGCGCTGCTCGAACACCGCCTCCAAGGTGAGGTCGACGCCGTTCGGCTGGTGCTGGTCCTCTCGCGTCGGCTCCACGTGCGATGCCACGAACGACCCGTCTCTGTACATGTCCGGGCGGTCTCCGTCGAGGGGAATGTAGCTTCCGAGTCGCGGTCACGACCCCGGCCGTCGCTCCTGGGGCGCCCGATGCGGGGGCGTGAACGCTCGTCCAGTTCGCTGGCAAGATTCGCACGAATCAGGGGCCGGCGACGCCGGTTCCTCATGGTTTTCCCCCAACTAACTCGCGGGTTTTAAGGTCGGTCGTCGCGGACGTTTGAACGCTATGGGACAGACACTTACCGAGAAAATCCTCGACGACCACCTCGTCGAGGGAGAGCTCGAGACCGGCGAGGAGATCGGGATCGAGATCGACCAGGTCCTCACGCAGGACACGACGGGGACGATGGTCTGGCTCCAGTTCGAGGCGATGGGACTGGACGAGGTTCAGACGGAGATCGCGGCGCAGTACTGCGACCACCAGACGTACCAGTTCGACTTCAAGAACACGGACGACCACCGCTTCCTTCGGTCCGCGGCAGGCACCTACGGTGCGCACTTCTCGCGCCCCGGTAACGGCATCTGTCACAACGTCCACAAGGAGAACTTCGCCGCGCCCGGCAAGACGATGCTCGGGTCGGACTCGCACACGCCCACGCCCGGTGGGCTCGGCGAACTCGCGATCGGCGCGGGCGGTATCGACGTGACGGTCGCCATGGGTGGCGCGCCGTACTACATCGAGATGCCCGAGGTCGTGAACGTGCGGCTCGAAGGCGAGCTGCCCGCGTGGGCGACCGCGAAGGACGTCATCCTCGAGATGCTCCGACGCCTCACCGTCAAGGGCGGCGTCGGGAAGGTCCTCGAGTACACCGGCCCCGGCGTGGAGACGCTCTCCGTACCGGAGCGCACCACCATCACGAACATGGGCACCGAGCTCGGTGCGACGTCCTCGATCTTCCCGACCGACGAGGCGACCAAGGACTACCTCGCGCGCCAGGACCGCGAGGAGGACTACGTCGAGATCGGTCCCGACGAGGACGCCGAGTACGACGACGAGATCGTCGTCGACCTCTCCGACATCGAGCCGCTCATCGCGGAGCCGTCGATGCCGGACAACATCGTCCCCGTCCGCGAGGTCGAGGGCGTCGACGTCAGCCAGGTCATGATCGGGTCCTGTACGAACGGTGCGTACAGCGACATCCTCCCGGCCGCGAAGATGCTGGAGGGCCGCGAGGTCGACATGAAGACCGAGATGATCGTCGCACCCGGCAGCAAGCAGGCGAGCGAGATGCTCGCGCGCGACGGCTGGGTCGCCGAGATGATGGCGGCCGGCGTGAACTTCTCCGAGGCGACGTGCGGGGCGTGTATCGGCATCGGGCACGTGCCCGCGTCCGACTCCGTCTCGCTGCGGACGTTCAACCGGAACTTCGAGGGTCGCTCGGGTATCGACGACGACTCCGTCTACCTGTGCTCGCCGGAGGTCGCCACCGCGGCGGCGATCAAGGGCGAGATCGTCGACCCGCGCGACCTCGCCGACGAACTCGGCGACCTCGAGGACCCCGGGTTCGAGCTCCCCGACAAGTACGACGGCTCGAAGACGGACCTCATCGCGCCCGACGAGGCCGTCGACGACGAACTCGTGAAGGGCCCGAACATCAAGGACGTCCCGCTGAAGGACGAGCTCGACGCCGAGCTCTCCGGTGAGAACCTCCTGAAGATGGGGGACAACATCACGACCGACCACATCACGCCCGCGAACGCGGACGCCCTGATGTACCGGTCGAACATCCCGGAGTACTCGAAGTTCACGCTCACGCGGATCGACGAGACGTTCCCCGAGCGCGCCGAAGCCGCTGACGGTGGCGTCCTCGTCGCGGGCGAGAACTACGGTCAGGGGTCGAGCCGCGAGCACGCGGCGATGTGCCCGATGTACCTCGGTATCGACGCGGTGTTCGCGCAGAGCTTCGCGCGCATCCACAAGGCGAACCTGTTCAACTTCGGTATCGCGCCGTTCCGCATCGACGCGGAGGACTACGAGCAGATCGAGCAGGGCGACGAGCTCTCCGTGGTCGACGACATCCGCGACGGCGTGGAGTCCGGCCAGGAGGAGTTCACGGTCAGCGTGAACGACGACTGGGAGTTCACGGCGAAACTCGACGCGTCCCAGCGCGAGCGCGACATGCTCGCGGTCGGCGGGAAGCTCCCGTGGACGAAGCAGCGCGCCGGCGACGGTGCGAGCGGCGCGTCCCCGGCCGACGACTGAGCGGTCGTCGAACGCGATATCTCTCCTCTCTCTTTCAGTGCGGTGACCGAGCGGTGTCTCTGTTCGACGCGGTAACTGTCGCGGCGGCGGGAAGCTTCAAGCCCGTCGACTGACTAGTCGGTCAGTATGAGTGAGAGGTACGCCGACGAGGAGAGTCCCGAGGCGATCGAGCAGATAATGCGCGGGACGTTCGAGGCGCTCTGCGAGCGCGGGTACGCGGACCTCCGCATGGTCGACATCGCGGACCGCACGGACCTCTCGAAGTCGACGCTGCACTATCACTTCGACTCGAAGCACGACCTCCTCGTCGCGTTCCTCGAGTTCCTCTACGACGATTTCGAGTCCGAACTCGCGAGTATCGCGGGCGACGACCCCGGCGAGCGCCTCCGCGAGGTCGTCCGCACCGTCTACCACGACGACGACGACGGCCGCGAGGAGCTCCGCGTCGCGATACTCGAGATAGAGAGCCAGGCGCCGTACGACGAGGCGTTCCAGGCGTCGCTCCGGCGGTTCGACCGCCTGCTGCACGACGTCGTCCGGTCGAACGTCGAGGAGGGCAAGGAGACCGGGCGGTTCCGGCGGGACGTGGACGCGGACGCGGTCGCGACGTTCGTCGCCACGGCGCTCACGGGCGCGCACAACCGCCGCGTGAGTCTCGGCGTGGACACGAGCGACGTGGAGACGATGCTGCTCGATTACCTCGACGAACGCCTGCTCGAGGGGGACTCGGACGGATGAACTGGAATCCACGGCTCCCCGAGGACTGGGTGCGGATCGAGACGGTGGACGCGCACGCCGCGGGCGAACCGCTCCGCGTCGTCGTCGACGGGTTCCCCGACCTCGACGGCGACACGATCCTCGCGCGCCGACGGGACGCGGTCGCGAACCACGACGACCTCCGGACCGCGCTGATGCTGGAACCGCGCGGTCACCGCGACATGTACGGCGCGCTCCTCACCGAGCCAACCTCCGCGGACGGCGACGTCGGCGTGCTGTTCGCGCACAACGACGGCTACAGTACGATGTGCGGGCACGGTATCGTCGCGCTCGGCGTCGTCCTCGTCGAGACCGGGATGGTCGACGCCACGCCGCCGACCGAGACCATCGGGTTCGACACGCCCGCGGGCCTCGTCACCGCGACCGTGGAAGTCGAAGCAGACAGTCGCGTCGCCGCCGTCTCGTTCGAGAACGTGCCGTCGTTCGCGCACGCGCTCGACGAGACGGTGGACGTCCCCGGGTACGGCGAGGTGACGGTCGACGTCGCGTACGGTGGTGCGTTCTACGCGTACTGCGACGCCGACCGGTTCGACCTGTCGTTGACGACGGCGGACGCGGACGCCATCGAGCGCGCGGGCATGGCGGTCAAGCGCGCGGTCGCGGACGCGGTCGACCTCCACCACCCGAAGAACGACGACCTGGAGTACGTCTACGGGACCATCTTCCGCGGCCCCGCCCACGGCGATGACGCCGACTCCCGGAACGTCTGCGTGTTCGCGGACGGCCAGATAGACCGGTCGCCGACCGGGACTGGCGTCAGCGGTCGGCTCGCCATCCAGCACGCCCGCGGCGCGCTCGACGTCGGCGACCCCTTGGTCGTCGAGAGCATCCTCGGCACGACGTTCACGGGCGAGATAGTCACGACGACGACCGTCGGCGACGTCGACGCGGTCGTGCCGCGCGTCACCGGGAGCGCGCACGTCACCGGCCGCAGCGAGTTCGTCCGCGACCCCACCGACCCGCTCCGGGACGGCTTCCGCGTGGAGTGAATCGGCTCCGAGGCAACCCGGGTGGAGTGAATCGGCTCCGAGGCAACCCGGGTGGAGTGAATCGACTTCGAGGCAACCCGGGTGGAGTGAATCGACTTCGAGGCAACGGCCGGGTGGAGTGAATCGACTCCGGGACGACCTGTCGTCCGAGAGCGTCACGCTGAAACCCTCGGGTACGCTCGAATGTCGCAATGGCGCGGGGTTCCGTGGGTGCGCGGACGCTGGAACTGGCGCGGAGCGCTCGCGCTGGCGTCCTCCTGCTCGTGTCGACCGCGGCCGCGTTCCTGTCGGGCGTCCCGCTCGTGTTCCCGAGTCTCGGGCCGTCGGCGTACGTGCTCGCGACCGCCGACGACCCACCGAGCGGACGGGTGGTGCTGGGCGGGCACGCGGTCGGCGTCGCCGCGGGCGCGCTCGCGTACCACGCGCTCGCCGGCGGGCACGTCGTCACGACCGCGGTGCCGCCGGGTGCGTTCGCGACCGTCCGCCTCGGCGTGGCGGGTGCGCTCGCGGTCGCAGCGACGACGTTCGGCATGCGCGCGCTCGGCGTCTCACACGCCCCGGCGTGTGCGACGACGCTCATCGTCTCCCTGGGCCTCCTCACGACGCCACTCCAGCTCGCGGGCGTCGTCGCGTCCGTCGGCGCGCTCCTCGCCGCCGACGCCGGCATCGACCGCGTCGGCGGGCACCCCGAGAATTGATACGCGAGCGCGACCAATCGGGAGGCGTGACGACGACCGCTCCCCTCCCCGACGACGGCAGGTCGCGGATCCGACCGGCGGAGCGCGCGGACCTCCTCGCCATCTACCGCATCGAGAAGGCGTCGTTCCCGCAGCCGTGGCCGTACGAGGTGTTCGACCGGTTCCTCGACGAACCCGGGTTCCTCGTCGCCGAGGAAGGCGACGCCGTCGTCGGGTACGTGGTCGCCGACGTCGTCCCGAACCACGGGCGAGCGTTCGGGCACGTCAAGGACCTCGCGGTTCACCCCGAGCGCCGCGGGCACGGCTACGGTCGGCGGTTGCTCGCGCACGCGCTGACGCGGCTCGCGGAGGGCGACGCGACGAGCGTGAAACTCGAGGTCCGCGAGGGCAACGACGCCGCCATCCACCTCTACGAGGACTTCGGGTTCCAGACGCTCCGGCGCGTCGGCGGCTACTACGAGGACGGCACGGACGCGTTCGTGATGGTGCGCGGCCTCGACGACTGGGGGCGTCGCGACCGCGACTACGGCGCGACCGACGACGCGGACTGACCGCGGCGGCGACGCGACCGACAGCGCGGACTGACTGCGGCGGCGACGCGGTGGAGTGGCCACGCGAGTCCCGAACCCCTTTGTCCGCGTAGCGCCTGCGATAAGCCGATGGCGTACCGTTGTCCGGTGTGCGACAACCCCGAGACCGACGCGGAGCATCTCGCCAACCACCTCGCGTTCACCGCGGTCATCCGCGGCGACGGCCACGAGTCGTGGCTGGACGAGCACGTCCCCGACTGGGGCGACGACGACCCCGAGTCGCTCGCGCCGAAGGTCGCGGAGGCGGTTCCCGAGGTCGACGTCCCCGAACTCGAGGACGACGACCACGCGAGCCACGACCACGGCGGGCGACTGGAGGACGAGCTCGCCCAGCAGAGCGGGCATCGCGGCCCCGGCGCGGGCGGGATGAGCGGCGCTGGTGGTGCGAGCGACGCACCGGCCGGCGGCCGCGGCGACCTCACCGAGGACGCGGCGGGCGTGATGCAGGAAGCCCAGCGACTCACCGAGCAGATGTACGGGCTCGACGAGGACGGCGAGGACGCGAGCAGGGACGACGGCGCGGACGCGAGCGACGCGGACGCGGCCGAGGACGCCTCAAGCGAAAGCGAGTAGTTCCCGACGCCGGAACGCTCGCGTATGGACGTCGAAGGGAGGCTGTCGCCCGAGACCGAGTCGGCGGCGCGCGAGGCCTACGAGTCCGTCGGGCCGACCGCGCAGCTCGTCGTGAAGGAGGTCGCGAAGGCGATGGCGTTCGACCGCGAGGAGTACCGCGAGCGCGTCACGGGCGACGTCGTCGAGACCGCGCGCGACGTCTTGTTCGCCGCGGAGCTCGAGGTCCGCGTCGGCTCGCGCGACGAGTACGAGGCGTGGCGCGACGAGTTCGACGGCGAGGTCGTCGAGCGCGGGAGCGAGCACGTCGACTCGGTCGCGTGGCACGTCGCCCCGTTCGCAGGGGAAGCGGTGGCGGCGACGTTCCAGAAAGAACGCGACGCCGCGGTCGGGACGCTCCGCCGGCAGGCGTACGGCGAGATATACAAGGAGCGATTCTGACGGGGTCGCCAGGCTTTCGAGCTGGTCAGTCGTCGACGCAGAGGTCGACGAAGTTCCGGAGGATGCGGAGGCCGGTCTCGCCGGACTTCTCGGGGTGGAACTGGGTGCCGAAGACGGTGCCGTCGTCGTTCGCGACGACGCTCGCGAAGTCGTGCCCGTAGTCGGTGGTGGCGACGACGGCGTCGTCGTCGTCGGGTACCGCGTAGTAGGAGTGGACGAAGTACGCGTGTTCGCCGTCTACCCCGTCGACGATGGGGTGGTCGCGCTGGACGTCGAGTTCGTTCCACCCCATGTGCGGCACGGTGAGGTCGGCTGCGAACCGCTCGTTCGTGCCGGGGATGAGGTCGAGGCCTTTCGCGTCGCCCTGCCCGGCTTTCTCGGCTTCCTCGCTCGACGTGAGGAGCATCTGCATCCCGAGACAGATGCCGAACAGGGGCGTGTCCGACTCCGCGACCTCGCGGAGCGTGTCGCGGAACGGCCCGGCGTTCTCCATGCCCTCGCCGAACGCGCCGACGCCCGGGAGGACGACGCCGTCCGCGTTCCGGATGGCGTCGGTGTCGTCCGTGATGGTGACCGTCGCACCGGCGCGCTCGAGGCCGCGCGTGACGCTCCGGAGGTTCCCGAGCCCGTAGTCGACGACGGCGACGTCGGCGACGGCGGCGTCCGTGCGGTCTGCGCTCGCGGACTGCTGGCTCATGGGTCACTCTCGACGCCGCCGAGGCATACGGGTTTCCCATCCGGCCCCATCTGCCGTGACGCTACTGGAGGCGGCGGCGCAGGGGGTCGTCGAACCGCGCGCCTTCGGGGTGCACTCGGGGAATCCACTGGTATCGCGGGCGTCGACCGATGGCATCCAACTCCCTTCGGATTATTTACGTTAGTTTCCAAGGCTATATATTGAACATAGAAGACTTTAATTAACGTCTCTATCCATCGTAGGACGATGCGTCGACGACGCTTCATCGAACTCACCGCGGCGACGGCCCTCGCAGGGTCGGCGTCCGCGAAGGCAGGGCACCAATCCGCATCCACCATCTCGCGACTCCGATTCCACTCGTCGGGCTCGTTCTACCGCGCCGACGGCGGCCCGCTCACCGACGACGCGTACGTCCCCGTGTGGGCCGAGGACACCGCGACCAACGACGACGCCGACTACGACTACGACGCCTTCGAGTACTGGGACTCCCGCCAGATTCCCCTCGTGGCGGTCGACGAGGGCGTCGTCGCGTTCGGTTCGACGCTCGTCGACGACGATTCGCTCACCGGCGAGTACGACAACCTCCAGTTCCTCCTCGACGTCTGGAACGCCGAGGTCGGCTCCGGAACCGTCCTCTGGGACGAATCCAACGGCCAGTACTGGACGCTCGAGAAGTTCAGCGAGTTCGAAGCCGCCGCCGAGAGCGACGGCTTCGACGTCCAGGCAACGCAGAACCTCCACAACGACCTCGCGGACGCCGACGCCGCGGTCGTCACCGCGCCCGGCGAGTACCTCACCGACGGCGAACTCGACGCGCTCGCCGCGTTCGTCGCCGACGGCGGGACGCTGTTCCTCCACGACCAGTCCGACTACAACGACTACGACGCCACCCAGCGACTCGACGAGATCTGCGAGCGCGTGGGGACAGTCTTCCAGTTCAACGACGACCAGGTCTACGACGACGAGCAGAACGCCGGGGCGTCCTACGAGCCGACGACGGACGTCTTCGTCACCGACTTCCCGTACTTCGACGGTGACGGCGGTGACGGCGGCGACGGCGGTGACGGGAACGAGGCGCCGACGGCGAGCGCGAGCGCCGACGACACCACCGTCGCACCCGGGACGAGCGTCGCCTTCGACGGCAGTGGCTCGACGGACGCCGACGGCAGTATCGCGAGCTACGACTGGACGTTCGGCGACGGCGCCACCGCGACCGGCGCGACGCCCACGCACACCTACGACACCGCGGGGAGCTACGACGCGACGCTCACCGTCACCGACGACGACGGCGCGACCGACGACGCCACGGTCAGCATTACGGTCGAGAGCGCGGGCGGCCCGGACACGACAACGGTCACCATCGACGCGCTCAGCGACGGCGACACGTTCGACGTCCAGTTCGACGACGGCTCCACCGAGAGCATCCGCGTGCTCGGCATCGACACCGCCGAGAAAGCGAGCAACCAGGACGCCGAACGCCCCCCGGAGTGGGAGGGCATCGACTCGCTCGACTACCTCGCGACGTGGGGCGACGAGGGCACGCAGTACGCCGAGGACGCGTTCGACGTCGGCGACACCGTCGAGATATTCTACGACGACAACGAGGGCAAGACCGACCCGTTCGGTCGCCTGCTCGCGTACGTCAAGTACGACGCGACCGGCGACGGTTCCCGGGACACCCTCTACAACGAGCAGATAATCGAGGACGGGTACGCTCGCGTGTACGGCTCCAGTCTCGCGAAGCACGACGCGTTCCTCGCGGCGGAGCAGGCCGCGCGCTCGAACGACCTCGGCGTCTGGGCGAACGCGAACCCGGACGCCTCCAGTGAGATCCGGGACGCGAGCGTCGACGAGCTGTTCTTCCCGCAAGCCGCCGCCGTCACGAGTAGCGACGGCTCGCTCTCGTCGAGTCGCGTGCCCGTGACGGACGCGGACGGCGCGAACGCGCTCGTCGGCGTGGACGCCGCGAACAACGTCGCGATGGTCGGCGGCCTCGTCATCGACGAGACCTACGAGGCCGACGAAGGGTACGCGGTCGACACGAGCGACTACGGGAACTTCCCGTTCCTCACGAACCTCGTCGACTCGCTCGCGGCCACCACGGGGAACGTCCTCGTCGACGGCGGCCACGGCCAGTTCGGGTCCGACGCCGCGCTCTCCAGCGAGGACGCCGCGTACTACCAGCGGTACCTCGAAGGCCAGGACCTCGGGTTCGAGCAGCGCAACGACCTCGCGAACGCCGACCTCTCCACGGGTCGTGCGCTCGTCGTCACCACGCCCGCGAGCGGGTTCACGACCGCCGAGGTCGACGCCGTCCAGTCGTTCGCGGCGAACGGCGGCGCCGTCGTCCTCATGGGTGCCGCCAACGGCGACGCGACCGCACTCAACGACCTCGCGAGCGCGCTCGGCACCGACCTCCGCCTCGGCGCCGCGGTCACGGACTACTCGAACAACCTGAACGGCGACGACGCCATCCCCGTCACGTCGAACTTCGACACCACGTTCGACCTGTTCGGGTCCTACAGTTGAGGACTCAATAGCCGGAGTTGTTCGCTCGCGGACTCGCTCTCCGCGGCGGGGCGAACTCCCCGACGGAACGGAGGCGACTTTCGAATCCTCCGTCGAATCCCGCAACTGGTTACCATCCGTCCCGCAGATACCGCAGGACGGTTTAACATGAGAACTGGCCGCCGTCTTATTTTTGTTCTACATAGTTCTACATAGAACGATTAGGAAAACTTAAGGTCATAATCAAGAACTATGAATTGATTCGCAATGGCAAGTCGACGCGATTTCCTCAAGGCGACAGGCACGGCGGGGGCCCTCGGCCTCACGAGCATGGCGGGCTGCATCGGTAGCTTCGGCAGCCAGCCGTACAACGACGGCACGGTCCAGTTCATGATGAGCCCGACCGAGCCCCAGAACTACATGATGAAGCAGTACGGCCCGGTCAAAGAGCACCTCAACAGCGAGCTCGGCGACAAAGCGGACGTCGAACTCCAGTACGCGTCGAACTACTCCGCGGTCCTCCAGGGCCTCGGCTCCGGGTCCGCCGACATCGCCGAGACCGGTCCGTTCGCGGCCGCCCTCGGCGTCAAGGCCGACAAGGCCAACATCGCGCTCCAGCGGAAGGCGTACGGCTCCTGGAAGTACACGAGCGTCATCGTCGTCCGCGAGGACTCCGACATCGAGTCCGTCAGCGACCTCAAGGGCAAGACGATCGCGTTCGCGGACATGACGTCGGCGTCCGGCTCGCTCTACCCCCTCTGGATGCTGAAGGAGGAAGGCCTCAAGGTCGGCGAAGCGCCCTCGAGCGACAACGGCGCGGACTTCACGGGCACGTGGTCCGGGCACGCGGAAGCGTTCAAGACGCTCCAGGACGGCCAGGCCGACGCCGCCGCCGTCGGGAAGTTCATCACGCAGGGTGACGACGGCTACGTCGACGGTGTCCGCCCGATCGCGGACTACATGAAGGACTACAACGAGAACGGCATCCCGCGCGCGCCGATGGTGACGAGCCCCGAGCTCTCCGAGGAGAACAAGAACGCGCTCGTGAACGCGCTCAAGGACGCGCCCGACTCGATGTACCTCGGCGCGAACGGCATGCCGAACTCGGAGACTCCCGAGGACAAGACCGAGGACGACCTCTGGTTCTCGGGCGTCCGTCCCGCGAGCCTCGAGACCTACCAGCCGGTCATCGACGTCGCGAACTCGCTCGGCCTCAGCACCGACCTGCTGGACTCCGCCTGAACGGCGATTCATCGAGTCGAGTTCGAAAGCAACTAACCGTTCTTCACGAATATTTAGTCAATGCCAGCGATTAACGTAGAGAACCTGACAAAACGCTACGGGGATACCGTGGCGCTCGAGGACGCCTCGTTCACCATCCCGGAGGGCGAGTTCGTGGTGCTCCTCGGGCCCTCGGGTGCAGGGAAGTCGACCCTGCTACGCATCCTGAACGGCCTCACCGAGCCGACGGAAGGCGGCGTGTACATGGGCGACCGGAAGCTCAGTGGGCGACGCAGCGACATCGGCATGGTGTTCCAGATGCACTACCTCGTCGAGTCGATGAGCGCGTACAAGAACGCCCTGACGGGCGCACTCAGCCGCGAGGACCTCGTCCGGAGTCTCCTCACGTGGTACGACACGCCCGACAAGGTGAACGCGCTCGAAGCGCTCGACACCGTCGGCTTGCTCGACGAAGCCCAGCAGCGCGCGGGCTCGATGTCCGGCGGGCAGAAACAGCGCGTCGGCATCGCGCGCGCACTCGTCCAGCAACCCGACCTCATGCTCGCGGACGAACCCGTCGCGAGCCTCGACCCGAAGGCCGCGGAGGAAGTGATGGGGTACATGCGTGACGCGGCGAAAGAACGCACCCTCACGACCATCGCGAGCCTCCACCAGGTCGGACTTGCGCGCGAGTTCGGTGAACGCTACATCGGGCTGCGCGACGGCCGCGTCGTCTTCGACGGCGGGAAGGACGACCTGACGATGGACGTCGTCGACGAGATCTACTACGAGGACGACGAGGAGGCCTCGGCGGCCACCCAGGAGGCGATACAATGAGCGAAGAGAGCGCGTCCGTGGAGATGGGCGGGACGCAAGCGGACACGTCCCAGCGCATCAAGGACCGGCTCATGGAGATCGAGCGCGCACAGCGCATCCGCCGGTTCCTCATGCTCGGCCTGGTCGTCGGCGTGCTCGCCGCGACCGGCGCGGGCCTGGCGTACCTCGGGTTCACGCTGGCGGCGGTCGTCCGGCAGTTCCCGGTGTTCCTCGAAAACATGTTCAACTTCGCGACGCCGGACTTCCGGTTCTTCACGCTGTACTCCTCCGAGAACCAACTCGACGGGTGGAGCGGGCTGTTCGGAAGCCTCGCGAACCCGGGGTCGCTCGTCGACGCCGTCATGGGACGCAACGAGGGGACGAGCATCGTCGGCGCGAGCGTCGTCACGATCATCGTCGGCCTCACCGGGACGGTCGTCGGGTTCCCGCTCGCGCTGTTCTTCGGCGTGCTCGGGAGTGAGCGCGTGACGCCGTTCCCGTTCAACTTCCTGTTCCGCGGGACGATGAGCACCATCCGCGCGATCCCCGCGATCGTCTGGGTGCTGTTCTACATCCCCGTGTTCGGGCCGACGCCGCTGTCCGCGATGTTCGCCATCGCGACCGACACCATCGGGAACATGGGTCGGTTGTTCACGGACGAACTCGAGGAGGTCGAGGAGGGCCCCATCGAGGCGATCTCCTCGACGGGCGCGAACCGCTCGCAGGTCATCAGCTTCGGGATGCTCTCGCAGGTGTTCTCGTCGTTCATCGCGTGGGCACTCTACATCACGGAGATCAACGTCCGTATCGCCATCTCGCTGGGTGTCGTCGGCGCGGGTGGCCTCGGCCAGTACATCAAGGGTCAGCTCGCGCAGCTCGCGTTCAGTCGCGCTGCGGCTGGCATCTTCATGGTCATCGTCATCGTCATCAGCGTCGAGCTGTTCTCCTCGCGGCTCCGGTCGCGACTCCGCCCGGAGGAGGACACCGGTGACGGGTTCTTCGCTGCACTGAAGCGGTTGTTCGACGGCGATCGCTGGCTCGGTCGGTCGTAACTCAGAACTCGCCGAGGCGGGACTGCCCGCCGCTTCCTTCTCTCTCGACGCCCGCGAGCGCCGCGGCTTCGGCGATGGCGTCGGTGAACGTATCGCGTTGACTGCGGTCGTAGAGCGTCGCCGCGGGGTGGACGCTCAGGACGACGCGGAACTGGCGGTCGCCGACGCGGACGTCGTGGACGTCGCCGGCTTCGCTCGTGATGGCGACGTCGCGCTCTAAGAGGTGCTGGCTCGGGACCTTCCCGAGGGTCACGACGACGTCGGGGTCGACGGCGTCGAGTTCGCGTTCGAGATGGTCGCGGCAGTTCGCGAGTTCGTCGGTCCTGGGGTCGCGGTTGTCCGGCGGCCGGCAGCGCACGCAGTTCGTGATGCGGACGTCCTCGCGGAGGAGCCCGACGTCGCCGAGTGCGTCGTCGAGGACGTCCCCCGACCGGCCGACGAACGGCTCGCCGCGTTCGTCCTCGTTCGCGCCCGGGGCTTCGCCGACGAAACACAGCGCGGCGTCGTCGGGGCCGACGCCGTTCACGATGCGTGACCGCGAGTCACAGAGTTCCGGGCAGCGCGTGCAGGCGGTGACGGTCGCGCCCTCGAACGCGACCGCGTCGTCGTCGCTCATGTGCACTCCGCGGTGGGGCACGCTCCTAACGGTTTCGCCCCTGGTCGTCGACGCGACCGCGGCCGGCGGACGCGGTTAGTCGCCGCGACGGAGGGCGTCGCCGGCGCGCGCAACCTCGCGGGCGACGCGGACCGGTTCCGGCCGGCCGCTCTCGTGCGTGAACGCGCGGACGACCTCGGCGGCGTGCTCGTCGCCGATACCGACCGCGCGAACGTACACGACGTCGCTGCGCCCCTCGACACTGGCGTCGTCGCGGGCGACGCGGACGGCGCGGCGTGCCGGCAGCGCGTGGTACGCGTCGAGTCGCGCGTCGAGCGCGTCCCCGTCGAACGCGTCCCTGAGCGCCGGTTCGAGGCTCTCGCTCGCCTCGAACGTCACCGCGAGCACCGGCCGGTCCAGTCGCTCGTGGAGCGCGTCGAGGTCGAGGAGGTTGTACCACGCGAGCGCCACACCAGCGACCAGGACGTAGCGCGCGTCCGGTCGCTCGAGGGACTCGACGACGTCACCGACGCCGACGGTGGCGTCGCTCCCACCGACCGTACACTGCCCGAAAGAAACGGATTCGACGGCTCTGTCGCGTCGCGCGACCACGCCCGCGAGGGTGCTCGCGTCGCCGGTGTAGGACTCGGCGACCCCCACCGCGCGCGCCCCTGGCTTCACGTCTCGTCTTTGATGTCCTGCAAGCGATCGAGGAGTTCATCGTTCGATGCCCCGTTCTCGAAGTCGACCTCACCGTCGTGGTCGGTATCACGGCCGTCGACGGTGTCCTCGTCCAGGTCTGTGTCGATTTCCTGCGAGCCCTGCTCGGACTCGTCGTAACTCCCAAAACCCATACGTGTGAAACACTATCGTGCAGGCTCAAAAGCGTCACGGGCGATTCGTCAGTTTCCGAAGGCGTGGCGCGTCAGGCTTTAGTAATCGACCGTCCGTCCGTACTCATGTGACAGTACATACGGTGACGGCGGACGCGGAGACGTTCACGTGCAACGCCTACCTCGTGACGGGCGACGTGACGGCGCTCGTGGACGCCGGCGCGTACGACGGCGTCGTCGACGCGGTCCGCGAGCACGTCGACGACGTCGACGTCGTCTACCTCACGCACCAGCACGGCGATCACGTCGCGCAGTTGGACGCCGTCGTCGACGCGTTCGACCCGGACGTGTACGCGTACGCCGAACACGAGCACCGAACGCACGCGCTCGAGGACGGCGACACCGTCGCCATCGGCGACGAGGACTTCGACGTCGTCTACACGCCCGGGCACGCGAGCGACCACGTCTCCTTCGTCTCCGAGACGACGCTGTACTCGGGTGACGTCGTCGTGCACGACGACGGCGCGTTCGACTACGGGAGCTTCGGGCGCACCGACTACGCGGGCCAGAGCCGCGAGCGCCTCATCGAGAGCATCCGGCACCTCCTCGACCGGTTCCCCGAGACCGTCGAGCACATGTACGCCGGGCACGGGAGCGAGTTCCACGGCGACGTCCGGGACGTCGTCGAGACCGCGCTCGCTCGCGCGGAGAAGCGCGAACCGAAGTACCCCGACGAAGCCTGAGCGAGCGTCGCCACTCGCTGACGGAGCGTCGAACGCGTGAAAGAAGCGGTTTGGAGGACGAACGCCGCGAATCAGGCTGCGCGCGCTTCCTTCGCCTTCGGACGCAGGTTCTTGTACCCGCACTTCCGGCAGCGCTTCGCTTCCTTGGAGTTCCGGGCGTTACATCGCATGCAGATCATCTTCTCGAGGTTCCGCGCTTCTGCTTCCTTGAAACTGGCCATACCGTCCCTCCTTCCCGGTCGCGGTTAAACCTTTCCGAGTTCCGCCGCGAGCCACGCTGAACGCGACGACTGGCGGTGACCGTTCCAGTGCACTCGAACGCGGAACCCCCGGCGTGCGGTCGGTTCGACCGCCTGAGTACAGGGTAACCAAAGCCATTTGCCCGCGCGTCCCCGAGAGACGAGTGATGGTCTCCACGCTGCAGTGGGTGCTGTTCGGGCTCGCAGTCTACTGGCTCGCGGTCATCTACGCTAACCGGAACGGGCTCCTCCCGTCGTTCGTCGGGACGAGCGGTCCGATACTCACCCTCCACACGAAGCGCGGGCGGGCGTTCTTGAACTGGCTCGCCGGCCCGAAGCGGTTCTGGCGTGCGTGGGCGAACGTCGGCGTCGGCATCGCGCTCGTCGTCATGGTCGGGTCTTTCGTCGCGCTCGTGTTCGCCGCATTCAACGTCGTCCAGGACCCCGCCACGCAGACGGTCAGTAACCCGAAGAACTTCCTCGTCATCCCGGGCGTCAACGACTTCCTGCCGCTGTCGGCCGCGCCCGGTATCGTGTTCGGGCTCGCGGTCGGCCTCATCGTCCACGAGGGCGGACACGGCCTCCTCTCTCGCGTCGAGGACATCGAGATCGAGTCCATGGGGCTCGCGCTCCTCGCCATCCTCCCCGTGGGCGCGTTCGTCGAACCGAACGAGAAACAGCGCCGCGACCGGACGCGCGGCGCGCAGACGCGGATGTTCGCCGCGGGCGTCACGAACAACTTCGCGGTCACCGTCGTCGCGTACGCGCTCCTGTTCGGCCCCATCATCGCGTCGCTGTCGGTCGCACCGGGCGCGGCGGTCGCCGGCGCGTTCCCGGGGTCGCCCGCTGCGCAAGCGGACATCGGCGAAGGCGACCGCATCACCGCGTTCGACGGCGCCGTCGTCGAGTCGAACGCGGACGTCTCCGCGATGCTCGCGAACACCACCGCGGAGACCGTCGAGGTCGAGATCGACGGCGAGCGCACCGAGCGCGTGGAACGCACCGTTCTCGTCACGCAGACAGTGCGTGGTGGTCCAGCCGCGGTCGCGCCGGAGGATACGATAACCGCGATCAACGGGACGCCGGTCAGTACCACCGCCGGGTTCTACGACGCCGTCGAGGCGTCACCAGGCCCGGTGAACGCGACCGTCGAACGCGCGAACGGAACGGTGGCGACCACCGAGTTCGTCGCGGGTGCGTACGTCCGCGTGCTCGACGGCGACCCGTTCGCGGCCGGTGGTGCGCCCGCCGGCGAGATGCTCGTCGTCACCGCGGTCGACGGCGAGCGCGTCGTCGACACGCGCGAACTCGTCCGGTACGTCGAGAACCAGGACCCCGGGACGACCGTCTCCATCACCGCGTACCACGACGGCGCTCGCGAGACGTACGAGGTCGAACTCGGCGCGCAGGACGGCGGCGGCTTCCTCGGCGTCCAGCCCGTGTTCGGGACGACCGGGCTCGTCGTCACGGACTTCGGCGTGCAACTGTACCCCGCGGAGAACTACCTCGGCGCGCTCGGCGGCGGCGGCCCCGGCGACGCCGGGCTCGTCCAGTGGTTCTTCGGGACGATGATCGGGACGCTCATCCTCCCGTTCGCGAGCGCGTTCGGCGCGTTCAACCTCCCGTTGAACTTCGCTGGCTTCCAGGGCTCGATCACGAACTTCTACGTCGCGAGCGGCGGCCCGCTCTCCTTCCTCGGCGCCGACGCGGTGTTCGTGCTCGCGAACCTCGCGTTCTGGACCGGGTGGATCAACGTCCAGCTCGGGTTCTTCAACTGCATCCCCGCGTTCCCGCTCGACGGCGGCCACATCCTCCGCACGAGCACGGAAGCCATCATCTCGCGGCTCCCCATCGACCCGAAACGCCGGCACGTCCGGTACGTCACGACGAGCGTCGGCGTCACGATGCTCGTCTGCCTGCTCGCGATGGTCGTCGTCCCCAGCCTCCTCTGACCGCCCGGCGTCCCCTTTCTTCGACGACCGCACTCCGGCCGGTCAGCGCCGCGTTCGCGCGAGGAGCGTGACGCCGATGACCGCGACGAGTGCGGCCACGAGCCCGAACCCGGGCATCCCGGTCGCGTCCGTCGACGACCCGGTTCCGGTAGCGCTAGCGGTCTCGTTTCCGGCGGTCGTCGCCGCGGTAGTCGGGTCGACCGTCTCCGTCTCGGTCGGCGTCGTGGTGGCGTCTGTGGTATCGCGGTATCGGACGTCCATCTCGAACGTGGCGTTCGCGTCGCCGGCGACGACGCGGTAGCGAGCGGTCCCCGTGTCGTTGCGGGCGCGCAGGGAGAACGTCACCACCTCGGTCGCGTCGGCCGCGACGTCGACTGCTTTCGTCGAGACGTTCTCGCCGTCGCGGACCAGGCGAACGGTCGTCGACGCCGCGCTCTCGCCGGCGTTCTCGACGGTGACCGCGACCCCGAAGTCGTCGCCGGTGGCTAGTGCGGTCGGTGCGTCCACGGCAGCGATGTCGACCGCGGGCGACTCGTCCGCGTTCGCGTCCGTCATCGCGGCCGCGACGTCCACCTCGACGTCGTCGGTGTCGTTCCCGGCGTACAGCGACAGCGCGTACGTGCCGTTCACGGCGGCACCGTCGGTGTCGCCGTCGGGTCGTCGTCGGGTCGCGTCGACGAGCGTCGTCCCGTTGCCGGCGGCGAGCGCGCTGTCGACGGTCTGGGTCGCGCTCGTGTTCCAGCGGAGGACGGCGCGGCCGTCGTCGTCGGGGTCGGCGAGCGTCGCGACGAACGACACCGGCTCGTTCCCGCTCCCGAGCACGACGGTCGCGCGGTCAGCGCACCGGTCGATGCCGACCGGGATGCGGACCACGCCATCGTTCGACGACCGGAGCGCTTTCTCCGTGAAGTAGACGTCGGCGATAGCCGGCGCCTCGACGGTCACGGTCGCGTTCGCCGTCGCGGACGCGTCCACCGGCGTGAACGCGAGCGTGTGGTTCCCGGCGCCAGTGCAGCGGAAGTCCGCGGTCAGTTCCGCGTTCGAGGAGACGTCGTAGATGAGGACCGCGTCGGCGGTGCCGTCGTCGTCCGTATCGACCGTCTTCCCCGCCTCGAGGACGCGACGGAGCGTGGACCCGTTCAGGTCCGGGCTCGTGACGGCGAGGCCGTACCCGGCTCGGTTCGACCGGATGGAGACGTTCGTCGTCGTCGCCGCCGCCGAACCGTGGTCCCGGAGGACGGACGCGTTCAGCGAGGCGTCGAGGGTCTGCGCGCGAAGCCGGAACGAGACGGTTCGCGCGGTGCCATCGGCGACGAGCCGGTACCGGCCGGGGTCGGCGTTGGCGGTGTGCACGCGGACGGTGTCGTCGTCGACGGGGATCTCGGAGACGAACACCCACGAACCGTCCCGCTCCTGCTGGAGTTCCGCGGTGTCCACGTTCCACCGCTCGTCGACGAGCGTCTGACCCATCCAGTACGTGCCGCCGTCCTCGAGGGCTTCGTCCGGATCGTTCGTCGAGGTCTCGGTCGTCGTCGAATCGTCGACCGTCGTCGCCGCCGTCGTCGGCGCGCGAAGCCGGAACGAGACGGTTCGCGCGGTGCCGTCGGCGACGAGCCGGTACCGGCCGGGGTCGGCGCCGTCAGTAGAGACGGTGACGGTGCCGTCGGTCACGGACAACTGCGCGACGAACGCCCAGGCGTCGTCCGTCCGGTACTGGAGTTCGACCGTGCTCACGCTCCACGAGTCCGATACGAGGACCTGGCCAGGCTGGTACTCGCCGCCCGCGACGAGCGTCGTCCCGGACGTGCTCGTCGTGGGTTCGGCCGTCGTCGTCGACTCGTCGACCGTCGTCTCGGTCGTTCCCGCGCGGAGCCGGAACGAGACGGTTCGATCGGTGTCGTCGGCCGCGAGCCGGTATCGGCCCGGGTCGAGGCCGTCCGTCTTCACGCGAACGCGGCCGTCGGTCACGGACAACTGCGCGACGAACGCCCACGAGTCGTCCTCGCGATACTGGAGCTCCACGGCGTCCACGTCCCAGGAATCGGAGACGAGCGTCTGGCCGACGCGGTACTCGCCGCCGTCTTCGAGCGTCTCGTCCGGACCGACCGTCGTCGCGTCGTTCGCTGTCGAACCGTCCGTCGCCACGCCCATCGAGGTCGCCGCGCCAAGCGGTGCGAGCACCGCCAGGCCGACGACCGCGATGACAAGTAGCGTCTGCAGTCGATTGGAGGGCATCGATCCTGACGTACTAACCTACTGATAAAAAATATTGCCATACTATGACAGGACCGTGCTCCCCCGTCGGGGCGCCACCCTCGTCGGTCGCTACTCGTCGTCGCGGTCGACGCCGTGGGCGTCGTAGAACTCGTCGGGCGTCGCGTCCACGCGCTCGAAGTCACCGAAGTAGTGGTCGTGGTGACGGATCATCTGCTCGACGATCCACGCCGAGAAGTCCTCGTCGAAGTGCCACTCGCCGTCGAGCGCCGGCACCTCGAACCGGTCGTCGCACGAGAACGCGACGTAGACGTGATAGAACCCGAGGATGACGTCCGCGAACTCCTTGGCCTTCCTCGCGGACTCCTCGCGTCGGCGGTCGAGTTCGAGCACGCCGTCGTCCGTGAGCTCGAAGTACTTCCGGTCGGGCTCGTCCTCGCGCTCGATTCGCTGCGCCCATCCCTCGTCCTCGAACTTGTACAGTATCGGGTACACCGACCCGTACGAGGGCTCCCAGTGGCCGCCGCTGATGTCCGTTATCTCCTTGAGTATCTCGTACCCGTACCGTGGTTTCTCCGCGAGGAGTTCCAGGACGATGTACGCGATGAGCCCCTTCGGCGGGCCGCTCTTACGCATCTTGTCCTTATCTTCCGTGGCGGTCGTGAAAGGGTTTCGATACTCGGAGTCCGTTGCCGCTGTCGGTCGTTCGCTCGCCGTCGTCCCCGACCCGAGACCGACACGGCCTTCTGGCCGCCCGCCGAACGCGCGAGCATGGAGCAACGCGAACCGCCGCTCACGGCGGAAGGGTCGTACGTACTGCACGACTTCCGGACGGTGGACTGGGACGCCTGGCGGGAGGCGCCCGAGCACGAGCGCGAGCGCGCGCTCGAGGCGGGCGAGGACTTCCTCGTGCACCGCGAGCACGCCGCTCGAAGCGAGGGTGGCGAGTCCGCGTGCTACTCGGTGATGGGTCACAAGGCGGACCTCCTCTTCCTGCACTTGCGGCCGACGATGGCGGACCTCGACCGCATCGAGCGGTCGTTCGAGGACACCGCGCTCGCCGCGTTCACCGAACGCGCGACGAGCTACGTCTCCGTCACGGAGGCGTCGGGGTACGGCGAGCAGACCCGCGAGTACCTCGCCGGCGAGACCGACGAGGACGCCGCCATCGGCGACTACATCGACGACCGACTCCACCCGGAGATACCCGATAGCGAGTTCGTGTCGTTCTACCCGATGAGCAAGCGCCGTCAGCCCGAGCAGAACTGGTACGACACGCCGTACGACGAGCGCGCCGAGCACATCATGCGTCACGCGGACATCGGCCGGGACTACGCGGGGAAGGTCGACCAGATGATCTGCTCGTCCGTCGGCATGGACGCTCACGAGTGGGGGATCACGCTCTGGGCGGACGACCTCTCGAACGTGAAGGACCTCCTGAACGAGATGCGGTTCGACCCGTCGACGTCGCAGTTCGCTGACTTCGGTGACTTCCTCGTCGGCCGGAAGTTCCCGCCCGCGGACCTCCCCGCGTTCTTCGCCGGCGAGGACATCCCCGTCCCCGAGGGGGAGCGCGACGCCGCGGACGCCGAAGGCGGCCACCACGACCACGGTCACGGTGACGACGACGGCCACCATCACGGCGACGACGGTGGGCATCACCACGGCGAGGGTGACCACCACCACGGCGACGACGACGGCCACCACCACGGCGACGACGCGGAGCGCGCGCACGGCGACGACGCTGGCGGGCCGCCCGCGGACGTCCGCGACGAACTCGAAGCGGAGGGCGTCTACGGCGGGCAGCCCCACGGCGAGGACGTGTACGCGGTCGTCCTCTACTCGGACGCGGACGTCGACGAACTCTACGAGGAGATGGATGGCCTGCGCGGGAACTTCGAGCACTACGACCGCCACGTGAAGACCGCGGTCTACGAGAACCCCGACGGGCCGCACGCCGTCGCGAGCGTGTGGGAGGCCCAGGAGGCCGCCGACACCGCGAGCGGGTTCCTCACCGACCTCCCCGGTATCGTCCGGCAGGCCGGCGACGACGCCGACGCCGACACGTGGGGGACGATGGGGATGTTCTACACGACCAAGCCCGAGAAACGCGAGGACTTCGTCGACAAGTTCGAGACCGTCGGCGGCGTCCTCGCGGACATGGACGGGCACGTGAAGACGGACCTCCTCGCGAACGTCGAGGACGAGAACGACATGTTCATCGCGTCGCGCTGGCAGTCCCGCGGCGACGCGATGGCGTTCTTCCGCTCGGACGCTTTCAGCGACACCGTCGACTGGGGCCGGGACGTCCTCGCGGACCGCCCGCGGCACGTCTTTCTGGCGTGAACTGACTGGTCGCAGGAGCATACGGCGGCCTCCAGGCCGCCGTTTCGGGGTGTGAACTGACTGACTGCGGTAGCATACGGCGGCCGCAAGGTCGCCGTTTCGGGGTGGGGACTGTTCGAGCGGGTTCAGGCGCTTCCGACGTAGAAGTCGTACGCGCCGGTTGCTTCCGTGCCCGTGACCTGGACGACGCGGCCGTTCGTCGATATCTCGACGTCCTGGAACTCGTCGAACGTGTCGTCGGCGTCCACCCAGTCCTCGATGTCGCCTTCGTCGATGTCGGACGCTTCGTTGAACACGCGGACGAACGTCGTCTCGATGCCGTCGTCGACGAGCACGGAGTCGATTCCGCGCGCGACCTCGCCCGCGAAGTCGCCGTCGTCGGTGTCCGTGGACTCGGTCTCGTCGTACGTCCGCATCGACTGGATGGCGCTGTCACCGAACGCGTCCGTGAGTGCCTTGAAGTCCTCGCTGTCGGCGGTGTAGCTTTCCGCGTCACCGGCGTTCACGTCGAGGATGCCTTCGAGGACCGCTTCGGCGTTGTCCGCGCTTCCGAAGATGCCCGTCGAGCGCGCGACGACGACCTCGCTGCTCCCGATGCCGACCGCGGCGTCCTCGTCCGGGCCGACGTACACGTCGTAGTTCTTGTACGTGTCCTCGCCGCTGAACTCCTCGGCTTCGAGCGTCGACGCGACGTCGTCCGTCTCGAAGTCCGCAGCGAGGACGGCGTTCTTCCCGAACGCGAGCTGGGCGTCGGTCGTCCCGAACTCGAACCCGACGAGGTCGCGCGCGGAACTCCCGAACGACCGCATCGCGTCGTAGACGTCGTCGTCGAAGTTCGCCGCGCGCTCCGCGATCGCCGAGGGCTTGTACCGCAGCGACAGGTAGTGGTCGACGTCGCCGACCGTCCCCGGCTGGTAGAGCCATTGCGTCTCGCTCGCGCCTTCGGACCCACCGAGGATGCTCGAACAACCCGCGAGCGCGACCGCGCCGGACGCCGCCGTGACTTTCAACAGTGAACGCCGTGTTCGTGTCATGCCCGAACCGAGTGGCCTTGGTTACATAGGTCCTGCGCCAAAGTTGTATTGCCGACGCCGTCGACGGGAACCGCAAGGTCACGAGAGAACTACCGTATAGCGGGCCAGAACGCTCCAGAACGCCCCAGAACCGTCTCACTCGCTATCGTCGTCGGTCGTTCGACGGCGCGGTCGCTATCGAGAGAATTGGGTCGGTCGCACCGAAAGAATCCGATAGAAGCCGGCCGCGAAAGCGGCCGGCCTCGGACCGTAGATGGGTGGGTGGGTGGAACCGGCCTGACGTGGGTGGGGTGGGTGGGTGGGTGTCGGCCGGTGGATTCGGTGGTGCGGTTGTCGACGTCTGCACGAGTGCACCCGGTACGACGGAACCGACTCGCGTCGGCCTCCCCCCTCGTATGGTGTGCGTGTGCGGACAGGCCCTGGCGGCTCGATGTGGGGACGAGCGCCAACGGGCACTCAGTGCTACGGTGGTATCCCATATCAGTATAGACTGCCTAAACGCCCCGTAAGGAGTGCTTACGGGCGTCGAACGACCGCTTCGGTGCCCTCGAACCCGTTCTTTTTTCGACGTCCGTCCAACGTCCTGGGTTCGCGAGAGTGTCGCCTCAGTCGCCCGCGACGTGCTTGTCGAGCCCGGCGCGTTCGATGTCCTCACCGCCGACGGACGACCGGAGACTGTCCATGCCGTCGTCGCGGTCCAGCTCGAACCCGTTCGCCTGGAGTTCGCGAACGCGCTCGTACTCCTCGGCCGACAGCGGCGGGACGTCGCTCGCCGCCGCCCACGCGTCGATGTCCTCGCGCGTGCGGAACGTCGGCGTCACCGTCGCCACCGCGTCGTGATAGAGGAGGTACTGGAGCGACCCCTGCGCCATCGTCCGCTCGCCGTCACCCTCCAAGAACCGAAGCTTCTCGACCTTCTCGAACCCCGTCTCGAACCACGCGTCCGGCCGGTACGCGCGATGGTCGCCCTCGCCCGGCGGGTTCTCGGGCGTTATCTGCTCGTTCAGCAACCCAGAGGAGTGCGGGACGCGCGGCACGAGACTCGTCTCGCTCCCGGTCTCCTCGATGACCTCCAGGAATCGGTCGCCGATCTCGGGTTCGAGCGCGTTCCAGACGAGCTGGACGGAGTCGAACTCCTCGCGGATCGCCTTCTCGCCCTCCGCGAGCCAGCCGATGCTCGGCCCGAGCGCGATACCGACCGCGTCCGCGCGACCGCTCTCCCTGACCTCGTCGAGCCACTCCAGGACGTCCGCGTCGATCTCCTCGACGTTCGCGTTGTGCAACTGGAGGAGTTCCACCTTGTCGAACCCGAGCCGGTCGAGGCTCTGCTCGAGCGCGTCGTCGAGATACTCGGGGTGCATCTCCTTCGGGAGCTCGCCGTGACCCGCCTGCGGGTTGTTGTAGAAGTCGTACCCTATCTTCGTCGCGACCGAGACCTCGTCGCGGACGTCCGCGAGCGCCTCGCCGACGAGTTCCTCGCTGTGCCCGTGCCCGTACACGTCGCCCGTGTCGAAGTACGTGATGCCCTGGTCGAACGCGTACCGGAGCATCTCCTTGGCCTCCTCGTCGGTGCGGTCGCCCCACCAGTCGGTGCCGACCGTCCACGCGCCGAACCCGATCTCGGACACGTCGACGCCCGCTGCGCCGAGTTCGCGGTAATGCATACGACGACCTAGGGACGCCCCGCACTTAGCGGGTGTGCTTCGTCGCCATCGAGCGAGAACGCGAGCCGACGAGTGGGTCGGACGTCGTCACCCGACGTCGACGCGGAGCGGTTCGTCGCCGTCGGTCGTCTGCGCCCGCCCGCAGCGGTCGCCGTCGCAATCGACCACCACGGACAGGGGCGTGCGCTCGGAGACGCCTCGTTCCGGGACGACGACGACGCGTATCGGTTCGCCGACCGCGTCGTAGCCTTCGGCGTCGATGTCGTCGGGAAGGACGTACGAACGGCTGCCGAGGGCGCGGTCGACCGAGATGCTCACGCGCACCCCGTCGGTGCTCCGGAAGGAGACGGTTCCGGACCAGACGACGCTGTCGGCATCGACGGTCACGCGCACCGAGTCGTACGCGTCGTCGCCGAAGACGCCCATGACTGACGTGCACCCGGTGCCGGCCGTCGCGACCACCGTCGCGCCCGCGGCGACGATGCGTCTACGGGTCGCATCCATCTCGCTCGCTCCTCGCCCCGTGCCGCCTGTCCCCATACGGCACGCAAGTTTTGCGGCGACTGCTTAAACCTTGGCACCTCGCCACGGTCGACCGCCATCCGTCACTCCAACGGCGGCTCGCTGTCACTCCAAGGTGAGGGTGATGGCGTCGTCGACCCCGGTGACGGTTCCGGACGCGAGTTCGGCGTCGTCCGTCGAGAGCGACGCGGAGAGCGGGTTCGCGGGGTCGTGGCCGGCCATCGGGGCTGCGACGAACTCGACGGGCGTGTACAGTTCGGTGACTCGGTCGTTGACCTGAAAGTCGTTCGGTGCGAGGTAGTCCAGGTCGCCGAGTCCGAAGACGTCCTCCCAGCGCTCGGTGCCGTCGGCGTCGCGGAACCCGAGCGTCCCAACCCAGAGCGACCCCGGGCCGGTGACAGACACCGATAGCTGCTCGAAGCGCCGAGGCTGCCTGCTCGACAGGGCCCCGGAGAGCGCTGGGAACGATGCCGCCGCGGCTAACCCGCGTAGCACCGACCGACGCGAGTATGCCATACCATACCAAAGTGATGCATCGGTATCAGTGCTTGGCCGAACCAGCGCGAGGAGCGGGACGACGCGGGCTTCGCACAACCAAACGGGTATCAGGGCCGACCGCCAACTGGCGAGCATGACGAAACGGCACGTCACGCTTCCCGGGGGCGCCGAGGCAGGCGTCCGAGCGTTCATCGAGGACGTCGACGAGCGACTCCGCGGCGACGACGAGTCCACGTGCGAGGTCGTCGAGGACGTCCTCGTCGACCTCCACGGCGACCGCGACGCCTACGAGCGCTGGCAGAACGACGCGGACGTCTCGCCCGCAGAACGCGTCCGTCTCCAGGGGTACGACCCCTGCAACACCACGCTCGAATCCGAGTACTACGCCGAGAAAGACGAGGAGAAGTTCGAGACCTCGAAGCACCTCCAGTGGCTCTGGCGGCAGTTCGACGCGACGCCGATGGCGGACAACGTCGAGTTCGCGCTCCGGTTCCGCGCGATGCTCGCCGACCACCTCTTCGAGGAGTGTGGCGACGACTGCCGGTTCTTCAAGGGCATCACGTTCACGTACGGCCACAACATCACCATCGGGGACAACGTCGTCATCCACGACGACGTCCACCTCGACGACCGCGGGAAGCTCACCATCGGCGACCGCGTCTCCATCAGCGACGACGCACACATCTACAGTCACGACCACGACGTCGTCGACCAGACCGAGGTCGAGAACTACCACACTATCGTCGAGGACGACGCGCGCATCACGTACGACACGATGGTCCGCGCGGGCTGCAAGATCGGCGAGAACGCGGTCGTCGGCGCGAAAGCCGCGGTCTCCAGCGACATCCCCGCGCACCACGTCGCCGTCGGGTCGCCAGCCAAGAGCGTGAAGGTCAAACCCGGCTGGGAGGACGTCGCCGAACCGCTCGAGGACGCGAACGTGAACCGCCAGGCGGAACGCCGCATCGAGTACGACCTCGACGACGACCTCGACGTGTTCGACGAGTTCCGCCGCGACCTCGCGCCGCCCGGCGGCCGCTGACGACGCCACCCACCCGCTTCCGCTCCGACCCGTCCTGTCCCGTCTCGCCACGACCCGTCCGCTCACTCGCGCGCAGGTGGACCCGCGAGCGACAACAATCAAGTGCCATGCGAACAACTAGCACATATGGTCGAGGTCTGGAGCTGGATAATCGGCTACGCCGTCCTGTTCGCGGTCGTCCAGCTCGCCATCTACGCGTACTACGTGCGCCGCGGGGAGCGGAACCCACAGGCGAGCGCCATCGGCGACCCCGAAGAATACACGCGCGTCGGCGACCGCGTCCACCGGAACCGCGTCGACGAGGACGACCTCGACGACCGCGTCCCACCGGCACACCCCACCGAGGACGCGTTCCGCGCATGCCCGCACTGCGGCACGGCGAACGAACACCTCGGCACCATCAAGTACTGCCGTAACTGCACGCGCTCGCTCGGCTGACCCTCCGTCACCGCTCGACCCGCCACCCCGCCCACGCCGCGCCACCCCAACCACCCGACCCTCGATCACCCCGAACCACCCTTCCTCGCCCCGTGGCCGTCATGCTTTTATCGCCGCGCTCACCCGGCCAGCAAGCATAAGCCCGACCGAACTATATCCTGCATCGAACCCGGATGCAGTCACAGGAAAACGAAGACGCCGACCGCTACGTCGGCCGTGAAACCGTCGAAGGAATGGTCATCTACGACCGCGAGAACCTGGACGCCTGGATCGAATCCGACACCACGCGTCCCGTCGAAGACGGACTCGAACGGCGCGACGAAGCCTGAAACCCCAGGGGTGGGGTGGGTACAGCGACGCAACCGGTCGTCGACGCGAACGCACGCGACGACGACCCCTCACACAGCAACAGCCGCCAGCGAGCGACCGCACCAACCTACCGATAGCCATACTGGCGCCACTCCGGCTCCAACGCGAACACCACCAGCGCCACGCACAACACCACCAGACCCACGCTATACAACGCATACCGAACACTTTGGAACACCAGCACCGCCCCCAACGCCACACCCACCAGCAACCAGCACCCCACCACACCCCGAACCACCACACTAAACCGCACACTAACCACCACCGTTCACTCGCCTGCGACACGCCACACCGAACACACACGCCACCACGCGAGCCCAGGCGACCATACACCACCGATACCACCCCCATCAGCATCGTAACCAACCGCCTACGACCCACCATCCACCCCCACTAGACACCGCATACCACCCGACCCCCCGACGCGAACCCCACCCCGCGAAGGCACTCGCTCGTCGCTGTCGCTCCTCGCTCGTGGTGTTCCGGAGAAGTGCGCCGTCCGGGATTCCCGTGAGCGAGGCGAACGGGAAGTCGGACGGTGGACGACCGAAGGGAGTCCGCCGTCCGGGAATTGAACCGAAACCAGACGCGCTCGTTCACTGCGTTCGCTGCGCGCGACTGGTAGGGTTCAATTCCCGGTGGCGATCTTCTTCGTTTCGCTCAGAAAATGCGCCGTCCGGGAATTGAACCCGGGCTAGTGGCTTGGGAAGCCACTGTCCTACCACTGGACCAACGGCGCTCGCATCCGTCGATTCCGGCCGCTTGCACTTGAACGTAGCGCTTCGCGGCCGCCGGGCGGCCGGGAACTGGACGCACGTCCATCGTTTCCGCGTCATGGAACCGTATTTGTCGATGCAATCCCTACCGACGCGTGATGCTTGACCTGCGATTCTCCGACGACGAACTCCGCGACCGACGCGACCACATCGAGACGTTCATCCAGGACGTCGTCGCCGACGCCGGCGCCGACGGCGCCGTCCTCGGCCTCTCCGGCGGCGTCGACTCCACCACGACCGCGTACCTCGCGGCGAGCGCACTCGGCAAAGAGAACCTCCGCGGGCTCGTCCTTCCCGCCGAAGTATCGAGCGACGGCAACATGAGCGACGCCGAGCGCGTCGCCGAGGACCTCGGCATCGAGTACGACGTCGTCGAGATCGAACCCATCGTCGACGCGCTCGTCGACGCCGTCCCCGGGAGCGACCGCGACCGAACCGCCGTCGGGAACACTCGCGCTCGCGTCCGCGGCGTCCTGAACTACTACGTCGCGAACGAAGAGAACCGCGTCGTCCTCGGCACCGGGAACCGCGCCGAAGCCCTCACCGGGTACTTCACGAAGTACGGCGACCAGGCCGTCGACTGCAACCCCATCGGGAACCTCTACAAGCAACAGGTCCGCCAGCTCGCCGCGCACCTCGGCGCGCCAGACGACCTCGCTGAGAAGCAAGCGACCGCCGAACTCTGGGCGGACCAGACCGACGAGGGCGAGCTGGGGCTCGACTACGATACAATCGACGCCATCCTCGCGCTCCACGTCGACGGCGACCTCTCGCCCGCCGCGACCGAACGTGCGCTCGACGTCGACCGCGACGCCATCACGCAGGTCCGCGAACTCTACGAAGCCAGCAAGCACAAGCGCGCGATGCCGCCAGCGCCCGTCGACCCCACGCCCTGACCGCTCCAGGAGAGAACCAGTCGAGAAATCGAGACCGCTCAGGCGAGCGCGCTCGCGTTCGTCGTCGTCCCGTTCGTCGACCCACCGCCGGGTGCTTGCACGCGAACCGAGATGCTGTCGCCCTCCTGGAGGACGTACGTCTCCGGCGCCACCGGTTCGCCGTTGACCTCGTACACGACGGTCGCACCGGTCACGACCTCCCAGCCGTCCGGCGCCTGCGCGTTCGCCCCCTGCCGGTAGACGACGCCGTCGTACGCGAACGACGTGTTCGTCACGCCGAACGCCGTCGCCTCCAGCGCGTACTCGAGCGTCACGCCCTTGGCGTGCACGTGCCAGCGTCGCAGCCCGCGTTCGAAGTGGAACGCGCGCATCTCTCGCGGATGCTGGAACTCCGCTCGCCGGAAGTCTATCTGCTGTCCGTCGACGTTCACGCTGATCGGCCCGTGCTCGTGCGCCGCCCCGAGGCTGTACGGTCGATACACCTCGTCGGTCCCCGCCGGCCCGAGCTGGTGCCCGGGCGGGTTCGGCGCCGGCCCGAGTTCGCCGAGTTCGCTGTTCGGACCGCTCCCGCTACCCCCGATGGTGAGCGTGTACAGGATGACGGCGAGGAGGAGCGCGCCGACGGCGATACCGGCGACGAGCAGCGGCGTCGACGGCCCGCCGTCGCCGCCGCCGAGTTCGTCCAGTCGCCGTCGCTCTATCGGCCCCATCTCGCCCGGATGCTCGTCGCCGAGGTGCCTGAGGTACGCGGCCTCGTCCTCGAACGATTCCGAGCAGTGCTCGCAATCTGTCACGCCCCAACGTCGGCGTTCGCGCACTACGACTCTTTCGGACGAGGACTCGTTGCCCGATGCCCCACCGGAGTACCGACGCGGTCAGTCCTCGTCGCGCGCGGCGGCGATGTCGTCGGCGTGACTCGCGACGAGGTCCGCGAACGCCTCCACCTCCCTGGCCTCCTGGCTCTGGACGTCCTCGCGGTCGCGCATCCGTCGCTTCAGCGCCCCGAGCGCATCCGGCGGGTGCGCCGCTATCTCGTCAGCCACCGTGCGCGGGTCGTCGACGACGCGCGACACGAGCCCCATCCGGTGGGCGTCGGTCGCGTCCACGCTCCGCCCGGAGAGCGCGAGGTCCATCGCGTCGCCCTCCCCGCAGATGCGCGCCAGCCGCGCCGTCCCGCCCCACGCGCCGAACAACCCGAGGGACACGCCCGGTTCCGCGAACGACGCCGCCGGCGTCGCCACCCGCACGTCGCAGCCGAGCGCGAGCTCCACGCCACCACCACGCGCCGGGCCGTCGATTCCGGCGACGACGACCGCGTCCGTCGACTCGAACGCGCGCACCACGCGCTGCCCGCGCGCCGCCAGGTCCCGCGCACCCTCGCGGTCCAGGTCGGCGACGACGTCCAGGTCCGCGCCCGCACAGAACGCCGGCCCCTCCCCGTGAAGGTACAGCACGGGCGCCGTCACCTGCTCGGCCGCGTCCGCAAGCACGTCCAGGTCCGTCGGTCGAAGCGCGTTCCGCCGGTCCGGACGGTCGATGCTCACCACGCAGACGTCCCCGTCGCGGTCGACTCGAATCACACCACCGCGGACGTCCGTCGTTTCCAAAGGTCTTTGCGTGTCCCGTTGCTACCTACGCGCGATGGACGAGGCAGCAACGTGTCGCTCGGCCGCCGTGGACGCCGTCGAGGACGTCTACCCGGCGCGCCTCCGCGACGACATCGTCGCACACGTCGACGGCGGCTCGCTCGCCCCCGGCACGCTCGCACTCCGTTGCGCGCGCGCCGTCGACGACACCGTCGACCTGAACGCCATCGGTAGCCGCGCCGCCGGCGTCCAACTCATCTACGACGGCCTTCGCCTCACCCGCACGCTCTCCCACACGGAACCCTGGGAGGACGTCGACGACCAGACCCAGCCGAACCTCGACATCCTCGCCGCCGACGTCCTCGTCTCCAGGGGCTTCTACCTGCTCGCGCGAACGGACGCGGCCGGCCGCGCCGTCGAGACCGTCCGCACGTTCGGCCGCGAGCAGACCGAACGCCGCGACGCCGAGCGCGACCCCACCAGGGACCCCGCCGAGCACGACCGCACGCTCGAACGGGACGTCCTCGAACTCGCCGCACTCGCCGGCACCACCGCCGCCGACGGCACCCCGACGCCCGAACTGTACGCCGTCGTCGCGGACTGCATCGACCACGTCACCGACCGTGGGTTCCCGCACGAACTGGACTTCCTCCCGACCGTCGCCGACCTCCACGCCACGATTCCGCCCGAGGAGCCGACCGCGGACGACGGCGTCCCCCAGTCCGCGGGCGATTCGTAGCCGCGAATCGAAACGCATTAAAACGAATCCCGACAAGTGGAAGATGCGTTCCAACGCGCCTGGGTAGCTTAGCGGTAAAGCGCGTCCTTGGTAAGGACGAGACCCCGGATTCAAATTCCGGCCTAGGCTTCTCTCGCCGATTCCTCTCGCTGCGTAGTTGGACGTGTTCCTCGAACCGACCGCTCCTTGGGTTCCGGGTTCGATTCGTGCGTCGCGGAGTCGCTGGTGTCCGATGGTGGCTACGACGGGGTGCGGGTGGCTGCGTAGCGGCCGATGGCGAAGTTGAGAGTGCCGAGGCCGATGGCGACGGCGAACCCGACGGTGGCGTTGAGTGCGAGGACGTCGACCGGCCACTGGTATCCGCCGTAGTAGAGGTGGTTGTGGGCGCGGTACAGGACGGCGAGGAGTGGGAGAGAGCAGGCGAGTGCGAGAACGGCCGCGAACTCGCGTTTCGTTCCTGCTGCGCCGAGCGGGAGGAGCAGTGCGATGGGGAGGCCGAGTCGTAACTGCGAGTATATCCCCTGCATCAGTGCGGTCTCGGAGAGCGGCCGCCAGTAGAACGGGTGCGTTATCATCGGGGAGAGGGGGACCTGGACGAGACAGACGACGCCGGCGATGGCGAGCGCGTCGCGGACCTCCAGCGGGCGTTCGTAGTGCAGCCACGTGGCTGCGACGCCGAGCGCGGTGAGCGCGTACGTCGAGACGACCGTCCAGTGGAGAGGTCGCGCCCAGAACCGGAGGACGACGAGGTCGGGGTCAATCGCGATGAGTCCGTAGTACAGCAGCAGCGTCAGTTCGAAGATGGTGAACGTCACGAAGAGGTCCTTCGCGCGGATCGGCGCCATACTACGACGAATCGCCCCGGCCTGGTTTACATATTTCGCGGTTAGTTCGCGTTGGATTATCGGTTCGGAGGGCGGTTCCGTCGTCGACGAGCCGGCGTCGGGCGTACGAGCGGTCGGCACGCTCGTGCCCGGAGACCGGTCCGGTGGGAGGGGGAACGGACGCGCTCGTCGCCTCTTGCACCACGACGGAGAACGGCGACGTGTCGTTCACGCTCCCCGGACCGGCCCGCGCCCGGCCGTGAACCGGCCATCCGTCGCTCGACGAACGCACGGTGGGGCCGTCCCGCCGCGCGACGAGCGACCGTCGACGCACACAAGGTGATTTGGCGCGGGTTCCACGTTCACGTAGCCGCGACGTCCATCCATGCGAGCGTCGACCGCCGCTATCGCGTTCGGTGTTGGATTGTTCGCGCTCCCCATCCCCGGGACGTTCGTGACGGGAGCGTTCGTGATACTCGCCGGCGTCGTCGCGCGGTACGTCGGGTCGTAGCGGGAGCGGCCCTCCTCGTCCGTCGATTGGTCTGTCGCGCGGGAGAAACTAGATCGAGTGGAGCGGGTGAGTGTTCCTGGCGCTGGCGGCAGTGGTGGACTCGGTCGGTGACTCCGGGGGCGAGCGCCCGACGGGCTGCAGTCGAAGATTCCGAACCACATCCAATATTCGGGCTGACACTTCTTCTCGTGGGGTGTCGATGGGGCCAGTGTGGTTATACCGTCGCACATCGAGAGAGCGCTATGGACGCGCCACCGGACGGTCCACGTATCATCGACGCGACCATCACGCGGTTCTCTCCCGACCGCGGATACACCGGTCGCTACCGGAGCCACTTCCACGAACTGACGGGTTCGGCGGTCAGCGGGCGTGTCCTCGACGTCGGTGCCGGTGGCGGTGGCACGCACGACCACTGGGACTTCCCGAACACGACCGAGGTCGTTCGCATGGACATCGACCAGTACGACAACCTGGACGTTCGCGCGGACGGCACGAACCTCCCCTTCGCGGCGAAGACGTTCGACAGCGTCATCTGCTCGGCTGTGTTCGAACACGTCTCGCTCTCCCGCCTCCACCTGCTCTTCGAGGAGATTCAACGGGTTCTCAAGCCCGGCGGGAAGCTGTTCGGCGCCGTCGCGTTCAACTACCCGCTCCACGGGCAACCCCACGACTACTCCCGACCGAGCATCCACGGCCTGAACGACCTCGCAGTCGCCGCTGGCTTGGACGTGGACACGCTCTATCGAGGTGGGAGCTACGTCGACACGCTCCTGCACGTGCTCTTCTCGCCCGTCCGACGGACGTGCATGTTCCTCGGCGTCAGATGGTTGAGCGGCGCGTTCGCGCTCGTCCACTATCCGTTCGTCGCCCTCGCCTGGCTGATCGCGCTCGGCTTGAAGGCCGGGTACGGCGAGAACCCGTTCGGGAGTCACTGGAACGTCCAGAGCGCTATCGTCGCGCAACGACCGGAGTGACTCACCCAGACATCCCCGGCGGCGCGGCCGAACGCCACGACGTTTTTATCGCGCAGACTCCGAGGTACGGGTAGATGCGAACGAGAGTCGTCTTCGTCGTCGTCGCCGTGGTCGCGATGGTCGGGCTCGCTGGCTGTACGCTGTCGGCGTTCCAGGAGTCGACGGCGACGACGAGCGACTCGGAGACCGCGCCCGCGCCCGACGACGGGGGCGCGCTCGCGGACCCCGAGGAGGACGTGAAGGGCTGGGAGAACGGCGTCTGGTACAACGAGTCGCTCGCGGTCACGCCCGGGGATGGGTTGAACGAGTCGGAGCTCGCGGCGGTCGTGAACCGGAGCATGGCCCGCGTCGAGTACGTGCGGAACGTCGAGTTCGACCGGCGCGTGCCGGTCTCCATCCTGTCGCGCGAGGAGTACCGCGAGCGCCAGAGCGGCGGCGGCGGTGGTGGTGACGAGGCCGCGGCGACCAGGGAGGCGGTGCGGCTCGAGGCGCTGTTCCTCGTCGGCGAGTCGACGGACGCCCAGGAGGAGCAGGCGGAGACGCGGTCGGCGAGCGTCCAGGGGTTCTACTCGCCGAACGCGGACGAGATAACCATCGTCGCGCCGTCGTCGACGCCGACGGTCGACGAGGTGACGCTCGCGCACGAGCTCGTGCACGCGTACCAGTTCCGCGGGAACCTCGACGTGCGGTTCCCGCAGTCGCCGACGCGGGACGAGCAGCGCGCGCTCGTGGCGCTCATCGAGGGTGACGCGAACTTCGTCGATCGGCAGGTCCGCGAGCGCTGCGGGGCCGAGTGGGCGTGCGTCGGCCATGAGACCGGCGGAGAGGAGTCGACGAGCGACGGCGGGACGACCGCGGACGGCGACGGCGGAGGGGAGGAGGGTGGCTCGGGTGCGGCGGCGGCGCCGCGCCCGAACATGGGCCTGTATTTGTTGTCGTACTTCCCGTACGCGGAAGGCGAGGCGTACGTCGCGGCGACGAAGGAACGCGGCGGGTGGGCGGCCGTGAACGCGCTCTACAGCGACCCGGCGGCGTCCAGCGAGCAGATCATCCACCGGAACGACGACGCCGTCGAGAGCGTGTCGGTGCCCGACCGGAGTTCGGGCGAGTGGTCGCGCGTCGGCAACGGCGGCGTGGTCGCGGGCGAGGCGGACGTGGCGACGATGTTCGCGGCGACGCTGTACGACGACGTCGAGGGGAGCATCGTCTCGCGCGACCAGTTCCTCACGGACAGCGGGCCGGTCCCGATAACGTACGCGCTCCCGCCGAGTGCCGGCTGGGCGGGTGATTCGCTGTACGCGTACGAGCGCGACGACGGCGACACGGGGTACGTGTGGCGGCTGCGGTTCGACGACGACGGGGAGGCCCGGGAGTTCGCGCGGGCGTACCGCGACCTCCTGCGGTACCGTGGTGCGGACGCGGGCGACGACGGTGTGTTCGTGATACCGGACGGGCCGTACGCGGACGCGTTCTACGTGGACGTGTCGGGGTCGCGGGTCACCATCGTGAACGCGCCGGCGGTCGAGGACCTCGGCGACGTCCACGAACCGGCGAGTCAGCGCGTCGCGCCAGCGAACGCGCTCGCGCCGTCACCGCCCTGCGTCGCGCCGCTGGCCGTGTGAGGCCGTGACGCGCGCCGCGGGGTTCCGAAACCCTTTATGCGACGACGCGGGAAGTTCGACCAACTCGCTGGTCGACGGGCACCAGTGGGCACCTGTCATCGACAGGTCATCGGAATGTGGTCCCATCCGGGACTGAACCGGCAAACGCCCGTGGTGATAGACCATGGCACGAAGTTTCTACTCGCACATCAAGGAAGCGTGGCGGGACCCCGACGACGGGAAGCTCGCCGAACTCCAGTGGCAGCGAAAGCAAGAATGGCGGAATCAGGGCGCCATCGAGCGCGTCGAGCGACCGACGCGTCTCGACAAGGCCCGCGAGCTCGGCTACAAGGCCAAGCAGGGCGTGGTCGTGGCGCGCGTCAGCGTCCGGAAGGGGACGGCGCGGAAGTCCCGACACAAGAAGGGGCGTCGTTCGAAGCGCCAGGGCGTGAACCGCATCGGGCGCCGGAAGAACATCCAGCGCATCGCGGAGGAGCGAGCGTCGCGGAAGTTCAAGAACCTCCGCGTGCTGAACTCGTACTGGGTCGGTGAGGACGGCTCGCAGAAGTGGCACGAAGTGATCCTCGTGGACCCCGAGCATCCCGCGATCGAGAACGACGACGACCTCTCGTGGATCACGGAGAGCCAGCACCAGTCGCGTGCGTTCCGTGGCCTCACGAGCGCCGGCACGCAGAACCGCGGCCTCACGTTCAAGGGCAAGGGTACCGAGCACACCCGACCCTCGAACAACGGCGGCCAGGGTCGCGCGAAGTAACGCCGACTCGGGTCGACTCCAGCGGCGATTTCGGTTTCTTTCGGGCGTCACTCGCGTAGCGATGGCTGGGCTGGATGCGAAGGGTGTGCTGCGAGCGAGGGGTGTGCTGCGAGCGAGCGCTGAATCTGCGCGAGGTTGGACTGCGAGCGTGGACCGCTCGGGACCTCCTCCACGCCCATCGAACACATACCGAGTTAACATAGCGGGGCTTTTCCCTGCGGTCTCGATAGGTACTCGCAGATGAGTTGGGGTCGTCGATGAGTACGCTGGGTATCGCGCTCGCGCTCGCCGGCGCGGTCGTCTTCGGGACGTACGTCTTCCTCGTCAAGTACCGGTTCGCGCACTATCCGGACTCGGTGTACGTCGTCTGCGTGTACGCTATCGCGACCGTCCTGTACGCGCCGGTCGCGGCCGCGAGCGGTGCGACGGTCCCGACCGACCCGTACACGCTCGCGGTCCTCGTGGGCGTCAACGCCCTCGGCGGCGTCGCGATACTCGCGTTCTTCCGCGCGCTCACGCTCGGCGACGTGTCCTACGTCGCGCCCGTGAGCAAGGTCGTGCCGCTGTTCGTCCTCCCAATCGAACTCGCCGTGCTCCCCGGAACCGACCTGGGGTCGCTCCAGGTTGCGGGGGTGGTCGTCGTGACGATAGCGCTCTACCTCGCGAACTACCAGGGCGACCTCCTCACGCCCCTGCGGCGTGCGGTGACGCTCCGCCCCGGCCAGCTCGCGCTCGCCTCGGCGGCGACGTTCGGCGTGGTCGACGTCGGGAAACGCCACCTCATGGGCGACCTCGGCGTCGACCCGGCGGCGTTCGTCCTCGTGCTCTTCCCCATCGTCGCGGTCATGTTCGCGCCGCTCGCCGCGCGCAACTGGCCGGACGACGTCGCGGTCAGCGGCGACCTCGGCGCGCTCGCGGCGCTCGCGGTGCTCGTCGCGGTCGGCCAGCACGTCGTCGCGCTCGCGTTCGTCGAGCTCGCGGCGAGCGTCGCATCTCCGCTCGTGAACGCGCAGGCTATCGTCGCGGTCGTCCTCGGCGGCGTCGTCCTGAACGAGGAACGCTTCGGTGCGCGACTCGCGGCTGCGGCGCTCGCCGTCGGCGGCGTCGCACTCATCGCGCTCGGGTGAGTGCTGACCGCGGTCAGACCCAGAGGCTCGGGGTGCGAGCTTCAGGCGGCGAGCCCGAGGTTCCGCGCTCGCTGCCGGTAGCGTTCGGTCACGGGCGCCGGTGCGTCGAGCGCGTCGAGTTCCGCGTCGAGGTCGAGGGTCGCCAGCGCGCGCCGCCCGGTCTGCGTGCGCGAGAGCGTTATCGCGGTCGCGAGGTAGGAGAGCCGGAGGAGCCACACGGCTCCGTCGACGTCGCTCGGGTCGCGGATGCGGTACGACGTCCAGCCAGAGTCCGGGTGGACGCTGTGACGACCCGTGCGTCCGGCGGCGACGAGGGCGTCGCGGACGCTCCGATTGTAGTTGACGTCGAGCAGGCCGGACCGGTGAACGTGTCCGAACTCGCGCGTCCCGAGGAAGAACGCCGTCCCGCCGAAGGGGTGCTCGCGGACGATCACGCCGGGCCACGCCTCGACCGCGGCCGCGACCAGCGCGGTGGTGGCCGCTAGCTGACTTGCCGCGGACTCGTCTCGAACCATGTTAACAATACGCGTTCGAAGGATTTGACGCTCGCGGTCGGACAGGGCACCGAGCGTACGCGGTCAGCGCAGGGCGTCCCGTGCTCGCGGTCAGAGCAGGCCGTCCTCCTTCGCGAGCAACAGCGCCTCCAGGGTCGCGTCGTTCGTCGGCGGGTCGCGCGCCACGTCGATGGCGTCCGCGACGGGGACCGACCGCACCTCGATGAACTCGTTGCTGTCGAGCTCGCGCTCACAGGGCGTCAATCCCTCCGCGAACACGTACCCGCGGCGATGCCGGAGCAGGCCCGTCGAGCACCAGACCTCCTGCAGGAGGGAAACGCCCGCGGGGTCGAACCCGGTCTCCTCCTGGAGTTCGCGCGCCCCCGCCGTCGTGTACGATTCGCCGTCCTCGACGATGCCAGCGGGGAGCTCGAGCTGCGTCTGACGGATCGTCGGCCGGTACTGTTCGACGAACACGACCTCTTCGCCCGTCGACGCTACCACCACGACCGCGTCCGGGAGCTCCGCCCAGTAGTAGTCCTTCTCGGAGCCGTCCGGTTGCTCGACGCGGTCACGGCCGCCCGTGTACCACGGCGTCTCGTACTCAGCGACCGACTCGCGAACCGGCCACTCGCCTGCGGGGAGGTCTCGACTCATTCGTCCTCACGAACGATCTCCAGTCGGTAGACCGTTCCGTTGTACGTCACGTACGCCACGTCGCCCTCGACCGCGTTCGGGACGCGCGTCGCGACCGCGCCGAACTCGTCGAACGGCGAGTGACTGAACGACTCCTTCACGCCGAACGGGCCCTCGTAGTACGACCCGGACGTCCCGTCCGCGATCGCTTCGGTCACGTACGGGAACCGGCGTTCGCTCACGTCCGTCGCGTCGTACGTCGCGCCGTCGAACGTCGACGCGTTCCCGACGTCGGTCGCCTGCACGCGATACGGGTCGCCGCTCTTGAGGAGACTCGGGAGTGCGCCGACGGCGAGCCCGAGGACCACGAGCGCGACGAGCACCAGGATGTACCGCTGTCGCATACGCCGACGTTAGGGGGTCGCGTTGAAACGTCCACCGGACGAGGCGGCCGCCGAGCGCGCCGGGGCGGGTCGCCACGAGACCGCGATGCTCGGCGTTCAGAACCGGGGCAGGGGACCGAGAACGCCAGCGGTGTTGCCCGGGACGGAGTTTTTAAAGGTCGTCGGGTCCAAGAACCGGGCACGATGGACGAGCTCGGAGTCCAGATGGCCGGCTGATGGCTTACAGAAAGTACTTCCGAACCCGTCCACTTACCTCAGGTTACGGAACCTCCCATGCAAGGACAAAATCAACAGCAGGCGTACGACCGCGGGATCACTATCTTCTCGCCGGACGGACGTCTCTACCAGGTCGAGTACGCACGCGAAGCCGTCAAGCGCGGCTCCGCGAGCGTCGGTATCAGAACGCCCGACGGCGTGGTGCTCGCAGCGGAGCGACGCACGCGGTCGCCGCTCATGGAGCGCGACAGCGTCGAGAAACTCCACAAGATCGACGACCACGTCGGTATCGCGAGCGCGGGCCACGTCGCTGACGCCCGCCAGCTCATCGACGTCGCGCGTCGCCAGAGCCAGGTGAACCAGCTCCGGTACGGCGAGCCCGTCGGCGTGGAGACGCTGACGAAGCACGTCACGGACCACATCCAGCAGTACACGCAGACGGGCGGTGCGCGCCCGTTCGGCGTCGCGCTGCTCGTCGGCGGCGTCGAGCACGACGGGACACCGCGGCTCTACGAGACGGACCCGTCGGGGACGCCCTACGAGTGGAAGGCGGTCGCCATCGGCGGGTCTCGCGAGGACATCCAGCGTCGTCTCGAGGAGGACTACGACGACGCGCTGAGTCTCGGCGAGGGCGTCGACCTCGCGCTCGAGTCGCTCGCGGAGGCGACCGAGGACGGCTTCCCGGCGGAAGGCATCGCGGTGTCGACCGTGCCGACGGAGACCGGGAGCGTGGAATCGCTGTCGACCGACGAGATCGGCGAGCGCCTCGAGGCGCTCGACCTCCTCGCCGAGGAAGACGAGGGTGATGCAGAATGATGGACGCTGACAACCCCTACGACCCCGAGATCGCGCCGAGCGACTGGGGCGAGCACGCCGGAGAGGACCAGGAGAACGTGAACAAGACGGGGACGACGACGGTCGGTATCGCGACCGACGACGGCGTCGTCATCGCGACCGACCGCCGCGCCAGCCTCGGTGGCCGGTTCGTCTCGAACAAGAAGGTCGTGAAGGTCGAGGAGATCCACCCGAGCGCGGCGATGACGCTCGTCGGGAGCGTCGGTGGCGCGCAGTCGTTCATCTCGAGCCTCCGCGCGGAAGTGAACCTCTACGAGGCGCGTCGCGGCGAGGAGATGAGTATGACGGCGCTGTCGACGCTCGCGGGGAACTTCGCGCGCGGCGGCCCGTACTTCGCCATCAACCCCATCCTGGGTGGCGTGGACGACGAGGGCAGTCACGTCTTCTCCATCGACCCGGCGGGTGGCGTGATGAAGGACGACTACACCGTCACGGGCAGCGGGATGCAGGTCGCGTACGGGTACCTCGAGCAGTCCTGGCACGACGACATGTCGATGAGTGAGGCGAAGCAGGCGGCCGCGAAGGCCGTCATCTCGGCGGCGGAGCGCGACACTGGCTCCGGGAACGGTCTCGTCCTCTGTGAGGTCACCGAGGGCGACGTCTCCATCACGGAGTACGACGACTTCCCGAACCCCGAAGAGGTCTGATCGGCTCCTTCGGTTCTCGCGGTTTCGACGCTCGATAGCGATAGCGCTGGCGTCGCGGTGAGCGGTCGGGTTCGCGCTGGCGTCGCGGTGAGCGGTCGGGTTCGCGCTGGCGTCGCGGTGAGCGGTCGGCGAGCGCTGGCACTGGACGGTCCGGTTCGCGTGCCGGCGAGGGCGTCGTTGGGGCGGTGCTTTTGTCGGCGGAGCGGGTGCGTGTGGGTATGAGTCGGGAACTGGTGGCTGGCGTGTGGGCGATGGAGGGGCGGGCGTCGTCGATGTTCCTCGTGGCGGACGGGGACGACCTCGTGCTCGTCGACGCCGGGGTGCCGTGGGACGCTGGAACCATCCGCGAGGGCGTTCGCGACGCGGGATTCGGGCTCGGCGACGTCGACCGCGTGCTCGTGACGCACTACGACGTCGACCACGTCGGGGCGCTCGCGCGCCTCGACGACGAACTCGACGCGACGGTGTACGCGAGCGACACGGACGGGCGCATCCTGACGGGCGAGCGCAAGCCGCCGTTGCGCGGCGCGAAGGCGGTGTTGACGCGGTTCGTGTCGGTCCCGCTCGTCGAACGCCCGGACCTCGAGGTCCGGTTCGTCGGCGAGGGCGATACCGTCGGGTCGTTCGAGGTGTTCGAGACGCCCGGACACACGCCCGGGCACCTGTGTTTCGTGAGCGACCGCCTCGGCGTCGGGCTGCTCGGTGACCTCGTGCGCGGGACCGCGGACGGGGCGCTGCGGCGCGTGCCGCGGGTGTTCGACGGGAACCGGCGTCGGGCCGGTGAGAGCGTGCGCGCGTTCGCCGACCGCGCCCCGGCGTTCGAGGTGGCGTGCATGGGGCACGGCGAGCCCCTCGCCGCGGGCGGCAGCGACGCGCTCGCCGACCTCGCCGCGCGACTCGCCTGACGGCACGAACGTCGGTGCCGCGGTGGCCGCTCGCGACGGGTCGTTTAGGTCGTGGGCTTTTGCCCGTCGGACTCTCAACTTTCCGACGAATGCCGGATTCACACGGTATCGTCTGCACGGGGGATGGGGCGGGTGCGGTCGCGGCGACGCTCGCAGCGTCGGACGTCGACGTCGAGCACGTCGACGGCGTCGAGACGGCGGTCGAGCGCGCGCAGACGGGCGCCGGCGTGGTGCTCGCGGTCGACGCGGAGACCGACCCGGCGGTCGTCGGTCGCGTCCGCGAGCGACTGCCGAAGTCACCGGTCGTCGTCGTCGCGAGCGCGGTCGACGGGGCGCTCGCGAGCGCGGCGGTGGACGCGAACGTCACGGCGTTCTGTACGGTCGACGACGACGTCGTCGGCACCGTCGAGCGCGCGTTCGAACCGGTTTGGGCGACGGCACGAGTCCCGGCTGTCAACCGCGACGGGGAGGCGGCACTCGGGGCCGCGTCTGCGGCGAGTGAGGGGCGCTCAACGCCGCGCGAGGTGATGGGCGACGACGAGTCACGGATAGGGGATGCGTCGCAACCGGGGCCGCGGCCCGCGGTGGACAACTGGCGCGGGCACGTCGTCGACCGGTTGTTCGAGACGAGCCCGGACCGACTCGTCGTCTTCGAGCCAGACGGCACGGTCGTGCGGGCGAACGACCGGGCGCGCGAGGAGTTCGCAATCTCCATCGGGGAGACGAGAACGGGCGACGTCGACGTGTACGACACCGACGGCGAGTTCGTGTCGCCGGACGCGAGACCGTGGGCGAGCGTGTTCCGGACCGGGGAGGCGTCCTACGGCCACCAGTTCCGCGTCGACCCGGTCGACGGCGAGTCCGCGTGGTACGTCGTGGACGTCGTCCCGCTCGGCGACGACCCGGTTGCGGCGTTCGCGTCGTTCCGGGACGTCACCGACGACGAGCGCGCGCGCGAACGCCTCCGGCAGCGCAAGAACGAACTCGTTGCGGAACTCGACGAGACCCTCGAACGGGTGACGGACGCGTTCTTCGCGCTCGACGACGAGTTCCAGTTCACGTACGTGAACGAGACCGCGGCGGAACTCATCGACGTGGACCCCGAGGCGGTGACGGGCGAGTCCATCTGGGAGGCGTTCCCGCAAGCGGCCGGAACGACGTTCGCGGACCAGTACCGGGCGGCGATGCGCGAACAGGAGTCGGTGGCGTTCGAGGAGTACTTTCCGCCGCTGTCGACGTGGTTCGCGGTGCGTGCGTACCCGAGCGAATCCGGGCTGTCGGTGTACTTCCAGGACGTCACGGACCGCAAGCACCGCGAGGAGGCGCTCAACGAGCGACTCGCCCAGCAGGAGGTCGTCTCCGAGTTGAGTCGGGAGGCGATCGAGCGCGCGGACGTCGACGGGTTCCTCCGGCAGGCGACCGAGCGGACCGCGGAGACCCTCGGTGCGTCGAGCGCGTCCCTCCTCGAGTTCGGCGACGGCGGTCCGGAGAGCGAGGCGCGGGTTCGCGCGTGCGTCGGTGACGCCGACGCGGTCGAGGGCACCGTCGACGTCCAACCGACGAGCGTACACGACCGCGAGGACCCGGGCGTGGTCGCCGCGGAGGTCGGCGCGAACGACGCGCCGTGGGGGGAACTCGTCGTCACGGTCGCGGACCCCGACGCGGTCTCAGCGGACGACCGGCGGTTCGTGCGGTCGGTCGCGAACGTCGTCGCGTCCGCCATCGACCGGAAGCGACGGGAGCGGACGCTCGCGACGAAGAACGAGCGTCTCGCCGCGCTCGACCAGCTCTCGCGGGTCGTCAGGGACATCAACCGCGAGCTCTCGGGGTACTCGAGCCGCGAGGAGATAGAGCGCGTCGTCTGCGAGCGCCTCGCGAACGCCTCCAGCTACGAGTTCGCGTGGATCGGTGACGCGGACGGCGACGGCGACGTGTACGTGCGGACGGAGGCGGGCGTCGACGGCGTCCTCGACGAGCGCGACCTGTCGCTGGACGCGAGTGCCGCGAACGCGCCGGCGGCGACGGCGCTCCGCGAGGACGCGCTCGCGGCGACCCAGGACGTCCGCACGGGTCACGTCGACGACGAGTGGCGCGCGCACGCGGAAGCCGAAGGGTACCGGTCGTCGGTCGCGGTGCCGCTCGTCCACGAGGACGAGACGTTCGGCGTCCTCTCGATCTACGCGGACCGCCCGCACGCGTTCGACGGCCGGGAGCGTCGCGTCGTCGAACAGCTCGGCGAGGTCGTCGGGCTCGCCATCGCTCTCGCGGAACGGGACCGCGAGCTCCGCGAGCGCGAACGCCAGTACCGTACCTTGGCGGAGAACGTCCCGAACGCGACCGTGACGATGTTCGACACCGAGTGCGCGTACGTCACGGTCGCGGGGTCGCTCTACGAGCGCGTGCTCGGCGTCGACGAGGACGCGCTCGTCGGGAGCGCGCCCGGGGACGTCGACGCGCTCCCCGAACCCGTTCGCGACACGCTCTGTTCGGCGCACGAGGACGCGCTCGCCGGCGACCTCGTCGAGCGCGAGGTCGCGCTCGACGACCGCACGCTCGTCGTTCGCGCCATCCCGGTCCGCGACGACGGCTCCATCACGGGCGGGATATCGCTCGCACAGGACGTCACGGAACGCCGGGAACGTCGCGCGCAACTCGAACACGAACGCGAGCGACTCGAGTACGTGAACCGTCTCCTTCGACACAACCTCCTGAACAGTCTGAACGTCGCGCACGCCCGCACCGACATGCTCGAGGGCCACGTCGACGAGTCAGTCGAGGGCCACCTGGAGACGGCGGCGTCGCGACTCGCGGAGATGATCGACTTCGTGGAGACGATGCGGTCGCTCATGCACATCCTCGTCGAGGACGACCACGACAGCGAACCGATCGCGCTCGACGCGGTGCTCGACAGCGAGATAGAGAAGCTCGAGGGCGCGTTCGACGTGGCCGTCGACGCCGAGGGGCTGCCGGGGATTGCGGTCGCCGCGGACGAACTCCTCCCGGAGGTGTTCGAGAACCTCCTCGTGAACGCCGTCCAGCACAACGACGCCACCGACCCCGAGGTGTTCGTCGACGTCGCGGTCGACGAGGAGGCGGAGACGGCGACGGTGTACGTCGCGGACAACGGGTCGGGCGTCGACGAGTCGATGCGCGACGACCTCTTCCGGAAGGGCGAGAAGGGCTTCGACTCCCCGGGTACCGGGTTCGGGCTCTACCTCGTCCGGGAGACCGTGGACGCGTACGGTGGCGAGGTCGCGCTCGTCGACGACGAGCACTCGGGGGCGACGTTCGCGGTGACGCTCCCGCTCGCGGACGGGACCGCGGACTGATTCTCGGTCGGTGGATCCCGCGTTCGACGGCGCCTCCCCTTGCTACCAGCTGGTGAGCGCGTCCGCGCCCTGCGTGTACCAGAGCGCGGCGAGGAACGCGCCGACGCCGACGAGCGCGCTCGCGCCGCCGACGTAGAACACGGACGCGTACCCGACCTGTTCGGTGAGGACGCCGCCGGCGAGCGGGGCGAGGACGCTCCCGGGTCGCCAGACGAGTTCGCGGATGCCGAAGCTGGAGGCGACGCCGTCGCCGTCGCTGCCCTCGTCCGCGAACAGCGCCATGCTCGCGGGTTCGCGGAACGAGTCCGCGACGCCGAGCAACCCGTTCAGCGCGACGAGGACGAGGAACGTCCCGCTCGGCGTGTCGAGGCCGCGTTCGACGAGCCCCGCGGCCGTGGACGCGTCGACGAGGGCGTCGACGCCGGGGAGGCCGGCGACGGCGGTCGCGAGCGCGGACGCGGACGGGAGCGCTATCGCGGACGCGAGGTCGGGTGCGAACGGGACGGCGAGCGCCACGAGTCCGTACGCGCCACCGCCCGCGGCGACGAACATCGCACGCCCGAAGCGGTCCGAGAGCCGGCCCGTGTAGGGCTGACAGATCATGTTCGTGAACCGTTCGGCGCCGTAGACGATGCTGACGGCGGCGACCGCGAACCCGAGGCCGCCCTGGAGCGCCTCGACGCCGGCGTACAGGAGCACCCACGTGCGGACGAGCGTCACCGCAACTGCGTACGGCGCGCGGAACCCCGTCAGCGTCAGGATGCGCGCGTTCACCGCGAGGTCCCTGAACGGGAACCCCTCGACGCGGGTCGTGTCGGGGGAGAGCACGAACACGACGCCCGCCATCGCGACCGACAGCAGACCGACGATGACGCTGTAGACGACGCCGAACCCGTAGACGTCGTAGAGGATGCCGGAGACGCCGCCGCCGAGGATGCCCGCGAGCAACCGCCACGAGTTCGCCTTCCCGATGAACTGCGCGGTCTCGGTCGGCGGCGACCGGTCGCCGACGAGCGCGAGCGACAAGAGCCCCGACCCCGTGACGGCGGCGCCCTGGACCGCGCGGACGCCGACGAACGCCCACTCGCCACCGCTGTAGACGTCGAGCGCGGCGAACCCGACGTACGCGAGCACGCCGAGCGCGAGCACGCCCACGAGGACGTTGCGCTTGTCGCGTGCGTCACCGAGGTACGCGATGGGGACGACCGCTATCGTCTGCGCGATGGCGAACCCGCTCGTGAAGAGGCCGAGCATCAACCCCGACGGGTCGTACTGGTTGACGTACGTCGCCAGGAGGACGGCGAGCGTCGCGAACCCGAACCCGGTCGCGAACCGCGTCAGATAGAGGACGGGGAACTGCAGGCGCGTCCGGTCGAGGCCGAAGGTCACACTCGCTCTCGCCACGCCCGCCTCGAAACGGTTTCGCTCTCGGTCGGCGATGCCGACGACAGCGGGAGGAGAGAACCCGACTGTTCAGTCGTCGGCGGCGGGCGTGGCCTCGAACTCGGCGCCGTCGACCATCGCGTCGAAGCCGCGGTCGAGGTCGGCGACGAGGTCGTCGACGTGCTCGACGCCGACGCTCGCGCGGACGAGCGTGTCCGTGATACCGAGCGCCTCGCGTTCGTCGACCGCGAGCGGTTCGTGAGTCATGCCCGCGGGGAGTTCGACGAGCGATTCGACGCCGCCGAGGGAGACGGCGAGCGTGAACTCCTCGAGCGCTTCGAGGAAGCGCTTCGCGTCCTCGATACCGCCGGCGAGCTCGAAGCTCAGCACGCCACCGTACCCGCTCATCTGCTCGGTCGCGAGGTCGTGCTGGGGGTGGGATTCGAGCCCGGGGTAGTGGACGGCGTCGACGAGGTCGTGGGCTTCGAGGTACTCGGCGACCGCCATCGCGTTCGCCTCGTGGCGGTCCATCCGCATCGGGAGCGTCTTCGTGCCACGCAGGAGGAGGTAGCTGTCGAACGGCGAGAGCATGTCGCCGACGCCGACGGTCTGGAGGAACTCGACCTCCTCGGCGAGCGCGTCGTCGTTCGTGACGAGCGCCCCGCCGACCGAGTCCGAGTGCCCGTTCAGGTACTTCGTCGTCGAGTGCGCGACCGCGTCCGCACCCAGTTCGAGAGGGTTCTGGAAGTACGGACTCATGAACGTGTTGTCGACGCCGAACAGGGCGTCGGCGTCGTCCGCGATGTCGGCGATGGCGCCGATGTCGCACATGTTCATCGTCGGGTTCGTCGGCGTCTCCATCCAGACGACCGTGGTCGCGTCCGTGACGGCGGCGGCGACGTTCTCGGCGTCGGTCGCGTCCACGAAGTCGACGTCCACGTGGAGTCGGCTCGCGAAGACGTCCTCGAGCATCCGGCGGGTGCCGGCGTAGAGGTCGTCGAACGCGACGACGTGGTCGCCGGGTTCGACGGCGGCGAGGAGGAACGTGAAGATGGCGGCGGTCCCCGAGGAGAACGCGTACCCGTGGTCGCCGCCCTCGAGCGCGGCGAGGCGCTGTTCGACGGCGTGCCGCGTCGGGTTCGAGAGCCGCGAGTAGACGAAGTCGCCCTTGCTCGGGTCGAGGTCCTCGAGAGACATCTCGGTGTCCAGGCCGGGGAGCGCGTACGTCGACGCGAGGTGGATGGGTGAGACGACGTCGCCCGTCATCGGTTCGCCGGGCGTCGCGCGTTCGCCGTGCGTGACCGAGAGCGTCTCGAAGTGGTGTGGGTTGTCCCGGTTGTCCATACGTGATACTCGCCGCCACTCGCGAAAAAACCTTTCATGAGTTTGTAATATTGGGCCAGGGGCAATATTCTGTTAAGTAATACTGCGGGATTCTGGACATCTCGACAGGCCGAGGTCGTCGAAGCTCGACCACTCCCGGCCCGAGAGAGTCACGGCCGGGGCGTTCGCGGGTCACGGACGGCGCTCCATCTTTTTGTCCGCTCGCGTCGAGCAAACACGTACGATGCGTCTCTTCGGGTACCTCCGCGACCGCGACTGGTCCACCCTCGCCGGCTACGCGCTCTTCGTCGCCCTGATGACCGCCGGCTACTACTACAACATCACGTTCGTCCAGCTCGGCCTCATCGACCTCGGCACCCGGCTCGTCGGCCTCCCGGAGACGACCGTGTCCCTCTGGATGGGCGTCCTCGCGCTCTGCACGTTCGTCGCCGCCGTCGCCACCGGCGTCACCATGGACCGCCGCGGGTGGAGCACGAGCATCCGCACGAAGCTCCGGCTCCTCCTCGCCGTCGTCTGCGTCCAGTTCGTCCTCACCGTACTCGCGCCGCACGTCCGGACCGCGCCCGCGTTCGGCGCGTGGATCGTCGCCGGCTCGGCCGCACTCGGCGTCGGGTTCCCCGTCTCGTTCGCGCTCGCGATCGACACCATCCCCGTCCCCGACCGCGGGTACGTCGCCGCCGCCATCACCGCCCTCACGTACGGGCTCGCGAACGCCATCCCGCTCGACTGGAACGTCGTCGTCTTCAGCAACCTCATGACCGCCGCGGTGGCGCCCGGTATCGTCGTGCTCGCCGTGCTCGCCAGCGGTCGCGTCGACGCCGTCGAACGCGTCCTCGACCACCTCGAAGCGCAACAGGACGCGTTCGGCCGCGGACGCTTCAACTACCCCGACCCCGTTCGCACACGGAGTCTCGCGTTCGTCGCGCCCCTGGTCCTGATGTTCGGCGTCTTCTTCGTCGACAGCCTCGGGTTCCTCCGCATCATCGAGACGCCCACGCTCCTCCTCACCTCCTGGCAGTCGCCCCAGATCGAGACGCGCCTCCTCATCGCCGGCGCGCACGTCCTCGGCGCGTTCGCCGCGGGCGTCCTCTACACGAACTTCTCGCGCAACGGCGTCTTCCTCTGGATCTTCGCGCTGTTCGCCCTCTCGCACGTCCTCTACACGACAGAACTCCGCGTCGCCGCGGTGTTCCCGACGGCGGCGGGCACGCCGAGTCTCGCGAACCCGCTGCTGTACGCGGTCGCCGTCTCGTTCTACACGACGATGAACTTCGCGCTCTGGCCGGACCTCGCCACCGCCGACACCATCGGCACCCACAGCGCGCTCGGTATCGGGCTCGCCGGCTGGGTCGCCACGTTCGCCAGCACCGCGGTCGCGCTCTACCTCGCGCACGCCGAGGTCACGCTCCTCACGCACCTCAACCTCGTGAACGCGCTCGCCCTCCTCCTCCTGTTCGGCCTCGCTGTCGGCGCGTACGCGAAACGGATGTACGCCATCGCACGGTCCAGGGACCGACGCCGCGACGCCGACCGCGCTCCCGAGGACGCGGCGGGGAGCGCGCCGGAGGTGGAGCGATGAGCGTCATGGACGTCCTCCCGCTGCTCGTCGTCGTCCTCCTCCTGGTCGGCGCGAGCGGCGCCGACCCAGACGCCATGCACGTCGTCTTCGACGGCGCGCGCGACGCCGACGCCCTCGCCGCTGGCGGTGAGACGGACCCGCTCGTCGTCGCTGGCGGGACCGTGACCGTCCCGGCGAACGCGACGGTCGACGGGCCGATCTACGTCATCGATGGGACCGCGGTCGTCGCCGGCACGGTCGACGCCGAGGTGACGGTGCTCGCCGGGAACCTCAGCGTCCTCGACGGCGCCGCGATAACGGGCGAGCTCCGCTCGTTCGGCGGGACGACCAGCGTCGCCGCCGGCGCGCGCGTCCCGCGTCGCACGACCGTCGAGGTCGCCCCGCGAGAGCGCACGCTCGCCGAACGCCTCGGGTTCCTCGCCATGCAGGCGCTCGCGCTCGCAGCCCTCGCGTTCCTGCTCGCTCGACGCGCACCGGACGCGCTCGCGACGGTCGGCGACGCGATGACCGGGCACGCGCTCGTCTCCGGCGTCGTCGGGGCGCTCGCCGCCGTCACCCTCCTCGTCGGGTTCGTCGCGATGGCGTTCACCGTCGTCCTCGTCCCCGTCAGCGTCCTCGGCGTCGTCGGCGAGTTCCTCGTCCTCCTCTACGCGCTCGCCGCCGCCGGCGCCCGACTCGGACGAGCGCTCCCCGTCGACCGACCGGACGTCGCCGCCGCCGCCGGCGCAGCACTCCTCGTCGTCGCCCTCGACCTCCTCGACGCCGTCCCCATCGTGGGCACGCTCGCAACCCTGGTCGTCGTGAGCGTCGGCTTCGGCGCGGTCCTCGTCACGTACTTCGGCTGGCAGGCGTTCGAACCGGCGGACATCCCCGGGTGACCGCCGCGTCACAGACCGCTGCCTACCAGCCTGCTGCCTACCAGCCGACCTGCCTGCGTGCCTACCAACCTGCGTGCCTACCAACCTGCGTGCCTACCAACCTGCGTGCCTACCAACCTGCGTGCCTACCAACCTGCTTACCAGCCTAGCTGCCTGCATGCCCGAGGTCCCGTCGGCACGAAACCACGACACAGCCACCACTTTAGACTAGTCTAATTCTACACTTTGATGGAAAGTACTATATCCTAGCCGAGGTCTACACCTACTCGACAATGACCGATTCGACGGACGAACGACCGCGACTCTCTCGCCGCGGCACGCTCGCAGCGACCGCAGGACTCCTCTCGAGCGGCCTCGCCGGCTGCATCGACAGCATCGGTAGCGCGAACAACTCGCCCGGGAACGACACCGACGGCGCGAACGGCGACGGCCCCGTCGTCGTCGCCTCCTTCTTCAGCTTCTTCGACTTCGCGCGGAACGTCGTCGACGGCACGCCGATCCAGGTCGAGAACCTCGTCCCCACCGGCCTCCACGGCCACGGCTGGGAGCCTAACGCCAGCGTCACGAAGGACATCATCGAAGCCGACGCGTTCCTCCACGTCGGCCCCGGCTTCCAGCCGTGGGCCGACCGCGCCATCCAGACGCTCAAGGACGACGACGTCGACACCCAACTCATCAACGCCCGCAAAGGCGTCCAACTCGTCGACCTCGCCGCCACCCTCGACCCCGACGAGGAAGGCGTCGGCCAACAGAAGGGCAAGGACCCCCACTTCTGGCTCGACCCCGACCGCGCGAAGACCAGCATCGACAACATCACCGAGGGCCTCGTCGAACTCGCCCCCGAACACGAAGACGCGCTCCGCGACAACGCCACGACGTACAAGGACGAAACCATCACGCAGATCGACGAGGACTACCAGGCGATCTTCGACGCCGCCGACCGCGACGTCGTCCAGCTCGCCGCGCACAACGCCTTCCAGTACATCGGCGTCAAGTACGACGTCACCATGCGTCCGCTCGTCACGAACCTCGCCGCGAGCGGCGACGTCAAACCCTCCGACATCGCCGACGCGAAGCGCGTCATCGACGAGAACGACATCAAGTACATCGCGAACGGCGTCTTCGAGTCCCGCAAACCCGCAAAGCAACTGCTCGCGGAAACCCAGGTCGAGGCGTACTTCCCCGTCACGCCGTACGCGGGCGTCCGCGAGGACTGGGTCGAGGAGAACTGGGGGTACGAGGAGATCGCGTACAACATCAACATGCCCACGTTCGAGGTCGTCCTCGGGAACGAAGAACCCGCAAACGTCGGCCCCGACGGCTGGGCCAAGGAGTGGACTAACTTCGAATGAGCGCGAACCACTCACCGACCACGACCATGGCCGACGACGACAGCGAGACCGACCACGCCCACCGCGACGACGCCGCTCCGTCGACCGACGCCGCCCAGTCGACGGACGCCGTCGTCGAACTCGCCGACGTCGACTTCGGGTACACCGCAACGCCAGTCGTCGAGGACATCTCGCTGCGCATCGACCCCGGCGAGTACGTCGCCGTCGTCGGCCCGAACGGCTCCGGGAAGTCGACGCTCATGAAACTCATGCTCGGCCTCCTCCGGCCGGACACCGGCAGCGCCAGCATCTTCGGCGAACCCTCGCATCGGTTCGACGACGGCTCGCGCATCGGGTACGTCGCCCAGCACGCGAGCGCCTCGAAGGAGATGCCCATCACGGTCCGCGAGGTCGTGAAGATGGGGCGGTTCCCGCACGTCGGGTTCGGCCGCCTCGACAGCGAGGACTGGGCGATCGTCCACGACGCCCTCGAGACCGTCGGCATGACCGCGTTCGCGGACCGTCGCGTCACGCAACTCTCCGGCGGGCAACGCCAGCGCGCGTTCATCGCCCGAGCGCTGGCGAGCGAAGCCGACCTCCTCGTGCTCGACGAACCGACCGTCGGCGTCGACGTCGAGTCCGTCGAAGCGTTCTACGACCTGCTCGACGGACTCAACGAGCGCGGCATCACCGTCCTCCTCATCGAACACGACCTCGGCGCCGTCACCGAGCACGCCGACCGCGTCGTCTGCCTGAACCGCGAGATATACTTCGACGGCCCGACCGACGAGTTCGTCGAGAGCGACGCCCTCGCCCGCGCGTTCGGCACCGCCGCGAACTTCCTCGGAGGTGACGCATGACCGCGCTCAGCCTCGCGGTCCTCTCCGGGACCCCCGGGATGCCACTCCTCACCGGCGAAGACGGCGTCCTCGCCCCGCTCTACTGGTTCCTCGACCTCTGGTCGGGCCTCATGTCGTGGCTCGCCGGCGCCACCGGCCTGGAACTCCTCCAGTACGGCTTCATGCATCGCGCCATCCTCGTCGGCCTCTGCATCGGCGTGATGGCGCCCCTCATCGGGACGTTCCTCGTGCACCGCCAGCTCGCACTCATCGGGGACGCCTTGGCACACACCGCGTTCGCCGGCGTCGCCGTCGGCCTGTTCCTGAACGCGGTCCTCGACCTCGGCGTGTCACCGTACCTGACCGCGGTCGTCGTCGCGATGATCGCCGCGCTCTTCATCGAACTCATCTCCGAAGCGACCGACGCGTACAACGACGTCTCGATGGCGATCGTGCTCTCCACCGGGTTCGCGCTCGGTACCACCCTCATCAGTCTCAACGCGGGCGGGCTCGCCGTCGGCGTCAACCAGTTCCTGTTCGGGAACCTCTCGACGGTGTCCGCCGAGAGCGCCGCTATCCTCCTCGTCCTCTTCACGATCGTCGTCGCCGTCGTCGGGCTCACCCGGAACCAGCTCCTGTACGTCACGTTCGACGAGACCGCCGCGGCCGTCTCCGGGCTCTCCGTGAACTGGTACAACCGCATCATGGTGATGCTGACCGCGCTCGTCGTCGTCGGCGCGATGCAGATCATGGGCGTCATCCTCGTCGCCGCGATGCTCGTCGTCCCCGTCGCGGGCGCCTCGCAGGTCTCCCGGAGCTTCAACGAATCGCTGCTCGTCTCCGTGGTGCTCGCCGAACTCGCCGTCATCCTCGGTATCGCAGCCTCCTACTACGGTGAGGCGACCGCGGGCGGCGTCATCGTCCTCATCGCCGTCGCCATCTACGTCGGCGCGGTCGTCATCGGGAAAGTCCAGACGGCGTACGGCGAAGAATCCACGCCCGAGATGGGGAGCATCAACGTCGACGAGACCGACTCGTTCGGCGACTGAGTCTCGCGTCGACCCGCCTCGACCGCCCCCTGCAGTCGTCGCGACGCCCCTTCGGAGTCGTCGCCGTCGCCCCCTGCGTCGCGACGTCCTCTCCGCGTCGATGCCTTCTCACCCCCCGAGAACCGCGATATCGGGCTAATAGCGCGCTCGTCGTCCTTCTAGACGACTCACCATGGCTCGACCCATCCCTCGCTGGCAACTCGTCGCATCGCTCGCCATCGTCGGCCTCTCGGTCCTCGCGACGGCGCTCGGCCTCTTGCGTCCCGAGCACTACCGCGACGCCGACGCGCTCGTCACCAACTACCGGGTCCAGGACGCAACGATACTCCTCGTCGGCGTGCCCGCGCTCGCCGCCGGCCTGTACGCGACCGTCCGCGGGTCGCTGCGTGGCCGCATCGTCTGGCTCGGCGCGCTCGCGTTCATGGCGTACATCTGGTTCAGCGTCGTCGTCCAGGTATCGTTCAACGACGCGTTCTTCGCGTACCTCGTCCTCTTCGCGCTCTCGCTGTGGACGTTCGTCGCCGCGCTCCTCGACACGGACCACGAGCCGGTCCACGACGCCGTCACCGGCCGCATCGACGCGAGGCGCTACGGGCTCGGGCTCGTCCTCGTCGGCCTCGCGCTCGCCGCGCTCTGGCTCTCGGAACTCGTTCCCGCCGCACTCGCGGGTACCGTCCCGGTCCTCGTCCAGGAGACGGGCCCGCAGGCGTTGTTCTCGCACGTCCTCGACCTCGCGGTCGTCGTCCCCGCCCTCGTCGTCGTCGGCGTCTGGCTCCGGCGCGAACGCCCGATGGCCGCACTCCTCGCCGGCGTGCTCTTCGTCATGGGCACGCTCCTCGCCGCCCCCATCTCGGCGATGACGCTCGCCATCGCAGCTGGCGACGGCATCACGCTCACGCCGCTGGCCGCCGCCCTCTCGTTCGCGCCCGTCGTCGTGGTCGCGGGACTCGCGGTCGCGTACCTCCGCGCGATGCGGCCCGGCGACGCTCGACCCGCTCGCGAGGGCCGACCGCCGGTCGCCTGACGCCCCGCGAGCCATCCGTACGCGTCACGCTCTCTCGCGACCGTTCACGAGCCCTTGCCTCGCGAGCCACTCTCCGATTTGCTATAGCAGTATCTGGTTTACCAGTTGGTGGCCAGTCCCACAAGAATGTACGAAATACGATTCTTCGTGGCGTATTCGGACCGACGAACCCATCTCGACACCGAATCCTGGACGGTAGCGGTGAGCAGCGGCCAGGTCATCGCGACGCGGAGCCAACTCTACCCCCCGAAAGGCGCTTCGTCGCTCAGGCGGAGCGGGTTCTTCGACGGTCGAACCCTCCGGGTGAGCGTCGACAGCCGGCGCTCGTCGAGCGAAAGAGCGGAAGAATCTAGCCGGGAATCGACGCGAGCGCGGATAACGCCAGTCCGCCCGTCCTTCAGCCGACGCGAGCGCGGATAACGCCAGTGTCGTTCAGGCAGCGTGCTCGCGGACGGACTCGAACTCGCTGGCGGCGAGCGCGTCGACGACGCCCTCCCGGTCCAGGTCGGGGACGTCGCTCGGGTACTTCCGCTGGAAGTACCCGACGATGTTGTCGACGTCGCGCGCGAGGAACTCGCGGGCGTTCTCGTGACTCGACGGCACCGCCTGCGGCCAGTCGAACACCGTCACGCCGCTCTCGGCGAGGAAGACGTTGTACTCGCTCATGTCCGCGTGCACGAACCCGGCGTCGTACGCCGTCGCCATCTCCCGGAGGACGAGGTCGAGGACGCCCACGACCTGCTCGGGTTCGACGCGCGTTCGCGCGAGCTCGACGCCCTCCATCTTCTCCATGACGATCGCGTGCCGGTTGTGGTCGACCGGCCGCGGCACCGAGACGTCGGGATACAGCGTCTCCAGGCGCTCGTACTCGCGTTCCGCTGCCTTCCGCGCGGTGTACAGCCACGAGACGTGGTCGCGGTCGCTCGTGTAATCGCGCTCCTTCATCACCTCGCGGAAGTTCGTGTAGCCCTCGCGGTGGTACTTGAGCGCCATCGGCTTGTACGACTGGACCTCGTACACGTCGGATTCCTTCCCGACGCCGAGACTCGACCCGAACCCCTGGACGGTCTCGCGTTCCGCGAACGTGTGGAGCGCGAGCGCGTCGTACCCCTCCGGGGTGAGCTTGTAGCCCTCGTACTGGATCGTCTTCCGCTGGATGAGGTCGCGGTCCAGGCAGCGGTCCAGGCGGTAGTCGACGTTCTCCGCCGTCAACCCGGAGAAGTCCGGGAGCTTCCCGCGCTGCACCCACTCCGAGAACCGCATCCCCTGCTCGACCCCTGAGAGGAGGTTGAAGTCCTCCTGTTCGAGGTCGACCATCATCGGCGCGACGTTCTGGACCATCGACCGAGCGTAGTCGGGCGACGCGGAAAAGCCTCCCGTCACGGGCCCTGGCATAAGTGATAAACCAGTGATTGCGATACGAAATGCGGTGCGGCTGGGCGCGGGCACGACAGAATACTCGATCGTTCGTTCGGAGGACGGACCCTCGCGTAGCGGCCGTTCAGCACGCGAGCGCGCTCGTTCTACATAGCGAACATATTTACTCGCCTGACGCATCGGACAGGATAGAAGCGATGAACCGTCGAAGTTCACCGACCCGCGTAGCAGTTTTCTCGCTCGCTATCTCCGCCCTCGGCGTCTTCGTTTGGTCGTCCGCCGTCGCCGCGCAGTCGACATCGACAACCGCCGTCCCGACCGACGCACCCGGGGCGACGGACGGTAACGGCCTCGCTCTCCTCGGCACCCTCATCGCCGCACTCGTCGCTGGCGGGTTGTTGCTCGGCGCCTTCGCTGGTCTCGCCTCGGTCGTCCTCATCGAACTGTTCGGGCCCTTCAGCGACCGAACCCATCTCGCGCTCCCACTCCTGGTCGGCATCCTACCGACCCTCGTGTTGGTGAATTCGTTCGGTATCGAACTCCTCGTAATCCTGATTCTCACCGAACTCGTGGCGCTTCCCATCACCGGGCTCCTGGTACGGCGACGGTACAGGCGCTAAGACAAGAACCGACTCGACAGCGTGCGTCGTCGGTTCGAGCGGTTCAGTTCGCGGGCTCGACGTTGAGATTGCTCGCGAAGACGTTCTCGGGGTCGTACTCGGCTTTGAGGTCGCGGAGGCGGTCGAGGTTGTCGCCGTACGCCATCCGGGCGCGTTCGTCGTGGTCGTCGACGAACCCGGGAAAGCCCGGGTAGAACCCGTCGACGGTCGCCGCTTGGGCGCGGAGTTCGGTCCAGGTGTCGCGCGCCCACTCGATCGCGGTCGCGTCGTCGTCGGGGTCCTCCCAGGCGGCGTCGACGGCGAGCATGAACTCGGGGTCGCGGAACCCGAACGCGGTCGCGTCGTCGTCGACGTCGGCGATGGCGCCGCCGAGGTGCCAGACGCCGAGTTCGCACTGCTCGGTCGGTGCGTTCGCGAGCGCGTCGACGAGCGTCTCGATGGCGTCGTCGGCGAGATCGGTCGCGTAGATGGAGTGCCACGAGTACCGGCGGCCGTCCGGGAACAGGTCGCGCGCTATCTCGTGGACGCCCGCGAGCGGTTGCGGGCCGCTCATGTCCATGATGGGGTCGCCGAATTCGCGGAGCGGGGCGAGCGCGGCTTCGCCATCCTCGACGTCGCCTGCGTACACGCCGAACAGCATCACGACCGGTGCGCCGACCGCTTCCTCGGGCACGACCGGGAGCGGCGGGACGTGCATGAGTGCGACGAGCGTCGTCACCGCTCGCGGGGCATCCGCAGCCCACTCGCGGTACGCGGCGAGCACGCTCGCTGCGTCCTCGAGCGCGTAGATGGGTTGGGCGATGGCGACCTCGGGCCCGACAGCTGCGAGTTCGAGTTCGAAACTCGTGACGACGCCGAAGTTCGAGCCAGCGCCGCGGATACCCCAGAAGAGGTCGGAGTGTTCGGTCGCGCTCGCCGTGATGCGGTCGCCGTCGGCGGTCACGAGGTCGACCGAGCGGAGCGCGTCGACGCCGAGGCCGTGCTCGCGGCGGAGCCAGCCGATGCCGCCGGCGAGCGTCGACCCCGCGATACCGGTCTGGGCGGCCGAGCCCGCGACGGGCGCGAGGCCGTGCTCCTGTGCGGGGGCGAGGACGTCGCTCACGCGCGCTCCGGGTTCGACGCGCGCGGTCTTCGCGTCGGGGTCGATGGTGACGTCGGTGAGTTCGGTGCAGTCGACGACGATACCGTCGTCGACGAGCGCGCTCCCGGTGACGTGGTGGCCGCCGCCGCGCACGCCGAGCGGGAGGTCGTGCTCGCGTGCGGCGGCGATAGCGGTGGCGACGTCGTCGGCGGTGTGCGCGCGAACGAACACGCCTGGGGCGCGGTCGACCGCGGCGTTCCAGAGGGTGCAGGCCTCGTCGTAGCCGTCCTCGTCCGGTGTGAGGACGTCACCGGCGACGCGGGCGCGGAGCGTTCGGAGGACGGACTCGTCGATGATGGATCTGTGTGTGCTCATGGTCGTATCCGTAACGGACGACGTACAGACGCGCTACGAGGGAATAACTCTGCACTGACGGATGCTACCCTGGATACGTCAGCCGCGGGATTATGCCCGCTCGAGCCCTCTACGTGGCCATGAACGTCGACCTCCACGAGTCGCTGTCCGGGCAGACCGCGCTCGTGACCGGCGCGAATCGAGGTATCGGCGCCGAGATCGCTGCGAGACTCGTCGATTTGGGCGCGACCGTGTACGCCGGAGCGCGCGACCCGGAGACGGTGACCGCGACCCACCAGGAACCGGTCGAGTTGGACGTCACCGACATGTCGCAGGTGGCTGCGGCGATGGAGCGCCTCCGAGCGGAGTCCGGGCGCCTGGACGTGCTCGTGAACAACGCGGGCGTCTACGGTCCGCAGGGCCAGTACGGGGACGTCGACACCGCGGCTATCGACCGGACGCTCAGGACGAACCTCCTCGGGCCGATGCTCGTGACGCGGTACGCGCTCCCGTTGCTCGTGAGCGACGACCGGTCCGGGGCGCGAGTGGTGAACGTCTCCAGCGGGTCCGGACAGTTCGCGGACGGCATCGACGACTCGCACCTGCCGTACGGCGTGTCGAAGGCGGGATTGAACGCGTTCACGCAGGGGCTCGCGCGCCAGTACCCGTCGCTGTACGTGAACGCGGCGTGTCCTGGATGGGTTCGCACCGACATGGGCGGTGAGCACGCGCCGCGGAGCGTCGCGGAGGGCGCGAAGACGCCGGTGTTCCTCGCGCGACTCCGCGACGGGCCGAGCGGGCGGCTGTGGCGCGACGAAGAACTAGAGCCCTGGTGACTCGGGAGGCGGACGTCTGGCGCTGCAGCGCTCAGACGACGTACGTCTCGAAGTCGGTGCCGAGTTCGTAGCCCTGGTCGGCGACGTCGGCGGCGACGGTGGCGGTGTCGCGCGCGAGCAGGTGCTCGTTGAGGTGGACGAGGACGGTGCGGTGGGCGGCGGCGTCGGCGACCGGGTCCTCGCGGGGGGCGAGGTCGTCGAGCATGTGGGGGGCGACGACGCTCGTTGCTTCGAGGATGGCGAGGTCGGCGTTCCGGTAGTCGTCTCCTCCGGGCATGTCGGGGCACCACGTCTCGAAGTCGGGCGCGTAGAGGAGCGTGGCGTCGTCGGTCTCGACGCGGAACGCGAGCGCGTCGAACGCGGGCCGGTCGTGACTCACGGGGATGGGCGTGACGGTCACGTCCGCGACGGTGACTGGCTCACCGTGCGCGAGGTCGTGTTCGTCGAACCGGTCGGCGAGGTACGGTTTCTCGCGGTGGAAGTGCTCGCCGGCGGTCGGCGTCCGGTAGAGGTCGTCCGCGACGACGTCGGCGCGCGCGGACAGCGAGAGGTCGTCGACGCCGCCGACGTGGTCGTGATGCCAGTGCGTGACGAACGTCGCGTCGAGGCTGCGGACGCCGCGGTCGCGGACGCCCTCGCGGAACTCCGGCGGGACGTCGAACAGGACGGTGGCTTCGTCGGTCTCGACGAGGAGGCCGGGGCGACGGCGTCGCGCCGCGGCACCTGCGTCGTCGAGGGCTCGGAACGGTGCCGGGACACCGGTCACGTCACCGGTCCCGAGGAGGGTGCACTGCATGGTCGCGTCGTCGCGACTGCCCGGCATATGCCTGTTGATGGGTGGCGGCCACGCCGTCGCGTGTCACGGCGAGCCATACAGGTTAGGCCGAGTGGTGATTTGGGGTCGGCGGTAGCGTACTTGTACGGAGGAATCACCCAATGTCGAAATCCCAGTCGGGAGCGGACTACGGTGCACTGTTCGAGAAGGTGACCGGCGAGACGGAGGTCGTCGAAGAACAGGACACCGAGGAAGCAAACGGCGAACGCGAGGTCGACGACGACCTCTCCGAGTACCTCGACGAGGCCACGCGCGAGGACGGTCTCGACGAGGCGGTCGCCGAACCCGACACCGAGTAGCGCCGCCCACCTCCCACCGCTGCGGAGCGCAGTCATCCCACACCACTTCACCCACTTCTCGGCTGCTCGACGCGTCGAGCGACCGCTGTCTGATCCAGTCGTTTCGTCGACGTTCGGCTCGCGGAACCGGCGCTTCGAGGACGCGTGACGGTCGCTGGTCGTCCTCGAGGCGAGTCCAAACCCCTATGCTGGGGGTGGGCGAACTCGCGGGTATGGGTTCGGTCGCGGACGCCGAGTGGCGGTTGATACGCGAGGAAGCGCACGACGGAGCGACGAACATGGCGCTCGACGAGGTCGCGGCACGGACCGCCGTCGAGGACGGCGTTCGCACCGTCAGGGTGTACCGCTGGGAGCCGAGCTGCCTCTCGATGGGGTACCGGCAGGCCGCCGAGAGCGTCGACTGGGCGTTCTGCGAGCGCGAGGGCATCGACGTGACGCGGCGCCAGACTGGCGGTGGCGGCATCTATCACGACAGCTACGCGGACGTCTCCTACAGCATCGTCGCGCCCGCCGACGAGCTACCCGGCGACCTCATGGAGTGCTACGAGCTCCTCTGCGAGCCAGTGCTCGACGCTATCCGGAGCGTCGGCGTGGACACGGACTTCGCCGACCGCGAGTACGACAGCATCCACGAACCGGCCTGTTACCTGCGGGGCATCCACCCCGCGCACGACGTGTTCGCGTACGAAGCTGATGGAGACGACAGAACCGGCCGGAAGCTCTCGGGGAACGCCCAGTACCGCCAGCGCGACGCCGTCATCCAGCACGGCTCCATCTCGTACGACCACGCGCTCGCGAACCACCTCGGCGTCTTCGCGGACCACGACGTCACGCCCGAGCGGTTCCGCGAGCGCGTGACGAGCGTCCGCGAACAGGCCGACGTCGAGCGCGACGTGTTCGTCACCGCGCTCGAGGAGGGCCTCGCGGACTGGTGCGACGCCAGCGAGGGCGCGTGGACCGACGCGGAACTCGCCGCCGCACGCGACCTCGTCGACGACAAGTACGCGGCCGAGGAGTGGGTGCGTGACCGCGACGCGGCGCGGTAGGGCGCGAGCGCCCAGCGTGAAGCGCCGGCCGCTTCCGAAGGCACTTTGACCCGCTACCGCGTCGCTCCGGGCATGCTCAAGGTAGGTGCGCACGTCTCGACGGGCCAGCACTGGGTCGAGGACGGCGACTCGGCGTACGCGTTCACGCGGAAGTCGAAGAAGGCGGACGACGGCATCGAGGTGACGGTGAACAACCAGCGCGTCATCGGTGGGAACTGCGGGCAGATCTTCACGCATTCGCCGCAGGTCTGGGACCACGGGACCCTCGAGGACGACGAAGCCGCGGCGTTCCGCGGGCAGACGAGCGAGCACCTCGCTGGGCCGTGGGTGATTCACTCGTCGTACCTCGTGAACCTCTGTACGCCGAAGGACGACCTGCGCGCGAAGTCCATCGACTCGATGCAGCAGGAGGTCGACGCCGCGGACCGCCTCGGTATCGAGTACGTGAACGTCCACCTCGGTGCGCACACCGGCGCGGGCGTCGAGGGCGGCATCGAGAACGCGGCGAGCGCGCTCGACGAACTCGACGTCCCCGACGGCGTCACGGTCCTCATCGAGAGCGACGCGGGAAGTGGAACGAAGCTCGGCGGCCAGTTCGAGCACCTCGCGAGCGTCCTCGAGCAGTCCGAACAGGACCTCGACGTCTGCCTCGACACCGCGCACACGTTCGCCGCGGGCTACGACCTGTCCTCGGCCGAAGCCGTCGCGGAGACGATGGCGGAGTTCGACGACGTCGTCGGGTTCGAGCACCTCGAGTGCGTGCACCTGAACGACTCGAAGCACGCCTGCGGGACGAACAAGGACGAGCACGCACACGTCGGCGAGGGCGAGATCGGCGAGGCGGGGATGCGCGCGTTCGTGAACCACGACGCCATCGTCGACGGCGAGGTGCCGCTCGTACTGGAGACGCCAACCGAGGACGGGAAGAGCTTCACGTGGAACGTCGAGCGCGTCCGCGAACTCCGCGACGACTACGACGCCTGAACGCGAGCGACGAGGGGCGGAACGGAGCGGTCGAGAGGGCGACGGCAGTGGTGGAGACGGCCGACGAGAGGGCGACGGCAGTGGTGGAGACGGCCGACGAGAGGGCGACGGCAGTGGTGGAGACGGCCGACGGGAGAGGGTGAAAGCGTCATCGAAGCTATCTTGTGGGTCTTTGTGCGTTCACGGGCAACGAACAGGTATGAGTGACGGGAGTCTCGGCCCGGGCGCACAGGCGGTCGTGGTGTTCGTTGCGCTCACGACGTTCGCGCTCGTGACGACCGCCGCGGTCGTCGCGGTCGGTGTCGGGCCGGTCACGGACGCGGTGCCGGCGTCCTCCGAGTCGGTCCCCGACCAGCCGGGCGCGGTCGTGGACGACGACGACGACCGGACGGGGAACGTCACCGGGGTCGTGCGTGCGCCCGGTGGTTCGTCGGCGGCGAACGCGTCGGTCGTCCTCGCGCCGAGTCCCGAACCGCTGTTCGAGAAGGCGACGCCGAGCGAGCTCGCGGCCGTCGTCGACGACGAGACGAGCACGACGCTGCACGTCACGGAGACGGGTGCGAACGGATCGTTCCGTCTCCAGGTGCCGGCCGGCGAGTACGACGTCGTCGCGCTCCGGGACGGGAACGTGAGCGCGGTGCGGACGGTGAACGCGAGCGCGAGCGGCGACCCGGCGGCCGTCGACCTCGCGTTGCGCGCGGACCGCCCGTTGACGTACGAGGCGCGCGGGACGGAGGTCGCGCCCGGCGGGAACGCGACGGTGACGGTCGCGGCGTACAACCGGAACGACGACCCGGCGTCGCTGTCGGTGTCGTACTTCGAGGCACCCGCGGGGTGGACGGTCGTCGACTACCGCGGGTCGGCGGTGCGCGTGAACGAGACGACGCGGACGTTCCACTTCGCGGACGTGCCAGCGGGCGACTGGGCGCGAGCGGAACTGGTCGTGCGAGCGCCCGCGAACGCGACGCCCGGCGATTCGGTGCGGTTCGGTGCGAGCGCGAGCGCGCCCGAGCCCGGTCCCGGCGATGAGGTCGTCGTGACGTGGCGCGGGAGCGCGACCGTCACCGTCCCTGGGACCGACACCGCAACCGGGACGCGCACGCCCGGCGATGCCGGTGACGACGGCGCCGGCGGGTCGACGACCGAGGACGATGCGACGACCACCGGCCTGGGGCTCGTGGAGCGGACCGTTCCCGGGTTCGGGCTCGCGCTTGCGCTCGCCGCGACGACGCTCGTCGTCGCCGCGTTCGCCGCCCGCCAGCAGGCCTGACGGCGACACCGGGTCGACCAGCCGACGCCGCGGACCGACTCGCTTTTCCCGACCGCCCCCGGACGTGGACGCGTGCGACGGTTCGACGAGGACTACCTCGAACACACCCGGAGCGGGATGTGGGCGGATTCGACGAGCGCGCTCGCGGACATGGACCTCCCCGGCCGCGAGCGCGTGCTCGACGTCGGCTGCGGGACCGGCGAGTTCTCCAGGGTGCTCGCCGCGGAGACGCCCGGCGAGGTCGTCGGGTGCGACGCCGACCCCGCGCTCCTCGCGGTCGCCCGCGAGCACGTCCCCGTCGTCGCCGGCGACGCGACGCGCCTCCCCGTCCACGACGACGCGTTCGACCTCGTCGCGTGCCAGGCGCTCCTCGTGAACCTCTCCGACCCGAGCGCCGCCGTCCGCGAGTTCGCTCGCGCCTCCCGGGACCTGGTCGCGGTCGTCGAACCCGACAACGCCGCCGTCACCGTCGACTCCACCGTCGACCGCGAACCAGGGCTCGCCAGGGCCGCGCGAGCCGCGTACATCGCCGGGTCGACGGTCGACCCCGCGCTCGGCGCGGACGCCGCTGAAATCCTCCAAGACGCCGGCCTCGACGTCCTCGGCACCAGGCGGTACGACCACACGCGCACCATCGAACCGCCGTACGACGACGCCGACCTCGAAGCGGTCGCGCGCAAAGCCAGCGGCGCCGGCCTCGCGAGCGACGAGGCCAGCCTCCGCGCCGTCCTCTCCGATAGCGAGTACGACGACCTCCGCGAGAACTGGCGCGAGATGGGCCGCGAGGCCGCCGCGCAGGCCGCCGACGGCGACTATCGGCGCGTCGAGACCGTCCCGTTCCACGTCACCGTCGGGCGCGTCCCCGACGACTGACCGCGCTCCTCGCGCACTCGCTTCGGCGAGGAGCGAGGCGCCGCGCGGTCGTCGCCGGAGCGGAGGTTTTTGTTCGCGTGCAGCCACCGAGCGAGTATGGTCGAGGACACCCATAGCGTCTCCGACGCGTTCGCCGCGCTCGGCGACGAGACGCGCGTCGCCATCCTCGAGGCGCTCGTCGACGCCCGCTGCGAGGACCCCGAGAACCCCGGGCTGTCGTTCTCCGCGCTCCGCGAGCGCGTCGGCGTCGCGGACTCCGGCCGGTTCAACTACCACCTCGGGAAGCTCCGCGGCCGGTTCGTCGCGTCCGAGGACGGCGAGTACTCGCTGACCGAAGCAGGGAACGAGATCGTCGGCGCCATCTTCGCCGGAACGTACGACGACGACGTCTTGGATCTCGACCCGGCGCCACTCGACGAGGAGTGCCCGCTCTGCGAGACGCCGGTCGTCGCGCACTTCGGCGACGGCCAGCTGCGCGTCGAGTGCGAGGACGAGCACCCGCTGCTCGTGACGGCGCTCCCGCCCGCCGCGGCGACCGACCGGTCGACCGAGGAGATCGTCAGGTTCGCGGTCCGGAAGACGTACGCGCAACTCGACCTGGTGACGGCGGGTATCTGCTCGGAGTGCTACGGACACGTCGAGGGCGAGATACGGTCGGTCGAGAGCGACGACGACGCCCTCCCGGCGTACGCGTACCACACCGAGTGCACGCGCTGCGGGTACGTCACGGGCTCCGTCGCGGCAGTCGCGGCACTCCGGCATCCGGCGTTCGTCGCGTTCTGTCACGACCACGGCGTGACCGTGCAGGAGCGACTCCCCTGGACGCTCCCCGGCATCGTCGACGACGACACCTCCGCGGTGAGCGACGACCCGCCGCGGTACGAGACGTCGTTCGAGCTCGGCGGGGAGCGCCTCGTCGTGACGCTCGGCGACACCGGCGACGTCCTCGACGCCACCCGCGAGTGAAAAGATTCAGACAGAAGAACGCTTCTGGAAACCCTTAACTCGGGGACGCGAGACCGATTCGGTATGGATCCACGCATCGAGCAGCACGCCGAAGTGATCGTCGAACACTCCACGAAGGTCGAGGCGGACGACAACGTCCGCATCGTCGCGCCGTCGGCGGCCGAGGACCTCGTCGTCGCGCTCGCGGAGAAACTCGGCGAGAAGGGTGCGAACCCCGCGTACCACCTGCGAAGCCAGCGGGCGTCGCGAGCGTACATGCGCGCCGCCGACGAGGACTCGTTCTCGCTCGCCGAACACCGGCTCGCGGAGATGGAGGAGACGGACGTCGTCGTCATCGTCCGTGGCGACGAGAACACGAAGGAGACGAGCGACGTCGACCCCGAGAAGGTCCAGGCCGCATCGAAGGCCGGGAAGCCCATCTCGGAGGCCCGCATGGAGACGCGCTGGGTGGGCACGCAGTACCCCGCGCCGGGGAACGCACAGGACGCCGAGATGAGTACCGACGCGTACGAGTCGTTCGTCTGGGACGCTGTGAACAAGGACTGGGACGCGCAGCGCGAGCACCAGGAACAGATGGTCGAGATCCTCGACCCCGCGGACGAGGTCCGCATCGTCTCCGGCGAAACCACCGACATCCGGATGAGCGTCGACGGGATGGTGACGGCGAACGACTACGGCGAACTGAACCTCCCCGGCGGCGAAGTCTATACGGCGCCGCGACCCGAGAGCGTCGAGGGCGAGGTCCTGTTCGACATGCCCTTGATGGCGCAGGGCCGCGAGATACAGGACGCCCACCTCGTGTTCGAGGACGGCGAGGTCGTCGAGTACTCGGCGGCGAAGAACGAGGACGTCCTCGGCGCGGTGCTCGACACCGACGAGGGCGCGCGCCGCCTCGGCGAACTCGGCATCGGGATGAACCGCGACATCGACCGGTTCACGTACAACATGCTGTTCGACGAGAAGATGGGTGACACCGTCCACATGGCGGTCGGGAAGGCCATCGAGCACACCGTCCCCGACGGCGAACCCCTCAACGAGTCCGCGACGCACATGGACATGATCGTGGACATGAGCGAGAACTCGTTCATCGAGGTCGACGGCGAGATAGTGCAGCGCAACGGGACGTTCCGGTTCGAAGACGGGTTCGACGGCGAGTAATCCACACGTCGACGCTGGGTCTCGGTCCCGTCCGCTTCCTCCTCGACGCCCCAACGATTCAAGTTGCATCGGGCGGCGAACGACGGCGATGCGCTGAGGAATGGTCGCGTCGGTCCAGACGGGAGCGCGGTGCGCCGACGCGACGACGACGCACGCACCGCCTGCTCGCCAGCCACGACCCTCTCGTCGTTCACCCCACCGGTAGCGACCGCTAGACGACGTCGCCGCGAACGGTTGCGCCTTCCTGCTCGTCGCGCCACGCGTGCAACTCCTGGGCTGCGTCCTGCGCGTCCCCTTCGTCGAGGCCGAGCATCTGGAGCGACCGCGAGAGCGTCGGGAGCGCGACCTCGCCGTCGCGGAGCTTCCGCATCGCCTCGTCGCTCCGCTGGCCCTCCGCGAACAGACAGACGCCACGCGGGTCGAGCAGCTGCGTCCAGTCGCCGCGCGTCTTCGCGCCCTCGAGGCGCTGCGTGACGTTGTCCTCGAAGCTCGCGTTACACACCTCGAGATGGATGGGTTCGTCGTCCTCCAGGAGGTGCGCGGCGAGACACTGTTCGGGTGCCGCGTGCCCGTTCGCGTTCGCCCGCACCAGGTCGGGGTGCTCCTCGGCCCACGCCGCGCGCACGGTCTGTCCGACACCCTTCACGCCGAGATCGCGCTCGAACTCGTCGGCGCGGTCGCTGTCCCCACGCATCAGGATGTCCTTCGTGACGTACACGTCCAGGCGGTCGACCGGATCGAGGCCGAGTGCGACGTCGCCGTACACCCACACCTCGCGGACCGGGACCGGCATCGTCTCCGACTCGACCGCGTCCACGATGGCGGCGACGCGGTCCAGCGCGTCGTCCCGTGAGAGACTCATGCTCCAGGGTAACGCGGCCACGGTCAAAACCAGCCCGCTTCAGCACGCCGCCCTCGGGAACCGTGTCCCAGGCCGTCGACCCGCGGAGTCAGCGCTTCGAGACGTGCACGACGTTCTCGACGGTCGCGTGTACGACGCCGTCGGCGTCGACGACGTCCACCTCGTACGCGCGATTCACCGGGCCGTCCGCGTCGACCGCGCGCTTCACCGACGCGATCTCGTCGTCGGACAGCTCGAACTTCGCGTACAGGTCCGTCTTCCCGGGTTTCTTGAAGTCGATGGACGCCTCGGTGTCCCACACTGCGTACGTGGACTCGTCGAGGTTCTTGATGAGGAGCATCGCGTGCATCGGGTCGCACGCCCCGTAGATGCTCCCGCCGAACGTCGTCCCCATGTAGTTCTTCGTCCGCCACGAATACGGGATCTCGACGCGGATCTCCTGCCAGTCCTCGCGGATGTACCGGACGCGGCCACCCGTTCCGCGGTAGACGGGGAACAGGTTGAACTTCAATCGCGCCAGCCGCGTCCGCCAGGACTCGCTCATGGCTGGGTCCACGACCGACGGTATCGTGAACGCTGTGGAACTGCGCGCGCACCGCGACGCGTTCCTCGCAGCGCCGTCGCGCGAAAGGACTAATCGCGTGCCACGCCAACTTGGTGCACGTGCGTTCCCGTCGTTCACTCGTCGTCCTCCTCGTCGGCGTCGCCATCCTCGCGCTCGCGGTCGGCGGAGCCGCGGCACTCGCTGACCTCGACGGCGACGGCGTCGGCTCGCTCGACGAACTCCGCGCCGGCACCGACCCGCTCGTCGCGGACACCGACGCCGACGGATTGACCGACGGCGCGGAACGCGACGCAGGCACGAACGCCACGCTCGCGGACACCGACCGCGACGGCCTGGAAGACGGTCGCGAGGTCGACGTCGGCACCGACCCGCTTCGAGTCGACACGGACGACGACGGTCTCGACGACGCCCGCGAAGTGAACGCGCTCGGGACCGACCCCACGGTCGTGGACACGGACGAGGACGGCCTGGAAGACGGTCAGGAGGCTGAGACGTACGGGACCGACCCGCTCGTCGCGGATAGCGACGACGACGGCCTCGGTGACGGCGTCGAAGTCGCCGAGTACGGTTCGTCGCCGACGAACCCCGATACCGACGACGACGGCCTCCGAGACGGCCGCGAAGCACGCGAACTCGGCACCGACCCGACGACGAACGACACCGACGGCGACCGACTCCCGGACGCCGTCGAACTCCGCGTGTACGACACCGACCCGACGTCGTCCGACACCGACGACGACGGCCTCGAAGACGGCGTCGAAGCCGCCGACAGCGGCCCGCTCGCCGCAGCCGACCCGCTCGCTCGCGACGTCTTCGTCGAACTCGACTACATGCGCGGCGAACGCCCGAACGCGACCGCGATCGCGCTCGTCGTCGACGAGTACGCGAACGCACCCATCACGAACCCCGACGGCACCACCGGCATCTCGCTGCACGTCGTCGTCGACGACGCCATCCCGCGCGAACCGAAGACGAACGAACTCGACAGCCTCCGCCTCCGCCTCTCGTACTTCGACAACGAAACCCGCGGCTATCACCACGCGATGGTCGTCCGCGACGCCCGCCTCGCCGGCGACTCCGTCGCCGGCTTCGCAACTACCGGCCACGTCGTCCTCCAGACGAGCGGCCGCGACGGCGACCAATACACGACCCGCGGCCAAGCACACGTCCTCATGCACGAACTCGGGCACGCACTCGGCCTCTCCAACGACGACTACGACGGCATCGACTCGTACGACGTCCCACACGACCGCTACGAGAGCGTGATGAACTACAACGCCCCCTGGGAGACCCTCGGCTACAGCACCAGCGCCCCCTTCGACGACTGGGCGTACCTCGCAACCAACATGTACGGCCCACCAGCACTCACCACGAACCTCCCCATCCCGTCCACCGCGAATACCACGAACGAGACACCGACGAACGCCACCGCTAGCTGAAGGAACGGCGAGAATTCGACTACGAATCGACTGCAGGAGAAGTCCGCCCTCCCCGATTTGAACGGGGGACAAGTCGATCTACAGTCGACTGCTCTACCAGTCTGAGCTAAGGGCGGGCAATCGCATTCACTGCTTGGTCCGTGGGTAGATATAAGGGTTTTCTTTCGTGGTGCCTTCGGGGGGCGATTACGTGTCACGGCGCGGTGGTCGCTGTGGGTCGTCGATTCGGGTGTCTGACGGTGAGGAAAGTTGAAATACGATGATTGTGTTGTGGCTGGTGTTAGATGAGTAAGATTACCGTTCGCGCGGACGACGACCTGGTCGCGGAACTCGAGGCGATGGACGCCTCGAAGAGCCAGGTCGTTCGTGAGGCGTTGCGCGCGTATCTCGAGGATGTAAACGCGGGGAGCGAGCGGCTCGCGGACGGTGATGTGATCGAGGATGCCGATGGTGGTTCGGTTGGGGGTGCGGATGCGGAGACGCTGGACGCGCTCGTTCGTGAGCGAGTGGACGAGGTGGTTCGCGAGCGCGTGGATGCGGCGCTCGCGGACCGCGGGTTCGGTGTTCGTCCGCAACCACAGGACGTGAACGTGACGGTCGCGGTCGAAGGAGCGGTGTCCGACGAGAATGCGGAGGTGTCGGATGAAGCGGCGGAGGCGACTGCGGGCGAGAGTGAGGCTGGGGGCGTGGAGTCGTCGTCCGACGACCATGAGTCGTGTGCGCAGTGCGGGGAGGCGTTGGACGGCGAGCACGTGTACTGCCCGAACTGTGGTGAGAAGGCGTCTCGTCGGGCGTTCTGCGAGTGTGGGGACGAGGTGCGGTCGGATTGGGCGTTCTGTCCGGGCTGTGGGCGTCGGACGCCGGCCGCTGACGTCCTCGATTCGGGGTAAACGCTGTAAACGGCGAGTAGGGCGGCTCTGGAGTCGCTCTACGAGCCCGTCGAAATATGTCGGCGGTAGTTTTATTACGTATGACACAGTGCATACAGTCGCGTAAGACGGTCGTCTTACAGGCTGCGTCCGGCGGTGATGAACGGACTGCCCTACTGGGGTTTAGCCGTGTAAGACAAATTGCGTGTGACTCTCACGCGTGCCGTCTTACCCAAAGGGGAAATTACGAACCATGGAGCGTGTGACACTGCGCATTCCGAAACAGCAGATCGAGGAGGTCGAACAGATGGTGGAGACGGGCGAGTTTCCGAACCGGTCGGAAGCGATCCGTTCCGCCGTCCGTGAAATGCTAAACGAACAAGGCGACCGCGCCGAGAAAGGCGGCCGCAGCTGGGCGAAGGTGTGACGATGCAGGACATAGTCCAAGAAGCCCTCGAGAACGAGGAACAAGAGAAGAAGAAGCAGCAGAAGATCGACGGAGACGACTTCGGCGATCCCCGCATCGTCATCGTCGGTGCTGGCGGCGCCGGCAACAACACCGTCAATCGCCTGTACAACATCGGTGTTGAAGGCGCGGAGACGATCGCGATCAACACGGACAAACAGCACCTGAAGATGATCGAGGCCGACACCAAGATCCTCGTGGGGAAGTCCCTCACGAACGGACTCGGTGCCGGTGGCGACCCGTCGATGGGTGAGCGCGCCACGGAGATGGCGCAGGGCACGATCAAGGAGGTCCTCGGTGAGGCCGACCTCGTGTTCGTGACCGCCGGCATGGGTGGTGGCACCGGGACTGGTGCCGCGCCCGTGGTCTCGAAGATCGCGAAGGAGCAGGGTGCGATCGTCGTCGGCATGGTGTCGACGCCGTTCAACGTGGAGCGAGCGCGGACGGTGAAGGCCGAGGAAGGCCTGGAGAAGCTCCGCGAGGAAGCTGACTCCATCATCGTCCTCGACAATAATCGACTGCTGGATTACGTCCCGAACCTCCCGATCGGGAAGGCGTTCTCCGTGATGGACCAGATCATCGCGGAGACCGTCAAGGGGATCTCGGAGACGATCACGCAGCCGTCGCTCATCAACCTGGACTACGCGGACATGACGAGCATCATGAACCAGGGCGGTGTGGCGGTGATGCTCGTCGGTGAGACCCAGGACAAGAACAAGACGCGCGAGGTGGTGAACGACGCGATGAACCATCCGCTGTTGGACGTGGACTACCGCGGTGCGAGCGGTGGACTCGTGCACATCACGGGTGGCCCGGACCTCACCTTGAAAGAGGCGGAGGGTATCGCGGACAACATCACGGAGCGTCTTGAGGCGAGCGCGAACGTCATCTGGGGTGCGCGCATCCAGGAGAACTACAAGGGTAAGGTCCGCGTCATGGCGATCATGACGGGCGTGCAGTCCGCGCAGGTGCTCGGGCCGAGCACGCAGAAGCAGGCGAACAAGTCCCGGCAGGCCATCGACGGCGTCGACGGTGTCGGTGGCAGTCAGGAGACGGAGTTCGACGCGAGCCAGAACGTCAGCGGCGACGGGTCGTTCGGCGGACAGTCTGGCGCGCAGAGCGACGGCGGTCGGAGCGAGGTCGAGCGGAACAACGGTCTGGACGTCATCCGCTGACGGCGCACTCGTGGAGACCGATCTCCCTGGTCGGTCGACGTCGTCGGTGGCCACGTGGCCGTTCTCTTTCCTTCCTTCCGTTCTCGTGGTGTAGTGACGGCTGCGGCCCGGAGCGCGACGTTTTGCTGGCTCTGAAAACAATCTGTAATTTATACGTGTTCGCGAGTGGAACGGTCGGGCATGGGTTCGACGACAGTTTCGAGTGACGTGACCGAGGGCGTCGGGTTGCCGGTGTCGAGTCGGACGTTCGACGCGGTGGTCGCGGTGTTCTCGTTGTTGACCGTGGCGGGGATCGCTGCGGACTTCCGGTCGCACGCGGCCGGTATCTCGTTCGCCGAGGAGGGGTTCTTCACCGCCGAGCACGTGTTCTTCTATTCGGCGTTCCTCGTGGTGGCGGTGACGTTGTTCGCCGGGACGGCGCACCGCCGGTCCCGTGGGCTGGATTGGGTGGCGGCGGTGCCGCCGGGATACCGGTGGGGTATCGTCGGCGTCCTCGTGTTCGGGTTCGGGGGCGTCGGTGACTTCTTCTGGCATTCGGCGTTCGGGTTCGAGGAGAGTTTCGAGGCGCTCGTGAGTCCGAGTCACTTGACGCTCGCGGTCGGGTCGGTCCTGTTCCTGCTGTCGCCGCTCCGAGCGGCGGCGCGTCGCGGCGAGGACGCGGACACGGCCTTCGGGGCGGTCCCGGTCGTGGTGTCGATGACGCTCGCGCTCGCGATTCTCGGGATGTTCGGCGGGTTCGTGAATCCGCTCGTGCGGCCGTACCCGCACTTCGAGTGGGAGTCGATGCGGTCGGTGGTGACGATGCTGGTCGCGTGGCCGCTCGTGTACGTCGGTGCGGTCGTGGCGACGCTTCGTCGGTTCGACCTCGTGCCGGGTGCGTTCACGGTTGCGTTCGGGGTGGCGGCGTTCGCTATCGTGCAGGTCGAGGGGTACGTGTGGTTGCTGGTTCCGGCGGTGGTCGCGGGCGTGCTCGCGGACGTGTTCGCGGTGTACGTGCGTCGCGTCGGGATTGGTCGTGCGCTCCGGTCGCGAGCGTTCACCGCGTTCGCGGCGGGCCTCCCGGCGGCGTTCGTGACGGTGTACTTCACGGTCGTCGACCTCACGGTCGGCATCGACCACTCGTACCTCCAGGAGGGGCTGTTCAACTGGTCGATCCACGTCGTCGTTGGGGCGGTGGTGCTCGCTGCGCTCGTCGGCGTGCTGTTCGCGAGCGTCGTGGCCGATGGTCGTGCGGCGGTGACGACCGAGGAGGTGTCGTGATGCGGCGAGCGGGGTTGCTGCAGCGGTTCGTCGTGACTGGGATGGTCGCCCTGGTGGTGTCGTCGGGGCGGGTGGCCGCGCACGGCGGCGGTGGCGGGCCGCACGCGTGGTTCGGGCCGGTGGGGTTCCTCGTGGGTGTCGCCGTCGCGGGTGTCGCCGTCGCGCTCGACTCGCGCGACGCGGTCGCCCGAACGTACGTGGACATCGGCGTGTTCACGGGCGTTGGCGTCGCGCTCGCAGGACTGGTTGTGTACGTCGTCGTCTGACGCGTCGGACGCCGCGGTGGCGGGTCGAGTTAGCCCTGTCCGGTCGCCTCAGGCGTCGAGCGCGTCGAGTAACTGGCACTTCCGACAGACGTCTCGCGTGGTGGTGCTCCCGCAGCGCTCGCACTCGCCGAGGTCGGCTTCGTCCCGCGAGTCGTCGGCGTCGGAGTGATACTCGCTCGCGACGATACCCGCGAGCTCCTCGTAGCCCGCGAGGATACTATGACGGGTCCCGGGATGATTCTCCTCGAGGCCGTGCAGGAGTTGCTGTATCTCGCCGCGGTACGCTTCGCTCGCGTGCGGGCACTCCGTGATGTGTGCGGGGAGGTCCCGGAGGTGACAGTAGAGCGCGACCTCCTTCTCGGGGACGTCCCGGAGCGGTTTCGCGCGCGGCACGAAGTGCTCCTGGTCCTCGCGACTCGGCGCACCGTCGCCGTCGCTCCCGCGCTCGTCGAACGGCCCGAGGCTCGCGTCGAAGTGCTTCGCGATCTGCGCGACGTCGCCCTCGAGGAAGTTCATGAGCGCGGTCTGGGCTTCGTCGTCGAGGTTGTGACCGGTCAGGAGCTTGTCCGCGCCGAACTCGTCGGCGTAGCGCTCGAGAAGGTCGCGTCGGAACACCCCACAGTACGCGCACGGCGCCATCCCTTCGGGGTCGTCCTCGACGACGTCGTCCATCTCCACGCCGAACTCCTCGGCGTACGACACGACCTCGTGACGGACGTCGAGGTCCTCGGTCAGCTCGAGACAGGCGTCGACGCTCTCGTCGCGATACCCCTCGATGCCCTCGTGGATCGTCAACGCCACCAGCTCGATACGAGGATCCGCCTCGAACGTCTCGTGCAGGATCTGCGTGAGCGCAACCGAATCCTTCCCACCCGACAGCCCGACCACCCACGTCTCCGGGTCCTCCGGCGTCGCGTCACGCGGCACGAGATTGTCCTCGCGAACCCGTCGCCGCACACGGCGCTCCACGGACTCCGCGAAGTGCGCATCACACAGGTGCGCGCCCGAATACGCCGCATGCATCACCGCATCCCGCTCGCACTTCGAACACTCCATTCGCTCACCCGTACCGGACCCGAGGGGAAACGGGTTTCGCTCCACACGCTCACGACAAACACGACCACGAGAACCGGCGGCCTGGAGGTCGCCGGATGCTCGTGGAGTCGAGACGGTAGAAACGGCGCCCTGGCGGGCGCCGTATGCTGGTCGAGTCAGTAGTTCCGTCATCTTCAAGTCTGTTTTCGCTGAGTCGAACGTAGTGGCAGTATCGTTCGACCTGTTCGGGACGCTCGTCGACGTCACGCGACCCGATGACCCCGCTGAAGCGGTGGCGCGCGAGCTTCGCGCTCGCGACGTCGACGTCCCCGAGGACTGGGGCGAGGCGTACCGCGAGGTGCACGTGGACGCGCCGGAGGGAGCCGAGGTCCCGCTTCCGGCGCACGTCGCGCGAGCGCTCGCGAGCCGCGGCGTCGATGCGCCTGGGAACGCGCCGCGGCGTGCGGTCGTCGCCGCGTTCGACCCCGACGTGACGGTTCGTCGTGGTGCGCGCGACGCGGTCGCGGCCGCCAGCGAGCACGGCTCGGTCGCGGTGTGCTCGAACTGCTCGGTTCCCGGACTCGTTCGGAAGACGCTCGTTCGCGCCGATATGCGCGACGCGTTCGACGTGGTCGTCGCGAGCGCCGCGTGCGGGTGGCGGAAGCCCGACGAGCGGATCTTCGAGCGCGTGGCGGACGGGCTTGGTTGCGAGCCGAACGCGCTCGTGCACGTCGGCGACGCGGACGCGGACGCTGGCGTCGAGCGCGTCGGCGGGTCGTTCGTGGACGTCCGCGACGTCGCGTCCGCGGAGTTCGTGGACGTCGTCGCGTCGTTCGCCCGTTCGACCGGCAGGGGCGGAGCCGCGTCGACCACGGTCGACGACGACGGTGACGCGTCGAGCGCGACCGACGAGGGAGCGGGGTCGCAGTGAGTGCGCTCGGCGCGCTCGTCGTCGCCGCGGCGGCGGGGCTGGACGCGGCGGTCGGCGAACCACCGAACCGCCTGCATCCGGTCGCGTGGTTCGGGCGCGTCGTCGCGCTCGCGGACCGCGAGTGGGCGAACCCGGCGGTCGCGGGCGCCGCGGTCGCGGTCGTCCTCCCGCTCGCCGCTGCGGGCGTGGTCGCGGGCGTCGTGCTCGCGGTTGGATACCTCACCCCGTGGCTGTCGGTCGTCGCCGCCGTTCTCTCGTTATTCGCGGCGACGAGTCGACGCATGCTCCTCGCGCTCGCTCGCGACGTCGTCGCAGCGAGTGACCGCGACCTCGCGGCGGCGCGCGAGGACCTTTTGGGGCTCGCGGGGCGGGACGCGAGCGCGCTCTCGCCGGCGCAGGTGCGGTCCGCGGCCGTCGAGTCCGCGGCCGAGAACCTCGCCGACGGGCTCGTCGCGCCCCTCCTCGCGTTCGTCGTCGCGCTCCCGTTCGGTATCGCTGCGGGCGCGGGCGCGGCGGCGTGGGTGAAGGCCGTGAACACGCTCGACTCGATGCTCGGGTACCCCGCCAAGCGTCACGGGACCGCGAGCGCACGCCTCGACGACGCCGCGATGTGGGTGCCGGCGCGGCTGTCGGCGGGCCTGCTCGCGTTCGCCGGTGGTCGACCGGATGCGCTCGGTCGCGCGCGCGAGTGGCTCGCGGGCGTCCCGTCGCCGAACTCGGGGTGGCCGATGGGTGCACTCGCGGCCGCGGTCGACGTCCGACTGGAGAAACCCGGCGTCTACGTGCTGAATCCCGACGCGCCGCTCCCGCCGACGCCGATAGCGGAGCGTGCACTCGCGGTCGTCGACCGCGCCGGGTGGCTCGCCGTCGCCACCGCAGCCGCGCTCGCGCTCGCCGTCCCCACCCCCGCGGAGGTGCTCGCGCTCCCGTGACGCGTATCGAGAGATTGTAACGATACCGAGAACGTTCGTGCACGTGTCGAGACTGAGGCTTTCGTTTACGGGATTCTTGGGGCCTGATGCATTCGTTTCGGTTCGGAGTCGACGCCCGAGAAAACGTATCGTGATGGTGGTGGTTCCACAAAGTATTTGTCGTGTCTCCGATGGACCCCGAGTATGGTCTCCCGCATCCCAGCGATCGCCCTCCTCGTCGTCGTCGTCGCGACGAGCGGGTGTCTCGGCGCCCTCGGTGGGCCGAACACCGCGACCACTGCGACCGACACGACGAACGCAGACGACGCGACGTCGAACGAAACGACCGAACGCACGACGGTGACGACGGGGACCGACGCGGACGTCGTCCTGACCGGGAGCGTCTCCGCGAACGCTGCCGCGGACGGCGGTCACCCCACGGTCTACGCGGGCGAGCCGACGCCCGTCGAGATCACGCTCCGGGACCAGTCCGACGACGAGCAGTCCTACACCGTCGTCGCCCTCCTCCAGGAGTACCAGATGACGACCGAGGGCGAGAACGCGTCGATCGCGGTGACGTCGAACGAGACGCTCCTCGAGCGTTCGACGACCGTCGCCGACGCCCGCCAGACGGTGTCCGGGAACGTCACGGTGAACGAAACCGGCGACGACTACCGGATCGTGCTCATGGTGTTCGAGGGCGACGCGCCCGCGAACCCGCGGCCGGCCGACGCCGCGGACTCGTGGCCCGCGCTCGTCGACGTCACCGAGCGCGACGACGACCCGCAGAACGCCACCGAGACGTCCGCGAACGCGACCGCGTCAGCGCTCGCCGCCCCCGCCGCCTGACTCGGTCCCGCGACCGAGGCGCGTTCCTCCCCTCGGCGCCTGCTCTCGGCCCGACGGCTCCGCTTCCCCCCGCCTTCGACCACGGCACGATAGCGGTCGCGTTCGACGCGTCGGTCGAACCCTCACCCGGCCGCCGATTCGGAGAACGAGAGCGTGCTCGGCGTCCCGACCTGAGTACGTTCGCTGACCCTTCTTCGGAGTTTCGCGTGCTTCGATAGCGGTGGCGTTCCAGAACGCCCAAACCGTTCGTCCGCGAACCCGGAGTCGAGATGAACGAGTGCGTCCTCGCCGCGTTCGCTGTCGAACGCGGCTCGCGTCCGGACCACGGTTCGCGTCCGGACGGCGGCGAGCGACCGCCACCGGCGGTGGTGGTGGCGCGATGACGGGTCGCGTTCGCGGTGCGCTCGCGGCGGCGGCGGGCGCGCTCGGGTTCCTGACGCGCGTGCCGGTGGGTCGAGACGGCGACGCGTGGGCGGCGTTCACCGCCGCGCCGGCGGCCGCGGTCGTCCCCGGGTACGTCGTGGGCGCGCTCGCGGCGGTCGTCGTCGCCGCGCCGCTCGCGGTCGCCTCCGACCTGCCCGTGGCGTCGGTCGCGTTCGCGTACGTCCTCGCGGTGTACGCGCTCGTCGGCGTCAACAACCTCGACGGCGTTGCGGACTGCGGGGACGCGATGGTCGTCCACGGCGACCGCGACCGCCGGCGCGAGGTGCTCGCGGACACGACGACGGGCGTCGGCGCGCTCGCGGCCGTCTCCCTGGTCGTCGCCGGTCTCGCGCTGGGAGCGGTCGCGGTCGCCGGAACGGCCCCGTTCGTTGCGGTCGCGGTCGTCCTCGCGGCGGAGGTCGGTGCGCGCGTCGGCCTCGCGGCGCTCGCCGCGTTCGGCTCCGCGCCCCACGACGGCCTCGGGAGCGCCATCACCGAGGGCGCCGGCGTCGGGACCGCGGTCCTCGCGCTCGCGCTCGCCGGACCTGCGGTCGCGTGGCCGCTCCTGGCCGCCGGTTCCACGTTGGCCGGTGCGGCGAGCGGTGCGGTCGCGGTCGCCGCGGCGGGAGCGTTCGCGGGCGCACTCGCCGGGACCGCCGTCGTCGGCGCGTGGGCGACTCGTCGCCTCGGCGGCCCGAACGGCGACGTCTTCGGCGCGGCGACCGAGGTCGCGCGCGTCCTGGGGCTCCACGCGGGGGTGTTAGCGTGGACGCTCTCGTGATGTGCGGCGGCGCGGGTACGCGCCTCGACGCCGACGTGGAGAAGCCGCTGTTCGCGGTCGCGGGGCGTGCGATGGTCGACCGCGTCGTCGACGCGCTCGCCGCGGCGGACGGCATCGAGGACGTCTACGCCGCGGTGTCGCCGCAGACGCCGCGGACCCGCGAGCACCTCGCCGCGCGCGACGACGTCACCGTCGTGGACACGCCCGGCGACGGCTACGTCGCGGACCTCGACGCCGCGCTCGACGTCGTCGGCCGGCCCGCGGTCACCGCCGCCGCGGACCTGCCGTTGCTCGCGCCAGAGCACGTCGACCGCGCGCTCGCCGCCCGCGAACGCATCGCTCGCGAGGACGGTGCTGGCGGCGACGCCGCGGACCCGACCGGGTCGCTGTCGGTCTGCGTGCCCGTCGCGCTCAAGGAGCGCCTCGGTGCGAGCGTCGACACCGCGTTCGACGGGCTCGCACCGACGGGCTTGAACGTCGTCGACACTGGAGGAGAGAACATGCATACGACCTACGACGCTCGACTGGCCGTGAACGTGAATCGACTCGGGGACGCCGACGTCGCCGCCGCGCTCGCCGCGGCGCCCGGGGACGCCCCGGTTCGCGCGAGCGACGGAACGACGGACGACGCCGTGGAGGGCGACCGATGAGGCTCGTGCTCGCTGCGGGGTCGACGGAGACCGCGCGCATCGAGGGACTGAGTGCCGCGGGCGCGGACCCGGAGGCGATGGCGTACACGCCGAGCGCGGACGCGGAGGTCCTCGCGTACGGGGACGTCGTCCGCGCGCCGTCGGTACCGGTGTCGCCGACGGGGACGCCGACGCCCGCGATCGTCACGCGCGCCGCCCAGGAGGTCGTCGGGTTCGACGTGACGGTCGTGGACGCGGGGCTCGCGGAACCGACGGGTGCGCCGACCGTCTCGGTCGGTGCGCGGCCCGGCGAGGACGTCCGCGAGGCCGACCCGGTGCCGACCGCGCCCGGGGCGTTCCTCGCGGCGCGCGGCGTCGGGCGGTCGCTGCCCGACGACCACCTCGTGCTCGCCGAGACCATCCCCGGTGGGACGACGACCGCGCTCGGCGTGCTGCGCGCACTCGGCGAGGACGCTGCGGTGTCGTCGTCGCTCCCGACGAACCCCATCGAGCGCAAGCGCGAGGTCGTCTCGGAGGGGCTCGCGGCGAGCGGCCTCGAAGCTGGCGACTGCGAGAACGACCCGCGTGAGGCGACCCGGCGGATGGGCGACCCGGTGCTCGCGACGCTCGCCGGCGTCGCGACGGGCGCGCTCGCCGCCGGGAAGCGCGTGACGCTCGCGGGCGGCACCCAGCAGCTCGCGGTCGCCGCGCTCGCCCGCCACGACGGCGCGACCGGCCCGCTCGACGTCGCGACGACGAGCTACGTCGCTGACGACGACGCGGTCGCGTTCCGCGAGACCGCCCGTCGCCTGGACTGCGAGCCGACCGTGACCGACCCGCAGTTCGACCGCGCGCACGTCGGCTTCGGCGGGTACGTCGACGGGGAGGCGAAGGAGGGCGTCGGCATGGGCGGGGCGCTCGCGCTCGCGAACGCCACCGGGGACCTCGGGGCGGTCCGCGACCGCGCCGGCGAACTCTACGACCGCCTCGTCGGCGACGCCACCGCGGGAGGGGAGTCGTGACGCGCTCGCCGGGGGAGGTGACGGGGCGTGCGCCCTGACGCGGTCGACGCGGCCGAGCGCGTCCCGCACGGGGGGACGCGCGACCCGGACGTCCTCGAGTTCTCCGCGAACGTCAACCCGGAGCGGCCCGACGGCGTCCGCGCGGTCTACGAGCGCGCGCTCGACGACGCGACCCGGTATCCCGACGACGCGTACCCCGCGTTCCGGGACGCCGCAGCGGACTACGTCAGCCGTGGGACCGCTCGCGGAATCGGTCGCGAGCACGTCGTCCCGACGCCCGGTGGGCTCGCCGCGCTCCGGTTGGCGTTCGCGACGACGCTCGACCCCGGCGACCGCGTGCTCGTGCCGGCGCCGTCGTTCGGGGAGTACGCTCGCGAGGCCGACCTGCAGGGCGCGACGGTCGACCGCGTTGCGCACGACGCCGTCGTCGACCTCGACGCTGGCGCGCTCGCCGACGCCCGACTGGTCGTCGCGTGCAACCCGAACAACCCCACGGGGGACGTGTACGACCACGACGCGCTGTGCGCGCTCGCCGCGCGCTGCCGTGACGCCGGGACGACCCTGCTGGTCGACGAGGCGTTCCTCGGGTTCACCGACGAACCCTCGATGGCTGGCGAGCCCGGCGTCGTCGTCGCGCGCTCGCTCACGAAACTGTTCGGGCTCCCCGGGCTCCGCGCCGGGTTCGCGGTCGCCACGGGCCGCGAGCGCGACCGGCTCCGGACCGCCCGCCGCACGTGGAACCTCGGTGCGCCCGCGGCCGCGGTCGGCGCGCACTGCCTCCGCGACCACGACTTCGTCGCGGATACCCGCGAGCGCGTCGCGGTCGAACGCGACCGCATCCGAACCGGGCTCCCCGACGGCGTCCGCGCGTACGACGACGCGACCGACCGCGACGGCGTTGCGCCGTTCGTCCTCCTCGACGTCGCCGACACCGGCCGCGACGCCGCGGGCGTCGTCGCCGCGTGCCGCGAGCGCGGCGTCGCCGTCCGCGACGCGACGACCTTCGATGGGCTGGACGCGCACGTCCGCGTCGCCGTCCGCACGCCAGCGGAGAACGACGAACTGCTCCGGGTGCTCGCCGAGGTGGTGGACGCGTGAGCGACGACGGGAACGCGCCCCCGTCGGCGGCCGGCGGCGCGGACTCGGATGCGGGGGCGGGCGTCCCGGAGCCGTCGGCGGACGCGCCGTTCTTCGCGGCGACCCGGTGCGAGGACGTCCTCGAGTTCGCGCGCCCCGGCACGGAGTGGCTGTCGACGGGGTGGCGCGGCGGCCGCATGCGTGCGGACGCGGCGTACTCGTGTACGGTCCCGGAGGACTGGCGGTGCGACGACCTCGCGGGGTTCGTCGACGAGCGCCTCCGCGAGCGCGGCGTCGCGCCGGAACGCGTCGCCGCCGCGGCCCGCGGCGACGCACCAGTGCTCCTCACCGGGGTCGCGACCCGGCACGCTCGCGGCGCGCGCCTCGGCCCCGTCGAGGCGTACGCGACCGCGGGCGTCTCCAACCCCGCCGCGCTCCCCACCGACGACGACGCGCTCCGCGCGCCCGCCACTGACCACGCGGGAGGCGACGGCGACGACGGCCTCCCGGACGGCGAGTTCGTGCCGGGGACGGTGAACGTCGTCGTCGGCACGACCCGCGACCTCGCGCCGGGCGCGCTCGCGAACCTCGTCGCCGTCGCCGCGGAAGCCCGTGCGACGACCCTCCTCGACCGCGTCGGCGTCCCGGGGACGACGAGCGACGCGGTCGTCGCCGCCTGCGACCCCGACGGCGACCCTGCGGCGTTCTCCGGGAGCGCGACGAGGGTCGGGGCCGCCACCCGCGCGTGCGTTCGCGACGCCGTCGCCGCGGCACTCGACGCACGCTACAACGACGCGAGCGAGTCCCCGCCCACGTCGGTCGCGGACGCCCGGTACGGCGTCACCACGGACTCGCGAGCGGCCGTGTTCTCGGTCGAGGACTGAGGTCGTCGCCTCGCTGGGAGGACGACGACGCCGTCGCCGCGATGGACGGCGACGCGTTCAGAACGGCGACGGCCCGAAGACGGCGAGGGCGGCGACGCCGACGAGGAGGCTGTACGTGAAGTTCGCGACGCTCCCGGTGAGGTAGTACGTCGTGTTCTCGGAGTCCATGTCCTGCCAGCGGACGATGGACTTCGCGGTGAACACGAGGCCAAGCGCGGTGTACGCGCCCGTGAGGACGAGCGTCAGGACGAGCGCGTTCTCGACCTTCCCGATGGCGCGGCCGGTGTCGGCGTCGCCGGCGTCGCTGTCGGTGCCCGCGAACCGGAGCGCCCAGCGGACGACGTACCCGCTGGTCGCCCAGAGGAACGCGCCGGCGGCCGCGAACCCGGCGTACCGATGGAGGGGGACCCCCGAGAGGTCGAGGGGCCACGCGGTCCACGCGAGCGCTGCGAACACCGCGAGCGACGCGACCAGCAGCGTGCCGCGGGCGACGCGCCAGGACGCTACCACGTGTCGTCACCGCCGACAGCGGCGAACGCTGCTTCGAGCGTGTCCTCGACGGCGTAGACGGTCGCGGCGCGCGTCCGGTCGAGCGTCTTCGACACCATCTGGACGGAGACGTCGAACGCGTCGGCGACCGCGGTCATCGTGTCCGCGTCGCGGTACGCGGTGACGAACGACCGCTGGCGGGGCGTCCACGTGCTCGTCCACAGCGAGAGCAGGTCGAGCTGGTCGCCGAGGACGGCGGCGAAGACGTCCGGGACGTCCGCGAGCGAGACGCGGACGTAGCGGTCGTCGGCGGCGGCGGCCTGCAGGCACTCGTCGGCGCGGTGGAACGCGGGGCCGTCCATCGCGGCGACGGCGTCCGCGTCGGGGGCGACGTCGACGGCACCCCACGCGAGGCCGACGCGGAGTTCGATGGGGTGGAGGTGTTCGACGAGCGCGCGCAACGCTGGCACGACCGCGCCCGGTTCGTCGAGGACGCCGCCGACCTCGTCGACGCCCTTGAGGACGGCGAACGGTGCGACGATGGCGTCGCCGGCGGCGTCGGTTGCGGCGGCGACCGCGGCTTCGAGCGTCTCGCGGACGTCCTCGCGGTCGTCGAGGTTTCGGGAGTCGACGACGTCGCCGAGGACGACGCAACGACGGACTGTCATCGTCCGAAGGCTCAACCTCGAACGGGTTAAAAGCACTCTTTCAACCATTAGTGGTTGATTTTTTGGCGTGGGTGGGCGTGGGATGGCCGTCGGCGGGGTGCGACGAGGCCGCCCCGACGGCCTTCGATTACCGTACGTGCTCGGATTCAGCCATAACCGTTGGTTGAATAATCAGGCCCCGGCCATAAACTATAGGTCCCCGTGGACAGTGATTTCGTTCAGTCGAGGGGTGGACTCTCGACGTGTCACACGGTCCGTTCGAGACGGATCGGCCGGCTTCCCCCCTTTGTCGGCCGTCCTCCCGTCGACCCCGAGGGTGGGGTCGCCTTTCTTTCGCGTACCGAAACCGCTTAGCAACTCCGCGAGCGACGACGACGCATGGTCGAAGCCATCGCCGTCGCGAGCGGGAAGGGCGGCACCGGGAAGACGACCGCCACGCTCGCCCTCGGGATGGCGCTCGCCGACGACGGCCACGACGTCACCGTCGTCGACGCCGACACCGGCCTCGCGAACCTCCTCTTCCACGCCGACCTCGAAGACGCCCCCGTCACGCTCCACGACCTCCTCCTGGGCGACCACGACGTCGCCGTCGCGGACGCCACCTACGAGCGCTTCGGGATGCGCGTCGTCCCCTGCGGCACCGACCTCGGCGACTTCGAGGCCGCCGACCCCGACCGGCTCGCCGACGTCGTCGCCGACCTCGCCGCCGACACCGACGTCCTCCTGCTCGACTCGCCCGCCGCACTCGGGTCGAAGTCCGCCGTCCTCCCCATCGTCCTCGCCGACCGCATCGTCGTCGTCCTACAACCGACGATTCCCGCACTCAGCGACGGCCTGAAGGTCCACGAGTACGCGCAAGCGTACGGCACCGAGACCGCCGGCGTCTGCTACAACCGCGTGCACGACCCCGACGACGTCGACGCCGTCCGCGACCAGACCGAACGGTACTTCGACGCGCCCGTGCTCGCGAGCGTCCCCGCCGCCGACGTCGTCCGCGAGGCGCGCGCCGCCGGCGAACCGCTCGTCGCGCACGCCCCGGAATCGCCGCCCGCAGAGGCGTTCCGGGCGGCCGCGTCGCGCCTCGACCCCGCGGACGGCGACGAGGACGCGGTCGCCGACCGGTTCGCGAGCGCCGTCGTCCCCGACCGCCCATGAGACTCCCAGAGGGCGACGTCGTCGCCTCGCGCGTCCTCGACGACCACGAGCGCGCGCTCCGCGCGGCACTCGACGAACGCCTCACGGGCTACCTCGTGCTCGAACCGAGCGCGACGCTCCTCCTCGGCGACGACGGCGCGGGCGTCCTCACCGTCCGCGACGGCGTCCCCGTCCTCGCGTCGCACACCGGTACCGAGCGCGGTGGCGCGGACGCGCTCGCTGACCTCGCCGGCCCCGGCCCCGTGAAGGCGGAACGTCGCGCGGTCGACCCGGACGCGCTCGCGGACGTGCACGACGCCGACGGCGCGGACGCGCTCGCGGTCGCTCCCGGCGAACCGGCGCGCGTCCTCACCGGCGACCACGACCTCGCCGCCGCCGCCCGCGACCGCGCCCAAGCCGACCACCCCGGGCACGACGCCGCGGACGACCCCCTCGAATCGTTCCTCGAGAACGAGGACCGCGTCGAACAACTCCGCGAGGACGCCCGCGCCGAGGCCGAACGCCGCGCCGAGGAGTGGGGGTTCGTCGACGAGCTCTCCTGACCGCGCCGCCGCGGACCGACCGAAGGTCCTGCCGACGTCGAGGCTCGAACCGGCGGCAGAGCGGTCCCGCCGATATCGAGGCTCGAACCGGCGGCAAGGTACTTGTGAATCCGTTCCCTGGTACGTATCGAATGCAACTGGCGGACTTCGTCGACGAACTGGACGCCCCCAGCGTGTCCCTCACCGTGGTGAACGTGAGCGGGGCCGGGAACGAGCACGTCACTGGGATGTTCGAGGACCTCTTCGAGCGCCAGCCGGTCGACGTGGAGACCGCGCTCACCGACGGCGGCGAGGAGAACCTCGTCGTCCTCACGCGCGACGGCGAGCGCGTCGCGGAGTCCGAACTCGACGACGTCGGCGACGCGGTCCTGTTCGTGAACTCCGACATCTACATCACCGGGTCCCGGGAACTCGCCGACGTCGAGACGCCCGCGGTGCTCGCGGAGCTCGCCGACGTCCCGTTCAACGCAGAAGGGTACCCGTCGACGCGCAAGGAGAAGTTCCTCCTCATCGAGATATCGCGGTTCATCGAGGCGCTCGCGTACCGCGAGGGCGCGGGCCGCATCCACTCGGGGTTCCAGCGGCTGTCACGCATCGACGACGAGAAGGGCACGAAGACGGTGTACGAGACGCTCGCCGAGACCGACCTCGACGCGAACGTCTACGGCGTCGGCGACTGGACGCCCGAGAGCTCGCTGTCGGCGCACTCGAACCATCCGAACCTGGACGCGGTCTGGTTCGTCGTGTTCGTCCCACCGGACGGGTCGGACGCCGACCACGCCGCGCTCGTGTGCGTCGAGGACGACGACGGCCACTGGCGCGGGTTCTGGACGTTCGACCGTGACCGCGTCCGCGACATCGAGTCCTACGTCAGCGACGCGTACCAGGCCTGACCTCGTGCTCGCGACGCCGGCGACTGGCCCGCAGCGGGGCCGCCGACGGTGACGTTCCCGTCGCTCCCGGTCGCGGTCGCCGAGTCGACGAACGACCCCGGGCCGGTGAATACGACGACGGTCTCGGGCGAAACGCGCACGAGCCGTATCCGGGTGTCGTCGACCGTCCACCCGCCGTCCGACCGGGGACTGCGGGCGTTCGTCGCCGCGCCGAAGGCGTCGACGAACTCGGTCGCGTTCGCGGCGTCGTCCCACCGGAGCGTCCACGCGAACGCTCGCTCGCTCCCGTTCGAGAACGCGACGAGTTCGTCGTTCCCCCAGCCCGCCGCGCCACGGGCAGCCTTCGGTTCGGCGAGTTCGCTCGCGAGCACGACGCGCGCGAACAGCTCGCCGCGCGTCTCGCGCTCCTCGACCGACCACGCGTCCGCGTCGACCGTCACCGACAGCGGCTTCGGTGGCTCCGACCCGGGTTCGAGGCCGTGGATGAGTTCCTCGGTCGTCTGCGGTGGCTCCTCGTAGAGCCGCCAGTGATCGGCGGGCGAGTCCACGCGTTCGGCGACGTACTCGCGCCCGAAGTGGTACGGCGCCCACGCGTACTTGCCGGCGGGCGACGCGTTCCGGTAGCCGTCGGTCTCCGCGACCACGGCGGCGCGACTCCGGTTCTCGTAGCGCGCGAGGTACTCGAGGGCGACGTACGACGCCGCGCCTTCGACGACGGCGGCGGCGGCGCGATGCCGCTGGTACGCGTCCGAGAACGTCGTGTCCCACGTCGGGGTGTCCTGGATGCGCGCGAACTGCGCGTTGTGGACGTACTCGTGGACGACCGTGAACTCGAGGTCCGTCCTGGACTCGGTCCCCGAGAGCGCGAGGCTGAGGCCGGTGCGGGTCTCTCGCGAGAAGTTCGAGGACTCGCGGGCGTCCATGAGCGTCAGCGCGAACGGGTCCGAGACGGTCGGCTGCCAGGGCGTCGCCGGCCGGTAGAGGTATATCTGGCTCGGCGGGTCGACGGGGTCGTCGAGCCCGAGGAGCGTCATCGTCCGCGCGTACGTCTCGTTGTGGTCGAACGGCAGCGTCCCGTTCCCCCGGACCGGAATCCGGAACGACGCGGTGTCGTTCCCGTCGTGGTCGCCGGGCGTGGTGGTCGACTCGCGGTCCGTCGTCGCCCGCGTCGTGGGTGCGTCCGTCGTCGAAGGGGGTGCGGTGGTTGCGGTCGCGTTCGTCGCGGGGGCCGCGTCCGTCGGCCCCGGGGCGTCGGTGGTCGTCTGGGCGTCGGTGGTCGTCGGAGCGCCGCTACAGCCCGCGAGGGCGACGAGCGCGACCAGGGCGAGGGCGACGACTCCGGAGCGTGTCGTCGCGAACGGCGACGTCGCGGCTCGTTCGGTGGCGGTGCGACTGGGTGGAGGGCTCGAACCGCGCCGGAACATGGCGGACGGTCGAAATTCCGGCGGGACCGTCATATAGCCGCCCCCTGACTCGACCGTCGTTCAGACGGCTATCTTCCCGGCGACGTACGCGAGGCTCGCGAGGAGGCTGAGCGCGCCGAGGGGGACGAGCCACGCGAACAGCGAGACGAGCGCGCCGCTGGCGGTGACGCCGACGGCGAGGAGGACGACGGGCCCGCAGCACGCGGTCCCGGAGAGGAGCGCGGGGACGGCGGCGAGGACGCCCGCGCCAGTGTCGATGCCGCAGGCTTTCGGTTGGACGACCGCGAGGTACGTGAGCGCGAGGTTCGCGCCGACGAGCGCGGCGAGCCCGGTACCCAGAAGGAGGTCGCCGGGGGCGAGCAGGACGCGCGCGAGGCCGAGGTCGACGAGCGCGAGCGGTTCGAAGCTCACCGGGCCGGTTCGCGCGAACAGCTTGCCGAGCGGGTCGCTGGCGACAACGACGTCGAATCCGACCGGGCGACCGACCGAGAGGGCGCCGGTCGCGACCATGTACACGAGGAGGTACGCGAGGGTGCCGCCCCCGAACGCGAGGCGACCGTCGCGACGCGAGCGAACGAGGCCGAGCGCGCGCCGGGTGCGACTCGCGACGCGGCGCGCACGCCGCGGCACCGACCGCGTCACCGTCGCCTCGCTCATCGCGGGGTTCCCCCGGGTTCGCTGGTCGCGTCCACCTCGGCATCGCTCATCGTGCACGCACCTCGCTCGGGGACTTGGCGTCCTCGTCCGCGAGCACGAACTCGCTGTCCGGGTAGAACGCGTACCACGCGAAGAACATCGCGTCGAAGCTCGGGAGCCGCTCGAGCGGGAGGTCGCCGGCAGCGACCCGCTCGCCGCCGTCGACGCGGTAGCGGTCGCCGTCCGCTTCGACGCTCGCGCCGTCGGGGTTCGCGTACGCAACGCCCGCCGCGAACGCGGGATCGTACACGAGGACGACGTCGAGCGACCCGGCGCTCCCCGCGGCGACGCGCTCCCGGCGGAGCACGGCCTCGGACGCCGCGAACGCACCGTCGCCCGAGCGGACGCCGTGCACGACCGCCTTCGGCTCCAGGCGGTCGCTCTCGCGGATCGGCGCGAACAGGAAGTTCGTGGACTCGTAGTAGCCGCGCGTCGGGTTGTAGTCGCCGTACGGGTCGCGGCCGTAGTTCCGGACGTGCCCGGTGTCCTCGGTGAGCACCTTGCCGTCGGGGTTCGCGGCCTGCCACCGCTCCCACGTCGTCCACGTCGTCGGTACCTGCCGGAGGCTCGCACCCTCGAAGTCGCCGTCGATGGCGGTCCCGATGACCTGCGGCCACCGCGAGTCCGTCGCGCGGTCGTACATCACGAGGTTCGAGTTCACGAGCCGCCCGCTGACGCCGAACTCGACGTCGCCGCGCTCGAACGCCATCGCGGTTCCCGTGAGCGGACAGTACGTCACCGCGAGCGGGCGGCCGCCGACGACGTCGTTCGCGATCTCGTGCCAGACGAGGACGTACTGCGGGTACGCCTTCGCGTCGCCGTCGACCTCGACGCCGAACACGGGCATCCCGGGGTTGATGCGGTCGCCGACGTCGCTTACGGGCTCGAACTCGGGGTCGTCGACGCTCGGGATACCGTCCTTGCCGGGGCCGCCGCCGACGACGTTCTCGCGGAGACGCTTCGCGGAATCCGGGACGTGGAAGGGCTCCTCGCGCGTCGGGAGGCCGACGTCCGCCGGGGTCGAGGACGGGTCGGTGCCGCCGGACGTGGCGGTTCCATCGCCGCCGGTGGTCTCGCCGCCGCGGGTCGAGCCGCTGCCGTCGCTCGAATCGAGGCAGCCCGCGAGCCCGCCCGCGGCGAGGCTCGCGGTCGCGGCGAGCACGGACCGTCGGGTTCTCGATTGCACGACAGCCAGTAGCACCCGTACCTGAAAAGCCCTACGTGGCTCGTGCACGACTCACGCACGAGGGCTCGCCGCCACGTCGCGGTCCAGGACGCAACCGGGGTCACCCGGAACGGCTAGGGAACAATCATAGTGACGTGGCGTCGAGATGACTGGTAATGTTCGGTCACCAGGAGCAGGTGACGGTCCGCGAGCTCATGACGCGGAACCCGGACGCGGCGGGGGCCGGCGCGAGCGTCGCGGACGTCCACGACTGGCTCGTCGAGAACGGGTACACCGCCGCACCGTTGCGGCGCGAGGACCCGCCGTACCTCTACGTGACTCGGGACGACCTCGCGGTCGTCCGCGAGGAATCACCCGACGACAGGGTCTACGAGCACGCCGACCGCATCGACCTCTCGAACCTCCTCTCGCCCGACCTCGGGTTCGAGGACCTCGTCGTCGAACTCGAGGCCGAGCCGTTCTACTTCGTCGGCTGGCACGGCCGGGTCGCGGGCATCGTCACGCGCTCGGACCTGAACAAGCCCGCGGCGCACGCGTTCCTCTACACGCGCATCGGCGAACTCGAGATGCGGCTCCGGGACCTCGTCGACGCGGAGGCGAACTGGCAGGGGACGCTCTCGATGCTGCAACGCGAAGGCGCAGGCAAGACATCCGAGTACGACGCGGTCATCGAGGAGTTCGAGTCGTACGCGGACGCGGACCTCCAGCTCCGCGAGATAGATTACACGACGTTCTGGCAGCTCCAGCAGGCCGCCGTCGAGTGCGACGCCGTCGTCGACTGCCTCGGGTACGACGACGGGGAGGCGGTCGCCGACGCGCTCACAGACGTCCGCGACCTCCGGAATCAGGTCGCGCACTACGGGAACGTCGTCCACCACATGGGGACCGAACTCCTGGACTCCGGGCGGAACGTCCACGAACTCGAGGAGACGTACGCGGAGATCGCGGGGATGCTCGACGCACTCACGGCGTGGGCGGCCGACGAGGGCGTCGACACGACGCGGCGCGCGCACGCTCCCGTCGAGGACTGACTGACTGCGACGGTGGCCGCGTTCTCGAGAGTGACACTGACCGACTGACTGACTGCGACGGTGGCCGCGTTCTCGAACGGCCGTTGCGGGCGTCGCGTCGCTCGGGTTCGAGTCGGCGTCGTGCGTCGAAGGCGTTCGCTGGCCGAAGCGCATTACTGTCCCCGGGTCGTCCGCGAACGTGTGATAGCCGTTCGTCGGGCGTCCTCGCGTCGTCGCGCCTGCGCCTCCCGCGCCGCGACGGGGCCGCCCACCACAGTCGTGCCTGCGCCACGCGCGGACCGACACACCCACCTCCACCGGTACACTCACCCCCACCGGTACACTCACCCCCACCGGTACACTCACCCCCACCGGTACACTCACCCCCACCGGTCGAGTTCGACGCGGAGGCGATGACGGGATGGTCGACCACGCCATCGAGACCGGCACGCCGACCGTGCTCGTCGCCGACGCCGACCTCGAGACGGCGCTCGCGGGCGCGCCCATCGAGAACTCGACGTTCACGCTCGACGTCCGTCGCGTCCACCCGTCCACCCTCCTGGAAGACGTCGACGCGGGGACCGCGGACTGTCTCGTCCTGACCCCTACGGCGCCGTGCGATCCGACCGACGTCGCCCCCGACTTCCCCGTCGTCTACTACGATACCGCCGACGGACGCGACCCCGGTCGCGTCCGCGACCTCGCCACGACCGACGGCGTCGACTACGTTCCCGCGAGCGCCGACCACGAGCACGCGCTACTGCGCGCTCGCGTCACCGACCGCATCGCCGCGGAACGCGTCCGCGAGGACCGCGACATCCGCGCCGCCGCGATGGACCAGGCTGGCGTCGGCATCACGGTCGCGGACGCCGACGACCCCGACGAATCGCTCGTGTACGTCAACCGCGGGTTCGAGACCATCACCGGCTACGCGGCCGCGGACGCGCTCGGGCGGAACTGCCGGTTCCTGCAGGGCGACGACACCGACCCCGAGGGGGTCGCGGCGCTCCGCGCCGCCATCGACGAGGACTACTCGGAGACCGTGGAACTCCGGAACTATCGCGTCGACGGGACGCGGTTCTGGAATCGAGTGACGGTCGCGCCCGTGTACGACGACGGCGACGTCACGCACTACGTCGGCATTCAGGACGACGTCACCGAGCAGGTGGCCGCCCAGCGCGCGCGCCGCCGGATGGTCGAACTCACCTCGAACCCCGAGATGGACTTCGAGGCGAAGGTCGAAGCGCTCCTCGAACTCGGGTGCGAGCGCTTCGACGTCGACGTCGGGTTCCTGTCGGCGATCGACGACGAGTTCGAGGTCGTCGCCGCGGACAGCGCGCACCCGGGCCTCCAGCCGGGCGCGACCGAGCCGATGTCGACGACGTACTGCCGGCGCACAATCGCCGCCGAGGAGACGCTCGCGGTCGCGGACGCCGCCGACGAGTGGCGGGACGACCCGGCGTACGAACGCTGGAACCTCGCGTGCTACGTCGGCACGAAGGTCGAGGTCGACGGCGAGCTGTACGGGACGCTCTGTTTCGCGGACACCGAGCACGCCCGCGAGTTCACGGACGCGGAGAAGACGTTCGTGGAACTCCTCGGGACGTGGGTGCGGTACGAGCTGGAGCGCCACGAGCGCGAACGGCGGTTGGAGCGCGAGAACGAACGGCTCTCGGAGTTCGCGAGCGTCGTCAGTCACGACCTCCGGAACCCGCTCGGGGTCGCGCAAGGCCACCTCGAGGTGCTCGCCGCGGGCGACGCGGACGACGCGACCGTCGACGAGATCGCGACGAGCCTGGACCGCATGGCGGCGCTCATCGAGGACGTCCTGACGCTCGCGCGAGACGGCGAGGTCGTCGACGACCCCGAACCGGCGTCGCTGCCCGCGACCGCGACGGAGGCGTGGCGCGTCGTCGACGCGCCCGACGCCGAACTCGACGTCGACCGGGACGCCCCGCACGTGCTCGCGGACCCCGAACGCCTCCGAACGGTGTTCGAGAACCTGTTCCGGAACGCCATCGAACACGGCGACGCCACGCGCCTCCGCGTCGGCGTCGACACCGCGAGCGCGCTCCTGTTCGTCGACGACGACGGCACCGGCATCCCCGACAGCGAACGCGACGACGTCTTCGAGCACGGGTTCACGACGAACGACGAGGGCACCGGGTTCGGGCTCGCCATCGTCCGCGAGATCGCGGACGCGCACGGCTGGACCGTCTCGCTCGGCGAGAGCGAATTCGGCGGTGCGCGCTTCGCGTTCCACGGCGTCGACGTCGTCGAGGAGTGACGACATCGTCACTGGCGGCGGGTCGGGGTCGTCCGTCAGAAGTGGTGGCATGGGGTCGACCCGTGGCGAGGTCGACCGCGTGTGGTTCGCGGCCGCGGACCGACGCGCGTCGGGTGTGGGCCGCGTGCGATGCGATTTCGGCCGCGTGCGACGCGGTTTCGTTTCGGTCGCGTGCGGCGCGGCCGTCGATCTCCGCGATTCGGTGGCGGTCGAAGGCCTCAGCCTTCGACGCCGCCGAAGCTCAGTCCGTCCTCGATGTACCGCTGCGCGCCGAGGTAGACGAGCATGATCGGGAGCGCGAACGTCAACGCGAACGCCGAGAACTTCGGCCACGGCGTCGAGTACTCGCTCACCAGCAGGAAGAGTCCGACGGGGAGCGTGTACTGGTCGGTCGCCAGGATGGTCTGGGCGACGATGAACTCCGTCCAGCCCGCGAGGAACGTGAAGATGAAGACCGTCGCCAGCCCCGCCTTCGACAGCGGGAGCACGACCTCCCAGACGACCCGGAGCGGGCTTGCGCCGTCGACGTACGCCGCCTCCTCGTAGGACTTCGGGATGCCGTCCATGTACGTCTTCAGGAGCCACGTGTTGAACGGCACCGCGGTCGCGGCGTAGTACACCGAGAGCGCGAGCTTGTTCGCGTCCAGGCCGACCTGCACGAACAGCGCGTACAGCGCGATGAGGCTCGCGATACCGATGCCGCCGCCGACCTGCGTGAACAGCACGTAGCCGTAGAGGAGCTTCCCGCGACCGATGAACTGCCGGCGCGAGAGGGCGTACGCGCCCGGGACGATGAGGCTCATCGCGAGCAACACCGTCGGGACGGCGACCGTCATCGAGTTCCAGAGGTAGCGCTTGAACTCGCTCGGGTACTCGACGCCGTGCGCGCTCGCGTCCAAGAACACGAGCTCCGGCGTCCTGACGAAGACGTCGTACCCGAGGCCCGGAATCGTGACGGAGACCTTGTACCCGGGGAGGATGAGGTCGCCGAGCACCCAGACGAACGTCTGGAGGCTCGGGTCCGTCGGGAGCAGGTTGATGTTCGTCGCGAACAGCGACGCGCTCCCGCCGCTCAGCGCGAGCTTCAGCACCCAGTAGATCGGGAACAGGAGGAGCGAGACGACGACGAGCGCGGTGACCGTCGACACCACGGACATCGCGACGTCCGCCGGGTCGACGTCACCGGTCCGCATCCCGGTGACGGTGTACCGCGTGTGCTCGTACGCGGCTATCGGCGAGTACGCGACCGTCTTCGCGTCGCTCGCGACCGACCGTGCGACGCGCCCGAGGAGACTCATCGGTCACCCACCCCGTCGGCGAGCTTCCCCTTCTTCACGTTCAACCACATGAACGCGCCGATGAACAGGAGCGTCAGCATCATGATCGACGCCGCCTTCCCGTACGCGGGCGACGTGTTCCCGAACGCCTCCGTGTACCCGTAGTGGATGAGCAGCGAGTTCGCCTCGCCCGGGCCGCCGTCGTTGAAGATGAACGGGATGAGGAACTGCTGGAACGACGCCGCGGCCGTGAGTATCCCGCCGAACATCACGGGGCGCTTGATGGCGGGCAGGGTGACGTGCCGGAATCGCGCGAGATAGCCGGCGCCGTCGACCTTCGCCGCGTCGTGGAGCGCGTCCGGGACGTCCTGGAGCGCGCTCACCGTGATGATGACGATGAAGGGATACGCGAGCCAGACCTCCGTGACGTTGTACGTGAGGAACGCGAGCCAGCGTTCGGTCATCCAGCTCACCTTCTCGAACCCGAGGTTCAGGAGGACCTTGTTCGCGAGACTGTACCGGGCGTTGTCGAAGATCTTCGACCAGACCGTGATCGAGAAGACCGCGGGGAGTCCCATCGGGAGGATGACGAGCGACCGCATGAAGCGCTTCCCGCGAGCGCGGTCGCTCGTGAGGACGAGCGCCACCGCGATACCGAACGCGAGCTTGAGTGCGACGCTCGTCGCGACGAACAGCCACGTGACGCCCATGCTGTTCCAGAAGCTCGGGTCCGCGAGGATGGTGACGTAGTTCTCGAGCCCGATGAACTGCTCGTTGCCCGCGTGGATGCTCGTCGGCGGGGCGTTCGTCGCCCGCATGAACGAGAGGTACAGCAGGTACAGGATCGGGTAGAACATGAACGCCGAGAACAGGAACAGGCCCGGGAGGACCAGGAACAGGCCGGCGTTCTCGCGCACCCAGCGCTGGACGCTGCTGGTGCGTTCTCGGTAGTCGGTGCGGTTGGCGTTCTCCATCCCTCTAGCTGTTCCAGTTCTCGCGCACTTCCGTCTCGGCCTGCTCGAGCGCTTTCTTCGGGGTCTGCTGGCCGTTGAACGCGCGCTTGAGTGCGCCGTCGGTCGGCCCCCAGACGCCCTGCATCTTCGGGTTCGTCGGCATCGGGATGCCCTGCGAGACGGCGCTCGCGTACCCGCTCACGGTCGGGGAGAGGTCGTCGCTCTCCGCGAGCTCCTTGTGGACGGGGATGTACGCGTGCTCGTCGGCGAGGCCCTTGAGGACGTCGGGGTTCGTGGTGTACCACTCGATGAACTCGCGGCTCGCGGTCGCGTTCGCGTCCTTCCCTTCGCCCATCTGCTTGGAGAAGAACAGGAGCTTGACGCCCGTGTACGGCGACGGTTCGTTGCCGTCGACGGTCGGGAACGACGTGACGTCGAGGCTGACGCCGGCGTCGCGCGCGCCGCCGAGGAACCACGGGCCGTTGATCGCGAACGGTGCGCGACCCTGTTTGAACGCCTCCGCCTGTGCGCCGTAGTCAGGCGAGTCCGGCATGTACGGCGCGAGCTGGTTCACGATGAACTCGAGGCCGTCGACCGTCTCCTGGTTCGTGAGGCCGAGTTCGTCGTTGGCGTCGTCGTAGTAGAACCCGCCGAAGGCGTGCATCCACGCGCTCTGGAAGTACGAGTTCACGGGGTAGCTGAGGCCGTACTTCCCGTCGCTCGGTGCGTGGTAGTCGTCCATGATGCTCTTCATCTCCTCGAAGGTCTCCGGCGGTTCGTCGACGATGTCGGTGTTGTAGACGAGGCCGACGGTCTCGGCGGCGTAGGGGAGGCCGACGGTCGCGCCGTCGAACTGCGTCGCGTCCGCGCCGGTCGACGTGAAGTACTCGTCGGGGTCGACGCGGAGGTCGTCGCTGGCGTCGACGACCCACCCGTTCTGGTAGTACTTGCCCGCCCAGTCGTGGGCGTGGTCGAACGAGTGCGGGCCTTTGCCGGCGGGGATGGCGGTCTCGGTCTTCGTGCCGAGTTCCGCGATCTCGCTGGGTTTGACCTGCTGGTCGTACTCGCCGTTGAACGTCTCGATCTGGGCTTCGAGGCTGCGTTTCTCGGCTTCGCGGCGTGCGTGCCAGAGTTCGGCGGTGCCGCCGGAGTTCTCGGGTTCGACGACGCTGAGTCCCTCTTCCTCGGTGGTCGTGGTGGACTCGTCGCCGGAGCCGCCGTCGCCGGAGTTGCCGTCGCCGCCGTCGCCCTCGGTGGGTGCGCTGGTCTCGGTCGTTTCGGAGACGCCCACGCAGCCCGCAACGCCGGTGAGCGCGGTCAGTGCTGCCGTCTTCTTCAGGAACTCCCGTCTCTGGTCACTCATGCCTGAATCTATGATGAAATATGTGTTCGCGTATTTAGTCCTTTGGGTGCGAACGTCTCACAACCCGCCGGTCCCCTGCTAGCTGCTGTCACCCGCGCTAGCAATCGGGCGGTTCGACCCCCGATACTGGGGGTTCGATGGCGTTCACGTCGGCCGCGGCCACACGGCGCGCCCTCGCGCGCGCATCGAACCCGCGACGCCGACGGCCAGGAACGAGACGGCTGCGACGCTGAGGGGGACGAACGAGACGGCTGCGACCCTGTTGGACTCGAAGGGGAATGCTGTGCGGTCGACGAACTCGCGACCGGCCGAGTCCGGTTACTCGACGTAGGATATCGTCCGCTGGGCGGCCGCCAGGCCGCGGTCGCCGCGCGCGCCCTCGTCCGCGGCGACGACCGTGATGGGGTTGCGACCGCTCTCCAGCGGAATCGTCGCCGCGAACGAACCGTCGCTCGGGTCGACACGTACCGTCTCCTGGGGAGTCCGGACCAAGAGCGTCACGGCTTCGGTCTCACCCGAGAGCTCGACCTCAGCGGTGTCGACGACGCTGTCGGGCCAGTCGACCGAGAGCGCCGGCGGTTCGGGCGCACCATCGTCCTCGACGTACCGACTCGCCGTCGCCCGCGGTCGCTCCACGGGCGTCCCGGCGTCGAGCGACCGGGCGAGACGCACGAACCCGGCCATGCTCCACGCGAGCGGCGTCGCACTCGCCGTGCCTTCCCCGAACTCCCAGCCGTACGCGGTCGACTCCTCGCGGTCCCAGACCTGCTCGGGTATCATCCGGCCGTCGTTCGCGAACCCCTGCATCGCCCGCAGCAGGCGCTCGGGCGCGAGGTCCCCGGACTCGGTGCCGGCGAGCAGCTCGTACTCCGCGCGCTCGCCGGTGAGTATCGGCCAGAGGCGCCCGCGGCCGGCGTGGGTCACCGACCACGGCGTCCCGGGGTCGACGGCGGGGTCCTCGTCGGGACCGCCGGTCCCGACCTCGCCGTAGCCGTCGCCGTTGTACCGGTACCACGCCGGGCCGTTCGGCGTCTCGACGCGGATGGTGTCGTCGACGACCGCCAGCGAGTGCTCGACGACGGGGTGGTCGTGCGGGAGGACGCCGAGGCGGACGAGTTCGAGGAACCCGGCGTCGACGATACCGCGCTCGTCGAGCGTCGGCCCGCCGTTCGCGAGCGACCGCCCCGCGCCGTCGTCAGGGTCGCTGTCGTCCGTAACCCGGAGGAAGTACGGCGTCTCCGCGTCCGGCGACGGCGCGCGCCCCGACCCGCCGTGCTCGCGGTCCGCCGCCGCGAGGTCGCCGTCGGGGTCGATACCGGTCGTCGTCGCGGTCCAGTCGACGACGGATCGCTGCCAGTGGTCGGCGACCGCGCGATAGACGAGCGCGTCCTCGGTGCGACCCTCGCTCGCCGCGAGCCGTGCCGCGGCCGCCAGGCCCGCGACGGTCGCGGCGATGGTGCTCGGCGAGAACCCGTCCTCCTCCTCCCAGCGCTCCTGCTCGGTGCGCGGGCCGCCGTGCACGAGGTACTCCGCCATCGCGCGCGACGCGCCGTAGTCGTAGTCCGCGTCGGCGAACCCGTAGTCGTGGCGGCGCCGGAGCTGGTCGACCATGACGAGCGGGAACGCGATCTCGTCGAGCTGCTCGCCACCCCACCTGGTCCGGCCGTCTACCCACGTGTTCTGCGGGAGGAACCCGTCGCCGTCGTGCTGGAAGGCGAAGACGTACTCGAGGTGCTCGGCGGCGCTCTCGGGGTCGCCGAGCGCGTCGAACGCCGTGAACACCTGGTAGAGGTCTCGCGCCCACACGAAGTTGTAGCCGTGGTCGCCAGCGTCGCGAGCGCTGACCTCCGAGCCCCACGGCACGGAGGGGCTGGCGATGCTCGCCCCGCGATAGGTTTTGTCCTCGACGGCCTTCAGGACCATCGCCGCCGCGTTGTACTGTGCGGCGAGTTCCTCGTCGCTGGCGACGGACTCGGGGACGACGACGTCCGCGATGTACTCGCGCCAGGACGCGACGTACCCCTCGCGAGCGCGCTCGAACCCGTCTCTCGCGGCGGTCGCGGCAACCTCGCTCGCGGCGTCGGCGTCGCCGTCCTCGGCGAACCCGAGCGCGACGGTACGCTTCGCCGCGGTCGCATCGGTCGCGAGCGCGCCGACGAGTTCGAGCACGCCCTCGGCCGCTCCGATCCCTTCGTCTTCATCTTCAGCGCCTGCGTCGGGGAGAACGCCGTCGTCGGCGAACGCGTCGGCGACCGCGCTCGCCTCCTCGAGCACGGCGGCGTCGGCGAACCCGCCGTCGTCGGCGGCGAGCGCGAGCGAGACGACCACGGGTTCGTCGTCGCTATCGCGGACCGCGACGCCGTCCGGGTCCGTCTCGGTCGCGGTGAGGACGTGGCCGCTGCCGTCCGGGACTGCTCGGCGCTCGCCCGCGGTGTGGGCGGCGCGTCCAGAGGGCGTCGGCGCCGCGAGGACGTACAGCGTGAGCGCGTCGCTCGCTTCGAACGCGACGTCGAGGACGACGGCGTCGCGGTCGGGGTCGGCGACGTGCTCGACGGCGAGCGTCCAGTCGTACGCGTCGCCGGTCTCGGTGGCGGTCTGGCGCCACGCGAGCGCTTCGGACGCGGTCGGCTCGACCGTGCGCTCGACGGAATCATCGGTCTCGGGTGGGACGTGCGTGTGGGCGACGTAGCCGTCGCCGTCGGTGACGACGAAGGAGACGTGGCGGGCGTTCAGGCAGTCGACGCGCGGGAAGCGCGGTTCGGTGAGCGCGCCGTCGGTGAGCGTGAACCACGTCTTCGACGGTGCGTCGGCGTGGTGGTCGGCGACGGTGCCGACGCCGTACTTCGTGCCGGTCGTCCACGTCGGCGTCGCCGGTTCGCGGTTCGGCTGGTCGTCGCCGTCGTCGCTCTGGGTTTCGGTCGCGTCGGTGTCGGTGGTGGCTGTGTCTGGCATGGTGGATGGGTCCGTGGTAGCCTCGCCGTCGTCCGTGCCGGCGCAGCCGGCGAGCCCGGCGAGTGCGCCGGTGGAGAGCGCCGAGAGGACGGTGCGTCGGCGCGCCCCTGGGCGTGGCGGTCGAGTCATGGCATGGGAAAGAACCGCACGCTCTAAAAAGACTACGAAATAATCAATCACAAATTCACGAAGTTGCACAAGTCTTTTGTATTGTGACGCACCCACACAGTGTAATGGCTCGCCTTCGCATCGAGAACCTCCGAAAGGAGTACGACACCGGCTCCATCGTCGCCGTCGACGACCTCACGCTTTCCATCGACGACGGCGAGTTCGTCACCGTCGTCGGCCCGTCGGGGTGCGGAAAGACCACCACGCTCCGCATGATCGCCGGCCTCGAGAAACCGACCTCCGGGACCATCTCCATCGGGGACGAGGACGTCACCGCACAGACCGCGCGCCACCGCGACGTCGCGATGGTGTTCCAGAACTACGCGCTCTACCCGCACAAGACCGTCGCCCAGAACATGGGGTTCGGCCTCCGGATGAGCACCGACCTCGACGCCGACGAACGCCGCGAGAAGGTCGAGTGGGCCGCGGACATGATGGACATCACCGACCTCCTCGAGAAGACGCCCGACGAGTTGTCGGGTGGACAGAAGCAGCGCGTCGCGCTCGGGCGCGCCATCGTCCGCGAACCCGCCGTCTTCCTGTTCGACGAACCCCTCAGTAACCTCGACGCGAAGCTCCGGACGACGATGCGCACGGAGATTCAGCGCCTCCAGAACGAACTCGACATCACCGCGGTCTACGTCACGCACGACCAGGAGGAGGCGATGACGATGGGTGACCGCATGGTCATCCTCGACGAGGGCGAACTCCAGCAGGTCGGCGCGCCCACGGACGTCTACGAGAGCCCCGCGAACGCGTTCGTCGGCGGGTTCGTCGGCAGTCCGAGCATGAACTTCGCGGAGGTCGCCGTCGACCGCGACGGCGGCCGGACGACGCTCGTCGGCGACGGCTTCGAGTACCCCGTCAGCGACGCGTTCGCGAGCGCGATGCCCGACGACGACCGGTTCGAGCTCGGTATCCGCCCGGAAAACGTCGCGGTCGACGCCGCGGGCGACGACGGGGGCGGCATCACCGCGACCGTCGAGGTCGTCGAACCCGTCGGCGCGGACAACTACCTCACGCTCGACGTCGCCGAGCACTTCGTCGCGCGCGTCGACTCCAGCATCGAACCCGCACCCGGCGACGAGGTGACCGTGCGCTTCGACGAGGACAGCGTCCAGCTGTTCGACGTCGACAGCGGCGAGACGCACTCGCGCGAGGAACGCCGGAAGCAGACCCACGCCGCCCAGTAGGGTCGACGCGGCGCTCGCGAAGCGAGCCCATCGGTTCCGTTCTCCAGAAGCAGCCCGCGAACAGTCCTCGAACAGTCCTCGAACGGTCCTCGAACAGCGCTCGAACAGTCCTCGAACAGTCCTCGAACGGTCCTCGAACAGCGCTCGAACAGTCCTCGAACAGCGCTCGAACAGTCCTCGAACAGCGCTCGATAGCGGCGAGCGCGTCAGTCGTCCTCGGCGACGGCGACCGCGGCCTCGGTCTCGCGGCGCTTCGTCGCGGTCGCGAGCCGGATGGCGTGGGGCCACCCGAGCGGGGTGGCGCTGTCGGCGGTGCCGTCGTCGAACACCTGTTCGGGGAGGTAGTCGCCGTTCCGCGAGAGCGTCCCGTCCGGGTCGAGTTCGGCGAGCAGCGCGTCCGCGCTCTCGGCGAAGTCCTCGGCGTTCCAGTCGCTCCTGTCCGCCCCCGCGACGTCGTGGCCGTCGACGCGTTCGAGGAGCGCGGCGAGTTCGGCGGCGGCGACCGCGCCCCACGCGGTCGACACCGTCCAGACCTTCGGGGCGTCCTGTTCGCGCTGGCGCCAGTCGTCGCCCTCGTAGCGGACGAGGCCCCGTACTGCGTCGGTCTCGCGTTCGAGGCCGTCGAGCGTCGTCGCGGTGTGCGAGACGAGCCGCGACAGGTGCGCCGTGACGTCGATACCTGCTTCGTGGGCGGTGCTGACGGCGTCGACGAGCGCGAACGTGCTCGCGTCCAGGCGGTCGTCGACGGTGCCGTCGGCGAGCCGGAGCGCGTACGCGCCGCGGTCGGCGACCCAGAGCGCGTCGAGGCCGTCGAGGACGACCTCGGCCTGCGCGGCGGCGTGCGCCGCGTCCACCGGCGAGTCGTCTGGTGCGTCGACGCGAGCGACGCTCGCGTACGCCGCGAGGTACGTCGCCGCGGTGTGCGCGAACCGCCCGGTCATGTCCTCCCACGCGTTCTGGCACGCGCCCGGGAGCCCATCGGCTTCGAGGGTGTCGTCGAGCACGTCCACGCCCGCGGCGATGGCGTCCACGACCGCGTCCAGTGCGGGTGCGTCGGCGCGCTCGCTCGCGGCGTCGGCGTCGGTCGCCTGCCGGTACCGGTGGTAGTCCGCGAGCGCGGAGACGACGCTCGCGGTCTGGTCGGCCTGGTAGTCGTCGCCGTCGCCCTCGACGCGACTGTTCGCCCAGCCGGGTGCGAGCGAGCCGTCGCTCGGCCAGACGCGATGCGGCCACGAGCCGTCCGCGAGCTGGGTGTCGACGTACAGCGCGGCGCTGCGGTGATGCCAGTCGTCGAGCCCGAGCTCGCGCTCGCGGTCGACCGCGAGCAGGTACCGCGTTATCTCCGCGTCGTCCCGGAACCACGTGTAGCCGTAGCCGCCGGAGTTCGCGTACAGCGGGTCGAAGTCCGGGCCGGCGACGCGGGCACCGGTCGGCCCCGAGAGCAGGGCGAGCGCGCGGAGGTCCGCGGCGGCGTTCGCGTCCGCGGTGTCGCTCGCGTCCCCGTCGCCGAGGGTGGCCGCCTGCTCGCGTGCGGTTTCGACGAGCGAGGCGGCGTCCACGCCGCTGACGCGCTCCCGGACACGGTCGACTGCGGCGTCGCGGTCGTCGACGTCCCGTTCGAGCGCGGTCGCGACGGTCGCGGTCCCGTCCTCGAGCGGAGCGGTTGCGACGACGTCGCCGCCGAGTCGACTCTCCTCGTAGGCGTCCAGGTCGACGTCCCGCGGGCGCTCGCGGGGGCCGTGCTCGAGGACGTCCCCGGCGTCCGCGGGCCGGCGGCCGTCGAGGTGCGCGAACCCGGTCGCGGAGGCGAGGTAGTCGTGCTCGTGGCGGTGATACGTCTCGACGACGCCGCGGTCGCCGTAGACGAGCTTGCCGACGCGGGCCTCGTGGCCGTCCGGACGGAACGAGCAGTAGACGACGAGCGCGTCCGCGGACCCGGTGACGTCGACGTGCGTGAGGTGCGTGGCGTCGAGCGTGAGGTCGCGGCGCGTGACCTCGACGTCGCCGTCGACGTACGTGGATTCGACGAGTGCGGTGTCGTCGACGTACCGCTGGGTGCGGGCGTCGAACGCGTCGAGCCAGCGGACGTCGCCGTCGACGCGGACGCCGACGCGCGCGGTCGCCAGGCCCGCGCAGTCGAGGAGAGGCGCGGAGAAGTCCCGGAGGCGGCCGTCCCGTCCGACGTGCACGAGGCGGCCGTCGAGGCCGGAGAACAGGCCGGAGGTCGTCCGGCGTTCGCCGGGGAACCGCGTCGGGTGGCCGCGGTTCCGTGCGTGGTCGTGGAGCGAGTCTCGCAGGTTCATCGTCTCAACGTCCGCCCGACGAATCATAAAACTTGGTGTAATATTCGTTCATAGATTCAGATTCGGTGTCGGGTGGTGGCCGATACCGACGCCGCGGCGCCAATCCAGCACTGACGCCTCGGCCGCGAGCCAGCACCGACGACCGCGCCGGAAGCGGTCGTCACGAAAGCGGTAAGGCGCGGGTCGCCGTGAGTGACGATAGAAACCCACGGGGTATCATGGAGGACACGTCACTCACGGACCGACTCGAACGCCTCGGCCTCTCCGAGAAGGAGATAGACACCTACCTCTCGATCCTCGACCACGGCGAGGCGAAGGCGAGCACCATCGCCGACGACGCCGGCGTCTCCAAGCGCTACGTCTACAGCGTCAGCGAGCAACTCGAGGACCGCGGGTTCGTCGACGTCAACGACCACGCCGTCCCGACGCTCATCCGCGCGAACCCACCGGAGGAGGTCGTCGAACGCCTGAGCGCCGAACTCTCCTCGCTCGGCCCGGACCTCGCCGCGCGCTGGAACCGCGTCACCGAGGAACGCCGCGAGTTCGAGATCATCAAAGCCCAGTCCACGGTCGTCAAACGCATCCGCGAGTTCCTCGCGAGCGCCGAGGACGAGGTGACGCTCTCCGTGCCCGCGAAACTCCTCCCCGAGATCGAGGACGAACTCCGCGAGACCGTCGACCGGAACGTCCTCGTGTTCCTCCTGCTCACGGGCGACGAATCCACCGCCGTCGACGTCGCCAGCGACGTCGCGCCCGCGAGCGTCGTCCGCGTCTGGACCGAACGCGCACCCGTCCTCTTCTCGGTCGACACCCAACTCGGGCTGTTCGCGCCGTACGAACTCCTCGCGCGCTCGAACGCCGGCCAGCAGGCCGTCGCCATCGCCCAAGAGCAACTCGTCCCCATCCTCACCGGGAGCTTCTTCGGGAACTACTGGCCGATCGCGGAGGAAGCCCACGTCGCCGACCCCGAACCCCTTCCGACGGACTACCAGAGCTTCCGGCACGCCGTGTTCGCCGCCACCAGATACCAGAACCAGGACGAACCGATCGTCGCGACCGTCGACGCCCGCCCCGTCAAGGACGACGACGGCTACCGCGAACTCACCGGTCGCGTCGTCGACGTCCGCCAGGGCCTCGTGAACCCGCCGAACAGCCGGTTCGCGGTCGAGAACGCGCTCGTCCTCGACGTCGACGGCGACCGCGTCACCGTCGGCGGCCCCGGCGCGTTCCTCGAGGACTACGAAGCCCGCGGCGTCACGCTCGAACACGCCGACGACTGACGTTCCTGGGGCTGGAGCCGGACCAGGGACGGAGCGTCCGTCAGGATTAATTACGGCGGACCAGTTGGTGTTCTTATGAGTTCGCGCATCGAGTCGTCGCTCCGTCGCCGGATGCTCGCGACCATCGCGCTGTTCGTCGTCTGCGCCGCCTCGTTCGTCGGCGCGCTCGCCGTCCTCTACGGGTACGTCGTCCCCGCCCTCGTCGGGTGGTGGGCACAGCGGTTCGACCTCGCGTCCGAGATCGGGCTCGTCGCCGTCCTCGTCCCCGCGGGCGTCGTCGTCTGGCTCGCCATCGGGACGGTCAGGAACTTCTACGCGTCCCCGCTCTCGGAGACGAACGCCGTCGACGCACCCGAAGCCGACCACCCCGAGCTGTACGCGGCCGTCCGCCGACTCGCCCAGCAAGCGGACGTCCCCGCCCCCGACCTGAAGATCGTCGACTCCTCGGTCCCGAACGCGTACACCGTCGGGTTCACGCCGAGTAGCTCCACCATCGTCGTCACCACCGGCCTCCTCGACACGCTCACCGAGGACGAACTGCACGCCGTCCTCGCGCACGAACTCGCGCACGTCACGAACCGCGACGGCGCCGTCATGTCCGTCGGGTACCTCCTCCCAGCGGTCGCGTTCGCGTTCGCGAAAGCACTCACGTCGCCGTTCGAGAGCGACGACGACGAGGCGGACGAGAACGAGTATTACGACGACAGCTCGGACTCGTGGCTCCCCATCCCCTTCTTCGGGAGTTCGAGCGGGTCGAGCACTAGTGGCGGGTCCTGGGGTGACGCCGGCGGCGACGACGAGGGCGGCGGCATCATCGTCGCCATCCTCGTCCTCGTCGCCATCATGATACTCACCGCCGTCCTCACGCTCGCCATCTCCACGTTCTTCTGGGTGTTCTCCTCGCTCACGCTCCTCCTGCTCGCCCGCACCCGCGAATACGCTGCGGACTACGGCGCGGTCGAACTCACCGGCGACCCCGACGCGCTCGCCAGTGCGCTCGCGAAACTCGACGAGGAACTCCAGAAGGCGCCGCTCCGGGACATCCGCGAGATAGACGGCGCCGTCGAGACCCTGTACGTGATGCCGCTCCGTCGCGGCCTCCACGGGTTCAGCGACGTCGTCCTCCTCAGCGACGACTTCTTCCCGAACACGCACCCCGACACGCAGACGCGCATCGACCGCATCTTCGAGGCCGCCGACGACGCCTGACGGCGACGCGGTACTCGCGAAACCGGGCGCGTCGCGGCGCGAGCGACGTCAGGTCGTCACGCGTCGTCCGGGCACTGGACCGTCACGTCCGTCTCGAACGTCTGGTCGAAGCCCGCGTCGGACGTGACGCGCACAGAGAGCGTGTACGTGCCGGGCGCCGACAGCGACGTCGTCCACGACGTGTCGCCCTCGGGCTCGTACTGGTCGGCGACCGCCCAGTGGTAGTCGAACTCGCTCGCGTCCGCGTTCCGGACCTCGAGTTGGCCCGTGAACTCCTCGTCCGTCAGGGCGGTCTTCGGGCTCACCGTCAGCGTGAACGACGCGCACGCCGCCTCGACGGTGATGTCGAGCGACCCGGTCGCGGTCCGACCGAAGCGGTCGCGGACCGTGACCGTCGTCGTGACCGTCCCCGTGGCGTCGTCCGGGAGCGGGACCATGCCGTCGCGCGTACCGGTGTCGTCGAACACGCCGTCGTCCATGACGTCCCAGACGTACGCGTACCCCTGCCCGTAGCCGTCGTCCTGGTCCGGGTACGGCTGGACGCCGACGGACGTCTGCCCGTCCTCGACGCTACAGCCGCCGGTCTGGACGGGACTGGGTTCCGCGGGGCCCTCGCCCGGTGGCGAGTCGCTCCACGCGAGCGCGTACAGGCCTTGCGTCCGCGGTGCGTACCCGGTCGGGTCGTAGCTGGAGACGAGCAGGTGCCCGTCGACCGCGGTCGGTGCGCCACCGAGCCATCGCGAGAGGAACGCGCCTTCGGCGTCCATGTCCTCGGAGATCGGCGCCCACCAGTGCGTCTCCACGTCCCCACTCTCTGGGTCGAGGCCGAAGATGGCGGCGTGCTCGGAGGTCGGCCCGCTGGTGTTCGCGGCGCCGACGACGACCTGCCCGTTCGCGACCGTCGGGGGCGTCGTCGGGACGAGCGCGAAATCACCGGGGACCGTCGCCTCCGCCCACGTGTTGCGCTGCCAGCGGACCTCGCCCGTCCCGGCGTCGACCGCGCTGACGCCGTCCTCCTGGAGTTCCGCATCGAACGCCGTCCCGAACGCCTGCTGCGCGACGAACACCGCCCCGTCGTGGTACAGCGGGTCGCTGCCTTTCACGTCCGCCGTCCACTGGCGCTCCTTCGAGGCGAGATCGAATGCTGTCAGCGTCTGCTCGTCGCCGGTCACGCAGTACGCGACGCCGTCCGCGACCGTCATCGAGTCGACGTAGTCGAACTGCTGCCAGTTCGTCTCGCCGGACGCGGGGTCGACGCCGACCAGTCCCATGGCGCCGCCGACGACGAGTTCGCCGTCGACGAGCACGGGCTGGGTCTTGAACTCGTCCGGCGCGGTCGTGTCGGTCCCACCGAAGGACCGCTCCCACGCGACCGTCCCGTCGGCCTTCTCGAACGCGCGCAGCGTTCGTTCGACCGCTTCTGGCGTGTAATCGGTGCTGCCTTGCATGGCGGACCGGCCGGTCGGCGCGTACACGTGGTCCTCGCCGACCGCGATCCCGAGGCTGCCGCCCATCTCGTACGACCACAGGACGCTCCCGGTCGCGGCGTCGAGCGCGTACGTCTCGCCGTCCGTGGCGACGTACGCGACGCCGTCCTCGACCGTCGGGCCTTCGCCGACGAGGCCCTCGAGCTCGGTCTCCCAGAGCGGCGTCCCGTCCTCGAGTGCGTACGCGCGGACGCCGACGTCGACCGGGGCGTCGTACACCACGCCGCCCGTGTACGCGTCCGTGTCGACCTCGGCGACGACCGGGCTCGCCTTCGAGCCGTAGTTCGGTGTCGGCGCTTTCCAGTCCGTCACCAGGGTGTCGCCGTCGATGTCAGTACGGCCCGACGAACGGGACCGCCCAGCGCCTCCGCCAGCGGCCGTACCCGCGTAGCGAGTGCCGAGGAGTGCACTGCCACCGACCGCCGCGGTCGCTGTCAGGAATCGACGCCGACTCGTCGTGTCACTGGAATCGTCGGACATGCAAGCCGAACGTCGTCTTGGGGTTGAAATACTATATTTCTCGTAATCGATACTATCCCGGGCGTAAACACCGGGAGAGTCACCAAAGGACTTGGATTTTCAGGGCTCCGGGCGTCCTGTCGTTCCGACCGGTCGTTGCACCGTCAGCTCTCGTCGTCCAGGGCCGCATCAGCCGGCGTCGTCGCGGGCCGCGTCAGCCGGCGTCGTCGCGGGCCGCGTCAGCCGGCGTCGTCGCGGGCCGCGTCAGCCGGCGTCGTCGCGGGTCGCGTCAGCCGGCGTCGTCGACGACCACGGTCGTGTACGCCTCGAAGGTCTTCTCCTCGTCCTCGTCCGTCGCGAGCAGGTGGATGCCCCAGTCGCCGGCCTCGTCGAACGTGTACGACGCCTCGCGGCCGGTTGCGTCTATCTCGGACCCGCACGCGACGTCCCACTCGTACGTCAGGTCGTCGTCGCCCTCGACGACCGCGCGGAACTCGACCGGTTCGCCGACCATCGGGTCGTCGGTCTGGACGTCGATGCCGACGCTCTCGGTCTTCGGGTCACACTCCGCGGCGACCGTGAACTCCGTGGATGCGCTCGCCGAGCGACCCCAGCGGTCGACCGCGGTCACCGACGCCGTGTGCTCGCCAGCCGCGAGGTCGAACGCGGCCTCCGTGCCGTGATAGAACCCTCGTGCAGTCCCGCGATAGTCGCCGTCGACGGTCCACCGAACGACCGTGTGGCGGTCGTAGTGATCGAGGTTCTCCGGGAAGTCCACGGTGAGCGTGGTCTCCGTGCACTTCGTCGGATCGCCGGTCGCTTCGACCGTCACCTCCTTCGGTGGCGCCCGGTCTATCTCGTCGAGGGGCCGGTACGCTTGCAGGCCCGCGGACGGCAGTCCGTTCTCGATGAACGTCGTGAACAGCAACCGGTCGTCGACGATCGTCACCGGCGAGAACGCCTGGAGCGCCGACCCCGCGTCGCCCGTGTTGTCGAGGAAGACGTGCGTTCCAGCCACCGTCCCATCGTCGGGGTCGAGCGACAGCAGGACGTACGGGTCGGCCGCGTTGAACAGGTCGTCGTTCTCGTCGTCGACGCTCGTCTGGCAGAGCACGTACACCTCGTCGTTCGCGAGCGTCGGCGCGTTCAGGACGTGCCCGCCCCCGGTCTCCCAGGGCGTTCCCGAGGACGTCCAGCGCGTCGACCCGTCCGCTGCGTCGAACGCGTACAGGGAGTTGTCCTCGTACTCGTCCGTCGGATCGTGGATCGTGGCGTACACGACCCCGTCGCGAACGGCAGCCGAGAAGACGGCGTCCGCGAACCAACGAGGCGGATTGATGCCCGAGCCCGCACGCGGCGCGGGCGTCGACCCGATATCTCGCGTCCAGGACACGTCGCCGCTCGCGACGTCGATGGCGTACATCGTCCCGTCGGACTGGCCGTACGCGACGCCGTCCGCGACCGTCACGGTCGACGAGTGACCCTCCGAAATCGTCGTCTTCCACGTGGTGTCGCCGGATTCGGGGTCGAGCGCCCAGACGCCGGCTTCCGTCCCGACGACGACCGTTCCGTCCGCGACGGCCGGGGTCGTGTCGAGGAGCGCGTCCGCGTTCGCCGTCCACTCGGCGCTCCCGTCGGCCGCCGAAAGCGCCGCGATCGCCGTCGGTTCGAACGTGTCGTCGTATTCGCCCATTCCCGGCGACGCGCCGGGGACGTACACGGTCCCGTCGTGGACGGTCGGTGCGGCGAACCCGCCGCGGTCGACGGACCAGAGTTCCGTCCCGTTCCCCATCTCGTACGCCGCCGTCACCGACGTCGTCACGACGTACACGACGCCGTTGGCGACCGCTGGCGCGGCAACGCACCGTCCCGGTGCGTCCGCGGACCAGCGTTCCACGCCCGTCGTGACGTCGAACGCGCGAACGGTCCCGCCCCACCCGACGGTGAACGTTCGCCCGTTCGCGACGACCGGTTGCCCGGGGATGCCCTGGCCGGTCTCCGTGCGCGACCAGCGCTGCCGGAGGAACGGGCGTTCCTCGGACCGCAGGTCGACGTCGGTCGTGCCCGCGTTCGACGGACCCCGGCCGAACTGCGTCCACGCGCTCGCCGCGGCGTCGGTCGCGTCACCGTCCGAGCCGTCCGCGGTCGCGACGCCCGACGCGGTCTGTGCGCCGAAGACGCCGAGGCCGAGAACGCCACTTGCCTGCAGTACGGCTCTTCGACTCGCTGTGGGAGATCTATCGCTACCCATGACTGGTCGGACACGGAACCTGTCAAAGGCTATTGTGCTCGTAACCGGGACTGTTCTTCGTTCAAACCCCGCTTGCAGCTTCTTTGTCGCCCGGTAACCTGCTGGGAGAGTACGGGAACCGTGAACGTTGACAAATCGATGCCGCGCAGAACTTCGGGCGGTCAGCCCCGGTCTCCGGGTCAGACGACGACCTCGACGGTCGTCTCGCCGTCGGGCGTCGTCACGGTCACCTCGAACGCGACCGCGAGCACGGTGGTCTCGCCGGCGCGTTCCTGGACGACGACGCCACGTATCGCTTCGCAGTCGCCGAACGCGCGGCCGTCGCCACCAGGGCAGTGCTCGCTCGCGTACGCCGACGCCGCCGCCTGGTCGTACCCGACCGCGTACGCGACCCCGCGAGCGACCCGCGCGGTCTCCAGCGAGTCGAGTGCCGTCGCGAGGTCGCTCCTGACGGCGTCGGCGACGGCGTCGCGCTCGCCCCACGCCTCGCCGGTGTGCGTGACGCGCGCGTCGTCGACCGCCCGCGACAGGACGCCGACCGCGCGGTCGACCGCCTCCCGCGGGCCGACGTCGCGCTCCGCAGCGACGTCCGGGTGCGCGCCCAACTGAAGGTACGCCGCCGTCATCGCGAGCAGTGCGACCGCGACGACGCCCGCAGCTGCGAGCACGAGCTGTCCGCGGTCGTCCCCGCGGAGGCGCAACCGTTCGGGTTCACTCGATCCCCTCACGCGTACCACACTCGTATCGTGACGTCGCCGTAGCGCGTCGGCACGGTCGCCACCCCGACCGCGACGTCGTCCGGCGGGTCGAACCCGACCGTTCCGTGGGGCGTCCGCACCTCGAACAGGACGTTCTCGGGGAGGACCGCGGCGACGCGACGACGGAGTGCGTCGCGCTCGCGTTCGAACGCATCGGGCGACCGCGCGACCTCCGCGAGCCGCGTCGCCCCCGCGTGTCGCGGGTTCTCGCCGGACAGCACCGTCGCGGCGTCCGACGCGGTCGCGTCGAGCGCCGCTCGCTCGTCGGCGGGCGCCGGCACGCCAGCGAAGAACGACGCGAGCGCACCCAGGACGAGCAGGACGCCGACCGCCCCCTCCACCGCCGACAGCGACAGCTGGCCGCGGTCCGCGCCGTCCCGGTCCGCCCCGGGGCGCCGTGAGCGCTCAGGCATCGACGGTCACCTCGACGACGACCTTCCGCGAGTCCGCTGGTGCGTACGTCACGTCGACCGCGCCAGTGGCGAGGTCGTCGCCCGCGAACGAGAGCGCGGGCGTGACGCGCCGCGAGACGTTCACGCGGTACCGGCCGGGCGCGAGCCCGTCGGGGTCGTGGAGGACGACGCGGCCGTTCGCGCGAACCGTCGTCACCTCACCGGCCGAGGGCGCGACGTCGACGGCGACCCACGGCGTGCGTCGCGGGAGCGTCACGCGGTCCCGGCCGTCGAGTCCAGGCGTCACCGTCCGCGGGTCGCGGTCGACGACGAGCGCGACCCGGCGTACCGTCGTCCCACCGGTCACGTCGCCGGTCTTCACTATCGTCTCGCCGTCGACGCGCACCCGAACGTCCGCGCTCTCGGGGAGGGCAGCGAGGTCGCGGACGGCGTCGGCGTCCAGTTCCTCGACGCGCGTCTCGTTCAGGACGTTCTCGCGGACCGCGACGGGGCCGTCAGCCGCAACCAGGCGATCCGCGAGCGCGGTCGCACCCCGTCGCTCGACTGGCTCGCGGGTCGCGTCCGCGAGCGCGCCGTTCGCGACGACGACCGCGACCGTCGACACCGTCGTCAACGCAACGAGCGCGGCGACGAGCGCGACGAGGTTCGCCTGCGCACGCCAGCCCGCGCCGCCGCCGTCGGCTCGCACGGTCGCGTCGTGCATTCAGCGGCCCTCCAGTCGAACGACCAGTCCGTCCGGCGTCGACACGACGACGACCACGACCGTCTCGCCGCTACGCGCCGCGCCCTCGACGCGCGTGACCGAGTCGGGGAGCGCGAGCGGTATCGTCCGCGACAGCGCATCCCGTGGGTGGTCGAGGACCAGCGCGCCAGCGTCGAGGCGGAGCCGATACGCGTCGCCACGGATGGTCCGAGGAACGTCGAGTTCGCGCTCCACGGCGACGGACTGCACGCCCGCGTCCGGGGGGACGCCGCTGTCGGCGGTCGACGGCACCGCCGCCTCGACGTCCGTCGCGACCGCAGCACCGGCACGGTCAGCGACCGAGCCCGCGGCACCCAGCCGGTACTCCGGGAGCACGCCACCGTAGAACGTCGACACCAACAGGCCGACGTAGAGCGCGAGCAACCCGAGTTCGAGCGTCTTCCCGACGACCGACGACAGCGCGCGATCGTCGGTCGCGAACGACTCGCGGCCCGCACCGACGCCGGGTCGTCTCGGCGCTCGCTCGCGGTCAGGGAGCGTCACGCGTCCACCTCCAGGTCGAGCGCGTGCACGACCAGGTGGAGGCGGCGGCCGCCCGGGAAGGACGCGACGACGCTGTCGACGCCGTCGCCGTCGAGGTCGCGGGTCTCCACGGTCGCGCCGAGCGCCTCGAAGTACGCCCGCCACGGCCGTGGCGTCGCGGTCTCGACCGCCAGCCGGTAGGCGCCCGCGGGGAGCGTCTCCCGGTCGTGAGAGACGTCCACGTCGAGGTCCACGCGGCCGCGGCCGCCGACGGCGACCGACTCGCTCGCGCCGACGGCGGGCGCGCCGACGAGGACGCTCTCCTCGCCGGCCGCGACCGGTGGGTCGGCGGCGAACCACGCGTTCCCGCGGTCACCGCGGACGACCGCGCCCGCGAGGTACGCGACGCGGCGGTCGCCCGCCTCGAACACGAGCGCGTTCGCGTCCACCGCACGCACCACGCCGCCGTCGTCGTCGAGCACGCGGACGTCGCGTTCGACCGTCGACAGCGTCCCGTCCGCGAACTCGACGCGCACCGACCCCGGGCCGGTCCGGGAGACCGCATCGAGATTCGCGAACGCGTCCGCGGCCCGGTCCGCGTCCGCGCGAGCCACGCCGGAGTCGACCGTCGACCCGACGCCAGCCGTCACCGCCGCCATCGCGACCACGGTCACACCCAGGAGGAGCGCCACGCCGACGACGTGGGACTGAGCGCGCTCGCTCCGACCGTCACGCCGCCCGGTGGCGTACCCGCCGAGCCCACCGTCGCGAGTCATAGCAGCCCTCCGAGCGCGAAGACCGCGTACGCGAACGCGACGAGGAGCCCGGAGTGCAGGAGCGCGTCGTACTTCCCGCGGCTCGCCGCGCCCGCGAACCAGCCGGACGCGAGCATCGTCGCCTGCGTGACGACGTAGAACCGCCGGTGTTCGCGCGAGACGTTCACCGCGTCCGGGTCGAGCACGAACCCCGTGCCGGGCGTCGACACCGCCGAGAGTTGCGCGAACGAGTCCAGCACGTAGAGGTTCACGGCGACGACGATACCGACGACGAGGATGGCGGTCGTCCACCCGACCGCGGCGTACACGAGCATCTCGTCGCGCAGCGACTGCTTCTCGTGATGGAGCCGGCCGACCTCCGTCTGGAGCGTCTCGAACACGGTCTCGGTGTCGCTCCCGGCGTCGAGCGCGCCCGTGACCAATCGCATCGTCTGCTCGCTGAGTGGCGTGCCGACGCGTGCGACGAATCGGTCGAGCGCCGCGGTCCGGAGGTCGCCGTCCGTGCTCGTGAGGCCCGCGGCGAACGCGAGGTCGGCGACGTCCGCGTCCAGCGGCCCGAGGTCGACCTCCTCGGCGACCCTGGCGACGGCGTCCGGGAACGGCCGGCCGAGCGAGACGTGCCCGCTGACGGCGTGCACGAAGTCCTTCAGCTCGCGGTCCTTCGCGTCGTCCCGGCGCGCGCGACGGGTGGCGACGACGCCGACCGGGACGGCGTACGCGACGTACCCGACCGTGAGTGCGGCGAGCGCGCTCGCGCCGGTCGCCCACGCCAGGACGACCACGCCGCCCGCGAGCGCGACAGCGACGACGCTCGCGCTCGCCGGGTTCGAGAGCGCGGACGCGAACGTCGCCCCCACGCCGCGGGGGCGCTCGTACTCGGGCGTCGCCGCGATCGGCCGGAGCGAGACGACTATCGCCGCCGAGAGCGCGCCGACCGCGGCGACGAACACGGCCGCGCCGTACACGATGAGCGCTCGCGGCGTCACCGCGCCGAGCGGCGTGCCGGCGAACGGCCCGCCGAGCGGCTGGTTCAGGCTCGGTGTCAGCACGCTCATCACGGAGAGCACGACGACCAGGAGCGCGGGGAGGACGAGCAGGACGACGAACAGTTCGGCGACGAGTTCGAGGAACCCGCTCGCGCGCTCGCGCTCCCGGGCCTGCCGGTGCCCGAGCATCCGACTCTCCATCCGGAGGTATCTCGACAGTTCCTCGGGGCCCTGCGTCGCGTGCTCGCGGAACTTCATCAGGAACGGCGCGAGCGTGTCCTGACTCGGCGTGTCGCGGGCGACCAAGCGGAGGCCCTCGTTGAGGCTCCCCGTGAGTTCGGCCTTCGCGAGCACGGCGCCGGCGGCGTCGGCGGTCGCGCCGTACGCGTCCCGGTTCTCCGCGACCTTCGCGAGCATCGTCCGCCGGTCGTCCGTCCCCGTCGAGAGCGCGCGCAGGTAGCGGACTGCGCCGGGGAGCGTCCGCTGGATGCCGACGCGACGGGCGCGAGCGCGCCACGCCAGGTACCGGCCGCCGAGCGCCGTCGTCGCGCGATGCCCGCCGAACGCCGCGACCGCGAACGCGCCGGCGCGGAACGCGAGCATCGACGCGCCGCCCGCTCCGACGACGCCGGGTCCGCCGCCCGCACCGGCGCTCGCTGGTCCGAGTGCGACCCCGGGGACGGCCACGACCACGAGCGGTGCGAGCGCCGCCGCGGTCGGCCCGGCGACGGCCGCGACCAGCCACGCGAGCGCGTGGAGGCGCGCGACGAACACGTCGAACGGCATCTGGACGCCCGACCCACGGTATCGTTCGCGGTTCCGGTCGTGCCGGCTCGCGTCCGCGCGCCGCGAGAACAGCGCGTACGCCGCCCGGTCGAGCGCCGACACCGGCCGCGTCACGACCCACCACCGTCCTCGGCGACCGCGTCCATGGCCGCGTTCTCGCCGTCGGCGACCGCACCCGTGGCCGCATCGGTGGCGTCCGCGTCCGCGTCAGCACCGCGGGCGTCCGTGCTCGCTCGCGACGCGACCGTCGCGGCCTCGTCCGTCCGGAGGTCCGCGACCACCGAGAACAACTCGTCGACGTCGCGGACGCCGTCGCGCACGAAGTGCTCGACGTACCGGTGCTTGCGGTGGAACTCGTCCTCGACGGCGTCGACGGTCCGGTCCGTGCGGTCCGCGATCGTCTCGAACACCGCGTGCTCGCAGCGACGGGACGCGGCGGTGTCGTGGAGGTCCGGATGCTCGTACGCGCGCTCGAAGTCGCCGTCCGGCGTCCGCGACAGCACTTCGTCGTAGTACACCGTGGCGCCGTCCTTCTCGACGGAGCCCTTCGGGCCCGAGCACGCCTCGTAGGTCGCCTCGTCGACGAACTCGACGACGCGCCCGACGTACCGCTCGCCGTCCGTGTGCCGCGGGAACACCACGAGGTCCAGTTCCGCGAGCAAGTAGGACGGAAGGCCCTGCTCGACGACGCGGTTCACGAGCTTCTCCACCGACTCCGCGTGCGTGGTGCCGACGACGCCGTGACCCGTGTTCAGGGTCTCCGCGAACGTCGCGAACGACTCCGGCGTGTTGACTTCGGCGATGACCTCGACGTCGGGGTTGAGGTAGTTCGTCTCGGTCATGAGGTCCGCCATCGTCACGCGCTTGTACGGCGTCTGGTGGTCTCTCGTGGTGAGCGACACGCCGGTCTCGTGGGGGAGTGCAACCTCCCTGGAGCCCTCGTCGATGCTGACGGGGCGGTGGTCGAAGGGGACGAACGGCATGTGGGCGTTCATGAGCGTGGTCTTCCCGACGCCCGTGGGGCCGGAGAAGAGGACGACGCCGCGGTGCTCGTAGAGCATCCACAGCAAGGCGACGAGGTCGACGGGGAGCGCGTCCGCTTCGAGGAGGTCCACCGGCGAGAGCGGGTCCGCGGCCTGCTTGCGGATGGAGACGTGCGGGCCGCCCTCGCTGACGACGGGGAGCGCGACCGCGCAACGCACGGTCTCGTCGGTGCCGACGTCGAGGTTCACCTTCGCGCTCGGATTGCTCGCGGTGAGTTCGACGCCGTCGCTCGCGGCGAGCTGGGTGACGACGTTCACGAACGACGACTCGTCGTCGAACGCGAGGTTCGTGGGGACGCGGCCGTCGTGCAGGTCGCTCCTGGGGACGACCTTCACGCGTTCGCCGACGCGGTTCGCCTCGACGTCTTCGAGGTTCGGGTCGCGGATGGGGACGGTGAGTTCGCCGTGGCCGACGTAGTCCCGGAGGACGTAGTAGACGAGGTCGTCGAGGCGGTCGTGGCCGTGGCGGTCGTCCACGGGCGGGAGCGCGAGGTCGAGGTCCGCGAGGAGTTCGCGGACGCGATGCTTGGTGGCGCCGAGCCACGCTTTCGCGGAGCGAGCGTTGAGCGCACGTTCGAGGTAGCGTTCGGCGCGGTCGCGGACGAGCGCGACGCGGTCGACGTCGGGCGTCGTGACGGCGTGCTCCCAGACGCGCTCGGTGGCGTCGGCGACGAGTTCGCGGTCGCCGGGGAGGAGGTCGGGCTCGAGGACGGCGTACCGCGTGTTGAACGCGTCCCCGCCGATGGCGTGCTCGCGGTAGAGGACGACGGGGATCTCGTACTGTTCGAAGCTGACGGTGTACCGTGCGAGGCGCTCGCTCGCGAACCGACCGAGGTCGTCGACGTCCGCGTCGATGCGCGTGGTCGCTGGCGCGAACCGGTCGGTGTGGACGCGGAGGACGTCGTCGTCGACGTCCGCGACCTCGACGTGGTCGTCGAGCGCGAGCGGCGTCAGGTCGCCGAGCCCGTGGAGCTCGCGCAGGAGGTGGTAGCGGACGCGGCGTTCGCTCGCGGGCGACCGGTCGACGAGCCGCGAGACGACGCGCTCGTGCTTCCCGTCGAACCCGTCGTCGAGTCGGTCGCGGACGGCCTCCCGCGTGCGGGGTGGCTGGAGGTTCGCGTCCGCGAAGTAGTCGACGACGCTGTCGACGACCGCGTCCTCGTCGGGGGAGAGCGCCGGTTCGCGGACGTCGTACGCGAACCCGTCGGCGGTCTCGCGGACGGTCGCGACGACGTCGGGCGCGACGGCGTACTGGGCGCGGACGTCGGGCGCGTACCAGGCGTCGGGGTCGTCGGGCGGAATCGGGGGCGGGACGTCGCTCGTCGTCCCCGCGGGCGTGGTTGCCGCCTCGTCGTCGGGGAGTTCGAGCGTCGGCGGGTCGGACATGCCAGCACGTTCCGTCGCTATCGAACTTAAATTAAAGGTATCCTCAATTGGGGTTGGGTTGGTTGGCGTCCGTCGTCGCAGCCGGGCGGTGGGTCTGCTGGGTGTGTGAGTCTGCTGGGTGTGTGAGTCTGCTGGGTGTGTGACTCCGTCTCGGGCGCAACTGGTTTCGTGGTGCGGTGACACACCTGAATCGACAATGTCCCTCGACCACGTCGAGACGCTCGAATGCACGCTCTGCGGGGCGACGTACGACCCGGAACGCGTTATCTACACGTGCCCGAACCACGATGGCGTCACCGGCATCCTCGACGTCACGTACGACTACGACGTCATCCAGGACCGGTTCGACGCACCGCTGGACGGTCACGTCGACAGCCAGTGGAAGTACGACGCGTTCCTGCCCGTGGATACGGACGCGACGCCCGTCACGCTCGACGAGGGCGGCACGGACCTGCTGGACGCCCCTCGCCTGGGCGCGGAACTCGGCGTCGACCTCGCGGTGAAGAACGACGGCGCGAATCCGACGGGGTGCTTCAAGGACCGCGCGACGAGCGTCGCCGTCACGAAAGCGCGCTTCGGCGGGCAGGACGTCGTCACGTGCGCGTCCACGGGGAACGCCGCGGCGTCCCTCGCCGGGTACGCCGCCCGCGCCGGGCTGGACGCCCGCATCTTCGTGCCCGCGGCCGCACCGGAGGGGAAGCTCGTGCAGCCGCGCGTGTACGGCGCTGACGTCCTCGCCGTCGACGGTAGTTACGACGAGGCGTACGACCTCAGTCTCGAGGTCACCGACACGTACGGCTGGTACAACCGGAACGCCGCCATCAACCCGTTCCAGATCGAGGGCAAGCGCACCGTCGGGCACGAACTCGCCGAACAGACCCAGGGTGCGGTCCCGGACTGGATCGTGTTCTCGATGGGCGACGGCTGCACGATCGCCGGCTGCTGGAAGGGGTTCCGGGAGTTCGCCGAACTCGGATACGTCGACGACACGCCGAGGATGCTCGGCGTGCAGTCCGCGGGCGCGAGCGCCATCCACGACGCGTTCCACGGGCACGACGACGTGGACGACGTCGCGGACACGCTCGCGGACGCCATCGCGGTCGGGCGACCGCGGAACACCCTGAAGGCGTGTCGCGCGCTCGAGGAGAGCGGCGGGACCGCGCTCGCGGTCCCCGACGAGGACATCCTCTCGGCGGTCACGACGCTCGGTGGTACCGAAGGCATCTACGCCGAGCCCGCGGGCGCGGCGCCGGTCGCGGGCATCCGTCGAGCGCGCGAGGAAGGCATCATCGAGGCGGGCGAGTCCGTCGTCGCGGTCGTCACCGGCATGGGGCTCAAGGACACCGCGGGCGCGAACGAGGCCGTCGGCGACGTGACGGGTATCGCGCCGTCGCTCGACGCCGTGGAGGCGACCTACGGTGCGCCGGAACCGGGCGCGACCGACGGCGCCGCGGCGGCGTACACGGACCTGGACGGATGACCTCGGCGCCAGCGGAGTCGCCGACGTACCCGACCGACCTCCGGTCGCTCGCGGCGGCGCTCGTCCGCATCGAGACCGAGAACCCGCCCGGGAACGAGCGCGAGTGCGCCGAGTACGTCCGCGACTGGTTCGCCCAGTACGACATCGACGCCGAACTCGTCACCGACCCCGACCCCGAGCGCCCGCAGGTCGGCGCGCGCGTCGCCCCGAGCGAAGGCGAGACGGACGCGGTCGAGGGGGACACCGACGGGCCGACGCTCGTCCTGAACGGCCACCTGGACGTGGTTCCCGTCGGCGACCACGACGAGTGGACGCACCCGCCGTACGCTGGCGTCGTCGCGGACGGCCGGCTCTACGGGCGAGGGAGCGTCGACATGAAGACGGGCGTCGCCATCGCGATGCTGACCGCGTACGAGCTACGGGCCGAACTCGAATCGGGCGCGCTCGACGGGTCGATCGTCGTGCACGCGGCGATGGGCGAGGAGACCGCCGAACCCGGCACGCGTGCGTTGCTCGAAGCCGGGTACGACGGCGATTACGGCGTCGTGCTGGAACCGACGGAGTGCCGGGTCGCGACCAGCGAGAAGGGCATGGCGTGGTACGAGCTCTCGTGGCCGGGCGTGCCGGCGCACGCGAGTCGCCCCGACGAGGGCACGAACCCGACCGCGCACTACCCGGTCGTCCTGGACGCGCTCGCGGAGTACGACGCGCGACTCCGCGACCGCACCGACCCGCTGTGCGGGTGCGCGTACGCGACCGTGACCGGGACGAACGCGGGCGTCGGGTCGAACAAGGCCGTCATTCCGGAGCGCGCGAGCGTCACCGTCGACCGGCGCATCCTCCCCGCGGAGACCATCGACGACGTCGACGACGAGTTCGCCGCGCTCGTCGACACTCTCGAACGCGAGCACGGCATCGCGGCGTCGTGGCGTCGCGACGAGACGTACACGTCCGCCGTCATCCCCACCGACCACCACCTCGCGACCGTGTTCCGCGAGCACGCCGCCGCCGTCGCGGGCGTGGACCCCGAGCCGTGGGGTATCAAGGCGTCCACGGACGTCCGCGAGTTCGTCAACGTCGCCGACGTCCCAGCCATCACGTGGGGGCCGGGGAGTCTCGACCAGGCGCACAGCATCGACGAGTACGTCGACCTCGACGCCGCCGAAGCCGGGTTCGAGATACTGAAACGCGCCGCCAGGACGCTCCTCGAACCCTACCCGGACGACTGACCGCGTCGGATACGACGGTTCGCGCAGGTGCCTCACGCGCCTCGTCGACGCCACGTCCAGAGCGCGACGTTCAGGGCGACGCCCGCGGCGAGCAGGCCGTAGTTCACGAGCGGGGCGTCGTAGTAGACGACGTCTATCCCGAGCGGGTGTGCGTACAGCGGCCAGAACGGTTCGAGCGCTTCGGCCGTGTCGGGCGCGGAGAGCGTGTCCGCGAAGACGTGCGCGAGGCCGGCGACGAGCACGGCAACGCCCGCGAACTGGTTCGCGTCGTCGCGGACGGCGTCGGGAAGCACGGGGGCGTCGACGCGGGCGTCGAGCGCGCGGAGTGCGACCCCGACGACGGGTGCGAGCACGACCGCGAACGCGACGACGGCGAGGACCGTGTGGAGGGCGCCGTGGTGCTTCACGGTCGGCAGCACGTCCCGCAGGTAGAGGTCGACGTCCGGGAGCATCCCGAAGAGGACGCCGACCGCGACGAACGCGGCGGCGGTCCGCGCGTCGTCGACGACGACCCACGCGCCCGCGAGCCACACGAGCGCCATCCCGAGGTGGCCGGCCACGTCCACCATACGCGCTGTAACGCCGCCCTCGGCCTTCAGTCAGCCGTCTAACTGTCGTGGGTGTCGCTCGCGTTGCCGTGCGTGTCGCTTACCTTGGCGTGCCTGTCGCTCGCGTACTGACGTGGATGTCACCTGGTGACGCCGAGGCCCGCGAGCGCTTATCAGCGTCGCGGACCTATCACGTTCTATGACAGACGACGCGGCTAGTCAGACCGAGATCCCCACGAGCGCGGCGCGACCCGACAGCCCCATCCACACCACCGGCACCGACCACATCACGGTGTGGGGGTCGAACGCCGAGGACACCATCGCGTTCTACCGCGACCTCCTCGGGATGCCGCTCGTGCTCCGCCAGCCGAACCTCGACGACCCGAGCCAGACGCACCTGTTCTTCGACACGGGCGACGGCCGCATCCTCACGTTCTTCGTGAGCCCTGACCGCGACTCGCCGCGAGGGCAGCGCACGCAGGTCGGCGGCGTCCACCACCTCTGCTTCTCGATCGCGCCCGAGGACTTCGAGGACACCATGGCGGCGCTCGACGACGACGGTCGCGGGTACAACGTGTTCGACCGCGGTATCTTCTTCTCGCTGTACACGCGCGACAACAGCGGGCTCGTCATCGAGCTGACGACGGACAAGTACGAGTTCCCCGACGACCGCAAGGGCGAGGTGCTCGCGACCGCCCAGCGCATCCGCGAGGAGGAGGGCGCTGACTACGCGGAGGACGAGCACATGCGCGCGGCGCTGGAGGAACTCGGCATCCCCGTCGAGAAGAACGACCTCCCGGACGCCGCGAGCGGCACCGCGGGCCTGTGAACCCCGCCACCGAAACCCTCACCAGCGTCACGTGCTAACGTAGCGGTATGGATTCGGAGCGTGCGCGCGTCGTCGCCGTCGGCGTGGTGTGCGTGCTCGCGGTCGCCGCCGCGGCCGCGACGCTCGCCGCGCCAGCGCCGACCGACGAGGCACCCGGCGGCGGGTCGCTCCAGGACGACGGCCCCGCGGACGAGCAAGGCGAAGGCGGTGATTCGGCCGCGGACCCGATTGGGAGTCCCGGCGAACTCGACATCGAGATCGGGGCGTGCATCCCGTGGCTGTACTCGGCGTCGTTCTGGGCCGTCGTCGGCGGCGTGACGATAGCGGGCTGGCTGTACGCGCGCCACAGGCAGGACGCGCTCGCGGCGACCGCGTACGTCAGCGTGCTCGCACTGCCGTTCACGTTCGTCTGGCTGCTCCTCAGCAAGTGCGGGACCGACGAGAACGCGCCCCAGAGCATCGTCCCGAGCGACGTCGTCGCCACGCCCGAAGGCGGTGACGCGACGTTCGGTATCCTCGGCGACGCCGGCCAGTTCGCGTCGCCGACGTGGCTCGTCGCCGTGGTCGCGGTCGTCGGCGTCGGCGCGTTCGCGCTCGCGCTCGCTCGCGACGCCCAGAACGCCGAGGACCCCGACGAGCGCGTGCCGGACGCGGTCGAACCACCCGAAGCGCACGACGTCGACGAACTACGCGAGGCCGCTGGGCGAGCGGCGGACCGCATCGAGGGATCGGCGGGCGTCGACAACGAGATCTATCGGGCGTGGGTGGAGATGACCGAGCACCTGGACGTCGACCATCCGGACGCGAGCACCCCCGGCGAGTTCCGGCGTGCAGCCGTCGACGCCGGCGTCGACCCGGCGACCGTCGGCGAACTCACGGACCTGTTCGAGCGCGTCCGGTACGGCGACGAACCGCCGACCGAGGAAACGGAGGCACGCGCGGTGGACGCACTCCGACGGATGGAGGCGTCCGCGAGCGACCTCGACGACTTCTGGACCGAGGACGAATCGACGTGACACCGAAGATAGCAAGCCTTGCGGCGTGTAAACACGTGACGTAAGTGGTTCTTTGACGTTCCACAACCCATTTAGTTACTACTCTGAAACACTGTATCGATGAATCGCTCCACCCTCCAGGTCGCGTTCGTCGCACTCCTCGCGGCGACCGCCATCGTCGCCGTCGCCGGAAGCGTCGACGACGCGCAGACCACCGGGGGCGGAGCGGCCCCCAGCGCGCCCAACACGGTGACGGAGACCGACGTCGAGCGGACGACGTCGGACCTCACCGACCAGACGAACACCGCGGTCGACCGCTCCGGGCGGTCTCGCGAGTGCGTCCAGGGCTCCGAACGCCCGCTCCTGTGGTTCGGCGTCGTCGTCGGTCTCACCGGCATCGTCGGCGTCGTCTACTGGAAGCGCGGCCAGATGGAGGCGATATCGATCACGATGATCCTCCTCGTGCTCCTGTTCTTCGTGTACTCGCTGTTCGGGGTGTGTTACACCAGTCAGATTCCGCAACCCCAGAACGGCTCGGGCGCCGAGGAGATGAACGAGACGCGCACGGACTTCTCGCCCGGCGGCGCCGGTGGCAGCGGTGGCGAGGGCGAGCAGGCTCGCGACCTCCCGCTCGCGCTCGTCGCCGTCATCGCCGTCATCGCCGTCGCCGCGGTCGGCGCAGTCCTCGTCACGCGCGGGGACGCCGACGGCGACGACCCGTTCGACGCGCTCGAAGAAGCCGACGACGACGTCGAAGAAGGACTCGTCGACGTCGACGAGTTCGCCGCCGCTGCCGGTCGCGCCGCCGACCGCATCGAGGACACCGACGACGTCGACAACGAGATATATCGGGCGTGGGTGGAGATGACCGAGCACCTCGACGTCGACCACCCCGAGTCGAGCACCCCGGGCGAGTTCGCCGCCGCCGCCGTGGACGCCGGCATCGACCGCGACGACGTCGTCGAACTCACAGAGTTGTTCGAGCGCGTCCGATACGGGCACACCGCGGCGACGAGCGACCGCGAAGCCCGCGCGCTCGACGCACTCCGCCGCATCGAGTCCCAGTACGGAGGTGACGAGACGTGAACGCGAAGACCGCGACGTCCGCGCTCGGCGTCCTGTTCGTCGTCGTCGGGTTCGCGATGCTGTTCGTCCCCGGCCTCGCCGGACTGTTCGACGCGAACGAAGTGTTCCTGAGCCTCATCGGCCTCGGGTTCGCGCTCCAGACCGTCCGCGTCGTGAACGCACGCCGTCGGACGCCATACGAGCAGGCGACGACCGCGGACCCCGAGATAGCGCAGGAACTCCCGACGCCCGGCGACGACTTCGACGACCTCATGGACCAGGCCGCGGCCGTCCGGTACAGCGGCGCGCAACGTGACACCGTCCGCGAACGCCTCCGCGCCGCCGCGGTCGCCGTCATCGTCCGCACCGAAGGGCTCTCGCGCGAGCAAGCGATCGAACGCATCGACGACGGCTCGTGGACCGACGACCCCTACGCGGCCGCGTTCTTCACCGGCGAGATACAGGGCACGTCGCTCCTGCAGCGCGTCTCGTTGTTCGACCGGACGCGCTCGCAGTTCGAACGCTGGGCGACCCACGCAGCGAAGGAGATCGTCGACCTGAGCGAGGGCGAGAACGCATGAGTGCAACGACCACGACGACCGACGGTCCCGAGACCGACGACGGGGCCGCGAGCACGGAAACGGCGGCCGAGGACACGCCGTCGGCCGACGCCGACGTCGAGTTCGACGGCGAGACCGTCGGCGCTCGCATCATCAAACACCACGAGACGGCGACCAATCACTGGGAGGGTGTCGCCGCCGTCACGACCTTGCTGGGCGGCACCGGCATCATCTTCCGGTCGCCCGCGCTCCTGCTGGCCGCCGTCGTCGGCATCGCGTTCGTCGCGTACGCGAAGGTCGCCGAACCGGTCCGCGTGGAACTCGCCGTCGACCGCGAACTCTCGGACGCCGACCCCGACCTCGGCGACGAGGTCGACGTCACCGTGCACGTCAAGAACACCGGCGAGTCGACGCTCCCGGACCTCCGGCTCGTCGACGGCGTCCCCGAGAGCCTCGAGGTCGTCGACGGGACCGCGCGCGCCGCAACCTTCCTCCGGCCCGGCGAACGCACGTCGTTCTCGTACACGGTCGCCGCGAAACGCGGCACGCACGAGTTCCGGACGCTCTCCGTGTACGCCAGAGGGTTCACGGGCAGCATCGAGACCGAACTCGACCTGGCGGCGGCGACGGAGATGGTCGCGACGCCGTCGCTCGAAGCGACCGCCGAGGTCCCGCTCCGCCAGCAGACGTCGCGGTACGCCGGCCGCGTCGACACGAACACGGGCGGCGAGGGCCTCGAGTTCTACCAGACCCGCGAGTACCGTCGCGGCGACTCGCTGTCGCGCATCGACTGGAAGCGCCACGCGCGAACGGGCGAGCTGACGACCGTCGAGTTCCGCGAGGAGAAGGCCGCGACCGTCGTGTGCGTCCTCGACCTCCGGCAGGGCGCGTACGTGCACGCCGAGGGCGACAACTTCCACGCCGCCGACCACGGGATCGACGCTGCCGGCCAGGTGTTCGCGACCCTCCTCGAGACCGGTGACCGCGTCGGCATCGGCGCGCTGTCGGCGAGCGGCGTCTGGCTCGCGCCCGGCCTCGGGAACGAGCACCGCATCCGCGCAGAGGAACTGTTCGCCAGGCACCCCGCGCTGTCGCCGGAACGCCCCGACGACTACTTCTCGCTCGGTATCGGCCTCCGGAACCTCCGCAAGCGCCTCCCGAACGACGCCCAGGTCATCATGTTCTCGCCACTCGCCGACGACGAAGCCGCGAAGGCCGCGCGCCTCCTGCACGCGCACGGTCACGCCGTCACGATAATCAGCCCGGACCCGACCGACGGCGCGACGCTCGGCCATCGCGTCGCGCGCGTCGAACGACTCGCTCGCATCAGCGCGCTCCGCGAGGTCGGCGTGCGCGCCGTCGACTGGAACGTCGACGACACGCTCGCGACGACGCTCGCGCGCGCCAGACGACGGTGGTCCGCATGAGCACGACCACCGCGGACGAGACCGCGGCTGCTGGCGGTTCCGACGATGCCGATGCCGCGAGCGCGGACGCCGAGAACGAACGCACGGGCCGCGAGGTCGACCGCCGACCGACGCCGCTGTCGGCGGTCGTCGCACTCGCCGCCGCGAGCGTCGTCGCCATCGCCGCGAGCGTCGGCAGCACCGCCGGCGGGGCACTCGCCGCCCTCGGCATCGTCGCGCTCGCCCCCGGCGTCCTCTCCGGGTACCCGAAGCTCGTCGACGGCGCCGGCCTCGCACTCCTCGGCGGCGTCGCACTCGGCGGGTCCGGGGACGCACCGCCGCTCTGGATCCTCGTCGCGACCGTCGCCGCCGTCGTCGCGTGGGACGCCGGCCAGAACGCCGTCAGTCTCGGCAACCAGCTCGGTCGCGACGCCGACACCGCGCGCGCCGAGGTCGCACACTCCGCCGCCACCGTCGCCATCGGCACCACGACCGCCGGCCTCGCGTACGTCGTCTTCCTGTTCGCGGGCGGGTCCAGGCCGCTCTCCGGCGTCATCTTCCTCCTCGTCGCCGTCGGCATCCTCCTCCAGGCGCTCCGGTGACCGTCTGCACACCTAGCCCGGGGCGAGCGCGACGGCGCGTTGCCGACCGTGGTCGGGTGTGCGGTTACAAGTGAACGGACGTAGGATTCGAGCAACCGATGGCCCAGTCACAGCAGCCACACGACCCGACCGACCGCCAGCCGCGAGGCACCGACAAGTACTGCGCGTACTGCGGGACGAAACTGTTCGAGAACCCGCCGACCGACCGCGACGCCGACGTCGGCGTCCGCCTCCTCGAACGGACGTTCTGCGACGACGCCTGCGAGGGCGCGTGGAACATCGACCCGACCAGCGCGGACACCGGTCGCTGAACGCGACGCGACGAGTACGAACGCACAGACGACCGCGCAGAAGAACGCGCCGGGCGAGGAGCGGCGTGCGTGGTCAGTGACGCGTCACTCGACGGTCGGAACCGGCACGGACTCGAGGACGGCGTCGACGACCTGGGACTTCTCGACGTTGTTCACCATCGCGTCCGGCGTCAGCACGAGCCGGTGCGCGAGCACGGGCTGGGCGACGCGCTTGATGTCGTCCGGCGTGACGTAGTCGCGACCGACGAGCGTCGCGTACGCTCGCGACGCCTCGAACAATCGCTGGGTGCCACGCGGCGACACGCCGACCTCGACGCGACCGTCCTCGCGCGTCAACCGCGTCAACTGCGCCATGTACGAGAGGAGGTCCTCGTGGACGGTGACGTCCTCGGGGACCTGCCGGAGGTCAGTGACCTCCTGGTCGGTGAGGACGCGCCCGACGCTCGGCGACTGCTCGACGCGGCCCGCGCGCCGATGCAGGAGTTCGGTCTCGCCCGCCTCGTCAGGATACCCGATACTCGACTTCACCATGAACCGGTCGACCTGCGCCTCCGGGAGCGGGAACGTCCCCTCCTGCTCGACGGGGTTCTGGGTCGCGATGACGAAGAACGGCTGCGGGAGCTGGCGCGTCTCACCGTCGACGGTGACCTGCGCCTCCTCCATCGCCTCGAGGAGCGCCGCCTGGGTCTTCGGCGGGGCGCGATTGATCTCGTCGGCGAGCACGATGTTCGCGAAGATCGGGCCTTCCTGGAACTCGAACTCGCGCGTTTCCTCGTTGAACACGTGCGTTCCCGTCACGTCCGCGGGGAGGAGGTCGGGCGTGAACTGGACGCGGGAGAACTCGAGCCCGAGCGCGCTCGCCATGGCGCGCGCGGTCAGGGTCTTCCCGGTACCGGGGACGTCCTCGAGGAGGACGTGCCCGCGGGCGACGCCTCCCAGGAGGACGGTCTCGAGGAACTCTCGGTCGGCGATGACGGCGTTACTGATCTCGTCGAGGACGGCGGCACAGTCCTCGCTCGCTTGAGCGACGTCCATGTTCCACCTGAAACACATACTACAATTTAGTGGTGGCGATAACTCACACGACCACCGGACGAATCGAAACCCATAAAATCATCACCCGCGAATCGCAGGGTGTAGCCGAGGTAGCCTAGCCCGGCCAAGGCGGTTGCTTCGAGAGCAACTGTCCGCAAGGACTCAGGAGTTCAAATCTCCTCCTCGGCGCTTTCTGCTTCCAACTGCGAACGAGGAGCGGAGCGACGAGTGAGTCTGGAAGCAGAAACGCCAGACGAGATTTGAACCAGGGAGCGAACGAAGTGAGCGACCGTGGTTCAGAATCTCCTCCTCGGCGCTTCTTCCAGCACAACAACGCCGAGCGATAGCGAGGCGTGCGTGCTGGAAGAAGCGGAAACGAGAGATTTGAACCCTGCCAGTCGCGCGCAGCGAACGCAGTGAGTGAGCACGTCTGGCTTCGGTTCAGAATCTCCTCCTCGGCGCTTCTCGCAGGACAACGACGACGAGCGGTAGCGCGGTCGCGAAGCGACCTCGAAGCGACGAGCGGCGATAGCCGCGAGTCAGCGAGTCGTCCGTCCTGCGAGAAGCGTGAACGTTGAGTTTGAACCAGGGAGCGAACGAAGTGAGCGACCGTGGTTCAGAATCTCCGCCTCGGCGCTTCTTCGACTCAACATCGTGAGCAGCGGCGATTGGTCTCTGGGGAGTGTGGTCCTGTGGAAAAACGCTGTGGGGTTAGTTGGTGGGGCCGACGCGGTTGGTGTCGGTGGTGGGTTCGGTGTCGTCGGTCGTCTTCGGCTTGTACGTGTCGAAGCCGAGGACGCTGTTGAGCGGGCACTTCTGGGTGGCGGCGGTCACGAGGAACACCGCACCGACGAGGATGGCGGCGACGGCGATGCCGAGGCCGAGTGTGCCGCTCGCGATCGCGAAGACCTCGAGGACGTGCGCGAGGCCGACGATGACGAGGATGGGACCGAGGACGAACCGGGCGATGCGGTCGTAGCCGCCGACGTTCTTTTGCATGGTGTAAGCACCTGTACTCCTAGACGCTTCGGGTGAGCTTAAGCTTCGAGACCGTTTCTCTGCGGGTGAGAACCACTCTCAAGGCGGTGCTCGTGGGGTGGGACGGCTCGACGGCGGGTCTGCGGCGAGGACCGCGTGCGGGTCGACCGCCGGATGGACGCGTCGACACCATCTTCTTGCCCCTGCTGGGCGAACCCGGTGTCGTGACCGGGTCCTGGGTCGTGCTGGCGTTCGTCGTCGCGTGCTGGAGCGCGGCGTATCTCGTGGCGCGAGCGGTCGCGCGATGGCTCGGCGAGCGACTCGACGGGCCGGAGCTGGCGGGGACGCTTCGCGGCCTTCGACGCGCCGGGTACGTGGTCGTCACGGTCGCGGCCCTCGTCGGCTGGCGCGCGGTCGACGGTGACGGGGTCGTCGCGGACGGGCTCACGGCCGCGGACGCGCCGGCGGTTCTCGGGTCCCCGTCGGCCGTCGCTGCGGTGCACGCCGCTGTCGTCGTCGTCGCGCTCGGGAGCGCGTGGCTCGGGGGCGTGCTCGCGGTCGCGCTCGCGACGGTCTCGTACCGACGGCGCGCTCGCGAGTACGACCTCACGCATCGGTTCGTCGTTCGCTGGTTGCTCTCGCGCGGCGGCGGGTCGGTGGCCGTCGTCGGCGTCGCGGTCCTCGTCGTGTCGACGGTTCCCGCGGGCGTTCCACGGCTCGCCGCCGTGCTCGCGCTCGCGGCCGGCACGATGCTCGTGCTCCCCTACACGCTCACGGTCGCACTGCGCGCCCGTCCCGCGACGACGGTCGAACGGCGCGTGGTCGCGGACGTCCTCCCCGAAGACGTCACGCTCCGCGTCGTCGACGACCGGACGCGTATCGGGCCCGCGTTCGCCGCCGGCACCCCGCCAGGGCCCGAGTACGTGTTCGTCACCGGGACCGTCTTCGACGTCTGCACCGACGCGGCGGTCCGTGCGGTCGTCGCGCACGAGGTCGCACACCATCGTCACCGGCACGTCGCCGTCCGGTTCGCGACCGTCCTCGCCGGCGTCCTTCCAGTCCTCGCTGCGGTCGAGTTCGGACTCGACCTCCCGGCGTGGACCCTCCTCGCGGGCGCCGGGTACGTGCTCGCGACGGCGTGGGTGTTCCGCTGGACGGAGTTCACCGCCGACGCCGCTGCGGCGCGGGCGGTCGGTCCGGGCGCGCTCGTCGCGGCGTTCGACGCGCTCGTCGAGCAGCGACTGGTGCTCGCCGGCAGTACTCGGACGACCTCCTTGTTCGCGGTTCATCCTTCGATAGCAGCTCGGAAACGACGATTGATGGCGTTTTCTGGTGAGAATGCAGCCACGTAGATAACTCATCCATTATAAAACTAGCCGGTGTATTTATATGGCTGCAGGGGTTACAATTGGTTACTGAAAGACGGCCGAGTCCAGTTCCGAAACCACACGACCCGGTCCGCCCCTCCCCTCACACGATGTCAGGTTCCCGCACACGAACGACCGACGACCGCACAGCCGAACGGAACACCGTCGACCGAACGGTAGAGCACGACGAACGAGAGCAAGAGCGAACCGACGAACGAACGTGCCCCGAATGCGGCGGTCGCGTGGACGCCGACGAATCACACGGCGAGACCGTCTGCACCGACTGCGGGCTCGTCGTCGAAGAGGACGCCGTCGACCGCGGCCCCGAATGGCGCGCGTTCGACGCCGGCGAGCGCGACGAGAAGTCCCGCGTCGGCGCTCCCACCACGAAGATGATGCACGACCAGGGGCTGTCGACGAACATCGGCTGGCAGAACAAGGACGCCTACGGCCGCCAGCTCAGCTCCAGCCAGCGCCAGAAGATGCAGCGGTTGCGCACCTGGAACGAGCGCTTCCGCACCCGCGACAGCAAGGAACGTAACCTCAAGCAGGCTCTCGGCGAGATCGACCGCATGGCGTCCTCGCTCGGCCTGCCGGACGACGTCCGGGAGACCGCGAGCGTCATCTACCGCCGCGCGCTCGCCGAGGACCTCCTGCCCGGCCGCAGCATCGAGGGCGTCGCCACCGCCGCGCTCTACGCCGCCGCCCGCCAGGCAGGGACGCCCCGCAGTCTCGACGAGGTCGCCGCGGTCTCGCGCGTCGACGCGATGGAGTTCAAGCGCGCGTACCGGTACGTCGTCCGCGAGCTCAACCTCGAGGTCGAACCCGCGGACCCGCTCCAGTACGTGCCGCGGTTCGCGAGCGAACTCGGCCTCAGCGACGAAGGCGAACGCACCGCCCGCGAACTCCTCGACGCCGCGAAACGCGAGGGGCTGCACTCCGGGAAGTCACCGGTCGGGCTCGCCGCCGCGGCCGTCTACGCCGCGAGCCTGCTCGCGAACGAGAAGGTCACGCAGAGCCAGGTGAGTGACGTCGCGAACGTCAGCGAGGTCACCATCCGGAACCGCTACAAGGAACTCCTCGAGAACGCCGACCAGGGCGGCGCGCTCGCGTAACCACCACACCCTCGTCACCACACCCTCGTCCGCCTCGGCCGCTACAAGCGGCCTGCTTCGAACCCGAGACTTCTTCAGTGAACTCGCAGCCAACCCCGACGTGCGCTGACCAGCGCGTGCGTCGGTCACGACGGGAGTCCCACCCGCCGACGCAGGCTCCGCCACGGGTGGGCTGCCCGCCAGCATCCAGCTAGCGACGACGTCGAACGGTACTCGACGCGCGCTCGCGGTCAGTTCTCGACGCGAACCACGTCCCCGACGTCGACGTCCGCGGCCGCACCGGCCGGGAGTTCGACGAGCGTGTCCGCTCGCGCTCGCCCCAGCCCCAGCCACGACCGGAGTCGCTTCACGTGCGTGACCTCGTCGTCCACGAGCCACACCGCGTCGATGGGGAACGGCACGAACAGCATGTGGACGTCGCGAGCGGCAGCGTCGTCGAACGCGAACACGAGCGCGTACTCGTCGGGGATCGACCGTCGGAACATCAGGCCGCGAGCGCGAGCGAGCGTCGACGCGGCGACGTCGACGTCGCTGGCGAGCACGCGCTCGGTCCCGCCGTCGTCGTGGAGAACTCGCATACAGCGTGCTGTCGACAGCGGCACGCAAGAGGGTTCCGGCGACGCGCCTCTCGTTCGCGCGCCCCGCGCGGCTCGCGTCACCCGCTCGGTCGGTCGGACTCGGTGGGGGTCGCGTCGGCGGTGCGTATTTGTCCACACCATCCCTAGCGGCGCGCATGAGACGGAGCGAACGGTGGTCGTCGTGAATCGCGTCGCCGTTCTCGGTGGCGGCGTCGCGGGACTGAGTGCCGCGCACGAGCTCGCGACGCGCGGCGTGGACGTGACCGTGTTCGAAGCGCGCGACCGGTTCGGCGGGAAGGCGCGGTCGTTCCCGGGACCGTCCGACGGCGCGCCGCTGCCCGCCGAGCACGGCTTCCGGTTCTTCCCGGGGTTCTACCGGCACCTCACGGCGACGATGGCGGACATCCCGGACGGCGACGGCGGCTCGGTCGCGGACCACCTCGTCGCCGTTCCAGAGATGCGGCAGGCACTCGTCGGTGGTGGCCGGACCGTCCCGACGAGTGCACCGACGACGCTCGCGGGGTGGCGCGACCGCGTCGCCGACCTCTTCGGTGGCCAGGACGTGCCCGCTGACGAGACCGCGTTCTTCACCGGGCGACTCCTCCAGTTGTTGACGTCGAGCGAGGACCGCTGGGAGGCGTACGACGACGTCCCCTGGTGGGAGTTCGTTCGCGCCGAGGAGATGAGCGACGGCTATCGGACGCATCTCGCGTACGGTATCACGCAGACGCTCGTCGCGATGCGCCCCGAACGAGCGAGCACGCGGACCATCGGTCGCATCTACCTCCAGCTCCTCCAGGACATCTTCGCGCCCGACCGGGACGCCGACCGCATCCTCGACGGCCCGACGAGCGACGTCTGGATCGACCCCTGGGTCGCGTTCCTCGAAGACGAGGGCGTCGAATTCCGGCCGAGTACGCCGGTTCGAGCGGTCGAGAGCGACGGCGAACGCGTCACGGGCGTCCGCGTCGCGGCCGACGGCGAGGAACGACGAGTCGCGTTCGACCAGTACGTGCTCGCGGTCCCGCTCGGTGTCGCACGTCGACTACGGACGGAGGCACTCGATGCGGCCGCGCCGTCGCTCCGCGCGCTCGACGACCTCGACACCGCGTGGATGAACGGCATCCAGTTCTACCTCGCTCGCGACGTCAGCCCGGTCGGCGGGCACGTCGCGCTCCTGGATTCGCCGTGGGCGCTCACCGCCATCAGTCAACGCGAGTTCTGGACGGACTACGACTTCGACGCGCACCCGACCGTCGACGGCGTGCTCTCGGTCGCCATCTCGAACTTCGACGCGCCCGGCCCGGACGGCCGGTCGGCGCGCGAGCACTCCCGGGAGGAACTCGCCGACGCGGTCTGGCGGATGGTCCGCGATCACGTCCCCGAACTCGGTGACGACGACCTCGTCGACTGGCAGGTCGACCCGGCGCTCTCCTGGGACGACGACGCCGGCGAACTCCGGAACGCCGACCCGCTGCTCATCAACACCGTCGGGTCGCGCCGACATCGTCCGGACGCCGAGACCGAGTGCGCGAACCTCGCGCTCGCCGCGGACTACGTCCGCACGCACTCGGACCTGGCGAGCATGGAGAACGCGAACGAAGCCGGGCGACGCGCGGCGAACGTCGTCCTCGACCGCCTCGGCGTCCGGTCCGCGCGAGCGGGCGTCTGGTCGTTCGACTGGCCAGCGTTCGTCGAACCACTCCGCGCGCAGGACGAGTTCGCGACGCAGTTCGGGCTCCCGCACCCCGGCCAGGGAAGCGACGTCGTCTGGTCGGGGTACCGGCGACTCACGAACGGCCTGCGGTGACGGTCGAGAACGAGCGCGAACGCGACGATTACGGCGTCGTCACTTGAACCGGAACGTCTCGAGGTTCTTCGGCGCGAACGTCCGCATGTTGAAGTCGTGGTAGAGCGACGACGACAGGTCCTGCACGCTGGATTCGTCGCCGTGCACGCACAGCACCTTCTCGGGGCGCGGATTCATCGTGCGCACGAAGTTCTCGAGGCCCTGGCGGTCGGCGTGCCCGGAGAACCCGTCGACGGTCTCGACGTGCATCTTCATCTTCATCGTGTTCCCGCGGCCGCCGTCGCGACTCACGGGGATCTCGTCCCAGCCGTTCTGGATGCGGCGACCGAGCGTCCCCTGTGCCTGGTAGCCGACGAACGTCAGCGTCGAGTCCTCCTCGCTCCCGAGGTGGCGGAGCCAGGACATGATGGGGCCGCCCGTGACCATCCCGCTCGTGGAGAGGATGATGCACGGGCCGCCGTCGGCGACCTCCTGGCGTTCCTCCTCGCCGCCGTCGATGTGGTTGAACTGGTCGGCGAGGAACGGGTTCTCGTCGTCGTGGAAGATGCGGTCGCGGAGTTCGTCCCGGAGGTACTCGGGGTACGTGGTGTGGATGGCGGTCGCCTCCCACATCATCCCGTCGAGGTGCACGGGCATCTCGGGGATGTCACCCTCGCGCATCGCCTCCTCGAGGACGAGCATGAGTTCCTGGCTGCGGCCGACCGCGAACGCGGGGATGAGGACCTTCCCGCCGCGGTCGTGAGCCGTGTTGATGACCTCCTTCAACTTGCGTTCGGAGTCCTCCTGGTCGGTCTGGTAGTCGTTCCGACCACCGTACGTGGATTCGAGGACGAGCGTCTCGACGCGCGGGAAGTCGTTCACGGCACCGTTGAACAGGCGCGTGTCGCTGTAGTGGATGTCGCCGGAGAACGCGACGTTGTACAATCCGTCGCCGATGTGGAAGTGACTGACTGCGCTCCCGAGGATGTGGCCGGCGTTGTGGAACGTGAGCTTCACGTCCGGTGCGATGTCGGTGACGTCGCCGTACTCGAGCGGGATGGTGTGCTTGATGGCTTCGCGGACCTGCTCGGACTCGTACGGCGGTGCGCGCCCTTCCTTTGCGGCGACGTCGAGGTAGTCGAGCGTCAGCAGCCCCATCAGGTCGCGGGTCGGCTCCGTGCAGTAGATCGGGCCGTCGTAGCCGTACTTGAACAGCAGCGGGATGAGCGCGGAGTGGTCGAGGTGCGCGTGCGTGAGAACCACGGCGTCGAGCGAGTTCGCGCCGGAGCCGAGCGCTTCGGGTACCTGGAGGTACGGGACCTCGCCTTCGGCGCCGGGTTTGTCCCCGCAGTCGATGAGGATACGGGTCTCGGGCGTCGAGAGGATGAAGCTCGCGCGACCGACCTCGCGACAGCACCCGAGGGTCGTGATGCGGACCCACTCGTCGTCCTGCATCTCCTCGCGGTGGATCTGGCGGCCGACCTTCTCGAGGATGTCGCGGCGTTCGTCGCGCTCCTGTTTCAGGAAGCTCCGGACGTTCGACACCGTCGAGGACTCGATCGGGGGCGTGCGGACGACCTCGGGCGTCCACCCGACCTCCTGCGTTATCTCGCGGAGCGTCGAGCCGTGTCGGCCGATGACCATCCCGGGCTTCTGGGCTTCGATGACGACCTCGCCGGTGTCGGCGTGGAAGTCGAGGTCGGTGACGCCCGCGTCCTCGGGGATGACCGCCATGATCTGTTCGCGTGCCTCGTCGGGGTGACTGAGGACGTCCGGGTCGGGCCGGACGGTGATGCGCTTGCGGAGTTTGGAGGCGAGTTGCCGGATGAGGTCGCCTTGCTGGGCGAACTTCTTCGGGTCGCGCGTGTACACGACCAGTTCCGGGCCCTCGTACTTCACGTCGGAGACGGTGATGTCGTCGGGTATCTCGCTCGTGATCTCTGCCTTCAGGTCGTCGAGTTGTCGGTCTACTGAACTCATGAGTGCTGCAGATGTGGGGTCCAGCGAGCGCGAACGCGTGTTCGTGCTCGCAGGGGGTCCCTGGACGCGCCGCGGGGCTGGTCGTCGCCGTCGCGGCGACGGCGATGGACGCGCGAGCGGAACGTGGACTGTCGATTACAGCAGTAGTTCATCGGTTAGTGTGCCCCGGGCCGGCTGACCGCTCGTACGGTTCGTCGCCCACTGGGGGGAGTCCAGGGAGAACCCGCTTACTCGTCGATTAATCCGCGGAGTTATAAAAGCCTTCGCAAACTTGAGGCGCCCTCGCACGGTACCGGCGGGTATGCACGTCACGCCGTCGATGGTCGCGAGCGAGTACGAGTGGGCGCGCGAGCGCGCGAACGTCGTCGTCCCGCTCATCAATGCGGTTCGGGACGACCTCGGAGAGCTGTTCGGTCTCGACGTCGACCACGTGACGGACGCGCAGTACCGGGCGGTCGTGGACGAGACGTTCGCGGACGGCGACCGCGCGGTGAACGTCGCGGCGCTCGTTGCACTCCTCCGGGATCTGGACGTCGACGGCGACTATCCGGGGTTCGTCGTCGACGAGGTCCTCGGGCGCGAGCTCGCGGGCACCATCGCGGGCGGCCAGCCGCTCCGCATGCTCGGCGAGGCGACGTTCCACTACGCGGACGTCGACACGCACGGCGACGACGACGAGGCCGCTGGCGCGGACGACCTCGACGCCGCGCTCGCCGCCGGCGTCCAGGAGCACGTCCCCGGCTGGGGGTGGACCGAGGAACCGAGTCCGTTCGCGGTCGCGGACGCCGTCGAACGCGCGAACCGGTAAGGCGGGCACTCCCGATGCTGCTCCGGTGAAACTCGCATTAGAGTCTCGACAAGACACTTACCGGCCGTGGCCGCTTGTACTGGCATGAAACGCGTCTCTCGCCGTGCCGTCGTCGCTGCCGTCCTGCCGGCGCTCGCCGCGACGGCGGGCTGTCTCGACGCGACCGACGGTGGCGGCGGCACGACCGAGCCCACCGGGACGCGGTCGACGACGACGAACGCGACGACGCAAGACGGCACCGATGAGGGGGATGCGGCTCCCGCGAGACGCGCGGACGTCGACGGTCGGTCGGTCCGGCTGGCGTCGGCGCGGACGTCGCGCGCCATCGTCACGCTCCTCGCGGGCACGCACCCGAGCGTCAGCGCGGAGGCCGACCGCCAGTACGTCGTCGTCGAACTCGAGGTGTCCGGCGACGACCCACAGCAGGCGGCGCGAGACGCCTGCGAGCTCCGCGTCGACGACGCCGCTATCGAGCCGGTCTCCGAGACCGTCCAGCCGTTCACCGACGGCGTCCACCTCGCGTTCTCGCTTCCGCTCGACGTCGACCCCGAGGCGGTGGCGCTGGCGTGGGTCGGCGCGGTCGAAACTCCGGTGTTTCCGCTCACGAACTCGCTGGTCCCCTCGCTGAGGAACCCTCCCGCGTTCGAGGTGCGGCCGTTCCAGGTGCCGGCGCGCGCGGACGGCGACGAGGTCGCGGTGTCGTTCACGGTCGCGAACGTCGGCGAGGGCGACGGCGAGTTCCTCGCGGAACTCGGCTCGCGCGCCGTCTCGGATCAGGGCGAACTCCGCGTCGAGGTCGCGGCGGGCGAGACGAGGACGGTGACGCGGTCGGTCGGCCTGGTGCCGAGCGTGAACGAGCAGGTGGTCGTCCTCGACTGGGGGTCGGGGACGATGGAACGCACCGTGGCGGTCCCGACGACGACCGAGTGACTTAGTGGGTCGCGTTCGTCGCTCGACCTGTGACCGACGATTCGGGCGTGACCGACGAATCCGACGCACCTGGCCGGGTGCTCGACACGTACGTCGCGGCGCTCCAGCACGACCTCGCCGACGTCGGCGATGCGACGCGCGTCGGCGTCGTGCGGCGGCCGACGCGGTGGTTCTCGGGGAGCGTCGACGAGAACGAACCGGCGCTCGCCCCGCCATCCGGCCTCCTCGACGAGACGAAACAGCTGCAGGAGGACTTCGAGATGCGCGGCGTCTGCGAGCGGGAGGCGCACAACGAGGCGTGGCTCGACGTGGACTTCGCCGAGCGGTATCGGACGCACCTGGAGTCGGACGCGGACGCCGCGGTGGCACTGGAGTCGCTCGCCGAGCGCGTCCGCGACGGCGAGGACGTCGCGCTCGTGTGCTTCGAGAACACCGAGAAGAAGCGCTGTCACCGCACCATCCTCCGGGACGTCCTCGAATCGCGGCTCGCGACCGCTGAGGACGACTGACAGCGCGGTCGCGTCCGAACGCTTGATTGTGCCCGCGTGCTCATCTCCGGGTATGGACGAGGGGTCGCCCGACGCTGGACCCGAGGCGGTGGGTGTGTGGACCGAGCACGCGGACGTGGACGTCGCCGACGGCGTGCCGAGCGACGCGTTCGCGGGCGAGCGCGACGACGCGACCATCTGCTATCCCCTCCGCGGGTCGCTCCCGCTCGCGGCCGACGACGAACTCCTCATGATACGGAAGCGCCGCGGGCTCGGCGCGGACCTCTACAACGGCCCCGGTGGGAAGGTGGAGGCCGGCGAGACCCCGCGCGAGGCGGCGGCGCGCGAGACGAAGGAGGAGACTGGCGTCGAGGTCGCGGACCTCGCGAAGCGCGGCGAGTTCGACTTCTACTTCGGCCGCGAGCACGTCTTCTGCTGTCACGTCTACGTCGCGCACTCGGTCACCGGGAGTCCCGAGGAGACGCCGGAGGCGTTCCCGGAGTGGCGCGCTCGCGAGGACGTCCCCTACGACGAGATGTGGGAGGACGACGAGCTATGGCTGCCGCACGTCCTCGATGGCGACACCATCCGCGGCGTGTTCTACTTCGACGCGGACGGCGACGAGATGCTCGAGCACGACGTCGCGGTCGGCGTCGACCTCGACGCGGACGGATCGGGCGTCGACCTCGACGACGACTGAGCGGGACCGGCCGCGTACCACAGCGCGCCGCGGGCTTCAATGCCCTTATGGTCGCGGTGGGCGTCGACTGGCGTAATGAGTGGCGAGCAGGAACTCGGTATCACGGAGAGCAAGAACCACAACACGGGCGAGTGGTACGCGGAGGTCGTCCAGAAGGCGAAACTCGCGGACTACGCGCCGATGGGTGGCTTCATCGTCACCCGCCCGCGCGGCTACGAGCTCTGGGAGCGCCTCCAGAATCACCTCGACGGCTGGTTCAAGGAGACCGGTGCGCGGAACGCGTACTTCCCCGTACTCATCCCGGAGTCGTTCCTCGAGCGCGAGGCGGACATCGTCGAAGGGTTCGACCCGGAGGTCGCGTGGGTCACCCACGGCGGGTACGAGGAACTCGAGGAGCGCCTCGCGGTCCGGCCGACGAGCGAGTCCATCATCACGCCGTTCATGAGCGAGTGGACGCGCAGTCACCGCGACCTCCCGATGCGGCTCAACCAGTGGTGTTCGGTGATCCGGTGGGAGGCGACGGAGACGAAGCCGTTCTTCCGGACGAAGGAGTTCCTCTGGCAGGAGGGCCACACGGCGCACGCGACCGAGGACGGCGCGCTCGACGAGGTCATGATGCGTCTCGGCCAGTACGAGCGCCTGTACGAGGACGTGCTCGCCATCCCGGTGCTCCGCGGGAAGAAGCCCGAGCACGACAAGTTCCCGGGCGCGGACATGACGACGACCGTCGAGGCGCTCATGCCCGATGGGAAGTCCGTGCAGGGTGGGACGAGTCACGCGCTCGGCCAGTCGTTCGCGGAGGCGTACGACGTGACGTACACGGACGAGGACGAGGAGGAGCGGACGGCGTGGACGACGTCGTGGGGGCTGTCCTGGCGCGCACTCGGTGCGCTCATCATGACCCACAGCGACGACCAGGGGCTCGTGCTCCCGCCCGCTGTGGCGCCCGAGCAGGTCGTCATCGTCCCCATCTGGCAGGAGGACACGAAGGACGACGTCCTCCAGTACGCGACCGAGGTCGCGGCGGAACTCGAAGAGGCGGGCGACGTGCGCGTGCACCTCGACGACCGCGACCAGCGCAACCCCGGGTTCAAGTTCAACGAGTGGGAGCTCAAGGGCGTCCCGCTCCGCATCGAGATCGGCCCGAACGAGGTCGAGGACGAGGTCGTCACCGCGGTCCGTCGGTCGGACAACCAGAACACGAAGCGCGAGCTCGACCGGACCGAGCTCGTCGACGAGGTCGACGACCAGCTCGACACCGTGTTCGACGAGCTGTACGCGAAGGCCGCGGAGAACCTCGCGGAGAACGTCCGAACCGCCACCGAGCCCGAGGAGATCATGGGGACCATCGGCCAGCACGGTGGGTTCGTGAAGACGCCGTGGTGCGGTGACGAGGCGTGCGAGGAGGTCATCAAGGAGAAGGTCGCCGCGGAGATCGCGATGCTGCCCTTGGAGGACGGCGAGGCGCCGGAGGCGGCCGTCGAGGGTGGTGAGGAAGTCGCGGTCGAGGGCGACGAGTGCACGATGTGCGGTGAGGACGCGACCGAGGTCGCGTACTTCGCGAAGACGTACTGAGCCGTCTTACGCCGGGTGTACCCGCCCAAACGGGCGGTTCGACCGTTGGTGACGGGTCGACGGGGCGCGCTCGTGGTCGCTTTTCGAGGCTCGAATCTGCCGATACGCTCTTATCGCAGCGGCCGAAAGTGTCGGACGATTACTGGTTCGTTTTCATGTTCGACGATACGACGTCCTCCGTCCTGGAGTCGTTCCCCGGTGCCGTGTTCGTCGTGACGCGCGGCGGTCGCGTCTCCCTGGGGAACGACCGGTGCTCGGTCCTGTTCGGGCGGGACTTCGACGACCTCGTCGGCGAGCATCTCCGCGACCTCGTCGAGGAGGGGTTGCTCGCGAGCCGGACGTTCGAGGCGTACCAGGACGCGGCGGCGTCGCTGTCGGCGGAGTCCGTGTCGGAGGTGACGTTCGAGGCGCGCGCTCGACGCGCCGGGGAGGGGTCGTGGTATCTCTACGAGGCGACGGTGACGCCGTTCCAGCGGGACGGTGAGACGCGGGGGTTCGTGTGGTCGTTGACGGACCTGGGGACGAGCGAGCGGTACGACGAGACCGTCGAGGCGTTGCACGACGCGACCCGCGGGTTGATGACGGCGGATTCGCCGGCGGAGGCGTACGAGCTCTGCGGGGAGGCGGCGAACGACGTGCTCGGGTTCCCGGGGACGGCGGTCCGCGAGTTCGACGCGGAGGAGGACGTGCTGCGGCACGTGACGTTCGGGGGGCGCGTCGACGATATCGATTCTCGGCCGCCGTACCCGGTGGACGATTCGCCGCACGGGCGTGCGTTCCGGAACGGGACGACGGTCGTCGACGAGATCGGGCCGGACGACCCCTACGACCGGGACGTGTTCGCGTTCGCGATGTACGTCCCGATCGGCGAGTTCGGCGTGTTGTCGCTCGGGAAGTTCGGCGACCAGTTCGACGATTCGGACCGGCGGTTCGCGGAGATTCTCGCGGAGAACACGGCGGCGGCGATCCAGCAAGCGCGTCAGCGCGAGCAGCTCCACGCGCAGCGCGAGGCGTTGGAGCGCCAGAACGAGCGGTTGGACGAGTTCGCGAGCGTGGTCGCGCACGACCTCCGGAACCCGTTGAGTCTCGGCCGTGGGTCGTTCGAGCTGTACAAGGAGACGGGCGATCCGGAGACGGCCGAGGACGTGGAGTACGCGTTCGAGCGCATGGAGTCGATCATCGAGGAGGTGTTGACGCTCGCTCGCGAGGGCGAGGACGTGGACGAAACGACGGACGTCGAGGTTGCGGCGGTCGCGCGGGAGGCGTGGGCGAGCGTGAGTGCGTCCACGTCGTCGCTCGTGGTTCGGGAGCCGGGCGTGGTGGCGGCGGACCGCGACCGGCTCCTGCAGGTGTTCGAGAACCTGTTCCGGAACGCGCAGGAGCACGCGATGCCCGAGCGCGAGGTGGATGGGGCGGTGTCGGGCGAGACGGACGGTGGACACGAAGGCGTGACCGTGGTGGTGGATGCGCTCGCGGACGCCGATGGGTTCTTCGTCGCGGACGACGGCGTCGGTATCCCGTCCGGGGAGCGCGACCAGGTGTTCGAGGCGGGGTACTCGACGAGCGACGACGGGACGGGGCTCGGGCTCGGTATCGTGTCACGGATCGCGCGAGCGCACGGCTGGGAGCCGGCGGTCGCGGCGAGCGAGCAGGGCGGCGCGCGTTTCGAGTTTCACGTGAACTGACTCGGGCGGTCGTTCTTCGGGGTGCGTCGACGGGTCGGCAAGCCTCCGCTCGCGCCGAGGAAGTTACAGGCCTGGGGAGCGCGGAATAATATTTTCTCCGACCGTTCGTCCAGGATTTCTCGAAGATGGTTTGTGAACGTATGGCGCCCCTCGAGACTGCTTCCTGTATGGGAATCGGCGCCGAATCCCTTATATCTCCTAGTGGGGGATTAAGAGACCCTTAGTGATTCAGGAGTAGCCTCTTGTAGGTGCTTGTGGGAGGACGTAGCATGACTCAGCCACACGACCAGTCCGGAGACCCCGGACTGGGCGATACGATGGACTCTCAGCGAACGAGCGGCCTCGCGGACCCCACGGATGCGCGTGCGAACTGCGGGGTCGGCGTCGTCATGGACTTCGACGCCGAACCCAGTCACGACGTCGTCAGCGACGGCCTCGACCTCCTCGTGAACCTCGAACACCGCGGCACCACCGGCGCGGAACCCGACACCGGCGACGGCGCCGGCATCCTCCTCCGCCGGCCCGACGCGTTCTTCGACGGCGTCCTCGACACTGACCTCCCCGACGTGTACGCCGTCGGGTCGCTGTACTTCCCGCAGGACGCTGCTGCACGCGAGGCACTCCAGGACCTCGTCACGGCGGAACTCGACGCTCGCGGCGTCGACGTCCTCGAATGGCGGGACGTGCCGACGGACGCGAGCGACCTCGGCGCGACCGCGCGCGACGCCGAACCGGACGTCTGGCAGGTCGCGGTCGCGCCCGCCGACGGCCAGGACCGAGACGCCTTCGACACCGACCTGTTCGTCGCCCGGAAGCGCATCGAGCATCGCGTCGACGGCGTCGCCCATCCGACTGCCGACGACGCCGATACCTCCGGCCAGTCCGCCGAGGACGCGCCCGACTTCTCCCATCCCGACGTCGACGACGCGGACGCCGAACGGTTCTACGTGTGCTCGCTCGACCGACAGACGCTCGTCTACAAGGGACTGCTGAAGGGCGAACAGGTCCGGTCGTACTACCAGGACCTCACCGACGAACGCATCCGGTCGACGTTCGTGATGGTGCACGAGCGCTTCTCGACGAACACGCTCGGCGCCTGGCACCTCGCGCACCCCTATCGGAACATCATCCACAACGGCGAGTTCAACACGCTCCGCGGGAACGTCAACTGGATGCGTGCTCGCGAGACCGAGATGGAAGCGGACGCGTTCGACGTCGCCGACGTCCGCCCGGTCATCGACGACCCCGAGCAGTCCGACACCGCGAGCATCGACAACACGCTCGAACTCCTCCTCGAGTCCGGCCGCGACCTCCCGCACGCGCTCCGGACGCTCGTCCCGGAGGCGTGGCGCGGCGACGACGCGATGAGCGCCGAGCGCCGCGAGTTCTACGACTACCACGCGAGCCTCGTCGAGCCGTGGGACGGCCCGGCGCTCGTCGCCGCGACCGACGGCGAGCGCGTCGGCGCGGTCCTCGACCGGAACGGCCTCCGGCCGTGCCGGTACGACGTGACGACCGACGGCCGGCTCGTGATGGCGAGCGAGGCGGGCGCGCTCGACGTCGACGAGAGCGAGGTCGAGGAACGCGGCCGCCTCGAACCCGGCCAGTGTTTCGTCGCCGACCCCGAACAGGGTGTACTCACGGACGACGAGGTGTTCGACGACCTCACCGACTCGAAGTACGGCGAGTGGGTCGCCGACGAACAGGTCGCGCTCGACGACGTCACCGACGAGGGCGACGAACTGGACGCCGAGCGCGACGTCGACGTCGAGGACGAGCGCGAGGTCGACGCGGACGGCGGCGGTATCGTGGACGCGGTCGACGACCTCCGCGCGCAGCAGGCGGCGTTCGGGTACACGCACGACGAGATCGACAACCTCGTCGAGCCGATGAGTCAGAAGGGCAAGGACCCCGTCGGCTCGATGGGCGACGACACGCCGCTGTCGGTGCTCTCGGACCACGACCGCCCGCTCGCGTCGTACTTCAAGCAGCTGTTCGCGCAGGTGACGAACCCGCCGCTGGACTACATCCGCGAGGAGCGCGTGACGAGCCTGGAGACCCGGATGGGGTTCCAGCGGAACCTCCTCGACGAGACGCCCGCGCACGCCCGCCAGCTCGTCGCCGACTCGCCCGTGCTCTCGCTCTCCGAGGTCGACGCCATCCGCGCGCTCGACGGGAGCGCCGACGCGAACGGCCTCGAGTCGGCCGTGGTCGACACGACGTACGACCCCGACGACGCGACGCTCGAGGAGGCAGTGGAGGCGGTCCGCGAGGACGCGTTCGCGGTCATCGAGGACGGCGCGGACGTGGTCGTGCTCTCGGACCGCGCGAGCGGGCCGGAGCGCGCGGCCGTTCCGAGCCTCCTCGCGACCGGTGGCGTCCACCATCACCTCGTCCGCACCGGCGCGCGGAACCGCGCGGGCCTGGTCGTCGACTCCGCGGACCCGCGCACCGTCCACCAGCACGCGACGCTCGTCGGGTACGGCGCGGACGCGGTCTGCCCGTACCTCGCGTACGAGACGCTCGCGGACCTGACCGCGGGGAGCGACGGCGCGAACACCGCGAGGGCGTGCGCGGCGTACCGCGAGGCGCTCGAAGGGGGCCTGCTGAAGATCATGGCGAAGATGGGTATCTCCACGGTGGAGTCCTACCAGGGCGCGCAGGTGTTCGAGGCCGTCGGCCTCGCTCCCGAGTTCGTCGACGAGTACTTCGAGGGCACGGAGAACCGAACGGGCGGTATCGGCGTCGACGATGTCGGCGCGGACGTCGCGAAGCGCCACGCGTTCGCGTTCGGCGACGACGTCGAACTCGAACGGCAGGGCGAGTTCGAGCACCGGAACGGCGGGCGCCGGCACTCGTGGAACCCCGAGACGGTCGGCGCGCTCCAGCGCTCCGTGCGGACGGGTGACTACGAGGAGTACCAGAACTTCGCGAGCGCGACGAACGACACCCCCGACGAGGAGGCTCCCGAGACGCTCCGGGGCCTGCTCGACTTCGACACGGACTCGCGCGAGTCCATCCCCGTCGAGGACGTCCAGCCGGTGCACGAGATCGTCGAGCGGTTCTCGACGGCCGCGATGAGTCTCGGGAGCCTCAGCCCGGAGGCGCACGAGAACAACGCGGTGGCGATGAACCGCATCGGCGGGAAGGCGAACACGGGCGAGGGCGGTGAACCCCCGGAGCGCTTCGACACGGAGAAGGAGTGCAACGTCAAGCAGGTCGCGTCCGGGCGCTTCGGCGTCACGTCGACGTACCTCTCGAACGCGGACGAGATCCAGATCAAGATGGCCCAGGGCTCCAAGCCCGGCGAGGGCGGCCATCTGCCGGGTGAGAAGGTGAACGAGATGATCGCGCACGTCCGGAAGTCCACGCCCGGTGTGGGCCTCATCTCGCCGCCGCCACTGCACGACATCTACAGCATCGAGGACCTCAAACAGCTCATCCACGACCTGAAGGCGGCGAGTCCCGACGCGGACATCAACGTGAAGCTCGTGTCCGAGGCGGGCATCGGGACGGTCGCGGCGGGCGTGGCGAAGGCGAACGCGGACGTCGTCCACATCTCGGGGCACTCGGGCGGGACGGGTGCGAGCCCGAAGACGAGCATCAAGCACGCGGGCCTGCCGTGGGAGCTCGGGCTCGCCGAGGCCGTGCAGACCCTCCGCAGGACTGGCCTCCGGGACCGCATCCGCGTCACCGTCGACGGCGGCATGAAGACCGGTCGCGACGTCGCGGTCGCCGCGCTCCTCGGTGGCGAGGAGTACGTGTTCGGGACCGCGAGCCTCGTCTCCTCGGGGTGCGTGATGGCGCGCCAGTGCCACAAGAACACCTGCCCCGTGGGCGTCGCGACCCAGCGCGAGGACCTCCGGAAGCGCTTCCCGGGCGAGCCCGAGCACGTCATCAACTACATGACGTTCCTCGCGCAGGACCTCCGCGAGTACATGGCCGAACTCGGCTTCTCGACGGTCGAGGACATGATCGGGCGCGTCGACTGCCTCGAGCAGCGCGACGTCGCCCACGAGCGCGCGAGCAAGCTCGACCTCTCTGGCGTCCTCGCCGAGGTCGGCGACGGCCCGCACACGAAGGTCCGCGAGCAGACCCACGAGGTCGACGCCCAACTCGACTGGGACGTCCTCGACGAGGCGCGCGAAGCGGTCGAGGACCGACAGCCGGTCGGCGTCTCCGCCGACATCTCGAACACGGACCGCGCGGTCGGTGCGACGCTCAGTCACGAGGTCACGAGCCGGTACGGCGAGGCCGGCCTGCCCGCGGGCACGCTCACCGTCGACCTGGAGGGGACCGCCGGGCAGTCCTTCGGGGCGTTCCTCGCCTCGGGCGTCGCGCTCCACCTGCGCGGCGGCGCGAACGACTACGTCGGCAAGGGTCTCAGCGGCGGGCGCGTCGTCGTCGACACGCCCGACCGCGCCGGATTCGAGCCGACGGAGAACGTCGTCGCCGGGAACGTCGCGCTCTACGGCGCGACCGACGGCGAGGCGTACGTGAACGGGCGCGCCGGCGAGCGGTTCGCGGTCCGGAACTCCGGCGCGCACGCGGTCGTCGAGGGCGTCGGCGACCACGGCTGCGAGTACATGACCGGTGGCGTCGTCGCGGTCCTCGGCGACACCGGCGCGAACTTCGCCGCCGGGATGAGCGGCGGGCTCGCGTACGTCCTCGACGAGAGCGCGTTCTTCGACGACGTCGACGCGCCCGCGGTCGCGTTCGAGGACCGCGTGAACGAGGGGATGGTGCACGTCGAGCACGACCTCGACGAGCGCGACGCGACCGTCCTCCGGCGCCTCGTCGAGAACCACCACGCGTACACCGGGAGCGAGCGCGCCGCCGCGTTGCTGGAGAACTGGGAGGCTGCGCTCGCCGCGTTCGCGAAGGTCCTCCCCGACGCGTACGAGAAGGTGCTCAGCGAGCGCGAGGGCTTCGACGTCCGCGACAGCCCGCCCGCGAGCGCCACCGCGGACAACGCCGGGAGTGCGCAGGGGTACGCGAGCAGCGACGACTGACTGCCGCGGTCAGTTCCAGTGGTTGCCGTCGACGCCGCGGTCGTCGTCGGACCCGCGCGACCCGCGGTCTTCGCGGTCGTCTCCGTCACGCCCGTCGCGGTCCCGTCGACCGCCGCCGAACGTGTCGCTGCTCGCCCGGTCGCGGGCGTCGTTCCAGGACGTCGTCTCGCTCGGGTCGGGGTCCTCGCCTTTCACGAACCAGTAGAGTGCGAGCGGGAGGACGAGCGCGAACAGGACGAAGAGGAACGCGAAGCCGACGGCGGCCATCTATCCGAAGAAGATGTCCGCGATGTCGCTCCCGCTCCGGCGGTCCGAACGGTAGAGCTCGGAGTACCCGCAGTTCGCGCACGAGATGACGTCGAAGTTCTTCGACTGGATGTCGAACATCTTCGAGAGGCCACCGCCGGTGGTCGAGATGTTGTCCGTGATCGCGTCCGTGTGGCCACACTTCGGGCAGCCGCTGTCAGTGGAGGGCGACATATCCCGACCGACGCCTCGGTTACTTGAGTATTTTTTGCTGGTGGCCGAACGCTGGTACCGCGAACGCCACGCTCTTTTCGCGGCGTCGAGTCGCTACTGGCATGGACAGCGCATTCGTCATCGGCGGGACGCGATTCATCGGGCGACACCTCGTCGCGGACCTGCTCGCGCACGACTACGACGTCACGATATTCAACCGCGGGAACCACGAGAACCCGTTCGCGGACGACGACCGCGTCACGCACGTCGAGGGCGACCGGACGGACGACGCGGACCTCGCGACGGCGGCCCGGGAGAGCGCGTACGACGCGGTCTTCGACATGGTCGCGTACCAGCCCCGGGAGGTCCGGACGGCGACGCGCGTGTTCGACGACGCCGACGCGTACGTGTACGTGTCCTCGGGCGCGGCGTACGGCGAGGAGGAGATTCCGAAGCGGGAGGGCGCGCTCCAGGGGCGCGACGAGGCGACCGCGCTCGAATCGTGCACGGGCGACCAGGCGGTCGACGAGAGCGGTGAGACGTACGGGAACCGGAAGGCCGAGGGCGACCGTGCGGTGTTCGCCGCCGCCGAGGAACGCGGGCTGCGCGCGATGGCGGTCCGACCCTGTATCGTGTACGGGCCCGACGACTACACGGAGCGACTCGACTACTGGATCGACCGCGTCGCGAACTACGAGCGCGTCGTCGTCCCCGGTGACGGGACGAACGTCTGGCATCGCGCGTACGTCGAGGACGTCGCGAGCGCACTCCGCGTCGTCGCCGAGGAAGGCAGCGCGGGCCACGCGTACAACGTCGGCGACCGCCGCCTCGTGACGCTCGAGGAGATGGTCGACCTCATCGCGGACTGCCTCGGCGACGCCGCCGACGCCCCCGAGAGCGCACCCGAGGACGCCGGCGACGTCGAGGTCGTGCACGCGAGCGAACGCGAGCTCTCCATCGCGGACCTCTCCACGGACGACTACGTCCTCTACCGGGACTACCCGCACGTCCTCGACACCAAGAAGCTCGCCGCGCTCGGCTGGGAGGCCACGCCGCTCCGCGAAGCGATGCAGCGCAGCGTCGACGACCACCTCGCGACCGACCGCGACGGCAGCGACGAGGACCCCGGACGCGAGCGCGAGGAGACGCTGCTCGACGTCCTCGACACGCTCTGAGCGCTCGCGAGTGGTCGGCCCGTAGCGGGACCGCGGTTACCACCAGACGGCGTAGAGGAGGAGGAAGGTCGCGTACGCGCCGGCGGTCGCGAGGACCGGGACGACGTTCTGCATCGCGAGCACGCGACCCGTGGTCTCGGGGTCGAAGAGGTCCGCGGCGGAGGGAATGTCCTCGCTGGACTCCTCGCCGATCGCTGGCGGCTCGTCGTCGGGGTTGTCCGCGGCGAGCGCGCCGACGGACACGGCCGGCGACTCCTCGCCCGACACCGCCCCGGACACCGTCGCGGTCCGGGTGGCGCGCCCCCAGCCGAGGCCGACGATGGACGTCGTCGCGATGATGACGAACGACGCCGGGATGCCGATCGCGGAGAGGCCGACGACGATCGTCGAGGAGACCATGGCGACGACGATCGCGGCGGTCAACGGGAGGTCCGTGATGTCGTTCCCGAGCGTGTCGAGCGTCCGGCGGGCGATGGTGAACGCGCCGACCGCGACCGCGACGCCGCCGAGGAGTATCATCATGTTCAGGTCGACGCCCGCGCCGACGAGCGGCGCGATGGCGTTCGCGATGTTCGACGTCCCCGAGGAGAACCCCATCAGGCATCCGATGGCGACGACGACGACGCCGCCGGTGAGTTCGCGCCGCGTCGTGTTCGGGCCGGCGGCCGGTCGCGGAATCAGGCCGTCGCGGTTCACCTCGAACAGCGCGCCGGGCGTGCTCTCGATGTCGACCCACGCGTCGATGCGCGGGTACCAGTACCGACCGATGACCGCGGACGTCCAGAACCCGATGACGGGCGCGACGATCCACCAGACCGCGATCTCGCCCATGACCGTCCAGTCGAGTGCGCCGCTGGCGACGCCGAGGCCCGCGATGGCGCCGACCGCGGTCATCGACGTGGACGCCGGCACGCCGAAGTAGTTCCCGACGAAGAGCGCGCCGCCGATGAAGAACAGGACGACGATACTGGATTCGATCGTGAACACGCCCGGGTCGGTGACGAGTTCCTCGCCGAGCGTCGCGACGACGCGCCGCCCGAGCGTCCACGCGCCGACGAAGAAGAACCCGGACATGAGGGCGGCGGCGACCGTCTTCGAGATGGCGTTCGCGCCGACGGCCGGGCCGAACGCCGGCCCCGTCGTCGACCCGCCGATGTTGAACCCGACGAAGACAGCCACCGCGACGCCGACCAGGAGGAGGACCTCGACCATACCGGTGAGTGCGCCGCGAACGGTATAAGGAATCGGTCGCCGGGCACGTATCGGTGTGTTCGTCGCGACGACCGCATCGACGGGCACGGCCTTCGGGTCGAGCGCGAGCCGCTAACCGGCGTCGCGGTCAGTCCCGGCGTCGCGGTCAGTTCCGGCGTCGCGGTCAGTCCCGGCGTCGAAGTCAGTCCCGGCGTCGCGGTCGACGCGACACGACCCGTCCGCGCCGACGTTCCCGCTGTGGCGTGCCGCGGTCGCGCGCAGGTCCGCCGCGACGTGCTCGTGGTAGTGCTCGCAGGATTCGTCCGCGCAGCCGACGGCGTCGGCGTCAGCGCTCCCGACGGGCACCTCGTGGACGGTGGCGCGCATCGCGCACGCCGAATCGACGTCCTCGACGCCGTCGACGCCGTCAGCGAACCCGAACCCGACCTCGTACGCGACAGCCGGGTCGTGCTCGCACTCTGGCGCACTCGCCGCGTCGTCGCTCGGAGCGTCCGGCATCGTCACCCGCGGAAGAGGTTCATCACTTCGTCCGCGACCCGGCCCTCGACGGCGACGACGTACGTGTGGCCCGCTTGGAGGACGGTGTCGGCGCTCGCGACCGTGTCGCCGTTCTCGTCGCTCACGACGAGACTCCCCTGGGGCAGCGACACGCTCGACAGTCGCTTCCCCGCGACCGGCGCGTCCTCGGCGACGCGTAGCTCGTACACCTCCAGGTCACCAGAGAGGCCCGTGAGCGCCCCGAAGTCCTCCTCGATGGCGGTGACGGCGACGCGGCCGCCGGCGCGCTCCGGGAACACCACCTGATCGGCGTACGGCGCGAACTCCTCGATATCCGGGTACGTCGACCGGAGTATCGTCCGCGTCCCCGGGTCGATTCGCTTCGCGGTCGTACACACCGCGACGTTCGTCCCCATCGTGTCCGTGAGCGCCGCGACGACGTCCGCGCGCTCCACGTCCGCCTGCGCGAGCACGCTCGGTCGCGTCGCGTCGCCCTCGATCGCCGTCGCGACGTACGCCGCCTCGAGCTCCGCGAGTTGCTCCGGGTCTCGCTCCACCACCACGACGTCGTGCCCGTGGTCGTCCAGTTGCTTTATCGCGCGGAGCGCGACCGGGCCACTCCCCACGACGACCACGCGCAGCGGTCCGTTCGTCATCGTTCACCCCTCGACTCGCCATCGCCTTCACGTTCCGGGTCGGTTCCCACCTCGTCGGAACCACGCGAGTCGCCCGCGTCCGTCCGGTCGTAGCCGGCGGCGTCCCGCGTCGCGAGTTCGGCGTCAGCGTCGACGTGGTCGAGCGACCGATGCGCGGTCGCCTCCCCGCGCGTGCTCGCACCGACACCGGACTCGTCGCCCGCGCTCCCGGCGTCCGCGTCGCCCGCGGCGTCGGACCCACCACCGGTATCGACGTCGATGCCCTCGCTCGCGCCACCGGCCGGTTCGCGCCGCAGGCCGACGCGGCCGAGCGCGACGTACGCGACCCCGCCGAGGACGAGCCACCCGAACGCGAGCCCCGCCGTCGTCAGGTTCGCCGTGACGAGGTAGTACCCGAGGACGAGGTTCCCGACGATGCCCGCGACCGCCGGCAGCGGATAGAACGGCATCTCGTAGGGCCGACGCATGTCCGGGCGCTCCCGCCGGAGTTTGATGACGCTCGCGTTCACGACGACGAACGACAGCAGGAAGAACAGGCTCGAGAGCGACCCGACCTGCCGGATCGGGACGAACGCGACGGAGACGAGCATCACGACCGCGCTCGCCACCACCGCGATCAGCGGCGTCCCGAAGCGATGATGGATGCGGCCGATTCCCGCGGGCAGCAACCGGTCGCGTCCCATCGCGAACGCCACCCGACTGGAGGCGAGCACGACCGCGTTCAGCGCCGACACCGTCGAGAACACCGCGCCGAACGCGATGACCGAGGCGCCGTTCTGCAGTATCGGGATGTCAGCCGGCATGAAGCCCTTCGCCGCCTCCGCGATACCGCGCTCCCCGGCGCCGGCGAGGCCGCCCGCGCCGAGCGTCCCGATAGCGACGAGGACGACGACGAGGTAGATGACGATCGTCGCCGCGAGCGACAGGAAGATCGCTCGCGGGATGTTCTTCCGCGGGTTCTTCACCTCCTCGGTGACGGTCGCGATGAGGTCGTACCCCTCGAACGCGATGAACGTCAACCCCATCGCCGGCAGTATCGCGTTCACCGTCCCGTTCGTGAAGAACGGGTCGAACTCCGCGAGGTCCACCGCGTTCGCGCCGTACGCCGAGAACACGACGAGGATGACGATCTTGACTATCGTCACGACGGTCTCCGCGCCGCCGCTGGCGGCGGTCGACACCGCGTTCAGGACGACGAGGAACCCGACGAGCCCGATAGCGTACAGGACCTTCCAGGTGACCGGGCCGAGGAGCGCGCCCGACGGCAGCCCCTCCCAGTAGAAGTGCACGAACTCGAGGAAGTTCCCCGCGAACCCGAGCGCGTACAGCGCCCCGGCGATCATGTACGCGAACCAGAGCATCCACCCCATCTGGAACGCGATCGAGTCCCTGAACACCTCCTCGACGAACGCGTAGCCGCCGCCGCTCTTCGGTATCGCGGACGCGAGTTCGGCGTACGACAGCGCCGTGAACGACGTGACGACGCCGTTCAGTCCGAACACGAGGATCGCTGCGGGGCCCGCGATGTCCGCCGCCAGGCCCGTGAGGACGAAGATGCCTGCGCCGATCATCGCGCCCATCCCGACCATCGTCGCGTCCAGCAACCCGAGACTCGCCGACGGCGACCGCTCTTCGTGCTGTGCCATTCGTTCCTCGCGTACACGACCGTCCGCCTTAATCACTGGTCTCGAACCCATCGAGTGGGAACTCGCGCGTGCTCGAGGCCGCGCGACGCGCCGCGAGCGCGGGTCGTCGAGGCGAAAGGTTTCTCCGCGCTACGGGCGTCGTTGCGGGTATGTTCGACAAGTCGACGTGGATTCGACTCCCGCGGAACGTCGTCGTGGGCCACGACGTGCTCTCCCAGACCGTCGAGGTCGTTGACGACATCCACCTGACGGGCCGACCGCTCATCGTCACGAGTCCGACGCCGCGCGACGTCGCCGCCGCACCCATCGTCGCGCAGTACGAGGAACGCGGCATCGACCCCGAGGTCGTCACCGTCGAGAAAGCGAGCTTCGAGACCGTCGAGGAGGTCGCGGAAGCCGCCGGGAACGACGACATCGGGTACGTCGTCGGCGTCGGCGGCGGGAAACCAATCGACATCGCGAAGATGGCGAGCGACCACTGCGACAAGGGCTTCGTGAGCGTCCCGACGGCGGCGAGTCACGACGGCATCGTCTCCGGGCGCTCCTCGATTCCGGAAGGCGACACGCGCCATTCCGTCGCGGCGGACCCGCCGCTCGCGGTCGTCGCCGACACGGGCGTGCTCGCGAACGCGCCGTGGGACCTGACGACCGCGGGCTGTGCGGACATCATCTCGAACTACACCGCCGTGATGGACTGGCGGCTCGCGAACCGCCTCCAGGACGTCGAGTACAGCGAGTACGCCGCCGCGCTCAGCGAGATGACCGCGGAGATCCTCGTCGACAACGCCAGCATGGTCCGCCCGGGCCTCGAAGAGTCCGCGTGGGTCGTCACGAAGGCGTTGATGTCCTCGGGCGTCGCGATGAGTATCGCCGGGTCGTCCCGTCCCGCGTCGGGCGCCGAGCACCTGTTCAGTCACCAGCTCGACCGGCTCGCGCCGAACGCCGCGCTCCACGGCCATCAGGTCGGCGTCGGCTCCATCATGACCGCGTACCTCCACGGTGGCGACCGCGGCATCTGGCGGGACATCCGCGACGCGCTCGCCGCCATCGACGCACCGACGACCGCGGACGAACTCGGCATCGACCCCGGGGTCGTCATCGAGTCGCTCACGACCTGTCACGCGATCCGCGACCGCTACACCATCCTCGGCGACGGCATGAACGAGGACGCGGCGCGCGAGGTCGCACGGAAGACCGGCGTCATCTGACGCGCCACCGATAGTTCCTTTCACTCCGTTACCGCCGAGAGAAGCATGCCTTTCGAGGGTTCAGGTGGGGGCGAGCACGACTCCGGCGACGAGTCCGAGGACCGTCACCCGAGTTCCGCGTCCTTGAACCGCCAGTAGCCGAGCGCGAGGGGGACGACGAGCCAGACGAGCATGATGGCGACCATGACCTCGGGCGCGAGGTACCACGCCTGGTCGTTGAGTCGCGCGAGCGCCTGCTCCTGGGCTTCCGGCGGAAGGTTCGACTCGAAGCGGTCGAAGTACAGCCGAGTGGTGACGACGTTCAGTCCCTGCTGGTACGCCATCGCGGGCGATATCGCAGCCTGGATGAACTGGAAGATGTCGCCCTCCAGTGCCATCCCGAGGAGGTCGTTCGTGACGTACCGGATGAGGCCGGGGATGGAGATGGTGGGGATGAGGTTGAACGGGATGGTGACGAAGTAGAACCCGACGGCGCCAGCCATCGCGCTCGACCGCGACCCCGTCATTGCGGAGATGCCGACCGCGACCGAGACCATGACGAGCACGAGGAGTGCGGTGAACGCGAGCGTCGGCGCGAACAGCACGAGCTGGGGGTCGGCGTACTGGGTGGCGGCGACGACGACGCCGATGAGGAACACGAGCATCGTCGCGGCGAGCATCAGGCCACCGCGCGAGAGGAACTTCGCGAGCACGACCTCCTTGCGGGTGTTCGGGAGCCCGAGTAGGAAGTTCACGGTCCCGCTCTCTCGTTCACCGGCGATCGCGAGGTAGCCCGCGACGAGCGCGATGAACGGCAGGAGGAACAGGCCGACCGAGGAGACGATACTGATGATACCGAACGACTCGACGTTGTCGGCGACGAGCGTCGGGCCGACGAAGATGAGGAGCGCGATGATACCGTAGAGACTGAAGACGCCCCAGACGAGCTTCGACCGGCGGGCGTCCAGGAAGTCCCGGCGTGCGATCGCGGTGAGGTTCTCCATCAGGCGGTCACCTCCGCCTCCTGCTCGCGGTCGTCGCGTTCCACGGCGTCGCCGGACGTGTACTGGTTGAACAGCTCCTCGAGGTCGGTCTCGTCGCTCACGATGTCCGTGACCGTCGTCTCCGCGTCGACGCGCTTCACGACGTCGACCTTCGCTCGCGGGTCGCTACACGTCACCTCGATGGCGTCCCCGCGTCCGGTCGCGTGCTCGACGCCGTCGACGGCGGGGAGGTCGAGCGCGTCCGCGTCCGGCATCGGGTCGACCTCGAGTTCGATGGTGGTCGCACCGCCGACGTCGTCGCGGAGGTTGTCGATGGTGTCGACCGCGGCCATCGAGCCGTCGCGCATGATGCCGACGCGGTCGCAGACCGCTTCGACCTGCGGGAGCTGGTGACTGGAGAAGAACACGGTCGTGCCGCGGTCGGCCTCCTCGCGGATGATGTCGCGCATCTCCTGGATGCCCGTCGGGTCCAGTCCCGAGGAGGGTTCGTCGAGGATGAGGAGGTCGGGGTCGTCGACGAGCGCCATCGCGAGCGCGAGGCGCTGGGTCATCCCCTTCGAGAACTCGCCGGCCTTGCGCTCCCACGCCTCCTCCTGGAGGTGGACGCGAGAGAGGAGGTCGCGAGGGGCGTCGCTGGCGCGCTTCGTCTCGATGGCGTACTCGACGTGCTCCATCGCCGTCAGGCGGTCGTAGACGGAGAATCCCTCCGGGAGGACGCCCGTGCGCTGCCGGATGGCGATCGGGTCGCTGTGCGTGTCGTACCCGAGGACCTCCGCACGACCTTCGGTCGGCCGGAGGAAGTCCAAGAGGACGTTGATCGTCGTGGACTTCCCGGCGCCGTTCGGGCCGAGGAACCCGAATATCTCGCCTTCCTCGACGTGCAGGTCGAGCGCGTCGACGGCCGTGAGGCTGCCGAATCGCTTCGTCAGGTTCTCTGTTCGTATGGCGGGGGCCATGTCTCGCCAACGACTATCAGGTATTGTAAATTTTCTCACTCGACGTCGGTTCCGTGGCGTGCACTGGGCGGACGAACCGGTGGGACCGGCGTCACGGAACGGGATGGTCGTCGTCGTTTCCGGCGACCCGCGACCAGAGCAGGTGGCCGAGCGCGGCGGCGATGACGATGCCCGAACCGACGATAGCGTACCACGACAGCAGCATCTGCGCGAACGTCGTCCCGAACGCCTTGCTCGCGTAGAGGTAGACGGGGATGGCGAAGAAGGCGATGGGGAGGGCGAGCGTCGGGAGCCACCAGTAGGTGTCGAACGCAGACCTGACGTCCAACAGGTAACTTCGGAGGTTCAACATACGCGAAATAGTGCCAGCTTCCCAACCATAATGGTTGGTTCCGTGCCGAAGAGGGCGGAAGGAGACGTAGAACGCCAGAGCGGATTCCTACACCGGGTTCAGCGGCCTACACGTGTTCGTCGAGGAAGTCCGCGACCGCCGAGTACGCCTCCACGCGGTTCTCGAGCTTGCTGAACCCGTGTCCCTCGTCGTCGAATATCAATTTTCGGACGGGGACGCCCTGCTCGCGAACCCCTTCGGCGATCTGTTCGGCTTCGCCGACGGGGACGCGCGGGTCGTTCTCGCCGTGGAGCACGAACAGCGGCGCCGCGATGGACTCGACGTTGTTGATCGGGCTGATGGACTCCAGGAACTCGCGGTCGTGCTCGAGGCTCCCGTACTCGGCCTCGCGGAGCTTCCGCCGCCACTCGCCGGTGTTCTCGAGGAACGAGACGAAGTTCGCGATGCCGACGACGTCGACGCCCGCCGCCCACAGGTCGGGGTACTCGGTCATGCACGCGAGCACCATGAACCCGCCGTAGGACCCGCCCATGCACGCGATGCGGTCCGGGTCGACCGCCGGGTGGTCGTGGAGCCACTCGACGCACGCCTTCACGTCCGCGACCGAATCCATCCGCTTCTCGACGTCGTCCAGCCGCGTGTAGGTCTCGCCGTACCCCGTGGACCCGCGGACGTTCGGCTCGAAGTACGCGTACCCGCGATTCAGGAAGTACTGCTTCACCGGGTTGAACGACGGGCGCCGCTGGCTCTCCGGGCCGCCGTGGATGCTCACGACGACCGGCGTGTCGCCGTCGCCGGACGCGGCGTCACCGTCCGCGGCGTCCTCGGGGAGCGTCAGAAATCCGGGGACCTCCACGCCGTCGAAGCTCTCGACGTGCACGAGCTCTGGCTCCCTGAAGGAGTCCTCGGGGATGCCTGCGGTCGCGGCGTACGTCCACCGCTCGGTGTCGCCCGTCTCGGTCTCGACGACGTACACGTTCGTGTTCACGGCCGCACCCGTCGCCGTGATGGCGTACTGCTCGGCGTCCGGCCCCCAGGAGACGCCGCCGGCGATGCCGCCGGGGAGATCCGGGCTCGGGAACGCGTCGTACTCCGTCGGCCCAGTGAACTCGGCGACGGTGAGGTCGGTGTAGCCGTCGACGTTCCGCGAGAACGCGAACCGCCCGGACTCGTGGTCGACGCTGACGCCGTCGACGTTCCAGTCGCCGCCGTCCTCGACGACCTCGCGCTCCAGCGTGTCGAGGTCGATGCGCGCGAGGTACAGCGTGTCGCTCCCGTCGCCCGTACAGCAGTACACCGCATCGCCGTTGGGCCCGAACGACGGACTGGAGAAGCGTATCTCGTCCTCGTGGGGCGTGATGCACTCGAAGTCGCCGGTCTCGAGGTCGAGCACGTACACGTCCTGGTCGACGTTCGAGTACGCCTCGTGGACGAGCAACCGGTCGTCGCTCGGCGACCAGCCCGCGGGCGTCAACCAGCCGTCGCCCTCGTGCACGAGTTCGGCCTCGTTCCCCGTCTCGTCGCGGCCCTGCACGTACACGTCGAACACGCTCTCGTCGCGCCGGTTCGACGTGAACGCGAACCGCTCGCCGTCGTGACTCCACCCGCCCCACCGGTGCTTCGCGTCCGGACGCCCCGTGAGGTTCACCACCTCGCTCCCGTCGCCACTGAGCCGGTAGAGTTGCGCGCGCTCGTTCCCGCCCTCGTCCATCCCGAACGCCAGTTCGTCGCGCTCGGGCGACCAGGACGCGAACGTCACGCGCTCCTCGTAGAACGTCCGCTGAACCGGCCACTCCTTCGGCGCGTCCATCGTCCACACCTGCGACGTCCCCGTCGTATCCATCAGGAACGACAACCGGTCGCCCTCGGGGCCGAACGACGCCCCGCTCGCCGACCGCACGTTCAGATACCGCTCGATATCGTACGACATGCCCACACGTCCACGGCGCGGGACCGTAAGGCGTTGGGTCGCAGCACCCTCACCGATTCTGCGCGAACAGGGCTGCGACTGCGGTGCCACCGCCGACGGCGAGGAACACGTAGAACACCGGGTCGCGCAGTGCCGCCATCGCCGCCGCGGGCGAGTCGACGAGCGCGACGAATCCGACGGCGCCCGCGACGATGCTCGCGAGCACCAACACCGCGATGACCGGGAGCGGCAGCCACGGTTCCGGATCGGTCTCGTCGTCGTTCATGCGTTCGTTCCGTACATCTTCGCGCGGATGGAAGTGCGTTCGCATCCGGTACGCTCGCGACGTGGGTACTCCACAGTCGCTCGCGGGGCGAGACTGCGAAAGAAGTGGGCTCGGGACTGCAGGTGACGGGCTAGCTGTGGATGCCCATCGCTTCGATCTGCTCCTGGTAGCGGTTCCGGATCGTGACCTCGGTGACCTGCGCGACGTCGGCAACCTCGCGCTGGGTCTTCTTCTCGTTACAGAGCAGGCTCGCGGCGTAGATCGCTGCGGCGGCGTAGCCGGTCGGCGACTTCCCCGAAAGCAACCCCTTCTCCGCGGTCGTCTCGATGATCTCGTTCGCCTTCGTCTGTACCTCCTCGGATAGTTCGAGTTCCGAGCAGAACCGCGGGACGTACTTCTTCGGGTCGACGGGCTTCATCTCCAGGCCGAGCTCCTGGCTGATGTAGCGGTACGTCCGCCCGATCTCCTTGCGTTCGACGCGCGATACCTCGCTGATCTCCTCGAGACTGCGCGGAATCCCCTCCTTCCGGCAGGCGGCGTAGAGCGCCGAGGTGGCGACGCCCTCGATGGAGCGCCCGCGGATGAGGTCCTCCTTGAGTGCGCGTCGATAGATGACGGACGCGACTTCCCGGACCGACCGTGGGACGCCGAGCGCGCTCGCCATCCGGTCGATCTCGCTGAGCGCGAACTGGAGGTTGCGTTCGCCCGCGTCCTTCGTCCGGATGCGCTCCTGCCACTTGCGCAGCCGATGCATCTGGCTGCGTTTCTTCGAGGAGATCGAGCGCCCGTAGGCGTCCTTGTCCTTCCAGTCGATGGTGGTCGTGAGCCCCTTGTCGTGCATCGTCTGCGTGGTCGGGGCGCCGACCCTGGACTTCTCCTGTCGCTCTTGATGGTTGAACGCGCGCCACTCCGGACCGGGGTCGATCTGCTCCTCCTCGACGACGAGCCCGCAGTCGTCGCAGACGAGTTCTCCCCTGTCCGAACTCTTGACCAGGTTGTCGGATTCGCACTCGGGGCACTCCCGAACCCCTTCCTGCTCCTCCGACTCGTCGGCCTCGAGGTCTCGCTCCCGCTGGCGGGTGGACCGTGTCATCGCACTTTTATAGTAGTAGTTCCAGCTAACTTAAAGCTTCGGCCGGTATCTGACCGCTCCTGAACGACAGAATTTGACAGGGGAGCAGCCGAATCGGAAGACGGCGCCGGTTTTAATTCGACTGACATTGGAACGGAATCAGAACCGTTATCACTGAGAACGGGTGACCAAGGGTCAATGCCGGTCATCGAGTGCGACGTCGACGCCGCCCGCGAGGCGCTCGCCGACGCCGGAGCGACCATCGAGGAAGGTAACACCGAGCACGAGCACTATCGGGCGCACCACGGCGACGCCACCGCCGTCGCGTACGACGACAAACTCGTCGTGCAAGGCTCGAACCCACGAGACATCGAAGCCGTCGTCCGCGACGACGAGGGCGGTCGCGCGCACCTGTACTTCGACGGCGCGTGCCGCGGCAACCCCGGTCCAGCGAGCGTCGGGTGGGTCATCGTCACCGACGCCGGTATCGTCGCCGAAGGCAGCGACACCATCGGGCGCGCGACGAACAACCAGGCCGAGTACGAGGCGCTCGTCGCCGTCCTCGAAGCCGCGCGCGACTACGGGTACGACGAGGTCCAGATCCGCGGCGACTCCGAACTCATCGTGAAGCAGGTGACCGGGGAGTACGGCGTCAACGACCCGGACCTCCGCGAGTACCGCGTCCGCGTTCACGAACTCCTCCGCGCGTTCGACGACTGGACGATATCGCACGTTCCGCGGGAGATAAACGACCGCGCCGACGAACTAGCGAACGACGCACTCGACAATGCCTGAGGACCAAACTCCGACGCGAGACCGACGCGAGACCGAGGAGGCCGCGAGCGCCGAGGACGCCACGGCCGAGCCCGCAATCGCCGAGGACGCCACGGCCGAACCCGAGCACGTCGAAGACGAGGAGCTTCCCGGGTCAGTCGTCGACCACGCGGAACGCCTGACGCGGCTCGCGCGCGAGGCGGTCGACGAGGGCGAGGCCGCGGCGTACCGCACGGACCGCGAGGAGACGCTCGCCGAACACGGATTCACGGCGCGCGTCCGCGAGGACGACACCGGCGAGACGCTCGTTCTCCATCCCGACGAATGGCTCGACGACGGCACCATCCGCCCCGACCGCATCGACGACACGAACCGCGCGGTCGAGGTGTCGCTGTCGGGCGCGGGCGACCCCGACGACTGGCAGGACGTCGACGACCACAACCGCGCGCTCGTCGAAGCAGTCCGCGAGAATCACGGCGACGTGCACGCGGCGAACGCGAGCGTGCTCGCTGACTTCGCCGGGAACCACTACGCGAAACCCATCGAGGACCTGACCGCGACGGAACTCCGCGAGTTCGAGACCGAGTACGTCCCGCGGAACGCGTGGCTGGACGACGAGGGGACCGCGGTCCTGCGCGAGAGCGTGCGCTACGCGTTCGACGCTGCGAAAGAACGAGTGCCCGATTGGTGACCGCTCGCGCGGTCGAGGTGCCTGTCGGTCGTCTGCGAACGCTTACTGTTGTTCGTCGACGAGGTCGCGGAGCTCCTCGGCGCGCTCGTCGTCGGTGACGAGCTTCGAGAGCGACCACTCGATCTGGTCCATGACGGCGGCGTAGCCGTCGTCGGTGAGCTCGTACTGGTTCGTGCGCTTGTCGAGCTCGGACTTCTCGACGAGGCCCATGCCGACGAGTTCGTCGAGGTTCGGGTACAGGCGGCCGTGGTTGACCTCGGTCCCGTAGTAGTCCTCGAGTTCTCGCTTGATGGCGAGCCCGTACATCGGTTCCTTCCCGAGGATGACGAGGATGTTGTGCTGGAATGCGGTAAGTTCGCGTGCGATGCCCTGTTTGCCGGTCACGGATTGCGCCTCTGACATGCCTAGGTAAATGTCATCAAGCTATTTAACAGTTCTCAACTGTTCGAAGTTCGGACGGCCGCTTCGGCGCTCTGTCGGGCGAAAACGGCTCCTCCTCGGCGCGTTAGTCCCAGTAATTGCCGATGGCCATCGGGTTGCTGACCGACAGATTGGGCCTTCATATTCATGCCCTCTCGACTCCTTCTCAGTTACCGACGCACGCTCGTCCACGCGTGCTGACCTGTCTGACTCCGGGGAGTTCGGCCTCGAGCGGGAATCCACGCGCCGTCGTGCCAGCGAACCGAAGGGCCTATTTCGTTCTCTCTCGCAGTCACGGCCTGCAATGACGAACCTCTGGGAAGACCTCGAGACGGGCCCGAACCCGCCCGAGGAGATCTACGCAGTCGTGGAGTGCCTCAAGGGCGAACGGAACAAGTACGAGTACGACAAGGACGTCCCCGGCGTCGTCCTCGACCGCGTGCTCCACTCGAACGTGCACTACCCGAGCGACTACGGGTTCATCCCGCAGTCGTACTACGACGACGAGGACCCCTTCGACGTGCTCGTGCTCGTCGAGGACCAGACGTTCCCCGGGTGCATCATCGAGGCTCGCCCCGTCGCGCTCATGAAGATGGACGACGACGGCGAGCAGGACGACAAGGTCATCGCGGTCCCGACCGAGGACCCGCGCTACGACCACATCGAGGACCTCGAGGACATCCCCCAGCAGCAACTCGACGAGATCGACGAGTTCTTCGCGACGTACAAGAACCTCGAGGAGGGCAAGGAAGTCGAGACGCTCGGTTGGGAGGACAAGGCGGCGGCGAAGGACGCGATCGAGCACGCGATGGACCTCTACGAAGAGAACTTCTGAGGACAGTCCGGTCGGGCGGTTCGCGGTCCTTTCTCTCGCGGCGTGATGCGGTACGTGCTTTCGCGGCGTGCTGTGCGTCGTCGTCGCGCGTGATTCGTCCTGGTTATGCGTCCCGCCCGAACCCATGCGTTATGAGCATGGGTAATAATATGTGGTGTCGGGCCGTAGTTCGAACCGTCATGGCCACCGCACGTCACCCCACCATCGACCCGGACGACGCCGACCAGGAGGACGCCGACTCGGACGACGCCAACCTGGACGACGCCCGCGAGACCACCCCGGAGCGCCCCGGTGTCGGTATCGCGCACACCACCGTCGTCCCGACGAACTTCGGTCGCGACGACTGACCGCCACAGGAACGCGCGACGTACACGCGATGGACGTTCGCGATGCACGTCCCCGACAGCGGCGATGTCCCGTGCTAAAAGAAAGTTCTTGTATCCCTCCCTGTAACTGGCGGGTATGGGTCTCTTCGACCGGCTTCGCGGCGACGACGCACCCCGCGTCGCCTTCTTCGGAATCGACGGGGTACCGTACAGTCTCATCCGTGACAACCCCGACGTCTTCCCGAACCTGAACGAGCTCGCGACCGAGGGAAGCGCCGGCGCCATCGACTCCATCGTCCCGCCGGAATCCTCGGCGTGCTGGCCGGCACTCACGACCGGCCGGAACCCCGGCGAGACGGGCGTTTACGGGTTCCAGGACCGCGAGGTCGGGTCGTACGACACGTACGTCCCGATGGGGCGCGACGTCCAGGTGGACCGCGTCTGGGACCGCGTGAGTGACGACGGCCGGGACGCGACCGTGATGAACGTCCCGGTGACGTTCCCGCCGCAGCGCGACGTCCAGCGGATGGTCAGCGGGTTCCTGTCGCCGAGTATCGACAAGGCTGCGTACCCCGACGAACTCCGCGAGTACCTCGAATCCATCGACTACAAGATCGACGCGAACGCGAAACTCGGGCACAAAGAGGACAAGTCCGAGTTCATGGAGAACGCCCACGCGACGGTGGATGCGCGCTACGAGGCGTTCAGTCATTACGTCGAGCAGGACGACTGGGACCTCCTGTTCGGCGTGTTCATGACGACCGACCGCGTGAATCACTTCCTGTTCAAGGACTACGAGCAGGACACCGAGAACAAGGAGTTGTTCCTCGAGTTCTACAGTAAGGTCGACGAGTACCTCGGGAAGCTCCGCGACCAGCTTCCGGAGGACGTGACGATGCTCGTCGCGTCGGACCACGGGTTCACGAGCCAGGATTACGAGGTTCACCTGAACGCGTGGCTCGAGGAGGAGGGCTGGTTGTCCTACGAGGACGACGACCACGAGGAGCTCGGTGACATCGCGGACGACACGCGCGCGTACTCGCTCATCCCGGGTCGGTTCTACGTGAACCTCGAGGGTCGGGAGCCGCGCGGAAGCGTCCCGCAGGACGAGTACGAGTCGGTTCGGGACGAGTTGAAGGCGGACCTGGAGGCGCTCGAGGGGCCGGACGGGAAGAAGGTCGCGCAGCGCGTCGTGAAGAAGGAGGAGGCGTTCCGCGGCGACCACGAGGACATCGCGCCCGACCTCGTCGTCATCCCGAACCACGGATTCGACCTCAAGGCTGGATTCAAAGGCCACGAGGACGTGTTCGGCACCGGCCCGCGGAACGGCATGCATAGCTTCGAGAACGCGAGCTTGTTCGTCGACGACCCGGACGCGAACATCACGGACACGGACCTCTACGACATCTCCCCGACCATCCTCGACCTCATGGAGATCGACTACGACCGCACCGAGTTCGACGGCGCGAGCCTCGTCTGAGGGACGCGCTCGGTCGGCCAAGCGAGAGAAAACGCTTTTTCGATGGTTCCACGAACGTGTCAGTATGCCTGCGGACTCCCCGTCGACCTCGTACACGGGCGTGGTCTCGCTCCTCGTGCTCGGCGTCGCGTTCGCCGGGCTGTTCCTCGGCGTCGAGAACTGGTGGGTGACGTTCATCATCGGGTACGGCGTCGTCGTCCCGCTCGTCGGGATGCTCACCGAAGAGAACCATGCAGAGCACGAAGAAGCGGCGACTGAGTCGGCCACGTCGACCACGAACACGGACGCCACTGACGGTCGCACGTCGAAGCGCGACGCGATGGAGACGCTCCGCGAACGCTACGCGCGGGGCGAACTCTCCGAGGAACAATTCGAGCGGAAACTCGAACGGCTCCTCGAGACCGAGACGCTCGAGGACGCACGCGAGACCGTCGAACGGACGCGCCGTGACGACCGCGACGACGCGTCGACGACCGACGCGTACCGCGAGGTCGAACGCGAACACGAGTAACTCGGTGTGATTGCGGTCGCGGTCGCGGTGGCGGTGCGGTCGCGGTGGCGGTGCGGTCGCGGTGGGTTGCGGTTCCGGTCGTCGCCAGCGCACCCACCGAGCGCGAGCGAGCGCTACGCGGGGCGAGCGAAGCGAGTCCCGCGAGAAGCGAACGGCGTAGCCGTGAGCAGCGAGCGAGTCGCTCGGGAAGTTTTTCGCCCACGTTTTTGCAAGGAGTGGTCGCCGAAGGCGACCCGACGCAGCAAAAAGGTGGTTGGTTTAGAAGAGGTCGTCGAGTTCGTCGTTCTGGAATTGTTCGACGTGGTCGACTTCGTCTTGTTGTTGGCGTTCGCGTGCTTCTTTGGCGCGTTCCATGAACTCGTCGACGCGGCGGGAGCGTTCGACGCCGCCGAGGAGGACGAGGGCGGCGAGCCGGTCGCTTTCGAGGGGGAAGTCGCCGCCGCGGACCTGGAGGCTGCCGGTTTCGTCCTCGACCCATTTTCGCGCTTTCTCGACGCCTTTGCGTGGGATGAGGTCGGGTTTGCCGGCGACGATGAGGAGGGCGCTGTCGGCGGTGGTGGCGTCGGGGAGGCTGGTGCCGGTGAGGAGGGCGTTCCGGGTGATGGTGGTGACGGCGTTGATGTTGTCTTCGGCGGTGTCGCCGCCGAGAGCGCTGGCGTACCCGAGGCACGCGATGCCGCCTTCGCGGAGGGTGTTGATGATCTCCGAGGAGTCGACGACGCTTTCGGCGACGCCGTCGATGTTCTCGCCGCTCGCGAAGAGGAGGCCGACGCGTTGGGCGATGTTCTGGTTGATGCTGGCGAACGCTTCTTCGACGCTTTCGCCGGAGTCGTGCCAGGCGTCGTTGTCGACGAGGAGCGTGGAGTCGGCTTCTCGCACCAGGGTCTTCAGTGAGCGGCCGGCGTTCGCTTGGTACATGGCGCCTTCGCCGCGGCCGGGGAGGATGCCGAGGCCGTAGACGGGGACGCTGTAGACGCGCTGGAGTTCTTTGGCGAGCACGGGTGCGCCGCCGCTGCCGGTGCCGCCGCCGAGGCCGGCGACGACGAAGATGGCTTCGGCTTCGGCGGTTATCTTGCCGTCGAGGGCGTCCATCACTTCGATGGCGTCCGCTTGCATGACTTCGGCGCCGAGTTCGTTGTCGCCGCCGACGCCGTGACCGTTCACGCGGTCTTGGCCGACGAGTTGCGTCTCGATGTCGAGGTTCCGGAGGTCGGCTTCGGCGGTGTTGACGGCGAGTGCGCCTTTGACGGCGCCGAAGCCCATCTCTTGGTCGAACTCGGCCAGGCGCTGGGTGAGCTTTCCACCCGCTTGCCCGACGCCGATGAGGACCACTTTCATGCTTCGGTCGTTGCCGTGGTGGGCACATAGACCTTCCCCATAGTCGACAGCAAGACGCGGGTTCGAGGGGGTGCGTGAGCGCGTGGTTGGGTGGCCGAGGCTTGATACGGCAGGCCGCGGCGATGAGGGGGTATGGCAGGTGATTTCGCGGATCGGCTTGCGGCGGTCGACGATGCGCTCGTTGACGAGTCGAGTGAGGACGCTGGAGCGAACGGTTCGGGGTCCGGTGGGGGCCGTGACGGGGCGCCGTCGGACGCGGAGGTGGCGGCGCTCGCGGACCGGGTGGCTGAGCTGGAGGCGGCGGTGCAGGCGCTCAGGGGGTACGCGGGGAGCGTGCGGGCGGTGAACGACCGCGTGGAGGAGCGCGCCGATGCGGCGGTGGCGACGGCGGAGGACTGCCGGGAGCGCGTCGCGGCGCTGGAACGCGCGGTCGACGGGTCGACTGGTGGGGCGGGCCGTGGCGGCCGGGGTTCGCGTGCGGGTGCGTCGGGGGATCGGCGTACGGGTGCGTCGGGGGATCGGCGTACGGGTGCGTCGGGTGATCAGCGTGCGGGTGCGTCGGGTGATCGGCGTCCTGTGCGGGACGGTGAGCGTGGTGCGTCCATCGGACGACGCGACGAGCGGACTGGCGATGGCGATGAGTCCCGGGTCCGGGACGGGAATGCAGGGGATGCTGGTGGTGGGTCGGGTGGGGACGTGCCGTGGCCGCCGTCGTCGCCGCGGGCGCCGTACGGCGAGCCGGACGCGGACGACGACCGCGAGCAGCCCGGGTTGGTGGCGCGGCTCCGGGACGCGCTGTGACGGTTCGCGTGGTCGTCGCGGTCGCGCTCGCGGTCGCACTCCTCGCGGTGGCCGCGCCAGGGATGGGGGTCGCTCGCGAGCACGCTGCCGTCTCGGCGGTGGAAGCGGACGCGGACCGCGTTCGGGGGGCGGTCGCTGCGATGGCGGCCGCGCCGCGGGGGTCGCGTCGCGTGGTCGCGGTTTCGGTTCCCGCGGCGACCGTCGGGACGGCGCGGGTCGCCGCCGTTCGCGTGACGACGCACGCGGTCCGCTATCGGCTCGCGTCGGGGCGTCGCGGTGGCCGACGACTCCCTGTCGCGGTCAGAGCGGTCGGCGCTGACCGCGGTGCCAGTGACCGCGACGACGGCGCGGGCGACGTGCTCGTGTTCGACTCGCCGGGGTCGTACCGTGTCGTCGTGACGGCCACGGCCTGTGGCGTCCGCGTCGCCGCGCTCGGTGCGCCGGCCGACGGAGCGGTCGACGATGGTCGGCGGGCCGAAGGCGAGGGTCTAAACGACGGGACGCGGCCAGCGTCGGCATGTTCGAACGTGGTGGCGACTGCGGGTGTACGACGACCGTCGAGGGCGATGCGTTGCGCGTCGACGCGAGCGAGTGCGACGCCGACGGTGACCTGACGACCGCGCCGGGGTGTCGTGCGACGGTCGTCGACGCGTGCCGCGACCGGGCGGTCGAGTCGATAGCCGTCCGAGCGCGCGGGTTCGAGCGGCGGTACGGCGACGGTGCGTGCGCGCTGTTCGCCGCGGCGGGTGCGTTCGCCGCGCGCGTCGCCGGTCGTGACGACCCGCTCGCGTCGACCGCGCGCCGCGACCCGCTCGCGGCAGCACGGCAGGCGCGCGCTCGCTCCCCGCCCGTCTCGGCGTGGGCGGCGGAGTCCGGCCTCCTCGTCGCCGCGGAGGGCCTCGGTGCCACGGACGGCCTCGGGGCGTACGACGCGATGGTGGTCCGCGAGGGCCCGACGGTCGCACCGGCTCGCGTCAGACTCGACGCGCCCGAGGCGTGGTCGGTCGTCGAGCAGCGGTCGCTCTCGACGGGCGCGACCGCGACCCGGTACCGCGACGACCGCGGTCGCCCGCACTACCACGTCCGGCCGCCGTGGGCGACGCTCGACCGGTCGGGCCGGGAGACGTTCCGTCGAGCGTACGAGCGCCTCGCCGCTGGTGACGTCGGCGCGAGCGAGCGCGCACCGCGACGGGCGGCGGCGGCGGTCGTCGACGGCGACCCCGACGACGTCGTCGTGGACGCGCTCCGCCGGCAGACGACCGGGCACGGCGTCCTCGAGGACGCGTTCGCGGACCCGGCGGTGACGGACGTGTACGCACCGAGCGCGGACGAGGGGCCGGCCCTGCACGTCGGCCTCCGGGACGCGGACTCGGTGCCGACGAACGCGCGGGTGACCGTCGACGGCGCGAGCGCGTTCGCGTCGGGCGTCCGCGCGGAGAGCGGCCGGGCGTTCTCGCGGGCGTCGCCGACGGTGGACGCGGCGACCAGTATCGGCGGGACGCCGGTCCGCGTGGCTGGCGTCCGCGAACCGGTCGCGGAGGGCGTCGGGTTCGCGTTCCGGCGTGGGGACGCCGACGCGTTCACGCTCCCGGAGCTCGTCGCGAACGGAACCGTCCCGAGTGACGCGGCGGCGCTGCTCTCGCTCGCCGCCCGTCGCGCTGCTGCGTCGCTCGTCGCGGGCGCTCGCGGTGCCGGGAAGACGACGCTCCTGGGGGCGCTCTGCTTCGAGTTCGCGCCGACGACCCGGTCGGTGTTCGTCGAGGACACGCCCGAACTCCCCGTCGACGCGCTCCGTGCGGACGACAGGGACGTGCAGTCGTTGCGGACGAGCGAGCGCGGCGACGGCCTGGACGCGGCGGCGGCGCTCCGGACCGCGCTCAGACTCGGGGAGGGCGCGCTCGTCGTCGGCGAGGTCCGCGGCGAGGAGGCGCGCGTGCTCTACGAGGCGATGCGCGTCGGCGCGAGCAGCGACGCGGTGCTCGGAACCATCCACGGGGACGGGGCGCGCGAGATACGCGAGCGCGTCGTCGAGGACCTCGGCGTGTCCGCGTCGTCGTTCGCAGTGACGGACTGCGTGGTGACGTGCCGGCGCGTCGCGGTGGATGGTCGCGCCGAGCGTCGCGTCGCTCGCATCGAGGAGGTCGTCGGCGACGGCGCGTCGGCGTCGTTCGAACCGCTGTTCGCGCTCGACGACGATGGCGACCTCGCACCGACGGGACGCATCGAGGCCGGGGAGAGCGAGCTCGTGGCGTCGCTCGCCGCTGCGACGGAGTCCTACGAGGACGTCAGGGAGGCACTCGCGGACCGCGAGGCCGTGCTCGCGCGACGCGCCCGGAGCGGCGCGCACGGTCCGAGCGCGTGGACGACGACGAGGCGGTCGCCGTGACCGCCAACCCCGGTTCGGGACTGCTTCCGCGAGCACTCGACGCGCTCGCAGCGCTCGCGCCGCTTGCCGTCGAGGCGAGCGCCGACCTCCGCGGCGCGCTCGCGACGCTCGACGTGCCGACCGCTGGCGAGACGGTTGTGCGCGCGGGCTACGGTGCGGCGGCGGTCGTCGGCGTGGGGGTCGTCCTCGCGGGGTCGTTCGTTCGGCTTCCACCGTTCGTGGTCGTGCCGGTGGCGCTCGCGGCGGCGGTCGCGGTCGCACACGGCGTCCACGAACTCCCCGTCGTGCTCGCGGCGCTCCATCGGCGGCGCGCGCTCGGTCGCGCACCGGACCTGGTCGCGCGACTCGCGCTCCGACTGCACGTCGAGCCGGCGCTCGAACCCGCGGTCGCGTTCGCCGTCGACGCAAGCGACGATGCGCTCGCCGCGGCGCTCGCCGCGCGCTGCCGGCGCACCGACCGGCTCGACGACGCGCTGCTCGCGTTCGCTGATGCGCACGCCGACGACGCACCTGGTCTCCGCAGGGCCTGCCATCTGCTCGCGAGCGCGCCGGACGCCCCGGCGGGCGACCGCGGGCGACGCGTCGACCGCGCGTTCCAGGCGGTCCTCGACGGGACGCGCGACCGCCTTCGAGCCTACACGACCGCGCTCTCCGGGCCCGTGAACGCGCTGTACGCGTTCGGCGTCCTCCTCCCGCTCGCGCTCGTCGCCGTCCTCCCCGCCGCCGGTGCCGCAGGCCTTCCGGCGTCGCTCCCCGTGGTCGTCGTGGTGTACGACGTGCTCCTGCCGCTCGTGCTCCTCGCGGCGACGGCGTGGGTGCTCGCGAACCGCCCGGTCGCGTTCCCGCCGCCGCGCGTCGACCGCGACCATCCCGCCGTCCCGGCGCGACGCTGGCCCGCGCTCGCCGTCGGCGCCCTCGCCGGCACCGCAGTCGGCGGTGGCGCGTTCGCGCTCGCGTCGACGAGCGGATTCGGCGTCCCCGCACTTGCGGGGGTCGCCGCGCTCGTCCCGCCGTGGCTCGCCGGCGTCCTCGGTGCCGGCGTCGGCTGCGGGGTCGCTGCCGGGCGGCTCACGGCGGCCGCGGCGTCCGTCCGCGAGCGTGCCCTCGCCGTGGAGGACGGGCTCGTTGACGCGGCGTACGCGGTCGGCCGCCGGGTCGCGAACGGCGACGCGGTCGAGGACGCGCTCGCCGCCGGCGCGGACGTCGGCGACGAGACCGGCGCGGTGTTCGAGACCGCTATCGGCGTCCGGGAGCGCCTCGGCGTCGGCCCGCGCGAGGCGTTCCTCGGCGAGCACGGCGCGCTCGCCGACGTGCCGAGTCAGCGCGCTCGCGCCGTCGTCGACCTGCTCTCGCTCGCCGCCGCGCAGGGCGCGCCCGCCGGCCAGGCCGTCGTCGCGGTCGCGGACCACCTGGAGGACCTCGCGGACGTCGAGCGTGCGTGCCGCGACGACCTCGCGGCGGTCACGAGCACGCTCCGCTCCACGGGCCGCCTGTTCGGGCCGCTCGTCGGCGGGGCGACCGTCGCGCTCGCCGACGGCCTGGCGTCGCCCGACGCCGTCCTCGGCGACGCACCGGGCACCGGCGTCGACCCGGGCGCACTCGGGGTCGCCGTCGGCGCGTACGTCCTCGCGCTCGCCGGCATCCTCGCCGCGCTCGCCGTCGTCCTCGAAGCGGGCCCGGACCGCGTCGCCGTCGGCCGCGAACTCGCGACCGCACTCCCGACCGCCGCGAGCGCGTTCACCGTCGGCGTCGTCGCCACCGGCGCGCTCGTCTGAGCGCGCGACCGGCGCTTTCGAGGTGCTGGTGCTCGAGGCCGCCGAGGGTTGAAGACGGATTGGGCGGCGACGGTCGGCATGCTCGACGTAGCTCCCGGAGCGACGTACTGGTTCCTCGGGCTCGCGGCCGCGAGCCTCGTCGTCGTCGGCGTCGCAGCCGACCTCCCGACGCGACCGCCGCCGGACGCGTCCGCGGCCGCGAACACCGTGGATGCTCTCGCCGCGAGCGAGTACGAGGGAACGGCCACGCACCCGGTCTCGGCGAACGCGGTCCGGGTGACGGCTCGCTCGCTCTCGCTGCGGTCGTCGGCGGGTTCGTCCCACGCCACGTTCGCGTTCGCGCCGGTGACGCCCGCGCCGCCCGGGTCCGCGCTCGCGGCGGTCGCCCGCGGCGCCCCACCCGGCGAGAGGTTCGAGTCGCCGCGAGCGCTCGCTGCCGCGGCCGAGACCGCCCGGCGTGACGCACGCGACGCCGACTGGCGGACCGCGAGCGATTCGGTCCGCGTCCGCCGCGTCAACTGGGGTGAGGTTCGTGTCACGCTCGTCCTCGCCTGAGGTGGCCGACCGCACTCGTTCATCTCGGGACGGACGCGGGCAAACCGGCCCGCTGCCGGCGCTCGCGGCGACGATGGTCGTCGGCGCGGCGCTCGCGCTGTACGCGAGCTCGCTCTACGGTGCGTTCCCCGAGCCCGCGGACCCGCGCGTCGCGGAGCCGACGCTCCAGCGGGCCGTGGACGCGCTCGCGACCGACGGCGTCGTCCGCCCCGGCGACCTCGCGGACGCCCGTTCGACCGCGCCCGACGGCTACGACGCCGCGTTCGTGCTCGCGACCGACGACGACCGCTGGCGCGTCGGCCCGGCGAGCCCGCCCGACGCTGCGAGTGCAACGCGACCCGTCGCCGTTCGCGTCGCCCCCGGCGTCGTCGTCACCGGCCGCCTCCGCGTCGTGGTGTGGCGATGAGTTCGACTGACAGCGAATCCAGCGGCGACCGCCCTCGCGCTCGGAGCGACCGTGCGTCGAGCACGACGCTCGACGTCGTCTGCTGTCTCCTCCTCGTCTCCGCCGCCGTCGGCGTTCTCGCGGCCGCCTCCCCGCCGCCAGAGGCTCACGACGCGCGGACCGCTGACCGCGCGACGACGCTGCTGTCCACGACGACCACCACGGTCGACGCTCCCGGCGACCGACGCACCCACGGGACGCTCGCGGCGCTACTCGCTCGTGCAGCGGTCGCGGACTTCGGTGTTCCCGGGAGCGGCTCGGTCGACACCAGCGGCTCGCCGGACGCCGGGAACCGGTTCCGGGCAGGTGTCGCGAACCGAACGCGGACCACGTTCGCGGGTCTCGACGCGGTGGTGAACGTCACGGCGTCGTACGCGCCACTCCCTGGGAGCGAAGCGTCGGGGGAGGCGACGGTTGGGCCGGCGGTGCCGCGGGACGTGGACGTCTCGGTCGCTCGCATCCGGGTGCCCGTCGGAAGCGGTCCGAACCCGGGCGAGGTTCGAGGTGCGGCGGCCGAGGACGGCGTTCAGGGGGTTGCGCGCACCGTGGCGGACGCGACGGTCCCCACGGTGCTGGCGCCGTCGCGGACGCGCTGGGCGCTCCGCGACCCCGCGACGCGGTCCGCGGTCGTCTCGCGGTACCGGACGCTCGGAGGAGCGCTGGACGTGGAGCCGACGGGCGCGCTCGCCGGCGGTCGCGTCCAGCGCGCGAACGCGCTCCTCTCGCGATCGCTCGCCGACCGGTACGTCGCCGCAGTGCGCTCGGAGTACGAGACCCCCGAGGAGGCCGCGGCCGCTGCCAGGCCGCGCGTCGTCGTTCTCACCGTCAGGACGTGGTCGCCGTGAGGCTCGCCGACGACGACCGCGGTCGCGTCCCGTTCGCGCTCGTCGGCGCGCTCCTGCTCGTCGCCGCCGCGGGCGTCGCCGCCACCGTCTCCCGGCCGACGCCCGAGCCCGCGCGGCCCGACGCCGCGGTCGCGGTGGAGCGAGCGACCGCCGGCGCGCGCACCGCGCTCAGGACGGCGGTCTCGACGGCGCTCGCACGTGGCGCCGCGAACCCCGTCGTCTCGCCGGCGGACACCCCTTACGGGCGCGTCCTGAACGACAGTCGCCCGTACCGTGACGCGCTGAGCGTCCGCGGATACGTTCGCGTCGAGCGTGCGCTCGCCGCGACGACCGTCCGCGTCGGCGACGCGACCGCCACGCTCTCGCTCCCCGACGTCGACGACCCCGACGACCTCCGAGCCGCGAAGCGACGCGTCTCGCTGTCCGGGCGGGGGAACGCGACCGTCGCGGTCGCCGTCCGGAACGTCTCCCTGACCGTGCGCGTCGACGACCGCGTCGTCCGCCGCGAAAAACGGTCGTTCGCCGTGACGGTCGCATCGCCCGCGCTCGCGCTCCACGACCAGGTCGCGGCGTACGACGAACGCCTCTCGCGTGGCGCGGTCGCCGGCCACGGGTTCGGTCGACAGTTCGCGGCGCGCCTCTACGCGCTGGCGTGGCTCCGCGGAGGCGCGCAGTACGCCGGCGGGCCGGTCGGGAACGTCCTCGCGACCCGGCACGTCGCGCTCGCCGCGAACGGCGCGGCGCTCGCGACCCAGCGCGGCACGTTCGGCAGGGCGGACGCGGCCGGCGTCCGCGCGTACCGGCGCGCCATCGCTCGCGTCGGCGTCCGCGAGTTCACCCAGCAGTGGAAGCGCCCGGGCGCGAACGCCGAACGCTACCTCGACGCCGTCCTCGGGTCGCATCCCGGCGGGACGTTCGCGTACACCTCGCCCGACGTCCCCGCGATACCGGAACCCGACGCCGGCCCCGAGAGCGCGCTCTCGGTGTCGGTGGGTGCGACCGCCGACGACGCGTTCGCCGCGTTCCTCGCCGGCGAGGACGGGCCGGGACTCGACGCCGTCGTCGGTGCGAGCTACGACGCCGCGCTCCGGCCGGCGGTCCGCACGCGAACCGTCGAGCGCGCGCCGACGCCGGACCCGCGGTCGCCCGGCCCGAACTGGACCGCCGGCTCGACGACCACGAGCCGGGACGTCGCCGTCGCCGACGGGTCCGGTCCCATCCCTGCGCCGCGAGCCGACGAGACGCGCGTCCACGCCGCGACGCGGTCGGTGACCGTCACGCGGACGGCGCGGACCACGTGGACGCGACGGAACGAGACGACCGAGCGGACCGAGAGAACCGAGACGACCGACACCACGCAGGGTCGCGTGCGCGTGGGCGTCGCCGTGCACGCCAGTCACCGGCCGAACGCGAGCGACCGCGTCGACCTCGACGCGGTCACCGGCGCCGTCCCGTCGGCGTTCCGCGAGCGCTCCGACGTCGACCCGAACCTCGTGGACGTGGCGCGCGACGCGGACCGCGCGCTCGCCGTCCAGGGCGGCGTCGACAGCATCGCCGGCCGTGCTGCCGTCGGCGACCCCGGCCTGCGGACGATTCCGGCACGCGGCCGGACGACGAACCGGACCCGAGCGGTCGTCTATGATGCCGTCGCCACCCTCCGCGAGGACGTCCGGAACCTCTCCGTCGCCGTCGAGCGCGAGAGCGCGCTCACCGGCGACCCGGCGACAGCGGCCCTCCTCGACGCCGTCCGCGACCGCCGAGCGGCGCTCGCACCGGCGCGCGCCGAGTACGACTCCGTCGCGGCGCTCGCCACCGTCGCCGCCGAACGCGCGTACCTCGCTCGCGTCGAAGCGCGCCTCGAAGCGAGGGTGCGCGCCGACGAACGCGTCCTCTCCCGTGCTCGCCGTGCGGTCGACCGGACGGTCGCGGACGTGACCGACCGCGCCGTCGGCGGCGTCGCCGCCGTCCAGCGCGCCATCCAGGATACCGACGACGACCCGCCGCCAGCGGCGTCGAACCACCTCGTCGGCGACGTCGACGTCGCCGTCATGGGGTCGCCGTCGTACCTCGTCGTCGACGGCGTCGACGCCGAGCGCGTCCCGTCGGTCGCGCGCGCCAGCAGCGTGCATCCGCTCGCCGCGCGGAACGTGAACGTCTTCACCGTGCCCTCGGGAGACGTCGCGTCGCGCGTCGTCGACGCGGTCGCACCCGGCGCCGGCGGGACGACGCTCCGCGCGGCCGTCCGCCAGCTCGAGCGCGCCGGGGACGTCCCCGAAGCCGACCGGACGGACGCGCTCACCGGACGCGAGAATCGCGTGCGGGACGCGGTCGCCGCGTCCGTCGCCGCCACCCGCGGGCGGGTTGCGTCGACGCTCGCCGCACGCACCGCGCTCGAACGAGACGTCGCGAGCGCCGCCGTCGCGGACGCGTTCGCGACCTACTCGACGACCGCCGCTCGCGGTCGCGCCATCGTGAACGAGAGCGCCACCGCCCGTATCGTCGCCGCGACCGCAGAGCGCGCCGCGGACACCGCAGGAGTCAGTACCGTCGACGCGCAGTTCCGGGACGCGACGCGAACGCACGTCGCCGCGGCGCTCCGGCGAGCGCGCGCCAGCAGCACCGTCCGACCCGCGGACGACCTCGTCGCGGAACTCCGGTCGTACCTCGACGCGCGCGCCGGCGGCGTCGCCGAGAACGCCACGCGCGAGTTCGTCGGCGGCGCCACGAACTCGACGAACGCGTCGTTCCTCGGCCTCCCGCTCGCGCCCGTCCCCGGACACTGGTACGCGACCGCGAACGTCTGGGTCGTGGACGCGAACGCCACGTACCCGACGTTCGCCGTCCGAGCGCGCGACGGCACAGCCAGTGGCGCCGGCGGGACGACGTACGTCCGCGACGGCGCGGCGGTCGCCGTGGACGTCGACGGCGACGGCGTCGACGACCGCCTCGGGTACGCCGACCGCGTCACCGCGCGCGCCACCGTCCCCGTCGCCGTCGTCGTCCCACCCGGTCGCGGCGGCCTCGGCGACCGGAACCTCGTCGCGTTCGAGGACTCACCCGGGTGGCCGAACCCAGTCCCCGACACCAGACCGGGCGCGAGCGACGCCGTCGACGAAACGGCGAGGAACGAGACCGCGAACGCGTCGACCGCCACTCGCTGTCGTCGCGGCGAGTGTGATGGAGATTTGTACCCGCGGCGGCAACGACCGTCCATGTTCCACGACCAGCGCCACGACGTCGACGGGCTCTCCGTCGACGACCTCCGCGCCGAGTACGCCCAGGACCTCGCCGCCGTCGTCGAGAGCCACGGCGTCGACGCCGTCGTCGACGCCACCGGCCTCGACCGCGACGCCGTCGAACGGCTCGCCGACGCCGACCTCCCCGAGGGCCTCTCGCTCGCGGACGCCGCGGCCGTGCTCTCCCTGAAGGACGGCGTCGCCGACCCCGACACCGTCGTCGAGATCGCGTGCGATCACCTCCTGCTCGGGATGACCACCGGCGTCATGGACGTCGACGCCGTCGAGAGCGACCTCGCCATCGAACTGGACGCGAAGGAGGTCCAGCAGAAGATCGAGCGCCGCGCACCCATGTCGTTCGACGAGTACGTCCACATCCAGCACGTCATCGCCAGCCGCCAGCGCTGACCGATGCGGTCAGGGGTCGCGAGCCGCCAGCGCTGACCGCGCACGGCGAGGTCGCCGGCCGCCGGTCGCCATCGCCGCCGCGAGACGGGAGGGTTCAAGTTCGTGCTCGCCCGACCGTCGCGTATGCGAGTGGTCGTCCTCGGCTGTGGGTACGTCGGTATCGAACTCGGCCGCCAGCTCGTCGACCGCGGGCACGACGTCGTCGGCGTCCGCCGGAGCGAATCGGGGCTCGACGCCATCGAGGGCGCGGGCTTCGACGGCGTGCAGGCGGACGTCACGGACGCCGAATCGGTCGCGGCGCTCCCGGACGCCGACGCGCTAGTGTTCGCCGCCTCCTCGGGCGGGCGTGGGGCCGACGTCGCCCGCGAGGTGTACGTCGACGGCCTCCAGACCGCGCTCGGCGAGTACGCGACCCGGGACGACCCGCCGCGACGCCTCGTCTACACGTCCAGCACTGGCGTGTTCGGCGACCACGGCGGCGACTGGGTGGACGAGTCCACGCCCATCGATCCGACGACCGCGAAGACGCGGGTGCTCGCGAGCGCCGAAGCCGTCGCGCTCGCCGCCGACCGTCTCTACGGCATCGACGGCACCGTCGCGCGCTTCGCCGGGCTCTACGGCCCCGACCGGTACCGGCTGGAGCGGTACGTCGACGGCCCCGTCACCGAAGGCTACCTGAACATGATCCATCGCGACGACGCCGCCGGCGCCGTCCGGTTCCTCCTCGAGACCGACCGCGCTCGCGGCGACGTCGTCCACGTCGTCGACGACGAACCCGTCTCGAAGTGGACGTTCGCCGACCACCTCGCCGACGCCTGCGGCGAACCCGCGCCCGAGAAGCAGACGACGACCGAACGCCTCGCCGACGGCGACCTCTCCGCCGCCGCCGAACGCCGCATCCGCGCCGAGAAACGCGTCGACAACTCGCGGCTCCGCGACCTCGGCTACGAGTTCCGGTACCCCACGTACCGCGAGGGCTATACCGCCGCTATCGACGCGTACACCGACACGACCGACCGATAACGCGGCGATTCGCCCGATGGGGGAACCTTCTTTGCCTCCGGCCCTATGTGGTCGGTCATGGCACTGCGGTTCGACGCGTCGCCGGCGCACGTCCCTCTCCAGTTCGTCGGTGACGAGCTCTCGATGCCCGCGCTCGCCGCCGTCGCCGTCGTCGCACTCGGCGCGCTCGGCGCGCTCGCCTGGTGGTGGAAGCGACGACAGCATCCGGCACGCCGACTGAAGCGTGCGTTCGGGAGCGTCGACGACGTCTCCATCCTCATGCACCCGAACCCGGACCCGGACGCGATGGCGTCGGCGATGGCTGCCGCGACCATCGCTCGCAACGCCGACGCGACCCCCGTCCTCCAGTACCCGGGGTCGATACGACACCAGGAGAACCGCGCGTTCCGGACCGTCCTCGACCTGGAGCTCGACTGTATCGAGACCCGCGGCGACCTCCACGACGACGTCGTCCTCGTCGACCACAACGAACCGCGCGGGTTCCAGGGCGCCGAAGGCGTCGACCCGCTCGCGGTCGTCGACCATCACCCCGGCGACGGCACCGGCCGCGTGACGGACGTCCGGCCGGACGTCGGCGCGTGCGCGTCGCTGTTCGTCGATTACTTCGAGGAGCTCGACGCGACCGTCGGCGCGGACGACGGCCTCTCCATTTCCCCGCATCTCGCGACCGGGCTCGTGTACGGCATCCAGTCGGACACGAACCACCTGACGAAGGGCTGTAGCGAGCACGAGTTCGAGGCGAGCGCGTACCTCTACCCCGCGATCAACGAGGACTTGCTCGACCGGATCGCGAACCCGCAGGTCCCCGTGGAGGTCCTGCAGACGAAGGCGAAAGCCATCATGAATCACGAGGTCGAGGGGTCGTACGCGGTCTGCGACCTCGACGACGTCCCGAACGTGGACGCCATCCCGCAGGCGGCGGACGAGCTCACGCACCGCGAGGGCGTCACCGCCGTCGTCGTGTTCGGGAACCACGACGGGACCGTGCACGTCTCCGGGCGCTCGCGCGACGACCGCGTTCACATGGGCGAGGCGCTCCAGGCCGCCGTCGAGGGCATCCCGATGGCGGAGGCCGGCGGGCACGCACGCATGGGCGGCGGCCAGCTCTCGCTTGACCACATGAACGGTATCGGGCCGAGCGACGGCGTCAGCCGCGAGGAGTTCTCGCAGCGATTGTTCACCGCGATGGCCGGCGACTACTGACCTCGCTGGGTGACCGTTCGATCAGTCGACGGATTCGTCGGAGTGAGAACCGACCATCGGGACGAACTGCCCGGTCTCCCGGTGGACGCCGGCGAGGAGGACGACCGCGGCGGCGGCGGGGAGTATCGCGCAGGCGACGTAGATGGGCGCGAACCCGAGGCGGTCGACGAGCGGGAGCGTGACGATGGGCCCGAATCCGCCGCCGATGTCACCGAAGACGTTGTTCGTCCCGACCGCGCGCCCCATGCGGTCCTCGGGGACGAGGTCCGCGAGCAGCGCCATGAGCGGGCCGCTCGTGCCGCCCTGGCCGACGCCGACGCAGAGGCAGGCGAGCGCGAGCGTCCCGACGGAGTCGGCCGCGGCGAGCCCGAGGAACCCGAGCGACGTCGCGGCGAGGAACCCGAGGAGGACGGGGACGCGTGACGCGCGCCGGTCGCTCACGTACCCGCCGGCGTACATCGACAGGCCGGCGGCGACGACCGTGACGCCCATGAAGATGCCCGACGACCCCTGCGCGTCGAACCCGAAGACGGTGATGGTGTTCTCGGCGAGGAAGAGGACGAGCGTCGCGAACAGCGCACCGATGTAGACGAAGAGGACGGCGAAGTTCACGATGCCGACGGTGAGCGCGGGCACGCTCGTGTCGACGTCCCACGGCTTCGCGGTCGTCGACTCGCCGGGGTCGACGTGCGTCTCGGGGACGGTCGCGTACGCGACGACGCTGGCGAGGAACGCGAACGCGCTCGCGACGGCGAACGCGGTGACGGTGCTCGCGAGTTCGCTGACGACGCCGCCGACGACGACGCCCGTCGGGAACCCGAACAGGACGCCACCGCGGATGAGGCCCATGTTCGCGCCGCGGGACCCGGCGTCGCTGACGTCCGAGGCGATCGTGTACGCGGTCGCGAACACGAGCGCGCTCCCGACGCCCCAGAGGATGCGAGCGAGCATGAACCAGCCCTCGGGGAACGGCGCGAGCATCGCGACGACGTATCCCAGCGTCGCGACGCCCTGGACGACCATCCCGACGACGAACGGTTTCCGGGTGCCGATGCGGTCGACGAGCGCGCCCGCCGGCGCGTTCGCGAACAGCCGCGAGAACCGGTTCGCGCTCAGGATGAGGCCGACGAGGAACGACGAGAACCCGAGGACCTCCCCGAGGTTCGGGAGGATCGGGTAGATGACGCCACCGCCGAACCCGATGAAGAACGTGCTCGCGATGACCGCGGCGACGACGACGCCGTCGCCGGATCCGCCGACGCGAGCGCCGAACCGGCGCACGAGTCCGTCGACGAGTCGACGCGGCGCGCTCACAGGTGTCCTCCGGGCTGTAGTCTCGTCACTGGCCGGCTTACGACGGTCGACCTCATGACGGTTGTGAAGTCCGAACCGGGTCGAACGCGGGTCTTTTGTCGCCACCACCGCTAGCGACCGGTATGGTCACGCAGACGGCGACGTGGGACTACCGAGACCGTCACACCGACGACTTCGGGCGGACGTACTTCCGGCGGTTCGGGGACGGCGTCGTCTCCAGTATCGGCCTCGGCACGTACCTCGGCGACGCGACGGACGCGGTCGACGACGCGTACCACGACGCGATAGTCGAGGCGGTCGAGAGCGGTATCAGCGTGGTCGATACCGCGCGGAACTATCGTGCGCAACGCAGCGAGCGCGTCGTCGGCCGCGCCATCGCGGACGTCGACGTCGACCGGGAGGCGCTCCTCGTCGCCTCCAAGTGCGGGTTCGTGCCGTTCGACGGCGACCGCCCCGACGACCCCGGGCGGTACGTCCGCGAGCGGTTCGTCGACGACGGCCCCCTCGAGCGCGAGGACCTCGTCGCCGGCCAGCACGCGATGACGCCCGCGTTCGTCCACGACCAGCTCGACCGGTCGCTCGACGCGCTCGACCTCGACGTCATCGACCTGTACTACCTGCACAACCCCGAGGTCCAGCTCGCCGAGCACGACCGGGAGACGGTGTACGACGCCATCGAGGACGCGTTCGTCGCGATGGAGGAACGCGTCGCGACCGGCGACCTCCGGCACTACGGCGTCGCGACCTGGGAGTGCTTCCGCGTCCCCCGCGACCACCCGAAGTACCTCTCGCTCGCCGAAGTCGTCTCGCGCGCCCGTGCCGCGGCCGACCGCGTCGGGAACGCCGCCACGTCCTTCCGCGCGGTCCAACTGCCGTTCAACGTCCACATGGCGGGCGCGTTCACCGAGAAGAGCCAGTCGAGCGCCGACGGCGACGTCAGCGTCCTCGAACTCGCGAACACCGCCGGTCTCGACGTGTTCACGTCCGCGTCCCTCCACCAGGGCGACCTCGCCACCGCCGACGCCATCCCGGACGCCGTCGACGCGAAACTCGACGGCGACACGCCCGCCCAGCGAGCGATCAACTTCGCGCGGTCCGCGCCCGGCGTCACCAGCGCGCTCGTCGGCGCGTCCTCGACCGCGCACGTCGCTGACAACGTCGCCGCCGGCGCGTTCGACCCCCTCGGCGCCGACGCGTTCGACGCGACGTTCGAGTAGTCAGCGCGTTCGAGTAGTCAGCGCGTTCGACGCGACGGTCGAGCGCGCGCTGTGGCTCTACAGTTCCTTCCACTCGCCGCCGCACTCCTCGCAGACGCGCACCGTCCCGATCTCGTCCGGGTCGTTCTTCGTCCCGAGCTTCTTCTCGCACTCGGCGCAGTTCAGTCGCTCGTACGTATCCTTGAACAGCGAGCCGTCGCGGAGCGCCTTCCTGACAGATTTCATGCTCCGGCCTACGAACTCACGTAATAAAACCCTGCGGTGACCCCTCCAGGTGTTGACGCGAGACGTTCGAATCTGAACCGGCACGCCAGTTTCGGTTCGAAATACGTAAGCGGACGACCGTCGAAGGCCGATGCGTGACACAGGGACGGACGAAACTGTTCGGTGCGATGTGCGCGATGGTGTTCCTCGTGAACTTCCCGCGCGTCGCGTTCGCGCCGATGCTCGACGCGCTCGCCGCATCCTTCGACGTCACGTCCCAGGGCAAGATCGGTCTCATCGCGACGCTCGTCTGGCTCGGGAGCGCGCTCCCACGCATCCCGACCGGCTGGCTGCTCACGCGCGTCCCCCGGCATCACGTCGTCCTCGGCACCGGCCTCGTCCTGACGGGCGCGGCGACGTTCACGACGTTCGCGTGGTCGCTCCCGAGCGTGTACGTCGGCTCGCTCCTCATGGGCGTCGCCAGCGGCGCGTACTTCATCGCCGCGAACCCGCTCGTCTCCGAGCTGTTCCCCGAGAGCGTCGGGCGAGCGCTCGGTATCCACGGGACCGCCAGTCAGGTCGCGGCGGTCGCCGCGCCGCTGTTCGTCGGCGTCGCGCTCGCCGCGGCGTGGATATCGGTTCCGTTCGAGCGCTGGCGGCTCGTGTTCGCCAGCATCGCCGTGTTCGCCGCGGTCACCACGACCGCGTTCTACCTCGTCGCGCGTCGCGCCGAACTCCCGGACGCCGGCGCGGACGACCGAGACCTCATCGCCGGGGCGCGCGCACAGTGGCCGCTCGTCGTCGCCGGCGTCGTCTTCCTCGGGTTCACGGGGTTCGTCTGGAACGGCGTCTTCAACTTCTACGTCCAGTACCTCGACGTCGCGAAGGACGTCGCGCGCCCGACCGGCCGCGTCCTCCTCACGGGGATCTTCGCCGCGGGCGTCCCCGCGTTCTGGCTGACCGGGAGACTCATGGACCGCGTCCCGCACGTCCCCGTCATCCTCGCCATCCTCGGCGGGTTCGCGACGCTCCTGATGGCGCTCACGGTCGTCTCCGGTCTGTACGCGGTCGTCGCCGTCTCGCTCGCCATCGGGTACGTCATCCACTCGCTGTTCCCCGCGATGGACATCTACCTCCTGGACGCGCTCCCCGACGAACACCGAGGGAGCGCGTACGCGCTCTACTCGGGGACGATGATGCTCGTGCAGTCCACGGGCAGCGTCGCACTCGGTACGATGCGCGACCTCGACGTGACGTTCACGGCGGCGTTCCAGGGGTACGCCGCGCTCGTCGCCGGCCTCGTCGTCGTCCTCGTCGCGCTCCACGTCGCCGGCCGCCTCCCGACGAAAGCGCGCGCCGTCAACTGACGGCGCCCCGGTCGAGCGCAGCGTGGCGCGCCCTCGCCGGTCTCGGTCACCAGAACGAGCGCTCCGCGAACCGCGTGTTCCCGCACTCCCGGCACTGCGCGGGCGGCCCGCCGTAGTGCTCGCCGCACTCGGTGCACGTGTACGGCCGTCGCACGTAGTTGACCGGCGCGAGGACGAAGTCGAACACCCAGAGGACTCGGAACAGCCACGCGACGCCGTGGTAGAGCCCGCGCAGCACCCAGAGGACGCCGTCCAGCAGGTCCATGCGTTCGAACACGCTCCACTCATACGAAAAACAGTTCGATTCGCCGACGGGTGCGCTCGGTGGTGGACTCGCCCATTGGTGCGCTCGGTGGGTGCGACGTTCCGTCATCGCGCCGATTATACAACTCCGGGCCTCACTCTCACGTGATGGAGTACGTCCAGGAGCGCGTGACGACCCTCCACGATTACGGGGACGCTGACCCGGTGGCGCCGACGGAGCGCGCGGCGGTCGTGGTGCCGATGACCGAACGCGAGTACGCCGGGCTGGCGCCCGAGCGCACGCTCTCGGCGCTCGAAGCCGTCGACCCCGGGAAGGTCGTCGTCCCGCTGTCGGCGTCGCCCGAGCACGTCGGCGACTTCGCGGACTGGCTCGCGTCCTTCGACCTCGACGCGGACCTCCTCTGGTGCAACAGCGACGAGGTCGACGCCGTCCTCGCCGACCACGACCTCGGCGGTGCCGCGGGCAAGGGCCGCGACGTCTGGCTCGCGCTCGGGCACGCCGCCGACGTCGCCGAGTTCGTCGCCTGCCACGACGCGGACGCGAAGACGTACACCGACCGGCACGTCCCGAAGCTCCTCTCGCCGCTCGCCGGCGAGTACGCGTTCTCGAAGGGCTACTACGCCAGGGTCGAGAACGACCAGCTCTACGGCCGGCTCTTCCGCCTGTTCGTCCGCCCGCTCGTCAGGGCGCTCGACGACGCGACCGACCACGCGTTCGTGGACTACCTCGACGCGTTCCGGTACGCGCTCGCCGGCGAGTTCGCCATGACGAGCGACCTCGCCCGCGAGGTCCGCGCACAACGCGAGTTCGGCCTGGAGATCGGGACGCTCGCCGACGCGTACGCGCACGCAGGCTTCGAGCGCTCCGCGCAGGTGGATCTCGGCCGCCACGAGCACGACCACCGCGCCGTCTCCGGGCCGACAGGGCTCTCGGACATGAGCCAGCAGGTCGGGCGCGCGCTGTTCAACGCGCTCGCCGACCACGACGTCCCCGTGGACTACGACGCGCTCCGCGACACCTATCGGGACACCGCGAGCGCGCTCGTCGACCAGTACGCCGCCGACGCCGCGTTCAACGACTTCGCGTACGACGCCCACGACGAACGCGACCAGATAGAAGCCTACGCGCCCGCCGTCAAAGCGCCCGACCGCGACGACCGCCTCCCCGCGTGGCACGACGTTCCCCTCCACCCCGAGACCGTCCTCGACGCCAGCCACCGCGCCATCGAGCGCGTCCGGGACTGACTCGCGAGTTCAGTCGCCGACACCGGCGGCGTCGCCGACGACCTCGAACCCGACCGCGTGCGCCGCGTTCCGCCCGGTGCCCCAGTAGACGAACCGGTACGACCCCGGCTCAAGGGGGCCACAGACGCGGTACGTCGGCGTGTACTCGAAGGCGTCCGTGAGTCCTCGCTTCGAGACGGTGACCGTCCATTCGAAGCCGCTCCCGGGTTCGTGCCGCACCGCGTTGTCGATGATACCCCAATTGTCGGGTGCGATTCCGAAGATGCTGCGCCAGCCGTCGCCGGTGGCGCGCTGGACGTCGAGCTTCTTGCTGACGCCCGTCGTCTGCGCGTCGTCGCTGACGTTCGTCAACGCGAACGTGACGTCGTCGCCGAGCGCGACCCGGTCGGCGCTCGCGGTGAGCCGGAACCCGTCACGTGGACCGGGGCCGGCCGCGGTCCAGTACGGGTCGCGGGGCTCGGTGCGCTCGCCGCAGGACGTCGCCGGGTCGGCGACGCCCTCGGCGAACGTGGTCGCTTCCGCCGCAGTCGCGTCCCCCACGGTCGTCCCCCGGGTCGAGTCGCGTGACGCGAACGACTGACAACCGCCGACGACGGTCGCGGTGCTGGCGGCGAGCGCGGCGAGAACGCGACGACGGGCAGGCATCGTCGGGACCACGACCAGCCCCGAAAAGTGTCTTGTGCCGTTCTCGCCGACGTCGCTCGAACCGTCGGCAACCCGCGACGCCGTCGCCCGAACGGTTTTGGTGTCGCGCGCGAACCGGTCTTGACGTGACCGAATCCGACGCCGCGGACGGGGGCGAGGAGGTGCTGTCGGCGGACGAGCTCGCGGGCGTCCTCGAGCTGTTCGGGGCGCTCAGCGAGTCGGAGTTCGTGCGGGCGGTGAACGAGGCGGCGTTCCGCGCCGGTCGCGAGGTGGACGACGACGCGCTCGCGGACCGGGTGAACGCGGCCGCGGAGTCGTTCCACGTCGTCCGCGTCGAACCCGACGCCGTGCCGCTCGTCGTCCCCGCACTCGACGGCGACGAGGCCGCGTACGTGCCCGGCCCGCGGGCGTGGCCCGAGGAACCCGAGCACGGCGAGGACCTCCCGCACATCCTCGACGTCGACGCCCGCGACGTCGACCGGGAGGCGTTGGCGGTCCGCGTCCGCAGGCAACTCCGCGCTGCCGTCGAACGGGCCGCCGCTCGCGGCGACGCCGAACGCCTCCACGACGTCGTCGACGTCACGTACGACGTCGAAGCGTGGGCCGACGTCGACCTCGCCGACACCCGCGGGCTCGCCGACGGTGCACTCGCGAACATAGAGTAGTTCCTCGCGAGCGGAAGCGCCCGTCGGCGTGCCACGTTCCGGCGTGGGTTCTCGTCGCGCCGACGTCGCGGTGAATCATCGCTGTGAGTAAACGGTTAAGTGGCGACGCGGCCGATTCGCGGACATGAGCGACCTGCCGGAGGACTTCAAGTGCACCATCACGAACTGGGAGTACATCTACTCGCTGTGCCGGGACGTCTCGAACGACGTGAAGCGGGACGCGTTCGAGCCGGACGTGGTCGTGGCGCTCGCTCGCGGCGGCTGGTTCGCGGGCCGGTGCATCTGTGACTTCCTCGGGCTGGACGACCTGACGAGCCTGAAGATGGAGCACTACGTCGGGACCGCGCAGAAGGCAGACGAGCCCCAGGTCCGGTACCCGATGCCCGAGGGGAGTGTGGACGGGAAGGACGTCCTCATCATCGACGACATCGCGGACACCGGGGGGAGCATCCGGCGCGCCGAGGAGTACGTGATGGAGCGCGACGCGGGCGAGGTCCGGACCGCAACGCTCCAGTTGCTGGATACGAGCGAGTTCGAGCCGGATTACGTCGGCGAGAACTTGGAGGAGTGGGCGTGGATGGTGTACCCGTGGAACTTCATCGAGGACATGATCGACGTCATCTCGGGCGTCATGGAGCGCGCCGACGAGGACGCGTTCTCGAAGGCGGACATCCGCCACTATCTCTCGGAGTACCACGACGTCGAGCGCATCGAGATGGAGATCGCGCAACCGAACCGGATGACGGAGGTACTCACTGAGATGGAGCGGCGTGGTGTCGTCGCGGACGCCGGCCCCGGCGAGTGGCGTCTCGTGGACGACGAGGCCGCGGACGACTGAGGGTCCGCGGACGATTGCGGGAGGGTGACAGGTGCGGGGGTTCGTCAGTCGTCGGTCGCGACGGGGTCGCTCGGGGAGCCGGTCGCGTCGTCGGTCGTCGTCGATTCGCTCGTTCTCGAGTCGTCGGTATCGCTGTCGCGGTCGACGACGCTGTCCTTCCACGTGCCGCGCGTGAACCACGCCATCGCGGCGAGGCAGCCGACGACGTCGCCGACGGCGACCGCGATCCAGATGCCGGTCGCGCCGAAGTCGCCGGCGATGGCGAGCGCGAACGTCACGGGGACGCGGACGGCCCAGAGTGCGACGGCGCTGAACGCGAGCGCGGTCTTCGTGTCGCCGGCGCCGCGGAACGCGCCGAGGAACACCTGGAACGCGCCGACGAACGAGAACGCGACCGCCATCACGCGCAGGTACTCGGCGCCGAGACGGATGGTCTCGGTCGCGGTCGCGGACTCGGTGCGGAGGAAGACGGAGACGATGGGTTCGGCGAACGCGAGCGCGACGACGGCGACGACGAGCATGACGACGGCGACGAGTTTCGCGGCGAGCCACGTCGCTCGTGCGGCGCGCTCGGGTTTGTCCGCGCCGAGGTTCTGGCCGACGACCGTGTTCGTCGCCTGCCCGAGTCCCATCGCGGGGAGGAACACGAGCGAGATGAGGCGGTTCCCGAGGCCGTACGCGGCGACGACGGCGGGCGGGAACGTCGCGATCATCGCGGTGAGGGTGACCATCGCGAGCGACGCCATCGACTGTTCGAGCGCCGAGGGGACGCCGACGCGCACGATCTCCGCGATGGAGTCGAGGTCGGGGACGAGGTGCGCGCGTTCGATTGTCGGGCCGACGGTCGTCCCGAAGAGGACGTAGAACCCGAGCACGGCGGCGATGGCGCGACTGAGGACGGTCGCGACCGCGGCGCCCTCGATGCCCATCGCGGGAATCCCGAGCGCCGGGAACCCGAAGATGAGCAGCGGGTCGATGACGACGTTCACGACGACCGAGACGAACATGATCCGCATCGGCGTCCGGGTGTTCCCGTACCCGCGTAGCAGGCTGACGAAGACGAAGAACCCGAAGAGCGCGGGGCTGCCGAGGAAGAACAGCCGCATGTAGTCCGCGGCGAGCGGGATGACCCGGGCTTTCGTCTCGGGGTCCGCGGGGAACAGGCCGAGCATCGCGTCCGTGACGAGGAAGCCAAGGACGGCGAGGACGACCGAGACGCCGAGGACGAACGTGAGCGTCTGGCCGGCGACCTTCCCGGCGGCGTCGTCGCCGCCCGCGCCCGTGTGCTGGGCGACGAGGATGGCGCCCGCGGCGGTGAACCCGCCGCCGACCGAGATGAGGAGGAAGATGATGGGGAACGCGAGACTGAGCGCGCCGACCGCGTCCGCCGACAGCGCGCCGAGCCAGAACGTGTCCGCGACGTTGTACGCCACCTGCAGCAGCTGGATGACGATCATCGGCCACGCCAGCGCCACCATCGGTCCGAGGAGGTCTCCCTTGGTCAACTCGCGATTCTCGGTCATACGAACCGAAACGCTTCCGGCCCGTAAGAAGGCTCGTAGCCCTTGTTAGCGCGTCGCAACGTCGAGGACGTGCTCTCTCGTCCATCGACGGGATTTTTCGCCGAGGCGTTCGACGGACCGGTCGTGTCCCCCGAAAGTTCGCCCCGTGGCCGGTCGGTACTCGCCGCCGCGGCGCGGTTCGTCGCGCACTGGCTCGCGCTGTCGGTCGGCCTCGTCCCGTTCGCGTTCGTCGTCGACGCACTCGACGTCGGCCCCGTGTGGCTCGTCGGCGGCACGACGCTCGGGCTGGCCGCCGTGGCGGTCGACCGCGACGTCGCCGTTCGCACCACCGCTGCGCTCTCGCTCGCGGCGGTCTCGTCGTTCTTCGCGGCCCAGGCCGCGGCCGGTGGCGCCCTCGGCGAGCCGTCGACGGCGTGGACCGTCGGTGCCGCCGTCCTCGCGTACCTCGCCGCCGGCGTCGTCGTGTCCATCGACGTCCCAGCCCGCGTCCGGGCGCTCGTCGACCCCGTCGAGCGCGGCCGGTCGAGGGACTGACCCCACGACGCCACCGACTCGTCGCACTTAAATCCGCGGCGAGGGAACGCCGTGGTATGTCCATCGGCATCATCGGTGGGAGCGGCATCTACGAGGCGCTCCCCCTGGAAGACGTCGAGAAGCGAAGCGTGACCACGCCGTTCGGCGAACCGAGCGACGACCTCACCGTCGGTACGCTCCACGGGAAGGACGTCGTGTTCCTGCCGCGGCACGGCCCCGACCACCAGCACACACCGACGAACGCGCCGTACAAAGCGAACGTCTATGCCCTCAAGGACGCGGGCGTCGACCGCGTCATCTCCACGAACGCCGTCGGGAGCCTCCGCGAGGACCTCCCGCCGCGCGCGCTCCTCGTTCCCGACCAGATCTTCGACCGGACGAGCCAGCGCGAGCACACGTTCTTCGGCGACGGCATGGTCGTCCACATGGGGTTCGCGGACCCCTACGACCCCGCGCTCAAGTCGCACCTCGCGGACGCCGCCGAGTCCGCGGACCACGACGCCACCGTCGAGGAGGACGGGACGTACGTCTGCATCGAGGGCCCGCAGTACTCGACGCGCGCCGAGAGCGAGTTCTACCGCGAGCAGGGCTGGGACGTCGTCGGCATGACCGCTATTCCGGAGGCGAAGCTCGCACGGGAGGCCGAACTCGCGTACGCGACCGTCACGGGCGTCACGGACTACGACGTCTGGAAGGCGGACAACGAGGTGACGCTCCAGGAAGTGCTGGACAACGCCGCCGCGAACCAGGAGTCCATCAACGCCGTCGTCGAGGAGGCCGTGCGGACGATGCCAGAGGACTTCGAGAGCGACGCCTGGTCCGCGTTGGAGGGCACGGTCAACACGCCGACCGAGGCGATTCCGGAGGAGACCAGAGAGCGCGTGGAACTGCTCGCCGGCGACTACCTCTGAGGCGACGGCCGATGTCGTCGCTGCCGCGTCCCTCCGCGGTCGTTCGCTCCGGCGTCGCGAGAGCCGTGGCCGTCGGCGTCGGCGCGTTCCTCGTCTTCGGGACCGTGACGGGCCTCATTCCGAACCCCGTCTACGTCCGCATGGTCGAGCGAACGCTCGCGGACTACGCGTTCCTCGTCGCGACCGCCGCGTTCGCGGGCGCGTTCGTCTACCAGCGCTCGCGCGTCGCCGACCCGCTCGGTGACGGGTACGCCGCGGGGAGCGTCGCCGCCGGCGTCCTCGCGTTCGGGTGCCCGATCTGTAACGCCGTCCTGCTGGCGCTGTTCAGTTCGTCCGCGCTCATGACGCACTTCGACCCGCTCCGGCCGTACCTCGGCGTCGCGAGCGTCGCGCTGTTCGCGGGGCTGCTCTACTGGCAGTACCGCCGGGACTGCGCCGCGTGCGAAGCGAGTGGGGACGCCGACGCGGTCGCTGGTGAGTGACGGCGACGCGGTCCTCAGGCCGGTCGGACGTACGCGAGGGTGTCGTCGCGCGTGAACTCGTCGTTCTCGCCGAGCACGACCTCGTCGACGACGCCCGCGACGGGTGCGGGGACGTCGATGCTGACCTTCTCTATCTGTATCTCGCAGAGCGTGTCGCCCGCGTCGACGGTCGCGCCCTCGCGGACGAACCAGTTCGCGACGACGCCCTCGTCGATGTCGTCGGCGTCCTCGGGCCACACGGACGCGAGCGTGACCGCGACGCGTTCGCCCGCCGACTCGGTGTCGCTCGTCCCGCTCATTCCTGGGTGTCGCGGACCGCGGCTTCGATGTCGTCGACGCCCGGGATGACCTCGTCCTCGAGCGGTCGGGCGTACGGGATGGGGACGTCCGGGACGGCGACGCGCCGGACGGACTCGAGGTCGTCGAGCGCGTGCTCGGCGGCGAGCGCCGCTATCTCGCTCGTCACGCCGAACGACCGGTAGTCCTCGTCGACGACGACCAGGTGGCCCGTCTTCCGGACGGAGTCGAGGACGGCGTCGGTGTCGAGCGGCACGAGCGTCCGCAAGTCGAGCACCTCGGCGTCGATGTCGTCGTCGGCGAGCGCGTCCGCGGCCTCCAGCGCGCGGTGGACGTGAAGGCCGAGCGTCACGACGGTCACGTCCGAGCCCTCGCGCTTCACGTCGGCCTCGCCGAACGGAATCTCGTACGGATCCTCGGGGACGTCGGTCTTCGGGCCGGTCGGCGACGGCATCCAGCCCAGGCCCATCAGGCGCTTGTGGAACATGTACACGACCGGGTCGTCGTCCCTGATGGCGGAATGCATCAGGCCCTTCGCGTCGTACGCCGTGCTCGGGACGACCACCTTCATGCCGGGGAGGTGCGCGAACGTCCCGTACAGCGTCTGGGAGTGCTGTGCGGCGTCGTTGTACGTCCCGCCGACGGCGGCGGTGAGCACCATCGGGACGTTCACCGACCCCCCGGACATGTAGGTGTTCTTCGCCATGTTGTTGTAGATCTGGTCCATCGCGACGCCGAAGAAGTCGACGAACATCAGTTCCACGATGGGGCGCATCCCGGCCTGTGCGGCGCCGACGCCCGCGCCGATGTAACTCGTCTCCGAGATGGGGACGTCCATCACGCGGTCGTGCCCGAACTCGTCGGCGAGGTCGGTTGCGGAACTGAAGATGCCGCCGTAGTCCGCGACGTCCTCGCCCATGAGGAACACCTCGTCGTTCTCGCGCATCTCGCTCGCGACCGCTTCGACCATCGCGCGACTCATCGTGAGTTCGCGCTCGGCGGCCTCCTGCGTTTGGGCCATCACTCCTCACCTCCGTCGGTCGCCGCGGTCGTAGACGTCTCGCCGGCCGCGCCCGCCGGTGGGTTCGCGAACACGTCCTCGTGCGCTGCGCTCGGGTCGGGCTCTGGCTGCTCCTTCGCCCAGTCGATGGCGTGGTCGACGCGATTCTCCGCCCCCTCGCGTATCTCGTCGACCTCGTCGCCGGTCACGCCGTACTTCCGGAGGTCCTCGGCGAGTCGTTCGATGGAGTCCCGCGCCTTGTGGCGTTCGACGTCGGCCTCGGGCCGGTACCCCTCGGCGTCGCCCATGAAGTGACCCATGCGGCGATGCACCTGTACCTCCAGTAGCGTCGGGCCGTTCCCGTCGCGAGCGCGCCCGACCGCTCGCTCGGCGGCCTCGTAGACGTCGATGGCGTCGTCGTGGTCGACGCGCTCGCCGTGCATCTCGAAGCCGTCGGCGCGCTTCGAGCCGTCGCGGACGTCCGTGACGCGTTCCTTGGGCATGCTGATCGCCCAGTCGTTGTCCTCGACGACGAACACGACGGGGAGGTTCTGGACGCTCGCGAAGTTCAGCGACTCGAGGAACCCGCCCTGGTCGATGGCGCCCTCGCCGAGGAACGCGACCGCGACTGCGTCCGTGTTGCGCTTCTTCGCCGCCAGTGCCGCGCCGACCGCGGGCGGACAGCCCTGTGCGATGATGCCACTGCACGCGAAGTTCACGTCCGGGTCGAACAGGTGCATGTGGCCGCCCTTCCCCTTCGAGAGCCCTGTCTCGCGCCCGAATATCTCGGCGGTCATCCGCTTCAGGTCGACGCCCTTCGCGATGGCGATGTGGTGCGGTCGGTGCGGCGCGGTGACGGTGTCGTCGTCGCGGAGGTGCGCGCAGACGCCGGCGCCCGAGGCCTCGTGACCGGCGGCGAGGTGGAGTTCACCCGGTATCGGACCGGCGGAGATGTCGAACGCGGGCTGTTTGCCCTCCATGTACTCCTCCTGGAGGCGCTCCTCGTAGTAGCGCGCCGTCACCATGTCCTCGTACATCGACCGCAGGACTGATTCGCTTGGCATGATACACCATACCAGACGTCGGGCTGGCGCAAAAATCGCCACTACACGGTTACTGGCGGAGACGCACCCAGCTCCACGCCAGCTCGCGACGGGATTCGAACCGGAACCCGCCGGGTGGCGTCAGGTGGTTACCATCCGTGAACGCGACGGTCCACCGCCGAGAGCGTCAGTCGCGAAGGGTGACGGTCCGGATGCGGTTGTTCCCGCAGCTCGGACAGAGGTGGCGGTAGTCGATCCGGCGGCCGTTGGTCGACGCACGCCAACTGCCGTCCTCGTCGTGGTACCCGCACTCGGGGCAGGTGAGATCGGTCCCCTCGTAGCGGTCGTTGAGTCGGTCGATGAGCGACGACCCGCCTGCGCTTCGGGACATGCGAACGAACTACGACCCCCACCGCAATAAGTCATGCCATGTCTTGACATGGCACTGTAGCGGGGTGCGTGCCGCCGCCACCGAGATCCAGTAACAGCGCCACACGACCACCGAACCGGCAGCCACAGAACCCGGTCTACGTCAGTCCGCGGTCGCGCTCTCACTCACCGTCGCCGCGTTCGGGTCCTGCACCCACAGGTCGCCGAACAACTCGTCCTGCTGGAGCCGCACGGTCCCCCGGTGACTCATGAACAGGACCGCGAGGAACGTCTGCACGCGCGACCCGTACGCGGCCGCGACCTCGCGGAACAGGACCTCGTCGCGGCCCGCGTCGTAGTGCTCGCGGAGCGTCGCCTCCACGTCCTCGATGACGGACTCGATGTCCTCCTCGTGGGTCGTCCCAGTCACGTCCGCCTCCGTCGGCTCGTCGTCCACGCGGAAGTCGTCCGCCGACCGATAGTCGAGCGTCTGCTCGCCGCGCCCGTACCCCGACGGCGAGTCGCTCGTGTCGTACTCGCGCCGGCGCTTCCACCACGACCCGCGCTCGGCCTCCCGGAGCTCGCGCACCAGCTCGTCGAGCGTCTCGGGCGTCCCGCGCGCGTGCTTGCGGTCCAGCCGGCGCTCCATCTCGTCCTCGAGTGCCGCGACCGGGTCGAAGTCGCTCGGCGCCTCGCCACCCTCACCGCCTGCCGCAGCAGGGTCGTCCGCGAACGGCTGCTCCCACGGCGCGAGCTCCTCCTCGTCCTCCTCGTCGCTCCCGTGCAAGAGCTCGTCGCCCTTCATCCGCACCAGGACGCTCGCGTAGAACAACGCCCGCCCCGACGTCCGCAGGTCCGCGTCGTCGAGCGCGTCCAGGAACTTGTCCGTCACCGTGACCACGTCGATGTCCCACGGGTCGATCTCGCCGCTCTCCGCGAGGTTCACGAGCACCTCGACGGGCTCGACCTCGTCCTCGTCGCCGTCAGCCATCGCGTCCTCGTCCGGCAACACCTCGTCCATCGTCTCCGCGGCCGCGTCCGCCGCATCGGCAGCGTCAGCGTACGGGTCGTCGCTCTCGGCGTCGGCCGCGTCCGCGTTCCCCTCGGCGTCGTCACCGTCCCCGAACGGGTCGTCCGCGTCGCCGGGACGCTCACGGTCCTCGTGGCCCGCGATGTCGAGCATCGACGCCGGGTCGTTCCCGCCGTCAGCCCTAGGCGTCTCCTCGGCCGTCTCGTCGCTGACGCGCTCGTCGGCGTCAGTCGCCTCGTCCGCGCGCTCGCGGGTCGCTTCGCTCCCCGCTCGCGTCTCCGAGGACCCCTCGCTTCGCTCGCGGTCCTCGTTAGTCATCCGCGGGCACCTCCTCGCCGCCCGCCAGGTCGATGCCGGTGACCGCGGACACGTTGTTGTCCTGCATCGTCACGCCGATCGCGCGCTCGGAGCGGTCGAGCATCGCGGACCGATGAGAGACGACGACGAACTGCGCGGCGCCCGCGAGCTCGTCGACCATCTGCCCGACGCGCTCCGCGTTCGCCGCGTCCAGGAACGCGTCCACCTCGTCGAGCGCGTAGAACGGCGCCGGATTGTGCCGCTGAATCGCGAAGATAAAGGCGAGCGCCGTCAGGGACTTCTCGCCGCCGCTCATCGCGTCCAAGCGCTGGATGGGTTTGTCGCCCGGCTGCGCCTTCATCGTCAACCCGCCGTCGAACGGGTCGTCCTCGTCCTCCAGGTGCAGCGTCCCCGTCCCAGCGGACAACCGCTCGAAGATGTCCGTGAACTGCTCGTTGATCGCCTCGTAGGAGTCCATGAACGTCTGCTTCTTCTGGGCCTCGTAGGACTCGATGCGTTCGCGGATGCCGTCGCGTTCCTCGACGAGCGTCTCCTTCCCCGACAGCAACTCCTCCAATGCTTCCTTGACCTCGTCGTACTCGTCGATCGCGAGCTGGTTCACGGGCTCCATCGCCGCCATGTCCGCCTCGAAGCACTCCACCATCTCCACGACGGCGTCGTGCTCCGGGACGTCCTCGGGGTCGTACTCGCCGACCTCCGCCTCCAGGCTCTCGACCTCCCACTCGAGGTCGTCGCGCTCGGCCTCCAGGTTCGCCACCTTCGACTCGACCGCATCCACCTGCTGTTGCTGCTCGTCCCTTGCCTGCCGCGCCGCCTTCGCCTCCTCGCGGACCTCCTCGCGTTCGGCCTTCAAGTCCTCGAGCTCGTCCTCGAGCTCCAGGACCTTCCGGCGCTTCTCCTCGAGCGTCGCCTCCTTCGCCTCGATGTCGCTCTCGAGCTCCGCGATACGGTCCTCGTGCTCGGCCTTGCGCTCCTGGGCATCCTCGATATCGTCGTGGAGGTCCTCGATCGCGTCCTCCGCGTACTCCTTCTGGAGCGTCAGGTCGTTCAGCGTCCCGTCGATGTCGCTCACGCGACCCTCGATGTCGTCGATCTCCGCCTCCACGTCCTCCATCTCCGCGGTCAACTCCGGAACGCGCGAGTCCGCGAGCTCGTCCTCGAGCTCCGCGATGTCGCCCTCGATGTCCGCAATCTCGGCCTGCTTCTCGCTCACCTCCGCCTCGATCTCCTGCATCTCCGCGTCCACGTCCTCGCGCTCGCCCTCGAGCTCGGTCTTCCGGTCCTCGAGGCGCTCGACGCGCTCCCGGGTCGACTCGATCTCCGCCTCGACCGCGTCGACGTCGCTCTGGACGTCGCGGACTGCGTCCGTCGCGTCCGCCTTCCGGTCGCGCGCGTCGTCCAACCGCTCGTCGATGTCCCGGAGGTCCTCCCGGAGGGCCTCGCGTTGCTCCTGGAGCTCCGTGATCTGCTCGGCGACGCGCTCCAGTTCCCCGCGCCCGGACTTCGCGAACGAGTACCGCGACCCCGAACTCGACCCGCCCGTCATCGCCCCGGACTTCTCGACGAGGTCGCCGTCGAGCGTCACGAGCCGATAGTCGCCCTGGAGGTCCCGCGCCGTCTCGAGGTCCTCGACGACGAGCGTGTCGCCGACCACGTAACTGAACACGTCCGCGTACGTCGAATCGAAGTCGAGCAGGTTGTACGCGAAGTCGACGACGCCAGGCACGTCCGGCGGACTCGACAGCGACCGGTTGTGCATCTTCGTCATCGGGAGGAAGGTCGCACGGCCCGCGTTCCGCGATTTGAGGTGCTCGATGCACTGCTGGCCGACGACGTCGTCGTCCACGACCACGTTCGCCATCCGGCCACCCGCCGCGGTCTCGCACGCCTGCGCGTACTGCCCGCCGACGCTCCCGAGCTGCGCGACCGTCCCGTGCACGCCGTCGATACCCGAGTTCAGGATGGTCGTCACCGACCGCCCGTACGACGAATCACCCGACGCTTCGGCGTTCGCCTCCAGCTCCGCGTACTCCTGTTGCTTGCGCTGGAGCTCGTCCTCCACGTCGTCCAGGTCGCTCTGGGCCTCCTGCTTCTCCCGCTTGAGGTCGTCGACGACGCCCTCGATGGAGAGCGCGTTCTTGCGCGCCTTCTCCAGCTCGTCCTGGAGGTCCTCGCGCTCGGCCTCCAGCTCCGGAATCTCCGCCTCGGCGGCCTCGACGTCGTCCTCGACCTCGCTTATCTCGTTCGACCGCCGCCGCGCCTCGTCGAGCAGCCGGTCCTGCTCGCGCTGGAGCTCGTTCTTCTCGTCCCGCGCTTCCTCCAGCGCCTGCTTTCGCTCCTGGAGCTCGCCCTTGAGCTCGTCGTACTCCGTGTCTATCGCATCGATCTCGGCTTGCAGGTCCGCGAGCTCCGCGCGCTTGTCCTGGACGTCCGCCATCAACGAGGACTTCTCTACCTTGCACTCCTTGATGTCGCCCTCGAGGTCCTCGATCTCCTCCTGTTTCTTGTCCACCTGCACGAACGCCTGCCGGCGGTCCGCTTCCGCGGACTCGATCGCGTCCTCGCTCGACGCGACCTTCTCCTCCAGGAGCTCGATGTCGTTCTGGATTCCATTGATGTCGCTCTTGATCTGGAGTTGCTCGTCCTCGCCCTTCCGCTCGATCTCGCGGTTCAACTCCTCGAGGTCGTCCTCGAGACGCATCACCTTCCCCTGGCGTTCGTCGAGTTCGCGCTCCAGCTCTTCGAGTTCGTCTTGCTTCCGGTCGATGCGGTCGACGACGTCGTCGAGCGCCTCGCGCTTGTCCTCTAACTCCGCGGCCTTCAGGTAGCCCTCGTACTCCTCCTTCTCCCTGCGGAGCCGCCGGTAGCGGAGCGCCTCGCGGCGTTCGTCCGCGAGCTGGTCGAGGCGAGCGTGCTTGTCGTCGATGCGGATCTCGGCCTCCTCGATGCGTTCCTTGACCGTCTCCAGCTCCTCGAGGGCGTCCTCCTTCTTCGCGTCGAACTCCGCGACGCCCGCGATCTCGTCGATGATCTCGCGGCGCGCGTACGGCGTCATGTTGATGATCTCGGTGACGTCGCCCTGCATGACGACGTTGTAGCCCTCGGGCGCGACACCGGCTTGCGCGAGGAGGTCCTGGATGTCAGAGAGGTTCACCGAGCGGCCGTTCAGGTAGTAGTACGAGTAGTAGTTGTCCTCGGTCTGCTTGACGCGTCGCTTCACCGATATCTCGCTGACGTCGCCGACGTCGTCGGTCCCGGCGGCGTTCTCGACCTGCGACCGCGAGAGCCGGCCCTCGTCGTTCGCGAGGACGACCTCGACGATGGCTTCCTTCGGGCCGCCGGCTTCGTCGCCGTCGGCGTGCCCGGGGTTGTAGATGAGGTCAGTGAGTTTCTCCGCGCGAATCCCTCGCGTCCGAGCGAGGCCGAGCGCGAACAGGACGGCGTCGATGATGTTCGACTTCCCGCTCCCGTTCGGGCCGGTGACGACCGTGAAATCCTCGTAGAAGGGTATTCGGGTCTTCCGCCCGAAGCTCTTGAAGTTCTCGAGGACGAGTTCCTTGATGTGCATTGTTGGTCCGAATCCACCGCGGGGACGCCGACGTCAGGCGACGATGATGTCGTCGCCGACGTCGGAATCCTCCGAATCGTCGCCCGCTTCGCTCTCGGTGGGCTTGTCTCCTTCGACTGCTTCCTTCGTCGCTTCGGCGACGTCCTCCTGGCCGGCTTCGGGCGTGACGATCTCGGTGTCGGTCGCTTCGCTCTCGGGGATGTCCCCGCGGGCGGTGGTCTGCGCGGGACTCTCGTCGGCGCCGAGGTCGACGTTCGGGTCGGCGTCCTCGACGACGGTCTGGGGGTCGGCGTCGAGTTCGGCTTCGAGGATGCGCACGCGCTCTTTGGTCTCTACGAGTTCCTCGGTGAGGCCGCGGACGGTGGACTCGAGTTCCGCCACGGTGGCCTCGAGTTCCTCAACCCGGTTCGTTGGCATACAGGATACGCGCGGGCGAAGTCTCTTAATGGTACGCAAGACAAATGTATTTTTTCTGTAACGAGCTGGTGGGTGGTCTGCTGGTGGCGCGAGCCGCGAGTTCGCGGCCAGTACTGCGGGACGATACCACACCACTCGAACGCTGATTTATAAGGACGCGTTCGGTGCCGGCGTCGGATTCTGAATCTGAACCGGTATCGGTGTCGACGTCGGCGCGCCCGGAGCGCTCGTGGCTGCGCCGCCCCGGCTAGAACAGGCCCGCTGCCTCGACCTCTTCGCGGTAACACTGGAGGTAGGTTTCGAGCACGGCGTCGTGGTCGTACTCGTCGAACGCCGGGTCGTAATCGAGCCGGTCCAGGCTCGCGGCGTCGCGGATGGCGTCCGCGAGCTCCTGCTCGCTCGTCGTCCGGAACGCCCGGTCGCGGTCCCCGCCCGGCTTCAGGTAGTGCTCGACGAGCTCGTGCGCGCTCGAGTTCGCGTGGTACTCGACGATACCGACGCACCCGCTGGCGAGCGCCCACAGGAACTCGGTCGGGAACAGGCACTCGTTCGCCGTCTGCGCGAACACGTGCGCCCCACGATAGACCGAGATTCGTTCGTCGCGCGTGCACTCCCCGAGCCACGTGATGCGGTCGTCGATGCGGAGGTCCCGCGCCTGTCGTTCGTACGCCTCGCGTTCGGGGCCGTCGCCGACGACGGTCGCAGTCCAGTCGGTCTGCCGGAGTTCCGCGAGCGCGAGCAGGAGCGACTCGAGGTTCGCGCCCTCGTCGAGCCGGCGCGCGTACACCACGTCGCCGGCGCGAACCGGGTCCGTCGCGCGGATGCGGTCGACGTCGACGCTGTTCGGGACGACCTCGACCGCGTCCGCGGCGAGGTCGACGTGCTCGCGGACCTCTGTCTCGACGAGCTCCGAGGGGACGAGGACGCGGTCGGGCTTCGAGAGCGCCTTCCGTTCCGTCCGTCCGTACCCGTCGACGTCCCCGTACCACTCCGTCACGAGCGGTGCGCGCGCCATCCGCGCGCCCTTCTTCGCCGCCGGCACCTGACTCGCAGGTGTCCCCGCGGCGTGCACGACGTCCGGACTCCGACGCGGGATGCGCGTCGTGAGCGCCCACCGGAACGACCGCTCCGCGTCCACGTCCTCCACCACCGCCTCGTACGTCACGTCGTTCTCCGTCCACGTCTCGTCCGCGCTCGTCCACCACTTCCCGCAGAGAACGACGACGTCGTGCCCGCGCGCAGCGAGTCGCTCGGCGAGCCCCCGCACCCGATAGTTCGCCTCGGACCCACGATGAAAAGCGGTCTCCAACGCGACGAACACGACGCGCATACCCACAAGCGACACAGGACGGAACTTAAACACCACCTTTTTCCGGCGTCGGGTGCGCCTGCGGCGCACCACTCCTTGGAAAAACGTGGGCGAAAAACCTCCCGAGGGCGTCGCTCGCTGCTCACGGCTACGCCGTTCGCTTCTCGCGGGACTCGCTTCGCTCGCCCCGCGTAGCGCTCGCTCGCGCTCGGTGTCGGTCCGTTGGACCACACCGCGACCGCACCGCGACCGCACGGCACCGCTACCGCCCCGCGACCGGACGGCACCGTACCGCCCCGCGACCGGACGGCACCGCGACCGCCCCGCGACCGCGACAGTACCGCCACCACGGCCGTTCGAGGACTGCGGGCACGCCGGTCGCACCGCATCCCGGGGTACCGTCCCACGAGACGTCGACGTGTTTCGGGTCCGTGCGTGCTGGCGAACGCGTCGGCCCGACGCACGGGGTTTACGTCTCACGTAAACCTCCGTGGGCTACGTCTCCGTGCTCACCGACCGAACGACGCCTCGGCCTCCCCAGCCGACTCCCGCGGCGGCTCCCGTCGGTCGCCGCCGCGCTCGTCCCTCGCACGGTGTCGACTCGCCGGCGCTCGCGTTCGCTCGCACCGACTCGACAGCGCGCGCCAGCCGGCGGTCGAACGCTCGATTCGACGGGGAATCCGGGCCGCGAGCAGCGCGCGCGGAACTGCGCGCGCTGCGAGCAGGGGGAGGGCAGGCGCGGTGCGGTCGTGGTGTGGTCGCGGTGCGGATGTGGTCGCGGTGCGGTCGTGGGGCGGTCGCGGTGCGGTCGTGGGGCGGTCGCGGTGCGGGGCGGTCGCGGTGTCGTCGGGTGCATCCCCGCAGAAACAAGGTTGAAGCGTCGTGGTCGTGTACGAGTGGTAGATGCGGCTCGACGATTACATCGATGGGTTGGAGCCCGACGAGGACGCGCGGCGTCGGCGGCTGGCGAAGGAGAAGTCCTACGAGGTGACGGAGTACCTGGAGGACTTCGAGCGGGCGTTCGAGGAGTCGGTGCAGGGCGGGGACCTGTTCGGGTCGACGTCGCCGTCGGTGTTCGTCGGTCGGTCGGGGTACCCGGACGTGTCGACGGGCTTGCTGTCGCCCGTGGCCGGGGACGTCGACCCGGAGAGTCTGGTGACGGACGCGTCGTGGTACGGCGCGGTCGGCATCGACGACGTCGTCCAGCGCCGGAGTTCGCTGTTGAACTCGAACCGGCGCGCGGACGTCCGCGACGCCGGCTCGCTGTCGGACTCCGACAGCGTGCACGACGCGTGGAACGGGTTCCTCGGCACCCAGCGCGAGGTCGCCATCGCGGGCGACCCCGTCGACGTCGAGATCGGGCTGGACGGAACGCCGGAGCTCGACCTCTCCGGCGGCGAGATAAGTGCGCCGCGGGGGCCGCGAGCGCGAGCGAACCGCGCGGAACTCGCGGAGAACCCCTACGTGCCCCGGCCCGTGAAGAAGACGCTCGAGGACGACGACTGGCAAGCACAGGGTGCGATGACGTACCTCTACCGTCGCGGGTTCGACGTCTACGAGATAAACAACATCCTGTCGGCGGGCGCGCTCGGTCGCGGCGAGAACCGACGGCTCGTCCCCACCCGGTGGTCCATCACCGCGGTCGACGACACCGTCGGCCAGTTCCTCCGCGGGCAGCTCCGTGGCACGCAGAGCATCGACCAGGTCGAGGTCCACGAGAACGAGTTCATGGGGAACCGCTACTGGGTCGTGCTCGCACCCGGGAAGTGGGAGTACGAGCTCGTGGAGATGAAAGCGCCGGGGAGCATCTGGAATCAAGGGCAGGGCGAGGTCTGGATGGGCGCGGCGAGCGAGGGGTTCGAGGGCCGGAGCGGGTACGTCGACGAGACCGCGGGCGCGTACTACGCGAGCCGACTCGGCGTCCTCGAACACCTCGCGGAGCGCGACCGGCAAGCGAAGTGCCTCGTGCTCCGCGAGGTCAGCGACGACTACTGGGCGCCCGTCGGCGTCTGGCAAGTCCGCGAGTCGGTTCGGAACGCGTTCGACGACGAACCCGGCGAAGCCGAGGACTTCGCGACCGCGATACGCGCCATCGAACCGCACCTTCCCGTGTCGACGAACCGTCTCCGTCGGAAGTCGAGCATGGTCTCGGGCCTCCAGTCGTCGCTCGCGGACTGGACGTAGCGCGCTCGACTCCCCGGTAGCAACCGCGGGCGACCCGACGATTCTTCACGCACCCGGTCGAACCAACCAGCCATGGCCGCGCTCTCGCTCCCGCTACAGCTGCCCGGCGCACCGGAGGTCATCGTCATCGGGCTCATCCTCCTGCCGCTCGTCGTCCTCGCCGTCATCGGGTACGTGCTCGTCCGTCGACTGCTCGACCTCCCCGACCCGAGTCGCGTCGCGGCACTCGAACGCGAGGTCGAGGACCTCCGCGAACGCGTCGAGGAACGCGAGGACGAGCGCTGAGCCGAGCGGACGCCGGACCGCGACGCCGGCCGGGCGTCGGCCCGGATGCCTCAGTCGTCGACCGCCAGAATCTCGCCGTCGAGGTTCGCCATCGCCGCCTCGACGTACTCGCCGGTCTCGTCGACGATCGCCTGCCACTCGTCGCTGTCGGGCGCGATGCCGACGAGCCGCGCTATCTTCATGATGGAGACGTGGTAGACGTGCTGGACGCCCGGCTCCTCCTGCCAGACGACGACGTTACACGGGAACAGGCCGCCCATGTCCTCCGTCACGTCGAGCGCCTTGTTCGCCACCCCAGGGTTGCACGCGCCGAGGACGTAGTACGGGTCCCGGCCCGCGTCCACCTTCTCGTTCAGTAACTCGCTCGGCGAGAACTCGGTCGCGACGCCGAACCCGGCGTCGACGAACGCCTCGCGGACGTGCTCGACGGCCGCGTCGTGCTCCATCTCGAGGACCGCGCGCTTCGTGCCGATGTCCGACTCGCTGATCTGCTCGGGGTCGATTGGGAGTGTCATCACGCTCCACTCGGCGCTCGCGGCGGAAAAACGTACGCCGCGATTGGCGCGACTCGCGCGCAACCGTCAGCCCTCGTTCGCGTCCCCGCGACCGCTCAGATGGGGATGGGGAGCCACCGCAGCCACTCGAGGACGGTCTCGGTCGGAATGATGGGGTCGTGGATGACGAGCCAGTCCAGGAGGACGAGGCCGGCGCCGTGCGCGACGACGCTCGGCAGCAGCGAGTTCGACTTGTAGTCGACCGCGCCGAAGAGGACGTCCGTCGGCCCGGAGAGCAGTATCTCGATGGGTGGCTTGCTCGCGTGATGGATGGCGTACACGACCGGACTGATGAACGCGGCCTTGATACCGAAGCGTTCGCCGACGCCCACGCAGAGCAACCCGCGATAGTACGTCTCCACGGCGACGACGAGCGCGAACTGCTTGACCGCGTGCACCGCGAACGCGCCCGGGTCCCGGAGTTCGGCGGCGGTCCCCCACATCGGGTAGAACTCGCGGATGGAGGGAAGCGAGGACCCGACGAGGTAGAACGGGAGGACGAACAACGCGAGCAGGACGGCGTTCCGTATCGCTCGACGGTCGACGCGATACCCGATGTCGCGGCCGTGAGTCGCCGCGAGCGCCATCGGCCCGACGAAGAAGATGAGGCCGTCCACGACGATGCGGCGCTCGAGGCCGATGGGCGAGTACCGCATCCAGAGGACGGTGAGCACGAACCCCCAGAGGAGGGACTTCGCCGTCCAGGAGAGGTCCCGCCAGCCGTCGCGGACGCGACCCAGGACGTCGGCGGTGCGCGCGCTCATCGGCGCGAGTCACACCAGATGGTGTCCGCGGTCGCGGTTGCGGTCGCGGCTACCGGCGTCGTCGCCCGGACCACGGTCCCGCAGTCACTCGGTCGCGACCGGGCCGTCGCCGACGACGCCCTGGACGGCGTCGACGAACGACTGGCGCGTGTCGAAGTACGTCGTGTCGTCCTCCTCGAGGACGTCCGCGAGCGTCCGCGGGCCCTCCGGGGTCCGGATCTCGCTGTCGCCCTCGAGTTCGAGGACCCGACTCTTCTGCTGGGGGTACTTGAGTCGCGACGCGACGCGTGCGACCGGGGCGCCCTCGACGGACGCACCCGAACCGAGTTCGACGGCGGGCTCGTCTTCCGCTTCCTCGTCGTCTGCCATGGTCGGCGCTTTGCGAGCGCCGCGATTCAACCTTTCGCTTCACCCGAGCGTCGTTCGCGCGTGCAGCCGACGAGTTCGAGCGTGCAGCCGACCGAGCGAGACGCGTACTCGGGAGCGTCGACCGCCGATTGTCTGACGCACCCTTTTGTTTGATGCGCTCCAACGCGGACGCATGACGAGTCTCGCGGACGTCTACGAGGACAACGTCGGAGAGGTGGGGAGCGTCCGCCGACTGTACGCCGGCACCGGCCTGTTCGTCGTCGGCGTCGTCCTGACGCTCGCGGGCGTGGTCGCCGGCGGAACGAACGTCCTCGCGGCGGTCGGCATCGACGTCCTCGGCGCGCGCAAGATAGCGGGCGTCCTCGGCGGCGTCGGCTTCCCTGCCGTCCTCCTCGGCGTGTTCACGGTGCTGCCGGCGAGCAACCGCGTCCGCGGTGCCGCGGCCATCGGCGCGAGCATCTGCGTGCTCGGCGTCGCGCTGTTCTGGTACGCGTACCCGACGTACTGGGTGACCTCGACCGCGAGCACGGACCTGACGCTCGTCGTCGCCGCAGTGTACGTGTTCGGTGCGTTCACGAGCATCTGGACGCTGTTCACGGCAGTCGTGAACTTCAAGACGCGGAACGACCCCGGCGGCACCATCGAACTCCGCATCACGCAGGAAGGCGAGACGCGCGTCGTCGAGGTCGACGAGGAGACCGCCCAAGCGGTGCGCGAGGGCGAGACGTCCGCGGCGGACCTCGGGAGTGGCGTCGGGATGCTCGGCCGGCAGCCCGACGGGAACGTCGAGACCCAGACCGCCGACCCCACCGCGTCGCAGTCCGCGTCGACGAACTCGGGCACCAGCGGGAACGCGAGCCGACAGAGCAAGCAGCAGGCGCGCCGCTCGAAGCGCGCCGGCGCCGAGGGCGGGGGAACCGCGGGCGCGCACCCGGCAGCGAGCGACGGTGGCGCGACCACGCAGGACATCTCCTCGCCGCTCGACGACCACGCGGGCGACGGCTACGACGCCGAAGTCCTCGAGGACGAACCGGCCGAGCCCGCGTCGACGAACCACGCCGACCGCTACTGCGGGAACTGCGAGCACTTCGACTACGTCCAGACGAACCAGGGCATCCAGCCATACTGCGGCTACCACGACGAACAGATGGACGACATGGAAGCCTGCGACGCCTGGCAACCGAACAACTAAGACCGACCATCTTTTTCCCGCTCGGGTTCGCGCTCCGCGCGAACCGCTCGCGGCAAAAACATGGGTGAAAAAGGCCGACGGCTCGGCCAATGGCCTCGCCGTCGGTGAACCGCCTCGCTCCGCTCGGCGGACGACTGAACCGCACTGCACCGCACCGCATCGCACTGCACCGCACCGCATCGCACTGCACCGCACCGCATCGCACTGCACCGCACCGCATCGCACTGCACCGCATCGCACTGCACCGCACCGCATCGCACTGCACCGCACCGCATCGCACCACGTCACACCGCACTGCAACTGACGGGAGGGTTCGAGGCTACGTCCGCACGGCAGCGAGCGTCTCGACCATCCGGTCGTGGTGACTCCCTTTCCAGAAGCACTGCTCGCAGTCGCGACACCGCCAGACGGCCTCGTTGCCGGGGTCGGGTGCGTACTCTGGCGTCGCGTCGTCGGTGGGGACGCGGTCGAGGCGACCGTTGCAGTGCCCGCAACGCTCGGGGTCGTCGGTCGGTTCGAGCGGGATGCCGGTGGCGGCGAGCTCCCGGAGCTGGTCGACGGGGTCGCGTTCGCGCAGGAGAATCCCGTCGGTCGCGGCGGCGAGGGCGCGGTCGCGCGTGACGACGACGCGGTCTTCGTCGCGAGCGAGTGCGGCGATGGCGTCGTCGGCCTCGACGCCGCGGTCGGGCGCGTACGCGGCGTCGTGCCCGCAGAGTCGGAGGTACGCGCGGAGCCCGCCGCACATCGCGTCCAGGAGGATTCGCGTCACGATTCCGTCCCCGAGTCAGTGCAGGAACTCGCGGAGCGCGTCCTCGTCGTACGTGTTCAGGACGTCGTCGGGCTCCGCCCACCCGCGGCGCGCGGTGTGGACGCCGTAGGTCACGTTCTCGTACGTCTCGGGGCGATGCGAGTCCGTGTTGATGGAGACCGTCGCGCCGGCGTCGACCGCGGCCTTGACCGCGCTCCCGGAGAGGTCGAGGCGGCTCGGGTTCGCGTTCACCTCCAAGGCGACGCCCTCGCGGGCGGCGACCGCGGCGAGGCGGTTCGCGTCGAGGTCGAGGCCCTCGCGCTGGTTCAGGAGCCGCCCCGTCGGGTGCCCGAGGACGTCCACGCTGGGGTGCTCCATCGCCGTACAGAGGCGGTCGGTCGCCTCGTCACCCGGCATGTCGAGACTGCTGTGGGGGGACGCGACCACGACGTCGAGTTCGGCGAGGACGTCGTCCGCGACGGATATCTCGCCGTCGGCGTCGACGTTCGCCTCCACGCCCGAGAACGCCGTGATGCCGTCGACGTCGTCGTTCACCGCCGCGACCTCGTCGGCGAGGTCCAGGAGGGCGTCGTCCGGGACGCCCATCCCGCCGACGACGCCCGGGCCGGTCGCGTGGTCTGTGATGGCGACGTACTCGTGACCGAACGCCTTCGCGCCCGCGACCATCTCGCGGACCGAGTTCGCGCCGTCGCTCGCGTCCGTGTGAGTGTGGAGGTCTCCGCGAACGTCCGCCTCGACGAGGAGGTCCGGGAGCGCGTCGTCGATGGCGGCCCGGACCTCGCCGCGGCCCTCGCGGAGCTCCGGCGGGACGAGCGGGAGGTCGAGGGCCGCGTACATCGACGCCTCCGTGTCGCCGCCGATGCGTTCACCGACCCGCTGGCCGTCGTCGGCGTCAGCGTCCACGTCGTCGACGTCCGAAACGTCGAACGCGCCGTACTCGTTGAGCTTCACGCCCTGGTCGATGGCGTAGTTCCGGAGGGTGACGTTGTGGTCCTTGCTCCCCGTGAAGTACTGGAGCGCGCTCCCGAACTCGCTCGGCACGACCACCCGGAGGTCGATACGCATCCCGTCGAACCGCACCGACGCCTTCTGCTCGCCCGCCTCGATGACCGCGTCCGCGGGCTCCCACGCGGCGAACGCGTCCACGACCGCCTGGCCGTCGTCGCTCGCCGCGAGCACGTCCACGTCGCCGATGGTCGCCCGCCAGCGGCGCGTCGACCCCGCGACCTCCGCGTTCTCGACCGCGTCGTGCTCGCTCACGAACGCGCGAACGCGCTCCGCGACCGGGCGCGCCGCCCCGAGGAGCTCTCGCTCACCGGCCTGGCGCGCGAACGGGATGGCCTCGAGGATGTTCTGCTCCGTCTTCGCACCGAACCCCTTCACGTCCTGGATGCGCTCGTCCTCGGCCGCCGCCTCCAGCTCGTCGAGGTCCGTCACCCCGAGTTCCTCGTAGAGCGTCCCGACCGTCTTCGGGCCGACGCCCTCCACGCGCAGCAGGGCGTCGAGGTCCACGGGGTACCGCTCGCGCATCGCCTCGAGCTCCTCGATGGCGCCCGTCTCGTGGAACTCCACGATCTTCGAGGAGATCGCGTCACCCACGTCGTCCAGCGCCTGCAGCGCGTCCTCGCCGTCCTCGGCGAGCGCCTCGAGCGACCCCGGGTACTCGCGGATGGACTCGACCGCGCGCCGGTACACGTTCGGCTTGTACTCCACGCCGTCCATCTCCAGGAGGTTCGCGTACGCTTCCAGTTCGTCGGCAACGTCGTGCTTGAGTGCCATCGTAGGTGTCTCCGTCGATCAGAGCCCGGTTCGCGGGCCGTCCTCGTCGTGACCGAGCGCCTGCTGGAGGAAGTTCATCCAGCGCTTCCGGTCGGCCGCCGCCTGCGCCTCTGCCTCCCGCTCCAGGTCCGTCGGCCCGAGGTTCTCCAAGGCGTTCAACGCGCGGTCCAGGCCGATTATCGCGCCGACGAGCGCCTCACCCTCCTCGAAGGAGATGTCCTCGTTCTCGAGGCGTTGCTTGCGCTGGAGGCGCTCGCGCCGCAGGTTCCGCTTCGCCTCCTGCACGCGCTCGCGGTCCTCGGGCGCGACGCCGTCGACGCGCTTCATCTCGAACACGAACGACTGGAGCTCGAACGCCTCCCCCTGAACAGTGATGGTCTCGGGGATGTCCGCGCCGACCGTCGCGCTCTCGCGCTCGATGCGCTCCAGGAGCTGCTTGCGCTCGTACGACTTCACGGTCGACGCTCCGGCCGCCATCGCCAAAACGCTGCGGGTCCCCTACCGCGAGCGTCCGCCGGAACGACGGCCTCCCGCAAGGGTACTGCGTTATCGGTCGTCGACGACGACGACCCGGAGGTCGTTCACGTTCGTCCCCGTCGCCCCCGACCGCAACCGCCCGCCGAACCGACGGTCGTCCGCGTCCGCGGGCGCTGCGGGCGCTGCGGCGCGCTCGAACCGCTCGAAGAACCCGGTCGCGTCGTTCCGCGCGAGCGCATCGCGCGCCCCGTCGCGCAGTTCCGCGTCAGCGAGCGCGTCGCCCGCGAGCACCGCGCCGGCCTCGTCGGTGCTCCCGTCCCGACCGTCCGTGTCGACCGCGGCGACAGCGACGTCCACGCCGTCGGGAGGACGAGGCCCGTCCGCGAGGTCGAGTGCCGCGCCGAGCACGAACTCCTGGTTCGGGCCGCCGTCCCCGTCCCCGGATACCGTCACGGTCGTCTCGCCCGCGGACACGAGGACCGCTGGCGGCTCGACAGGGTCCCCGGCGGACGCGACCTCCCGACCGACCGCGGCGTGGAAGCGCCCGCACTCGTTCGCCTCGCCCTGCATCGTCGTCGAAAGCACCGTCGCCTCGAACCCTCGGGACGCGGCCGCCTCCTTCGCACCGTCGACGGCGGTTCGCGCCGACGCGACCACGTGATAGGGCACGTCCTCGAACGCATCGTGGTCCGCTCCAGGCGTCTCCGCAACGCCACCCCAGCCTCCGCCCGCGGCACCCGCTTCGAGGTGCGAGCGAACCGCGGGCGCGTCGATATCGTAGCGGTCCAGGACAGCGAGCGCGTCCGCGAACGTCGACGCGTCCGGCGCCGTCGGCCCGCTCCCGACGATCGCCGGGTCGTCACCGACGACGTCCGACACCGCGACCGTCAGCACGCGCGCTGGCGTCGCCGCGACCGCCAACCGGCCGCCCTTCACCGTCGAGACGTGCTTCCGGACCGCGTTCACCTCGCCGATGGCCGCGCCCGCGCCGAGCAGCGCGCTCGTCACCGCCCGGAGCGCGTCCAACCCGACCGACTCGACGGGCGCGGCGAGCAACGCCGACGCCCCACCCGTCAGCGCCACGAGCACGAGCGTCCCCTCGTCCGCGTCCGCGACCAGCTCGCGGACGTCACGCGTCGCCGCCACGCCGCGCTCGCTCGGCACCGGATGGTCGCCCACGCGCACCGACACCGGCCCCAACGCGAGTCCCGCAGCCGGCTCGTCCACGACCACCAGCCCGTCGTCGACCCGACCGCCGAGCGCGTCCACGAGCGCCGACGCGACCCGGTCACAGCCCTTCCCCGCACCGACGACGACGACGCGGTCCACGTCCGCGAGAGAGTACCGCTCACCCTGGACGACGAGCGCGTCGCCGTCGACCGACACCGCCTCCCGCGTCGCCCGGAACGGGTCCGCGCGCTCCACGCCCGCAGCGAGACACGCCACTGCGGTCTCAATCACACTCGACGCATCGCTGTCATCGCCACCGGACCCGGCGCCGCCGTCACCCTCGAGGACGTCGAACACGATTCACGCGAACAACCGCCGCGCCAGCGCGAACACCCGGTCGCGCAAGCGCTTCGGGACGAACTGCGCGAGCCCCGAGTACTTCGCTATCGGCCCGACGGGATACCGCGGCGCCGGGTCCGTCGCGCTCGCCGCGTTCACGATGGCATCCCCGACCATCGCCGGCGAGATGGAGGCCGGCCCGAACCCGCCCATCGACGCCGCGTCGTCGTACAGCTCGTAGATGTCGTCGTACGCGCCCGACCGCTCGGTCCCGTCGAGCTCCTCGTCCGCGCGGTCGTAGAACGACGAGTCGACCGGCCCCGGCGCCACCACCACCACGTCCACGCCGAACTCCTCGACCTCCGCGCGGAGCGCGTCACTCATCGACTCCACCGCCGCCTTCGACGCCGCGTACGCCCCCGACCCCGGGAGCGACAGCTCGCCGACGACACTCGACACGTTCACGACCGTCCCATCCCCGGCCTCGCGCATGTGCGGGAGCGCCGCGCGAACGAGCCGATGCGGCCCGAACGCGTTCACGTCGAACTGTCGTTCGAGCGCCGCGGTCGACACGTCCTCGAGCGGCCCGAACTGCGCGAACCCCGCGTTGTTCACCACGCAATCGATGCGACCCTGTTCGTCGACGACGCGCCCGACCACCGCGTCGACCTGCTCGCCGTCCGTCACGTCCAACTCGGCGGTGCGACAGCCAGCCTCCACAAGCTCTGTCACGTCGTCGGTATCCCGCGCCGTCGCGTACACCACCCAGTCCTCCGCGAGGAACGCGAGCGCCGTCGCCTGCCCGATCCCAGAGGACGCTCCCGTTACGAGGCAGACGTCCTTGTGTCGTGTCTCCCCATCCTCGTCGTCGACCGCGACCGCCGACTCGTCCGCGTCAGTCATATCCCGGGCTTCGCCCGGCGGGTACGTAAGTGTCACCGGTCCCGGCACTCGCTCCTCGCTCCGTTTCCACCCCCGACATTGAACAACGAGGACGCGGCCACGGTCCCCGTCACGACTAACACGACGCGCGTCGGTCCAGGCGGGAGTGCGACCCGCCGGCGCGCGAGCACGGCCACGGGTCGCCTGCCAGCCCCAGAACAGTCAGCAGCCACAGCACCGGTCGCGCTCCACAGTCACTCCTCGCGGGACTCGACCTCGCGCTTGGCCTCGTCGGCGTACGCGTCCGCGAGCCGCGTCGGCTCCGGGAGCTTGTAGCCCGCGGTCGTCGCGAGCACCACGTCCGCCGCCGTCGTCGCCGAAACGCGATGCCCGGGACTCACCCAGAGCGGGTTGATGGACTGCCGGCCGGAGTCGTACTGGCGAGACTGGACCGCGTACCCGATCACCTCGCCATCGGCCGCGGTCACGTCACCGTCCGCGAGCACGGGGACGCGCTCGCCCTCGGCGAGATCGTCGACGTCCCGCTCTGGCGTCCCACAGAGCAGGTTCTTCGCCACGCCCACCGCCGGGACGTCGAACGCGACGCCCATGTGCGTCGCCAGCCCCGCCTCCCGATAGTGGATGCGGCCACTCCCGTCGAACAGCACGAGGTCCGGCACGTGCTCCAGCCCGCGGAGCGCGTCCACGATGGGGCCGCCCTCGCGGAACGACAGGAGTCCCGGGATGTAGGGTATCTCGAGTGGCGTCACCGCGTACGCCCGCTCGACGACCTCGTCACCGCGGCGGACGACGACCGCCGACACGGCACGGTCGTCGAGGAACGCCTGGTCGACGCCCGCGACCAGCGGCCCCTCCGGGCGGCCGACGCGCGCCGGGTCGAATTCGAACTCGTCCGCGAACACCGCCGCGGCTGCCACGTCGCGCTGCAAGGCCTCCATCGCCTCGCGCGACGCCGACGCGTCCGGTAGGAACTCGGGACGAACGACGTCCATCACGACCACCTCTGTCGAGCGACGGCCATCAGAACCGACGGCGACCGCCACCCGGACCGCCGGGGCCGCCCGGGCCGCGGCCGCCACCGAACCCGAGGCTCTGCGGGCGCCGCACGTCGCCCTCGATGTACTTCCCGTACGCCAGCCCGACGAGCAGACCGATGAGGTGCGCGCCCTGCGCCACGCCGCCAGCGCCCACGCCGCCGCCGAGGATGGCGAGCGACGAGATGAGCGCGTAGAATATCGTGATCGCCCAGATGGGGACGGGGAGGATGAAGTAGATGTACACCTTCAGGTCCGGCGCCAGCACCGTCAGCACGCCGAGTATCGCGAGTGCCGCGCCGCTCGCCCCGAGGACGCCCGAGAACGCGCCCGGATTGAGCGCCATCGACAACCCGATCTGGCCGAGGCCGGCGAGCATCCCGGTGCCGAGGAACAGGAGCGTGAAGTCACGCGACCCGACCAGGTCCTCGACGAGTCGGCCGAAGAAGAAGATCACGATGGCGTTCCCGGCGATGTGCGCCAATCCGAAGGGAGCGTGCGCGAAGATGGACGTCACCCACGTCCAGAGGTACTCCGGATTCTGCGAGCTCAACACGAACAGCGTGTTGTGCAGGCTCCGGCTCGCGAACGTCAGCACCGCCATCTGCGCGAACCACGTCACGAACATCAACGCCAGGAACACGTACGTCATGTTCCCGCGGAAATAGGATAGCGCCCCACCCGGCCCGAACAGCGTGAACGACCGGCCGCTGCTCTCCGCGCTCACCGAGTCGTCGAACCCGCTGTCGAACACGCCCTTCGGGTCGTTCCACTCCGTCAACCCCGGACAGTCGTGCTTCTCCGGCAAGCGATGTTCGCCGCAGAACGTGCTCCCGCAGTGCGAGCACGTGTACGGCATGTTCTCTTGCCTGCCGCACTCGTCGCATTTCGCCATTGGCGGCGGCTACGGGAGGACGGGTCAAGGGGCTTTGGGTGTCCGGCACGGCCGCGCCAACGGACGGAACCGCTAGCGTCGTTCGCGGACGACCTAGAAGAGCGCTTCGTCGTCGTCGAGGAGCTTCGCGGGGCCGCCGACCTCCCAGATGGTCGTTCGAACGCCCGTCTCGGCGACGGCTTCCTTCACGCGCTCGACGTGCTCGGCGGTCGTGTTCACGTACACGGACGCGCCGGTGTCCGTCGAGAACCACACGGGGACGGAGTTCACGTCGTCGTCGTCCTCGTACCCGTTCTCGCGGAGTTCCCGGACCGTGTCGAACACGGAGAGGGTCGCGGGCTTCCAGTACACCCAGCCTTCGGGGCCGGTCATCGTCGTCGCGGCGAGACTCAGCGAGTCGTGTTCGGCGATGTCGCCGACGCGCTCCAGGTCGTCCTCGTGCAGGGCGTCCTTGCAGTCCTGGAGTTGTTCGACGACGTGCGCCATCCGGTCGCCGAACATGTGGCTCCGTTCGGCCTCGCTGTGCGCGTCGTCGGTCTCCTTGTACGCGGGGACGAGTGCGACGACGATCTTCAGTTCGCTCTCGAGGTCGGTCGGGATGCGGTGACTCCGGCAGTCCTGGTCGTTCATGCCGGCTGTGAGGTACGAGAACCCGCCGGTGACGGCGCGTGCGGCGCTCGCGGACCCGACGCGTGCGATGGTCGAGATGTCCTCGAGGCTCGCGTCGAGTTCGGCGGCTTCGGCGAGCGCGCGTGCGGCGGCCGCGAACCCGGAGGACGAGGAGCCGAGGCCGACGTTCGACGGGAACGAGTTCTCGCTCTCGAGGCGGACGGGGTAGACGGTGTGTGCGGCGTCACTCATCGACCGGGCCTTCTCGACGACGCGTTCGACGCGGTCGAACGCGGACCCCTCGAGTTCCTCGCCGTCGACGACGTACGTGTCCTCGTCGTAGTCCATCGAGAACTCGACGGTCGTCTTCGTGTGACTCGGTGCCGTGCAGACGCTGATGGAGTCGTGGTAGGGGAGTCGTTCGATGTCGTCGCGCATCCCGTGATACTTGACGAGGCCCTGGATCGGGTGAGCCATCGCGGTAGCTTTCATACCTCTACGGGAGACGACCGCGCGCTTAAAACCCACGGCGGCAGGATTCCATGCGGTTCGGTGACGGAGTCGGTGTGTCAGGACGTGAGCGTCTCGAGTTTCTCGCGAACGCGAGCGTTCTGCTCGACGGTCTCGCCGAGTTCCGCGAGTCGTTCGTCGATGGATTCGACGGTCGCGGTGAGGTCGTCGACGGCGTCGGCGAGTTCGTCGACGTCCTCGCGGACGTCCGCGGCGAGGTGGTCGATGTCGTCGCTGTTCGAGCGCACGGCGGACGCGAGTCCGTCGACTCGCTCCCGTTCGGCGGCTTGCTCGGATTCGATGGTCTCGACGCGTGCGTCGATCGCATCGACCGCCTCCTCGATGTCGTCGGCCGTCGCTTCGATGTCGTCGGTCGTCGCTTCGACGTCGGTGGTCCTCGCCTCGACCTCGTCGACGTCCGCTCGGAGCGCGCCGCGTTCGTCGGCGGCGGCGGCGGTGCGTTCGTGGAGCGAGCCGACGTCGGCTTGCAGGTCCTCGAGCACGTCGCGTGCGGTCCCGTTCTCGTCGAGGAACGCTTCGAGCGCGTCCGTGTACGCCGCGAGTTCCTCGACGCGAGTCTGGAGGTGGTCGATGCGCGCTTCGGTGCTCGTTCGCGGGTCGACGCCGAGGCGCCGGCGGAGTTCGACGCGCTCGCGCTCCGTGACCCCACCCGATTCGAGTTCGTCGAGGAGCTGTTCGGCGACGCGGTCGTCGTCGTCCGTCGTACTCCCGCCAGTCCCGGCACTGGTCTCGCGGTCGTCGTCGTCGGCGAACTCCCATGCGTCGTCGGGGTTCTCGACGAGTTCGTCGAAGGACACCGGCTCCGAACCGAAGTCGACCGTTCCCTCCTCGAGGGCGTCGACCTCCGCGGCGAACTCGTCGTACTCTTCGGGGTCGAGTGCCTCGTCGAGCAGCTGGAACTGCTCGTCGGCGTTCGAGTCGATGGTTTCCGCGGGGACGCCGTCGACGTCGACCGCCTCGAAGGTCTCCACGGTCACTCCCCGTAGTTCCCCGAGCGCGCCGACGATGTCGTCCTCGTCGAGCGCGGTCGATATCGTGACCGCGAGTCGGTCGGGGTTCGCGCCCGATTCGAGGTCGGGAAGGGTTGGACTCGCGCTGTAGACGGTCGTTCCGTTCAGTAACCCTTCGAGGACTTCGATCGCGCAGTCCGTGCTGGCGTCCTCGGTGAACGCGACCGAGAAGCGGTAGGCTGCTTCGTCGGCTCGCGATCGGTCGTCGTGGACGCGGAGCGCGTTCTCGAACGCGTCGCCCGTCCACTCACGACCCTCGTCGGAAGGCTCGGAGTCGACGTGTTCGTCACGCGTCTCGGAGTCGTCGCGTGCGTGCTCGGTGGATTCGGCCCCTCTTTCAGCGTCGTCCACGGTCGCGGACGCACCCGCTGGCGCCGTGACGACCGCGTTCGCGGCAGGGTCGGCATCGTGAGGGGCGGTGAGGGCGTCGTCCGTCGTGGCGTCGGCGGTCAGCTCCGCGTCGGTGGTGTGCTCGTGCACGCGCTCGTACACGACTTCCGGAACGCGCTCCGTCGGTTCGGCGGCGTCGAACGAGACGGCGTCCACGGGGTCGACGGGCTCGCGGTCGTCGACTGGTGGCTCGGCGTGCTCGGGTGGGACGACGTGGACCGGTGCGTCGACGAGTTCGTCGACCGTCTCCGGTTCGGTGACCGGGACGCCGAGCGTGACGGTGGCACTCTCGCCCGGTTCGAGGGTCGAGCGCCACCTGACGTCGCCGTTCGCGTAGACAGTGCAGTCGTCGGCGTCGACCGCGACGGCGTCGGGGTCGATGGCGTCCGGGAGTTGCGTTTCGACGACGACCGTCGTGACGTCGGTCGTGTCGGACTGGATCGCGAGCTGGAGCGCCGGAAGCCCCGAGTCGGTGATAGAGACGGTGCTGTCGCTACTGGTGGCGGCGTGCGTGTTCATGATTCCCCCATGTGGCCCCCCGGGACACGGGACTGGCCGTAGCAGAAACATACGGCCGCCAACACTTAATTCGGCAGGTTGCTTCGGTTCCCTAGGCAGTCCATACGGGTCCGTAACGGCCCATATCGGGTGCGTGACCGAAACCCGAACGGCTAACCGTCGGGTATCCAACGACACCACCATGGGTACGCCACGCGACTCACGCCGCGCGCAAGCCGAGACCGTCGTCGAACGCCTCCACGAGGAGTACCCCGACTCGACGATATCGCTGAACTACGCGTCGCGACTGGAACTCCTCGTCGCGGTCGTCCTCTCCGCGCAATGCACGGACGAGCGCGTGAACGAGGTCACGAGCGACCTCTTCGAGACGTACACGACGCCGGAGGACTACGCGAACGCCACGCAGGACGAACTCGCGGACGCCATCTACGGTATCACGTTCCACAACAACAAGGCCGGGTACCTGCAGGGCATCGGCGAGCAGTTACTCGCCGAGCACGACGGCGAGGTCCCCGACGAGATGAGTGCGCTCACCGACCTCCCCGGCGTCGGGCGGAAGACGGCGAACGTCGTCCTCCAGCACGCGCACGACGTCGTCGAGGGAATCGTCGTCGACACGCACGTCCAGCGACTCTCCCGACGCCTCGGACTGACGACCGAGGAACGGCCCGAAGCCATCGAGCAGGACCTCCTCGACGTCGTCCCGGAGAGCGAATGGCAGCAGTTCACGCACCTCCTCATCGACCACGGCCGCGCCGTCTGCGGTGCGCGGAGCGCCGACTGCGACGCGTGCGTCCTCGCGGACGTCTGTCCGAGCGAACAGGGCGACAGCGACGTCGACCTCGCCAGCGGCGAGGCCTGGTGACGTCGACCACGCCGCTGGCCGTCGCTCGGCCAAGCCGGTTTGGCCCGACGCATACCCGCGTGGCTCGACGCATTCGAGGTATGACGAACGACGAAGCGACGGACCAAGACCGACACGAGGAACTCTCGCCCGAGGAACGAACGAACGTCCCCGCCGAGGAGCTCGCGGACGTCGACGACGCGCACGACGACGCCGTCGAGGACGCCGAAGACGAACGCGAACCCGGGGAGCGAAAGAACACCGAGAAGCTGAACGACGAAGCGCGCGAGCAGAACCGCCACGACAACGCGCCCGACGAGATGCCGAACCGCCAGCAGTAACGACGAACCGCGCTCGCTGCCGGCGCCGCCGTCGTCGTCCTTCCAGATTCTATCGGAACGCCCGTCAGAGGATGCTGTACCACCGCAGGTAGCGAGCGACGCCGACGAGGTACGCGAGAATCCAGAAGAACACGTACCCGAACACGCCGACGCGCAGGCGCGTCCGCCACTTCCCCATGTGTTCGTGGAGCTCGTCGATGGAGACGTCCTGGTCCGGGTCGTCGTAGAGGTCCGCCGCGCGTTTCGCCTGGAAGATACGGACGATACCCCAGAGGCCGAACAGGAGCATCGCGTACGCCTGCAGGCCGAGGAACGCGTGGAGGGCGGTGAGGCTACTGAGGTTGTCGAACAACCGCGGCGCCATCCAGAAGACGACCGGAACGGTGTTCAGGACGAGCCCGGTGACGACGAACTTCAGGTGATACACGAGGACGTCCCACGTCACGACCGGCTGGTTGATGATGTACCAGGCACCGTAGACGTAGAACGGGAAACTGGCGGTGACGACGGCGGCGACGACCGTCGCGACCACCACGTCTTCGACCATGCCCGGCCCTAACGGCCGGGGCGTCCTAAAGGACGCGTTCCCGGACGCCCGCGGTCGGAAAGAGTAAACGCCCGTGGACCGAAGTGTCGGAGGATGACTGACTCCCGACCGACGTCGGCCGACGACCCCGACCCCGGGAGCGACAGCGACGGCCCGACCGGCGAGGGCGACGACCCGGCCGAGTCCGACGGGGACGACCAGGCCGAGTCGACCGTGGACGCGTCACCGCCGGCCGACGCGAAACCGGCCGCGTCAGCCGACGACTCGCCCTCGGATGCGGAACTCCGCGCACGCGTCGAAGAGAAGTACGACTTCGAGGACTTCGGCCCGCGAGACATGGCGGAGATGACGCCCGAGGAATGGGACGCCGCGTTCGACGCGGAGACGTGGATCACCGGCGACGAACTCCTCGAACGCGTACAAGCGGACCTGGAGCGGCGCGTCGCCACCCGAGACGTGTTCGCGGTCGTCGAACGCCGCGACGTCGACGGCGAAGACGCCGTGCTCGCGTTCTCCGACGAAGGGTACGCCCTCGTACGACCCGACGGCTCCGTCGAAGGGTTCGGAACGGTGCTTCGGGACGTGAAACCGACGGTCGCGCTCTGCTCGATGGACTCCTACGAACCCGAGGAACCACCAGCAGGCGCCGTCCTCCCGAACCCCGAAGAGGTCCCCGAAGGAAGCGGCGAACTCGGGAACTTCATGCTCCAGATAATCGCGGGCGTCCTCGGGCTCTCCGGCGTCGTCCTCCTCGGCGGCGCCGTGTTCGCGCCAGGGGCCGCCGGCGCCGGCGAGATCGGTCGCGGGCTCATGGTCGTCTTCGGCCTCCTGTTCCTCGCCGCCACGTTCGTCCTGTTCTTCACCGTCGCGAACGCGCGCCTCTCCGACAAGTTCCGCGCCGAAGAGTACCGCGACCGTCTCCGAGCGATCGGGCTCGAGGACGGCGAACGACCCGCGTTCCTCCCGACCGAGGACGACGAGGGAACCGTCGAGACTGCGCTCGACGCCGGAACCGACGACGAGCGCGAAGACCGCGACGTCGACGGCGCCACCGAGCGCGAGCGGACGGACGAAACCGACGCCGCGACGACGGGTCACAGCGACGCGGAGCGAGACACCGACGAGAGCTCGAACCCCACCACGTAACCCCCTCCAGACACCCGCATCGGTGGGTTTAAGCAACGTCAATCCTGACCTACGGATGTATATGAAAAGGCGGGACTTTCTGAGAACTGCCAGCGGCGTTACCGGAGCCGCCGCGGCAGTCGGCGCGGCGTCCGCAGGCGCCGCCGCCGAGGACCAAGGACGCTCCGGCGCGCCCAACAACACGACGACCACGGGCGCACCGAACGGTACAGGGTCGGCCAACAACACCACGGCCGGCGGTGGTGCGCCCTCCGGCCCGACGAAAGAGGTCGTGGTCGGCCCCGGCGGCTCGCTCGTGTACGAGCCCGCGGACCTCACGATAGCGAACGGCACGACCGTGAACTTCGTGTGGGACTCGGACAACCACAACATCGTCGTGGACAGCCAACCCGACGGCGCCGGCTGGGAAGGCACACCCGGCGGAGACTCGAAGACGTACGACACCGGGTACGAGTACTCGCACACGTTCACGACTAACGGCGAGTACCAGTACTTCTGTCAACCGCACGTCGGCGCGGGGATGGAAGCGAGCATCACCGTGCAGGACTCGGTGTCCACCGGCGGCGGCGGGAAGGAACAGGACCCCGAACACATGGGCGTCCCGTTCCAGGCGCACTTCGTCGGACTGGCGACCATCCTCGCCATCATCAGCTCGCTGCTCTTCACGTTCTACACGCTCAAATACGGCGAATCCGCGCACACCGCGGCCCCCAACAAGAAATAATCCATGTCGACCAAAGGAAGCAACTACGGCGACATCCACCGGTACGAGCCCGCTCGCGAGAGCACGGCCGCCGCGGTCGCTATCGTCCTCCTCACCGTCATCGAGGTCGTGTTCGTCGGCCTGTTCACGTACGGGCTCGTCGCCGGCTGGGGACTGGACGCGGTCGGCAACATGTACCTCGGCACGATCCTCGCGATCATCTTCGTCGACCTGGCGTTCATCCTCCTGCTGTACCGCAAGGAGTTCCTCCCGGACGTCATGATCGTCAAGAAACGACGCCGGAAGTGGGAGGACCTCTACGTTCGCGAAGAGGACGTCGACGGGACGAAGGACTTCGACCCCGAGAACGCCGTCGAGACACTGAAACGGGCAGTATACCCGTACTACAAGCGATAACTATGCCACTGGACGAAGACAAGTATCCGGTCGAATCGGACCGTCGGCGGTTCGTCAAAGGTGTCGTCGGCGGGGCCGCGCTCGCCGGCGTCACGACAGCGAGCGCCGCCGCCGTGAACACCGCCACCGCGCCAACCGGCGCGGGCGGTGGGACGACGACGTTCTACGCCGTCGAGAACACCGACGGGCCCGCGCCGCGCGGAATGCCCCAGATTCCCGTCGAGCTGGACAAGGAAGGCTACCTCAAGGGTGCGTGGCCGGAGTACGAGGAGGGCGCCGACGCCGCCGTCACCGAGGACTACGAGGGGACGGGCGTCGACTACTCCTCCGCGTGGTTCCAGTACTGCGGCGTGCAGACGTACTCGGGCGTGTACCCGGAAGCGGACCAGGACAACTACTTCCGGTACTCGGATAGCGGCTACGACTGGCACAGCGACAAGGGCGGTGACAAGATCCACATCGACGACTTCCAGGAGCTCGGTGACCCCTGGCGCGAATGGAACACGTCGTTCGGGACGAAAGCGAACGGGAAGCCCGCTGCCGGCACGTGGCGGTCTCAGGACCTCGCGCCCGCGGAGACGATGCCAATCCAGGTGATCCGCTCCGAGAACGTTCAAGAACTCGCGAAGGAGGACGAGTGGATCGACGCGTCCACGGCCGAGGGCTGTGTCGCGTGGCTGAACAAGTGCACGCACTTCTGTTGCGTGCCCGGGTTCAAGACCATCGCCGGCTCCGCGAACTTCGGTGCGGCGGACAAGATCTACTGTCAGTGCCACCAGTCCGTGTACGACCCGTTCAGTATCGTGCAGAAGTCGTTCGTGGCACTGCCGCGGCCGGAGAAGGAGGGCTGACACAATGAGTCTGGAGAAGAAAGACGAACACGACCATCGCGGCTGGATACAGAAGCGAGACCTGACGCCCGTGGAGAAGGGCTACCTGATGGTCCTCGTGTACCTCGACCGGCGTCTCCGCATCGTTGACTACCTCGAGCTCCTCGAGGACCTCTACTACAAGGTCAACATGCAGATGCCGAAGAGTCACACGGAACAGTACAATCTCGACAACAAGTTCTGGTACTGGTATCCACTCTATGCGTTGGGGTCGTTCTCGACGATAGCGTACGTCGTCGCGGCCTTATCGGGTGCCCTCTTGGGGTTCTACTATGCGCCGGCGACGACGGGTGACCCGTCGGGTGCGTACAACCAGATCGTGTTCATCATGACCGACCTGAACTTCGGGTTCATGCTCCGCTCCATCCACCGCTGGGCGGCCCAGGTCATGGTCGCAGCGGTGTTCCTGCACATGCTCCGCGTGTACTTCACGGGCGCGTACAAGGAACCCCGCGAACTCAACTGGATCCTCGGCATCGTCCTCATCTCGCTGACGATGGTGTTCGGGTACACGGGCTACCTGCTGCCGTGGGACCAGCTCGCGTTCTGGGCCGGCCAGATCGGCGTTGAGATGTCGCTGTCGATACCACTGGCGGGTGAATGGGTCGCCCAGCTCCTGTTCGGTGGGTTCACGTTGAGTCAGGCGACGCTGCAACGGATGTACATCCTGCACGTGTTCCTGCTTCCGTTCATCGTGACGACGCTCATCGCGGTCCACATCGGCATCGTCTGGATGCAGGGCATCGCGGAACCACACTAATACAATGGCAGACAACAACAACGACGAGGAACCCATGGCTGACGGCGGCAGTGGCACCGGCATCGTCGCGCCGGACGACGAGACGCCGACGTGGCGCGAGCGCAAGGAGCGCACGGAGGGACTCTCCCGGTTGACGTACGAGTACTTCGAGCGGGCGCGACGCGAGGACCAGGACCTCCGTCAGGAGTCCGATTACGTGGAACGTGACGTGCTCGCGTTCCCGGCGTGGCCCCACGAGATGATCCGGAACCTCTCCCTGACGAGTTTCTTCGTCGGGATGATCCTGTTCCTGTCGGCGGCGCTCCCGCCGCACATCGGGCCGCCGGCGAACCCGAGTAGTACGCCGGCTATCATCCTCCCGGACTGGTACCTCTACTGGTCGTTCGGCCTCCTGAAGCTCGGCCCGCTGAACCCCGAGCTCTCCATCCTCGGTGGGGAGACGGCGGCGGAGGGCGCGAAGCTGATGGCGGACCGCACGTACGGCGTGGTCGCGAACCTCGTCGTCGTCGGGTTCATCGCTATCGTGCCGTTCCTGAACAAGGGGAGTGCGCGCCGCCCGGTCGAGCAGCCGTTCTGGGCTGCGGTTGGCGTGTTCGGGGTCGTGTTCGCGTTCACGATCAGTATGCTCTCCATCAAGAACCTGCTCCCGATCGGGTCGAGTCTCCTGCTGGACGTAACGTTCCTGCTGCCGTTCGTCGCGGGAACGATCTCGTACGCGCTGCTGCGGTCGATGCAGGAGGGCTACATGTACGACTTGAACCGTCGGTACTACCGGCTGCGGCCGCCGAAGTAACTGCTGTCCCGTTCTTTCGATGACTGACGACGAGCCAGTAGAGGATGGTGCTCGCGGGTCTCGCGAGGTCGAGGTCCCGATGCGTCTCTACAAGACGGTGACGGTGTTCGCGACGTTGATTGCGATGGTTGCGGTCATCCTCGGGTTCGTGGCGTTGGACGTGGCGACGAATCGCGCGCAGGCGTCGCCGGACGAGGTGAACGTCGTGCTCGCGCTCGTGGGACTCGGCAGTATCGTCCTGGGGGCGTTCGTGTACGCGTTCTCGACGCGATTCCGGACTGAAGGAATGGGAAAGTCTAAAGACGAATCCGACGAAGGTTCAGGTAATGGCTGACGAATTCGCCAAAGGCACGGCTATCCTCGCCGGTGTGGGACTGATCTGGATGGTCCTGGCTGGCTGGTACAAGACGCCGTCGTTCGAGGGTGCACAGCTCACGGGGGCGCCGCCGGCTGACTTGGGGACGTACGGCGAGATGGCGCTCGTGCTCGAGAGCGGCCTGCGCTGGTTCATCATCATCGGCGTGTTGACGTTCTGGGTCGTCATCCCGGCGGCCGAACAGACGCGCGAGTACTTCGCGGGCTGAGGCGGCGTTTCTGCGATAGCGTTCGGTTCTGCGAGTGATGGTCGACGAGCGACTGGGTTCTGCGCTCGTGGTCGTCGGTCGGCGTCTTTGACTGGTGTGGTGGTGTTGGTCCGTGAGTGGTTGGTGTCGGTGAGTCGAGCGTGAGGTGCGCGAGCGGCCGACGACGCTGGCTGGGGGCGCCGGTTGTCGTCGTCGGTCGCGTGGTGGAGGTCTCTGATTTGCGAACGGCCGGGAGCGTGTCGAGGGAGGTGTTCGGTCGCGTACGGCGGTTACTGTTGGCGGAGTGGGTTCGTAGGAATGGCCTTCGTAGGTCGGGTTCCGGCGGCGGTGCTCGGGTGCGGGGTCGTGCGAGGAGAAGAACGGCGTCGAGGTGGTTGCGTGGTCAGATGATCTGGGAGAGTCCCTGGACGAACACGTCGAACTCGTTCGCGAGCTGGAACGTCGCGTACGCGAGGACGAGCAGGGACGCGAAGAGCGCGCCGTTGGGGCGCCGAACGGATTTGTCCTTGCGGAGGTCGACGCTCCGCGTCTCGAACTCGAAGAAGTCCGTGAGGAACATCCCGAGGACGAGCATCGTGAGGACGACGCCGCCGTGCTGTTCGTAGGTCGTGTAGTAGAACGTGGTGAGGATGAGGACGACCGTCGAGGCGGTGTGCAGCGGGTGGCGGGAGGCGGTCTCGACGTCCTCGTCTTCGGCTTCGCTGACGTTACGCTGGTACGCGAGGATGCGCGTCGCCATGTTGGCGAGCACGAGCACGACCAGCAGGTACTTGACGAGTTCGACGCCGAGCACCTTGCTGGTGAGGATGGCGTCGAGGGGTCCGAACATCGTCGCTGGGTCCATAGGTCAACCTGTGTGGTTGAGCCATTAGTGCTTTTCCAATGCGTGCGGCCACGGCCCGGTGCTCTGGGGGGTGACGGCGATGGTGAGCGAGTCGTCGGGGGTGGCTTCGACGACGTCGCCGTACCCGATGCGGGTGACGTGGGTGTCGTCGATGCGGAGGGAGACGTCGCCTTCGTCGCGTTCGACGGTGAGGGTGACGTCGTCGTCGGGGACGACCCAGTCGTCGGCGTTCGTCGCGAACGGCGCGATGGGGACGGCGGCGAGCACGCCGGTGTGTGGGGCGACGACGTGGCTGCCGGCGGCGCGCGCGTACCCCTGGGAGCCGGCGGGTGTGGCGAGGACGACGCCGTCCGCGCGGAACTGGCCGACGACGCGGCTCGAGGCGGTGAGCGTGTACTCGCTGATGCGCGCGGGTTCGCTCGTGACGAGGGTGACGTCCGCGAGTGCGCGGACGGGGTCGGTTCCGGGCGCGGTCACGGCGAGTGTTCTGCGCGTCGTCGTGCCGTGTTCGCGGGCGACGAGCGTGACGATGGCGTCGGCGGCGTCGGCGGCGGGGACGCTGCGCGTGCTCGGGTCGGTGTCGACGGGGAGGACGGGTGCGGTGACGTGTGCGCGGACGTACTCGACGAGTGCTCGGTCGCCGGGGGCGACGGCGGCGTCGAGGTCGGTGGCGGCGAGTGCGGGGGCGTCGTCGACGACGGGCGTGCCGCCGGCCCGCTCGACGGCGGCGGCGAGCGCGGTGACGTCGGGTGCGTCGGCGGCGGTGGCGTCGACGATGCCAACGACCGCGTCGGCCGTCGTGGACTCGTCCATACTCGGGGGTTGCGGTGGGGTGACCAAAAACCCTGCAGGTCTCGCCGCCGCGCCGTCGGCGAGTGTGCGTTCAGGAACTCGTCGCGTGACGGCGCGGGACTCGGCGTCAGTCGTCGTACGGCCAGTCGCCGGTTATTCGCATGCCTTCGGCCTGGTCCTCGTCTTCGAGTTGCGCGGCGATCTCGTCGGGGTCGCGGTGCTCGATGGTGGTATCGTCGCTCGCGAGTTCGACGGCGAGTTCCGCGAGGACGATCCCCTGTTCGCGGAGGTCGCGCTTCTCGAGTTTGTCGAGGGTATCGGCGTGCGTGTGGCCCCAGCCGCGGCCGTCGCCGGGGGTCTTCCCGTAGACGTGCGTGCCGGGGACGCCCCATTTGACGAACGGCCAGTGGTCGCTGTGCGGGCCGAGTTCGGGGGTGACGTACGCGGGGTGGCCCATGCGGTCGGCGACGTCGTCGATGGCGTCGGCGAGTTCGTCGAAGCCGTGCGCGTAGAACCCGAGGTCGCGGCCCTGACAGACGCCGTCGAGGTTCAGGACGGCGGCGACGTCGTCGTGGTCGGCTCGCTCGGCGAGGTGCGCGGAGCCGACGAGCCCGACCTCCTCGGCGCCGAAGCAGACGACGTGGACGCGCGTGTCGAGGTCGTTCTCGCGCTTCGCGAGTGCGTCGACGACCTGGACGACGGTGGCGGTGCCGGCGCCGTTGTCCATCGCGCCCTCGGCGATGTCGTGCGCGTCGACGTGACTCGTCAGGAGGAGTTCGTCGTCGCTGTCGGGGCCGAGCGTCGCGTGGACGTTCTGGCTGGTGGCGTCCTCGATGGCGGCGGTGACGTCGACGTCGACGATGTCGCCGTCGGCGCGTCGGGCGATGCGTGCGCCGACCTCGGCGGAGACGCCGACGGCGGGGATGTCGCCGACGGGGTCGGCGTCGGTGCCGACGCTCCCGGTCGGCGGGAGGCAGCCGTCGACGTGGTTCCGGTAGACGAATGCGGCGGCGCCGGCCTCGACGGCGTGATAGTACTTCTCGCGGCGGTGCAGGTAGCGGTCGTACCACTCGGGGACGTCCGAGCGCGCGAGGACGACCTTGCCGTCGAGGTCGGCGTCTTCGAAGTCCCGCGGGAGGCCGTACCCGAGGTCGACGAGTTCGCCGGACGCGGTCCCGCTCGGCGACCGGGGGAGCGCGATGACCTCGTGGCGCTGGTCGTACGTCTCGCCGGCGGCGTCGAGACTGCTCGTTCCGCGCTCCCAGCCCTGGATGTCGAACTCGGCGAGGTGGGCGTCGCGCGCGCCGGCGTCGGCGAGGGCGTCCCGGGTCGCTTCGGCTGCACGGCGTTCCCCGTCGCTGCCTGCCATGCGGTCGCCGATGTCGACGAGTGTCTCCAGGTGGTTCCAGCCGACGTCGCTCGTGAACGTCTCGCCGATCCAGTCTGTCATTGGCTCTCACGAATCGACGGCTCGTGTTAGGGTTTCCGGCTTGCGAGTCCGTGGCTCGATTCGACGATTCGTCAATATTGCCACGACCTGAAGCCGCAACCGGCCGATAAATCCGAGATGAGTTTAAGTACTCGGTGATAATTTCATGAACGAATCTGTTTGAGGCGATTCTTTATTACCCGTGCGGGTGATTGTCCGATAGACCCTCAGGTGTCACCAATGTCGAAGGCTGACAACATCGTTCGCGTCATGTCCCCGGGCGGCTCGCAGGTCACCGACCACAGCGTCTCCGCAGAGCGTGCACGCTCGCTCTACGAGACAATGGTACTCGCCCGGACATTCGACGAGAAAGCAGTCAGCCTCCACCGACAGGGCCGCATCGGGACGTACGCGCCGATGGCCGGCCAGGAAGCGGCGCAGATCGGTGCGGTCGCGGCGATGCCCGACCGGGACTACCTGTTCCCGACGTACCGCGACCACGCGATGTTCCTCCAGCGCGGCGTCGACCTCCGCGAGGTCTTGCTTCACCTCTCCGGCGAAGGGAACTACATCGACCACGAGGACCCCGCGGACCTGACGACGTTCCCCATCACGATACCGATCGCGACCCAGCTGCCTCACGCGGTCGGCGTCGGGATGGCGGCGAAGTACAAGGGCGACGACGTCGCGAGCCTCGTCTCGTTCGGCGACGGCGCCACGTCGGAGGGCGACTTCCACGAGGCATTGAACTTCGCGGGCGTCTTCGAGACGCCGACGGTGTTCTTCTGTCAGAACAACGGCTACGCCATCTCGGTGCCCCGGGAACGCCAGACGGCGAGCGCGACCATCGCCCAGAAGGCCCAGGCGTACGGGTTCGACGGCGTTCGCGTCGACGGGAACGACGTGTTCGCGGTGTACGACGTCGTCTCGGAGGCGCTCGAGAACGCCCGGAACGGCGGCGGGCCGACGCTCGTCGAGGCGGTGACCTATCGGAAGGGCGCGCACACGACGACGGACGACCCGTCGAAGTACCGCGACGAGTCCGACGCCGAGGACTGGCGGCTCGAGGACCCCCTGGACCGCGCGCGGACGTACCTCGAGGAGGAGTTCGGGTGGTCGGAGACGGACGAGGCGGCGACCCAGGAGTGGGCGACGGAGACCGTGCGGGAGGCGGTGGCGGCTGCAGAGGACCACACGGGCCTGGACCCCGGCGAGATGTTCGAGCACGCGTACGCGGACATGCCCGCGCACCTCCGCGAGCAGCGCCGGCAGCTCGTGGACGAACCGCAGGTCGACCACTGATAGCGGACCTCTTCTGGGCGGCTGCCCGGTCGGTGGGCGCGATTCAGAGTAGTTCTTCTTCGCGGAGTCCGGCGACGACGTCGTCGACGAGCGCGTCGAGCGACTCGTAGGGGAAGTCCTGGTACGGTTCGAGTCTGACGGCGAGTTCCATCGCGGTGAACCGGCGGTCGCCGACGGTGACGCGTTGGCTGTGCGGGGCGTCGACGGCTGCGGCGACGGCGAGCTGGTCCTCGACGGGGAAGGCGACGTCTGCGAGGACGACCGCGAGCCGCTGGCGAACCGCGCGTTCGGCGGCCTCGCGGTCGCGCTCCACCGAACTCCACTTCGTTGCGTCCTCGGGCACGCGCTCCCGTACGCGTGCGGTGGACTTTATGTCTCGGCGTGCGTCGCCGGTCGGTCGCCGGTCGGTCGAGCGTCGCTGGTCGGTCGTCGGCTGTCAGTCGTCGTCGGTGAGCGTGGCGAGCAGGGTCTCCATGCTGTAGCTGCCGAGGGCGCGGGCGTCCTCGTGGAGTTCGTCGATGACGTACGTGGAGTTGGTGCGTTCGACGGCGTCGACGGTCTCGAAGTCGCGGATGAGGCGGCCGACGTCGTCGCCATCGTGGAGGCGTGCGATGGCGACGTAGTCGGTCTCGCCCATCGTCGAGAACAACTGGGTGACGCCTTCGATGGCTTCGATGTCGTCGGCGACGTCCTCGTGGCTCCCGGAGTAGTCGGTGAGGACCTCGAGGATGACGGTGACGCCGAGGCCGAGCGCGTCGAGGTCGAGGTCGTAGCAGTCGTTCTCGATGACGCCGGCTTCGCGGAGGTTGTTCAGCCGGTAGTGGATGGTGGAGACGGGGATGTCCGTCTCTTCGTGGAGTCGTTCGGGGCTGCCGGTGCCGAGTTCGCTGATGGCCTTGAGGAGGCGCACGTCGCGGTCGTCCATGCGTCGACGGTCGCACGCGACCGACTTCAGCCTCCCGACCGGTTCTTCGCTCGGATAGAATCCAGAATATCGATAAAATTCGTAGTTTCGTACAACTCCTGTGTCGAGAGCAATTCACAATTCTGGTTCTGGAGTTCGAGTTGCAACGGATTTTAATACTACCATCGGCTGGCGTTGGATAGCAACCAATGATATCGCAGAAGTTCTGGAGAGCACTCCCAGACACGAGCCTGTTGTTCGTATCGCTCGCAATCCTCTGGGGGACGTCGTTCGTCGCCATCGAGGTCGGCCTCCATCACGTCCCCGCGCTCGCGTTCGCCGCGCTCCGCTACGACCTCGCCGGCGTCGTCGTCCTCGCGTACGCCGTCACCGCGACCGACCGCTGGCGACCCCGCACCCGGACCGAGTTCATGAGCGTCCTCGTTCCCGCCGTCTTCGTGTTCGGCGCGTACCCCGCGCTCCTCTACGTCGGCGAGACGTACGTCTCCGGCGCCGTCGCCGCGGTCGTCGTCTCCCTCTCCCCGGTCCTCACCGCGGGCGTCGGGAGCGCGCTCGACCTCGAGGAACCGCTGACGACGACCGGCCTCGTCGGCGTCGCACTCGGCATCCTCGGCGTCGCCGTCGTCGTCGACCCGAGCCCGGGCGCGCTCGACGGCAGCATCGTCGGCGTCGCGCTCGTGCTCGCCGGCACCGCGTGCTTCGCGCTCGGGAGCGTCCTCGCACGCCCGTTCGACGCCGGCCTCCCGAAGCCCACGACGCAGGCGTGGGCGATGGTCGGCGGCGCCATCGGCCTCCACCTCGCCAGCCTCGCGCGCGGCGAATCCCTCGCCGACGCCACGTGGACGACCGAGGCCATCGTCGCGCTCGGGTTCCTCGCGCTCGCCTCGGGCGCCGTCGCCTTCCTCGTCTACTTCGAGCTCCTGGAACGCATCGGCGCAACCGAACTCACGCTCGTCTCCTACCTCGAACCCGTCGTCGCCGCGCTCGTCGCCTGGGCCGTCTTCGGGAACGTCGTCGACGCCACGACCGCCCTCGGGTTCGTCGTCATCTTCGTCGGCTTCGCCGTCCTCAAACGCCACGCGCTCACCGACGTTCTCGCCACGGTCCGTCGGCGCGTGCACGTCCGCACCTGACCAGGGTCGAACCACATTCCCTCGCGCGCCCCGCCGTGAACCGGCGACGCCCTCGCCGTCCTATCGGTTTTTGTGCGCGGGCGACGGATGGGGAGTCATGACAGCCTTCGACTTCGACGAGTCGCTGCTCGTCGAGCTGACCGAAGCGCACGGGGTACCAGGGTACGAGGACGCGGTCCGCGACGTCGTCCGCCGCGAGTTCGCGGCCGCGAGCGCGGTCGACGAGGTACGCTCGGACGCGATGGGGAACCTCGTCGGCACCATCGAGGGGAGCGAGAATCCCGACTACGAGGTGGTCGTCGCCGCGCACATGGACGAGATCGGGTTCATGGTCCGGAACGTCGACGACGACGGGTTCCTGCAGGTGGACGCGCTCGGCGGCTGGGACCCCGAGGTCCTGCGCGCGCAGCGCGTCGTCGTCCACACGGACGACGAGGAGCTCCTGGGCGTCATCGGCTCCATCCCCCCGCACTCGGGCGGGAGCGACGACGACGACGAACGCGGCGTCCACGACGTCGACGTCGACCTCGGCCTCCCCGCCGACGAGGTCCGCGAACGCGTCGCGGTCGGCGACCGCGTCTCAACCACGCAGACCACCGAGGTCGTCGGCGACTGCATCAACGGGAAAGCGCTCGACAACCGCGTGAGCGTGTTCGCGCTCTGCGCGCTCGCCGACCGCCTCGACGACCCGCCCGTCACGGTGCACCTCGCCGCGACCGTCCAGGAGGAGGTCGGGTTGCGGGGTGCCGAAGCCATCGGCGTCGACCTCGCGCCCGACCTCGCACTGAACCTCGACACGACCGTCGCGAACGACGTCCCCGAGACCGACGACGACAAGTACGTCACGAAACTCGGCGCCGGCGCCGGTATCAAGTTCAAGGACTCGAGCGTCATCCCGAACCGGAAGGTCGTCGACCGCCTGCGTTCGGTCGCCGCCGACCGCGACGTCGCCGTCCAGCACGAGGTCCTCCCCGCCGGCGGCACCGACACCGCCGGCTTCCAGCGCTCCTCCGGGCCGACCCCGGTCGGCGCCATCTCGTTCCCGACGCGGTACCTCCACACGCCCGTCGAGAGCGTGCACGGCGACGACGTCGCCGCCGCCATCGACCTCGCCGACGCCTTCCTCGACACCGAGACCGGCGCCCACGACTACACGCTGTAGGTCGGGCGCGACCGCACCGGACGGACGAAGCACCGACTCGCCGCACGGAACCGCCGTGCGCGAATCGAAGATTTCAGTACGGGGCTCCCCTAACCACCGGGTATGGACGAAGACGCTACGGACACGCCTGTCTCGCGCCGGCAGTTCATGACGGCCGTCACGGGCGCGGCCGCGGCCGGCGCTGCGGGGACCGCCGCCGCACAGGAAGGCACCGAAGGCGGGGGCGGCGGTGGCGCGACCGAAGAGGTCGTCGTCGGCCCCGGCGGGTCGCTCGTGTACGAGCCCGCCGACCTCGAGATCGCGGTCGGCACGACCGTGAACTTCGTGTGGGACTCGGACAACCACAACATCGTCGTCGAGAACCAGCCCGACGGCGCGGAATGGGAGGGAACGGAGGGCCCGGCGTCGAAGACGTACGACACCGGCCACGAGTACTCGCACACGTTCAACACGACCGGCGACTACGACTACTTCTGTCAGCCCCACGTCGGCGCCGGGATGGAGGCCAGCATCAGTGTCGTCGAGAGCCTCGAACCTGCCGGGTCGAGCGGCCCGGTGCTCCCCGGGAGCGCGAAGACGCTCGCCGTCGCCGGCACCGCCGCATTGCTCTCCGTGCTCTCGATGGCGTACTTCTTCATGCGGTACGGCGGCGACTTCGAGACGCCGGAGTAACCCCGTCGTCGCGGAACGCCGACCCCGGCGCATCCACGCCATCCGTTTTCACGTCGTCGCTACGACTCTCGTTCGCACGACGTCGCGTCCGCCCGCCAGCGGTGTCCGCGGACGCGGCCTCGGGACCCGCCGGTCGGTTCTGCCGGTAGATTGAGGAGGGCAGCGCCAGCAGACGGAGGCATGCCCGGTGACGTCTCCGCGTTCAAGCGCACGTACGGCCTCGCGGCGGTCGTCCTGTTGGCGCTCACCGCCGTCGCCGTCGGCGCGATGGCGTTCACGGACGCGATGGTCGAAGCCGCCGCCGTGCTCGCCGTCACCGCGTCGTCCACCGCCGCGGTCCTCGGCGTCGGTGCCGTTCACCGACCGCGCGCGTTCCTCACCGTCTTCGGCGACGCCGACGCCGCCGAGCGCGAGCGGGTCGTGCTCGCCACGCGCGTCTCCGGCGTGTTCGCCGTCGCCGTCTCGCTCGTCCTCGCCGTCGCTGGCATCGAATCGCTCCTCGCGTACCGCGACCTCGCAACGACGGCGACAGCGATCCCGTGAGCGAGCGCGCCCGGTGACCGCGCCCCGAAAAAGCCGCGTTCGCGGTCAGGACGACCAGTACCCGCGCGTCAGGAGTACGAGCACCGGGAAGATCTCGAGGCGGCCGATCCACATCAGGACGACCATGAACACCTTCGCCTCGATAGTGAAGTCGATGTAGCTCCCCATCGGCCCGATGAGTTCCAGGCCCGGCCCGATGTTCCCGAGCGTCGCCGCAACCGCCGTCATCGCCTCGATGACGGACAGCGGCGCGGGTTCGGCCATCACGGCCGCGTCCGCGACGAGCACGAGCGTGGCGACGAAGAAGATGGCGAAGTACAGGAGCGTGAACCCGTAGATGCCGCGGATGGCGCGCTCGTCCAGCGGCTTCCCCGCGAGCCGCACGGGCCTGACCGCGTCCGGGTGAACGGTCGTGAACAGCTCGCGACGCAGCGACTTCAGGATGACGAGCCACCGCACGATCTTGATACCACCACCGGTCGACCCGGCGGACCCACCGATGAACATCGCGAACACGAGCACGTACCGCGCCGAACCGTTCCACGCGTTGAAATCCATCGTCGCGTACCCCGTCGTCGTCACGAACGACACCACCTGGAACGTCGCCTGCCGGAGCGCTCCCTCGACGTCACCGAATATCGGGAACGTGTGCGCGATCGGCCCGGCGGCGACGCCCTTGTCGGCGTAGTGCGGTGCCGTCGACGCCGTCGCCGGCCCGGACAGCCCCGGGTCGAGGTAGATGAACGCCGCGGCGACAGCCGCGAGGACGCCGATGACGCCGGCGTACGCGCGGAACTCCGCGTCCTTGAGGAGCTTGTCGACGTTCCCCTTCGTCGCGTGCCAGAACAGCGCGAAGTTCGTGCCCGCCGCGACCATGAACGGGATTATCAACCACTGGACCGCCGCCGAGAACGCCTCGATGGACCGCGCCTCCGGCGAGAACCCGCCCGTTGACATCGTCGTGAACCCGTGCGCGATGGCGTTGTACGCGGTCATGGCCGGTGCCGTTCCCGCGACGTGCAGGCCGTAGAGGAGGAGGACTTCGAGGGCGGTGATGCCCGCGTACGCCACCCAGAGCGCGCGCGCCGTCTCCGCGATGCGCGGCGTGAGCTTCTCGATGCCCGGGCCCGGCGCCTCCGCGTCCATCAACTGTGCGCCACCGACCGATAGCTCCGGGAGAATGGCGACCGCGAGCACGACGATACCCATCCCGCCGAGCCACTGCGTCATCTGTCGCCACATCATGAGCGCTCGCGTGTGACTCTCGAAGGAGATGTCACCCATCACGGTCGCGCCCGTCGTCGTGAACCCACTCATCGTCTCGAACAGCGCGTTTTCCGGGTGATGGAGCGTCGTGTCTGTGGTATATGTCAGCGACCCTCCCTGGAACGCGAGATGTTCGAGGAGGTACGGCAGTGCGCCGACGACCGACACCGCGAACCACGTCGCCGCCACCATCAGGAACCCCTCGCGCGCACCGATGTCCGGGTCGTCGTCGAGGCGTTCCAGGACGGTGCCGACGCCGACCGCGACCAGCGCCGTCACGACGAACGGGACGATCGTGCGCGGGTCGTAGAGCAACCCGGTGACGATGGGGACCAGCAACGCGACCGCGAGGTACTTCGTCACCCGGCCGACGAGCGAGACGCTCGCGCGCCAGTCCACCTTCATAGCTGCGGCGTGACCTCCTCCAGTATCGACGTCTCCGCGAACACGACGACGTGGTCCCCGGGTCTGACGACCGTATCACCGCGCGGCGTGATGAGTTCGTCGTCACGCGTGATTGCACCGACGACCACGCCCTGGGGGAGGTCCGCGGTCGCGTCCGCGATGGTGCGGTTCGCGAGCAAGCTCTCGTCGTCCACCTCGATCTCGAGGACCTCCGCGCGGTCGCTCTCGATGATCGCGACGTTCTGCGTGTGCTCCTCGCGCGTGAACCGCGTTATCTCCTCGGCGGTCACCTCCCGCGGGTTCACCGCCACGTCCACGCCAACGGTCTCGAAGACGTCGACGAACGACCCGTCCTCGACGACCGCGACCGTCCGCTTCGCGCCCAGGCGCTTCGCGAGCAGACTCACGAGGAGGTTCTTCTCGTCCGAGGACAACGCCGCGACGACGAGGTCCGCGTCCGCGACGTGCTCGCGCTCCAGGAAGTCGATGTCCGTCCCGTCGTTCTCCAGGACGACGCTCCCGACGAGTTCCTCCGCGAGTTCGCGAGCGCGCTCCGGGTCTCGCTCGATGACCCGCGGCGTCACGCCCTGCGCTTCCAGCAGTCGCGCCGTCTGATACCCGATCTCGCTCCCGCCGACGACGTACACCTCGTCGGAGCTCTCCAGGCCGTTCGTCGGCGTCAACTCCGACGCGAACAACCGACAGCTCTCCGGACTCCCGATGACGACGACCTTGTCACCCGGCTCGATGAGCGTGTCACCACGCGGAATCTCCACGTCGCCGTTCCGGAGGATGGCGGCGAACGTCAACGACTCGAAGCGGTCCGCGGACTCGACGGTCTCGTTCGCGAGCGTGCTCTCCTCGGTCACCTCGAACTCCGCCATGCGGACGCGTCCGCCCGCGAACGAGTCGACGTCCTGCGCGCCCGGCAGGCCCGCGATGCGGACGATGGTCTCCGCGGCGAGCAGGTCCGTGCACACCATGAAGTCGACGCTGAACGCGCCCTCGGCGCCACGCCACGTCGTCAAGTAATCGGTCTTCCGGACGCGAGCGACCGTGAACGCGTCCGAGACGGTCTTCGCGGTGGCGCACGCGACGATGTTCGCCTCGTCGCTGTCCGTGCTCGCGATGAGCATGTCCGCGTCCTCCACCCCGGCCTCCTTGAGCGTCGCGAGGGACGTCCCGTCGCCCTCGATGGCGAGGACGTCCAACTGGTACGTGATCGCTTCGACGCGCTCGGGGTCGGTGTCGACGACCACCACTTCGTGCGCGTCAGCGAGCCCGCTGGCGATGTTCGCACCGACCTCGCCAGCACCCACGACCACCACTCGCATCACGCGCTCACCTCGTACATAATCGGGGCGGACGAACGGCCCGAACAAGAGGGTTGTCATGCGCGCGTCGCGGCGCCTGCTGCGCGCTCGCGGCCGTTCGCGGGCGCTCGCGGCGCATTCAGCCGTCGCTCGACGTCGTGTCGACGTCCAGGTCGACGCGCCGTCGCTGCCCTTCGAGGTCGACGACGACGCGCTCGACGATGTTGGTCGCCTCGCGCTGGATCTTCGGTTTCACCTTCTCGACGACCCAGGACAGCGAGACGAACCGCGGCAGGTCGATGTTCCCGACCGTCGCGGAGTCCGGGTCGTACTCGACGAGGAACCGGACTTGCGTCGCGACGTCCTCGCCGTCCGGCGGGTCGACGGATTCGACGAACCAGTGACCGGTCGCGTCGATGTCCTTCGTGATACGCCAGTCGATGCGTTCCGGCGGGTGCGTCTCGGTGACCTCCGAGTGCGCGGTGTAGGTGAGTTTCCACCACGCGAACGTGAGGTCGTATCGCGTGCCGGGGCCGCCGTCGCCGCGCTGGCCGACGCGCTTCATGTGCTCGGAGTACGCGGCGTACCCGGGGAAGTCGAGCAGGAACTCGTACACTCGCTGTCTGTCCGCGTACACGACGGTCGTGACCTCGACTCGCTCCACGACCGTACTGACGGCGGTCCGGAGGTAAACGTTTCGTCGCCGAACCTCGCTCGAACTCGGCTCCAGGGCCGAAAATTCAAGCCAGTAGAGCCTGCACGGAAAGATATATTTGTCGCGCTACGGTATAATTGGAGTAACTACTAATGAGAAACAAACGTGGCGTTCGCGTGCTCGTCGTGCTCGTCGCCGCCCTCGCCGTTACCGGGCCGGTCGCCGGTGCGGTCGACGGGACTGGCGCGACGAGTCCGGTGAACGAGTCGACGGACGCGTCCGCCGTCGACCTCGCGCTCTCGATATCCGCCGGATCGACGGACCCGGGCGGGACGGTGACGGTGACGTTCGTCGTCGAGAACACCGGTTCGACTGCGGCGTCGTCCGCATCCCTCCAGGCGCGGTTCCCGCCGACGTGGTCGGTGCAGAGCCATTCGGACGACGGCGCGAACTTCGCGGGACGCGGCGTCGGCTGGCAGTTCGAGACGCTGGAACCCGGTGCGAACCGGACTGTCTCCGTCACGATGCAGGTCCCGGAGGACCACGACGGAAGCGACCTGACGCTGCGCGCGCAGGTCGGTGACCGCGAACGGAATACGGCCAGTGCCAACACCACGATAGTCGTCGGCGAGAAGGACGGCGGCGGCGACGACGACGACGGGTCTGGCGACGATGGGTCCGGTGGTGACGACGGGTCCGGTGGTGACGATGGGTCCGGTGGTGACGATGGGTCCGGTGGTGACGATGGGTCCGGTGGTGACGACGGGTCCGGTGGTGACGACGGGTCCGGTGGTGACGATGGGTCCGGTGGTGACGACGGGTCCGGTGGTGACGACGGGTCCGGTGGTGACGACGGGTCCGGTGGTGACGATGGGTCTGGCGACGACGATTCCGGTGGTGGACTGGACGGTGGCGACGACGGTAGCGGTGACGATGGTGGGAGCGGCGATGACGACTCCGACGACGGTGGACTCAGCGGCGGTGACGACGGAAGTTCCGACGACGACGCTCCGGAGTCGGGTGACGGCTCGAAACCTGACGACGGTTCGAAGAAGGGTGACGGCTCGAAGTCCGGCGACGGTTCGAAGAAGCCCGATGGCTCGAAGTCCGGCGACGGTTCCAAATCGGGTGACGGCTCGAAGTCCGGCGACGGTTCCAAATCGGGTGACGGCTCGGAGTCGGGCGACGGCTCGAACTCCGGGTCGGAGGGGACGTCCGGGAGCGACGACGGCGACGGTGGACTATCCGGCGGGAGCGACTCCGAGGGTGGAGACGACTCCGCGTCCGCGGACGAACGCTCGGGCGCGAACGACGAAGCCGGCGAGGATTCCTCGACCGAGGCCGCCGGTGACGCCGGCGCTTCGAGCGACGAGGCATCGAACGCGGACAGCGGCTCCGAGTCGACGAGTCAGGACGTGAACGCGGTCCTCGGTGTCGGCGGTGCGGACGACGGATTCGATCCGCTCTCCGTGCTCGACCCGATCTCGAAACCGATCGACGACCCGAAACGACAGCACTTCGACGGCGTGTTCTCGCTGCTGTCCATCGGTTCGATCGGCGTCCTCATCTCGCGTCGATTCCGCTGACCGCCCGACCGGTCACGGCGCGACCGACCGTGCACGGTCGTTCGGGCGCGGGTTCGGTATCGGGTACGCTCTTGTGTGGGGCACTCCAATCGCGTGGTATGACTGCGGAGTCGGACGAACCGAAGCGACGAGACGATGGCGCGCTCGCCGGCGTGAACGTGGCGCTCGGCGTAACGGGGTCGATTGCAGCGGTGAAGACCGTCGAACTCGCGCACGAACTCCGCCGGGAGGGTGCGAGCGTTCGAGCGGTGATGACCGAGAGCGCGACGGGAATCGTGCATCCGTGGGCGCTCGAGTTCGCGACCGAGCACGACGTCGTCACGGAGATCACGGGGAGCGTCGAGCACGTCGCGCTCTGCGGGCGCGACGAGTGGGCTGACGTCCTCCTGATAGCGCCGTCGACCGCGAACACGGTCGGGAAGATGGCGAGTGCGGTCGACGATTCGACGGTGACGACGTGCGCGACGACCGCGCTCGGCACGGGCCTGCCGGTCGTGGTGGCGCCCGCGATGCACGAGCCGATGTACGACCATCCGGGGGTGCTCGACGCTATCGACACGCTCGAATCGTGGGGGGTGTCGTTCGTCGACCCGCGCGTCGAGGAGGGGAAGGCGAAGATCGCGACCGAGGAGGCGATCGTGCTCGCGACCGCGCGTGCCGCCGGGGGTCGGCCGCTCGCGGGCGAGCACGTGGTGGTGACGTCGGGGGCGACGAGCGAGCGCGTGGACCCCGTGCGCGTCCTCACGAACCGGTCGTCGGGGAAGACGGGCCGTGCGCTGGCGCGAGCGCTGTACGTCGCGGGTGCGGACGTGACGCTCGTGCATCCGGACGGCGACGTGCCGTACGCCTCGGTCGTGGACGTGGAGACGGCCGCGGAGATGACCGACGCGGTCCTGCGAGTGGTCGAGGACGAGGATGCGGACGCGCTCGTATCGGTTGCCGCGATATCGGATTACACGGTCGCGAGCGCGGACGAGAAGATCCGGAGTGGTCGCGAGGACCTGTCGCTCGAACTGGAGTCGACGCGGAAGCTCATCGATACCGTGCGCGACGCACACCCGGACCTCCCTATCGTCGGGTTCAAGGCCGAGACGAGCGGCGACGATGCGGCGATGGTCGAGCAGGCCAGGGAGACCCTCGAGCGCGCGGGCCTCGCGTTCGTGGTGGCGAACGACGCGAGCGTCATGGGTGCCGACGAGACGCGCGCGCTCCTCGTGCACGCGGAAGGGTACGCTGCGTTCACGGGGTCGAAGGCGGCGCTCGGGCGAGAGGTGGCGGCGGCGCTCGCGGAGGTCCTCTCGTAGCGGGCGTGGACGGACTCGACGAGGTCGCGCTCGCGAACCCCGATGGCGTTGATAAATCAGGAACGTTGAGGGGGTGGGGGTCCGTTGTGTCCGCGTAGCAACTAGCAGGCCCTGCAACCAGTTAGCTAGGTGGTGACTGCCGTGCGTTGTCTTCGCATGGACGGTGGTGACGGGAGGGACGTGGTCTCTCGCGGGCGTCGACCGCTCGACCGGAGACGGAGCGACCTCCCTGGACGCGGCCCCGTTCCGCCCCCCGACGACGAGCTGACGGCAACGACGCCCACGTCGCCTGTCTCTCTCCGGCCGGAGCCACCACTCCCCAGTGGTCGTTCGAGCCCATCCTCCGGCCGGGTTCTTTGCGGTTAGTCACCCACCAACCGTTGTCCCGCGGTCGATACCCTCGACGTCGACTTGCGCGAATCGTCGACCGCGGCCATCCCACCTCGGTAACGTTCTCCCGAGTCGCTCGAGTTGCCATCGTCGAGTCGTCACTCCCGACCAGGGGCTTGCGCGGAGCGACCGGTCGCAACCAGTTACTGCGAGTCGACGAGCGTCGCGTCCTTGCGAACGTCCTCGTAGACGCCACGCGCCCACGTCGCGGCGTCCTCGCCAGACAGGCGGACGAAGCTGGCGATGTGGCCGCGGTCGGTGTACGTCGTCACGCCGACGTTCGGCGTGCTGTCCGGGAGGAGGTACAGTCCCACCGGTGGGGTCTCGTCGACGTAGTGGACGGTCGATGGGCCGGCGAGCACCTGCTCGCAGACGGCGGGGTACTTCGCGGTGAGCGCGTCGACGTCGTCGTTCTCGATGACGACGTCGCACGTCATGTCGCCGCTACGGAGGTCGTCGGCGACCGCCTCGAAGCTCCGCGGGTACGTGAGTCCGGGGAGGCCGGTGACGTGCGTCGCGTCCTCGACCCACGTCATGAACGCGTCCAGTGGCGCGGTCGGACTGGTATCGGTCGTCACGACGGACGCGGTCGCCATCACGCACGGTGGCGGCGCCATCGACTCGGGCACGGCTTCGAGCAGCGGACGGGCTTCGTAGAGGTGCTCGGTGGTCTCGACGGTCATCTGGAAGACCGCCGCGACCTGCGCGCCGAGTGCCGTGAGCTCGTATCCCTCGTGCGTTCGGGCGACGACACCGTGTTCGTTGAGTTCCCGCGCCCAGTTGTAGACCGTCGACTTGGAGACGTCGAGGTCCTCGGCGAGCGTTCGTTTGTACTTCGGGCCGTCTCGAAGCGAGCGGACGAGCGTTCGCGACTTCGCGAGCGCTCGCAGCAGTTCGTCGGTCGGCGGGCTCGACTCGGTCGCCGGTTCCGTCTCCCTCCCAGTGTCCACCGCTCGCTCGGGCATACGCTCATTTAACTGTTGTTGCAGCGATAAATTAGTTGCGGCAATGGCGGTATTCACCCGTCTCCGGGGGTGCACTCCCGAAGGACACGCTCCCGTGGTGCGTTCGCCCGCGACACGACCCCGGGTCGGTCGTCGCCGCGGCGTGCTCGCGCGCGGTCAGTCGTCGCGCGGCCAGGTGACGGTGTCCTCGAACGGGATGCCCATCTTCTGGGCGGCGCGGCTTATCATGTGCGCGCCGGTCGGCGCGGTGATGAACAGGAACGCGACCGCGACGAGCGCCGCGAGCCCGGACCCGTCACCGCCGAAGTACAGGAAGCCGGCGAGGAGCATCGACGACGCGCCGAGCGTCGTCGCCTTGCTCGTCGCGTGCATCCGGTTGTAGACCGACGGCAGGCGGACGAGGCCGACGACGCCGACGACGAGGAAGAACGTGCCGACGGCGACGAGCGCGACGACGAGCGCGGCCTGGATCGGTCCATTGAGACTCGCGGACCCGCCGGCTGCGAGCGGGACCGCGTCCGCGCCGGTCGTCGAAGGTGCGATGCCGTCGATTGCGTTGGGGAGGGAGGCGAGCATGGTCATTCGATGATGTCTCCTTCGGTGACGAACCGCGCGACCGCGATGGTACTGATGAACCCGATGATGGCGAGGACGAGCGCCACGTCCACGAACAGGCCGCGACCCGTCCACATCGCGTACAGCGCGGCGATGGCGACGACGTTCGTCCCGATGGTGTCGAGCGCGACGACGCGGTCCGGCGTCGACGGGCCCGCGACGACGCGGTACGCCGAGAACAGCGTCACGGCGGCGGCGACGACGAGGCCGAGACCGATGACGTCGTGCGCGAGTCCGCCGAGCGGTTCGTTCGCGGCGAGCGCGACCCCGAGGTCACGCATCGTCCTCACCTCCGGCGTCCTCGTCGCGTTCGTCGACGTCGGCCGACCAGGCGTCGACGCCTTCGTGCTCGACGGTCGCGTCACCCTCGGGTTCCGGAACCGGACTCCCGGGGTCGCGGCGTTCGTCGAACATCACGAGCGCGAGGTCCTCCCACGTCCGGATCGGGTCGACGATACTCGACGGGTCGTCCGCGGCGATGGCGTGCACGTACAGGCTGTTCCGTTCGGCGTCGTAGTCCATGGTGAGGGTCCCCGGTGTGAGCGTGATGGAGTTCGCGATGGTCGTGATGGCGAGGTCTGTCTCGACCCGCAAGGGCACTTCGATGACGTCCGGGTCGATCGGCATCGACGGCGAGAGGACGCGGTACGCGACGTCGACGTTCGCCGTCAGGAGTTCCCAGAGGAACACCGTCGCGTACTGTAGTGCGGCGAGGACGGCTCGCGGCGTCCGGACGAGCACGGGCGTCGGACTGAAGAACCGCCGGAAGAGGAAGGCGATCGGGATGCCGACCGTGAGTCCGATGAGGAACTCGCCGAGCGCCAACCCGAGGACGAGCTCGCCGCCTTCGGCGATGTCGACGCCGCGGACGAACAGCCAGAGGACGGCGAACGCGAACCCGAGCAGCGGCCAGCGCCGGGGCGCGTCGTCGCTTAGGTCCTCGCGCGGCGCGGTGTTCGCTGGTTCGTCGGGTGCGTCGGCGGCTTCGGCCGCGTCGCTGCCGTCGCGCACATCGCTGTCGTCGGGTGCGTGGTCGTTCATGCGTGCCCACCTCCGCTGGTGGCGCTACTGGTAGTGTCTGGGTTCACGGCGTCGACGTACCCCTGCGTGTCGAGCGCCGCGGTCGCGCCCTCGATGGCGGCTTCGAGCACGGGGTCGAACGCGACCCCGACGCCGACGACCGCGAGCGCGAGGACGACCACGACCGCGACCTGCGTGCGGTTCGTGTGCGTCGCGTCGACGACCTCCGTGGGCGTCCCCCAGAAGCCGCGGTTCCACGCTCGCGTGACGTACGTTATCGTGAGTATCGCGCCGGCGAGTGCCCCGCCGAGCGCGAGTTCGCTCCCGGCGACGACCGCGGCGTCGAACACGAGGAACTTCCCGAAGAACCCGACGAGCGGCGGGATGCCGACGAGGCCGATGGCGGCGACGAAGAACCCGCCGGAGAGCACGGGCGCGCGCTCTGCGAGCCCGCCGAGGCGGTCGAGGCGCGAGGTGCCCGTCGCGTCGTGGATGGCGCCGCTCGCGAGGAACAGCGCGCTCTTCGCGAGCCCGTGATTCAGCGAGTACACGAGCGCGGCGGTGACGCCGAGCACCGCGAGACCGCTCACACCTGCGACGTCACCGTACGGTGCCGGCGCGTCGACGCCCGCGACGATACCGAACGCGGCGAGGGCGAGCGGCAGCACGATGAACCCGACCTGACCGACGCTCGAGTACGCGAGCAGGTCGTCGATCCGGTCCCGGTTCACCGCCGCGACCCCGCCGAGGAGGATGCTCGCGATCGCCATCACGAGCAGGACCGGGCCGAAGTACGCGAGCGGCCCGGACCCACTGAGTCCGGGGAGCGCGAGTTCGCCGAGGTCGGCGGGCGCGAACACCGTGAAGTACAGGCGGATGATGGCGTAGATACCGACCTTCTTGACGACACCAGCGAGTGCCGCCGACACTGGTGCGGGCGCGGCGCGGTACGCCGCGGGCACCCACCAGTGGAACGGGACGATACCCGCTTTGAGCGCGAACACGACGAACAGGACGACCGAGAGGCCGAGGACGGGCGCGAGCGTCGTGATACCGAACGCCGCCGGGTCGGCGAGCCGTCGCGCCATGTCCGCCATGTTCAGCGTCCCCGTCGTCGCGTACAGGCCGCCGATGGCGACGAGCATGAGCGCGCTCCCGACGAGGTTCAGGACGACGTACTGGAGCGCGGCGCGCGTGTGCTCGGGCCCCGAGTAGAAGACGACCAGGACGTAGCTCGACATCAGCATCACCTCGAACCACACGAAGAGGTTGAAGATGTCGCCGGTGAGGAACGACCCGGTGACGCCGACGAGCATGAAGTGATAGAGCGGATGGAAGCTCACGCGCTGCCCGACCTCGTCGACGTACGCGACCGCGAACGCGAGCGCGGCGACGCCGACGAACGAGCCGAACGCGAGCATGAACACCGAGAGGTCGTCCGCGACGATCGTGATACCGTAGGGCGCTCGCCAGTCCGACAGCTGGTAGACGAGCGTCCCCTCGGCTTTCACGCGAGCGAAGAGGTACGCGACCGCGCCGAGGTACGCGACGCCGCCGAGCACGGAGAGCGCGCGCTGGACGCGCAGCGACCGGTGCGCGAGCGCGGTCAGGATGGCGGTCCCGAGGACGACGAGCAGCGGTGCGATGACCGCGACCGGCGGACTCATTCGTCGGCACCTCCGTCGGTCGCCACCGCACCGTTCGTCTCCGCTTCCTCCGTGCCGTCAGCGAGTTCGAGCATGTCGATGGTGCCGTGTTCCTCGTACGTGCGGTACGTGAGGACGAGCGCGAACGCGGTCGTCCCGAACCCGATGACGATCGCGGTCAGGACGAGCGCCTGCACGAGTGGGTCGACGGTCGCCGGCGCATCCGCCCCACCGGCGGACACGAACGGGACCGCGCCGCCGCCGAGCGAACTCATCGTGATGAGGTAGACGTTCGCGGCCTGCGAGATGATGCTCACGCCCCAGACGACGCGTACCACGTCGCGCCGCAGGACGAGGAACGTCCCGACGGCGAACAGGAACCCGAGCACGGCCGCGAGCACGACTTCCGTCATTCTGCCCCCACCACCGAGACGATGGCGAGCAGGCCGCCGACGACGACGAGGTACACGCCGAGGTCGAACGCGAACGCGCTCGCGAAGTGGAACTTGAACAGCGGTTTCACGTCGTACAGCCAGTCGTGCTGGCCGAGGAACGCGAACCCGGTGTCGGCGAAGAACATCGCGACGACGCCCGCGCCGGCGGCGACCAGCAGGCCGAGCGCGAACATCGTGCGGTAGTCCGCGGCGAGCGCCGGTCGCGGGATGCCGAAGGCCGGTTCGACGTCCCGATGCAGGAGCGTGTCCTGCACGTAGTCGACGCCGAAGATGACGTAGATGAGCGCGAACCCGGCCGCGGTCAGCACGCCCGCGATGAACCCGCCACCGGGGAGGTTGTGCCCCTGGAGGAGGAGCGCGATCGCGGTGACGAAGATGATGGGGGACACGATGCGCGTCGCGGTTCGCGCGATGACGGTCGTGTCATCTCCATAGCGACTCATTGCGTCTCACCTCGCTCCCGCAGGGCGATGAGTGTGATGATGGAGAGCGCGGCCATCGAGACGACGGCGATCTCGCCCATGGTGTCGAACGCTCGGAAGTCGACGAGGATGATGTTGACGATGTTGCTTCCACCGCCGTCGGGGTACGCGCGCTCGACGAAGTACGTCGCGATGGAGTCCGGTCGGGTGGCGGTCGCGAGCAGGACGGTCGTCGCGACGGTCGCGCCGACCGCGACCGAGAGGACGCCGTCACGGAGCGCGGTCGACCGCGTCACGTTCCCGTAGAACGCCGGGAGGCGGTCGAGGACGAGCAGGAAGATGACGAGCAAGAGCGTCTCCACGACGAGCTGCGTGAGCGCGAGGTCGGGTGCCTTCGAGAGGATGTAGAAGATGGCGATCATGAACCCGAGGATGGAGAGCGTGAGAACGCCTGCGACGTGCGAGTTCGCGCGGACGACCATCGCGGCGCCGACGCCGGCGAGCGCGAGCACGAGCCAGGTCGCGAGCTTCGGTGGCGTCACGGGGAACAGTTCGTCGATGGGGAGCGCGACGGCGACCTCCGCGGCGGCGTACGCGCCGAGCGTGAGGACGACGAACGCGGCGAGCGTCCACGTCGCGTACGTCCGCAGGCGCCGCGTCTGCACGGCCTCGCGGACGCGGTCACTGAACGGGTTCGCGCCGTCGGTGAGGCCGTCGTAGTAGTAGTTCGCGGTCAACGGTCCCGAGATGAGGTCGTCGAGGCGGTCGTGGAGCGCGTCGTACTCGGTGTACGCCGCCGCGCCGAGGACGATCGTGATGGCGCTCATCGTCGCCGCCGGCAGGGTCTCCCGGGAGGTCGGCAGGTGGTACGTGAACTCGCTGCCTTTCGCGACCGCGCCCGCCGCGCCGCTCGCGGCGACCGCGTGCGCGCCACCGCCGAGTTCGCCGCCGGTCGCCTGGATGACGCTCGCGACGAACGTCTCGAGCGGTTCCAGGTGGACGCCGAACGTCGCGGTGACGCCGCCGAGGCCGACGACCGCGGCGAGCGTCGCGAGCAACGCCGGCGGGCCGAGCATTATCGCTGGTGGACTGTGGACGTGCCCGAGCGCGTCCGGTTTGTCGCCGAAGAACATCGCGACGAACCGGATGGAGTACAGGAACGTGAAGACGCTCCCGAACACCGCGACGACTGGCACGAGGAACGCGACGCCGCCGTGCACGGTCGCGTACTCCCACGCGGCCTTGAACAGGAACTCCTTCGAGTAGAACCCGTTGAACGGCGGGACGCCCGCCATCCCGAGGCCGGCGATGACCGCGATACCGGCCGTGATCGGGAGGTCCTCGCGGAGCCCCCCGAGTTCGTTCAGCGCGCGCGTCCCGGCCTCGTGCGCGACGATGCCGGCGACGAGGAAGAGCGCGGCCTTGAACAGCGCGTGATTCACGATGTGGAAGGCGCCGGTCTCCGCGCCGTAGAACGACGTGAACCCGAACCCGGCGATGATGAGTCCGAGGTGGGAGGCCGTGGAGTACGCGAGCAGTTCCTTGATGTCCGTCGCCGCGACCGCGAGGATGGCGGCGACCGTCATCGTCAGCAACCCGAGTGCGACGAACGCAGCCGTCCACTCCTCGCCGCCGAGGAGCGGCCGGAGGCGCCCGACGAGGTAGACGCCGGCTTTCACCATCGTCGCGGAGTGCAGGAACGCCGACACCGGCGTCGGGGCCTCCATCGCGTTCGGCAGCCAGATATGAAGTGGGACCTGCGCGGACTTCGCTGCCGCACCGATGCCGACGAGCGCGACCACAGGCACGAGCAGGCCCTGCTCGGCGAGCGCGGCCTGCATCGCCGCGGCGTTCTCCGGCATCAGGATGCCGCCGTCGCCGAACAGCGCCCACGTCGCCGACCCGAGCGCGTCCGCCGACACCGCGTGCAGGACGAGGAAGCCCGCGAGCATGAACAACCCGCCGGCGACCGTGATGAGCATCGACTTCCGACTCGCGTACAGCGACGGGCCCGCGCGCTGGTAGTGCCCGATGAGGACGTACGACGACAGGCTCGTCAACTCCCAGAACAGGAAGAGGACGATCATGTCCGCGGCGAACGCCACGCCGAGCATCGACCCCATGAACGCCAGCAGCGCCGCGTAGTACTTCGCCTGCCCCGACTCGTCGTGCATGTACGCGCCGGAGTAGGTGAGGATGAGGACGCCCACGCCGCTCGCGAGCGTCGCGATGAGCAGCGAGAGGCCGTCGACGTAGAACCGGAGGGATACGTCGAGGGCGGGTATCCACTGGACGCTCGCCGCACCGTGGGTGCCGAAGAGGCTCGCGACCAGTCCGAGGCACGCGAGCGCGACCGCCGCGGCGTAGTACGCCGTCCGTTCGCCCAGGAACCGGTAGACGAACGGGGTGAGTGCGGCGGCGAGGAACGGCAACCCCACGACGGCAAGCAACGTCGCGAGATCTACAGCCATGTCTAGTCCCAACCCGGCACGTTCCGGACTTAATACTTCTCAAACCCGACGCCTCCGGGTATCGAGGTGTCCGACCGCCGCGGGGGTGTCGCGACGTCACATTGCCGCGGGGGTGTCGCGACGTCACATTGCCGCGGGGGTGTCGCGACGTCACATTGCCGCGGGGTGTCGCGGTGCCGGCGGGGATTGCCACAGAATAGTTATGGTCGTCGGCGCGTGACGTTGGGGCAAGCATGACTGGTGGTCAGGTGGTCCCTGTACCGACGGAGGGCGAATCGTGGGCGTGCTAGCGTCCTCGGCGCGGTCCTCGAAAGACCTCTCCAAGGGCGAGATATTCGACGTACTTCGAAACCAACGCCGGCGGTTCGTGCTCCAGTACCTGAAGCGACGAGACGAACCCGTCGAGCTCGGTGAACTCGCGACGCAGGTCGCCGCGTGGGAGTACGACACGACGTGCGAGGACGTCTCGGCGGAACAACGCAAGCGCGTGTACACGACGCTCCAGCAGACGCACCTGCCGCGACTCTCGGAGGTGAACATCGTGCACTACGACGCCGACGAGGGCGTCATCGAGGCGACCGACCGCGCGAACGACCTCGCGATCTACCTCGAGATCGTGCCCGGGCACGAACTCCCGTGGCGCGAGCTCTACCTCTCGATGGGGGCGGTCGCGTGCGCGCTCTGCGTCGCCATCTGGGCGGAGGTCCCGTACTCGGACGTCCTCGACGGGCTCGGGTGGGCGTTCCTCATCTCGATCGCGTTCACGCTCACGGCCGCGGTGCACGTCTACCACGAGCGGAACATGCGCCTCGCGGACCTGGATTCGCCGCCCGAGATCGACCTCGACGACGCCTGAACGGGCTCGCTCGACGGGCCGGTACGCTCGTCGCTCCGGCCGGACGTTTTAACCAAGTCCACGGCTAACCGTGGGTCGATGACCGACATCCGCGGGTTGCTGACCGACGACGACGCCGTCTCGCCGGTCATCGGCGTCATCCTGATGGTCGCCGTGACCGTCGTCCTCTCCGCGGCCATCGGCGCGTTCGTCCTCGACATCGGGAACGCCGTCACCGAACAGCAACCGAATGCCGTCATCGAGTTCGAGTTCGACATCGCGAGCGGCGGCGGGACCGATGACGCAGTTATTCTCCGGCACAACGGCGGTGACGAGCTGGCGACGAGCACGCTCCGCGTGACCGTCGACGGCGCCATCGCGTGGGAGGACGGGTCGTCGGTGGGCGGTTTCACGACCGGTGCGGGCACCGACTGGAACGACGGGGTCACGAGCGGCGACGAACTCCGTATCGAGGAGGACACCGCGAACATCAAGGAGTCGTCGTCGGTCCAGCTCGTCTGGCAGGAGGGCCAGCGGTCGTCCATCATCGCGAGCACCGACTCCTGACGGGAGTGCGCGTGTCGACTGCCGGAAGCTTCTCGTAGCCACCGCCCGAGATGTCATCAGTACATGGTGACGGGTCGAGCCGGTGGGACGAACGCACTGCACGCGACGTTGATGGCGGCGCTCGTCGTCGCGACTGCGTTCGTCGCCGGCGTCGTCGTCTTCGACCTGGAATCGGCCGTGCTGCCGACGGAGCCGCGGCCGGAGGCGTCGTTCACGTTCGCGCACGACCCGTCGACGGATACGCTCGTCGTCACGCACTACGGCGGCGACAACCTGGACGCGGACCGCGTCCGCCTCGTGAACCAGGGGTTCGAGCCGGTCGGGAACTTCTCGAGCGGCCGGACGGTCTCCGCGGGCGAGTCAGCGACGCTCGACGGCGTCGACGCCGACGACAGCGTCTACGTCCTCTGGGTGACCGACGACGACGAGTTCCTCGTGCTCGCGTCCTGGAACGCGGATGCAGCGACCGCGAGCGCGGCAGGCACGGACGCCGGGAACGGGCCCGCGACGACGGTCGAGGATTGACGCCGATATCGGCGCGTCGACCGCCAGCTTTTTGCTTCGCATGGAGTAGTTCCGGCATGGACCGACTGCAGGAGTCCCTGCTCGAGTGCCCGATCATCGAGAAAGACGGCTATCACTACTTCGTCCACCCGATCTCGGACGGCGTCCCCCAGCTCGACCCGGGGCTGCTGCGCGAGATCGTCATCCGCATCATCCGGAAGGCGGAACTCGACGACGTCGACAAGATCGTCACACCGGCCGCGATGGGTATCCACATCTCCACGGCCGTGTCGCTCATGACGGACATCCCGCTGACCGTCATCCGGAAGCGCGAGTACGGGCTCGACGGCGAGACCGCGCTCCACCAGACGACGGGATACTCGGAGAACGAGATGTACATCAACGACGTCCGCGAGGGCGACCGCGTGCTCGTCCTCGACGACGTCCTCTCCACGGGCGGGACGCTCGCGGCCGTACTGGGCGCGCTCGACGACATCGGCGCGGACGTCGTCGACACCGTCGCCGTCATCAAGAAGGTCGGCGGCGACAACGAGGTCGCGGACGCGGGCTACGACGTGAAGACGCTCGTGAACGTCGACGTCGTCGACGGCGAGGTCGTCATCGTCGACGCCGACGGCGACGACTGACCGGACTCCGGTAGCATCCGACGGCCGCCAGGCCGTCGGTTCGGTGTATCGTCTTGATTGGAAGGGAGAAGAGCGATGTCCGCGGTCGACCTACTCCGCGTCGCTCCCGACTCTGGGGTCGAGGACGGTGTACGCCATGTCCTGGAGGAAGTTCCCGAACACGCCGACGAGCGCGATGACCATCGTCATCCCGAGGATGAGCGGGAGGTCGCGGGCGGTGATGGCGTTCATGCTCACCTGCGCGAACCCGGGGATGGCGAACGCGAACTCGATGACGAAGATGTTCAGGACGAGGACGCTGAGCATGTCCGTGAAGAACAGCGCGACGAGCGGGATGGCGGCGTTCCGGAGGATGTGGACCGCGATCCGGATCGGGCCCGCGCCTTTCGCTTTCGCGATCTTCACGAAGTCCGCGTCGACGTACTCGAGGCTCTCGGCGCGCGCGTACCGGAGCTGGCCGGCGAGAAGCACGGTCGTGAGCGTGACGACGGGCAGCGAGTAGTACTTCACGAGGTCGCCTTTCAGGAGTGGCACGTCCGGGAGTAACGGAAGCGAGAGGGTGCCGCCCCAGATGTCGAAGCCGGGGGCGATGTAGAGGTACGGGACCCAGTTCATCTGCGTGATGGCGACCACGAACAGTATCTGGGCGAGCCAGAAGTTCGGCGTGCCGAGACTGAAGTACGCGGTCGCGGTCGCGAACTTGTCGCTCAGCGAGTGCTGGTTCAGCGCCGAGTAGAGGCCGACGGTGACGCCGATGACGAGCGACAGGAGCATCGACGGGACGAGATAGAGGAGCGTGAACGGGAGGCTGCTGCCGAGCACGCCGAGCACGGACTGACCGGTGCTGTAGGAGAGCCCCCAGTCGAGCGTCGCGACGTTCATCATCCACTTCGCGTACCGCTGGAGGAACGGGTCGTTCAGGTTCCTGGCTTCGCGGTACGCCTGCACGGCTTCCTTCGGGTCGCCGCCGGTGTTCGACGCCTCGTACGCGACGGCGCCGACGTTCGGGTCCTCGGTGAGGGTGACGAACGCGAACGCGACGGTGACGATGAGGAACATCGACAGGACGGCGAACGCCCCGCGTCGCGCCACCTTCAGCTGGAAGCTCACGGTTCGGCCTCCCCGACGAGGGTCTGGTGTCGGGATCGCCGGCGACGGCAGCGAGTGTCGGTCATCGAACCACACTCTCCGAGGCTCGGTATTAAAACCGGGTGTGTATCACGGCGGAATCCCGGAGAACCGCACGACGTGACCGGTATCGATACTAAAGCCGGCGTTTGACACTATGTCATCTTTTTAGATGTGGGGGTGAATCGTTGGGTCGATGCTGCAACGTTCGGCCACGCCCTGCGATGAGGTGAGCGTCGATGGCGACCGGTGACCGTCGGGAACTCGCGGCGTTCGAGCGCGTGGACTGGGAGCGCGTCGAGGAACCCGACGACGTCAGCGTTCGCCGGGGTGCGTTCGCGACGGTCCTCGCTGCGATCCTCGGCGTGTTCGCGTACGCGAACGTCGCCGAGTCGGGGGCGCGCGTGCCGACCGTGGACGTCCTCGCTGGCACGGTCCGATGGGTCGAGCCGTCGTCGCTCGACTTCGCGTACCTCGTCCTCGCGGTCTGCTTCCTGTTCGCGTTCGCACTCCCCGTCGTGGAGAACTGGCGTCGCGTCGCCGTCCGCACGAAGGTCTTCGCGGCGCTGTCGACGGTGCTCGCGGTCGCGTTCGCGTACGACTACTACTATCTCGCGCCGGACCCGACGTTCGATAGCGTCGAGATACCCTACTACGGGTACCTCTACTGGGACGTCTACGGGGTCGAGTGGGTGTTCGTGTTCTCGCTGCTCGTGTTCGCGTGCTTCGTGCTCGGCCGCCTGTTCGACGACCTCGACCGGACGCGACTGTACCTTCGACGACTGAAGGACCACCCGACGGGCGCGGTCGCACTCGCGTACGTCACGTTCTTCGTGCTCGGGGGTGCGTTCGGGAATGCAGTCGTCGGGATGCCGACGACGTTCAAGGAGGTCGACGGCAGCTACGAGACGTTCTCCCATCAGCCACCCGCGCCCGTCTCGACGCCGTTCGGGACGACGGACCTGTTCACGCTCCTGCTCGCGGCCGCCATCGCGTTCGGCGTCGTGCTCGCGCTCTACAATCGCGTCGAGCGCGTCCGCGAGCCACTCGCGCTCGCCGCGACCGTCGTCGGCGTCGGCCTGGTGACGCTGTTCGCGGTCCGGTTCACGATGTACGAGTTCCTCGAGTTCGGCCCCGCGATCGGCGTTTCCTCGCCGTCGAACTGCGCCGGACAGGTGGTGGACTCCGGGTGTCTCGGCACGTGGGAGCACCCGCTCGGGACGAACTACGTCGGGAAGAGCGTGCTCGCGGTCCTGTTCGTCGGGTTCCGCGTGAGCCTGGAGGTCGCGCTCCTCACGTCGATGATCATGCTCCCGATCGCGACGCTCGTCGGGACGTTCGCCGGCTACACCGGCGGACTCGTCGACGACACCATCACGGGCTACATCGACATCCAGCAGACCATCCCCGCGTTCGTCGCGTACATCGTCCTGAGTTACGTGTTCGGCCGGAGCCTCTTCCTGCTCATCCTCGTGTTCGGCCTGCTCTCCTGGGGCGGTGCAGCCCGCCTCGTTCGCTCGGAGGTCGTCCAGCGTCGCGAAGCCGAGTTCGTCACCGCCGCGCGCTCCGCGGGCGCGGACGACCGCCGCATCATGCGCAAGCACATCCTCCCGAACGTCTCGAACACCGTCCTCACGTCGGTGACGCGCCGCATCCCGATGCTCATCCTCGCCGAAGCCGCCATCGCGTACCTGAGTCTGAACGACATCATGGTCATCTCGCTCGGCGAGAGCATCGCGAACGGCCTGAACAACTTCCCGAACGCGTGGTGGGTGTCGAGCGAACTGACGCTCGCACTCGCACTCGTCGTGCTCGCGTTCAGTCTGCTCGGCGACGCCCTCCGCGACGTCCTCGACCCTCGAGGTGATGCCTGATGCAAGATGATCCACTCCTGTCCGTCCGAGACCTGAGCGTTCGATTCCACACCGAAGCCGGGACCGTGCACGCCGCGAGCGACGTGTCGTTCGACGTCGACCGCGGCGAGACGGTCTGCATCGTCGGCGAGTCCGGCAGCGGGAAGACCGTGACGAGCGAAGCCATCACGCGCCTCGTCCCGCAGCCCCCGGGCGAGATAGACGCCGAGAGCGTCGACTTCGAAGGCGAGGACCTCCTGACGCTCCCCGAGAAGCGACTCCGGACGCTCCGGGGCGGCAGCATCGGGCACGTCTTCCAGAACCCACAGAGCACGCTCAATCCCGTCTACACGGTCGGCCGACAGGTCGTGGAAGCCGTGCGACTGCATCGCGACGTCTCGAAGGCCGAGGCGCGCGAGATAGCGGTCGACCTGCTCGACCGCGTCGGCATCCCGAAGGCCGGCGAGCGGTTCGACGACTACCCCCACGAGTTCTCGGGCGGGCAGACCCAGCGCGTCGTCATCGCGATCGCCATCGCGGGCGAACCCGACCTCCTCATCGCGGACGAGCCGACGACCGCGCTCGACGTCACCATCCAGGCCCAGATTCTCAGGCTCCTCCGCGACATCCAGGACGAGTTCGGGATGGGCATCCTCCTCATCACGCACGACCTCGGCGTCGTCGCGGAGGTCGCCGACCGCGTCGTCGTGATGTACGCCGGGAAGGTCATGGAGCAAGGGAGCGTCTTCGACGTCTTCGAGAACCCGTCGCATCCGTACACGAAGGCGCTCCTCGAGTGTCTGCCCGGTCGTCGGAACGCCGCGGAGGGCATCGGCGGGACGCTCCCGGACCCGACCGACCCACCGGATGGCTGTCGGTTCGCGCCACGATGCCCGCACGCGGTCGACGCCTGCCGCGAGGGCGACCAGCCACCGGCGGTGAACGTCGACGGCGCCGACGACCACGTCGCGTCCTGCGTGTACTACCAGGCCGGGTACGACGCGACCGTCGTACAGAACGCCGGGGTCGCGGTCGCGACCGACGACGCCGACGACGACACGGCGCGGACCGACGGAGGTGAGCGAGATGACTGACGAACCCGCTCGCGACGACCGCGACGACCGCGACGACGAGCCCGCGACCGACGATGAGTATGCGACGGCCGATGGCGTCGCTCGCCGCCCCGCCGACCGTGGCGCCGACGGCGAACCGCTCGTCACCGTCGACGGCCTCAAGAAGCACTACCCAATCACGAAGGGCCTGCTGCGTCGCCAGGTGGGGACGGTGAAGGCCGTCGACGGCGTCGACTTCACCCTGCACCGCGGGGAGACGCTCGGGCTCGTCGGCGAGTCCGGCTGCGGGAAGTCCACGGCGGCGACGTCGCTCCTGCGACTGGAGGACCCGACCGCCGGCGAGATACGGTACCACGGGAAGCTCCCGGCGGACGACGACTCGCGGTCGCTGCTGGACCGCGTCCGCGACGGCTTCCGCGGGGACGACGAGGCCGACCGCGACCCGCGAGACGTCGCGGGGTTCTCCGACGCGCAACTGAAGCGCTTCCGCCGGCAGGCACAGATGGTGTTCCAGGACCCGACGAGCAGCTTCGACCCGCGGATGACCGTCGGCGAGAGCGTCGCCGAACCCCTCGAGATACACGGCCTCACCGACCCCGAGCGACAGGACGAGATCGTCTCCGACCTCCTGGAGCGCGTCGGTCTGGAGGCCGCGGACGCCGACCGCTACCCCCACGAGTTCTCGGGCGGCCAGAAGCAACGCATCGCGCTCGCTCGCGCGCTCGTCGTCAATCCGGAGCTCGTCGTCGCCGACGAGCCCGTGAGCGCGCTCGACGTCTCCATCCAGGCGGAGATCCTCAGCCTCATCAACGACCTCCAAGAGCGCTTCGGGCTGTCGATGCTGTTCATCAGTCACGACCTCGGCGTCGTCAAGGAGGTCTGCGACCGCGTCGCCGTGATGTACCTCGGAGAGATAGTCGAGGTCGCACCGACCGAGGAGCTGTTCGCGGACCCGCAGCATCCGTACACGCAAGCACTGCTGTCCTCGATTCCGAACCCGGACCCGCGCCAGCGCGGCCTCGGCGTGGAACTCACGGGCGACGTCCCGAGCCCGGAGAACCCCCCGAGCGGGTGCCGGTTCCACACGCGCTGCCCGAAGGTCATCCAGCCCGACGCGTACGACTTCGACCAGTCAGCGTGGCGGCGCGTCCTCGACCTCCGGCACGACGTCGAGGGCGGGGAGTTCGACGGCGACGCCGCGATGGACCTCGCCCGCACGCACGCCGACGTCGAGGACGCGAGCGACCTCCGGTCGGACGCCGTCGACGACGCCGTCCGCGCGGAGTACGACCTCCCGGACGCGCTCGGCGACGACGACGCCGAGCGCGTGCTCGCCGACGCTATCGACGCCCTCGCGAACGGGAACGCGGACGCTGCCGCGTCCGTACTCGGGGACGCGTTCACGACGCCGTGCGAGCAGGACGCGCCGAAAACGCGCGCCGTCGACGACGACCACGACGTCGCCTGCCACCTCCTCGACGACCACGCCGTCGCCGACGACCGCGCCACCATCGCGAACGAAGCGTCCGGCGACTGACCACCCCGCCAACCACCGCGACACCATCGTATCAGTAATTATGGCATAGTTACCGCTTCGCAACGATTGCCCTCAAGTGGCAAAAACGCACTGAGAAGGCCTCTAAGCGATACTTTGGCAACAAAGCAACCCAACCAGTTCGGGCTAGTGTCTAATCTCTTATCGGTGGTCCATACGGACGAGGTATCACAATGACACCCATCGACCGCCGAACGGTCCTCAAGACGCTCACAACCGGAACCCTCCTCGCCACCGGCGCCGGCACCGTCGCCGCCCGCCCCGGCAAGGGCAACCGCCAGGGCGCAAGCGCCGAGCAGACCATCACCGAGATCGCCGCGGGCGACCCCGCCACGTTCAGCACGCTCGTCGCGGCACTCCAGGAGACGGGTCTCGGCACCGCCCTCGACAGCGACGACGGCCAGTACACCGTGTTCGCGCCGACCAACGCAGCGTTCGAGGCCCTCCTCGACGCACTCGGCGCCACCCCCGCCCAACTCCTCGCGAGAGACGACCTCGCGACCATCCTCAAGTACCACGTCACCAAAGGCCGCCGGTACGCACCCTCCATCGTCAACCCAGCCCCCGTCAAGATGCTCGCCGGCGGCAACGTCACCACCGACGGCACCACCCTCAACGGCGGCGGCCTCGGCGGCGCAGAGATCGTCGCCACCGACATCGAAGCCAAGAACGGCGTCGTCCACGTCATCGACGGCGTCCTCCTCCCCTGAGACCGACCGATTAGAACCACCGACCACCCACCCCGCTCGCCAACAACACCACCGGAGCAACCGCTCCGAACGACTAGACATTCGGAGTTCGAAGAAACGATCGAGAACGAAAGTCGCGCGAATGCGGGAGGTAGATTCGAACCACGGTCGCACGGTCGCTCGCTTCGTTCGCGCCTCGTGCTCCCTGGTTCGAACCTCCCCGCTGCTATGTTCGACACTCACGACACTCGTCGCTACGCTCCTCGTGTTGTTCGCGTCAGAAGCATAGCGGGAGGTAGATTTGAACTACCGATCTGCGGGTTATGAGCCCGCCGGAATCTCCTGGCTATCCCATCCCGCTACCATCACGTACCGCGCTCCGCTAGTTAAGGGTTGTGATTGCAACGCCGTATGGCAATTAGTCACTCGTGGACGCGCCAGGTGAAGAGGCTCTCGGCGACGTAGTTCACGAGCAGGCCGGCGGCGATGCCGGCGCCGTTCGCGAACACGAGCCAGAGGTCGAACCCGAGGACGGGGATGGAGACGTCGACGTAGGTGTCGAGGCCGGTGACGACGCCGGTTGCGACGAGGACGCCGCCGACGCGGACGAGGTTCGATTTCAGGAGGCGGCGCGGCCACCGGTCTGGGTCGCCCTCGTCGGCGAACGTCCAGCGTTCGTTCACTGCGAACATCAGGAGGATCGCTGCTTCGGCGGACGTGAGCTTCGCGAGCCACGTCGCGACCCCGAACGGGCCGGTGAGGACGAGCAGGAGCGTCGTGTCGAGTACCGCGCCGACCGCACCGACGGACGCGAACTCCGCGAAGCGGACGCCGGAGACGAGCGCGCGGAACCGACCGAGGACGCCCGCGTTCGACGTGGAACGTGTCGCGGCGCCGGTCGTTCCACCGTCGCTCGCGGACGCATCGGTCGTCCGAGTGTCCTCGTCGCCCGTCACGGTTCCTCGACGTCGCCGTGGGGTCGGTCGACGAGCGCGCTCCGGCCGGACCGGCGGTCGGCTATCGCTGCGTGCACGCTACTGCCGCCGAGTTCCTTCATGCGGTGTCGGCTCCGCAGCAGGCAGCGGCCGAGTTCGTACGCGGTCGACACCGGCGACACCGTCGACTCGGGTTGGTCCTCCCACGTCACTGGAATCTCGCGGATGGGCAGCGAGTGTGCGGCGGCGACCGCGAGCAGTTCGACGTCCCACGCGAACCCCGGTTCGTAGAGGTGCGGGCGCACCGTCCGCCAGCCGTCGACCGTGATGGCTTTCGCGCCGCACTGGAAGTCGTAGAGGTCGATGCCGAGGAGCGAGCGGGCGAGGAACGCGAACCCGTCGCCGAGGTATCGGCGCGCGAACGTCTGGTGGCTTCGAACGTCGGCGTCCGGGTGGCGACGCGACCCGACGGCGAGCGTGACGTCGTCGTTGCTGACGGCGTCGACGACGTCCGCGATGGAGTGCGCCGGCGTCGCTCCGTCCGCGTCGGCGAACGCGAGCACGTCCACGTGGTCGACGAGCGCCTCGAACCCGGCCGTGATGGCGGCGCCCTTCCCGCGGCGTGCGTCCACCGCGTTGACGGTCGCGTCCACGTCCTCGAGACCGGCGAGCGTCGCGTCGTCGGGCGCGTCCAGCTCGATACGGACGACGTCCGGGTCGAGCGCGTCGTGGAGGGCGTCGACGTACGCGGCGAGCGTGTCGACCGCGGGGTCGTACGCTGGCAGGACGACGCCGAGGGACTGCGACATCTACCCTACGTCGGTCCCCGCGTGGTGTAAAATCGTTCGCTTCGCGACAGAGTTCGGTCGACGACCGATGGCCGAAGTTCGAACCGGCGAACGCTCGGCGCGTGGTCGGTATCGCGAGCAGAAAGGGTTTAGCCACCGCGCTCGCCTACGTGGTGATAGATGGAGTACACGCTGGTCCTCGTCTGGCTGGCGGTCCTCGCCGCCCTGGCCGCCGCCGCCACGCCGTTCGCGACGCTGCTCCTCTCGCCGCTCCCGGACCGCGGGAGCGGGCTCGGGCTCCCGGTCGCGATCGCCGTCCTCGGCGTCGCGAGCTACTGGGTCGGCCAGGTCGCGTTCGGGTGGCCCGGTATCGTCGTCGCCCTCCTCGTCGTCCTCGCCGGCTCCGCGTACGCGCTCTCCCGCGGACACGTCCCCGAGCGCGGCCCGGCCGTGGAGGCGTTCGTCGTGTTCGTCGTCGGGTTCGCGCTCGTCGTCGCCGTCCGCGCGGCGGACGCGGCCGCGGACCCGTACGCGGGCGAGAAGATGCTGGACTTCGGGTTGCTCGCGACGCTCTACCGGGCGCCGGCGCTCCCGCCGGAGGACATGTGGTTCGCGGGCGACCGCCTCCAGTACTACTACGGCGGGCACATGATCGCCGCACAGCTCGGGCGACTCACGGGAACTGCGCCCGCGTACGCGTACAACCTCGCGCTGGCGGCGTACTACGGGCTCACGGTCGCCGCGGCGTACGGGCTCGGGCGGTCGGTCGCTTTGGCGCGCGGTATCTCACCGCGGCGCGCGGGCGTCCTCGGCGCGTTCCTCGTCGGCGTCGCGAGCAACCTGTCGACGCCCGCACGCGGCCTCATCCTCCTCGTTCAGCACCTCCAGCAACCCATCACGTTCAGCGGTCCCGTGGACGTCCTCCTGGCGCCGCTACGCGTGCTCTTCCTCGTCGTCCCGAACGACACCGTGCAGGTGGTCACGCCCGAGAGCGGCGGCCGGTTCGTCGAGATCTTCGGCTACCAGTTCTCGGGCCTGGCGGTGTCCGCTGACGCGTTCGGGTACTGGGCGGCGAGCCGCGTCATCCCGTGGACGATAAACGAGTTCCCGTTGTTCGCGTACCTGAACGGCGACCTGCACGCGCACATGATGAGTCCGCCGCTCCTGCTCGTCGCGGCGGCGTTCGCGTTCGCGTACTGGCAGGCGCCCGCCGACGCGGTCTGGCGGAAGCGCGCGTACCTGTTCGCGGCCGCCCCCGCACTCGGCGGGTTGCTCGCGGTCGTGAACACGTGGAGTTTCCCGTCGGTCGCGGGCATCGTCGCGCTCACCACGGCGTTCGCGGCGACCCATCCCGCGTCCGTGCTTCCGGCACCAGTTGCGGACCGCGTGCGAGCGGTCGCGGACGCGTCCCGCGTCCACGAGGAGGTGTCTCGTCTCGTGGTCGCCGTGGTGCTCGCGGGCGTCGTCGGCGCGCTCTCGGTCGCGTTCGCGCTCCCGTTCTTCTCGGGGGCGACGAGCGGCCAGTACCCCGCGCTCCTCCCGGACCGGTCGTCGCTCGTCGGCCTCGTGCTCGTGCACGGCGCGTTCCTCCTCGTGACGGTCGCGTACTTCCTCGACCGGTCCCGGGTCGACCGCGACGCCCTCGAGACGGGACTGCTCGTCGCGATCTTGGCGACGCTCGCGGTCGCGAACCTCGTCGTCGGCTGGGTGGGCGCGAACCTCGTCGTCGTCGCCATCGCGGGCGTCCTCGGCGCGTTCGCGCTCGAGACGTCGTTCCGCGACCGCGCGTTCGTCGCGCTCGGCGTGCTCGCGCTCGCCGCGTTCGCGGCGTACCACGGGTCGATGGTCGCGTTCGTCGCCGCCGGCGGCGCGGCGCTGTTCGCGCTCGCAGCGGCCCTGCTCGACGACGACCGCCCCGAACGACGCGCCGCCGTCGGTCTTGCCGTCGCGGTCGCGACCCTCGCCGGCGTCGCGTGGGTGCTCGACGCGACCGTGCTCGTCGCCGTCGTCCCCGTCCTCCTCGTCGGGATGGTGCTCCTCCGGCTCCGTCGGGACGTCGGGTTCGAGGTCGTGCTCGTGCTCGGCGCGACCGGACTCGTGACGCTCGTCGAGTTCGTGTACGTCGCCGAACGCGCCGGCCCCGGTCGCCTGAACACCGTGTTCAAGCTCTACTGGCAGGTGTGGGTGATGTGGGGCGTCGCCGGTGGCGTGATGCTCGCGGACGTCGCGTCGCGAGCGTGGCCGCGCTGGCTCGTCAGCCCGACGCTCGCGCGAGCGCCGACGGCGAGCGCGCGCTCGGCGAGCGCGGACGGTGGCATCGACGCCGACGGTGACCCGGAGACGGACGGCGGCCGTGCCGGCGGTGGCGTCGACTGGGGGCGCGTGCTGCGCGTCGGGTCGACGGTCGGCGCGGTCGTCCTGCTCGTCTCGCTGTCGCTGTACGGCGGGTTCGCGCTCGTCGGGCACTTCGAGGCGAACCCGAGCCAGCACTGGGTGTGTTCGCGCAGCGGCGAGACCGGGCAAGGAGAGTGGACGCTCGACGCGAAGGACTGGAGCGAGGAGTGCTATCCGAACCAGGCGGCCGCTATCGAGTGGCTGAACGACCGCGAGGGTCGGCCGGTCGTGGTGGAGGCGCCGACGACCGGACGGTACCTCTACGGGTCGAACGATCCCGCGTCGGGGCTCGTCAGCGGCGTCTCCAGCCATACCGGACTCCCGACCATCGCGGGGTGGGCGCACGCTGCAAACTACCACACGCAAGCGGAGTGGGACGCGCGCGTCGCCGCCGTCGAGACGCTCTACGAGACCGGCGACGCGAGCGAGCGCGCGACCGTCCTCCGCGAGTACGACGTCGCGTACGTCTACGTCGGGCCGAACGAGCGCTCGCGGTACGACGTCGCGGACCTCGCCGCCGACCCCGGCATCGAGCGCGTGCAGCGCTGGGGCGACGTCGTCGTGTACGCCGTCGACCGGGGCGCGCTCGTCGACGACGAGACGGCGTCCGACGCGGACGCGTCCACGAACGCGTCCGTCGCGGTTACTCGACCCGTGGTCGCGTCGCTACTCGGGTAGTACGGCGAGACGGGGAGGAGTCGACGTCAGACGTTGAGTTTGTTCTTCTCGGAGAGCACTTCGACCGCTTCGGCCTCGACGCGGTCGACCTCCAGGTGGTGCGGGATGTAGTCGCGTGTCTGGAACGTCTCGAGCTCGTCCTCGGTGCCGACGGTACACCAGAGCTGGACGCGCTCGGGGCCGTGCCAGTCGCCCTGTCGGTTCACGTTGAAGACGTGTATCGACTCCTCGTCGTCGTAGGCGATGGTCGCGTCCTTCCGAACGCCGGGGTCCCCGTCGATGATGAGTCGCTTCATGGCTCGCGCTTCGGATACGCGGCCATTAAGCGTGTCGAACCGCTGCGGGGCACGCCCGCTACGCATCGACGGACCAGACTAAGCTTCCAAAATTATAGGCGTGAAATTAATGGTGGTTCGGGTGTGATAGGAACGTAGAGAGGGGCGTCAATGGCAACCACAGGCAGTCTCAGTAACACGACGACGACGCAGACGGACGGGGTCCGCGTCGACAAGGGTATCGAGCCGGGCGACAACCACATGCGAGTGCACTATCGCATCACGAGCACGCGCGACGACGACGCCGCCATCCGCGTCGAGGAGTCGCTCGCCGCGTCGTTCCCGCTGGACGCGCTCGACCTCGACGCCGGCGGAGGCGGCGACTGGTTGCTCGACGGCGACCGCGCTCGCGTCGCGCTCGTCGATATCGTCGCCGCGGGCGAGGAGGTGACGACCGGGTACGTCGTGCGCTGCGACGACCCGAAGACGGTCGAGTCCGTCATCGACGCGCCCGAGATAGACATGGTCGACCCCGTCGGCCGCGACGAACCGACCGACGAGCCGACCGACGGGGCAAGCGCGGGAGCGTCCCAGGCAGCGGTCGCGAGCGCGGTCGACGCCACCGCGGTCGCGGACGCCATCGACCCGGGCGCTGTCGCGGCCGCACTCGACCCAGAGGCTGTCGTCGAGGCGATGGACGAACGAGCGATCGCGGCCGCGCTCGACCCGGACGCGGTCGTCGCGGCGATGGACGAACGAACGATCGCGGACGCGCTCCCGGACGGCGCGCTCGTGGACGCCCTCGTCGCGGACGTCGAAGCCGACGCCCTCTCCGACGACCAGACGGCGGCGCTCCAGGAGGCGTTCGGGCCCGCGTTCGCCCGGAGCGACGACCTCCGGCTCGCCCAGCTCCGCGCGCGACTCGAGGACTTCGCGGCGTACGCCGACGGCCTCGAAGCCATCATCGACGAACACGGGACGGCGACCGAACTCGTCGACGGCCTCCGTCGAGACGTCGACGCCGCCAGCGACGACGTGGACGCGCTCGAAGCCACGCTCGACGACGCCAGCGGCGGCCACGCCGACGTCGGCGCGCGCCTCGAATCGGTCGAGGACCGCATGGGCACGCTCGCCGGCCGCCTCGACACCGTCGTCGAACGCCTCGACACCGTCGACACGCACCTGTCGCGAGCGGACGAACGCACCGAACGGCTCGACGCGCGCATCGCGAGCGTCGACGGCCGCGTCGACACCGTCGACGACGACCTCGCGACCGTCAGGACGACCGTCGAGACGCTCGAACGCACGTGCGAGGAGTCGATGACGGAGGTCGCCGCGTTCGCCAGCGACCTGTCCGACGACATCGACAAGATCGACCGGTGGCGCGAACAGGTCGGCGAAGCGTTCGTCGGAACCGGCTCGGAGGCGCGCACCCCCGATAGCATCTTCCGGGCCGACGACGCCGAGAGCGATACCCCCAACGGCGCCAACGCGACCGACGCCAACGACACCACCGACGTCGGCGCCGACGCCACTGACCCCGATACCGACGACTCGAACGCCGTAACGGACGCCAGCCAGGACGCCACCGCCGAAGCAGACGGTGGGCGCACCATCGACATCGACGACGGGAACTGACCGTCAGCGACCGCGACGCCGACACACCCCGCCGAGAACGCGTCATCCAGCGGATTCCACGCAGACCCGCGTTCGCCGTGAACCGTACCGGTTTTAAGCGCCCGCGAACAAACCCACGTCAAGGTAGATATCCATGAAGATGCCACGCCGGTTCAACACGTACTGTCCGCACTGCAACGAGCACCACGAGCACGAAGTGGAGAAGGTCCGTGGCGGTCGCCCCACAGGCATGACGAAGGTCCAGGGCCGACAGCGCAAGCGCGCGATCTCCTCGATCGGTAACTCCGGGAAGTTCTCGAAGGTGCCGTCCGGCGAGAAGCCGACGAAGAAGACCGACCTCAAGTACCGCTGCAGCGACTGCGGGAAGGCCCACCTCCGCGAAGGATGGCGTACGGGCCGCCTCGAGTTCCAGGAGTAAATCTATGGCAGGAAGTTTCATCACCGTCACGTGTCCGGATTGTGAGAGCGAACAGACCGTCTTCGAGAAGGCCTCGAGCGAGGTCGCTTGCGCCGTCTGTGGGCACACGCTCGCCCACCCGACCGGCGGCAAAGCCGACCTCGAGGGCGAGGTCACGGGCGTCGTAGAGGCACGATGAAGTACAGCGGGTGGCCCGAGAACGGCGAGCTCGTCGTCGGCAAGATCGACGAGATCGAGGACTTCGGCGTCTTCGTCGACCTCGAGGAGTACGAGGACAAGCGCGGGCTCATCCACATCAGCGAGGTCGCGAGCGGTTGGATCAAGAACGTCCGCGACCACGTGAACGTCGGTCAGACCGTCGTCTGCAAGGTCCTCGACGTGGACGAGTCCTCACAGCAGATCGACCTGTCGCTGAAGGACGTCAACGACCACCAGCGGTCGGACAAGATCCAGGACTGGAAGAACGAGCGGAAGGCGGACAACTGGATGCTGCTCGCGTTCGGCGAGGACGTGAGCGACGAGCAGTACGCGAGCGTGGCGAACGAACTCCTCGGCCAGTTCGGGAGTCTGTACGACGGCTTCGAGGAGGCGGCGATCCACGGCGAGAGCGCGCTCGAGAAGACCGACCTCGACGACGACGAGATCACGTCGCTCGTGGAGACGGCGCGCGAGAACGTCTCCGTGCCGTACGTGAACGTCACGGGCTACGTCGACCTGGAGTCGCCGAACCCGGACGGCGTGGACGACGTGAAGGAGGCGATGCAGGCGGGCGAGGGCGACGACGAGGTCCCCGACGAGGTCGACCTGTCGGTGACGTACGTCGGCGCGCCCGAGTACCGCATCAAGGTGCAGGCGCCGAACTACAAGACCGCCGAATCCGAACTGGAGGCGAGTGCGGCGCGCGCTCGCGAGGCGATCGAGGCGGTCGGTGGCGAGGGCGACTATCACCGCGAGCGCCACACCGACGACGAGTAGATGCACTCGGACATCCGCGTCTGTTCGGCGTGGACGTCCGCGCACGACCGACCGGTGTACACGTTCGCCGAGACGTGCCCGGAGTGCGGCGCGGACGCGGTGAACTCGGCGCCGGCGCCGTTCTCGCCCGAGGACCGCTGGGGCGAGTACCGACGCAAACTTAAGCGACGCGCCCGCGAGTAGCGCGTATGGATGCACTCGACATCGAGGTGGTCGCGGACGTCGAACTCGACGACCCGGTGTTCCTCGAAGGACTGCCTGGTGTTGGGCACGTTGGGAAACTCGCTGCCGAGCACCTGCTGGAGGAGTTGGAGTCGACGCTCGTGCGTCGCGTGTACTCGAACGACCTGCCGCCGCAGGTGGACGTCGGCGACGACGGCGTGGCGGAGTTGACGCACGCGGAGTTCCACGCGGTCGAGACCGACGGTCGCGACCTCCTGATTCTGACGGGCGACCATCAGGCCCAGAGTAACGAGGGCCATTATCGGATGGCGGACGCGTTCCTCGACATCGCCGCTGAGTTCGGGTGCGAGTCGGCGTACGCGCTCGGTGGGGTGCCGACGGGCGAGCTCATCGAGGAGTACGACGTGCTCGGTGCGGCGTCGAGCGAGGCGCGCGTCGAGGCCCTGGAGGACGTCGGCGTGGAGTTCCGGGAGGACGAACCCGCGGGTGGTATCGTCGGCGTGTCCGGGCTCGTGCTCGGGCTCGGTGGCCGCCGCGGGATGGACGCGGCGTGCCTGATGGGCGAGACGTCCGGGTATCTCGTCGACCCGAAGAGCGCGCGTGCGGTTCTGGAGGTGCTCGTCGAGCTGTTCGAGATCGAGATCGAGTACGAGTCCCTGGAGGAGCGCGCGGACGAGATGGAGGACGTCATCGAGAAGATCCAGCAGATGGAGCAACAGCAGTCGCCGCAGGTCACTGACGACGACCTCCGGTACATCGGGTAGGGCTGGCCGTTCACGACCGGGTTTTCTGTCGAGCGTGGCGCTGGTAGCGCCAGCGGTGGTCGTCGCCGTCGCCGTCGATTCAGCTGGGGTTGAACGTCTCGGCGGTGATGGTGTCGTCGGCGAGCGTGATGCGGACGCTCTCGCGGTCGGTGTACGTGGTGCGACCGGTGCCGAGGTCGGGCGTGCTGGCGACGACCTCGTAGGTGTCGCCCGTCGGGAGGACGCCAGGGCCTTCCTGTCGGCCGCCGGCGGGGACGTCGTACGTGAAGTCGACGACGAAGCGCGAGCTCGTGCCCGTGGTCTCGGTGCGTGGCTCGCTGGTGGTGCCGTCGGTCGCGCGGCGGACGACGACGGTGACGGTGTGCGTGGTGTCGGTCTCGTTCTCGACGACGAGGAGGTGTGGTGTCTCGGTGAGCGTCTGGCAGCCGGCGAGTGCGGTGGTGCCGGCGAGCGCGCTGGCGCCGGCGGTGCGGAGGAGGTGGCGTCTCGGGACCTTCATGTCGTGTTCGTTGACGTGCGTGGGGTCAAAAATCGTGGGATGTGGCGCTGACGGTGTCGCGTGGACGGTGGCGTGCGGGTGTGGTCGTCCGAGGGGTGTCGTGGGGTTGACGCGTGTCGGCGTGGCACATTTGTGCGCGCGTCCCCTATCGTCAGCCGAACAGTCGTGTACGGGGTCGAACTCTTCGAGTGGGTGACGGGTCTGCCGCCGTGGGTGGTGGCTGGCGCGTCGCTCGCGGGTGCGTTCACGGTCGTCGCAGCGTGCACGTTCGCGGTCGCGGAGTGGTTGTTCGACGACGCCGGACGCGCGGATCACGGGTCTGGGGCGTCGGTCTCGAGCGAGGGGCGTCGCCGCGTCGAGATCCGAGAGTACCTCGACGCTATCGAGGAGTCGTTCCTGGAGGACCACGAGCTCGAGGGCGAGTCGGTCGCGTTCTATCTGCCCGAGCGCGACGTCGCGGTGACGTTCGACGCGAAGGCGTACTTCCGACTGCAGGCGACGGGGACGGCGACGGTGCTGTGCGAGCACGAGATGCACGGGCATCACCTCGGTGGCCGGTTGCCGTTCGACGTCCCGGTCGTGGAGTGGTACGACGAGGACGCCGACCCGGAAGCCGTCGTCCGGGAGGCGTTCGACGCGCTCGGGTTGTCGCCGTCGGCGGACGTGGACGCGGTTCGGTCGGCGTACCGCGACCGCGTGAAGGAGGCGCACCCGGACCACGGTGGGACCGAGGACGCGTTCACGCGCGTCCGAGAGGCGTACGCGACCGCGAAGGCGCACGCCGACCCGGACGTCGAAGCCGACGTCGACGGGGAGAGGACGCCGACGACGCGGTCGCGCGCCCGGTAGGTCGACGACGGCGGACTGCGCGCTCGGTAGGCCAGCGACGGCCGACTGCATGCTGTGGCGGTCGCGAGCGCGTTCGAAACGCGGTCGTGAGCACCCTCGACACGAGGGCAACAGGTCTATATGCCGACGCGACCTCGATTCGTGTATGTCGATTCCGCTGTCCGTCGAGTCCGTCAGCGTCGGTGGTGTCACCGTCGGCTCTGACCTCCTCGGGTGGCTCGTCCTCGCCGCGTTCCTCGTCGGTGCCGTCCTCGACGTGGCTCGACGCCGTGGCGTCGCCCGGTACGCGTACGCCGGTGCGTGGGCGTTGTTCGCGGCGTTCTGGGGCGTCGTCGCGCCGCACTTCCTGTTCACGAAAGCGTCGGCGATCGAGGGCGTGCTCGCCATCGTCGCCGTGCCGGCGTGCCTCTACACGGGCTATCTCCTGTGGAACGGCCGCGAGGGACTGTACACGCTGTCGCGAGCGGTGCTCCTGATGGGCGTCATCTACTATCCGACGCAGGCGATACCTGCGGTCCGGGAGTTCCTCATCGAGCTCGTCGCCGACCAGACGTACTGGGGCATCCAGTTGCTCGGGTACAATCCCGAGTACACGACCGGTCCCGAGTTCGGCTACCACAACATGTTCGTGTTCAGTGAGTTCGCGACGTACATCGTGTACGCCTGCACGGGCATCGGCTCGATCGCGATCTTCGCGGGTCTCATCGCCGCGGTCGAGGCGCCGATTCGGCGGAAACTGAAGTCGTTCGCGCTCGCCGTCGGCATCATCTGGGTGCTGAACTGGGTTCGGAACGTGTTCGTCGCCATCGCTGCTGGGAAGGGCTGGTTCCTCCAGGACCCCGTCGTGGACCTGGCGGCGCTGGCGGGCGTGGAGGCGACGCACGCGTCGTTCTGGTTCGCGCACAACGTCCTCTCGCAGACCGGGTCGGTGTTCGCGCTCGTCGGCATCACGTGGATCGTCGTCCGGGAGCTCCCGGAGATGCTGGGCGTCCTCGAGGAGGTCCTGTTCGTCGCGACCGGGAGCGAGTACGACCTGGAGAGCGCGCTCGACGTCGAGGACCCGGCGGTGCGCGCCGACGGCGGGGAATGACCGTCGCGGTCGCGCCGGGTGCGTTCGCCGGTCGATGACCGCGAGCGAGTCGTCCGCGTCGACCGGCCGCGACGACGTCGCGTTCCGTGACCGTGCCGTGTTCTTCTCGCGGAGCGACGTGCTCGTGCTCGCGGACCTCCACGTCGGGCGAGCGGACGCGAGCGACGTCGACTTCCCGGTCGGGGAGCGAGCGCACCTCCGGGACCGTCTCGTCGCGCTCCTCGACGCGTTCGCGCCCGAGACCGTGGTGTTCGCGGGCGACGTCCTCCATCGCTTCGAGTACGTTCCCGCGGTCGTCCGGGAGACGCTCGACGAACTCGTCGACGTCGTCGCCGCTGCGGGCGCGGACCTCGTCGCGACCCCGGGGAATCACGACCCGCAACTCCCCGGCGTTCTCGATGCGCCCACGCCGGCGTGCTTCCGGTTCGACGACGTCGTCGTCTGTCACGGCCACGAACCACCCGGCGAGGCCGCCGGATCCGATGCCGGGGACGCGTCCACGACCGACGCCTCGCTCTTCGTCGTCGGACACGACCATCCGACGATCGACATCGAAGGGCAGCGTCGTCCGACGTACCTCTACGGGCCGGGGACGTACCGCGGGAGCGACGTCCTGATGCTCCCCAGTTTCACGGAACTCGCCGCAGGCGTCGAGGTGAACGGGATGTGGACCGACGACTTCTCGTCGCCACTCGTCACGAACGCGAACGCGTTGCGGCCGGTCGTCTACGACGCCGACACCGACGAGGCGCTGTGGTTCCCGCCGCTCCGAGCGCTCCGCGCGTACCTCTGAGAAGCCGATATCGGACGCTCGGGCGGCCCAGTCAGGTGTCGGCGGCCACGGCCTCCGCGGCGACGCGCCCGCTCTCCAGGGCGCCCTGGATGCTCGACCAGCGCGTGTAGTCGCCGGCGAGGTAGACGCGGCCGTCCGGGTCGCGGACGCCCGGGAGGTCGGCCTGGAACCCCGGCGGTTGCGCGAACTGCGCGAACGAGATGCGGTCGACGTGCCGGCACTCCAGTCCCTCGACGTGCCGTTCCGGATACCACGACGAGAGCGTCGACCGGACCTCGTCGGCGAGCGCGTCGTCGCTCGCGTCCTGCTCGCCGAGGAACGTCGCCGAGAGGACGTCCGCGCCGTCGGGCGCGTACTCGGGCGCCACCTCGGTGTGGTGAACGACCTGATTCGGGCGGTCGTCGTCGGCGTTCAGGAGGATGCGGCCCTTCGTCCCCAGGTCGAGGCCGTCCGGAGCGGCGAACCACAGCGTCACGCACGCCTTCCCCTCCGTCGGGACGTGAACGTCCGTCAGTGCGTGCGCCGCGACCGGGTCGGTCGCGACGACGACCGCGTCCGCGCTCACGGTCTCCCCGTCGACGGAGACGCTCGCACCGTCCCGACGACCGTCCACGGACTCGACCGGCGTGTCGCGAACCACGTCCACGCCCGCGGACTCGGCGCGCTCGGCGAGCTGGGCGGTGATGGCGCCCATCCCGTCGGCGGGGACGACGGTCCGGCCGCGCGAGAGCATCGCGAACGTGTACTCGAACACGCCACAGCTCGTCGACAGCGACCGGTCGAGCGTGATACCGCCGTAGAACGGCGCGGCGAAGTGCTCGACGAACCGGTCGCTGAACCCGCGGTCGCGGAGGTACTCGCGGGTCGTCCGGTCGCCGTCCGCGATGAGCGTCGCCGGGTCCGCGCCCGAGAGGTCCCGGCGGAGCGCGAGCGTCCGGACCTTGTCCCCGAGCGTCACCTCGCGGTTCAGCGCGGACTCGACGATGGCTTCGGGGTCCCCGAACGGGTCCGCGAGCACCGACCGCTGGCCGTCGCGAGCGATGATGGCGCCCGGCCGGAAGTCCCGGAGGTCGAGCGCGTCCAGGTCCAGCTCCCGACGGACCGCGGGGTACGCCGTGAACAGCACCTGGAAGCCACGGTCGAACGTGTACCCGTCCTCGCGACGGGAGCGAACCCGCCCGCCGACGTCGTGCTCGCGCTCGAACACGGTGACGTCCGCGCCGCGTGCCGCGAGCCGCCGCGCGGCGACCAGTCCGGCCAGTCCGCTCCCGACCACGACCACGTCTGCGTCGTCCATACCGAGCCGTTGGACCGTCGGCGGCATAACGACCAGGGGAAGTGACGCGTCGATGGTTGGCGTCGCGGCCGGGGCGATGCACAGGGACTCGTCTCGCACGGGCGGGGCCCGCGATGGACAGGGATTAGTCGGGGCCGTTCGAACGCTCGCGTATGGACACGACGGACGCCTTCGTCGGCCTGGAGTGCGTCGACTGCGGCGACCGCTTCGACGCCGAGACCGCGACGCATCGCTGCCCGGAGTGCGACGGCATCCTCGACCCGGCGTACGACTACGACGCCGTCGACCTGACGCGCGAGGACCTCCGCGAGCGCCCGTTCGACTCGATGTGGCGCTACGAGGAACTGCTCCCGTTCACCCGAGCCGCGGCGGTGTCGATGGACGAGGGTGCGACGCCGCTCGTCGAGTGTCCGAGCCTCGCGGACGAACTCGGCGTCGAGTCGGTGTACATCAAGGACGAGGGCCGGAATCCGACGGGGACGTTCAAGGACCGCGGGCAGTCGCCCGCGGTGACAGCGGCCGTCCAGCACGATGCAACCGACGTCGCGCTCGCGTCGGCCGGGAACGCCGGACAGGCCGCGAGCGCGTACGCGGGCCGGGCCGGCCTGGAGTCGCACGTCTTCCTCCCCGCGCGCTCCGGGTTCACGAACAAGGCGATGGTGAACGTCCACGGCGGCGACATGACCGTCGTCGGCGGCCGCATCACGGACGCCGGTGAGGCGTACGCCGAGGCGATGGACGAGCACGACGACTGGTATAGCGTGAAGACGTTCGTCACGCCGTACCGCCACGAGGGCAAGAAGACGATGTACTGCGAGGTCGCCGAGCAACTCGACTTCGAGGCGCCCGACCACGTCGTCTACCCGACGGGCGGTGGCGTCGGACTCGTCGGCATGCACAAGGCCGCCCGCGAGTTCCGCGACCTCGACCTCGTCGACGACGAACCTGCGTTCCACGTCGCGCAAGCCGACGGCTGTGCGCCCATCGTGAAGGCGTTCGAGGAGGGCAAGGACCGCCACGAACCGTGGGACGTCCCGGACACCATCTGTGGCGGCATCGAGATCCCGGACCCGGGCGCGAGCCACCTCGTCCTCGATGCCGTCCGCGAGTCCGGTGGGCGCGCGGTCGCGACGAGCGACGACGAGATACTCGACGCCGCCATCTCCGTCGCGCAGAACGAAGGCCTCGAGATGGCGCCGACGTGCGCCGCCGCCGCGTCGGGCGCGTGGGCGCTCGCCGAGGACGACGCGTTCGACGAGGACGACACCGTCGTCATCGTCAACACCGGCACCGGGAACAAGGAGGCTGACGTCCTCCGCAGTCACCTCATGGGCAAAGGAATCTAGAGGTCACGCCCCGGCGGCGGTCCGTCGCAGAGGACTGGTTGAGCGTGCGGAACGGCGGTGGTCAGTCCGCCATCGAGTGTGCGCGGAGCTGGTCCGCGGCGTTCGTCTCCGCCTCCACGTCGACGGTCGCGCCGGAGCCGACGGAGATGGTGAGGTCGACGTGGCCCGCGACGTACTCGCGTTCGTGCGAGCCCGACGACGACAGCCGGAGGCGTTCGTCGAGCAACGCGGCGTCCGTGAGCGTGTCGAGTTTGCGGTACGTCGTCGACGTCGGGAGGTCGCATTCCTCCGCGAGTTCGCTCGCCGAGAGCGCCTCGTCCTCGACCGCCTCGACGATGGCACGACAGTCCTCGTCCTGGAGTGCCGTGAGGAGGGCGTCCGTGTCGACTTCGGTCGTCTGCTCGATACCAATCTGTTCGGGAGCGCGCTGTGCGGACATGGGGTCGTTCTTACTACAACATACTGACGGGCGCCTCTCGTCTTGACACCCATAGAACGATGGGGGTTTAAATACCACCGGGGAAGGAATTAGGAGGATGCGTCGAGACGGCACGGACATGAGCGACGGCATCCGCGCCGAGATACGCGTCGACGGCCCCACGGGCTGTCCGGCGACGCGCGTCGTCGACGAGACCGGCACGACGGCCGAGGACGTCACCCGCGCGGTCTCCGGCGACGGCGACCGCGTCGTCGAGGAGTTCCTCCTCGCCGACCCCGTCGGTATCGACGTCGGCGGCACCCCGGCAGTCGACGGCGACGACGCCGAGACCACCGACAGCGCGGACAAACCCACCGGCCCGCCAGACGCCCGCGCTGGCGACACCGGCGCCACTGCGGACGTCACCCCGACGCTCGTGTTCGACTACGGCGACCACGCCACCTACCGGTTCGAACGGGAGCGCGACGTCGCCTGCCCGTGCGAGGTCGTCGAAGCCCACGACTGCCCGACCGTCGACGTCGCCATCCGCGACGACGGCGTCCACGTCACCTTCCACGTCCCCGACATGACCGACCTGCAGGCGCTCGTCGGCGACCTCCGCGAGCAGTTCCCGTCGCTCGACGTCAAACGCCTCCTCCGGTCGACGGGCGACGCCGGCGCGCACAACCTCGTGTTCGTCGACCGCGGTCGCCTCACCGACCGCCAGCTCGAGGTCCTCCAGACCGCACACCGGATGGGATACTTCCGGCACCCGAAGGGCGCGAACGCCGGCGAGGTCGCGACCGAACTCGACATCACGCGGTCGACGTTCAGCGAGCACCTCGCCGCCGCACAGAGCAAGCTCCTCGACGCCATCCTCGAATGACCACCGAGTGCGGTCACCGCAACCCCACGGGTTTTACGTGCGCCACGTCCGGAGTATCTCGTGATGGCCGACGTACGTAGCGTATCGCTGACGACGACGGAGATCGAGGCGTTCCTCGGCGACGGCGGGACTGGCGTGCTCTCACTCGCTCGCGGTGACGTCCCGTACTCGTTCCCGGTCTCGTACGGGTTCGCGACCGACGACGGCGAGTTCTACCTGCGCCTCGGGTACGACGACGACAGCACGAAGGCCGAGTACGTCGACGAACCGTGTCCCGCACAGCTCGTCGTGTACGAGGAACGCGCGGCCGACGACGGGTCTATCGACATCAAGAGCGTCGTCGTGTCTGGTGAACTCGTCCGCATCCCGAAGGACGAGTTGACGCCGACGGACGTGGAACGACTCGGGAAGGCGCGGACGCCGGAGTTCGAGGTGTGGGAGCAAGCGAAGGAGGACATCGAGTTCACGGTGAACAAGCTCGTTCCGGACTCGGTCACGGGTCGACGGAACGTCTCCGAGTGACGAGGCCACCGGCGGGTGTTCGGACGAGGGCGTTGGTTCGAGTGGTCACGGCTGGAACGCGCCGTCGGGCGCGGGCGTGCCGCAGACGACGCAGCCGTGCGCCTGGATGGCCTCCTTCATCGACTCGTTGACGTCGATGGATTCGGCGCATTCCGGGCACTCGAACCGGTACTCGACTGACTGACTCATCTCGTCTGAACGTACACTGCCACGCCACAATAAAAGACACCCATCATTTGAGGGTGCGTGAGAACGCTCCGTTGCGGTCGACGTTCAGGTGTCCTCGCCGGGTGTCTCGTCGTCGAGTGGCGTGCCGTCCTCGCGTTTCGCGCCCTCTGAGTCGTGGACGACGACGCCGTCGCCGGCGTCGACTGGCTCGTAGTTGTCGCGGACGCCGATCGCTTCCTCGAGTTCGCGGACGGCGCGCTCCTTGAGTGCCGCAGCGAGTGCTTCCGCGTCCTCGCGCGCGATGTCGCGACCGAGGCCCTCGCATTCGTGAGCGCGAACCATCCCGGCTTCGTCGACGGCGTCACCCATCGGCTGGGAGGTGCCGCCGAGCGCGACGCTGAAGGGATACGTCTCGCAGATGAGCGGTCGGTCCTCGTGGACGGTGCACGCGCCGGTCCCGTCGGCGTCCTCCTCGTAGAACGTGCAGTCGCCGCAGGCGTCCGTCTGGAGCGCCCACTCGAACGTCTCGCCACTGACGGTGCCGTCCTGTGTCTCCTCCAGGCCGTACGGCATCGGGCGGGCGACGTCGCGCCAGTCGTAGGCCTCGTCCGAACCGGCGTCTGCATCGTCGTTTACCCCCTGGAGCGTCCGGACCTCCTCCGGGAACACGGTCGCAGTGTGGGGGTCGTCGGCCTCGCTCTTGCAGCACGCGCCACAGCGCGTGCACTCGAACCCGATGGTCTCGATGGCGTCGGCGAGCTCGGCGGTGTCGAGGTCGCGAGCGCGGCCGAGTTCGGTCTCCAGGGAGTCCACGTCGTCGCCGACGGCGCGCACGAACAAAAGCCGCTCGTCGTCGCGGTCGCGACGGTGGCCACTGCGGGATTCGTTGGCGAACAGGCGGACCGCTGGGGGGTATCGGGGTCTCCCGAGCGGGTGGTCCGCGCTCCCGTCTCGTCCGCGCTCGGGTCGACCGTCACGTCACGCCGCCGTTCGCCGCGGCATCTCACTTGAACTGGTGGTGGGCGTCAGTCAGGTGCCGGGTCGAACGCGGCCGCCCTCCCAGCGGGCGCGGCCCTCGTGGACGAGCTTCTGGACGTGCGCGTGCACGGTGGCTTCGGCGAGGTCGCGGACGTCGCTGACGTCCTTCTCGTACGCGGCGTCGGTGATTGCGGGAACGGTGCCGGCGCCGTTCCGGATGGCGTCGAGCACGGCGCGCTCGCGGTCGAGGCGATGCGCGAGCAGTCGCTCGCACGTCTCGCGCGGGTTCTCGATGGTCGGGCCGTGCCCGGGATGGAGGACGTCGGGCGCCATCGCGTGCAGGCGGCGGAGCGCGGTGAGGTACGCGCGGAGGTCGCCCTCGGGGTGGCCGACGACGACGCTCCCGGCGGCGACCGCGAGGTCACCGCAGAGGACCGCGTCGTCCGCCGCGAACGCGACGTGGTCGACGGCGTGCCCGGGCGTGTCCAGGACGGTCACGCCCGCGAACGTGGTGCCTTCGCGGAACGTCTCGTCGGCGTCGACGCCGGTCGCGGCCGCGAAGAGTTCGGTGCGGCCGTAGCGAGCGTGCGTCGTCGCATCCAGAGCGTCCGCGTAGTGCGCGACCGCGCCGACGTGGTCGGGGTGCGTATGGGTGACGGCGACGTGCTCGACGCCCCGCCCGGCGACGGCGTCGTCGAGCGCGTCGGTGCGCGCTGCCGGGTCGACGAGGACCGCTGGGTCCTCGCCGACGACGTACGCGTTCGTCGACCCGGTCGGGGCTCGCGTCGCGACCTCGACGGGAACGCGCGTGACCTTCATGCGAGTGCGCAAGGAGCGGTCGTTGATAAGTGCTGGCGGTCGACGTCGACGGAATCGATAGCGGGCACTCGACGTCAACGGAGTGGAGAGGGAGTGGTCGGCGGCGAGGGTGGCTGTGGTCGGTCGTCGGTGCGTCGGTTTCGCTCTGAGGGTGTTTGGTATCCGCTTAGACGTTGAGGTAGTAGACCTGCTTGCGGGCGTCCTGGAAGGAGTACCGCGAGTTCACGAGGTCCTCGTCCTCGAGGCGGTTGAGGGCGTACCGGACGGTGCGGTCGGGGAGGAGCGACTCCTCGGCGAGCTGGCCCTGGGAGAGCGGGGAGTCGCTCTCGAGGACCTTCGAGACGAGCTTCGCGCTCGGGGGGAGTTCGCGCAGGCGGTCGCGGTATTCGGCGTCTGAGAGTACGTCGTCGTTCTGCGAGCGGTCGTCCGCGGCACTCATGCTCATACCACCGTGACAGCGAAGGTCAGTGTTAAAGGTTGGCTACAGTGGGATACAAACTGTACGAACAATATAAGGTGTATTATTACCAAGGAAGGAGGGGTGTTTAAGTGGGTTCGTCGCTCGGAGTAAGAGTTGGTTCGGCGCGTGCGAAGGACGTCGTTCGGTGCGGCGCGAGCCGGTCGGCGTTGCCCGGGGGCGACGGCTTTTGTCGACGGCGCGCGAGGCGTCGAGCATGGCCGAGATCCCGCCCGAGTTCCACGACCTGTTCGAGCGCAAGTCGTTCGCGCACTTCGCGACGCTGATGCCGGACGGGACGCCCCAGGTGACGCCGGTCTGGGTGGATTACGACGACGAACGCGGGCACGTGCTCGTGAACACCGCCCGTGGCCGTCAGAAGGAACGGAACGTCGAGCGCGACCCGAAGGTCGGTATCGAGGTGAGCGACCCCGAGGATCCCTACCGGTACGTGTCCGTGCGGGGTGAGGTCGTCGCCGTGGATGACGACGACTCGTACGAGCACATCGACTCGCTCACCCGGCGGTACTTCGAGCGCGAGGAGTACCCGCACAAGGGCGAGGAGCGCGGGCCGCGGGTCGTCATCCGGATCGAGCCGGACCGCGTCGTCACCAGCGGGTGACGACCTGTCGGTCGAGGCCGCGCTCCGTGGCTGGCTTCGCTTACCGCGACCGCGGCGTCGACGGGTCGCGGTACGCGCCGAGCATCCCGTTGCAGTCGGGGCAGTGAACGCGCAGGAGGCCGTCTCGCTCGTGGCGGACGAGCGCTTCCACGTCGACGTCGGAGTCGCAGTGTCTACAGTGCGCCATACTGTGCGGTACGGTACCGCGGCACAAATACGTGCGTGGCGAAAGTTCAGTACCGTTTTATCCCCGCAGTGGCCTACCGAGGGATACAGTGAAGGGACAGGAGTGGTACCAGGCCGACGACGTGGCCGCGGAGTACGACGACAAGCGCTTCTCGCGAGGCGGTCGCCTCATCGACCGCCGCGAGAAGGAGGCGGTACTGGACGCGCTCGGTCCGCTCGAGGACAAGCGCGTGCTGGAGGTCGCGTGCGGGACCGGCCGCTTCACCGTGATGCTCGCCGAACGTGGCGCGGACATCGTCGGCATGGACATCTCCGCCGCGATGCTCGAGGAGGGCCGTCAGAAGGCACAGGCAGCGGGCGTATCGGACACGCTCGAGTTCATGCGCGGGGACGCTGCGCGTCTGCCGTTCCCCGACGACCACTTCGATAGCGTCGTCGCCATGCGGTTCTTCCATCTCGCGGACACCCCGAAGTCGTTCCTCGCGGAGCTCCGGCGCGTCTCGAACGACCAGGTGTTCTTCGACACGTTCAACCGGTTCTCGACGCGCTCGATCTACAACTGGGCGCTCCCGATGGGGTCGCGGCTCTACTCGCGCTACGAGGTCGACTCGCTGCTGGAGAAGTCGAACCTCGAACTCGTGAACGCCGAGCACGACTTCGTGTTCCCCTACGGCTTCTACCGGCAGATACCGGACGACGTCGCGAGCGCGTTCCGGTCGCTCGACACGAAGCTCCTGTCCGTCCCCGGGCTCGACCGGCTCGCGTCGGTCTCGTACTGGGACACGCGCGTCTAGCCGACTCCTCGGCTACTGCTCTCCAGCGGAACGCGCCCGTTCTCCAGCGCCACATGCCCGGTCTACGGTGCATCGCTCTCGTACTCTCTGGCCGTTTCCCTTCTGAAATCACGCCCGGGAATCGGGTTTCAGTTCACAATCTGGGTATTTGCGGGGTGATTCTCTCGGGTTTCGTGGTCGTCTGGTCGAGAGGAGACGATTTTTATACGAGTCCGTCCTTCGATGCGCTATGCACCTCTCGGTTGTCGTGTCGACGCTGAACGGCCGGGAGCAACTCGTGCGAGCGCTCGACGCGCTCGCGGCGGACGCCCCGGACGCCGAGGTCGTGGTCGTGAACGGCCCGTCCTCGGACGGCACGACGGGGATGGTCCGCGACCGCGACGACGTCGACGTCCTCGTGGAGATCTCGGAGCGGAACCTGAACGTCGCGCGGAACGCGGGCGTCCAGGCGGCAGGCGGTGACGTCGTCGCGTTCCTGCGGTACGACCTCGCGGTTGAGGACGGCTGGGCGGACGCTATCCTGGAGAGCGTCGAGGCGGGCGCGGACGTCGTCACGGGCCCGACGCATCGCACGGTCCGCGCGGGCGTGACGACGGAATCACGGGAGACGTGGACGGTCGCAGGACGGGACGTGACGTTCGTCAACGGCGACAACGGCGCGTTCACGCGCGAGGCGCTGGACGCCGTGGACGGGTTCGACGAGTACCTGGAGACGGGTGGGTCGCGGGACGTCTCGCATCGCATCGCGGCGCTCGACTTCGACGTCGCGTGGAACGCCGACGTGTGCGTGCGCGGTGAGTTCCAGACGGACGGCGGTCGCGAGCCGGCTGACTGGGGGACGAAGTACCGGTCGCTCGCGTACCGGCTCGCGAAGAACTACGGCGTCCATCCCGGTGCGCTCGCGCATACCGCGAAGACCGCGGCGTTCGATGGTGCGCGCGCGCTCCGGGACGTCCTCGGTGGTGGGAGCACGCCGTCGGCGTGGCTCGCGAACGGGAAGGGCGTCTTCGAGGGCATCGCCGTCGGCACGAAGGACGGGCTCGCCGCGCGAAAGCGGATGCCCGCGGATTCGCGGAACCCGAACGGTATCTCTTCGCGCGCGGACCGCGCGGTCACTCGCTACGAACTCTGAGGGACTGTCCGTCGCTGACGTCCGAGGGTCGCGTCGCTGGCGAGCTCAGCTGCCGTCGGACGCGAGTTCCGGGACGATCCTGGTGGCGTTCTTCGAGAACGCGCGACGCATCTTGTCCTCGCTGACGTCGAGCGTCAGCACCTCCATGATGGCGACGTTCGGGTGCGCGTCGGGGACGCCGCTCCCGAACAGGACGCGGTCGGGGTGCTCCATGAGCGCGCGTTCGAGGGGGTCGCGGAACCGGACGTGGCTGGTGTCGAGGTAGCAGTCGTCGTAGCGGTCCAGGAGGGAGATGGCGTCGTGCATCAGGTCCGCCTGGAGCGGGTATCCGCCGAAGCCGGCGAGGACGACGGTGAACGACCGCGAGAGGAGGGTGTCGGCGACGTCCGTCGGTGGGAAGTCGCTGCCGCCCTGGACGATGACGGGGAGGTCGACGTCCTCGAGGGCGTCGAGGACGGCGTCGTCGGGGAGGCCGTCGGTCGCGGGGTCGAGGACGAACCCGTGGAAGCGGTCGTCGTACGCGTACTGTTCGACGGTCTCGGGGTCGGTGTGGTGGTCGCGGCGGCGCGCGGCGAGGTTCTTCAGGCGACTCGTCGCGGCCGTCCCGGGGTCCCGGGGGCCGGTGAGGCGTGCGAACGCGACGAACGGTCGTTCGACGCTTCGTCGTGCGACGCCGTTGTTCGCGGTGAGGTAGTCGGTGTCCGCGTTGCGCGTCTCGGGGAAGACGACGGTCCGGACGATTCCGGCTTGACGCATCTCGCGTTCCAGTCGGTCCGGGTCGACGGCGCGTGCGCGGTCGCCGTCGTCTCGGTCCGGTGCGAGCGTGGCGTGGACGTCGACCACGCGGAACCGGTGTTCCAACTCCAGCATCTGCTCCGGAGTTCCCCGGCCGTCCGTAAGTCGTTACCGGCCACGGCCTGGCGATGCGACAGGTCTCGGTGCGGCCACGAAGCTGGCGTGCGAATCGCATGCAAGCGTCGGGATTCTGGGGAAAAGTAGATATACGACATCGAACCAATAAGTAGTGAGTATTACACATGTCTCAGGCATCCTACGCACGACGCAGCACGGGCGGACAGCCACTCTTCATCCTCGCGGAGGACAGCACGCGAACACGCGGCAGCGACGCGCAGGGCTCGAACATCGCCGCCGGTCGCGCCATCGCGGAAGCGGTACGCACGACGCTCGGGCCGCGCGGGATGGACAAGCTCCTCGTCGACTCTTCGGGGAACGTCGTCATCACGAACGACGGCGCGACCATCCTCTCGGAGATGGACATCGAGCACCCTGCGGCGGAGATGCTCGTCGACCTCGCGCAAGCCCAGGAGGAGGAGGTCGGTGACGGGACGACCACCGCGGCGGTCCTCGGCGGCCAGCTCCTCGCGAAGGCCGAGTCGCTCCTCGACGACGACATTCACCCGACCGCGATCGTCGAGGGCTACCGCGCCGCCGCCGACATCGCGCTCGAGACCATCGAGTCGCTCGAACTCGACGACGACGTCGACGACGACCTCCTTCGCGCGGTCGCGACGTCCTCGATGACCGGGAAGGGCACCGGTGGCATCACCGTGGACGCGCTCGCGGCGCTCGTCGTCGACGCCATCGGGCACGTCACCACCGACGAGAACGCAGTCGAGCGAGACGACGTCCACGTGTTCACGAAGGTCGGCGGGAGCGCGAGCGACACCGAGCTCGTCCCCGGTATCGTCCTCGACGAGGAGCGCGTGCACGACGAGATGCCTCGCGAGGTCACTGACGCGTCCGTCGCCATCCTCGACGTCGACCTCGACGCGAAGGAGGCGAGCGGCGACGTCGAGTACCGCATCGACTCGCCGGAGGCGCTCCAGAAGGTCATGGACGCGGAGGACTCCGAGCGACGCGCGGTCGCGAAGACCATCGTCGACGCCGGCATCGACGTCGTCGTCTGCACGGACGACGTCGACGACCAGGTCGCGGCGCTCCTCGCGGACGAGGGCGTCCTCGTGTTCGAGAAGCTGTCGAGCGACGACGCGCGAGCGGTCGCTCGCGCCACCGGCTCGAAGCGTCTCGGCAGCATCGACGACCTCGACGCCGACGACTTCGGGCACGTCGACCGCATCAGCGTTCGGACGTTCGGCGACGACGAGCTCGCGTTCGTCGAGGGCGGCGCGGCCGCCGACGCCGTGACGCTGTTCGTCCGCGGCGGCACCGAGCACGTCGTCGACGAACTCGAACGTGCGCTCGACGACGCGCTCGACGTCGTCGCGGTCGCCGCGGAGACCGGTGCGGTCGTCCCCGGCGCGGGCGCGACCGAGGTCGCCATCGCGGACGCGATCCGCGACGCCAGCGCGCGCATCACGGGCCGCCAGCAGCTCGCCGCCGAAGCGTTCGCCGACGCGGTCGAGGTGCTCCCGCGGACGCTCGCGGAGAACGCCGGCATGGACCCGATCGACGTCCTCGTCGACCTCCGCGCGTTCCACGAGCACGGCGACGTCCTCGGCGTCGTCGTCGACGGCGAGTCCGCGACGGTCGCTGACCCCCTCGAGTACGGCGTCGTCGACCCCGCTGCGGTGAAGGCGGAGGCCGTTTCGGCCGCGACCGAGGCTGCGACGATGATCGTCCGCATCGACGACATCATCGCCGCGAACTGAGACTCCCGAACACTCACTCCCGACCACTCGTTCTTTCGCCGACAGTACCAGTAGGAAGCGACCGCTCGTCGTGCGAACCGTCCGGAAAATACGTCCGAGCGCGGTCGACCGACTCGGCGTCAGCGGGTGGGCGTCCGTGTCAGTGGGCGAGTTCGTCGAGGGCCGCGTCGTTGGGCGTCACGCGGTGGGTGCTCGGTTCGTAGTCGACGGCGCCGACGTCGTCCAGGAGCGGCAGGTGGACGTGGTGGAGGGTCACGCCAACTCGTCCCGTGGACGCGGGTTCGCGGTCGGTCGCCTCGCTCCCGGCGACCGCGTGCGCCAGGTCGCTGAGCTGGACGTATTGCTCGCACTCGGCGAGAACGTTGCACGCCGTTCGCCGGCGCTCGTCGGCGAGCACGTGATGGCGGGTGTTCTCGTCGAACACCAGTCCCGACGACTGCTCGGTCGTCTGGTCCGTTTTCGTGTGGATCATGCGTTTGGGGTGACCGCGTGTGACCGCGGACACTGTAGTCGAACCCCTCGACAGAGGAAATCCCCGCCTAGAACTACTTCGGTCCGCGTGCACGGGAGTACCGACGAGATGAACACGAGTTGCGGTGGCGTGGTCGCACTCTCCCCCCCAGTTACCGATAGCTTCACTCACGTACTACCGAGGTGGTGACCTCCGTCGATGGAGTTAGACGGCTGTGGCGCGAGGACACCGTCGAATGACGAACGCGACACTGTCCGACGCGCTCTGCGAGACCGTGTCGGTCTTCGACCCCGGCGTGCCGCAGACGACAGCGGAGGTGACGGACGCCCTCGACGTCGGTCGACGGAGCACGTACACGCGATTGCAGCGACTCGTCGAGAGCGGTCATCTCGAGACGAAGAAGGTCGGCGCGAACGCTCGCGTCTGGTGGCAGCCGCCCGATACCGCGACTCCGTGCGACGCGAGCGCGCCAGCGACCGACGCGTCAGGCGAGACCGACGACCGCAACGGAACGGCTCCGACGGTCGGCGCGCCGGCGGACCGCGACCGCGCCGTCGACCGGTACGAGACCATCCTCGAGACCGTCGACGAGGGCATCTACGTCGTCGACGAGGCCGGGACGTTCACGCACGCGAACGAGGCGTACGCCGAGATGATAGGGGTCCCGCGCGAGGACATCATCGGTACGGACGTCGCCTCGGTCGTGAACGACCGCACGGCCGACCGCGCGAAGCGCCTGGAGGCCGAGCTCGTCGCCGCCGACCGGTCGACGGCCGTCCTCGAGACCGAACTCGAGTGCCCAGACGGCGAGACGTGGGTCGGGGAGGCGACGTTCGCGCTGATGGACGTGAACGGCGGGTACGAACGCATCGGTGCGGTTCGGGACGTCACCGAGCGCAGGGAACGCGAGCGCGAACTCGAGGTACGGATGCAGCAGCAGTCCATCGTCGCGGACCTCGGCCAGCGCGCGCTCGCGTCCGAGTCGCTCGACGACCTGCTCCGCGACGCGACGAAGGTGGTCGCGGAGACGCTCGGCACCGACTACTGCAAGGTGCTTGAACTCGACGACGCCGGGGACTCGCTCCGACTACGGGAGGGCGTCGGGTGGGACGACGGCGTCGTCGGAACGGCGACGGTCTCGGCGGTCGAGAACGCATCGCAGGCCGCGCACACGCTCTCGACGGAACGCCCCGTCGTCGTCGAGGACCTCGACGCGCACGAGGCGATATCGGGCCCGGAGCTCCTGACGAGCCACGACGTCGCGAGCGGCATCAGCACCGTCCTCGGGCCCTACGACGACCCGTGGGGCATCCTCGGGACGCACGCGACCGACCGGCGCGAGTTCACCGAGCACGACGTCACGTTCGTCCAGTCCATCGCGAACACGCTCGCCAGCGCCATCGAGCGCGCCGAGTACGAGACCGAACTCGTCAGGAACCGGAAGGACGTCGACGCGCTGAACGCACTGCACGAGGTCGTCGCCGAGGTCACCGACGCCGTCGTCGACCAGTCCACGCGCGACGCCATCGAGGCGGCGGTCTGCGAGCACCTCGCCGCCGCGGACTCGTACGCGTTCGCGTGGTTCGGCGACGCCGACGGCGCGTCCCAGACCGTGAACGTCCGCGCGTCGGCCGGCGTCGACGACTACCTGGACGCGGTGACGATAACCGTCGACCCGGACGACGAGCGCAGCGACGGCCCGACGGGGCGCGCGTTCCGCACCGAGACCGTCCACATCTCGCGGGACATCCGGTCGGACTCGCGGCACGAACCGTGGCGCGACGCGACCGACGAGGCCGGGTTCCGGTCGTCGGCCGCCATCCCGGTCGTTCACGAGGACGCCACGTACGGCGTGCTGAACGTGTACAGCGAGCGTCCGTATGCGTTCGGCGAACGGGAGCGCGAGGTCCTCGGGCGACTCGGCGAGATCGTCGGGCACGCCATCGCGGCGACCGAACGCAAGCGCGCGCTCATGAGCGACGACGTCGTCGAACTCGAGTTCCAGATACGCGACTTCGTGCCCGCCGACGAGTGGGCGGCGCCCGCGGACGCGTCGGTCGTCTTCGAGGGCGTCGTTCCGATGGACGACGACGAGTTCCTCCTCTACGGTCGCGGGATGCCGGGGACGCACGAGGCGATAGCGGCGCTCGCGGACGGGTACTCGAACGAGAGCTCGTTGACGGTGCGCGAGCGAACGGAGAGCGTGGTGTTCGAGTTGCGGGTCGCGAACCCGCCGGTGCTGTCGGCGGTCGCGGCGGTCGGGGGCGACGTCGCCGAGGCGGTCCTCGAGGACGGCGACCTCCGACTGACGCTGCATCTGTCGCCGTCGGTCGACGCGCGCCGCGTCATCGACGAGGTCGAGGCGGTGCACCCCGACGTGCAGATGCTCCGGCACGTCCAGGTGACGCGGTCGCGCGAGGACGTGACGGCGGTCAGCCGGGTGCTCGAGACCGAACTCACTGACCGCCAGCAGCACGCGCTCGAAGCGGCGTACTACGCGGGATACTTCGAGTGGCCGCGGGACGCGAACGCGGAGGCCGTCGCCGGGTCGCTCGGTATCGCACCGCCGACGTTCCACCAGCACCTCCGGAAGGCCGAGAAGGGCGTCTTCGACGTGCTGTTCTCCTGAGTCCGCCGAGGCCTGGACGTCGACGACCTAGGCGTTTTGAACGGACGCATACCTGGCCTGCGCCAGTAGCATCGACAACCGATGAGTTCCGAGAACCTCGGACTCGCGGGAGCCGTGTCGATGGCGCTCGGCGGGATGATCGGCGGCGGCATCTACGCGGTGCTCGGCGTCGTCGCGGGCATCTCCGGGACGGCGACGTGGGTCGCGTTCGTCCTCGCCGGCGTCGTCGCACTCGCGGCCGCATACTCGTACAACGCGCTCAACGCCGCGAGCGACCGCGCGGGCGGCAGCGTGACGTTCGTGCAGTCGTTCGCTGACGACGGCCCGCTCTCGAAGCGACTCGGGACGGGGACGCTCGCGGGCATGGTCGGATGGACGCTCCTCGTCGGGTACGTCGGGTCGATGGCGATGTACGCGTTCGCGTTCGCCGAGTTCACGCTCTGGTTCGACGCCGTCCCCGAGGCGGCGATGGGCGTCCCGCTCCGCCCCGTCGTCTCCGTGCTCGCGGTCGCGGGCTTCGTCGCGCTGAACCTCCTCGGCGCGCGAACGACCGGCGTCGCGGAGGCGGTCCTCGTCGCGGCGAAGGTCGGCATCCTCGTCGCGTTCGGCGTCGTCGGCGTCGCGTTCGCGTGGTCGTACTCGCCGGACGTCTCCCTCTCGTACGGCACGACGAGTCTCGGTACCGTGACGCCGCTCATGGCGGCCGCCATCTCGTTCGTCGCGTTCCAGGGCTGGCAACTCCTCTTCTACGACCAGGACAGCATCACGGACCCCGTCGACACCATCCGGCGCGCCGTCTACGCGTCCATCCCGGTCGCGGTCGGCATCTACGTCCTCGTCGCGGTCGTGACGACGAACCTCGTCCCGCGAGCGCTCGAACGGCACCCGCACACGGCGCTCGTCGACGCCGCGGAGATGATGGTGTCGCCGTGGGCGCTCGGCGGCGTCGCCGCGCTCGTCGTCTCCGCGTCCGCGCTGTTCTCCACGGGGAGCGCGATCAACGCGACGCTGTTCTCGAGCGCGCACTTCGCAAAGGGCCTCCTCTCGGCGGACCTCCTCCCGGACCGGGTTGGTGACGGCGACGCGGACGGCATCCCGACCCGGACCGTCCTCGTCCTCGGTGCGGTCACGGCGACGCTCGCGGCCTGGGGGTCGCTCGACGCCATCACGTCGTTCGCGTCGCTCGCGTTCATCCTCGTGTTCGGCGGGACGAGCGCGCTCGCGTTCTCCCGGCGCGACCACGACGACGTCCACCCGGTGCCGCCCGCGGTCGGCGCCGTCGGCGCGCTCGCGTTCTTCCCGCTGATGTTCGCGCACCTCTACGTCGCCGAACGCGAGACGTTCTGGCTCGTGCTCGTCATCGCCGCCGTCGTCGTCGGCGCGGAACTCCTGTACTTCGAGCGCGACGCGCTCGAGTCGGAGGCCGAGGACGTCGTCGAGCGCGTCGAGGACGGCGTCACCGGCGACTGACGGCGGTCCTTCCGCCATCCGTTCCCGCCGCCGGACGTGCTCGCCCGTCTCACCCGACGGTCGGGAGGTGCCAGTCGTAGCGGATGGCGAGCGCGCGCAGGACGAACGCGATACCGACGCACGCGGCGACGCCCGTCGGTCGCGGCGCACCCGCGGAGCGCAGCAGCCAGAACGCGGTGGCGCCGGCGAGCGCGCACGTCGCGTAGAAGTCCTCGACGAGGATTCCGGGAGTGCGGCCGACGAGGAGGTCCCGTATCGCGCCGCCGCCGGTCCCGGTGAGCATCGCGCACACGAGCACGCCGAACGCAGACAGTCCGCTATCCCACGCGACGATGGCGCCCGTCGCGGCGAACGCCGACAGCCCGACGGCGTCCGGAATCTGGACGGCGAGCGAGTCCGTCGAGATGCGGCGGCCGTTCCGGACGAGGAAGACCGCGACGAGGACGCCCGCGAGGACGACGAGGACGTCCGCGGTCGCGGTGAGCGCGACCGGCGTCCGGTCGACGAGGAGGTCGCGCGTGATGCCGCCGCCGAGCGCGGTGACGACACCGAGGACGGCGACGCCGAGCACGTCCAGGTCGTTGTCCGCGCCGTCGAGCGCCCCGGCGAGCGCGAACGCGAGCAACCCCAGCCAGTTCAGGGCGTCGAACGCGCTGACCGGCATCCACGGAACGCCGGTCATTCGACGCGGTCCACGCGCACGTCGTCTCCGGGTTCGAGGTCGAACGCGCGGTCGCCTCGCCCCTGGTTGACGTCGCATTCGACGTAGCCGTGACTCCCGACGGTCGCGAGCCACTGGCCCGTCGGAACTCCCGCGAACGTCTCCACCGCGGGCACCTCGCGGTCGTTCACGCGCACCGTCTCCACGCCGTCGAGCACGCGTCCGGGGACGTTCGTGATGACGTTCCCGAAGTCGTCCACCGTCAGCACCTCGCCGACCGCGCCCGACTCCGTCGCCGACGCCTCGGGGAGTCTGAGGTCCTCGAACTCCTCGACGCGTTCCGCGCCCACGCGGTCCGTGAACTCGCCGAACCCGAGCCGATGCAGTTCCCCGGCCGCCGGCGCGAACACGTCCCGGCCGTGGAACGTCGACGACGCCGCGTCCGCGTCGTCGAGACGCCACGCGCGCAGCGACTCGCCGTCGTCGAGCAGTTCCCGTGCCGCCGGCACCACCACGCCGTTGTCGGGCGCGACGAACGCGTGCTCGCCCGCCTTCACCGCCAGCGCCGCACGGTCCGTTCCCACACCCGGGTCGACCACCACGAGATGCACGGCCGGCGGGAAGTACGGGAGGAGCTCGCGCAGCCAGAACGCCGCCGCGCGCACGTCCTGCCGCGGGAACTCGTGACTCACGTCCACCAGTCGCGCGTCCGGGTCCCGCCGCAGCAGGACCCCCCGCATCGCCGCCGGATACGGCGACCCGAAGTCAGAAGAGAGCGTTATCATACACGAGCGTTCACGCACCGGTCGCTTATCGATTGCTCATCGACCACGGCACCCTACGCTCGCCGAACGCCCGACACCGCTCCCGCCGGCGGTCGACGAACGCCGCCGGTCAGTCCCGGTCGCCCTTCCCGCCGCTCGACCCGTTCGAGTCCGTCTCCGCGACCTGCTGGATGCGGTCCACGCCCTCGATCTCGTCGATGACGTCCGCGGCCGCGTCCGGGACGAGCGACCGCCAGTCCTCGCCCGCTATCATGCGGTCGCGGACCTCCGTGCCCTCGAGGACGTCGCGGTTGAACATCGGCGACTGCCGGACCTCGATACCCGCCTCCGAGAACAACCGGATGACGAGCGGGTTGTTCGAGTACGCGACGTCGAACGCCGGGGACATCGACTGGACGTGACTCACCCACACCGAGTTCCGGTCGAGGTCCTCGATGGGGACCGCGTACGTCGTCATGTCGAACTCGCGCAGGGACTTCGTGAGCATCATGATGCGCTCCCCGGCGGTGAACGGGTCGTGGGTCGTGTGGGAATCACCGGCGCTCCCGATGCCGAGAACGAGCTCGTCGACGTCCTCCGCGATCTCGGCGACCATGCTATGGTGCCCGTTGTGGTAGGGCTGGAAGCGACCGATGTAGAAACCCCGCGTCATGTCTCACCCTGCACGACGCTGATTTATAACGGTGCTGGAAGACGCTCGACGCGTGAACCGGACGTAGGAGGCGTCTCGACGGCGAAAAGTCCATGCGGGTGGCGCGATGGGTAGGAGGAAAGTATATCAGTCCGAATCCCTTCCGTTCGATTAGCGAATCACTTCTATGAGCAAAGACAGCGACACCACCGACGGACGCCCCGAATCGACCGACGAGGTCGAGGAGGGGAGCGGTCAGCCGGACACGGACGTCCCCCGGGACGAGCACCCGGACCTGGGCGTCCCCGGCGGCCCCGAAACCGGAGTCGACGACTCCGGCGAGTCCGACGCTGGCTCCGACGAACCGACCGGCCCGGACATCGACCGGCTCGGGAGCGACGTCGAAGTCGACGCAGAGATAGACGAGGAGGTCGCCGACGACGACCTCCTCGGTGGCCTCCAGATCGAGAGCACCGACGAGATCGAGGTCCCCGAACGACTCGTGGATCAGGTCATCGGCCAGGACGAGGCGCGCGACATCGTCAAGAAGGCCGCGAAGCAGCGCCGCCACGTGATGATGATCGGCTCCCCGGGGACGGGGAAGTCGATGCTCGCGAAGGCGATGAGTCAACTCCTCCCGAAGGAGGACCTCCAGGACATCCTCGTCTACCACAACCCCGACGACGGGAACGCGCCGAAGGTCCGAACGGTTCCCGCGGGGAAGGGCGACCAGATCATCGAGGCGCACAAGGAGGACGCCCGCAAGCGCAACCAGATGCGGCAGTTCCTCATGTACATCATCGTCGCGGTCGTGCTGGGGTACGCGCTCATCCAGGGCAGCCTCCTGCTGGGTATCCTCGCGGCTGGGGTCGTGTTCCTCGCATTCCGGTACTCGAGCCGGTCGACGGACTCGATGATCCCGAACCTCGTGGTGAACAACTCCGACCAGCAGACGGCGCCGTTCGAGGACGCGACCGGTGCGCACGCCGGTGCGCTCCTCGGTGACGTCCGCCACGACCCGTTCCAGAGCGGTGGGATGGAGACGCCGAGTCACGACCGCGTCGAACCCGGCGCCATCCACAAGGCGAACAAGGGCGTGCTGTTCGTCGACGAGATCAACACGCTCGACATCCGCAGCCAGCAGAAGCTCATGACGGCCATCCAGGAGGGGAAGTTCTCCATCACGGGCCAGTCTGAGCGGTCGTCTGGTGCGATGGTGCAGACCGAACCCGTTCCCTGCGACTTCATCATGGTCGCGGCGGGGAACCTCGACGCGATGGAGAACATGCACCCGGCGCTCCGCTCCCGCATCAAGGGGTACGGGTACGAGGTGTACATGGACGACACCATCGAGGACACCCCGGAGACGCGCCGGAAGTACGCGCGCTTCATTGCGCAGGAGGTCGAGAAGGACGGGCGGCTCCCGCACTTCACGCGTTCGGCGGTCGAGGAGATCATCCTCGAAGCCCGGCGTCGCGCGGGCCGCAAGGAGCACCTCACCCTCAAACTGCGCGACCTCGGCGGACTCGTTCGCGTGAGCGGTGACATCGCTCGCGCGGAGGACCGCGAGCACACGACGCGGGAGGACGTCCTGCGTGCGAAGCGCCGGAGTCGCTCCATCGAGCAGCAGCTCGCGGACGACTACATCGAGCGCCGCAAGGACTACGAGCTCACCGTTTCGGAGGGCGACGTGGTCGGTCGCGTGAACGGTCTCGCGGTCATGGGCGAGGACTCCGGTATCGTCCTCCCCGTGATGGCCGAGGTCGCGCCCTCGCAGGGCCCCGGGCAGGTCATCGCCACCGGGAAACTGCAGGAGATGGCGGAGGAGGCAGTGCAGAACGTCTCCGCGATCATCAAGAAGTTCAGCGACGAGGACATCAGCGAGAAGGACATCCACATCCAGTTCGTGCAGGCGGGCCAGCAGGGTGTGGACGGCGACTCCGCGTCCATCACGGTCGCGACCGCCGTCATCTCCGCACTCGAGGAGGTCCCCGTGGACCAGAGTCTCGCGATGACGGGGTCGCTCTCGGTGCGCGGTGACGTCCTCCCCGTCGGTGGCGTCACGCACAAGATCGAGGCTGCGGCGAAGGCGGGCCTCGACACGGTCATCATCCCGGCTGCGAACCTGCAGGACGTGATGATCGAGGACGAGTACGAGGAGATGATCGAGGTCATCCCCGTGAACCACATCAGCGAGGTCCTCGAGATCGCGCTGACGGGTGAGACGGAGAAGGACTCGCTCGTCGACCGCCTGAAGAACATCACCGGGAAGGCCCTCGAACAGAAGGTCGGCCGGACCGGGAGCGGGTCGCCGAGCCCGCAGTAACGCGCCGTGACGGCGTGGACGGCGTTCGCGTCGGTCGCGGGCGTCGTCACCGTTCTCTTGTTGCTTGCGTCGCATACGACCAGCCAGCGCTTCGGTGACTCGGACGACGTCGAGGCGGGAACCGGCTACGAGCGGGTCGGCGTCGAGGCGGGAACCGGCGAGGAACCGGTCGATAGCGAGACGGTGGAGACAACTGGGGTCGACGCGGTCGATAGCGAGACGGTGGAGACGACTGGGGTCGACGCGGTCGATAGCGAGACGGTGGAGACGACCGAGGTCGATCCGGATGCGGTCGCGGCGGTCGCGCCCCGCGAGTTCGGGGCGGACGTCGAGGTCGAGGACGCGGTCGCGGTACCGGGCGTCCGCGAGCGAGTGCTAGCGCGGTCCGGGGAGCCGGCGCTCTCGCAACCGATGTTGTTGTTGAACGTGGCGTTCTCGCAGGGCGTGTTCGCGGTCGTTCTCGTCGCTGCGGCGGTGCTCGCGGAGGTTCCGCGTGGCGCGCTCGGAGTCGGGGACGCCGACCTCTCCGGCGGGTTGCTGGTGGTCGGTGTCGCGCTCGGCGTGGCGTTGTACGCGGTGAACGAGGCGGGAAGTTCGCTCGCGGACGCGGCGGGCTTCGGGCGGAGCGAGGAGTTGCGGGAGTTGCTCGCGCCGACGTCGCGAGCCGGCTGGGTCGTCCTCCTCGGTGGCGTCCTCCCGATCGTCGCCGCGTTCGAGGAACTCCTGTTCCGCGGGGTGCTCGTCGGCGCGCTCTCGACCGGGTTCGGCGTGTCGCCGTGGCTGCTCGCGGTCGCGTCCTCGGTCCTGTTCGGACTCGGGCACGGCGCGCAGGGGCGACTGGGCGTCCTCGTCACGGGCGCTCTCGGCGTCGTCCTCGCGGCAGCGTTCGTGCTCTCGGGCAGCCTCCTCGTGGTCGTGGTCGCGCACTACCTCGTGAACGCGCTCGAGTTCGTCGTCCACGAGGGCGTCCTCGCCGGGGAGTGACGTCGGTCTCCGAGCCGTGACGTCGGTCGGCGCCGCGCCGGCAGAATCGACGCTTTCAGGCGTCTACCGGGTGGAGTGAGTGGCATGAGTGACGGAGACGACGGGCGGGACGACGACGCGAGCGTCGACGAGTCGAGCGTCGCCGAGGCGTCGAGTGCCGAGGAGCCGACCGGCGGGTGGCTGTTGCTCGCGGTACTCGTCACGGGCGTGCTCACGATGCTGCTCGTGGGCGCGCTCCTGGAGGCGCCGGTGGCGACGGAGACGACGGACCTCGGTATCGGGTTCGCGTGGTTGCTCGCCGCGGCGTACGTCGGCTTCCGGATGGAGGGCCGGCCGACGGTGCGTCTCGTCGGGTCGGTGGCGTTCGTCGGTGCGGCGATCTCGCGGTTCGTCGCGCTCCTGTTCCCGAGCACGCTCCTCGAGGCCGTGAGTCTCCTCGGGCTCGTCGTCGGCGCGAGCGCGATGCTCGTCGTCGCCCGCGACCGACGAGAGTAGCGGAAGGACCGACGAGAGGAGCGGCGGGACCGACGGGCGTCGCGTCGCTGCGCGGTCAGTCGGAGGTCGCGGTCGCGTCGACGGCGTCGCCGCTTGCCTCGGGCGTCGAGCTGGAGCGGACCGGGTCGACGGCGAGCCAGATGCCGGCGCCGAGCGCGGCGAGCGCCACGCCGAAGCTGGCGACGCCGTCGACGGCGCCCGCGACGTCGGTGACGCGACCGGCGACTATCTTCCCGGTGCCGGAGACGAGCGAGAGCGCCATCGACGCGCCCGAGAGGACGGTCGCGCGGCCGACGTCGTCGAGGCGGTCGTTCAGGTACTGGTTCTGTATCGGGCGCGTCAGCGTCCTGATCGCGCGGTTCAGGAAGACGACTGGGACGGCGGCGAGCGGGACGACCGCGATGGCCGCGAACGCCACGCCGTAGATGGCGGGGAGGGCGGCGAACGCACCGCCGACGCCGAGTCGGTCCTCGACGGTCCCCGAGAGCGACGCGGCGCCGGCGGACACGAGCTTGAAGCCGGCGTAGAGGACGCCGAGGCCGGCGACTGGGACGCCGACGGCGCGCAGCATCGGTTGCTCGAAGGGACGGGTGGCGGCGAACGCGGTCGCGAACACGGCGGCGTACGCGACGAACCAGCGGACCTCCGGGCGGTGCGCCTGGGCGCGCAGGAGTGCGACGGCGTCGCGGACGCCGAAGCGCTCGTCGTCGCCGGCGGTCTCGACGGCGGGGAACGAGTACAGGATGGGGAGTCCTGCGAGCGCGAGGGCGGCGTTCGCGAGGAACGGCGCCGCGGGTTCGACGGTGTAGAGGACGCCGCCGAGGACGGCGGCGACGGCGCTCGTCCCGAGGACGATGGCGTTCGCGCGACCGTCGACGCGAGCGTACTCGTCCTCGTCGCACGTCGACTGGAGGACCTCGTACAGCCACGCGTCCTGGGTGCCCGAGCGGAACGCCCACCCGGTCGCCCAGACGCCGAACAGGACGAGGTAGCCGGCCTTCGAGGGAACGAACGGGAACGCGACCATGATGGCGGCGCGGACGGCGGCGCCGATGGCGAGGCTCCCGCGTCGGCCGACGAGGTCGCCGAGGTACCCGGTGGGTATCTCGACGGCGACGAGCGAGAACGAGAACGTCGCCGACAGCAGTCCGAGGAACGCCAGGTCGAATCCCTTGTCCTGGAGGAACGCGAAGTAGATGGGGAGGTAGAACCCGGACGCGTTCGTGAGCTTGAACGCGTAGAACCGCGCCACGAGCGAGTTCGGTCGGCTCATACCTAGCTATCGAACCGACAGCAACGTGAACGTTCCCGGAAATTGACTTTTGTAAGCGAGCTTCCGTGATTGCGTTATTGTAGAAGGACTGTCATCCTCTGGCTTCCCGCCTCGACGTCCCCGTCGCCGCGTCAGAGATCCTCGAGCGACCGGAGCTTCTGCTCGACCTGCGGCGGGAGCGCGCTCGGACCGTCCCGTACGCGATGGTCGGGGAAGATGACCGGGAGCGGGTTCTCCGCGAGCGCCTCGCGGACCACGATGACGTCCTCGTCGTCGTCCGCCGACAGCGTCGGCGTCATCTTCGCGAGCTGCTCGACGCTCACCTGTTCACCGTACCCCACCTGTCGGAGCGCCTCCAGGACCTTCCGTTCGCCCGTCGGCACCGTCAGGCCGACCTCGACGTCAGCGAAGTCGTCCTCGCTGATACCCTCGCAGTACCGCTCGAACCGGTCGAGGAGTTCGTAGTCGTCGCTCGCGTGGTCGTCCGGGAACTCCGGGAACGACACCGAGATGACCCGTCCGCTCGCGACACCGAACTGGACGTACCGCTCCAGGTACTCGATCTCTCGCGCGTAGATGCCGGCTGTGTCGGCCGCGTCCATGCCCGAACCGTCGCCCACCACACCCTTGAAGGTTCCTCGTCGCCCGACCGGGACGACCCCCGGATGCGTGGACGCGTCCGCCGGCCCGGTCAGCGCCCGGTCGGCCCGAGGTGGACGTGGTAGAGGCGGTCGCAGTCGTCGTCGCCACAGACCGGACAGGCGTCGTCCCCGGCGCCGACGTCGACGGCGGCGGGCGTCTCGACGTCGACGCGTGCGGCGTTCGCGAGGTCGACCACCCGGGCGCCCTCGGGGGCGAGCGCGTAGCCGTCGTCGGTCCGCTCGACGAAGTAGTCGGTGAGCCGGTCGAGGTGGTAATTGAACCGTCCGGTGTCGCGGACGTCGCTCCGCCGCCGTAACTCGGAGAACGCGAGCGGGCGGTCGGCGTCCGCGAGCGCACGGAGCGCGCGCACGCGGACCTCGTTCCCGAGCACTGCGAGCGGGTCGACCGGGTCGTCGTCGTTCCGCGCGGGCGCCTCGGCGCTTGCCGTACTCGCGTCGTCCGCGGCGTCGTCGACCGACGAGCCGACGTCGCAGTCGTCGTTGCGGGACACGAGCGACGTGTTGTGGCCGCTCGCACTTCGACCTTTTTCCAGTCAACGAACGCACAGAAACGCGTTTCGCGGAACGCCCAAGGGGCCTCCGGGTGTCGATTCCGTCGATGGTCGCACGCGCGCTCCGGTCGCATCTCTCGGTCCTCCGCGTTCCCGCGTTCCGCCGGCTGCTCGGCGGGACCGCGGTCAGCCAGTTCGGCGACGGCCTCTACGCCGTCGCCGCGATGTGGCTCGCGTACAGCCTCACCGACTCCTCCGCCGTCGCCGGCGTCGCCGGGTTCCTCGTCGGCATCCCCGGCGTCTGTCGCGTCCTCGTCGGGCCCGTCGTGGACGACCGACCGCTCGGGCGCGTCCTCGTCGCCTCGGAACTCGCACAGGCCGCGTTCGTGCTCGTCGTCCCGCTCTGGTTCTGGCTGATGGGCGAGTCCGTCGCCGTCGTCCTCGCGACGATGTTCCTCGCCGCGCTCGCGGGCCAGTTCGCCGGCCCCGCACAGAGCGCGACGGTCCCCCGCGTCGTCCACGACGACGACAATCTGGTTCGCGCGAACTCGCTGGCGACCGTCGTCCATCAGGCGACCGACGCCGCCTCCCGTCTCGTCGCCGGCGCGCTCGTCGCCGCGACCAGCGCCGTCGCGCTCTACGTCGCGGACGTCGCGACGTTCCTCGTCGCCGCGCTCGCGTTCCTCGGTCTCGCCGTCCCGGACGACGACGCGAACGCCGACGCGGGCGCGGACGCCGACGACACGGACGCGCCCGAGGTCGGGAGCCGGCTCCGCGAGTACGCCGCGGACGTCCGCGCCGGCGTCGACGTGGTCGCCGGGTCGGCGCTCGCGCCACTGCTCGCCGCGAGCCTGTTCGCGAACCTCCTGTTCGGCGCGGCCTCGGCCGTGCTCCCGGCGTACGCGGACGGCCTCTCGGACGCGGCGGCGTACGGGACGCTGCTGGCGGCGATGTCGGCGGGGCGCGTCCTCGGGTCGATCGCAGCGCCCGCGTTCGAGGACCGCGCGTTCGCGGCGACGAGCGTCCTCGGGTTCGCGGCCGCGGCCGTCGCGTGGGTTGCCGGCGTCTTCGCTGCCGGAGTGGCTGCGACTGGCGCGCTGTTCGGCGCGTCGCGCGTCCCCGTCGGCGTCTACAACGTGAACGTGAAGGCCGTCCTCCAGACGGGCGTCCCGAACGACCACCTCGGTCGGGCGACGGCGACCATCGGCACCGCGAGCGCCGTCGTCGCGCCGCTCGGGATGCTCGCCGGCGGTGCGGTCGGCGAAGCGGTCTCGCCGACGTTCGTCCTGTACGCGAGCGGCGCCGGGTTCGCGCTCACGGCCGCGTACTGGCTCGCATCGCCGACGCTCCGCCGGTTCGGCGCGCCGACGAGCGTCGAGAGCGGCGCGTTCGCGGTCGCCGAGTGACCGCTACCGTCGGCGGAACAGGTCGCGTTCACTCGCCGTCGTCGAGGCGCGCGAGGAACGCGCGGACCTCGGCGAGCGCGGCGTCCTCGGCGGTGAGGACGACGTGATGGCCGGCGCCGGGGACGTGCACGAGTCGACCGTCGGGGAGCGAGTCGGCGAGGTCGAGGTCGCGGACGCGCTCGTCGGTCGGCGAGCCGTCCCGTATCGGGTCGGGGACCGTCGCGTGGTCGCGCCGGAGGACGAGCGCCGGAACCGCCACCTCGGGGAAGACCTCCGCGAGCGCGGGGTAGCCCTGGCGCGGAATCTCGGCGACGTGCTCGCTCTGGCGCTGGTCCGAGCGCGCGAACGTCGCGTACAGCTCCGGCGGGATCTCGTCGACCGCGGACGCGGCGTCCTCGTCGTCGGGGTCCTCGTACGTGGCGAGCAGTTCGTCGAAGGACATCGCGAGCTCCTCGCGGACGTCCTCGACGATGCCGTCGGCGATCTCGTCGACGTCGAGGTCCGCCATCGAGCGCGTGCCAGCGGGATCTTCCATGACGACGCCGGCGACGCGGTCGGGGTGGTCGGCGGCGGTCTTCGCGACGGTCGACCCGCCCATCGAGTGCCCGTAGAGCACGGGGTCGTCGAGGTCGAGCGCGTCGAGGACGCCGACGAGGTCGGCGACGCGGTCGGCCGGTGCGTACCCCGTCTCTGTGGCGTCGGTGTGGCCGTGCCCGCGAGCGTCGTACGCGACGACGTCGTACTCGTCGGCGAGCGCGTTCACGAGCCGGCGCTTGCAGCGCGCGTCCTCGAAGAACCCGTGCGCGACGACGACCGTCGCACTGGCGTCCTCGGGCGCGGGGCCGACGCGGTAGTACGAGACCGTGATGCCGTTCGCGTCGACGACGCCGTGCGTCCAGCCGTCGGGAACGACGGGAGCGCCGTCCTCGCCGCGGAACGGGTCCGGGGTCGGGTCCGCGTCGACGGCGTCGCGCGTCTGGTCCGCGTCTGGCGGTGTCATAGTCGACCTTTTTCGAGTCGGTCGAATGAAAACTGCGGTTCGGGCGGACGCTCGGGAGAGGCCCGGGCGGTGCCCGATCGTTACCGGGAAGGTCGACGACGCCGTCTGGCGGTCAGTCGAGTCGGTCGATCCAGGCGTCGAAGACGTCGTCGTCCCACACCAGCTGTGCGTGGAACTTGTTGTTCACGAAGACGTTCTTCGCGTTCGGGACGCTCGCGCGTTCCTCGGTGGGGAGTTTCGCGTACTCGTCGTGGTTGATGAGTTCGTCCCAGTCGCTCCAGACGGCGGTGTACTCGACGCTCGCTGCGAGCTGGCCGTCGTTCAGGTCTTGGAGGAAGTCGCTGCCGGGGACCATGTCGCGGCCGCCGGGCGTGATGTACGCGAGGTACGCGACGTACGTCCCCTGGTGGGGGGTGCCGAGGGTGACGAGGTCGTCCACGTCGCTCGCGCCGTCGAGTTTCTCGATGCAGTAGCGGGCGTCGAGGCCGCCCATGCTGTGCGCGACGACGTCGACCTCGTCGCTGTCGGTTCGCTCGTGGACGGTCTGGATGGCGTCGCAGACGTGGGCGGCGTAGTCCTCGGGCGAGTCGACGGTGGAGCCGGGGACGGCGCCGAGGTTCAGGACGAACACCTCGCCGTGCTCGTAGCCGGCGTCGGCGAGGTTGTCGGTCATCTCCTCCCACCACGGCGTGTAGCCGGTGTCGGCGAACCCGTGCACGAGGAGGACGGGTTCGTCGCCCGGTGGCTCGGCGTCCGCCGCGTCGCTGTCGGTCTGGTCGACGTTGCGCTGGTCGACGTTGCGGTGGACCGTGCCGCGCTGTCCGAGGTGGCGCTGGTCGGCGTCAGTGGGGTGGACGCTGGTGGGTTCGGGGTCGATTGGTGCGACGTCGAGTGCGGGCGAGTCGAGGGTCGTCGCTGGTGTCGACCCGGGCGCGTTGGCCGTGCTGGCGGCAGCGAGGGTGGCTGCGCCCGTGGGGGCGAGAACGAGCAGTGCGGCGACGATGGCGACGGTGGCTGTGTGAGTACGTGCCATGTGCACACGGGCCGCACTCGCGGGTTGAACGTAAATTTTTAAACGGACTGTGGTGGTACAAACGGTTTCTCGATGGGCGCGGACGCAAGTCTTATGTACGAATCAGTCGGACAATGTACAAGGATGAACACTAGCTCTGGGCAGGGGCTCGCGCCGGCCGTCGAGCGCATCCTCGACGCCGCACGCACCCGCGACTCGCCGGCCGGCGACCGCGTCGCCGTCGACGCGCGCGACCTCCCCGCCGCGTTCGAGACAGCAACCGCCGCCGGGCGAACACCGCTCATCGCGGAGGTCAAACCGACCAGTCCCACCACCGACGGCACGCGCGACGACGACCCCGTCGAGTTGGCGACCGAGATGGTCGACGGCGGCGCCGCCGCGCTCAGCGTCCTCACCGAACCCGAGCACTTCGGCGGCAGCACCGACTCGCTCGAACGCGTCCGCGACGCCGTCGACGTCCCCGTCCTCCGGAAGGACTTCCTCCTGCGCGAACGCCAACTGGACGCCGTCGAGAGCGACGTCGTCCTCCTCATCGCGCGATTCCTCGGCAGCGAGGACGACCCCGACGCGGGCGTCGAGGGCGCCGACACGCTCGAATCGATGCTCGCAGCGGCCCGCGACCGCGGGTTCCAGGCGCTCGTCGAGGTGCACACCGAAGCGGAACTCGAACGCGCACTCGCCGCCGGCGCTCGCATCGTCGGCGTGAACAACCGCGACCTCGCGAAGCTCGAGGTCGACCTCGGGACGTTCGAGCGCGTCGCCGACGCGGTTCCGGCGGACGCTCGGGGGGACGTCACCCTCATTGCGGAGAGCGGCGTAGCGACGACCGACGACGTCGCGCGGATGCGAGCCGCGGGCGCCGACGCGCTCCTCGTCGGGAGCGCCATCATGGACGGCGACGTCCGCGAGAACACGCGACGGCTCGCGGAAGAGAGTGCGGCGGACGCAGTCGATTCGAGCGATACCACGGAGACAACACAATGACAGCGACGGACGTCAAGTTCGGCGAGTACGGTGGACAGTACGTGCCGGAGGCGCTCATGCCGGCGATCGAGGAGCTCACGGACGCCTACGAGCGGTACGTGCTCGAGAACGAGGACGGCTTCATGGACGAGTTCCGCGAGCGACTGCGGGACTTCGGTGGGCGCCCGACGCCCCTCCAGTACGCCGAGCACCTGAGCGAGCGCTACGACAGCGAGGTCTACCTGAAGCGCGAGGACCTCCTGCACGGTGGGGCGCACAAGCTCAACAACGCGCTCGGGCAGGTCCTGCTCGCGAAGTACATGGGGAAGGAGCGCATCGTCGCGGAGACGGGCGCGGGCCAGCACGGCACCGCGACCGCGATGGCGGCCGCGCACCTCGGGCTCCCCTGCGAGATCTACATGGGGAAGCGCGACATCAACCGCCAGCGCCCGAACGTCTTCCGGATGAAGCTCAACGGGAGCGAGGTCAACCCCGTCACGACCGGTCGCGGGACGCTGAAGGAGGCGATCTCGGAGACGATGCGGGACTGGGCGACGAACGTCGAGGACACGCACTACGTCATCGGGAGCGTCGTCGGCCCGGCGCCGTTCCCGGCGATGGTGCGGGACTTCCAGGCGGTCATCAGCGAGGAGGCCCGCGAGCAGGCCATCGAGCAGACCGGCGGGGTGCCCGATACGGTCGTGGCGTGCGCCGGCGGTGGGTCGAACACGATGGGAACGTTCGCGAACTTCGTCGACGACGACGGGAGCGACGGCGGGACGCGAACGGACCTCGTCGCGGTCGAGGCGGGCGGATCGTCGCTCTCGGTCGACGAGGAGGCGGGCGTGGCGCCGAACTCCGCGTCGCTGTCGACGGGCGACGAGGGCGTGCTGCACGGCGCGCGGACGAAGCTCCTTCAGGACCGCGACGGCCAGATCCTGGAGTCCCACAGCGTCTCCTCGGGACTGGACTACGCGGGCGTCGGCCCGGAGCTCGCGTACCTCGTCGACGAGGGGCGCGTGCGGGCGGCGAACGTCGACGACGACGCCGCGCTGGCCGCGTTCCACCGGCTCTCCCGGTTGGAGGGCGTCATCCCGGCGCTGGAGACGGCGCACGCGTTCGCGTGGGCGGACGAGAACCGCGACGAACTCGGTGAGATAACTGTGATCAACGTCTCCGGGCGCGGCGACAAGGACCTGGAGTCGGTCGTGCAGGAGACCGAGGAGCGCGACGTCGAGGGCGCGGTCGACATGGGGGAGGTGTTCCACTGATGGGTGAGAATGCAGCACTGAAAGATGCCTTCGCGGACGAGCCGGCGTTCGTCCCGTACCTCGCGGCGGGCGACCCGAGCTACGAGGCGAGCCTGGAGTACGTGGAGGCGCTCGAACGCGGCGGCGCGGACGTCATCGAACTCGGCCTGCCGTTCTCGGAGCCGATCGCGGAGGGGCCGACCATCCAGGAGGCCGTGGTGCGGTCGCTCCAGGGCGGGATGACGCCAGAGCGGTTCTTCGAGTTCGTCGAGGACCTCGACGTCGACGTGCCGCTCGTCTGTATGACGTACTACAACCTCATCTATCAGTACGGCGACGAGGAAGGACCACGGCCGTTCGTCGAGAAGGCGGCGTCACTGGGCCTCTCCGGGTTCGTCGTCCCGGACCTGCCCGCGGAGGAGGCCGGGCCGCTCCGGGCGGCGTGCGACGAGTTCGGACTGGACCTCGTGTTCATCGTCGCGCCGACGACCGCGGGCGACCGGCTTGAACGCATCATGAATCAGGTCTCCGGGTACGTCTACGTGCAGGCGAGACTGGGCGTGACGGGCGCGAAGGACGACGTGAGCGACCAGACGGGCGCGAGCCTCTCGCGGCTACGCGAGTGGGACGTCCCGAAGGCGGTCGGGTTCGGTATCAAGTCCGGCGAGCACGCGCGGGAGGTCGTGGCCGCCGGTGCGGACGGCGTCATCGTCGGGAGTGCACTCGTCGACATCGTCGCCGAGGGCCACGAGGATGACACGCCGGTCGCGGAGACCGCGGGACGTCTGGAGTCGAAGGCGCGAGAACTCAAGGAGGGCGCGCTCGCGGGTGCGTCGGACGGGGACGCAGCGGCCGCGGACGCCGAGGAAGCGGGCGGCGACCCCGACGACGAAAGTTTGGCGGAATCGGAACCGACATAACCCGACGTGGCACACGATGACACACTAACGCAGTTCGATTCACGCACATGACACGCGACACACCACACGTAAGCCCGGGGAAACACGCACGACTGGACCGCATCTCGACCGACGGGAACTACCTCGTCGTCCCGATGGACCACGGCATCACCATGGGCGCCGTCAAGGGCCTGAAGGACATCGAGGCGACCATCGACGGGGTCACGCGCGGCGGCGCGGACGCCGTCCTCACGCAGAAGGGCATCGCGCCGCGCGTCCACGACAACAAGAACGGCGCGGGCTTCGTCGTCCACCTGAACGGCTCGACGACCATCGGCCCGGACGAGGCCGACAAGCGCGTCACCGGCACCGTCGAGGAAGCCGTTCGCGCCGGCGCCGACGCCGTGTCCTTCCACATCAACGTCGGCGGCGAGCACGAACCGAACCAGATAGAGGACCTCGCCGAACTCACGCGCGACGCCGACCGCCTCGGGATGCCCGTGCTCGCGATGGCGTACGCTCGCGGCGAGGGCGTCGACTCCACGGACCCGGAAGCGCTCGGGCACGCCGTCCGCCTCGCGGAGGAACTCGGCGCGGACGTCGTCAAGACCGGGTACTCCGGTGACGCCGAGAGCTTCCAGCACGTCGTCGAATCCACGCGCCTCCCCGTCGTCATCGCCGGCGGCGCGAAGGGTACGGACCGCGAGACCGTCGAAGCGGTCCGCGGCGTGATGGACGCCGGCGGCGCCGGCGTCTCCATGGGCCGCAGCATCTTCCAGCACGACGACCCCGAAGCCATCGCCACCGCCATCAGCGCCGTCATCCACGACGACGCCGCCGTCGACGACGCACTCGAACGCGCCGGCCTCCTCGTCGAAGCGTAACGGTAACGCGCTCTTCGCTCGATTCGCTGCGAGGAGATAGCACCCGTCAGCGTAGCTTTATATTCGTTCTCGACGTATCTACAATTGGATATTGCGCCTCGGTCCAGCACCGACGACTCGCGCCGCATCGAACTTCCGTCGCTCGATTCGACGACCAGTCCCGCCATCACCGACGCGCGGTCCGGAGCCCCCATCATGTCCAATTCAGATTCCGTCGTCGTCAGTACCGGCACCCGAAGCAACGGCCGCTGGCTCATCGGTGGGTTCGTCGTCCTCTTCGGCGTCCTCCTCCTGCTCGACACCACCGACACCGTCCCCTTCGACGGGTTCGACGTCCTGCTCGCGAGCGCGTTCGTCGTCTACGGCGCGTACCGCCTCGTCACCACGCGGTTCACGCACCTGTTCTGGCCGATCACGTTCGTGCTCGTCGGCTCGGGCTGGCTGCTCGTCGAGTTCAGCGTCCTCACGGGCGCGGAAGCCGGCCAGTTCTGGCCGCTCCTCGTCGTCCTCTACGGTGCGACGCTCGTCCTCGGCCGCAACCGCAAGAACCGCCTCGTCCGCATGGGCGGTAGTCACGTCGTCGTCGGGAACGTCGACGACGTCGACCGCGACGGCGCGCGGAGCGTGACCGCGGTGTTCGAGGACGCCGACGTCGACCTCCGCGCGGTCGAGCGCGACCCCGACGACCCGCCGCTGGCCGTCGACGTCACCGCCATCTTCGGTGACGCGACCGTTCGCGTCCCCGAGAATTGGGTCGTCGGTATCGACACGACCGCGGTCTTCGGCGAGGTCCGCGACCGCCGCCGCAGCAACCCCAGCGGGTCGCCCGACCTCGTCGTCGACGGCGCCGCCATCTTCGGCGACGTCACCGTCATGGACTGACGGTCGACCCCGTGGACGGCGGGCCACGACCAGCGGTCGCGTCTCCGGAACCAGTTCGTTTTTTGCGACCGATTCCCTCCGTCGTCGCGTGCAGAGTGGGACGCCCGACCCGGACACGCCGCGCGACCTCCTGTCGTACGCTCGCCTCTACGCCGAGAGCGTCGACGTCGACGTCGACCACGACGCCATCGAGTGGGAGGTGTCGAAGCGAGCGCGTCGCCGAGCGGGTGCGTGCTCGTACGACGCGGACTCGGGGACGGTCACGATCCGGTTGACGTGGGACGCCTACGAGCAGTACGGCTGGCGGCAGTTCACGGCCACCATCCGCCACGAGCTCGTGCACGCCTGGGAGTTCCAGCGGTTCGGCGAGGCGGGGCACGGCGAGCGGTTCCGCGAGAAGGCGGCGGCGGTCGACGCGCCACGACACTGCGAGTCCTTCACCGACCCGCGACTGGCGCTCGCGTGCACCGCGAGCTGCGAGTGGCGCGCGGGTCGACATCGCGCCTCGAAACCCGTCAAGCAGCCCGGCGGCTACCGGTGCCCGGACTGCGGCGCGGACGTCAGGGTCGAGCACCTCGCGTCGGGCGTGACGTGGACGGACGCCGCGGGCTACGAGCGAGCGCGCGCCGTCGTCGACGACTGGTGACCGCCCGACTCGACCGGTGACCCCGCACTACCAGGTGCCCCTGGCGAGGCGGACGAGGCCGTCGCCGACGACGAACGCGACCATGCCCGCGAACCCGGCGAGGAGGAGGAACGCGGAGACGAGCGCCGCCGGGTCGAACTCGGCGTTCGCCGGTGCCGTGTCCTGGAACAGGACCGTCACGCCGACGGCGAACGTCGCGGCGCTCGCGGACTGGAGGACGCGGACGACGGCGCGCCCGACGGAGGTGACGTCGCCGTCGGCGAGCGCGACGCGGTAGGCGTCCACGACGGCGTGCACGAGCAGCGACGCGGCCAGCAGCGGGATGGCGACGAGCCCGGTCGTCCAGAAGACGGTGCGGACGACCTCGGGTGCCGACTCCCCGTTCGCCATCGCGAGTCCGGGGAGGCCGAACGCGAGCGCGAGCCCGACGACGCCGACGGCGAGCCAGCAGACGAGCAGGAACTCGACGCGATGGAAGGAGAGCCACGAGCGCACGCCGTCGACCGCGCCGCCGTCGCGGGCGCGCCCCCGGCCACCGTCACCGCCGCTGCCGGGACCGTCGTCGCGCTCGTCGTCGTGGCGCGTGTCGAACTGGCCGCGGGAGCGCGTCATACGTGCACGCTCTGTCGGTCGAAGTAAATGCTTTCTCCTGGCTAGAGGATGTCACGGAGGTCCTCCGGGGCGTCGAGCGTGTGGTGGGGGTCGTGGTCGCCGTCGTTGCTCGCGTCGTCGTAGGGAACCCACGCCGACCGCGCGCCGGCGGCGTGCGCGCCGGCGACGTCCGACGCCTTCGAGTCGCCGACGAGGACGGCTTCGTCGGGCGTGACGCCGAGTTCGTCGACCGCGGCGCGGACGGGTTTCGGGTCGGGCTTCGGTGGCATCCCAGCGGTCGGGTCGCAGAAGACGGTCGCGCCGAACGCGTCCGCGATACCGAGCGCGTCGAGCTTCGTCGACTGGGTGTCGCGGCCGCCGTTCGTGACGAGACCGACGGGGCCGTGCGCGAGCGCCGCGTCGAGCGCGTCGCGAGCACCGTCGCGGAACCGGACCGCCGAGTGGTCGACGAGCGCGTCGTGCGCGTCCGCGAGGTCCCACGACGGCACGGTCGCGGGGTCGACGCCGTCGACGCGCTCGGCGGCGAGGTCGAACAGCGCCGCGAAGAACTCGCGGTCGCTCTCGCACTCGGGCGTCTCCGAGGCGACCGCGGCGAGGTCCACGACCTCGCAGAACGGCTGGACGCCAGCGCGCTCGAACGTCGCCGAGAGCAGATCCTCGGGCGCCTGCGTGGAGACGCACAGCGTCAGGTCGAGGTCGAACAGCACCGCCGCCGGCGAATCCCCGCGCATGCCTGCTCGCAGGGCACCACGCGTCAAGTGTCTTCGGCGTCGCTCGACTCGACGGCGTCGCGTCCCGCCTCGCCGACATCGGCGGGCGGGTCGCCGCCACTGGCGTCGGCGTCGATTCCGCCGTAGTGCCGCGTCTCGACGAGGCGGTCGAACAGGCGCGAGAGGAGGTCGGTGACGGGGCCGCCGCCGACGTCGATGCCGTCGACGGTCGCGACCGGCCGGAGCTCCCACGTCGAGTTCGTGAGGAAGCACTCGTCCGCGCTCCGAACCGCTTCCGGCGCGTACTCGCCGGTGTGAACGGGGACGCCAGCCTGTTCGCGGGCGAGGTCGAGGACGTACGCTCGCGTGATGCCGGGGAGGAGGTCGAGGTCCGCGGCGGGCGTGTGGAGGCCGTCGTCGTCCACCCAGAAGACGTTCGACGCGGCACCTTCGGCGACGTTCCCCGCCTGGTCGCGCAGGAGCGCCTCGTCGGCGCCCGCGACGAGTTCCTCGCGGGCGAGGATGGAGTTCAGGTAGTTGTGCGTCTTCGCCCCCGGCGGGAGCGCGCTCCGCGGCGGCTTGCGCGTCGGGACCGTCTGGAGCGTGGCGGGTTCGTCCCAGACGTCGTCACCCTCTAGGCCGCCGCGCGGGAGCGGTTTGACGTACACGACGACCGTCGGGTCCACGTCCGGGTGCGGGGTGACCGTTCCCGGCTGGCTGCCGCGCGTGATGGAGAGCTTCGCGTACGCGTCCCGCAGGTCGTTCGCGGCGAGCGTCTCGTGGACGCGCGTCGCGAGGTCCCGACGGTCGAGACCGTGGTCCAGGCCGAGCGCGTCGCACGAGCGCTCCAGGCGATCCAAGTGCGCGTCGAGCGCGAACAGCGTCCCCCCGTAGGCTCGCATCGTCTCGAAGACGCCGTCGCCGTACTGGAACCCGCGGTCGTCGACGCTCACCGACGCCTCGCTCCGGTCGACCAGCTCGCCGTCTACGTGGTACTGCACAGGAAGTTCCTCACGAGTTGCTTGCCGACGCGCAGGCTCGGGCGCGCGCCGGCTGGAGTGTTCTCGGCGCTCGATTCGGTCGCGTCGTCCGCGTCCCCGGTCAGGATGCTCTCCGGGTGGAACTGCACGCCGACGTGGGGTTTCTCGCGATGCCGCACCGCCATCAGGGTCGCGCGGTCGTCGCTCGTCGAAGCCGTCTCCACGAGCGTCCCGGGGAGGTCCTCGCGCCTGACCGCGAGCGAGTGATACCGCCCGACGCGCAGGCGCTCCGGGAGGCCCTCGAAGACGCCGCGACCGTCGTGGGAGACGACCGACGGCTTCCCGTGAACGACCTCGGGTGCGTGCCCGACCGGCGCACCGTTGGCCGCGCAGAGCGCCTGATGCCCGAGGCACACGCCGAGCGTCGGAATCGACAGCTCCGAGAATATCGGCGTCGACACGCCCGCGTCCTCGGGCGTGCCCGGCCCCGGCGACACGACGATGCCGTCCGGGTCGAGCGCGCGGACGCCAGCGACGTCGACCGCGTCGTTCCGGCGGACGACGACGTCGCCCGCGAACTCGCCGACGTACTGCACGAGGTTGTACGCGAACGAGTCGTAGTTGTCGACGACGAGGACGCGTGGTTCGCCCGGAACCGGCGGGAGCGACCCCGCGGCCGAGTCCCTCGCCGTCATGGCTCGCCCTCCGTCGTCGTGGGGCGCTCCGAGACGGTGAGGTCGGCGTCCGCGGCGACCGCGTCGTCGACCGCGTGCAGGAGCGCTCGCGCCTTCGCGAGCGTCTCGTCGTACTCGCGCTCGGGGTCGGAGTCGTGGACGACGCCCGCGCCGACGCGGAGGTGGTACTCGTCGCTCCAGCGGACGAGCGTCCGGATGACGATGTTCAGCGTCGCGCGGTCGTCGAACCCGAACGCCGCCATCGCGCCCGTGTACGGCCCACGACGGGTCGACTCCAGTTCCTCGATTATCTCCATCGTCCGCGGCTTCGGCGCGCCCGTGATGGTGCCGCCCGGGAACATCGCTCCGACTGCGTCCGCGAGCCCGACGCCGTCGCGAAGCCGCCCCGTCACGTCCGAGACGAGGTGCATCACCTCGCTGTAGCGGTCGACGCGCCGGTACTCGGCGACGTCGACCGACCCGTACTCGGAGACCTTCCCGAGGTCGTTGCGCTCCAGGTCGACGAGCATCGCGTGCTCCGCGCGCTCCTTCTCGTCGCTCGACAGCTCCGCTTCGAGCGCGTCGTCCTCGGCCGTGTCGCTCCCGCGAGGTCGCGTCCCCGCGATGGGCTCGGTGCGCACGAAGTCGCCGTCGCGCTCCAGGAGGAGCTCGGGGCTCGCTGACACGAGGTCGACGCCGGGGAACTCGACGAGCCCCGAGTACGGCGCCGGGTTGACGCGCCGGAGCGCGTCGTACGCCGCCACCGGATGCACCGCCGCCGGCGCTCGCAGGCGATGCGAGACGTTCGCCTGGAACGTGTCGCCCTCGCGGACGTAGTCCTTCACGGCGCGAACGCGGTCGGCGTACGCCTCGCGGCCCGCGTCGCTCTCGAACGCCGCCGCCTCGGTATCGGCGGCCGGCGCTGGCCCGTGCCCGGGGTCGCCGGTCGTCGCTCGCTCCACGAGCGCCGCGGCGCGCTCGACCGCTGCCGCGTGCACGTCGTCGAGCGCTCGGTCACGATCGGCTCCCGAAGCAGGAACCTCGGGACAGACGGTCACGCGGAGCGTCGTCTCACCGTCGCTCGCGGCGTCGGCGGCACGCCACGCGACGACGGCATCGTACACCCCGACCTGGACGTGCGGCAGGTCGCGGTCGTCGGCCGCGTCGCTCGGCAGCGACTCCAGTTCCCGCGCCAGGTCGTACGACACCCACCCGAACGCGCCACAGGGATACGGTACCTCGCAGTCGCCGCGCGCGAGCGTCTCCCCGTCGAGCACGCCCTCGAGCGCCCGCAGCGACGGCGACCCCGACCCGGGATGCGCGTCCGCGGGCGGGTCCTCGCGCAGTACCGCACCCGGTCGCGCCGAGAAGCGCTCCACGGGGTCGACCGCGAAGTACCCCCAGCCGCCGTCCGCGTCGTCCTCCCCGCCAGTCGCGTTCGCGTCCGCTCCGGTCCCGTCGACGCTCGTCGCACTCGCATCCGCGCCAGTCGCGTCGACGCCGGTCGTCTCGAAGAAGACGCCCCACCGGCCGTCACCGCGGCGCGCGCACCGATACGCGGTCCAGGGGTCCGCGACCGACGCACGCACCTCCACGGGGACGCGAGCGCCCGGCGGCGCGCCCCGAGCGGTCTCGCGGAACGCGGCCGCGTCGGTCGCGACCCGATACGAATCCATACCTGGACCGACGGCACCGCCGCTAAACGGTGTTACGGTGTCGGGGAAGCGAACCGCCTTACTGGCGGGCGTTCGCGCGGTCCACCCACTGCTCGACCCGGCCGGGAGCCAGGTCCGCCGCCTCCGCGACCGCCTCGTGGTCCGCGTCCGCCAGTTCGGCGATCGACGTGACACCGACGTCGACCAGGCGCTCCGCGTACGCCGGCCCGATACCCTTGATGTCCTGGAGTTCCTCGACCGCCGCCTCGTCGTCAGCGGCGTCTTCAGCGTCCTCTTCAGCGGCGTCTTCAGCGCCTTCGCCGTCGTCGCTCTCGCTGTCGGCGTCGTCCTCGTCTTCAGCATCGACGGCGTCGTCCTCGTCGACGTCATCCGCTACCTCCTCGTCGGTGTCCTCGTCTTCGTCCTCGACGTCGTCCGCTTCTTCGACGTCGTCCTCATCGTGTTCCTCCGCTTCCTCGTCTTCGACTGCTTCTTCGTCGGGTTCATCGTCGACGTCGTCTTCGTCGGCTTCCTCGACGTCGTCTTCGACTGCTT
>NZ_JAZAQL010000001.1:147860-322807 GCF_037081675.1 Halorubellus litoreus | reverse complement strand
CTTCGTCGGCTTCCTCGACGTCGTCTTCGACTGCTTCTTCGTCGGGTTCATCGTCGACGTCGTCTTCGTCGGCTTCCTCGTCCGTTTCTTCGTCTTCGCCGTCGACGCCTTTGACGGCGGCTTCGTTCGCGGCATCGGCTTCCTCTCGCTCTCGTTCGACCGTGACGCCGACGTCCCCGGACCGCTGACTGGCGCGGTCGTCGTCGTCGCCGAGACCCAATACAGACTTCAGTTTCGATAGCAGTCCCATTGGGGGACACTGGAACCCCACCGGACTTAAAAGCGACTCACGGCGACCAGCTTGCGGCACACGCCCCTTCGGCCGGCTGCGGTAAGGCCACGTTACCGGCAGCGAGCCGCGGCCGTGGGATGCTACGCGTCGAGGTGCGCGCGGAGCGCGGCGTTCATCGCGTCGACGGGCGCGTCCTCGCCGGTCCAGTGCTCGAACGCTGCCGCGCCCTGGTGGAGGAGCATCCACGCGCCGTCGACGGTCGTCGCACCCGCCGCCGCCGCGTCCCGGAGCAGGCGCGTCTCCAGAGGCGCGTAGACGGCGTCGAGCACCACGAGACCCTCGTGGAGCGCGCTTGCGGGGACGGGCGTCTCGTCCGACTCCATCCCGACGCTCGTCGCGTTCACGAGGACGTCCGCGTCCGCCAGCCACCCGTCGAGCGCGTCGAGGCCGCCGCCGGTCGCGGTCGCGCCCCCGACTTCGCGTTCCACCGCCGCGGCGAGGTCGGTCGCGCGACTCGCCGTCCGGTTCGCGACCCGGACCGACGCGCCCGCGTCCGCCAGCCCGAACGCGACCGCCCGGCCAGCGCCGCCAGCGCCGACGACCACCGCCGTCGCGCCCGATAGCGAGGCGTCGCCCTGCTCGCGGAGCGCGCGAACCGCGCCCTCGACGTCCGTGTTGTGGCCCGTCACCTGTTCCCCCGAGAAGTCGAGCGTATTCACCGCGCCGACCGCCGACGCCAGGTCGTCCGTCGCCACCGACGGCAGCGCAGCCACGTCCTGCTTGAACGGCACCGTCACGTTCAACCCAGCGACCCCGAGCGCCCCAGCGCCCTCGACGGCCGCCGCGACCGCATCCTCCGCGGGTTCGAACGTCACATAGCGCGCGTTCAACCCCAGTGTGTCGTACGCCGCCTCGTGCATCGGTGGCGACAGCGAATGCCCGACGGGATTCCCGATCAGGCCGTACACGTCCATAGCGAGAGCGTCGCGACCGCCGACCAAAAGCGATGCGGGCGCGGCGAGAACCGACGCGACCAACTGGCGGTCTGGACCTGGCCGTCACCGCGCTCGGTCAGTCCCCGCCGGGAACCACGAGCACCGGGACGTCGACGGTCCGGAGGACGCGGTCGGTCGTACTCCCGAGCAGCTGGCCCGCGAACGACCCCTCGCCCGTGGACGCCATCGCGACCAGGTCCACGCCCGCGTCCTCGACGTACGCCGCGATCTCCGCGGACGGCGTGCCCGTCCGAACCGCCTGCTCGATGGCGAGCGAATCGTCGCGAGCGGACTCCTCGCACGCCGCCGCGAACACGTCCAGTTCGTGTTCGGCGTCCGCGACGAGCCGGTCGACGTACGCGTCGTCGACGCCACCAGCGTTGAACGGCCCCGCCTCGTACGCGACGTCGACGACCGAAAGCAGGTGCAGAACCGCGTCGTACGTCGACGCGAGGTTCACGCCCGGCCGGACGGCGGCGCGAGCAGCGTCGCTCCCGTCGGACGTCACCAGGACGTCGTCGTACTCCCCGAGTCCACTCCCCCGACCGGGGACGGTGAGGACGGCGCGGTCTGTCGCCCGGAGCACGCGCTCCGTGACGCTCCCAAGGAACCGCTCCTCGAGGTTCGTGTGCCCGTGCCGTCCCATCGCGATGACGTCCGCGTCGACGTCCTCGGCGGCCTCCATGATAGCGACACGCGGCTGCTCGGTCGCCACGCGCGTCTGCACCGTCACTCGCGACGACGCGCCGATCTCGGCGACGTCCTCCACGACCGCCTCCGCGTCCGCGGTCGACAGCTCGCCGGCCGCCGCGACGACCACCGTCGCCGTCGCGTCGTACGTCGCCGCCAGCTCCACGCCGGCGCGCGCCGCTCGCGTCCCGCAGTCGCTCCCGTCCGTCGCGATGAGTACGTGCTCGAACATGCCTTACGGGAGCGTTCGCGCACCCACCACAAAAACGCGCCGCCGCACCGTCACCGAACGGTCGCGTGCCTGCGAACCTCTCGCGCGTCGCCTCCGTAAATCGCAAGGGTTACTTGTACTTTCACGGACGTTCAGGTATGCTCAAAGACCGGCTTCGTCATCCGCTGGTCGCCCTCGTCTTCGCCGCGCTCCTCACCGCACCCTGGGTGAGCGTGGAGCTCCTGGGTGGCCCCGAGGCGTTCGGCCTCGGCAACCTCACGACAGTCGCGGTGAGCGGTGTCGCCGTCCTCGGCGCGTCGTTTATGCTCGCGTGGGGCGCCGAGACCGCCGAGAAGGACGTTCCGCGAGCGTTCGCCATCGCCGTGCTCGCCGTGCTCGCAGTCGCGCCCGAGTACGCCGTCGACGCGCTCTACGCGTGGGGCGCCGGCTCGGGCGGCGCGACTGCCGACGCGTGCGCGCAGTTCAGCGCCGAGACCATCTCGAACGCCGAGACCGGCCTCGCCGCCGCGTGTAACGACGCGAACCTCGCGGTCGCGAACATGACGGGCGCGAACCGCATCCTCATCGGCCTCGGCTGGTCCGGTATCGCGCTGTTCACCGTCTACCGCGCCGGCAGCGCGAAGGACCCTGCCGTGGAGGACGCCGACGGCTTCCTCGCGAACAAGGTCCACCTGGACCGCGACCTCGGCCTCGAGATCGTCTTCCTCCTGCTCGCCACCGCGTTCGCGTTCGCCGTCCCGCTGTTCGGCGGCATCGACGTCGTCGACACGCTCGTCCTCGTCGGGCTCTACATCGCGTACATCGCCATCATCGTCCGCGGCGACGTCGAGGACCACGAGGAACAGGTCGGCGTGCCCGCGTACCTCCAGAAGCGGTCGTTCCCCGTCCGCACCGCCTCCTCGATCACGCTGTTCCTCTACTCCGGCCTCATGATCTACACCGCCGTGCATCCGTTCGCGCACGGCCTGGAGCTCATCGGCGTCGACTACGGCATCCCGAAGTTCTTCATGATCCAGTGGGTGGCGCCGCTCGCTTCCGAGAGTCCGGAACTCATCGTCGTCGCGTACCTCGTGAACAAGGCTCGCTCCACTGCGGGGTTCAACGCGCTCATCTCCTCGAAGCTCAACCAGTGGACGCTCCTCATCGGGACGCTCTCGGTCGTGTACTCCATCGCGTACGGTGACGTCGGGACGCTTCCGTTCGACGACAAGCAGACTGCGGAGATCTGGATCACGGCCGCCCAGAGCCTGTTCGCCATCGCCATCATCACGAACTTCGAGATCTCGGTCCGGGAGGCGGTGGTGCTGCTCGTGCTGTTCGTCTCGCAGGTCGTCGCCGAGTACGCGGTCATCCTCACGACCACGAGTCACGCCGCCGAGACGGAACTCAGTATGCTCATCCTCTACGCGTACACGGTCGTCTATCTCGTGCTCGCGCTGGGGCTGTTCTGGGGTCGCCGCGGCGACGTCCAGAGTATCTTCGCGCAGAGCGCGACCACCGCCCGGGACGCGTTCAGCTCGAAGAGCGCTCCAGCCGAAGGAGCCGACTGACTGACTCGTCTGGCATACGGCCGCCTCCAGGCGGCCGTTTCTGGTAAACTGATTCTTCACCCATTCGGCGGCCGCGAGGGTTCTGGTGGTCCGTTGCTGTTGGTCGTGCGGGAATCGACTCTTTCTTGGCTGCGTCGGCGTTACGATGGGTCGTGATTGGGATCGTCGTCAGTCGTGCGGACGAGGCGTCGACGCACGTCGCCGAGCACTTGCTGGGCCTCGTGGACTGGACGGAGTCGATGGACGATTCGCGGCCGGACGCGGCGGGCGGTGGGGTCGTCTATCGTCATGGTGCGTTCGAGCTTCGGGAGTTCGACGCGCTGCATCTGGAATTGGATGGCGTCGCGGGTGCGTTCTCGGAGCGGCCGTCGCTGGTGGCGTTCGCGTCCCGGCATTCGGGCGAGACGGGGCCGCTCCTCACGGCGCACTTCACGGGGAACTTCGGGCCGGCGGAGTACGGTGGGGAGCCGAACGCGGTCGCGGCGGCGGCGCCGGGCGCGCAGGCGGCGCTCGTCGAGTCGTTCGACGAGTACGCGCCCGAGGGGTACGAGGTCGGGATGGAGTGCACGCATCACGGGCCGACCGCCGTCGGCTGTCCGTCGTTGTTCGTCGAACTCGGGAGCGGCGAGGACGAGTGGCGGGACCCGGCGGGTGCGGAGGCGGTGGCGCGAGCCATCCTCGACCTCTCCGCGTTCGACGGCGACGGGAGTGCGGAGTCGAGCGGTGAGCGCGCGACCGACGGCGAGCGGTCGGTGATGGGCGAGCGGACGGTCGTCGGGTTCGGTGGCGGGCATTACGTGCCGCGGTTCGAGCGCGTGGTCCGCGAGACGGCGTGGACGGTCGGGCACGTCGCCGCGGACTGGGGGTTGGACGCGATGGGCGACCCGGGCGACCATCGCGACGTCATCGAGGCGGCGTTCGCGGCGAGTGGCGCGGAGCACGCGCTCGTCGAGGGGTCGCGGCCGGCGCTCGAGGCGGTCGTCGCGGACCTCGGGTATCGCGTGGTGAGCGAGACGTGGCTGCGGGAGGTCGGCGACCGCGACCTGGACGTCGTCGCCGCGGTCGAAGGGGAACTCGGTGCGGTCGCGGACGGCGTCCGGTTCGGTGACCGTCGACTCGACGACGCCGAGGGCTGGGTCACCCGGTCGCTCCCGGACGACCTTCTGGCGGCCGCGCGAGCGGTCGACGCCGACCGCACGCGGTCGCTCGTCGACCGCGAGACCGTGGCGTTCCAGACGCGCAACAGCGGGTCGCAGGTCCGTGGTCGCGCCGCGTTCCCGGACGACGACGCGTACGACGCGCTCGTCGACGGACTCGCCGGCGTGCTCGACGCGGACTACGACGACGTCCGGCGGGAGGACGACCGCGTGGTCGCGTCGAAGGACGCGTTCGACCCGCGACGCGCACACCAGGAAGGCGTGCCCGAAGGCCCGAAGTTCGGGCGGCTCGCGAGCGGCGACGCCGTCGAGGTCGACGGGGAGCGCATCGACCCCGACGACGTCACCACCCACCAGGAGGACGTGTTCGAGCTCTAACTACTTTCTCGGTAAGCGGTGATTACCGCGCTCGTGTCGCCCGCGAATTTTCCGTCATGCGGGCGTCTGACAGAGAGGGGAAACGTAATTACCCTCCATAGAATAATGAGGGTCAAGGATGGATTCGATCGTCGAAGACGCGATAGACGAGGCCGAAGGCGGGGAGGACCCCGGGCGTCGACAGGGAGGGGACGACGCCCCTGACCCAACCCCGTCACGGGAGTCGGGGACGATGACTGACGACCAACTCGAGGACGTTCTCAAGGACCTGCAGACGAACATCACCGTCGTCGGCTGCGGTGGGGCCGGTGGGAACACCATCAACCGCATCCACGAGGAGGGCATCACGGGCGCGAAGCTCGTCGCCGCGAACACCGACGTCCAGCACCTCTACGAGATAGAGGCGGACACGAAGATCCTCATGGGCGAGGACAAGACCGGTGGGCGTGGCGCGGGTTCGCTCCCGCAGGTCGGCGAGGAGGCGGCGCTCGAATCCCAGAGCGAGATCTACGAGTCCATCGAGGGCTCGGACATGGTGTTCGTCACCGCCGGGCTCGGCGGCGGCACCGGTACCGGCTCCGCGCCGGTGGTCGCGAAGGCCGCTCGCGAAGCGGGCGCGCTCACGATCAGCATCGTCACGACGCCGTTCACTGCCGAAGGCGAGGTGCGACGGACGAACGCCGAAGCCGGCTTGGAGCGCCTGCGTGACGTCTCCGACACCGTCATCGTCGTCCCGAACGACCGCCTGCTCGACTCCGTCGGGAAGCTCCCCGTCAAGCAAGCGTTCAAGGTCAGCGACGAGGTCCTCATGCGTTCCGTGAAGGGCATCACGGAACTCATCACGAAGCCCGGCCTCGTGAACCTCGACTTCGCCGACGTCCGCACCGTCATGGAACGCGGCGGCGTCGCGATGATCGGGCTCGGCGAGTCCGACTCCGACGCGAAGTCCAAGGACTCCGTCACGTCCGCACTCCGCTCGCCGCTGCTCGACGTCGACATCTCCGGAGCGTCGAGCGCGCTCGTGAACGTCACCGGCGGGAACGACATGAGCATCGAAGAGGCCGAGGGCGTCGTCGAGGAGATATACGACCGCATCGACCCCGACGCACGCATCATCTGGGGGACGAGCGTCGACGAATCCCTCGAAGGCCGGATGCGGACGATGATCGTCGTCACGGGCGTCGACTCCCCGCAGATCTACGGGAACGGCGACGACGGCGAGACGCAGGTGTCCTCGCAGCCCCAGGCGCAACGCGAGCAGATGCAGCAGGGCGGCAGCGACATCGACTTCATCGAGTAATCGGTTCGACGGACCGCGTCGACGACTCCATTCCTCCTCGACGACCGCGCTCGGAGCGACGGCTCGGGTGACGAGCGCGACGGCTCGGTCGCCGACCACGACGGCTTCGTCGATTCGGGTTCGTGCGCGCGGACCGCCCGTGGGGGCGGCCGCGCCGTGGCAATGCAATAGATAGAAAAGCGAGCGCGTCGAACCGACCCGCATGGAATTACCGACGGAGCTCTCGTCGTACGTTCGCGTGCTCAAGTTGGCGAGCACCCCGTCCTACACCGAGTTCTCCCAGATCGCGAAGATCGCGGGCGCCGGCATCGTCATCGTCGGCATCCTCGGGTTCATCATCGCACAGCTCATGGGTTTCCTCGTCGTCTCGTTCATCCAAGACGCCGCGACCGGTGCCGCACTCGCTCCCTGGTGATCTCGCATGCCGATATACGCTGTCAAGACCACGGCGAGCCAGGAACGAACGGTCGCTGACATGATCATGAACCGCGAGATGGAGGACATCCACGCGGCGCTCGCGCCGGATTCGCTGACGAGTTACGTGATGGTGGAGGCGGACGACTCCGGTATCATCGAGCGCGTGCTCGAGGAGATCCCGCACGCGCGAGGTATCATCCCCGGGGAGTCCGACATCAGCGAGGTCGAGCACTTCCTCTCGCCGACGCCGGACGTCGAGGGCATCGCGGAGAGCGACATCGTGGAGCTCATCGCGGGGCCGTTCAAGGGCGAGAAGGCGCAGGTGCAGCGCATCGACGAGGGCAAGGACCAGGTCACCGTCGAGCTGTACGAGGCGACGGTCCCGATTCCGGTCACGGTCCGCGGCGACCAGATCCGCGTGCTCGACAGCGAAGAACGGTAGTCGGTTTCCTCGGAGTTCGTTCGCGTTCTCGTCGTTCGACTTCGAGCGGTGAGCGTCGCGACCAGCTCTTCTGACCGTCGACGCGGCGAGGCGCGGTCGGCGGCGCTATGACTACGACGGGTGTGCGTCGCCGTTGAGGCGTTCGACGACGGCGTTCAGGTCGGCTTCGGCCTCGATGGCGTCGCGGACCTCCTCGCGGTCCCGTACTTCCTGTGCGCTGGCGCCGTAGGCGCGGACGTACTCGGCGCGCGTGTGTTCGCTGAACGCGTGCCGGATGGCGAGGTAGCCGTCGGGGACGACGGTCCCGCACACCTTGCACTCGCGGCGTTCGTGCTCGTTGGTCTGGTGGACGATGGCGTCCTCGGGCGTGTCGTAGACGGCACCACAGTCTTCGATTCCGCATTCCCAGGCCATTCGTTGGTGCTCTCTTGGACGGTGGTCGTCTTGAAGGTTGTCCGAGCGTCGTCGTCAGGTGAGCGCGCGGACGCGTTCGTCGACGCCGAACGCGACGGCGGCGTGGGCGGCGAGGAGGGCAACGCCGACGAGTGGGACGCCAACGACCAGTTGCGTGAGCGGGTCGGGTGGGGTGAGCGTGGCGGCGGCGAGGAAGGAGGAAACGACGGCGACGACAGCGGCCGTGGCGACGCGGTTGCCCCAGCGGTCGGTGGACGTACCGGCGCGTGCGACGCCGATGACGACCGCGAGCGTCACGACGCCGACGGTTGCGGCGAGGACGGCAAGTGCTGGCGTGGTGAGCGATTCGAACGGCAGCGAGATGGCGTCCGTCGGTGGGGCGGTCGCGGCGAGCGCGAGCGGCGCGCACAGCGCCGCGGTCGCGGCGAGCCAGAGGGCGGCGAGACCGAGCGGCGACGGAGAGTCGGATGTCATCTACTTCCCGGTTCGTCGTGCGCTGAAAAAACTCCGGCGAACCCCGGTCGCGGTTTCGTCGCGCTTATGCTTGCCGCGTGGATTCGACCGAGTAACATGGGGGTCGACGAGTTCCGGGTGGACGCGCACGTGAAGGTGCTCGACGAGGGCGTGGTCGAGCGCGCGAAGCGCCGCGGGCTGGACGCGCTCGTCTACGCGCCGCACTTCGAGCAACTCCCGACGATCCGGGAGACTGCTCGACGGTACAGCGACGACGACCTCGTCGTCGTCCCGGCTCGCGAGGTCTTTACGGGGACGTGGCGGAACCGCCGGCACGTGCTCGCGCTCGGCCTCACCGACCCGGTCCCGGACTTCATAACGCTGGAGGCGGCGATGGCGGAGTTCGCCCGGCAGAACGCGACGGTGCTCGTCCCGCACCCGCGATTCCTGAACGTGAGCCTCGGCTACGAGGAGATACAGCGGTACAGCGACCAGATCGCGGCCGTGGAGGCGTACAACCCGAAGCTCGTCGGCGGATGGGCCGACCGCGCGAAGCGCCTCGTCGCGGACTTCGACGTGGCGCCGTTCGGGTCGTCGTACGCGCACCTCACGGGGAGCGTCGGCGAGGCGTGGACGGCGTTCGACCGCGAGCTCTCGAACGCGAGCGAAGTGGTGGCGGCGTTCGCCGCGGACGCGCCGCGGCGCGTCGGGCGTCGGTCGTCGCTCTCGCATCGCGCGCGGAAGGCCGCGGAGTTCGCGCACCTCGGCGTCGAGAACACGTGGGAGAAGGTCGACCGCATCTTCCTGCAGGGCACCGAGCCGACGCACCCGCGCCACCTCCTGTACGACGGCCGGTTCGACGACGCAGCGGTCTACTGACTCGCTGGCGGCGAGGTCGCGGGCGTCGGCGTCACTGGATGCCGCCGATGGCCTGTTCGACCGCGGAGAGCTGGAAGTCGAAGTTCGGGAAGAGCACGAGCGCGAACAGCGCGAACACGGCGAGCTCGAACGCGGTGATGGCGACGGTCATGAGGTTCGCCCATTTGCTCGACGTCTTCACGCCGATGGGGAAACCGGTCTCGTTGGAGGAGAGCGGATAGAACAGTGCGATGCCGCGCTTGCTCCCGAGGACGTCGAGGACGTAGTGGGTGGCGATGCCGATCCAGACGTACTCGAGGTTCCCGAACTGGTTGGCGTACAGGATGGCGACTGCGAGCAGCGGGAGGTTGTGAAGCGTCTTCCGGTGCTTGCCGAACTCGGTGTCGATGTCGGGGAGCAGTGCCCCGAGGACGATGGGTGGGAAGAACTTCGCGATCTCGATGACGAGCGTGAGGAGGTCAGCTTGCACGCTGGCCTGGTCGCCGAGTGGCGCGGTGATGAACGGCAGTCCGATTCCGAGGAGTGCGCCGTTGATGAGGTGACCCTTCTTGTTCATTCGGTACGCGTTGAGTGTCGACTACTGTGGCTTAAGTGTACGTCCTCGGTGCCGTCGGAGTCCGACGTGCGTCTGACGCTGCCTGCGACCGACGCGGTCGGATATCGGTCAGTCTTCGGTGGCGGTGACGGCGTCCAGGAGCGCGTCGAGGGCGGCGTCGACGGTTCGCTCGCGGACTGTGGTGCGGTCGCCGTCGAACTGGTAGCGGTCGGCGGTCGCGAACGACTCGCCGCTCCCCCACGGCGCGGCGTACGCGACGCCGACGTAGACGGTGCCCACTGGCGTCTCGGGGGTGCCGCCGCTCGGGCCGGCGACGCCGGTGGTGGCGACGCCCCACGTCGCGTCGGCGGTGTCGCGGACGCCCTGAGCCATCTCCCGGGCGACGGGCGCGCTCACCGCGCCGTGCTCGTCGAGCGCCTCCCGGCTGACGCCGAGGCGTTGCTCCTTCGCGCCGTACGCGTACGCGACGACGCCCTGCTCGAAGTAATCGGACGCCCCCGGAACCGCGGTCACGCGCGCGCCGACGAGGCCGCCCGTGCAGGACTCCGCGACCGCGACCGTCGCGTCGCGCTCGCGTAACGCCGTGCCGACGCGCTGGGACCGTGGATACTCTGCCGACGCCGTCCCTCCATCGTCGTCCTCGTTCATGCGTCCGCGTTCGCTCGGGAGGGATTTGAACGCTCGCACCGCGAGCGAGCGCGGACCCACGGGAGACGGCGACGAGGGGTCCTGGCGCTCGCGGCGGGCGCTTGCTGGCGCCGAAAGCTACAGGCGGCGGGCGCGCGGAGTCGACGTATGGAGTACGAGACGCCGCTTTTCTTCCACGTCATGTCGTACGCGAGTGACGCCGACCGCGACGTCGTGGACATGGTGAGCGGGAACCCCGACTGGGAGCCGCCTGAGGCGCTCCGCGACGGCCTCCGCGAGTACGCGGACTTCGACGCTGACCGGTTCCAGTACGCGCCGAGCGAGGGCCTCGCGCACCTCCGCGAGGAGATCGCGGACAGGCGCGGCGTCGACCCCGGGCAGGTCGTCGTGACGAACGGCGGCGGCGAGGCGAACTACCTGGCGATGGCGCGAGCGCTCGAACGCCAACCCGGCGGAGAGGTGATACTCACCGACCCCGTCTACCCGTACTATCCGGGGAAGACGACGATGCTCGGCGGCGAGCAGACCTTCGTGCCCGCGGAAGCAGACGGCCAGCTCGACCCCGAGCGCGTCCGCGAGGCGGCGAGCGACGACCTCGCGGCCATCGTCGTGAACTCGCCGAACAACCCGACGGGCGCAGTCTATCCGCGCGAGACCGTCGAGGAACTCGCTGCAATCGCGGAAGCACACGACGCCATCCTGGTGAGCGACGAGGTGTACGACCACTACGACCTCTCGGGGTCGTTCGTGAGCGCGCTCTCCGTCGACAGCGACCACCGCGTCGTGACGAACTCGTTCTCGAAGACGTTCGCCGCGACCGGGCTCCGCGTCGGGTACGCGGTGTTCCCGCACGACCTCGTCGAGGACGCGAAGAGCCGACACATGCTCGTGAACGTCGCGACCACGCGCCCCGGCCAGCACGCCGCGTACCGCGCGCTCCGCGAGACCGACCCCGCGTACCACGAGGCGAACCGCGAGTTGCTCCGCGAGCGCGTCGACGCGTTCACGAGCGCCCTCGACGACGCGGGCGCCGAGTACACGGTCCCCGACGGCGCGTTCTACGTCCTCGCGCGCTTCGATGGGTTCCCGGGAACCCTGGGGAACGTCGAGCGCCTCGTCGACGAGGCCGGCGTCGCCGGGATGCCCGGCGAGGCGTTCGGGACCGCGTACGACGACTGGCTCCGGTTCGCGCTCGTCACGCCCCGCGTCGAGGAAGCGGCCGACCGGCTCGCCGCCTACTTCGATTGAGTCCCTGCTGGCTGGCCGCACGTCGTTCGTGGCCGCGGCGGGAGAGTAACTGAGAGCCCGAGCATCCCCGGCCGTCAAGTGCCCACAGCCGGACGAACCGTCGAACGTATCACGCTGCTTTATATGACAACCGAATGCTTACGAGCGACGCGGTCGACCCATCGGACGGATACCGATACCCATCACCGATAGTGGCCGCATCGTGTTTCGATCGACGCTCCAGAATACGCCATGACAGACCACGCACGCCTCACGCGCCGTACTGCAATCAAAACGAGCGGATTGCTCGCCGCTACCGCCCTCGGCAGCACCGCGTCCGCGGACCCGCCGGGGAACGGGCGGCGAGACGACACGCTCCGCCTGTTCTCCGAAGCGGCCGTCCCTGGTGCCCTCGAGGTCAGTACGCAGGGAACGCTCGCGTACGTCGCCGTCGGCGACGGGCTCGCAGTCGTCGACTGGCACAACCCGAACCGACCGGCGGTCGTCGGCGGCATGACCGCGTCCGCCCCCGCGGGCGGCATTCTCGACGTGAAGGTCGACGGCGACCTGGCCGCGCTCGCGAGCAACGGCGGTCCCGGCATCACGCTCGTCGACGTGAGCGACCCCACCGACCCGACCGAACTGGCGTTCGTGGACGTCGGGCACCACATCCACAACTGTTTCCTCGACGACGGGTACGCATACCTCACGGTCAACGAGTCCGGCGACGCCGCGTTCAGCGAGTCGCGGACGACCATCGTCGACGTGAGCGACCCGACCGACGCCGCGGTCGTCGGCGAGTACCGACTGAAGGACGACTTCCCGGCGTTCGCGCTCGGCGGACAGGCCGCCTGCCACGACGTCTACGTGCAGGACGACGTCCTCTACCAGGCGTTCTGGGACGCGGGCGTCGTCGTCGCCGACGTCAGCGACCCCAGCGACCCCGAGTTGCTCGCTCAGTTCGGGAACGCCCCCGACGCGGACGACCCCGGGTTCGACGGCGCCGGCTACCTCACGCGACCGGGGAACGCGCACTACGTCCAGCCGTCCCCTGACGGCGACCTCGTGTACGTCGGGGCCGAGACGTTCCCCGGCAACGTCGTGACGAACCCCGAGGACGAGGACTACGGCGGCATCCGCATCTTCGACGTCTCGGACGGCGACGACCCGCGTCAGGTCGGCGAGATCCGGCCGCCGAGCGTCGACGCGTTCCGGACGTCCCACAACTTCGACGTCACGGCGAACCGCGTCCACGCGTCCTGGTACGACGGCGGCGTGACCGTCCACGACGTCAGCGACCCGACGAACCCGGAGACCCGCATGCGCTACCGGACCGAGGACACGTCGTTCTGGGGCGCCGTCGCCGAGCGCGGGTTCACGGTCGCGAGCGACATCGGCGGCGGGCTCGTCGTCCTCCACGAGGACCGCGGCCGACAGTCCGCGCCCGGCTTCGAGGGGACCGGAAGCCCCGACACCCCCATGCTCGGGATGGGCGCCGACGCGTACTGATAGACGGCGTCGACGCCCCTCGCAGTTCGTTCGGTTCCCGTTTCACCGCGAGCGCAGGGGCGTTGGAGCTACCAGTCGTCAACGTTCCACTCCCAGCCCCAGCCGCTGTCGTCACCGGCATCGTCGTCGTCCTCGGTCGCATCGTCCCAGGCGTCCGCCCAGGTGTCGCCCCACTTCTCCGCGACGCCGCCCCAGCGTTCGCGGCAGCGTTCGCGGAGCGCGTCCGGGAGGTGCTCGGGCGCCAGTCGGTCCGTCTCCGGGTCCGCGTCGGTCTCGAACCCGGCGGGTTCGGCGGGCGCGCCGCCGCGGTCGGCTGGCGCGCCGTGCCCGTACACGGCTTCGTCGGCGTAACTCCAGACGTGCAGCATCCAGGGCGTGCGACACGGCCACTCGAACGCCAGGCCGTCCGCCGCGCGGAACTTCGCCCACGCGTACCGGCCGGGGACGCCGACGTGCGCGTGCCACGGCGTGCACGAACCGTCGCTGGTCTCGTACGTCGACGGCGGCGGGTCGAGGCGCTCGCCGTCGGGTGTCGCGACGAACATCACGCCCATCGGCCGCCAGTACTCGTGGTCGACGAGCACGGATTCGGGACGGGACGGGTCGACGACACCGTCGTCGGCGACGTACGCGGGCTTCAGCCAGTGCGAGTAGACGACGTCCTCGACGAAGAAGTCGAAGTACGGGACGAAGCCGTCGTCGATGAGCGCGCCGACCGTCGGATACTGGGATTCGAGCGCCGTCCGAACGCGATACTGGAGCTTCCGCGTCTCCGGGTGTCCGTCGCTGCAGACGTCGTGGAGCGAGTGGTCGTAGTGCGTGACGCTCGGTTCGACCGTCGCGTCCGGACAGTCCACGTCGAGCGAGCGCGGAGCCGTCGAGTCGCTGGCGGTCGGCGCAGTCGTCCCGGCTGCATCCCGTCGCGCGCTCCCGGAGGAACTCGCGACGACGCTCGCTGCTCCGACGCTCGTGCCGGCGACCTGCAGCAGTCGACGCCTCGACACCCCGCGTTTGCTGGTCGTTCGCGACCCGCCGTCGTCCGTTCCCGAATCTCCTCGTGACATGGTCGAGACTGCTCGGAGCCCACGCACTCGACCCTCTTCGTTAATCGTCCGTAACCTCGGTGAACGCTCGCGTACCGCCAACGGACGTAGCGACGACCACACGTCGCTTCGCTCCACCGCTCAGACTGCCAGCCGGTCCGAAACACTCGCTTACCTCCTCTACCGACCGCCACTGGCTGCTGTCGGCCGCCACCGACGGTCACGGGCGGCTATCGACTGGCGTCTGGTGGCTCGACGACGTCGAACTCGGTGCCGATGACGAGGTCGTGCTCGACCCCGTTCGAGCTGGCGTCCACCGGGTTGATACCCCAGAAGACGAAGCGGTAGCGGCCGGGTTCGACGGGGCCGCAGACCCGCACGCTATCGCCGAGGAGCGACGTCTCGATGCCCTCGCGGTCGAACGGGAACGTCCACCGGAAGCCCTCGCCAGGGGCGTGTTCGTGGCCGGGTTGCGGGCCGCCGTAACCACCCCACTCGTTGCCGAGAACGGTATGCCAGCGGTCGCCGACGCGATGGTGGATGTCGCGCTTCCACCGTAGGCCAGTGGTTCTGGATTCGGTTGACTCGTTCACGAGCGAGACCGTGAGGGAGTCCCCGATGGCGACGACGTCGTCGCTCTGGAGGACCATCCCGTCCATCGGGCCGGAGCCGCGGACGACGAAGTACGGGTCGGCTTTCTCGGCGTCGCCCGGGCACGGTTCGATGGCGGCGTTGAACTGCTCGGCAGGGGTGCGGTCGTCGTCGATGAGGGCGGTCGTGGTTCCGGCAACGCCCAGGGCGGCGGCGGTGCCGGCGGCGGCGCGGGCGAGGAGACGGCGGCGGGGGACGCGCGACATTCGTTCCACGGGTGCGTCCACCGACCTAAAGGGCCTTGGGGTGCCTGCACGCCCTCGAGGGGTATCCGTGCTCGGTCCGGACCGGGAAGTACACAAGTGCGAGCGGCCAACCCGCCTGTATGAGTGACATCGACGTCTCGCCGGTCGACGAGGTCGAGGACGAGGACGGTGACGGGTCGTCGAGCATCGACGTGGACGTCGTCGACGACGCAGGGAACGAACCGGGGACGCGCACGACCGAGGACGTCGCGCTCGACGGCGTGGACGCGCCCGAGTACGTCCTGTACGGCGGGAAGGGCGGTGTCGGGAAGACGACGATGGCGGCGGCGACGGCGCTCGCGAGCGCGAGCGACGGCACGAAGACGCTCGTCGTCTCCACTGACCCCGCGCACTCGCTGTCGGACACGCTCGGCGTGGACGTCCCCGCCAAGCCCGGGCGCGTCCGCGAGGACGTCCCGCTGTGGGGCGCGGAGATAGACCCGGAGGTCGCCGCGGAGGAGGGCGTGGACGCGCTCGGGTTCGCGGGCGGCGACGGCGGGTCGGACCCGTTCGGTGACGACGCCGGGACGGGCGCAGGTGGCGCGGGCACCGGCGGCGCCGGCGGTGCGAACGCGGGGGGCCCGTTCGGGGACGCGAGCGGCGGCGCCGGCCCGATGGGTGGTCTCGGCGAACTGCTCGGTGGCGACGACCCGATGGGGTCGCTGATGGGTGGCGCGATGCCGGGCGCGGACGAGGCGGCGGCACTGCAACTGCTCCTGGAGTACATCGACGACCCGCGGTTCGAGCGCGTCGTCGTCGACACCGCACCGACTGGACACACGCTCCGCCTGCTCGAACTCCCGGAGGTCATGGACTCGATGGTCGGCCGGATGCTCTCGCTCCGCGAACGCCTCAGCGGGCTCATGGACGGCATGATGGGGATGTTCGGGGACGACGACGAGAGCGAGGCGGCGATGGGCGACCTCCGCGAGCTCGCGGACCGCATCGAGGAGCTCCGTGCGGTCCTCCAGGACCCCGCCCAGACCGACTTCCGCGTCGTCATGATCCCCGAGGAGATGAGCGTCATCGAGAGCGAGCGGCTCATCCGCCAGCTCGAGGACTACTCGATTCCGAACGACACCGTCGTCGTGAACAAGGTGATGGAGGACCTCGCGGACGTCACGGACGACGTGGACGCGACCGAGTTCGTCACGCCGGACCTCGACGACTGCGAGTTCTGCCAGCAGCGGTGGTCGGTCCAGCAGGGCGCGCTCGCTCGCGCCCAGGACGTCTTCCGCGGCCACGACGTCAAGCGCGTGCCGCTGTTCGCCGACGAGGTCCACGGCGACCGGATGCTCCGCGTCGTCGCGCACTGCCTCGACTGACGAACGCCCGTTCCAGACGGAGAAACCCGGATTGGTTGGTCGTACGTTTACCGTATTCGTTCAACACGACTAGTGTTTAACGAGCTTCTAGGACTGGTGGGGTGTTTGTCCACCAAACTTATCCGTTCGTCTCGCAAGTGATGTGAACGCATGACACGGACGACAGGCGAGTCGTCGACGCCCTTCGACGGGGTCGACGCCGGCACGGACCTGGCCGCGACGACGCGCTCGGTGGGGCCGACCACCGGCGAACTACCGGCAGTCGCTGGGGTGATGACCTGACCCGGCCGCGAAGCTTTCGGTCGAAGTCTCTGTGAGTCAGTCCATCTGACGGTCGCTGCCGCCCGCTCCTGGCATCGGGCGACCGATGCGACCGCCAGCGCGATTCGGGGGAACGAGACGCGAGGGAGTGCGACGCGGAGGGGGATTCGAGTGCGTGCGGACGCCGGCGTTCGGGAGCGTCCCGCGAACGAGTATCTGAAGCGACGACGCGACCGAGCGTGCGAGGCGACGACGCCAGCCTGTTCTCGTGGTCGGTCCGTAGGGTGTAACCCGGATAGTCCTGCGTTCGAGGAACGAAACGAAGGCGCACCGTCGCGCCACAGCGAAATTGAAGACTTGGTATTATGCTCTTAATTAACTCCGGAATAAGGATTATAACGGACTTTATTCTCGGTCTTTCAGAAAAATGCGCGGGTTTATGCTCTCTCGTCCGATAGTGACTGGTGGCGCTCGCGGTTCCCCTCGGGAGCGACCACAGCAACGATGTCACTCGAACGACCCACGCTCCCGTTCAACGGGGTCAGACAGGAGGAACCGCATCCAGACCACCACGTTCTCGGCGGCGGTCACGTCGGGGACGCCATCGCCGACCGGCTACGGACCGACGGCCAGGTCGTCGCTCGCGTCGACGAGGCCGCGGTCACGACCGACGGCAGTAGCGTTCGCGGCGACCCAGCGGACGCCGCGACGCTCTCGACCGCCGAATTGACCGACGCCGACGCCGTCGTCGTCGCCACCGGGTCCGACGCCCGCAACCTGCTCGTCGCCCAGCAGGTGCGCGCGCACTTCGACGTCGAGCGCGTCGTCGTCCTGACTCACCACCCGGAGCGAGTGACGTCGATGGCCGCGGCGGGCCACGAACCCGTCTGCGTCACGACCGCCGTCGCGGACGCCGTCGCGAGGACCGCATGAAGGGCCTCGAACGCGACCTCGGGCTCCCCTCGGTGCTCGCCATCAGTATCGGCGCGATGATCGGGAGCGGCATCTTCATCCTGCCGGCGCTCGCGCTCGAGATAGCCGGGCCGGCCGTCATCGTCGCGTACCTGCTCGCCGGCCTGCTCGTCATCCCGGCGGCGCTCTCGAAGTCCGAGATGGCGACCGCGATGCCGGAAGCCGGCGGCACGTACATCTACATCGAGCGCGGCATGGGGCCGCTGCTGGGCACCATCGCGGGCGTCGGGACGTGGTTCTCGCTGTCGTTCAAGGGCGCGCTCGCGCTCGTCGGCGGCGTCCCGTACCTGCTGCTGCTGTTCGACCTGCCGCTCAAGCCCGTGGCGCTCGCGCTCGCGGCAGTGCTCGTGCTCGTGAACGTCGTCGGCGCGAAGCAGACCGGCCGCCTCCAGACCGTCATCGTCGTCGTGATGCTCGCCGCGCTCGGCTGGTTCGCCGCCGGGAGCGCGCCGAGCGTGCAGGCGGGGAACTACGCGAACTTCTGGGGTGACGGTATCGGCGGTCTGCTCGCCGCGACCGGCCTCGTGTTCGTCTCGTACGCGGGCGTGACGAAGGTAGCGAGCGTCGCCGAGGAGGTCGAGAACCCCGGGCGCAACATCCCGCTGGGCATCCTCGGGTCGCTCGCGTTCACGACGCTCCTGTACGTCGGCATCGTCGCCGTCCTCGTCGGCGTCACCGACCCGGGGAGCGTCGCCGGGTCGCTCACGCCCGTCGCGGTCGCCGCCGAGCAGACCCTCGGGAACGTCGGCGTGCTCGCGGTCGTCGTCGCGGCCGTCCTCGCGCTCGTCTCCACGGCGAACGCCGGTATCCTCTCGTCGTCGCGCTACCCGTTCGCGATGAGTCGCGACTCGCTCGCGCCGCCCTCGCTCTCAGCCATCAGCGAGCGGTTCGGGACGCCCGTCACGTCCATCACCGTCACGGGTGCCGTCCTGCTCGCGCTCATCGCGTTCGTCCCCATCCTCGAGATCGCGAAGCTCGCGAGCGCGTTCCAGATCATGGTGTTCGCGCTCGTGAACCTCGCCGTCCTCGCGTTCCGGAACGGCTCGACCGCGTACGAGCCCGAGTTCGAGTCGCCGCTGTACCCGTGGATGCAGGTGTTCGGCGTGGTCACGGGCGCACTGCTGCTCACGCAGATGGGGACGATAGCGCTCGTCGGCGCGGTCGTCATCGTCGTCGGGAGCGTCGGCTGGTACCTCGTGTACGTCCGGCCGCGCGTCTCCCGCGAGGGCGAGGCGCGGAAGGCGGTCCGGCAGCAACTCGGCGAGCACGCGCTGACGGACGTCGCCGCGACCGAAGGCGAGGCCAGCGACGTCCTCGTCGCGTTCACGAAGCCCGTCGGTGCGGACCGAGAGCGCGCACTGCTCTCGCTCGCCGCGGACCTCGTCCGCGAGGACGACGGTCGCGTCGTCGCGGTCCGGTTCCAGGAGATCCCCGACCAGGCGCCGCTCACCGAGCACGCGACCGTCCAGTCCACCGAGGACCGGTCGTTCGAGGCGCGCGTCGACGCGCTCGGCGCGGAACTCGACGTCGACGTGGAGGCCGACGAGATCGTGAGTCACGACACGAAGCACGCCATCGTGAACTTCGCCGCGAAGCGCGGCGTGGACTCGATCCTCGCCGAGCACGAGCCGCTCCGGCTCCGGTCGCGACTCCTCGGCGACCCCGTCGACTGGGTCGTCCGGCACGCGGGCTGCGACGTCCTGCTCGTCGACAACCTCGGGTACGACCGCCCCGCGGACGTCGTCGTCGTCGGCGAGGGCGGCCCGTACGAGCCCACCGCGGTGACCGTCGGGAACGCGGTCGCGGTCGCGAACGACGCCCGGCTCTCGCTGTGGCGGCCGACCGGCGAGACGGCGGCGACCGAGGACGGCGCGGGCGCCGGCGTCGCGTACGAGTCCGAGCTATCGTCGATGCTCCCCGCGTCGGTGTCGCCCGGGACGTACCGGCCGGACGGCGGGCAACTGCCCCAGGGCGACGTCGTCGTCCGTCGCGGCGCCGACCACCGGGTCCGTGCGGCGCTGTTCGAGGACCGGCCGGCGGTCCCCGCGACGAACTGCACGACGGTGACGGTGTTCCCGCGCTCGGAGCGCCGTCCCGGGTTCGTCCGGCGCGCGCTCGAACGCGTCGTCTTCTGACCACCGGCCGCACGAGCGGTTCCGGATGGCGCCTACGCGAGCCGGTTCTTGTGGTCTCGCGTTCCTACGCCAACCGGTTCTCGCGGTCCATCTTGTCGGGCGCGCGCCAGTCCGTCGTGAGTTCGAGGAACTGCACGAGGATGCGCGCGGTCGCGCCCCAGATGGTGTAGTCGTCGACGTGGAAGTAGTGGACGACGACCTCGCCGTACTCCGGGTGGTCGCGGCGCTCGACCTCGTAGTTCTCCGGGTCCAGCAAGTCGTCGACGGCGACGACGACGACCTCGGCGACCTCGCGCTCGTCCGGCCGGTACGTCCGGTCGGGGATGCGTGCGACCACGGGCGTCACCGCGTACTCGGTGATGGTGCGGATGTCATCGATGCGCGCGACGACCTCGGTCTCCTCGGGCGCGAGCCCGATCTCCTCGAACGCCTCGCGGAGCGCGGTCGCCTCGATGTCCTCGTCCTCGGGCTCGCGGCCGCCGCCGGGGAAGCTCATCTGGCCGGGGTGCTTGCCGAGCTCGTCGCTGCGCTTCGTGAACAGGAGGTAGTCGCCGTCGGCGCGCTCGACGACCGGGATGAGGACGCCAGCGTCCCGCGGCTGGTCGGTGACCGTTATCGGGTCGAACGCGCGAACGCGAGCGAGGTCCATCGGGAGTTCGGGTCGTGCTACGAGCGCGACCCGTATAGCGTTCACTCCTCGCGCAACCACGCTGCGGGTTCGACGCCCGTCGAGCGACGGCGGCGACCGCCGGCACCGAAAACGCAAAGCGGCGATTCGACGAACTCCCGTGTATGTCCCCGTCCGACCTCCCGCGGCGGCGCGTGCTCGCTGGCGCTGCCAGCGTCGCAGCGACTGCGCTCGCCGGCTGCGCCGGCGACGGCCAGCCGACCGAGACGAGCACCGACGCGACGACGGCCCCAACCACCGTCGCGACGACCGAGGCAGCGACCGCGACCGAACCGACCGCGGAGGAGACGACCGCGGAGCCGGTGACGGACGCGGAGCGCGTCGCCATCGCGAAACGCGTGACCGAAGAACTCGCCGGCGGCGAGTTCCACGCGGTCGTCGGCCGGTTCGCCGACCAGTTCGAGGGCCAGGTGTCCGCGAGCGCCATCGCGGACCCGTGGCGACAGTTCGCGGGCGACCTCGGCGCGTACCGCGGGGCGACAGTCGCCCAGCAGGGGTCGAGCCAGGGGTACCCGTTCGTGGCGTTGCGCGCGACGTTCGAGCGCGGCGTCCTCCTCGTCGTCGTGACGTTCACCGGCCGCGACCTCGCCGGCCTGAACTTCCGGCCGACCGACGCCGCGTACGAACCGCCCGCGTACGTCGACAGCGAGGCGTTCGTCGAACGCGAGCGCACCGTGCCGTCGCCCGCGTGCGACCTCGATGCGACGCTCTCGCTCCCGGACGCCGCGGTCGACGACGGCGAGACCGTCCCCGGCGTCGTGCTCGTTCACGGCTCCGGGCCGAACGACCGGAACCAGTCGTTCGGCCCGAACCGGCCGTTCCAGGACCTCGCGTGGGGGCTCGCGTCCCGTGGCGTCGCCGTTCTCCGGTACGACAAGCGGACGTTCGCGTGCGACGTCGCTCGCTCGGACGGCCTCGACCTCGACGACCTCACGGTCGACGACGCCGTCGCCGCGGTCGACGTCCTCCGCGGCGAGGACGCGGTCGGGCCGGTCGCGGTCGTCGGGCACAGCCTCGGCGGGATGGCTGCGCCCCGCATCGCGACTGCGGCGGAGACCGCGGGGATGGCGTCGCTCGCCGGCCCGGCCGGGTCGCTCGCGGCGCTCATCGAGGTGCAGATCGAGTACCTCGCGAACGTCGACGGCGCGGTGAGCGACGCCGAACGCGACCGCATCGAGGCGGTCGACGCCGCGGTCGACCGCATCCAGGCGGGCGACCTCGGCGACGACGAGGTCGTCCTCGGGTACCACGCGAACTTCTGGCGGCAGCTCGCCGCGTACGACCAGACCGCCGTCGCCGCCGACCTCGACGTCCCGCGATTCCTCGCGTTCGCCGGCCGGGACTACCAGGTCCCGGTCGAGCGCGAACGCCAGCCGTGGGCGGACGCACTCGCGGACGCCGGGAACGCGACGTTCCGGACGTACGCGACCGCGAACCACCTGTTCCTGCCGGGCGAGGGGCCGTCGACGCCGAGCGAGTACCTCCAGCCCGGGAACGTCCTCGAAGCGCTCGTCGACGACCTCGCCGCGTGGACCGGTCGACTGTGACGACCTCGCCGCGTGGACCGGTCGACTGTGACGACCTCGCCGCGTGGCCCGCGGACCTGTAGCTTCTTGAGGCGGCCGTCCCTCCGCGTAGTCGTGACCGACCACGACACGCCCGATCACGACACGCGACGGGTGGCGCTCGTCGACGCGTTCACGACCGAACCGCTCGCGGGGAACGCCGCCGGCGTCGTCCCGGACGCCGACGACCTCGACGCCGAACAGATGCAGGCGGTGGCGCGCGAACTCTCGGTGAGCGAGACCGCGTTCCTCGCGGGGAGCGACGACGCGGACCGTCGACTGACGTACTACTCGCCGACGCAGGAGGTCGACCTCTGCGGGCACGCGACCATCGCCGCGCACGGGTTCCTCCGCGAGGACGACGAACTCGACGCGGGCACGCACACCGTCGAGACGAACGTCGGCGTGCTCGACGTCGACGTCACCGACGACGGAATGGTGTGGATGACCCAGGACACCTCGTCGGTCCAGCCCGTGGACGTCGACTACGAGCGCGTCGGCGAGGCACTCGGCGTGGACCCGGCCGCGTTCCAGGACGTCGGCGCGGACCTCTCCGCCGCGGTCGCGTCGACGGGCCTCCCGTTCCTCGTGATTCCCGTGAACTTCCTCGAGCACGTCGGCGACGCCACGCCGGACGACGACGCGGTCGAAGCGCTCGCGGACGAGTACGACGCCGCGGGCGTGTACCTGTTCACGTTCGACGCGCTCGACGCCGACAGCACGCTGCACGCTCGCGCGTTCTGTCCGAGCCTCGGTATCAGCGAGGACCCCGTCACCGGTACGGCGAGCGGCGCCGTTGGCGCGTACCTCCGGCAGGCTGGCGCGTTCACGGACTTCCCGGACGAACTCGTCTGCGAGCAAGGTCACTACCTGGACCGGCCGGGGACGGTCCGCGTCCGCGTCGACGGCGGCGAGGTCCGCGTCGGCGGGGAGGCGACCGTCGCACTCGACGGCGACCTTCGCGTCCCAGAGTACGAGACCGACGACATCCTCGAAGCGTAAACTCCTCGAACGCTCGACCCCCGCGAGAATGACCGCCTGGCGTCTAACCGAGCGCCACGGCGGCGCCCACCGCGGTCAGTTCGCGCTGCCGTCGCCGCCGTCGGTCGACCCGCTCTCGCTCGACCGGGACGCGCGCCGGTTGCTCTTCCGGTTCGACTCCCGGCCGCCAGCCGCGTCCGTGGACGCTCCGCCCGACGAACTCGCGCCGTCGCCCGTGCTCGCGTCCTCGCTCTTCGACCCGCGACGGCGCGACCGTCGGCCGCCGCTCTCGCCACTCGCGGACGCGCTCTGGCCCGACGCCCGACCCGCGCCTGCGCCGCTCGACGCACGCTCGGCGTCCGAGAGCGCCTGCTCGTGACGTTTCACGTCCGACTCGACGCTCGAGATGCGGTCGTCGACGTCGCTCAACACCGCGCGCTTCACGGCCTCCGCGTCCGCGCCACCGCCGCCACCACCGACGGCGTCGGCGACCTTCCCGATGGTCACGACGAGCGCGACGGTCTTCCCGACCTGCCAGACTATCACGCCGACGACCGCGAGCGCGACGAACGTCGTCGGGTTCGCCGCCGCCACCGCATCACCCCAGTTCTGCGGGGCGTCGCTCAACACTATCTGGGCCGCGTCGCCGAATCCGAGCCACGCACCGACGCCGACGATTCCCAGGCCCACCACGGCCGCGAGCGTCGCGAGCACCTGATGGAACGCGACGTACTTGACGGTCTGCTTTGCGTCCATGCGAGAACGCTCGCGGGACAGTCGTATTAACTCTGGGGCCCGAGGTGACAGCGAACTTACCGGCCGTCTCGCGCCGCCGCTGGCGCGCATTAACGCGTCCGCGAGTGAAATTACATTCGCTGGTGTCGGAACCTTCTTGGTCGTCTCCGGCGCAGGACCGGACACAGATGGCAGTACTGTGGCTGGACGACATCAGAGCCAGCGACCTCGAACGCGTCGGCGGGAAAGGCGCCTCACTCGGTGAACTGACCGGCGCCGGACTCCCCGTCCCTCCAGGGTTCGTCGTGACCGCGGGCACGTACCGACGGTTCATCGAGGAGGCCGGCATCGCCGAGGACCTCTTCGAAGCGGTGGACGTCGACGTCGACGACACCAAAGCACTCGCCGCCGCCCAGGAGCGCGCGAGCGAACTCATCCTGAACTCGCCGTTCCCCGACGAGCTCCGCGAGGAGATCCTCGGCGCGTACGCCGACCTCGGCGACGGCGAGGAGTTCGTCGCCGTCCGCTCGTCCGCGACCGCGGAGGACCTCCCGGACGCGTCGTTCGCGGGCCAACAGGAGACGTTCCTCAACATCACCGCCGAGGACCTCCTGGAGCGGGTGCGAGAGTGCTGGGCGAGCCTGTTCACGCAACGCGCGATCTACTACCGGAAACAGCAGGGGTTCGAGCACTCGGACGTCAACATCGCCGTCGTCGTCCAGCAGATGGTCGACGCGGAGAAGTCCGGCGTGATGTTCACCAGCCATCCCTCGACGGGCGAACCGAAGATGATCGTCGAGTCCGCGTGGGGGCTCGGCGAAGCGGTCGTCTCCGGGTCCGTGTCACCGGACAACTACGTCCTGGACCGCCAGACCGGGACCGTCGAGGAGGTGACGGTCGCGGACAAGAAGGTGATGATGGAGAAGGACGAGGCGACCGGCGAGACCGTCGAACGCGAGGTCCCCGAGGGCGACCGCGAACGGCGCGTCCTCACCGACGAGGAACTCGACGCGCTCCGCGACCTCGGCGAGACCGTCGAATCGCACTACGACACGCCACAGGACGTCGAATGGGCGATCGTCGGGGACGACGTCTACATGCTGCAGTCCCGCCCCATCACGACCATCGCCGAGGAGACGGAGGACGCTGGCGACACGCGCGTCGACGCGGACGTCGGCGTGAGTAACGACGACGGCACCACGAGCGGGACGACGACCGACGGCGGGAAAGGGGACGTCCTCGTCTCCGGCCTCGGCTCCAGTCCCGGTATCGCGAGCGGTGCGGCGCGCATCGTGAAGAAGCTCGACCAGCTCGACAAGGTCGAGGAAGGCGACATCATCGTCACGGAGATGACGACGCCGGACATGGTGCCCGCGATGAAGCGCGCCGCCGGTATCGTCACCGACGAGGGCGGGATGACGAGTCACGCCGCCATCGTCTCGCGCGAACTCGGCGTTCCCGCGGTCGTCGGCGCGGGCGACGCGTCGACGACGCTGACCGACGGCCAGGTCGTCACCATCGACGGCGACAAGGGCACCATCCGCGCCGGCGCGGTCGAGACCGACGACGAGCAGCGCGAACCCGTCGAGGAGGTCCGCCCGCAGTCGCCCGTGAAGCCGATGACCGCGACCGAAGTGAAGGTGAACGTCTCGATCCCGGAAGCGGCGGAGCGCGCCGCCGCGACGGGCGCGGACGGCGTCGGCCTCCTCCGCATGGAGCACATGATCATGTCGACGAACAAGACGCCTGAGCGATACGTGGCCGATCACGGCGTCGAAGCGTACGTCGACGAGATCATCGACGGCATCCAGCGCGTCGCCGAGGAGTTCTACCCGCGGCCGGTCCGCGTCCGCACCCTGGACGCGCCGACCGACGAGTTCCGCCAACTCCAGGGCGGCGGTGACGAACCCGAAGAGCACAACCCGATGCTCGGCTACCGCGGCATCCGGCGGAGCATCGAGAACCCGGAGACGTTCAAGCACGAGCTCGAAGCGTTCCGGCGGCTCTGGTCGATGGGGTACGACAACGTCGAACTCATGCTCCCGCTGGTGAACGACGCCGAGGACGTCGTTCGCGCGAAACAGCTCATGGTCGAAGCCGGTATCGACCCCGCGAAGCGCAAGTGGGGCGTGATGATCGAGACGCCGAGTTCCGCGCTGTGCGTCGAGGAGATGGCCGAACAGGGCATCGACTTCGCGAGCTTCGGGACGAACGACCTCACGCAGTACACGCTCGCGGTCGACCGGAACAACGGTCGCGTCGCCAGTCGCTTCGACGAACTCCACCCCGCGGTCCTGGAGCTCATCGGGTCGACGATAGAGACGTGCCGCGAGCACGACGTCAAGACCTCCATCTGCGGGCAGGCCGGTTCGAAACCGGAGATGGTGCAGTTCCTCGTGAACGAGGGCGTGTCGAGCATCTCCGCGAACATCGACGCGGTCCGGGACGTCCAGCACGAGGTCAAGCGCGTCGAGCAGAAGCTCATCCTCGACGACGTCCGCTGACCGCAGACCGGTTCTTCTCCCGTCGACGCCGGTGGCGCGATTCGGCAACGAGCGGGCGAGTCGCTCTCAGAGCACGGTCGGGCCGACGACGACGAACGCGACGATACCCGCGGTGAGCGCGCTCGCGGCCACCCAGACGGCGCGAGTGTCGCGGATGCCGACGGCGTCACCGGCGAGTTCGAGGACGACGCGCGTCGCCTTCCCGCCGTCGAACGGCCAGATGGGGAGCGCGTTCAGGACGGCGAGGTTCGCGTTCAGGAACCCCGTCCAGAAGAGCGCGTTCACGGCGACGCCGAGTCCCGCGACGTCGGCCGCCGTCGGCGCGGCCGCGGTCGTGTACAGCCACCCGAAGTACGCGAGGTACGCGTCGGTGACGGCGCCGACGCCGACGACGAGGAAGCCGACGCCGACGAGCGCGGTGACGGCGACGTTGTTCGCGACGCCCGCGGCGAACACTCGCAGCCGGCCGCGTGCCGGGACGGCGTCGAGCGATTCGGCGGGCTTGGCGTACGCCGCGATGGGGAGCACGCCGAACAGGAGTGCGACGCCGAGCTCGTCGAGGTCGACGCCCTCGATACGGAACCCGATGGCGTGCCCGCCCTCGTGGACGACGGTCGCGACCAGCAGCGCGAGCACGACGTACCCGGTCGCCGCGAGCGGCATGAAGTCGTTCACGCCCGGGATCGCGAGGACGTTGTTCGCCTGATTCGCCGCCGTCGCCTCGACGTCCCGCGTCGCCACCGCAACCGCGACCCAGCCGACGGCCGCGAGCCCGCTCGCCATCACGACCGCGAGTATCGCGACGCCGACGTCGTGCCAGCGTCGCCACGGCCCGCGGTCGGCGACCGCGTCCACGACCCCGTTCCCGCGGTCCGAATACAGGTAGAGCGTCAGGAACCCGACCTTCAGGCACCCCGGAAGCCTGTCGTTCACTCGCGACTCCACGGCCTCGAACCCTCGCTTCGCGCGCTCGAACGCCTCCATCCTTCCGATACCGTACTCGCTTGTATCAATTCAGTTCACCGGTCGTTCGACCGTCCGGCCGGTCGACGACGCGACCACGACGTCGCACCTCACAGCTCGACGCACGACTTCGCCGCTCGAATCACCCGCGGTACCGTCCGCGAGAAGCGTCCCTCGAACCAAGAGATACTTAGGCGCGGACGGGTGCAGACGATACATGGACACATCGAGAACCCTCCTCGTCGTCGCGGTCGTCGCGATGGTCGCGCTCGCCGGATGCAGCGGCGGGCAGACCACGTCGACGGCGCCGACGGCGAACGGGACGACCGACCCGGGGACGACCACCGGGACCGACGGCGGTGACGGCAGCGACGGGAACCCGCTCGAAGGCATCGACACGGCCCCGTGGATGACCGGGAACGGCGTCAACGGCACCCGACTGCTGTCGGCGCACTTCGGATCCCTCTCGGGGACGAGCTACCGCGTCGAGACCGCGCAGAACTCCTCTGGACTGCTGTCGCTCCAGCGCGACGGCGTGCAGCGCGTCGCCGAGAACGGCGACACCATCTACGAGTACGATACGCGAACGAGTCGCGGGAACTCGACGACGCGCGCGTTCGTCAACGACACGTGGGTGCTCACGGAGACCGCGAACGACACGCGGACCGTCTACAGCGACTACCGCGTCGACGGAAGCATCCAGTCGCTGAACTACACCGAGCAACTCGTCCAGTACGTCCGCCTCGGGAACTTCACCGTCAACCGGACCTATCAGGTCGACGGCGAGACGCGCATCGAGTACGTCGCGTCCGGTCCGTCCAGCGTCCAGGGCGCGCAGGCCATCACGTCCTTCGACGGTCGGTTCGTCGTGAACCCGGACGGTCGCCTCTACGAGCTCTCCGTCGCCGCGGTCCAGGAGGCCCAGTACGGGAACGCGACCACCGAGTTCGAGTTCGAGCTCGCGAAGGTCGGCGGCGTCGACGCGTCCACGCCAGCGTGGGTGTCGACCGCCCGACAGCAGGCGACGACCGTCGACTTCGACTACGAGTACAACGGGAGCGTGCTGAAGATCACGCACGAGGGCGGTGACACGGTCGCGGCCGGGACGCAGGTCGTCATCACGCCGCAGGTCGGTCGTGGTGTCGCGTACACGACGCTCCCGGCGAACTTCAGTGCGGGCGAGACCATCTACGTCACCGCGGCCGGCGGTCGACAACTCAACGTCTCTTTCGAGCCCGTTCCGAAGCCGGAGACCGGTATCGGCGGCGCGATCAACCTCGCGATGTACGGCTCGAACGGCGAGGTCGTGATGCGGACGGGAGTCGGACCGACGGCGAACGCGAGCACCGGCGTGGTCGCGCCGGTCGGTGAACCCGGTATCGTCGGGGACACGGGCGCCCCAATCGCATAGACCCTCGACTCACCGGCTCAAACGCCCGAATGCGGATGATCCCTTCTCGCGATATTGTGCTTCTAGCGCTCGGTGCCTTCCGGGTGGAGTCCGGCGCTCGTGGTCGAGAGTTCCCGAAACAAAACTGATAAACTCTCCACGACGAACGTGTTGGTATGCGCGGCCAGCCACAGGACTTCGACCGGGTGCTCTCGTCGATGTGTACGGAACCGCACCCGGTCGCTCGCGAGGCCGCCGGCGAGTTCCTGGCGACGAATCCCGGTGACCCGGCGACGTACCAGACCGTCTCCGACCTCGAGGACGAGGTCGTTGCGATGCTGGGCGAGGTCGCCGGCGTCGACGACCCCGCGGGGTACGTCGCGTCCGGCGGGACGGAGGCGAACATCCAGGCGGTGCGGATGGCGCGGAACCGCTGCGTGACGCACACGCCGAACGTGGTCGTGCCCGAGAGCGCGCACTTCTCGTTCAAGAAGGCGGCTGACGTCCTCGGCGTCGAGTTACGCGTGACGCCGCTACGGGACGACCGACGCGCGAACGTCGGTGCTGTCGAGCGGTTCTGCGACGAGGATACCGTGCTCGTCGTCGGCGTTGCGGGGTCGACTGAGTACGGGCGCGTCGACCCCATCCCGGAACTGGCGGCGGTCGCGTCGGAGTACGGCGCACTCATGCACGTCGACGCTGCCTGGGGCGGGTTCGTACTGCCGTTCTCGGGGCACGAGTGGAGTTTCGCGGACGCGTCCCTGGACACGATGACGATCGACCCGCACAAGATGGGGCAGGCGGCGATTCCGGCTGGCGGGTTGCTCGCTCGCGACCCGGCGCTGTTCGACGCGCTCGCGGTAGATACGCCGTACCTGGAGTCGACGTCGCAGGCGACGCTCACTGGCACGCGCTCCGGTGCTGGCGTGGCGAGCGCGCACGCGGCGATGACGGAACTCTGGCCGGACGGCTACCGCGAGGAGTACGAGCGCCAGCAGGCGAACGCCGACTGGCTCGCGGACGCGCTCGCGGACGCCGGCCTCGACGTCGTCGAGCCGGAACTTCCGCTCGTCGCCGCGAGCATCGACGACGTCGCGTTCGAATCGCTCCGGGACGCCGGCTGGCGGCTCTCCCGGACGGGGAACGACGAACTCCGCGTCGTCTGCATGCCCCACGTCACGCGCGAGATGCTGGAGTCGTTCGTCGCGGACGTCGAGACGGTGACGGCGACGGTCGCAGCGGACGGCGGCTGAGACCGACGGCGTCCGGTGTCTCGGCGACCGGCGGTCGTCGGCGTTCGGGGGTCGTCGGTCCAGAGGACAAGGCTTAGGTTTCGTGCCGGCTGACGGTCGAGACAAGTCGTGGTAGACCCCGCGCTTGCAGTCGCCGACGCGTCGATTCACGCCGCTCGCACCCTCCATGCGATTCCGTCGATAGCGTCGCTGCCGGCGAGCGCCGCGGGCACGGGCGTCGAGGCGCTGGCCGAGACGGCAGCGAACGCGGGGGGTTCGCCCGGCGTGGACGCGGTCGGGTCGGTCGGGTCGGACGCGTTCGGGTCCCTGGGTGGTCAGGAGGGGACGACGAACGCGACGAACGCGACGACCGCAGGCTCGAACTCGGACGGAGACGGTTCGGGTGGCTTGCTCGACTTCCACTGGCTGAAGGTGCTCGTGGAGACGGCGACGGGCTGGGCGGGTCTCGGTATCATCGCGGTGTACTCCTTCCTCATCGCGTTCGTCCTTCCGCTGCCGAGCGAGGTCGTGCTCGCGGCACCGCTCCAGCTCGGCGTCGGGTACTGGGGCGAGCTCTCCGCGATCATCCTCGTGAGCGGGCTCGGGAAGGCCGCCGGGAGCGTGTTCGCGTTCCACCTCGGGCAGGAGGCCAAGGAGTCGGGGCCGATCATCTCGTTCCTCCGTCGGTCGCGGTTCGACGTCGTGGAGTGGAGCGAGAACAAGACCGTCGAGATCGCCCGCAAGTACGGGTACGTCGGACTGGCGATGGCGCTGTGCGTGCCGGGGTTCCCGGACACGCTCTCCATCTACGCGTTCTCGGTGCTCGAGGAGGATTACGTGAAGTTCGCGCTCGCGACGTTCGTCGGTAGCGCCGGCCGCCTGGTGCTGTGGGCGGCCGGTGCGGAAGCGATTCTCGCGGTCATCTGACGGTCGGCGCGTCGTCCGACTGCAGTTCGCCCGGTCCGCTCGTCGGTTCTTCGTGCGCTCGAGTGGCTGCCGGGTATCGATTCTCGCGGGCTGGTGACCGCGAGCGCGCTTTATATTCGTTGTCGTCGTATATCTAGCATGAACCTCCGCGTAACCAACCGGTCAGTCCTCGGTGGCGTCGTCGTCGTCCTCGGTGTCCTCCTGCTCCTCGGGACCACAGGGATGTTCGAGACCGAGTCGCTCGTGCAGTTCGTGCCGTCGCTGTTCGTCCTCGTCGGCGTCTACGCCGTCGTCCAGAGCGGGTTCCGGAACCTCACCGGGCCCGTCCTCCTGATACTCGTCGCGGGGAGCGTCCAGTTGCTCGTCCTCGACGTCGTCACGGACGCGTTCGCGGAGACGTACTGGCCCGTGCTCGTCGTGGTCGCCGGGCTCACCATCCTCCTCTCGCGGTCGCGTCGGTCCGATCCGACCGTGTTGAAGGAGGACCTCGACCTCGTCGCGGTCTTCGGTGGCGTCGAACGCCGGCCGGTCGGCGAACTGTTCCGGTCCGCGGACCTCGCGGTCGCGTTCGGCGGCGCGGAACTCGACCTCCGGGACGCCGCGAGCGCGAAGCCGAGCGAGGTGGACGCGCTCGTCGTGTTCGGCGGCGCCGAGGTGTACGTCCCCGAGGACTGGGTCGTCGAGGTGGACGCCCTCCCGCTGTTCGGTGCGGTCACCGACGAACGGCCGCGCGCACCGCTCGCGAAGGACGGGGAGACGCCCGACCTCGTCGTGACGGGCGCGGTCGCGTTCGGCGGCATCAGCATCAAGTAGTCCCGCGACGCGACCGCGCACCGCGCCTCGGCGTGGTAGCCGGTCGCACGCCACCGCATCGCTTTTGTTCGCGACCACGTTACGAGCGAGCGTGCAGGTCGTCGTCCCCACGAATCGCCGTATGCGCTCGCACCGATAGCGCCCGGTGGGGACGGCCGCGACGCCCCGTCATGGGGGCCGCGACCGCGGCCGCGAAACCCGGTCTCCCGTTCTCGCATCGCCAGTGAGCAGCTGCGGCCCGCTCGCGTCGCCAGCGATCAGCCGCGACCAGCGACGTGCAGTCGCGACCAGGGATCATGGATCCAGGCACGAACCGGCGGGTTTTAGGCCCGCACCGACCGGAGGAACAGGCATGAGCAGCGACGAGTATCCGACAGACGAGCCCGCGGTGGTGACGTGCGGGTTGCCGTACGCGAACGGCGACCTCCACATCGGTCACCTCCGAGGGTACACAGCCGCGGACGCGTATAATCGAGCGCTCCGCAAGCTCGGCCAGCAGACCGCGTACGTCTGCGGGAGCGACATGCACGGGACGCCCATCGCGGTGGGCGCCGAACAGGACGGCGTCGACCCCGAGGACTTCGCGATGGCGTACCACGAGCAGTACGAGGAGACGTTCCCGAAGTTCAACGTCGACTTCGACAACTACGGGCACACGCACGACGCGACGAACACCGAGCTGACGCGGGACATCGTCGCGACGCTGGAGGACGAGGGGTACGTCTACGAGAAGGAGATCAAGGTCGCGTGGGACCCCGAGGAGGACCAGCCGCTCCCGGACCGGTACGTCCGCGGGACGTGCCCGTACTGCGGGGAGACCGCGCGCGGTGACGAGTGCGACGACGGCTGCGGCCGCCACCTCGAGCCCGGCGAGATAGAGAACCCCCAGAGCACCATCACGGGGAACGCGGCAGAGTACCGCGACCGCGAGCACAAGTTCTTCGCGGTGAGCGAACTCTCCGAGTACCTCACCGAGTTCCTCGACGGCCTCGAAGGCACGAGTAACGCCCGCAACCAGCCCCGCGAGTGGATCGAGAACGGTCTCCAGGACTGGTGTATCACGCGCGACATGGACTGGGGTATCGACTACCCGGGCGCGGAGGACGAACTCGTGCTGTACGTGTGGGTGGACGCCCCCATCGAGTACATCTCGTCGACGAAGCAGTACACGGAGCGCGTCGGCGCGGACGCGTACGACTGGGAGCAGGTCTGGAAGCCCCAAGCCGAGGGCGAGGACGGGGAACCGGACGCTGGCGCTGGAGCGGCGGGGAACGGCGAGATCATCCACGTCATCGGCCGGGACATCATCCAGCATCACACCATCTTCTGGCCGGCGATGCTCGAGGTCGCGGGCTATACGGCTCCCCGAGCAGTGTGTGCGACCGGGTTCGTCACCATCAACGGGAAGGGCCTGTCGACGAGCCGGAATCGCGCAATCTGGGCCCACGAGTACCTCGACGAGGGCTTCCACCCGGACCTCCTGCGGTACTATCTGACGACGATGGGCGGGTTCCAGCAGGACCTCGACTTCTCCTGGGAGCGGTTCGCCGAGCGCGTGAACGGCGAGCTCGTCGGGACGGTCGGGAACTTCTTCTATCGGAGCCTGCTGTTCGCCGCGCGGAACTTCGACGGCACGCCCGCTGTCGACGTCAGCGACGACGTCGCGGCGCGCATCGACGAGGCCGTCGAGGAGTTCCAGGTGGCGGTGAACGAGTACGACCTCCGCGGGGCGAGCGAGGCGGGCGTCCGCCTGGCGCGGTTCGGGAACGAGTACATCCAGGGGCACGAACCCTGGAAGCTCGAGGACGGCGGCGACGAGCAAGCGAAGGTCATCCGGGACTGCGTGCAGGTCGCGAAGGCGGTCGCGGTCCTCATGGAGCCGTTCATGCCCGAGAAGGCCGAGCGCGCGTTCTCCCAGCTCGGCGCGGACGCGGACGTCCACGCGGTCACGCTCGACGCCGCCCACGAGTCACCGGGGGCGTTCGGCGAGCCCGACGAGCTCTTCGAGCAGGTCGAGGACGAGCGCGTCGAGGAGCTCGAGGCGAAACTCGCGGAGAAGGTCGCGGACGCCGAAGCGGACGGGCACGACGGCGACGACACCGACGACGCGGGGGACGCTGCCGCGACCGAGACCGAAAGCGACGACTCCGCCGAGGACGACAGTGAGAGCGTGAGCGACGACATCGAACCTCTCAGCGAGGACCGCATCAGTTTCGACGACTTCCAGACGATGGACTTGCGCGTCGGGCGCGTCGAGGCCGCCGAGGGCATCGAGGGCGCGGACAAGCTCGCGAAGCTCGACGTCGACCTGGGCGCGGAGACGCGCACCGTCGTCGCGGGCATCAAGCAACTCCACGACCTCGACGAGCTCCCGGGCACGAAGGTCGTGGTCGTGGCGAACATGGAGAAGAACGAGCTGTTCGGCGTCGAATCCAACGGGATGGTGCTCGCCGCGGGCGAGGACGCGGACCTCCTCACGACCCACGGCGACAGCGAGCCGGGTACGAAGGTCCGGTAGTCCCACGAGTCGCCTGGACGGATTCGGGGCGCCCGTTCGATAGTTCGACCCTGGTTTTTTGCGGCTCGTCGTCGTCTGTCGAGGCATGTACGACGTCGTACTCGTGGCGACCGACGGGAGCGATGGCGGCCATGAAGCGGTCGAGCGAGCGGTGTCGCTGGCGGCGGCGACGGACGCGACCGTGCACTGCCTGTACGTCGTCGACGTCGGCGTGTCGATGGCGGCGTCGGGCGTCGGGACCGTCGCCGAGGAGTTGACCGAGAGCCTGCAGACGATGGCGACTGCCGCGCTCGACGACGCGGAGGCGGTCGCCGAGGAGGCGGGCGTCGACCACGAGCGCGCGGTCGTCGAAGGACTGCCGTACGAGGTCATCGTGTCGTACGGCGAGGAGGTGGACGCGGACGTCGCTGTGGTCGGCGCGAGCGGACAGTCCGGGCTCGGGTCCCGGCTCCTCGGGAGCACGAGCGACCGCGTCGTCCACGAGTCGCCCGTGGACGTCCTCGTGGTACGCGAGTAGCGCCGAACGGTCGCGCGGTCCGCCGTCGCCGTCAGCGAGCGGCGTCGTAAAGGTTCGCGTCCGACGGGTTCCGGGCGTCGTACCGGTCGGCGAACGCGTCCAGGCGGTCGGGGTCGTCCGCGCCGGGGAGCGTGGCGTCGGCGGTCGTCGACGGCTCGTCGACGCCGAGGTGGTCGGCGACGAGGTCCGCGGTCGCTTCGGCCATCCGCCGGTACGTCGTGAGCTTCCCGCCGACGACGCTCGCGAGGTTCGCGACGCCGTCGTCGGCGTGGTCGAGCGCGAAGAACCCCCTCGAGATGCCGCGTCGGTCGGTGTCGGCCTCGTCGGGCGCGTACAGCGGGCGGACGCCCCACCAGGTGCGAGTCACCTCGGCGTCGGCGACGGCCGGTAGCATCGCCGCGCACTCCTCGACGCAGCGCGCTCGCTCCCAGTCGGCGCGCTCGTACTCGTCGGGGTCGTCGACGGGGACGCTCGTCGTCCCGAGCACGACCTCGTCGGCGTGCGGGAGCACGATGTCGCCGTCTTCGGGTTCCCGGCAGCGGTTCAGGACGGGGCCGAGCGCGCCGTGGTCGACGGCGACCATCGCACCGCGCGCGGGCGCCATCTCGACGTCGACGCCGGCCATCGCGGCGACGTCGCCCGCCCACGCGCCGGCGGCGTTCACGACGAACGCCGGCTCGAACGTCGCGTCCACGCGCCCGCCGATGGTCGCCGCGAGGACGCGACCGTCCTCGACGGTGAGGGCTTCCAGAGGCGCGTGCGGGTGGACGGTGCCGCCGTTCGCCTCGACGGCCGCGGCGTTCGCCGCGACGAGCCGCGAGGGATAGACGACGCCGTCGGGGACCGCCATCGCGCGCTCGACGTCCGGGGCGATGTCGGGTACGCGCTCGCGGACCGCCGCCGCGTCGAGGACGGTCGTGGGGATGCCGACGTCCTCGCAGGCCGCGCGCTTCGCGTCGAAGTACGCGGGGTCGTCGGCGGCGAGCTCGACGAACAGTCCACCGGTGTCGCGCACGCACTCGCCCGCTATCTCGCGGATGACGTGGTTCTCCTCGATACACTCCTCGGCGCCGACCGGGTCGGATTCGGCGTACCGCGCGCCGCTGTGCAGGAGGCCGTGCGAACGGCCGGACGTCCCACTCCCGAGGCCACCGCGATCGACGAGCGCGACGTCGATACCGCGGCGTGCGAGGTCGCGTGCGACGCCGGCGCCGGTCGCGCCGCCGCCGACGACGAGGACGGTCGGTGAACGCGTCATGCTCGAAGCAGGGGGCTGGAGCCTTACGAGGCCCCGGGTTCGGGCGACCGCGAACGAGACTACTCGAAACTTAGTTAATCGCGAAGGCTTTTGGACGGCGCCACAGAATCGGCAGGTATGCGAAGAGCCAAGATCGTCTGCACGCTCGGCCCGGCGTCGGCCGACCGGCGGACGATACGCGACCTCTGCGAGGCCGGCATGTCGGTCGCGCGCGTCAACTCCAGTCACGGCACGCTGGAGTCGCGCGCGGACATCGTCGAGACGGTCCGGTCGGTCGACGAGGAGACCGACGTCCCGCTCGCGACGATGGTCGACATGCAGGGCCCGGAAGTACGGACCGCGCCACTGGACGACCCCATCCACATCGAGGACGGCAGCGACGTCACGTTCGTCGAAGGCGACACCGCCACGCCCGACGTCGTCGGCCTCTCCTACGACCTCGACGGGCTGGCGGTCGGCGACAAGGTACTCCTCGACGACGGCCGCATCGAGACGACCGTCACGGGAGTCGACGCCGACGGCGTGCACGCGCACGTCGACGACGGCGGCGAGCTCGCGGGCCGGAAGGGCGTGAACACGCCCGGCGTCGACCTCGACCTCGACGTCGTCACCGAGAAGGACCGCGAGGACCTCCGACTGGCGGCCGAGCACGACGTCGACTTCGTCGCCGCGTCGTTCGTCCGCGACGCCGCGGACGTCCTCGAGGTCTCGCAGGTCCTAGAGGAGTTCGGCGCGGACATCCCCATCGTCGCGAAGATCGAACGCGCCGGCGCGGTCGACAACCTCGAGGAGATAATCGACACCGCGTACGGCATCATGGTCGCGCGCGGCGACCTCGGCGTGGAACTCCCGATGGAGGAGGTCCCGATGATACAGAAACGCATCATCCGCCGCTGCCAGAGCACGGGGACGCCCGTCATCACCGCCACGGAGATGCTGGACTCGATGGTGCACGAGCGCCGGCCGACGCGCGCCGAGGCGAGCGACGTCGCGAACGCCGTGCTCGACGGGACCGACGCCGTCATGCTCTCCGCGGAGACCGCCATCGGCGACCACCCCGTCGAGGTGGTGTCGGCGATGGACAGCATCATCCGGCAGGTCGAGGGCGACGCGGAGTACGACGAGACGAACGAACGCCGCGTCCCGGGCGCCGAGGAATCCAGGACCGACGCGCTCGCGCGGTCCGCACGCTACCTCGCGCGAGACCTCGGGGCGACCGCCATCGTCGCCGGAACCGAGTCCGGGTACACGGCGTTGAAGACCGCGAAGTACCGCCCGAACGTCCCCATCGTTGCGGCGACGACGACGGACGGTATCCGACGCCAGCTCGCGCTCTCCTGGGGCGTGCACGCCGAGTACGCACCGCTCGGCGTGAAGGGCGCGGACGACGTCATCGAGAACGCCGTGCAGGCGGCGCTCGACGCCGGCGTCGCGGAGAGCGGCGACACCGTCGTCGTCCTCTCCGGGATGATGACCGAGATAGAGGGGATGGGGACGACGAACGTCCTGAAGGTCCACATCGCCGCGGAGACGCTCGCAGCCGGTCGCGGCGTCGTCTCCGGGTACGGCGTCGGGCCGCTCCATCACGTCGACGACGGCGACCTCGCGGCCGTTCCGGCGGGCGCCATCGTCGCGCTCGACGCGGACTTCGACGACGAGTTCGACGGCGACGTCTCGAAGCTCGCGGGCATCGTCGACGCGCGCTCGGGGATGACGGGCTACCCTGCGATGGTCGCTCGAGAGGTCGGCATCCCGATGATAAGCGGCGCGCCGGTCGGCCGCGACTACGAGGGCGAGACGGTCACGCTCGACGCCGAACGCGGCGTCGTCTACGAGGGCGAGATACGCCGCGAGCGACGCGACCTCCCCGAGAGCTGACCGACGCGGAAGGCGACGACCGCCCGGGCCGCGACCGACGTGCGGGTGGATCGAATCGAGTGCTCGGGGGCGCGCAGGTGGACCCGTCGGCTTTTGCACCTCGGCGCGTAACTGTACACCATGACTGACGAGACCTCCTCGACCGACCGCGACGCCGACGCCTGGGGTGGCCCCCGGGAGGAGCGCGGCGACGGGTCGGTCGACGCGACCCGCGACCTGAACGAGCCCGTGCCGCCGGACGCGCCCGAGCGCGACGGCGTCGACGACGAGCTCCGGGAGGCGGTCGCGGACGACCTCGCGGACCTCGAGGACGACGAACCCGACTATCCGTCGGGCGACGACCCCATCGAGCCGCAGCGCGTGGACGTCGAGCACGCCGCGTTCGTCGTCCTCGGCGTCGTTTCGGTGCTCGCACTCGTCGCCGTGCTCGTGCTCAGCGTCTGACCGGCGAGAGCGCGTTCCACGGGAGCGCACAAGGTTTAATCGGCGTGCCTGCCAACGTCCGGGTATGGCTGACCCTCTGCTTGGAGTGGGATTACCGCTTTTGTTGGTACTCGCGGGTGCGGGACTGATGCTCGCCGAGGCGGTGATTCCGGGTGCGCAGTTCGTCGTCGTCGGCGTCGCGCTGTTCCTCGCGGGACTCGTCGGTATCCTCTTGGGTGGTGCGTTCACGAGCGTCGTCGCACTGAGCTTGATGACGGTCGCGTTCGGGGTGTTCGCGTACTTCGCGTTCCGCGAGATGGACCTCTACAATGGCCCGGACCGCGGGCAGACGACCGACTCGGACGACCTGTCGGGGGTCACGGCAATCGTCACGGAGAAGATCACGGCGCGTGGCGGTGCAGTGCGGCTCTCGGAGGGTGGTGGGTTCGACCCGAACTATCGGGCGCGCTCGGAGCACGGCGACATCGAGGAGGGCACCGAGGTCATCGTCACGGATCCCGGCGGTGGGAACGTCCTGACGGTGGAGTCTCTGGACGTCGTCCGGGAGGACAGCATCGACCGCGAGCTCGCTCGCGGTCGCGAGGAAGCGGCTCGGTCGAACGACGAATCGGAGGAGACGTCGCGTGAGGAAGCGGGTGACGAGGCGAGCGACGAACCGGAGTCGTCGTCGAGCGAGGGTGCGCGGTCGGAGTCGTCTCGCGACCGCGACGAGTCCGAGACGGAGACAGAGACGGAGCGCGCGTAGCCAGTATCAACCTCGTTTAGTTAGTGAACAAACAGGAAGGCTTTTTGCTCGTCCATCTAACGTCGAACTATGGTACTGATACCACTGCAGGGTGTCGGCGGCACGATAGTGCTGCTGCTCGTCGTCATCGTACTGGTCCTCGCGATCGCCGCGCTCGCCAGTTCCGTCCAGATCGTCAACGCGTACGAGAAGCGAGCGTACACCCGATTCGGGAAGTACCAGAAGCTCCTGGACCCGGGTGTCAACTTCGTCACGCCGTTCGTGTCGAAGACGTACACGTTCGACATGCGGACGGAGACGCTCGACGTCCCGCGCCAGGAGGCCATCACGCGCGACAACTCGCCCGTGACCGCGGACGCCGTCGTCTACATCAAGGTCATGGACGCGAAGAAGGCGTTCCTCGAGGTCGACGACTACAAGCGCGCCGTCTCGAACCTCGCGCAGACCACGCTCCGCGCCGTCATCGGCGACATGGAGCTCGACGACACGCTCAACAAGCGACAGGAGATCAACGCGCGCATCCGGAAGGAGCTCGACGAACCCACCGACGAGTGGGGTGTCCGCGTCGAGTCCGTCGAGGTCCGCGAGGTCAACCCCTCGAAGGACGTCCAGCAGGCGATGGAGCAGCAGACGTCCGCCGAGCGTCGTCGCCGTGCGATGATTCTCGAAGCGCAGGGTGAACGGCGCAGTGCGATCGAGGAAGCGCAGGGTGAGAAGCAGTCCAACATCATCCGCGCGCAAGGTGAGAAGCAGAGCCAGATCCTCGAGGCGCAGGGTGACGCGATCTCGACCGTACTCCGCGCGAAGTCCGCGGAGGCGATGGGCGAGCGCGCCATCATCGACAAGGGCCTCGAGAGCCTGGAGAACATCGGGCAGAGCGAGTCGACGACGTTCATCCTCCCGCAGGAGCTGTCGAGCATGCTCGGTCGCTACGGCAAGCACCTCACCGGGAGCGACGTGAAGACCGGCGACGGCGAGCTGGAGACGAAGGACTTCGACGAGGAGACTCGCGAGATCCTCGGACTCGACGACATCGACGAGATCCTCGGGCAGATCGAGGAGGAGAGCGAGCCCGACGTCGAAGCGATGGAGGAGCAGGCGCAAGCCATCAAGGAGGGCGAGGACACCGCGCAGATCTCCGACCCCGACGACGTCATCGCGGAGATGGAGGACGAGTTCAATCCCGCCGACGAGCAGATGGAGGGCGGGGACGACTCGAAGTCGAACTGACGGCGCGGTCGGCGCGACCGTCGGCTCCTCCAGGCGAAGCGGTTTTATTCTTCGGCGTGATACGTGCATCCGATAGATGACTGATCAGGATGGCGTCGACGAGCGCAAGCGCGCGACCCTCAAGCGGTTCGCTGCGCTCGGGGCGGCCAGTCCACTCGCGAAGTTCTCCGACGCGGATTCGGCGGCGGACGCCTCGGAGAGCGACGTTCGCGATGCCATCACGGGCTACCTGTCGACGACGCCGGGCGCGCACTTCTCGAAGGTCCGGGACGACCTCCAGTTGGGGACGGGCGAGACCCAGCATCACGTCCGCCAGCTCGTCGACGAGGGGCGAGTGACGGTGTACCGGGATGGTGATTACAAACGCCTGTATCCCGGTGGGCAGTTCTCGGAGTTCGAGATGACGGCACTCGGGTATCTGCGTCGGGAGACGCCGCGCGGGATGCTCGTGACGTTGCTCGCGGACCCGTCGGCGTCGGCGTCGGACCTGGCGACCGAGCTCGGGGTGTCGCGGCCGACGGTCAGCAAGTACGCGGGCGAGTTGGAGGCGGCGGGGTTGTTGTCGCGCGAGGACGGGTACGCTGTTGCGGCGCCGGAGACGGTGCTGATGCTCGTCGTCGGGTACGCGGACAGTTTCGACGAGCGCGCGGTCCAGTTGGCGCGCGACGCGGCGGACCTGGTGACGTTCGACGGCTGAGGCGGGTTCTCGCTGGCTGTCGTGATTCGTACACGGGTGAGCGACTGCTGTGGTTCGATTCAGGCTGCGATGGCGTCGAGGCTGCGGCCGTCGAGTGGGTCGTCGCCGTCCTGGATGGCGTCGAGGAAGTCCCGGGCGGTGACGTGGGTGCCGTCGTCGAGCGTGCAGGGGGCGGCGCCGACGAGTTCGCCGTCGCGTTCGAGCGTGAGGTAGACGACTGGGGTGTGGAGGACGTGCTGTTCGGCGTTCGTGACGGGGTTGGTTCGGGTGTGGATGCGGAACGGTGTGGTGGGGTCGACGTGTTCGGTTTCTGCCCAGTCGGTGAGGGTCTCGTAGAGGGTGACTGGTTCGCAGTCGCTGTCGAGGGCGACGGTGGTTGGCCATTCGGTGAACGTGCAGGCGTCGACGTTCCCGGTCGTGTCGAGCGTGCGTGCCGCGGCGACGATCTCGTCGAGTGGTTTGGAGATGGGCGTGTACGCTCTGTGGTACACCCGGAGGGTCGCGGTCATAACGAGTAATCTATAATCAACGTTCATCATAAACTGTTCGGTACGTGGCAACGTTTGGCACGATTCGGTGCGCTGAAATACGAACTCGAGAGTGCGAAGGACAGCGAAGACCCCGATGAAGGGGCGAAAACGAGTCGCAAGCGGGCGCGAGCGGCCCGGACGACCCCGTCGGGGTGTCACGGCCCGACGAGGTCACAGCGGATGACAGGTCGATGACGACAGGGGTCGAGGTCGTCGACCCGAACGGACGACCGACCGCCTCAGACGGTCACCTTCCACGTCGTCGACGAGGAGTACCCCCACTTCTCGACGTCCACGTCGAAGTCACCGCCGGCGATGGCGGTCATGTTCGTTCCCACCTCCTTCGCGGTCATGTCGAGGTCCTGCCCGATGAGGCGGGACTTGAAGTACGTCTTCATCTCCGCCTTCTCGCGGAGGTACTCGAGGATCCGGCATTGCTTGTCCGAGAGGTCGGTCGTCGCCGCGGCACTCGTGCTCATACCTCCATCGAAGCGCCGTTCACCCTTAGGGGGTTTGGTACGGGGAGTTAATCCGGCGCCTGCTTGCGATTCCTGGGGCGCAACTGGCGTGGCGCTGCGTCTCGACCCCCGGGGTTGGTACAGCCGGTTAACGGCACCCGCCGCTCGCGTCGGTGCGAGTCGGGACCGGCGGCGAGTAACGCTCGATTTACGCCCCTCTCCGTACCAGCGCGACGACGAGGCGATCGCCGACGCGTCCGCGGTGTCGCTCGTCGACCCTACCGGGACGTCGATCATCGAGGCGTGCCCTCGGTCGCTCGCCGCTCCCTGACGCGGCGTCCCGTCGACGGGCGTCGGTGAACGCAGGCCACCGCACTCGGCGTGACAGCGCGACGAAATTCGACATTCGCTGGCAGGTCGCAGGACTTGGGAGAACCTTCTTACCGGCGGGGAATGGAGACGTAGTCAATGAGCAGCAGGTCGGTCGAGGTGAGCGTCGTCCTCCCCGCGTACAACGAAGCATCCACCATCCGGAACACGGTGGAGACGACGCTCGCAACGCTCGCCGAGTTCCTCCCCGCCGACGCCTTCGAGGTCATCGTCGCCGAAGACGGCTGCGACGACGCCACGCCCGAGATCGCGGACGAGATGGCGGCCGCGGACGACCGCGTCCGGCACTTCCACTCCGACGAGCGACTCGGTCGCGGCGGCGCACTCGAACGCGCCTTCCAGGCCGCCGACGGCGACACGCTCGTGTACTTCGACACGGACCTCGCCACGGACATGCGGCACCTCGAGGAACTCGTCGAGTCCATCCGAACCGAGGGGTACGACGTCGCGACCGGCTCGCGCTGGATGAGCGGTCGCGAAGCAGACAGACCCGCGAAACGCGGCGTTCCGAGTCGCGTATTCAACGGGCTCGCCCGACTGTTCCTGCGCTCGGACGTGCGCGACCACCAGTGCGGGTTCAAGGCGTTCGACCGGGACGCGCTCCAGGAGCTCATGCCGGCGGTTCAGGACCAGCACTGGTTCTGGGACACCGAAGTCCTCGTGAAGGCGCAGCGCCGCGGGCTGCGCGTCAAGGAGTTCGCGGTGGACTGGGAGCCCAAGGGCGACACGAAGGTCGACCTCGTCCGGGACGTCTTCGGGATGGGCAGCCAGATACTGCGGACGTGGTGGGAGTTGTCGGTGTCGCCGCGAGTGAACCGCCGCGTCGGTATCGTCGCCGGCACGCTCCTGACGCTCGTCGCCGTCCTCCTGATGCCGCTGTACCTCGACCCGTCGGAGGTCGTCGCGAAGATGGCGAACGCGAACGCGACGCTCGTCGCCGCCTCCGCGGTCGTGTACGTGCTCTCCTGGCCGCTACGGGGTATCCGGTACCGCGACATCCTCGCGGAGATTGGGTACGATAGCGACGTCGGGTTCCTGACGGGCGCGATATTCATCAGTCAGACCGGGAACCTCGTGTTCCCCGCTCGCGCCGGCGACGCGGTCCGCGCGTACGTCGTGAAGGCGCGTCGGAAGGTGCCGTATCCGTCGGGGTTCGCGTCGCTCGCCGTGGAGCGCGTGTTCGACCTCCTCACCATCACGATGCTCGCCGGGAGCGTCCTCGTCGCGCTCGTCGCGACCGGGAACGCAACGGAACTGCTCTCGGTCGTCGTCGGCGACGGCGGGACGGGCGCCGGGGACGCGGGGCAGGCGGGCCGGACGGCGGTGTACCTCGCCGGGGTCGTCGGCGCGCTCGCCATCGGGAGCGTCCTCGCCATCTTCGCGTCCGCACGCAGCGACGGGAACCGCATCGAGGCGGCGCTCTCGCGGGTGTCGTCGGACTCGTACGTGTCGATGGTCGCGGGCGTCCTCGAGCAGTTCGTCGGCGACATCCAGCGCGTCGCGAACGACGAGCGGGCGTTCGCGAGTATCGCGGCGAGCTCGGTCGTCATCTGGTCGCTCGACGTCGTGACGGCGGTCGTCGTGATGCGTGCGTTCGGCGCGTTCGACGTGCTCGCGCTCCCGACGCTCCTCGGCGTCGCGTTCTTCGCGGTGAGCGTCGGGAACCTCGCGAAGGTCCTCCCGCTCACGCCTGGTGGCGTCGGGCTCTACGAGGGTGCGTTCACGCTCCTCGTCGTCGGGTTGACGCCCGCGCCGATCACGGGCGAGGTCGCGCTCGCGGTGGCGGTCGTCGACCACTTCGTGAAGAACGTGGTCACGGTCCTCGGCGGGCTCGGGTCGATGCTCGTGCTGAACGTCTCGCTCACGGAGGCGGTCGCGGAGAGCGCGGAGTCCCCGGAGACGGCCGAATCGGAGATGGTGAACCAGTAGCGCGTCGGCGCGTCGAGGTCGGTTGGGGGCGAGCGGCCGCTCGCGTGGGTCAGTACGCGTCGGTGACGAACGGGCCGAGTGCGCCGGCGACCGCGGTCTCGAGCGCTGTCGTTCGCGTGACGGCGTTCCCGGTGAGGACGCCGGCGGCGCCTTCCTGGGTGGCGACGCTCTCGCGGCCGTAGACGTCGTCCATGACGGGCCCGAGTTCCTCGCCGGCGTCGACGCGGGCGGCGACGTCGTCGGGGAGTCTGAGTGCGGGCCCGCTCGCGGTCTCGACGCGGTCGCCGTCGGTGACCGCGGCCCACATCACGAGGTAGAGGCCGTCGGTGCCCTCGAAGTCGGCGACGCCGCCTTCGATGCCGACGCCGAGGTCGAACCCGCCGCCCTCGTAGGCGCGACGTGCTCGCGTGACGGCGCCTTCGAGCGTCTGGGCGTGGCCGCGTGGTTGCTCGGGGACGCCGCTGTCGACGTCGACGGCCTCGACGTTGAGGCCGGGCATCCCACCGATGGCGGATTCTGTCGCGGAACGCTTCACGGGATTCGTGGAGCCGACGCCGACGAACATACGAGATGAGAGGGGCCGCCGCCCGTATAGGCGTTACTGACCCATGTGCGGGTCGACGCTGGGTGCGGGATTCGCGCGGGTCGCTCCCGGTCGCCGGTGCTCGTATACGGACGAACTGGCGACCACGTCGTGGTATTTAGTTGTTTTGTTGTTCGTTCACACGCACCGGTCTCGTTCGTGATTACTCCGGTTCTGGAACAAAATTCCGAAACCCTTTTGTACTGGCGTGTGGCATCAAGGTGTTACGGAACTGCGGGCGCCCGGGTTTTCACCTTCGGCCGCTCCACCCCGGTAGCCCCCGCCTTCGCACCAACCATGACCGACGCACGAACACGAACCCGAACGCGAGTCGCGAGCACAGAGGACGAGAAACAGGAGGGCGACGAGGTAACCTGCCCCGAATGCAACGGTGACGTCGTCCAGGACGGTCAGGAGACCGTCTGTAACATGTGCGGGCTCGTCGTCGACACCGACGAGGTCGACCGCGGCCCCGAGTGGCGCGCGTTCGACGCCCAGGAGAAGAACGAGAAGTCCCGCGTCGGCGCGCCGACGACGAACACGATGCACGATAAGGGCCTGTCGACGAACATCGACTGGCGCGACAAGGACGCCTACGGCAACTCGCTGGACTCCCGCCAGCGCGAGAAGATGCAGCGCCTCCGCAAGTGGAACGAGCGCTTCCGCACCCGCGACAGCAAGGAGCGCAACCTCAAGCAGGCCCTCGGCGAGATCGACCGGATGGCCTCCGCCCTTGGCCTCCCGGACAACGTCCGCGAGACGGCGTCGGTCATCTACCGGCGCGCGCTCGACGAGGACCTCCTCCCCGGTCGCTCCATCGAGGGTGTCGCGACCTCCTCCGTGTACGCCGCCGCGCGGCAGGCTGGCGTCCCGCGCAGTCTCGACGAGATCAGCGAGGTCTCGCGCGTCGAGAAGAACGAGGTCGCTCGCACGTACCGGTACGTCGTCCGCGAACTCGGGCTGCAGGTCAAGCCCGCGGACCCCGAGAGCTACGTGCCGCGGTTCGCGAGCGGCCTGGAACTCAGCGACGAGGCCGAGCACCGCGCTCGCTCGCTCCTGAAGACCGCGAAGGAGAAGGGCGTTCACTCCGGGAAGTCCCCCGTCGGGCTCGCCGCCGCCGCCGTCTACGCGGCGAGTCTCCTCACGAACGAGAAGACGACGCAGGCCGCGGTCAGCGAGGTCGCGGACATCAGCGAGGTCACGATCCGCAACCGCTACCACGAACTCCTCGAAGCCGAGGATACGCTCGGACTGGCGTAACTGACTGTCCAAGCATACGGCCGCCGCCAGGCGGCCGTTTCTGGATTCACTGCCCGCACCAGCATACGGCGTCCTCTCGGACGCCGTTTCCGGTCGTTCTGCCTGCACGAGCATCCGGCCGCCGCCAGGCGGCCGTTTCCGTGATTACTGCCCACACGAGCATACGGCGTCCGCCAGGACGCCGTTTCCGTGATTACTGCCCACACGAGCATACGGCGTCCGCCAGGACGCCGTTTCGAGGTGTTTCGGTCGACCTCGTCGACTGCGAGACTGACCGGTTCCTTCTCAGAGCGCGTCGAACGCGTCGTCGTAGCCGACGGCTCCCGCGACGTCGTCCTCGATGCCGTCGACGAGTGCGAGCACCTGGAAGTCGTCGTCCGGGAGGTCGAACGGGTTCTCGAGCCCCCACGACGTCGCGGGTTCGAACCCGAAGCGCGAGTAGTACGCGGGGTCGCCGTGGAGGACGACGACCTCGTAGTCGAGGTCGCGGCAGCGGTCGAGCGCGTGTTCGACGAGCGCGGTCCCGATGCCGTCGTTCTGGCGTGCCGGGTGGACGGCGACGGGCGCGAGCGTGAGTGCGTCGTCGGTCCCGGCGACGTCGACCTCGGTGAGGAGCACGTGTCCGAGGATGCGGTCGAGCGTGGCGCTCTCGGCGGACGCGTCGCCGGGGGCCGCGACGATGGAGAGCGCGGGGACGAACGCGTCGCGCTCGCGGAGTGCGTCGACGAGTCGGGCTTCGTCGTCGGTCGGGAACGCGGCACGGTGGAGCGCGCCCACCGCGTCGTGGTCGGCGGCGGTCTCGGGGCGGAACTGCATCACGTCGCGAGGACGCCGACGGGCGCCGTAACGGTTCCGGACGCTCGCTGCGTGATGATGGTTTGGGGTCGGGCGAGCGCAGTCAAACGCTGTCGCTTCGCGCACGTTTTTCCCCGGTGGCGGCGAAGGCGAGGCATGGACTTCGAGTCGTTCGTGCTGGCGGCCGCGACAGACGACCTCGCGGACGCGGCGACGACGGTAGCGCGGGAGTACGCGGACGCGGTGGAGTATCGGATGGATGCGGTGGACGCGGCGGCGGAGCCGGGGGCGGTGTCGCCGTCGGTGACGGCGCTTGCCGAGTACGACGGCGACCTCCCCGTCATCGCGACGAACCGTGCGGCGTGGGAGGGCGGCGCGGCGGGGCCTGCCGTCCCGCCGAGCGACCAGGACGCCGTGCAGGCGGAAGCGGCCCGGAACCGAGTGGAGTCGCTCGCGGCGGCGGCGAGCGTCGACACCGTTGAGGCGGTGGACGTCGAGCTGGCGAGCCTGGCCGCGGACGCGCCGGGCGTCGAGACCGTGCTCGCCGAGGCCGCGGCGAACGACGTCGCGGTGGTCGCGTCCAGTCACGACTTCGAGCGGACGCCGTCGCGGGACGCGATGCGGGACGCCCTGGAGTCGGGTCTCGCGCACGGGGACGTCGCGAAGCTCGCGGTCACCGCGGAGACGCGGAAGGACGCGCTCGACCTGCTCGCGGTCACCAGGGAGTTCGCGGCGCGCGACGAGCCGGTCGCGACGATGGCGATGGGCGCGGTCGGGCGACACACCCGTGCGGTGGCTCCCGTCTACGGCTCGAAGATCGGGTACGCACCCGTCGACGCCGCGGACGCGACGGCGCCCGGCCAGTACGACCTCGCGACGCTCGCGGACCTCGTCGAATCGCTCTCCTGACGGCTCCGCCACGGCGTTCGCGGGACGTCGATGCGAGCGGCGTCTCGCACCGTGAGACGAGAGCGACGCGGCGCTGTCGGCGACTCTGGCCGCGGCGACCGTCCGGACCCGGCCGTGTCCGCGAAACCGAACGGTAAAGTCCCCGGCGGGAAAACGCCGGCGCATGCTCGGTACTCGGGTGCGCGCCGTCGTCGTCGGCATCTGCTCGCTGCTCCTCCCGGGGCTCGGTCAGGCCCTCATCCGCCGGTGGGTGCGCGCCCTCTTCTTCGTCGGCCTCTTCATCACTACAGTCGCGGTGTTCGTCCCGGAGTCCGCGCTCACCGCCGACGTCCCGCTCGACGGCCTCTTCGCGCACGCCCAGGACGTCAGCCAGAACATGTCCGACTGGGGGACCATCGCCATCACCGTCGTCCAGTTCGGCGCGATGATGGACGCGTACGTGCAGGCACTCCAGCGGCCAACGCAGACCACCGAGGGCCCGACGTGCCCGCGTTGCGGGCGCGAGGTCGAACCCACGCACGGTTTCTGTCAGTGGTGCACGTACGAGTTCGAGGAACCAGCGGACAACTGAGCGGACCGCCAGGCGACCGCCGAGACGGCGGCGACGAACGCCCGGCTCGACGGCTTCGCCGTCTCGCTGAATCGAGGCGCGTGGCGCCACGTTTCCTCACCGGCGCAAGCGCCGGCTCGGTTTCCGGCGCTCCGTAGGAGCGCCCTGCTCGGCGGCCGCGCCGCCTCGCTGAATCGAGGCGCGTGGCGCCTCGCTACTTCTCGATGATGCGTTCGTCGACCGCCTCGCCGAAGTGGCGCGCGGTGTCCTCGTAGTAGACGAGCAGTTCGTCGCCGGGTTCGAGGTCCGTGACCGCGGTCCGGCCCTCGCGCGTATGGACCTTGATGGTCTCGGCGTTCTGGAGGAGCGTCTCGAAGCGGTCGCCGTCGCGTTCGAGTTCCACGCGGAACATCGGGCGGCGCTCGATCTTCGCGCGGCCGACGACCGCTTCGCGCGTGTCGCCGTTCGCGTCCACGAGCTGGACCTCGTCGCCGGAGCCGAGTTCACTCAGGTACTTCGTGCCGCCGTCGGGCGTCCGAACGTACGCGTGCACCGCGCCGGCGTTCACGCGGAACGGTCGGCTCGCGACGTACGGCGACTCCGCGGTCTCGGCGTGCACGAACACGAGCCCACGGCTCATCGACCCGACGAGCATCCCCTCGTCGTCGTCCATCAGCGACGCGGTGTCGACGCACACGCGGTCCGCGCTCCCCGTCTGCTCGATGCTCGTCACTTCCGCCCACGAGAGGTCGAGGCTCTCGCGTTCGGTCGCGTCGCGCTCCTCGACGGTCTCGCGGATGACGTCCGGGTCGTCCGAATCCAGGAGGACCGCGTCCGCGCCGAGTTCGAGCGTCTCGAACGCGGTCCGGGCGTCTTCGGCCGTTTCGACGCCTGCGATGAGCGTGGTCTCGTCGCTGATGCGCGCGATGAGGTTCTCGAGGGGAATGATCGTCCAGTCCTCGCCGACGACGATGGTGTACTCGCCGGCGTCGGCGGCGGCTTCGGCGAACGCCTCGTACTCCTTCCCGCGTATCTCGACGTACGAGCCGTCGGCCGCGCCGCGACGCACCGTCGACAGGTCCGCGGACCCGGAGAGGTCCGGCGGGAGCGACACGGTGCCGTCCCCTTCACCGCCTTTCCCGACGAGGTACGCGTCTGCTGGCTCGACGCCGATCTCGTCGGTGCCCTCCTCGTCGTCGTCTCCCTCCGCGTCCTCGATGCGGTCGACGCCGTTGTCCTCCGCGTCGTCGACGAGCGTGCTGTCGCCCGCGGCGCTGAACGCCGCGACGTTCACTTCGCCGAGTTCGCGGACGCGCTCGACGTCCGCTTCGTCGACGACCACCCAGTCGACGCCGGCTTCCAGGCCGGCGGTGATGCGACGCCGTCGCGCGTCCCAGTCGCCGACCTCGTCGTCGGCCTTCAGCCAGACTTCGCGTGTCATGTCCGACTCTCCTCGGGGCGGTCGCTTGAACGTGGCGGATGCGTCAACGCGACTGCGGGCGCGGAGTCGCTTTCGCTCGGCTTCCGGCGGCCGCTCCGCGACCCCTCAGCGCTCGTCCTCGGTTCCCTCCCAGTCGCGCTCGCTCGGGTCGTACGCCGGCGCGCCGGTCGGGCCGGTTCCGTCGATCGCGACCGTGTCCGGGCGGTCGGCGTCCGTCGAGGGGTCCGCGCCGTCGGTCTCCTCGGTCTCGTCCGCCGCACTCGCGTCCGCTCCGGGGTCGTGCTCGTCGGAGCGGTCGTCGGTCCCCGCGCGCTCGTCCGTGGTCGGTCCGGCGAGGGTCCCCGAGGCCGCGACGAGCGCGCTTCCGACCGTCGCCGGGACGGCGATGCCGAGCGCGTTCCCCGCGGTCGCCCACGTCCGGAAGACGACCGGGCCGGACCGGACGATGTAGCCGTTCGCCGTCGGCGCGTACGCGAGGTGCGCGAGGGCGACGAGCGCGACGTAGCCGACGACGGTGCCGACGGCGACGCCGAGCGACGCGGACGCGACCAGTCGCCGACGTGGCTCGCGCGACCGGGTCGCGGCGACGAAGCTCGCGGCGAGTGCGACGAACAACAGCATCCAGGGACCGACGTGGATGGCGTCGGACGCGACCACGTTCTGATGGCGCTGTCGCGGGTCCTCGACGTCCTGTTGGGCTGGTTCGTCGCCCGTGCCGACGGCGTCGGTGCCGACCGCGCCGAGCGTGTGCGGGAGTGCGGCGACGACGAGCGCCGTGACGAGGAGGGCCGCGACCAGGCGGGCCGAGAGCCGCCACGCGACGACGTCGTCGACCGTCTCGATGGCGCGACCCAGCCATCGGCCCGGCGGGTCGTCCGTCATCGGGACGCACCTCCGGTCGTCGCGTCGACGGCGACCAGGGCGAGACCGGTGCCGGCGGCGGCGACGACCGCGAGCACGAGCGCGTTCGTCGCCACGGCGGGCAGGTTGCTCTGAAGTCCGCCGAGCGCGATGACGTCGGAGTCCAGGGACGGGAGCGCCGAGATGCCGGCCGTGCTGACGAGCGCGTACCCGACCGCGACGGCGCCGCCTGCGGCGAGCGCGAGCGCGAAGGCCTCGCGGCGACCGTCGCTGCCGCGGACGCGGGCGGCGGCGACCAGCGCGAACGCCGGCAGGAAGAGTGCTGCCAGTTCGACGCCGTCGTGGGCGAACGCGTGCATGAAGAAGCGGGTGCGCGCCCAGGGGTCGCTGTTCGGCACGGTCGAACCGAGGATTCCGGGGCTCTCGACCGGCGGCGCGTACGCGACGGCGTACGTGAATGGTACGAGGAAGACTGCGACGCCGGCGGCAACCGTCGCGGTGGCGACCGCGGGTGGGTCGCCGACGAGGTCGTGGCGGCCGACCAGCGTCTCGTCGTCCGGCCCTGTGGACATGTCAGTGAACGCGACAGCTACCGGTAAAAGCGTTCCGCGTCCCTCGATAGCCGTCGTCGCACGCCGGTCTCCGTCGGTCAGTCGCCGTCGTCGCCGGTCCCGTCCCAGTTCCGTCCGTCGGGGTCGTACGTCGGCGTGTGCGACCCGCTGGTGCGCTGCGATCCGGTGTCGCGGTAGTCGCTCGCCGGCCCGCTCCCGTCCGCGGTCGCGTCGTCGGCGTGGACGCGCTCGGGACGCTCGCGCCCCCGGCTCCCGTCGTCGTCGCGACTGGCCCCGGTCGCGTCGTCGTCGTCGCCGTCGTCCTCGCCACCGGATGCGACGTCGGCGTCCTCGGCGACGTCGATTCCGTCGTCCCCGGCGACCCCGCCGCTGGGGTCCGGTTCGACGAGCGTCCCGGCGACGCCCGCGAGCGCGCTCCCCACCGCGGTGACCGCGGCGAGCGCGAGGGCGTTCGTCGCGATGGCACCGAACCGGAGCGTCACGGGGAACTGCTCGACGATGTAGCCCTCCGCCGCCTCGCTGTACGCGAGGTGCCCGACGCCGACGAACGCGACGTACCCCACCAGGATACCGACCGCCGACCCGACGACGACCGACCCGACCCGGGTCAGTCGGGTGCCGCGAGCGCGGACCGCGCCCGCGAACGCGACGCCCACGGCGACCACCGGCAGGAGCGTCGGCGCGAACAGGAACGTGAGGTTCGTCAGGTAGTTCTGGTATCGCTGTTGGGCTCCGTCCGCCGACTCGGGGTCCGGCGTCGGCCCACTGCCGGTGTCGACGGCGTCCGCACCGACCGTTCCGAGCGCGTGCGGGACGAGCGCGAGCGCCACGGCGACCGCCACGACCGCGAGCGCCACACCGACGACCACGGGCTGGGCGCGGAGGCCGCGCGCGGCACGGCCGCTGGCGGCTCGGAGGTCGTCGACGTCGAACAGGTCCTCGTCGTCGCGTCCGCTCATGTCCGAGTGCTACGGTGCCCCCGGCAAAAGCTTTCTCCGTGCCGTCGCTCGCGTCGCACTACCAGCGGTCGGACGTCGCGGCGACCCCCGCGATGAACGCCCCGACAGCCGTCGCCACCCCGACGCCGAGCGCGTTCGCGAGGACGCCAGCGACCGATACCGTCGGCGGATACGACGCCACGAGATACCCGCCCGGAATCGCGGCGTACGCCTGCGCGACGACGGCGACGAACGCACCGTACCCGACGACGCAACCGACGAACGCACCGACCGCCACACTGGGAGCCACCACCCACGACGACCGCTCTCGCCGACCGACAGCCGCGAACGCCGCGAACGCCCCGACGGCGGGAATCACCACCGGCGCGAACGCCACCACGCGGTTCGCGACCCGGTTCCGGTACCGCTTGCGTGGCTCCTCCTGGAATGCCTCCACGGACGGCGGCGGCCCCGGGTCCGTCACCACCGGGTCGTCGCCGAACCCACCGACCGCGTGCGGAACGAACGCCACCGCCAGCCACGCGCCCGCGACGACGAGCGCGACCGCGAGCGCGGGCCGCCACCGCGGCAATCCCCGCCATCGGCGCCACCGCCGCCACGCCGTTCGTTCCCACATACCGCACGTTCGGGCCGGGACGACCCTAAGCCGCTCGCTACTCCACGGGGACGTGCGCCGCGTCGCCCATCGTCGGCCGTTCGACCCGTCCGTCGAGCGACGGGTCGACGCCGACCTCGCGAGCGTACGCGACGATGGCGTCGTACTGGACGCCGTGCTCGGCGACGACCTGCTCGCGGGCGAGCTCCGGGTAGAGGTGGTCGGTGACGACGAAGTACTCGGTCGCCGCGACGCGATACGACGCCGCGTCCTCCAGGGGCTCGCCGTCGACGCGTATCGCGCGGAACTCGCGCTCGACGTCGTCCCAGACGACGCGCGCACCAGAGACGTGCCCGAACTTCCGATGCTCCTCGAACGCGTCGTGGAGCGTCGTCCGCTCGAGCACCGCCCGTAGCGTCGCGCCGTCGACCTCGCACGTCACGAGGTCGCCCTCGAACGGCACGAGCCCGACGAGGTCGCCGACCGTGACCTCGCCCGCGAGCGCGTCCCGCGTCCGGATGCCGCCGGGCGTCATCACGGCGACGTCCGCGTCCGCCGCCCACCGGTACGCGTCCGTGACGAGGTTCCCGACGCGGCTCTCCGCCCGGTCGGTCGCCGGTTTCGAGCAATCGATGGGGTCGTCGACGGTCGCGACCACCTCGTCCAGGCCCGCGTCGGCGTACGCGTCCGCGACCGTCTCCCGGAGCGACTCGTGCACCGGCTGGTCCGCGGTCGCGACCAACTCCGGCTCCGGCACGTCGCTTCCTTGCCCAGCAGCCGCCTCGCCTATCGGGACGGTCGCGTGCACGAAGTGCCCAGCGGCGTTCCCGGGTCGCGCGTACGCGGTTCCGTCCACGACGTCCACGCACGGCTCGTGCGTGTGCCCGTCGAGCACGGCGTCGACGTCCAGTTCCGCCGCCAGCTCCGCGCCGAGCGGCTCGCCGACGTGCGCGAGCACCACCGTCGCGTCCACGCCACGCTCGCGGACCGCCGCCAACCCCGCACGAGCCGCCGCCAGCGGCTCGCGGAAGTCGAGTCCAGACGCTGCGGGCGCCATCGTCCCCGTCATCGGACTCGCAACACCGACGACACCGACCGTCCACTCGCCCGCCTCCACGGTCGTCCACGGCACCGTCTCCGCGGCCGCGAACCGCTGCGCGTCCGACCCCTCCCCGTCGAACGCGTTCGCGACCACGTACTCCTGGGGCGCCGCCGCCACCAGCTCGCGAGCGCGCGCCGGCCCGTGGTCGAAGTCGTGATTCCCGAGCGTCTCCGCCACCGGCGCCACCGCCTCGAAGAACGACAGCGCGTGCTCCCCCTTCGTCGACAACGCCAACAACCCCGGCCCGAACGAATCTCCCGTCCCGACCACCAGCACCGGCTCGCCGTCGTCCGACAACGCCGCCCGACGCGACACCAACCCACCAGCCAACCGCCCCACCCGCACCGGGTCGTCGAACGCGTTCTCAACGTCAGAGTACTGCAAGAGATGCAACGCCATACCCACACCCCACACCACCCACCCACTTCACCACACCGAACCCACGACAATACACCACACGCCAACTGGTTCACGCAGGCTCCCGACACCGCGAAGAAACGCCGACCCGGCGGTCGCCGTATACTCGCTGAGTCAGGAACGGAAACGGCGGCCTGGGGGCCGCCGTCTGCTCGCTGAGTCAGGAACAGTGGATAGTCGCACGATTTCGGTATCCGGAATCCTGCCTGAAACTGACCCAGTTAATTCGAGTCTGTCAGGGGAAGATGCCGTAGGTCTGGAGGAGTGTATAGATGGGGCCGTAGAAGAGGCGATGCCAGAGAGCGAAGAGTGGGAGTCCGATCGTCACGGCAGCGATCACGAGCGCTGAGCGCGACCAACAGGAGAGTCCAGCGTAGACGGTGCTGGGTGAACAGTTCGAGCTAGAGAGAAGGGAGATACTGGAGAGCGCTGACACGGACGTGGTGGTGACGTGATAGATGAACAAGGAAAGTGTACAGATGAGGAAGAAGCCAGTCACGTAGAGGAGGCCGACGTTGATGGCTTTGGGGTCTGAATCGTTCGCTGAGTCTGTCATCTGTTTCCTTTGATTATCCAAATGCGAGACATGTAAGCGTTATACTGGACCTGCGTTCCACGAGCGATGCTGAATGATGAAATCGTATGACGAACCACTGATACCGGAAACGGCGGCCTGGGGGCCGCCGTATGCTGGACGAGTCAGTTCACGTCGATTCGTTCGACGCCGTCCACTTCGAGGACGAGGTCCTTCCCGTACGCGGACGAGGGCGTCTGGTAGCCGACGGGGGCGTCGCCGTCGAGGACCTTCCGCGTGCACAGCAGTGCGGTGTCGCGAGTGAGCGCGTACCCGTTCGGGGTCTCGAGGCGCGACACGACGGTGTCGCCGTCTGCGTTTTCGGCTTCCCCGTAGATCTCGCCGCTGCCCTCTCGGAGCGCCTCGTCGTCCGGGCCGTCGATGCGGCGGTCGACGAGCCACTTCAGGAGCGACTGCGCGGGCCCGGACTGGATGACGGGCGCGAGCTTCCGGAACTGGCGGATGCGCTCGATGGTGTCCGGGTGCGTCTCCGAGTACACGCGGACGTTCCCGATGCCCGTCGAGTGGTACGCCGTCACCACGTCCCCCCACGGGATGGTCATCCCGCTCCGGGTGCCGTGCGAGAACTCGAACTCGCGGTCGTCGAACGCCTGCGGGACGCGCTTCAACTCGCCGTTCTCGCGGACGACGCCGTCGTCGCCGAAGTTCTCCACCATCGTCATCGCCGTCCCGCGCGAGAGCCCCCCCATCCCGCCGAGTGCGAGCGTGAGCGACTCCGCGTCCGGCAGACGGTCGTCGAGGTGTGCGGCGAGACAGTCCGACGGCACCACGTCGAACCCCGTCCCGGGGAGAAGCATGATGCCCGCATCCTCGGCTTCGTCGCTTCGCTTCGCGAGCGCGTCGAACACCTGCCACTCGCCCGTGATGTCCAGATAGTGCGTCTCCGTCTCGATGCACGCGTCCACCATCGGGTCCGCCGTCGCCGAGAACGGCCCTGCGCAGTTCAATACCACGTCGAAGTCCTCGACGACGCTCGCCACGTCGTCGTCGACGCTGAAGGTCTCGCTCTCCAACGCCAACGCCGCGGCCTGCTCGCGGACCTTCTCCCCGTTCCGCCCCGCCACCACGGGGTCGAGGTCCGCCGACGCCGCCGCCTGCTTCGCGATCAACGCACCAGTATACCCGTAAGACCCGTAGATGAGGACGTTCTCCGTCATGTCACGCCCCTGCGCACTCCGCTCGGATAAGCCTACGTGAACTCGCGAACGCGCGAACTCGGATTTATCCGCCCGCGGTTGCGACGGGACCGCCGCCGCATCCACGTCGTCGGTTCGACCACGCACACCTGCTTCCGGAACAAAAGTTCCCGAATCCGCGCGCTCGATTCGGTTGCCGCGAAGATTCCTGCCCGCGTTGAACACTGTTAATACGGTAAAGCGGTAACGTCGAGACGATGAGATTCAGAAACCGCGATTGGTGGCCCGAGCAGTTGGAAGTCGACATCCTCGACCAGAACGCGCGCGACGTCGACCCGATGGGCGAGGACTTCGACTACGCCGAGGCCTTCCAGTCGCTCGACCTCGACGCCGTCAAGGACGACATCGAGGACGTCATGACGACCTCGCAGGACTGGTGGCCGGCGGACTACGGTCATTACGGGCCGCTGTTCATCCGGATGGCGTGGCATAGCGCCGGGACATACCGGACGAGCGACGGTCGCGGTGGCGCGGCCGAGGGCATGCAGCGACTGCCGCCGCTGAACTCGTGGCCGGACAACGCGAACCTCGACAAGGCCCGACGCCTGCTCTGGCCCGTGAAGAAGAAGTACGGCCGGAGTCTGTCGTGGGCGGACCTCATGATCCTCGCGGGGAACGTCGCCATCGAGTCGATGGGCGCGAAGACGTTCGGGTTCGCTGGCGGTCGCGAGGACGCGTTCGCGCCGGACGAGTCCGTCGACTGGGGGCCGGAGACGGAGATGGAGGCGTCCGAGCGCGTCCCCGAACCCGGCCAGATCACGGGCGACCTGGGTGCGACCGTGATGGGCCTCATCTACGTGAACCCCGAGGGCCCCGACGGGAACCCGGACCCGGAACTGTCCGCGAAGAACATCCGCGAGTCGTTCAGTCGGATGGCGATGAACGACGAGGAGACGGCGGCGCTCATCGCTGGCGGGCACACGTTCGGGAAGGTCCACGGCGCGGCCGACCCCGACGAGCACGTCGGGCCGGAGCCCGAGGCCGCACCCATCGAGCAGCAGGGTCTCGGCTGGGAGAGCGACTACGAATCCGGGAAGGGCAAGGACACCATCACGAGCGGTATCGAGGGGCCGTGGACGCAGTCGCCGATCGACTGGGACCTCGGGTACATCGACAACCTCCTCGACCACGAGTGGGCGGCCCAGAAGGGCCCGGGCGGCGCCTGGCAGTGGCTCCCGGTGGACGAGGAGCTCCGCGACTCCGCGGAGCCCGCGCACGGCGACGAATCGGAGTCGCCGATGATGCTGACGACGGACATCGCGCTGAAGCGCGACCCCGACTACCGCGAGATCCTCGAGGAGTTCCAGGACAACCCGATGGCGTTCGGGATGGCGTTCGCGAAGGCGTGGTACAAACTCACGCACCGCGACATGGGGCCGCCGGAGCGATTCCTCGGGCCGGAAGTTCCGGACGAGGAGATGCTCTGGCAGGACCCGCTCCCGGACCGCGACTACGAGCTCGTCGACGACGAGGCGGTCGCGGAACTGAAGACGGACCTCCTCGAGTCGGACCTCACGCGGACCGAGCTCGTGAAGACGGCGTGGGCGGCGGCGTCCACGTACCGCGACAGCGACAAGCGCGGTGGCGCGAACGGCGCTCGCGTTCGACTTGAACCCCAGCGGAGCTGGGACGTCAACGAGCCCGCGGCGCTCGACCGCGCCCTCGAGACCCTCGAAGGCATCCAGACGGCGTTCAACGAATCGCGGTCGGACGGCGTGCGCGTGTCGCTCGCCGACCTCGTCGTGCTCGGCGGGAACGCGGCCATCGAGCAGGCGGCCGCTGACGCCGGCTACGACGTCGAGGTGCCGTTCGAACCGGGTCGCACCGACGCCTCCCAGGAGCAGACCGACGTCGAGTCCTTCGAGGCGCTGGAACCGAAGGCCGACGGGTTCCGGAACTACCTCGGCGAGGACCTCGACCGACGCCACGAGGAAGTCCTCGTGGACAAGGCGGAGCTCCTGAACCTCACCGCGCCCGAGATGACGGTGCTCGTCGGCGGCCTGCGCGCGCTCGGCGCGACCTACGACGACACCGACCGCGGCGTGTTCACGGACGACCCGGGCGCGCTCACGAACGACTTCTTCGAGACCCTGCTCGGGATGGACCTCGAGTGGGAGCCGACCTCGGACGCGAAGGAGGTCTTCGAGGGCTACGACCGCGAGACCGGCGACCTCGAGTACGAGGCGACGCGCTTCGACCTCGTCTTCGGGTCGAACTCGCGGCTCCGCACGGTCGCAGAGGTCTACGCGGCCGACGACGGCGAGGAGAAGCTCGTCCAGGACTTCGTCGACGCCTGGCACAAGGTCATGACGAACGACCGCTTCGACCTCGAATAACGGCAGTCGACTCCCGATTGCGGTTCCCGGCGCGCCGCTCGCGGTTTTTTCTTCGAAGCGACGAATCGTGAGCGCCTACAAGGCCGCTGGCGCGGGCGGCGTCGTCAGTCGAGGTCGTAGAGGGCGCCGTACTTCTCGGTGACGTAGTCGAGGAAGTAGTCCGCGGTGTACGGTTCGCCGGTCGCCTCGCGGACGAGGTCGTCGGTCTCGTAGCGCTTCCCGTGCCCGTGGACGTGCTCGTTCAGCCAGTCCATGAGCGGGTCGAACTCGCCCTCGCGGAGCTTCGCGTCCAGGTCGTCGACGTCGTCCTCGGCGGCGGCGTACAGCTGGCTGGCGAGGACGCTCCCCAGGGAGTACGTGGAAAAGTACCCGAAGCTGCCGTGACTCCAGTGGATGTCCTGCAGGCACCCTTCGGCGTCGGTGTCGGGGCGGATGCCGAGGTACTGCTCGTACTTGTCGTTCCACGCCTCCGGGACGTCCGCGACGTCGAGGTCGCCGCTGATGAGGTCGCGCTCGATCTCGAACCGCACCACGATGTGCATGTGGTACGTGAGCTCGTCCGCCTCGACGCGGATGAGGTTGTCCTCGTACACCTGGTTCGCCGCCTCGTAGGCGTCCTCGACCGTGACGTCCTCCAGGCCGTCGAAGTGCGCCTTGAGTTCGGGGAGGAAGTACTGCCAGAACGCCTTCGAGCGCCCGACGTGGTTCTCCCAGAGGCGACTCTGGGACTCGTGGACGGTCAGGTCACGCGCCTCGCCGAGCGGCGTCCCGTAGTGCTCGTCGGGGAGGCCGAGCGTGTACGTCGCGTGCCCGAACTCGTGGACGGTCGAGTACGTCGCGCCGAGCGGGTCCTCCTCGTCGAAGCGCGTGGTGACGCGCGCGTCGTACTGCGTGCCCGACGAGAACGGATGCGGTGCCTCGTCGAGTCGACCGCGCTCCCAGTCGTACCCGAGTTCGTCGAGCACCGCGCGCACCCACTCCATCTGGTCGTCGGCGTCGAAGGTCCCGTCGAACGAATCGAGTGCGAGGTCGGCGTCGCTTTCTCGGACCTGCTCGATGAGCGGCGGGAGCTCCTCCTTGAGGCGCTCCAGGACGCGCTCTGCGGTGTCGAGGCCCAGGTAGGGCTCGTACTCCTCGAACAGCGTCTCGTAGGGGTCCTGGTCGGGCGCGATGTGCTCGGCGTACTCGCGCTTCAGCTCGACGAGCTCTTCGAGCGCGGGCGCGAACGTGGAGAAGTCGTCCGCTTCCTTGGCCTCCTTCCACGTCGGATGCGCTTCGCTCGTCTTCTGGGATATCTCCTCGACGAGCTCGGTCGGGACGCTCGTCGCGCGCTCTCGTTCCCGCGATACCTCGCGGACGACCGCCTGCTGTTCGGCGGTCAGGTCGACGTCCTCGAGAGCGTCGAGCTGCTCGCCGAGCTCGTCGCTCGTCAGTATCTCGTGGCTCACCGCCGACAGCGCCGCGGTCTGCCGGGAGCGAGCGGGCGTCCCTGCCTCCGGCATCATGACCTCCTGGTCCCAGGACAGCACGCCTTGCGCGTACCCGAGGTTCTTGTATCGTTCGACCGTCGAGCGGAACTCGTCGTACGCCGCCGGCGTCTCCGTCGCCGCAGAAGCGTCTGTAGCCATCGGGCAATAGTTGCCGTCGTCAGGTCAAGAAACCATGGTTTCCGGAGCGACCATCCCAGTCGCGGCGGTGGCGACGCCACTGGGGCCGCCGACCCGGTGACTTATGAACCACTCCGTCGTGGTTGCCGGTATGCTCTCGCCGTACGCGAGCTTCGAGGTGCTCGCGCTCGTCACCGCCAGCCTCTGTGGCGTGCACGCGTACCGGACCAACGACCTCCCGTTCTTCGCCACGTCGGTCGTCTACGGGCTCGTCCTGGAGAAACTCGTCGTCGTCGGGTTCGAGGACTACACGTACCCCGCCGCGCGGTTCGTCGACGTCCTCGGCATCCCAGTCGCCATCGGGCTCGGGTGGAGCGTCGTCCTGTACGCGGGCTACGAGACCGCGAGACGCTGGGAGATATCGCCGCCGGCTCGTGCGGCGTTCGTCGCGCTGTTCGTGCTCCACGTCGACCTGGCGCTGGACGCTGTCGCCATCCGCTTCCAGCCCGTCGGCTTCTGGACGTGGACGCCCGCCGGCGAGTACTTCGGCGTGCCGCTCGGGAACTTCTTCGGGTGGTTCGCGGTCGGGTTCCTGTTCGTCGCGGTGTACGACGTCGCGCTCGCTCGCGCCGGCGACGCCGATTGGACCGAGGGCGTGGACGCGGTCCGGACGCGCACCGTCGCGGCAGCGGTGACGCTCGTCGCCGCGTCCGCGCTCATCTACGCGGCGATGCTCGCGTGGGACGTCGTGACGGTCGAATCGACGGTGCGGAAGGCGGTCGTTCTCGGCGCGTGCATGGTCGCGGCGGCGGTCGCGGTCGTGCGCTCGGGTGCGTCGCTCCGCCAGCCAGCGGCGCTCCCGTCGTTCGCGGTGTTCCTGACGCACGGCTACTTCCTCGCGGCACTGCTCTGGTTGGGCGTCCACGGGAGACAGCCGTTCCTGCTCGCGATGAGTCTCGCGATGCTCGCCGTCGCCGCCGCGCTCCACGTCGTCCCTGCCATCGTCGACGACCCGGACGGCCGCGCGGACGGGGACGCGGGACAGGCCGGCGAGGACGCGGCGACGCGACCGTCGCGCTAGGCGAACCGCGTTCCGGCGACGCGCTCGTAGATGCGCCGGCAGCGCTCGAGGACAGCGACGCTCGCGCTCTCGCCGTCGGTGTGCGCTTCGCCGGGTTCGGCGACGCCACAGACCACGCACTCCGTGCCGGCGCGGTCGTCGAGCCAGCCGGCGTCGGTCGCGTGCGGCTTCGAGACGTGCTCGGGGGAGTCGTCCTGGACGGCGTCGGCGGCCGCGAGCACGGCGTCCGCGAACGCGTCGTCGCCACACCGCATCGGCGGGAGGTCCTGGTCGACGCGCACGGAGACGCCGTCGACGGCCTCGACGCGCCCGACGTCGGCGCGCTCGCCCGGCACCGTGCGTTCGTCGACCGTCACCTCGCAACTATCGGGGACGACGTTCCACGCGCTCCCGCCCGCTATCTCCGTGACGACGACGCTCCCCGAGAGCGTCTCACCGGCGACGTCGACGGTCGGCCACGCGAGGTCCCGGAGGACGTCGACCGCGTCCGTCGCCCGATAGATGGCGTTCTCGCCCGCGTCCGGCTCGCTCGCGTGCGCCGCCGCACCCGTCGCCTCGACGGTCACTGCCCGCCGGCCCTTGTGCGCGACCGCGACGTCCGTCACGCCCGGCGCGGAGTACCCCGTCGACCCCTCGCCGACGACCGACCACGTCGGCGCGAACCCGTCCGCGATGGCCGCACGACAGCCCTCGCCGCCGACCTCCTCGCCGACGAACGACGCGAACACCAGGTCGCGGTCGGGTGCGTCCTCGCCCGTGAGGTCGGCGTCGCGGAACGCGAGCATCGCCGCCGCGACCGCGCCCTTCATGTCCGCCGTCCCGCGACCGCGAACTCGACGGTCGCCGTCCACGACCTCGCACGTCATCGTCCCGTCGTCGTCGACCTGCGCGTCCGCGGGGTCGACGACGTCGTGGTGGCCGACGAACGCGAGCGTCTCCCGGTCACCAGCCGTCACGTCGCCCGCGTCGACCAGGTCGTCGAGATGCGGTGCGTCACCGGGCGTCCGGCACGCGAACACGTTCCCGTGCTCGTCTCGCAGCACCGTTCCGGGTGCGTGCTCACGTAGCCAGGCCTCGACGCGGTCGCCCGCGACCGACTCCGCGTCCGCGACCGGCACCGAGACTAATTCCCTGGTCAACTCGACGACCTCGGGGAGCGACTCGCCGTCCGCCGTACTGCCAGCGCCGTTCGCGTCGTCCATGCCGTTGACTGTGCGGTGACTCCACAAGAGGTTTCTCCGCGCTCTCGTAACCACCGTTCGAATGACCGACGACGCTGACGGACTCTCCATCCGCGTGCTCCTCATCGGCCTCTGCATGGGAACCGCCGACGCCGTTCCCGGCGTCTCCGGCGGCACCATCGCGCTGCTGGCCGGCATCTACGACCGACTCATCGACGGCATCACGAACGTGACGCCCGACGCCGGCGTTCGCGCGCTCCGCGCCACCGTCTCCCTCGACGCGAGCGGCGTCTGGGCGGTCGTCGAGGAGACCGACGCGCTGTTCCTCGGGACGCTCGGCGTCGGCATCGCCGGCGCGCTCGTCCTCGTCTCCCGAGCCGTCCACTTCGCCGAGATCAACTACCCCGTCGCACTCTTCGGGTTCTTCTTCGGGCTCATCCTCGCGAGCGCGATCGTCCTCTCTCGCCAGATCAGTCTCGACACCACCCGGCACGCCACCGCCGCCGCAGCCGGGTTCGTCGTCGCGTTCGCGCTCTCCGGGAACGTCGAACTGCTCGCCGGACAGGGCCTCCTCCTCACCTTCGTAGCGGGGACCGTCGCCATCAGCGCGATGATCCTCCCCGGCATCTCGGGCGCACTCATCCTCGTCGTCCTCGGTCAGTACACGTACCTCACGGAGACGCTGTCGACGTTCACCGACGCCCTCCTCGCGCTCGTCACCGGCGGCGGGCTCGCGCGCGTCGTCGACCTCGGGACGGTCGTCGGCGTGTTCCTCGTCGGCGCCGCCGTCGGCCTCTTCACCGTCGCTCGCCTCGTCGACCGCGCGCTCGAAGCCGACCGCCAGACGACGATGGCCTTCCTCGTCGCGCTCGTCGCCGGCGCGCTCCGCGCCCCCGTCAACGAGGTGTCGACGCGCGACGGTCTCGCGTGGACGAACGACGTCCTCGTCCAGTTCGCGGTCGTCGCCGCCATCGGCGCCGTCCTCCTGTTCGCGCTCGACCGATACGCCGTCGACCTCGACCTCGACGACGGCGCGGACGTCGACGTCGCCGTCGACGACGCCCGCTGACCGCCACAGACGAACCACCGAACCCAGTTTCACGCACCACCGAACCCAGTTTCACGCACCACCGAACCCAGTTTCACGCACCACCGAACCCAGTTTCACGCAGCCAGTCAGACGCGCTCGTAGACGCGCTCCTCCTCGCCGACCGCATCCGTCGACAGCTTCTCGACAGCCGACGCGACGTGGCGCGCGCTCTCGGCCTGCTGCTCGCTCGCCGCCGCCACCGACGCCGCCTCCGCGGCGACCGCGTCCGCAGCGTCCGCGAGGTCCTCGACCGTCTCCGACACCGCCGTCACCGACCGCGCCTGCTGGTCCGCCGCCGCCGCGACCTCCTGCATGCCCGACGCCGACTCCGCGACTGCGCCCTCCACGTCCTCGAGCGAATCCAGCGCCGCCGCGACCTGGTCGTGGCTCTCGTCGACCTGGTCGCTCGCCGTCTCGACCACGCGACGGGTCGCCGCCGCCTCCTCGCGGACCGCCGTCGCCGCCTCGTCGACGTCCGCCAGGTCGCCGCGCGTCTGCGAGACGAACGACTCCAGTTCGGACGCGATGGTCGCGACCGGCCCGCTCCCGCGCTCGCGCTCGGCCTCCACCTTCGCGTTCGTCGCGAGCACCGCCGTCCGGTCCACGACGCCGTCGACGCGGTCGACGACCTCCTCGATGTCCGCCGCGCGCGACTCGACGGTCTCCGCGGCGTCGTGGAGCCGGTCCGTCGCGTCCGCGACCGCCTCGAGCGCCGTCATCGCGCTCGCCGCCGCGTCCACGCCGTCCTCGGCGACGCCGGACGCGCGCTCGCTCGTCTCCCGGACGTCCGCCGCGACCGACGCGACCTCCTCCGCGGCCGCACTCACCTCCTCCAGGTCCGCCGCCGCGTCCGCCACCCCGTCAGCCTGCGTCTCCGTGTGCTCCTGGATGGTCGTCGCGCTGTCAGCGACCGACGCCGACGACGCCTCAAGTTGCTCGACGGGCGGCTGCACCGCCTCCTCGACCTCCGCGGCGAGCGCCTGCTGGCGGTCGATGGCGCGCTCCAGGCGGCGACTGTACGAGTCGACGTACGTGTCGCTCGCCACCTGGAGGTCGAGGTTCAGGATGCGAAGCACCGCGAGCACGTCCTGCATCCCGTCGTGGATCGCGTCACGGACCGTCGCCTCCAGGGACTCGTCGAGCCCCTCGTGGTCGTCGTCGCCGCCGAGCCCGCGGAGCGCGCCCACGACGCGCTCCAGGCCGCCCTCGGCCGCCTCGCGCTCCTCGACCCACTCCTCGATGGCGTCGACGACCTGGCCCTGCACGCGCTCGTCCACTCGCGACAGGATGAGGTCGTAGTACAGGCCGTACTGGCCGACGTACTGCTTCAGGGGCATGTCCAGGATCTCGTGGAGCTTCCCGATGCGCGCCCGGTTCGTGAAGTACTCGTCGTCGTAGTCGCCGGTCGCGAGCGACACCAGGTACGCCTTCTGCGTGCGCTTCAGGTCCTCGACGCCCTTCGGCGACCGCTCGATGATGCGCGTCGTCTGCTCGTGCGCCGTGAGGTTGTCGTAGAACGCGTCCGCGATAGCGTCCTGGTTCTCGCGCAGCAGCGGTTCCAGGTCCTCGAGCCGACGTTCGTCCTCGTCGTCGAACCCGATGAACGTCTTCCGCCACGCGATCTCCTCGTCGTCCAACCCTATCTGGTCTGTGAGCGAGTCCGCCTCGACGAACCGATTCAACCCACCCAGGCCGAACTCCATCGACGGGTCCATGCGCGAGGTCACGTCGTCGACGAACGACAGTCCCCCGCTCGTTCCCACGTCGCTGGAATCCACGCGGACAGCCGCCCGCGACCCCGAGACTCCGTGGCACCGACCAACGGACCACCCTTTTAAACAGCGAGGCCCGTAGGGTCGAGCATGAACGTAGTCCCGGACACGAGCGTGGTCGTCGACGGCCGCGTGTCCGCGAAGATCGACGACGGCACGTACCAGGGTGCGACCATCATGGTGCCCGAGGCCGTCGTCGCCGAACTCGAAGCGCAGGCCAACGCAGGCCACGACACCGGCTGGGCGGGCCTGGAGGAACTGCAGCGACTCGCCGAACGCGCCGACGACGGCGTCATCGAACTATCCTACATCGGCGAGCGCCCCGACGACGTCGCGATCGACGCGGCGAGCGAAGGCGAGATCGACGCGCTCATCCGCGAACTCGCCGAGGACCGCGACGCCGTCTTCCTGACGAGCGACGTCGTCCAGGGCGAGGTCGCGAAGGCGAAAGGCATCGACGTCGACGTCGTCTCCCCCGAGGTCGAGGAACTCGGGACGCTCAACGTCGAGACGTACTTCACCGAGGACACGATGAGCGTCCACCTCAAGGCGGGCGCGGTCCCGAAGGCCAAACGCGGCGAGATCGGCGACATGCATTACGTCCAGATCGCCGACGACCCGCTCGACGAGGCGACGATGGACGAGTACGCGACCGAGATACTCAACGCCGCCAAGGAGGAATCCGACGGGTTCCTCGAACTCTCGAAGACCGGGATGGACATCGTCCAGTTCCGCGACTACCGCATCGCGGTTGCCCGCCCACCGTTCAGTGACGGCATCGAGATAACCGCGGTCCGCCCGATCGCGCTCACCGACATCGACGACTACGACTTCGCCGAGGAACTCAAAGAGCGCCTTCTGGAACGCCAGCGCGGCGTCCTCATCTCCGGGAGTCCGGGCGCGGGGAAGTCGACGTTCGCGCAAGCGGTCGCGAACTACCTGAACGACCACGACTTCTCCGTGAAGACCATGGAGAAACCACGGGACCTCCAGGTGGACGCGGACATCACGCAGTACACCGAACTCGACGGGTCGATGGCGAACACCGCGGACTCGCTCCTGATGGTGCGTCCGGACTACACGATCTACGACGAAGTCCGGAAGACCGACGACTTCGAGGTGTTCGCGGACATGCGGCTCGCTGGCGTCGGGATGCTCGGCGTCGTCCACGCGACGCGCGCCATCGACGCGCTCCAGCGCCTCGTCGGCCGCGTGGAACTCGGGATGATACCCCAGGTGGTCGACACCGTCGTCTACATCGAAGCCGGCGAGGTCGACACGGTGTACGACGTGAACACCGAAGTGAAGGTGCCTCACGGCCTCACCGAGGAGGACCTGGCGCGGCCCGTCATCACGATCAACGACTTCGAGAGCGGCGAACCGAAGTACGAGATCTACACGTTCAACCGCCAGGTCGTCACGGTTCCGCTCGACGACGCGGAGGACGGCGGGAGCGAGACGGGCGTGAACCGCATCGCGAAACAGGAGATCGAGCGCGAGATCCGCTCGATCGCTCGCGGCCACGTCAGCGTCCAGTTGAAGGGCCAGAACACGGCGGTCGTGTACGTCGACGACGACGACATCTCAAGCGTCATCGGGAAGGGCGGCGGCCGCATCCAGGACGTCGAGAACCGCCTCGGTATCGACATCGACGTTCGCACGCACGACGAGAACCCGCACTACGAGACGGGATCAAGTGGTAGTGGTGACAGCGGTAGTAGCGGCCGTGGCGGTGGGGGGTCGACTGGACAACTCACCGAACCGGAGATAACGAGCCGGCACATCGTCGTGCCCGTCGACGGGCACGTCGGCGAGACCGTCGAGGTCCGCGCGGAGGACGAGTACCTGTTCACGGCGACGGTCGGTCGCGGCGGCGAGGTCCAGGTGTCGCGCGGAAGCGCCATCGCGGAGGAGCTAGAGCGCGCCATCGACCGGAAGGCGCCGATAACGGTGCACACGGACTGAGTCCGGAAAAGGCCAGACGAACCGCTCTTATTCGGCGCAGCAGGTCTCGACGTCGCCCTCGGTCTCCCCACCGTCCGCCGCGATGGGTTCGCCCGTCAACTCGTAGAGGCTCTGTCGAGCGTCCGCGAAGTAGACGTCCTGACTGACGAGGTCGATGTCCTGCAGGCGCTCCAACGCATACCGGACCGTTCGCGCCGACAGCATCGACTCCTCGACTATCTGTTTCTGGGTGAGCGGGCCGTCGTACTCGAGTACCTTGTAGACGAGTTTCGCGCTCGGCGGTAGCTCGTCGAGGTCCTCCCCTGAATCACTCATCATTACGAATCGAAACGCCCCTCGCTCTTAAAGATTGACCCGAACCGCGTGTGGGTCACCCCTGGAATCTGACCGTCGACCGCGTCGGGAGCGCGCTCGCACCGAGAGCGAACGGCTTTTGGGGCGACGTCCCGGACGGGACCGTATGGCGACAGAGACGCAGAGCCAACGACAAGCACACGTCCTTGCCGTAACCCGAACCGGCATCGCCGCTGGCCTCGGCGTCGCGGCCGCGTTCGGGTCGTGGTTCCTCACGCAGGACATGACTGCCGCCGCCGCTTCGAAGGACCAGACGGCGCAGCTCATCGTCCTCGCCGCCGTCGTCGTCCAACCCCTCCTCCAGCAAGCCATGGGTATCTACAAGGACGACTTCGGCGCGAAGGACTTCCTGTTCATCCTCCTCATCACGTTCTCGATGTGGTTCGTGACGTGGACGGTCATCCTCACCTCCGACGCGCACGCCGCGGCGGCCGCCAACGAGGCGCTCGCGTCCGGAGCGAAGCACGCACTCCCCGGCCTGTTCTCCTAAGATGGCCGACGATAGCATCGCGGTCGTGGACCTGGAACGCTGCCAGCCCGACCGCTGTAACTACGAGTGCAAGAACTTCTGTCCGCCGAACCGCACGGGCAAGGAGTGCATCACCGTCCGCGGCGAGGACGCCGAGGACGGGAAACCCGACCAGGTCCGCATCAGCGAGGAGATCTGTCTCGGGGAGACCTGCGGTATCTGCGTCGAGAAGTGTCCGTTCGACGCGATCGAGATCATCAACCTCCCGAGCGAACTCGAGGAGCATCCCGCGCATCGGTACGGCGAGAACGCGTTCTCGCTGTACGGGCTGCCGACGCCCCAGCAGGGACAGGTGACTGGTATCCTCGGCCCGAACGGCATCGGGAAGACGACCGCGGTCCGCATCCTCGCGGGCGAACTCATGCCGAACCTCGGCGAGTACGCGGACCCGCCGGACTTCGAGGCGGTGCTCGACGAGTACCGCGGCACCGAGAAGCAGACGTACCTCGAGCGGCTCGACGAAGGGGACCTGTCGGTGTCGCGGAAACCGCAGTACGTCGACGAGATTCCCTCGCAGTTCGACGGCGTCACGCGCGAACTCCTCGAGGCGACCGACGAACGCGGCGTCCTCGACGAACTCGTCGAACGGATGGAGATCGGGCCCGTGATGGACCAGTCCATCGACAGCCTCTCCGGTGGCGAACTCCAGCGCGTCGCCATCATCGCGTGTCTCGCTCGCGACGCTGACTTCTACTTCCTCGACGAGATCACGCCGTACCTCGACATCGGGCAGCGCGTCACCGCGGCGCGCATCATCCGCGAGCTCGCGGACGAGGGCGAGAAGTCGATGCTCGTCGTCGAGCACGACCTCGCCATCCTCGACCTCCTCGCAGACAACCTCAACATCGCGTACGGTGAACCCGGCGCGTACGGTGTCGTCACGGACCCGAAGAGCGTCCGGAACGGCATCAACGAGTACCTCAAGGGCTACCTCGAGAACGAGAACATGCGCGTTCGCCCGAACGCCATCAAGTTCGAGGAGCACGCACCGCGGCCCGTCGAGAAGGGCCAGGTGCTCGCGGAGTACCCCGACATGGAGATGAGCTACGGCGAAGGCGAGTTCAGTCTCTCCGTCGACGGCGGCGCCATCCGCGAGAACGAGGTGCTGGGTATCGTCGGCCCGAACGGCATCGGGAAGTCGACGTTCGCCAAGATGCTCGCGGGGAACCTCGAACCGACGAGCGGCGACGTCGACGTGGACCTCGACATCTCCTACAAGCCCCAGTACATCGACATCGCGCAACCGATGCGCGTCGACGTGTTCCTCCAGTCCATCACCGACCAGTTCGGGTCGAGCTACTGGGACACCGAGATCGCCCAACCCTTGCAGTTGAACCGCATCATGGAGCAGAACCTCGAGGACCTCTCCGGTGGCGAGCGCCAGCGCGTCGCCATCGCCGCGTGTCTCTCGGAGGACGCCGACCTCTACCTGCTCGACGAACCGTCGGCGCATCTGGACGTCGAACAGCGCGTGCAGGCGACGCGAGCCATCCGCCGGTACGCCGAACGCCAGGACGCGACCGTGATGGTCATCGACCACGACATCTACATGATCGACCTGCTCGCGGACCGCCTGCAGGTCTTCGAGGGCGAACCCGCCAAGCACGGGCACGCGACGCCACCCCAGGAGATGCGGTCGGGGATGAACGAGTTCCTCTCGAACCTCGGCGTGACGTTCCGGCGCGACGAACGCACGAAGCGTCCGCGCGTCAACAAGCCCGGGAGTCAACTCGACAAACAGCAGCGGAAGGACGGCGAGTACTACTACGCGAACTAGCCTGTCGCCTCGCGTTTCTCGCCCGGCGTTTCTCGCTCGCGTCACGTCTCGCTTCCGTTACGTCTCGCTTCCGTTACGTCTCGCTTCCGTTACGTCTCGTGAGCGTCGTCGTCGACGTCGCGTCGGCGAACGAACGACCCGACCTCGTCGAGGAACGCGCCGACGTCGTCGTGCGCGTCCGCGAACTCGACGAGCGTGCCGTCAGCGCCACCGCGAGAGACCCACACGAGGTCGGTCGTCGCGCGAGCGAGGTAACACGCGCTATCGCCGGGTTCGGTGAGTTCGCCGAACTGGCGAACGCGCGCCGTGAGGCGGTCGCGGACCGATGCCGGTGACGCGTTCGATGCGTGCGTGACGGTGACCCGGCCGTCGTCGACGTGCACGACCGCGTCGACCGGTGACCGGGCGAGCGACCGACAGAGGTCGACGAGCACGTCGTCGTCGTAGCTCGCAACGTCCGTGAACGCCGCGAACGCGTCCTCGTTCGCCGCGCGCAGACTCCGCGTATCCACTCGCCGCATGTACTTCTGCGCCAGGTCCTTGGCGGCGGCGAACGTCTCGCCTTCCCCGAGCGTCATCGGGACCGACGGCTCCGGGTCGAGGATGCGATGCACGCGCACCACGTACCCCACGGGCTTCTTCTGGCTCGCTCGACCGGACGCGCGCTCGTACCGCGGGAGCACGCTCACCGTGAGGTTCCGTCGGTCGTAGAAGTACTCCGCACCGTGGCGTCCCTCGTACTCTCGGTGCCAGCCAGCGGGCAACGCCATCTCAGAGGACTTGACGCTGGCACGTCCCGCAGAGCGTCTCCTCCTTCACGTCGACCTCGCGAACGGTCGGCGAGAAGTTCATCACGCAGCGTTTGTTGTCGCAGTGCTCGAGCCCCATCGTGTGCCCGATCTCGTGCACGATCTCCTTCCGGATTCGGTTCTGGAAGACGTCGCCGTCGTCGGTCTCCGCGAGTCCGCCGTCGCTCGACGTCTGCAGGCGGTACGTGGAGACGACGCTCCCGCTCCCGTCGAGGTACGCGAGCCCGAACACGTAGTTCCGCCGGCGATAGAAGAGGTCCTCGGCGGTGATCGCGATGTTCTTGTCGCCCGAGCCTTCGCGTTCGGCGAGCTGGATGAACTCCTCGGCGGCGTACTGTTTGCGCTGCGTGTCGTAGGCTTCCTTCGGTGACGGCTGGGGTTCGTGGACGCTCACGTCGCAGCCGTAGACCGACCTGAGTCCCTCGGAGGCGGCGCGCTTGACGTGCGCCGGCACCTCCCCGACAGGGACGATGTCGACGAGCATGCGCTACCGTTAGATACCTCCACGTATAAACATCCCGGCGTGGGAACACGAGACGCGGTCGTCGCGGCGCTCGCGGACCGCCTGGAATCGTACGACGTGGTGGTGGAGGTCGGCGTGGGCGAGCGACCGGACGTGGCGGCCGCGCTCGCCGAGCGCGGCGTGGCGGTGACGGCGACGGACGTCACCGAACCGCGCCGGGTCGCGGACGGGTCGTTCCCGGAGGGCGTCGCGTTCGTTCGCGACGACGTCACCGACCCCGACCCCGGGGTGTACGCTGACGCGGACGTCGTGTACGCGCTGAACTGTCCGCCGGAACTCCAGCGGCCGCTCGTCGACGTCGCTCGCGACGTCGGCGTGGACGCGGCGTTCACGACCCTCGGCGCGGACCCCGCGGTCGTCCCCGCGGCCGCCGAAGCGCTCCCTGGCGTCCGCGAGACGCTGTACGTCGCGAGCGCTCGCGGCGGTCCCGGACCGTGAACGCCTGCCTGCGGTCGCTCCCGAACTGACGTCCTACCCCCACTCGGGGTTCGACTCGGACGCACTCGGGCCCGCGTCGTCGTCGAGCGGGCCGTCGCCGACGTACTCGTAGGTGTCGTCGACGAGGTAGACGTCGCCGTCGCGCTCCGCGATACCGACCTCGTCGAGCACCGCGCCCTGGCACGGCCCGTACGTGCAGACGCCGGAGTCCGCCTCGAACATCGCCGCGTGGTTCTGGCAGACGAGTTCGCCGTCGCGCATCGGCGCACCGTCGCCCTTGTCGATGCGGATGTGCCGGAAGTGCATGCAGCGGTTCAGGTACGCGACGACGCCGTCGCTCACCTTCGTGAGCATCGCCTCGTCCACCTCGCCGTCGCCGTCTCGCACCCGGAACAGGTGCGTCGACGCGACGGGTACCTCCTCGACGCTCGCCACCCGCGTCCCCTCTGTCATCGCCCGGAGGTAGAGGGGCGCGCGGGTATCGGGCTTACGGTCGTTCCCGGTCGCCACTCGAGTACGGTCGGCTGACGGTGCTACCCGCTCAGGGACTGGCGTCGATGACGAACGCGGGCTCCTCGATGCCCTCGTGCTTGCATTCCGGGCAGCGAGACGGTCGGTTCAGGAGGTCGTCGAAGTCGCTGAACCCGCACTCGACGCACTCCGGTGGGGCGACGAGTAACTCCTCGTCGTCGTCGCTTCCCGCGACCGTCTGCGAGATGTGCTCGACGTGCCGGAGCGCGGCGCCGGCTGTCACTTCGAACTCCGTCGCCAGCGCACTCGGCGTGGCGGGGTCGTCGCGGAGTCGGTCGGTCATGCGCTGCCGCGTGGTCGCCTCGGCCTCGCGCATACCTCCCGTTTCGAGACCGGTGGATAAACGTCTTGTTGCGGCCTCCCCACACTGCGGTATGCACAGACGGCGTCTCCTCGCTGCCGCCGCGAGCGCCACGGCCCTCGGCGCGCTCGCGGGCTGTCAGGGCGCGTTCCCGACCGAGGACGCGACCACGACGCCGCGCTCGTCGACCCTCCCGGCGGACGTCTCGACCGGTGACGTCGCCTACACGTACGGCCAGCCGTCGGGGAACCGCGTCGCCGACGGCGCCGGGGACGTGACCGCGACGGAACCCGTCTCCGTGGGTCTCTCCGGGACGCCAGCGTGGCTCGTCGGCGCTCCCGACCCCTCCGGCGACGGCACGAAGTGGGTGGTCGCACTCGAGGACGGGACGCTCGAAGCGGTCCGCGTCGTCGACGGGGACGCCACGGTCGCGGCCGTCTCGCCACCGTCACTCCCCGCGGGCACCCCGCCGGCGTTCGACGCGCACGCGAATCGCGTCCTCGCCCCACCGCGGGGGACGTCGACGCTCACGCACCCGACCCCGACGCCTGCGGGAACGGTCGCGGTCCGGGCCGACGGCTCCCTTCAGGTCGGCGACCGGACTCACGAGGTCGACCCGCTCCCGGACGCTCGCGTGGTGGTCGGGGACGAGCACGCGGTCGTCCTCGCGGGCGCCACGCGCCAGTACGACCACGGCGCGCTCGGCGACGGCGTCGAAGCGAGCGATATCGCGACCATCTCGCTCCAAGACGGCAGCGTCTCGACGTTCCCGGTCGGTCGCGGCGTCGTCGAAGGCACCAGCCCCATCCTCGCGGACGTCACCGGCGACGGCACCGAATCGATCCTCGTCACCGAGAGCGACGCTGACGCCGGCGCGCGCATCGTCGCGTACGACCACGACGGGCGCGTGGTCGCTCGCGGCCCCGCGGTCGGTTCGGGGTACCGCTGGCGGCACCAGCTCGCGGTCGCTCCCTTCCATCCCGACGGCGTCCCCGAGGTCGCGGTCGTGAAGACGCCACACATCGGCGGGACCGTCGAGTTCTACCGTCGAGACGGCGAGACGTTCCGGCTCGTCGCGACCGCAGACGGCTACTCGTCGCACGCGCTCGGGTCGCGGAACCTCGACGGCGCTCGCGCGTTCGACGTCGACGGCGACGGCACCCCGGAACTCGTCGTCCCGACCGACGACCGCCTGTCGCTCGCCGTCCTCTCCCGGACCGACGACGGCGTCCGACGCTCCGGAGTGCTCGACCCACCCGCGACCATCCGGGGGAACCTCGCCACCGCCACCGTCGACGGCACGACGACGCTCGCCGCCACCACCACCGACCTCCTCACCGTCTGGTCGCGCTAAGGACGGCATATGGCGCCGCTACATGCCAATCGACCGAGAGGGAAGGACAAAGGTCTTGAAAGGGGACGGAGAACTCGGGGGTATGCAAGCAGTCGTGCTCGCGGGTGGTTACGCCACTCGCATGTGGCCGATCACGAAACACCGACCGAAGATGTTCCTCCCGGTCGGTGACTCGACGGTCATCGACCAGATCTTCGCGGAACTCGAGGAGGACGACCGCATCACGGACGTCTACGTCTCCACGAACGAACGGTTCGCGGGCGACTTCGAGACGTACCTCGCCGAGAGCGAGTTCGAGAAGCCAGTGCTCTCCGTCGAGGATACGACCGGCGAGGACGAGAAGTTCGGCGTCATCGGCGCGCTCGCCCAGCTCGTCGACCGCGAAGGCGTCGACGACGACCTCGTCGTCGTCGCCGGCGACAACCTCATCAGTTTCGACATCTCCGAGTTCATCGACTTCTTCGAGGCGAAGGACGCGCCGTCGCTCGCCGCGTACGACGTCGGGTCGAAGGAACGCGCGAAGTCCTACGGGCTCGTCGAACTCGACGGCGACCAGGTCGTCGACTTCCAGGAGAAACCCGAGGACCCGAACAGCACGCTCGTCTCCATCGCGTGCTACGCGTTCACCGCGGAGACCGTCGGCCTCCTCGAGACGTACCTGTCCGGCGACAACAACCCCGACGAGCCCGGGTGGTTCGTGCAGTGGCTGCAGGATCGCGAGGACACGTACGCGTTCACGTTCGACGGCGCGTGGTTCGACATCGGCACGCCCGAATCGTACCTCGAAGCGGTCGCCTGGCATCTGAACGGCGACAACCACATCTCGGAGACCGCGACCCTGAAGAACACGACGCTCGGCGAGAACGTCCACGTCATGGGAGACGCGACCGTCGTCGACAGCCACCTCGACCACTCCGTCGTCTTCTCGGACGCCACCATCACCGCGTGCGACCTCCGGAACTCCATCATCGACGAGCACACGCACCTCGACGACCTCGACCTCGCCGGCGCACTCATCGGGGCACACACGCAGATCTCTAACGGGGAGTAACTGGTCGCACGAGCATACCGCGGCCGCCAGGCCGCCGTTTCCGTCGTCTGACTCACCCAGCATACGGCGGCCGCCAGGCGGTCGTTTCTGCGTCGAACGACGTCTTTGCCTGTGAGGGGGGACGTGGCCGGCGTTCCTATTCGAGTTCTGTGTTCGTTATCTCGACGTGGCCGCGTGTGCCTTCCCAGACGGTGTCGTATTCGAGGTCGATGCGGTGGTTCATGTGTGGGCCGTCGACGACGAACGTCTCGAATTCGCCGCCTTCGCCGAGGATGTGGACGCCGTATTCGTCGTGGAGTGCTTCGAGGTCGTCGAGTGCGTCGTGGTCGAGGGTGCGGCCGAGCCAGGATTCGTCGAGGCCGTCGGCGGCGACTTGGAGGATGACGATTTCGAAGCCGGCGTCGAGCATCGCGTCACCGAGTTCGCGGGGGTCTTCCTGCCAGAGGGGGGCGAAGAGCTCGCAGTCGAGGCGGTCGCACATCGCTTCGATGCGGCTCGTCTGGTATTCGCTCTCGACGGCGCCCGCGGTGACGCCGGCGATGCCGCCGGGGAGGGCTGCGTCGAGTTCTTCGAGCGCGGCTTCGAGCGGTTCGAGTTCCGCGTCGCCTTGCGCGCCGGAGTCGGTCGCGGTCTCGGCTTCGAAGTCCGCGGGGTGGACGTCCACGAGTTCGATACCGATGCTTTCGGCGGCGAGGCCGGTGAGGTGGGTCGCGGGAACGTGGTACATGTACGAGTCGTTCTCGGGGTGCACGGTCACGAGCCGAGAGACGTCGAGGTCGCGTTCGAGCGCCTGGTAGAGCGCCCACGAGGAGTCCTTCCCGCCCGAGAACAAGCTCACCCACGAGCCGTCGGCTGTCATACCGAGACGGTGGTGGGCCGCGCACAAACCTCCCGCGGTTTCGCGGACTGCCGTCGACCACTCCGCTCGTCGGGCGCGCTAGGACCCGGTCTCGAGTTCGTCGCCGTCCTCGTCCATCCCCTCTTCGTCGATGGTTGGTTCGGTGAGGAACGCCGCGACCTGGACGCCGGCGATGGCGAGGAGGACGGCGGCGACGACGAACACGGCGAGGCGCTCGCCGGTGCCGAGCGTGAACGCCTCCACGGTGAGCGCGCCGAGTTCGAGCGGGCCGACCTCGAAGTTACTGAAGATGCCGGCGCGTTCGAGGAAGTACCCGCTGAATCCGCGGACGACGAGCGCGACGGACGTGAGCACGAACGGGATGTTCAAGCTAGATGAGGAGAGCGTGCGGTCGTCGGTGAGGGCTTCGTCGAGGATACGGCCGACGCTCGCGGTGACGCCGGCGGTCGTCAGCCACGGGACGGCTTCGTACGCGAACCGCATCGCTGGGACGACGACGCCTTCGACGTTCTGTAACTCGCTGGCGGCGAGCGCGCCGACGAAGATACCGACGAACGTGAGGCCGACGGCGACGGCGTACGTGACGACGGAGACGTTCCCCGAGTACAGGGCGTCCCGGGTCTGGCTGGCGGCGTCGGTGAGGACGTCGTCGATACTGAAGCCCTTGTAGAGGAGGAAGGTTCCGATGACGGCGGTGATGGTCGCCGCGCCGATCGCGGGACTGTACATGAGCGCGAGTACGGGGAACGCGACGAACGCGAGCCCGACGGGGACGAGGATGGTCTGGCGGAGTTCCTCGTCGGCGAGGAACTGCTTGAGGAGGTAGTACGTCGACTCGATGTCTCGCGCTTGGCGGACGACGACGCGGTCGACGCTGTCGACGTTCAACCGGCTTTCGACGACGGGGACGAGGCGTTCGTCTTCGGCGCTGTCGATGACGACGACGGCGCGGTCGAGGTCGTACTCCGCGATGAGGTCGTCGAGCTGGAGTGCGACGGCGCGGTCGGCGCCGACGACGCTGTCGCTCGCGCCCGACACGACCGCGACGACCGCCTCCTCGTCGTCGTCGCGGAGGTCACGGGCGACCCGGAGCGTCTCGAGGAGCGAGTTCACGCTCGAGTCCTCCGGGTCCGCGAGTCCGACGTCCGTCACGAGCGACCGCACGGCCTCCCAGCCGACGACCGGCGTCTCCAACCCGGTCTTCCGGCCGATGTCGTCCGCGCGGTCCACGCACACGACCAGCGTAGCCACTGGCGTAATCGAACAGGAGCGGCCGTATAAATCTGCCGTGCAAGAACCGACACAACGAGCATACGGCGGCTGCCAGGTTGGCGTTTCGATGGTGTCCGGTAGCGGATTTCGAGTTCGTTATCGGAGTTCGAGTTCGATGGTGTCGTCGTCGTGGAGGACGCTGGCGACGCCGGCGCCGGCGGCGTACGCGACGGTGGCGGCGCCGCCGCGGAGGCGGTCGCCGAGGCCGCGCTGTGGGGTGAACTCGCGGACGGTGACTGGTTCGAGGAGTTCGGTCTCGAGTGCTTCTTCGACGTCGTCGCGGTCGCCGAGGTGGTCGACGAACCCGCGCTCGTTGGCGTCGGCGCCGAGGAAGACGCGGGCTTCGGTGTCGCGGATGGTGTCGGGGTCGAGGTCGCGGCCGTCGGCGACGCGGTCGACGAACGAGTCGTACTGGTCGTCGATGAGTGACTGGTAGTACTCGCGGGCGTCGTCGGTGAACTCGGTGAACGGCCGGCCGGCGTCCTTGAACTCGCCGGCGGTCAGGTACTCGACGTCGACGCCGACCTTCTCGGCGAGCGCGGTGGCGTTCGGTTGCGCCATGATGACGCCGATGCTGCCGACGATACTGGATTCGCGCGCCCAGAGTTCGTCGCATCCGGACGCGATCCAGTACCCGCCGCTCGCGCAGACGTCGTTCGTGTACGCGACCGTGGGGCCGTCGAACGCCATGGCGGCGTTCCGGATGTCGTCGCTCGGGACGACGGCGCCGCCGGGCGTGTTGAGTTTCACGAGGAGCGCGTCGACGTTCGAATCACGGTCTGCGCGCTCGATCTGGTCGACGAGCTCGTCCGCGCCCGGTGACGTCGGCGACGACGGGAGTCGACCGCCGCCGCCGTCGCGCGTTATCGGACCCGAGACCTCGACCTCCGCGACGTTGTACTCGGGGAGGAGGTTCCCCGCGACGTTCCCCCCGATGTAGACGACGAGTCCCGCGGTCGCGAGCAAGAGCACTACTCGGAGCGGGTCCGGGCCCCATTCGACGAACAGGAACCAGCCAGCGACCACGCCGACGGCCGCCGCCACCAACACGATACCCAACCGAGCGAGTCCGCGAGCGTCTACCATACCCTACCCTACGAACGACCACGCAAAAAACGACCGCCACCGACCGAGTCACACCGCACCTCGCCGTCGATACCGTCCAGCCCGCCGACGCCGTCGCTCGCCGGCAGTCGACTGCAATAGAACGGGATAGAGAACCGCGCTTAGAGGCGTCCGGCCTTCTGCAGCTTCATGAGGTCCTCGGTGTCGAGCGTCTCGCCGTCCTTGAAGCGCTCGTAGATCTCCTCGGCTTCCTCCTGAACCTCTTCCTTCTTCTTCTCGCGCTCGGCCTGCTCCTCTTCCTCCTCCTGCTTGTCCAGTTCGCGGAGGCGCTTCTGGACGCGCACGAAGTCCTCGTGGTGGCGGTCCGCCGCCTCCTGAGCCTGCACGAACTTCTCGTGCATCTCGTCGGCCTCGTCGCGGATGTCGTCGGCCTCGCGGTAGGCCTCGATCATCTGATTGTGGTGCTCTTGGGCCTTGTCAGCGAGCTCGGTCACCTTCTGGTGGTGCTTCGAGGCTTCTGAGCGAACCTCCTCCGCTTCCTCGACGAGCTCGTCGAGGTCCTCGTTGTCGCCCATCTTCTCCTGGCGCTCGGCGTACTCCTCGCGCTTGGACTCGATCTTCTCGATGAGCTCCTTCTCCTCCTCGCTGGAGAGAACCTCGGTCTGCTGCTTGAACTCCAGGTCCTCGATCTCGGACTCGAGCTTCTCGAGGTCCTTGCCGTCGTCGAGGTCCATGTCGGACTTCATCCGCTCGACCTTGTCGAAAAGCTCGTTCGCGTCCGCGTTGAGCTCGTTACGCTTCTCCTTGTGCTCCTGAACGAGCTCGTTGAGTTCGTCGCGCTTCTCGCGGTGCTCTTGGGCTTCGTCGACCTTCTCGCGCGTCTCCGCGTTCAGGTCGTCGCGGGAGGACGCGCGCTCGCTCGCCATCTGGTTGAGATCGTTGCGTCGGTCTCGCAGCTGGCCGGCGAGTTTGATGAGTTGGCCCTTGCTCTTGTTCTCGAGGTCGTCCTCGGTAAGCTCTACGTTCTTGGATGTGTCTATCGAATCTACCATGGGTTAGTCAACCCTCTATTCCGTCCCGCGCCGGGGGGATAGCGTGTGCTCGAGACCTTGGTTGACGCGACTGCGATAAGATTCCGTGTCATTCTGGTCTGCGAGCGATGCTACCGGAACACCCGGCGGCGTTCTGGTACCAGTACATACCGCATCATGTAATTTAAATCTGCCGGTCCGCTGAGTCGGCGAAATCGGACGAGGGCGCCCCCACGACGGGCGTCAACGGTTCGCATACCTGCCGTTCGTGTTTATAAATGGATGGTTCGGGTGACCTCGCCGGCCGGCGTCTCGAACGCGAGGTCGACGACGTCGGCGGTGGCGGGGACCTCGACGGTGCCGGCGGTGGCGGTGCCGAGCGCTGGCGCCTCCACCTGGAACGTGGCGTCGACGTCGGCCGTTTCGACGGTGAGCGTCCCAGAGACGGCTGCGGGGGCGTCGTTCACGAGCGCGACCGGGACGGTGCCAGGCGGGTCGGCGGCGAGGAACGCCTGGACGGGGGCGAGTGCGTCGCCGAGTGCGCTCGCGGCGGGTTTCTCGCTGCCGTCGACCGCGTACACGCCCATCCCGCCGCCGGCGTCGACGTCCCTGAGACAGAACGCCGCGAGCACGTCGCTCCCGTGCCGGCGGAACCCGCTCGCGACCCGCGAGAGCACCCGCGCCTGCGTGCCCTGGGAGCGAGCGACGACGTCGTTGCCGGCGACGACCCCGCCACCGTCGCTTGCGGCGCTGTCGGGGCTCGCGCCGTCGCCACGGTCGCTCGCGGTCAGGTCGCCCCAGGTGCCGGCGTCCACGTCCGAGAGCACTGCGTCGTGGACGTCCCTGTCCAGGCCGACCGGTGCGTCCGTGCCGCCGCCCGCGGCAGTGAGCGACCCGGCGCCGAACTCGGTGACGACTTTCGCGGCCGCGGGATACGTGTCCGTGAGCCAGTCGACGTCGGCAGCGCGCCCGTACCGCCACCCCGGGTAGAGGTGGGCGGCGTCGGGCTGCGAGCCGAGCGGACCGCAGACGGGGAACGTGACGGCGTCCGGTGGGAGCGCGTCGGCGACGGCGTCGGCGAGCGCTCGGTCGACGGTCGTTCGCGCGGCGCGCGTCCGGATCCGGTACCGGCTGGTGCGACCCGTCCCGACGCGTTCGGCGAACGGCTCCACGGGGTCGTCGTGGACGCCGTAGCACGCGACGCTCGGGTGGTGGTCGACGTGGGCGGCGAGTCGACGGGCGAGCGTCCGCCCGCGCTCCACGGACCGGCCGCCGTCGGGGTCGGGCCCGGAGAGCGGGAGGTCCTGGGCGACGAACACGCCGGCGTCGTCCGCGGCGTCGTAGAACGACGACGGGAGGACGTGGCCGTGAACGCGGACGAGCGTGGCGTTCAGGTCGCGAGCGCGCTCCAGGTCCGCCTCGGGTTCCGTCGTCGGGAGGACGTTCACGCCGCGAGCGCGGACGCGTTCGCCGTTCACGCGCAGGCCGTCGTCGCGGTCGTACGCGACCGTCCGGAACCCCGTCGAGACGGTGCGTTCGTGGTCGGCGAAGCGCGCGCGGACCGTGTACCGGTTCGGGTCGCCGCGGTCCGCGGGCCACCACGACGCCGGGTCGCGGACGTCGACGGAGTGCGTGACGGTCACGCGCTCGCGCGCGTCCGCTTCGACGGGAACTCGCTCCATGGAGCCGCCGCTCCCGCGGAAGTTCTCGGGGCGAACGGACACCGTGACGGTGTCGTCCACCGGTTCGCCGGCGTCGACAGTGACGGCGACGTCGACGACGCCGCGGTCGGCGTCGGGACGGCGCGCGTTCACCGCGACGTCCGCGAGGTACGCCTGCGGCCGCAGTCGAAGGTGGACGCCCCACCAGATGCCCGGCACCGAGAGTTCGTCGGGGACGACGTCGGACGCGTACGCGCCGGCGTACCCGTCGGTCGGGCGTCGACAGACGACGACGAGGTCGTTCTCGTCGGCGGGCTCGAACTCGAAGCGAGCAGGGGCGAAGTACGCGTCGTGCGTCCCGAGGACGTCGCCGTTGAGGTACACGGTCGCGTCGCCGTAGAGGCCCCGGCAGTCGAGGACCGCACGCTGGCTTTGCGCGCGACGCGGGTCCGGGAAGCGCTTGCGGTACGCGACCGCGTCCGCGCCAGCGAACCGCTCGGGGCGTCCGGGAACGGTCACTGGCTCCCAGGACGCGACCGACGGCGGCCCCGCTCCGGACGTTTCCTCGACCACGCCGGCGCGCCACTCACCGCTCATTCGGTGAAAGTGGCGCGGCCCGAACCCATAGGCGTTGTGTCCATCACCCCGTTTCACTTTCACTCCGCGTACGGCTCACCGTCAAGTGGGTGTGGCGCGTAGCCGATTCCATGCTGGAAGAACTGACCGCGACGTGCGAGGGCTGTGACGCGGACCTGGACGAGGCCGCGTTCGGGCTGGCGATGGACCTCGGTGACGGCGAACGCCGCCTCTACGAGTGCGAGTGCGGGACCGTCACCGTGACCGTCGTCCGCGAGAGCTAACGAGCCCAGTCCGCCGACGCGAACGACCGTCCCCCGCGACCGCTGGCGGCCGCAGTCCGCGGGCGATAAGTGCACTGGCGGGGTACCGGCTGGCATGACCGACGACGCGACGAGCACGCACCGGGAGGTCGTGCACGCCACCGGCCACGAGCACGTCACCGCCGAGCACGCGAGCACGTTCGAGGTGACGACAGACGACTGGCTCACGCCCGCGGGCGACTGCATTCTCGCGGTCGACGCCGACCGCTCTCCGGCCGACTTCTCCGACTCGTTCCGCGACGCCGTTCAGGACGCCGCTGCGACCGTCACGATGACCCTCGAGGTAGCGGACCTGACTGCGACGTTCGAGGGTCGCGGCCACCCGGACCTCGCGCTCACCGACGACCGGAGCATGGTCGGCCGGACGTCGACGCACGTCGACGACCGCACCATCATGCTCGACGCCGACGGCGCCGCCGAGTCCGTCGACCGCGAGGTCGTGGACGCGCTCGCCGACGGCGCCGACGTTCGCGTCGTCCTCGAGGTCACGCAGTGACCCTGGTCGCCTGAGGACTTCGCGCGCGTTCGGCGTCACGTCCCGGGGAGGATGTCGCCGAGCGCCGCGCCGATGGCCATGGGAACCCACGCGACCGATACCGCGGCGACGGCGACGACCGGCGTCCCCCAGTCCACGCGCCCCCACGCGGTCATCGAGACGACGGCGAACGCGAGCGAGATGCCGAGGACGCCCGCGAGCCGCCGCGGCACGATACCGAGCAGGCGATGGGTGACGCGGACGTCCTGGATGTCGCTCACGTAGAGGATGCCGACGACCGCGGCGACGGTGAACGCGTACGTCCCCGCCACCGAGTAGGGGTGCGTCGTGAGGAACCCGCCGACCTCGCTCGTGCCGCCCTCGACGAGCATCGGGATGCCGAACAGCGCGCTCCCGAGCAGCGCTTCGGCGGCGTCCCCGCGGTCGAAGCCGCTGACGACGCGCCCGAACACGCCGACGGGTTCGACCGCGGCGGCGGTCCGCATCGCCGCGGCGACGCGCTCGCGCTCCGCGGGGTCGTCGACGACGTCCGCGAGCTCCTCGAGTTCGTCGTAGAGGTCGCCCATGTCCGGCGGGTCGTCGTCGCGATCCGCGGTCGCACTCCGGTCGTCTGCCGACTCGCTCATGGGAGCGCCGACTCGCCCCGGGACCGTAACCGCTTGGACCGACGCGCGGCCCGCGTCGCGCTCGCCTCGTCGAGCGAACCGTACTTGCCGCTCCCACGGTAACGCCCGGGCATGAGCGACGACGACGCGGAACCGGACGTGAACATCTCCGGCGGGAGCGCGGGCGGCGGCGTCGAGGCGTCGTTCGACCCGGAGACGGCGGGGACGCGCGCCGAAGCGGTCGTCGACCGACTCGGCGAGCTGTACTGGCAGAAGGCCTACGGCGGCCAGGACGGCTTCGAGTGCCTCGTCCGCACCATCCTCAGTCAGAACACGAGCGACGTCGCGAGCCAGCCCGCGCACGACGCGCTCGTGGAGCGGTACGGGCCGGTCGAGGGGTTAGCCACCCACCTGGATGCGGCGCCGCACGACGAGCTCGCGGAGACCATCTCCGCGGCTGGCCTCTACAACCAGAAGGCCGAGAGCATCCATCGCGCCGCCGCGTGGGTGCTCGAGTCCTTCGGGTCGACCGCGGAGTTCGACGCGTTCGTCCGCGACGGCGACCCGGGCGAGGTCCGCGATACGCTACTGGAGGTGAAGGGCGTCGGCCCGAAGACCGCGGACTGCGTGCTCCTGTTCGCGGGCGGTCAGGGCGGCGTGTTCCCCGTCGACACGCACGTCCACCGCATCTATCGACGCATGGGTATCGCGCCACCGGACGCGGACCACGAGGGCGTCCGCGAGGTCCTGGAACGCGACGTGCCCGCCGAGAAGTGCGGGTTCGGCCATACGGCGACCATCCAGTTCGGTCGCGAGTACTGTTCGGCGCGCAAGCCCGCGTGTCTCGACGACCCGGACGCGTGCCCGCTCGCCGACGTCTGCGACCAGGTCGGCGTGTACCCCGAGAGCGGCGAGGTCGAGGACCCCAGCGACGCGTAGCCGCGAACGCGACCGCCAGCGACCGACCGGGACGAGCGAGAACGCAGCGAACGGCTCGTTCGTGGGCTCGAACGCGGCTGACTGCGTCGGCGGTGCTTTGATACGAACGTAGCGGTTAGCACGGGTGAATGACGAAGGTCGGGCGCTCTGCGGTCGTGCTCGCGGCCGGATTACCCGCGAGCGCGACGACCGCCGTTCGCGACGCGCTCCCGGCAACCGGCGTCACGGTTCGTACCCGCGACGCCGACGGCGTCGACCGCGACGCGGCCCTCGGCGTGGACTGCGTCGTCCTCGGCGACGACGACGGAACCGTCGACGCCGTCGACCGGCTCTCGACGGTCCGCGACGTTCGCCCCGACGTCCCGGTCGTCCTCGTGCCGACCGACCCGAACCAGCGCGTGGCGACCGACGCGGTCGCCCGCGGCGTCGACGCGTACCTCCCAGCGGCGACCGTCGACGAGACCCCCGAAGCGCTCGCGGACGCGCTCGTCGACGCGGCGTCACTCCCGGAAGACGAGGACGCGGCCGCGGCGCGAGGTGACGCAGGAAGCAGCGAGGATGCCGGCACGACAGCTGACGGCGGCCGGACCACGGCCCCGGTTCCGGCCGCGGACGACCCGTTCGACCACAGGCCCGGCGTCCCGCAGGCAGCGAGCGAACTCGTGGACGCCGCACCCGTCGCGAACCGGCTCGTCGAGCTCGCACCGGACGCGATGTTCGTCGTCGACCGCCAGACGCAGACGGTCGTGGACGTCAACCAGGCCGCCGCCGACGTCCTCGGGTACGCGCCCGAGACGCTCCGCGGCGTCCACGTCACGGAACTCCACCCCGGCGACCCCGCGGACCTCACGACGCAGGTCGACGGCGTCCTCGACGACCGCGACGCCGTCGGCGAGCCGCGGTTCGACGCGCTCGACGGCCTCGAGTTCCGGACGCGACGCGGAGAGACCGTCCCGGTCGCCCTCCGCGCCGACACCGTCACAGTCGACGGCCGGACGCTCGTCGTCGCCGTCTTCCGGGACGTCAGCGACGAACGCGAACGCATCGAAGCGCTCGAACGAACCGAACGCCGCCTCCGGAACGTCACCGAGGCCGCGTTCGACATCGTGTTCCGCGTCGACGCCGACGGCGTGTTCGAGTCGGTGTCCGGGACCGTCGAAGCCGTCCTCGGGTACGAGCCCGCGGAGCTCGTCGGCGAACCGTTCTCCACCGTCATCGCGGACGAGGACGGCGACCGAGCGTTCGACGCGTTCGCTCGCGCTCGCGACGGGGACCGCGTCTCCGAACTTCAACTGACGGTCGTCGCCACCGACCAGCGCCGCCGTCACATCGAAGTGAACCTCGTCCCGGTGGTCGTCGACGGCGACGTCCGCGGGCTCGAGGGCGCGGCGCGCGACGTCACTCGCCAATACCAGCGCGATCGATTGCTCTCCGTCCTGAACCGCGTGCTCAGGCACAACGTCAGGAACGCCGCGACCGTCCTCACCGGGCACGGGGACGCACTCGCAGATGCCGCCCTCGACCCCTCGGTCGAGCGGCACGTCGACGTCATCAAGGAGACGAGCGCCGACCTCGTCGCGCTCGGCGAGAAGTCGGCGCGACTCCGACGAGCCGCTCGGAACCGCGACGGTATCACGGACGCGGACGCTGCGACCGCCGTCCGGGGTGCCGTGGCGCGCGCCGAACTCGACCCGGCGATACTGTCGGTCGAGGGGTCCGCCGTGGTGAACGTCGGCGGGGAGCTCGAGTTCGCCGTTCACGAACTCCTCGCGAACGCCATCGAGCACGGCGGCGACGTCACAAGCGTCACGGTCGAGGAGCGGGACGCGTTCGTGTCCGTCACGGTCGTCGACGACGGCGACGGCATCCCCGAGCAGGACCGACGCGTGCTCGAAGGCGCGGAGGAATCCCCGCTCGAACACGGGAGCGGCCTCGGCGTCTGGCTCGTGAACTGGATCACGAGCACCGGCGGCGGACACGTCACCGTCGACACCGGCGACGCCGGGACGCGCGTCGAACTCCAGCTCGCGAAAGCGGACCGCTGACTCCCCGCTACCACCGTCGAGGCCGCCGCAGTCACCGAGTTAGCCGGCGAGTAACCAGACCGCGACGCCCGCGGTCGCGATACCGGCGACCGTCCGCAGCGACGCGGACTCGTTCAGGAAGAGCACCGCGATGACCGCCGCGACCACGAAGTAGAGCGCCGAAACCGTCGTCACGACGCTCGTACTCCCGCGGTCCAGACCGACGTAGAACGCGACCGCGCCGACGCCCGCGAACACGCCGGCGACCGCCGCGATACCGATCCCGCGCGTCGAGAACTCCATCGAGGCCGGGCGCGACAGCACGTACCCGAACGCGATTGCCGCACCCGTCCCGTACGACACCACCATCGCCACCTCCGGCGACACGTGGTCGGTCGCCATCTCCGCAATCACCGACCAGACGCCCCACGTCACCATCGCCAGCAGTCCGTACGCGAGCGAGGAGCTGAGCATCGACGACGTTACCGCGCGTCCTCGACGACGCCGACGAGCTCCTCGGCGCGCGCCGTGATCTCGTCGTAGTCCTCGCGTTCGAGTGCGTCGTCGGGGACGAGCGAGCCGCCGGCGCCGACCATCTCCGCGCCGGCCTCGACGTACGCTGCCGCGTTCTCCGGGCCGACGCCGCCCGTCGGCATCAGCGGAATCTGCGGGAGCGGGCCCTTGATGCTCGACAGATGACCGGGGCCGTACGAGGACGCCGGGAACACCTTGCAGAGGTCCGCGCCCGCCTCGTACGCGTTCAGGGCTTCGGTTGGCGTCGCGACGCCGGGGGCGACCGGAATCCCGTACCGGTTGCAGGTCTCGACGACGCCTTCGTCGAACGTCGGACTGACGACGAACGACGCCCCCGCGAGCTGGACCTGTCGCGCCGTCTCCGCGTCCAGGACCGTGCCCGCGCCAACCACGACGTCGTCGCCGCGATAGTGATCGGCGAGCGCCTCGATGGCCGCTAGCGAGTCGTCGCTCCCCATCGTCACCTCCATCGCCGTCACGCCGCCGTCGCGGAGCGCGTCACCGACCGCTCGAACGTCCGACGCGTCGACCCCTCGAAGTACCGCTACGACGCCGCTCTCGCGCATCCGCGAAACCGTCTCGTTCATGTCGCCCAGTCCACTCGGCGACGACATAAACCCACGCACCACGGCGACGTTCGCGACCCGCGCTGGCTTCCGTTGCGCGGAAGCCGCGGGCGGTCACGTGGTCTCCCTGACTCGCTCGAAGTACTCGGCCTGCCGCGCGACGTCCCACGCGAGGTCCGAGAGGACGTGCACGTACAGCACCACCGCCGACACCACGGCCAGTCCCACGAGCCCGGCCGCGAGGAGTGTGGCGACGAGCACGCCCGCGAGGACGGCGTGCGAGAGCAGTCGTTCGAGCGGCCACACCTCGTCCGCGTCGAATATCTCGTCCTGCGCGAGGAACGCGCGCCGCGGGTCGGTCGCGCACGCCCGCAGCGCTCGCCAGTTCCCGGCGTTGTAGCGCGCCACCAGGAAGTGGTCGAAGTCGATGGCGACGCCGAGCACGACCGCGTACGCCACGACGGCCACGGCCGGGAGGACCGTCGGGACGAACGGAACCAGCGCTGCGCCCGCGACGAGCGAGAGCGCCGCGTGGTGACTCGAGTACATCACTCGACGACGAGGGCCGCCGATGGTTTGAATCGAACGTTGTCGTCGGACTCGGCGGCGGACGTCACAATAGCCAAGACGCTGGCGGTCGGTGATGGAACCATGTGGGGTCTCGTTCGGCGGTTGTTGACCGTGCAGACGCTGTTCGCAGTCCTCGGACTGTACGTGCTGGCGGCAGCGAGCGCGCTCGCGTTCCTCGACCTCGGGGACGCTGGCACGCTCCTCGCGTTCGTGACGCTCGCGTTCTCCGTCGTCGCCATGGGCGTCCTCGGGGCGTACGTCCGGTGGATCCGCAAGCAGGTGGCGGACATGAACTCGCCGCCGCCGGACTGGGAACGCGACCGCGTCGTCGAGGACGAGTGAGCGACCACGACCCAACCGCGCCGTCGAAAACTTTACTGGATTGCGAGTAAACCATGGGTTATGGGAGTCGACTACGCCGACCTACACGACCCGAACGCGGAGTACACCATGCGCGAACTCTCGGGCGAGACGATGGGCGTCACACGAGACCGCGGCGGCGGCCGCGACGTCGAGATCACGGACGTCCAGACGACGATGGTCGACGGGAACTTCCCGTGGACGCTCGTCCGCATCTACACCGACGCCGGCGTCACCGGCACCGGCGAAGCGTACTGGGGCGCTGGCGTCCCCGAACTCATCGAGCGCATGAAGCCGATGATCGTCGGCGAGAACCCCCTCGACATCGACCGACTCTTCGAGCACCTCGTCCAGAAGATGAGCGGCGAAGGGTCGGTCGAGGGCGTCACCGTCACCGCCATCTCGGGTATCGAGGTCGCACTCCACGACCTCGCCGGGAAGATACTGGACGTCCCCGCCTACCAGCTCCTGGGCGGGAAGTACCGGGACGACGTCCGCGTCTACTGCGACTGCCACACCGAATCGGAAGCCGACCCCGAAGCGTGCGCTGACGAGGCCGAGCGCGTCGTCGAGGAACTCGGGTACGACGCCCTCAAGTTCGACCTCGACGTCCCGAGCGGCCTCGAGAAGGACCGCGCGAACCGTCACCTCCGCCCCGGCGAGATCCGTCACAAGGCCGAGATCGTCGAGAAGGTCACGGAGCGCGTGAAGGACCGCGCCGACGTCGCGTTCGACTGTCACTGGACGTTCTCGGGCGGGAGCGCGAAGCGACTCGCTGACGCCATCGAGGAGTACGACGTCTGGTGGCTCGAGGACCCGGTCCCGCCGGAGAACCTCGAGGTCCAGGAGGAGGTGACGAAGTCGACGACGACGCCGATCACGGTCGGCGAGAACCGGTATCGCGTCACCGAGGAACGCCGCCTCATCGAGAACCAGGCGGTGGACATCGTCGCACCCGACCTCCCGAAGGTCGGCGGGATGCGCGAGACCCGGAAGGTCGCGGACGTCGCGAACCAGTACTACGTCCCGGTCGCGATGCACAACGTCTCCTCGCCGGTGGCGACCATGGCGAGCGCGCACGTCGCCGCCGCCATCCCGAACTCGCTCGCGGTCGAGTACCACTCCTACGAGCTCGGCTGGTGGGAGGACCTCGTCGAGGAGGACGTCATCGAGGACGGCTACATCACGGTCCCCGAGCAGCCGGGCCTCGGCGTGACCCTCGACATGGACGCCGTCGAGGAACACATGGTCGACGGCGAGACGTTGTTCGACGAGGCGGTCGTATCGGGAGGCGGTGAGTGAGTGCAAGCAACTGGTCGCGAAGGTGGGTGGAGTGCAAGCAACTGGTCGCGAGAGTGGACGTATGGTTTTTCGCTGCGAGGTCCTCTAGTCATTCGAAGCACACGTCGGCACGGTGTTCTTCGGACTGCGTTGGCGGTTCACCCGGGCCCCGTCGTGCGACGACGACCAGGAATCCAGTATGACAGAGGACGCTCGGGCGGACGAGGCGGACGACGCGCGGCGCGAGGAGCCAGGGCGCCCTGGGTCGTCGGGAGAAGGCGTGGCGTCGCGAGTATCGAATCTCGGTCGCGACCGCGTCGCGCTCTGGGTCGTCGCGTTCGCGTTCGCCGTCGCGTTCGCGTTCATCGTCTGGCAGTACGTCGGGACGGTGGTCGTCGGCGTGTTCGCGTACTACGTCTCCCGCCCGGTCTTCAACCGCCTCGTTCACCCGCGAATCCGGTCGCGGACGCTCGCAGTTGCAGCGACGCTCCTCACGGTCGGACTCCCGGTGCTCGCGCTCGTCGCGTGGACGGTCCTGGTCGCGATCCGGTCGCTCGCGGACGTCCTCGACAGCGACCTCGGCGGGCAACTGGCAGCGCTCGTCGAGCCGTACGCCGACCTGAACGAGATCTTCACCGAACTTTCCGCGACCGCGCGGACGATCCTCTCGGACCCGACCCAGCTCGCGAACCTCGAACTCGGGTCGAGCCTCACGCAAGTCCTCGACCTCCTGCTGGGAACCGTCGGCCAGCTGTTCAACGTCCTCCTGCACGCGTTCATCGTCCTCATCATCACGTTCTACCTCCTGCGGGACGACTACCGGCTGGCGGCGTGGGGGCGTGCCACCTTCGTCCCCGAAGGCGGCGTCCTCGAATCGTACTTCGTCGCCGTGGACCGCGACCTGAAGAACGTGTACTTCGGGAACATCCTGAACGCGCTCCTCACGGGGTTCCTCGCGGTCGTGACGTTCGTCGCACTGAACGTCGTCTCGCCGGCGTCAGCGAGCATCCCCGAACCCGTGCTCGTCGGGCTCCTCGTCGGCGTCGCGAGCCTCGTCCCCGTCATCGGCATCAAGCTCGTGACGCTCCCGCTCGCGGCGTACCTGTTCGCGCTCGTCGCACTCGAGGGCGCGACCGGGCTCTGGTTCCCGGTCACGTTCCTCGTCGTCTCCTTCGTCGTCGTGGACTACATCCCCGACCAGTTGCTCCGCCCATACGTGAGCGGGCGGACGCTCCACGTCGGCGCCGTGATGCTCGCGTACACGCTCGGCCCCGTCCTCTTCGGGTGGTACGGCATCTTCCTCGGGCCGCTCGTGCTCGTCTTCCTCTTCGAGTTCGCGCGGATCGTCGTCCCGTGGCTCGTCGACCCCGACGCCCCGACCGAGTTCGCGTCCCCGCCGGAACCCGAACCGCTCGCGCCCGGGGACGACGCGGACGACGTGGACGACGCGGGCGACGCCGACGACGCGGACGGCGAGGAGGCGGCGACGGACGCCAGCGTCACCGAGAGCGTCGACGCTCCCTCGGGCACTGAAGACCCCGCAGAGTAGTGGTCGCGTCCGCGTCGCGTCCCCCATTGCCGGCTCGCCGTCACTCCTCGACGTTCGCGTACAGTCTGACGAGCCCGCACTCGGGACACATCCCGGCGTCGACGGGGACGGTCTCGTCCACCCCGAGTTTCCCCAGCAAGCCTTCCTTCTTCTCGCCGGTGCGAACGTGTGGTTTCCAGGCGTCCTGCATCCCGAAGTCGACCGCTTCGAGCGTGACGCCGCAGTCCGGACAGCGATGATTCATGCACGGCACTACTCCTGTCTGTCTCTTGAAAATACGGGTTCGCGCGCCGGTACGACCGGTCACGGAGGGCTGGACGGCGCGGCGACCGACCGCTCAGCAGGTCGACTTCGGGTTGACGCCCATCTCCGTGAGCGAGTCGGCGTACTCGTCGTACGCGAGCTGGACGACGTACTCGGCGGTCGCTTGCGCGCGCTCCCAGTCCTCGTCGGTCTCGCAGATGTCGTCCAGCACGGCGAGCCCGCGTTCCAGTTCGGCGTCGGTGTCGGCTTTGAGGTCGCGGAAGAGGTTCGCGCCGGTCTCGTCGGCCTCGTTCACGTAGAATCCGACGACCTGCGTGTGCGCGCGGAGACTGACGAGCGGTCGGCCGACGAGCGCGCCGGCGACGCGCGAGACCGCGTCGTCGCGCTCGCGGAGGTAGCCGTGGACCGCACCGGCGTGGTCGGGCTCCGGTCGCGCACCGAGACGCTCGCAGACGCGGTCGTAGTGCTCGGCTTCCTGGTCGGCGACCGCCTCGAACGCCACCCGTGCGCGGTCGTCGTCCTCCATCGACGCGAGCGCCTCGAACGTCTCGCGCGCCAGGTACTCGCTCTCGGCCACGGCGCCGAGTATCGTCGACTCGGAGAGGTCCGCGTCGGTGAGCGCGATGAGGTACTTCGAGGACCCGAGGCGGTCCAGTTGCGACTGCTTCTCGCGCTCGACGGTCTCGCGGAGGGCTGGTGCGTCCATGCCCGGTGGATTCGAGCGCGAGGGCTTGAACTTTATCTCACCACGTCCCGTACGGGGACGTATGACTCCGCAGGACGTCTCTGACGCGCCGACGGTGACGCCGCGAGCGCTCGCGGACCGCGTCGCTCGCGGGGACCACGTCACCGTGCTCGACCTCAGGAACCGCGACGAGGTCGAGGCGTGGCGTATCGCCGGGCCGAACGTCGACGTCGAGCAGGTGCCGTACGCGCGGTTCGTGCAAGCGCAGGTGACCGGCGGCGTCGCCGACCTGGTCGCGGACGTCGACGAGCCGGTCGTCGTCGTGTGCGCGGTCGGCGAGGCGAGTGCGGAGGTCGCGAACGCGCTCGCGGACGACGGCGTCGACGCGGTCCACCTGGAGGACGGCATGGAGGGGTGGGCGCGACTCATCACCGCCACGGAGACGGAGACGACCGCGGGCACGCTCGTCCAGTACGACCGGCCGTCCTCGGGGTGTCTGAGCTACCTCCTCGTCGCGGGCGACGAGGCGGTCGTCGTCGACCCGCTACGGGCGTTCACGGACCGGTACGCGCGCGACGCCAGCGACCGCGGCGCGAACATCGTGTACGCCATCGACACGCACGTTCACGCGGACCACGTCTCCGGCGTCCGGAACGTCGCTCGCGGCACCGACGCGCAACCGGTGCTCCCAGAGGGCGCTCGCGAACGCGGCCTCACGTACGGAGCGCGACCCCTCGCAACTGGGGAGACGCTCCAGTTCGGCGACGCCGAGCTGCGCGCGGTCGGCCTCCCGGGGCACACCTCGGAGATGACCGGAATCGAGTTCGGGGACGTCGTCCTCGTCGGTGACTCCGTGTTCGTCGAGAGCGTCGCGCGACCGGACCTCGAAGCGCAACTCGCCGCGGACCCGGAGGCCGCCACGGAGGAACTCGCCGAACGCCTGTACCGGACCGTCACCGAAACCCTCGGCTCGCTCTCGCCCGGAACGCGACTGTTCCCCGGGCACCACGAACCGGGCGTCGCGCGCACCGACGACGGGACGTTCGCCATCACGGTCGAGGGCGTTCACGACCTGCTCGACGACATCGGTCGGGACCGCGACGCGTTCGTGGACGCGGTCCGCTCCGAGTCCCCACCACCGCAGAACTACGAGCGCATCATCGACGTGAACCTCGGCCGGGAAACCATCGACGACGAGACCGCGTTCGAACTCGAACTCGGCCCGAACAACTGCGCAGCGGACTGACGTCGTCCTCGAGGACGGCGTCGGTCACCGCGCCACTGCTCGGCGGAGCGTATCAGGGAACGTGAAGAGAAACGGCGACAGCGGCGTCTCGCTCTGGTCAGTCGCGCAGGAACTCGGTCACGCCGCCGAAGAGGATGACGCCGGCGAACACCGAGCCGATGAGCAGCAGGACGTCCAGCTGGACGTAGAACGCGACGAGCACGAACACGACTCCGTTCACCGCGGCGAGACCCTGGTTGGTCGAGTCCCCGTCGAACGTCGTGAACGGCGTGGCGAACAGTCCACCGGCCGCGAACGCGAGGAGCGAGGCGAACAGCGTGGTGACGATACCGGCCATACGCCACGGAACGACGTCTCGTTATAAAAGCCGTGCGGAGTCGCCTCGTCGTGCGCCCAGCGACCCGCTCGTCCGGTGCGCGGTCGCGGTCAGTCGTCGGCGGCCGCGGCGTCCTCGGTCATCGCCTCGACGTCGCCCTCGATGCTCGGCGGGTACTTCCCGCGGTCGAGCTTCAGGTCCGAGTTCGGGCGCGCCATGCACGTCAACGCGTACGCCTCCTTCTCCTCGTCCGTGAGGCCGCGGGCAGCGGGCTGGGTGACCTCGCCCTCGACGATCTCCGCCGAGCACGCCAGACACATCCCGACGCGACACGAGTACTCCTGGGCGATACCTTCCTCGATGCATCGCTTCAGGATGGTCTGCTTGTCGGAGACGGTGATGGACTCGCCCGTCCCAACGAACTCCACGGTGTAGTCGGTCATACCGGCGTCTTCTGCCAGCGCGAAGAAAACTCTTTATGCCTATTCTGGCGGTCCGTTGGCGACGGAATCGCACGTAAAGTTTCTTCATCGTGGCGCGATTCTCCGGGCGTATGACCACGCACGAGTACGACGTCGTCGTCGTCGGCGCCGGCACATCCGGTTGTTACGCCGCGGCGACGGTCGCCCGCGCGGGCTACGACGTCGTCGTCGTCGAACGCAAGACCGAGGCGGAAGCCGGACACATCGCGTGCGGCGACGCCCTGAAGGGCGCGGACGCGTTCCCCGAAGCCATCCCGAAGTCGAAGATCCAGTCGGCGTTCACGAACACGGACGTCGACCACGGGCGCTTCGAGATACCCCAGGAGGACACCGTGCTCGACATCCCGGTGCCGGGCGAGCTCGCGGTCATCGACCGCTGGGAGTACGGACGCCTCATCATCGAAGGCGCGACCGAAGCCGGCGCCGAGTTCCACTACGACACCGTCGTCCAGGACGTCATGCAGGCCGACGACGGCCAGGTCGCGGGCGTCCGCGGGAACCGGAGCGGTGACGTCGTGACGTACGACGCGGACGTCGTCGTGGACGCCGCCGGGTCGCTCTCCATCCTCCAGGACAAGGCCGACCTCGAAGGTGCGACGTTCGATACGAACGTGAACTACTCGCAGTTCTGCTCGGCGTACCGCGAGATCGTCGAGGTCGACGAGCCAGTGGAGTGGTCGGACGCGCTCGTGTTCAAGCCGACCGAGCGCGCGGCGGGGTACCTCTGGTACTTCCCGCGGACGGAGACGGAGATAAACGCCGGGCTCGGGTTCCAGATGACGGAGGAGCCGATGCAGCTCGTCGAGGACCTCAAACGCGACCTCCGCAGTCGCCCGGAGTTCCAGGGGGCGGAGGTCACGGACAAGCTCGGGGCGGCGCTCCCGACGCGACGCCCGTACGACTCGGCGGTCGCGCCGGGGTTCGTCGCGGTCGGTGACGCCGCCGGGCACGTGAACCCGACGACGGGTGGCGGTATCGCGGGTGCGGCGTACGCCGGGAAGTACGCGGCCGAGCAAGCGATCGGCGCCATCGAGGACGGCGACGTCGGCGAGGCGGCGCTCTGGGAGTACAACGAGCGCGTCATGGAGCACTTCGGCGGCCGGTACGCGGCGCTGGACGTGTACAACATCCTGTCGACCGCGGTCGACGTCGACGACCTCATGGGCCTCATGGCGGCGCTCCCGGGGGAGAACCTCGCGGAGGCGCTCTACGAAGGGTCGACGAGCTTCGGGCTCCGCCTCAAGCTGAAGGCGGCGATCAAGAGCTTCGGGTACTGGGGGCAGATCTACAACTTCTACAAGACGAAGAACGTCGCCGACGACCTCCTCTCGCACTACGAGGACTACCCGAGTTCGCCGGACGCGTTCGAGATGTGGCAGAGTCGCCGCGACGACATCATGGAGGACGTGTACGCGACGACCGGCGCGGACCCGAAGTACTGACCGGACCGACCCTGAACGTCTCTCGTTCGTCCTCGATACGCGACCGGTTCACCGGCCGACGTGCGCGTTGACCTCGTCGGGTCGTCTCTCGCCGTCCTCGAAGCCGGCGGTGTGGCGGGCGAGCGCGAGCACGGCGAGTGCGTTCCCGGCGAGCACCGGGGCTGCGGGTAGCCACGCGTCGACGCTCGCGGCGACCGCGAGTGCGACCAGTCCTGCGAGCGCGTACGTGAGGACGCCAAGTGGTCGGGCCCACGTGCTCGTCCGCCAGAGGCCGCCGGCGACGACGAGGCCGACGACCGCGACCAGTACGCCGAGTCCCGCGATGACTGCCGGGACCTGACCGGTGTTCGCGTAGTCGGTCAGGACGGTGACGAGTGCGACGAGGAGGGCTGCGCCGAGCACGGACCAACACGACAACAACGTCAGCGCGAGCGGGCGACGTGGCATACACCGAACCAGTCAACGAAGCAAGAAAAAGCGGCGGCCTGACAGTTCAGCGACGGGTCGCCGGGGCATCACACCCGACGTCCACATCGACGACGCCCTCGCAGGCACAAACCGGGGCTCTCCCCGGACCGAGAGCGCGGCTCACCGGAAGCCGGTGCCGATGTCGGTCGCGTGCTTGTCGCTGGTGTCCGTGCGGCCACCGACCTCCACGTCCTCGGACGCGAGCAGCGCGACGACGCCGATGGCGTTGATGCCGGCCATGACGCCGCCCACGAGTGCCGTCGGCGTGGAGTCCAGGTTCGTCGCTATCATCATGCCGAACACGACTGCCGCCCCGACGTAGATGGGGACGGCGAGCTTGCGCGCGGTCGGCCGCATCACGAACACGCCAGTCGACGCGCCGACGACGAGGAATCCGCCGACGAAGTAGCCGACGACCGCCAGCAGCCCCCCTGGTGTGAAGTGGAGGCCGATGAGGAACTCCAGCAGGCCGACCGAGAGCGCGAATCCGCCCGTGAGGAGTCCGCAGACGGCTGCGACCGCGGTACCAGTCGCACGTTCTTTTCGCTTTGCCATACACGCATCAATACGCCACATTATAATAAAATTTCCGCAGTTGAACTTTGAATTATTCCATAACCTGTGTTGTGTGTTCGGCAGCGGTGGTTACGATGCGATGACTGGCACGTGATGGTCGGGATGGAGGAAAGCTGGTCGGTCGGATCGTGTCAGGGACGACGTTCGGCGACGCGTTCGATGGCGCCGACGAGGACGTCGACGCCGACGGGGAGCGAGTCCTCGTCCACGTCGAACGTCGCGGTGTGGTGCCCGCCCGGGTGGTCGGTGCCGACGCCGACGTAGCACGCGAGCCCGCCGCGGTCCTGTACGGACTGCATGAGGAAGGTCGCGTCCTCGCTCCCGCCGAGCGCGTCGCGCTCGACGATCGACGTGACGCCGTCCGCGCCGTCGGCGGCGTCCATCACGAAGTCGACGAGCGCCTGGTCGCTCGTCGCGCTCGGCGCCTGCCCGCCGAGTTCCACGTCGAACTCGCAGTCGTGCATCCGTGCGGCGCCCGCGACGACGTCGCGGACGCGGTCGCTCATGTAGTCCTTCAACTCGGTCGTCTCACCGCGTACCTCGACCTGTGCACGGACGTCCTCCGGGATGATGTTCGACGCCGTCCCGCCCTCGACGACGCCGGCGTTCACGCGCGTCGCCCCGTCCGAGTGGCGACTGATGCCGTACATGTTCTGCACGGCGGCCGCCATCGCCTGCATCGCGTTCCGGCCCTCCTCGGGTTTCGCGCCGGCGTGCCCGGGCGCTCCGTGGAAGTCGACGTCGAGGTGCTCGACCGCGAGGAACCCGTCGATGCCCGCGACCACCTCGCCGGTGGGGTGGTCGAGGCCGAGGTGGAGCGCGTACAGGTAGTCGACGTCGTCAATGTGTTCGCTCGCCGCCATCGCCTTCCCGCCGCCGATGACCTCCTCGGCGGGCTGGAAGAACACCTTCAGCGTCCCCGAGAACTCGCTGTCGCGGATGGCTTCGACGACGCCGAGCCCGATGGTCGCGTGCCCGTCGTGCCCGCAGGCGTGCATCGCGCCCGTCTCCGAGCGGAATCCCTCCTTCGCGGGGAGGTGCTCGTCGTCGGTCGACTCCGCGCGTGGCAGCCCGTCGATGTCGACGCGGAGACCGACCGTCGGTCCGGGGCCGCAGTCGACGACGGCGACGCAGCCGGTGTAGCCGCCGTCCATCGCCGCGAGCGTGTCCTCGTCGACGCCCGCGTCCCGGGCGCGTTCGAGCCAGTCCGCGAGTTCCGCGTCCTCGGGGACGGCCATCCTGCTGTCGCCGTCGAGCGCGTCGCGACCGACGTACAGCTCGTCGACGCCGATGGCTTCCAGTTCCTCGACGATCCGTGCCGTCGTCCAGAACTCGCGCCACGCGGGCTCGGGGTGTCGGTGGAACTCGCGTCGCAACCCGACCAGGCGGTCGCGGTCGATGTGGGACATGCGTGGTTCGAGGACCGCCGCGCACTTAACTCGCACCGACGCGGTGACCCGCGTCGTCGGTCGACCACCCGAGCGGGTTGCTCGTCGGGCGACCATCCGACACTAATGTGCGCAACAGAACTCGGTAGAGAGGTGCCGAGACGATGTTTAAGAGGTCTTGCGTTCAATATATCCGTATGACTGTCGAGACGCTGGAGACGCTCGGAATCGAACGGATGGACGAGGATGACATCAGGGACTTCCTGTCGAGTCACGGCGTCGGTATCCTCGCGCTCTCGACGGACGACGCGCCGTACGTCCTCCCGATATCGTTCGGGTACGACGGCGACCGAGGGCTCTACTTCACGTTCGTCGCCGGCGACACCAGCCGGAAGGCGGACCTGAGCAGCGGCGAGTCTCGCGCGACGTACCTCGTCTACGCCGCCGAATCCCCGTTCCACTGGCGGAGCGTCGTCTGCGAGGGACGCATCCACGAGATCCCGCGTGGCGAGTGGGAGGCGCACGACGAGGCGATGCAGGACAACGCGTGGCATCCCGACGTGTTCGAGCGCGCGTTCGAGACCGAGCGCGTTCGCGTCTACCGGTTCGACGTCGAGGACTGGTCGGGGCTGCGACACACTGGCCTCCCACCGGACCTGGAGCACCCGGAGCGCTGAGCGAGCGCGTCCCGACCGGCGATTCCGCGGACGGGACCGGGACGCGGCACTTATCTCTCGCGCCAACGTATGCGATTCATGTCACGAATCGCGCTCGGGCGCGCCATCGTCGTCTCCGTCTACCGCGAGGCGCGCGCCGAGAACCTGACGTTCATGGCGGGGAGCGTCGCGTACCACGCGTTCGTCTCCCTGCTCCCGTTCCTCCTCGTCCTCCTCGTCGCCGTGCAGGCCGCGACCGACGGCGCTGTCGCTCGCGACGTCGTCACGGGCATCGGCGGGTACGTCTCCCCGAACAACGGCGCGCTCCTCGCCGACGCGGTCGTCGAAGCGAGCGCGAGCACCGGTCTCTCCATCCTCGGCCTCGTCACGCTCGTCTGGGGGACGCTGAAGGTGTTCCGGACGCTCGACAAGGCGTTCTCGGACATCTACGAGAGCGAGGCCGCGAACCCGCTCTCGGACCAGCTCTCCGACGGCGTCGTCGTCCTCCTCGGCGCCGGCACCGCCGCGGCGCTCGCCGCGCTCGCCGGCACCGTCGTCTCGCTCGACGGCTCCGGGCTCGTCGGCCAGGCCGTGGTCTGGCTCGCGTTCGTCGCGGGACTCGCGCTCGCGTTCTTCCCCATCTACTACGTGTTCCCGGACGAGGACGTCACCGTCCGCGAGGTCCTCCCCGGCACCGTCTTCGCGGCCGTCGGGTGGGCGACGCTCGAATCCGCGTTCCAGACGTACGCCACTCTCGCGGGCTCGAACGATGCCTACGGTCTCCTCGGTGCCGTCCTCCTCCTCGTGACGTGGCTGTACGTCTCCGGGCTCGTCGTCCTCCTGGGCGCCGCGATCAACGCCGTGCTCGCCGGGCGGAGCGAGGACGTCGACCCGCTCCCGTGGCCGGGGACGCCCGCGGCCGCAGCGCTCGCGAACGGCGGCACCGCGACCGTCGACCACGGCGCGGCACTCCTCGAGGGGCTCACTGACGGCGCGGACTCGGGCACCGTCACCGACCTGTCCTCGGCCGACCTCGTGGCGCTCGCGTCAGCGCTGGAATCCGCCGAGCGCGCGACCGTCGTCGTCGACGGCACGGAGTACTCGCTCCCGCGACCGACGACCGCGACCGCGGAGACGACAACCGTTGCACGCCCCGGCATCTTCGGCGGCCCCGAGGCGCGCTCGGAACTCCGCCTCGTCTGGACGACCGACGAGCGCTGAGCCGGTCGCAAGCCGACCGACCGGCCTCGGATCGGACAGCTGTCGACCGACAGACGCTGAGCCGGTGGCTTTTCACGGTGCGAGCGACACCGCCCCGGTATGCATCGCTGGGCGCGACTGCTCCGCGTCATCCTCGTGCGGTCGTACCGCGAGGCGCGCGCCGAGAAGGTGACGTTCCTCGCCGGCTCGATCGCGTACCACGCCTTCCTCTCGCTGCTCCCGTTCATGCTCGTGCTCGTCCTGCTGCTGGACGCGTTCGCGACCGAGGCGCTCGCGGACCGCGTCGTCGAACTCGTCGGCGGGTACTTCACGCCGCAGACGGGCGCTCTCGTCGCCGAGACCGTCCGCGAGGCCTCGAAGAACTCCCAGTTGACGTTCGTCGGGTTCGGGGCGCTCGCGTGGGGGATGCTGAAGATATTCCGGAGTCTCGACGTCGCGTTCTCGGACATCTACGAGAGCGAGGCCGCGAACACGACGCTCGACCAGCTCACCGACGGCCTGTTCGTGCTCGTCGCGTTCCTCGCCGCTGTCGCGCTCGGTGCGACCGTGGACAGCGTTCTCCCGGCCGCCCCGGACGGCGCGCTCGGGCAGACCGTCGCCCTCGCGGGCGTCGTCGCGGGACTCGCGCTCGCGTTCTTCCCCATCTACTACGTGTTCCCGGACGAGGACGTCACCGTCCGCGAGGTCCTCCCCGGCACCGTCTTCGCCGCCGTCGGGTGGGTGGCGACCGAGGCGGCGTTCCGGCACTACGCGCGCTTCGCCGCGAAATCCGACACGTACGGCGTCGTCGGCGTGGTCGTCCTCCTCCTCACGTGGCTCTACATCTCGGGGATGGTCGTCCTCATGGGCGCCATCCTCAACGCCGTCCTCGCCGGGCGGAGCGAGGACGTCGAACCCATCGACTGGGACGCCTACCGCGCGCCGGGCGCGAGCGCCGCGACGGACGGCATGGCTGGCGACGCGGACCACGCGACGGACGCATCGTCGACCCGGGAGTCCGACGCGGACGTGACTGCCGCCAAGAACGCGCTCGCCGCCGCCGTCGCGGACGCGGACGGAGACACGGACGTGACGCTCGCCGTCGACGACACCACCGTCACGCTCCCCGTCCCCGACGCCGTCGGCACGCACGAGCACGTCACGGGCGACGGGACCGGGAAACCAGAGGACAGTCGTGACGCCAGCAGCGAGTCAGCGGACGCGCAGCGACCCGACGACGACCGACCAGGAGGCACCGGCGCGAGCGCCCGCAGTCGCCTGGCACTCCACTGGAGCGACGACGACTGACCGGTGTGGTCCCCGCGAACAGACTCCGAAACGCGAGTTCGAGCGACGCCGAATAGAAGAACCCGATTACAGCGGGCGCTGGCCCTGCGAGCGAACGTTCTCGACCTCGACCGCGACGTGGACCGACGACGGGAAGTCCCAGTCCGCGATGCTGCGCGCGAGGCCGTCGTGCCCGACGACCTCGACGGTACGCTCGTAGACGGTGTACTCCCAGTTCCCGAAGGAGTCGTCGCCCGCGACGGACTTCTCCAGGGGAACGCGGAGCTCTGTCGGTGGATTCGAGTGCGGTCCCTTCAGTTCCGCGCCCTTCCGGGACGCGGTCTGCTTGATGTCGGCGACCACGCCGTCGAGCGCGGCGCGGTCCCCGCTCGAGAGCGTGAGGCGTGTGACGAAACTCATTCCTGTACGAGCAGTCTCGGGCAACGACCTAAAGCACAACGGAACGCTCTCCGATATTCTCTTAAATCGGGGTGAATTACGTACCTGCAATGACAGTCGAAGCTACGAGCGCGGGCGCCATCCTCTTCCGGGATACGCGGGGCCAGCGCGAGTACCTTCTCCTCAAGAGCCGTCCCGGGGACTGGGAGTTCCCGAAGGGCGGCGTTGAGGGCGAAGAAGAGCTGCAGCAGACCGCGATTCGAGAGGTAAAGGAGGAAGCCGGCATCCACGACTTCCGGCTACTGGACGGGTTCCGCGAGGACTACGACTACGTCTTCGAGGCCGGCGGGAAGACCATCCACAAGACCGTGCACCTGTTCATCGCGAAGTCCTACGAGGCCAGCGCCGAACTCTCGACCGAGCACCGCGACCTCCAGTGGCGCGACTACGAGCAGGCCGTGAACACCGTCACGCAGGACGGTCCGCGCGAGATACTCGAACAGGCCCACGAGTACCTGAACGAACTTCAGGAGGAAGACGAGATATAGCGGGCCGACGGCGGTCGCCGCGGTCCGGGTCGCGAGCGACTGCTCACGGCCGTCCGTCGTCCTGTTCGCTCGAACTGGTTTCATCACCGTCGCCAGCGGGGTTCCGGCGAGGCGCGTCGTCGCTGGGTGCCTTCGCGAGCAGGGTTCGCACGAACCAGATGCCCGTCACGACGGTCGCTCCGAACCCCGCGAGGACGAGCCAGACGGCGATGCCGCTGTAGTCGATATCGAGGACGAGTTCGCCGACGCCGACGAGCAGGAGCGATAGCAGCAGGCACGCGAACGCCAGCAATCGACGGATGGAGTGGAGGGATTTCGCGGTGGACACGCCGGGAACGTGTCTGTTCTTCGGGGTAAGGGTACCGAAACGGCTTCGGCGTTCGGGGGCGGAGTCGGTCGCGTGAGTCTCCCGGGTGCGGATGCGGAGTTCCCGTTCGAGTTGGCGACCTGTCGGTGGGTGGAGCGCGAGTGGCCGCCGTCGGGCGAGCGCGACAGCGCGGTCCTCGTCGCGCGCCAGCTCGGCACGCAGTCGCGACGCTGGGACACCGTCGTACTGGAGTGCGACCTCGCGGGGCTGACGGCGCGCGCCGCGTTCGGGCCGGACGCGTTGTCGTCGAACCAGCTGCACGTCGTCCGGCACGCGCCAGCCGACTGGGAGTACTATCGGGACGCGCTCCCCGACCCCGGGTACCCGTGGCGGTACGTCCGCGAGAGCGTCCACGCGCTCTCCGCGCGCGGCGCGCTCGAGCACCGGAAGCGCTCCGGGCGCATCGAGATCCGACGCATCGGCCCGTACCCCGAGGAGTGGGTGCGGCGTATCGTCGCCGTCGAGAACAAGCCCGATCTCGACAAGACCGCAGCGCGTGCACTCGCGGACCAGCTCGAGACGGACGTCGCGCTCGCGCTCGCCGACGAAGCGTGGGTCGCGGTGCGCGCGAACGAGGACGTGAACGAGCGCCTCCTGCTCGAAGGGCTCCCCGTCGAAGCCGGTATCCTCGCGGTCTCTGACGCCGTCGGGACCGACGCCGACCGCACGAGCGCCGAGGTCCTCTGGCATCCGCGAACGCTCGCCGTCGACGACCCGGGGACGCGCATCCTCGAGAACCCCAATCCCGCGGATTCAGCGAGCGGGTACGACGCGTCCGCGGCGCGCTTCGAGTACGCGGACGTCGACTGGAAGCGCCGGAAGCGCCTCGCCATCGCCGAGCGCGCGTACGAGCGCGGCTGGCGGTCGTACGTCGACGCGATGCGACCCGACTGCCGGCACTTCGCGCTCGAAGCCGCGGGCGACGGCCTCGTCCCCTGGTGCGAGGCGAAGGGGCGCTGTCAGACGAGCGCCGAATGTCGCGGCGCGTGCAACGAGTTCGAGCCCGAACCGCCCGCGTGGCGCACGCGAGGATGGCCCATCGACGGCGGCCCCGGGAAAGGCGTCCGCCGCGTGCTCGACCGCAGGAAAGAACGGCGACGACCGGCGCCCGACGACGACTGACCGCTCGGTCGGGGTCGCCGTCGCCGTGCGCAGTCAGTCCTCGGACACCGAGACGTCGAGTTCGTCGCGGTCGACCGCGAGCCGGAACGTCGGCACGGTCGTGTACACGACCTCGACGACGCCCTTGCGTTTGAGCGCCTGGAGCGCCGACCGGACGTCGTCCGTCGACGGGTCGACGTCGTACGCGTCCCGGAGCGCGTGCAGGGTCCCGACCACGCTCTTGCCGTCCTCGTCCGCCGCCGGCACGACCTCCACGAGCTGCGCCTGGAGGCGCGGCACGCGGACCGCGGTCGTCGTTCCGTCGTCGCTCGACTCGACGCCAGGGTCCACGTCGACGAGTTCCGCGGCGTCCGCGGTCGCCCGGATGAGGCTGTCGTCGTCCCGGTAGTAGTACTCCTTCAGTTCGTTCTCCAGGTAGCCGTGGACGTCGCTCCCGCTGTCCATCCCCCATCGTTCCTGTAGCTCCCCGTTCTTCGTCGGCTGGAGTTCGACGATGTCCGCCAGCCGCTCGCGTGCCTCCTCCGAGAGCGTCATCACGTACCGGTACAGGCGGCCCGTATTTCCCGCTTCTGGAGTCCACGCGACGACCGGCCGACGCCGCAGCGGCCGAGGACCGGGTGGACTTGGCGGTACCACTAAGGACCCGACGGTTGTCACTCAGTATCATGGGTCGAACGTTGACGTACGAGCACGTCGAGACCGCGCTCGCGGAGTTCTCGTACCCGATCGTGCGGGACGACGTCGCAGCGGAACTCGCGGACGTCACCGTCACGTTCGAGGAGGGAACCGAAGCGAACCTCGGCGCGCTCGTCTCCGAGACGGACAGCGACGCGTTCGACGCCGTTGCCGACCTCCACGAGGAACTGGACGACGTCGTCACCGCCGACGTCGAGCAGTGACCGCCGGCCGGCACGCGTCCATCGGTGCGAGGGGACCGATAGCAGTCTGGAAGCGGACGACTTAACAGGACGGCCGGTCGTAGCCCGGGCTAAGAATGGAGTTCTGTGACGAATGCGGTTCGATGATGAAGACCGAAGGCGACCACTGGGTGTGCGGGAGCTGCGGGCACGAACAGGGTCGTGACTCGGAGAAAGAGGAGGAGATGGTGACGACGGAAGGCCAGGAGCACTCCGAGGTCGTCGACATCAGCGGCGCCGAAGAGAAGGGGCTACCGCGGACGACCGCGCACTGCCCGAAGTGCGACAACGACCGTGCGTACTACTACATGCAGCAGATTCGAGCGGCCGACGAGTCCGAGACGCGGTTCTTCATCTGCACCGAGTGCGAGCACAAGTGGCGCGAGGACGACAACTAGCGCGGCGACGCTCTCGCTGACCTCGTTTCGAGTGCCGGCCGGAGAGAAACTTCTTTGTCGTCCCTGCAAGACTTGCGAAACGAGATGGATTCCCTCGAAGACGTATCCGAGGTCGCGTTCGAACCCGACCGCGAGTTCGTCGAATCGACGAACGTGTACGAGTTCATGCAGACCTACGGCATGAGCGACTACGACGAACTGATCGAGCGGACGTCGACCGAGGTCGACGGGGAGCCCGAGAGCGGCGTCGACTGGTTCTGGGACGAGCTCGTCGACTACCTCGACGTCGAGTTCTACGAGGACTACGACTCGGTTCGAGACGACACCGACGGCCCGCAGTTCACGGACTGGTATCCCGGCGGCGAGTTGAACATCGCGCACAACACCGTCGACCGGTGGGCCGCGCCCGACGCCGAGCAGCGGAACAAGGTCGCGTGCATCTGGGAGGGCGAACCCGGTGACGTCCGCGAGGTCACCTACCACGAACTCCACCGGCAGTCGAACAAGGTCGCGAACTACCTCGAGTCCGTCGGCATCGAGACCGGCGACACCGTCGGGCTGTACATGCCGATGGTGCCGGAGGTCGTGAGCATCCTCTACGGGTGCTTCAAGGTCGGCGCCATCGCGGTCCCCATCTTCAGTGGGTTCGGCGTCGACGCGACCGCAACCCGTATCGCGGACTCGGAGTGCTCGGTGCTGTTCACGGGCGACGGGTTCTATCGTCGCGGCGGCGAGGTGACGCTGAAGGACGCCGCGGACGACGCCATCGACGAGGCCGGGCACGTCGAGCACACCGTCGTCTTCGAGCGCCTCGGGCTCGTCGACAGCGACGACGAGTCGGTGCCGTGGACGAGCCGCGACGAGACGTGGAGCGACGCCGTCGAGCCGCAGGACGACGACTACGACACGAAGTCCCTGGATAGCGACCAGGAGTCGATGCTCCTGTACTCCTCGGGGACGACGGGGAAGCCGAAGGGTATCGTGCACACGCACGCCGGCGTCCAGCTGCAGTGCGCGAAGGAGCTCTACTTCGGGTTCGACCTCAAGCCCTCGGACCGCTTCTTCTGGGTGAGCGACATCGGGTGGATGATGGGGCCGTGGACGCTCATCGGGAACCACTCGTTCGGGAACACGATGTTCATGTACGAGGGCGCGCCCGACCATCCCGAGCCCGACCGGTTCTGGGAGATGATCGACCGCCACTCCCTCACGCAGTTCGGTATCTCGCCGACCGCCATCCGCGCGCTCCGCAAGCACGGCGACGAGTGGCTCGAAGGCCACGACCTCTCCAGTCTCCGATTGCTCGGCTCCACCGGGGAGCCCTGGGACCCCGAGAGCTGGCAGTGGTTCCTCGACGAGGTCGGTGGCGGCGACGCCCCTATCATCAACATCTCTGGCGGCACGGAGATCTGCGGGTGCTTCCTGATGCCGATGCCGATAAACGACCTCAAACCCTGTACGCTCGGCGGCCCCGGCCTCGGCATGGACATCGACATCGTCGACCAGAACGGCGAGTCCATCAAGGACACGAACGAACGCGGGTTCCTCGTCGCCCGCGATTCGTGCCCGAGCATGACGAAGTCGCTTTGGAGCGGCGACGAGCGCTATCTCGAGGAGTACTGGAGTAACTGGGAGGACCTCTGGGACCACGGCGACTGGGCGCAGATGGACGCGGACGGCTTCTGGTTCCTCCACGGTCGCGCGGACGACGCGCTCAACGTCGCCGGTCGGAAGGTCGGCCCCGCGGAGGTCGAGGGCGCACTCATGGAGCACGACGCCGTCAACCAGGCCGCCGCCGTCGGCGCCCCCGACGACACGACGGGGACCGCGGTCGTCACGTACGTCGTCCTCGAGGACGGCGTCGAGGAGTCCGACGACCTCCGCGAGGAACTCCGCGCGGTCGTCGGCGAGGAACTCGGGAAGCCGTTCCGCCCGCGGGAGGTCCTGTTCGTCGACGAGTTCCCGAAGACCCAGAGCGGGAAGATCATCCGGCGCGCCATCGAGGGCGTCTACACCGGCGAGGAACTCGGCGACATGAGCAGCATCGAGAATCCGGAGGCGTTAGAGAAGGTCGAGAACGCTCGCTGACGCCATCGTCGCGCTGCCGCGGCTTCGTGGGCTCGGGCTGGCCGTCGGGTTGACGTGTAAACGCTCGGTTATTCGGCCGTTTCTCTCCACCCTATACATGTGACAGTGGGTACCATTGGCACGGTCCGATGGTGCGCCACTGCGTGTATTCGACCATGACGAGAGAAACTACGGACTTCGACGGAGGAATCGACCGACGTTCGATGCTGGGGATGGTTGGCGGGACCGCGGTCGCCGCAGCACTCGCTGGCTGCAGTACACTCCTCGGCGACGACGGCGATGGTGCAACGAACGGCGACGCCGACGTCCCGGACGAACCGATACAGGCCGGTCTGCAGACGTTCACCGAAGGGGCGGCGTCGGTGCTGGGTCTCCAGGCCCAGTACGGCGCCGAGATCGCCATCCAGCGAATCAACGACGCCGGCGGTATCGCCGGCCGGGAGATGCGACTCGACGTCGCGCACGAGGCCGACGCCGCCGTCGAGAACTACACGCAGTTCGTCGAGGAGGGTAAGGACGTGACGTTCGGCCCGATCTCCAGCGGTGGGCACGCCGCGCTCGCCCCCGAGGTCGAGTCCCAGGGCGTCGTCAACGTCGGGACGGACGGCACGGTCACGACGCTGTACGAGGATACGGTGTCGGACCCGACGTACTCGTTCCGGTTCCAGAACTACGACGTCATGGAGTGCGTCACGGCGGCGCGTGAGGCGGTGTCGCGCCTCGGCGCGGACAACATCGACAGCATCGCGGGCATCAACCCGAACTACGCGTTCGGGCAGGACGAGTGGAAGTTCTTCAAGCTCGCCATCGAGAAGCTCGTCGGCGACGTGGAGGTCGTCCACGAGGGATTCCCGGACCTGCTCGCCGACGACATGTCCACGCACATCACGGAGGTCAACGACACCGAACCGGACGTCACGTTCTCCAGTTGCTGGGGCGGCGACGTCACGACCCTCATGAATCAGGCGGCGGCGAACGACATGTTCGACAACACGCAACTCGTCGGCAGCGTGCTCTACAGCGCGGTCGACGAACTCGGTCGCGACGTCGTCGAGCAAGCACAGGCGTTCTCGGGCAGTCGGAACTGGTACTGGGACTTCCCGAACGGCTCGCGCTGGAGTCCGAACCAGCAACTCTTCGAAGCGGCCCGCGACCAGTACGACGTCGTCCCGACCGCGCACTTCATGAGCGGCTACGGCGCGGTGACGGCGTGGGCGACCGCGACCGAGAAGGCCGTCGAGATCACGGGCGAGTGGCCGTCCCAGGAACAGATCGCGCGGTCGCTCGAAGACCACGGCTTCCACACGCCTGCGGGATACCACGTGATGGGGTCGGACCATCAGGGCAAGTCGAACGCGTACTCCGGGCGGATGGAGTGGGACGAGGACCTCGGCGCAGCCGTCCTCGCGGACGTGAACGTATTCACGCCGCAGGAGGTCGCACCTCCCATCGGAACGGACGCCGAAGAGTGGGTGAACAGCTGGTGACCTCGCGATTGCACAGGGGGTCACGGACGCGAAACCGCCGCAGAAACTCCGAGTACCATGGTTAGCGAACTAGCGAACTTCGCGACGCACACCCTCAACGGGATCCAGTACGGGTTCATCCTGTTCCTGATCGCGTCCGGCCTCACGATCATCCTGGGAATCCTCGACGTCCTCAACCTCGCGCACGGCGAGCTGTACGCCGTCGGCGCGTACGTCGCCTTCTCGGTGTTCGGGTACGTGAGCGGCGCGTTCGCGAACCCAGAGGGGGTCGTGGGGCTCGCCGCGTTCCTCGCGCTCTCCCTGCTCGCGGCGGTCGTGGCGGCCGCGGTACTGATACCGCTCGGCATCCTCCTCGAGGCGTTGTTCCTCAGACCGCTGTACGAGAGAGACGAGGTGTACCAGCTGGTACTCACGTTCGGGTTGCTCCTCATCCTGAAGGACGTGAACAAGCTCGTCTGGGGGCCCCGGCCCGTTCGCGCACAGGACATCTACAGCGGCATCAACGCCATCCCGGCCGCCGAGTTCGTCGGGTTGACGTTCCCGACGTTCAAGATCGTCATCATCGGCGTCGGTGCGACCGTCGTCGTCGGGTTGTTCTACTTCTTCAATCGCACGAAGACGGGTCGAATCATCCGCGCGACCGCGATCGACCGCGAGATGGCGACCGCGATCGGTGTGAGTACCGACCGGACCTTCACGCTCGTGTTCGCGATGGGGGCGTTCTTCGCCGGGTTCGCGGGCGCGATGGCGCTCCCGCAGAGCAACGCGAACCTCGCGATGGGCGCGAACCCGCTCGTGTTGTCGTTCGTCATCATCGTCATCGGCGGCCTCGGGAGTCTCCGTGGCGCGTTCGTCGGCGCGATGATCGTCGGCGTCCTCAGCCGATGGGCGATCTGGCAGTACCCGCCCGCGGAGATCGCCGCACCGTTCGCCATCATGGCGCTGATACTGCTCGTGAAACCCAACGGCCTCTTCGGAACCTGGGGTGAGACCGCGTGAGCGACCGTGGCACCGCCGTCGACGACTCCCGGTCGCTCGAGGCGTGGGGGCGCAGCAGCTACGTGCCGTCCACGACGACTCGCGACGGCGAACGATACGTCCGCGTCACCCGCGGCATGGTACTGACGCCACGCCGCCTCGTGGGCTGGCTGGCGTTGTTCGTGCTGTTCGTCGCCGTCCCGGATATGGCGTCGCTCTCGCCCGGAATCCAGCTCCGCGTGCTCCATCAGGGCGTGCTGTTCGGGCTCGCTGCCGTCGGTCTGAACCTCCTGCTGCGACACACGAAGCTCGTGTCGTTCGGGCACGCGGCGTTCTTCGGAACGGGCGCGTACACCGCTGCGGTGCTCGCGACGCAGTTCGACGTGACGAGCATGGTGCTGTTGCTCGCCGCTGCAACGCTCGTCGGGACGGCGATGGCGGGCGTCGTCGGTTTCCTGTCGCTCCGCCACACCGGCCTGTATTTCTCGCTGCTGACGCTCGCGTTCGGCCAGCTCCTGTTCGCGATCGCACAGGGACAGAGCTACCTCGGCGGGAGCGACGGCTTGCCCGTCAGGCCGGGGGATGCGAACCAGGCGACGCTTTTCGGCGCGGAGATGGGCGCGGACGTGTACAGCGTCGTCGTGTACTACCTGACGGTACTGGTGGTCGTCCTCGCGCTGTTCGTGATGTGGCGGATCGTGCAATCGCCGTTCGGGAACGCGCTCGACGCCATCGGACAGGACCGGACGCGCGCCCAGTTCATCGGCATTCCCGTCAAGCGATACGTGCTGGTAGCGTTCGTCCTCTCGGGCGTCTACGGCGCCGTCGCAGGCGGGATGTACGGGCTCGTCCAGCAGCACGTGCGGCCGGAATCGACGCTGTACTTCTTGCGCTCGGGCGAGATCCTGTTCATGGCGATCCTCGGCGGGTTCGGGACCCTGCTCGGCCCGCTCGTCGGCGGGGTCGTGCTCGTGTTCCTCCAGGACGTCGGCCGCGACCTCACGAACTACTTCGACGCGCTTACCGGCGTCGTTCTCGTGCTGCTCGTGTTCGGGTTCCCGCGCGGCATCGTCGGGTCGCTCAAGTCCGGGAGCGGCTTCCGCGAGCGCACGGCCGCGCTCGCCGCCAACCCGTCGGTCGTCCGCGAGTGGGTGCAAGATGGTGCCGAGGCGTTCGGCACCGCGCTCTCGCGCGCGAAACGCAACCTGCTGGTACTCGTGTTCGGGGTGCGATGATGCTGGAAGCACGCAACCTACGGAAGTCGTTCGGGCAGCTCGTCGCGACCGACCACGTCGACGTCGAGTTCGGCCGCGAACCCGGCGAGATGGTGTTCATCGTCGGGCCGAACGGCGCCGGCAAGACCACGCTCGTCAACCTCCTCACGGGGCTGCTCGAACCGGACGAGGGGAGCGTCGTCCTCCATCGGACGGACGAGGACGGCGATGACACCACGCTCGACATCACGGACATGGCGCCCGAGGACCGCGTGAAGGCGGGCGTCGTCCGGAGCTTCCAGGTCGTCCACGTCTTCGAGGAGATGACCGTCAGGGAGAACCTGCGGACGGCGGTCCTCTCCGAGCAGGGCTTGCTCGGGAGCGCGTTCAGCTTCAGCGACGAACACGAAGGCGTCGAGGCGATCGTCGACGACCTCCTCGAGCGCTTCCGGCTCGACGACCAGCAGCACGTCGTCGCCGACACGCTCCCGCACGGCGACCGGAAGCTACTGGACGTCGCGATGTCGTTCGGACTGGACCCGGACGTCCTCCTCCTCGACGAACCCACCTCTGGGGTGTCCGCCCAGGAGACGGACTACGTCATGGAGACCATCGTGAACGTGAGTCGCGCGGAGGACGTGACGACCGTCGCGATCGAGCACGACATGGACATCGTGACCGAGCACGCCGACCGCGTCATCGCGCTCCACCAGGGGAGCGTGCTCGGCGAGGGGGAGGCGTCGATACTCGAGACGGACGACGAACTGCGTCGCGTCCTCCTGGGGGTGGAAGAATGAGCGACCAGCCACTCCTCAGCGTCCGCGGGCTCGATGCCGCCGTCGCCGGCTTCCAGGTCACCGACGACGTCGACCTCGACGTCGAGGCGGGGCAGGCGATCGGGCTCGTCGGCCGGAACGGGGCCGGGAAGACGAGTACGTTCCGCGGCATCATGGGTCTCACCGAGGTCCGCGGTGGATCCGTCCGATTCAAGGGCGAGGAACTGACGGACGTCAGAGCGGAAGTCGTCCCACGGCGCGGTATCGGGTACCAACCCGAGGACCGCAAGCTCTTCACGGGGATGTCCATAGAGGAGAACTTCCGACTCCCGATATGGAGTGCCGGCGACGCTCGCGGAATCACAGACGAGGACGCCGTCATCGAGGACGTCTTCGACCTCCTCGACGAGCTCGACGACCGACGGGACCAACTCGTCGAGAACCTCAGTGGCGGGCAAGCCAAGATGGTCGCGATCGGTCGTGCACTCGCGCTCCAACCCGACCTCCTCATCCTCGACGAACCACTGGAAGGGCTCGCGCCGATCATCGTCGAGCGACTCAAGGGCTACATCGAGGACATCAACGATCAGGGGATCGCGGTGCTGATCGCGGAGTCGAACGTCACGCACGTGCCGGACGTCGTCGACGAACTCTACGTCATCGAACGCGGCGAGATCGTCGACAGCGGCGACCCGCAGGCACTCGTCGAACGCGAGGAGATCCAGCGACTGATGCAGGGTAGCGGCGTCGAGTAACGCTGGCGACCGCGAGACGACTGGATGCGCTCGCCCTCTTCCTACGTCTCCTCGACGTCCAACTCCTCGATCGCCTCCATGATGCGTCCGAGGAGCTTGCGTTCGCCACGCCGGAGGTTCTTCGAGACCGCCATCTTCGAGACGTCGAACGTCTCCGCGAGCGTCGACAGCGTCGCGTCTCGCGGCGTCTCGAAGTAGCCGTCCTCGACGGCTGCTCGAAGGGTCGCGCGTTCGGTCGCGGAGAGTTCTCGGCAACCGTCGAGCATGGACGTGGCGGGGTCGACGTTCCGCATCAGGTCGTAGTAGTCCTCGAGCGTCATCGACTCGCGGGACTCGACCGAGAAGTCGTTGTCGCGTTCGAGTGCACTGAGTGCGCCCTCGGCGACGTCCTCGCGGTCGAAGCCGACGTTCCAGATCTCGCTCCCGTCCGAAATCTCGAACGGTCCCGTGATGTAGCCGCCGCGGTCCCGGATGACCGCCATCGCGTTCGTTTGCTCGATTCGCGAGCGGATGAGTGCGACGTCGCCGTCTCGTCGAAGCAGGTCGAACCCGCGCATGTTCGGATGGTCGCGCAGGGTGCGGAGTCCGTTGTCGACCGTACCCCGGTCGTCGCCGTCGACGACGATCCTGGTCTCCAGTTCCTCTCGCTCGTGGTCGAAGTCCCACTGACGAGCGTAGAAGGACACGTCGTTCTCGACTGTCGTGTCGATGTACGGACAGTCGTACTGGACCATGTCCATCTGGAGTGATATCATTTACCAAACCGTCGACGCCTGACAGTTTATGTCTTTTTATCCATGTACTTTCACTTGCCGACAGCCCCCCAGACCCCCGTCTCGCCCGAACGCACGACCCGGTGCACGTGGTATACATGTCAACCTCTCGTTTTTCACCGATTGCAGGACCACCGCTAGACGATGGCAGAAACTCCCACGCACGACCGGTTGACGGTCGACGCGATCACCGACGACGACGTGCTCTTCGTCGACGATCCGACCTTCTCGCGCGAGAACGTCTGCATCGTCACGGGCGCCGGGTCGGGCATCGGGCAAGCGACCGCACTCGCGCTCGCCGCGAACGGCCTCACCGTCCTCGCCACCGACATCGACGAGGACGGACTCGCCGAGACGAGCGAGAACGCGGACGACCTCGACGTCGCCGGCGCCCTCGAGACCACGGTCGCCGACCTCACGGACGACGCCGACCACGACCGGATCGTCGAGAACGCGGCCACGCACGGGACCGTCCGGTACCTCGCGAACGTCGCTGGCATCCAGCACATCGACGCCATCGAGGACTTCCCGATGGACAAGTACGACCAGATGCACGACGTCATGCTCCGCGCCCCGCTCGCGCTCGCGAAACGAACGATCCAGCACGTCCGCGCGACCGACGACGGGGTCGGCGCCATCGGGAACATGGCGTCCGTCCACGGGCACTACGTCACCGCAGACAAGGTCGCGTACAACGTCTCGAAGTTCGGCCTCCGCGGGCTCACGCAATCGATCGCCGCCGAGGGCGGCGACGGCCTTCGTGCGTTCTCCATCAGTACCGGGTACGTGAAGACACCGCTCGTCACGAACCAGATACCCGACACCGCCGACCAACGCGGAATCTCGGTCGACGAGGTCATCGAGGACGTCATGCTCGGCCAATCACGCGTCAAGGAGATGATGGAGCCGGTCGACGTCGCGAACCTGTTCGTGTTCGGGTTCTCCGGGCACGCCACCCACCTGAACGGTGGCGACCTGACGTTCGACGGCGGGATGACGTTCACCTACGAGTGACCGAACGGCGACCCCGCCGTCGGACTAGAACTCCACGTCGCGGACGCCGAGCGTCCGGCTCTCGGGCACGTCGTCTGCGTCGGGGGCGGTGACGGCGGCGTCGGCGACCGTGTCGTCGTCCGGGAAGACGACGGTCCCGCCGACGACGAGCGGTGCGAGGACGCCGGCGGCGAACGCCCGCGGGTCGGAGATCGGGGCGCGGACGGCAACTTCGACCTCGTCGCTGAGCGAGAGGCGGTCGGCGACGTCGGTGGCGGCGGCGAGGAGTTCGCCGTGCGTGAGTGCTTCGGTGCCGGTGACGAGCGCGACGTTCACGTCCATGCGCGACTGGGCTTCGGGTGGCATCGTCGGGTTCTCGCTCCAGACGTCGCCTTCGAAGTGGTAGACGTCGGGGTCGTCGTGGTCGCCGCCGTACGCGACGCGTTGCGTGCCGGGTTCGAGGTCGTAGTCGTCGACGTCGTCGACGTGCGCGACGACGGCGCGGGCGTCGACGTCCCTGGGCGCGCCGACGTACGCTTTCGCGCCGAGGAGTGCGCTCGCGAGGACGGCGAGCACTGGTTGGGCGCGCGGGTCGTCGCCGACGCCGACCGTCGAGCGTGCGCGGACGCCGCGAGCGTGCAGGAAGTTCGCGGTCTTCCACGTCGTCGTACAGAGGCGCTGGTAGTCGTAGAACTGGTCGTGCGTGGGAGCGCGGAGCGCGGGTGCGTCAGAGCGTCGCGAGCGCGCGACGAGGTCGACGAGCGTCTCCATACGCGGCCGTAACCGGCGGGCAGCCAAAGACCCGACGGTCCTCATCCTGTCAAAGATTCAGGACGTCGGCGTGCGTCGAACGCGACCACCACGTCGCTCGTCGGACGCGAAACGGACAGACGACACCGTCACGTGCGAGAAATCCGCACGACAACGCTCGAAAGTGCCACAATCGTTATGAGGGTTCTATCTGAACGTAGGCGTGTTACGCGATGGCAACTGGATACGTTGCAGGGGTGGTTCGGGGGTTGTTCAACGCCGTCTTCCAACCGCGGCGGTTCGTCCAGTCGCGGACCGATAACTACGCCGCAGGCTGGGTGTGGACGGCGCTCGAGATGAACCGGCTCGCGGTCGTGTACGTCGTGAACCTCGCGCTGTACGCCGTCCCGCTGACGCTCGCGGGCATCGGCGTGCAGAGTACCGCGGCGGCGCCGTCGTGGTTCGAGGCACTCGCCGGCGGCCTCGCCGACCCGACGGCGCTCTGGCAGTTCCTCTCCGCGCTCATCCAGAACTCCGCGTTCCTGACGGTCGCTGCCGTCCTCACGCTCGTCAACTACCACGCCGCGGTCCTCTTGACGCTCAACTCGAAGGGCGTCCTGCAGACCGCGCACACGATAACGTACTCGACGAGCGCGTACCTCGCGGGCCTGTTCAGTCTCGTCTGGTACCTCTCGCAGTCGGCGACGACCGAGGTCGCGGCGGCGTTCGTCATCGCCATCCAGAAGGAGTTCATCTACTTCTTCATCGACGCGCTCGGGAGCGAGTTCACGCTCGCGTCCGGCCGCCCCGACGCCGTGAACGTCGCGGCCGTCTCCCAGGAGGGCCAGTTCGTGCTCGCAGCGCTCGTCGGGTGCGTGCTCTACTACCTGTACTCGATGTACCTCGGTGCCCGCATCAATCACGGCGCGTCGCGATTCACGGGGTTCCTCGTACTCCTCGCGGTCGCCGCCGCACCGGCACTGTACATCGTCGGAACCATCCTCGCGTACTCGCTGAACATCGTCGGCTAACCCATGACTGAAGACTCAGACGAACGGTTCGTGGCGAATCGAGACGAAGACACTTTCGGTGGCGACATCGTCACCGTCGCATCACCAGCAACCCAGCTCGTGCTCGGCTACCTCGTCCTGACTATCATCGTCGGCGGGTTCGTCGGCGCGTTCCTCTACCAGAACCCGACGCTGTTCGGCGAGGGAGAGAACGCACGCATCGCCGGCCTCGTCGTCCTCGGGTTGACCGTCATCGGCGCGGTCCGGCTCGCGATCAAGTACGTCGTCCTCTACCGGACGAAGTACGTCGTCACGACCGATAGCGTCCGCCGGCAGTACCACCTGGCGTACCGCGAAGAATCCCGCGAACTCCCGCTCCACATGATCCGGGGCGTCGAACTCTCGAAGAGCCGCCTGCAGTCGATGCTCGGGTTCGCGACCATCTCGTTCCTCTCCGTCGGGAGCAACCGCGGTATCGGGTACGTGGAGTTCGACAACGCAGCGGAACCGGAACGCCTCCAGCAGGCCGTCCTCGAACTGCTCGAGACGCAGCGCGAGCAAGCGACCGAGGAGACCCAGTCCGCGCAGGAGCCCACGGAATCGAAGCCGTCGCAGCGTCGCGGTCGTGGCCGTGGCCGTCAGCGAGACGACCCGCAGTCCGCACAGGCGGCACCGGACGCGAACACGCCGGGAACGAACGACGCAGCCGCATCATCGACGGACGCGACCGGTACGGACGGACAAGGCCGCGCCAGCGACCGGAGCGACGAGACCCGGCGACCCGTCTCCGGGAACGAGAACTCGCCGGAACCCGCCGAACCGGACGCCCGCGACTGACACCACACTCCGTACGAGATCAGGCGAACGTCGGCGAGGAAGGAATCTGCGGTGCGGGAATCAGCGGTGAAGGAATCGTACGCGAAGCGATCGACGGCGAAGGAACCGTCGGTGAAGGACTCGGTATCGGTCGTCGCAGTCAGAACGAGTTCTTGATCTTCTGCCAGAACCCCTCTTTGAGCTCGATCTCCTCGCCGCCGGCTTCCGCGAACGCCTCCAGTGCCTCCTGCTGGTCCTCGTTCAGGTCGCCCGGGTCCGGCGTCACGACCTGCACCTGCACGACGAGACTCCCACGGCCGCGGCGATGCGTGCGGGGCATCCCGGCGCCCCGCTCGCGGAACTGCTCGCCGCTCTGCGTGCCTGCGGGAATCTCGACGGTGACGTCCTCACCGAACACGTCCACGGTGACTTCGTCCCCGAACGTCGCCTGCGGGAACGATATCGGGAGGCGATAGTAGAGGTCGTCGCCGTCGCGCTCGAACTCGTCGTGGTCGCGGACGCGAACGTCGATGAGGAGGTCGCCGTTCCTCGCACCTGGCTCGCCGGGCGCACCCTCGCCCTCGCGGCGAATCGTCTGTCCGGTCTTGATACCTTCCGGGATGTCGACGCGCATCGTCACGTCCTCCCGGACGATGCCGTCGCCACGGCACTCCCCGCACGTCTCGTCGTAGAGCTCGCCAGCACCGTCACAGCGCGGGCACTCGCCCGTCTGCTGCATCCGCCCGAACGGCGTCTGCTGGACGCGCGTCACGCGCCCCTCGCCGTTACACTCCGGGCACGTCTCCGCGTCCGCCTCCGGCGGATGCCCCTCGCCCTCGCAGACGTCACACCGCGACGGTCGCGTGATAGAGACCTCCTTCGTCACGCCCTCGAACGCCTCCTCCAGGTCGAGGCCGAGCTCCATCCGGAGGTCTCGACCCGGACGCGGCCCGCGCTGCCCGCCGCCGGCACCACCGCCACCGAAGAACTGCTCGAAGATATCGTTGATACCACCACCACCGCCAGCGCCACCGAACGGCCCGCCAGCGCCGCCCGCGCCACCGAACGGCCCACCGGCACCGCCCGCGCCACCGGCACCCTGGTCGAACCCACCGCGCTTCTCCGCCTGCTCGAACCGCTCGTGGCCCATCCGATCGTACGCCTGCCGCTTCTCCTCGTCGGTCAACACCTCCTTCGCCTTCTTGACCTCCTTGAACTTCTCCTCAGCGTCCTCCGCGTCGGACACGTCCGGATGATACTCCGCGGCCTTCTTCCGATAGGCCTGCTTGATCTCGTCCTCGGACGCATCTCGACTCACACCGAGCGCGTCGTAGAAGTCCTCACTCATCTCGTTACAGCCAGTTAATCCATTGAACCACTTGAAAAGCGCGGGTTCGGTCGAGCACCCGCCAATCACCCTCGAACCACCCACAGCGACGCCACTCGCGAACACACGACCACCAGAAAAGAACCGAGAAGACCCGCCCGACTACCGAAGACGCGTCAGCTTACGCCTCCTCGTCTTCCTCGACGTCCCCAGAAATCGAAGATTTCTGGCGGGCAGAAGAGGACGTCGAGGCCGTCAGGCCTCTTCGTCCTCTTCGAACCCGTGAGAGCGAAGCTCTCACTGTTAGAGGAAGACTCGTCGCTTACGCTTCTTCGTCTTCCTCAACGTCCTCGAAGTCGGCGTCGACGTACTCCTCGTCGTCGCCTTCCGCAGCAGCGGCACCGTCACCACCCATGCCGCCCATGCCGCCGGGGCCGGCCTGCGCGCCGCCCTCGGGGCCGCCCTGCGCGGCACCGTCGTACATCTGCTTCCCGATCTCCTGGAGTTCGTTCGAAAGCGCCTTCGACGCGTCCTCGATCTCCTCCTTCGACGCCTCGTCGTCGTCGAGCGTCGCCTCGAGCTCGTCCATCTGCGCTTCGATGTCCTCGATGAGCGCGTCGTCGACCTCGTCGGCGTTCTCGTCGAGGAGCTTCTCCGCACGCTGGAGCGTCGCCTCGGCGTTGTTCCGCGCCTCGATGCGCTCGCGGCGGAGCTTGTCCTCCTCGGCGTGCTCCTTCGCTTCCTCCTGCATCTGGTCGATCTCCGCGTCCGACAGACCAGCGCCACCCTCGATGGTGATGTCCTCCTTGTTCCCGCTGCCCTTGTCCTCCGCGGTGACGTTCACGATACCGTTCTCGTCGATACTGAACGCAACCTCGATCTGGGGCGTTCCAGCGGGTGCCGGCGGGATGCCAGTGAGGTGGAACTCGCCGAGCATCTCGTTCTCGTCCGCGATCTCGCGCTCACCCTGGAACACGCGAACCTGCACCGTCGTCTGGTTGTCCGCCGCCGTCGTGAAGATCTTCGACTCCTCGGTCGGAATCGTCGTGTTCTTCTCGATGAGGCGCTCGAACAGCCCGCCCTTCACCTCGATACCGAGACTGAGCGGCGTGACGTCCAGCAGGACGATGTCGTCGACCTCGCCGCCGAGCACGCCACCCTGGATCGCCGCACCGAGCGCAACGGCCTCGTCCGGGTTCACGTTCCCCTTCGGGTCGATACCGAGCATCTCCTCGACCTGCTCCTTGACCTGGGGCATCCGCGTCGACCCACCCACGAGGATGACGTCGTCGATGTCGTCCTTCGAGTAGTCCGCGTCCTCGAGCGCCTGCTCGGTCGGCGCCTGCGTGCGCTCGATGAGGTCCGCGCTCAGGGACTCGAACTTCGCACGCGTCAGCGACTTCTCGAGGTGGATCGGGCCGTCGTCCGTCGCCGTGATGAACGGCAGGTTGATCTCCGTCTCCTTCCGGCTGGAGAGCTCGATCTTCGCCTCCTCCGCTGCGTCCTTCAGGCGCTGGAGCGCCTGCCGGTCGTCGCGCAGGTCGATACCGTGCTCGTCCTCGAACTCCGCGGCGAGCCAGTCGATGATCGCGTGGTCCCAGTCGTCGCCACCGAGGTCGTTGTCCCCGTTCGTCGCCACGACCTCGTACACGCCGCCGCCGAGGTCGAGGATGGAGACGTCGAACGTCCCGCCACCGAGGTCGTACACGAGCACGGTCTGGTCCGAATCGTCGTCCAGGCCGTACGCCATCGCGGCCGCGGTCGGCTCGTTGATGATGCGCTCGACGTCGAACCCGGCGATCTCGCCGGCGTCCTTCGTCGCCTGCCGCTGTCGGTCACTGAAGTACGCCGGGACCGTGATGACGGCCTTCTCGACGTCGTCGCCGAGGTAGTCCTCGGCGTCTCGCTTGATCTTCTGGAGGGTCATCGCCGAGATCTGCTCGGGCGTGTACTCCTCGCCGTCGATGTCGACCGTGTAGTCCTCCTCGCCCATGTGGCGCTTGATGGAGGAGATCGTGCGGTCGGGGTTCTGGATCGCCTGGTTCTTCGCGGGTTTCCCGACGAGGCGCTCACCGTCCTCGGTGAACGCGACGACGCTCGGCGTCGTCCGATCGCCTTCGTTGTTCACGATGATCTCCGGGTCGCCACCCTCCATCACCGCGAACGCGCTGTTTGTGGTACCGAGGTCGATACCGAGAATCTTGTTACTCGCCATGTTACTCCACTATACACACCTGACCGTTTTAAAAGTTGCTTTACAGAACCTCTACGCGAATAAAATTGCATAGGGGCGTTCAAACGTCTGAAAAAGGTAAATTACGGGTCGGTGTCTGGATACTACTCGTCGTCGAGCGCTGCACTAATGTCCTCGTCGCTCGCCTGACCGGCGTCAGGGTTCGAATCGGCGTCGCCGTCGTCGACTTCTCCGCCGAGCGCCACGGCCTCCTCGGCCTCCTCGCCTTCGTCGTCACCGGCGCCGTCGGTCTCGGCAGTCTCGTCCGCGGCGTCGTCGCTCGACTCGGGGTCGTGTTCCGCACCGTTACTCACCGTCACCTGCGCGGCCTGAATCACTCGTCCAGCCATCTCGTACCCGGGATTGAACACCTCGGCGATGCTCCCTTCGGGGAGGTCGCTGTCGACGCGCACCATCACCTCGTGGCGCTGCGGGTCGACGTCGTCTCCGCTGTCGGGCGCGATCTCCTCGACGTTCTCCTCGTCGAGCACGCGGTCGAACTCCTTGAGCGTCATCTCGACGCCACCGCGGATGCTCTCGTCGTCGTCGACGTCCTGATCGAGCGCGCGCTTCAAGTTGTCGCGAACGCCGACGAGTCGCTCGACGAGGTCCTCGGTCGCACGCTCCTTGAGTTGCTCTTGCTTTCGCTTCTGTCGCTCCTTGTAGTTCTTGAAGTCCGCTTGCTTCCGGCGGAGCTTCGACTTGAGGTCCTCGCGTTCCTCACGCAGTTCCTCGACGTCGTCCTCGAGGTCGTCGACTCGCGCTTCGAGTTCCGGGACGCGTTGCGCTTCGGTCTTCAGTTCGAACGCCCGTTCGACGAGTGCACGCACCTCTGCGGCAGCGTCGTCGTCGTACTCGGCGACGCGGTCCACGATGTCATCGCTCACGGGGGTCCCGTCGCCGTCCTCGCCGGCGGCCTCGTCCGCTTCGACCGACTCCGGTTCGGCGGTGACGAACCCGTCGTCGTCCACCTGCGCCGACGCCTCCTCGGCCCCCGCGTTCGATTCCTCGCTGGCGTCCCCACCGGTCGCCGCGGCCTGTTCGTCCCCCGACGCGGCATCGTCGACCGATGCCGCGTCGTCGGCCTCCTCGGCGTCCGCCGTGGAGTCCACTGAACCCTCGTCTTCGCTCATGGTCGAAACAAAACCTCCCTTCGGATAAAAGGATTCAGGTACGTCGGCCGCGCCAACGCACGGCCGTCGGTCGCGTACCCTCGACGAGCGAGGGAATCCGGAATATCGGGTGCAGTGACAGCGGTCGAGTCGCGGGAGCGACTCGCTTAACTGGCGGGCGCTCGGACGTTTTGGCGTGACCGTCGTGCTCCGGTTCGAGAACGGGTCCGTGCGGGTCGACGGCGACGTCCCCGACGCCGTCCTCGACGCCGTCCCGGAGATGGAAGCCGACCCGCGAAGCGGCGGCTACCGCACACCCGCCGTCGCGTACGCTGCCGTCCGCGACGCGCTCGCCGCCGCCGACGTCGACGTGGACGACCGCGTTCTCGACCTCGACTCGCTCCCGGCGCTCGACACGACGTACGAACTCCGGTCGTATCAAGAGGACGCGCTGGACGCGTGGACGGACGCCGACCGCCGCGGGAACCTCGAATTGCCGACGGGGAGCGGGAAGACAGTCATCGCCATCGCGGCGATGGCGGCGCTGTCGACGCCGACGCTCGTCGTCGTCCCGACCATCGACCTCCTCGAACAGTGGCGTCGAGAACTCGACGCCGAGTTCGACGTCCCAATCGGCCAGTTCGGTGGCGGCCAGCAGCGCTTCGAACCCATCACGGTGTCGACGTACGATTCCGCGTACCTCAAAGCCGAGGACGTCGGCGACCGGTTCGGGTTCGTGGTGTTCGACGAGGTCCATCACCTCGGCGGCGAGGGCTATCGGGACGTCGCGCGACTCCTCGCCGCACCCGCCAGGATGGGTCTCACGGCGACGTTCGAGCGCCCGGACGACGCCCACGAGGTCGTCGCGGAACTCGTCGGGCCGCTCGTCCACCGCTTGAGCGTCGACGACCTCGCGGGCGAGCACCTCGCGCCGTACGACGTCAAGCGCGTCGAGGTGGACCTCACGCCCGACGAACGCGAACGCTACGAGGCGAACCAGGAGACGTTCACGGACTACCTCGCCCAATCCGGCATCCAGATGCGGAGCGGGAGCGACTACCAGGAGCTCGTCAAGCGCTCCGGGAACGACCCCGCGGCGCGCGAGGCGCTACTCGCGAAGGAACGCGCCCGCCGCATCATGCTCGGGAGTGAAGCGAAGGTCGACGCACTCGGTGACGTCCTCGACCGCCACCGCGACGACCGCGTCATCGTCTTCACCGCGCACAACGACTTCGCGTACCGCGTCGCCGAACGCTTCCTCGTCCCCGTCATCACGCACCAGACGAGCGCGAGCGAACGCAAGGAGGTCCTCCAGCGGTTCCGCGACGGCCGGTACTCCCGGATCGTGTCCTCGAACGTCCTCGACGAGGGCGTGGACGTCCCCGAGGCGAACGTCGGCGTCGTCTGCTCGGGGAGCGGGAGCGAACGCGAGTTCACGCAACGCCTCGGCCGCATCCTCCGGCCACGGGACGGGAAGACCGCGCGACTCTACGAGATAGTGAGTCAGGATACCGCCGAAGAGCGCGTCGCCAGCCGCCGCCGATGACGCCGTGACGTCTCGGGTGGGGCGTGCTCGATGGACAGGGTGTCGACGCGTCAGGCGTCGCGCCAACTGAATGAGAGGTCGCCGACCTCGGGGAACGTCATCTCGTAGCTCGTCGACTCGCCGGGGTCGAGGGAGACGCGTCGTTCCTCCGTCCGGGAGTCGTCGCCCGCGCTCCAGGTGACGACGAGGATGGCGCGACGCGATTGGTCGACGGTGTTCCGGACGGTGACGGTGATGGCGAACCCGTCCGTCGCGGTACTCGTCTGGTACGCGAAACTCGCTTGCAGCCCGAACCCGGGACTCGTCGTCGGTCGGGTCGTGGAATCGTCCCTGGTCGGCGTCCCGGGTTCGGTCTCCGGCGGCCCCCACTTCGGGCCGGACTTCGCCGGCCCGGAGGTACAGCCCGCGAGCCCGGTGGCGGCGAACGACAGCGCGGTGAGGACGCGACGACGGCGCATACTCGCCAGTAACCGCGACGCCGCATGAAACCTTTGTGCTCTCCACCGCCCGCTCGGCTCCTCCAGCGTGGCCCTCCGTCGTCGTCGGTCGACGGTGAGGCGTCACATCCTTGTCGCCGCGCCTCGGACTCGTGGACGTGCTGACGAAGGACCTCCTCCGGGTGTCGCGCCGCGGCGGTGGCTACCAGCCGGTGTTCGCGGACCGGGAGGACCGTCCGTTGGCGGCGCGCGTCGTCGGGACGTTCCAGGGGCACGTCGACGAGACGCGAGGTGACCTCGACGGCGCGCTCCGAGAGCTCGAGGGGGACGCCGAGGACTTCAAGCTCGTTCGCGGGCTCGCGAAGTGCTGCGAGCACGCGGCGCGATTCGAGACGCGAGCGCCGGTTACGCCGTCGAGTGTACGCCGGGCGGCGTTCGTCGCCGCCGAGGAACTCGACGGCGTCGTCACGCCCGCGGAGCGCGAGCGAGCGCTCGACCGCGCCGCGGACTCGCTGGCGGTCGCCGTCGACGACGTGGACGCGTCGCTGTTCGCGGACCTCGAGGAACGACAGGTGCTCGCGTCGTTCGACGCACCCTGGGACCCGGACGGGTTGCTCGCGCAGTACAACCTCTCGCTCGCGCAGACGGCGCTGTTCGACGCCGTCGAGGTCCGCGTGCGCTCGTCTGACCCGAAAGCGCTCGTCTCCGCGGTCAAGCGCCTGCGACTCATGTACGAGATACGGAAGTCGGACGACGACGGCGTGGCCGACGGTTCGCCCACCGTCCGGGAGGTCGTCGTCACCGGCCCGGACGCGTTGTTCTCGCGGTCGCGTCGCTACGGGACGCGGTTCGCGCGGCTCCTCCGGACGGTCGCGAAGGCGTCGGAGTGGCGGCTCGAAGCCACCGTCGACGACCACGGGACCGAGCGCGAGCTCGTCCTCTCGGACGACGACCCGGTGCGCGTGCCGGACGCGGAACCCGTTGCGGAGGTCTCCTTCGACTCGGGCGTCGAGGCGGACTTCGCGGCGCGATTCGAAGGGCTCGACCTCGACTGGGTGCTGTCCCGGGAGCCGGAGCCGCTCGCGACCGGGTATCGCGTCATGATCCCGGACTTCGCGTTCGATTACGCGCCCGGCGGTGACTCGGACGCTGGCCCGGATTTCAGGGTGTTCTTCGAGGTGATGGGGTTCTGGACGCCCGAGTACGTGGAGAAGAAGCTCTCCCAGCTCGCGGACGTTGAGGACGTCGAGATGGTGGTGGCGGTCGACGAGTCCCTTGGCGTCGGCGAGGACGTGGCGTCGACGGACGCGGCGGTGGTGCCGTACTCGGGTTCGGTGCGCGTGAAGGACGTCGTGGACGTCCTCCGCGAGTACGAGCGGGACCTGGTCGCGGACGCGGCGGCGGCGCTCCCCGGGTCGTTGACGCCCGCGGACGACGTGGTGACGCTCGCTGCGCTCGCCGAACGCAAGGGTGTCAGCGAGGACGCGCTCGCGGACGTCGCGTTCCCCGAGCACGAACTGGTGGGGCGGACGCTCGTCCGGCCCGCGGTCCTCGACGACGCCGCCAGCGAGCTCGCGGACGGCATGGCGTACGGGGACGCGGAGGCGGTGCTCGACGAGTACGGGCTCGACGACGCGAGCGCGGCGCTCTCGACGCTCGGGTACCGCGTCGAGTGGACTGGACTTTCGGGTGGAACCGTCCGCGAGAAGTGACGGGTTCTCTCTGGTCGAACGTTGTCGCGACTGGTGAGGGGCTTACTGACGATGCCTGGTGCGACCGCCCACCGCTGGTCGTTTCTCACGGCTCGGAGTGGGTGGTGGACGGGGTCGGGGCGCACTGGCATCGTGCGACGGCGTGGTGCGCCCCGCTGGCGGTCAGGTCACGTCGACCGTGGCCGCCCCATCGCGGATGAACCCTGGGTCGGTCGGTGCGGCCCTGGTTCCGGCGGTCGGTCAGTACGGTGGTGATTCGGCGCGGATGACCTCGGAGAGGCCGTGCATCTCGTCGGCGACGAGCACGAACACGTCGTCGAGCGTGACGATCCCGGCGAGCGTGCCGTCGTCGTCGACGACCGGCATCCGTCGGATGCTGTTGTCGCGCATCGCCTCCGTGAGTTCGTAGACGCCGTCGTCGACGTGGACCGTGACGGGCTCGCGAGTCATGACGTCCGATACGGTGGTGCTCGCGGGGTCCTTCTCGGCGGCGACGACGCCGAGGGCGACGTCGCGGTCGGTGACGATACCGATCGGTTCGTCGTCGCGTTCGACGACGATACAGCCGACTTCGTGTTCGGCCATCAGTTTCGCGGCGTCCTCGATGGAGTGGTCTGGCGTGGCTGTCACGAGCGCTCCCTTGTCGCGTGCTATCTGGTCGAGGGACATTGGTGGACGCGGGTCGTTGGACCCACGAGTCCTAGTACCACGGAACCGTCCAAGAATGGTTGTAACCAGTTGCTACGGCCTGGAACCGTCCCCAATGGGGGGACGGGTTAGACGTCGCGCTGGCGGCCCTTCGGGACCATCGACTTCAGTTCGTCGTACACGTAGAGACCGACGCCGAGCGGTTCCTGGCGGCCGGCGACGTCGTGCACGGGGATGACGTACCCCCAGTCGCCGTCCCAGTCGAGGTCCTGGTCGTCGCCGGCGACGAACCGCTTCGCTTCGTCGTCGTCGAGCGCGATGGTGTTCCGCGTCGCGTGCCGCCCGAACCGCTGTGCGGCGTCCGTGGTGGGCTTCCAGTGCTCCTGGCGCGTCCGCAGGAACGTCATCCCGGCGGCCTCGACGTCTCGCGCGGGGTCCGGGAGGTCGCCGGCGAACACCCAGACCTTCCCTGCGCCCTTCTCCCAGAACGAGTGCCCCTCGAACACCTCGGGGTCGACGCCGAACCGCTCCTCCCACCAGTCGAGGACTCCCTCGCGAGTCGCGCGGCCCTCGACGGTCCGGTCGGCCGCGGTCGCGGGCAGTCGGTCGAACTGCTGGCCGTCGTTGGCGTCCAATACGGTCTCGTCGTTCGCGTCCGCGTCGTCGTTCGCGTCGGCGTCGTCGTTCGCGCTTGCTTCGTCGGTCATTCTGCGGTCACCTCGAGTTTCGCGGTGAAGAACCCGCCCGTGTCGTTGTGATGCGGGTACACGCGCTTCGCTTTCTGTACCTGTGGGTCGAACTCCTCGCCGTCGAACTCGGTGAGGCCGTCGACGTGCTCGAGGGGGAGGTCGTAGTCGACGACTTCGATTGGTTCCTCGGCGAGGACGTGGTCGAGGACGGCTTCGTTCTCCTCGGGGGCGAACGTGCACGTCGAGTAGACGATGATGCCGCCGGGTCGCGTCACCTGCGCGGCCCGCCGGAGGATGCCTTTCTGGACGCTCGCGACCTGCTCGACGTGTCCGAGGTTCCAGTTGTCGAGCGCGTCCGGGTTCTTCCGGATGGTGCCCTCGCACGAGCACGGGGCGTCGACGAGCACGCGGTCGAACGCGACGTCCTCGTCGTCCTCGTCCTCGTCCCGGAACGGTTTCAGGGAGAAGTTCCGGGCGTCCTGGTTCGTGACGACGGTGTTCGTGACGCCGAGGCGCTCGGTGTTGAACCGGAGCGCGGAGAGCCGGCCGAGGTTGTTGTCGTTCGCGACCACCGTGCCCTCGTCGTCCATCATCGCGGACAGCTGCGTGGTCTTGCTCCCGGGGGCGGCGCACGCGTCCCAGACGCGCTCGCCGGGCTGGGGGCCGAGGACGGTCGCCGGGATCGCCGACACCTCCTCCTGGCCGTGCGCCCAGCCGTGGTACGCCGGCCACGTCGTACCGGGCTTGTCGGTGTCGGGAACGAGGACGTGGGGATGCCAGTCGACGCGGTCGACGGCGATGCCCTCGGCCTCGAACGCGTCGACGACCTCGTCGGGCGTCGCGCGGAGCGTGTTCACGCGCACCGCCATCGGCAGACCGCGTTCGCACGCGGCGAGGAACGCGTCGTAGTCGTCGACGACGTCCCGGTACCGCTCGAAGACTTCCATGCCCCGCCGTAGCGCGGGCGGTCGCTTGTCGGTTTCGGGTCGCGGTCGCCGAGCGCGAGCGATGGGTGCTTGCGTTGGCGCTGTTCACGGGATGACGGAATCGGTCACGCGATGATGGAAAGTACTCGCCGACGAAGGTGTCGGGCGTGACCGACGATAGTTCGGGGCGGACGCGACGCCGGCTCCTTCGAGTCGGTGGCGTGCTCGCGCCACTACTGAGTGGTGGGTGCCTCAGACTCACGAGTGGGGGAGAGGGAACGACGACGCGTGCGGCCACGACCGGACGAACGACGAGGACGGCCATCGCGTCGGCGACCGCGACGGAGGCCGACGCCGCGACCGAAGCGGAGACAGCGACCGAGGCCGAGACCAACACCGCGACAGAGACGGAGACTGAGACTGAGACGGAGACTGAGGCGGAGACGGAGACGGAAACGACCCCGGGGGATGGGCCTGCGGGCCTCGAACCGGTGGTCCGGCACGCGCTGGACGGCTCGTTCGCGGACTCGGTGAACGACGTCGACGGGCAGCCGGCGGCGAGCGGGCTGGCGTTCGTCGACGACGACCGCGGGACCGTCCTGGATTTCCGCGGTCGCGGGTCGGGGTCGCGGGCGGGCTACTACGACCTGCCGTACGACGCGCTCGGCGAGCACTTCGACGTCGGTGACCCCGTCACGACGGCGTTCTGGATGGCGCCGGCGGCGCTCGACGACTGGTACGCGGTCTCGCCGGGGAGCGGCATCACGGTCAGTCTCCGGAACGGGAACGTCCGGGTGTCGCGGTACAACGCGCGGACCTACCGGATGGACTACGAGGCGTCCGTTCCCGCGAACCGCGTGCTCGACGCCGGTGCGTGGCACCACGTCGTCGCGTCGCTCGAACCCGGCGCCGAGGCGCGGCTGTTCGTCGACGGGACCGAGGTCGCGGCGACCGCTGTCGACGCGGACCAGGGATACCAGCCACGGCGCGCCGCCGGCATCGACGGGGTACGCATGGGGTTCCCGCCGTCGGGGGACGACGGCGGGTACGACGGGCACTTCGAGGGGCGCCTCGACGACGTCCGGTTCTACCGCGGGAGCGTCGACGCGGCGGGCGCCGACGCGCTCTACGACGAGATGCGGCGCTGAGTTGGCGAGGCACTGTCGGGTGGGCGGCGGCGATGGACGACGCCGAACCGCCCTCGGTTTTATCGGGGCGCCCGGCGTGGGTTCGCGCATGGCACACGTCAAGGAACGACTGGACGTCAGCCTCGACGACCCCTTCCTCGTGGAGGGTCTTCCGGGTGTGGGACTGGTCGGGAAGATCGCGGCGGACCACCTCGTCGAGACGCTCGACATGGACCTGTACGCGACGGTGCACTGCGAGTCGCTCGCGCCGGTCGCGGTGTATCACGACGGTGAACGCGACGTCCGGCCGCCGGTCCGCATCTACGCGGCGGCCGACGCGGACCTGCTCGTCCTCCAGAGCGACATCCCCGTGAACAAGGAGGCTGTCCGCGAGTTCGCGGACTGCTTCACGACGTGGCTCGTCGACGCGAACGTGACGCCGATCTATCTGAGCGGGATGGGTGCGCAGAAGGACGACGCGCCGCCGGCGATGCACGGCGTCGGCACCGGCGGTGGCGGCTCGCTGCTGGACGAACTGGACGTTGACCTGCCGAGTGAGAGCGGCGTCATCTCCGGGCCGACGGGCGCGCTCGTCAACCGCGCCGCCGAGCAGGACCTGGAGAGCGTGGCGTTGGTCGTCGAGAGCGACCCGCAGTTCCCGGACCCGGAGGCGAGTCGCGTCCTCATCGAGCACGGCATCTCGCCGCTGGCGAACGTCGACGTGGACGTCTCGGACCTCGTGGAGCACGCGGAGGACATCCGCGAGAAGAAGGAGCAGCTCGCCGCGAAGATGCAGCAAGCCCAGGAGGAGGAGTCCTCGCAGGCGCAACCGCTCCGGATGTACCAGTAGCGGTCGTTCCGCAGGGACCATCGAGTCGACTCGTTCGGTACTCGTTCTCACGGTAGGATTACGGTGGCGGCGCTCGCGCGTTCAGGTATGACGGAGTTCGCAGAGCGAGCGACGAAGGTCTCGATTAGCGGCATCCGCGAGGTGTTCGAGGCGGCCGGCGAGGACGCCATCAACCTCGGGCTCGGCCAGCCCGACTTCCCGACGCCCGAGCACGCGCGGCAGGCAGCAGTGGACGCCATCCAGTCCGGACAGGCGGACGCGTACACGTCGAACAAGGGGACGCTGGCGCTCCGCGAAGCCATCGCGGGCCGGTACAGCGAGGACCAGAATCTGGACGTCGACCCGGAGGACGTCATCGCGACCGCGGGCGGGTCGGAGGCGCTGCATCTCGCGATGCAAGCGCACGTCGACCCCGGCGACGAGGTCGTCTATCCCGACCCCGGGTTCGTCGCGTACGAGAACCTCACGCACATCGCGGGCGGCGAGCCCGTGCCGGTGCCGCTCCGCGACGACCTCACGATGGACCCGGGCGCGGTCGAGGACGCCATCACCGAGGACACGGCGGCGTTCGTCGTGAACTCGCCCGCGAACCCCACGGGCGCGGTCCAGTCGAAGGCGGACATGATGGAGTTCGCGCGCATCGCGGACGAGCACGACGTCCTCTGCATCAGCGACGAGGTGTACGAGCACATCGTGTTCGACGGCGAGCACCACACGCCGCTCGCGTTCGCCGAGTCCGACAACGTCGCGGTCGTGAGCGCGTGCTCGAAGACGTACTCGATGACGGGCTGGCGACTCGGGTGGGTGACGAGTGCGACGCCGCGCATCGAGCGGATGCTCCGCGTCCACCAGTACATCCAGGCGTGCGCCAGCGCCCCGGCGCAGTACGCCGCGGAGGCCGCGCTCAGCGGCCCGCAGGACGTCGTCGACGACATGGTCGCGCAGTTCGAGGAACGCCGCGACGTCGTCCTCGACGGCCTCGAGGACATGGGCCTGGAGGTCCCGACGCCCTCGGGGGCGTTCTACGCGATGCCGAAGGTCCCCGACGGCTGGGTGGACGAGGTGCTCGCGCGCGACGTCGTCGTCGTCCCCGGGGAGGCGTTCGGGTCGCACGGCGAGGGGTACGCGCGCATCTCGTACGCCACTGACGTCGAGACGCTGAAGGAAGCGCTCGCGGCGATGCGCGAGGCGACCGAAGCCGTCCAGTAACGACGACGACCGACCACTCGAAACTGAATCCGTTCTCGACGCATGGAGAAGACGCCGAAGGGCACGGGCGTTGGCGTGGACGACCCCTACGAGCACGTCGACGTCTGCGATCACCTGACGAGCGACGGCACGTGCCGGTACGCGTTCGAGCACCCCCGCCACGACCCCGAGTTCGCGCGCGACCGCCGCCGCGACGACCTCGCGTGCCCGGTCGTCGCGGACGTCGGCCCGGACTGGGCGTGGCGCGACTGCCCGCACTTCAGGTCGACGACGAGCGGCAAGCGGTGCGCGCGCTGCGGGCTCGAGGAGCGCCGGATGGCGCACGACGACGACCGCCCCCTCATCGAGGAACACCACCTGTCGTACGCCGACGACGCTGCCCGTCGAGCCGCGGACGCGACGGGTGCACCGCTCGAAACCGGCGACGGAGCCGCCGACGGAACCGACACTCCGGACGGTGACGACACCGACGGCGGCCCGAGTCACGAGATAACGGTCGCGCTCTGTCGCTGGTGTCACTCGAAGGTCCACGACTCGTGGGCGCGCATCACGGACGACGCGAACCCGAGCGCGGAGGCGCTCGCGGTCGCCGAGGACCGCCGGAGTCGCGAACTCGACGAGGCCGGGTTCACCGCGGCGAGCGACCGCTACGACCCCGGCGACGAGGAGTCGGAGTAGACGGCCGATGACTGGGAGTTGGAGTAGACGGCCGATGACTGGGAGTCGGAGGAAGTCGCCGCCGCCCGGCCCGCTAAGTCGACGAACGACGTAGACTCCCCATGAGCGACAGTTCTTCGAGCGGCGAGGACGGCGCGCACCTCGTGGGGCACGTCCATCTGAAGGTCCGCGACGTCGACCGCGCCGTCGAGTTCTACCGCGACGTGCTCGGCCTCGACGTGACCGAACGCCACGGCTCGTTCGCGTTCCTGAGCTTCGGCGACCGCCACCACGACGTCGCGCTCCAGGGCGTCGGCGCGGACGCCGACCCACCCGGACCCGGCGTCGGCCTCTACCACACCGCGTTCGAGGTCGCGAGCGGCGACGCGCTCGCCGCGGTCTACGAACGCCTGCGAGAACGGGACGTGCCGGTGTCGCCGGTCGACCACGGCATCAGCAAGGCGCTGTACTTCGACGACCCGGGCGGGAACGGCGTGGAGGTGTACCTCGACACGCGCGCCGACCGCGACCAGTACCACTGGGAGGGCGTCAACGAGCGGTTCGACCCGCGATCGCTGCGGGTCGACTGACCTCGCGACGTCGAACGCTGACGTCGGTGCGACGACGTCAGTCCCGGACGATGTCGCGGACGAGCCGCGGTTCGCCGGTGAGGTTCGGTTGCTCGGCGACGAGTTTCATGACCTCGTGGTCGGTGACGTCGTAGTAGTCCTTGTCGGTGGCTTCCTCGATGAGGTCGCGCTCCATCCGGAACTCCGTCCCCTCGTACACCACGTCGACCCCGTCCTCGTCGAAAGCGAGCGTCGTCATACCCGAGAACTGACCGCGAACGCAGTTATTTCTCTCGCTTGTCGCGTCCCTCGAACTCGCGACTCGAGTTGGGTGCTCGAACCACGAGACGCCGCCCGTCTGACTCGCGTCTGACGCTCGCGCGAACTTTAAGACCCCCGAGGGACGTACGTACACGCGTGTCACTGCACACGGACCCGCTCGACGAGCTCAAGATCCCCGACGAGACGACAGTCGAGGAACACGACCTCGTCACAGCCGGCGACGTCGTCGTCGGCGGGCGCTCGACCATCGAGTTCGGGCTCCGTGGGCACAACGTGCTGTGCGGCGAGGGCGTGACCATCGGCGGGAACGTCGAAGCCGAAGGCGACCTCCGGCTGGACATGTGGAGCGACGTCTCCGGGAACGTCCTCGTCGGCCGGGACGCGTACGTCGGCGAGCGCGTGCACGTCGGCGGCCAACTCCGCGTCGCTGGCGACCTGGACGTCGGCGACGACGTCGACATCGAGGAGGGGTTCGAGGCGAACGGCTGGATCGTCATCCGGAACCCGATGCCGACCGTCGTCTTCCTGTTCATGTACCTCAAGCAGCTCGTGCTCATGGGCGAGGACGAGGCCGCCGAGGCGTTCGCTGACGAGGCGTTCGACACGGAGGCGGTCGAGGAGGACCCGCTCGTCGTCCCGCGCGGCGCGACCGTGAACGACGACGCGTGGCGGGTGTCGACGCCTGCGACCATCGGCGACGACTGCCGCATCCACGGGAACGTCCGCGCGGAATCGATCGACATCGGCGAGAACAACAACGTCTTCGGGAGTCTCCGCGCGAAAGGCGACATCGTCGTCGGCGAGGGCACGCGCATCCACGGCGACGTCACGACGCGGAACGGGAAGGTGAAGATAGCGCCCGGCGCGAAGGTACTGGGCGACATCGGCTGCAAGGACCTCGAGCTCTCGAAGAACGCGGAGGTCGACGGCCGGATGCGCGCCCGCGGCGAAGTCCAGATGCTCGGGTTGAGCGGACGGAGCGTCGAGTAGCGGACCGCTGTCCGCTGGGTTCGACGCGAGTTCAGTTCTCGGCGCGGTCGCTCTCGAGTGCGCGGAGCGTGTCGTAGGCGTCGACGGCGTACGTGAGTGCGGGGCCGCCACCCATGACGACCGCGACCTTGAGGACGTCGACGATCTCGTCGTGCGTGGCGCCGGCGTCGAGCGCGGCGTCGGTGTGCCAGAGGATGCAGTGGTCGCAGCGGACGGCGACGCCGATGGCGAGCGAGACGAGTTCCTTCGTCTTGTGGTCGATGACGTTCGTCGCTTCGGCGCCCTCGACGAACGCCGAGAACTCCTTGATCTCGGGGGCTTCCGCGACGAAGTCGTTCATCGTGTTCTTGAAGTCGGCGAGTTCCTGGGTCTTCGAGTGGTCGTGTGTCGTGGACATACCAGTACGGACGCACGTCGGGGCGATATAGCGCGGCCGTGATTCTCTGCCGGCGAGAACGGTGCGTCTGGAACCGGTCACTTCTCGAACGGTGGGCGTTCGAACTCGCACTCGCAGTCCGCGCACCTGGCGACGGGGTGGCCGTCCGCGTCGAGGTGCATGGCGAGGTCGCCGCTCTCGCAGGCGGGACAGGGCGCGGGCGCGAACGAGTCGCCGCACGCCGGGCAGTCGAACGTGAACGTGGCGCCACCGGTGCCGAGTCGGAGCGCGAGTGCATCGCACTCGGCTCGCGGACACGCGGCGGGGACGCGGACGTCGCTCGTGCCTTTCGGCGCGCCGAGTGCGAGCGCGACGACGGCCTCGTCGGCGGTCGCGGGGTTCCGGCCGGTCTGGAACTCGCCGGGCGCGAACCGCACCGCTTCACTTGCAGCGACGGTGACCTCGCGGCCGGTCGGGCGGCCGTCGTCCCACGATTCCGCGGGCGGGAGGACCTCGAAGGTCGCTTCGCCTTCGAGCACGACGAACACCTCCTCCTGGTCGTGGTGCGCGTGCAGGCCGCTCGGGAACCCCTCGCCGGGCGCGAGCCGGTAGCGGACGGCGGCGAGCGCGTTCGCGTCGAGCGCTTCGCCGACGGCGTCGCGGCCGCGCGAGGAGTCGACGGTCGCCCGCTTCATGGCCGAGTTCGCGATTGCCGACCGAAAGAGTGTTTCGCCGGCCGGCGCAATCGTGTGGTATGCTCTCTATCGCGCTCGCTGGCAAGCCGAACGCGGGCAAGTCTACGTTCTACAAGGCGGCGACGATGGCCGACGTCGACGTCGGGAACTATCCGTTCACGACCATCGACCCGAACCGCGGCGTCACGCACGCTCGCACCGACTGTCCGTGCCTGGACCGCGACGAGCGCTGCGGGAACGAGAACTGCCACGACGGGAAGCGCTACGTCCCCGTGGAACTGCTGGACGTCGCCGGGCTCGTTCCCGGCGCGCACGAGGGGAAGGGCCTCGGGAACCAGTTCCTCGACGAACTCACGAACGCGGACGTCATCGTGAACGTCGTCGACGCCTCCGGCGGCACGAACGCCGAGGGCGAACCCGTCGACATCGGGACGCACGACCCGATCGAGGACGTCGACTTCATCGAGGAGGAGATGGACCTCTGGCTCGCGGGCATCGTCGACCGGAACTGGGAGGGCATCGAGCGGAAGTCGCGGTCGCCGGACTTCGACATGGACGACGCCCTCAGCGACATGCTCACCGGGTTCGGTGCCGGGCCAGCGGACGTCCAGGCGGTCCTGCGCGAGATGGACTATCCCGCGGACCCGAAGAACTGGACGGACGACGACCGGGAGACGCTCGCGCGGCTCGTCCGCGAACGCACGAAACCGATCGTCGTCGTCGCGAACAAGATGGACGTCGCGCCCGAGGAGAACGTCCAGGCGCTCATGGATCTCGACAAACCGGTCATCCCCGCGACTGCGGAGGGCGAGCTTGCCCTGCGGAAGGGCGCGGAGGCGGGCGTCGTCGACTACGACCCCGGTGACGCGGACTTCGAGATTCTCGGCGACGTCACCGACGCGCAGCGCGAGCGCCTCCAGGGGCTCCGGGACGCGATGACCGAGTACGGCGGCACCGGCGTCCAGAGTGCCATCGACTACGCGGTCTACGACCTGCTGGACCGCATCACGCTGTTCCCCGTGCAGGACCAGAGCAAGTGGACGGACGCGAAAGGGAACGTCCTCCCCGACGCCTTCCTCCTGCCTCGAGAATCGACGCCCGTCGACCTCGCGTACGCCGTGCACTCGGACATCGGCGACGGCTACCTGCACGCCGTCGACGCCCGCAGCGGGCGCGACGTCGGCGAGGACCGCGAACTCGAGGAGGGCGACGTCGTGAAGATAGTCAGCACGGCGTCCTGACCCGGTTCGATGGTCGGGGACGGAGACGACGCGTTCACGCTCGCCATCGGCACGCCCGAGCCGACGCAGTACTGCCTGAGCGCGGCGAAGCTCCGGGGCGTCCTCTCGTGGTTCGACGTCGACGACCCCGAGTACGAGGCGCTCCCGGTGGCGCGCGTCGAACACCCCGCGAACGAGGGACTGGGGGCGGCGCACGCGAACGACTCGTGGCTCCTCCTGGACGGCCACACCAGAGCGGTGTGCGCGCTCCTCGCGGGCGAGCGGTCGCTCCGCGTCCGTGACGCGACGAGCGACGACGATGTCGACCTCGCGGTCTATCGAACCTGTCGCGACTGGTGTAGAGAGCGCGGCGTGAACTCGGTGCGGGACCTCGTCGGCGAGACCTGGAGCGCGGAGCGCTACGAGGACGAGTGGCTCGGGCGCTGCGAGCGCGAACTCGGGGGCGGCTGAGCGCCACTGGTCGTCGGGACCGGACGCCACCGCCCGTCGGAACCGAGCCCTCGAAAGGCGTAGATACAGCCATTACGCCTCGCCGCGTACGTTGGGGGATGCCCGAGGAGACGCTGTTCGAGTTCGAGCGGGACATGCAGACGACCGAGGTCGCGGCGTACCTCCGGACGGTCGCGGACCACCTCGACTCCGGCGAGGAGTTCACGCTGGAGTCCGGCGGGGAGTCGGTGACGCTCGCGCCGCCGGCGCGCGTCGAGTTCGAGGTGGAGGTCGAACGCGAGACGTCGAAGTCCGGCGGCTCGGGGGAGATAGAGGTCGAGTTCGAGCTGGAGTGGGACGAGGACGCGACCGACGGGGGCGACCTCACCATCGAGTAAGCTCGCAGTCGACCGGGCGACCTCACCATCGAGTAAGCTCGCAGTCGACCGGGCGACCTCACCATCGAGTAGCCTCGCACTCGGGAGTGCGCGGTCGTTCAGGTCAGGTCGAGCGGGTCGACCTTGCAGTACTCGCGGAGCACCGTCGTCGCGTAGCTCCCGGAGGGGAGCGCGAACGAGAAGTCGAGCGCGTCGCCGTCTTCTGGTTCCTCGACCGTCATCGGCGTCGTTATCTGGATGGCGCGGCGCGTCCCCGAACTGTCGAACTCGCCGGGGAGGTCGAAGTCGCCGGGTTCGAGGTCGACGTCCTCCAGCACGTCGCGTTCTATCTCGCCGGGTTCGCCGTCGGCGAGGTCGGTGTCGGTCCCGACGAGCGGCGCGGTGACGAACGCGCGGCCGCGCTCGCAGTGGCGGGCGATGGTGTCGACGCGTCGGTCGCTGACGCGCTGCGCTCGGTCGGTGTCGGGGACGGGGAGGTCGTCGGGCGCGTCCGCGTCGGCGAAGCAGACGACGTCACCCGCGACGGGGCGATGGAACGGGATGCCTCGGCGGAGGCGCTCGCTGAGGACCCTGTTGAAGACGTAGGACTGGGCGGCGTGCACGAACAGCGCCTGGAGGTTCGACGGGAGCGCTTCGAGCGCCGCCCGGTAGTCCGCGGGCTCGCTCGCGTCGCGTTCGATGAGCGTGTGCAGCATCGTGCGCTCGTACCGGAGGCGACGCGGGTACGCGTCGAGCGCCGCCTGCCAGTCCTCGGTGCCGGCTATCTCGCGGGCCTCGCGCGTCCCCTCGCGTTCGGCGTCGTTCGGGTTCGCGACGTACGCGAGCACCGCGCCCTTCCAGTCGCCGCGCGCGATGGCGAGGCCGACCTCGTGGGTCACCGGGCGCTGGCTTCCGAATCGCTGCTGGCCGAAGAAGTTCGGGACGGCGACCTCGCGATCGCCATCCACGTCCCCTGTCTCGTCGACGCCACCCCACTCCTGGAGTGCGTCCGTGACCCCGGCCGCGTTCTCGGGGTGGTCGACGTCGCTGACGCGGACCTGGAACTCGTTCCCGGCGAGGTCCCCGAAGTAGATGTCGCGCCCGGCGCGCCCGACCACCTCGAGGTCGGCGCCGTCGACGTCGGGGAGGTCGTCGGGGTCGACGCCCTGCACGCTGAATAGCTGGGTGGTGACGGCGTGCTTGTCCTTCGTGCCCGCCCAGGAGACGCGTTCCCGGCTGATGCCCATCGCGTCGCTCAGCCGGCGGGCGTAGTCGTTCGTGTCCCACCCGTGGAGGGTGACGCGACACACGAGGTAGGGGTAGTCGCCGGTGGGGGCGTCGACGGGTTCGGTCGCGAACGCCTCGCGTTCGACGACGCGGAAGTGCTCGTCGCGGTCGCGGAGGCGGCCGCCGACGCCGTCGACGTCGCTCGCGTACACGTCCATGCCGACCGCTCGCTCGCGAGGGTGGGCGTCGCGCGTCATGCTCCGCCTCCGTCGCCGCCGATGCTGTCGTCGGCGACGAGCGCGTCCACGGCGTCGCGGTCGGGCAAGGACGGCAGCGCCCCGGGGTTCGTGGTCGCGAGCGCGCCGGTGGCGGTCGCGACGTCCAGGATGGCGTACGGGTCGGTCGCGCCAGTGGCGAGTTCGGCGACGACCGCGGCGAGGAACGCGTCCCCGGCGCCGGTCGGGTCGACTGCGTCGACGTCGTACCCGTGATGGGTGGCGCCGCCGCGGCCGAACGGCGACCGGTGGGTGCTCGCGGCGGCCGCGCCGTCGCTCCCGAGCGTCAGGAACGTCGTGTGCGGGCCGCGCTCGCAGACGGCTTCGGCGAGCGCCGGCGCGCTCGCCGGTCTCGGCTCGGTGTCGTCCGCGCCGGGCGTGATGCTCGCGACGTCGAACCCGGCGGCGGCGAGGTCCGCCGGGGTCGCCTTCACGACGTCCGCGAGCGCGAGCACCTGCTCGGTGACGGTCTGGAAGTCGTCGTCGGGCCACGCGGCCGGGCGAGCGTTCGGGTCGAAGACGAGCGTGCAGTCGGCGTCCGCGGCCGCTCGGGCCAGGTCGAGGACCGCCGAGCGCGCGGGCTCGCTGGCGAGCGCGATGCCGCCGACGACGACGACGTCGACGCCGTCGAGCGCGTCAACCGGGTCGGTCGCGCCCTCGTCGTCTGGAACTCCGGTCTCGCTGGGTCCGGCCGACTCGCCGAGGTGTCGGTCGGCGCCGCGATAGAACGTGAACGCGAGGTCGTCGTCGCCCGCGGTCTCGCGTGCGGCGAACGCGACCGTCGTCTCGCGCTCGGCGTCGACCTCGACGAACCGGTCGGGGACGCCGTGCGCGTCGAGCGTGCGCCGACAGCGTTCGCCGAACCCGTCCTCGCCGACTCGCGTCCACAGCCACGCGGGTTCGTCGAGCGCCGCGAGCCCGGCGGCGACGTTCGCGGGCGCACCGCCGACGCGAGCGTCGAACGCGTCCGCGGTCACCATCGGTTCGTCGGGTGCGACGAGGTCGACGAGCGTCTCCCCGGCGACGAGGACGCGCGGCGAGTCGGTCATGTCCGGCGAACCGGTCGCGTCCGGCGTATCGGTCACGTCCGGCGAATCGGTCACGTCCGGCGTATCGGTCTCGGTCATCAGTACAGCGAGAGATGGCCGGTCGCGTTGTCGACCACGTCGTCCCGACCGGGGCCGACCGCGCACGTCGTCGGCGTCCCCGGCTCCAGCTGGGTGTGGCCCGCGTCGCGGATGACGGCGTGCGGGAGGCCCTCGCGTTCCGCGCGACTCGCCACGTCGAACAACTCGTCCTCGCCGCTTACCTTCACGACGATCTTCTTCTGTCCCTCGCCCTTCCATGCCTTGCGCGTCCGCGAGTCGGCGTCCTCGTACGCCGACAGCGACGCGTGCGCGACCTGCGCCGCGAGCTTCCCGCGGCCCATGTCGAGGTCCGTGCGTGCGGCGATGACCTGCTTCATACCCGGCCGAAGGCGGCCCTCGTTCAAAGTCACTCCCCTTCGCGTCCACCAGCACGAGCGGCGTTTTGGTTCGAGGGTTCGACGGACCTGGCCGTCCTCGACCGGTTCTCGGGACGCGACGGTCCCGATGGGCCTCCAGGCCCCGGTCGGCTTACTCGTCGCGATCGCCGTACGGGTCTCGGTCGGCTTACTCGTCGCGGTCGCCGTACGGGTCTCGGTCGGCTTACTCGTCGCGGTCGCCGTACGGGTCGTCCACCCAGAGCGACGCGGACACCTCGTCGCTTCGCTCGAGTTCGTCGGCGAGCGCTTCGCGGACGGTCCGGCCGAGGTCCGCCAGTTCCGACCTGACGAGCGAGATGTCCGACGAGTCCAGGGCTGCGGTCTCGGCGCGCTCTCGCCAGTCCGCCGGAATCGTGGGGACGTCGTGGCGAACCCGGTCGTCGGTCGGGTCCCAGTAGAAGTCGAGTGCCTGGAAGAGACCGAGCGCCGAGACCGCTTCGACGTGGTCGACGGTCAGGTCGGTCCGGTCGAGCCACTCCTCGAACCCCACGGTCCACGCGGCGTCGTGCAGGAGCGTCTCGAGGTCCTCGCGGTGGAAATCCGGCGGTTCGTCCGCGTCGGTCGTCTCGAAGTCGCGGGGCGTCCCGCGGTTCGACAGGTCGGGCGGGTCGGGTACCTCGAGGTCGAGTGCCATGGGTGTGGATTCGGCGCGCTCCGGCATAAAGAACGACCGTGGGTCCGAGTCCCGTGGTCGCTGGTACGACCGGGTGGTTTTAGGAGCGCGCCGTCCTCGTGCCGAGCATGATACTGTCGGACGCGGACATCACCGAGCGCCTCGACGGCGGCGACCTCGTCGTCGAACCGCTCGACGACCCGGACCTCCAGGTACAGCCGGCGAGCGTCGACCTGCGACTGGGCGCGCAGTTCCTCGAGTTCCAGCACGCGAACATCCCCTGCATCCACCCGAACGCCGAGCAGGAGGTCGACGACTACGTCAGCGAGACCGTCGTCGACCCCGACCAGGAGTTCATCCTCCACCCCGGCGACTTCGTGCTCGGGACGACCTACGAGCGCGTGGAGATACCCGACGACCTCATCGCGCACGTCCAGGGGCGGTCGAGCATGGGGCGGCTCGCGGTCGTCGTGCACGCGACCGCGGGCGTCGTCGACCCCGGGTACCGCGGGCAGATCACGCTCGAACTGTCGAACCTCGGGACGGCGCCCGTGGCGCTCACACCGGGGATGCGCATCAGTCAGCTCATCTTCACGGAGCTGAAGACGCCCGCGGAGCGCCCCTACGGCAGCGAGCGCGGGTCGAAGTACCAGGACCAGGACGGCCCGCAGGCGTCGCGCATCGGGTCCGATAGCGAGTTCGGCGGCGACCAGCTCGCCGGGGACGACGGGAGCGTGGATGCCGCGTCCGGTCGCGCCGGGAGCGATGCCGGCGACGACGCCGGGGGAGGCGGGCGATGAAGTTCATCGAGGAGGTCGTCGTCGACGAGTTCCTGCCGACGTACCGGTCGATGCTCGCCGCGGACCTCCGCGACCGCGGGTTCACGCAGAGCGAGGTCGCGCAAGCGCTCGGTATCTCGCAGTCGGCGGTGTCGAAGTACGCGCACGGTGACGTCGCGCGGAACGACGCCATCCTCGACGACGACCGCGTGCAGGAGCTCGTCGAGACGGTCGGCGAGGGGCTGGCGGCGGGCGACATGAGTCCGGTGCAGGCGCTCGTCGAGGCGGAGGTCCTCATCCGACGGCTCGAGCGCGGTGACCTGCTCGCGACCATCCACCGCGACGAGGTCCCGGAACTCGCGGAGTACGGGAGCGACTTCGCGATCCACGACCCGGAGAGCGACCTGCGGACCGCCGAGCGCGTGCTCTCCTCGCTCCGTCGTGGGCTACGCGTTTTGGAGAACGCGAGCGGGTTCGCGCGCCTCATCCCGAACGTCGGCACGAACCTGGTCGCGTGCACGCCGGACGCGGACTCCATCGACGACGTCGCGGGCGTCCCGGGCCGCATCGTGGACGTGAAGGGGCGGGCGACGGTGCCGGCGGAGCCGGAGTTCGGCGTGAGCGAGTACGTCGCGAGCGTCCTGCTCGCGGCGCGCGCGGCGGGTGCGGACGTGACGGCGGCGATCAACGTCCGGTACGACGAGGACGTGCTCGCGGCGCTCGAAGCGCAGGGCCGCGAGACCGTCGAGTTCGAGGGCGAGGACGACATCGAGACGGCTGTCGCGGACGCACTCAGTGAGCGTCCGGAGGCGACCGTGCTCTACCAGACGGGGAGTTACGGCGTGGAACCCATCGTGTACGTGCTCGCGGAGGATTCGGTGAGTGCGGCGGAGGCGGTGCGGGACGTCGTGCGATGACGACCCGCGGCGGCGGAGGCGGTCCGCGCGGCGGCGGAGGCGGCCCGCGCGGTGACGGCGGCGGTGGCGGCCCGCGCGGTGACGGCGGCGACGGCGGCTCGCGCGGTGGCGGCGGCGACGGCGGCTCGCGCGGTGGCGGTGGCGGCCCGCGCGCCGACGCTCGCGCGGAGCGTGCGACGTCCGTACAGTCGTTCTACGGGCGCTGGGCGACGCTGTACGACGGGCTCGCGCGGTTCACGCCCGGTATCGGCCGGCTGCGTCGGGAGGCCGTCGCGGCGCTCGACCTCTCTCGTGGCGACACCGTCGTCGACCTCGGCTGTGGGACGGGCGCGAACCTCCCCTACCTTCGGGAGGCGGTCGGCCCGACCGGGACCGTCGTCGGCGTCGACCTCACGGGCGGGATGCTCGCGCGAGCGCAGCGACTCGTGGCCGCGAACGGCTGGCGGAACGTCCACGTCGTCCAGGGCGATGCGACGCGACCACCCGTCGACGGACGGGTCGACGGCGTGCTCGCGTCGTTCGTCGTCGGGATGCTGGAGGACCCGGCGAGCGCGGTCGCGGACTGGTGCGACGTGGTCGCGACCGACCGCGAGACGACCGCCGACCCGGAAGCCCCTCCGGACGTGGGCCACGTCGTCCTCGTCGACGGCGCGCTCTCGGACCGCGCGGTCGCGCGCCCGCTGAACGCGGCGTTCCGCGCGCTCACGGTCGTCTCGACGCCGCCGACGTTCAAGTTCCGGTACGACCCGTCACCACACGACGTCCTCCGCGACCGCGTCACCGCCGCCCGGGACGCGCTCCGGGAGCGCGCCAGCGCGACGTTCCACCGCGAGCACCTCCTCGGCGTCGTCCGCGTCACCGGCGGTCGCATCCCCGGTGCGAGCGAATCAGCGTAGAAGCGCGATAGCTCCGCGAGCCTTTTGTGCATCGCGAGAGAGCTGCAACCATGCGAGCCCTCCCCGTGCTCGCGGTCGTCGCCCTCCTCGTCGTCGCCGGGTGTACCGGCCCGACGACCCCGACGGACGCGCCGACCGCGACCGACGACGCGACCGAACCGGAAGCGGATAGCGACGCGACGACCGCCACGTCGACGACCGACGCGCCCTCGCAGGCCGACGAGACGTCGACGAGCGCCGACCCGACCGACGACGGCGATGGCGTGCCCGACCCCGAATCGCTGGCCGTGAACGACACCGAGACGTTCCGGAACCTCACCGCGATGCTCGGCGTGGACGCCGACAAGCCGACGCTCGGCACGCGGAACCTCAGTCAGTACTTCCGGTCGCGAGACACCCCGCGGAAGGTCCTCCTGGGCCTCGAGGAGTTCGTGAAGCATCCCGAGGACGACCCGCACGGGCTCGCGACCGGTGACGGTCGCATCTACGTCCAGCCGGCGGGTGCGTCGCCCGCGGTCGTCGAACAGGTCGTGGTGCACGAGCAGTTCCACAGCGTCCAGTTCCAGCAGGGGTGGACTGCGCCCAGTAGCCCCGTCACGACCGACGGCCGGCTCGCCGTCGGCGGCGCCGTCGAGGGCGCCTCGGTGTGGATTGCGGGCGAGTACACGGAGCGCTATCAGCGCGACGGCGTCGAGCGACAGGTGCGGATGGTGCGCGAGGCGGTCGTGGACGGCCCGGACGGCTGGCGGGTGTTCCGCGCACCGTACTACTTCGGGGCGCGCTGGACCGAGCACCACCTCGACGACCCCGCGAACGTCTCCTGGGTGTACGCGAACCCGCCCGAGACCACCGAACAGCTCATGCACAACCTCACCGCGAGCGAGGAGCCCGTGCGGCCGATAGCGGTCGCGGTCGAGGGCGAGGGCTGGTTCGAGAGCGCGGGCGACCGATTGGGCGAGGCGTACGTGTGGGCGACGCTCCGCGGGGAACTCGACGCGAACGCGTCCGCGACCGCGGCCGCCGGCTGGGGCGGCGACGAACTCCGGATGGTCTCCGGGCCCGGCGGGGAGACGCGGAACCTGACGTGGGCGATGCGCTGGGACACCACCGGGGACGCCGACGAGTTCGCGGCGGCGTTCGACGACTGGCGGGGCGAGCGGGACGTGAACGCCTCCTTCCGGCTCGTTCGCGTGAACGAGACGGTGACGCTCCTGCTCGCCGGCGACCGCGCGTTCGTCGACGCGGCGGTCGTGTCGATGGGCGACGGGAACACCGTCGTCGTCGAGCGGTCGACGACCGGGAATCGCACCGCTGCCGGACTCGCGGCCGCGTCGACCCGGGGGAAGGCCTAAGCGGCACGTCCGCGTCGTAGATCCATGTCATCGAATCGACGCGTCGTCGGCGTGCTGGTCGCCGCGGCGCTGGTCGCGCTCGCGGGCTGTTCGACCGCGGGCGTCGACACGCCGACGTTCGCCCCGACGACCACCGACTCCGCTGCACCGGCGACGACCACGGCTGGCGACGACACGTACGCGCTCGGCGAGCGCGTCGAACTCGACCAGGACAACGCGACCGTTGAGGTCCGGGTCGTCGACTACGAGTTCGTGGAGTCGTACGAGCGCGCGACCGACGACGGCGGGACGGAGACCGTGACGGCGCCTGCCGGCGAGCAGTTCCTGTTCGTGAAGGTCGGCGTCGAGCACGTCGACGGCGGGGCGACCGCGACGCCGTCCGCCGGCGTGCGTCCGTTCAACGAGTCCGTCGACGGCCCCGATAGCCTCCCCGCGTCCTACGAGGACGGCGTCTATCGGAGCGTCCGCGAACTCACCGTCGGCGCGACGTCGACCGGCTGGATCGCCGTCCAGGTCGACGCGGACGTCACCGCGAGCGACGTCCGCGTCGCGTTCTCGCCGGACGTCCTCGTCACGGAGGACGAGTACGCGTGGACGCTCGTCGACGACGAAGACTGACGGGGCCGTTCAGCCGGCGAGTTCCGCGATGGCGGCGTCGAGCGCGCGGTAGCGGGTGTCGCCGTCCCGGGTCTCGAGTTCGACTTCGCCGGTGTCGGCGTAGTGGTTCCCGAGCACGACCTTCGTGGGGACGCCGAGGAGGTCGCTCTCCGCGAACCGCTCGCCGATGGTCTGGTCGCGGTCGTCGAACAGCAGGCAGTCGACGCCCGCGGCCTCGAGTTCGTCGTGCACGCGGTCGGCCGCCCGTCTCACGTCGCCCTCGTACGCGAGGGGGACGACCGCGACCTCGTAGGGCGCGACCGTCCCGCGGTCGGTGACGGGCCAGCGACAGCCATCCGCGTCGGCGTGCTGGAGGCAGAGCGTCTGCACGATCCGCGTGATGCCGATGCCGTAGCTCCCCATCTCGACGCGAGCGCGGTCGCCGTCAGCGGTGTCGACCGCGAGGTTCATCGCGTCCGAGTAGTGCGTGCCGAGCTGGAAGACGTGCCCGACCTCGACGCCCTCGGTCGCGGCGAGCGCGCCGCCGCAGTCGGGGCAGACGCCGCTCGTTCCCCCGCGGTCGGTTCCGTCGACGGCCTCGCCGTCTTCGCGCCGGTACGCGCCGAACTCGGGGTGTTCGTCCGTCACGCCGAACCGGCAGTCGTCGCGCTCGCAGGCGACGAGGTCGAGCGTCCCGTCTTCGTCGACGGGCGCGACGAACTCCTCGCTCGCGCTCCCGCCCATCACGGAGTTGTCGGCGTCGCAGACGACCACGTCCAGCCCGAGCGCGTCGAAGATGCGACAGTACGCGGCGCGGACCTCGCGGTACGTCTCCCGCAATCCCGCTTCGGTCGCGTGCAGGCTGTACGCGTCCTTCATCGTGAACTCCTTCGTCCGCAAGAGCCCGTTTCGCGCGTGGTCGTCGCGGTGCTTCGACTCGATCTGGTAGACGAGCAGGGGGAGGTCGTCGTACGACCGGACGACGCCGTCGACGAGGTGGACGACGCCCTCCTCGTGACTGGGCGCGAGACACATCTCGACGCCGTCGCGGTTCTCCAGGCGGAACATCTCGCCCTCGAAGCTCCCCCAGCGACCGCTCTCCTCCCACACGTCGCGGTAGTTGAGCTGGGGGAGACTCACGCGCTGCCCGCCGATGGCGTCCATCTCCGCGGCGACCACGTCGATTATCTTCTGGCGAACGCGCTCGCCGGTGGGCGCGAACCCGTAGAGGCCGCTCCCGAACTGGCGGACGAGCCCCGCCCGAACCGCGAGTCGGACGTCGTCGCGTTCTTCGCCGCGGTCCTCCCGGCTCGTCGCCAGGAACGCGTCGCTACGACGCACCCCGACCACCTCCGAGAACGACACCCGTTCGACGTCGGCCAGCGCGGCCGCTATCGAGTGATTCGACTACACAGAACAGCAGGTTCTCAGTACGTTCGCGGAACCCAGCCGCGAGCCACACCGGACTCGCGGTTGCCACCACGAACGCTCAGCGTTCGACACATAGCACCCGAAACGAGGACACCACCGATCAAATAGGTGTCGGTGGCATGTCACGCCATCTCGAGGTTTACACGAGACGTAAACCCAGCCGCGGTGGCGGTTGCTGTGCGGTGGCGGTCGCGGTTGCTGTGCGGTCGCGGTGGCGGTTGCGGTTGTGGTCGCGGCGCGGTCGCCGCCAGCGCACCTATACCGAGCGCGAGCGACCGGAGGGAGCGACGCGCTCGGGAGGTTTTTCACCCATGTTTTTCCAAGGAGCGGTGTGTGAGCGCAGCGAGCACACCCGACGCCGGAAAAAGATGGTCGCTTAGTCGTCGTCGGTTGCGGGCGCGGTGGTGGTGTTGTTGCTGTTCAGTTCGATGTCGGGGGCGTCGACGTCGAGTTCGTCGAGGGCGACTTCGGCGGCTTTCTTGCCGGAGACGAGCATGGCGCCGAAGGTGGGGCCCATGCGGGGGAGGCCGTAGGCGGTGGCGACGGCCATGCCGGAGGCGACGAGGCCGTCGTGGACGAGGCCGGTGTGTTCGACGACTTGGTCTTCGCTCTGGCCGACCCACATGGAGTCGTGGCCGGGGGAGTCGTGGCCGGGGGCGCCGTAGGAGTCGGCGTCCGAGGAGTCCATGACTTGGCCGCGTTCGTTCGCGGCTTCGATGCCGGGGGCTTCGAGGACGCCGCGTTCGTCGAGCTTGTTGATGGCCATGGCGTCGTGGCCGGTGGAGTCGATGACGAGGTCGGCTTCGACGGCGACGGGGTCGACGCACGTGATCTCGCGGGGGAGGGCGTGGACGGGCGTGTAGTTCATGACGATGCCGGCGACGCGGTGGTCTTCGCGGACGACGATGTCCGTGAATTCGGTCATGTTCTGGATCTTCGCGCCGGCGTCGCACGTGGCTTTGATGAGCGAGGACGCGGCGTGTGGGCCGTTGGCGACGTAGAGGTCGTCGGTGTCGCGCGCGGCGTCGTAGGGGACGTCGAGTTCGTCGAAGACCTTCTGGGCGGGGTCGCGGACGGTGACCTTGTTCATGAGGAAGCCGCCGAGCCAGAAGCCGCCGCCGAGGTAGTTGTTCTTCTCGACGACCATGACGTCGACGTCGCGTTCGGCGAGTTCTTTCGCGGCCATGAGGCCGGAGGGCCCGCCGCCGACGACGATGACGTCGGTGTCAGAGTAGTCGAGGAACTCGTCGCTCCATTCCTGGCCGATGGCCTGGGTTACCTGTGCTTCGCCGACGTCGCTGAACGAATCGAAGTCCTTCATACCACCTAGTGATATACTCGGGTGGTAGAAATGGGTTTCGGTACGCGCGGCTCCCGAATCGACGACATCGAAAAGGCCCACGGGCCGGTACCGAACGAAACCCTCCGGAACCGGCGGCCTGACGGCCGCCGGATGCTAACCGAGTCGATTCACTCCACGCTCCGGATGCCAACCGAACCCACCCGGAACCGGCGGCCTGACGGCCGCCGGATGCGAACCGAGTCGATTCACTCCACGGTCCGGATCGCCTCCAGGAGCTCGCGGCGGTACCGACCCGGCTCGACGTCGACGCCGCCGACGGGGCGCGTGACGTACGCGCCGCCGGCGAGCGAGACGTCGCCCGCGTCGTGCCAGACGCCGAGCCAGCCCTCGCAGTCCACGCGCGCCCCGTTCACCGGCACGGCCGCGTCGTACTGCCGGAGCGCCACGCGAACGCCCTCGTCGGTCCGCGTCCGGTCACGACGCCCCCGGGACACCGTCTCGAACCCGCGCTCGCGGAGGTCCGCCGCGAACTCGCGCTCCGCAGCCTCTCGGACCGTCGGGAACACCGACGCCACCCCAGCGCCCGGCGGCAGCGGCGGCTCGAACGCCAGATGCGTCGCGAACGCGAACCGAACCGGCTGGTCGACAGCGCCATCCGTCGCCTCGCGGACCGCGTCCCGCAGGTCCGCGTCCTCGTGGACGACCGTGTGCCCGCGGACGCGCATCGTCGGCAGCGAGAAGACCACCGACTCCTCGTCGTTCACCTCCCGCCAGTTCCCCGGCAGCGACAGCGTCGGCTTCTCGGGCATACACCACGATACGAGCCCCGCCGTGAAAACGATACGGCGGCGTCGAGCCGACGGACGGCCAACCAGCCGCGGGGGTAGTCAGGCGATGTAGCGGAGCGTCGACCGCACTGGTAGTCAGGCGATGTAGCGGAGCGTGGACCCGTGCTCGCTCTCGCTGTACCGTTCGCGGTCCGGCCAGTTCGCGAGCGTCGACGGCGTCGCCTCCACGGCCGCCTGCAGTCGGTTCGTCGTGACCTCGGCGTTCTCGCGGAGTGCGGCGCGCGCGGCGTTCCCCGCGGCGAGTTTGAGGTCCGCGATGGCGTACCCGGTCGCGGCCGCTGCGACGCGCTCGCAGTCGAGCGTCGGCGCGGCGAGCGCGTCGTCGACCGCCGCGTCGAGCGCCGCGGCGCGCGTCTCCGCGTCCGGGGGCGGGACCTCGACGCGCTCGTCGAACGCCGCGGCGTGCAGGACCGCGTCGTCGACGTCGCTCAGGAGGTGCGTCGCGCCGAGGACGAGCACGTCGTGGTCGACGATGGTGCGAAGCTCCATCGTCAACTGGTCGTGCAGTCGGCGCTCCGCGGCGCTCCCGCGGCCGCGGTCCGCGGCCGCGAGCGTGTCCAGGTCGTCGAGGAAGAGCACGCTCGGTGCGTTCGCCTTCGCGAGCGCGAACGCGTCCGCGACGTCCTCCGCGGGCGACCCCGGCCAGTCAGTGACGAGTTTCGACGGCGTCACCGACAGGAACGGCACGTCGAGCTCGCCGGCGACCGCGCGAGCGAGGTACGTCTTCCCGCAGCCTGGCGGGCCGAACAGGAGCGCGCCGTCGAGCCCCGGGATACCGTGGCGGTCGTAGACGTCCGCGCTCGCGACCGGGTGGACGACGCGGTCGTCGAGCTCGCGCGTCGTTCCCGTCATCCCCGGGACCGCCTCGAAGTCCCGCGCGACCTCGGTGTCGACGACGTCCGTGGCGGGAAGGGCAACGTCACCGGGCACCGAGAGGTCGCCGGCGCGGCTCGGCGGCGTGCCGACGTCGTACTCGTCGAGCCAGTCGCCGATGCTCGTCTCGAGGTCGTCGACGGCCGCGAGCAAGTGGTCGGTCCCGACGGGCGCGTCCGCGTCGAGCGCGGCGCGTGCGGCCTCCTCGACGGCGAGCTCCAGGTCGCTCGCCGCGAACCCAGCCGACTGCCGGACGACCGGCCCGAGGTCGAGGTCGTCGCTCGTCGGTCGCCCGCGCAGGTGGACGTCGAGTATCTCTCTTCGAGCGTCAGCGTCCGGCGGCCCGACCTCGACGTGCTTGTCGAACCGCCCCGACCGGAGGATGGCGTCGTCGACGTCCTGCACGTGATTCGTCGCCGCGACGACGACGACGTCCTCGTCGGCCGCGTCCTCCAGTTCGACGAGCAACTGGTTTACCATCTGCTGTTCGGTGTTCGTCATCTGCCTATCGCGGTCGCCCGCCACCGCGTCCAGTTCGTCGACGAACACCACGCAGGGCTTGTTCGCCTTCGCGACCGCGAACACGTCCGCGACGTTGTCCGCGGCCTCCCCGACCCACTTGCTGGAGAGGTCCGCGGGCGTCACCGCACCGAACGCCCGGTCGAGCTCGCCGGCGAGCGCTCGCGCGAGGTACGTCTTCCCACAACCGGGCGGGCCGTGCAGGAGCACGCCGTTGACTGCCCCGAGCCCGTACTCCTCGTAGCGCTCCGGGGTCGCGAGCGGCGCGAGCACGCCCTCCTCGAGTTCCGCCTTCAGGTCGTGCATCCCACCGACGTCCTCGAAGCGCCGGTCGGGCGCCGCGTCGAACGCCGACGCCGTCGCGTCGCTCACGCCGTCCGGCGTCCGAACGTCGCCAGGCTGGGACGCACCGTCGCCGGACGTCGAGCCGTCGCCCTCGGCCGTTTGGTCGCCAGCACCGACGACGTCGCCGAGTGAGCCGTCGCTCGACTCGCTGTCCACGCTGGCGTCCTCCCCGCCACCGTGACCGAGCGGGTCGACGCGTCGGTACTCGTCGCCGTGCTCGTCGACGACGAGGTGCGCGACCCACGGGTGTCGGCTGACGCGTCGGTCGTCGACGCGCACGCCGAGCAGCCACGTCTCGTCCTCGCCCTTCGCGGTGTACTCGACGCACCAGAACGGCAGGTAGACCCGCGAGACGTCCACGACGCCCTCGAAGCCCTCGGGGTCGAGGTCGCTCGGGAACCCGAGGCGGTCCGCGATGGCGTCGGCGACGCGACCGCTCGTCTCGTCGCTCGCGCTCGCTCGCCGCTGCCACTCGTCGGCGCGCTCGCGGAACGCGCGCTCGGCGTCCCCGTCGTCGACCTGGTAGGACAGCGGCATCGCGGTGCCCGCACGACCGTCGGTACCGAGGTCCAGCCGGGACGCGTCCAGCGGTTCGGGCTCGTGGACGGTCTCTCGGTACCGCGCCAGTTCGCGCTCGCTATCGCCCTCGCGGCCGTCGAGGACCGCGACCGCCGTCCGCCGGTCGCCGTCCCCATCCGCGCCGTCGGACTCGCTCCCCGCCTCGGACCCGTACGCGTACTCGACGCGGTACGCGGGATAGAGCACGCGCCGCAGTCGCCGGACGCGCTTGTTCTCGAACCACGAATCCAGCCCCGTGAGCGCGTCGTACGCGCGACCGGGGTCGTCGAGTCGGCGGTCGACCGCGTCCGCCGCCAGGTCCGTCACCGCGACCGCACCTCCCGTTCGCCCGATTCGATATGCATCTCTATCCACCGAACTATTGTCTACAAACTAACGCCTTTCGGCTTCCATGGTCCTCCCGCACGCGGCCGCCAGCACGCCGGCCGCGACCGCACCCGCCACCGTCGAGACCGCGCCGCTCCGTCAGTCGATGCTGCCGTCGCCGCCGTCGCGGATGCGGGCCTCGGCGTCCGCGAGCGCCGCCTCCGCGTCGAACGCGTCGACGATATCGCGCAACTCGTCGTCGGTCGCGTCCGCGAGGTCGCGGGCGTGCCGCGTCACGTTCGGTATCGCACGCACCACGTTGTCGATGACCGGAACCGCCGCGGTCTGTGGCGAGCGAGACATCGGGTTCAGGTCCACGACGACGTTCGTCTTCCCCATCGCCGACAGCGCCTCCGCGCGGTCGCCGTCCTCGAGCGGAACGAGCACGACGTCCGCGTCGTAGATGCCGTCCGCGTCCACCTTCGCGCGCTCGTGGGACAACCCCGGGATGCGTGCGTCCGCCGCCAGCCCCTTCACGTCCGTCGCGCCGTGGGCCTCCAGGTGCTCGACGATGGCGCGCATCCGCTCCTCGGTCCGATTGAAGAGGTTCACCTCCAGGTCCGCGCCCACCACGTCGGCGAGCTCGACGAGTTCGCCCGGACACAACGCGGCGACGTTCCCGTTCACCGACAGCACCGCGTGCTCGGCGAGCAGGAGGTGCGCCGCCGCGACGCGCTCCGCTTCGTCAGCACTCGGCGTCGTCTCCTCGCCGAGCAGGTAATCGAACGCCTCGCCGCGCCCCTGCGCGATGAGTCCCTGCTGGCTCGTGATGCCCTTCGCCACCCCGTCCTCGATGCGGTGCCGCGTCAACAACGACTCGTACCGCGGATGATCCTCCGGCACGTCCACCTCGCTCATACCACTCCTCGACGGTGAACGCGTGAAAAAATGTCGGAACCGCCGCGAGTACGGGTCGACCCCGCGAAGCCGGTCAGACGCGCTGTCGTTCGGCGAAGTTCACCCAGCCGTCCGGCGCGGTGGCCTTCACCGTGTTCATCGCCTCGCGCGCCTCGACGCGCGTCTCGTAGACCTGCGTGCTCGTCGCCATCGGGTCGCCGTTGTCGTCGACGAGCTTCCACCGCCAGCCGTCGTCCTCGGCGTGCAGCTCGAACGCCGCGGAATCTATCTCGAGGATGCTCGCACCGCCGATGAGTTCGCGGACGTCGTCCAACGCTTCACGAGCGGCGCGCTCGCTCGGGTACGACGTCGCGCCCTCCGTGACGACCGTCCGGCCGTCGTCGAGGAGCCGCCAGCGCCACGACGGCGCGTCGCCCTCGTCCTCGGGGTACACCTCGAAGCTCGCCACGCCGAAGTCGACCTCGCCGGCCTCCGGCGCGAGCCGCTGCACGCGCTCCAGCTGGTCGACGACCTCCGAGCTCGACCGCCGGGCTTCGGGACCGGTCGCGAGCGACTCCCGGTCGGCCGACAGCAACTCCCACTGCCAGCCGTCGTCGTCCTGCGTCACCCACATCGCGGCGTCCTGCACGAACACCGGCGCGTCCGACGCGTCCACGCGGAGGTCCTCCACGACCCCCCGGACCGCGTCCTCGGTCTCGTAGGACTGCTCGCCGTCCGCGAGCACGTCGCGGTCGCGGTCCAGGAGCTTGAACCGCCACTCGTCGGTCTCCTGGAGCTGCACCGACAGCTCGCCGACCGTGAACACCGACGCGACCGCCGCGTCGTCGCGCAGCTCCGACACCGACTGGTGGAGGTCGTCGCGCGTCGGATGCGCCGTCGCCGACACCGCCACCGTCCGGTTCTCCGGGAGCACGAACCGCCACCGCCAGTCCTCGCCGTCCGTGTACGTCTGGAACGCCGGCGCGTCCATCGTCCGAACGTCCGCGTGGAGGTCCGACGTCAGTTCGTTCATCGCCTCGCGCGCACCAGCCCGGGAATCGTGCACGTGCGGGTCCTCCGCGATGAGCTTCCCGGCCTCGTCGATGAGCCGCCACCCCCAGCCGCCGCGGTCGTCGTCCCGGAACAACTCGAACGCGGCGGTGTCGATCTCGATGATGTCCGCGTCCGGCGCCTTCTCCTTCAGCGTGAACATCGCCTCCGTCGCCTCGCCGCGCGAGTCGTGCTCCGCCCCCGAGTCCGCCATCACGGCGCCGTCCTCGTCGATGAGCCGCCACCGCCACTCGCCGGTCTCGGCCTCGTACACCTGGAACGCCGCCTCGTCGAACTCGATGAGGTCCGCCTCCGCGGCCTGGCTTCGAACGCGCTCGATTCCCTCGCGCGCCGCCTCGTCGGAGTCGTGCGGTTCCGTGCTGTCCGCGACGACCGACCGGTCCTCGGTGACGAGCCGCCAGTGCCACTCCTCGCTCTCGGCCGTCGACCCGGCCCCGGGGTACGTCTCGTACGCCGCCCCGTCCACGTCGACGACGTCCGCGTCCGTCGCCCCGGACTTGAGTTCGCGCGCCTCCCCCTCCGCGCTCGCACGGTCCGCGCGCGGCTCCGGGTGGCGCGCGATGACGTCGTCCGCGTCGTCGACCAGCCGCCACTCCCACGCGTCGTCGTCCTCGTACACCTCGTACGTCGGGTCGCCCGCGACCGTCGTCCCCGCGTCCCCGAGGTCGTCGAGCACGCGTTCGGCCGCGGCCTCCGCCGACCGTCGCCCGTCGAACGCATCCCGGGACGTCACGAGTTCGCGCTGCTCGGGGTCGACGATACGCCACCGCCAGCCGTCACCGGCCTCGTAGAGTTCCACGCCGAACGACTCGACGACGATGGTGCGGCCAGCCGCGAGCAGGTCGCCCGCGCGCTCGGCCTCGTCGACCGACGACGACCGACTGTTCGCCGCCGCCACGCCCGACGCCAACGGCCGGCGGTCGTCGTCCAGCAGCTCCCAGTGCCAGCCGTCGTCGTCCTGCCGATAGTTGAACGCCGCCCCCTCGATGTCGACGACCTCCGCGGTCGGCGCACGGTCCTTCAGGAAGCTCACGTCGCCCTCCGCGCCGTCGCGCGCGTCGAACTCGCCGTGACTCTCCGCGACGACGCTCCCGTCGTCGCGCATCAGCATCCACCGCCAGCCCTCGGCCGCGTTCTCGTACAGCCGGAACGCAGCGGTCGTGATCTCCAGCAGTCGCGCGTTCCCGATCTGTTCCTTGAGCGCGTCGATCGCGTCCTCGGCGTCCGGGCGCGTCTTCGCGCTCCCGGTCGCCGCCGCCATCGCCTCCTCGTGCACGACGTTCCACGTCCAGTCGCCGGCGTCGTCGCGATGCACCGCGAACATCGCGTCCTCCTCGGCCTCGCCGAGCATGATAGGTGGATGCTCGTCGATGCCCTCGTTCTCCACGAGCATCGCGCGCTCCCCGGTCAACACCGGAACGAGCGCGGTGATCCCCGCAAGAGCGCCACAGCCGACCGCGTACACCGCCATCACCGCGGGATTCCCCTGATTCGGCGCCCAACTACCGGGGTACGCGAGCACGAACCACGTCACGCCACCGAGCGCGACGGCGAGCCCGACGACGCTCGCCTGGATACCGCGCTGTCGCACCGGCAACAGGAGCACGATTCCGAACAACGCTACCGCGAGCCCGGTCGACGCGATGGTTATCGATATCTCGCGAAGGAGGAACTGTTGCCCCGACGCCTGCGCGGGCCCGAGGATGTAGATGAGGACGCCGAGCATCCCAGAGAGGTACCCCACGATGAACACCCAGTACCCGTAGACGTCCTTCGCCGAGTCCGCCTCACCCACGTACTGCTCGTACAACCGGAACAGGCTGTTATTGACGCCCTGAAGTCCAGACATTGACTAACACACTTGGCCAGAAGGACTATCAACCGTAATAATATTCGGATACTAATCGCTAGTGGTTATTCTTCGATGAGAACACGTTCGTGTTCGTGCGTGCATCGACCCCGAACCGATTGCAGCGGCCGTCAGCGCAGCGTCGCGCCCGCCGGATGCGAGCGCGTCACGACCGGGTCGTAGCCCGCGTCCGAAAGTCCCGTCCCGAGCGCGAACACGGTGTCGCCGAGCATCGCCATCGACGCCTCCCCGTCGACGTCGTTCACGTCCAGTATCGCCTCCCGAACGCGGTCCGTGAGCAGCCCCGCCTCCCTGGCGAACGCTCGCGACGCGTACACGAACGACCGGAGCGTCGGCTCGCCGACGACTCGCGACAGCGCCGTCTTCCCCGCCTGACTCAACTGGTCGGTGTTCCCCGCGAGCACCTCCTCCGTCGACACCTCGCCGAAGGAGACGTACTCGACGCGCGCCGGTGCCGGAATCGCGTCCAGGAGGTTGTGCTGTGGCCCGCCCGGCTCCAGGCGGATGGGGACGCCACCTTTCGCCTGCGCGACCACGTCACCCAGGCCGGTCCCCGACTGGACCTCCGCGCCGTGCGCGATGGTCACGAGCTCGTTCTCCGAGAGCCGCCGGTCGAACGCGCGGTTCGCCGCCAGCGCCGCGCCGAGCGCCATCGCACCGGACACGCCGAAGCCCGCCCCGAGCGGGAGGTCCGTCTCCGCGGACACCGTCGCCTCGACCTGGAGCGCGTCCAGTACGCGCCCGACCGGCTCGACGTCGATCGTGCTGTCGTTCAGGTACACGGTCGTCTCCGACGCCGGCCGTACCGTCACGTCCACGCCCTCCGCGAGCGTCACCCCCGCACCACGCGACCCGGCCTTCGTCGGGTCGTCGTCCGGATGCGAACTGAAGAACCCCGTGACGTGCCCCGGGACGAACGCCGTCGCTTCCTCGCCCATACCACCGACACCTCGCCCGCGGTTCAAGGACCTATCGTCTCGCGCCCGTCTTCGGACTGCCGAGCGCCAGGTACGCGACCAGTCCCGCCGGCCCCGTACACAGCACCGTCATCCCCCACTTCGCGGCCGACCCCGGGCCCGCCGCGGACGCCTCGCGAACCACCCACGCGGCGACACCCGACCACGCCACGATGACGACCACCGCCAGCACGAACAACACGGTAACGAGTTCCATACCGCCACGCACGAGGTCGTTCCACAAAAACACACGTGAAATAAACCTGGAATGCTGTGAAAGCAAGTTCACTCCGAAGCAACAGCCACCACGGCCCACACACCGAACACCTCCGAAAGAACCACTCGCTCCGCTCGATAGTCCCGCTCGCCTGTCAGCCGCCCTATGGGCTGAGCCGCTGACGGTCACCGCGAGACGCGTCAGCGTCTCGCTGGCTCGCCACGTCTTCGCGCTCACGGCTCCCTTCGGTCGCCGTTCGCGTTTCCGAGGTCGCTCCGCGACCTCGCTCCCTACGGACTCAGACGCTGGCGATTCGGCGAGACCTTCGGTCTCGCCGACCGACAACGTTCTCCCCTACGGGGAGAGCCGTTGTCGACTGAGCGAGAGGCGCTGACGCGCCACTCGCATGCTCCCAGGGTCTCGCCCTCCGGGCTCGACCACTGGGAATCACGCGGGAACGCGGTCGCGAATCGAAGATTCGCTCCCTGCTCCCGTTCGCCTGTCAGCGGCTCCGCCCTATGGGCTGAGCCGCTGACGGTCTCGCGGGAACAGAACGGCCTCGCGGATGTTCCCGAGGCCGAGCATCGTCATGACGAGGCGCTCCGCGCCCAGGCCCCAGCCGGCGTGCGGCGGCATGCCGTACTTGAACATCTTCGTGTAGTACTCGAACTCGTCGGGGTCCAGGCCCTGCTGTTCGAAGCCTTCGACGAGCGGGTCGTAGCGGTGCTCGCGCTGGCCGCCGGAGACGAGCTCCATCGACGGATGCATGAGGTCGAACCCGGTCGACGTCTCCGCGTCGTCGTCGTAATCCTTGATGTAGAACGGCTTGATCTCGCTCGGCCAATCCATGATGAAGTAGTGACTCCCGATCTCCTCGCCGAGCGCGCGCTCCGCTTCGGTGGAGAGGTCGTCGCCGTACACCAGGCGCTCGTCGAGCTCGCCCGTCGCGTTGATGCGGTCGAGCGCCTCCTCGTACGTCAAGCGCGGGAACCCGCCCTCGGGTACCTCGAACGCGTCCGCCATGTCGAGCGCTTCGAGCTGCTCGGCGCAGTTCTCGTTCACGGCCTCGTACGCGGCGACGACGATGCCCTCGACGACGTCCATCGCGTCCTCGTGGTCGCAGAACGTCCCCTCGAAGTCGATGGAGGTCGCCTCGTTCAGGTGCCGGGGCGTGTTGTGCTCCTCAGCACGGAAGATCGGGCCGATCTCGAACACGCGCTCCAGGCCACTGCCCGCCATCAACTGCTTGAACAGCTGCGGGCTCTGGTTCATGAACGCCTCCTCGCCGAAGTACGAGATCGGGAACAGCTCCGTGCCACCCTCGGTCCCCGTCGCGACGATCTTCGGCGTGTTGATCTCCGTGCAACCGACCGAGCGGAAGTACTCGCGTGCGGCACGCAGGACTTCCGCGCGGATCTCGAAGATCGCCTTCACTTCGGGCTTCCGGAGGTCGAGCGTTCGGTTGTCGAGCCGCGTCGGAAGCTCCGCGTCGACCTTCCCGCTCGGGTCCAGCGGCAGTTCCGTGTCCGCGGGTGCGACGAGCTCGAACTCCTCGGGGACGAGCTCCACGTCCGTCGGCGCACGCGGCTCCTCCTTCACGTCACCCGTGAAGGAGACGACGCTCTCGCGAGCGACGTCGAGCGCGCTCTCGACGAGCTCCTCGTCCATCTCGTCCTTCTCTATCTTCACCTGGAGCTTCCCCGTCTTGTCGCGAACGATCAGGAACGCGATGCCACCGAGGTCTCGGACCTCGTGCACCCAGCCCGCAATCGTCGCCGACTCGCCAGGTGTCACGTCCGCCGTGTACGTCCGGTTCTCGAAACTCATACCTACTCGTTCCCGAGGGTGGCAAATAAAGACAGTCTTTCGTCGGTACGCGCCGTGCTCACACGCGACGACCGGGGCGTTCGGGGGAGCGTCCGACGGTCACTCCTCGCTCGCCGCGTCCTCGTCGTCGGGGGCGGCCGTGACGACGACCGACTCGATGCGCGCCCCGTCGACCGCCGTCACCTCGATGTCGAACCCGCCAGTCCGGACGGTGTCGCCGACCGCCGGCGGGTGACCGAGCCGGTCGAAGACCAGGCCGCCGATGGTTCCGTACGCGCCCACCTCGAACTCCGAATCGAGGGCGTCGTTGACCTCGGGAATCGGCGCCGACCCGCCCGCGACGTACGCGCCGTCGTCGCGACGACGGATCTCCCGCTCGGCGGTTTCGTCGTCGAAGTCGTCCCGTATCTCGCCGACGACCACCTCGACGGCGTCCTCGACGGTCGCGATACCGGCGAGCGACCCGTACTCGTCGACGACCGCGGCCATCTGTCGCTGCTGGGACTGGAACTCGCCGAGGAGGTCGTCGACGCCCATCGTCTCCGGGACCACGGGCATCTCGCGAGCGACCTCGCCCACCGTCACCGACCCGCTCGCGTCGGCGTCACCGGCACGCAGGACGTCCTTCACGTCGACGTACCCGACGGTCTCGTCGCCCGTCTCGGCGTCCACGACCGGGTACCGCGTGTGGCCGTGTTCGACGACGAGCGACCGCACCGCCGACAGCGGCGCGTCGGCCGGCACGGAGACCACGTCCGGGCGCGGCACCATCACCGACCGCGCGGTGACGTCGTCGAGGTCGAACACGCGCTCGATCATCTCGACCTCGCCGGCGTCCACGTGGCCCTTGTCGCCCGACCGCGCGAGCACCATCCGGATCTCCTCTTCGGAGAGCGTCTCCTCGGTCTCCGACGCCGGCGGCACCCCGATGAGGCTCGTGAACCAGTTCGCCGTCCCGTTGAACACGTACAGCCCCGGGAGGAACACGTAGTAGAAGAGCTTCATCGGCGGCGCGCAGAGGATCGCGATCCGTTCGGCGTCCGCGATGGCGAGCGTCTTCGGTGCGAGCTCGCCGAAGACGACGTGGAGGAACGTCACGACGCTGAACCCGATGACGACCGCGATGAGGTGCGTCGTCTCCGCCGGAAGCACCGACCCGAACAGTGGCTCCAGGAGCGCGGCGACCGCGGGCTCCCCGATCCACCCGAGGCTCAGGGACGCGACCGTGATACCGAGCTGGGTCGCCGCGAGGTAGTCGTCGAGGTGCTCGAGAGCGTCCTGGAGGACACCCGCCCCCGCGCGTCCCTCCTCGACCATCTGGTCGACGGACGTCGACCGCACGCGGACGAACGCGAACTCCGACGCCACGAAGAACCCGTTGAGGACCACGAGGAACAACGCCGCCGCGAGCCGCCCGAGCGAGAACAGGAGCTCTACCATCGACTCACCCGACACCGCGTCGCAGCAGTTCGATGCAGTACCTGCACTGCTTCCACCGGAGAGCGCATCATGCGCCGCGATACGATACCACCCTATTAAGGGATGGTGCTGTCAGTTCGCGGCGACTATCTGCCGGCCAGGCGTCTTCGGTGCCGTCGACCGTCTTAGGCGTCTTTCGCGCCGTTGACGGTCTCCGTGACCGCGTCGACGCCGTGGTCGTGGACGAGGTCGCCGACGACGACGACGTCCGCGTGTTCGCCCATTGTCTTCGCGGACTCGTAGTCGTGGATACCGCCGCCGTAGAAGAGCGTGGACTCCTCGAGCGCGTCCTGGGCCGCCCGAACCTTCTCGGGATCACCGAGCGTCCCCGAGTACTCGACGTACACGACGTCCTGGCCGAACATCTGCTCGGCGACCTCCGCGTACGCGGCGACGTCGTCCGCGGCGAGGTCACAGTCCGCGTCCGTGTACTCGGCCACGCTCGCTTCGGGGTTCATCACGATGTACGCCTCCGTCGTCGTCTTCTCCCAGTTCATCCCGTTCTCGATACGCACCCACTCCTTGTGCGCGCCCGTCACCCAGAACACGTCCCCCGCGTTGAACACCACGGGCACGAGGTAGCCGTCGAGCGCCGGCGTATCCACCACGACGCTCGGATTCGACGGCTCCTGATAGATCGGGATATCGTACTCCGCGGCCGCCTCGATGTACGACACCATCTTCTCCTCGGTCATCCCGAGCGTCCCACCGATCTCGAGCGCGTCGGTCCCACACGCCGCCACGTCGGCGAACGTGTCGTCCTCGTACAACTCCTTGTCCGGGTCCAGTTTCAGGACGTGCTCCCAGTCCGCCCACGGCTCGCTCATACCCCCAGAAGTCCCGCGCGAGCGTAAAGCACCTTCGGAACGACGAACGACTGGCTGCCCGGCGAATCAGGCCTTCGCTTGCCAGGTCCGGACCTGGTCGGGGCTGACGCCGTCGACGCTGCCCGCGACCTGGTCGGGGTCGGCGTCCGCGAGCGCGTCCAGGCTCTCGATGCCGGCGGCAGCGAGCTTCTCGGCGGTCTTCGCGCCGATACCGTCGACGGCTTCGAGACCGGTCCCGGACTCGGACTCGCGCTCCTGGTACTCGCGGTAGTTACAGATCGGGCACCCGAGCTCCCAGGGGTCGTCGTCGTCCTCGCCGTCGCGGATCTCGATGTGCGGGAGGTCGTGTTCCTCGCAGCGCTCGTCGGTGATCTCGACGTCGCCGCGGCGCGGCAGCGGGAGCGAGTACTCGCACTCGGGATAGCGCGTGCAGCCGACGAGCCGCGAGCCCGCTTCGAGCGTCTTCACCGCGAGCTCGCCGCCGTGTTCGTCGCCGCAGTCCGGACAGTCGCCGATGACGGGGCCTTCGCCCGCGGCTTCGCTCGCGCAGAGCGGGCAGCCGTGGACGAACGTCTGGCGGCCCGCGAGCATCTTCACCTCGCGGAGCCCGTGCTCGTCGCACTCGCGGTCCAGCAGGAGCGGTTTCCCCTGGCTCGGGAGCGGGAGCGTGTACTCGCAGTCCGGATAGCCGTCGCAGCCGACGAAGTAACTGCCGCGACGCGACCGCCGGAGGAGGAGCGCGTGCCCGCTCTCCGGGCACTCGCCGAGGGTCTTGTCCGCCTTCAGGGACTCCTGGAGGTGCGTCCCGATCTCCTCCTGTTTCGCGCGGAGGTTCTCGAACACGGATTCGAGCATCTCGCGTGACTCGTCGGTGACGTCCTCGAGCGTCGCTTCGCCCGCGGCGATGGCGTCCATGTCCTGCTCGAGTTGTGCGGTCATCTCCTCGCTGACGACGCGGTCCGCGTACTCCTCCGCGGCCTCCACCACGGCCTTCGCGAGCGCGGTCGGCACCGGCGGGTCGTTCTCGACGTACCCGCGGTCGTAGAGCTTCTCGATGGTCTCGTGGCGCGTCGCCTTCGTCCCGATACCCATGTCCTCCATCGTCTCGATGAGGCGGGACTGGCCGTAGCGCCGCGGCGGCTGGGTCTGCTTCGCTTCCAGCCGCGGGTCGGTGAGCGCGAGTTCGTCGTCGACGCTCACGTCCGGCACGTAGTTCTCGCTCGTCGAGTAGTACGGATAGACGTCGTGGTAGCCGGCCTCGACGAGGCGCTTCCCGTTCGCCTTCAGGTTGTGGTCGGCGGCGTCCGCGACGACCTTGAGGTGCTCCCACTCCGCGGGCTCGGCGACCGTCGCGTAGAACCGGCGGACGACGAGCTCGTACACCTCCCACTCGTCGTCGTCCACGTCGCTCCCCCGAACCGGAATCTCGCCGGTCGGATGGATGGGCGGGTGGTCGGTCGTCTCCTCGTCGCCCTCCGTCGGCGCGAGCTCCTCGGCTTCGAGCAGGTTCTCGGCGCTCTCACCGAGTTCGCTGTGCCCGACGAACTCGTCGAGGAGTTCTTCGGGGTCGAGGTCCTCCGGGTAGACGGTGTTGTCGGTGCGGGGATACGTGATGAACCCCGCGGTGTAGAGGTCCTCGGCGATGCTCATCGCGCGCTTGGCGGCGTACCCGAGGCTGCTGGCGGCACGGATGAACTGCGTGGTGTTGAACGGCGCGGGCGGGTCGTCGATGCGCGTCCGCCGGTCGACGTCCGTGACCGTCGCCGACGCCGCCGACTGGAGCGCCTCCAGGACCGCGTCCGCTTCGTCCTCGTCGAGGACGCGCTCGGCCTCGTTCCCGTCCTCGTCCAGGTAGTAGTACTGCGCTTCGAAGGACTCGTCGTCGGTCGCGAGCTCCGCGAACAGCTCCCAGTAGTCCTCGGGGTCGAACGCCTCGATCTCGCGTTCCCGGTCGACGATGAGTCGGAGCGTCGGCGACTGCACGCGTCCGACGCTGATGAAGTCGTCACCGAGCTGGCGCGCCGACAGGGAGAGGAATCGCGTGAGCGCCGCCCCCCAGACGAGGTCGATTATCTGGCGGGCTTCGCCCGCGGCGGCGAGGTCGAAGTCGATGTCGTCCGGTTCGGCGAACGCCTCGGTGACCTCGCGGTCCGTGATGGAGGAGAACCGCACGCGCTTGATGGGGACGTCGTCGTTGACGTCCCGCACGATCTCGTACGCTTCCTTCCCGATGAGCTCGCCCTCGCGGTCGTAGTCGGTCGCGATGGTGACGACGTCCGCGCGCCGGGCGAGCAGTCGGAGCGTCGCGACGATGTTCTGCTTCGTCGGCGTCTTCTCGACTGACGCGTCGATGAGCTCGTGCGGTTCGACGTCCCGCCAGTCGCTGTACTCGGGCGGGAAGTCCACGCCGACGACGTGCCCGCTCAGGCCGACGCAGCGCTTGCCGCCCCACTCGTAGACGTTCACGTCGTTCTCTCGCGTGGCGGTCGCGCTCTCGCCACTGAGGATGTCCGCGATGCGTCTCGCGGCGTTGTCCTTCTCGGTGACGATTAACTCCATGCCTCACCCCCAGAGGTCCGGGTCGCTGTCATTGAGCGTGGATACGGCGGAGGCCCGTTTCAACGTTTCGGGGCGACGAAATCGCCAGACTGCGACGACCCAAGGCGGGGGCGTGCGAGCGTGCTCGACTGCGCCCGCGCCGACGCGTGCTCACGCGAGCGGACGCGCACACCAACGTGTGTGAGAGGGGAAGTCCCACGGCGTGTGTGTGCCTGAGAGGGGGACTCCCACGGCGTGTCCGAGGTGGGTTCTCGGCTTACGCGACGAGGTCGACGTCGGTGAACGCGAACCGCGCGCCGCCGCCGTCGCTCTCCTCGACGGTGACCGTCCAGTCGTGGGCGTCCGCGACCGCCTTCACGATGGCGAGCCCGAACCCGGTGCCGTCGTCGCCCGAGTATCCCTGCTCGAACACCGATCCTCGCTCGCTCGCGGGGATACCGGTGCCGTCGTCCGCGATGAAGAACCCCCTGTCGTCGTCGGTGAGCGTACCGACGCGCACGTGTAGCTCGCCGTCGTCAGCGCCCCCGTCAGCGCTCTCCAGGGGTTCGGCGCCGTCGGCAGCCGCGACGTCGCCGTGTTCGACGCTGTCGTCGGACTGCGTCCGACTGCTCGTGGAGCCATGCTCCACGCTGTTCCCGGACGACGTCCGGGAGCCAGTCGAACCGTGTTCGACGCTGTTCGCGAACAGGTTCTCGAACAGTTGCCGGAGTCGGCTCTCGTCTGCGCGGATCGCTGCGCCACCGGTCGTGACCGAGAGCGTGGCGTTGCCGGTGTCGACGCCCGCCCAGGCTTCGCGTGCGACCGTCTCCAGGTCGAGGAGTTCCCGGTCCTGTGCGGCCGCACCTTGCTGGGCGAGCGCGAGCAGGTCTTGGATGAGGTCGTCCATCCGCTCCAGTGCGTTCTCGACGGCGTTCAGGTCCTCGTCGTCGTATCGCTCCGCCAGGAGCTCCGTGTACGTCATCGCGACCGAGAGCGGATGTCGGAGGTCGTGACTGACGACGCCCGTGAACGCTTCCAGGCGCTCGTTCTGCGCTTCCAGGCGGTCGGTCGCCTCTCGGAGTCGCGCTTCGCGCTCGCGCTGAAGCGTGATGTCGGTGTATATCGCGTACCCCCGCATCAGGTCGCCCTCGACGAGCGGGACGTCCCGCAGCAGGAACTCGCGGTCGCCTTCGGTCGTCGACCGACGAACCTCCGTGTCGAGGTGCTCGCCGTCCGCGATGCGGTCGTTCAACTCCGCGGCCTCGTCGCGCAGGTCGTCGGGGACGATGTACTCGTCGACGACGTCCCCGCGGACCGTCCGCGCGTCGTACCCGAACACGTCCTCGAACGCCGGGTTCACGTCCAACGCGACCGGGTCGTCGCCGTCGAGCTCGTAGAATACGGTCGGTTCGGGGATGTTCTCGAACAGCGCCGCGAACCGGTCGCGTTCCGCGCGCAACGCCGCCGCCTGCTCGTTCGCTCGCGACCGCGTCCGCGCCGCCGTCACCGCACGCACGATGCGGTCGCAGAGCACGTCGACCGAGCCGCTGTCGGTCGCCGGAACGACGTCCGTGTACCCGGTCGCGAGCGCTTCCAGGAGCGAGCACGTCTCCTCGACGGGCCCGTACGCGAGACACGGCAGTAACTCGTCGCGGACGCGAACCGCCGCCAGGAACTCGCCGGCGTCCGCGTCGTTCACGGGCCCGGTTCGAACCACGCAATCGACGTCGTCGAGCGCGGCGAGCGCTGCCGTCCGGTCGCTCGCCACCTCGACCGACGCCTCCGTCGCCGAACCGAGCCGTGACTCGAGACGCCTCGCGAGCTCGTCGTCCCCACCGACGACGAGTATCGCGACGGGTTCGCCCACCACGCCCGCGTCAGACTCGACCCCGGACCCCCCGTTCATCAGTACCTACGACGAGAGCGAATGAGAAAGCGTTGTTGGCAACCGCCCCGGCGCCGACCTGGACTAGCAAGCCGATTGCCGCACCGCGTCGGGTCGTTACTCGTCGAGCGCCGCGCGGAGCTTCTGGTTCACCGTCCCCGGGTCCGCGCTCCCGCCGGTCTTCCCCATCACTTGCCCGACGAGGAAGTTGATCGCGCCGTCGTCGCCGTCCTCGTAGTCCGCGACCGCGTCGGGGTTCTCCTCGATCGCTTCCGTAACTGCCGCCGCGACCGCGTCGTCGTCGGTCTTCCCGAGGTCCTCGCGCTCGACGATGTCGTCGGGTGCGTCGCCGTCGTCGAGCATCCCGCGGAGCACGACCTCCTTCGCGTTCTTCGCGGTGATGTCGTCCGCGGCAACCAGTTCGACGAGGCGCTTGACCTCGTCGAGGCGGTCGTCGACGTCCGTCACCGCCATGTCGCGGTAGTTGAGTTCGCCGAGGAGTTCGTCGGCGACCCACGTCGCCGCCAGGTCCGCGTCGTACTCCGCGGCGACGTCCTCGTAGAAGTCCGCGACCTGCTTCGTCGACGTCAGCTTCGACGCCGCTTCGTCGCTCAACCCGTACTCGTCCTGGAAGCGCTCGCGTCGCGCGTCCGGGAGCTCCGGGATCGAGATCTCGTCCTTCCAGTGGCTCACCTGGAGCGGCGGCAGGTCCGCCTCCTCGAAGTACCGGTAGTCCTTCTCCTCCTCCTTCGACCGCATCGACACCGTCGACCCGTGCGTCTCGTTGAAGTGCCGGGTCTCCTGCTCGACGGCGCGCCCGCGCCGCATCAGGTCCTTCTGGCGGCCTTCCTCGTACTGGAGCGCGGTCTCGGCGCCCTTGTGACTCGAGATGTTCTTCACTTCGGTGCGGTTCGCCGCGCCCAGCACGTCCTCGCTGATGGTGCCGTCGTCGTCGACCTCGTCGCTCGGGACGAGCGAGAGGTTCGCGTCGATACGCAGGCTGCCGTCGCGGCTCGCGTCGAACACGCCGAGGTACTCGAGGACCTCCTCGAGTTTCTCGAGGAACGCGCGCGTCTCCTCGGGCTCGCGGAAGTCCGGTTTCGTCACGATCTCCATCAGGGGCGTGCCGGCGCGGTTGTAGTTCACGAGCGTGTAGTCGGCGTTGTCGATGTTCCCGCCGACGTGCTGGAGACTCCCCGGGTCCTCCTCGAGGTGCGCGCGCCGGATGCCGACGGTGCGGCGCTCCCCGCCGACGCTGATCTCGAGTTCACCGTCAGCGCACACGGGTTCGTCGTACTGCGTGATCTGGAAGTTCTTCGGGAGGTCGGGGTAGAAGTAGTTCTTCCGGTGGAACCGCGTCTCCTCCGGGATGTCCGCGTCGATCGCCTTCCCGACCTTCACCGCGGCCTCCACCGCCGCCTCGTTCAGCACCGGGAGCGCGCCCGGGAGTCCGAGACACACCGGGCACGTCTGCGTGTTCGGGTCGTCGGTCGGCTCCGTCGGACACCCGCAGAAGATCTTCGTGTCCGTCTCCAGCTGGACGTGGACCTCCAGCCCGATGACCGTCGTCAGGTCCGCGTTCTCCGCACTCTGGGCACTCATTGCGCGCTGATTCGGCTCGCGGTGGTTAAAGACTAACGAACACCCCCGATGGTCGGCAGGCGTCGCAACCACGACCCCCTCGGCAAGCGACGACCCCGCACGCAAGCGGCCGACCACCACACAACCCAGAGGTTTACAGCAGACGTAAACCTCCGCCGACGAACTCGCCGTCCCTCAGTCGCAGCAGCGACACGGTCGCGGTAGCGGCGGCGCGGTCGCGGTCGCGGTCGCTGTGCGGTCGCGGTTGCGGGCGCGGTCGCTGTGCGGTCGCGGTTGCGGGCGCGGTCGCTGTGCGGTCGCGGTTGCGGGTGCGGTCGCTGGGCGGTTTCGTCAAGCGCACCCACCGAGCGCGAACGAAGTGAGCGCTCGGGAGTTTTTCGCCCACGTTTTTCCAAGCGGGGGTGCGCCGCAGGCGCACCCTCCGCAGGAAAAAGGTGGTTAGTAGAACTCGCGGACGAGGTCCATGCCGTCTTCGGGGGCGCCGTCGGGGATTTCGCTCATGTTGGTGTCGACGTCGTGGGTGTCTTCGTAGGAGGATGCGGTTTCGTCCTGCCAGAGGACGCCCATGTATTCTTTGTCGGCTTCGAGGATCTTCTGTTTCGCGGCGTCGCGGTCGGTGGGGTCGTGACCTTCGTCTTGGAGGTCGACGAGGGAGTCGCGGAAGTAGTCGTACGTGTCGACGTCGTTGAACGTGACGCACGGGCTGAAGACGTTCACGAACCCGAAGCCGTCGTGTTCGATGGCTTTCTGGACGATCTCCTGGTGGCGGAGGGCGTCGCTGGAGAAGGACTGTGCGATGAAGGACGCGCCGGATGCGAACGCGAGCGCGAGCGGGTTGACGGGCGGCTGCTGGGGGCCGTCCGGCGTGGTGCTCGTCTCGAAGTCCTCGCGGCTCGTGGGTGACGCTTGGCCCTTCGTGAGGCCGTAGATGCGGTTGTCCATGACGACGTACGTCATGTCGACGTTCCGGCGGACGGCGTGCACGAAGTGCCCGGCGCCGATGGAGTAGCCGTCGCCGTCGCCGCCGGCGACCATCACTTCCAGGTCGGGGTTCGCGAGCTTCACGCCGGTGCCGACGGGGAGTGCGCGACCGTGGACGCCGTGGAGCGCGTACGCGTGCATGTACGTCCCGATCTTCCCCGAGCACCCGATGCCGGCGACGACGAACGTGTCGTCGGGCGAGTTCCCGGTCTCCGCGAGCGCTTTCATCATGCCGTTCATCGTCCCGAAGTCACCGCAGCCGGGACACCACGTCGGTTGCTTGTCGGACTTGAAATCAGTGAATCTGACGTCGCTACTCATGCTTGACCCTCCAGTCGCTCCGTGATATCCGCAGCCAGCTCGTCGGCTTTGTACCGAACGCCGTCGTACTTGTTCACGCGCTTGACGCGCTCGAGGACGTCGTGCTCGATGAGGTCCGCGAACTGCCCGGTCGCGTTACACTCCACGACGATCGTCTCGTCGGCGGCCTGCACGTCCTCGGTGAGGTCCGGGCGCGGGAAGATGTACGGGACCGAGAGGACGCGCACGTCCAGGTCGTCGTCCATGAGGTCGAGCGCTTCGACGAGCGCGCCCTCGTTCGACCCCCACGAGATGACGAGGTTGTCCGCGTCCGCGTCGCCGTACTCGCGGACGTCCCAGTCTTCGCGCTCCTGGGCGGTCTCGACCTTCCGCTGGCGTTTCTCGACCTGCTCCAGGCGGACGCTCTTCTCCTCGGTGCGTCGACCGAGCGCGTTGTGCTCGAGGCCCGTGCTCATGTGCGCGCCCTTCTCGGTGCCGGGGAACGCGCGCGGACTGATGCCGTCCTCGGTGGCGGCGTGGGGCTGGAAGCGGCCTTCCTCGTCGAGCCACTCGTCGATGTCGTCCTCGTCGACGACCCGACCGCGGTCGACCTCGACCGCGTCCATGTCGAACGCCTCCGGGGAGAACGTCTGCTCGGTGACCGCGAGCGCGAGGTCCGCGAGCAGGTAGACGGGAACCTGGTACTTCTCCGCGAGGTTGAACGCCTCGACGGTCTTCCAGAAGCACTCGTCGATCGTCGTCGGCGCGACGACGAACCGCGGGATCTCGCCGTGCCCGCCGTACAGCGCCATGTTGAGGTCGCCCTGTTCCTGCTTCGTCGGCATCCCCGTCGAGGGACCGGAGCGCATCACGTCCGCGATGACCAGCGGCGTCTCGCTCGTCGCGACCAGTCCGAACGTCTCCGTCATCAGGTCGATACCGGGACCGGACGTCGCGGTCATCGACCGCGCACCGGCGCGTGCGGCACCGAGCGCCATGTTGATCGCGGAGAGTTCGTCCTCGGCCTGCACGACCTGCCCGCCGAAGTGCTCGATGCGGCCCTTCAGGTACTCCATCACGTCCGTCGCGGGCGTGATCGGGTACCCGGCGTAGAACCGGCAGCCGGCGGCGATGGCGCCCATCCCGATGGCCTCGTCGCCGTTCAGGAGGACGTAGTCCGCGTCCGTCGTCTCGAGCGAGAAGTCGAAGTCGTCCGTGGAGACGTTCCCGTACTCCTCCTGGACGTACTCCTGGCCGAGTCGAGCCGCCTGCTTGTTGTTCTCGACGATCTTCTCGCCTTTCCCCCCGAAGCGCTTCTCGAGCGCTTCGTCGAGGTTCTCGATCGGGAAGTCCGCGAGCTCGCACGCCGCGCCGAGCGCGACGATGTTCCGCATGATGGCGCCGCCGGCCTCTTCGGCGAGGCTCTTCAGGGGAACGTCGATGGCGAACATCTCCTCGGGGATGTCGGCCTCCCAGGAGCGTTCGCCGTCGTAGATGATCGCGGAGCTGTCGTGCAGTTCGTCGAGGTTCTCGTCGATGGTCCGCTGCGTGAGCGCCACGAGCAGGTCGAGTCGGTCGACGACGCTCTGCACGTCGTCGACGCTCGTCCGTACCTTGTACGCGGTGTACCCGCCGCGGATGCGCGACGCGAAGTCCTTCGAGGTGAATACGTGGCGCCCTGCTCGGGAGAGCGCCTGGGCGAAGATTTTGCCTGTGGAGTTGATGCCGTCGCCGGCCTCGCCTCCGATAGCCCAGTTGAAGTCCTCAGCCATGTTGTGGTGGGGCTACCGTGGGAGTTGGCAAAAGGCTTCTGAAACACCCGGCAACCCGCTGGATAATCCGGTGCCTGGCGGTGATGGTCGGTGGTCTCGGGAGGTCGTCGGGACGGCGGCCAGCGGGGGCGTTCGGGCGCGAGTGAGAAGGCCTTTGGTCCGACCATGGAACGTTCGGGTATGGACGAGTACGAGGTCGTCGTCGCGGGCGTCCGCGACGTCGGGCAGGATACGATCGCGATAGACGTGGAGACACCGGCGGGATTCTCGGCGCTCCCGGGGCAGTTCGTGGTCGTGCAGGCGCCGGTCGACGGCGAGCTGGTGGACCGCTACTACACGATCTCGTCGCCGAATACTGACGGCTCGTTCGAGATGACGGTCGAGATCGACCCGGACGGTGACGTGTCGCCGTGGCTCGCTGACCTGGCGGCTGGTGACGAGCTCTCGATGAAGGGGCCGCTCGGGGAGACGTGCTACGACGACGACGGCGACGTGCTCGCGGTCGCGGGCGGCCCGGGTATCGGGCCGGCGGTCGCCATCGCGGAGCGCGCGGTCGAGCACGGCCACGAGGTCGCGCTCGTCTACGAGGACGACGGGTTCGCGCACGAGGACCGCCTCGACGCGCTCGCCGACGCGGGCGCGACGGTCGAACTTCTCGACGAGACGGCCGAGGACCGCGAGAGCGCGCTCGCGGACGCGGCCGCCGAACACGTCGACCTCGGGGACGCGTTCGTCTTCGGGTTCAACGACTTCTGCGGGACGGTCCGGGACGCGCTCCGCGACGCGGGCCTCGACGACGACGGCATCCACGTCGAGAGCTTCGGGTAGCGACGCCGCGAGCGGACGGCCCGCTTCAGTCGTCCGCGACCGCGGGGTCGTAGCAGACGAACTCGACGCTGTTTCCTTCGGGGTCCGAGAAGTACAGGGACCGCCAGGACACCCACTCGTGGGTGGCGAACTCGAGGGCGACGCCGAGAGATTCGAGGCGCTCGCGTTCGGCGTCGAAGTCCTCGCGCGCGACGGTGAACGCGAAGTGGTCGACGGTCGTCGCCGCGGCGTCCGGCGGCGTGTACGAGGTGTCGGGGTCGTCGAGCGCGCTCTCCTCGCCTGCGCGGTCGAAGAGCGCGACGATGGTCGTGTGCCCGCCGTAGCCCTCGCTGACGTCGAAGAACGTCGCGTGGTCGAACTCGCGGAGGACCGACAGGCCGACGACGTCGCGGTAGAACGCTGTCATCGCGTCGAGGTCGTCGACGCGGAGCGCGAGCTCGCCGAGTCCGCGCACGCCACCGCTTGCTGGTTCGGTCATGCCGCTCGGAACGCGTCCGGGTGGCTTCTCGATGCCGGTCGGCTCGCTCCGAGCGGGACGTTCCGTGGCTCGTCCGGCGGAAATCGAAGCGGCTTAGGCCCGTCCTCGTGTCCGTTCGAAGCCCATGCCGCCCGAGTACGTGAACCGCGAGGCAGTCCGCGAGCGCGTGAGGCGGAGGTGGTCGGGTTGACGGGCGTCGGTGGCGACGAACTCCTCGGCGGCGTCGTGTCTGCGGCGGACGTGGCGACGCGCCTCGCCGCGCTCCACGAGCGCTTCGGCGAGTTCCCGGTCCGGGAGGCGAGCCGCGAGAACGCGCCCGACTACTTCACGGAGGGTGTCGACCGCGCGCTCTCGGGGTGGCGCGGCGACGCGGGCGCGCTCGTCACGGACGTCGACGACCGCGTGCTCCTCATCCGGCACGCGGACGCTCCCGACCGCTGGGGGACGCCCGGCGGCGGCCACGAGGCCGGAGAGGACTTCGCGGAGACGGCGCGCCGCGAGGTCCGCGAGGAGACCGGCGTCGACCCCGCACTGACGGGCGTCCACGAGGCGGTTCGGACGGAGGTCCACCGCGAGGGCGACCGCGAGCGGACGTTCACGATGCTCACCGTCCACTTCGAGGGCGTCATCGACGCGGCCGAACCCGCGCTCGACGTCGGCGACGACGAGATACTCGAAGCGCGCTGGTTCGAGACCCCGCCCGACCCCGACGACCTCCACGACCACTGCCGCGACTGGGTCCGGGAGACGCTCGACGGTGCGGACGTGACCGAAGAGGGCGCGGCCGAGGGACGAACACCCGACGCGCTCGGCGACGATTCGAGCGTCAGCCGCGAGGAACCGACGCACGACGATGCCTGAGGGCTCGCCGTCGCCGTCGCGGGAGTCGGCGTACGACCTCGACGCACTCCGGGCGGCGTACGGCCCACTGTCGGTGTACGACCGGACGTACGAGCAGGCGGACGCGAACGCGTTCGTCGAGGCGAAGCAGCGGGACGCGCTCGGCGGTGCGGCCGTGGTCGTCCGCCGCGAGCGCGACGGCGCGGTCCTGTACGCGGACGTCCGCGAGGACGACGCCGACCACGACGTCGCCGAGTGGGACGTTCCCGGCGGCGGGCGCGAACCCGGTGAGACGCCGGAGGCAACCGCTGTCCGCGAGGTCCACGAGGAGGTCGGACTCGCCGTCGACCCCGTGGACGCGCTCGCGGCCTACCGGCTGACGTTCGACGACGGCGAGCGCGCGCCGACCGGCGTCTGGGTCAGGTTCCTCGCGACGGTCGCCGACCCCGGCGCCCTCGACGTCCAGCACGAGGAGCTCGCGCGGACCGCGTGGCGGACCGAGCGCCCCGCGGACGTCGACGACCTGCTCGCGCTCGCGCTCGACGAACTCGACGAGCACTGACCGACGCCGTCGGTCGCCGACCACTGAACCCGCGGGTCGCGGTCGAACACCAGCGGGGAACGATTCAAGTTCCGTCCCGGTGTAATCTATCGTATGCCTGACGCAGCAGACGACGAGCGGGACGTGGACTTCGTGCTCGTCGAACCGGACGAAACGCGGGAGGGCGACGACGAGGACGAGGACGAGAGCGCGGAGACGGGGTTCGTCATCGTTCGCGACACCGACCTCGTGCCGGTCGATGAGTCCGATGCGGACCGGCCCGCGGTCGTCAACGGCGACGAGACGGGGTTCGTGGTCCGGGACCCCGAGACCGAGGAGACGGGGTTCGTCATCGTCCGCGACACCGACCTCGTCCCGGCGGGTGATCCGACGCGGAACTATCCGGCCGTCATCGAGGACGTCGAGACGGACTTCGTGCTCGTCGAATCCGACGACGCGGAGACCACCGATTTCGTGCTCGTCGACCCCGAGGACGCCGACTTCCACCGCGACACGGGTCTCGTTCCCGTCGACCCCGACGACTACGCGCTCGATACGCGCCCGGCGAACCCGAAGCGCAACGGCAAGCGCTGAGCGGGTCGCGGTCGTCACCGGTCGAGCGACGGCCGGCGGTCTGGTTCTCGTTCGCGGTCAGTGCTCGACGAACTCGACGAGGATACCGCCAGTGGACTTCGGGTGGCAGAACGCGACGTCGTGGCCCCACGCGCCGGGGCGTGGGTCCTCGTCGATGAGGTCGACGCCGAGGTCGCGGGCGTTCGCGAGCGCGCCCTCGACGTCGTCGGTGGCGTACGCGACGTGGTGGATGCCGCCCTCTCTGTCCTGGAGGTAGCGCGCGATGGCGCCCTCCTCGTCGAGCGGTTCGAGGAGTTCGAGGTAGCCGTCGCCCGTTTCGAGGAAGACGACGAGCATCCCGTCGAACTCCTCGCGGTGGACGCGTTCGGCGTCGAGGAGGTCGACGTAGAGGCTCGCGAGGTCGTTCGCGTCGGTCGTGGCGATGCCGGCGTGGTCGAAGTGCATGCGAGAGCGTGCGGTCGGCGACGAATTAAGTCCGGGTGGTCCGCGAGCGGGGGTGGGTCTGGTCCAGACCGAATCCCTGCGCCCGGGAACCGACCCACAGGGATTTGTACGAAGCGTGCAACACTGCGGGCATGGACCCCGCCGACATCCGCGCGGACACGCCAGTGCTCCGGGAGACGACGTACCTCAACACGGGCGCGAGCGGCCCCAGCCCGCGACGCGTCGTCGACGCCGTCGAGGGCTGGTACGAGCACCACGAGTACGAGACGCCCGCGACCACCGGGATGTACGAGCCCGCGTTCGGCCTGTTCGAGGACGTCCGCGAGACCGTCGCCGGGCACGTCGACGCGGCCCCCGTCGAGGTCGCACTCACCGGGAGCACGACCGACGGCATCAGTCGCCTCCCGCTCGCGATGGACTGGGATAGCGACGACGTCGTCGTCCGCACCGACGCCGAGCACGCCGCCGGCATCCTCCCGTGGCGGCGACTCCGCGACGAGTACGGCGTCGAAGTCAGGGTCGTCGAGACCGACCGCGGCCGCATCGACCCCGACGAGTGGGCCGACGCCGTCCAGGGTGCGACGCTCGCGACGTTCTCCTCCATCTGCTGGACGACCGGCGCGCTCGCCCCAGTCCGCGAACTCACCGAGATCGCACAGGACGCCGGCGCACGGGTACTCGTCGACGCCGTTCAATCGACGGGCCAGCACGCGTTCTCCGTCCACGACTGGGGCGCGGACGTCGTCGCCGGGAGCGCGCACAAGTGGCTCCTCGGCCCGTGGGGCGCCGGCTACATGTACGTCGACGAAGCGTTCGCGGAGACGCTCGAACCCGCTCAGCTCGGGTACCGGAACCTCGTCGACCCCTACGCCGACCCCTACGAGTACGAGCGCGGCGCGAAGCGCTTCGAGTTCGGGACCGTCGCCCCGGCGCCCTACGCGGGCCTCCGAGAAGCCATCGAGATGATGGAATCCGTCGGCCTGGACACCGTCGAATCCCACAACGCCGACCTCACCGACTACCTCAAGGAGCACCTCGGCGACGACCGGCTCGTCTCGCCCCGCGAGTACCACTCCGGGCTCGTCTCCTTCAGCGACCCCGACCCGGAGGCGACCGTCGAACGCGCCGCCGACGCGAACGTCCAGATTCGCTCGATCCCGACCGCCGGCGTCGTCCGCGCCAGCCTCCACGTCTACAACACCCGCGAGGACGTCGACGAACTCCTCGCCGTCCTGTAGCCGCACGTCGACGCCTCTCGCCCTGATTCCGGTGAAACGCGGGTTTCAGCTACCCGAAGAAAGTCACCCGTGGCCGTCGACGTTCCGTGCATGAAGCGACGCACGCTCCTCGCCTCGCTCGGCGCGGCCGGTGGCGCGGTCGGCACCGCCGGCTGCCTCCAGGGCACCGGGACGCCCGGCGACGAGAGGACGACCACTCGCGCGACGACGACCGCTGCGACGACCCGCGACGACGCCACGACCACCCGCGACACCACCACGGATGCGACCACCGACGACGAGCGGACCACCGAACAGGGGTCGACCGACGACCGCGAGGACTGGCCGTCGGCGCGCGAGCCCGTCGAGACGCTCGCGATCAACGACCGCGAGGGCCTGTCGTTCCCCGACAACAACCGGCCGCACTCGCTCGTCTTCTGGAACGCGGTCGACCGCGAGCGCAGCGTTCGCATCGAGTGGGGGGACGGCCGCACCGAAGAGCTCCAAGGCATCCATCCCGTGAGCGTGCCCGAAGACGGCCTGCTCCAGGTCGACCTCCAGGTGCCGACGCGGTACGACGTGTTCGTCAGCGTCGACGACGGCCGGCTCGGCGAGATACGCGTCGGTCGCGACGCGTTCGACTGCAACGAGTCCGCGGGCCGATACGCGCTCCGGGAGTCCGCCATCGAGGACTACGGCGTCGTCAGCACGGCCGCCGGCTGTCCCGCACCCAGCGTCGTCGAGGCGTCGCTGACCGCCGGCGACGGCGCGTGCGGGAACCGCGACGACGAACAAGCGGTCGCAGGCTACGGCGAAGAGGTCGTCAGCGTCGAAGGCACCGTCCCGGCCCCCGACCCCTGTCACGACCTCGCCATCGCCAGCCTCAGCTACGACGAGAAGACCCGGACCGCGCGCGTCGTCGTCGCGGCGACCCCGAGCGACGACGGCTGCGTGCAGTGCGTCGGCGCCATCGACTACGAGGCCACCATCAGGTACGAGCACGACTTCCCCGACCACGTCGAAGTGTACCACCGCAGCTGGGACGAGGACCGCCGCGTCGCGGCCGCCGCCTGGAACGACGACATCTAACAATGAGCCGCATGACCGAGAAACGCACGAAACGCCGCACGCTCCTCGCCGCACTCGCCGCGTCCGGTGGTGCAGCGGCCGCCGCTGGCTGTCTCCAGGGCCTCGAGACCGGTCGGGGAACCGGGTCGGAAACGGGACTGACCACGCACGAACCCGACGACCCCCCGGGAACGACCATCACGGAGACGACGCACGACGACGACGCACGCGACAAGCGCGCGACGGACCCGAAGTGGGACCCGTCTGGCGACCCAGTCGAGACGTTCCGTGTCGGCGACCGCGAATCCGTCGCGTTCCCGAACGCGAACCGGCCGCATTCGCTGACGTTCTGGAATCGCGTCGACCGCGACCGCGAGGTCAGATTCACGCACGTCGACGGCGCGACCGAGGAGGCGGAGTTCGTCGGGCCCGTCACGGTCCCCGCCGACCACACCATCCAGATCGAACTGCAGGTGCCGACGCGGTACGCGCTCACCGCGTTCGTCGACGGCGACTCGTTCGGCACCGTCGCGGTCGGCCGCGAGTGGTTCGACTGCAACCACTCCGGGACGAGTTACGCACTCGGCGAGACCGATATCGTCGACTACGGGACCGCGAGCACGCTCGTCGCGTGCACCGACCCCAAGATAGCGAGCACCAGCGTCGACGTCGACGACCGCGAGTGCGCGAACGACGCCGGGGGCGACGCGACCATCGAGTACGACGGCGAGCGCGTCCGCGTGCACGGCACGTTCGTCGCATCCAACCCCTGCCACGAACTCTCGATAGCAGAGGCGTCGTACGTCGACGAGACGAACACGACACACGTCGTCCTAGACGCCACCCACCCCGAGGAAGCGTGCCAAGACTGCGTCGGCGCAATCTACTACCGCGCAACCGTCGACTTCGAACGCGACCTCCCCGACCACGTCACCATCCACCACCGCGACGCCGACGGCAACGCCGAACACGTCGCATCCGCCACACGGAACGACCGCCGCTGAGAAGCAGAGACCCGAACACAGAAACGGCGACCTGGCGGTCGCCGTATGCTCGTGGAGTCAGTGATGGAAACGGCGACCTGGCGGTCGCCGTATGCTCGTGGAGTCAGTGATGGAAACGGCGACCTGGCGGTCGCCGTATGCTCGT
>NZ_JAZAQL010000001.1:0-147763 GCF_037081675.1 Halorubellus litoreus | reverse complement strand
CGTGGAGTCAGTTCACAGCGCACTCCCGGGCTGGTATTCGCCGAAGACGTCGCGCATGACGTCGCAGATCTCGCCGACGGTCGCGTACGCTTTCACGGCGTCGACGATGTACGGCATCACGTTCTCGTCGCCCGCCGCCGCGTCCTCGAGCGCGGCGAGCGCCGCGTCGACGGCCTCGTCGTCGCGCTCTTCCTTCACGGCTTCGAGGTTCCGGACCTGCTTCTCCTCCTCCTCGGGCGCGACCTCCTCGATGTCCATCTCGGGCTCCTCGTCCACCTGGAACTCGTTCACGCCGACGATGATGCGTTCCTTCTCCTCGATCTCCTCCTGGCGGTCGAACGCGACGTCCTGGATCTGGCGCTGCACCCACTGGGACTCGATGGCCTCCCGCATCCCGCCGCGCTCGTCGACCTCGTCGAGTATCTCGAACGCGTCCGCCTCGACCTCGTCCGTCAGGCTCTCGACGTAGTAACTGCCCGCGAGCGGGTCGATGGTGTCCGCCGCACCCGACTCGTGCGCGAGAATCTGCTGGGTCCGCAAGGCGGTTCGCACCGACTTCTCCGTCGGGAGCGACAGCGCCTCGTCCTTCCCGTTCGTGTGCAGGCTCTGCGTGCCACCCAGCACCGCCGCGAGCGCCTGGTAGGCGACGCGGACGACGTTGTTCTCCACCTGCTGCGCGGTCAGCATCGACCCCGCCGTCTGCGTGTGGAACTTCAGTTGCTTCGACTTCTCGCTCTCTGCGTCGAAGCGCTCCTCCATGATCGTCGCCCACATCCGACGCGCGGCGCGGAACTTCGCGACCTCCTCGAAGATGTTGTTGTGCCCGTTGAAGAAGAACGAGAGCTGGGGCGCGAACTCGTCGACGTCCAGGCCAGCGTCGAGCGCCGCCTTCACGTACTCGATGCCGTCACCGAGCGTGAACGCGAGCTCCTGGGCCGCCGTCGACCCGGCCTCGCGGATGTGGTACCCCGAGATGGATATCGTGTTGAACTTCGGCGTCTCCTCCGCGCAGAACTCGAAGATGTCCGTGATGATGCGCATCGACGGCTCAGGCGGATAGATGTACGTGTTGCGCGCGATGTACTCCTTCAGCACGTCGTTCTGGATGGTGCCCCGCAACTCCTCGCGATCCACGCCCTGCTGGTCGCCGACCGCGATGTACATCGCCAGCAGCACGCTCGCGGGAGCGTTGATCGTCATCGACGTCGACACCTCGTCGAGCGGGATGCCCTCGAACACCGTCTCCATGTCCGCGAGCGTGTCGATAGCGACCCCGGACTTCCCGACCTCGCCCGCGGACATCGCGTGGTCGCTGTCCCGACCCATCTGCGTCGGCAGGTCGAACGCCATCGACAGCCCCGTCTGGCCCTCGTCCATCAGGTAGTTGAAGCGCTCGTTCGTCTCCTCCGGGGTCCCCATCCCCGCGTACTGGCGCATCGTCCACAGGCGCCCGCGGTACCCCGTCGAGTACACGCCGCGCGTGTACGGCTCCTCGCCCGGGAACCCGAGGTCGTCGTCGTAGTCGAGGTCCGCGACGTCGTTCGGCGTGTACAGCCGTTTCACCTCGTGGCCGCCCGTGTCCGTCGTGAACTCGTCCTCTCGTTCACCGAAGCGGTCCAGGACGGGGTCAACTTCGGACTCTTCCCAGTCCTCGCGTCCCTCCCGTATCGCTTCGAGGTCGTCCTGGTCGAACATACCAGAACCGTCGGTCACCCACGCCATAAATCACCGCGATAACGCAACGTCGACGAGTTCCCGACCGTTCACGCCCACGGCAGCGCAGTCGCGTCGCCGCGACGGCGGCCGCGTCGCGGTTCGACGCGTCGACCAGCGTACTTTTGGAACTCCACCCCCGAGGGTCGAGTATGGACGCGCTCCCGACGAGCGAGAACCACGCCGGCACCAGTCGCGCGCGAGCCGCGCTCTACATCTCGCCGTTCATCGCGATCGGCGTCGCCGACGTCGTTCTCCTCCTCTTCTGGGGGCTCGACCCGCTCTGGGGCTTCCTGATCCTGCCCCCGATCCTCGCCATCTCGCTCCTCGGGTACATCGGCTTCAAGCACGGGTTCATCCGCGACATCGGCGAGGACCGCTACGACGACGAGGACGACGACCCGCGGAGAGACACCCAATTCTGAACGCATGCCGACGGCCGTCCACGACCGCTACCGGCCCGTGTCGTACTTGTACGTCGCCGTCTCCTCGTCGATACCGAAGTCCTCCGCGGAATCCTCCGCGTCCGGTGGTTCCTCGTCCTCGTTCGCGGTCTTGAACCGCTCGCGGAACCGCGGCGGCACCGAGAACGACTCGACCGCGAGCCGCATCGGCGTCGCGCCCGGCGCCACCGCCTCGCGCTTCTCCTCGAGACGCTCCGCGAGCGCCTCCGGTAACTCCTCGGCGGCCATCGTCTCGAACCCGAACTGCGCGAGGTAGCTCGCCTCGTCCGTCAACGCGTACACGACCTCGAACCCCTCGTCGCTCGCGTACTCCACGAGACGCTCCACGACGTGCGCGCCGACGCCCTGTTCGCGCCAGCCATCGAGCACGCCGATGCTCGTCATCTCGCAGACGTCCTCGGGCGCCCGGTCGGTCCGCCCGCTCTGCGTGCGCTCGCGCTCCGCGGCCTTGTGCACGCGGATGCGACCGAACCCCGCCTTCGCGTTCGACCCCTCGTCGACCGCGATGACGTAATCCCGCGACCGGAACGCCGTGTCGTCGAGCCCCATCTCCTCGATGCGGTCGAGCAACCAGACCTCGTCCCTGTTCTTCGCGTCCCGGACGTACATGCCCGTCCCTACGCTGTCGGCGACAATAGAAGTTGTCCCACGCGTGGCACGTCCCCCGACGACCCACGCGCCGCCGCGTCCGCCGCGAGGCCTATCCTGGTGCGCGATTCCGGCGACCGCGCGTTCCGCGGTCCGCGAAGGGAAAAGTAAAGGAACGCCCCTCCTACCGTTCGCGTATGGACTTCAGTCTCTCCGCGGAACAGAAACAGATCCGGGACATGGTCTCGGAGTTCGTCGACGAGGAGGTCGTGCCCCAGGCCGCCGAGATCGACGAGCGCGACGAGTTCCCGCGCGACCTCGTCGACGAGATGGGCGACCTCGGCCTGATGGGGATGCCGTTCCCCGAGGAGTACGGCGGGGCCGGCCTCGACTACCACAGTTACGCGATCGGTATCGAGGAGATCTCGCGAGGGAGCGGCGGACTCGGGACGGTCGTCGCCGCGCACATCAGTCTCGCCGGGAACATGCTCTACGAGTTCGGCGACGAAGCCCAGAAGGAGGAGTACCTGACGCCGCTCGCGGAAGGCGACGACATCGGCGCGTTCGCGCTCAGCGAACCGCAGGCCGGGAGTGACGTCCCCGCGATGGACACTACCGCGGAGAAGGACGGTGACGGGTACGTCATCGACGGCGGGAAACTCTGGATCTCGAACGGTTCGGTCGCGGACACCATCACGGTGTTCGCGAAGACCGACCCCGACGCGGGGAACAAGGGCATCTCGAGTTTCGTCGTGCGCCCCGAGGAGGACGACGGGTTCATCGTCGAGGGCACGGAGGACAAGCTCGGCGACAAGGGCTGTCCGACCGCGGAACTCCGCTTCGACGACTGCTACGTGCCCGAGGACCGCATGCTCGGCGAGGAAGGTCGCGGGTTCGTGCAGGCGCTGAAGACGCTGAACGGTGGCCGCATCACGATCGCTGCGCGCTCGGTCGGTATCGCTCGCGCAGCGCTCGACGAGGCGCTCGACTACGCGCAGGAACGCGAGCAGTTCGAGCAGCCCATCGGCGAGTTCCAGAGCATCAAGCACAAGCTCGCGGACATGGACACGAAGGTCCAGGCCGCGAAGATGCTCATGCACAAGGCCGCGGACAAGAAGATCCGCGGCGAGGACTACATCAAGGACGCCGCGCAAGCGAAGCTCTACGGGAGCGAGATCAGCCGCGAGGTCGCGAACGAAGGCATCCAGATTCACGGCGGCTACGGGTACACGAAGGACTTCCCCGCGGAGCGCTTCTACCGGGACGCGAAGCTCAACGAGATCTACGAGGGGACGAGCGAGATCCTCCGGAACACCATCGGCGACCACCTCCAGCAGTAGCGACGGAAGGTAACCCTCTTTACACTCCACGCGGAACGTCCGACTGCAGTCCCGTGGTGTAGTGGCCAATCATAATGGCCTTTGGAGCCATTGACGGCGGTTCGAATCCGCCCGGGACTACTCGCGAGGAACGTAGGTGACGAGCGAGTCGCCCATCGCGTGATTCGAAGCAGGGAGCAGCTTGCTGCGACCGTGGTTCGGATCCGCTCGGGAGGTTGCCACCTGGAGCGAACGTGAGCAGCGGATAGTCCACAGGCGGATTCGAAGCAGGGAGCAGCTTGCTGCGACCGTGGTTCGGTATCCGCTCGGGACTACTCGCATTTTGATGTTTTTTCTTGTACAGCTGTGATGACACCCCAAGAGCCTACAATGTCATCAATGGATAGGAATCACAGTTTCTAGCTTTCGGACCCCTCCGAATCAGAATACAGCATTAAATGTTTTAAGTATGTATGGGAAATAGTAAAAACTTACAATACAACAGGTTTTTATTTAGCGACCACTGGTAATTTACTATGGCAAAACGCCATGGATTCAGTCGTCGAAATATTGTGAAAGGTATTGGTGGAGTCAGTGCTCTGTCTGCCATATCTGGTCTCTCAACAGCAAGTGAGAAAGACGAGCCCATATTACAAGACGAAGAGTTAAGCCGGCATCGGGAAGTCCGTCACGCAAATAAAACACGGAACCTGTCAGACTTTAAGACAGCAGTTTCAGAAGTATCTGAAAGAGGGTATACAGTCTTTGGAGGAAGGTCAGGATTAAAACGCTCTGGACAGATGCTTGAAGACGAAATTGTTATTATTAGTTATAATTTCGAGTCGAGGGAAAGCGGACAGGAAGCCGAGATCTCTGTGAGCTTCAACGCGTACGACGAACCTGTTGTTGGAATCCGTTTTGCTGACTCTTCGGGTGTATCTATACAAGGTTCAAATGATACAAACTCCGAATATAACTATTTCCTTGTCGAGCAAAATGAACTTAGCGCTCCTGAATCTCACTCACTCATCTCTAGCGCAGAGGACCCCATCACTACGTTAGGTAATGGATCCTGTCATAAGGGATCACATGTGGCAACAATCTCTGGAAATGACGTTTGTTATGTCCTCGATGGACTGGCGCTTGCAGGCGGCACTGCTATCACATTAGCAAGTCCTCTCCCCGGTGATGAAGTAATGGCATACGCTACTCTGGCAGAAGTTACTCAACAAAGTGGGTGTTTCCTCTATGACACCGCTAAAAGAGAATTCGAATCAAGGGGGAAAGATTGTGATAACGTTATGTTTGATGTTTGTATTTATCAGCCTACGATATTCTCAACGCCACTCATCTATGTAGAACCTAGCTGTCACGATTAAATAGCTGTAGTTCCTATTGGAATCATGGACAGGGAATATGTGCTTTTTAGCGCCCGAAATGCGTTTATTGCAGCGAATGTTACAGCGTTCCTGATATACGGATATCAGATGTATATACTTAATAATCCTTGGTCATATATGAGGCACGTGCTGACTGCCACAAACCTTACATTCGCAATTTCTTTATTATACTATTTAAAAATAAAAAAATGACATATTATACGCATATATACTTAAAGGCGCTGTCTAGTTGAGGGAGTTTGAGGAACGAGCAGGCCGTTGAGTTAATCGACCAAGATGCTCGGAGACTCGCTCAGGGAGAGCTACGACACCGATTTAGATGAAGTTTGGGAGAACGAGCGGACAGCGACGCCCGTCAGGGCGTTCGCTGTCCGGCCCCATCAGACTGGTTGTTCGGTCAGAGAGAAAGATATGATTCTCGCGGAATTAGTCGTCGAACGGTCTCATAGGGTGGTCTGGAACTGGGTGCATCGAATCGCTGACCGCGGGTCCGACCCGCCGACGGCGCAGCCGTTGCGGATCGCCGTCGATGAGACCGCTGTCAAGAACAACGGCGAGTAGTCTTGGCTGTACGCTGCAATCGACGTCGAGACGAAGCTGGTACTCGACGTCGCATACACAGTGCATGCACTACTACAGCCACCAGCGACCGTACCGGCCGCTCGATGGACGCACGCCAGTTGCGGAGATGCTTAACTAGACTGTGGCTGATCTACACCTCGGTGTTTCGAAATCCAGACCGATTAGCAGTTACTGTGGGGGATCGGCACTAGTTGAGGTTTGAGTTGGTGCTGTGGTGTGTTTTGCTGTGGCCGGAAGGCCTATACGGGGGTGTGTCATGCGTTGTGGTGTACCGTGTTCCAATCGTGCCAGAACTGTCAGGCGACCATCGACGAGTACCTGTTGGACAAACAACTCGAAGGGCTGCGTGATCTCACCGTAGACGACTTCAACGTCTGTGCGGACTGCGTGACAGTGGTAGCCGACGCGTGCGGCGAATGCGGCGGCGCGGTGTACGTCCCGCGAACGGAGAGCGAGGAACCGGAGATCTGTCCGGCGTGCCGGTCCGAACTCCTCCAGGAGACGGGACGCGACCCCGGCTGGCAGTGCGATACGATCTCGAACTGAGGAACCCTCCACTGGCGGAGGGAGCGGTCTTCTGTGGTTCGTGGCGACGACGACGAGCGGTTGCGCTGGGTGGGTGTTCGCGGCGGGTTCGGTTCAGCTCTCGGCGCGAGTGCTGAGGTGGTCGAAGGCGACGCTTCCGGCGATGAGGAGAACCTCGAGCGCGAAGAGCGCGAGCGTGAGCCGGAGGAGGCCGCCGCCGAAGGTGGCGGCGTTCCCGCCGCCGGCGAACGTGAAGAACGCGGCGATGGCGCTCGCGCCGAGCGTGTACGTCGCGAGCGTCCAGAGCGTCTGGCGGGTACCGTAGAGCGGTCCCTGGGGGTCGAACCAGCTGTCGGGGAGCGCGCTCTCGCTGTCGTCGACGTCGTCGCCGCGAACGGTCTCCAACTGCATGTTCCCGCAGCGGTCACACGGCGGCGTGTGCTTCGGGACGGTCTTCCCGCAGTTCGGACAGCGGAAGGCGACCGCGTCGATGCTGTAGTCCTCGACGTCGTCGTCGTCGACGTGGCGGACGTCGTCGCTCGCGCACTGCAGGCACGGCGTCGTCTCCTCGTGGTAGGTTGCGCCGCACGTCCGGCAGACCCACTCGTCCATGCAACAGCTAGGGGGTGGTGGCGAATACGTCCTGCGTTCCCGGGGGTTCGTGATGGTGCGAGCGCGTCGCGGGTGGGTCGTGAGCACGCGATGGGTGGGTTGTGAGCGTGCCAAGGGTGGGGCGTGAGCGCGTGTCGTGGTGGCGACGATACCGGGGTGTTTTTCCGGGGGCCTCCCCCACGTTTCAGGTATGGGTTTTGGTAGCTACGACGAGTCCGAACAGAAGGACGACAACACAGACTTCGACGACGACGACGCGGTGAACGTGCACGAGTCCGAGCACGACGGCGACGTCTCCTTCGAGTCCGAGATGTCCAACGAGGAGCTCGTGGATCAGCTGTCCCAGATGAAGGGCGGCGACGACGACTGATTCGACGGTCACGGTCGACCGTCGTCGGCATTGCGGGGGTGATTCGAGTCGTTCCGACCCGACCCGGCCGCCGATTCGTTCGAGCCCGGCCCGGTAGAAAGATACTTTTGTACGGTTCTCCTGTATGTGCATAGTATGGGTGATCCGTACACCGTGTTGGGGGTGGAGCCGGACGCCGACGAGAGCGTCGTGCGGCGACGGTACCGCTCGCTGCTGAAGGAGTATCACCCGGACCAGGGTGGGAGTCGCGAGGCGTTCATGCGGGTGCGTCGTGCGTACGAGGCCGTGGTGTCCGGGGAGGCAGAACGGGAGCGCGCCGCAGACGGCGGGACGCGAACGGCCACCGGGAGCGCGGGTGCCTCCGAGTGGACGGCGGGACGTGGCGCGACCGGGTTCGACGGCTCGATGGGGTGGGACGAGTCCCGCGGGCTCTTCGAGGAGGGCGAGCACATGACGGTCGTCCTCCGGGGCGTCGTCGAGAACATGGACCTGGCGCCGGTGGTGGCGAGTCATCGCGCGGACGGGACGCGACGGACGGTCGCGTTCTTCGAGGTGCGGAACACGAGCGACCGGCGGTTGCCGTGGCGCGGCCACCAGCACGCGCGGTTCGTGGGGACCGACGGCTACATGTACGAGAGCGCGACGCACCTTCGGCCGCACGCGGACAAACTCCCGCCGCGCTGGAAGGGCGGCGACATGGAGGTCGAGGCGGGTGCGCGCGTCAACGGCGTCGTCATCTGCCAGGAACTGCCCGCCGGCGTGGACGTGGCGCGAGTCGCGTACACCCAGCAGGTGTTCGGGGAAGGGCGAGGTATCGAGGGCTCCGAGCAGTTCGTGTTCGACGTCGCGGACGCGGCGTCCGCCGGGTTCGACGAGATACCGTTCTGAGCGCTGTCGACCGTGTTGACGCCGGTTAAGGCGTCCAGAAGGCGTCTGGGCCGTGGTCGTCCTGCCACGCGAACGCGAACAGGCGACGGGCCGGGAGGCGGTCGAGCGTCCGGCCGTCGTCGCTCTCGCCGGTCGCGCCCGTCCAGCGGGCGTCGTCGGCGACGTACGTGTCCGGTTCGACGGTTCGTTCGAACTCGAAGCCGGGGTTCTCGTAGGCGTGCACGCCGTCTGCGGTCGCGAACGCCACGACGTCGAGGTCGCCGACGGTCGCGTGCGCGACGCTCCCGTTCGCCGCCAGTCGGTCCAGTGGGAACCCGAGCGCGTCGCCGTCGCGCTCGACGCCGATGACGACCTCCTTCGGGGCGAGGTCGTCGCGCTCCCACTCGCGGCCGTCGCCGGTCCCGCGGTGCGCGCCGAGCCCGAACCCGTCCATCTCGAAGTACGACTCGTAGGGCGCCTCGTCGTAGTCGACGGGTGCGGGCTCGTCCGTGTCGCTCGCCGCTTCGCTCTCGCCACCCGGCGCGGCCAGTACCTCGCCGTCCGGGTTCGCGTCGCGGAACGCCTCGATGGTGGTCATCGCCGCCGGGAGGAGGTCGAGGTCGGTGCCTTCGAGCGGCCCCGCGATGGCGGTCCCCGTGGACTGCTTCCACTCGCTCTCGGTCTCGCGGTCGTACATCACGAGGTCGTCGTCCGCGAGCTTCCCGCTCACGCCGAACTCGAGGACGCGTTCGCCGTCGTCGGTCGCGACGGTCCTGTCGTAGACGACGGCGCTCCCGCAGAGCGGACACCACGTCACCGCAACCGGCTCGCCGTCGACGACCGCGTTACAGATCTCGTGGTAGTGCAGGTACCGGATGGGGAACGCGCGCGCTGGATCGCCGTCGACGGAACCGCCGCTCGTGGTTCCGTCTGCTCGTCGCGCCGCCGACGCGACGCTGTCGACGACGACCACCTCGTCCCCGGGGTCGCCCGCGTACTCGCTCACCGGTTCGTACGTCGGGTCGTCCACGCTCGGGATGGCGTCCCGCGGGAGGACGTCCTTGATGTTCATACCCGAGCGTGCTCGTGGCGGCCGTGAAAACGTTCGGTTGTGTGAGCGCGTCGCAGGACCGTTCGGGCAGGCTCGGTGGGCGGGCCCGTAGCGGCCACGACCGTCGGCCGACCCCACTGCGACCGTCAGGCGGTGAGCGCGTACAGCCTCCCGCCGCCGCCGCCGACGAACACGCGGCCGTCGACGACCGCGGGCGCGCTCCGGGACGGGCTGCGCGAGACGCCGTACTGCCAGGCGACGTCGCCCGTGTCGCGCTCGTAAGCCACGAGGAGGCCGGCGTCGTCCATCGCGTACACCTGGTTCCGGTCGACGGTCAGCGCGACGGTAATCGGCCCGGTGTTTGCGTCGCCCGTCCACTGGACGTCGCCGGTTTCGGCGTCCAGCGCCTCCACCGCCCTGCCGTCGTGCCCGACGTAGACGGTGCCGTCGGCGACGGCCTGCGTCGGGTTCATCCCACCGGTAGCCGAGTACTCCCAGAGCACCGACCCGGAGGCGGCGTCGATCGCGTAGCACGTCTTGTTCTCCGAGCTCGCGTAGACGACGCCGTCGACGTACGTCGGGGACGCGATGAAGTAGCCGTACTCGCCCTCGACGTCCACGCGCCAGCGTTCGATGCCCGACGCCTCGTCGAACGCGCGCACCGACCCCTCGCGGGTCCCGACGTAGACGCGGCCGTCGCCGACCGCGGGCGCGCTCCCGACGCTGATTCCCGCGAGCGCCTCCCACGCGACGGAGCCGGAGGCCGGATCGACCGCCCGAAGCCCGTCCCCGGACGCGACGAACGCGAGGCCGCCGGCGACGGTCACGCCGTTCGTTCGCCAATCGCGCGACCAGACGCCGTCGCCGCTCTCGGCGACGTACGCGGCCGTCGCGCCGTATCCGCCCGCAAACACGCGGTCGTTGGCGACCGTGGGCGTCCCGGCCTGGCCCGCGCTCCCGCGCCAGCGGACCTCGCCGGAGCCGGCCGCGACCGCGGCCAGGCCCTCCCTCGTCGACGTGAACAGCGTCCCGTCGACCAGCGTCGGCATCCCGACGATCAGGCGAGGGTCATCGCCGCTCGCGACCGACGTCTCCCACGCTACCTCGGGCTTCGAGGTCGGTCCGGTGACGTCCGCGAACCCGGTGTTGGCCGGGTCGTAGCTGTGGCTCGGGACGCTGCCGCTGGCGTCCACCACGCTACCCCCGTTCGACTCGTCCGTCGTCGATCCATCCGCCGTCGTCTCCTCATCGGTCGCCGTGGCGTCCGCGCGCGTCGTCGTCGCCGCGCCAGCCGTGGCGGTCTCTCCGTCGGTCGCGGTCGCTCCCTCTGACGAATCCAGTCGCAGGCAGCCGGCCGTCCCCAGAACGCCCCCGAGCGCGCCGAGCGCCGTACGTCTACGCATCGTCTCGAGGTTGGTTTATCGACGAATAAGCGTAGTGGCCCCGCGCAGACGCTCGCTTCGCCGTACCGTCGGGACCCCCGCGTCGTCACTCGAGTTCGAACCGGACGCGCTCCTCGCCCTTCCCGGCTGTCTCGCGACCCGTGATGGTGAGGTCGCCGACGTCGCCGGTGCCGGTGACGTGCGTGCCAGCGCACGCCGTGCGGTCGATGGGGTCGCCCGCGGCGTCGTCGCGGTCGCAGTGCCCGCGCGGGCCGTCGCCGCCGATCTCGACGATGCGGAGTTCCGTGATGCTGTCCGGGAGGAGGTCGATGCGCGTCCGGTCGGTATCCAGTTCGTGCTCGGCGGTGTCGCGATCCATCGTGTACCAGCGAACGGGCTCGTTCGCGTCGACGAGGTCGCGGAGCCGCGACTCGATGACCGCGAGGTCGTCGTCGTCGAAGCGGTCGTGCTCGCAGTCCAGGCGCGCGCGGTCCTCGTAGAGCTGGTTCCCGGTCGTTCGCGCGTCGAACTCGTCGAGGAGGACAGCCGACAGGAGGTGCTGGGCGGTATGGTACCGCGAGTGCGCGGTCCGGCGCGCGTCGTCGACCACGCCGACGACGTCGTCGCCGACGGCGAGGTCGAGCGCCTCGTCGCCCGCTATCTCGCCGTCGCCATCCAGGTCGAGGTCGAGGTGGTGTTCGAGTTCGTCCGTCAACTGGACGTCGACGACGTCGAACTCGTCGCGCTCCGTTCGAAACACGCCCGTGTCGTGCGGTTGCCCGCCGCCGGTCGGATAGAACTGCGTCGCGTCGAGCACCACGCGGTCGTCGCGGACGTCGGTGACGGTCGCCGCGAACTCACGGACGCTCGAATCGTCGAGGTAACGTCGCTCGGTCACGGTCGCTCGGAGGACGCCGTGAAACGTAAGTGTGGGGTGTCGAAACGCCTAAGAGTTGAACGGGCGTTTTTAGAGACAACAATGACCAAGCACAGTTCGATTGCGGTTCTTCTTCGAGGTGGGAACGCGTGGGCGTCGAAATAAAGGAAGGGCGCGTCACCGACGAGGAGTTCGCGGACATGAAGCAGTTCGTGTACGACTACCTCGCGGCGAGCGTCGAGAACGAGGAGGAGGGCGGCCGGATGCGGTGGTATCCGTGGCATTCCGCGGAGTACCGCTACAATCACATCCTGAACGTCGTCGAGCTCTCCGGGAAGATCGCGGAACGGGAGGGCGCGGACGTGGACGTGACGAAGGTCGCGGCGTTGTTCCACGACATCGCGAAACTCGACGCGGACCAGGACGTGCACGCCGAGGAGGGCGCGAGGGTCGCTCGCGAGTACCTGGAGACGCGCGGGTCGTTCCCGACGTCGTTCGTGGACGAGGTCTGTCGGAGTATCGAACTCCACTCGTACCAGGACGAGCTGGGCGACCTCCCGATGGAGACGCAGTGCCTCATCGAGGCGGACATCCTCGACAAGGTCGGCGCGAACGGGACGGCACTGATGCTCCTCCGGATGGGGTACGAGGCGCGGACGCACATGGATAGCGCTGAGATGGTCGAGCGCGTGCTCGACCGCGGCGAGGACGCCGTGGAACGCATCGAGTCCGACACCGCCGAATCCATCGCGCACCAGCGACTCAAGCGCGTGAAGTGGTTCCGCGAGTGGCTGCAGGGCGAGGTCGCCGAGATGGACGTCGAGGAGCACGACGTCGACCTGCGCTAGGGAGCCGGCGACGTCCGCTGCCGCTGGCGTTGGTCTCCGAGATTCGTTCGTGCGTTCAGAGGAGGGTTCCGGCGGCGTCGTAGAGGAAGACGACGCCGAACCCGGCGAGGACGAGCGCGCTCGCGCCGGCGACGGCTGGCGCGAAGTCGTCGACGCGTCTACCGGCGGCGACGAGCGACGCGGGGAACCCGCCGACCCAGCAGAGGATGCCGAGGAAGAACCCGGCGATGAGTGCGGGACTCCCGGTGGTGACGACGAGCACGCCGTCGAGCGACCCGCCGACGTAGGGCGTGTGCGAGAGTACGTCGACGGTCCCCGGCTGGAGCATCCTGACGCCGACGGTCAGCCAGAACACGATCTGGTAGGGGTTCGTGATGGCGAGCGCGAACGCCTTCGTGAACCCGCGCTTGTCCGCGTCGACGCGCGACACAGCCTGCTCGCCGTCGGTCGCGGCGGGGTCGACGCCGAACGCGGCGCCGTCGCGAACGTCCCCGATGGCGCCGTACGCGAAGTACAGCATGAGGACGCCACCGCCGGCGACCATCGCGGCTTTCAGCATCGGTGCGGTCTCGACGAACTCGACGACGCCGACCGCGGCGAGGACGAAGAACGCGGCGTCTGCGGTGAACGCACCCAGGCCGGCACTCGCACCGGCTCGCCAGCCGCGGACGACGCTCTCCTGGGCGATGACGGCGTTCATCGGTCCCGGTGGGGCGGCGAGTGCGAGCCCGAACACCACGCCGAGTGCGAGCGTCGCGACGAGTGAAACCATTCTCGCTGGTGTAGGAGCGACCGCCCGAAAAGTCCGTCGTCGTCGGCGACCCGTGCACGGGTCGTCGTCGAACCGTACGCGAGTTGGCGGTGGTCTGCTGGCGTCAGAGTGCGACCGCGAGCGCGGCCGGGAGGACGCCTGCGACCGCGTCGAGGAGCGGTGCGACCGCGGCCGTGACCGCGGCGACGAACCGCTCCCAGAGCGATACGTCGAAGACGAGCGCGAGCGCGGTGTCGAACGCGAAGAACGCGAACACGCCCGCGCCGACGAAGTGCGCCTTCCGGACGTCGAACCGGTGACTGAACGTGTAGAAGAAGTACGCGTTCGCGATACTCACGGGGATGATGGCGAGCATCTCGCCGACCCAGATGCCGGCGCGCGCACCGTACTCGGCGGCGAGCGTGATGGTGATGATCTGGGTCTTGTCGCCGAACTCGCCCGTGAGCATCATCGCGAATATCGGGACGAACCCGCCGAGCGCGTTCGGGACCTCGCGACCGAACACGGTGACGTCGTCGGCGTCGCCCGCGAGCAGCCCGCCCGCGTCCTCGTCCTGCACGACGCCGCCGTCGGTCTCCGCACCGACGGCTGCCTCGCTCGCGGACTGCCCCTTCTCCGGCGCGGAGCGGTAGAGGAGCACCGCGAACACGAGGAACATCGCGCCCGTGAACACGGTCAGCCAGACGCCCGGGAGGACCTGCTGGATGACGCCCCCGACCTGTATCTCGACGACCGTCCACAGCGCGAACGCACTCCCTGCCGCCGCGACCACCACGAGCGGGTTGTACCGCGTCGAGAGTCCCGCGATGATGAACTGGACCTTCTCACCGGGGAGGACCGTCAACTGTGCGACGAGCGCGATGACGACGAGCTCCCAGAACGGGACCGCACTCACGCATCGAGCACCTCGTCGTTCTCGACGCCGTCACCGTCCTCCGGCTCGTCGCCCTCGTGCGCGTCGTCCTCGTCATCGCTCCCCTCGCGCGCGTCGTCGCCCTCGCTCTCGCCGGCGTCGCCGTCGGGGTCGCGGACCTCGATGGACGCAGCGATTGCCTCCGGAAGGCTCTGCTCGGCGTCACCGACCGCGACCGTCACCATCCCGAACGGCGCGACCGACACGACCTCGACGACGGTCCCAGGGGTGATACCGGCGTTCTGGAGGTAGCGGAGCTCTTCGTCGTCCCGGTCGCTGACGCGTGCGACCTCCACGACGTCCCCGGCGTCGTGGTCCGCGAGCCGCGTGTTGCCGGTCGCCTCCGGCTCGCTCAGGTCCGCGCTCGGGATGGGGTCGCCGTGCGGGTCGACCGTCGGCTCACCGAGCGCGGCCGCGAGCCGACGCTCGAACTCCTCGCTGATGTGATGCTCGAGGACGTCCGCCTCGTCGTGCACCTCCGTCCAGTCGTACTCGAGGTGCTCCGTGAGGTACGTCTCCAGCAGTCGATGATGACGGAGGACCTCGAGCGCGACCGTCCGCCCCTCCTCGGTCAACTCCACGCCCTTGTACTTCTCGCGGTCGACGAGCCCGCGCTCGGCGAGCTTCTCGACCATGCTCGTCACCGTCGGCGAGGTGACGTCCAGGTGCTCGGCGATTGCGGACGTCGCCACCGGCGGGTCGTGCTCGTCCTGTAGCTCGTAGATCGCCTTCAGGTAGTCCTCCATCACGTCACTCAACATTCGCTCACGAGAATTTAGACGCGTCTAACGCAAAAAAGAGTCGGTCGCGAAACGAGACGCGCGCCGGTCAGAACTCCTCGTCGAGTATCTCGCCGACCGCGAAGTTCGACTTGACCTCCGTTATCTCGACCTTCACGCGCTCGCCGACGTCGGCGCCCGGCACGATGATGACGTACCCGCGTTCGACGCGAGCGATACCGTCACCTTGCTTCCCGATGTCCTCGATCTCCACGTACCGGGTCTCGCCGCGTTCGACCGGCGGCTGTGGCTCGGACGGCGACGGCTCGTCGCCGCTGTCGTCGCTCGACGCGGACCGCTCGCGTTCGATGAGCGCGACCCGATACGTGTCGCCGGGAGCGACGGTCCCACGTTCGACCTCTCGCTTCGGAATCTCGACCGTATAGGAGTCGCCGTCGTCGGTCACTTCGGCGCTGAACAGACACAAGAGCTTATCAGATATTTCCACAGTGAACCCTCGTCCGTACCTGGCAGCGGCGACACCTTAGAACTACCGCCAACGACGGCGTAACTTTGCCGGAGACCCACCCACGCAGCCGCCAGCCCCGGAACCGCGAGGTCGATGGTTTCGCGTTCCCGGGTTCTCGCGGGTCAGGGCGACGGCTGGCCGTGGCGTGGCCCGTCGTCGACCGTCGCGAATCCCTCCAGGCCGACGTCGGCGTCCACGGGCAGGTCGTCGGTCGACTCGTACGGCCGGTTCACGACGACGTCGCCCGCGGTCCCGGACCCGATGCCGGGAATCGCGGTCAACTCGTCCATGCTCGCGGCGTTCACGTCCAGCGGGTACGGGACGCCCGTCACGGAGCGATACCCGTGGTCGACGATGGCGACGTCCCGCACGGCGCCGAGTTCGCGCTCTCCGGGAATCCCGACGAGGAGCGGGTACGTGCCGAGCTGGCGGCCGAACGTCCGACCGTCCTGATGGTACTCGAAGTGGACGTCCGGGAGGACGGTGCCGACGGGGGCGACGCGCTGGAGCATCGGGTTGTCGACGGTCTCGCGGACCTCGCGCTTGTACGCCTTGAACTGGCGTTTGTGGTCGAGCGCGATGCTCGCCCCGGTTTCGGCCATGTCGGTGCCCTCGAACGCCATCACCTGCCGGATGTTCACGCGACGGAGCATGAGGCCGGCGTCGAGCACGCGTTCGAGGAACTGCTTGTTCAGCTCGTAGGTCTCCTCGCGCTCCCCGTCGAGGCCGTGCAGGAGGTTGATGCCGGGGAGGAGCTTCGGGAGGCGTGGACTCGACGACCCGCTCTCGTCGCCGCGGCCGTACGCGACCGCATCTGCCCCGGTTGCGACGTCCGTCGACGGCCCCGTTCCGGGCTCCTCGCCGGGCCGCCACCCGCCCTCCTCGTTCACGATGCGGACCGCCTCGAAGCACTCGTCGGCCGTGACGTTCAGTTCGTTCTGCTCCTGGACGACCGGGTCCGCCGACTCCAGGCCGAACGCGGCCGTGTCCCCGGGCGTGTTGTGCTTCGCGATGATGCGGATGCCCTCACGGGACAGCTCCGGCCACTTCACGACCGTGATGGGGTTCATGTTGTCGAGGTGCAGCGTCTCCAGGTCGGGCGCGACCTCGCGGATGCCGCCGTAGAGCTGCCGTAACGCCTCCGGGTTCGGTTTCTCGCCGTCGCCGCCGTACGCGAGGATGTCCGCCTGCCGGCCGATGCGGAAGTGCTTCACGCCCCGATTCGAGAGCGCGTCGACCTCGCCGACCACGCTCGGGGGCGTCCGGAAGTCCGGGTCGCCGTACATCGGCTCCGTGCAGAACGAACACCGGTACGCGCACCCCCTGGAGGTCTCCAGTTCCGCGATGAGGTACTGGGGATGATTCGGGTGCTGTTCGACGACGAACGCGCCCCGGCTCGCCCACCGGTCGACCTCCGCGACGTCGCGGTACCGGTCGTTGAACCCCTCCAAGCCGCTCTGGACGAGGTCGTACGCGGCCGCCTCGACGTCCGCCATCGCCAGGAAGTCGAAGTCGAGGTTCTTGCGCTCCGTCTCCGTCGCGCCAGCGTTCTCCTCGCCGACGCCGAACCGCACCGGGCCGCCCATGACGCTCGTCCCGTTCGCCGTCCACGCGAGCTCGCGGACCTCGTCCGGCTCCGCGGGCGTCCCACCGACGTACTTCCCGGGGACCGTCATCCCGCCGATGTACACCATGAGGTCCGCCTCCTCGACGTCCAGCCACTTCGAGCGGTCCTCGCGCAACTCGTCGATGGTGTGGTACGTGACGTTCGCCTCGGGGACCCCGGCGTCGACGAGCGCGCCCGCCGTGTACCGCGGGTACGTCGACACGTACGGCGGCACCCCGAAGTGCGCCGGCTCGTCGACGTAGCCGTCGACGAGGGTCACGTCGACGTCAGCAGGGTCAGTCATGGGACGGTGTTGACGCCCGAGCGGTAAAACGCGTGCGAAGCGACGTCTGACAGGTCAAAACACTTACATCCGTCTCGTTCGAGGGTCGCGTATGAAAGAACCGACGTCCCGAAGGGCGTTCCTCGCTGGCACGGCCTGCGCGACGGCCGCGACAGTCGCTGGCTGCAACGGCCCCCTCGGCGGACGGTCCCCGGAGGCGGCAGCCCGCCGGTGGATCTACGCGCCGGCGAACCACGAGACCGGCGAGCTCGCCTTCCTCGACGTCTCGTATCGGTCCCCGTCGAGCCTCCACGCCGACGCCGCCCACCTCCACCCGTCGGTCCGCCCCGAGGACGTCGACCGCGTCCTCGACGGCGAACTGGTCGAGGGCGACGTCGCGGTCGACCTGGAGCCAGCGGCGCTCGACCACTCGCTCCGGGTCGGGAACCCGTACGCCGACGTCCCGAAGCTCCTCGTCAACGCCGGGCGCTTCGACCAGGAGACGGCCCACCGCCTGGCTGCCCTCCAGGCGTTCCCTTCGACACTACCGGGGAGCTCCTACGGGACCGCCGGGAACTTCGACCTCGTGACGTACAGCCGGAGCAACCACGGTGCCGTCCGCGAGGGCGAGGCCGCGAGCATCTACGCCCGACGGGAATCGCGAGCGCGAACGCTGGTCGAGAACGCCACGAGCAGGTCGTCGTACTCGAGCGATCTCCCCGACGACGTCCGCGAGTTCCTGCGGACGGTCGGCTTCGACGACGCGACCGAGATCCGATTCACGGGCCGCCGTTCGGACGAGTACGGTGGCGAGGCGTTCAGCTACGCCGTCTCGGGCGACACCACGACCGCGCGCTGGGTGAGCCTCCGCGACCGCGACGCGGAACTGATGCGGTCCCAGGCGGAGGACGTCGACGCCCTCCGGGACGTCCAGATAACGACCGACGGGGATATCGTCGCCGTCTCGGGGACCGTCGACACCGACCGGGTCGGGCTCGACGGCCGACTCTTCCAGCGGGGCCGCGCCCCGTTCGAGTGACCGCCCGGCCCGCTCGACCCGGGGGTTCCTGCTCCGAAAACCCCTTTCCCGTTCCCGCCCAACGGACCAGTATGCCCGCCACGAAGGAGGTCCGCTGCACGAGCGACGGTTGCGAGCTCGACATGTTCGAGAATCACTACACGTACGACATCGCGGACGACCACACCGTCGGGGACCTCGCGTGCCCGCTGTGCGGCGGCACGGACTGCCTGGAGGAGATCGAGGTATGAACTTCGGCGAGGTGTCGCGCTCGGTCGGGAACCGCGTCCTGGAGACCGTCGGCCGTGCCGCGAGCCGCGTCCAGGAGTCGAAGCCGCTGCCCGCGGACGTTCTCGAGAGCGACGACGCGTACCTCGTCGTGTTCGACGCCCCAGGGGTCGCGCAGACGGACGTCCAGGTGCGGTACGTCGACGACGCGGTCGAGGTCCAGATAGACCGGTTCCGCGAGTTCTACGACGACCACGAGATGCGCGTCCCCGGCCGCGGCATGAGTCTCGACGGCCGCGCCGACCTCCCCGCGGACGCGCTCGTGGACGCCGACGCGTCCACGGCGACGCTCCGCGCGAACGGTACGCTCGAGGTCCGCGTCCCCAAGCGCGAACCCACCGCGGGCGAGCGGGACGCGAGCGCCGGCACCGTCGAGATAGCGACGCCCGACGACGAGAGCGACGCTGCGGAGGGCGAAGAGGTGGATGCGGAGGCTGACGAATCAGATAGCGATGCGGACGCGGTCGAGGACGCAGAGAAGTAGCGTCTTCCTCGCGGGCCGCTATCGGTCGTCGACGAGCATCCCCTCGACGACGTCGAACTCTTCGTCGCCCGTGAAGCGCGTGGGGTCGAATGGCTCGATGCCGTCGGCCTCGCCGAGAACTTGTTCTGCGAGCGATTCGCCGATGGCTGGGGCGCGCATGAAGCCGTGGCCCTGGAAGCCGGTGCCGACGTAGAGGCCGTCGTCGAGCGCGCCGACGAGCGGGTCACGGTCAGGCGTCGCCGTGCACAGCCCCGCCCACGCGTCCGTGATTCGCGCGTCCTCGATGGCCGCGGTCCGCTCGCTCGCGCGCGCCTGGAGGGACTCGGCGAACCCGTCGTTCGCGTCCTCGTCGTAGTCGTCGGGGTCGGCCTCTCGCTCCTCGGTGCCGTTCCCGACCAGGAGGCCGTCGGCGTGCGGCCTGAAGTAGAACCCGTCCGTGGCGTCGTAGACCATCGGGCCGTCGTACTCGGTCGCGTACGTCGCCGCCTGCACGCGGTACGGCTTCATCGCGATGCTATAGCCCGCGTCGGCGAGCACCTGCTTGGTGTGCGCGCCGGTTGCGACGACCACGTCGTCGAACGCCTCGCCGTTCACCGCGAGCGGGTCGGTGTCGACGCTCGCGGGCGTCTGCTGGCGCAGGTCCGCGCCCTGGCGCTTCGCGAGCACCGCGAGCGTCCGCGCGTACGACGCCGGCGTCGTGTAGCCGGCCGCCCCAGCGACCGCGGCGACCGCGACGTCGTCGCTCCGGACGCTCGGGAACCGCTCGGCGAACTCGTCGCGCTCCATCCGCACCGCGGTGACGCCGTGCTGTTGCATGCGCGGGAGCTGCTCTCGGATGGCGTGCTCGCGGTCGTCGTCGCCCTCGCGAGCCAGCCACACGTACGGCGACTCGTGGAACTCGAACTCGCCGACCTCGTCGAACGTCCGGAAGCGCTCGATGGCGCGCGCGCCGAGTTCGGCGTCGACGTCCTCCGCGAACGCGTTGTAGCACACGCCCGCGGCGCGGCCCGTGGAGCCGTCCGCGACGCTCCCCGCCTCGAACAGCGTCACCGACACGTCCTCGCCGTCCGCGTCCTCGCCCGCGAACGCGAGGTCGAACGCGACCGTCGCGCCGAGCGCGCCCGCACCGAGCACCGCGACGTCTCTGGTCATCGGTGCGCCTCCGGGGCGAGGTCCGCGAAGTCCTGTGCGGTGAGCCAGTCGCAGAGCGCGTCGAGCTCCTCGGTGGCCTTTTCGAACAGCGCCTCGCCCGCCTCGACGCTCCCCTTCGTCGGCTCGCCGACCGCGCCCGACTCCGAGAAGTCCGCGGTGTCGAACCCGACGGGCGCACCGTGCACCGTCTCGCCCCACGCGTCCGACGCTCCCGCCTCCGCGTCCTCCAGGGCGTCCTCGCGGACGTGCTCGGTCAGGTACAGCATCATGCTCGTCTCCATCGCGTCGGCGTGCGTGATGCCGTCGACGTCGAACAGCTCGCCCTCCAGGCCGTCGAGGTTCGACCACCAGTTCCACGGCGTCGCGAACGCCACGTCGTGCTCGCGGAGGCGTCGCGCCGCTCGCGTCAGCGCGTCGACGTTCCCCCCGTGGCCGTTCGCGAACACGGCCTTCCGGACGCCGTGCTCGGCGAGACTCGCCACCACGTCGTACGCGTAGTCCTCGAACGTCTCGGGCGTCACCGACAGCGTCCCGTGGAACTGTCGATGGTGCGCGCTCACCCCGACCGGAATCGGCGGGCAGCGCGCGACGTCGTCGCGGTCGCCGACTGCTTCGGCCACCGCCGTCGCCGAGTAGAGGTCCGTGCCGAGCGGGAGCGCCGGCCCGTGCTGTTCGACGCTCCCCGTCGGCAGCACCGCCACCTCGACGTCCTCGAACGCGTCGGCGGCCGTCGTCGTCGTGTGCGTCGCGAGTTCCATACGCACGGCTGGGAGCGGTGGTGCCGAAAAACGCTCGGTGTCGCCGCGCCCCGACGGGGACCGCGAGCAATCGTTTACCGGTCAGGCGACGTGTTCGAGGCCGCGAGCGGGATAGGCGACGACGTGGTCGACGCCGACGTCGTGGAGCGCGTCCACGCGCTCGCGGACCGTCGCGACGTCCCCGACGAGCGCGTAGTCCCGCACCGCCTTCGAGAGCACCTCGCGGGCGCGTCCCGACGCCGACGCGTCCGTCGCGACGGCGTCGCGCCCGTCCGCGGGGTCGGGGAGCGCGCGCCGGACGGGGCCGCGACGGGCGGCGTACGCACCGACCGAGTCCAGGACCGCGTCCTCGTCGTCGGTCAGGACCGTCGGCGCGTACACCGCCACCTCGCCGTCGAACCCGGCCGCGCGGAGCGCGCGAACGTCCCGATGCGTCGACCGCGACAGGAGTTCGAACTGCGTCGCGCCCGTCGCGAGCGCCACGCGCTCGACGGACTCCGTCCCGACCCACGCCTCGGGGTGCTTCGAGACCGCCGCGCCCAGGCGGTCGGCGACGCTCCGGGACTGCTCTTCGTCGTCGAGGTACGCGCCGTGGCCCGCGACGAGCACGCGCCCCACGTCAGCGGGGAGCGCGTCGTCGAGCGAGCTATCGCCCGTCGGGTCGAACCCGCTCGCGCGAACCGGCGTCGTCACCCGCAGCGTCTTCGCGTCCGCGAGCTCGCGGAGCACGCTCGCATCGGGCACGTGCTCGCGGCCCTCGTAGTCTACCGTCACCGCGTCGACGTCCACGTCGAGTGCGCGCGAGACGTCGCACTCCGCGGGCTTGACCGCCAGCGCGTCCACGCCGGTCCGAGACAGCCGTCGCTCGGTGGTCTCGGTCACCGACACGTCCGCTCACCTCCAGTCAGGAGAATCGTTCTAGAACTGCTCGTGTGGAACTCGATCCATCGTCTGTGCGACCATGTACTGCGGCGAAAGCGACCACGACACCTAAGCATGACGGACGCTGTCAACATTCGCCACCCTCCGCGAGCGCGCGCGGACACGGCACCTGGGCGTTCGTCCCGACTGGCCGCTCGCCCGGTCACCCGAACGTCGGCCGCCACGCCAGGAGCGCGACCGTGACGACGAACACGACCGTCGACAACCCCAGCGACTGGTCCATCGTCGCCGCAGCGACCGCGGACCCGCTCCCGGCGACCCCGGAGACGAGCGCCGCGAGCACCGGCCACGAGCACGACACGCACGACAGCAGCCCGAGAACGCCCGCGACGCCGGTACGGACGGCATCGACGACGGTCCCGTACACGAGGTACGCGAGCGTCGCGTACCCCGCGAGCTTGTACGGTACGAGAACGACGGTCGCGAGCGCGCTCTCGTACACCGCCGCCGGCCCGTACCCCGGCGGCAGCCCCGAGGAGACGTACCAGCCCGGCGACGCCGTGTCCGCGCCACCGACGAGGCCGTATCCCGGGGAGAGCACGCCACCGAAGTACGCGAGCACGAGGAGGTAGCCGCCCGCGACCACGCCCGCGGCGAGTCGTCGACGACCGACAGCATCCGGGACGTCCGCGAACCACACCCCGAGCAACGCGGCGTTCACCCAGACGAACGGGTACGCGAGCGCGAGCGGGTCAGTATAGGTCGCCGTGGACGACGCGAGATGCAGCCCCAACACGAGCACCTCCGCGGTGACGACCGCCAGCCCGAGGGACAACCCCCGGATACCCGGCAGGACCCGAGCGACGCGCTCGGCGTTCATCGCCCTCGCCGGCGTCGCCACCGGTCGGTTCCCGGAACGAGCCGCGTCATCTTACAGCACCAGCGCATCCACGACCACGGCGAGCAGGAGCGCGCCGAGGTACGCGTTCGACGCGTGGAACGCCCGGAACGCCGCCGCCTCCGACTGCTCGTAGTGCAGTTGGACCGCGAAGTACACGAAGACGCCGCCGAGCGTCGCACTCGTCACCGCGTACAGGAGCCCGAGGTCCGCGACGACCGCGAGCACGCCCGCGCTCACGAGCGTCGCCGCGATGTACCAGAGGATGTGCTTGCGCGTCGGCGCCTCGCCCTCCACGACCGGCATCATCGGGAACCCGCCGCGGGCGTAATCCTCCTTGTACGCCAGCGCGAGGTTGTAGAAGTGCGCGGGCGTCCACAGGAAGATGACGACCGCGAGCATCACGCCCGGAATCCCGAGGCCGCCCGTCACCGCCGCCCACCCGATGAGCGCCGGGAGCGCGCCCGCGGCCCCACCGATGACCGTGTTCGACACGAAGTTCGGTTTCAGGACGAGCGTGTACACGATACTGTAGAACACGATCGCGGTCAACCCGAGGACGGCGACGAGGAGGTTCACGCTCGCGAACAACGCGAGTGACGCCACCCCGAGCACGACGCCGAACGCGAGCGCGTGCGACACCGGAATCAGGTCGGCGGCGAGCGGGCGGTCCGCGGTGCGCTCCATCTTCTCGTCGACGTCGCGCTCCAGGACGTGATTGAACGTCCCCGACGACCCGATGGAGAGCACGCCACCGCCGAGCGTGAACAGCACCGTCTCCACGGTCAGTGCACTCCCGCCCGCCGCCCCCTCGACGGTCGACCCGAGCGCCATCCCCGCGGCCGCGACGAGACACAGCAACCACATCAGTCGCGGCTTCGTCATCCGAACGTACGCCAGGACAGTCGCTTTCGCGCGCGCCACGAACGCCGACGGCACCGGCGGACGGTCACCGTCGTCGACCGCGACGGGCTCGGGGTCGTCCATCGCCTCCCAGTCGTCGTCGCTCGCCGTCTCCGTCTCCAACGTCCACGAGAGCGCGAGCATGACGACCCCGAAGATGAACACGCCCAGCACGAGGTGGACCGCCGACAGCGTCGTCGGCGTCCCCGACGTCGCCGCCACCGCACCGACTCCGACCTGCACGAGGTACGTCACCGCGGCAACCGACAGGAGCGCGCGGACGCGAGTCGTCGCCTCGCCCACCCACGCGACCACAGCGGACGCAACCACCAGCGCGGCGACGACGAGCGCGACGACGCGATGCCCCCACGCCACCACCAGCAGCGGGTCCGAGAACGACGGCAGGAACTGGCCGTTACACGCCGGCCACGTCGGGCACGACGCCGCCGCGTCCGTCAGCGTCGTCGTCGCCCCCACGACAACCAGCAGATACACGCCGATCGCGGTCGCGGCGAGCAACCCACTGAACCGGCCGTGCGAACCGACCGGTGTCGGATACCGTCGAGTCACTAGCCGAACAGTCGGACTCCGCGTATTTCAACCCGCCGCTTTCGCCCCCTCGGGGGGCATTAGCCACATATTTAACCCCGAAATCCAAAGCACCGGTATACATGGATAGAGAGCGGATCACATCGAGGCTGCTCGCCGCCCTCGCCGGCCTCGCGCTCGCCGCCCAGCCCGTCGCGGCGCAGGCGTCGAGTTCGGACGCGGCTATCACGAGCCTCAACGAGAAACTCCTCGTCGTCGCCATCCCGATCACCGTCCTCGTCGAAGCGGTCCTCATCTACACGGTATTCAAGTACAAGGACCAGGACGAGGCGAAGCCGACGCGAGAGAACCGCCGCCTGGAGATCACGTGGACGATCGCGACCGCCGCGGTCCTCCTGTTCGTCGGTATCTCCGCGAGCATCACGATGGCGGACGACTCCGTCATCACGCCCGACGACCCCGAGATATCGGCTGACACCGAGGAGCAGGTGAACGTCACCGCGTACCGGTACGGGTGGACGTTCAGTTACCCCGAGTACAACGTGACGACGGACGCCACCCAGCAGCCCCTCTACCTCGCGAAGGGACAGGCGACGTACTTCAGTCTGACAACCGACGACTGGCTGCACGCGTTCCACGTGCCGTCGCTCGGCCTGAAGCACGACGCCGTCCCCGGGAAGGTCGCGTGGATGAAGACGACGGCGACGCAGACGGGGACCTACCAGGGGTACTGCGCGGAGTACTGTGGGACCGGGCACTCCGGGATGATGTTCGAGGTGCAGGTCGTGGAGGACCGGCAGGCGATGCTCGACGAGATATCCGCTATCTGTGCGGAGACGACGAACAAGACCTGGAACGCGCAGGAGGAGACCTGCGAGTGGAACCCGGACGGGAACTCGAGTTCGTCGGTGTCCGCGAGTGACGCGGGCGACGGTACCGCGTCGGTCGCGGCACCGGACGTCGACGGGTCGACTGGTGCGCTCGCCGCGCGCGCGGCCTGACGGACTCGAACCACGTCGCTGTTCTCGCGTCTCTTCGTTCCGCTGCTGTTCGCTCCGCTTCTCTTCACGTCATCTCTCGACGCTTCTCGACGTCGAATCAGCGCCCGCGAGCGGTGGCGCTAGCGAGCGTCAGTCGTCGTGGGTCGCTGCGAGGTAGGTGACGGCGGTCGTGACGAGCGCCGGATGCGGGGTGGCGACCGGGCGTGCGCGCTGGACGACGTCGAGTGCGTCCCCGAACGACTGGTCGTCGCTGGCGGCGAGCGCTGTCGCGAGGACGGCCGCGCTCCGAGAGACACCTGCCTTGCAGTGCACGAGGACGTCGTCGTCGGTGTCGAGGAGGCCTCTGGCGGTGTCGACGGCCGCGCGGAACGCGGCGGCGTCGTGGTCGCGGTCGTCCGCGAACGGGTGATGGTGGGTCGTCGCCGGCTGTCGCTCGCGCGTGAGCGAGAGCACGTGCTCGAACGACCGGTCGTGTCGCGTCACGTCGGCCGCGTGGACGTTCCCGAGCCAGACCTCCCGGTCGGGGAGTTCGACGAGCACCGGGTCGTCGTGGACGTACGCGAACGGGCGCACCACGACGTCCTCGTCGCCAGGGTGCGTCCACGGTCGTGGCCGCAACGAACCGTCTCCGGGAGCGCGGTCGCTTGGGTCTCGCACGGCCATCGCGTTCCGGGCGGGCGCCAATCAGTCCACCGACCGGCGCGCGCTCGCAGCGCGTCCCGCGCCGACGGTGGCCGCGTCGACCTGTCGGCTCCGGCGCGGGCGCTTGGATGGATTTTTAGTAGTGGACTTGCAAGCGTCGTCTATGACAGCAACGGAAGATGCAGGCGACCACGGACACGGCGGCCACCTGCCGGCCGTGGAGGACTTCCCGCGCGGGTTCGGGGAGGCCTCCTGGTGGCCGTTCGTCACCGCCATCGGCGGCTCCGGTATCTACGTCGGGGCAGCACTGTTCCTCCTCGCCGCCCGCGGCGGCTTCGGAATCACCATGGGAACCGCGGCCGCGGTCAGCATCGGGAGCATCGGGCTGTTCGTGTTCGGGATCCTCGGCTGGCTCTACCACGGGTTCGTCGCGAGCTTCTGGGAGCGCCACAAGTCCGAACAGAGCGAATCCAAGCTCGTCTGGGGGATGTACGCGTTCCTCGGGAGCGAGATCGCGACGTTCAGCGCCGGGTTCATCTACTTCTTCTTCATCCAGGCTGGCGGCCTCGGTGAGATCCCGGACATCTTCGGGAGCCTCGTCATCTTCAACACGCTCCTCCTGATCGCGAGCAGTTTCGTCCTGCACTTCAGCGAGGTGGCGCTCCGGAACGGGAACCGGAAGCGCTTCATCGCGCTGCTGGGCGCCACGCTCCTCATGGGCGTCATCTTCATCGGGGGGCAGGTGTACGAGTACTACGAGTTCCTCGCCGTGAAGAACTTCACGCCGGCCGCTATCGCCGGCGGTGAGGTCGTCTACTCGAACCCGTTCGCGAGCGCGTTCTACGCGCTGACGGGCCTGCACGGCCTGCACGTCACGCTCGGCGCGGTCCTCCTCGGTATCGTGTTCGTGCGCGGCCTCCGCGGGCAGTACTCCGCTGAACGGCACGTCTCCCTGAAGACGGCGGCGCTGTACTGGCACTTCGTGGACGTCGTCTGGATCTTCCTCGTCGCAGCGATCTACATCGGCGCGACCGCCATCTGAGTCGGTCCGCCATGACTCGCGTTCGTCGTCTCGTCTCGATAGTCGTCGCCCTCGTTCTCGCAACCGGTACGGTCAGCGCGCACGGTGCGGCGCTCCGTGAGTCCGCGGGGTCCCTGTCGATACCGACGTGGTTGTTCCTCGCGACCGGTGGCGGCGTCGTCGGCGCGTCGTTCCTCCTGGCGACGTTCGCCACCGACCGGACGTTCGTTCGTCGAAGTCACGACCACGCACGCGTGCTCGCCGCGGTCCCGCGCGTGCTCCGAGCGGTCGTCGCGCCACTGGTCGGCCTCCTCGGCCTGCTCGCCGTGCTCGCGTTCGGGTTCGGTGCGGCGGTCGACGTCGCGCCCGCGGACCCCCAGCAGAACCTCGCCATCCTCCTGGTCTGGGTCGGCTGGTGGGCGGGCTACGTGATGTCGCTGTACCTCGTCGGGAACACGTGGCCGGCACTCGACCCGTTCCGGACGATCGCACGAGCGCTCCCGTCGCTCGACCGCGAGTACCCCGGTCACTGGGGGGCGTGGCCGGCGGTCGTCGGCCTGCTCGCGCTCGTGTTCGTGGAGGTGGCGTTACCGCTCGCGGAGGACCCCGGGCTGCTCGCCGCGGCGGTCGCCGGTTACGGCGCTCTGACGGTTACGGGTGCGGTCACGTTCGGCGTCGACGACTGGTTCGCGACCGCGGACCCGGTCGCGCGAGCGTTCGACCACTACGGTCGCGTCGCACCGCTCGCGCGGACCGACGACGGCGTCGTCCTCCGCATGCCGGGCGCCGGACTCGTCGACGCCACCGGTGAGACGGGTCGCCGTGCGGACGGTCCGAGTGCGTCGGACGCGGACGCGACCGCTGGTGGGCCGTTCGCTGACGCCGGGGGCGTCGCGTTCGTCGTCGCGCTCGTGTTCGCGACGACGTACGACGGGTTCGTCGCCACGCCCGCCTGGCGGTCCATCGCGGAAGCGGTTCACGCCCCGGGCGTTCCGGGCGTCCTCGTGTACGCGATCGCGTACGCACTCGGATACCTCGCGTTCGTCGCCGTCTACCGGTGGGCGGCCCGGAGCGGCCGCCGGACCGGCGACACGTTCGTCGCCGTCGACGAGCTCGCGCGCCGGTTCGCGCCACCGTTGCTCGCCATCGCCGCGGGCTACCACCTCGCGCACTACCTCGGGTTCTTCGTGTCGCTGTCGCTCCCGCTCGCCTCGGCGCTGGCCGCCCCGACCGCACCGCCGGCCCCGCAGCTGTTCGTCCTCCCGTCGTTCTTCGGCGGTATCGCCATCACCGCCATCCTCGTCGGGCACCTGCTCGCGGTCTGGGTCGCGCACGCCATCGGGTTCGAACTGTTCCCCGAACGCCTCCAGGCGGTGCGCGCGCAGTACGCGTTCGTCGCCGTCATGATCGCGTACACCACGCTCAGCCTCTGGATCGTCTCACAACCGACCGTCACCCCTCCGTTCCTCTAAGCCCATGACGCCACCACAGACGGACGTCGACGCGACCGACGCACCAGCGACCGACACCGAGGGACGCGTGGCGACGAGCGTCCCGGCGGACGCGACCGCCCACGAGTGTCCGTACTGCGAGCGGCCGTTCACCCGCGAGGACCGCGTCGCCCTTCACGTCGGCCTCCAGCACTACGACGTCTGCACGCCCGGCGAGGAGGAAGCCTTCGAGGCCGCGTACCTCGCGGAGAACGCGGAGATACGCCGCTATCGTCTGAAGGCCGCCGTCGCGCTCATCCTCCTCTACTTCGGGCTCCTGATGGTGTACGCCGTCGCCGCCTGACGTCGAGTATCGGCCGCAGCCGGTTTGCTCGCTCGCGGCTACATACCCATGTCGGCGCTCGCGTCCGGAATCGGGAGGTCGTGCTCGCGCACGCCGAGGCGTTCGGCGACGTGGTCGAGCGCCATGTCGAACCCGTAGTAGCGCTCCAGTTCGTCGCCGTCGACGCCCGTCCGAACCTTCAGCATCGCGTACCCGTCGCGGTTCTGCGCGACGACCGCCCTCGTCCCGTCGCGCTCGAACTCGAGCACGCGCTCGCTGTCGGTCAGCGAGTACCGCGCCGTGATACCGTTCGCGGTCGCTTCGGTCTCCTCGTCGACAGCAGCGTCGTCGGTCATGCGAGAGCGTTCGGTCCACGGGTACGAAACCCCAGCGGTCCCGGAGTCGAACCGCGGGGACTCTCGGGGTCGGCGAGCGAACGCGGACCGCAACGCCCACGGGCGACGCAAGCGTACCGAGTGGCATGACGAAGTACGTCCAGAGCGGGATGCGTCGCGACGTCCTCGCGCTCCTGGCTAGCGAGCCGCGCCGCGGCCAGCAACTCAAGACCGCACTCGAAGCGCACTACGACGAGCACATCGAACCGAAGACGTTCTACGGCGCGCTCGACGCCCTCGTCGACGCCGGCCACGTCGAGGTGGAGCAAGAAGGCGTTCACGACGTCTACGACCTCACCCCTGGTGGTCGACGGATGCTCGAGACGCACGTCGACTGGCTCGTCGAACAGGTACAGTAAGGTCTCGCCGGTGGAACAGGGACAGACGGTCAGTCCGCGGGGTCCGCGGGCACCGTGAGGTACTCGCACTTGTCCGCGTCCGCGTCGAAGCAATCCGGGCACTCGCTGCGCCGGTCGATGATCGTATCCAGGCGTTCGGCGACCGTGTCGTCGATGACGGCTTCGAGCGCGGTCGCCTCACCGCGGAAGTCCTCCACCTCGAGGACGTTCGCGAGGAAGCGCTCGATGATACAGTACGTCTGGAGGGCGTCCTCGGCACGCCGGATGCCCTCGTCGGTGAGCGTCGCGCCCTTGTACTTCTCGTGGTCGACGAGCTCGCGGTCCTCGAGCTTCCCGATCATCTCGTTGACGCTCGCGGGCGACACCTCCAGCATGTCCGCGAGCATTCCCGTCGCCGCCGGGCCGTCCTCGATGCGTTGCGCCAGATAGATCGCTTTCAGGTACTGTTCTGCGGTATTCATTGGTGGGCCTCCATCAGTTCCGTGACCTCCTCGACGCCCTCGGCTTCCTCCTCGCGAATCTCGGCGAGCACGCCCAGGACGCGCTCGCGGTCGATACTGAACTCGGTGTCGCTCGCCTCGATCGCCTCGATGAGGTCGTCGTAGAACTTGTACGCGGTCTCCTCGTTACACAACTGGTCGTACAGCAGGTCGTCGAAGTCCTCCGGGGCGGTCTGGGCGTACTGCGCTTCGACGAGTGCGTTGATCTCCTCGTAGGGAACCGTCTCCGCGTTCAGGTCCGAGACGAGTGCCTCCAGTCGGTCGCGGTGGGCCGCGGACTCCTCGGCGGCCTCCTCCAGTAACGCCTCGACCGCTGGGTCCCGGTCGCCGGCGTCGAAGGAATCGAGGTGGTGGTGTGCGCGGGATTCGACGACCTCCTCCAGCACGACGCCGATCTGGAGGAGGCGCGCGAGCTGGTGGTCGTCGGTGATGCGCTGTCCCAAACTCATACACCCACGTCCGGGAGCCGGTCACTTAACGCTCTCCCTCTCGCGTTCCGCCGAGTCGCGGTCTCCGTCGGCTTCGAGTGCTGCGGTGACGGCGGCGTGTGCGTCCTCGCGGTCGCCGTCGTACTCCGTCTCCGGGAAGAGGTCGGGGTCGTCGGCGCGTCGACCGACGACGTGGAGGTGGAGGTGCGGGACGGACTGGTAGGACGTGCTGTCGTTGAAGAGGTTCGCGCCGTCGAACCCGCGTTCGCCGCCGCAGAGCTCTCGGGCGAGCACGCGAGCGTGCTCGGTGACGTCCGCGAGCGCGTCCGCGGGGACGTCGAACAGCGACTCGTGGTGGGCTTTCGGAATCACGAGGACGTGCCCGGGTGCAAACGGGTCCAGCGGTGAGAACGCGAGCGTCTCCGCGGTCTCGTCCACCACGAGCGCGTGCGCGTCACCGGCGACGATATCGCAGAAGACGCAGTCGGTATCTGACATACGATGACGGACGTGAACGCCACACCTCACGCTTTCGGCGGTGTGCGAAAGAACAGCAAAGAGAAACACCTCGACAGCGGAACGACCCCGAACGCATCGAGGCGTCGATGCTTCGAGTGCGAAGTCGACAGCTGTCTCCCGGGACTCGCCGCGTACGTCTACTCGCGGAGGCGCTCGGCGACGAGCTCCTCGAGGTCGTCGCGGAGTTCGTCCACGTCGACCTCGTCGAGCACCGGCACGAAGAAGCCCTCGACGAGCATGTTCTTCGCGACCTGCGGGTGCACGCCGCGCGACGTCATGTAGAACAGGTCCTGCTCGTCGACCTGCCCGACCGTCGCGGAGTGACTCGCTTCGGTGTCGTGGTTGTTGATGATGAGCTTCGGGCTCGCGTCCGCCTCGCTCTCGTCGGAGAGCATGAGCGTGTTCTCGCGCTGGTACGAGCTCGTGTCCCACGCGTCCGTTCCGACGTCCTGCACGCCCTCGTACACCGAGCGCGCCTCATCGTCGAGGACGCCACGCGTCACGAGGTCCGCGGTCGTGTGCTCGCCCTGATGCCAGACGCGCGCCGCGATGTCGATGTGCTGGTCGTCGTGCCCGAAGAACGCACCGACGGTCTTCGTCTCCGAGGAATCACCCTTCAGGTACGTCTCGACGCTGGACTTCGTGAGGCGCGAGCCGATGTTGCCCTCGATCCAGTCGACCGTCGCGTACGTCCCGGCGTGCCCGCGCTTCAGCGTGTAGTTGTACGTCTCCTCGTCGAGATTCTGGAGCGCACCGTACTGCACGCGAGAGTTCTCGCCAGCGACGACCTCGACGATACCGCTGTAGTAGCGCGCGCCCTCGACGTCCTCGCCCGTGCTCTGGCGTTCGAGGATCGTGACCGAGGAGGATTCCTCGGTGACGACGAGCGTGTAGTTGAACAGCGACCGCGAGTTCATCGCGGTCCGGATCTTCACGTCCTCCGCGTCCACGCCCTCCGGAACGTAGATGACGGTGCCCGCGGAGAACAGCGCCGTCGACAGCGCCGTGAGGTAGTTCTCCTCGGGGTCGACGACGCTCGCGAAGTGCTCGCGGACGAGGTCGCCGTGCTCGGCGAGCGCCTCGCTCCACTCCAGCACTTCGATCCCCTCGTCGCTCACGCGGTCCTTGTCCTGGGCCGCGTTCAGCGGGTCGACGAGCGTCTCGAAGTCGAGCGCGTGAAGGTTCGTCCAGTCACGACCCGGCGTCCGGATGACGTCCGGCATGTCGAGGTCGTCGAGCGCCTCGAGCGCTTCGACGCGGGTCTCGGTGAGCCACTCCGGCTCGTCGAGGTCCGCGGAGATCTGTTCCACCTGCTCTCGTGTGAGGTTCGCGTGTACCTGCGTACTCATTGTCTCCTCCCGGGAGTTACCCGAGGCTACCCTCCATCTCGAGTTCGATGAGGCGGTTCAGTTCGACCGCGTACTCGATCGGCAGTTCCTCCGTGATCGGTTCGATGAAGCCGGCGACGATCATCTGCTTGGCGTCGTCGTCGTCCAGTCCGCGCGACTGGAGGTAGAAGACGTCCTCGTCGCCGATCTTGCCGACGGTCGCCTCGTGGGCGACGTCGACCTTCGACTCCTGGATCTCCATGTACGGCATCGTGTCCGACGTCGACTCGTTGTCGAACATCAGCGCGTCGCACTCGACGGACGTGGAGGAGTTCTCCGCACCATCAGAGATGTGGACGAGCCCGCGGTAGTTCGTGCGGCCGCCGTCCTTGCTGATGGACTTCGACTCGATCGTCGACTTCGTGTCCGGCGCGTTGTGGTAGACCTTCGCGCCCGTGTCGATGTCCTGCCCTTCGCCAGCGAACGCGATCGTGATGTGGTTGTCCGTCGCGCCACGACCCTTCAGGATCGTCGCGGGGTACAGCATCGTCGCCTTCGACCCCATCGACCCGGACACCCACTCCATCGTCCCCTCGGATTCGACGATAGCGCGCTTCGTGTTCAGGTTGTACGTGTTCTTCGACCAGTTCTGCACGGTCGAGTACTGAACGTGCGCGTTCTCGCCGACGAAGACCTCCACACCGCCGCTGTGGAGGTTGAACGCCGAGTACTTCGGCGCCGAACAGCCCTCGATGTAGTGCACCTCGGAGTTCTCCTCCGCGATGATGAGCGTGTGCTCGAACTGGCCCATCCCCTCGGAGTTCATCCGGAAGTACGCCTGCACCGGCATCTCGACGGTCGTGTCCTCGGGGACGTAGACGAACGACCCACCGGACCAGACCGCGCCGTGCAGCGCCGCGAACTTGTTGTCGCTCGGCGGCACGCACTTCGTCATGAAGTACTCCTTGACCTTCTCCTCGTGCTCCTGGACCGCCTTGTCCATGTCGCAGAAGATGACGCCCTTCTCCTCCCAGCGCTCCTGCATGTTCTGGTAGACGATCTCGGACTCGTACTGCGCGCCGACCCCGCTCAGGGCCTCGCGCTCGGCCTCGGGGATGCCGAGCTTCTCGAACGTGTCCTGGATCTCCTCCGGGAGGTCCTCCCAGTTCTCCGCGCCGCCGCGCGTCTCGATGTCCGGCCGGATGTACGGCACGATCTCGTCGATGTCGACCTCAGAGAGGTCGGGCTGGCCGGGCCAGTCCGTCGGCATCGGCATCTCCTGGAACTGCTTGAGCGCACGCAGACGGCGCTCGTACATCCACTCCGGTTCGTCCTTGTCCTCCGAGATGAGACGGATGGTCTCCTCGGTCAGGCCCTTCTCCGTCTGGAAGGCGGACTTCTCCTCCTTCTTGAACTCGAAGCGAGCCTCGGTGTCGGTCTCCTTCAGGTGGTCTTGATCTGAACTCATGATTGATGTATCCTTGTTTGGTGGGCCAGACGGTTAAGCAGTCTCGTAGACCTGCTCGCGAACCCAGTCGTAGCCCTCGTCCTCGAGCTTCTCCGCGAGCTCGGGGCCCTCGCTCATGACGACCTGGCCGTCGAGCATGATGTGGACCTTGTCCGGCTCCACGTAGTCGAGGATGCGCTGGTAGTGCGTGATCTGGAGGACGCCCGTGCCCTGCTCGTCGCGGAGCGCGTTGATGCCCTGCGAGACGTCCTGGAGGCGATCGATGTCGAGCCCGGAGTCGATCTCGTCGAGCACCGCGATGCTCGGCTCGAGGATGGCGGCCTGCAGGACCTCGTTCTGCTTCTTCTCGCCGCCGGAGAAGCCCGCGTTCAGGTACCGCTGCGCGAACTTCGAGTCCATGTCGAGCTGCTCCATCTTCTCCTGGAGCAGGCCCTGGAACTCGGCGACGCCGACCTCGCCCTCGTCGACGTTACCCTCCATCGGGGACGTCTCGTAGCCGACGTCCTCCTCTTCCTCCTCGTCCGCGTCGTCGTCCTCGAAGAGCTCGTCGCGCTCCTCGAGCTTCGCGTTGAGCGCCGTACGGAGGAAGTTCGTCATCGTGACGCCCTCGATCTCCGCGGGGTACTGGAAGCCGAGGAAGATACCGAGCGCCGCGCGCTCGTTCGGTTCGAGCTCGAGGAGGTTCCACGTGCGCTTGTCCTCCGGAATCTCGAAGTCCTCGCCGAAGTCACCCTCTTCGAGGTGCAGGAGCACTTCGCCGTCTGTCACCTCGTAGGCCGGGTGGCCCGCGATGACCTTCGCGGTCGTGGACTTCCCGGACCCGTTCGGTCCCATGAGCGCGTGAATCTCGCCGGAGTACACTTCCAGGTCGACACCGTCGAGAATCTTCTCGCCGTCGTCCTCCGCCACTTTCGCGTGGAGGTTACTGAGTTCGAGTCGTGCCATTAGTGAAGCCTCTTATCACCTGTAGCCTAGGGTGTGTGCCCCATCAAGCTTTCGTAACGCCACCAGTTCTGCTTTGTCTGCGGGAAATAATCTTTCCCGAAAAACAAACGATGTGCGTGAAAGGCTAGCAACCCTTCGCCGACGGCCCGAACCGCACGCCACTGCTGACCACGCTCACCGAGTGAACGCCACTCTACCCGCACCCTCGACGCCCGCAGCTACATGAACGAACCGAGTCCCGTCTGCTCCTGGCCGGTCTTGACCTCGTCCCACGACATCCCCAGCGCCTCGATGACCCGCGCAATCGGGCCCTTCAGCGTCTTGTCCAGCATCTTCTCGTAGTCCACGCTGAACTCCTCGGGAATCTGGTCGTCGTACTCGAAACATATCACGTCCGGGTCGCGCTTGAACTCCCCGTAGAGCGGATTCTCACGCGGATCCAACCCGAGTTCCTCCTCGACGCGCTCGAAGTACGACGGATGCACGCCCTCCAGGTACAGGCGCTTGGGTTTCGAGCCACTGGAGAAGTTCGTCCCGAACAGGAGGTTCGCGTACTTCGCCCCACGAACCTGCGCCGTATCCGTATCGTAGTTGTCGAGCTTCTTCCCGATACCACCCGGAATCGCGATCTCGTCGTAACTGTACTCGCCCGCGAGGAACTCGTCGATGACCTCGCTCACGTACGACCGGATGTTCTCCAGATCCTCCCCGTACACGATGCGCTCGATGACGTCCTTCTGGACCTCCTTCGTCACCGCCGCGATGTCCGAGCGCTTGTACTCGAACCCCGTGATGTCCACGTCGTCCACGTCCTTCCCCTCCTTCCAGACGATGTGGCCCGCGTATCGCTTCTTCTTCCCCGCCTGGAAGAACCGCCGATACAACTTCTCGAACTCGATCTGGAAGCGATGTTCCTCGCCCGCGTCGAGTTCGACGTTGAGCTCGTCGCGTGCGAAGTCGTCGTACGAGGCGTTGATGTACTCCTCTATCTCGAAGGACTGTTCGATGGCCTCCTCGGTCCCGACGTCCGGCCCGAGTTCTATCATGACGCTGTCAGTGTCGCCATATGCGACATGATGCCCCAACTCGTTCGCAGACCTCTCCGTGAACTCTATGACCTCTCTCCCCGTTGCAGTGACGGCAGCGCCCATCTCCTTGTCGTACAGCCGGAACCGGTCCCACCCAAGCACGCCGTAGAGAGAATTCATAATAACCTTGACAGCTGCTTGCTGCTGGTCGTAGGTCTCGTACTCGACGGTGCCGGGTTCGTGCTCGTTCCGTAGCGCCTTCTTGTCCTCGCGTTCGCCGAGGAGTTCGTCGACCATCTCGCGGATCATGCCGTCCGGTTCTTTGCGGAAGTGCGTCCCGTTCGGCGCGCGGTACGTGTCGCCGTCGTACGCGTCGGGGTCGACCTTCGTCTCCGGGCTCGCGTTCACGGTCACCATGCACATCGGGTAGAGGCTCTTGAGGTCGAGCACGGTGACGTTCTCCTTGACGCCCGTGATGGGGTCGAAGACGGCGCCGCCCTCGTAGTCCTCGCTCTCCTGTTGGCCCTTCGAGGGGAGCGCGAACTCGCCGTGGACCTTGTGGAGGACGTACATGTCGACGGTGTCGCCCGCCGTAGGGGCGTCCTCGAGCTTGCAGCCGACGAACGTCCGGACCTCGTCGTAGAACGCGACGATGTCCTGCTTGCGGTCGAGCTCGACGCAGAGCTCGACGTCCCGGAGGTTGTACTCGAGGAGTCGCTTCGGTTCCTGCTCCCAGAGGTCGCCGATGTCCCCCGAGTAGCGTTCCTTCCCGACGTCGAGTTCGGTCTCGCCGACTGCGTCGAGCCGGTAGGAGTCGAGTTCGGTGAACTGCCGGCTCTTGTACGCGTAGAGGAGGTCGAAGACGACGCGGCCCTTGACGTCCGGGCCACCCCAGCCGGACCGCCATACCTCGTTGACGCGCGACAGCCGGTTCGCGTCGAGGTCGTGGTCGTGCGTCGGCGACTGGAGGACGTCCAGGCGGTCGAGGAAGTACGGCGCGTCGAAGTCCTCGAAGTTCCACCCCGTCATCACGTCCGGGTCCGTCTCCGTGACGTAGTCGAGGAACGCCGCGAGCATCGCTTCCTCCTCCTCGAACACCTCGACGCGGTAGTCCATCTCGTCGGGGATGGGGTCGTAGTCGAGGTCGTCGGTGCTCGTCGTCGCTCCCGTGGCGTCGGCGACCTGGAGCCAGCAGACGTACTCGTCGCGATACGAATCGTGACTCGTCAGGCAGACGATCTCCTCCTCGCCGTCCTCGGGGAAGCCGTTCCGGTCGTCGACCTCGATGTCGAACGTGTTCACGCGCGGCGTCACGGTCGCGTCCGTCGCTTCGACGTCCTCGTGGTGGACGCGGATGGCGGAGCCGTCGTCGTTCCACGCGTTCGGGACGCGCAGCCCGCTCTTGACGTCCTTGTCGATGAGGAAGCGGTTCGGGAAGAGGATGTCCGCCTCGTAGTGCTCGAAGTGGTCGCGGACGTTCCCGACGTCCCGCGGCGTCCGCCCGAAGATCCGCGCGAGTTCGTCCCCGCGGATGCTCTCGAAGGGGTTGCCGTCGTCGTCCGCGAGCTCGTACCCGGTGAGGCCGTCGAAATCCGCGATGCGTTCGTCCGAAATGTTCTCGACGGGCGCGTAGAAGTACGGCTGGAACCCGTACACCTTCACGTGCACGGCGGTCTGGTCGTCGGGACGGCGGCCGAAGACGTGGATGATGGGCTCCTCGTTCTCGCCGCGACCCTCGATGGTGTAGTCGACCTGCGTGACCGCGACGTCGAGGTATCCGTCGGCGTCCGGGAGGCCCTCTCGGTCGGTGTCGACGACGGACGCCTCCGAGGAGACGTCGTCGGCGATCGCCCGTGCTTCCTCGTCGGGCCGGTCGCCGTCGTCGCCGCCGGAGAACGCGTCGGTCAGCGACATCTGTCCGGCGTCCGAATCTGTCATGTCCACACCCTCGGGGGCCCCCAGTAAAAAGAACCCTGATTAGGTGCGTTCAGCCCGGCCGTCTCGCGCCCGGTAGACGCCGATTAATCCCCGCGCCGTCTTGCGGGTCGTGGGATTGCGGTGGCAACAAGACCTTTATGTATGTGAGTTCTTGGCACAGGTGGAGGTGAACGGGCTTGACCAACCACGCACCAGACGGTGACGAACAGCAGGCCGACGACCGTGAGCCCGAGGCAGACGAGATGGGGTCAATCGAGACATACGAGACGAACGACGGCGTCGTATTCTACGACGCGGAGAACCCGCTCGCGTGGGTGGAAGCCAACGAGACGTGCTCGCTCCGAGAGCGAGCCTGACACCGCGCGACCGCCAACGAACACGCTTTTGCTGCCCTGTATCGAATCTTCGACAGTGACGACCGAGGAGGATTCGCCCGCCGACGGCGACGCTGAACCCGCCGACGCAGCCGCGACCAAGAGCGACGCGTCGGGGCGAGACGAGGACGCGGACGAGCGCCGCGGCGAGAGTGCGGCGGCGTCGGCGGCGCGCGAGGACGCGGAGGCGGACGGCATCGAGTCGCGACTCGCCGGCGGGCCTGACGCGCTCGCCGACCCGCGCGACGGCCTCCAGAATCCAGCGGAGAACGTCCCGCGACCCGAGGTCCCGGACACCACGCCGGACACGCCCGAGGCACCGTCGACGGACGACGTCCCCGAGGGATTGCGCGCGGAGTTCTGGGAGCTCGTGTTCGCCGCGAACGTCGCGCTCTTCGGGCTCTCGCTGGGCGCGATGCTCGTCGGCTTCCAGGAGAACGTCCCCCTCGGATTGCTCGCACTGCTCGTCGGCGGACTCGCCGGGCTCTTCCTCGTCCACAGGTATCGGAACCGCCAGCACACGCCCTGACCGAACCCTGCTCCGACTGCGTTCGCGGGGACCGTGACGCCTAACCGCCCCGCCAGCCAATCCCGGGGTATGCGTACCGTCGAAGGTCCCGATGGCGCCACGCTCATCGTGCGGAAGGCGTCCGGTGACTCGCTGCTCGTCGCCGACCCCGAGACCGGCGAGGAGCGCTACGTCGCGCGCAGCGACGTCACCGAACTCGACGGCGACTCCGCGCTCGCGGCCGCAGCGACCGGCGTTCCGCTCGCGACGCGTCGCGTCCTCACCGCCGTCCACGACGACGAGTCGCTCGGCCTCCTCCTCGAACTCGCCGACCGCGGGCCGCTCCCGGCGGTGACGCTCCTCGACGACTACGACCGCTGCGAGAGCGACCTCCACGGCCTCCTCACCGAGTTCCGCGCCGCCGGGCTCGTCGAAGAGACCCGCGTCCACGGCGAACGCGGATACGACGCCACCGCGCTCGCTCGCGACGGCATCGCACACCTCAGGACGGACGCGAACGGAGACGGCGAGCGACGTGGACTGGGAGGCGATTAACGACCACGTACACCTCGGGCCGAAAACAGCGTCCGCGGTCAGTCGTCGGCGAGCAGGTCCGCGGTCGGCGTCTCCCCGATCTCGACCGTGGAGCGGTTCGTCGTCGAGTCCTTCCGGACGTGCACGAGTTCGTCGGCTGCACCGACGAGTTCCTCGTCGTGACTCACGACGAGGATCTGTTCGACGCCGTAGTCCACGCGCATCGTCTCCACGAGCGTCAACAGCTGGGTGACGTGCCCGGAGTCGAGGAAGACCGTCGGCTCGTCGAGGATGAGCGGCGGCATCGGCGCCGCCCCCTCGACGCCCTCCGCGAGCAAGCGATAGATCGCACAGCGCAGACTCAGGTTGAACAAGGCGCGTTCTCCGCCAGAGAGCTGGTCGGGGTCCAGGGTCTCCCCGTCCTTCTGGTAGACCGTCAACTCGTAGTCGCCCGATAGCTCGATGTGCGAATACGAGTCGTTCTGGTAGACGAGGTCGAACGTCTCGTTCAGCATCCGCTCGAGGGTCTCGACGTTCTGCCGGCGGAGTTCCGCGCGGAGTTCGCCGTACATCTCCTGGAGGTCCTGGGTCTCGTCGTACAGCGACTCCAGGGCGTCGACGCGCTCGCGGGCGGCGTCGCGCTTCTCGCGGAGCGACTCGAGTTCCTCGATCTCGCCGCGAACGCCACCGATGTCGTTCTGGAGTTGGTCCCGCTCCTCGCGGAGCGACTCGAGTTCGGACGCGGCCTTCTCGATGTATCTTTCGGCGCGGTCCTTCTCCGCCCGTGCCTCCTCGACGACGGACTCGTCGACCGCGGCCTCGAGCTCCTGCTTGCGCTCGCGTTTCTCCGCGAGCCACTCGCGGCGCTCCTCGTTCGACTCGGCGAGGCTCGCGCGCTCCTCGCGGAGTCGCTCGACGTCCTCGCGGGCATCCGCGAGCGCGTCGCTCGCCTCCCGGAGCGCTTCGAGCGTCTCGATGCGCGCTTTCGCCTGGGTCTTCTCGCCGTTGGCCTCCCCGAGGTCGCTCCGCAGGTCGTCGGCGTCGTCGCGCGCTTCGGCCGCGGCCTCGCGCTTCTCGGCTGCAGCCGACTCGCGCTCGTCGGCTTCCTCGAGTAGCGACTCGCGGCGTTCCCGCTTGTCGGCGACGCTCGAGCGCTTCTCGTCGAGGAGCTGTCGGAGGTTCTCGAGGTTGTCCTCGAGCGACGCCACCTCGCGCTCGCGCTCCCGCAGCGCTTCGGCGGCCTCGATGCGGTCCGCCACGCTCTCGAGGTCGTCGTCGAGCGCATCGAGTTCCGCTTTTTTCGCGTCGAGGCGCTCGCGGTCCTCGTCCAGCGAGTCGACGTGCGGCGACCCGTCGACGGACTGCCCGCACTCCGGGCACTTCCCCTCCTCGAGGAGACGCTCGCCTTCCTCGATGCGGTCGCGGAGCGACTCCACCTCGGCCCGGACCGCGTCGCGCTCCTCGCGCAGGTCGTCGCGCTCGGCTTCGCGCTCCGCGACGAGCGACTCGGCGTCGCCGAACTCGACGGGCGCGTTCTCGAACGCCGCCCGCTCCTCAGCGATGTCGTCCTCCAGATCCTCGACCTTCGCCTCTCGGTCCGCGAGTTCGTTCTCCGCCGTCTCGACGTCGTCGGCGAGCGACTCGGCTTCCTCGCGCTTCGTGTCGGCCTCCGCCTCGAGTTCCTCGGCGCGCTCCGCGAGCCGGTCCGCCTCGTCCGTCTTCGACCCGATGTCGACCGACAGCTCGTTGATGCGCTCCTGGAGCGCGTCGACCTCGTCCTCGAGGGCCGCGACCGCGTCGTCGACCGCGTCCACGTCGACGGTCCCGTCTCCGTTCCGCACCGCCGCTGCGTCGAGCGACGACGCCTCGAGGTGCTCCGATACTGCAGTCTCGTGCTCGTCGGCGGCCTCCCGACGCTCCGCGATGCGCTCCTTGAGGTCGTCGCGCTCGCGCTCGGTCTCGCTGATCTTCGCCTGGAGTTCCTCGACGTCGTCCTCGATGGCCTCGAGCTCCTCGCGTTTCTCCTCGTGCTCGTCCAGGACGGCTTGCGCGTCGTCGCGCGTCCCCTTCGCGGTCTCCACCTGCTCCTCCAGGCGCTCTATCTCCGCGGTCGTCTCGTTGCGCTTGGATTCGAGCGCGTTCAACCGATCGTGGAGGCCCTTCGCCTCCTTCTCCTCGACGTCCGATTTGCGATTTTCATAGGTCTGTTCTGCATCTCGAAGAACGTCTCGTACTGCCAACCGCGCGTCGCTCGCGCGCTCTCGGTACTCCTCTAGCTTCCCGAGCTGGAGGAGGTCGTCGAGCATGTCCTGTCGCTCGCTGGGGGTGGCGTGGATGAGCTTGTTCACCTCGCCCTGCTGGACGTACGCGCAGTTCACGAACGCGTCCGCGTCCATCCGCAGGAGGTCCGCGATGGCGCCGTCGACCGCGGTCGCGCCCTCCCACGTCTCGTCGTCGGGGCCTTCGAGCAGGCAGTCGTGACTGACGCGGTCGCCGTAGTCCTTCAGCGACCGTTCGAGGTGGTACTCGGCACCGGCGTGCCGGAACCAGAGTTCGACGACCGTCTCGTCCTCGCCGGTTCGGATGACGCTCTCCCGGGTGCCGTCGATGGCGGCGCTCCCGTAGAGCGCGAAGAAGCACGCCTCCAGGAGCGAGGACTTCCCGCTCCCGTTCACGCCGTGGACGACCGTGACGCCGGGTTCGAGCGAGAGGTCGGCGTCCGCGTAGCACTTGAAGTTCTCGAGGGCGACCCGCTGGAACCTCACAGGAACTCACCCATCGAGGACTGGTCCTCGCCGTCGCCGCCGTCCGCGGCCGCGGCGTCGACCGCCGCCGACTGGTCGTCCCCGTCGAGCGATTCGTCGGTGGCCTCGTCCGCGGCGTCGAGCGATTCGTCGGTGGCCTCGTCCGCGGCGTCGAGCGATTCGTCGGTGGCTTGGTCGCCGACCGTTTCGTCGTCGTCGGCGTTCGCCGCGTCGTCTGCGGTGGCGAACGCGTCGAGGGCGTCGTCGTCGACGATGTCCCGGACGCGCTTTTCGACGGTGCCGCGGACGTTCGAGTCCGCGACCGCGCTCTCGCGGACGGTCTCGTCGATCCCACGCGCGGCCTCGCTCAGTCCGAGGTCGCGGACGCGCTCGCGGACCGCCTCGTCGGGGTCCGCGAACGAGACGTTCGTCTCCGTGTCGACGGTGACGTCCCGCCGGTCGTTCACGCGAACGACGAGCGCGCCGTCGTCGAGCGCGAGCTCCTCGATGGGTGCAGGCGTCACGGGCTCGCCGTCGCCGCGGATGGTGACGACGACCACGGCGTCGGTCGCGTCGTACTGGCGGATGGCCTCGCGAACGCGGTCCGCGCCCTCACCTGGTTCGAGGTCGACGTCCACGAACACGAACTCGCGCGTATCCAGGCCCCGTCGCGAGATGGCAACGCCCTCGCCGAGTGCGTCGGAGTTCGGTTCGTCCGTGCTCGTCTTCTCGTCCGCGTCGAACGTGACGATGTTGTAGCCGCGGTCGTCGCGCTCGCTCGCGCTCGCACGCTCGGTCGACCCACAGTACGTCACCCACGCGTCCTGGACGCGCTCGGTGCCGGGCGCGTGGTTGTCGCCGAGGAGGACGGCGTCGAAGGCGACCGTGGATTCGTCGAGGAGTCGGTCGGTGTCCCAGTCGGCGTGCGCGAACGGCTCGAACAGCCCGTGCGAGACGAGCGCCGCGTGCGTCGCGTCGTGCTCGGTGAACTCGTACTCGAGGTCCTCGCGTCGCGACCGCGGCACGAAGTCCAGCCCGTAGAACGCGGTGTCGTCGACGACTCGCGGTTCGTCGCCGAGGCGTTCGGCGAGCCCGAGGTCCTCGAAGAGGTCGAGCCACTGTCCGTCGCGCTTCCCCTCGTGGTTCCCGACGACCGCGAGGAACGGGATGCCGGCGTCCCGGAGGTCGCGCAACGCGGCGACGGTTCCCTGGAGGTCCCGGAGGCCGGGTCGTCTATCGTGGAAGAGGTCTCCGGCGTGGACGACCGCGTCGACGTCGTCGTCGACGGCGTCGGCCACCACCTGCTCGAACGCCGCGAGGAAGTCCCGCTGGCGCTCGGGCGAGTGGTACTGGCGGTAGCCGACGTGGGTGTCGCCCGTGTGAATCACCCGTGTCATACCCCGGCCTTGGCCGGCATCGCCTAAAGGGGTTTGCAGAGCGCGGCGGAAGTGAACGGCGCCGGTGGGGGGTACCGCACGCGTACGTCGTCGCGCCCGGTCGAGGTCTGGTGCGCTCTAGTCGAGCTTGAGCGTGTAGATGCGCTTGCGGGCGTCGGAGAAAGAGAACCGCGAGTCGACGACGTGCTCGTCCTCGAGGCGGTTCAGGGCGTAGCGGACGGTGCGCGCGGGCAGCAGGGTCTCCTCGGCGAGCTGGCTCTGGGTCAGGGAGTCCTCGTACTCGAGGACCTTTGCGACGAGCTTCGCGCTCGGCGGCAGGTCGGTCACGTCGTCCCACGTGCCCGTCGGTTCTTCGTTGGCTTCCTCGTCGCGATGGTCGTAGACGTTCGTGCTCATCGTAGCACACCATAGCCCATACTCCCTAATAATACTAACCATGTTCGAATATTCCTGATGGTAATATAGAGTATGGTCGGTGGGTGCTTTATGCCACAATCAAGCATAGCACTGTCTGCGGTGGAACTGCCTGTCGTCCACCGTCTGCCACGCTTTCGCGCCCGGGACTCCCCCATAGCACGGTCGCGAATCGGCTTTCTCAGTGCACCCGAAGCCTCTTAAGAATCAGTGCCTTACGAGTGGGTGATGACCGATACCGTGGACGACGTGGACTTCCCGTACGCGGAAGACGCGTCCAAGCAGGAGAAGATCAGCGCCCTGCAGGAGCGCCTCGAAGTCCTGGAGGCGCAGAACGAGGAGATGCGCGACAAACTCCTCGACGCCAACGCCGAGAACAACAAGTACCAGCAGAAACTCGAGCGGCTCACGCACGAGAACAAGAAGCTCAAGCAGTCCCCGCTGTTCGTCGCCACCATCCAGGAAGTGACCGACGACGGCGTCATCATCAAGCAACACGGGAACAACCAGGAGGCCCTCACCGAGGTCACAGACGAGATGAAGGAGGACCTCGAACCGGACGACCGCGTCGCCGTCAACAACTCTCTCTCCATCGTCAAGGAACTCTCCAGCGAGACGGACGTCCGGGCACGGGTGATGGAGGTCACGAAGAGCCCCGAAGTGTCCTACGCGGACATCGGCGGCCTCGAAGAGCAGATGCAGGAGGTCCGCGAGACCGTCGAGATGCCACTCGAGCACCCCGACATGTTCGTGGACGTCGGCATCGAACCGCCGAGCGGCGTCCTCCTGTACGGGCCGCCGGGCACCGGGAAGACGATGCTCGCGAAAGCCGTCGCGAACGAGACGGACGCGACGTTCATCAAGATGGCCGGGAGCGAACTCGTCCACAAGTTCATCGGCGAGGGCGCGAAGCTCGTCCGCGACCTCTTCGAGGTCGCTCGCGAGCACGAGCCCGCCGTCATCTTCATCGACGAGATCGACGCCATCGCCGCGAAGCGTACCGAGTCCAAGACCTCGGGTGACGCGGAGGTCCAGCGGACGATGATGCAGCTCCTCAGTGAGATGGACGGGTTCGAGGACCGCGGCGAGATCCGCATCATCGCCGCCACCAATCGCTTCGACATGCTCGACCGCGCCATCCTCCGCCCCGGGCGCTTCGACCGCCTCATCGAAGTCCCGAAGCCGGACGCCGAGGGCCGCGAACTCATCTTCCAGATCCATACGCGGAACATGAACGTCGCCGACGACCTGGACTTCGCGGCGCTCGCGGAGGACACGGAGAACGCGTCTGGCGCGGACATCAAGGCCATCTGTACGGAGGCCGGGATGTTCGCGATCCGCGACGACCGGACGACGGTCCAGCGGAGCGACTTCGAGGAGGCCTGGGAGAAGATCCAGGCCGAGGAAGAGGACGACGAAGTGTCGAAGACGTTCGCCTGAGCCGCGCCGGGTTCTCCCCTGCGAGGCGTTCGCGTGAGCGGGCTTCGGCGCACTGCCATGCCCGCGCACCGGGTCTCGCGTCGTTCGCGGTCGGAGTGTGGCGGTCGGTGGGACGCTCCAGTTACTTATTTGCCAGTTGCCTCGACAGACTCCGGTATGTCTCCGCGTTCGACTGCTGCTGACTCGACGCACGCGCCGACTACCGGCTCGTTCTCCGTGCCGACGGAGCGGGTCGACGTCGACGGACGGACGGTCGCGTTCGCCTCGTTCGGCGACCCCGAGGGGGCGCCGGTCGTCGCACTGCACGGGACGCCGGGGTCGCGGGCGTTCGGGGCGTTCCTCGACGCGCCGGCGCGCGAGCGCGGCGTTCGCGTGCTCGCGCCGGACCGCCCCGGCTTCGGTGGGTCCGAGCCGCGTCCGGAGCGGTCGGTCGCGGACGCCGCGTCGTTGTTCACGGGCGTCCTCGACGCGCTCGATCTGGATTCGGCGGGCGTCCTCGGGTTCTCCGGCGGCGGCCCGCACGCGCTCGCGTGCCCCGCGCTCGCCCCCGAGCGCGTCCACGGCACGGCACTGCTCGCGAGTCCCGCCCCGCCGGACGCGGACGTCCCCCAAGAGACCATGATTCGCGCGACGCACGCCCTCGCTCGCCACACGAGCCTCGGGCTCTCGCTCGCCTGCCGTATCCAGGCCGCGGTCTTCGGCCGACAGAACGGCGACGGCCTGCTGGACCTCTTCACGACCGCGCCGGTGGCGCACGACGTCGTCGTCGACGACGCCACCGTCCCCGAAGTTCTCGCGACCGAGCGCGACCTGGCGCTCGAACGCGGCCACCGCGGCCTCGTCGACGACTACCGAGCGCTCGCGACAGACTGGGGGTTCGACGAGTACACCGTCGGGCCGACCGTCCACGTCTATCACGGCGCCGACGACGAGAACGTCCACCCGGACGCCGCCGACCACTACGACCGCGTCCTCCCCGACACTCGATTGCACCGCGAGCCCGCTGACCACCTCGAACTCGTCCTCGACCACGCCGGCGACGCGCTCGACGCCGCCGCTGGCCGGTAAGCACGATGCGAACGGGCGTTCGGGCGACGCCGAGCAACGGTCGGGCGTTCAGGCGACGCCGAGGAAGTAGAAGAGCCCGAACGGAATCCCGAACAGGAGGACGGTCATCACGGCGAGCAGGACGAGGTAGCCCGCGGCGGTCGCGCCGGCGGTGAACCACGTCGGGTGGTCGAACTCCGAGAGGTCGACGTTCATACCCAGTCGGTGTGACGCTGGTGACTTAGCGGTTGTCGTTACGGCCGCCGCGCGCGTTTCCGAGCGTTGTTCGCCGCGGCACGGTCAGTCGACTGCGTAGTCGTCGCTGACGTCCACCCACCCGTCCGAGCGTCACGAACACGACGTAGCGATCGGTCGCAGGCGGGCGTACGATGCCGTCACGTCGAGCCAGCTACGTGCTGACAGGCTGGCGGCGGCCGTGCGTGTCGGACACCGTCTGGCGCGTTCCGGACGGCTTTTGACCGGGGACCGCCTTCGACCGATATGACTCGGATCGTCGTGGTCGACAACCACGGACAGTTCACGCACCTCGAGCACCGCGCCCTCCGCGACATGGGCGTCGACACCGAGATCGTCGACAACGAGACGCCCCCGAGCGACGTCGACGCCGACGGTATCGTCCTCTCGGGCGGCCCCGAGATGGACCGTCGCGGCCGCTCGGACGACTACCTCGACGACGACCGCCCCGTCCTCGGCATCTGCCTCGGGATGCAGGTGATGGCGCACGCGCTCGACGGCGGGCGCGTCGGCAGCGGCGAGTACGGCGGGTACGCCGACGTCACCGTCGACATCCTCGACGCGGACGACCCGCTCGTCGGCAGTCTCCACCCGGACACGCGGACGTGGGCGAGTCACGCCGACGAGGTCAAGGAGGTCCCCGACGGGTTCACGCGCACCGCCGAATCCGACGTCTGCGGCGTCGAAGCGATGAGCGACCCCGACCGCGACCTCTACGGCGTCCAGTGGCACCCCGAGGTCGCACACACCGAGGAGGGCGAGGAAGTGTTCGAGAACTTCGTCGCCATCTGCGAGGACCGGTAACGCCGACAGCGACCCGGAGACCGCCCATACTTTCGGCTGCGAGCGTACGAAACTGGTTAGTTAGGCTTATCCCGTTCTGACGTTTCGAAGGGAACACATGACGGCGTCGCAGGGCGACCTCGCGAGTATGTCCCGGTTCATCTTCCGGGCTCCACGCTGGTACACCAGCTGGACGTTCGCCATCGTCTTCGGCGCACTCATCGGCTTCGGCGCGTTCGGTATCGACCCGACGGGCTCGAACTTCGTCACGGACGCCGGCCTCCTCGTCGCGCTCAACGACGCGTTCGAGGGCGTGTTCTTCATCGGCATCCCGACCATCCTCGCGAGCGCCGGAACCGCGTGGGTCGACCAGCGCCTCGGCGGCCAACTCAGTCACAACCGCGCCGCTCTGCTCGCGCTCCTCTGCGAGGTCATCGTCGTCGCGTTCCTCGTCGTCGGCGGCGCCATCGCGCTCGCCTCCGAGACCCTCGGCGCCGGCTTCGTCTTCGACGTCCTCTTCCTCGGGCTGGCGAGCATCTTCGCGCTCCGCTTGTTCGTCATCACCGCCATCTCGCGGCATCGACCGCTCGTCGCCGCCATCCCCGCGAGCATCCAGACCGTCGCCGCCGCCGGCCTCCTGTTCGTGTACTCCGGGACGCTCTACTACCTCAGCACGCCCGAAGGCGGGTTCCCCGAGCGCACGCTCGCGCAGTCGTTCCTCTTCCGACCCGAGCACGCACCCGTCGAGATATCGTACGCGGTCGTCCCCGCGGACTTCGTCCTCCTCGGTGCGGTCTGCCTCCTCCACGGCCTCGCAGTCGTCGGCTTCCTGTACGCGATCGACCGTCCGTGGCGGACGAACATGGGCGTCTCCGTCCTCGACTTCGTCGCTGGCTTCATCGGCCACATCGCGGAGGGGTCGACGGAACTCGAGGACTTCTTCGAGGAGGTCGGCGAGGAGGCGGTCGTTCCCGTCACCGTCACCTCGTTCCGCCGCATGGACGGCACCGAGAAGGCGCGCTGGGTGCTCCCGATGATTCATCCCGGTCCGATGGGCGAGATCGGCGGCGGGAACCTCCCCGAGCGCGTGGCGCGCGAATCCGACGGGCTCGCGTTCCCGCCGCACGCGACCGCGGGTCACGACTTCAACCTCGTGACGAGCCGCGAGGTCGACACCATCATCGACCGCGCCGAAGCAGCGTACGAATCCATCGAGTACGGTCGGGACGCAACCAAGAGCGTCCGAACCGTCGAGGGGAACGCGAAGGTCATCGGGCAGGCGTTCGACGACGGCATCCTCCTCGTCTCCACGCACAGCCCCGAGTTCGCGGACGACGTCGACTACGCCGTCGGTCTCTCGTGTGCCTCGGAGGCGCGCGCCGGCGGGTTCGAGAACGTCCTGCTCGTCGACGCGCACAACTGCAACAACGGCCTCCAGGGCGAGGACCTCGGGCACGTCACGCCCGGGAGCGAGCGCTCGTTCGACATGATGCAGGCGTCGAAGGGCACCGCTCAGGCGCTCGCTGACGCCGACCAGCACCCGCTCCGCCTCGGGACCGCGTGGGACGAGACCGAGTGGGGGCCACTCGACGGCATCGGCCCGCTCGGCGTCCGCATCGCCGTGACCGAGGTCGACGACCAGCTGACGGCGTACGTCCTCGTCGACGGGAACAACATGGAGCCCGGGCTCCGCGAACGCATCCTGAAGGCGCTCGGCGACCGCGTCGAGGACGCCGAGGTTATGACGACCGACACGCACATCGTGAACCAGGTCGAGGCGTCGAACCAGGTCGGCGAATCCATCGACGAGGACGCCCTCATCGCGGTCATCCAGGACCTCGCCGACGACGCCATCGACGACCTCGAACCCGTCGAGGCCGGGATGGCGACCGAGCGCGCGACCGTCACCGTCTTCGGGAACGACCGCACCGAAACCCTCGCCAGTCACGCGAACGTCATGGTGAGCCTCGGCGGCGCACTCGCGCTCCTCGTCACCGCCGGCACCGTCGCCCTCAGCCTCCTCGTCGTCCTCCTCACGAGCGGCACCCTCGGCGCGTTCCTCTGACTTCACACCTCCGAGCGTTGCGGACTCACGACTACGAGGAGATAGCTGGTTCGAGAACGAAGCGAGGACGACCGTCGGTTACTGCTCGTCGGCGTCCTCGAACAGGTCGTCGACGGCGCTGCGTGCGGCGAGCGTCGCGTCCTCGGCGACGGTCTCCTCGTCCACGTCGCTCTCGGGGGCGTGAATCCACACGTCGACCTCGAGCACGCCGTCCTCGAACGTCACCTGGACGTCGAAGTCGTCGACTGCCGAGCGCTTGAACCGGGAGAAAACCAGTCCCTCCGCCGCTTCCGCGGCCGCCTGCACGACTGCTTCGTCGCTGGGCATGCGCTTACGCGCCGCCAGCGCCGCCCATCGGGCCGCCGCCGCCGGCGCCACCGAGCATCTCCTGGAGCTCGCCCTGGAGTTCCTCGAACTGCGTCTGCACGCGCTCCTCCTGCTTCTCGAGGGTCTCGACGCGGATCTCGAGGCTCGAGACCTTCTCGTCGAGGGAGTCAGCGGCGTCGTCGTAGTCGGTCTGGACGAGGAGCTCGCCGACCTCGCGGTACATCGTCGTGTCTTCGTCGATGTCGTCGAGTTCGTCGAGCGCCGTCTGCGCTTCGGTGAGCGAGGACTCCGCCTGCTGCTTCTGGCGGGCGACCTGCTCGGCTGTCTCCTGAAGGTCCTGCAGTTCCTCGATCTTCTCTTGTGCCTCGGGCGGCAGATTGCCTTGCATACCCAGAGGCAGTACGTCCGGATTGAAAAACCCCCGCTTTCGGACCTCGTAGGCGGACAACGCGGAATCCGGTGGTTCAGGACTGGAGGCACCGACACGAGTCGGTTCTCGGCGAGCGAGCCGGTGGTTCGTCGTCGCCGCGCGACTCGGTCAGAAGCCGTCCTCGGTCGGCGTCGCTGGGTTCGCGTGGTCGTCGATGGTCGGTCGTGCTCGGTCGAGGAGTTGTCGGTAGGCGTGCGTGGCGATGGCGATGCGGAAGACGGCGGCGATAGCGCCCGTGATTGCGGCGACGGCGAACCCGGCGGGGCTCGCGGCGACGGCCGCGGCGAGTGACCCGGTGCCGGTCGGGAGTGGAAGCGCGACTACGGTCGGGAGGGAGAACGCGAGCGTGACGGCGAGCACGCCGAGGGCGACGAGAACGAGCGGGACGCGGTTCCCGGCGGCGAGCGACCACGACCGCGTGAACGCCTCGAGCGGGCCGTCGTCGTCGAGCGTCACCGCGAACGACGCGAAGTACACGCCGACGAGCACGTACGCGAACGGGACGAGGCCGAGGAGTGCGAGGAACTCGGAGACGATGGAGGGCAGCAGGAGTGTCGGTATCGCGGTGACGGCGAGGACGACCGCGGTCAGTATCGCGACCACGATGCGGTTCGCGAACACGCGGAGGAAGCGCCGCGAGAAGTGCTCGACGCGGAGGTCGTCGCTCTCCTCGTCGGCGAGCGCGCGGATCGCGCCGATGCGCGCCACCTCGCCCGTCGCGACGGACGCGACGAACAACCAGAACGCGCCCGCGACCGACACGTCGGCCGCCCACGCCAACTGCTCGCGTAACCGCGCGTACTCCGCCTGGACGTCCGCGGGAACCGGTCCCTGCTCGCGCGCCGCTGCCAGCAGCGCTTCCGAGAGCGAAAGCCCGAGCGAGTCCACGGCGACGGACGCGAGCGTCCCGACCACGACGAACAGCGCGCCGAGCGCGACGGCCTTCCGCGAGAGGAACGCGTCGATACCGTCCTGGAACACCACCCGCGGCTCGATCGACATACCCCGACCAGCACGACCCGCCACCGAAAACCCGTCGCTTTCCGCGCAGGACCCACGAGACGAGCGCTCAGGCGAGTGCCGCCGTCCGTTCGGCGACCATCGCGAGCCGCAGCCACGTGTTCGTCGCCGCGCGGAGCGCGGTCAGGTCGCGCGCACCGACCGTGAACGCGACCGTTGCGCCGTCGCGGGAGACCGTCGTCTCGGAGCGGTCGTCGTCTATCTCGCCGACCTCGCGACCGACGCTCCGCTCGACGACCCGAGCCAGCGACTCGTCGTCGTAGGAGAGTTCGAGAACGGTCTCGTGAGAGAACGCGGTCATCGCCCGTCGCAAGCCGCCGCGACCATCCGCGTTACTGGACGGGGACGGTCTTGACGTCCTGACTGCGTTCCTTCAGCAGCACGCGGTGCCCGCAGTACGGACAGCGCACGCCACCGTAGCCGTCGAGCGACACGTCGCGCTTGCACCGCGAGCACTTGTAGCTCATTCGCCCTGCTCCTCGAGTGCGGCGCGGATGGACCGGCGGACGCTCTTGCCGCCGGGCGTCTCGGGGCTGTACGTGCCACCGGCGAACTTGTGCCCGCAGCGCTGGCACACCCAGATGCCGGTGCCCTTGCGGTCCACGGCGTCGGTGCCGCAGTCCGGGCAGGCGTGGTCCTTGTTCATGTCGCGCTCGATCTCCATGACGCGGCGGCGGGCCACGCGCCCGTATCGGGCGCCGAATCGGCCGGCACTGCCGGTGCGTCCCTGCTTCTTGGCCATGATACTCGCTGATACCGCTACGGCACAGTTAAACCTGTTGAGTCGAGGCCGCGACGACGCCGTGGGAACTCCCCGCAAGCGCCGCTGGAGCGGTCCGCTGGTGGCGGTGCGAGGATGCCGGGATGGTTGGTGAGCGACTCGCTCGTGGCGTGGTGTGCTCGCCCTGGGTGGGTCAGGCGTCGATGGCGTTCGCGGTGGTGACCTCGTAGCAGATGAGCGCGAGGGCGCCGACGAGCGCGACCGCGAACAGCGGGAGGGTCGCGAGAGTGTCGGCGGCCCCGCCGCCGGAGTCGGCGACGGCGGCGGTGGCGCGCTCCGCGAACAGGCCGGTGGCGACGATGCCGGGGATGGCCGCGAGCACGAAGTCGGCTCGACGCATCTCGTCTAATGAGATGTAATTACCACGGAAAGGCCTTGTGGACGACACGAATCGCGAAGCCGTTCACGCGTCCGGTTCTGGCGTCCGCGTCTCGCCAGTTCCGGGCCCGTGGCGGGTCACGCGGATTCCGTCCGCGACGACGGAGAACAGGACGACGCCGTCGGTCCCCATCGACTCGAACCACTCGACGGTCTCGCTGGCGCCGGAATCGAGTTCGAGCGCGACCGTCGGCGTCTCGCCGTCGGCGACGAGGTCCGCGGACAGCCAGTACTCGCCAGTCGCCAGTTCGACCTGCCGCGAGACGTCTCCGACGCGCACCGTCCCGCGGACTGGCGATTCCTCGGTGAGGCCGCGTTCGCCGACGGACACCACCACGTCCGCGACCGCGTCCTCGCGGAGCCACGGCGGTGGGTTTCCACCGGGGACGGACCCGCCCGCGGTCGTCGCCGTCGCGGTCGACTCGCCGAGTGACCCGGTACAGCCAGCGACCGCACCAGCGAGGGCACCGCTGACCAATGCAAGTGCGCTGCGTCGGGACGGCATACCGGAATCGACTCCCGGCCGCGGCAAGTGTCTTCGGGAGGTCGCGCCGAGTCGAGCGAGTGGTGACCGGGGCCTTACCGCAGGTCCTCGTCGTCGAGCGCCGCGTTCAGGTCGTCGCGCACGCGCTCGCCGGTGTCGCGGTCGCCCGCGGTCGTGACGATGCGGTTCTCCTGGACGCTGGAGCCGTCGCGGACGAGCAGGCGGACGTTCCCGTTCTTGTCCGCGCGCGTCACCTTCGCCGTGATGCTCGCCTGCGAGCCCCTGCCGCTGGCGTCGATGGGGCCCGGGATGACCTTCTTCACGTGCGGGTACGCCGCGACCGTCTGGATGGCGCGCATCCCGGTGCGGCCGCCGACGAGCGTCGAGTGCGACCCACCGATCTTCTCCAGTGGCGCGGCGTCCACGGTCTCCAGGGCTTCCTCGCCGCGACTCCCGATCGCGGCGTCGACGGGGTCGTCGCCGTCGACGCGGAAGAACTCGAAGTGGCTCTGCGCGCGCACCGACTGGATGACGTCGCGGTCGCCCGCCGCGTACACCGCCTCCGGGCGCTTGCGCATGATCTCGTCGGCGACCCGGCCCGCGAAGTTCCGCAGTTCGACGACGCCCGTCTCCGCGCCGTCCTCGGGCGTCGTCGTCACCGTCGTCTCCCCGACCACTTGGTCCTCGTCGAGCATCGTGATCGCCGCGCGGTCACGGGCCGCGTCGAGGACGACGCCGTCGGCGTTCGCGGTGCGGCACTCGAGACAGAAGTCTCCGGGCTTCTCGAGTTCCATGCCGCACCGCGAGCATCGCATACGCTCGGCTTGGTCGCTCCCACGGAAAAGGAGTGCGTTCCGGTCAGTTCTCGACCCCCGCCCGCGTCGAGGCGACGGCGACGGTCGACGTCAGTCGTCGAGTCGCGCGAGCAACGCCATCACGTACACGGTGCGGAGCATCGTTGCGCTCGCGCCGCGGTCGAAGACGAGTTCGTCGGTCTCGAGGACGTGCTCGAGGACGTCGCCGGAGGCGTGCTCTGGTGCCGCCGCGATGCCGGCGTCCTCGTCGGCGACCCACTGCATCACGCGGAGGTCGCTCTTCGAGTCCCCCATGACGAGCGAGAACGGGTCCGCGACGTCGAGGACGTCGAGCGCGGCTTCGACGCCGACGACCTTGTTCAGTTCCAGGCTGCCTATCTCGGCGGCGTCGGCCTCGTAGTACGCCACGTCGATGCGCTCGAAGACCTCCGCGACGGCCTCGGGGACGTCCTCGACGTCGACGTCGGGGAACCCGCCGACGCCCTCGAGGACGCTCCGAATCTCGGGGTCCGCGGCCGCGTAGAACCGGCGCGCCCACGCCGCGGCCGGTGCGAGGTCGTCGGCGTCCGCGGACCACGCGTCGAACGATTCGACGTCGTCCTCGGGGCTCGGATGGCCGTCGACGACGTCCGCGACGACGTCCCCGAGGAGGTCGAGTTCGTACACGAGCGCGTCGTCGATGACCTCGCGAGCGCGCTTGCTCCCGGTCTCGAAGTTCGGTTTCATCGTGACGTTGAACTCGTTCCCCTGGAGGTGCGTGCCCGTCCGCAGGTGCTCGGGGGCTTCGGAGAGGATGCGCGAGCGCACGTCGTCGAACACCGCGCGGATGTCCTCGCCGAGGTCCTCGTAGAGCAACTGCTTGGTGTCGGCGCCGTGCCCGGGCGTGAACACGCCCGTCCCGGCCTCGTAGACGACGGAGAGGTCGCCGGAGTGCACGAGTTCGCTCCCGAGGCCTTGCGTGATGAAGCCCTTGACGTTCTCGAGGGTCTGGCCGGTACAGATGACGATGGGGATCCCGGCTTCGTGGAACTCGGTGAGGACGTGCAGGGTGTCGCGGGGGATCTCGTTGTCGGTGTTCCCAGCGGACCGCAGCGTCTCGTCGACGTCGAGGACGAGGACGTTCGGCGCGCGGTCGTACTTGGCGAGGAGGTCGAGGGCGGTGAACGCCTGGTCGCGGCTGGCGACGGAGGCGACCTCGGCGAATGTCTCGCCGGCACTGAAGCGTTCGCGGACCTCGGCTTTCCGGCGGTCCAGTTCGTCGTTTGCCTGCTGCCAGTGGTCGAGCGCGACCCTGGAGTCGACGGCGGGGAAGACGTCGACGAACTCCTGGTAGTCCCGGAGCGTCCCGGTCTCGAACTCCTCGTAGAGCGCGTACAGTTCGTCGTACAGTTCCATACCGGAAGCGCGCCCGCCGTCGGGTTAAACGTAGCCCTGCGACGACGCGGAGACCTCGGCGTGTCTTCGCTCGCGAGCGGGGTGCTCCTGGGTCGGGTCGCTCGGCGCGTGAGAGAGAGGGGAGAGAGTTGCGGTGGGTGGTGGCTGGCACGGAAACGTTGCTGGGCCTGCCGAGAGTACTGTGGCACGGGTCCTCTCGGCGTCGACAGGCTGACACCCACCGGCACCTCATACTTTACTCGGTAGAGAATAAATCTTTTGACGATGGGGTGCATTGGGAACGCTATGCAAGCTATCGCAGTCCGCCGCGGCGGGGATCGCCCCGTCCGCATCGAGAAACCACGACCCGAACCAGGGTCGGGCGAAGCCCTCGTGCGGACGCTCCGCGTCGGCATCGACGGCACCGACCACGAGGTCATCGACGGGAGTCACGGCGGGTTCCCCGACGGCGAGGACCACCTCGTCCTCGGGCACGAAGCGGTCGGCGTCGTCGAGGACCCGAACGGCACCGACCTCGAAGAAGGCGACGTCGTCGTTCCGACCGTCCGCCGACGCCCGAACGGCGAGAACGAGTACTTCGCTCGCGGCGAACCCGACTACGCCCCCGACGGCCAGTACCACGAGCGCGGCATCGTCGGCGCGCACGGCTTCATGAGCGAGTACTTCACGAGCCCCGCCGAGTACCTCGTCGAGATACCCGAGGAACTCGCGGACCTCGGGTTCCTCGTCGAACCCGCGAGCATCAGCGAGAAGGCGTTCGCGCTCGCGTTCGCCGCCCGGTCCGCGTTCGACTGGCAGCCCGAGACCGCCGCCGTCCTCGGGAACGGCAGCCTCGGCCTCCTCACGCTCGCGATGCTCGACGCGAGCGACCGCTTCGAGCGCCTCTACTGTCTCGGTCGCCGCGACCGCCCCGACCCAACCATCGACGTCATCGACGACCTCGGCGCGACGTACGTCGACTCTCGGGAAACGCCCGTCGACGAGATACCCGACGTGCACGAACCAATCGACTTCGTGTACGAAGCCACCGGGTACGCGCCCCACGCGTTCCAGACCGTCGACGCGCTCGCGCCGAACGGCGTCGGCGCGCTCCTGGGCGTCCCCGGAGACTGGGAGTTCGAGGTCGACGGCGGCGCCATTCATCGCGAACTCGTCCTCCACAACAAGGCGCTCGTCGGAAGCGTCAACTCCGGCGTCAGCGACTTCGAAGCCGGCGTCGACACCCTCCTCGGGCTCGACGACGCGTTCCTCGACGACCTCGTCACGGGCGTGTACGGTCTGGACGAACTCGACGCGGCGTTCGCCACCGACGACAGCACTATAAAAACGGCCGTCGAATTCGGGCGTAGATGAAGAACGTCGACGACCTCATCGAGAGTGCAGCCGAACTCGCCGACCGCGGCCTCAGCAAGGGCGAGATCGCAGACGAACTGAACGTGTCCCGCGAGACCGCGAGCTGGCTCGTGGAGCGCTCGGGCGCGTCACCCGCCGCCGACGCGGGCGCCAGCGACGGCCCGAGCGGCCCGCACGACATCCACGTCGACTGGTCCGCCATCGGACGGGACTCCTGGCGGCTGTCGACGATGTCCGCCGCGATGGCCGACCTCCTCGAGAAGGAGGGCGATTCCGTGGACCTCACCATCGGCATCGAGAAGGCGGGTGCACCCATCGCGACGAGCATCGCGCGCGAACTCGACACGGACCTGGCGACGTACGCGCCCCGCAAGCACCAGTGGGACGAGGGCGACCTCGACGACCTCGGCGGGTCGTTCTCGCGGAACTTCGCGCAGATCCGCGGCCGCGAGTGCTACGTCGTGGACGACATCATCACGAGCGGCACGACGCTCACCGAAACCATCGAAGCCGTCAAGAAGCAGGGCGGGAAGCCCGTCGCCGCGTGCGTCCTCGTCGACAAACAGGGCCACGACGAGATCGACGGCGTCCCCGTCTACTCGCTCCTGCAGGTGCTGCGCGTCGGGAACGACGAGTGACGACCGACGCCTGAACGCGTACCGGTGCCTTCCCGGACGAGCACCCCGGTCCTGGTTCTCGTCGCCAACGCGGTTGCTCCCTGGTCTCGGTCGTGCTCGGTTGACCACGCCACCACCACCCACACCGGTCGTGGTAGGGTTTCTCATACGTTCGTGCGGTTCGCGGGCTGAGGCCCGATATTCCACACCGCAAAACTCGGAACAAACAGCAGGTCATATAAACTCGCCAGCCCTACTAGAGGGCAAGCGGCAGGGCCACCAGGCGGCGCCGTAAACTATTCCCATGTCATCAGACGAAACAGGTCACGTCTACCGATTGCATTCGACACTCGAACTGCCTCTCGAAGACGTTCGAGAGTACTTCGACAACGACCCGGAACTCCCCGTCGACGTCGACGACGTGGACATCACGCGTCGGAACAACACCCTCATTCTCAAGGCCATCGCCGAGGACAAGGTCAGCAAGTACACGCCGACCGCCCAGCTGAAGGCCAGCGTCACGGAGGTCCGCGTGTACGAGGAGGACCCCGACGAGGTGAACAACGGGCCGACGTGGGGCGACGAAGAGGAAGAGGAGATCGAGAGCGAGCTCGTGGAGTTCGCGGCGTTCAAGGGTGACCGCGAGACCGTCCTCCAGAACTCCCTCTTGCAGTACGAGATGTTCCAGGTGCTCCGCGAGATAGCGAAGCTCGCGGACAAGGGCACGCTCACCGCCATCACGAGCCAGGACGGCGAGCTGACCGCGCACCGTATCGTCGACGGCGAGGAACGCCCGGCGAAGATCGAGGTCGTCGAAGGTCCCGGCGAGAACGAGGAGGGGAAGAGCGGCGTGAACTGGCGCGACAACAAGTTCATCAGCTGATACTGCGGCGCGAGCGGTGCGGCGAGACGAGCGGTTCGGATTCTCGACGGCTGTCTGTTGTGCGGAGCGACCGCGTCGCGCAGCCGAAGGAGTGACCTGACGTGGTTGGGTCTGTCAGATGACGTAGTCCGTGAAGGTCTCGAGGACGCGGTCGGCGCCGCGGACGATGGCGCTCGCGTCGTGGTATCGCCACTCGCCGCCGGCGTAGACGGCGATGAACGGCGCGGACGTGTGGTAGCCGACGGGGACGCGGAGCGACGGTTCGACGGGCACCCAGTCGTCGTCGCCGATACGCACGGGGTCGTGGGCGTAGGGGAGTGCGGGGACGTCGTCGGGGTGGACGCCGAGGAGGACGTGCCCGGACTGGAAGAGGAGCGCGGTCCGGCAGTCGAACGCGTGGTGGAGGAGGCCGGCGAGCAGGTACGTGCGGTCCTTGCAGTCGCCGACGCCGGCGACGAGGGTCTCCTCGACGGTGCGGTGGTAGTCGTACGCGCCGACGGTGTCGGCGTCGTACCCGTACTCGATGGCTTGCACGAACCGCACGAGGGCGTCGAACCGTCGGCCGGCGGAGAGCGACGCGAGACCGCTGTCGGTGTCTCGGTCGTCTCGGCTGTCGTCGCGGCCGTCGGCGCGGTTGTCGTCGCGGTTGGCGTCGGGGCTGTCGTTGCGACCGTCGTCCGGTGTTCGTCTCCTCGTCTCGGGGCGGCGAGCGTCCTGGTCGAGGGATGCGAGCAGGTGCGCTGCGACCGGGCTCGCCAGGGATTCCTCGTAGGTCCGGACGTAGCCGCGGTCGGCGGCGACGGCGGCCTCGTGCGTCGACCGCCGCACTCGGTAGTCGACCGCCCACGTCGCGTCGGCGACGTCCCGCCAGCGGTACGTCAGCGCGTAGTCGTTCCGGTCGCGTCGACGCTCGAAGTCGCCGCCGTCGACCGCGGGCTTGGCGTCGGCGACGCGCGGTGCACGGACGGCGTCCCCGGCGGACGTCCACGCGTACGGTGCGGACTCGCAGAGGTACGCGCGTCGTTCGCCGTCGAGCCCGGGGCGTGCGTACACCTCGTAGAACCAGGGGTCGCGGTCGCGTTCGACCGTCCCGTCAGCGACCTCGACGGTGACCGTCGCCGTGGGCGTGTCCGCGTCGACCCGGACGCGGTCGGTCCTCGCTCGCGCTCGCACGCGACCGTCGGGGTACGTGCGCCTGCAGACGACGACCCGGAACGGGTCGCGTGGGTCGGTCGCGGTCACGGAGACGGTCACGGCGTCGTCGTCGACGGCGTCGATGCGACCGGTCAGTCCTGGGTCGCGGACGACGGGGGTCGCGCGCGGCTTCGGTGGGGCGCTCCACAGGCCGAGGTGTCGTCGAGCGGCACGTAGCGTCGTGTCGCCGAGGAGCCCACTCCCGACCAGCGCTCCCGATGCCAGGAGCTGGCGGCGGTCCATTGCTGGCTCCTTGCACCCCAGAATGACAATCGTACCGCCCCGATACCTGCTGGTTGGTTACCAGTCGACGACCACGTGACGACGCGACCGGGGTGGCGGTCGCGGCGCGCGAAGCGGGCCGCGGGACGCCATCGACAGAATGGGATTCCTGGGGTCAGACTCCGGGGACGCCGTACGCGTCGACCGCGGTAACGCCGAGGAGCGAGAGGAGCGAGAGGACGAGGAGCGCGGCGATCCACGCGAACACGCCGATGAGGCCGGCGCGCAGCCAGCCCGCTCGATACCGCCACTTGACGACGCCGACCCAGACGACGAGCGCGAGGACGCTCGCGAGCGACCCGAGGGAGACGTCCGCGAGCGAGAACGCGACCTCGACGCCCGTCCACGCGAGCGACCCGAGGAGTGCCGTGACGACGGCGTACGTGTAGTCCTTGCCCTTGAGCGCGAACGTCGCGCCGAGGTGGATTGCGACGCCGCCGACGAGGAGCGATACGACGAACACGATGACGCTGGAGACCGTCGTTGCCATACTCCGCACGACGCCCGGGGGTGGGATAAAACGATGGCCGCGATGCTTCGACCGGCGTCGCCTCGCAGCGTCGCCGCGGGCCGAGTCAGCGTTCGCGTTCGAACGTCGCGTCGGCGGACGTCCGCCCGTCGTTCCAGGAGAGAACGGTCGCTTCGATGACGTCCCCGACCTGCACGCTCGCGGGGACGTCCTCGACGAACAGCACGAACCCTTCGACCTTCCCGACGGCGATCGACTCGCCGGAGTGATGCGTGGTGAACTCGTGCACGCCGAACTCGTAGGTCTCGCCGAGGTCGACGGGCGGGTCGCGCTTCTGGGCGTCGGCGTGCGCTCGCTCGGACTTCCGGGCTTCCGCGTTCTTCCCTTTCCGGAGGACGAGCAGCGCGAATCCGGACCCGACGACGGCGATCGCGGCGGCGGCGACGACGTAGACGTACTCCATGCGCGGTCGGTCGACCGCGAGCGAGTTAAACGCCGGTGACTCGCCCGCAGCGCCCGCGTCGACGCGTCGCGTCGGTCGTCGTTGCCCGGTGGTCGCCAACGTCTCTTGGCCGCCACCCCAATCGCTTTCAGGGCATAGCGTCTCGCACTCACCATGACGACACCACCGCGAACGGCGAGCGACGTACCGCACGCGAAGGACATGCCGATGCTCGGCCTCGGGACGTGGCAGAACGAAGACCCCGAGCAGTGCGCGGAGTCCGTGCGGACCGCGCTCGACATGGGGTACCGACACATCGATACCGCGCAAGCGTACGGGAACGAGGCGGCCGTCGGCGACGGTATCGAGGCGGCGGACGTCGACCGCGAGGACGTCTTCCTCGCGACGAAGGTCTGGATCGACAACCTCAGTCACGACGACGTGCTCGCGACGACCGAGGAGAGCCTCGAGAAGCTCGGCGTGGACTACGTCGACCTCCTCTACGTCCACTGGCCGTCCCGAACGTACGACCCAGCGGACACGCTCGCGGCGTTCGACGCGCTCGCGGAGGACGGCACCATCGAGCACGTCGGCGTGTCGAACTTCGAACCCGAGCACGTCGCGGAGGCGGAGGAGATACTCGCGGCGGACGTGTTCGCGAACCAGGTCGAGTGTCATCCGTTCCTCCAACAGGAGGAGCTCCGGGCGGCGTGCGACGAGCACGACGTCGAACTCGTGGCGTACTCGCCGCTCGCTCGCGGGAGCGTGTTCGACGAACCCGTCATCTCGGAGATCGCGGGGAAGCACGACGTGAGCGAGGCGCAGGTGAGTCTCGCGTGGCTCCGCGAGCAGGGCATCACGGCGATCCCGAAGGCGACGGGGCACGCGCACATCGAGGACAACTGGCTGAGTCTCGGCGTCGACCTGGACGACGGCGACCTGGAGCGCATCGGGCGGCTCGACCGCTCGGACCGCGAGGTCGACCCCGGGTTCGCGCCCTGGTAGCGTGCTCGTGGTCGCGACCGGTCGCACACCGCGGTTCGCGTCCGTTCGCGTGGCGGCGAGAGCCGTAAGCGTTCAAACGGTGGGGGGCGTGCGGTAGCGTATGAGTGGTCTGGTCGAGGGGGTCGCGGTGGACGTGCGGCGGCTCCACGAGTCGTGGATGGCGCTGTTCTTCCCGCGGCAGCGGACCGAGGAGTCGCAAGTGCTCGGGAAGTGGACGCCGGAGACGACGAGCGGGATGGTCGCGTACCGCGCGTGGAGCGCGCTCGGCGCGCTCTTCGTGCTGGTGGGGTATCCGCTCGCGCTCGCGGGCGTCGTCCTCCGGTACCTCGCGTGGAGCGCGGATTCGACGTCCACGCGCCTGGGGCTGCTGGGGACGCTGTTCCTCGCGGTGCTGGCGTGGGGTGCGCTCGCGGCGGCGTCGTACTTCCGGTTCACGTTCAGTGGGTTCATCGCGATGGTGGCGGCGGCGCTCGTCGCGACGGCGTGCGCGGGGCTGGCGTTCCTGTTCTCGCAGGTCGGTGGCCGAGCCACGACGGTGCTCGCGGCGTATCCGGCGGCGGTGACCGCGTTGTTCCTGCCGCCGGTCGTCGCGGCGTTCTACTCGCCGGCGCTCGGCGACGTCGTGTTCGGCGGGAGCGAGAGCGTCGCGGCGTGGTTCCTCGACAACGTCCTCGCGCTCGGTGGCGTGAACGACTACCTGCGGACCGAGTACGACCTCACCGGGGTCGCGTACGTCGCGATGTGGCTCGCGGTGTCCATCCCGCTCGGATGGCTCGTCGGGATTCTGGTGTCACTCGCGAACGCCGCCCGGCCGACCGCGTAGGTCGTCGCGACTCCGGGGACGGGTCCGGCGGGGGGTTCCGCGACCGTCATCTTCTCGTCGTCGCACTCGTATCGACAGGTATGGAGTTCACTCAAGGCACAACGATCGGTCTCTTCCTGCTCGTCGTCGTCGTTGGCGTCGGCGGCTTGCTCGCTTCCGGCGTGATGGCGGCGTCGACGATCTTGATGATGGTGGCACCGTCCGTGCTCGTCTTCGGTGGGCTGTGTCTGTTCCTCGGCGTGAAGCACGGCGAGCACCGCGCGGGCGGCGGCGGTGACGGGTCGCGACAGTTCGGCGGGTAGCCCCAGCAGTTCTTCGTTCTCCGGTGCCGCCGCAATCGTGCAGTCCCTCGCCGAGCGCGTGCTGTGGGTGTGGGTCTCGGCTGTGGGTATCGGTCGACGCTGCGTCAGCGCCATAAATGAGCGTCCGTATTCGCCCCACGGCTCTTCATGCAGTTGCGTTCGCGAGGAAGAACTCCGTGTCCGTTCCCGACCGTTCGCTCGCCACTGAATCGACAGACAGCGGCGGATTACCGGCGTTCGAGCCGCGATAATCTCCACCGCCAGAATGTTTAAATATTATCCTAACAGTGGATAAGATGTATCTCATGAAGCTCGAGATCACCGACGATTCGACGACCGAGCGCACGGTCCCCGTCGACGGCGGTTCCAGCTGTAGCTGCTGCACGTGCAGCTCCTGCTGTTGTAACGCCAACTGACGGGGAGCCAGCAGCGCCGGCGGGCCGCCAGTGCGCTGCACTCCCGGACGCATCGACCGACGACCGCCGTCGCCACCCGGTCCTCTCGCAGCGGGGGCGACGGCGCCGACTCGAACGACCCCGCTCCCGTGACGCCTCCTCCACGAGGACCCACCATCGCGACTCGACGCCACGACCCACGGAGACCCAGCGCTATGACCCACGGAGACCCAGCGCCATGACCACCGAACTCGGAGTGACGACCGACGGACACCCAGTGCCACGATTCACGAACGCGACGCGCCGACCGACGGAGGACCGGTGCGATGACTGACGGAGGGCGAGCGCGATGAACGTCGACCTGAATCGACTCCGTCAACTCCGGAGTCAGCGCTTCGACCCGACGGTCGCGCGACCGCGCGAATCGTACTTCAACGAGTACACTGGGCGGGCGTTCGAGTCCGGGAACGTCGCGGAGCGGTTCCACGAGAACACGAAACTGACGCGTCAATCCGAGTTCCAGCTGGGTCCTGCGGCGGGGACGTTCACGGGCGACCCGTCGCTCGGGTACGCGCAAGCGCGCCTCCAGCCCGACCACGCCGACGCGGACCTCGTCGACCTCCCGCCGACGGACGGCCTGGACGACCGGTTCGACACGGTCGTGGTGACGCGTCGAAGCCGTCGAGCGATGTCGGGCGAAGGTATCTCGCTCCAGGACCTGTCGACGCTCCTCCAGCACGCGTGCGGCGTCACCGGGAAGGACGTCGTCGGGGAGACGGGCGACGGGCACGATGACGTCGAGAAGCCGTTCCGCGCGTACGCGTCGGCGGGTGGACTCTACCCGGTCGAGGCGTACGTCGCGGTCGTCAACGAGGGCGCTGACCTCCCGCGGGGCCTGTACTACTACGTCCCCGAGGAGCACGCGGTCCGCGTGCTCGACCGCGACCCGGACGTGGTCGACCGAGTGGACGACGTCATCTCGATTCCACGTGACGTCCACGACCCGACGGACGCCGCGGTGTCGGTGTTCCTCACGGGCGCGTTCTGGCGGGCGATGGCGAAGTACGGGCCGCGCGGGTACCGGTTCGTCCTCCAGGAGTCCGGGCATCTCGCGCAGAACCTCCAGCTCGCGGCGAACGCGGTCGGGCTGGCGTCGGTGCCGCTCGCGGCGTTCTACGACGACGAAGCGAACGACCTCCTCGGCGTCGACGGCGTGAACGAGGCCGCAGTCTACAGTATCTCGGTCGGGCAGCTCGACCACGGAGGCGATCCATGACAGACGAATCAGCAACGCACGACGCGCTGGACGTGACGTATCCCGCGTTCAACCCGACGGTCGTCCCAGCACAGGTCGACGAGAACACCCTCCACGTTCGCGCTGGCCCGTGGAGCGGCCCCATCCTCACGCTCCGGGACGCGGACGAGGACGACGGCATCACCGCGCTCGTGGACCGGATCGACGGCGAGACGCACGTCGAGGACGTCCTCGAGGGGTTCGAGGGCGCGGAACGCGAGGAGGTCCTGGACGCGCTCGCGGCGCTCGCCGAGAACGACGTCGTGTACGACGCGAGCGACGACGCGGACCCACTCCATCACCATCTCGCGATGCGGCATCGGTTCCGGGCGGCGGACGCGGACCGCGTCGCGTCGAAGACGGTCGCGCTCGTCGGCGACGCCAGGATGGTGCGTCACGTCGCGGAGGACGTGCTCGCGCTCGGCGTCGGCGACGTCGGCGTCGTCTCGCTCGACGACGCGACCGCGGGCGGCGGAGCAACGGTCGGCGAGGACGCGTCGACGGCGGGCGGCGACGCCGCGCGAGTCGAGGTCGACGGCGTCGCTGGCGGGGACGCGTTCGCGTACGTCCGCGACGACGACCGGTTCGAGGTGTTCGAGCGCGATGCGCTCCACGAGGTCGTCGCGGCCGCGGACTTCGTCGTCTACGCGGGGACGCGCCCGCGACCGACGCTGCTCGCGGACCTGAACGAGGCGACGCACGAGGCGGGGACGCCGTGGGTGCTCGGGCAGGCGCTCGGGTTCGACGGCGTCGTCGGGCCCGCCGTCTTCCCCGGGGAGACCGCGTGCTACGAGTGCTTCGAGCGGCGAACGCTCGCGAACGTCGCGAACCGCGAGGGCTACCTCGGGTACCGGGACGCGGTCGAGGTCGACGACCACCTCGCGGCGCGCTCGCTCCCGATGCTCGAACGCGCGGTCGCCGGCTACCTCTCGCTCGACCTCGTGCACCTGCTCGCGTTCGGCGTCGGATTCACCGCGGGTGCGGTCGTCACCGTGAACGCGCTCGACTGCGCGACCACCACCGAGGACGTCCTGCGCCTCCCGCGCTGCCCGACCTGCGGCGTCGACCCGGACGACGGCCACTCGCCGTTCGTCTCGCTCGACGACGTCGTGCACGCCGACCGCATCCGGGGGTCGACAGAGACCGCTCGGGGAGGTGACTGACCGTGCTTGAGACCGCTCGGGGAGGTGCGTGACCGTGGACGTCCACGTGCACGACACGCCCATCGACGCGAACGCGGGACGGCTGCTCGGCGAGCACACGGGCATCGTGAACTCGCTGCACCTCATGCAGCAGTCCCGCCACGAGCCGCGGGCGACGCTGTGCACGCCCGACACAACCGACGTCGCGTACCTCGCTGACGCCGACGCGCCCCTCGAACTCTCGCTCGGCGGGAAGGCCCGCGACCTCGAAGGGTCGTTCATGAGCGCGCTCGGCGAGACCGTCGAACGCTACTGTCTGTGCTTCCCGCCGGCGCTCGACGACCTCGAGATGGCGACGTACGAGGCGGTCGCCGAAAGCGAGCGCGTCGTCGACTACGAGCACCTCGACATCTGGGGCGACGGCGTCTACGAGCAGCGACTCGCCGAGTTCTCGCGCGACGTCGAACTGCCGTGGACGACCGGCACGAACCTCCTCACGGGCGAACCGGTAGCGGTGCCCGCGGACCTCGTGTGGGCGGACGTCGGGTCGCTCGCCGCGACGGAGACGCGACTCCTCGGCACCTCGAACGGCTGCGCCGCGGGCCCGGACGTCCCGTCGGCGCTCCTCGGGTCGCTCTACGAACTCGTCGAACGCGACGCGTTCATGCGGTCGTGGGGGCGCCAGGAGCCGCCGACGCGGTACGACCCCGCGTCCATCCCGGGCGTCGACGACTTCCTCGACGACCACGTCGACCGGGCGACGACCGCGCACGCGTTCGCGTACGACTCCCCGCTGGACGTGCCGACGCTCGGTGCGGCGCTCGTGAACGACCGCGACGAACGCCCGAAGTTCCTGCTCGGCGGCGGCGCTGACGTCGACCCCGTCGACGCCGTGCTGTCGTCGCTCGTCGAGTGCGTGCAGGGATGGCCGTACGCCGCCGAACTCGCCGTCGAGTACGACGTCGACGACCTCGACCCGGCGGACCCCGAGGACAACTTCGACGCGAACGTCCTCTACTACACGCTCCCCGAGCACTTCGACGAGGTCGCGACGCTGTTCGAACGCGACCCGGAGCCCGTCCCGTCCGAGGGGTTCCCGGACCGCTCGGACTGGTCGACCGAGCGCGCGCTCGAGTTCGTGCTCGACGAACTCGACGACGCGGGGTTCACGCCGATCGCGTTCGACCTGACGACGCGGGACGTCCGCGACGTCGGGCTCGCCGTGACGCGCGTCGTCGTCCCGGAACTCGTGCCGTTGACGCTCCCGTTCGCGCTCCCCGAGAACCATCCGGCGTTCGACGGGGACGAACTCACCGACCGACCGCATCCATTCCCGTGAACGCAATGGTCCACAACGCAGCGAGGTTGTACCCGAGATGAGCGAGCACCGGCACGACGACGGTCCCGGTCGCGACGTACGCGACGGCGTACGCCACGCCATCCCAGGTCTTCAGGGCGACCTCTCGGCGGCCGCGAGCGACGTGCGCGAGCCCGAACCCGACGGCGGAGGCGGCGACGAACGCGACGTCGCCGTACGCGCTCGCGAGCGGGGCGAGCGCCGTCCGGAAGACGAGTTCCTCGGGGACGACCGCGAGCAGCATCGGTGCGGCGTACGCGAATTCGCTCGTTCCGCGTTCGACGGCCGCGCCCGTGACGCGTTCGACGACGGCGGTGTCGAGCAAGTAGAGCGCGACGCCGGCGGGGAGTGCGAGCGCGAACGCGGGCTCGAACCGGAGCGTCGGCGCGACCGGTCCGCCGAGGACGAGCGCGCTCGCGAACGCTATCGACAGCGCGGCGTACACCCAGCGGTCGTGCTCGCGCCGGTACGCGTACCCGACGCGCGGGCCGAGCACGACGACGCCCGCGAACGCGACCGGCACGACGAGGACGTACGCGAGCGCGACGGCGGCCCACGCGACCGTCACGCGACCCGCCTCCGCGGTCGGCGGCTCGGGTCGCGGTCCCGTGGCGTCACTCGTCGCGCTATCTCGCGGCCGTCGTGCATCGTGCCCGAGCGGTCACCGCGGACGCACATCACGCTGACGGACCGCGACGCGACGGGGGTGGCGTCGACATGACCGACGCCTCGTTCGACGTGACGCCTCGCCGTCCTGCGTTCACGGAGCGCGTCGAACTCCGGCTCTCGGGCGTCGACCCCGGTGCGCGCGTCGAACTCTCGGCGCGGATGCCGGACCGGTCGGGCGTCCTCGAGTCGTCGGCGACGTTCGAGGCGGACGGCGACGGCGTCGTCGACCTCGCCGAGCACGCGCCGGTCGACGACGCGTACGACGGCGCGGACGCGATGGGGTTGTTCCGGACGCTGTCGATGACGACCGAGCGCGACCTCGCAGCGCCCGACGAAGCCGTCACGTCGCTCGTCGTGGACGTGACCGCGCGCGTCGACGGCGAACCGGTCGCGGAGACGACCGTCGAGCGCGTGCTCGCGCCCGAGGGCGTCACGGCGTCGGTCGTCGACGACCGCGGCGTCGTCGGGCGGTTCCTCGAACCCGCGGGCGACGGCCCGCACCCGGGCGTGCTCGTGCTCGCCGGTGGCGGCGGCGACCCGCCGTGGAAGGTCGGGCCGCTGCTGGCGAGCGAGGGGTACGCGGTGCTGGCGCTCTCGTACTTCGGCCCCGAGGTCGACGGGCGGCCGGACGCGCTCGACGGCATCCGCATCGAGTACTTCGAGCGTGCGCTCGACTGGCTCTCGAACCGGTCGAGCGTCCGCGCCGCCCCGTTCGGCGTCGTCGGCTGGTCTCGCGGCGCGAACGCCGGCCTCCTGCTCGCCGCGCAGAACGCAGAGATCGGCGCGGTGGTCGCGTACGCGCCGAGCAGCGTCGTCTTCCAGGGCATCCCGGACGGCTGGGGGAGCGTCGGCACGCCGTGGACGCGCGGCGGCGTCGACGTTCCCTTCGTCCCGTACTCGTTCGGGAAGCGGTTCGTGCCCGGTGCACTCGGGCGGTTCGTGAAGCGCGACGAACTCGAACTCCGCCCGATCTACGAACGCAGCATCGAGCAGGCCGACGACGACGTCGTCGCGGACGCCCGCATCCCCGTCGAGCGCGTCGCCGGCCCCGTCCTCCTCGTCTCCGGGACCGACGACGCGCTCTGGCCGTCCAGCCGGTTCTGCGACGAGCTCGACGCGCGCCTCGACGCGCACGACCACGCGTACGCTCACGAGCACCACTCGACCGACGGCGCCGGGCACGTCGTCCCGGTGCCGTACGACGCGACGCGCACGGACGTCGGCGACATCGTGCCCGGGCTCTCGCTCGCCGGCGGCGGCTCGGTCGACGCGAACGCTCGCGCCGCCCGGTCCGCGTGGCCGCTCGCGCTCGCGTACCTCGACCGGGGGCTCGACCCATGACCACGTCCGAGTCCACGACGACCGATCACGCAACGACCGAGCGCGCGCACTCGACGACCGACCATTCCAGGACACACATGGCAACCGACCACGCATCGACCCAGACGACGCAGCGAGCGGACGACGCCACGGGCGTCGCCCCATGGTACAGGCAGACGAAGAGCTTCGCTCGGCGGTCGCTCCGCGAACTCGCGCGCAGCAAGGTCGCGCTGTTCTGGGCGATCCTCTGGCCGGTGTTCTGGTACTTCCTCACGATGGTGCTGTTCATCAGCGAACCACAGGGCGTCCCGGAGGCCGAGTTGGCGGCGGTGATGGCGGACACGAAGGCGACGAACGCCATCTCGTTCGGGCTGTTCGGCGCGTTCACGGTGACGCTCGTCTCGTTCGCGCAGAACTTCACCGCCGACCTCGAGGAGAAGCGCTACCGGAAGCTCCGGTCGCTCCCCGTCTATCCGTCGGCGGACCTCACCGGGCGGTTCCTCGCCGGGTTCGTGCTCGCGCTCGCGTCGTTCTGGAGCGTCATCGCGGTCGGGTACGTCGACGGCGCGAGCTTCGACCTCCACAGCGTACTCTCGGTGCCGGTCGTGCTCGCGAGCCTCCTCCTGTTCTGTATCGTCGGGATGTCGACCGCGGTCGTGCTCTCGGCGGTCGTCACGAAGGGCGAGTACCTCACCGTCATCACGAACACCACGCTCCTCGTCCTGTTCTTCTCCACGGGCTTCAACGGCGTCCAGCCCGCGATGTCGCCGCTCGCGGACTACGTGAACCTCGTCCCGAACTCGCTCGCCGCACGCCTCCAGGTATACCACCTCACGGACGTCCATGGAAGCGCGGCCGCGAGCGCCGGCGTCACGCCGCCGGAACTCCCCGCGGACCCCGTCTACCTCGTCGTCCTCCTCGGGTTCGCGGTCGCGCTCTGGGGTGTCGCCGTCCTCACGATGCGTCGCGCCGTCTACGGGGGTGATGCGGGTGAGTGACGCGCTCGCGGTGAGCGCGACCGGCGTCCGGAAGACGTTCGGCGACGCGGTCGTGCTCGACGACGCGGACCTTCGCGTGCCGGCGAACGACGTCACGCTCCTCATGGGGCCGAACGGCGCCGGGAAGACCATCCTCCTGTCGTGTCTCTGCGGCGCGCTCTCGCCCGACGACGGCGACGTCGAGGTGCTCGGGCGGTCGCCGACCGAGGCCAGAACCGACCTCTCGTTCATGATCCAGGGCGGGCTCGCGCTCCCGGACCTCACGGGCCGCGAGAACCTCGAGTTCTACGCGGGCCTCCACCCGCGAGCGACCGACGAGTGGCGCGACATCGTCGACTGGCTCGACCTCGACAGGGACGCGCTCGACAAACCCGTTCGCGACTACTCGGGCGGGATGACGCGCAAGCTCGAGCTCGCGGCGACGCTCTCGGTCGACGTCCCGCTCTACCTGCTCGACGAGCCGAGCGCGGAACTGGACATGACGACGATCGACCGCCTGCACTCGTACCTCCGCGACCTCGTCGACGACGGGAAGACCGTCGTCTTCACGAGTCACGAACCGATGGACGCCGACATCGCGAGTCACGTCGCGTTCGTCCAGCACGGCGAGCGCGTCGCCGCCGGCGACCCCGACGCGCTCCTCGCGGACGTCCCGCGCGTCCTCCGCGTCGACGGCCGTCGGCTCGTCGGCGACGTCTCCGAGTTCGTCCGCGACGGCCGGCTGTTCGAGGACGGCCAGGAACGCCGCGGGTTCCTCCAGGACGGCGCGACCGTCGACCTCGCGAAACGCACGATTCCGGACGACTCGAACCGGGAGAAGGTCGCCGCGGCCGACCCGACGTACGCGGACATGTTCAACTACTACACGCGCGTCCGCTCCTGGGACTGACGCCCGCGGAACGGACGCCTCGCCGACGCGTCCCTCGCCGACGCGTCCCTACATGTAGCCGAGGTCCCGGAGTCGCGCCATGATGTCCTCCTTGTCCTGCGCGCGCCCCTCGCGCTCGGTCGTGCCCTCGACGTCCTGGGTCCACGCGGCGCGGTCGTCGTTCGCCGCCGACCCCTCCTTCGTGCCGAGGCTCCGGTAGCCCTCGAAGTACAGCGGGTGCACGGGGAGGTCGAGGACGTCGAGGTCGTCGGGGAGGTCGAGGACGTCGACGGGCACGTGGCCGTCCGGGTAGCCGGGGACGCTGTCGGGGACGACGTACCCCCAGATGGCGTCCCAGACCGCGCGCTCGTCGAACGCGAGGATCGGGTGCACGCGGTCGTGGGGCGGGTACTTCTCGGCGTCGTGACGCGGACTGAAGAACGTCTCCGTCGCTCTCGCGTCCTGCTCGTCCCATCGGATGCCGGAGAAGACGCCGTCGAACCCGCGGTCGGTGATGGTCTCGTTGAGCGCGACGGTCTTCAGGAGGTGGTTGCCCGCGAGCGTGTCCGGCGAGAACACGAACGCGTCGTCGTCGTACTCGAGGACCTCGCGGAGTTCGCGCTGCGTGTGCTCGGGGAGGTCCGCGACCGCGACCTCGCTCCCCGGCTCGAAGCTCGCGAACGCGTCGTTGCGAGCGACGACCAGTTCGAAACCCCACTCGTCGGCCCAGCGTTCGGCGAACGCGAGCGTCTCCTCGAAGTGACGGTAGTGGTCGAGGAACACGAGCGGTGGCAGGTCGAACCCGCCCTCGACGGCGACCTCGCGGACGACGTACGCGACGAGCGTCGAGTCCTTCCCGCCCGTGAACATCACGGCCGGGTTCTCGTACTGTTCGAGCGCCGTCCGGACCGTCTCGGCGGCGACCGCGAACTTCGATTCGAGCGACGCGTAGTCCGCGGGCGTCTCACTCGCCCCGCGCTCGTAGTCCACTGTGACGTACTCTGGGAACGTACTCATGTCCCTCTTGACGCGCCCGGAGGTATTGGTTGTATGCCGACAACCAGTAGCACAGGAATCGGCTACCAAAGCTCGATGCGAGTAGCCGCCGGCTACGTGGTCGAGCGTCGAAGAATCGAACGGAGACGCTGCGTCGCGGGCCGGCCGCGAGTCGACGGTCGGCCGTCAGTCGGCCGCAGTCACGTGTGTCAGTCGTCAGTCGCCCGCCGTTACATGTAGCCGAGGTCGCGCAGGCGCTCCATCAGGTCCTCCTTGTCCTGGGCGCGGCCCGCGCGCTCGGTCGTGTTGTCGAGGTCCTGGAGCCACGCGGGTTCCTCCGCGGACTTGTCCGTACTGACTTCGCTCCCGAGCGAGCGGAAGCCGGCGAAGTACTTCGGGCTCACGGGGATGTCCTCCTGCTCGATGCCCTCGGGCAGGTCCGTGTCGCTCTCGGGGACGTAGCCCTCCTCGGGGTAGCCCTCGACGACGTCCGGGATGGTGAAGTGCCAGAACGTGTCCCAGACCGCGCGCTCGTCGAAGTGCAGGATGGGCTGGATGCGGTCGTGGGGCGGGTAGATGTCGGGGTCGTGACGCGGACTGAAGAACGTCTCGTCCGCGCGCGCTTCCTGCTCGTCCCAGCGGACGCCGGAGAGGATGCCGTCGACGTCGTGCTCCTCGATGGCGTCGTTGAGCGCCACCGTCTTCAGGAGGTGGTTGCCGACGTACGTGTCGAGCAGGAACGGGAACGAGTCCTCCTCGTACTCGAGGATGTTCCGGACGTGATGCTGGTTGTGGTCGCTGAGCTCGTCGATCTCGATGTCGTCACCGGGCTCGAGGTCGCGCTCGTCGACGATGGAGCCGATGTCCTCGTTGCGCGCCCAGATGACGTCGAGGTCCCACTCGTCGGCCCAGTGCTTCGCGAAGTCGATGAGTTCCTCGAAGTGCTGGAAGTGGTCGATGAAGACGACCGGCGGCACCTCGAGGTCGAAACGGTCGGCGACCTCCTTGACGAAGTACAGCGTGAGCGTCGAGTCCTTCCCGCCGGTCCACATGACGACGGGGTTCTCGTACTCCTCGAGGCCCTTCTTCGTGACCTCGATGGCTTTCTCGATCTTGTGTTCGACCGAGGGGTAGTCCTCGGGGTTCTCGCCTTCGCCGTCCGTGTAGTCGACGTCGAGGTAGTCGGGGAAGTCGGCCATCTGTAATGAGATGTAATTAGAGCCTGGGTTAAGGGTCTTTTGGACGACTCAGCACGCGTTATGGTACGTCTTACCACGACAATGCGGGCGTTTCGGACACCTACCAGCATCCCAGAATTCGCCCGAATCGACCAGTTCGCGGGCCGATACACTGCACCCGAACAGCCGGAAGGTTGATTGGCACTTACCGACACCACTGGTGCATGGAATCGACGCGGAGCGTGGGTGTCGTCGCGCTCGTCCTCGTGATAGTGACGAGCGGCTGCATCGGGTTCGTCACGGGCGAGGAGGCGCTCGTCTACCAGGCGAACGAGGTGAGCGTCGACGCGGACGCGAAGACGGCGAGCGGATACGAACGGCAACTACGCGAGGAACTGGTCGTGAACCAGACCGTCTCGGACCGCCGGATCGAGGTCACGAACTGGTACCTGCGGTACGAGAAGTACGACGACATCGCCGAGGAGACCACGGGCGTCCTCGCGGTCGTCTCGACGCATCGCGTCGACGTGTTCGGGCACACCACGAACCCGTACGCGAACATGAGCTACAGCGGTATCCTCGCGAACCTCACCGCGGACTACGACACCGCGTTCGGGAACCTCGAGAACGCGCGGTTCGTCGAGAACAAGACCGCGTCCGTCCTCGGGAAGGACGCGCGCGTCGGCGTGTTCGCGACGAACACGACGTTCGGCGGCGAGGAGGTCGAGGTGAAACTGTACGTCACCCGGGTGCGTCACGGCGACGACATCGTGCTCGCCATCGGCGGCCACCCGACGAAACTCCCCGCGGGCGAACAGGAGATCCTCACGATGATCGAGGGCATCAAGCATCAGACCGACGAGAACGAGAGCGCGACCGAGCGCGTCGCACCGGCCGGCTTCGACGCCGCCAACGCCGGGGCGATGGTCGTCGCCGACGCGAACTGAGCGACCAGTTCCACACAGCGAGTCGAACGGACGGAGTTCGACCCGCGACAATCAGTCTTCTTCGAGTTCCCCGGGGCGACGAGCGGCGCGTGCGGCGTCGACCGCGGCGACGTTCTCGTCGACGTCGTGCACGCGAACGACGTCCGCGCCGCGGTCGGCGGCGAGCGCGGTCGCGGCGACCGTCGCCGAGAGCCGGTCGTCCTCGTCGCGGTCGATGGCGCCGAACATCGACTTGTGGGAGTGCCCGACGAGGACCGCGCAGTCGAGCGCGGCGAACTCGTCGACGCGCCCCAGCAGTTCGAACGACTCCGCTGGGGTCTTCCCGAACCCGAGCCCGGGGTCGACGACGATATCCTCGCGCGCGACACCGGCTTTCTCCGCGAGCAAGACCTGTTCGCGGAGCTGGTCGAGGACGTCCTCGACGACGTCGTCGTACGCGACGTCGTTCTCCGGGTCGACGGGCGTGTCGATGGAGTGCATCACGCACAGCCCGGCGTCGTGCTCCGCGGCGACGAACCGCATCTCGGGGTCGGAAAGCCCCGAGACGTCGTTCACGACGTCCGCGCCCGCGTCGAGCGCGGCGTCCGCGACCGCCGCCTTCCGCGTATCGACGCTGATGGTGACGTCGAGGCCCGCGTCGCGGATGGATTCGATGACCGGGACGACGCGGTCGATCTCGTCGTCGACCGTGACGGGGTCCGCGCCCGGACGCGTCGACTCCCCGCCGACGTCGACGACGTCCACGCCGTTCGCGACCATCTCCTCGGCGCGCGCGACCGCGTCCTCGAGGCGGTCGTACTCGCCGCCGTCGAAGAACGAGTCCGGCGTCACGTTCAGGATACCCATCACGGCCGTCCCATCCGTCCACGGCCACTGCGGGTCGGCGTTCTCGTCGTCGCCGTCGCCCTCGACGGTATCGGAACCCGTGCCGTGGGGCGCGTCGAGGGCGAGTGCGTCCCGGAGTTCACTGGCGAACCGGGCGAGGCCGTACGGGCCGTCGTCGAGCGCGGCCGCGAGTCGCTCGAACTGCGCGAGCGTCCCCATGAGGACGACGTCCACGCGCTCGTCGTTCCCGTCGAGTCCCGAAACGGCGCACTCGCCGCCGACGCGCAGCAACGCCTCCTTGAGCGCGTTCGCCTGGCGCTCCTGGAGGCGCGTCCGCAGGACGCGATGCACGCCCTCAGAGCGGAGTTCCGCGACGCCGCCGTCGGTGACGTTCGCGCCCGCGAGCGTCCGCTCGGCGTCGTCGAGGTCGCGTATCGTCTTCGGGACCTCGATGCGCGTCCAGCGCTCGCGGGCCTCCGCGACCGCGAACAGCGACCCCGTGACGAGCACGCAGTCCTCCGACCCGGCGGCGTCGAGCGCGGCGTCGAGCGCGCTCGCGACCGACTCCCGTGGCGTCACCGTCTCGGCGTCCGCGCCGAAGACGCGTCCGAGGACGTCGGCGTCCTCGCTTCGGTCGAGGTCCGGCTCGCACGGATAACAGTGCGCGGGCGTCGGAATCGCCTCCGCCATCCCGCGGTGGTCCTTGTCGTGCATCGCGCCGACGACCAGGTGGAGGTCGCCGTAGTCGAACGTCGACAGGGTCTCGGCGAGCCCCTCGAACGCACCCGGGTTGTGCGCGCCGTCGAGCACCGTCAACGGCTCCTGGGAGACCACCTCGAACCGGCCCGGCCAGTGCGCAGAGCGCAGGCCCGTGGCGAGCGTGTCGTCGCTCACGTCCGCGACCTGGCGCGCGAGCGTCGCCGCGATGCCCGCGTTCACCGCCTGGTACTCGCCCAGGAGCGGGATGCGGACGTCGAGCGCACCGTCGGCGTCCGTCTCGATACCGACCGCCGCCTCCGCGTGATTCGTCCGCCCCTCGTACGCGACGCGAACGTCCGCGTCGTCGTCCGTGCCGACGGTGACGACGTCCCCCGCCTGCTCGCGGACCGCCGCGAGCGCCTCACCGGTCGCACCAGTGACGAGCGGTGCGTCAGCCGGCGCGACGTGGGCCTTGTCGGTCGCGATCTCCGCGATCGTGTCCCCGAGCACGCCCGTGTGCTCGAGGGTGACGCTCGTGACCGCACTGGCGGCGGGGTCGACGACGCTCGTCGCGTCGAACTTCCCGCCGATACCGACCTCCAAGACCGCCACGTCGACCTCGCGCTCCCCGAAGTACCACAGCGCGAGCGCCGTCATCGTCTCGAAGAACGTCGGCGACTCCCCGTCGGCCGCCCGCGCCGAGACGTGGGGCTTCGCTTCCTCGACGAACTCGCCGAGCGCCTCGCGCGTGACCTTCCGCCCGTCGACGCGAACGCGCTCGCGGACGTCCTCCAGGTGCGGACTCGTGAACAACCCGACCGTCAGGTCCGTCTCCCGCAGCACGGACTCCACCATCCGCGCCGTACTCCCCTTCCCGTTCGACCCCGCCACCTGCACGAACTCGCAGCCTTCGTGCGGGTCGCCGAGGTGCTCGAGGAGGCGCGCGGTCGACGCCGTCCCCGGACTCGGACGGTACCGCCGCAGGTCGAACAGGAAGTTCGCCGCCTCGTGATACTGCATGCCTGTAGTCACCGGACCGCGGCGCTTAGGCGTGTCGAAGGCGGGTCACCCAAGTCGGCGTTTCACCCAACGCCGGGGTTCTTGCGGGACGCGGCCGAACCCGGTTGCGTGCGACGACGACCCCTGCTCGTCGCCGCGACCGGCCTCGCAGCCGGGAGCGGTGGCTGCCTCGCTGGACTCCCTGCCACCGGCACCGACACGTTCACCGTCTCGAACCCGCCGGAGTCGCTCCGCGAGCGCGGTGCCTGCGACGAGGACTGGGTGCGAGCGTCCGTGTCGTTCGCCGGGCCGCTGGACGAGGTGGGCGACGAGGCGGCAGTCGTCCCGTACCGCGACCTCGCCGACCCCGCCAAGCTCGTCGTCCGCTACTACCTCGACCGCGGGAGCGCCGTCGCCTGCGAGGGCGACGACCCGACGGCGTTCCAGTCGCTGCTCTCGGCGCTCACCGACGCGTCGGACCGGTACCGCGAACGCCACGACGAACCGCCCGAGAACATCTCCGTTCGGGTTGCAGACAGCTATTATCGACTCGATCGCCTCCTGCTCTACGACCAGGTCCTCGAGGGCTGACCCCCTCGCCCGACCTCACCGCACGTGCGACTGCACCCAGAAGACCCCCGAGACGTCCTCGCCGGCTTCGGGCACGCGGCCGTCGATAGCGTGCGCGCCGGCGTACAGCCACGTCTCGTAGTCGGTGCCGTCGCCGTCCCTGGTGAGCGGCACGCGGAACCGGTAGCCGTTCGCGTCGAAGAACGGGACGCGCTGGACCTCTCTGACCGTGGTCTGGAACGCGAAGTCCGCGACGCCACCGCCCTCGACGGGCGCGAACCCCGCCATCCCGCGCGTGGAGAACTCGCCGCCGTCGTCGGTCTCGTACGTCTCCTCGTCCGCGAGCTCGACGGCGTACGCGAGCGCCGCGAGTTCGACCTCGGCGTCGCCGAGCGGGACGCCGCCGACGCCCCACGCGCTCGCGCCGTACGTCGCGAACTCCTCCGGGCCGAGGACGATCGTCGCGTCCGCCTCCAGGTCGGTCTCCCACGGCGTCACGTCGGTCACGGTCGTCTCGTGGACGACGCCGTCCCCGACCGGGTACGCGGTCAGGACGTCGCCGTCCTCGCGGAGGACGCGAGCGCGCAAGTGGCCAGCGCCGTACTCGACGGCGTCCACGCCCTCGACGCGGCTCTCGCGGACGCGCCCTTCGTCGAGCGTCGTCGCGACGACGCGTTGCAGCGCCGCGTCCGAGTCGACCGCGGTATCCCAGTGGCGGCCGTGCCCGCCGCCGCGACGCCGCGGCCCCGGCTGCGGGTCCAGCGCCGCCGCGTCCGCGTCCACGCCCCACTCGCCGCTCGCGCCGTCCCCGCCAGCGTCGGCACCGTCGCTCTCGTCACCGTCGTCTGTCGCGTCCGCGTCGCCGCCGCGACCGAGCGCGCGACGCATCGCGTCGAACAACCCCATGGAACCGTCGACGGGCCGCCGAGAGAAGAAACCTGCGAGGGAGAAGCCGCCAGCGCCTACCGTCGATCGTGGTCCACGTCCACGCCGGCGCGGTCGTGCGCCCCGACCTCAGCATCGTGGTCGCCGCCGGCACCCTCGAGCACGTCGGGGTCGCCGCCTGCAACCTCGTAGACGTCGTCCGTGTTGGTCTTCCCTCGAGCGAGGTCCGCCCGGAACGCTCTATCGAATGCGTCGTCGCCGTCCGCCATCGACCACTCCGTCGCCGACTCCTCGTCGGCCAGCACGCGCTCGAGCTCCCGCTCCAGCTCGTCCTCCGTGAGCTCGCCGGCCGCGTACCGGTGCGCGACGGCCTCGCGGCGGTCATCGACCGTCGGCGCGACCCGCCGCGACACCTTCCCCTCGACCAGCCACGGAACGAGCCGTTCGACGGCGCGAGCGACGCGCTCCAGTCGCTCGCTCCGCGGGAGCTCCGCGAGCCTGAGCGCCCGAACCAGCAACCACCCGAGCGCACCGGCGCCCACCACCGTGAGCGTCGCGAGCCCGAGCAGGAACGGTAGCGCCGCACGGAGCGCGACTACCAACAGAACGTCACCGGCCGCCGCACCCGCGACCGCCGACACCACCGCGACCGCGCCCGCGACCGTCACACTCACCCCCGCCAGCACGGACAGCACCAGCACCACCGACAACCACCGCAGCCGTCGGTCCGAGAGTACGCTCATACCGCCAGATTCGCGGTACACAGTAGAAAAACCCACGCACGATTCGGCCGAAGGCGCGCGACGCTCCCGAAGGCACTTACCTGCGGCCGCGTCATCCCCGAGCGTGCGACGCCGCGCCCTCCTCGCCACCGTCGGCTCGACCGTCCCCGCCAGCCTTGCCGGCTGCGCCCTCCTGGGTCCCGAGCGCGAGGTCGGTGCGGGCGACGTCGTCGAACTCGACGCCGGCGAGGTGACGCTCGGCGAGCTTTCCGTGCAGTCGTCGTTCGTCGACGACACCACCGCGCCCGCGGCCGTCCACGGCGACGCAGGCACGGCCTACGTCGTCCTCGACTGCGACCTCCGCGCGTACAACGCACCCATCGAGGACCTCCCGCTCGCGGTCGAACGCGGCGCGGACCGACTCGCGGGTGCCGCGGGCGCGCTCGCCTCCGGCGCCGGCGACGGCCAGCCGCGTATCGCGTTCCCCGTGCCCGCGGGCGACGCGCTCGACGGATTCGACGCACCGTCGACGACGACGGGCGGCGATTCCGGGAGTGCCTGGCGCGTGGTCCTCACGGACGCGGACGACCGCGAAAGACGGTACCCGCTCGACCGTGCGCTCCAGCGGCGACTACGCTCCCCGCCGGCGTGGCGCGTCGCCGTCGACCCGCCCGACGCGGTCCCTGAGGCTGGGACCGCCCGCGCCTGGGCGACGGCGACGAACGCCGGCGACACCCCCGGTCGACTCGCGGCGCTGCTCACGCACGACGCCGCCACCGACCTCTACTGGACCCACGAGTTCGACGCCGACGTCGGCGGCGAGTCCACGTTCGGCTTCCGGTTCGGGTGCCTCTGCGGGGACCGCGACGAACTCGAACTCACGCTCGACTGGGGGCAGGACGCCTGGACCGGCACCGTCCCGGTCGAGACGTGACACGCTGCGCCGTCGACGCACGACGCGGGTGCGTACCAGCCGAAGACACTTGTCGGAGCAACCGACAGACCCACGCATGCGCCGCCGTGCCCTCCTCGCCTCCGCCGCGTCGACCGCCAGCACGACCCTCGCCCTCGGCACCGCCGGCTGCATCGCCGGGCCGCTCGGCGGGTCGCGAGAAATCGAAGCGGGAGACGTGGTCACCCTCGGCGGCGTCGACTTCGAGGTCGGCGACCTCCGCCTGCAGTCGACGTTCGTCGAGCAAGGCCGCCCGTTCTGGTACTGGAACGCGAAGCAGAATCCTCGCGGCCGGTTCGCGGTCCTCCCACTGACGCCGACCGGCGAGGACTCGTCGGACGCTGCGGACGTCATTCAGGACACCGTCGTCCACGTCGAGGTCGACGATGAGGAGGCCAGCAGCGGCGCGCTCGTGAACGAGAACGACCAGGACGGCTACCGACTCGCCGCGAGCGTCCCCGACCGCGACGCCGTCCAGGACGCCGCCGTCGTCCTCGGGAACGACGGGGCTGCACGCTACCCGCTGACCGACGCTCAGCGCGACGTCCTCGCGGACCCACCCACCTACTCGACCACGCTCGACGTCCCAGCGGAAACCGGCGGCGCAACCGTCCCCGTCGAGTTCGCCGTCACGAACGACGGCGCGACCCCCGGCACCGTCGCGTGGACGACGACCCACAGCGTCATCGAGGACGCCTGGTGGACGTACCGCACGACCGTCCCACCCGGCGAGACCGTCAGCGCCGAACACGTCCACGACACGCGCGTCGACGAGGAGAGCTACGACACCGTTCAGGTCGTCGTCGACTACGGGCTCGGGGAACAGGACTTCGACGTCGCGGTCGTCGACGACTGACCGCGCGTCGGTGGCCCGCGTCCGTCGACGCCGGGCCGAAGACACTTACCGACGGCCCGGCCAGCCTCCTGCATGCGCCGCCGCGCCCTCCTCGGAGCGACCGCCAGCAACGCGCTCGCGCTCGGCCTCGCCGGCTGTCTCGACGCGGACACCGGCGACGACGCCGACACCACGACCGGCGGAACGAACGAACCCGCGAGCCGTTCGAACACGACCGACGGCTCGTCGACGCCCGACGCGCCGCGCGTCGTCGGCGAGGACGACGAGGTCGACCTCGGGTCCGTCACCGTGGAACTCGGCGCGCTCGACCTCCAGTCGTCGTTCGTGGAGTACGGCTGGCCGGTCTGGGACGCCCACGGCCACGCCGACCACCTCATGGTCGTCCTCGACGTTCGCGTCCTCGACGCGAGCACGGACCGCGCGACCGAGCTGTTCAGCGACCCACCCGTTCGCGCTCGCGTCGACGACGACGCAGTGACCGACGGAGGGTACGCCCGCCTCGAAGACAACCAACCCGAGGAGTTCGCCGTCGCCGTCCCCACCGGTGACCACGACACCGCCAGCGTCGTCCTCGACACCGCGAACGGCACCGCCCGATACCCGCTCGACGACGCCCACCTCGCCACGCTCCGCGACCCCCCGAAACTCGACGTCACCCCACACGTCCCCGACACCGTCACCGGCGGCCCACTCCGATACGAACTCGAAGTCCACAACAACGGCGGAAGCCCCGCCACCCTCGTCGCCACCAGCACGCACAACGCCATCCACGACAAGTGGTGGACCCGCGGCGACACCATCACCCCCGGCAACACCGAAACCATCCCCTTCGAACCCTACGCCCCAACCGACGGCGACAGCTACGAACTCGAACTCACCCTCGACTGGGGCCTCAACAGTCTCACACGAACCATCAGCATCGAGAGCGACGACGAAACCACCACCGACTGACCACGTGCACCGTCTCCAGACCCGGCCTCGCTCCGCTCGGCCGCGTCTGGAGGCGGGCGAGACTCGCTCCGCTCGTCTCGCTGCCTTCCGGCACTCCCTCACTGACGTTCAGTCATGTCGGAAGTCGTGCGAGACGGTCGCGCTCGCTCACTGCGTTCGCTCGCGCGCTGCGACTCGCCGATTTCCGGCACTCAATCGCTGACGCTCAATCGTGCCGGAAACACCGCTGCCCGGTCAGCACCATCGTCATTCCGAGCTCGTTCGCCGCTTCGATGACCTTGTCGTCGTTCTTCGACCCGCCGGGTTGGATGACGGCCTCGATACCGGCTTCGGCGGCTTCCTCGACGGCGTCCGGGAACGGGAAGAACGCGTCCGACCCCATCACGGCGCCCTCCGCCGTCTTGCCTTCGGCGTCGCGCTCGGCTTTCATCGCCGCGATCTCGACCGCATCGACTCTGGAGACCTGGCCGACGCCGAGCCCGACGGTTTCGGTGCCCTTCGCGAACACGATACCGTTCGATTTGACGTGCTTCTGGACCTTCCACGCGAACAGCATCGACTCCAGCTCTTCCTCGGTGGGTTCGCGCTCGGTGACGACCTCGAGGTCCTCGCGCGTGACGGGTTCGAGGTCGCGCTCCTGGACGAGGCGGCCGCCGACGAGTTCCTTGCTCGTGAAGCGCTCGCGGTCGTCGACGAGTTCGCCGTCGTCAGAGTAGGCAGTCAGGTGGCCGACGTCGAGCACGCGGAGGTTCTTCTTCGCGGTGAGGACGTCGAGCGCGTCGTCGGTGTAGCCGGGGGCGACGACGACCTCCTTGAACGAGTCCGCGACGCGTTCGGCGGTGTCGGCGTCGCACTCGCGGTTGAGGGCGACGATACCGCCGAACGCGGACTTCGCGTCGGTCGCGAGCGCGTCCGAGTACGCCTCGGCGAGGGTGTCCGCGGTCGCGCAGCCCGCGGGGTTGGTGTGCTTGATGACCGCCGCGGCGGGTTCGTCGAACTCCTTGATGAGGTTCAGCGCGCCGTCGGCGTCGTTGTAGTTGTTGTAGCTGAGTGCCTTCGCGCCCTCGTTCAACTGGTCGGCGTGGACGACGCTCGCCTCCTCGCTCGTCGCGTCCGCGTAGAGCGCGGCGTCCTGATGCGGGTTCTCGCCGTACCGGAGGTCCGCGTGGCGGTCCTCGGTGACGACGCGGCGCTCCGGGAGTCCGCCTTCGTCGTCCGCGTCGTCGCCCTCGACGCTGACGGTGTTCGCGTCCACGTCGACGGTGACGCGGTCCTCGGCGAACCACTTCACGGCGCGCGGGTACGCCTTGAACTCGCCCTCGTAGAGGACGCGCTCGGCGAGCGAATCCTCGTCGTCGCCCTCGTAGACCGGGACGGGCTCTTGCGTGACGATGGGGCCGCCGTCGACCTTCTCGTCGACGACGTTCCCGTCGTCGTCCGTGGCGTCGGTGACGACGTGCACCGTGCAGCCCGTGGTCTTCGCGCCGGCGTCGAGCGCGTCGCCCCACGCGTCCATGCCGGGGAACGACGGGAGGAGGCTCGGGTGGACGTTGATCGTCGTCGGCATCGCGTCGAGGAAGGTATCGGAGAGGATGCGCATGTAGCCGTCGAGGCAGACGAGGTCGACGTCGTACTCGGCGAGGGCGTCGACGAGTCGCTGCTCGTGCTCGCGTCGGGATTCGTCGTCGCCGCGTTCGACGGCGACCGTGGGGATGCCCCGGTCCGCTGCCTTCTCGAGGACGGGTGCGTCGGCGTGATTGGATGCGACGACGGCGAGGTCGGCGCCGCCGGGCTGGAGGTCCTGGACGTGCACGAGGTTCCGGCCGCGGTTCGAGGCGAGGCCCGCGATGCGTGTCATACCTACAGCCGCTTTCGCTGGCGGGTTAGTGGTTTCGGTCCAGACCGCGAATGTATGCACGAACGAGCATAACTGTGCCGCGAGTGCCCTGAGTATCGCCACGAGTATGCACGCCCGTGTGGTTGCGTTCCGACACGCTTTTCCCGACACCGGTGGCAGTTCCGGCCATGACAGACCCCCTGCTGGCCGTCTCGCCACTGGACGGCCGGTACGCCTCGCGGACCAGTCCGCTCGCGCCGTACGCGAGCGAGTCCGCGCTGATGCGCGCTCGCGTCCAGGTCGAGGTCGAGTACCTCCTCGCCCTGAGCGACCTCGACGCCACGCCCCTGGAGATATCGGACGCGCAGGCGGCCGAACTCCGGTCGTGCTACGAGGACTGGTCGACCGAGGACGCCCAGGTCGTCAAGCAGATAGAGGTCGACGGCTACGGCGACTACTCGGCGACGAACCACGACGTGAAGGCCGTCGAGTACTACGTCCGCCTGAATCAGCCGGAGGGCCTCGACGCCGCGAACTGGATCCACTTCGGGCTCACGAGCGAGGACGTGAACAACCTCGCGCACCGCCTGCTCGCGAAGGGTGCCGTCGAGGACGTCCTCCTCCCCGAGCTCCGCGAGATACGGGACACGCTCACCGAGATGGCTCGCGAGCACCGAGACGTCCCGATGCTCGCACGCACGCACGGCCAGCCCGCGACCCCGACGACGTTCGGGAAGGAGATGGCGGTGTACGCCGCCCGCCTCGGGCGGACCACTGCCAGGGTCGCGAGCGCCGCCGCCGACCTCAGCGGGAAGCTCGCCGGTGCATCCGGCACGTACGCCGCGCATCACGCCGCGTACCCGGACGTCGACTGGCGGGCGTTCGCTCGCGAGTTCGTCACCGACCTCGGCCTCGGGTTCACGCCGCTCGCGTCACAGGTGAACCCCTGCGACGACCTCGCGGCGCTGTTCGACGCGCTCCGCGGCGCGAACCAGGTCCTGCTCGACCTCGACCTCGACGTCTGGCTGTACGTCAGCCAGCGCTACCTCGGACAGGAAGCCACCGAGGGCGAGACGGGGAGTTCGACGATGCCGCACAAGGTCAACCCCATCGACTTCGAGAACTCGGAAGGGAACCTCTCGAAAGCGAACTCGGACCTCAACTTCCTCGCGGAGTACGTCACCACGTCCAGGCTCCAGCGCGACCTCTCCGATTCGACCGTGAAACGCAACATCGGCGGGGCGTTCGCGCACTGCCTCATCGCGTACGGTAAGACCCAGAACGGGCTCGCGAAGGTCGTCCCGAACGAGCACGTGATGCGCGAGGACCTCGAATCCACGCCGGAGATACTCGGCGAAGCCATCCAGACCATCCTCCGCCGCGAGGGCGACACCGACGCCTACGAGCGCGTCAAGGCCCTCACCAGAGGGAAGCGCGTGACGATGGAGGACTTCCACGCCCTCTTCGACGACCTCGACGTCGACGACGGCGTCCGCGAGGAACTCAAGACGCTCACGCCGACGGGGTACGTCGGCGTGGCGAGCGACCTCGTCGACGACGTGGACGAGTAAGGGACGTTACGGACCAGTCAATCCGTCGTCAATCCCTTCGCGACGGCGCGGATGACGAGGTCGCGGGTCTCGCGGTACGTGTCGCCGCCACCGAGGTCGTCGATGTGCAGCGTCAGCAGCGAGACCGCGCGGATGGCGTTCGCGACCGTCTCCGGGTCCGGGCCGTCGACCGCGCCGGCCTCGTACCACGCTTCGACGTAGGGCAGGAAGTACGCGAGCGATTCCTGGCGTTCGGCCTCCAGTTCCGCGTCCGTGTGGACGTTCCTGAGCCGCTGGAGGTCGTCGTCGTCGACGAGCAACTGCTCGATGAGCGGGTTCGTCTCGATCTCGTCCATGAGGCGCGTGAGGAACGCGACGATGACCGCCTCCGGGTCGTCGTCCTCGCGCTCGAACGGCGCGACGAGCTCGGGGAGGAGACGTTCGCCCTCGCGGTCGAGCACCTCGAGGAACAGGGCTTCCTTCGAGTCGAAGAACTGGTAGAACGTCCCGTTCGCGATACCGACCGGGTCGGTGAGGTCGGCGATGGTCGTCTTCGAGAGCCCGTAGCGCTCGAAGAGCTCGCGGCCCGCCGCGACGAGCTCCTCGCGGATGCGTTCCCGGTCCGCGTCACTGAAGCCGCTGCTCATCTCTCACCTCGACGTTCGACCCGACGGACTCGACGCTTCCGGTTCGCGACGTGACGTCGACGGGACGACCGCGAGTGGCGTCCGGTGCGGGTCATGCAACGTCCTTCCGCTGGAAGTACGCGCGACTCGCGAGCACGAGGACGACCGCGGCGGCGAGCAGGACGCCGGCGCCCTGGAGGTCCCACTCGCTCGAGACGAGCACCGCGGTCGGGTCGTAGTACCGCGACGGCGAGAGCGTGCCGAGCCACGCGACGTCGGTGCCGGCGGTGACGGAGTCGAGCAGGAAGAACCCGAAGAACCCGCCGGCTGCGACGCGCTGGGCGACGCTCGCACGGTCGAAGACGACGGAGGCGAGGAGGCCGACGCCGGCGGCGACCAGCAGGTAGGGCACGGCGAGCGCGTGCACCATCGCCAGGTCGGCGATCGCGATGGACTCGTCGATGCCGAGGACGGCGAGGTAGACGACGACCGGCGTGACGACGTTCACGACGACGAGCGGGACGAGGATGCTCGCGAACTTCTCCAGGAGGACCTTCGACCGAGTCACTGGAAGGGAGAGGAGCATGTCCATGCGGCCGCGGTCGACGTCGTCCGCGACGAGGCTGGCGGCGGCGTACGCGAAGTAGATGCCGAGCAGGAGCACCCACCCGAACGCGTACAGTTCCGCGGCGAGGAACCCCTCGATGGTGTTCAGGGACTGCAGGCCGAACGCCTGCTGGAGTGCGGGCGGGAGCGACGCGACGTACGCGTCCAGGTCGATACCCTCGCTGATGGACGGGAACATCCAGACGTAGAGCGCGACGAGCACCGCGAACCCGGCGGTCATCACGGCCGTTCCTTTGACGCGTCGACGCCCGTAGTACCGCGCGAACTCGAACATCAGGCGTCACCCCCGTGGCCGGCGTCCGCGCCCGCTGGCATCGGGTCGTCGCCGCGGTCGGTCGACTCGGTGCGGGCGTCTCCGGTCCCGGCTCCGGCAACGTCGGCCCCGGTGTCGACGCCGACGGTCTCGTCGTCGTAGAACCGCATGAAGACGCGCTCGAGGGGTGCTTCCTCGACGTCGAGTTCGAGGACGTGGAAGCCGTCGAGGTAGTCGACGAGCGCGTCGAACGACCCCGTGTACGTGAACGTCAACTCGGCGAACGCGGTTCCGGTCGCGTCCGCGTCTCGCTCGTCGCTCCCCTCGCCGGCCCCGCCGGCGGTCGCCATCGGGAGGTCCGCGTATCCGCCGTCGACGGACTGGACCGTGAGCTCGTGCACGCCGTCGAGGGAGACGTCCTCGCGCGCCACGTCGGCGGCGACGCGAACTCGAACGTACTTGCCGGCGCGCTGGAGGACGTCCGCGACGGACGCCACCTCGACGATGCGGCCGTCGCGGATGATACCGATGCGGTCGCAGACCCGGCGGACCTCGCTGAGGACGTGCGAGGACAGGAAGAACGTCTTCCCGGCGGCCTTCTCCTGGCGGACGAAGTCGTTGAACGTCCGCTGGACGAGCGGGTCCAGGCCGGCGGTGGGTTCGTCCATCACGAGGAGGTCGGGGTCGTGCATGAACGCCTGGACGAGCCCGAGCTTCTGGCGTTGCCCGGTGGAGTACCCGCGTATCTCGCGGTCGACCGGGACCTCGAACAGCTCGAGGAGTTCCTCGCGTCGCGAGTCGCCCTTGACGCTCGCGTGGAGGTCGAGGACCTCGCGGCCGGTCGCCTCGTCGTCGAACGCGGGGTTCGCGGGGAGGTACCCGATTCGTTCGCGCGCGTCGACGAGCGCGCCCTCGTCGTCGACGTCCGCGCCGAGGACGGTCGCGGTCCCGCTGGTCGGGGACTGGAAGCCCATGATGGTCCGGATGGTGGTGGTCTTCCCGGCGCCGTTCGGGCCGAGGTACCCGAAGACCTCGCCGGACTCGACGTCGAGGGTGACGTCGTCGTTCGCGCGGACGTCCCCGTAGTCCTTCGTCAACCCCGCTATCGATATCGCGCTCATGACAGGAACTACGCGGAATGAACGTATGAATCTACCGTTCAGATATTTTTGAGAGGCCGAGACAGCCGTCCTGGGCGGTTTCGGGGCCGTCGTCGAAGAAACAGATCAGTCGAGGAGTGCGTGGAGCGCGTCGGCGACGACGGTGGCGGCGCGCTCGACGTCGCTCGCGTGGACGTACTCGCGCGGGGAGTGCGCGACGGCGCCGTCGTCGTCCGCGAGCACGCCCGGCCCGAAGACGACGGTCGGCGCGAGCGCGGCGAAGTACGACGCCTCGGTCGCCGCCCCGAACGGTCGCGGCGAGCGCGCGCCGGCGTCGACGAGCGCGTCCACGACCCGCGCTCCCTCGTCGGTCGCCCACGCCTCGAGGAACGGCGTCTCGCGCTCCGTGAACGCGAACTCGACGCCGACGTCACCCGGGACCGCCTCGCGGAGGTGCGCGAGGAGCGCGTCCCGGAACCCGGCGGCGGTCTCCGGCGGGACCGACCGCCGGTCGAGGACGACGCTCGCGCTCGCCGGCACCTGATTCGTCGCGGTGCCGCCGTCGACGACCGTCGGCGTGAGCGTCGCCGCGCCGAGCTGGTCGTGGACCGGCGGCGCGTCGGCGCGATCGTCGAACGTCCCGACCGCCCCCAGCGCGTCCTCGAGGGCGGCGACCGCGTTCGTCCCGGAATCGGGTTCCGCGGCGTGCGCGTTCTCACCGCGGAGCGTCAGCGTCCCCTGGAACCGGCCCTTCGCGGCGGTGCACGCCGCGAGGTCGGTGGGTTCGCCGACGACGAACGCGTCCGCGTCCTGGATGGCCGCCACTGGTGCGGGCGCATCGGCGGTCCCGCCGGCCGTAACGAGGTGGTGCGCGCCCTCGCTCAGCGTCTCCTCGTCGGGCGTCACCGCGAGCGTCACCGCACCCGCGACGGACGCGTCGCGGTCGTCGTTCTCGTCGCGGTCGCCGGCGTCTTCCCGCTCGTGAGCGGCGACCACGCGGTCGACTGCGAGGAAGCCCGCGAGCAGCGCCGCGAGCGGCCCGCCGGCGTCGCACGTCCCGCGACCGCGGAGGACGTCGCCGTCGCGCTCGAACGGGACGTCCGGCGGGACCGTGTCGACGTGCGTGTTCAGGACGACGTGCGGCCCGCTGGTCGGGTCGCCGGTCGTCGCGAGCACGTTCCCCGCGTCGTCGACGGTCGCGTCCACGCCCGACGCCGCGTACTCGTCGATGGTCTCGACGAGGTACTCGCGGGCGTCGTCGACGCGCTCGTGGGTCTCGAACGACGCGAGCGAGACGAGGAAGGAGACCGGGTCGAAGTCACCGCCAGCGGACGCGTCGTCGCCTGCGGTCACGGCTGCGGCTCGACGCGGTCGACGGTCGCCGCGGCCTCGCCGTCGAACTCGTGCGCGACCGGCCCGGTCAGCGTCGCCGCGCCGTCCTCCGGGAACGACACGACGAGGTCGCCGCCCGGCGGGGAGACGTGCACGACGTCCGCCGCGATGCGGTCCCGGACGCGCGCCGCCGCCGCGATCGCGACCGCACCCGTCCCGCACGACGCGGTCTCGCCCTCGACGCCGCGCTCGTACGTCCGCTGGTCGAACCCGCCGTCCTCGCGCCGCGAGGCGAACGTCACGTTCGCGCCCTCTGGAAACGCGTCGTGACTCCGGATCGGCGGTGCGACCGCGTCGACGTCCACCGCGTCGACGTCGTCGACGAACGCGACCGCGTGCGGGACGCCCGTGTTCAACGCGGTCACGGCGTACCCTTCGAGGTCCTCGCCGAGCATCGGCTCGTCGTACTCGTCGGCGAGCGGCACGACCTCCGGCTCGAAGCGCGGCTCGCCCATCTCGATGGCGACGTCGTCGCCTTCGCGGCGCGCGTGCCGGGTCCCGGCCTGCGTGTCTATCATGACGTCCGCGGCGCCAGTGCGCTCCATCGCCCATTCGGCGGCGACGCGCGCACCGTTCCCGCACATCGCCGCGGTCGACCCGTCGGGCTGGACGAGCGTCATGACGACCCGCGGCGGGTCGAAGCGGTCCTCGAGCGCGAGGAAGAGCACGCCGTCCGCGCCGACGCCGTCGGCTCGGTCGCAGTGCCGGGTCGCGAACGCGGCACGGTCGGGGACGTACTCGTTCGCGTCCACGACGAGGAAGTCGTTCCCCGTGCCGTGGTACTTCTCGAACCCGACCTCGTCGTGGACGCTCATCGCTCGCCTCCGCGCGCACCGCGGCGGGTGCTGGCGTCGGTCGCGAGTTCGTGGTTCGCTGGCTGTTCGGGTCGAAGCGGGGCGTGACTGCGTCGGTGATGGGTGTGTCGCTGTACGTTCATAGTTCCAGAGTCGTGATGTCGCTGAGCGTCTCGCGGCGTCGCGCGAGCGACGCCGAACCGTCTTCGAGGACTGCGGTCGCGGGCCGCGGCCGCGTGTTGTAGTTGCTCGCCATCTCGTAGCCGTACGCGCCGGCGTTCCCGATGGCGAGCACGTCGCCGCGGACCGGTTCGGCGAGCGGGCGGTCCTCGGCGAAGACGTCGCTCGATTCGCAGATGGGGCCGGTGACGGTCGCACGCACCTCGCCGCGACCGTCACCCCCTGCGGTAACGTTTCGAATCGGATGATACGAGCCGTAGATGGCGGGGCGCGCGAGCGTGGTCATGCCGGCGTCGACGCCGAGCACGGTGGTGTCGGGGGTCTCCTTGACGGTGTTGACGTCGGTGAGGAGGACGCCGGCGTCGGCGACGAGGTAGCGGCCGGGTTCGACGACGAGTTGCGCGTCGACGTCGCCGAGCGCGTCGCGGGTGGCGTCCGCGACGGCGTCGAGGTCGAGTGGTGCGTCGGCTTCGCGGTAGGGGACGCCGAGGCCGCCGCCGACGTCCACGAACTCGAGGTCGTGCGCGGCGTCGAACTCGCGGGCGACGTCGCCGACGCGCGCGACCATCTCGCGGTGCGCGTCCAGGTCGTCGGCGTCGTGGATGCCCGACCCGGCGTGGGCGTGCACGCCGACGACGTCCATGCCGGCCTGGGTGGCGGTCTCGGCTACGTCGAGCGCGCGGTCGCGCGGCACGCCGAACTTCGCGTTCGCGCCGGTCTGGACCTTCTCGTGGTGACCGGCGCCGACGCCGGGGTTGACGCGCACACACAGGCGGCCGTCGTAGCCGCGGGTCGCGAGTCGCGCGACGGTGTCCTCGGCGCCGACGGTGACGGTGAGGTCGGCGGCGACGCCGTCGGTCCACAACTCGACGACCGTGTCCAGGTCGACCGCAGGTGGGTTCACGGCGGTGTAGTGCACGCGGTCGCTCGGGACGCCGGCGTCGAGCGCGCGGACGACCTCGCCGGCGCTCGCGCACTCCACGCCCGCGCCCTCGTCGTCGAGCGCCTCGAAGACGTCCCCGAGCGCGTTCGCCTTCGCGGCGTAGTGCACGGCCGCGTCCGGGAACGCCGCGGCGAGCCGCCGGTAGTTCTCGCGCACGCGGTCGAGGTCGAGCACGTAGCTCGGGCTCCCGTACTGGCGGCGCAGGTCCAGCAGGGTGTCGGCGTCCCAGTCCGCGAGCCGTCGCACTTCGGGACCGCCGTCGCACGCGGCGCCGGACTCGCCAGCGCCGTCGCACACAGCGCCGGACTCGCCGGTGCCGTCGTCGCCCGTTCGGCTCGCGGACTCCTCGCTCATTCTCGAAGTACCTCCTCGCGCTCGGTCGCCTCCAGGGTCTCCTCGCCGAGGTCCGTGGCGACGACCGCGGGCTTGTACGCCGCCCCCGGGATGAGGTCCTCGTCGCTCACGCTCGACTCGACGTACCGCTGGAACGCACGGCGCTCCGCGGGGAGCTCGCCGTAGTACACCTCGTCGTCGACGAGGTCGTACACGGGAATCCTGGGGGTCAGGAGCGTGTTCTCGCCGACCACCGAATTCTCGCCGACGACGAACCCCGACGTGACCCGGCAGCCCGCGCCCAGCGAGACGCCGTCCTCGACGACGACCGGCGTCCCCTCGACGGGCTCGAGCACGCCCCCGATGAGCGTGTTCGCACCGAGCTTCACGTCCGCGCCGATCTGCGCGCACGAGCCGACGGTGTCGCAGGAGTCGACGAGCGTCCCGTCGCCGACGTACGCGCCGATGTTGACGAAGCTCGGACTCATGAGGATGCAGTCCGCGCCGACGTGCGCGCCCGTGCGGACGACCGTACCGTCGGGCGTGTTCCGCGAGCCACGCTGGCCGTAGTCGCTCGTATCCTGCAAGGGGAGGACGTCGTTGTACGTCACGCCGCCGTACTCGTACTGGTCGATGCCGTGCGTCGCGAACACGAGGAGGATGCCCTGCTTCACCCACGCGTTCGCCTCCCAGCGACCCGGCCCGTCGCCGGTCGGTTCCGCAGCGCGCACGTCGCCCGCTTCGAGCGCGTCGAGGAACTCGTGGAGGACGTCGTGGACGTGATGCGCGTCCGCGTCGAGGTCACCGGCCTCGTGTCGCGCCCAGAGGTCGGCGACGTCGGCTTCCAGACTCATTGCTCCCCTCCAGCGTCCCCGGGTACTTGACCGTCGTCGGTACCGACCATATCTGCCGACCCCGCGGCGACGACGTCTTCGAACGCGTAGAAGCCGGGGTCGCGCCCGGAGAGCCAGTCGGCGGCGTCGAGCGCGCCCGCGGCGAACACGCCGCGGTCGGTCGCGCGATGCTGGAGGCGGAGCTCCTCGTGGTTCCCGGCGACGACGAGCTCGTGCTCGCCGGGGACGTCGCCCGCGCGCAGCGAGTGCACGCCGACCTCACCCGGTTCGCGGAGCGATTCGCCCTCGCGTCCGTGCACGCGCTCGCCGGCAGCGTCGCCGGCGTCGACGTCGTGACGCTCGCGGGCGTCGTCGACCGCGTCGAGCATCGCCTCGGCGGTCCCGCTCGGGGCGTCGCGCTTCCCGTTGTGGTGCGCCTCGACGAGTTCGACGTCGTACCCCGGGAGCGCTGCGACCGCGTCGCCGACGAGCGCGAGCAACGCCTGGACGCCACGAGCGAAGTTCGCCGCCTGCAGGACGGGAATATGGTCGCTCGCCGCCTCGAGCGCGGCCTGCTGGTCGTCGCCGAGGCCGGTCGTTCCGGTGACGAACGCGACGCCCGCGTCCGCGCACGCCTCGGCGTACGCGACGCAGGAGTCGGGGCCCGTGAAGTCCACGACGACGTTCGGCTCGTGCTCGTCGACGAGCGCCTCGAAATCCTCGCTCGCGTCGACGTCGACGCCGTGAGCGGGCGATGCCGGTGGGTTCCGCGCGGTCGCGAACACGACCTCGTACCCGCGGGCGACGGCTTCCTCGAGCACCTCGCCGCCGGTGCGACCGGTCGCGCCCGTGACCGCCACGCGCATCAGGAATCCACCTCCGCGAGCTGGTCGTCGGCGGAGCCGTCACCGCGGTCGTACTGCTCGCGCTCGAAGTCGTCGAGGTCGTCGAGCACCGCCGCGAGGTCGTCGCGGTACTCCGGCGCGAGCCGGCCGAGCGGCGACCGCAACTCGGGCGCGTGATGCCCGCGAATGTGCATCGCCTCCTTGACCGGAATCGGGTTCGTCTCCCAGAACAGCGCCCTGTTCAGCTCGCCGAGCTCGTGATGGATCGCTCGGGCGGTCTCGTAGTCGCCGGCGAGCGCGGCGCCGACCATCGCGGTCGTCCGCTCGGGTTCGACGTTCGCGACCACCGAGATGGTGCCCTGGCCGCCCATCGAGCAGATGGGGAGCGTGAGCGCGTCGTCGCCCGAGAGCACCGCGAACTCCTCGTCGCGCGTCCGCTCGACGATCTCCGTTATCTGGCCGAGGTCGCCGGACGCGGCCTTGAACCCCACAATGTTCTCGTGGGCGGCGAGCGCCACCGCGGTATCGGGCTCGATGTTCCGGCCCGTCCGCGAGGGCACGTTGTACACGATCTGGGGCGCGTCGATCTCGTCGGCGAGCGTCTCGTAGTGCGCGCGGAGGCCGCGCTGCTCGGGCTTGTTGTAGTACGGCGAGATGAGCAGGAGCGCGTCCGCGCCCGCCTCGACGGAGCGCTCGCCGAGGTCGAGCGCCTCGCGGGTGTTGTTCGAGCCCGCACCGGCGATGACGGGGACGTCGTCGACGGCGTCGGCGACCGCCTCGACGACCTCGACGTGCTCGTCGTGCGTGAGGGTCGCGGACTCGCCGGTCGAACCGACGGGGACGACGCCGTCGACGCCAGCGGCTTCGACGCGTCGGGCGTTCTCGCGGAGTGTCTCGAAGTCGATGCTGCCGTCGCTCGCGAACGGCGTGGTGAGCGCGGGGTAGACGCCGCGCAGGTCGATGTGGTCTGTCATTACGTGGGGTTCGGCTGTCGGATTGCGGATGTCGGCGTTCGATGTCGGACGCGATTCGGGTCGTCGGTATCGCCCGGAACGGGGGTGCTACGCCCGCTGCGAGCGGCTATCGCGTCCGTTTGCCGAATGTAAAACCAGCTGTGGCACTCTCGGGCCGGGAGCGAACCGGTCGCGAGGTGTCACGCCGCATTATGAGATTCGAGGGGGACCGAGTGGCATAATGTTTGTGCCGACCGCAGAAAGTGCCCGTGTCACCCAGCGATACCGTGGTTCGTGCTCACACGGCGCGCTGCTATGCGGGGTCGTGGATGCGGGGTGTTCGCTGGTGCCGGGTCGGTAGCAAGACCCTTCAGGGAGACGGCCGCAGTTCGAGGCATGACCGACATCCATCCCGGCCAGCGCGTCGCGGTGCTCGCCGACTCCCAGAACCTCTACCATACGGCGCAATCGAAGTACACGCGGAACATCGACTACTCGTCGCTGCTGGAGAAGGCCGTACAGGACCGGACGTTGACGCGCGCCATCGCGTACGTCATCCGCGCGGACCACGAGGAGGAGGAGTCGTTCTTCGACGCGCTCGTCGACATCGGATTCGAGACGAAGATCAAGGACATCAAGACGTTCGCCGACGGGTCGAAGAAAGCAGATTGGGACGTCGGGATGAGCCTCGACGCGGTCACGCTCGCGGACCACGTCGACACCGTCGTCCTCTGCACGGGCGACGGCGACTTCTCGCGGCTCTGCAGTCACCTCCGCCACGAGGGCGTGCGCGTCGAAGCGATGGGCTTCCAGACGTCGACGAGCGAGGACCTCGTCGACGCCGTCGACGAGTTCATCGACCTCGAGGAACGCCACGAGACGTTCCTGCTCTGAGCGCGGCGTCGTTCGCACCGCGACCGCTCGACGGACAGCACGAGTGCTCGACGGACAGCACGAGTGCTCGACGGACAGCACGAGTGCTCGACGGACAGCGCGGGTGCTATCGAGCGTGTTGCGTGCAGCGAGAAGGGAGAGGACTCAGACCGGGCGGCCTTCGCCGGACGTTCCGACGAGGAGTGCGCCCGCTGCCATGGTCAGGGAGGCGACGCCTCCGACGAGGAGCGGGAGGACGCTGTCCGTCGGGCTGAGTGCGAAGAGCGCTGCCGTGCTCGCAACGAGCAGGAGCGCGCCGAGTGCGACTTTCGTTGTGTCCATGCGTACACGCCTAGTGCGGTTCTCCAAGGTTATATCTTTCTCTCTCGAAATACCTGAGAAATATGCTACCGCGTCTCATGCAAGACCAGGATGAATCGTGAACGAACGTGATATTCTGTCGGTCGTCGGTCACCACGGACCCGCCGAGTCGCTTCGACACCCTTTCGGTCCGCACTCGCGAACGCCTCGCCATGACCACGGACGCCTTCGCGGACGCCGCCCGCGCCCGAACCGTCGCCGACTACCAGTTCGGCGCCGGCGCCGGCGACGCGCTGTTCCCCGCCGACGACGAGTACGACGTGAAGCGAACGTCGAGCGGCCGCATCGAGCAGGTCGCCGTCGGCGACGACCGCCTCGTCACGCTCGGCACCGACGGCCGGTACACGCTCGGCATCGAAGCCGGCCGCCGCCTCGTCGCCGGCCTCGGCGACGACGCCTACCAGGTCGTCGTCGGCGACGAGAGCGAACCGTTCGTCCGCGACGGCAAGAACGTCTTCGCGAAGTTCGTCACCGACGCCGACCCCCAGATCCGTCCGTACGACGAGGTCGCGGTCGTCCACGAGGACTCTGGGGACGTCCTCGCGGTCGGTCGCGCCGAACTCCCCGCCGACGCCATGCTCGACTTCGACGCCGGGATGGCCGTCCAGGTGCGCGACGGCGCCGACGAGTAGCGGTCCCGACGAGCCGCGAGCGCGCCGTCGGGCGTCTTCGACCCGGACGCGACCGTTCGTCACTCTTTTGCTCGTCGACGCAGGACTCTCGGGTATGTTTGGAGGAGGCGGCGGCGGCATGAACCCGCGCAAGATGCAGCAGATGATGAAGCAGATGGGTATCGACGTCGACGAGCTCGACGTCGAGGAGGTCATCATCCGGACCGCGGACGAGGAGCTGTACTTCTCGGACGCGCAGGTGACGAAGATGGACGCTCGCGGCCAGGAGACCTACCAGGTCGTCGGGTCGCCCGACACCCGCGAGAAGGGCGGCGGTGACGCGCCCGCAGTCGAGTCCGGCGACGCGGACGGCGACGCCGACGATGCGGGCATCCCGGACGACGACGTCGAGCTCGTCGCGATGCGCGCCGGCGTCCCCGAGGACCAGGCCCGCGAGGCCCTGGAGGCGAACGACGGCGACCTCGCCGCGGCCGTCTCCGAGCTCGAAGAGTGAGCGTCCTCCTCGTCCACGAGGACCGCGAGTACCTCCGCGCTCCCGGGGACGAACTCCACACGGACCTGGGCGTGCTCGACGTCCCCGAGGACGTCGAACACGGCGACGTCCTCGAGACGCATCTCGGCGAGACGTTCACGGTCCGGCCGCTCCGCGGCCCGGACCTCTTCGAGCACTTCGAGCGCACCGGCGCGCCGATGATGCCGCGAGACGTCGGCCTCGTCGTCGGAAATACCGGCGTCGCAGCAGGTGATCGCGTGCTCGACGCCGGAACCGGCACGGGCGTCCTGTCGGCGTACCTCGGCCGCATGGGCGCGGACGTGACGACGTACGAGCGCGACCCCGAGTTCGCGGACGTCGCTCGCGAGAACATGCGGCTCGCGGGCGTCGACGACAACGTGGACGTCCGTACGGGCGACCTCACCGAGGAACTGGACGCGCACGCCGACGAGTCCTACGACGTCCTCACGCTCGACACCGGCGACGCCGCGGACGTCGTCGCGCGAGCGCCCGAGGTCCTGCGCTACGGCGGGTTCGTCGCGGTGTACTCGCCGTTCGTCGAACAGACCCGCGAAGCCGTCGAAGCCGCTCGCGAGGCGGGCCTGCAGGACGCCCGCACGGACGAGACCATCCAGCGACCGATGGACTTCGACGACCGCGGGAGCCGACCCGCGACCGGCGGCGTCGGCCACACCGGCTACCTGACGTTCGCGCGGAAGTACTGATTCTCGCGGCTTCGGTGCTGGTTCGACGCGACCGCTTCAGGCGGTCTGGGCGCGTTCGACGACGCGTTCGCCGGTCACCGGTTTGCCGGCGCCGATGCGGTACGCGACGACGCCGACGAGCGCGGCGACGAGCGCGACGGGCGTCACGATGAACGCGACGAACCCGGGACCGAATCCGCCGACGGGCGTGGCCGGAAGCACGGCGAGGACGGGCGTCGCGAGCACGAGTGCGGTGACGGCGGCGACGGGCCAGCCGACGCGCCCGTCGTAGACGCCGACGAGGTAGAACCCGCCGACGGCGACGGTGAACGTCGCCACGACGACGTTCACGAAGGACCCGGAGAGTGCCACGGCGATGGCGCCGCCGACGCCGACGGTGCCGGCGACGCGGAGCGCGGCCTCGCGGAGGTTCGCCACCGCGGGAGCGCGCGCGGTGAGCGCGCCGAACGCGGCGATGCCGGCGGGGAGCGCGAGCAGTTCCAGGTTCCGGTCGAGCAGCGGGCCGTAGCCGTCGACGAGCGCGTACGCGCCGCCTCCGACGACCGCGAGCGCGGCGACGACCGCGAGCCAGCGGGCGTCTCGCGCCGGATCACTGCTCCCGCCGAGGACGAACAGGCACGCGGCGAGCGCCGCGGCGAGCACGAGCGCGCTCGGGCCGCCCGCCATCACGGCGTCGCCGAGCATCGCCGGCCCCACGGCGAGCGCGACGCCGAGTTCGCCGCCGGCACTCGCGACGACGCCCTCGCTGGGTGCGAACGCGACGTACGTCCCCGATTCGAGGTGCCCGGGCGCGTCGTAGTCCGCGTTCCCGTTCCAGACGACGCGCTCGCCGTCGAGCGACCCGTTCCCGGTCGCCGCGAGGTCCTCGACCACGCCGCTGCGCGGTGCGTTCACGACGCGCGCGTCGTCGTCGCCGTAGAGGACGAGGCGGTCCGCGTTCAGCTGGACGCCCACCCGTGACTCGCCGAACAGCGTCAGTATCGTCGTCCCACCAGGGCCGCTGCGTGCCGCGTCCGGGATGGTCCACGCGACGACGAGTTCGTCGCCAGCGAACGACGCCGTGACGTTCCGCGCACCGCGCTCGTCGCCGACGTACCGGTACTCGAACGCCTCGTCGACCACGGCGTCGACCGCGCTCTCGTTCCCGCGGAGCGCGCTCGCGGTGTCGTTCGTGACCGTGACGCGAGCGCGGAACCGCGCGCTGTCGTCGTCCTGTACTCGCATCACGACCTCGCTCTCGACGACCTCGAGTTCGACGCCCGCGTCGTCGCTCGCGTACTCGACGTGGCGCGCACACACCGGACACACCGGGTCCGGGGGCGTGCTCGCCGTCGCCGGCACGACCGCGAGCGGCGCGAGGACGCTCGCGACCGCGAGGACCGCGAACGTGACCGCGATAGCGCGATGGAGGGCGCTCATACCAACGCGGTGCGCCCGGCGACGGTAAGTGTCTTGTCCGAGAACCCGGTGTCATCAGGCATGGTCGAGGAGTGGGAGCACGACGGGGACGAGGAGCGCGTCGCGACCGCGGGCTCGCTGGCGCTCGTCCGCGAGGGCCTCGTCCGCCCGGACGGCGTCCGCGACGAGCACGCGTACGTGGACGCAGGCGACGAGGACACACCAGAGGCGGTCGCGGTGGTCGCGCTCACGCCCGACGGCGACGTGGTGCTCGTCGAGCAGTACCGGCCGACGTTCGGCGAGGCGTGCGTCGAGTGCCCCGCCGGCGGCGTGCGCGACGGCGAGTCCTTCGAGTCAGCGGCGCGTCGCGAACTCCGCGAGGAGACCGGGTACGCGGTCGAGAGTCGGAACGTCCACGTCCTCCAGACGTACCGACCGATGGGCGTCGCGAGGGTCCGCCGTGCGGTCGCGGTCGCGACCGACGTCGAACCGACCCCAGACGGCGCGGACCCGGACGCGGACGAGTTCCTGGACGTGCACGTCGTCGACCCCGACGAAGCCATGGGGGTCGCGACGAGCGCCGAGGCGACCGGGTGGACGCTCACGCCGCTCTTGCTCGCCGACCGCGCCGGATACCTCTGAGTCAGTCGGCGGTCGCCGCGGGGCCTTCTCCGGACCCGCGCCGCTCCGTGCCGCCGCGACGGCGGCCGAGCGCGAACAGCGGCACGCCGACGAGCGCGACGACCAGCACCCACGCGAGGCCGAGCGGCGGCGCGAAGTTCGACGGCGAGAGCGTCGGGAACGCCAGACAGACGGGTGCGAGCGCGAACGCGACCGCGACCGCGAGCGTCGGACGGATTCCGCGCGTCGTCGCCACGCCGAGCGCGCCGAGGAGGAGGACGCTCGTCGACGACGCCCAGAGCGCCGCCGTCCCCGGTGCCGCGACCGCGGCCGCGAACGACCCGACGGCGAGTACCGGGAGGACGTACAGCACCGCGGTCGGGAGTCGAGCGACCGGTCGCCGGACGCGACCGCCGACCACCGCGAGCGCACCCGCGAGGACTGCGGCGACGACGACCCCGGGAACGGTCGCGAGCACCGTCATCCCGAGGCCGCCGAGCCCGAACCACGCGAGCGCCACGTACGTCACTGCGAGGCCGGCGACCGTGGCCGCGGCGTACCCGACCGCGAGGCGGCCAGGCGAGGACCACGCCGCGTCGTCCCACTCTGGGCCGTCGAACCGGTGCGCGACGAGCGCGAACAGCCCCGCGAGCGCGCCGGCGAGCACCCCGGCGATCCAGGATACCGACAGCACGCGCGGAACCTCCGTGCTCGCCTCCGACGTCCAGATGCTCGCCGCCGCGCTCACGTAACTCGCCGCGCCGGCGTCGGGCGCCCACGCGACGTACCCGCCGTACCCGACGAACCGCGAGCCGTCCGTCGCCACGAACCGTATCGCGTCCCCGCCCCAGCCGTCCGGCGCGCGGACGATCACGTGGTCGTCGGGCCCGAGGACCGTCGCCTCGTCGACCTGGAGGTCGATACCGCCGACCGTGCCGTTCCGGCGGAACAGGTCGGTATAGACGACGCCCCCGTAGCCGTCGCGAGCCACGTCGTCGAGCGCGAACCGGACCGTCACCGTCCGGTCGTCGATACCGGCGCGGACGTTCTCGACGCCCTGGACGACCGCCCCGCTCACCCAGTGCGAGCGCTCGCTCCGCTCGGGCGTGACGAACGCGTCCCGCGCGACCGCGTCGAGGAGCGACGCGTTCTCGTGGAAGCGGTTCGCGGCGCGCTCGTCGACGCGGAGCGTCGCCTCCCCGGTCGCCGTGCCGTTCTCGTGGAAGCGGAGCGTGAGTTCGCTTCGCTGTACCGTCGCGTTCGCGCCGTGGTCCGCGGCCGCGTCCTCGAACCCGCCAGTACACCCGCCACAGAGCGGGACCGGCGGGTGCGCGCCGGCCGCTGGCGCCGGCGCGACGACGACGAGCGCGAGGACCGCGACCACGGCGACCACGGGGACCAACCTGCGAGTCACGACTCGACCGTCTCCCCGAACTGACAAGAAACCACGCCAGAGTGAAACGCCGACTGTACCGGCCACGAACTGGAGCGGTCCGCTCCCCGTGTCATTCCCCGATAATTGCGGCCAGAAACACCACGAAGCATTTGTCCGACGGCTAGGTCGTGCCCAACATGACCTCGCGAAGACAGCTACTGACGACTGCAGGGTCGGCCGTCGCGTGTGGACTCGCCGGCTGCCTCTCGTCGAACAACCGTGACGAGTGGCTGAACGTCGCGGGATACATCGCACGAAACGAGACACAGCGGACGCGGACGTTCGAGCTTGGCGTGACCGATGGCGGGAAACCGGTCCCATACTCGAAAACTGTGCAGATCGATGCGAACAACCAACAGACAATCGTTGGCGGGACAGATACGCGAAGCGACTACCTGGTCGCTGCGAAAGCCGCCGATACGGACGTCGTTGCCGATGCAAAGGAACTCATCGATGACCACGCCCCCTGGGTCGTCCCGAAGTTCACGCTGGAGACGAGTTCGAAGCTCGCAGTCACCGGAACGGGCTATGAGGAGTACCCCCGCGAGATGTTCGAGACCACTGCTGCCACCACAGCCACTGACGACGACTGAACGAGATTCAGTCGTACTCGTAGAAGCCTTCGCCGGTCTTCTTCCCGAGGTCGCCGGCGTCGACCTTCCGCTTGAGGAGGTAGGCGGGCTTGTAGCGGTCGCCGAGTTCCTCGTGGAGCGTCTCGCTGGCGTGCAGGCAGATGTCGAGGCCGATGTGGTCCGCGAGCGTGAGCGGCCCCATCGGGACGTTCGTTCCGAGTTCCATCCCGGTGTCGATGTCCTCCTTCGTCGCGACGCCCTCGTCGAACGCGCGGATGCCCTCGTTGATCCACGGCATCAGGATGCGGTTCGCGACGAACCCCGGCTTGTCGTCGGACTCCCACGTCGTCTTCCCGAGGTCCTCCGCGAACGCGTGCGCCAGGTCGAGCGCCTCGCTACTGGACTTCTCGCCTTCGACGATCTCGACGCCCTCCATCACGGGCACGGGGTTCATGAAGTGCAGGCCGACGACGCGCTCCTCGCTGTCGATCGCGCTCGCGATGGTCGTGATCGAGAGCGTGCTCGTGTTCGTCGCGAGCAGGCACTCGTCGTCCACGGCGTCCTCGAGGTCCGTGAAGATGCTCTGCTTGACGTCCATCTCCTCGAGGGCGGCCTCGACGACGACGTCGCAGTCCGCGAGGTCCGAGAGCGCGGTCGTCCCCGAGATACGGTCGAGGATAGCCGCCTTCTCGTCCGCGTCGATGCTGTCGCGGGAGACGAACCGGTCGAGGCTGTCCTCGATGGTCTCGAACCCGGAATCGACGAAGTCCTGCTCGATGTCGCGCATCGTCACGTCGTAGCCCGCCTGCGCCGCGACCTGCGCGATGCCGCTGCCCATCGTGCCGGCGCCGACAACGCCGACGCGCTCCACGTCGTCGAGTGTGCGTACCATGAGCGGTAGTTCGCCGAACGGCAGTAAAAATGTGGGAGGTTCGCTCGTCGCCGCGTCAGTCCGCGAGCGCGCCGCCGACTCGATACCCGACGTACGAGAGTCCCTGCACGACGCCGAGCACCATGACGAACAGCACCGCGAGCAGCGGGAGGTTCGGGTCGGTGAGCGCGCCGACGGGTTCGACGAACTCGGCCACCGGCATCAGTGCCACGAGGGCGACGACGTAACTGGTGCTGACGACGACCGTGCTGTTCTCCGACATGTCCCGGAGCCCGCACCAGATGCCGACGACGAGCGCGTGCAGGCCGAGCAACGGCACCAGCACCGCGTCTCCCGGCCGCGACACGGACCCGTGCAGGAGGGCGTCGGCCGCGACGACGGCAACGTAGATACCGAGAACGCCGAGTACCGTGGCCACGGCGACGCGGACCAGGTCGTCCCGGTTCACCGACGTGGAGTCGACGGTAGCAGTCATACGTAGTACCTATCAGTTCCGCGTTATAATCTTTGCCCAGCCATCGGCGCTCTCGTCGTCCGTGTAGCCGTCGCCGTTGCCGGCCCACTGCATGTCGGCGCTGTAATCGCCGACGTTCGACGTGAACGAGTCCACGACCTTGTCACGCGTCTCGTCGAAACGGAAGTCGCACTCGAGCGCTATCTGACAGTGGTCCGCAGTGTCGTAGTGGGGTTGCGCGACGACGCGGCCGTCCGGGAGGTCCCAGAGGCGGGCGTGCCACTGCGCGCCGAGGTAGCCGGTGCCCTTCGCGAACCCCGCGTGCTGTGCGGGCGTGCTCCCGTCGTCGAGGATGACGTAGCGGTCCTTGCTCGGGAGCGCCGAGCACCAGCACTTGCCCGACCAGACGTCGAGGTTCTGCATCTCGTACTGTATCTGGTCCGCGTCGCGGAACGTGTCCCAGATGACGCTTATCGGGCCCGTGCGCTCGGAGAGGTCCGTGGACGTGTCCGAGTACGAGTACAGCGGGACCGTGTCGATGGACGAGACGGTCGGTTCGGACGACGACTTCGCCTGACGCTTGATATCGGCTTCCTTCTCGGCGAAGGTCTCGATGGTTGCGAGGTACGCGACGTCCTCGAACTCGACGCTGAACGCGGACGTGCGGTCGCGGTATCGCTCCGGGAGTTCGCGCTCGGCGACGACCCCGCGGTCGATGGTGACCACGGTCCGGCCGACGGTCGACCGCAGTTCCTTGCTCCGGAACTTCTCCGTGTACGCGACCCCGTCGCGCTCGGGTTCGTACTCGAAGATGCGGGTGCCGCGGTACCGGACGTCCGTGCTCGGGCCGTCCGACCGCTCAGCCGTGGCCGTCGACGCGACGCTCGTTATCACACTCGTTCCAGCTACCGCCTTGAGTACATCTCGTCGATGCATACAGTTCGAAATCCGGACCAATTATTTAAATATAATGTAATTGGTATCTGAAGGCAAGTGCCAACTAGTTTCGGAAAAAGCAGACGAAAGCGAGGAGGTATGCCGGCTTCTATCTGGCTGGACGGTGCTGTCTCAACTAAAACCGATTTGGATTCTGAAATATAACTGGCGCGAACTAGTGAGGAAAGTGTAAGTTCGATTCTGCGAGTGCCAACATTGAAGCGATACCCCGTCTTGGGTTGGACAACGTGGCCAGCGAGGAGTCCGAGCGCGGGGTGGGTGAGGCAGTGGTGGACCGGACCGCGCTCCCAGGGGTGGACGAGTCGGACGCCAGCGCGATGGCGGACGCGGACGTCGACGCGGTTGACGTCCACGAGCGCGCGGTGAGCTACAGGGACCTCCTCTCGGCGGGCGTCGACGCCGACACGGCGACGGCGCTCCGCCGCGAGTTCAGCCTCCCGTACTCGACGCGATTCGGCGAGGGCATCGAGGACCGCTCCGCCGACGTCTCCGGCCTCCAGGACGGCGAGCGCGAGTGGGTGGCGGCGAGCGCGAGCGACTGGGAGGAGATGGGCGTCCCCGAGTACGACCCCGTCGAGCGCGAACCCGCGGACGTCTGGGCGGACCGCGACCGCCCGACGCCCGTCACCGCCGTCCCCGGCGTCGGCCCCGACGACGCCGAAGACCTCGCCGACGTCGGCGTGACCTCGGTCCGCCAGCTCGCGTTCGCCTCCGCGAGCACCGTCGCCGACCTCCTCGAGATGAACGTGATGGCGGTGCGGACGTGGCGGTTCCAGGCGCGCGAACTCGCGGACTGACCCCGCAACCCCGGTTTAAGTACTATTAACTACACCAGTAGTCAGTTTCCAGAATCTCGATTCCAGCGATTCCTGCCTGGAGAAGCCGGCTCCTACCGGATTGGGAACCGTCGACGAGGCGGGGAACGACCGTCAAACCTTAGTAGTCAGTTTGCGGAGTCCCGCATAGCATGCTCCCCATCGACGACACCCCGCTCGTGCGCGACGGCAAGATACTCATCCTCGCGATGGACCACGGCCTCGAACACGGCCCCGTCGACTTCGAACCCGTCCCCGAGACCATCGACCCCGAGACGGTCTTCGAGGTCGGCACCCACGACGCCGTCACCGCGATGGCCGTCCAGAAGGGCGTCGCCGAGGCGTACTACCCGAGCTACGAGGACGACGTGAACCTCCTCGCGAAGCTCAACGGGACGTCGAACCTCTGGCGCGGCGAACCCGACTCGGCGGTGAACTGCTCGGTGGACTACGCCGCGGAGGAACTCGGCGCGGACGCGCTCGGGTTCACGCTCTACGGTGGCTCGAACAACGAGATCGAGATGGCAGAGGAGTTCCGCGACGCCCAGGAGAAGGCACGCGAGCACGACCTCCCGATGGTGATGTGGTCGTACCCGCGCGGGCAGGGCCTCCGGAGCGACCGCGACCCCGAGACCATCGCGTACGCCGCGCGTCTCGCGCTCGAACTCGGCGCCGACGTCGCGAAGGTCAAGTACCCCGGAACGCCCGAGGCGATGGAGTGGGCGGTCGACGCCGCCGGGAAGACGAAGGTCGTCATGAGTGGTGGCTCCAAGAGCGACGACTACGCGTTCCTCAAACAGGTCGAGGAGTGCATCAGTGCGGGCGGGAAGGGCCTCGCGGTCGGCCGGAACGTCTTCCAGCGCGACAACCCCGTCCAGATCCTCGACGCGCTCGAGAAGGTCATCTTCGAGGAACAGTCCGCGGAGCAAGCGCTCGACGCAGTCCAGTAGATGCACGCGACGATGGAGACCACGGTCGACGCGGTCCTCGACGCGCTCGCCAGCGCCACGCCCGAGATTCGCGAGGGGCTGGTCGGTCGACGCAGCTACCAGGACACCGAGAACGAGAGCGGTGAACGCCAGCTCGCCGCGGACGTGTACGCCGACCAGCTCCTCGAGGAACGCCTCGGCGGCATCGACGGCGTCGTCGAGTACGCGAGCGAGGAACGCACGGGCGTGGTCGCCGTCGGCGCTACTGACTCTGGCGACTCCGCGGGCGACGCCTCCGGTACCGGCTCTGGCGACTCCGCGAGCGGTGACGCGGACGCCGACGGCGCGCTCGCGGTCGCGGTCGACCCGCTCGACGGGTCGTCGAACCTCAAGTCGAACAACGCGATGGGGACCATCCTCGCGGTGTACGACGGCTCGATTCCGGCGTCGGGCCGCGACCTCGTCGCGAGCGCGTTCGTCCTCTACGGCCCTATCACGACGATGACGGTCGCGCGCGACGACGAGGTCACCGAGTACGAGGTCGTCGACGGCGACCGCCGCGTCAGGGACGCCGACGTCACGGTCCCCGACGACCCCGTCGTCTACGGGTTCGGCGGCCGCGTTCCGGACTGGCACGACGACTTCGAGGCGTACGTTCGCGAGATAGAGCAAGAGTTGAAGCTCCGGTACGGCGGCGCGATGATCGCGGACGTGAACCAGGTCGTCGAGTACGGCGGCGTCTTCGCGTACCCGTCGCTGGAGTCGGCGCCCGACGGGAAGCTCCGCCTCCAGTTCGAGGGGAACCCCATCGGGCACATAATCGAGACCGCGGGCGGTGCGTCCAGCGACGGCACGCAGTCGCTCCTCGACGTCGAGCCCGACGGCGACGTCCACCAGCGCGTCCCCCTGCACGTCGGGAACGAAGCCCTCATCGACCGGCTCGAGGCCGCACTGGACTGACCGCGCCCGGGCGTCGCGGTCTCGCGTGGCGTCGGTCACGCCCACGCGACCGGCTCAGTCCACGAGTTCCGTCCGGTACGTGACGTCGATGGTGAACCCACCGTCCTCGAGCCGGAAGCAGACCGCCTCGAGGTTCGTCTCGTACTCGCTGTAGTGGTTCCCGTCGGCGTCCATGTGCGTGCGTTCCTCGACGAGGCCGTACTCCTCGAGCGCGTCCAGTCGCCGGTAGATCGTCGGTTCGGACTCGTCGGTTCGTTCGGCGAGCTCCTGGGCCGCCATCGGCTCGACTGACGTCAACGCCAGTATCTTGCGCGCAGTCTCGCGTTCGAACACGTCGAACAGGGTCTCGGCGTCCCACTCACCAGTCACGTCCGAGCCACAGCGACCCGACACGCAAAAAGGCTCAGCCAAGAGGCGTCGACGGTCCGGGCTCGCGCCCGCGGCTTCACGGAACGAGAACGCGCGCCGGTAGCGAATCGGCTCGCTCACGGCATCGAGTTCGACGAACCGCCAGGACGCCTCGCAACGCTCCGAGACGCGCAGGGACGGAGTTTCACGGAGCACAGCCTTGGCCGGACTCATACCGGGCTGGCGCCACGACCGGGACGTAGACGATGGCGCAGATACACGAACACCAGAACTCGACCGAGTCCATCGACCTCTCGTTCGACCGCGAGACGCTCGGCGCGCTGTTCGTCAGACACCCGTGGGCCGTCCGCTTCCTCGTCCTGGAGGCCGTGCTGTTGTCGCTCGCCGGCATCATCCCGTTCGTCGGCGCGTCCGCGATGTACTACGTCGCGTTCGGGATGGTGGTCTCGCTCGCAGCGCTCGCCGCCGTCGCCGCAGCCGTCGTCGCGCTCGGCCAGGGCGTCAAGCGCGCCCGACGCGCACTCCGGTACCGTACCGCCTGAGCGAACCCGGTCGGGCGGCGAGAGTCGCCGCGACCGAAAGGGAAACCTTTCTCTCACCGCCGCGAGCAATCCCGGGCATGAAGGTCCGAATCAGCGACGGGGCGACGGAGGCTGAGGCGTCGGCGATCGCCGGCGCGCTCGCCGAACGCTTCGGCGACGACGTCGAGGTGTTCGTCGGGAACGCCGACGAGCCCGCGGCAGTCGAGGAGGCACCCGAGGACGCGACCGCCGAGACGCCAGCGGACGCCGGGGAGGTCGCCGCCGCCGTCGAGGACGAACTCGGCCCGACCGACCGCGAAGAGGCGCTCTGGACGGAGATCGAGGAGATACTCGAGGGCGGCCCGGAGAAGTACAAGGATCGTCTGAGCGACCAGGGGAAGCTGTTCGTCCGCGACCGCATCGACCTGTGGTTCGGAGAGGACGGGATGTTGTTCGAGGACGGGAAGTTCGCGGAGTTCGACAACGAGGACCGGATTCCCGCCGACGGCCTCCTGACGGGCGCCGCGGACTTCGAGGGTCGTGACGTTCACTTCATGGCGAACGACTTCACGGTCAAAGCGGGGTCGATGGCGGGGAAGGGCGTCGAGAAGTTCCTTCGGATGCAGCAGCGCGCGCTGAAGACCGCGAAGCCCGTGCTGTACCTGATGGACTCCTCCGGGGGTCGCATCGACCAGCAGACGGGGTTCTTCGCGAACCGCGAGGGCATCGGGAAGTACTACTACAATCACTCGATGCTCTCCGGGCGCGTCCCCCAGGTGTGCGTGCTGTACGGGCCGTGTATCGCTGGCGCGGCGTACACGCCCGTGTTCGCGGACTTCACCGTGATGGTCGAGGGCATGAGCGCGATGGCGATCGCGAGCCCGCGGATGGTGAAGATGGTGACGGGCGAGGACATCAGCATGCAGGACCTCGGCGGCGCGCACGTGCACGCCGAGGAGTCCGGGAGCGCGGACCTCGTCGCGGAGGACGAGGAGCACGCGCGCGAACTCGTCGCGGACCTCGTGAGCTACCTGCCGAACAACAGCGACGAGAAGCCGCCGAAGACCGACGGGAAGCCGCCGAAGAAGTCCCCGGAGGGTATCGACTCGGTCATCCCGCAGGAACCGAATCGCGGGTACGACATCCGCGACGTCATCGACCGCGTCGTCGACGCGGACTCGTTCTTCGAACTCCAGCCCGACTACGGGGCGGAGATCGTCACGGGGTACGCGCGAATCGACGGGCGCACGGTCGGTATCGTCGCGAACAACCCCGCGCAGCGAGCGGGCGCCATCTTCCCGGACGCGGCGGAGAAGGCCGCGGAGTTCATCTGGAAGTCAGACGCGTTCAACGTCCCGCTGCTGTACCTCGCTGACACGCCCGGGTTCATGGCGGGGAGTGGCGTCGAGAAGGACGCCATCCTCGAGAAGGGGAAGAAGATGATCTACGCGACGTCGAGCGCGACCGTCCCGAAGCAGTGCGTGGTCGTGCGGAAGGCGTACGGTGCGGGCATCTACGCGATGAGCGGCCCGGCGTACGACCCCGAGAGTACGATCGCGCTCCCGTCCGGCGAGATAGCCATCATGGGGCCCGAAGCCGCCATCAACGCGGTGTACGCGAACAAGCTGAACGACATCGACGACCCCGAGGAGCGCGCCGAGCGCGAGGCGGAGTTGCGCGAGGAGTACCGCGAGGACATCGACGTGCATCGGATGGCGAGCGAGGTCGTCATCGACGAGATCGTCCCGCCGAGTACGCTCCGCGAGGAACTCGAGAACCGGTTCGCGTTCTACGAGACCGTCGAGAAGGACCTCCCGGACAAGAAGCACGGCACCGTCATCTGAGCCGGGTCGCGCGAAGTCCTGCGCTCGGGTCGCGGGGAGTGTTTGACCTCTCCAGCATCAGTTTCGTGTTGTGTGGTTGGAGGTTTGGTCCGGTTACTGTTCGAACGATTAGGTCGGTCATTCACGCATAGACCGCCGAGACGGTGACGTATGCGACGACGTACACTACTCGGCGCGACGGCGGTTTCGACGGTCGCGGCGCTTGGCGGGTGCCTGAGCAGTATCACTGGTGCGAGCACGGGGACGCTCGCGACGCACGTCAGCGACCGGCCTGGCGACATCGAGGATTTCGAGTCCTGCGTCGTCACCGTCACGGAACTGGACGTCATGCCGGCCGACGCGGACGAGTCCGAGACGCTCGACGTCGAGGAGGGCTCGGTGGACCTGACCGAGGTCAAGGGCGAGAAGTCGGAGCTGGTGGACAGGTCGGACCTCGAGACCGGCGAGTACGACTGGCTGCGCGTCACCATCGACGGCGACGTCGACGCGACCCTCGCGGACGGTGGCGGGGACGCGACGGTGAAGGTCCCCAGCAACGGCTTGAAGCTGAACAAGGCGTTCGAGGTCCGCGAGGGGACGACGACGAACTTCACCGCGGACTTCACGCCGGTCAAGCGCGGCCAGGGGTCGACGTACAATATCCAGCCTGTCACGCAGGAGGTCACCGTCACCTACGAGGACGACGAGTCGACGAGCGGGACGGCGGCGAACGAGTCGACGAGCGGGACGGCGGCGAACGAGACGAGCGCCTGACCGACAGCGCGGTCCGCGGCTGCAGGAGCCACAAACACACCCGCGGGTGGCGAAACTAATTTAACCTATAGAGACATGGAATTTAGTGTGTCCCCGCTGGTGCAGGCCCTCCGGTCGACCACGCCGGTCTCCACGGCGTCGCGGCAACGACACGTGCGCGTAGCGTGGGGTCTCGCCGTGCTCGCGACGGTCGCGGACGTCGCGACGACGGCGCTCGGGACCGGACTCGGTCACGCGGAGGGGAACCCGCTCGTCGCCAGCGTCCTCGCCGCCGCTGGCGTCCCCGGGTTCGTCCTCCTGAAGGCGGGCATCCTCCTCGCGGCCGCCGTCGTCGGAACCCAGTGCTTCGACCGGCCCGCGGTCGCACCGTGCGCCCTCGCGGTCGCGTGGGGCGCCGTCGCCGTCGCGAACGTCGCGGTCCTCGCCGGCGCGTGAGGTCCGCCGAAGCACGCACCTCGTCACTCGGCGTGCTCGCGCTTCAGCGACAGGACGGTGCGTTCGAACTCGCAGACGAGGAGTTCGTCCTCGCCCTCGTCGAGTCGTTCCGCGTCGGCGTCGACGACGAACGCTTCGACGCGCATCGTCACGAGTCCGCGCTCGCCCGAACTCGTCTCTCGTTTGTCCGTGATCGTCGACTGCACGCGGATGGTGTCGCCGTGGAACACCGGGTTCGGGTGCTCGACGTCGTCGTAGCTGAGGTTCGCGACGATCGTGCCGTCGGTGGTCTCCGGGATGGTGATGCCGACCGCGAGACTCATCGTGTAGAGGCCGTTCACGAGCCGCTGCCCGAACTGCGTGTCGGCGGTGAAGTCCTCGTCGAGGTGCAGCGGCTGCTGGTTCATCGTCATGTCGCAGAACCGCTGGTTGTCGCTCTCCGAGACCGTGCGTCGACGCCGATGCTCGATGGTCTGGCCCTCTTCGAACTCCTCGTAGTACAGCCCGGGCATACGCGAAGCGACGACGCCGGGCGTGAAAAATCGCGTCGGTTCGGAGCGACCCACTGCAGCCGGTCGCGGGACCGCGGCGTCGCCAGCGCTGTCAGCCGAGCCACCAGCGCACGCCGTTCACGCGGAGTTGCTGGCGTTCGGGGAGGTCGCGAACGGCGGGATGATCGGGGAACAATCGCTCGGCGAGGTCGTTTTCGTCGTACACCTCGCCGCGGTTCGGCCAGGCGCGCTCGAACTCCTCGACGAACGGCGTGACCCGCCGAACGAGCTCCTCCGCGACGTTCAGGTACGGCGACGAGTGAGGTTTGCTCGGTGCGGCGTGCTCGAAGATGTCTTCGTCGACGCGCTCGAGGGCGCGTCGGCACGTGTCGCCGTTTCGCTTCCCGGGCGGCGTGCGGAGGTGCCAGTCGAGGAGGTCGGCGTCCATCGCGACGAACGGCTCGAGGTAGTTGTCCGCGAGGTGCACGCGGAACGGCATCACGGGCTGGTTCCGGAGGACGAGGAGGTCCGTCGCGTTGTGGAGGGAGTCCGCGCGCTCGCGGCACGCGTCCAGTTCCTCGCGGAAGCGGTCCGCGAGGAACTCCCACGACGAATCGACGTGGAGGTCGACGTCGACGTCGAGGTTCGCGAGGAGGTCGCCGGCGGCGGTTCCGAGTCGCGCGCTCGCATCGGGCTCGAACCCGAGCGTGTCGAGGAGGCAGTCGACGGGCGAGGGGTCGTCGACGAGCGAGTTCGACGGAACGGTCGCGCCGAGCGCGGTCGTGTCGTCCCACTCGAGGAAGTATCCCTTCAGGATGGTGTCGAACAGGAGACCGTGGTACATGACGTCCACGTCGAACGCGTCCTCGTACCCGGCGTGATGGATGTGGAGGGCTTCCTTCACGCCCTGCGCGTACAGCAGTTTGTCGTCGCTCGGGTACAGGTAGCGAGCGCCCGGTTCCAGGGTCGTGTGTGGGGCGTCGTACTGGCTGGCGAGTTTCTTCGCGACGCGAACCTCCCGCGAGTCCTCGCTCCCGACGGTGTACGAGGCCGCGACGTCGTCGATCTGGGAGAGCAGGAGCCGGGAGTCGTGGCCGCCCGAGAGGAGGACGCCCTTCGAGCCCGGGTAGTGCGAGCGACGTTCGATCGCGGCCTCCAGACGCCTGGTGAGTTCGCCGACGTGGTCGAACTCGCTGGGTTCGTACACGAACCGCGACAGGTCCGCGGTGCCGGTCGGGGTGAGCGTCGCGTCCGGCGGCACGCGTGCGACGTCCGCGAACAGCGTGCGTTCGCCGAGAACGGTCCCGAGGTGGAGCAGTTCGAGAACCGCGGTCTCGTCGGGCGTGCGGTCGTCAACGAGTCGTTCCAGTGCGGCGACGTCCGTCCCGAAGACGCGCGTCCCGTCGACGTCCGCGTAGAAGCACTCCCACGACCGTAGCGGGTCGGTCGCGACGAACGGGTCGTCGTCGACGTCGACGAACGCGAGGTACGAGCCGTTCAGCGCGTCGAGTGCGGCGTCGACGTCGCGGTCGGCGCGCTCGTAGACCGCTCGCGCCGGCCCGTCCTGGCCCTGTGGTTCCACGACCTCCCCGAAGAGCGCGCAGCCGCCCGCGTCGGTGCTGTACGTGTCCGTCCGCCGGTCGACGTCGAGGTCGCGAGCGCGCACGCCGACGGTCGCCCCCGGCGTCTCGAGGACGACGTCGAACGCGGTCGGGTCGCGATGCCGTTCGAACTCCTCGCGGTCGCCGAACACGCCGAACAGCTCTGTGTTCATCGACGATCGGGCGCTGCGTCGCGACGCGTCCGACTCGCCGACTGCCGCACTCATGCGTCGCCCCCACCGGGTTCGTCCCGGCCGATGCTCGACGCGACCACCCCGCGCCGCCCGGAGTCGTCCTCCGAGTCGTCGTTCGCAGCGTCTTCGTCGACGCCCGCGACGCGCTCGGTCACCGGCATCTCGAGGAGCGTCAGCAGCGAGTACAGGACCTGGTGGTACTCGGCGCCGTCGACGTGCTCGGCGTACGTTCGTTCGGCCGCGTCGGCGTCCAGGAACGGGAGGGCGTCGAGGACGTGCTCGTTCTCGCGGATCGCGTCGATCGCGAACGGCGAGACGCGGAGGAGTTCGCTCCGGTCCGGCCAGGGCTTGTGCGTGAAGTGCGGTTGCGGAGTCGGTTCGTCGTCCAGGTGCTTGCGGTAGAACCCAGTGATGTTCCGGCTGAGGAACGCCGCGGGGAACGAGCGCTTCAGGGACACGCCCGTCCGGGAGTGCGGGATCTCCGCGAGCGCAGGCGAGATCGATTCGAGGGCGGCGTTCACGACGTTCCGGCGGAGGAAGAACTGCTGGGGCATCCGGCGGTGCAGGTCGACGACGCGGTTGTCGAGGAACGGCGTCCGGTACGGACGCATCTGTCCGAGACTCCGCGGGAAGATCGCCTCGGTGTCCGCGCCGAGCGGATAGTAGTCGCCGTACATCACGAGGTCCTCGAGCGACGCGTACTCGACGCCGTGACTGACGACGCGACCGTCCTCGAGCACCTGGATGTTGTCGCGGACGACGTCGGCGAGGTCGCGGTTCGCGTCGAAGTACGGGACCTCGGTCGCGCTCGAGACCTTCGCGTCGACGTAGTCGTCGACGGACTCGATCGGCGTCTCCACGGGGAGGTCGACGGTCCCGACCGACCCGAGCGACACGGTCCGCGTCTGGAGTGGGCCACCGTCGAACAGCATGTCCGCGAACAGCCCGGAGACGAGGACGTCGACGCGATCAGTGATCTCGTCCTGGAACTCCGCGAAGTACGCCTGGTCGAACCAGCCGCTGAACGACGAGAGCCGCGGCGTCGTCGTGAGCGTCCGGGCTTCGTGGTCGTCGTACCGCTCGAGCAGACAGAACTCGTCGCCGGCGCTGTCAGCGACCCGGTTCGCGATCCGTGCTTCGCGACTCATCCAGTCCGCGTTGTGGAACGCCACGACTGACTGGTCGATCGCGGCCTGCACGATCCGCGAGTCGCTGCCGCCGGAGAGCAGCGTCCCGTACGCGAGGTCGTCGGTCGTCCAGTCCGCGAACATCGTGCAGAGGACGTCCACGAGTCGATCCACGAAGTACGAGAACGGACGGTCCTCGGGTTCGTACGTCGGACGCCAGTACGTCTCGTGGCTCGTCGCGAAGTCGTCGAGGTCGACGGTGACGGTCGTCGCGGGCGGAAGTTCGCGAACGTCCTCGAGCGCGGTTTCGCGACCGAAGACGCGACGGAGGGCGAGGTACTCGTGGAGGTAGTCCTCGTCGAACGCGGGCGAGACGTCCGGGTGCGCGGTCAGCGCCTGCGGGTTGGACGCGAACGCGACGCTCCCGCCGACCGACGCGTGATATATCGGGTGGGTGGCGAACCGGTCCGTGACGAACGTCAGCTCGCGGTCTGCACGGTCGTAGAGGACGATCGCGTAGTGTCCGTTCAGTTCCTCGACGAACTCCAGTCCGTGCCGCTCGTACAGCGTCGCGCAGTAGTCGGCGCTCGCGTCCGGCCCACCGGGGCGAGGCGTGTACTCGCCGCGAGTGCCGTGCCCGAACACGTCACCCCACACCCAGAGGAGGACGTCGCCGTCGTCGAGTGCGACCGGCTGGTCGTCGACCTGCACTGGGTGCGCGCGAAGCTCGAGGTCGACGTAGTCGTCGACGTACTCGAACGATGCCTCGTCGTCCCGCCACTGCGTCCACGACGCCACGTCGTCGGGGAGACGACCGTCGCCGAGGACGCCAGCGATCCCGACCATGATTCAGAGGTACCCGAGTTGCTTCAGGTGGTCCTCGACGTCCTCGTCGAAGTCGGTGTCCTGCTCGGTCGCGGCCGCCGCGCGCTTGTACTCCTCGAGGGGCTCCGCGAACAGCGCGCGGTCCGCGGCGGGGACGTCGACGTCCTCCGCGGCGAGTTCCTGCCAGCTCGGGCGGTCGCGGTCGAGCCGGTACCGGAAGCGCTCGCCGAGCGAGTTCCACTGGCGTTTGACGGGCGCGGTCCTGTCGCTCTCGGCCGACGGCTCGCCGTAGACGACGCGCATCATGCGGTCCCACCACGCGAACGTCTCCTCGCTGAACTCGCGCCCCCACGTTCGGTTGTCGCCGCCGAGGAGGCCGACGGTCTCCGCGGGGATGCGGTCCTGGAAGTATGTGTCGTCGAGCGGGCGTTCGTTCGCGAGGTCGACGAGGAGGTCGCCGAGGTGGAGGTGCGAGAACAACCGGTCCTCCGTCTCGTGGTACCCCTTGGGCGGGTTCACTATCTCGAGGGGCGTGTGCATGACGCCCTCGCTCATGCTCCCCGTGTGGTGCCAGAGGCCGTCGTCGGCGTCGTACCCGAGGTTGTGGCCGTGGTCGGAGACGATCACGAACGTCGTCTCGCGCTCGGTCGCGGCTTGCACGCGGTCGATCAGGTCCACGACCGTGCGGTCGAGGTAGTCGACGGCGGCGCGGTAGACGTCGCGGTAGTTCTCGGCGTACTCGTCGGTCGCGAGCCCGTCCTCGTTCAGTTCCCACTTGTCGATCTCGGTGGAACTCCACGAGTTCGGGACGTCGTGGATGCCGTCGTCGTGCTGGTAGAGGTTCCGGAGCGGCGTATGGGCGTCCATGTAGTTCAGGAAGAACGCGGTCGGTTCCGGGCCGCGCTCGGCTTCCTCGACGGTGGTGTCCGTGATGACGCTCGCGCCGTCGTCGACGAACTCCGGGAACGGGACGTCCCACTGCTTGAGTTTCGGTCCGAGGAGCGCCCAGACGCCGTTCGCGACGCTCTTCGCGGGCCGGTCGTGCTCGATGCACTCCCTGAGGAACCCGAGGTGGCGTTTCGCGGCGCTCGGTTCGTCCGTGCGCTTCATGTACTCCTGGACGGTCTTCCCCTCCGTGAACAGGGATTCGGCGGTGTGCGAGCCGATGGAGAAGTCGTGGAACGAGTCGAACAGTTCGTCGTACCCGAAGTGCGGGTTGATGTAGGAGTTCGCGCTCAGACCGACGCGGCGGTGCTCGGGGAGGTCGCCGTAGAACGTGTCGTCGACGTCGAAGTCCGAGAAGTCGAAGGTCGAGTCGAAGTGCTCGGCGTGCACGCCGTGCTCGGACGGCAGGTCGCCCGTGAACATGCTCGTGTGACTCGGCGTGCTCCACGAGCTCGCGGCGCGCGCTTGCTCGAACGAGCTCCCGGAGCGACGTCGGAGTCGCGGCGCGTATTCGTCGAACGTGTCCTTCCGGACGGTGTCGAGGACGACGAGTGCGACGTTCCGGGTCACGCGTCGACCTCGCCCTCCACGTTCGACGGGACGCGCGGCACGACCACGACGTCGCGACGCCGCTCGCCATCGGCGCGTCCGTGCTCGACGGTCGACGTCGATCCGACGCGCTCGACGTGGACGCTCGGTGGCGTCCGAGCGCGGGACTGTCGCGTGCGCGTTCGGTCCTGTGTGCTAGAGTCCATGCTGTCGGGACCGTCGCCCCACGAGTGGATTATTATGAAGGCCGTAAGCGGGGTTTGGCGGTCGATTATCCGCAGCCGGCACCGGGATTATCGGTGCCATAATCCCGCGTCGACGCGGCCGTCGCGGCCCAGTTGGTCTCGCTCGGCGGCGGCGTCGCCACAGCGGCCGCGTCGACGGCCGGCGGCGCGAACGAGACCGCGACGACCGCCGAGCCGACCGACGAACCGGCGAAGACGACGGACCGCGAGCACGGGTCGTCGAACGCCGACCTGATCGCGTGGGCGCTCGGCGTGCTCCTGACGCTCGGCGCAGGACCCGTCGTCACCCTCCTGCGGGAGTGAGCACTGCGCTGGGGGAGTGAGCACTGCGCGGGGGTTTCTGCCCGCGACCGCGCGTTAGCCCTCGCCCTCGGCCTGGTATGGTTCGCCGACGGCTTCGCGGGGGAGGAACGCGAACACCTCGCTTGCGAGTTCCGTGGCGTTCTCGAAGCGCGTCACGCTCGACTCGCTGAGGACCTCCCGGACGGTGACCTCGCCATCGGCGAGCTGGAGGCGTAGTTCGCCGTAGCTGTCGAGGACGCCGTCCCGGTCGGTCGGGTAGTGCAGGTCGTCGATGACCGCATCCAGTTCGCCGAGTTTGACGCTCTCTTGCATACTCTCCCTACGCTCCCGACGGACTTAGCCATGCGTTGCCTTCCCACGTGCAGCAGGCGGCTGGTGGTGGCGTGTTACCACGCCGCGTTGGCAGATACTGGCACGACCCGAATCCTTATCACAAGGGTTAACTCGGAGAGCGGGGTAGGCGGAGGCGATGCCCGGCGTCGCACCTGACGCGTATCCGACGCCGGCAGTTCTCGGCGCGGCGTGTGCGAACACCTCTCACGGTCGGTCGGTCGGTTACGGTCCGGGAGCACGCACGTCGCGCCAGAGGTGACCACATGGCCACAGCCACCGATACCAAACCCGACGACACCGACGAAGAGACCGCCCTCGAAACAGCGCGCCGCCAGCTCGCACGCGCCGCCGCCCACCTCGACGTGGACGACGGCGTCATCGAGCGCCTCGAACACCCCGACCGCGTCCAGCGCGTGAGCGTCCCGCTCGAACGCGACGACGGCTCGTGGGAGGTCTACACGGGCTACCGCGCCCAGCACGACAGCGTCCGCGGTCCGTTCAAGGGCGGCCTGCGCTTCCACCCGGAGGTCAGCGAGGACGAGTGCATCGGGCTCTCGATGTGGATGACCTGGAAGTGCGCCGTCATGGACCTGCCCTTCGGCGGCGGGAAGGGCGGCATCGTCGTCGACCCGAAGGACCTCAGCGAGGACGAGGTCGAACGTCTCACGCGCCGGTTCGCCGAGGAACTCCGCGACTCCATCGGCCCGAACCACGACATCCCCGCGCCAGACATGGGTACCGGCCCGCAGGAGATGGCGTGGTTCATGGACGCCTACTCGATGCAGGAAGGCGAGACGACGCCCGGCGTCGTCACCGGGAAACCACCCGTCGTCGGCGGGAGCTACGGCCGCGAGAAGGCGCCCGGGCGCTCCGTCGGCATCGTCGCGAAGGAAGCCATCGAGTACTACGACTACGACATCGAGGACGTCACCGTCGCCGTGCAGGGGTTCGGGAGCGTCGGCGCGAACGCCGCGCGCTACCTCGACGACCGCGGCGCGGACGTCGTCGCCGTCAGCGACGTCGACGGCGCCATCTACGACCCGGACGGCCTCGACACGCGCGACGTCCAGGACCACGACGAACGCCCCGGGATGGTCTCGGGGTACGAGCACGCCGACTCGCTCGACAACGCCGACCTCCTGGAACTCGACGTCGACGTCCTCATCCCGGCCGCCGTCGGGAACGTCATCACCGCCGACAACGTCAACGACGTGAAGGCGGACATCGTCGTCGAGGGCGCGAACGGGCCGACGACGAGCGCCGCCGACCGCGTCCTCGAAGAACGCGGCGTCGAGGTCATCCCGGACATCCTCGCGAACGCCGGCGGCGTCACCGTCAGCTACTTCGAGTGGCTGCAGGACATCAACCGCCGCAAGTGGAGTCTCGAACGCGTCAACGAGGAACTGGAGACGGAGATGCTGAAAGCGTGGGACGCCGTCCGCGAGGAGGTCGAGGCCCGGGACTGCACGTGGCGGGACGCCGCGTACGTCGTCGCACTCTCCCGCGTCGCCGACGCGCACGAAGCCCGCGGACTCTGGCCCTGACCGCGGCGACACCGTCGAACGAGCGGCCGAACGCCGCTCGGCACGTCGCCCGCAACGTCACTCGTCGATGGACTCGCTCTCGTCGTCGGTGGACTCGCTCTCGTCGTCCTCGAGCGCTTCGATACCGGTGAGGCGGACGACGAGCGTGGTCGCAGCGCCGACGAAGAAGTCCCGCGGCCGACTGAGGAGCGCGTTCTTCAGGACGTCCCGGCGAGAGTTATCGAGCACGCCAACAGGTTCGGCCAGCGAACGGATATATCTGCCTGCCCTCGACGCCACTGATTCTCCCGCTCGAGCGGCGGTGACCTGTCGACTCGACCGCCAGAACGGCGTCGAATCGCGGACACTTACGGGGGTCCACGACGCACGGGGTCGTATGGCTCGACGTAGCGTGCTGTTCTCGCCGGGGGACCGACCGGAACTGATGCGGAAAGCGCCCGCGACGGGTGCGGACGTCGTCGTCTTCGACCTGGAGGACGCCGTCGCACCCGCTCGCAAGTCCGAAGCGCGCGAGGCGGTCGCGAACGTCCTCACCGACGACGCGTTCGACCCGGACTGCGAGGTGTGCGTCCGCGTCAACCCCGTCGGCGACGACGAGGGCTCGGACAGCCAGGAGGCCGACGCGACCGCCGAAGCCGACGTGGACGCGCTCGAACCGCACCTCGACGACGCGCGACTGGACGCGTTCATGCTCCCGAAGTGCGCGAGCGGCGACGACGTCCGGAGCTTCGACTACCTCTTCCCGCGGGAGACACCGCCCGTGCTCGCGCTCGTCGAGAGCGCCAGCGGCGTCCTCAACGCCGAATCCATCGCGACCGCGGACGCGACCGACGCCGTCGTCTTCGGCGCCGAGGACCTCTCCGCGGACGTCGGCGCGACCCGCACGAGCGAGGGCACGGAGGTGCTCTACGCTCGCGAACACGTCGTGCTCGCCGCCGCGAGCGCCGACGTGGACGCCATCGACACCGTCTACACTGACTTCTCGGACACCGAGGGGCTCCGCGAGGAGACCGCGTTCGCCATCCAGCTCGGGTTCGACGGGAAGATGGCGATCCACCCCTCGCAGGTCGACCCGATCAACGACGCGTTCACGCCCGACCCCGAGGACGTCGACTGGGCCGAACGCGTGCTGGACGCGAAAGCCGACGCGGACGCCGAGGGCCGCGGCGTCTTCCAGGTCGACGGCGAGATGATCGACGCACCGCTCGTCGCGCAGGCCGAACGCATCGTCGACCGCGCTCGCGCCGCCGACGACGCCTGAACGCACGGCCCTGGCGCCAACTCCCCCGGTGAACTCACCCATCCAGAGCCACAGTCATGCTAGCACACTCCATATAAGGACCCTTCATTGGCTATAAGTCGTATTCAGTCCTATAATTCCGCCACGCTTAACCCGGGGCTTCGAGTTTCTTCACTCGATGACCCAAGAAGCGAACCCCTTCGAGAGCCTCCAGGAGCAGATCGACGACGCGGCGGCGTACATCGACGCCGACGACGACGTCATCGACCGCCTGAAGCACCCCGAGCGCGTCCTCGAGACGAACCTCACCATCGACATGGACGACGGGACGACGGGGCGCTTCAAGGCGTTCCGATCGCAGTTCAACGGCGACCGCGGTCCCTACAAGGGCGGCATCCGCTATCACCCGGGCGTCAACCGCGACGAAGTGAAGGCGCTCTCGGGCTGGATGGTGTACAAGTGCGCGACCGTCGGCATCCCCTACGGCGGCGGGAAGGGCGGCATCGTCATCGACCCGAGCGAGCACTCCGCGGGCGAGGTCGAGCGCGTCACGCGAGCGTTCGCGAAGGAACTCCGCCCGTTCGTCGGCGAGGACGAGGACATCCCAGCGCCCGACGTGAACACGGGCCAGCGCGAGATGAACTGGATCAAGGACACGTACGAGACGCTCGAAGGGAAGACCGAGCCGGGCGTCGTCACCGGGAAGGCCATCGAGTCCGGCGGGAGCGAGGGTCGCGTCGAGGCGACCGGCCGGTCGACGATGCTCGCCGCGCGCGAGGTCTTCGACTACCTCGACCGCGACATCTCGCAGGCGAAGGTCGCCGTGCAGGGGTACGGGAACGCCGGCTGGATCGCGGCGAAGCTCATCGACGAGCTCGGCGCGGACGTCGTCGCCGTCAGCGACTCCTCGGGCGCCATCCACAACCCGAACGGGTTCGACCCGGTCGCCGTGAAGGACTTCAAGCGCGAGACCGGCTCCGTCGCGGGCTACGAGGACGCCGACGACGAGTTCACGAACGAGGACCTCCTCACGATGGACGTCGACCTCCTCGTTCCCGCCGCACTCGAGAACGCCATCGACGAGGAGCTCGCGCGCGAGGTCTCCGCGGATGTCATCGTCGAGGCCGCGAACGGCCCGCTCACGCCCGACGCCGACGACGTCCTCACCGAGCGCGACGTCCACGTCGTCCCGGACATCCTCGCGAACGCCGGCGGCGTCACCGTCAGCTACTTCGAGTGGGTCCAGAACCGCCAGCGCTTCTACTGGGACGAGGCCCGCGTGAACGACGAACTCGAGACGATTATCGTGAACGCGTTCGACCGCATGACCGAGGCCTACGAGTCCTTCGACACGCCGAACCTCCGCACGGCGTGCTACGTCAACGCCATCCAGCGCGTCCTCAACGCGTACGAGGACGCCGGTAACTGGCCGTAACTGGGCGCTCCGCGGACTCTCGACGCTTCTTCGTTCTCGGGATCACCGATCCGTCAACTGCTGCAGTCGTCGCCCTCCACAGCGGCGCGTCTGCGTGGATTTATCAGGATTCGGCCGTGACCGTGCAGTATGCCAGCGGACCGCGACGACGACACCGACGCGGGCGACGGACTGAACGCCGCGTGGGGTGGCGGTGGCGGCGACGAGGGTGGTCCACCGCCGCGCGCGGACGAAGCCGCCGCCCAAGCACGGGCGGACGCACCCGACGAGCAGGACGACCCGCCGCTCGTCGACAAGCTCACCGCGGTCCTCGTCGAGCACAAGCGGATATTCACGGGCGCCGTCCTCCTCTACGGGTTCCTCGTCATGCCGTGGCTGTACAGTAACGGCTACGAGGGACTCGGACTGGCAGGCGGCATCGCGATGCTCGGCGGCGTCATCCTCGTCACCGTCGCGAACGCCCAGGCCGCCCGCGAGAACGTCCGCAACACGGACGAGCGTCGTGGATTCTGAGAACACTCGGTAGTACGGACGAACGCCGCGGAGTCTAGGAAGCGTCGCTCGCTTAGAGGCCGAGTTCGCGACCGATGACGAGGTGCTGTATCTCGCTGGTGCCCTCGCCGATCTCCATGAGCTTCGCGTCGCGCATGAACCGCTGCGGCGAGAAGTCCTCCGTGTAGCCGTACCCGCCGAGGACCTGCACGGCCTCCTCCGCGACCTTGCGCGCGGCCTCGCTCGCGTCGAGCTTCGCGAGCGAACTGGACTTCGTGACGGACTCGCCCTGGTCGTACTGCCACGCGGACTTGTGCGTGAGGAGGCGCGCGCGTTCGACCTGGCGCTCCATGTGGACGATCTTGTCGCGGATGGCGTCGAACTTCGAGATGGGCTGGCCGAACTGCTCGCGTTCCTTGCTGTAGGACTTCGCGGCCTCGTACGCGCCCTGTGCGAGCCCCGTGGAGATAGCGGCGATACTGATGCGGCCGCCGTCGAGCGTCTTCATCGTCTGCTTCCAGCCCTCGCCCTCCTTGCCGAGCAGGCGGTCCTCGGGGATGCGGACGTCGTCGAGCTGTATCTCGCACGTCGGCGACGCGTTCAGGCCCATCTTGTCCCAGACGGTCGACACCGAGAAGCCGTCGTCGTTCTCCGGGTCGACGATGAACGTCGAGATGCCGTCGTAGCCAGCGCCCGGGTCGGTGACGGCCTTCACCAGCACCGAGTTGGCGACGTTCGCGTTCGTGATGAACTGCTTCGTGCCGTTCAGGACGTACTCGTCGCCGTCCTTGACCGCCATCGTGTCCATGTCGCTCGCGTCGCTCCCACTGCCGGGTTCGGTGAGCGCCCACGCACCCATGCCCTCGCCGGACGCGAGCGGCTCCAGCCACTCCTCCTTCTGCTCGGGGGTGCCGAACAGGTCCAGGGGCTTCGTGCCCAGCGAGGTATGCGCGACGTACGAGAGCGCGACCGACCCGGAGACGCGACCGAGTTCCTCCGCGACGACCGCGTACATCAGCGTGTCACCACCGAGCCCGCCGTACTCCTCGTCGATGGGAACGCCCATGACGTCCAGGTCGGCGAGCTGGTCGAAGATCTCCTGCGGGAACCGGTGCTCGTCCTCGATGTCCTGGGCGATCGGTTCGATCTCCTCGTCGCAGAACCGCCGTACCTCCTCCTGGATCATCTGGTGCTCGGTCGGCAGGTCGAAGTCCATACGCAAACCTTGCACAGACCGAAAATAAAGGCTTCTACACTCGCCCCCGGCTGGCTCGACGTCGACTCAGACGCGATCCATCGGCGACCCCGGCCGTGACCCGTCGGTGACCTGGTCGCCGCGACCGGGGTCCTTCGGGCCGCCAATCAATGCGAACCGATGCCACAGTATATCTCGGTACAACGAGAGTAAATTTACTGCCCGATTTCGCTTGTTTTATTAGAATGTGTGCGGGGTTACACCGTGTGCAACGACGAAACTTCCTCTCGGGGGTCGCTGGCGCGGGGGTCGCCAGCGGGCTCGGGGTACTGGGCGCAGAACAGGTGCGTGCGGCCGCCGCGACGGTCGACCCGCTCGCGTTCGACTCCACGGCGAGCCTCCTCGACGCGAACGGCGACCCGCTGACCGACGCCTCGCTCGTCCCCGTCTGGGCGGAATCGACCGCGTCGAACACGGACTCCGACGGGAACGGCGACGCGACGACGTACCCGGACGGGACGGACATCCCGCTCGTCGCCGTCGACGAATCGAACGCGGGCGCGGTCGTCGGTATCGGGTGTCCACTCGTCCCGAACGACACGGACTTCAAGGCCGGGAACGAGGAGTTCCTCCTGAACGCGCTCGACGAGACCGTCGGCTCGGGGACCGTCCTCTGGGACGACGGCCACGGCCAGTTCTACCAGCTCGACTCCAGTGGGAACGGCGGGAACGGCCCCGGGTTCAAGCAGTTCGAGACGTACGCGGAACGGAACGGGTACGCGCTCGAGTCGACGACGGACGTCGCCGCCGACCTCTCGGGCGCTGACGCGCTCGTCGTCACGCCACCGAGCGAGGCGTTCACGGACGCCGAGAAGACGGCGCTCGCGGACTTCGTCGCGAACGGCGGGACGCTCCTGCTCGTCTCGCAATCGGACTTCAACGACTTCGACCAGACCGCGAACTCGAACGCGCTCGCCGCGGCCGTCGACGCGGGCTTCCGGTTCAACGACGACCAGGTCGTCGACAGTTCGAACAACAACGGCGCGAACTACGTCCCGAAGACCGCGAACTTCAACACCGCGGACTTCGCGGGCTACTTCGAGAACCGACCGGGCATCGACGAGGCGAACGCGCTCGACCCCTCGAAGACGTACACGGTCGACGTCGTCGGCGTCTCCGACGGGGACACCGTCGACGTCCAGTTCGACGACGGTCGCGTGGAGTCCATCCGCGTGCTCGGCATCGACACCGCCGAGAAGAAGGGTAACGGCCAGTACGAGCGCCCCGAGGAGTGGGAAGGACTCGCGGACCGCGTCGGCCTCACCGACGTCCAGTTCGGCTCCACCTGTAGCCTCCTGAACGCCGACGGCGGCCGCTTGCTCGACGATTCCGTCGTCGCAGTGTGGGCCGAGGAGTCCGCGACGAACAAGGACGCCGACGGGAACGGCGACGCCGTCGACTACGGCGAGCACGGCGACATCCCGCTGCTCGCGATCGACGGGAACGTCGTCGCGGTCGGGTCGCTGCTCGTCGACGACGACACGCTCAAGTACAACTCGGACCTCCACAACGAGGAACTGCTCCTGAACGTCTGGGACCAGCAACTCGGCGGCTCCGGGACCGTCCTCTGGGACGAGACGCACAACCAGTACAACGGCCTCGACGGGTTCTCCACGTTCGCTGACTACGCGGGCTCGAACGGCTACACGGTCGAGTCGACGAGCGACGTCGCGAACGACCTGTCGAGCGCGGACGCGGTCGTCGTCCCGTCGACGAGCGAATCCTACACGGACAGCGAGCTGTCCGCGCTCGCGGACTTCGCGGCGAACGGCGGCTCGGTGTTCCTCCACGACCAGGCTGACTACGACGACTACGACGCCACTCAGGACCTGAACGCGGTCGCCGAGACGCTCGACGCGCCCTTCCGGTTCAACGACGACCAGGTCGTCGACGAGGCCTCGAACACCGGCAAGCCGTTCCGTCCCGTCACGCGGCGATTCAACCCCGCGTTCGACGTGTTCGCGCCGCGCGAGGGCGTCGGCGCGGACCTCGTCGTCGGCGGCGAGGGCGAGCCCGTCTCCCGGCTCGTGTTCGGCGAGGGCGCCGCACCGCTGCTCGACGCGAACGGCGAACCGCTCACCGACGCGTCCTCGGTCGCGGTGTGGGCGGAGTCGCCCGCAACCGTCCAGGACGGTGACGGGAACGGCGACGCCGTCTCCTACCCCGAGGGCACCGACGTCCCGCTGGTCGCGCGCGACGGGAACGTCGTCGGGTTCCCCGCACCCGTCGTGGCCGACGGCTACGACACCGAAGCGGACAACGAGGAGTTCGTCCTGAACGTCTGGAGCGACCTCGTCGGGTCCGGGACCGTCCGCTGGGACGAGAGCCACGGCCAGTTCTACTCGCTCGACAAGTTCAGCGGGTTCGCCGCGTACGCCGAGGACAACGGGTTCGAGCTCGAAGCCGGCTCGTCGATTCCGAGCGACACGAGCGACGCGGACGCGCTCGTCGTCACCTCCCCGGGCGCGTTCAGCGAGGGCGAACTGTCGGCACTCTCCGCGTTCGTCGACGACGGCGGCGCGGTCTTCCTCCACGACCAGGACGACTACAACGACTACGACCAGACCGGGAACCTCAACGCCATCGCGGACGCGCTCGGCCTCGGGTTCCGGTTCGGTGACGCGCAGGTCGTCGACGAGGAGAACAACGCCGGCGCGCCGTTCGCGCCCGCGACCACGAACCTGAACGCGAGCGGGTTCGGCGCGTGGTTCGCGAAGCGCCAGGGCGTCGACGACGTCGAGGAGTTCTGGGACGCCGACTATCCCTACCTCGCGTACCACGCCGAGCTCGCGACGCAGTTCGCGAAGGACGCGCTCGCCGGGGAGACCGTCGACATCTCGTTCGACCCCGCCGGGAGCGAGTTCAACGGCGGCGTCAAGGACCCGTTCGGTCGCGTGCTCGCGTACATCGAGTACGACGACGGCTCCGGGAGCCGCGACACGCTCTACAACGAGCAACTCGTCGAAGAGGGGTACGCGCGCTCGTACGCGTCCAGCCTCTCGAAGCTCGAGGACTTCCAGGCGGCCGAGTACGCGGCACGCGACGCCTCGAAGGGCATCTGGGCGAACAGCAACCCGAACCTCACGCCGACGATCCGGAACGACGGCGTCGAGGAGGTGTACGTCCCGAAGGCGACTCGCGTCGAGACGACGCGCGGCCGCCTGAACGGACCGTTCGCGCCGATCCGCGCGAGCCGCGACGCGTCCGCCTCGCGCGCACCGCTCGTCGGCGTCGACCCGAACCACAACCTCGCGGTGCTCGGCGGGCTCGTGCTCGACGAGGGCTACGAGAAAGCCGAAGGGTTCGACGAGGACACGAGCGCGTACGACAACTTCGCGTTCGTCGCGAACCTCATGGACGGCCTCAGCGACCGCGCGGAGGGCCGCGTGCTCGTCGAAGGCGGGCACGGCCAGTTCAACGCGAGCGCCGGCCTGTCCGCGGAGGACGTCGCGTACTTCCAGCGATACCTGGAAGGGTTCGACGTCGACCTCGCGGGCGTCAACGACGTCACCAGTGACGCGCTCGACGACGCACGCGCCATCCTCGTCTCCACGCCACTCGCCGAGTTCACCGACGCGGAACTCGAAGCGCTGTACGCGTTCGCCGCCGACGGCGGCGCCGTCGTCCTCGCCTCGGGCGCGAACGCCTCCAGTGAGGCTCGCGACCGCCTGAACGCCATCGCGAACGCGTTCGGGAGCCCGCTCCGATTCTCCGACACTGCCGTCACCGACGCCGCGAACAACCTCGCGGGCGACGAGACGCTCCCGACGACGACGAACTTCGGTCCCGACCCGTGGGGGCTCCGCGAGCCGTTCCACGCGAACGGCGACATGGGCTGCGGGCGCGTCACCACGGCCGACAGCGTGAGCGGCGAACTCGCCGGCTGGTACGACGACGACTCGTTCACGTACACGACCGACCTGAGCGACCCCTGCCAGGTCGAGATCGCGCTCGACGGCCCGAGCGACGCCGACTTCGACCTCTACGTCACGCGCTCCGGGCACCGACCCACGACCGTGCGTTACGACGCGGCCGGGACGAGCGAATCCAGCACCGAGACCGTCGTCGTCGACGCCGTCACGCCCGACGACGAACTCGGCATCCTCGTCGACGCCTACAGCGGGAGCGGCGAGTACACGCTCACCGTCACCGAGTCCGGCGCCTGACGCCGGCTTCCGCGCCCGTTCCTCGAACGGTCGTTCCGCGGTAACGCGCGGCCGCGGCGAGAGAGTTTTCACCCCCGGGAACGACGTTCGACCGTGGCCATCCGCGAGTTCCTCAGGGGGACCGTCGACTGGACGCGACTCGAATCAGTCGCGCGAGCGGTCGCCGAACGGAACGACCGCGACGGCGTCCGCGTCGAGTTCCTCGACGCCGACAACTGGCTGTCGACGCCGATGGTCGTCGACGACGAGTGGTTCGTGAAGGTCGTCACTCCGCAGAACTCGGTGGTGCACGCGCTGTTCACCGCCGGCCGGAACCTCGGCGCGTTCAGCGCCGGCACCGAGGGGTTCTTCGACCACGTCGGCACGCCGCTCGCGCTCGCCGAACGCGAACTCGAAGCCGTCAGCCGCATGCACGCCGTCGGCCTGAACGTCCCGCGGCCAGTGGACGCGTTCGAGGTGGACGGCCTCGGCGTCCTCGTCCTCGAGTACCTCCCCGACTTCCGGACGTTCGACGACCTCAGCGACGCCGAGGCGCGCTCGCACGCCACGGACCTGTTCGCGCTCCTCGCGCGGATGCACGACCAGCGCATCGCGCACGGCGACGTCCGCGGCGAGAACGTCCTCCTCCAGGACGACGAACTGTACGTCATCGACGCGACGACCGTCCGCGACGAAGGGTTCGTCGGTGCGCGCTCGTACGACCTCGCGTGCGCACTCGCCGAGCTCGCCCCCCGAATTGGCGCACGGGACGCCGTCGCTGCGGCGACCAGCGCCTACAGCGTCAGCGACGTCCTCGCCGCTCGCGAGTTCCTCGACTTCGTCGCGCTCCGCCCCGACCACGACTTCGACGCGAACGCGCTCAAAGGCGAGATAGAGAAGGCAGCGACGTGACCCCGGACGCCGTACATAAACGTATCCCCCAGCGTCCCCCCCACAGGGAGTCGAACCCGAGCACCTGCCGGCGGAACGAGACGCGCTAGCTCCTCACATACCACCGCGTCGCGCCCCGACGCCCACGGTCTCGCACCCGAACCGCACCCGACCATAGGCGGCAGAACTCGCGCCAACCCGTCGATGGAAGGGGTGGCTTTTTGAAGGCGTCCCGCGAAAATTTTGCCGAACACGATGACCGACACCTTCCAGCACTACATCGACGGCGAGTGGACCAGCGGCTCCGGCGACGAGACGTTCACGAGCGAGAACCCCGCGACCGGGGAGACGCTCGGCGAGTTCCACCGCGGCACACCCGAGGACGTACAGCGAGCGCTCGACGCCGCCGAAGACGCCTTCGAGGAGTGGCGCGACCTCTCGCACATCGACCGCGCGGAGTACCTCTGGGACGTCTACCACGAGCTCAAGGACCGACACCAGGAGCTCGGCGAGATCGTCACCAAAGAGTGCGGGAAGGAGATCAGCGAAGGGAAAGCCGACGTCACCGAGGCGTGGCACATGGTCGAGTGGGCTGCCGGGAACGCCCGCCACCCCCACGGCGACATCATCCCGAGCGAGATCGCGAGCAAGGACGCGTACATGCGGCGCAAGCCCAACGGCGTCGTCGGCTGCATCACGCCGTGGAACTTCCCGGTCGCCATCCCGTTCTGGCACATGGCCATCGCGCTCGTCGAAGGGAACACGGTCGTCTGGAAGCCCGCCGAGCAGACGCCGTGGTGCGGACAGATCATCGCGGAGATGCTCGAGGACGCCGGCGTTCCGGAAGGCGTCTTCAACATGGTGCAGGGCTTCGGTGACGCCGGGAACGAGATCGTCGAGAACGACATCACCGACACCGTCCTCTTCACGGGCAGCGCCGAGGTCGGCCACGAGATCTCCTCGAAGGTCGGCGGGATGCCCGGGAAGAACCGCGCGTGCGAGATGGGCGGGAAGAACGGTATCGTCGTCACGGAGAAGGCGGACCTCGACACCGCCGTGCACTCCGCGGTGATGTCCTCGTTCAAGACGACCGGCCAGCGCTGCGTCTCCAGCGAGCGCCTCATCGTCCACGAGGACGTCTACGACGAGTTCAAGGAGCGCTACGTCGACATCGCGCAGGACGTCGCGGTCGGCGACCCGCTCGACGAGAACACGTTCATGGGGCCCGCCATCGAGGAAGAGCACGTCGAGAAGATCGCGCGCCACAACGAGATGGCGCGCAAGGAGGGCGCGAACGTCCTCGTCGACCGCTTCGACCTCGACGACGACGAGATCCCCGAGGGCCACGAGGACGGCAACTGGGTCGGCCCGTTCGTCTACGAGATCGAGTACGACACCGACCTCCGCTGCCTCAAGGAGGAGTGCTTCGGGCCGCACGTCGCGCTCGTCAAGTACAGCGGCGACATCGAGGACGCCGTCGAGATCCACAACGACGTCCCGTACGGACTCGCTGGCGCCATCATCAGCGAGGACTACCGCCAGATCAACTACTACCGCGACAAGGCCGAGGTCGGCCTCGCGTACGGCAACCTCCCCTGTATCGGTGCGGAGGTCCAGCTGCCGTTCGGCGGCATGAAGAAGTCCGGGAAGGGCGCCCCGTCGGCGCGCGAAGCCATCGAAGCCGTCACCGAGCGCACCGCGTGGACGCTCAACAACTCGAAGGACATCGAGATGGCACAGGGCCTCTCCGCGGACATCAAGACCGAAGACGACTAAGCGCAGTCCGGTAGCGGTTCTTTCTCTTCGTTCTCGTTCGTCGAGAAGCGACGTCTCGGTGTTCGGGGCCGGGTGCAGATTGCCAGGTGCACACGAGCCAGTCCGCCGGGAGTCGGGTCAGTAGAGCGTTCCGTCGCCGGTGAGTGGTCCGTGGAAGAGGTCCTCGACGACGCGCTCGATGGAGCCGACGGGCATCGACGGCGGGTCGACGTTCGTCGCCCGGTAGTCCTCGAAGCGAATCCGCGCGAAGACGGTTCCGTTCGCGTTCCGGTCGGTAACGGCGACGACCCGGCCAGTTTTCGTGTCGATCCTGACCGTTCGCGTCCCGTTCAGGGTCGTCCCAGGGTTGTGCCACGTTCCACCCGCCGCCTCGTACGCGATCTCGACGTAGCCCTCGCCTCGGTCGGTGACCGACGCCGGTGCATCCAGCGCGACAGGGGTATAATGCGGGAACAGCACGCTCACCTCGTCGCGCCGCGTCACCGCTGCAGCCGTCGGTGGCGTCGTCTCGTTCCCCGGCCAGTACCAGTGTCCGTCGACGGTGACGAGGTTCGTCTGGTACGTGCCGGAAAAGCGCGTCGTGAACAGGAGCACGTCGCGTTGCATGTCGTGGCGGAGCACGAGTCGGTCGTCCATGCGCGATGGTGTGTCCGCGCCATCGGCAGGCACCGTCCAGACGACGGTGTGGGACACCGAGCGGGTGCGGGCCTGCGCTTGCTCGACCTGGGCTTCGGCGGCGGCAGCGGGGCCGGCGTACGCAGGCGCGTCGCCGACGTCGGCCGTGGTCGGGTCTGCGTACTGGACGCCAGCGGCGCCTCCCACACCGGCAGCGAGGACTGCGAACGCGACGACGAGCGCTCGCGTGCTCGGTGAACGACGGAGCCACGCGCGGTCGACGGCTTCGAGGCGGCGTGGGAGCGAAGGCATCCGCGACGGCTCCGATGCGACACCGTAGCCGAGCGCGGCCGTGATCGGGGAGAGCACGAGCGCGACGCAGCCGAGGAGCATCGACCCCACGAGGACGTTCGGGCCGAAGTCGACGCCCCGGCCGAGGACGATAGTCTCGACCAGCCAGTACGCGAACGAGAAAACGGGCAGTCCGGCTATCGCGGCGACGAGCGTCGCGAGGGGGGCCGCGACTGCACCGCGGCGTGGCGTCGACGAGTCGTCGACGAGCAGCAGGAAGACGACCGTGCTCGGCGCGCCGCCGAGCGCGCCGAAGAACAACCCACCGAGGACGAAGGTCGACCAGGAGAACTCCACGAGGAGCAATGGTGCCGGCCACACGCTGGACAGGACGAAGAACCCGAGCGGGAGCGTGGCCTGACGGACGCGCATGGCCACTCGTTCAGCGGTTACGACAGTGAACCTATCGGCTGGCGACGAGGAACGTCGTCACTTCGAGTGGTGAGGACGAGAGATGCGACACCTCGAATAGGCTCCCGGGTAGCCCCGAGGTGCCGCAGTTGGGCGCGGGCGTAGGTGCGACGGGCGTTGTGTGCCGGAATAGACGTGAAAAGCGTCTGCGTCCGGCAACAGGGACTACTGCCGCATGCCTTATAAATGGTTGGTTCCACGACAACGTTCGCGACGCCATCGCATGCGTCGGTATGGCACGATTACGGCGGGGTCGTGGCGCCCGGTTCCGTCGTCGGCCGCTCGGGCGTCAGAGCCGGCGGTCGTCGAGCGCCGGGAAGTCCTCGCGGACGTCGGCGACGCGCTCGGGGTCGAGGTCCGCGTACACGGTCGTCTCGTGGTCGTCCGTCGTCGCCACCGGCGTCCCCCACGGGTCGTACACCGTGGAGCGCCCGACGAGGTCCGTCCCGCCGACCGTGCCCGCGCCGTTGATCGTCGCGACGTAACTCAGGTTCTCGACGGCGCGCGTCGACGGGAGCGTCTTCCAGTGCTCGACGCGCGGGTACGGCCACGCCGACGGCACCAGCACGAGGTCCGCGCCCGCGTCCAGGTACTCCCGGTAGAGTTCGGGGAACCGGAGGTCGTAGCACGTCGACACCGCCAGCGAGAACCCACCGACGTCCACCGTCGGCCGTCGCTCCCCCGGAACGAGCAACTCCGCCTCCGCGGAATCGTACCCGAACAGGTGGTGCTTTCGGTACACGAGCTCGCGTTCGCCGTCGGGCGAGTACACGACCGCCGTGTTCGCCAAGCCCTCCGCCGCAGGTACCGGCACGTCCACGTCGCTCGCCGCCGTCGCCGCCAGGTCCTCCATCATCGTCCCCGCGAGCACCCACACGTCGTGCTCGCGCGCCGCCGCCGCGAACCGCTGGAATCGCTCGCCGTCCAACCCGATAGCGTGGCGCGCGTACGAATCGAACGCGAAGTACCCGACGTCGAACAGCTCCGGGAACGCCACGAGGTCCGCACCAGCCGCCACCGCAGCGTCCAGTTCCGAGAGCGCACGCTCGACGTTCGCAGCAACCTTCCCCGCGTCAGGACTGAACTGGACGAGCGCAACGCGAAGGGGGTCGCCGCGTGTGCCCGCGCCGCCGCCGGCAGTCGACGTCATGCTGACCGCCTCATGCTGGGAGCCCGAGGTCCGCGCGCAATGCAGCCTCGAGGTTGTCGAGCTCCCCGTCGAGATTCTTCTTGAAGTACCGCTCCACGCCCGGGAGCTTCCCCTCCACGCGGAACCGGTTCACGAGCTCGCAGCCGTCCTCGGTCGGCACCACCTCGTGCTCGCCGACCACGCGCATCACCTTCGAGCGCCCCACGAACTTCACGTACTCGCCGTCGCGACGCTCCACGTCGCGCGTCTCCACCGCCGCCGTCCGCGAAATAACCGGAATCGGGAGGCTCACGTGCCACGTCGCTTTGTCGCCGCGATCGTCCGCATCGATGTCGTAGGACTCGACGACGCTGATCGCTTCCGCTCGCTTCGCCGGTTCGGAGATGAACGCCCAGACGTCCTCAGGCGGCGCTTTGAACGCGAACGTCCGCTCGACGGTCACAGTCATCGAGAACTAACTCACCGTGACCTTCCACGTCGTCGAGCGAGCACGCCCCCACTTCTCGATGTCGACCTCCTCGGACTTCTCGTCCAGGTTCGGGAGTCGAACGCCCACCTGTTTCGAAGAGAGCCCCAGCGCGTCCCCGATGTTCTTCGAGCGGAAGTACTGCTGTCCGCGCGAGACGCTATCGCGGAGGTACGCGAGAATGCGCTGTTCCTCTTCGGAATACTCACTCATCGATATGCCGGAGGTACGTGACTTAGCGTATTAACGGTTTCCCGGTCGTCAGGCGTCGTACACCTGAACCGCGACGACCGCCAGGACCGCGAACGCCATCGCGAGCGCGAACCCTATCGAGGCGTTGACCTCCATCGCCGCGGTCGTCGCCTCCGGGACGTCGATACCGCCGCGCAGCGACCCCGTCGCGACGAAGCCCGCGGCCGCCATGACGACGGCGCCGAGCACCGCGCCAGCGCCGAACAGCATCGTGAACCCCACGCCCTTGTCCGACCCACCGGTGTCCGTAGCAGTCATACTCGCTCGTATCCACGCGGCTGACTTAGTACCACCGTCTCCGGTCAGCGACCGCGACCCGACGGACCGACCGGCGTGCTTCGTGGGCGCTGCCGGACTGTAGCCCCCAAATCGTCTTGCGACAAGACCTTTAGCGTTCGACGATTGAACCGGGAACAAGATGGGTGCCGACTCCGCAGGAGACGGTGGTACAGGTTCGTCGGTCGTCGCGACACTGAGGTCGCTGTTCCTCGGGAGTCTCTTCCGAATCGTGGGAACGGGCGTGCTCGCGGTCGTCGTCGCCGTCGGCGTCGCGTTCGCCGCGGGATTCCTGGGCGTCCCCGCGGTGAACGAGTTCCAGAACGAGTTCACTGGCGTGAACGACGAGACGACGACGATCGGGTCGACGATCGAGGTGACGAACCCGAACCCGATCGGGGCGAGCTTCCTCGGCGTCTCCGGCGAGTACGCCATCGCGATGAACGACCTCCGCATGGCGAACGGGTCGACGGGCGCCATCGCGATGCCGCCCGGGAACTCGACGATCGACCTCGATACGTCCCTCGACAACGACCGCATCCCCGACTGGTGGGTGAGTCACGTCCGGAACGACGAGCAGACGACCGTGAACGTGAACGCCACCGTGGAATCGGACTTCCTCGGTCGGTCCGTCCCGGTCACGCAGACCCGTAGCATCGAGACGGACATGCTCTCGTCGTTCAACTCCACGGAGACGCGCCCGGTGAACTCGAGCAGTCCGCTCGTGAGCGACCCGGTCCTGTACGTGAACGAGACGCGCGCGCAGTGGGGAGAGGTCACGAGCGAGCGGACGGGTATCGTCGTCGACTTCTACATCTACAACCCGAAGGACTACGCGATACCGGTCTCGAAGCTGAACTACACTATCGAGATGAACGACGTGCGCGTCGGCGCGGGCGAGAACACCGACGAGAAGATACTGGAGCCGAACTCGCTCACGCAGGTGCGGACGGTGACGTACATCCAGAACGAGAACCTCGACGACTGGTGGGTGACTCACGTCGAGCGCAACCAGCGCACCGACGTCGTCATCGACTTCGCGGCGAGCGTCGAGGTCGCCGGCACCGAACTCGACATCCCGCTCCAGGGGATGACGCACCGCGAGACCATCGAGACGGACGTGTTCGGGACGAAGGACGACACCGCACCGGGGAACGAGGCCGCAGACGAGACCGGAAGCGACGACGGCGGTGACGAGGCCGGTGACGGCGACGACGGCACGACGACCGGCGAGGATACGACGACCGGCGAGGACACGACGACTGGCGAGGATACCACGACCGACGACGGCGGGTCGACGTCGAACGGCGACGACAGTACGACGACCGACGACGGCGGCGTCCTGCCCGCACTCGACCCGCAGTACGCTCGCCTCGGTTGACCCGCGGGCGAAGCGACTCGCGGCCGAAGCGGCGCGGGTCGACGCGCCGGACCCGGCGACCCGTCGGCGGAAGTGTTTTGACGGTGGCGGCGTACCCGTAGCGTATGGAACGGAGTACTCACTCTCCGGATCGAGTTCTTCTCGGGTGAGCCCGAGGTAACGACCGACGCATCGAGCGAGCGCATTCAGGTTACTGTCGACGATGCTTGCGTGGAACTGTCCAGAGCCGACGCCGTCGCGCTCAAAGAGCAACTGGGTGACGCCGTCGTCGCCGACCGCGAGTTCTTCCGGACCGCCGGCCGCCACCGCGAGGACGGCTCCTACGAGGTCCGGCGTCGCGGCGCCGACTCCGCCGGGAACGCGAAGGTGTTCCGGGACTTCGACGCCGTCGAACGCCTCTACGAGCGCCTCCCCGAGACGTTCGACGCCGACGACGTCTCGCGGACCGGCATCACGGGGTCGCGACGCCACATGCTCGTCCGGCACTTCGCCGAACATCCCGCGTTCGACTGCGAGATAACCAGTCGAAGCCCACTACGCGTCCGGAAGACCGACGCGGACGCTCACGAGACACGGGAGGGCGACCGAGAAGAGGTGGTCGCGAGCGACTGACGCGGTCTCGCGTTCGTTCGCGAACCCGCTCGCGCAGTCAGTCGACGGTCGCGTGAGACGCGGTCAGTTGATGGTCGTGTGGTCGGACTCCTCGTTCAGCGCGAGGTTCACCGCGATCTCGGCGTTCCGCATCGCGTACTGCGCGGTCTGCTGGAGGCTCACGAGGACCTCGCGGACCTGCAGGAGGTCCTGGTTGTCCATCTCCGGGAGGTCGTTGAGTATCTCGCGCTCCCGGTCGCTGATCTCGTGGAAGAGCTCGCGGGCCGCGATGGTCTTGTCGTAGTCCCGCGTCACCGCCGACTCGACCGCGAGCGCGGTGAGCTCGTCGACTTGCTCGGTGAACTCCCGGATGCGCCGCATCGTCGACTGGTCGACGTTCAACGTGTGACCCTCGGCCTCGAGGACGATCTCGGCGATGTCCTCGGCGTTGTCCGCGGTCAGTTCGAGGTTCTTCGCGATGCTCCGGTAGCCGATGAGCGGGAAGCCGTCCGCGAGCCCGACCGCGCGAGCGAGGTTCGGATTCTGGTACGCCGTGAAGATGAGGCGCAGGAGGAGGACGAAGATCTTGTTCGCCTGCCGCTCGCGGTTGAGCGCGCGCTGCGCGAGGTCCGGGTTCCCGTGCGCGAGCGCCTTCACTGCCTCCCCGCGCATCGTCGACCCCGTCGACTCCAGGCGTTCGAGGAGGTTGTCGAGCGTGAAGTCCTCCGGGTCGACCGAGCACCGGATGGCGATGCTCTCCGGCGTCTCCTCGATGACGCCGAGACCCATGAGCTGGGTCTCCGCACGATAGACCGCGTTGATCTGCTCGCTGTCGAGCGCCCCGGACTCGTTCTCGATACGGATGACTCTGCGTCCGAGCACGTACTGCGCGACGATCGCGCGCTCGACGGCGTCGGCGTCCAGGTCGTCCGCGTGGATGACCGCCTCCGTCTCCTCGCTGTTCGCCGACTCCGGCATCACCGTCAGCGTGCCCTTGCCACCCATCCGCAGGGACACCTCGTCGCCCTTCTCGACGTCGTGTTCCTTCGCCCACTCGGCCGGGAGCGTCATCGCCAGCGTCGACGGCCCGAGCCGCTGCACTTTACGCGTTTCCATGCCCCCGCCTAGGCAACGGTATACCTTATATTTGCCCCTCGTTCCATAATATACCTTCACCTGTCTTCTAGGTCGTCTCTGCACGCGATTCTCGACAGTGGTGTCACAGAAAACGAACGACTGGGCGGCGACGGCCGGCGCTCAGACGACCTTCAGGAGCCGGTGCTCGTACCGGCCGACGCGGACCTTCTGCCAGCCCCGGAGCGACTCGTTGACGGCCTCGTCGTCGGTGTCGACGCGGAGGACGCCGACGTCGTCGAGCTTGCTCGGCGACGCCACCACCTCGACCGTCGACCGCTCGATGACCGGCGGCGATATCTGGTGGTTCCCGCGGCCGAACACGAACCCCTGGCCGCCGATGGGGGACACCACGACGACGTTCTCCTCGCCGAGCGCCGCCAGTATCTCGTCCTCGGTGCCGTCCCGAACGACGACCTCGCCGTCGCGGTAGACGTCCACGCCGAGCGGCGACGGCTCGAACCCGAGCTCGCGCTTGATGGCACCGACCGTACTCCCGGGGCCGAGGACGTACGTCACGCCCTCGCGGACGTCGCCCGCGAACCCCGCGGCGACGCCGTCGACGCTCCCGCCCGCGACCTGCTTCGAGGACTGCACCGCCTCCGCCACCGGGACCGGCACCACGGCACGCAGCGTCGTCCGCACCTCGCCGTCGCGGTACGCCGCCTCGTCGATGTCGTTCACCTCGCGCTCCTCGACCGCATCGAACGACGCGACGACGCGGCCGGCGTCGCTCGGCGTCACCCCGAACACCGACGAGTAGATCTTCACGCCAGCCGGCACGCCAAGCATCGGGACCGCCGCCGTCCCGTCGCCCGCCGCCTCGAGCGCACGAGCGACGTCCACCGCCGTCCCGTCCCCACCCACGAACAGCACGAGGTCCACGTCCGCGTCGACGAACGCCCGCACCGCCGCACGCGTGTCCGCCGCCGACGTCGTCGACGCACCCGCGTCGTCTGGCTCGAACTCGTAGACGACCTCCGGGTCGAACCCGGCGTCGACCGCGGCGTCCGCGCCGAGCTCGCCGCTCGCCGTCACTATCGTCACGTCGTCGCGGCGCGCCCGGAGCGCCGACAGCGCCGTCCTCGCGCGCTCCGGCGCGCGCGGCTGGGCACCCCGCTCGCGGGCCTCCTCGACCAGCCCGTCGGTCCCCTTCAACCCGACGCGTCCACCCATCCCCGCGATGGGGTTCACGACCACGCCCACTCGCATACCCGCTCGTACGGCCGTCGCCGGGAAAAGCAGTCGGTTCCTCTGTCAACGCTTAAGCCACCGGGGTCACAACGCCCGTTCATGACACCGATTCCACTCGCAGCGGACCTCGTCGCGAACACGCAACTCGGCCTCGGCGTCCTCGTGCTCAGCCTCGCCATCACCGCCGGTTGGCTCTACAAGATCTACCAGTAACGACAGCGAACGCCCGCCGTCGATCTACTCCTCGCCGCCGTCGACGCGCTCGCGGAGCCACGCCGCCGCCGCCGCGACCTCGTCAGCGTCCGTGGCCGAGACGCGGATGCGGACGCCGTCGCCCGGATAGCTCCCGACGGTCACGTCGAACTCCGCTTGCACGCGCTCGAAGCGGTCGACGAGAGCCGACTCCGGCTCCGCCGCGAACACCGTCTCGACGTGCGTTTGCTCGCCTTCGAACTCCTCGGCGACGAGCTCGAACATCGCCTTCATCTCGCCCGGCACGCCCGGAAGGACGTACGTCGACTCCACGACCGCGCCCGGCGCAACGCCCTCGACGTTGTGGAGAACGCGCGCGTCCACCGGGACAGCGGTCGTCCCAGCAGCGAGGTCGCCGGCGGCGTACCCGCCGTGCTCGACGAGCCAGTCCTCCACGTCCTGACTGTGCTCGAGGTCGCGTCCGAACGCCGCGGCAACGCCCGCCATCGTCCGGTCGTCGTGCGTCGGCCCCAACCCACCAGTGACTATCGTCGCGTCGTACTCCGCGTGGAACTCGTTCACGACGCGCGCGATGTCCGCCTCGTCGTCCGGGACCGTCATCACCCGTCGAACGCGCGTCCCACGCTCGGTGAGTCGACGACACAACCACGTCGCGTTCGTGTTCTCGGTCTCCCCCGAGAGCAACTCGTCCCCGACGGTGACCACAGCTACGTCCATACCTCCCCCTCGGCGGTCGAGGTTCAAAACGAGTGCGACGCCCAACAGAGAGAACGCCGACGCCGAGTCGACGCCAGGCGAGTCGACACCGACGTCAGCCCATCCCCGGCGGCGGGTCGCGGGCGACCGGTCAGCCCATCCCCGGCGGCGGGTCGCGACCGTCGTCCTGGTCGCTCACGTCCAACCCGAGGTCCTCGCGCTTCTGCTCCAGTTGCCGTATCTGGTAGACGTAGTACGACACGCCGACCGCGCCGATACCACCGAGGACGAGCACGAGCCCAGCGAACAGCCAGATGTCCCGCGCCAGATACCACTGGAGGGACATGTTCCGCGAGAGTTCGTCCCACCGCAGGTGCACGCGGCCCGTCGCCTCGTCGAGCGACCGCTCGTCAGCGCCCGGCGACACCTGCCCGAACAGCGGGAACCCGACCCGCATGTTCTCCGGGAGCACCACGTGATACGACCCCTCGAGGTACGACGGGAGCAACAGTGACTTCTGGTCGGTCCGCGCCGTGAACGCCACCTTCCCCGACGACTGCGGGAGGTTCACCACCGTCGCCCCGCCGCGGCGTTCCACCGTGAGGTTGTCCGCCGTCACCGTCGTCCCGTTCGGATATCGGTACTTGAGCGCCGCTATCGGGAGCGGATTCCGGGACTCGATACCCGGTCGCCACAGCTCGAACTCGGTGCCCTCGAACCCCGAGACGTCGTACACCGCCTTGTACTGGCCGCCCGTGACGTTCACGTAGACGTCCGCGGAGTCGTTCCACTCGTAGGTCGCGTTCTCGTTCAGGCGCTCCTCGTTGACGCCACCACCGAACGGCGACGTACAGCCCGCGAGAGCGGCGAGCGCTGCGAGCGACAGCACCGCGAGGACGAGTCGTTTCCGAGTCATACCTCAGGGGATGACGCAGCGGATCTCCGCCGGCAGGTACTCGCCGATCGCCGCGAGCAACCCCGGCGGGTCCGTGCCCTCCTTACAGACGATGCTCTGCTCGAGGAGCCCGATGCGTTCCACGGTCACGATGTCGCGCGCGTGCCCCGCGCGGTTCACGGTCGCACGCACCTCGGCGCGCGTCGCCGAGTTCACGTTCACGCGCCCGTCGCCGCGCGTCCACTCGTAGAGTTCGTCGCGCTGCGCGTCACTCAACCGACTGGGTTTCCCCTCGCCGCCGTACACGAACTCCAGGGGCATGTGCTGGACGAGCCCGAACCGCTCGCGGACCTGACTCGGCGTCCCCTGCCCGAGCCCGATGTCCTCGGCCGGCACGTACACGTCCTCGCCCGCGTCGAGCACGAACCCCTCCTCGCTCCACGAGTCGAACGTGCCGACGTACGTCTCGCCTTCGTCCATGTGCGCGTCTATCTCGCCGAACTCCTCGGCGAGCACGTTCCGCGCCACCACCTCGTCCTCGCCCGTGACCGTCACGGACGGGAAGCCGTCCTGACGGACGCCGACGTCGAACTCGACGTCCAGGTCCGCGAGCTCGTTCCCCACGAGGCTCTTGAGGCTGTCGACGACGCGGTCGCGAGCGTCACCGGACACGTAGACTTTCGTCGCGAGAACGACCATTATGCGCCCGACTCCACGTTCAGTTCCTCGCGCAGCGCCGCGAGCCGGTCGTCCATCGCGGTGACGAGGCGGTCGTTGTCCATCGACTCCAGGGGCGACCCGCACTCGGGGCACTCGAACCCGAAGTCCATCGCCTCACCGAACTCGAAGCGGATCGAGCACACCTCGCAGAGGTAGAACTCGTGGTTGCGCTCGTACTCCTCGCGGTCCTCGAGCGCCTCCAGCAGGCGATGCATCTCCTCTTCGAGGTTCTCCGGGATGTTCTCGTAGTGGAACGTCCACAGGTACGTGAGCCACCCGGAGTCCTCGTCGCGCAGCCGCCGGTACTCCGCGAGGTCGTTCTCGTAGAGGATGAACAGCGCGCGCCGCACGTCGTTCAGTTCGAGGTCCAGCTCCTCGGCGAGCTCCTCGTCGGTCACTTCGCCGTCCGGGGGTGCAGCCGCAACCGGCATCCCCTTCGGGCCGACCAACTCGTGGAGGTACTTCTGTATCACGGGGTCTTCGAGGAGGTCCTCAAAAGCCATCTTGTACGAAAAGCGGGTCTTGGCGAGTTTAAAACTACCGAACGACCCGCCCGCACGAGCATACGGCCGCCGCCAGGCGGCCGTTTCCATTGGTTGAGGGTGTGGCGAGCGGAACGACCCGCCCGCACGAGCATACGGGCGTCGCCTGGTGTCGGGTGGTCACTCGTCGTCGCCGCTCGCGACCTGGTCGCCCCCTGCGACGCGGTCGGCGGGTGCGTCCTCGGGGTCGACGACGCGCTTCCCGGTGTCCTGTGGGAGGACGACCGCCTCCGGGTCCGCCCACTCGCGGTCGAGTTCGCGGCCGTCGAAGAGCCGGTCGAGGAAGACGGCGAGGCCCGCGACCTCGCTATGGGGCTGGTTCGTGACGCCGACGTTGAAGTCCGCGTGCTCGTACACGTCGAACGGCACCTTCTCGCTGCCGACGACGACGAGGACCGGGCCGTCCGCGTGAGCTGCTCGCACGTCGTCCTCGACGTCCTGGACGCGCTCGCCGTACATCGTGAGGTGGACGACGGTGCCCTCGAAGTTCCGGACGAACCCGACCGTGCCCTCGGTGCATTCCACGTCGAACGGCCCGCCGAAGCGCGCGGTGATGTCGACGACCGTCTCCTCGGCCTGCGCGGCGTTGTCCGGGAGCACGAGTCGATCAGCGCCGAGCGCGCGCGCCGTGAGCCCGACGTGCGTCGTCATCCGGTCGTCGCGCCCCGGCCGGTGCTCCAGGCGGCAGACGACGACCTCGTGTTCACCCTGCATGCCGCACGATTCGGCTGGTGCGCGTAAGCGGGTTACGCTTCGCGCGAACCGACCGGCGCAGGCTCCCGGTCACACGCCGAGGACGCCCTTCGAGAGTAGGCGGACGGCGATGACCGCGAACAGCGCGAGCGCCACCCTCGCGAGGACGGCGTCGTCGACGCGGTCACGGAAACGCTCGCCGAGCGCGACGCCCGCGACACCGGGAACGGCCGCGGCCGCGGACACCCAGAGCGTGCTCCCCGCCTCGAACAGTCCGAACTGCCAGGCGACACCCAGGCGGACGGTGGAGACGCCGACGAGTATCATCGCGAGCACGCCCGCGAACGTCTCCCGGTCGAGGTCGAGGCTGTCGAGGTACGCGACCACCTGGACCGCAGCGTTCGAGACGCCGAACACGACGCCGGACGCGAACCCGAGGAGCGCTTTCATCGTCGTCGTCTCCACGAAACACGTCCGCTCGAACGCCGCGACGCCCGGCACGCGGACGCGGTCCTGCTGGAGGACGACGTACGCGAGCGTGAACGCCCCAAGCCCGGTCGCGACCACGCGGCCCGGGACGACCGAGAGCACAGCCATCCCACCGACCGTCCCGACGACCGCCGCCGCGACGAACGGCCAGAAGCGGCCGACGCACGACCGCAACCCACTCCCAGTGAGCTCGCCGAGCAACCGGAGGTTCGCCGCGAGCATCGGCACGATCATCAACGCAACCGCCGTCGTCGGCGACAACAGGGACGCGAGCACCGCCGTCCCCGCGATCGCGTACCCGAACCCGACCAGTCCCTTCACGACCCCGCCGAGGCCGACCACGACCAGCACCAACAGGACCGTCGACGTCGAAAGCGACACGACCCACCTTTTGACGCCAACGGGCAAAATACCGATGGCGCGCGTGCACGAACGCCGGCCTGGCGTCGCCGACGCACGACCACCAGCGTCGCTGCATCCTCGACGCATGACCACTCGCGCCGCTGCATCGCAGACGCACGACCGGGGACTTATCCCGCGAGCGATTGAAATCCCCGGCATGACACGACCCGAAGCCGTCGCCGGCGTCGCCGACGCCGACCTCGACGGGCGAACCGTCTTCGTGACGGGCGCCACGCACGGCGTCGGCCGGGAGACCGCACTCGCGCTCGGCCGACTCGGCGCGCGCGTCCTCGTCCACGGCCGCGACCGAACCGCCGGGCGCGCCCTCGCGAACGAACTCCGCGAGCTCGACGCCAACCCCGTCTTCGTCCGCGCGGACTTCGCCGACCCCGACGCGCCGAGCGAACTCGCCGCCGCCGTCGCCGACCGCGTCGACGAACTCGACGTCCTCGTGAACAACGCCGGCGCGCACTTCGACGGCCCGAGCCTCGCCGCCGGCGTCGAACGCACGTTCCGCGTCAACCACCTGTCGCCGTTCGAACTCACGCGGGAACTCCTCGACGACCTCGCCCCCCAGGGGCGCGTCGTCACCGTCGCCAGCGCCGTCCACGGACGCGCCACCGCGAGCGACCTCACGACCGAAGCCGTCACCACCGTCGACGACTACGACGGCTTCCAGGCGTACGCGCGCTCGAAGCTCGCGAACGTCCTCTTCTCGCGCGAACTCGCCGCGCGCAACCCCGACAAGCTCGTGAACTCGCTGCACCCCGGGTTCGTCCCCGGGAGCGAACTCTGGCGCGACGCCTCCTTCCCCGTCTCCGCCCTCATGCCTGCACTCGGCGTCCTCCCCGCGTTCGTCCTCGAACGGATCGCCGACACCGTCGAGACCGCCGCCGCCACCAGCGTCTACCTCGCCGCCGCCGACGACTACGACGTCACCGGCGAGTACTTCTCGAACACCAACCCGAAGACACCGTCCGCGACCGCACGCGACGACGACCTCGCCCGCGAACTCTGGGACCGCACCGAATCCCTCATCGCCAACCCACCCACGCCAGCCAGCGACGACTGACCACGACCCGCCCGAAGCCACTGTCCCACCCACTGCCAGCTACGAGCGCATCGTAACATCACAAATCTCATACGCGACTCCGGCGACGTCCCAGGCATGGACCTCACCGACAAGCGCGTCGTCGTGACCGGCGCCGCCGGCCTCGTCGGCTCGCACCTCGCCGCCGAACTCGCCGCCGACAACGACGTCCTCGCCGTCGACGACCTCTCGAAAGGCACGCGCGACCGCGTCCCCGAGACCGTCGAATTCCGACAGCGAGACATGACCGACGAAGCCGACGTCGCCGACACCATCACCGGCGACGTCGACGTCGTCTTCCACTTCGCCGCGTACACCGACACGAACTACGACGACGACCGCAAGCTCTTCGAGGAGAACGGCGGGATGACGTACAACGTCCTCGAACGCATGCACGACGTCGGCGTCGACAAACTCGCGTTCACCTCCTCCTCGACCGTGTACGGCGAAGCGCCCATGCCCACGCCCGAGGACTACGCACCCCTCGAACCCATCAGCATCTACGGCTCCTCCAAACTCGCCGACGAAGCCATCATCTCCACGTACGCGCACTCCTACGGCATCCAGGCGTGGGTGTACCGGTTCGCGAACATCGTCGGCCCGAACCAGCGCGGGAACGTCGTCCCCGACTTCATCGAGAAACTCCTCGAGAACCCGGAGACCCTCGAGATACTCGGGAACGGGCGCCAGGAGAAGTCCTACATGCACGTCGAGGACTGCATCGACGCCATGATCCACGTCGTCGAACACGCCGACGCGGACCTCAACACGTACAACCTCGGCACGCGAACGACCACGAGCGTCAACCGCATCGCCGACATCGTCGCCGACGAACTCGACTGCGACCCCGACTACGAGTACACCGGCGGCGACCGCGGGTGGACCGGCGACGTCCCGAAGATGCGGCTCTCCATCGAGAAACTCAGCGCGCTCGGCTGGGAACCGCCGCGCTCCAGCGACGAATCCGTCGAGAAAGCGACGCGCCAACTCGCCGCCGAACTCCGCGACGAATACTGACCCTTCGAGCACGCCGCACGCAGTAGCGCGGCGGCTCGACGATGGAACTGACCGCTTCGAGAGCCCCCGGACTACACCGAGAACGACGTCGCCGCCTCCGCGTCCACGTCGTTCGACGCGAGCCACGCTCGTGCCTCGTACTCGCCCGACGGCGCATCCTCCCACGTCGCGCCGTACGACGACGACTCGCCGGGCGCCCACGCCTCCGACTGGAGCATCTGCGCGAACATCCGACCCGCCGCGAACGACCACACCTCCTCGCCGTCCTCGAACACCACCACGTCGTGGGTCTGCGCGTTCGAGAACTGGAGCTCCACCGCCTCATCACCCGTGTTCGTCACCTCGTACCTGAACTCGACCGTCCCCTCGTCGACCGTCGCAGACAACGACCCGGAAAGCGTCATGCCCAGCCGTACCCGCGGACGCGACGTAAACTCTTCCCCCATAGCACGATCACCGGGTGCCTTCGGTGGGAGACGCACCGTCCGACGACGGCCACCTCGAAAGAAGAGATTCTCGATTTCGCGTGTGCGCGGACGCGCTCTCGCGCGTCCGCAGGGCGCCACTCCCCGACTCAGTTGTCGCTCGAGTCGTAGCCGAGCGCGCTCGCGACGTCCAGCAGGCCGGACCCGGACTCGTTGCCGCCGAGTCCGATGTCCTCCGCACTGGACTTCAGCGTGCTCCGGACGTTCGACGCGGACATCCCGCCCGCCATCAGCTGACCGGCCGCACCTGCGACGTGCGGGCACGCCATCGACGTCCCCGAGAACGTGTCGTACCCGCCCGGAATCGTCGACCGGATGTCCGAGCCCGGCGCCGCGATCTCGACCTGCGATCCCGTCGACGAGAACGACGACAGCGAATCGTCGCTCGCCGTCGAGGACACCGCGACGACCTCCGAGTACGCGGCCGGATAGCCGACGCAGTCACTGCAGGGCCCGGAGTTACCCGCCGCCGCAACCAGGAACACGCCCTTGTCGGCCGCGTACTGACAGGCGTCCTGCAACGCCGACGACCCGGAGGACGCGCCGAGACTCATGCTCGCGACGTCCCAGCCCTGGTCCGCAACGTACTCCACGCCCGCCGCGATGTCGCTGAACGACCCCGAGCCCTGACTGTCGAGAACCTTCACAGCGTGCAGCGTCGCCTCCGTCGAGACGCCGACGACGCCCTCGGTGTTGTCGTCCGCGCCCGCGATGCCCGCACAGTGCGTGCCGTGGTCGTTGTCGTCGTCCCAGGACTCGTTGCAGCCGTTACAGGTCGCGTACGCCTTCCCCGAGCCTAGGTTCGCCTGAAGGTCCGGGTGGTCCGAGTCGATGCCCGTGTCGAGGATGGCGACGTCCGCACCTGCGCCCGTGTCGCCGTTCGCGTGCGCAACCTCCGCGTCGACGCGGTCGACGCCCCACTCGAGCGTCTGACTCGTGTCACCGCCGTCGCCGCCGTCGCTCCCACGACAGTCCGGCCACGGGTCACAGGACCCCGGCGGGCCGCCACTGGACTCCACCGGGTCGATGGCGTGCATCAGGTCATTCTTCTCGACGTACCGGATGTTCGGGTTGTTCCGAAGCCCCTTGGCGGCCTTGCGCGGAAGTTCAGCTGTGATGGCGTCGAACCCGAACCGTCGACTCACCGAATCCGCCGCCTTCTCCGCCGCCGCTCGCCCTCTCGTCCCCGAGAACCCGATGTTCACCTCGACCTTCTCCGCCGGCTCCCCGCTCGCGAGTCCCGCAGCGCTCGCCCCGACGACCGCGGACCCCGCCACTTTCAGTGCCTGACGCCGACTCACCCGCCTGTCGTTGTCTACCATACAACCAACGGTGATAGCGGATAGTAATTAAAGCTTTCCCAGTCAGCGCGGAAAACAACCAGCTAATATGAAAATATCTGTGTGGGAAGGGGACGGAATAAAGAAAATCCAGTGGAATGCAACATACATCTAGCAGCTTCGGCGGCGAAAAGAATCCGGTGGTGGCTTCGTTTCCCGCTGCAGACCTGGGGCGCGCCCGACTCAGTTGTCGCTCGAATCGAGCCCGAGCGCGCTCGCGACGTCCAGCAGACCCGCGCCCGACTCGTTACTACCGAGACCGATGTCCTCCGCGCTCGACCTCAGCGTACCGCGCGCATCCGACGCCGTCGCGCCGTCAGCCATCAACTGGCCGGCCGCACCCGCGACGTGCGGGCACGCCATCGACGTCCCCGAATACGTGTCGTACCCACCGTTGCTCGCGACCGACGAGTAGATGTCCGTCCCCGGCGCCGCGATCTCGACCTCCGGACCGGTCGAGGAGAAGTCCGAGAGCGTGTCGTCACTCGCCGTCGAAGACACCGCCATCACCTCAGAGTACGCCGCCGGATACCCGACACAGTCGCTACAGGGTCCGGAGTTACCCGCCGCCGCAACCAGGAACACGCCCTTGTCCGTCGCGTACTGGACCGCGTCCTTCAATGCCGACGACCCAGAGGAACCACCGAGACTCATCGAGCCGACGTCGTAGCCCTGGTCCGCGACCCACTCCACGCCCGCCGCGATGTCGCTGAACGACCCCGACCCACACTTGTCGAGGACCTTCACCGCGTGCAGCGTCACGTCCGGCGCGACGCCGACGACGCCCTCCGAGTTGTCGACACCGCCCGCGATGCCCGCACAGTGCGTCCCGTGGTTGTTGTCGTCGTCCCACGACGTGTAACACGTGTTGTCCGCCGGCTTCGCTCCGTACCGACACCCACCCTTCGTCGAACACTGGACGAACGACTTCCCCGCACCCAGGTTCGCCTGCAGGTCGGGATGGTCGGAGTCGATACCCGTGTCGATGATGGCCACGTCCGCGCCCGAGCCCGTCTCGCCGTTCGCGTGCGCAACCTCCGAGTCCGTGCGGTCGATGCCCCACGGTGTCGTCTGCGCGAGCGCGTGCATCTCGCCGTTCTCCTCGACGTAGCGGATGCTCGGGTTCCGGCCGAGCGCGTCCGCCGCCTTCTTCGGCAATCGGACGGTCATCGCGTCGAAGTTGAACTCTCGCACCACCGAGTCCGCCTTTCGCTCCACAGCCGCTTTCCCACGAACGTCGTCGAACCCGACGTTCACTTCGACCTTGTCCGCAGGCCGCGCCTCGGCCATCCCGACGATGCCCGTCGCCGCGAGCGCACCAGTCGCCGCCTTCAGTACATCCCGTCGCGAAGTATGCTTGTCCTTACCAGACATGCACACCAATGGTGATAACCAATGGTATTTAAAACTATCCATGGGTTCCGAAGGCACATGCAAGAAATCCCGACCGACCGCCAGAAAACCTTCAGCATCTTCACTCGGACGAACACGTCGACACCGAACCCCACCCGAACAACCCAAGCCAACCCACCCAAACGGTACCGCTAAACGACACCCACCCCAACCACCACGCGTGCAAATCGTCGGTTACGACCCCGCAAGACCACCCACCGACCAGCCGGCCCAACCCGCAACCCTCCACGTCGCCGACGGCGGCATCGTCCAACACCTCGAACTAACACCCAAGACCGAACTCGCGTACACCCTCCACGACAGACACTGCGCCGGCCACAGCGACGACACCAGTCACCATCCCTGCCCCAACGACGACGCCCCCCACTGCCACCAACACACCCGCACGTGGGCCTGCGCGCGCTGCACAGGTGACTGCAACCTCCCACTCGACGCCTGTACCGACGAACACGCCATCTACCTCGCCGCGTTCGCCCCCGACACCTTCAAAGTCGGCGTCACACGCAGTTGGCGCCTCCAAACACGCCTCTACGAACAAGGCGCCGACCGCGGTGCGCACATCAACACCGTCCCCGACGGCCGCATCGCGCGGCAACTCGAAGCCGAAATCGCCAGCACCCTCACCGACCGCGTCCGCACCCCCACCAAACGACAGAGTCTCGCCACCACCGTCGACGACCACGCCTGGACCGCGCTCCTCGACGAACACGACCCACTCGACACCTACACGTACGACCACGGCCCCCAACTCGACACCGAACCCGTCGCCGAAACCCTCGCCACCGGCACCATCCGCGGCACCAAAGGCCGCCTCCTCGTCCTCGACCACAACGACACCACCTACGCCACCGACCTCCGCGACCTCGTCGGCCACGACGTCACGCCCGAACCAGCAACGCGCGACATCCAAGCCAGCCTCGGCAGCTTCTAGCTATATACAACACCCCAAAAATACGTTCGAAGGCCAAAGAACTGCATCAAAACCAACCGACTATGTACTCGAAACGACGCCCTTAGGTACCTTCGAGGATGGGAACCGATAGCAGGCGCACGACCGAAACAACGGGGTTAAGTATGGACCAGCCATTTCAAAATAATGTGAACGGCGCCCCGGGACGCCCCGGGCGCCAACGTATGAGGATTCCGCCCCTGCGGTCCGCCGTCAAGACGGAATCTGATGTTAGCCTCGACGGTTCGGCGACATCCGATCGGATGCGTCGAACCAGATCCATTTGCAATGTGAGGAACACACTCTATTCGAGTGTGTCCCGCCACCCCCCGAGCCTTGAGCTCGGGACCATTCCGGTTGATCCTGCCGGAGGCCATTGCTATCGGAGTTCGATTTAGCCA